>NZ_CXOP01000002.1 GCF_001269345.1 Limnohabitans sp. 2KL-27 | reverse complement strand
CAAACTCCAGCGCGTTGAGCCATTGGGTCTGCGCCTCAAAACGCAGCGSCRCCRSGATRCGGGCCAATGCGCGGTTCTCGCTGAGCTTGCAGCGCTTAGGGCGTTGCGCACGCGCCCACGTAGATTTGTCGGCTTGGCTGGCTCGGTAGTTGTCACGTCCGCCATTGCGCTGAACTTCTCGACAGATCGTCGATGGCGCTCGCCCAAGCCCAGCAGCGATTGACCGAATCGATTCACCAGTGGCAAGAGCTCTTGAGATTTCCTCTCTCTCGGCCAATGTCAATGCAGTCGATGAGCGTGATCGCGGTACTGGCCGGATTCCGCCTGTCTGCGCGAGTATTTGATGGATAGATGAGTGAGCTCGATCAAAGAGCTTTCCGATCTCATGAAGCGTCCAGCCTTGCTTCCAACGCTCCCACATCAGCGCTCTCTGGCTCTCAGAGTAGTAAATTCTTCGTCGCTGTTTCATTTGCAACACTCCTTCCGCCTATGCGGTGGTTAGTGTGTTGCATCGACCAGTTGAATCCGCCGCTGGAAGCGGTCATTCCATTACCACCTCAATTCAAGGTAACCGAAAATTTTTGATGCCGCATCAATAGCGCTCAATTTTGACGAATCAATGATGACACGGTGCTCTGACCGTGGTTCGTATTCATATCGTTGAACATCATCCCAATTCGGCAGGATGTGACCCGAAATGTCAGCCTTACGGCTTTCGATACGCCGTCTATGCTCCCTTGTGTCTGAACACACCACTTCCACTTCAATGATGTTTGATTTGGAGTCTGCAGCAACAGCACGCCAAGCCTCGCGTGTAACTGCCAGTGGGTTAACTGCATCCGCTACAACGGTGCCTCCTAAGCGAAGGTTGACTCTCGCAATTTCGTAGGCAAGAACATAGCCCAAGGTGCTTAGCTCATTTTGGGTGCGTAATGAGGGTGGTATGGTTTGTTCAATGGTGTCGATCCGTAAATAGGTGGCACCACACTTGCGTGCGAGTATTTGAGAGATGGTGGTTTTGCCAACTCCAGGAAGACCACTTAGAACAATCAGCATGTTTTCGATTCTGCCTTAGATCATCCATTTTCAAATTTCCGTTTCCGCTGCAAATGCGCCACTCGCTCGATCAACGCGCCCAGAGTAGACCCACGGTTTTGAGCCCCAGCACCGTGAGGGCCAGGGAGCCAAACAAGTGCAAGCTGGCTGTACCTGCCGCCAGCGCAAAGCGGCCTTGTTGCAGCATGGCCACCACCTCGGCCGAGAAGCTGGAGAAAGTGGTCAGGGCGCCTAAGAAGCCTGTGACCAGTGCCAGTCGCCAAACCGGGTCCAACTCCGGCAGTTGCTGGAACACGCCCACGCACACACCCACCAAGTAGCCACCGATCAGGTTGGCGGCCAAGGTGCCCCAGGGCAGCAGGCCGGCACTGACGCTGGCAGGGTTGAGCCACAAACCCAACTGCCAACGCGAGAGCGCCCCCACGCAAGCGCCAAGACAGATCGCGATCACCGTGAGCATGGGGTGGCTCCTTTATGCGGGTGTTTGGCGGGTGTTGGGCGTGTCTTAAAACGGCGGGTCTTCGTTGCTGCCAGCTGCTGCGCCCGAGGCGACCGTTGAGTTGATCACGGTGCGCGTGGGCTTGGGAATGGTTTGGTCGGCCGCAGCGGCACCCAATTCCATCTCACCACCCAGTGCTTCCATCAGGCTGTCGATCAGCGGCCCCAGTAAGCCGGTGGACAAGGCCACATCGGCGTCAAAGCGGTCTTCGTTCTTGTCGGTGCCCGACTCGTCCATCACGCCATCGAGGTACTGCACTTTTTTCAGCTGCAGCGTCTCGGTCAAGACAAAGGCCACCCGGCCGTCCCAGCTGAGCGCCAGTTGGGTGGGCAGCTTGCCCTCCATGACGTGCTTGCGCACATCGTCGTTGGCCAAGTGGTGCCGCGTAAAGCGCACGCTGGCGGCGTCTTCGCCGGTGGACTTGAGCACGGTTTCGCGCTCCACAGTCAAATCCGACGGCCACTCGTCGGGCGTGGGGGCCAGCAGCCACTGGGTCATGGCCGCTTGGGGCGAAGTCACAGTCTGTATCAATGAGACCGACAAGCCACCCATCACGTGCATCAGCGCGGACATGACTTCGTCGGCCTTGCCTTGGCTGCCAGCATTGAGCATCAGGCGGCGGTTTTCCAGGTCCATCCACACCAGCACCGTGGACTGGCGCGCGAAAGCCTGCGGCAGCAGCGACAGCAGCACCTCGTCCATCAAATCGCGCTTTTCTTTTTTGCCGGGCTTGCGTCCGGTGGCGGCTTCGATTTCGGCAATGCGCTCGTCGGCTTTGCGCCGCACCACATTGCCCGGCACCGCCTTGGACTCGATCATGAGCTTCAGGATCCATTGCCCGGCCACCGATTCAACCAAGGGCCCATGGGCCTCGCCCCTTGGGGGCACCCAGCCGATCGACTTGTCCTGGCTGGCGCCACATTCCACAAATTGGACCGGCTCCAACGCCGCCTGCACATCGGCCAAACTGGGCGCAAAGCCCTCGCCGATGCGGTAAACCATCACATTCTTGAACACATCAATCCTTATCGTCCCAAATGAACAACCCGTCCTCTGGGGACGGGTTGAATCATAGAGGATGAAGCTGGCTTTCAGCTCAGAGTTTCATCTGTGTTGGCAACCAGGTCACGATGCCGGGCACAAAGTAAATCAGCAACACCGCGCCCACCATCAGGAAGAACATCGGCATGGACACCCGGGCGATGTAGGGCAGTTGCTTGCCGGTCATGCCTTGCAGCACAAACAGGTTGAAGCCCACCGGGGGCGTGATCTGCGCCATCTCGACCACAAACACGATGAAGATGCCAAACCAGATCGGGTCGATGCCCGCTTTTTGCACCGTGGGCATGAGCACGCCCATGGTCAGCACCACCATCGAGATGCCGTCCAGGAAGCACCCCAAAATGACGAAAAACACCATCAAAGCCATGATGAGCGCAAAGGGACTCAGACCCAGACTGCCGATCCATTCGGCCAAATGGCGCGGCAGGCCGATGTAGCCCATGGACAAGGTCAAAAACGCAGCGCCCGCCAAAATCAGCGCAATCATGCAGTACAGGCGCGTGGCGCCCATCAAGGCGTCTTTGAACACAGCCCAACTCATGGAGCCCTGCAAAGCAGACAGCACCAAAGCGCCCAACACGCCCACGGCAGCCGCCTCGGTGGCCGTCGCAAAGCCGGTGTAAATGGAGCCCAAGACCGCCGCAATCAGCAAGACCACAGGGATCAGGCTGCTGGACGCCTGGAGCTTCTCCATGAAACTCATGGGGGCATCCCGCGGCGGGATTTGGTCTGGGTGGCGCAGTGACCACACCACGATGTAACCAGAAAACAACCCCGCCAGGAGCAAGCCAGGCAAGACCCCGGCGATGAAGAGCTGGGCGATCGACACATCGGCCGCCACGCCGTACACGATCATGATGATGGACGGCGGGATCAAGAGGCCCAAGGTGCCGGAGCCAGACAGCGTGCCAATGACCATGTCTTCGGGGTAGCCGCGTTTTTGCAGCTCGGGCAAGGTCATCTTGCCAATCGTGGCGCAGGTGGCCGCGCTCGAGCCGGAGACCGCGGCAAAAATGGCGCAGCCCACCACGTTGGTGTGCAGCAAGCGCCCGGGCAGGGCCTGCATCCAAGGCGCCAAGCCCTTGAACATGTCCTGGCTCAGGCGGGTGCGAAACAAGATTTCCCCCATCCAGATGAACAGGGGCAGGGCGGTGAGCGTCCAGCTCGATGCGGAGCCCCAGATGGTCACCGCCATGGCGTCCCCGGCGGGTCTCGCGGAAAACATTTGCATGCCCACCCATGCCACCCCTGAGAGGGTCAGGCCAATCCACACGCCACTGCCCAAAATCAGAAACAAGGTCAGGACCAACAGTCCTGTGATCATCAAGTCATTCATGGCGGCTCATTCGTTGCGCAGCATCTCGCCGCTGTCGGGTGCTGCACGTTGCCCGCGAACTTCCAGCACCAGCTCATCGACAAAGGCCAGCGCAAAAATCACCGTGCCCAAAGCCATGGCCAGCTGCGGAATCCACAAAGGCGTGGCGTCGTTGCCGGTCGAGATGTCGTGGAATTCGATGGATTGCCACACCAAGCGGCAGCTGTAGAAGGCGAACAAACAGGCCAACAGGCTCGCCAGTGACAGGCTGAACACTTCCAAGCCTCGGCGTGCTGCGCCCTTGAACAAGCCCAGCACCAAGGTGACGCGGATGTGTTCGCCCCGCTTCAAGGTGTGGGCCAGCGCCAAAAAGCCCGCACCGGCCATCAGATACCCCGCATAGGCATCTGTGCCGGGCACATGGACATGGAGCTGCCGGCTCAAAATGGACAGCAGCACCATGAAGAGCAGGCCGCACATGCACAGCGCCGCCAAGGCGGCGGTGCTGGCATAAATGGCGTTGAGCAATCGACGCATGCGATCAGCGGTTGAACGCGTCGACGATGGCCTTGCCTTCAGCACCGGACTTTTCCAGCCACTCTTTCATGATGGTGTCGCCCACTTTTTTCATGTCGGCTTTGAGTTGCGCTGAAGGAGGGGCGACCGTCATGCCGTTGGCCTTGAGGGTTTCCAGTGTGGTGGTGTTGACTTTGCGAGATTCGGTCCAGCCCCGGGTCTCGGCCGCAGCAGCGGCTTTGAGCAAAGCGTCTTGGGTAGGCTTGTCCAGCGCGTCAAAGGCTTTTTTGTTGGCGATCACCGCGTTTTTGGGCAACCAGGCTTGCACGTCATAGTAGTACTTGAGGTGTTCGTACAGCTTGCTGTCCACGCCAGTGGCACCGGAGGTCATGGTCGATTCGACCACGCCTGTGGCCAAAGCCTGCGAGAACTCGGCCGCTTGCACGGTCACGGGTTGGGCACCGACCAGTTCAGCGATTTTGGCGGTGGTCGGGCTGTAAGCGCGCCACTTGATGCCCTTGAGGTCGGCCGCACTGTTGATCGGTTTTTTGCTGTAGATGCCCTGTGGAGGCCAGGCCACAGAGTACAAAAGCATCATGCCTTGCTCGGCCAGCTTCTTTTCCAGCAGTGGCTTTTGGGCTTTGTAGAGCTTCATGGACTCGTCGTAGCTGTCCGCCAAAAAGGGCAGGCCATCTGCACCAAAGGGTTGCCATTCGTTTTGGAAGTTGACCAACAAAATTTCGCCCAATTGGGCCTGACCGCCTTGCACAGCACGCTTGATTTCAGGGGCCTTGAACAAAGAGGCGTTGGCGTGCACGGTGATTTTGAGCTTGCCCGCGGTGGCCTTGTCCACATCGGCTGCGAACTGGGTCATGTTGACCGAGTGGAAGTTGGTGGCGGGGTAAGCGGCGGGCAGGTCCCACTTGGTTTGGGCCGACACAAAGCCGGAAACAGCGAGCAGGCCAGCCAGCAGGCTGAGGTGTAGGGCGCGACGTTGCATGAAAACTCCTGTGAAAGATGGGGATGAACGGTCCACTGGGCAGCGCAAGAAAGGTGCCCGCATCAAGCGCGCATCGGGTGCAGCTGTCTGGTGACCACTGTAGGCAAGGCCGGGCCAATTCGTGATCGGTGTTTTCCCTTAACGTCAACAAATTGTTGGCAAATTGTTGGCATCGGACATAGACTTTCTCATTGTCCAAGCCCTGATGGAACCCATGCCGCGCAAAAATTCCCCGACCCTCTCTGCCGCCAGCCCCATCGTGTCCTCGGCCCATCTGGTTTCCCCAGACAGCGCCGAGATGAGCGAATTCGAGTTCGGCCTGATCGTGGCTGGCAACGCTTTTCACCGCTGGATCATCCACTGCATGGCCGCCGCAGGTCTGAAGGATTTGACCCCCTTGGATGTGCTGGTGCTGCACCACGTCACGCACCGTGCGCGTGACAAACGCCTGGCCGACATTTGTTTCATCATGAACATCGAAGACACGCATTTGGTGAATTACGCCCTGAAAAAGCTGCAAGGCCTGGGCGTGGTGGTGTCGCAAAAAAATGGCAAAGACGTGACCTATGCCGCGACCGACGAAGGCCGCGCTTATGTGCAGCGCTACCGTGAAATTCGCGAGAGTTGTTTGATCGATGCGCTCAAAGCCGACGACGGGCTGAACCGCGACATTGGCGAGCTGGCCCGATTGCTGCGTGTGCTCTCGGGCATGTACGACCAAGCGGCGCGTGCAGCCGCTTCTTTGTGATCTCTCTTTCTTCAAGCTTCTTTTCAAGCGCTCTATGACCGATTCCAACAGCACCCTCTCAGGCCAACAACGCTGGCAATTCTGGATCGACCGGGGCGGTACCTTCACCGACGTGGTGGGCAAGCGGCCCGATGGCTCACTGGTCACGCACAAGTTGCTGTCTGAAAACCCCGAACAGTACCGCGATGCGGCGGTGGCCGGTATCCGCCATTTGCTGGGCCTTCAAGCGGGCGAGTCCGTCATGCCCGAGCAGGTCGAGTGCGTGAAGATGGGCACCACGGTGGCCACCAACGCATTGCTGGAGCGTAACGGCGAAGCCACGCTGCTGGTGACCACGCAAGGCTTTGGCGACGCGCTGCGTATTGCCTACCAAAACCGTCCGCGTTTGTTTGACCGCCAGATCCTGCTGCCCGAGTTGCTCTACAGCGCGGTGGTCGAGGCGCAAGAACGCGTGGCGGTAGACGGTGAAGTCTTGCAGCCGCTCGATGAAGCGCATTTGCGCACCCAATTGATGCACTGGCACGCCCAAGGGGTGCGCTCGGTGGCGGTGGTGTTCATGCACGGCTGGCGGCACACGGCGCACGAAGCGGCGGCGGCGTGCTTGGCCCTTGAAGTGGGCTTTACCCAGGTGAGCACCTCGCACCAGACCAGTCCGATGATGAAGCTGGTCAGCCGCGGCGACACCACGGTGGTCGATGCCTATTTGTCACCCATCTTGCGCCGCTATGTGGACCAGGTGGCCAGCGAGATGCCGGGCGTCAAGCTGATGTTCATGCAGTCATCGGGCGGCCTCACGGACGCCCAGGTGTTCGCCGGCAAAGATGCGATTTTGAGTGGCCCCGCCGGCGGCATTGTGGGCATGGCCCGCACGGCCCAGTTGGCAGGCCACGACAAGGTGATTGGCTTTGACATGGGCGGCACATCCACCGATGTGTCCCACTTTGCCGGGCAGTTCGAGCGCGAGTTCGAAACCCAGGTGGCCGGGGTGCGCATGCGTGCGCCCATGATGAGCATCCACACAGTGGCGGCAGGCGGCGGCTCGCTGCTGGCCTATGACGGCGCGCGCTTTCGCGTGGGCCCCCAAAGTGCCGGGGCCAACCCCGGCCCGGCCAGTTACCGCCGGGGTGGCCCACTGGCCGTGACCGACGCCAACGTCATGGTGGGCAAGGTGCAACCGAAGTTTTTCCCCTCGGTGTTTGGGCCGCAGGCGAACCAGCCGCTGGACGCCGAGGTGGTGCGCAGCCACTTCCAAACACTGGCCGCGCAAACAGGGCGGGCCGCAGAAGACGTGGCCCACGGTTTCATCCAGATCGCGGTGCAGCAGATGGCCAATGCGATCAAGAAAATCTCGGTGGCGCGGGGCTATGACGTGACGCGCTACACCCTGCAGTGCTTCGGCGGCGCGGGTGGGCAGCATGCGTGTCTGGTGGCCGATGCCCTGGGCATGTCGCAGGTGCTGGTGCACCCGTTGGCGGGGGTGCTGTCGGCTTATGGCATGGGCCTGGCCGACCAAAACGTGATGCGCGAGGAATCGGTTGAGCAAAAGTTGGAGGTTGCGGCCATGCCCCTGATGGCCGAACGTTTGAAGGCCTTGGGTGAGTCCACCCGTCTGGCCTTGCGCGCGCAAATGGGTGGGGATGCTGAAAGCGCCGACCGCATTGAGCTGCGCCAACGTGTGCACCTGCGCTACGAAGGCACCGACTCGGCGCTGGTTGTGCCTTGGGGCGATCAGGCCCAGTTGGTGGCCGGGTTTGAAGCCGCCTACCGACAGCGCTTTGCCTTTTTGATGCAGGGCAAGGCTTTGGTGGTGGAGGCTGTGTCGGTCGAGGCGGTGCTGCCTGGCGATGCGCCCGAAGAAGCTGTTCATGCGCTGAACGCTGAGCGCGAGGTGCCGCGCCGCGACACGGTGAAGGTCTATGCCGCCAACGCGCAAGGCCTGGCCCAGTGGCATGACGCGGCGCTGGTGGTGCGCGAAGACATGCGCCCCGGCGATGTGGTCGACGGCCCGGCCATCATTGCCGAGAAAAACGCCACCACGGTGGTGGAGGCGGGTTGGCAAGCACGCCTCACGGCCCTCGACCACCTGCTGCTGGTGCGGGTGCAGGCGCGCGCCGTTCAGCACGCGGCGGGCACACAGGCCGACCCGGTGCTGCTGGAGGTGTTCAACAACCTGTTCATGAACATCGCCGAGCAGATGGGGCTGCAGCTGCAAAACACGGCCTACTCGGTCAACATCAAGGAGCGGTTGGACTTTTCTTGTGCCTTGTTCAGCGCCGAAGGCCATTTGATCGCCAATGCGCCTCACATGCCCGTGCATTTGGGTTCGATGGGCGAAAGCATCCAGACGGTGATTCAGGAAAACAAGGGCCGCATGCAGCCGGGCGATGTGTTTGTGCTGAACGACCCCTACCACGGCGGCACGCATTTGCCCGACATCACCGTCATCACCCCGGTGTACCTGGACGGCCACACCGAGCCGGTGTTTTACGTGGGCTCTCGCGGACACCACGCCGATGTGGGCGGTCTGACACCCGGTTCCATGCCACCGTTTTCCACGCGCATCGAAGAAGAAGGCGTGCAGATCAACAACGTCAAACTGGTCGAGGCCGGTCATCTGCGCGAGGCCGAGATGGTGGCGCTGCTGCAAAGCGGTGAATACCCCTCGCGCAACCCGGCGCAGAACATGGCCGACCTGAAGGCACAAATTGCGGCCAACGAAAAAGGGGTGCAGGAGTTGCGCCGCATGGTGGAACAGTTTGGTTTGGACGTGGTGCAGGCCTATATGCGCCATGTGCAGGACAACGCCGAAGAGTCGGTGCGCCGGGTCATCACGCGCCTGAAAGATGGGCAATTCGTTTTGCCGCTGGACAACGGCGCGCAAATCCAGGTGGCGGTGCGCGTGAATGCGGGTGAGCGCACGGCCGAGATCGACTTCACCGGCACCAGCGCCCAGTTGCCCAACAACTTCAACGCCCCACGGGCGGTGTGCATGGCGGCCGTGCTGTACGTGTTCCGCAGCCTGGTGGACGACGACATCCCGCTGAATGCGGGTTGCCTGAAGCCTCTGAGGGTCATCATTCCGGCCGGCTCCATGCTCAACCCCAACCCACCGGCCTCGGTGGTGGCGGGCAATGTGGAAACCTCCACCTGCATCACCAACGCGCTGTTTGGCGCTTTGGGTGTGATGGCGGGCAGCCAGCCGACCATGAACAACTTCACTTTTGGCAATGCCCGCGTGCAGTACTACGAAACCATTTCGGGCGGCAGCGGTGCGGGCGGCCGCTTTGACGCGCAGGGCCAACTGGTGGGTGGTTTTGACGGCACCTCGGTGGTGCAAACCCACATGACCAATTCGCGCCTGACGGACCCTGAGGTGCTGGAGTTCCGTTTTCCGGTGCGTCTGGACAGCTATGCCATTCGACAAGGCTCAGGTGGCGCGGGTCGCTGGCACGGTGGCGATGGCGGGGTGCGCCGTGTGCGCTTTCTGGAGCCCATGACCGCCGGCATTTTGTCCAATGGGCGCGTTCACCCGGCCTTTGGCATGGCGGGCGGCCACAGCGGCTTGCCCGGCATCAACCGCGTGGTTCGTGCCGATGGCACGGTGCAGGAGCTGGCGCACATTGGCCAGGTGGAGATGCAAACGGGGGATGTGTTTGAGGTCCACACGCCGGGCGGCGGCGGCTTTGGCGCGCCATCACCCGATGTGTCGGTCTAAGGCTCAGCGCTTCTTTGAGGGGGTGGCTGCGGCTTGCCCATAGGGTTGGCCTTGCACCCGCAACCCCTGCTCTGACAGGCTGGCCGCTTTTTTCGGGCCGATGCCTTTGACGCGTTGCATGACGTCTGCCCAATCGCGGAATGGTGTTTTTTGGCGTTCGTTCATGATGTCCCGAGTCATGGCCGGGCCGACACCGTTCAAGCCGTCCAGGTCCATTTCCTTGGCCTGGTTCAGGTCCACTTGTGCCCATGCACTTCCCGCCAAGAGGATGGACGCAATGCCTGTGGAGATTTTGTGCTGCATTTGAACCTCTGCCTGTGCTGGCGCTGCAGCCTTGTGCAGCTGAGGCCATTGTGGCCGTCGAGGGCAGAGCGGGGAAGGCTGCAGGCTGCTGGACTTGAAACAAGGTGTTTCAAGTCCTCTGCTCACAACTCTTCGATGCGTCTGGGTGGATAGCTGTCCCAGGCCTGGCAGCCCGGGCAATGCCAAAAGTGCTCTTTGGCTTCAAACCCGCAGGCGGCGCATCTGTAACGTGCCAAGGGTCGAATGGCTTGTTCCAGTGCTTTCTGAACCGGTACAGGCAAAGGATTTGCGGCGCTGTTTTCTTCGATCAACCAACGGGTAGCCGCCATCAAGGAGGCATGTTGGCTCAAGTGATCGAGGTAGCGCTGGTGTGAGGATGCAGAATTTTCCAGCGAGTCTGCGGCAAGTGCCGAGATGGCATCGAGCACGTCAATGCAGGGCTGTTTGTCGTAATGTGCCTGCAGCACTTGGGTGGCGGCATGGCCTAAATTGGCCGCTTGAGCGGCTTTGACCAAACTGGCTGCAGCCAAGGGGGCGGCCACATCTGCGCGTTCAAACAAGACCGACAAGGTCTCAAACGCTTGCGCCGCATGCCCTTGGGACAGTTGCAATTGACCCAGCAAAATGCGCGGTCTGGCGGCTTCAGGGCTCGCTTGCATGGCGGCGGTCAACAGTTGTGTGGCCTTGGCGGTGTCACCTTGTTGAACGGCCTCACGTGCTTGCTCGCATTGGTAATGGGCCAGGCGCATGTCGAAGTTCGCTTCGCCTGACTTCTCCAGCAAACCGGCCACCCGTGCCGCTTCAGGCCACTCGCGCGATCGCTCGTAAATGGCCAGGCGCGCCAGCCGGGCTTGCCCCTCGTAGGTGGTGCCCTCCAGTTTGCGCAGGGCTTCTTCAGCGCGGTCCAACAGCCCGGCCTTCAGGTAGTCGAGTGCCAGGCCGTGTTGGGCGCGCTGACGGTCCGCACCACTGAGGTCTGCACGCGAGAGCAAGTGCTCGTGCACGCGCACGGCGCGGTCGTATTCACCCCTGCGGCGAAACAAATTGCCCAGTGCAAAGTGCAATTCAGACGTGTCGGGGTCGTTTTGAACGGCTTCGATGAAGGCGTCGATCGCCTGGTCTTGCTGCTCATTGAGCAGGTAATTCAGACCCTTGAAGTAAGCCCGTGGTGCTTGCCGGTTGGCGATGCGCATTTGGCGCAAGTCCAGGCGCGATGCGATCCAGCCCAGAGCAAAGGCGGCAGGCAGGCCCAGCAAAATCCAGGTCAGATCAAGTTCCATGCGTGGCCTCTGGTGCTGACTTTGACTCGGCTTCGGGTACCGGGTTCATGCGCAAGGCCTGGCGGTGTCGCCACCATCTGGGCACCATGCCCAGCACACCCACCACCACCCCAAGGCTGAAAGCGGAAAGCACCACCAAAACCGTGGGCGCAGACCAAAACGTGCCAAAAAAGAAGTTGACACGCGTTTCTTGCTGGTTGTTCAGCGCAAAGGCAAACAGGGTGAAAAAGACGGCAGCTTTCAGTAGCCACTGAAGCAGCCGAAGCAGACGTTTCATGGAAGACCTCGGAATCTGGGCCCATTCTAACGGGCGGGCCGCGCTGTAAGAGCGTGTGAGGCTGTCGGCTCGCTGGGCTTGTTCTGGGGTGTTCAGAGCGGCGTGTCAGTCTCGGGTGGCTGGCGGGGCTGGGTTGCTGACGCCAGCGTCCACAGCTTCACGCAGGGCTTTGCCCGGCTTGAAATGGGGCACGCGTTTTTCGGGAATCTGCACGCTTTCGCCAGATCGGGGGTTGCGGCCCACTCGGGGAGGGCGGCGGTTGATCGAGAAGCTGCCAAAGCCGCGAATTTCGATGCGGTGGCCTTTGACCAGCGCGTCGCTCATGGCGTCCAGCACCGTTTTGACGGCCAGTTCGGCGTCTCGGTGGGTCAGCTGTGCAAAGCGGGCTGCGAGTTCTTCAACCAGATCGGAGCGGGTCATGATGTCAACTTGTTGGGGTGGCTTGTGGCTGGCTCAGGCATGGACCTCAAAAAAAGCCTGCCCCCATGACAGGGGCAGGCTTTTCAGACAGCAAGCGTCTTCAGATCACAAGGATCAGTTGTTGTCGAGCTTGGCACGCAACAAGGCGCCCAGGCTGGTCGTGCCAGCGTTCTCGGTCTTGGATTGCTGCGACAACGAAGCCATGGCTTCTTGTTGGTCAGCTTGGTCCTTGGCCTTGATCGACAACTGGATGTTGCGGGTCTTGCGGTCCACGTTCACCACGACTGCAGTGACTTCATCGCCGACTTTGAGCACATGGCTGGCGTCTTCCACGCGGTCACGCGAGATTTCGCTGACACGCAGGTAACCCACGATGTCTTCGCCCAGGTCGATTTCAGCGCCCTTGGCATCCACAGTCTTGACCTTACCGGTGACGATCTGGCCTTTGTCGTTGATCGAGGTGAAGGTGGTGAAAGGATCGGAGTCGAGCTGCTTGATGCCCAAGCTGATGCGCTCGCGGTCCACGTCCACAGCCAAGACCAAAGCCTCAACTTCTTGACCTTTCTTGAATTCGCGCACGGCGTTTTCGCCGGTTTCGTTCCAAGACAAGTCAGACAAGTGCACCAAGCCGTCGATGCCGGCAGCCAAGCCGACGAACACGCCGAAGTCGGTGATCGACTTGATCGGGCCCTTGACGCGGTCGCCACGCTTGGTGTTTTGAGCAAACTCTTGCCATGGGTTGGCACGGCACTGCTTCATGCCCAAGCTGATGCGGCGCTTGTCTTCGTCGATCTCGAGGACCATGACTTCGACTTCGTCACCCAAAGCAACGATCTTGGAAGGAGCCACGTTCTTGTTGGTCCAGTCCATCTCGGACACGTGCACCAAGCCTTCGATGCCTGGCTCGAGTTCGACAAACGCGCCGTAGTCGGCAATGTTGGTGATCTTGCCGAACATGCGGGTGCTTTGTGGGTAGCGGCGGTTCACGCCCATCCATGGGTCATCGCCCATTTGCTTCAGACCCAAGGACACTCGGTTTTTCTCGGTGTCGAACTTGAGGATCTTGGCGGTGATTTCTTGACCGGCCGTGACCACTTCGGAAGGGTGACGGACACGGCGCCATGCCATGTCGGTGATGTGCAGCAAGCCGTCGATGCCGCCCAAGTCCACGAACGCACCGTATTCGGTGATGTTCTTGACCACACCATGAACGATGGAGCCTTCGCGCAATGTTTCCATCAGCTTGGCGCGCTCTTCGCCCATGGAGGCTTCCACCACAGCGCGGCGTGACAACACGACGTTGTTGCGCTTGCGGTCGAGCTTGATGACCTTGAATTCCAGGGTCTTGTTCTCATAGGGAGACAGGTCTTTGGTAGGACGTGTGTCGACCAAAGAGCCGGGCAAGAAAGCACGGATGCCGTTGACCAACACGGTCAGGCCACCCTTGACTTTGCCGCTGGTCACGCCAGTGACGAACTCGCCCGATTCCAGGGCTTTTTCCAAAGACATCCACGAAGCCAAACGCTTGGCGGTGTCACGGGACAAGATGGTGTCGCCGTAGCCGTTTTCGATGGAGCCGATGGCCACCGAGACAAAGTCGCCGACCTGGACTTCGACTTCACCTTGGTCGTTCTTGAACTCTTCGAGGGGTACATACGACTCGGACTTGAGACCGGCGTTGACCACAACGAAGTTGTGCTCGATGCGCACGACTTCAGCGGTGATGACTTCACCTGGGCGCATTTCGGTGCGCGTCAGTGATTCTTCGAACAGGGCGGCAAATGATTCAGACATGGTATTTCCTCATCCACAAGTTCAGGACTGACGAGCGCGACATGCGTCGTTTCCAGGAGCTGACAGTGGCGATTGGTTTGCGGCGTGAGCCGCGGTTGGGTTTTAAAAAACCACCTGGCCAGTGTGCAAGCTGCACGATAAGAGCCGGGTGGAACTTCAGATCAGCCCGCACAGGGCGGGCTGGGGTGGCCGTTTTCGGTGGGTTAACTTCCGTTGATCAAACGAAAACCTGCCGGCTTTGCCACCAGACCATCACTTGTTCCACCGAGGCTTCGATGGTCAAAGTGGAGTTGTCCAGTTGCAAGGCATCTTGTGCGGGCTTCAGAGGCGCGACGCTGCGGGACATGTCCCGGGCGTCGCGCGCTTCCAAGTCAGCGCGAAGACTGTCGATATTAGCCGAAAAACCCTTCAAAATCAATTGCTTATGCCGTCTTTCGGCGCGTTGGGCAGCGCTGGCGGTCAAAAACACCTTCAAAGGGGCATCGGGGAAGATCACCGTGCCCATGTCTCGGCCATCGGCCAAGAGGCCCGGCAGGCGCTGAAAGCTGTGCTGAAGTTGCACCAGTGCCTCGCGCACGGCAGGCAAAACGGACACCTTGGAGGCGTTCATGCCACCTTGTTCGCTGCGGATCGCATCGGTCACGTCCATGCCGTCCAGCAACACCTGCTCGCCTTCAAAACGCACGGGCAGGCTGCGCGCCAGGTCAGCGATCTTCGCTTCGTCAGTGGCTTCGAGCGTCAGCCCCGCTTGCAAAGCCGCATGGGCAGTCACGCGGTAGAGCGCGCCCGAGTCCAGGTAGTGGTAGCCCAGTTGGCTGGCCACCCGGCTGGCCAGCGTGCCTTTGCCCGAGGCCGTGGGTCCATCGATGCAAATCACCGGGATGTTGGCGACTGCCGTGTGCGCTACCGAGAACAGGGCTTCAAAGTAGTCCGGAAAGGTCTTGGCGACGCACTTGGGGTCTTCGATGCGCACAGGCAGCTGATCGGCGTTGAAAGCGGCCAGCGAGAAGCACATGGCCACGCGGTGGTCGTCGTAGGTGTGGACGCTGGCGCGCTGCCATTGTCCGGCCCGCAATGGGTGAATGGTGATCCAGTCCGGGCCTTCTTCGACGGTGGCGCCGAGCTTGCGGCTTTCTGTGGCCATGGCCACGATGCGGTCGGTTTCTTTCACGCGCCAGCTGGCGATGTTGCGCAGCGTGGTGGGCCCGTCGGCGTAAAGCGCCATCACGGCCAAGGTCATGGCCGCGTCGGGAATGTGGTTGCAGTCGAGCGTGATGCCTTTGAGCGGCCAGGCGCCGCGCTGGATCTCGAGCCAGTTGGGGCCGCTGGTGATCTGGGCGCCCATTTGCGCTGCAGCGTCCATGAAACGGATGTCGCCCTGGATGGAATCGGCACCAACACCCTGAATGCGGATGCCGTCGCCCTTGGCAATGGCCCCGAGTGCGATGAAATAACTGGCCGAAGACGCATCGGCTTCGACATGGATGCTGCCAGGCGACTGGTAACGGCTGCCCGCAGGAATCACAAAGCGCTCCCAGCCTTGCCGCTCCACGGCAATGCCGAAGCGGGCCAGCAGGTTGAGCGTGATCTCGATGTAGGGCTTGCTGATGAGTTCACCCACCACCTCGATGGTGATGGCGCGGTCTTGGGCGGCCAAGGGCAGGGCCATCAGCAAAGCGGTGAGGAATTGGCTGGAGACATCGCCGCGCACGGGGATGGGCCTGTCCAGTTGCAAGGCAGGCTTGCCAATGCGAAGAGGCGGAAAGCCTTCGTTGCCCAAATAGTCGATGGTGCAGCCGAGCTCGCGCAGGGCGTCCACCAGGTCGCCAATGGGGCGTTCGTGCATGCGCGGCACCCCTTTGAGGGTGAAGTCGCCGCCCTGCACCGCCAAAGCCGCCGTGAGCGGGCGCATGGCCGTGCCTGCGTTGCCCATGAAAAATTCGATCGCCTCTGCCGGCCATGTGCGACCGCCCAGCCCCGTGATGGTCACCGTGGTGCCATCGACCTGGACGCCACAACCCAATTGGCGCAGAGCGGCCAACATCACGCGGGTGTCGTCCGAGTCCAGCAGGTCGTGGACCACGGTGGTGCCTTGGCACAGCGCCGACAGCAGCAGCACGCGGTTGGAGATGCTCTTGGAGCCGGGCAGGGTGACGGTGCCGGATGCGCCTTGCAGCGCTGGGATGTCTAAAAAGGCGGTGGAGAACATGGGTCAGTCTTCAGAGGCTTTGTTGCAAGCGTTGCCCGCTTGCAGCGTCCAGGCCGAGCGCACATCGCTGGCTTGTTGAATCAGCTGTTGCAGTGCCGAGTTGTCGCTTGAATTCAGGGCGTTTTCGAACTGGTCGAGTGCAGCACGAAAGTGCGTCATTTGCGCGAGCACTTCCGTCTTGTTGGCACTCAAAATGTCCCGCCAAACCGATGATTCACTGGCGGCGATGCGGGAAAAATCCCGAAAGCCAGGGCCTGCCATCTCCAAAAACGCACTGCCATTCGGCTGTGCGGTGAGCGCATTGACGGCTGCAAAGGCCAGCAGGTGCGGCAGGTGGCTGACAGCCGCAAAGGTGGCGTCATGCGCCTTGGGGGTCATCTGGCTCACATGGCTGCCGATGGCTGACCAGACCTGGCTCGCTGTTTGTATTTGGCGGATGCTGTTTTGTGGCAAGGGCGTGAGGATGGTGCGGCGATCCTGGTAGAGCGTGCTCTCGGCGTGCTCAATGCCCGCAACTTCTTTGCCTGCAATCGGGTGCGCGGGCACGAAGCAGGCGAGGCGTTCACCCAGGGTGGCTTGCGCTGCGGCAACTACATCGCACTTGGTCGAGCCCACATCCATCAGCAAGGCATGGGGCTGAAGCACATCCCGAATCATGGCAAAGCTGCTGTTCATCGCGCCCACGGGCACAGCCAACAGCACCAGGTCTGCGCCTTGCACGGCCTCGGCCACACTGCAGCAGGCTTGGTCAATGACGTTCAGATCGACAGCGCGCTGACGGGTTTTTTCGGAGGCGCTGAAACCGGTGATGTGCTGCACCAGACCCGCTTGGCGCAGCGCGAGCGCAAACGAGCCGCCCATCAGGCCGCAGCCAATCAGGGCCAGGCGTTGGAATTTCACTGCGCGCTCACTCGGGGGTCATTCAGGAACAGGGTAAGAACCCAGCACCTTGTAGAACGCACACAGGCCTTGCAACTCTTGCAGGGCGGCTGCCACGTGCGGTTCGCTGATGTGGCCTTGCAGGTCGATGTAGAAGTAATACTCCCACTGCCCGGATTTGGCAGGGCGCGATTCGAAACGCGTCATGGACACGCCGTTGTTTTTGAGCGGTACCAACAAATCGTGCACAGCTCCTGGTCGATTGGGCACCGACACCACCAAGCTGGTGCAGTCCTTGCCCGAGGCGGGCGGCGTGGCCAAGGTCTGGGGCAAGCTGATCACCGCAAAGCGGGTGCGGTTGAAGGCTTCGTCCTGGATGGCGTGGTGCACGATGTGCAAGCCAAACTGGCTGGCCGCGCGCTCGCTGGCTAAAGCAGCCCAAGCGGGGTTGGACGCAGCCAAGCGGGCGCCTTCGGCATTGCTGGAGACCGCTCGGCGCTCTACGTGCGGCAGGTGTTTGGACAGCCAGCCCTGGCATTGGGCCAGTGCCTGGGGGTGGGCCATCACCACCTCAATGCCCGCATCGGAATTGAGCTGGCGCAGCAAATTGAAGCGCACCTGCAAGCTGACCTCCCCCACCACATGCACGGGCGAGCGCAAGAACAGATCGAGCGAACGCGCCACCACGCCCTCGGTGGAGTTTTCCATGCCGACCACGCCGTATTGGGCGGTGCCCGCAGCGGTGGCGTGGAATACCTCGTCGAAGTTGGCGCAGTAGATCAGGTTGGCGGCACTGCCAAAAAACTCGATCGCGGCTTGTTCGCAAAATGTGCCCTGTGGTCCGAGCACTGCCACCCGCTGGGGGGCTTCCAGCGCCAAACATGCCGACATGATTTCGCGCCAAATGGACGCAATGTGTTCGTTTTTCAGGGGGCCCGGATTGGCTTGGGTGATTTTGTCGATCACTTGGGCCACCCGGTCGGGGCGGAAAAAGGGTGAACCTTCGGCCCGTTTGATTTCGCCGACTTGTTCGGCCACATGGGCGCGCTGGTTCAGCAGGCTCAGCAGTTGTTTGTCCAGAGCGTCAATTTGCACACGCAAAGCGCCCAGGGCGTCCGACTGAATGGGTTGTTGGCTCATGTCCGTGCGTCTTTCGTGGGGCCAGGATCAGGCCTGTGTTTTTTCAAATTCACGCATGTAAGCCACCAAGGCCTGAACGCCTTCCAGGGGCATGGCGTTGTAAATGCTCGCCCGCATGCCGCCGACCGTTTTGTGCCCCTTGAGTTGCAGCAAATTGGCGGCTTTGGCGCCCGCCAAAAAGGCCTCGTTGCGCGATTCGTCGCGCAAAAAGAAAGGCACGTTCATGCGCGAGCGGCAGTGTGGGGCCACACGGTTTTCGAACAGGCTGGAGCTGTCGAGAAAGTCGTACAGCAACTGGGCCTTGGCGATGTTGCGTTGCTCCATGGCGGCGATGCCGCCATGCTGTTTGAGCCACTGGAACACCAGCCCGGCGATGTAAATGCTGTAGGTGGGCGGCGTGTTGTACATCGACTGGTTGTCATTGACCAGCTTGTAGTCAAAGGCGCTGGGGCAATGCGGCAGGGCTTGACCGATCAGGTCTTCGCGAACGACAACCAAGGTCAGACCCGCTGGCCCCAAATTCTTTTGTGCGCCGCCAAAGGCCAGGCCCACGCGTGACCAGTCCACCGCTCGTGATGCCACATGCGAAGAAAAATCCACCACCAGCGGCGCATCGCAGCCCAACGCCTGGAGGTTCGGCAATTCGTGAAACTCCACGCCGTGGATGGTTTCGTTGCTGCAGATGTGCACATAACGGCTGTCCGCACCGATCTGCCAAGTTGCTGGCGCGGGCAGAGTCGTGAAACCGTCGGTTTGGGCCGTAGCTGCCACGCGGGCCTGGCCGTATTTGCCCGCTTCTTTGAGCGACTTTTGGCTCCAGCTGCCTGTGAGCACAAAGTCCATGGCACCGCCTTGCGACAGGTTCAAGGGCACGATCGCGTTTTCAGCCAGACCGCCGCCTTGCATGAACAAGATCTTGAAGTGGGAGGGCACGGCCAGCAGCTCGCGCAAGTCCGCTTCAGCCTGCTCGTAAATGCTGATGAACTCTTTGCCGCGGTGGCTCATCTCCATCACGCTCATGCCCGAGCCGTGCCAATCGAGCATCTCGGATGCGGCCTGCTGCAGCACGGCCTCAGGCATGACGGCCGGGCCGGCCGAGAAATTGAACGCTCGGCTCATGCCTTATTCCGCTGCGGGTGCGCTGTCATCCGATGCGGCGTCTGCGTCGCCTTCGGCGGCATTCGCGTCGTTTTCCACGATGCGTTGCAGGCCCGACAACTTGGCGCCCTCGTCCAGGCCGATCAGGGTCACGCCTTGAGTAGCACGGCCCAATTCGCGGATCTCGGCCACCCGGGTGCGGACCAAAACGCCCGTGTCGGTGATCAGCATGATTTCGTCATCGGCATGGACCAAAGTCGCTGCCACCACCTTGCCGTTGCGTTCGGACTGTTGGATGGCGATCATGCCCTTGGTGCCACGGCCGTGGCGCGTGTACTCGGTGATGCTGGTGCGCTTGCCGTAGCCGTTTTCAGTGGCGGTGAGCACGCTGGCGCGGGCTTTGGCCTCGTCGGGAGATGCCTCGGGGTTTTCTTGCTCCGACACCAGCATGGCGATCACGCTCTGGGTCTCTTCAATCATCATGCCGCGCACCCCGCGCGCGCTGCGGCCCAAGGGACGCACATCGTTTTCGTCAAAACGCACGGCCTTGCCACCATCGCTGAACAGCATCACATCGTGTTGGCCGTCTGTGAGGGCCGCGCCGATGAGGAAGTCCCCCTCGTCCAAGTTGACGGCGATGATGCCGCCTTTGCGGGGGTTGCTGAACTCGTCCAGCGAGGTCTTCTTGACCGTGCCCATGGAGGTCGCCATGAACACATACTGGTTGTCAGGGAAAGTTCGGGCTTGGCCGGTCAGGGCCAGCACCACGTTGATCTTCTCGCCCTCTTGAAGCGGGAACATGTTGACGATGGGGCGACCGCGTGAACCACGCGAGCCTGCGGGCACTTCCCAAACCTTGAGCCAATAGAGACGGCCCCGGTTGGAGAAGCACAGCAAGTAGTCGTGCGTATTGGCGATGAACAACTGGTCAATCCAGTCGTCTTCTTTGGTGGCAGCCGCTTGCTTGCCGCGACCACCGCGCTTTTGTGCACGGTATTCGCTGAGCGGTTGGCTCTTGATGTAGCCGCTGTGCGAGAGTGTGACCACCATATCGGTCGGGGTGATCAGGTCTTCGGTGGACAAGTCTTGTGCGCTGTGCTCGATTTCGCTGCGGCGTGCGCCGATTTTGGTTTGACCAAATTCCTGGCGCACGGTACCCAGCTCGTCACCAATGATGGTCGACACGCGCTCGGGTTTGGCCAAGATGTCCAGCAAGTCTTCGATCTCGGACATGACCTCTTTGTATTCGGCCACGATCTTGTCTTGTTCCAGACCGGTCAGGCGTTGCAGACGCATTTGCAAAATCTCTTGCGCTTGGGTGTCCGACAGGCGGTACAGACCGTCCTGGCCCAAACCGTATTCGCGCTCCAGGCCTTCTGGGCGGTAGTCATCGGCGTTCACCACAGAGCCGTCGTCGCGGGCACGGGTCAGCATGGTGCGAACCATCTGGCTGTCCCAGGCGCGGGCCATCAACTCGGTCTTGGCCACAGGCGGGGTGGGGGCGCCGCGGATGATCGCGATGAAATCATCGATGTTGGCCAAAGCCACAGCCAGGCCTTCCAGCACATGGCCCCGGTCACGCGCCTTGCGCAATTCGAACACGGTGCGGCGTGTCACCACTTCGCGGCGGTGCTGCAGGAAGACCTGGATCAGGTCTTTCAGGTTGCACAACTTGGGCTGGCCATCGATCAGGGCCACCATGTTCATGCCGAAGGTGTCTTGCAGCTGGGTCTGTTTGTACAGGTTGTTCAGCACCACCTCGGGCACCGCGCCGCGCTTGAGCTCGATCACCAGGCGCATGCCCGACTTGTCGGACTCGTCCTGGATGTGGCTGATGTCTTCGATTTTCTTTTCGTGCACCAACTCAGCCATGCGCTCTTGCAAGGTCTTTTTGTTGACCTGGTAGGGCAGTTCATCCACCACGATGCACTGGCGCTGGCCTTTGTCGATGTCCTCAAAGTGGCACTTGGCCCGCATCACCACACGGCCGCGGCCGGTGCGGTAACCTTCCTTGACACCGGTCATGCCATAAATGATGGCGCCTGTCGGGAAGTCGGGCGCCGGCACGATTTCCATCAGCTCATCGATCGAGGCTTCGGGGTTGCGCAACAAATGCAAGCAGGCGTCCACCACCTCGTTCAGGTTGTGCGGTGGGATGTTGGTGGCCATGCCCACGGCGATGCCGCCTGAGCCGTTGATCAGCAAGTTGGGCAGGCGCGAGGGCAACACCAAGGGTTCTTTTTCAGAGCCGTCGTAGTTGGGGCCGAAATCGACGGTTTCCTTGTCGATGTCGCCCAGCATCTCGTGGGCGATCTTGGCCAAGCGGATTTCGGTGTACCGCATCGCCGCAGCGTTGTCACCGTCCACCGAGCCGAAGTTGCCTTGCCCGTCCACCAGCATGTGGCGCATCGAAAAGTCTTGCGCCATGCGAACGATGGTGTCGTACACCGACTGGTCGCCATGGGGGTGGTATTTACCGATCACGTCACCCACGATACGGGCTGACTTCTTATAGGGGCGGTTCCAGTCGTTGTTCAGCTCGTGCATGGCGAACAACACGCGTCGGTGCACAGGTTTGAGTCCATCGCGGGCATCGGGCAGGGCGCGGCCGACAATCACGCTCATGGCGTAATCGAGGTAGCTGCGCCGCATTTCCTCTTCCAGACTGATGGGCAGTGTTTCTTTGGCGAACTGGGTCATAAAAAGAGTGGGGGATAAATGGACGCGATGTGAACCGGTGATTTTAGGTGCAAGCCGATGTCGCGTATATGCAACATTTGTGATTCATTAGGATCTCGGTCCCATACGCACGTGAGCCATTTAACGAATCGTCCTTCCGTCTATGGCACAATAAATGTCAACGGTTCAAGTGACGGTCATTTGAAACGTATTTTTTTCGCAGCGAGTCTGCGGCTTTATCCCTTAAGAGGAAGACCATGAAGAAATTCAACAAAGTGGCGATGTTGTTTGCCTCCGCAGCTCTCGTAACAGCCGCTGGCGCTCAATCTGTTGACAACTGGCGCAATGGCACCGGCGACCTCGTCTGGAAAAACGGCACCCAAGAACTGTGCTGGCGCGATGCCAACTGGACACCTGCTACGGCTGCCGCTGGTTGCGATGGTGCCATCGTTGCGCCTAAAGCTGCTCCAGCACCAGCACCAGCTCCAAAGGCAGCCCCAGCGCCAGCGCCAGCCCCAGCCCCCAAAGCTGCTGCTCCTAGGCCAGCGCCTGCCCCAGCTGCCGCCACCAAAGTGACTTACGCTGCTGATGCTTTCTTCGACTTCGACAAAGCTGTGTTGAAGGCTGAAGGCAAGGCCAAGTTGGATGACCTGGTTGGTAAAGTCAAAGGCATCAACCTGGAAGTCATCATCGCAGTGGGTCACACCGACTCCGTGGGCGCTGATGCTTACAACCAGAAGTTGTCTGTCAAGCGCGCTGACGCTGTGAAGGCTTACTTGGTGACCAAGGGCATCGAGAAAAACCGCGTTTACACAGAAGGCAAAGGCGAGAAGCAGCCAGTTGCCGACAACAAGACTTCTGCTGGCCGTTCCAAGAACCGCCGTGTGGAAATCGAAGTGGTGGGCACACGCGCCAACAAGTAATCCCTAACAGGATTAGCCAAAAGCCCCAGCAATGGGGCTTTTTTTCGTCTGTCGCTCATGGCTTGAGGCCTGTTCACCGACAATCAGAGCCCATGACTACAAGCAATTCCAACGTCGATCCGGCCGAACTGGCCAAATTTTCAGACTTGGCCCACCGCTGGTGGGACCCTGAAAGTGAATTTCGTCCACTGCACCAGATCAATCCGCTGCGCCTCGAGTGGATCAACGGTCTGGTGCCCTTGACGGGCCTGAATGTCGTGGACATTGGTTGCGGCGGCGGCATTTTGGCCGATGCCATGGCACGCAAGGGTGCGCAAGTGCTGGGTGTGGACTTGGCCACCAAATCCCTCAAAGTGGCCCAGTTGCATGCCCTTGAAGCAGGCACGCCTGGGGTGCAGTACCGCGAAGTCAGCGCCGAGGGGCTGGCCGCAGAACAGCCCGAGCAGTTCGATGTGGTCACCTGCATGGAAATGTTGGAACACGTGCCTGATCCAAGCGCGGTGGTCAAAGCCTGCGCCCAATTGGTCAAACCCGGCGGCTGGGTGTTCTTTTCCACGCTCAATCGCAACCCCAAATCCTTCCTGTTTGCCATTGTGGGCGCCGAATACATCCTGAAACTCTTGCCCAAAGGCACGCACGAATTTGCCCGCCTGATCAAGCCCAGTGAACTCTCGTCCTGGGCCCGCGATGCAGGTCTGCAAGCCCAAGGCTTCAAGGGCATGGAATACAACCCTTTCACCAAGCGGTATTGGCTCAGTCAGAACACCAGTGTGAACTACTTGCTGGCCTGTCGGAAAACCTGAACATGTTTCACCATACACAAGCGGTTCTGTTTGATCTGGACGGCACCCTCATCGACAGCGCTCCGGATTTGGGTGCGGCTGCAGACAAAATGCGCACCGATCGCGGCCTGCTGTCGTTGCCGCTCGATCACTACCGTCCCATGGCGGGTGCAGGGGCACGCGGCATGCTGGGCATTGCCTTTGGCATGACGCCCGATCACCCCGACTTTGAGGCCATGAAGGAAGAGTTTTTCGTCAACTATGAAAACTGCATGACCGAGCGCACCCGCATCTTCGATGGCGTGGTTGAGATGATCGCTCGCCTGGTACTGCAAGGCATGCCTTGGGGCGTGGTGACCAACAAATCCAGCCGATTCACCGACCCTTTGACTTCGGCCATGGACTTGTTCGCCACGGCCGGAGCCATTGTCAGTGGCAACACCACACCGCATGCCAAACCGCATCCGGAGCCGCTGTTCGAGGCGGCGCGGCGCTTGTCGGTTGACCCGGCGCACTGCGTGTACGTGGGCGACGACGAGCGCGACATCGTTGCGGGCCTGGCCGCTGGCATGGGCACGGTGGCCGCCACCTATGGTTATTTGGGGCAGCAGACCGATATTTCGCGCTGGAATGCCCATTTGCACATTGATTCTCCGATGGACCTCTTGAAATTCCTTCAGAGCGCCTAAAATAGAACCTGAGGGGCTGCACTGGTTTCGACATGGGTTCGGACGCGTGGCAGGGCATGTCGAGGTTCTGATCCTCGTTAATCTTCGGAAAAAAAACTAACTGCAAACGACGAACGTTTCGCACTCGCCGCTTAATCCGGTGAGCCTTGCAACAGTTGGCCGATAGGCTGGGTTAGGGTGATGAGGGGGTTAAACCCTTCAAAGTCCTAGCTGCAAGGTAAAACATATGGGCTGGCATCACCTCGGGTACCTTGGGGTGGTGTGAGAAAAAAGGGTGCTGGCTGGGTGTTCAGCGTGTCGCTGCGCGGTTCATTTGGCGAGACTCAAATCAGACGACTACACATGTAGAACTGTACGAAAAAGGCTTATGGACGGGGGTTCAAATCCCCCCAGCTCCACCATATGCAAAACAAAAGCCGCTGGATTAACCACCCAGCGGCTTTTTGTTTGAAAAGGCAACCCTTGTTGACGGTGAGGTTGCCGGCGGCTGCCTATCAGGCCTGTACGGCTGCAGTTTTATGACCGGCTTGTGTGTGCGGTTGACTGTGCCTGCCGGCTACAAAGGCTGTGAAGAAGCCGTTGAACCAGTCCATGTTGATGGGTTTGGCCATGAAGATGCTGCCTTCTGTCAGGCCACCTTTGGCCGCAATTTCTTCCGCTGTCAGGGCTGACAGGACCAGGGTGGTCATCCGGTTGAACTGCGGGTTTTGGCGCAGTGCGCGCAGCAGCTCGAAGCCGTCTACGCCTGGCATGTCCAGATCGGTGATCAGGACGTCGGGTTGGATGCTGGCGATGTCGATCAAGGCCTCCAGACCTGAGGACATGGCGGTGCAGTCGACGGGCATGTTGGAGCGGTTGCAATAGCTGTGCAGCAGCTCTCGTGTCACCGCATCGTCTTCAACCAGCAGAACACGAAGCCGGTGATCGCGCGGTTCGGTTGGGATGGTCAGCATGTTGTGCTTGCGCTGGTATTCGCGGATGGAGGGCATCGAGATCCTGCGATGGCCTCCTTGCGTCTTCCACGCTTGGAGTTCATTTTTTTCGACCAATGTCTGAATCGTGCCGACCGACAGCCCCAGCAGTTTGGCTGCATAAGTGGTGCCGCAGTAGTCTTCAGGGGTGTCGGGTGTGGTGTTGGGCTGCATGATGGTTGATTGGACTATAAAAACATAAATAGAAGCAAATAATAATACTAAAAAGCTCATAAATGAGTTTCAGCAGAAAAATGCTTGAAGTCCTGCTTTGTCCCTTGAGGCATCCCCAATCGCTGAGGGTGTCCCACTGGTGGGGGCTTGGTCTCCGTTGCGACAAAGTGACACCCGCTCAAAAGGTGCCGGGCGATTAACATGCAGCACCACCTTCAATGAGGAGACTGTCAATGCCCGCACACGCTGCTGTCTGGCCTGCGCGCTTGCCCGCCCGGATCACCGCGCCCGCCACATCCTTGTGGATGAACTTGGCCATCAGTGCTTTGCGTTATCCCGAGAAGGCTGCACTCGTGTTCATGGGCCGTGTCTGGACCTACCGCGAGTTGATGGCCAGCGCTGAACAATTGGCCGGGCAGCTTCGTGCCATGGGGGTGCAAACCGGGGACCGCGTGGTGTTGGACATGCAAAACTGTCCGCAGTTGGTGATTGCCCACTTTGCCATTTTGAGAATCGACGCGGTGGTGGTTCCGGTCAACCCGATGAACCGGGCCGAAGAGCTCAAGCACTACATCACCGACCCGGACACGAAAGTGGCGGTGACAACGGCTGATTTGGCCCCTGACCTGACGCAGGCCAGCGAGGCCTTGCCACCCGAGCAGCGCCTGAAACATCTTGTGGTGACGCAATTCACCGATGTGTTTGACCCCGTGGCTGTGGGTCCTGAGGACATGCCCGAGGCTTGGCGGCCTTGGTTGCTGGTGGAGCGGCCGTTGCCTGTTTTGAATTCGGGCCGGGTGCATGCCTGGGCCACTGTGATGGCCCAGCCCGCTGCGGTTTTGCCACCGCCCCAGGCTCAAACCGACGATCTGGCCATCTTGCCCTATACCAGCGGCACCACCGGGCTGCCCAAGGGCTGCATGCACACGCATGGCACCATCATGCACAACGCCATGTCCAGCGGCTTGTGGGGCAACGGCACCCCTGAAAACGTGACGCTGTGTGTGGTGCCCATGTTCCACATCACAGGCATGGTCAGTGTGATGCACACCAGCATTTTGTTGGGCGCCAGCCTGGTGCTGATGCCGCGCTGGGACCGCGATGTGGCGGGGCATTTGATCTCCAAGTGGCACGTCACGCACTGGACCAATATCCCCACCATGGTGATCGATTTGCTTGGCAGCCCTCACATGGACCGCTACGACCTGAGCAGTCTGGTCTATATCGGTGGGGGCGGTGCGGCCATGCCCGAAGCCGTGGCCCAGCGTTTGCTGGATCAGTTTGGGCTGCGTTATGTGGAGGGTTATGGCCTGACCGAGACGGCGGCCCCCTCACACACCAACCCGCCCGACGCGCCGAAAAAACAATGCCTGGGCATCCCTTTCATGAGCGTGGAGTCACGCATCGTCGATCCTGAAACCCTGGCCGAATTGCCACCGGGCGAGTCGGGCGAGATCGTCATCAGTGGCCCACAGGTGTTCAAGGGCTACTGGAAGCGGCCTGAGGCGACAGCGGCGGCTTTTTTTGACCGTGATGGCTTCCGGTTTTTTCGCTCAGGGGACATGGGCCGGGTGGATGAGCAAGGTTATTTCTTCATGACCGACCGTTTGAAGCGCATGATCAACGCCAGCGGTTTCAAGGTCTGGCCAGCCGAGGTCGAAGCCCTGATGTTTCGCCATCCAGCGATTCAGGAGGCCTGCATCATCGCCACCCGAGACGCTTACCGTGGCGAGTCGGTCAAGGCGGTGGTGGTTTTGCGTCAGGACCACCAGAGCAAAGTGACCGAGCAAGACATCATCGACTGGTGCCGTGAGAACATGGCGGTTTACAAAATGCCCCGCGCCGTGAGCTTTGTCGATGCCTTGCCCAAGAGCGGCAGCGGCAAAGTCATGTGGCGGGCGCTGCAAGAGGCCGAAATGGCCGCTGTGGACACCGGAATCCAAACCGCATGAGCCTGAAACTTTCTGTTCTTGACCAGTCTGCAGCTGCTGCTGGACGTGGCCAAGACGCCACCATTCGACAAACCCTGGCGCTGGCCGAAAGTGCCGAGGCCTGGGGTTATCACCGCTTTTGGGTGAGCGAGCACCACAGCCATCCGAGCATTGTGGGCACTGCCCCAGAGGTCTTGATGGCTGCCATTGCGGCACGCACACAGCGCATTCGTCTGGGCAGTGCGGGCGTTATGCTGCCGCATTACTCGGCGCTCAAGGTGGCCGAGCAGTTTCGGGTGCTCGATGCGCTGGCGCCCGGACGCATCGATCTGGGTGTGGGGCGTGCGCCGGGCAGCGATGGAAGGACGGCCCAGCTGCTCAACCCCGACCGCAACGCCTCTGAGCGCTTTCCTCAACAGGTCATGGAGCTGCAAGCCTGGGTGAGTGGGCACAATTTGCCCCCGGGCCATCCTGGGCACAACGTTTATGCCTATCCTCAATCAGAGACCTCGCCAGACGTCTGGATGCTGGGCAGTTCGGACTACGGTGCTCAGCTGGCGGCGCACTTGGGGCTGCCCTATGCGTTTGCTTACTTCATTACCGATGGGCAGGGCGCTGACGAAGCCTTGCAGATTTACCGTGAAACTTTCCGCCCCAGTGCAGGTCTGGAAAAGCCAAACGCTGCGCTTTGCGTGTGGGCCTTGGCTGCCGACACCGACGAAGAGGCGCTGCGCCTGTTTGAGAGCCGTGCCCGCTGGAAAATGGATCGCAACTTGGGCCGCATCGGTGCGCTCTTGCCGCCCGAAGAAGCGGCGCGCGAGTACAGCCCGGCCGAGCAGTTCGCTTTGGAGCGCCTGCGTGACTCGGCCTTGATTGGCTCGGCTGCGACGGTGGGCCGCAAGCTGCGCCAGTTGGCGGCACGGCTGGAGGTGGATGAGTTGGTCGTCATCACCTGGACGCATGACCCTGCGGCCCAAATGCGCTCTTACGAATTGCTCGCGCGGGAATTTACACTTGCTGCAAACTCCACCCTTTGATTTTTAAATTTTCAGGATTTTTGACATGTTCACCACTGCGATCGCTGGCAGCTTGCCCAAACCCGCCTGGCTGGCCGAAACCGAAAAACTCTGGCCCCAGTGGACCACCCAGGGCCCCGAGCTGCAGCAAGCCAAGGCCGATGCCACGCTGCTGTGGATCAAGGCGCAAGAAGACGCGGGCCTGGACGTGATTGGCGACGGCGAACAAGCCCGTCAGCACTTTGTGCACGGCTTCGTGGAGCAGGTCGAGGGCATCGACTTCGTGAACAAAGTCACCATGGGCATCCGCAACAACCGCTACGACGCGCAGGTGCCGCAAGTCATCGCGCCGCTGCGCCTGAAGGGCCGTGTGCACGCCTTTGAGGCCCAACTGGCCCGTGCCCACACCCAAAAGAAACTCAAATTCACCTTGCCTGGCCCGATGACGATTGTGGACACCGTGGCCGACCGCTTTTACGGCGACAAGGTCAAGATGGCCATGGCCTTTGCCGAGCTGCTCAATCAGGAAGCGCTGGCGCTGCAAGCCGATGGCGTGGACATCATCCAGTTCGACGAGCCCGCTTTCAACGTCTACATGGACGACGCGGCCGACTGGGGGGTGAAGGCGCTTGAGGTGGCCGCGCGCGGCCTGACCTGCACCACCGCCGTGCACATTTGCTATGGCTACGGCATCGAAGCCAACAACAAATGGAAAGAAACGCTGGGCCACGAGTGGCGTCAATACGAAAAGGTGTTCCCGGCGCTGGCCAAAAGCAGCATCCAGCAAGTGAGCTTGGAGTGCATGCACTCGCATGTGCCGATGGAGATGATGAAGCTGCTGGAAGGCAAGGATGTGATGGTCGGCGTGATCGATGTTGCCAACCCGGCCATTGAGACGGCCGAAGAAATTGCCGACACCATTGGCCGGGCGCTGCAGTTCGTGCCCAAGCACCGCTTGATCGCCTGCACCAACTGCGGCCTCGCCCCCATGAGCCGCGCCGTGGCCGAAGCCAAGCTCAAGGCCCTGGCCGAAGGCGCCAAACTGGCCAGCCAGCGCTACGCTTGAAACGGAGCCCTTCATGCCCCAAGCCATGCTGCAACCCCCGCTGACAGCGCCCGACCTGCTGAGCGCCACCTTGGCAGACCAGGGGTTTGCGGTGTTGGGGGCTGCCAGCGTTTGCGCTTTGGCCGATCTGTCGCTTCACGACTTGCAGGCGCTGGAACCGAGTTGGCACGACTTGCCGCCCGACCAGTACCTGAAAGATGGGGGGCGCTATCGCCGCAGGCGACATGCCAGCTTTGAGGTCACGGGCGATCTGGCGCAGGCCATGCCGCATCGGGCCCACTGGCAGCCCTTGTCCTACAACGCCTTGCACGGTGGCATGCAGCGTTGGTTTGAGCCCATGACCGCAGAAGTGGTGCAGCAAGCGGCTTGGCAAAAGTTGCTGTGTTGGCTGGGCCATGTGGCCTCAGCGGCGCAAGGCGATCAGACCTGGTTCACAGAAGCGCACCAGTTTCGCATCGACACCACCGACGGCATTGGCCGTCCCACGCCCGAAGGCGCGCACCGCGATGGCGTGAATTGGGTGGCGGTGTTTTTGGTGGGGCGACACGGCATCAAAGGTGGCGAGACGAGGGTGTTTGACATGGACAGCCCGCGAGGTCAGCGATTCACCTTGAGCGAGCCTTGGTCCGTGTTGCTGCTGGACGATACCCGAGTGATCCACGAAACCACGCCCATTCAGCCCGAACAACCAGGCGGATGGCGTGACACCTTGGTGGTCACTTTGCGCTCTGGGGGCTTCCTGGATCAGCCTGTGCCCAAGGCTTGAGTACCGAGCGCTTTAATCTCTGAAGTTGTCGAAGGACAGCGGCAACTCGGTCATGTCCTTGCGCAGCAGCGCCATGGCTTCTTGCAAGTCGTCGCGCTTGGCACCGGTCACGCGCACCGCATCGCCCTGAATCGAGGCTTGCACCTTGATTTTGCTTTCTTTGATGAGTTTGGTGATTTTCTTGGCATCTTCGGTTTCGATGCCATTTTTGACCTTGATCACCTGCTTGACTTTGTCGCCGCCGATTTTCTCGACTTTGCCAATGTCCAGAAAGCGCACGTCGACGTTGCGCTTGGTCAATTTGTTGCGCAGGATGTCTTCGACCTGCGTCAGCTGAAAGTCGGCATCGCCGAACATCGTGATCTCTTTGTCTTTGAGCTCGATCTTGGCCGAGGTACCTTTGAAGTCAAAGCGGGTGCCGATTTCTTTGGCAGAAGTGTCAACGGCGTTGCGCACTTCGACCATATTGGGTTCGCAAACGGTATCAAACGAGGGCATGGCGGTAAAAGTCCGAGGTTGAGGATGCGACAATTCTCCCATGAACCTGGAGAAAAATGTCCCCCTGCAGCCGTACAACACGTTCGGCATCGCCGCCAAAGCCCAGGCTTTGGTGCGGGTCCGCTCCGAAGCCGACCTTTTCGCGGTGCTGGCCGATCCGACTTTGGCCACTTTGCCCCGGCAAGTGCTGGGCGGCGGCAGCAACATCGTGTTGACTGGGGATGTCAAAGCGCTCGTGCTCAAAGTCGAGGTGCCGGGCATGCGTTTGGTGTCAGAAACGGACAAACACTGGGTCGTTGAAGCGGGCGCTGGCGTGGACTGGCACGAGTTGGTGGCCTGGACGCTGGACAACGGTTACCCGGGTCTGGAAAACATGGCGCTGATTCCAGGTACTGTGGGCGCATCACCTGTGCAAAACATCGGTGCTTACGGGGTGGAACTGCAAGACCGTTTCGATTCGCTCGATGCGATGGACCTGTTCACCGGCGAGTTGTTCAGCCTGAACGCCGCGCAATGCGGCTTCAGCTACCGAGACTCGGTGTTCAAGCACGCTTCGGGTGGTTCCGATGGTTTGGGCCTGGCCGGGCGGGCCGTTATCTTGCGGGTGCGCTTTGCACTGCCAAAGCGCTGGAAGCCCGAGTTGGGCTACCTGGACCTGGAACGCAAGATGGCCGAGACCGGCATCCATAACCCCGATGCCCGGCAGATTTTTGACTGGGTGGTGGCGATCCGCCGTGTCAAACTGCCTGATCCTCAGGTGATTGGCAATGCGGGCAGCTTCTTCAAGAACCCGAGCGTGACCCCCGAGCAATGCGCCGACATCATCGCCCGTGACCCCAAAGTGGTGCATTACCCCATGCCCGACGGCAGCATCAAACTGGCGGCAGGTTGGTTGATCGACGCCTGCGGCTGGAAAGGCAAGACCGTGGGCCACGCCGGGGTCTATGAAAAACAGGCGCTGGTGCTGGTGAACCGGGGTGGACGCGAGAACCCCTGCACCGGGGGCGAGGTGATGACGCTGGCCAAAGCGATTCAGACCAGTGTGTACGAGCGGTTTGGAATTCGGCTGGAGCCTGAGCCTGTTGTGATTTGATTTTGGGCGTTTGTGGTTGTTTGCCGCACCGGGTTGGGGCCTCAGCGGTCGGCCTCATAACTCGCTTCGCTCGCCAAATCGGCCGATCCGCTCAGGCCCCAACCCAGCGCTGCGTCGGTGATGTCACCCCAATCGTGCTGGTTTTCAACAGGCGTAGCCTTGTCAGGGTGGGCAGACGGACCAGCCGATTTGGCGAGCGAAGCGAGTTATGAGGCTGGCCGGCTGGCCGCCCTGACAAGGCGGACAACACCCACAAAAACGAAGCATACAAAAAAACGGCCCGAAGGCCGTTTTTCATTGAAGCGACAAAAAACTCACTTCTTGCCGCTGCCTTCGAGCTTGTAGATGTGAGGACCGTCGCCAGTCGACAGCAAGCCGGTGTGGGCGTAGATGCCCAGTTTGGCGCGGGTGTCGGTGATGTCGAGGTTGCGCATGGTCAACTGGCCGATGCGGTCGAGCGGGCTGAACGGCGCGTCTTCCACTTTTTCCATCGACAAGCGCTCCGGGGCGTAGGTCAAGTTGGGTGAGTCGGTATTCAGGATGCTGTAGTCGTTGCCACGGCGCAGCTCCAGCGTCACCGTGCCGGTCACGGCGCGGGCCACCCAGCGTTGGGCGGTTTCGCGCAGCATGATGGACTGCGGGTCGAACCAGCGGCCTTGGTACAACAAGCGACCCAAGCGCAGGCCGTTGATGCGGTACTGCTCAATGGTGTCTTCGTTGTGGATGCCGGTCACCAAGCGCTCGTAGGCGATGTGCAGCAGCGCCATGCCGGGGGCTTCGTAGATGCCGCGGCTCTTGGCTTCGATGATGCGGTTTTCGATCTGGTCGCTCATGCCCAGGCCGTGGCGGCCGCCGATTTCGTTGGCTTTCAAGAACAACTCGACCGGGTCGGCGTACTCCACGCCGTTCAGGGCCACGGGCATGCCTTCTTCAAAGCGCACGCTCACTTCTTCGGCCTTGACATCGACTTCGGGCTTCCAGAACGCCACACCCATGATGGGGTTGACGATCTTCATGCCGCTTTGCAGGCTTTCCAGGTCCTTGGCTTCGTGGGTGGCGCCCAGCATGTTGCTGTCGGTGGAGTAGGCCTTTTCGGCACTCATCTTGTAGCCAAAGCCATTGGCCGTCATGAAAGCGCTCATTTCGGCGCGGCCACCCAACTCGTCAATGAACAGCTGGTCCAGCCAAGGCTTGTAGATCTTGAGGCTGGGGTTGGTGAGCAAACCGTAGCGGTAAAAGCGCTCGATGTCGTTGCCCTTGAAGGTGGAACCGTCACCCCAGATGTTGACGTCGTCTTGCTTCATGGCGGCCACCAGCATGGTGCCGGTGACGGCGCGGCCCAGTGGGGTGGTGTTGAAGTAGGTGATGCCACCGGTTGAAATATGGAAGGCACCGCACTGGATGGCGGCAATGCCCTCGTGCGCGAGTTGGGTGCGGCAGTCGACCAAGCGGGCTTTTTCGGCGCCGTATTCCATCGCTTTGCGGGGGATCTCGTTGTAGTCGGCTTCGTCAGGCTGGCCCAAGTTGGCGGTGTAGGCGTAGGGCAGGGCGCCCTTTTGCTTCATCCACAGCAAGGCTGCGGAGGTGTCGAGGCCGCCCGAGAAGGCGATGCCGACTTTTTGCCCTTTGGGCAGGTTTTGCAGGATGGTGCTCATGGTGTCGGATCAGCCAAAGTGGCAGATGTAGTGGTAGGGCTCGGTCACACGGATCTCGAATTTGGAGTTGCCGGGGATGCTGAACTCCTGGCCCGCGCTGGATTTGACCCATTCATTGCTGCCGTCGAGCTTGTATTCGCAAGAACCGCCGACGCATTCCATGATTTCGGGCGCCCCGGTGTTGAAGGTCAGGGTGGACGGCAGGATCACACCCACCGACAGCTTGGTGCCATCGGGCAGGGTCAGGCCGTGGCTGACGCATTTGCCGTCAAAGTAAACATTGGCTTGGGTGTTGACGGAGACGCCGTCGATTTTTTCGGTGGTCATGGGTGGGACTTTCTGGGTCGGTGGTGGCCGCGTCAATGCAAAAGAGCGTCTTGAGACGCCCTTCGCGGCAAATCAACCCGACATTTTAGGCCAGACATCAGGTCTGACCGCAGGAGGATGTTTAAGGTTCGGCTCAGCGCCAGTGGCCATGCCGGTGCACAGGGGCCCATGCCCAGCCGATGTTCACGTGGCTGAAGACGGGTGGGGGGCTGCGGTACACAGGCGTGGGCACATAAACCACACGCGATTCGGTGATCACCGTGGTGGTCTCGGGCGCTTGGGACCGCGGGGCGAGCATGGGCGTGACTTGCAGCGGGATGGTTGGACCGGGGTCTTGGGGCAGTTGGACGTTGTATTGCTTGCCCGCATATTCATAAAGCACGTTGTAGCCGATCAGGCGGTTTTCGTAGACGGTTTGCGTGGTGCAGGTGGTGGTGGGCGTGGGTGCGCCTTGGCCCTCCACCTTGTTGCCCAGCACCGCGCCGCCAATCATCCCGGCCATGGCGGTGATGCCCTGGCTGTCCCGACCGCCCAGCTGGCTGCCAATCAGCCCCCCTGCGATGGCGCCGATGATGGCCCCCCCGCCAGAAGTCGCGGCAGGGGCTGTGGGGGGTGGGGTTGTACAGGTCTGTCGCGGCACGGCCACTTGTTGGTAAACAGCGGTGCGTGTGATGACCTGACCGACTTCCTGGGCATGCGCCCAAGCAGCTGTGGCACAGATCAAAGCGATGGTGGCTTGTTTTTGCATGAAAAGTGTCGTTGGAGCTTTGGCGGGATGAAGTTTATGCCGATCGAGCTGTCTGGCGTGTGGCGAGGTTGTAAAGTTTTGTTGCTGGCAGTTGACCGAGCGCCGATTCGCCATTCACGCTGGCCACTGCTCGGGTGTGAACCCGACGGTGATCTGCCCCGAGGGCCAGGCGATGACTGGCCGTTTGATGGTGCTGGCGTGCGCCAGCATGACGTGTTTGGCGCTGGCGCTGTCCTTGACGCCCGCTTGCACGGCGGCATCGAGCTTGCGCCAAGTCGTGCCTTTTCGGTTGAGCAGGGTTTCCCAGCCTACTGCGGACAGCCAGGTGTTCAGCTGCGCCTCGGGCACGCCTTGCTTTTTGAAGTCGTGAAATGTGGCGTTCAAGCCTTGGTCGGCCAGCCAGGTGCGGGCTTTTTTGACGGTGTCGCAGTTGGGAATGCCGTAAACAATGGGGTCCATGGGGGTTGCATCAAATGGAATGTGACAAGACTGGGCGACAATCGCCGCCTATGAAGACTCTACAGGAATGGCTCGACTGGTGCGAGCAGTTACACCCCGTGGCCATTGACATGGGGCTGGACCGCGTCAAGACCGTGGCCGACCGCATGGACCTGCGTTTTGACTGCCCGGTGATCACGGTGGCGGGCACGAATGGCAAGGGCTCGACTTGCGCCATGCTCGAAGCGGTGCTGCTGCAAGCCGGTTACCGCACAGGCGTTTACACCTCGCCGCACTTGGTGCATTTTGAAGAGCGCTGCCGCTTGCACGGGGAGTCGGCTTCGGCCGAGGCGTTTGCCCAGGCGTTTGCCGCAGTGGAAGCGGTACGGGGCGATGTGAGCCTGACTTATTTCGAATTCAGCACCTTGGCCATTCTGCACCTGATGGCCCACGCCAATCTGGACGTGGCGATTTTGGAGGTGGGCTTGGGGGGGCGCCTGGACGCGGTGAACATCATCGACACCGATTGCGCTGTGATCACCAGCATTGACATCGACCACACCGCCATTTTGGGCAAAGACCGCGAGAGCATTGGTTTCGAAAAGGCGGGCATCATGCGCGCCGGACGACCGGTGATTGTGAGTGACCCGGTGCCGCCTCAAAGTGTGATCGATCACGCCGCTGCCGTGGGGGCTGAACTTTGGCTGTTTGGCCGGGATTTCAATTTTTCTGGCGACAAGCAGCAATGGGCTTGGGCGGGGCGTGACCGCCGATACAGCGGCATGGCCTACCCGGCCTTGCGTGGGGCCAACCAGCTGATCAATGCCTCGGGCGCGCTCGCTGCGCTGGACGCCTTGCGCCAACGCATTCCTGTCACGGCCCAGGCCGTTCGCAATGGTCTGGCCATGGTGGAGTTGCCCGGGCGCTTCCAGATCGTGCCGGGGCAACCGGTTTTGGTGCTGGACGTGGCGCACAACCCGCATTCGGTGGCGGCGCTGGCGGCCAATCTGGACGCCATGGGTTTTTACCCCACCACCCACGCGGTGTTGGGGGCCATGGCAGACAAGGACCTTTTGCCCATGCTGCAAAAGGTCAACCCGATGGTGGACAAGTGGTATTTCACCGATTTGCCCTTGCCCCGAGCCGCCAAAGCAGTCGATTTGCAGCAGGCTTGGCAAGCGCAAAACACCCGCGCCGACACGGGCTCGAGCGTGCATGCCGACCCCATGCAAGCCCTGCAGGCGGCCATCGATGCCGCAGACCCGGCTGATAGAATCGTGGTCTTTGGCTCCTTCTATACCGTGGGCGGTGTTTTGAGAGACGGCATCCCGCGTCTTCAAGCCAAACACCTGAGCCCGTGAGCACCACGCCATGGCCTTTTTCAAGTTCCGATTTCCTGGTCAAGCCGCTTCAGTTGATGCGCTGACTTCTGGCCCCAACGAAAACATCGAAGTGGTTCGTCGCCGTGCGCGCCACCGTTTGATGGGGTCTGTGGTGTTGGTGATGACCGCCGTCGTGGGTTTTCCGTTGCTGTTTGACACCCAGCCCAGGCCTGTTGCGGTGGACACGCCGATTGTGATTCCTGATCGTCAAAGTACCCCGCCTTTGGCCAGTGGCACCACCGTCCCAGCAAGCCAGGCGCCAGCCAAACCCTTGCTTGCTCCCGCCGAGCCTGTGACGGCCCAAGCCAGTCTGGATGCCCGCGAAGAGGTGGTATTGCCGGGAACACCGGTCGCACCATCCAACCAAGTTGAGCCTGCCAAAGTGTCCCCGCCGCTTGCAAAGGCCCTGGACAAAGAGCCTGCATCCAAACAGGAAGCCGCTGCAACGGCCAAGGCCGATAAGCCCGCAGCAGTGAAAACCAAGGACGATGGTGACAAAGCCCAGGCGCTGCTCGAAGGCAAACCTCCTGCCAAGGCCCCCGCTGGGCGGGTGATCATCCAAGTGGGCGCCTTCAATGATCCCGCCAAAGTTCGCGAGGTGCGCAGCAAGCTGGAGCAGGCCGGCGTGAAAACCTACACCCAGGTGGTGGAACGGGATGGCAAGAACACGACCCGCATCCGTGTGGGCCCTTACGAAACGCGTGAAGAAGCCGACAAAGTGGCGGCCCGCATTCGCAAGCTCGACTTGCCTGTGTCTTTCTTGAAGATTTGACATGGCGATCAGCCTCACCGATTGGCTTTTGTTGGGGGTTTTGTTGGCCTCCATGCTGGTGGGGCTTTGGCGAGGACTGGTTTACGAGCTCTTGTCCCTGGCCGGCTGGGCGGCTGCTTTTGTGGTCGCGCAGTGGCTGGCTGCCGATGTGGTGGGGTGGTTGCCCATCATTCAGGGCGCACCTGAATCGGTTCAGTATGCCGTGGCGTTTGCCTTGGTTTTTATTGCCACGGTGTTTGCCGCAGGCTTGTTGTCCTGGTTGATCAAGAAGCTGGTGGAAACCGTGGGCTTGCGCCCGGTGGATCGGACTTTGGGCGGTATTTTTGGGCTGGCTAGAGGGCTGGTTTTGTTGTTGGCTTTGACCGTCGTCCTGCAATTGACGGGCATGGCGAGGGACAGCTGGTGGGCAACAGCGCAAGGTCCTGTTTGGCTGGGCACCCTCCTGACAGGTTTGAAACCCCTTTTGCCTCAAAACTTTGTGGAATATTTGCCCTGAATTTTGGGGCGGTCGATATTTGAACGGATAAAAGTATGTGTGGAATTGTCGGCGTGGTCAGCAGCGCCCCGGTCAACCAATTGATTTATGACGCCTTGTTGCTCTTGCAACACCGAGGTCAGGATGCGGCGGGCATCGTCACGCAGCTCGACCGCAAGTTTTTCATGCACAAGGCCAAGGGCATGGTGCGCGATGTGTTTCGCACCCGGAACATGCGCAGCTTACCCGGCAATTGCGGCCTGGGTCAGGTGCGTTACCCGACCGCGGGCAACGCTTTCAGCGAAGAGGAAGCGCAGCCTTTTTATGTGAACGCGCCTTTTGGTCTGGTGCTGGTGCACAACGGCAACCTGACCAATGCACACGCGCTCAAGGCCGAGTTGTTTTCTGACGACCATCGCCACATCAACACCGACAGCGACTCTGAAGTGTTGCTCAATGTGCTGGCCCACGAGTTGGAAAAGACCACACGCGGCTTGCCCCTGAAGCCACTGGACGTTTTTGAGGCTGTGCGCGGTGTGAACCGCCGCGTCAAAGGCTCTTACGCCGTGATCGCCCTGATTGCTGGCCATGGTCTGGTGGCTTTTCGTGACCCACATGGCATTCGCCCTCTGTGCATGGGGCGCAGCACTGACGGGACCATCATGTTGGCCAGCGAGTCGGTGGCGTTGGACGGCACAGGGCATCAATTCGAGCGTGATGTGGCCCCGGGTGAGGCTATTTTTGTGGACCTGCAGGGTCAGTTGCACAGCCAAGGCTGCAGCGACAAGGCGCAGCTGAGCCCCTGTATTTTTGAATATGTTTACTTGGCCCGTCCTGATTCCACCATGGACGGCATTTCGGTTTACCAGGCGCGCTTGAACCTGGGTGAGACTTTGGCCAAGCGTGTGATCTCTACCGTGCCACCCAGCGACATCGATGTGGTGATCCCGATCCCCGAGTCCAGCCGTCCCAGTGCCACACAACTGGCCCATTTGCTGGGCATTCCGTACCGCGAAGGTTTTGTGAAAAACCGTTATGTGGGCCGCACCTTCATCATGCCGGGACAGGCTGTGCGCAAGAAGTCGGTCCGTCAAAAACTGAACGTCATCGTGAGCGAGTTCAAGGGTCGCAACGTGCTGTTGGTGGACGACTCCATCGTGCGCGGCACCACCAGCCGTGAGATCGTGCAAATGGCCCGGGACGCCGGAGCCCGTAAGGTCTACATGGCCAGCGCCGCGCCTCCCGTGCGCTACCCCAACGTGTATGGCATCGACATGCCCACCAAGGAAGAGCTGGTGGCACACGGCCGCAGCATCGAAGAAATTCGCGAAATCATCGGCTGTGACGCCCTGATTTACCAGGATGTCGACGCCATGAAAACCGCCGTGGCCCAAGCGCGTGTCAACGCAGCAGGCGCACTGTCCGACTTTGACGCCTCTTGCTTTGATGGTGTGTATGTGACGGGCGATATTTCCATCGACGATATCGCTCGCTTGAACGAAACCCGACTCCAGGTGGAAGAGGGTGATGACGACAATTCGCGTTTGGCTTTGCCCAACGCCAGCGAGTGAGCCAGTGCCATGACCGATGCCAACCGATTTGACGACCTGCACATCGACACCTTGGCGGTGCGTGCCGCCGTGGAGCGCAGCCAGTATGGTGAAAACTCCGAAGCTCTTTACCTGACCAGTGGCTATGTGCAGCCCACGGCCGCTGCCGCCGCGGCCCGTTTTGCCGGCGATGAAGACGGTTACACCTACGGCCGCTACGGCAACCCCACGGTGGCCAGCATGGAAATGCGCCTGGCCGCGCTCGAGGGCACCGAAGCGGCCATGGGCACAGCCTCGGGCATGTCGGCCATCTTGATGATGTGCATGGGCTTGCTCAAGGCGGGCGACCATGTGGTGTGTTCGCGTTCCATGTTTGGCTCGACCATCAAGTTGATCGGCTCGGACCTGGCCAAGTTCGGCGTGGAGTCCAGCTTTGTCTCGCAAACCGACTTGAAGGAGTGGCAAGCCGCCATCCGGCCCAACACGCGGCTGCTCTTTGCCGAAACCCCGACCAACCCCCTGACCGAGGTTTGCGACATCCAGGCGCTTGCCGACATCGCCCACAACGCGGGCGCTTTGTTGGGCGTTGACAACTGCTTTGCCACGCCCGCTTTGCAACGGCCAGTGGCCATGGGGGCCGACATCATCATGCACTCGGGCACCAAGTACCTGGACGGTCAGGGCCGGGTGATGGCTGGGGCCTTGTGCGCGCCGCAGCAGATGATCACGGAGAAGTTTTTGCCGGTGCTCAAAAGTGGGGGCATGACGCTCGCGCCCTTCAACGCTTGGGTGGTGCTCAAAGGATTGGAAACCTTGGATCTGCGCATGCGTGCGCAGAGCGCCCGTGCGCAAATTTTGGCCGAGTGGCTGGAACAGCACCCTTCGGTGGCGCGTGTTCATTACCCCGGTTTGAGCAGCCACCCACAGCACGATCTGGCCATGCGCCAGATGTCCGGTCTGGGCGGTGCGGTTTTGTCCTTCGATGTGAAGGCCGACAGCCCCGAGCAATCCCGCGCACGCGCATTCCATGTGCTCGATTCCATGCAGATGCTGTCGTTGTCGACCAACCTGGGGGACACCAAAACCCTGGTGGCCCACCCGGCCAGCACTTCGCACGGCCGCCTGAGCGAAGCCCAGCGTCAAGCCGCGGGCATTGGTCAGGGGCTGATCCGCGTGGCGGTTGGCCTTGAATACCCGCAAGACATCCAAAAAGACCTCTCTCGTGGTCTCGATACCCTCTGATATGACGACATCTGAACACACGCGCACCCGCTTTGCCCCATCGCCCACTGGCTTCATTCACCTGGGCAACATCCGCTCGGCCCTGTACCCTTGGGCCTTTGCCCGTGCCACGGCCGGCGACTTCATTTTGCGCATCGAAGACACCGATCTGGACCGTTCCACCCAAGCGTCCGTCGACGTGATCATCGAAGGCATGGCCTGGTTGGGACTGGACCACGATGAAGGACCGTTCTACCAAATGCAGCGCATGGACCGTTACAAAGCGGTGCTGGCCGACTTGATTGCGGCTGGCCATGTGTACCCTTGCTACATGAGCATGGCGGAACTTGACGCCTTGCGAGAGCGCCAGATGGCGAACAAAGAAAAGCCCCGCTACGACGGCACCTGGCGTCCGGTGGAGGGCAAAACGCTGCCTGCGGTCCCCGAGGGCGTGAAGCCCGTGCTGCGCTTCAAAAATCCGATGGGCGGCGTGGTGGCCTGGGACGACAAGGTCAAAGGTCGCATCGAGATCAGCAACGACGAGCTGGACGATCTGGTGATCGCCCGCCCGGATGGCACGCCCACCTACAATTTTTGCGTGGTGGTGGACGACATCGACATGCAGATCACCCACGTGATCCGCGGAGACGACCACGTCAACAACACACCTCGCCAAATCAACATTTTCAAGGCCCTGGGCCAAGAGCCCCCTGTGTATGCCCATCTGCCCACCGTGCTCAATGAACAGGGTGAGAAGATGAGCAAGCGCAACGGGGCCAAGGCCGTCACAGCCTACCGGGATGAAGGCTATTTGCCCGATGCCATGGTCAACTATTTGGCGCGGCTGGGCTGGAGCCACGGGGACGATGAAATCTTCAGCCGCGCGCAATTCCTCGAGTGGTTCAACTTGGACCACTTGGGCCGCAGCGCCGCACAGTTTGACGAGGCCAAGCTCAAGTGGGTCAACGCCCAACACCTCAAGGCACTGCCCGACGAAGAACTGGCCCAGCATGTTCAGCCATTCCTTGCCAAGCTGGGGGTGGTGGCCGATGATCGTTTGGCCCGCATTTGCGGCTTGTTCAAGGACCGTTGCGACACCTTGGTGGCTTTGGCCCAATGGATCTGCGCCTTTTATCTGGACGTGGTGCCCAACGCGGACGAGAAAACCCAGCACGTGACCGACGCCGTCAAGCCCGCCTTGGCGGTGTTGTCTGACAAGCTGACCCATTGTGTCTGGGACAAGGCATCCATTTCGGCGGCGATCAAGGAAACTTTGTCCGAAACTGGACTCAAAATGCCGCTCTTGGCGATGCCTGTTCGGGTCTTGGTGATGGGCACGGCACAGACGCCTTCGCTCGATGCGGTGCTCGCCTTGAGTCAAAGAGAAAAAATTCTAGAGCGCTTGAAAAACGCCTGAATTTCTGTCTATAATTCAAATCTCGACACCAACGAGGCATAACGAAAAAGCATCCATGCTTAGCGTTGTACCAAAGGGGGTATAGCTCAGCTGGGAGAGCGCTTGCATGGCATGCAAGAGGTCAGCGGTTCGATCCCGCTTACCTCCACCAAAGTGTCGAGATGATTCGCAAGAATCGGTCCAGGTTATGACCCTATCGTCTAGAGGCCTAGGACATCACCCTTTCACGGTGAGTACCGGGGTTCGAATCCCCGTAGGGTCGCCAAGTTTTGTGGCACTTGGTCAGTTTGCACAAGCTCTCTGACAAAAGCTTCAGTTACCAGGAGTGGTAGTTCAGTTGGTTAGAATACCGGCCTGTCACGCCGGGGGTCGCGGGTTCGAGTCCCGTCCACTCCGCCAAAAAAATGATTAACCGCTATAAGTCTTTGATTTATAGCGGTTTTTTCTTGCCCGCTTCTCATGCATGACCCGCGGTGGGTGGCTTGCTCAACCCAGTGACCGGTGTGGTGATCTTGTGTGAAACGGTCAACAGACATCGCATCCGAAAAAAACGACAGTGCGCATGAGGACTGGAACAGCCCTTGGAGCGATGCGTAATTCCACCCCGCTCCGTATTGTCAGTGGCGCAAATGCCACCGTTTTGATGGATGGAGAACACACCATGAACAACCTCACACGATTCAACCCTTTGAGCGAATTGCGCAACCCTTTCAATGAAGATTTCTTCAAAGGATTCGCGATGCGACCTATGCACCGACTCATGGAAGGTGAGCCTCAAATGCGGCTGGATTTGACGGAAGATGACCATTGTTTCTTTGTCAAAGCCGAGATCCCAGGCGTCAAGAAAGAGGACATCAAAGTGGCGATACAGGGCAATCAGGTGTCCTTGAGCGCTGATGTGAAAAAAGAAAAAGAGGAAAAAGAGGGGGCCAAGCTCATTCGCCGTGAGCGCTATTTCGGCAGTGTGGCGCGCAGTTTCACCTTGGATGAAAGCGTGGACGCCTCTTCGGCTTCTGCCAAATACGAAAATGGTGTGTTGCAACTGACCTTGCCGAAAAAGCCCAACGGCCAAAGCCATTTGCTCAAGATCGCTTGACGTCTTGATGGAGGGTGCATTCCAGGTGCACCCGCCTCGGTCTAGCAGGGTGCGCCATTCAGTGGACAAACCTGTAAGTGGTGTTTGCCGGTGAGTTAACCGCGACACCGAAGTTGGCTCCAGTGGCGCGCCGCGATGCCAAGGCTCTCAATGGATGTGACTTGATCGAGCTTGACCGCGCGCTGAATCTGAGCTTCTGTGGCTACAGATTCAATGGCCAACGCGTGATCCCACTAAAGAGAAAAAAGCATTTGACTCCAAAGGATTCGACATGTCTCAAAAAAATTGGATATTGGTGGCCAATGCTTCGCAAGCAAGGCTTTTGGAGCGTGCATCTTTTGCTGAACCTTTGGTGGAGCTGACCGCATGGCGTCATCCCGCAAGTCGCATGCGAGCGAGCGAGACCGAGCGGGCGCCCCTGGGTCACTCAGAGGCTGGTCGGGCTGGTTTGGCACCGCGCGCAAACCTCAAACAGGCCCATCGCAGCGAGTTTGCAAAAACGCTGGCCAAGTATTTTCATGAAGCGGTTTTGCATCACCGTTTCAATGCCTTGACCGTGTTTGTTTCTAACCCTTTCATGGGGGAGTTGATGTCGCATCTGGACGTTCAGGTGCAACGCGCCGTCGCGGTCAAACACGTGTTGGATTTGACGTCCTTGAATCTGACGGAGTTGGATCAGCGCCTGCGCAGTGAGTTTCGTTTGTAATCCCATCTGCACTCGTGTGTCAGCCGAATGAAGAAAAGGCGGCTCAAGCAGCGCCACTTTCATTGCCGCAGCCAGCGTGTCCTGACCAAGCCAGCGCCCATAAAAAAGCCGCTCAAGGGTGGCTGAGCGGCTTTGGCTTGCCCTTTTTTTGGAGGGCTGGTTGCGGCTTCGGCTTACAGGCCAGCGGCCGCTTTCAATGCGGCGGCGCGGTCGGTGCGTTCCCATGTGAAGTCGGGCTCGTCGCGGCCAAAGTGGCCGTAGGCGGCAGTCTTGCTGTAGATCGGGCGCAGCAAGTCCAGCATCTGGATGATGCCTTTGGGGCGCAGGTCAAAGTGCTCGGCCACGAGTGCTGACAGCTTGTCGTCACTGATCACGCCAGTGCCCGCGGTGTTGACGGTGATGTTCATGGGGCGAGCCACGCCAATGGCATAAGCCACTTGCACTTGGCACTGCGTGGCCAGACCGGCGGCCACGATGTTTTTGGCAACATAGCGGGCGGCGTAGGCGGCCGAGCGGTCCACTTTGGACGGGTCTTTGCCGCTGAAAGCACCGCCGCCGTGCGGGCAGGCACCGCCGTAGGTGTCCACAATGATTTTTCGGCCTGTGAGGCCGCAATCGCCCTGGGGGCCGCCAATGACGAAACGGCCGGTGGGGTTGATCAGGTACTTGGTGTCCTGCAACCACTCTTTGGGCAGCACGGGCTTGATGATCTCTTCGATGATGGCTTCGGTGAAGCTGGCCTTCATCTTGGTCGATGTTTCCGATTGGTCGGGGCTGTGCTGGGTGGACAGGACCACGGTGTCGATGCTGTGGGGCTTGCCATCCACATAGCGCATGGTCACCTGGCTTTTGGCATCGGGGCGCAAGAAGGGCAGGCGGCCGTCTTTTCGAAGCTGGGCTTGGCGCTCGACCAGGCGGTGGGCGTAGTAGATGGGGGCGGGCATCAACTCGGGCGTTTCGCTGCACGCGTAGCCGAACATCAGGCCTTGGTCGCCTGCGCCGATGTTGAGGTGGTCGTCCGAGGCGTGGTCGACGCCTTGGGCGATGTCGTTGGACTGCTTGTCGTAGCAAACCATGACCGCGCAACCCTTGTAGTCGATACCGTAGTCGGTGTTGTCGTAGCCGATGCGCTTGATGGTGTCGCGGGCGACCTGGATGTAGTCGACGTGCGCGTTGGTGGTGATCTCACCGGCCAAGACCACCAAACCTGTGTTGGTCAGGGTTTCGGCGGCCACGCGGCTGCGGGGGTCTTGTTCGAAAATGGCGTCCAAAATCGCATCCGAGATCTGATCGGCGACTTTGTCGGGGTGGCCTTCGGAGACGGATTCCGAGGTGAAGAGGAAATTGCTGGACATGAAAAAAGCTCCTAAGGTTTCAGTGGTTTGTCGGCGTTGCCGACCCTGATAACCCGGAGCCTGGCGAACGCTTTAGCAGATTTTATGAATCGCCCTGCAAGTAGTTCAGATAACTCGGCGATGGAGTGATTATAAAAGATGTCAGAGCCCGGTCCAAAATCATGTCCAATACAGCCCATGGACATTCCCACCCCGATTGAAAACCGCCTCGTCGACCTGGAGATCAAGGCCGGCTTCACCGAAGACCTGCTGGACCAGCTCAATGCGCAGGTTTACCGGCAGCAGCAGCAAATCGACGCACTGATTCAGGAGCTGCGCCAGATGCGAGACCGCTTGCCCGAATCGGGCGGCGGCGCTGAAATGCGCAATCTGCGTGACGAAATCCCGCCCCATTACTGAGCCCCATGCACAGCGTTCAGGATATCCGCGACCACTTGCGCGCTTTGGGAGCCAACGCCCTGCACGAACAGCGCGTGCTGCGCCTGTGGACCCAAGCCAAGCCTCAGGACAGCGGCCGCAGGCCGCTGGAGAGCTTCATGCCCACCGCTGTGCGCGAGGCTTTGCCAGCGCTCACCCAAACCCTCAGTGGCCTGGCCACGCTGCGGGAGCAGCACCCGGGCCAAGACGGCTCGGCCCGTTTGCTGGTCGGCCTGCAAGATGGGCAGACGGTGGAGAGCGTGCTGTTGCCGCGCGATGGCCTGTGTGTGTCGTCCCAAGTGGGTTGTGCGGTGGGCTGTGTGTTTTGCATGACCGGGCGCGAAGGCCTGATCCGGCAGGTGGGCAGTGCCGAGATCGTGGCCCAAGTGGCGCTGGCGCGAACCCTCAGGCCGGTCAAAAAAGTCGTGTTCATGGGCATGGGCGAGCCCGCACACAACCTGGATGCGGTGATCGAGGCGATGGACTTGCTCGGGACCGTGGGCAATATCGGGCACAAAAACCTGGTGTTTTCGACCGTGGGCGATGCGCGTGTCTTCGAGCGTTTGCCGCAAGGCCGAGTCAAGCCTGCACTGGCCTTGTCGCTGCACAGCACCCGGCCTGATTTGCGCGCGCAACTGTTGCCGCGTGCCCCGCGCTTTGACCCGAAAGACCTGGTGGAGGCGGGCGAGGCCTATGCCCGTGCCACCGGCTACCCGATCCAGTACCAGTGGACCCTGATCGAGGGCGTGAACGACAGCGCCGAAGAAATCGAAGGCATCGTGCGATTGCTCCACGGCAAATACGCGCTGATGAACATGATTCCGTACAACACAGTGCCCGATTTGCCCTATGCCCGGCCCAGTTGGGAGCGCGCGGCCGAGATCGCTCGCACGCTGCACCAGCGCGGCGTGCTGACCAAGCTGCGCCAGTCGGCTGGGCAGGATGTGGATGGGGGCTGTGGCCAGCTCAGGGCGCGCGATGCTCAGCGCGTGCAGCCGGTACATCTGCACAAGCGTGTCAACGCCCCGGCAGCTTGACCAACCCGCTGGACAAAGAGGTCCCGAACAAAATCACCGCGCCGCACAGCAGCATCCAGGCCGTCACGCTTTCGCCCAAAAACAGCACGCCATAAGCGATGGCAAACACCGGCACCAAGAAGGTGACGGTCAGCGCCCGAGCCGGCCCCGAGTTCTCGATCAGCTTGAAGTACAGGATGTAGGCCACCCCGGTGCACAGCACCCCCACCACCAGCAAAGACCACCAGACCGAGGCGCTGGGCCCATGATCGGGTCGACACCACAGCGCGGGCAAGGCCAAGACCAAGGTCGCGCCGATCTGGCTGCCCGTTGCGGTGACCAGTGGTGGCAGGCTGGGGATGTGTTTTTTGGTGAAACTCGCTGCCAAGGCATAACAAGTGGTCGCGGCCAAGCAAGCGGCGACTGCCCAGGCCGGGGCAATGCCCGAGTCGTTGGGCTTGAAGCTGGCTTGTCCCCCTGCCAGCAGCACCACGCCACCAAAGCCGATGGCCAGACCCACCGTGCGTGAGAGGGTGGGCTTATCACCCAGCCAAAGCCAGGCGACGACGGCGCCGAACAAAGGCACCGTGGCGTTCAGGATGGAGGAAAAACCGGTGGTGATGTGCAGCACCGCAAAGGCATACAGCGCAAAGGGGATGCCGCTGTTGAGCGCCCCGACAAAGAGCACCGGCTTCCAGTGCCTGCGCAATTCGGCCCAGTGGCCTTTGGCCAACATGATCGGCAGCAAAAAAATCGCTGCAATGGCCACTCGGATGGCGGCCGTGGGCAGGGGACCCAACTCGACGGCCGCAACGCGCATGAACAAAAAGGACGAGCCCCAAATGGCGGCCAAGATCAAGAAGTCGGCCAGCCAGCCTTTGGCGGGAGATGCATGCATGGATAAAAAGTCAGATGCCGGGATGGCCTTCCAGCTGCAGCAACGCTTGCTTGCGCCACAGCCCGCCGGCGTAGCCCGTGAGTTGGCCACCGGCGCCCAGGACGCGGTGGCAAGGCACGATGATACTCACCGGATTGCGCCCCACGGCCGCGCCTACGGCCCGCACCGCTTGGGGCCGTGCCAGCAGCCGTGCTAGCTCGCCATAGCTCTGGCTTTGGCCGGCGGGGATGCGCAGCAGGGCCTGCCAAACCGATTGCTGAAACGGGGTGCCTGCCGACAAATCAAGCGGTCCTTCCCATTTCAAGATTTGCCCGCCCAAATAGGCCTGCACCTGGGCTGCGGCGCTTTGCAGCAAGGGATGGGGTGCATGGCTTGCCCACTGATGGCGCTGGGCTTCGCTGGGGCCGTGTTTTTGGTCGTCAAACCACAGACCGCACAGGCCTTGCGCACTGGCCGCCAGCGTGATCGGCCCCAAGGGGCTGTCGATGCGAAGAGCGCTCAAGGGGGGCATGCTTGACCTTTGAAAATCATGGAGGACAGGTGGATGTTAGCTCGGCCCGCCTACAATCTCCAATTTAAGAATCAACCAGGCCTCAGCGGCATTTGGACAGGTACGGCGCATGCAAATCACCCCCTCCATCTTCAAAGCCTACGACATCCGCGGCGTGGTGCCCTCGACCCTGAACGAGCAAGTGGCCGAGGGCCTGGGCAAGGCCTTTGGCACGCACGCCTTGGCCAACGGCGAAAGCACGGTGGCCGTGGGACGCGACGGCCGCCTGAGCGGCCCGGGCTTGTCGGCGGCGCTCATTCGCGGTTTGGTGGCGGCGGGCATCCGCGTGATCGACATTGGCCTGGCCACCACGCCCTTGCTTTACTTCGCGGCCAGCACCGTTTGCCAAAGCGGCATCCAGGTCACGGGCAGCCACAACCCCAAGGACTACAACGGCTTCAAGATGGTGCTCGGCGGTCGCGCCATTTATGGCGACGAAATCCAGGGTCTGCGCCAGATGATGGAAGCCGAGACTTGGCAGCTGCAGGGCGGCGGCAGCGTGATGCTGCTGGATGTGCTGGCCGATTACACGCAACGCATCGTGGGCGATATCCGACTGGCGCGTCCCATGAAGATCGTGATCGATTCGGGTAATGGCATTGCGGGGGCTTCAGCCCCCGGCATCTTTCGCGCCCTGGGCTGCGAGGTGATCGAGCTGTTCAGTGAGGTGGACGGGCACTTTCCCAACCACCATCCCGACCCGAGCAAGCCGGAAAACCTGCAAGACCTGATCGCGGCCCTGAAAACCAGCGGGGCCGAATTGGGCCTGGCTTTTGACGGCGACGGAGACCGCCTGGGCATCGTCACCCAAGACGGTCAGAACATCTACCCCGACCGCCAGATGCAGTTGTTTGCGCAGGACGTGCTCAGTCGTGTACCCGGCGGCACCATCTTGTTCGACGTGAAGTGCTCACAGCGGCTGGCTCCAGCTATCCAAGCGGCAGGGGGGCAACCGCTGATGTACAAGACGGGCCATTCGCTCATCAAGGCCCAAATGCGGGCCATTGAAGCCGCGGGTGGCCAGGCCCCCTTGGGGGGCGAGATGAGTGGACACATCTTCTTCAAGGAGCGTTGGTATGGTTTTGATGACGGCACTTATGCAGGCTGCCGCTTGCTCGAAATTGTCAGCCAATCCCCTGATGCCAACGCAGTGCTCAACGCCTTGCCCACCAGCTTCAGCACGCCCGAACTCAACGTGACCTGCGACGAAGGCGAACCCCACAGCGTGACCCGTGCCTTGCAAGCCAAAGCCGCCAGCGCCTTCAGTGCGCCAGCTCAGGTGTGCGACATTGACGGTCTGCGCGTGGATTGGCCCGACGGTTTTGGTTTGATCCGGGCCTCCAACACCACACCGGTGTTGGTGCTGCGCTTCGAGGGCCAGACCGAAGCGGCGCTGCAGCGCATCGAAGGCGAGATGCTGGCACTGCTGCGTTCGGTCAAGCCCGATGCACAGATTCAGGCGGCGGCGCATTGAGTCGACACGGGCTGGTAAATAACCCATGGACAAAGCAGATTCTGTGTTGAGTAATGACCCGGAGGTCATCGTTTTTAACCTGAAGAAACGGTACACAGGCGTCTCGGCCACCATCAATGCGCTCGTGCCCTTGCAGGCTAAGCAGTGGCGTTTGGGGTTTTGTGGCACGCGCATGTCCAACGGCATCGAAGGGATGACGTTGGCTCAGGCCATTGAACTGTCACGGAAGCCGCCGGCAGGAAGAGCTTTTCGAATTTGGCACGTGCGGCGTGATCCGGAAATGATGGCCGCTATTTTTGCTCGGGATGTCCTGCGTTTGCCCATCAAGCTGGTGTTCACCTCGGCCGCCCAACATTTGCATGGCTGGTTTCCAAGGTGGTTGATTTCCAAAATGGACGCAGTCATCTCCACCACCCCTTTGGCTGCGAGTTTTGTGCCCAACACCACCGCAGTGGTGCCGCATGGCATTGATTTGTCGCGCTTTAGCCCTCCGCCGGACAAACTGAATGCTTGGGCCGATTCAGGCTTGCCAGGTCAATACGGCATCGGTGTGTTCGGCCGCGTGCGACCCGACAAAGGCAGCGATGTTTTTGTGCACGCCATGATCCAAGCTTTGCCCCAACTGCCGGGTGCCACGGCGGTCATTGCTGGATTGGCGCAGCCCCAGCATCAGGCATACCAGCAAGATCTGCAGCGTCAGATCGATGCAGCGGGCTTGCACGATCGGATTATTTTTTTGGGGGAGGTGCCTGCCGGCGAGGTGCACCTGTGGTACCAACGCTGTCTTTTGTGTGTCGCATGTCCACGTTATGAGCCGTTTGGTCTGACGCCATTTGAGGCTGCAGCAACCGCTTGTGCGCTGGTTTGCTCACGCACAGGGGCCTTTGACCAATTGGTCATACCCGGGAAAACCGGTGAGATGGTAGGCGTCGAAGATGTGCCAGGATTGATCCAAGCGGTCTTGTCTGTGCTGAAAAATTTGAACCATGCGGTGCAAATGGGTGAGGCTGCACGTATCCGTGTGAGCGAGCACTTTTCGCTGGACCGGGAAGCCGAGGCGATTGCCCGTATTTACAGTGGGCTCTTTGAAAAGGCAAGTGCCGGATGACACGGGCCTTGTCTGGTTTGTCTGTGTTCGAGAGACTGGTGTTGGCCGCCTACGGTATTTTTTTGCATATTTTGCAGCCTTTATTGCGCCAAAAGCTGCGCCGTCGTGCACGGCATGAACCTGAATACGGGTTCAATGTGGCGCAACGCTTTGGACAATACGCGGGCAGCCTTCCTCAAGGTGGTTTTGTCTGGCTTCATGCTGTATCGCTGGGAGAGACCCGTGCTGCAGCTCTGCTTTTACCTGCTTTGCGCGAGGCATTTCCGGGCATGCGCCTTCTGTTGACACACGGAACTGCCACAGGCTTGGTTCAGGGTCGGGCGCTGCTGCAAGCGGGAGATGTTCAAGCTTGGATGCCTTGGGATACAGCGCGGTCAACGCGTCAATTCTTGGCGCACTTCAAGCCAAGCATGGGCTTGCTCATGGAAACCGAAGTCTGGCCTCAGCTTGTGCAGTCCTGCCGCCGTGCGGGTGTGCCCTTGTGTTTGCTCAATGCACGCATGAGTGAAAAATCCCTTTACCAGACTCTGCGATGGAAAGCGCTTTCTGGTCCTGCTTACCGTGGCTTGCGGCTGGTACTGGCCCAATCTGTGCCTGATGCGCAGCGTTTTTTGCGTTTGGGGTGCCAGGATGTGCGGGTTGTTGGGAATATTAAGTTTGATGTGGCTGTCTCAGATCAGGCACGTCAGCAGGCTTTACTTTGGCAGAGTGTTTTAGCTGCACGACCTGTCGTCATGCTGGCCAGTACACGCCAGGGTGAAGAATTTTTGTGGTTGCAGGCTTTGCAGTCCCAACCTGCTCGGCTGGAAAAATTCAAGGCGTTGGGTGTTTTGTGGCTTTTGGTGCCTCGCCATCCTCAGCGCTTTGACGAGGTTCATGATCTGCTTGAGCTAGCTCAGTTGCACAGTGAGCGCAGAAGCGCATGGGGTGATCATGAACCCGATCCCGCTCGCATGGCCATTGCAGATGCGATTTTGGGTGACAGTCTAGGTGAAATGCAGGCATATTACTTGATCAGCCGCATGGCTTTACTGGGAGGCAGTTTTGCCCCATTGGGTGGACAAAATCTGATTGAAGCTGCAGCGTGCGCTTGCCCATTGGTCATGGGGCCGAACACGTTTAATTTTTCAGAGGCGGCCGCTATGGCGGTTGAGCAAGGTGCTGCTGTCCAGGTTCAGGACATGCAGGCCGCCTTGGATCATGTGGTTTTGGCATTGACCCAGCCAAAGTGCCTTGAGCACGCGAAAACAGCTGCTGTCCAGCTCTTAAAGAAGGGGCAGGGTGCCGTGCCCAACCATATCAAGGCCTTGTGTTCAATGGCTGCGACCAAGAGGAACGGGGAAGTGGCATGAGCCATTCAGCTTTTTCGCAGGTCACCATCGTGGTGGTCACCTTCAATAGTGCACATTGTTTGCCGTTGCTCTCGCCATTGTTAGCGATTTGTCCAAATGTGGTGATTTCAGATAATGGCAGTGAGGATGGCACTGCCGCGAAGGCTCAAATGTTGTGGCCGCACGTCACGGTTTTGTCGCATGGGCGGAACCTCGGTTTTGGCGCAGCCAATAACCGAGCTCTGGCTCAGGTGAAAACTGCATTTGCCTTACTGCTCAACCCCGACTGTGAAATGACATCTCAGGCTTTGCTGGACCTGCTGGCATTTGCAGAATTTTTCAATGATGCCGCTCTTTTCGCGCCTCAACTCATGGCCTCGGAGGACAGAGCAGAGATCAATTACCGGTGGCCCTCTGTTTACTGGAGCAGTCGTGGTCCTGCAGCGGAAGGCACCGTGTGCGTTGGTTTTGTTTGTGGTGCAGTCATGCTGCTGCGCATGGAGCGCATGGCCATGACTGGCTTTTTCGATGAGCGCTTCTTTCTGTATTACGAAGACGATGACTTGTGCCTGCGGCTTTTTCAGGCCAAGCAAGCCATGATGCTGTGCCCACAGGTGCAGGTCCTGCATCGGTCCCGAGGATCGGTACGCGGTCGATCACCCTTGAGAAACGAATACCTGCGAGGTTTTCACCATGCACAATCGAAGCTGATATTTTTGAATAAACATGCGTCTTTGCAAGCCGCACAAAAGCTGCGAAGACGACTGATTTGGACGACCGCGCTGGCTTTGCCGTTACGCGTCATCCTGTTTTCGCCCAAGCTGCTGGCCCGCATGTGGGGACGCTGGTGGGGGTTGTGGAAATGGAGCGCATTATGAAGACTGTAGATCGACCCACGCTTTGCATTGGAATTCTGACGATGAACGAGGAACGCCGGATTGCCCAATGCATTCAAAGCGCCAAGTTCGCAGATCAGATTGTGGTCGTGGACAGTGGCAGCATCGATCGAACGATTGAAATCGCCAAGGAGTTGGGTGCAGAAGTTCAGTGCCACGATGACTGGCAAGGTTTTGCCGCGCAACGCACACGTCTGCTGCAATATGTCAAAACGGACTATATTTTCTTTCTGGATGCTGATGAAGTGATTGGTGAAGCCTTGGCCCAGGAAATTCGTGCCGCTGTAGCCAGCCAACGAGATGCCATTTGGGAGGTGTTGTGGAACCAGGTCGCATATGGCCGGCCGCTCGCGCTGATGAAATCCACGGCGGGTGTTCAGCGTTTGTTCAAGACGGCCTCTGTTGAAAAATTTGAAGGTGTTGTGCACGAAGGAGCCATCATGCGCAACGGGTCACGCCCTGTGTTCAAGTTCCATGCACGCTTGTTGCACTATTCGCGGGAAACAGTGCATGGCAGTTTGCTCAAATTAGCGCAGTATGTGCAGCACGGTGCTGCCAAGAGAGCACAGATTGGCAAAACAGGCGGTGTATTGCGAGGGTTTGCGTCTGCGTTCGCTATTTTTTTGAAACTTTATGTCTTCCGTCGTGGATTTCTTTGCGGGGCAGAAGGTTTTCTGTTTTGCTTTTTTATAGCATTAGAGTGTTTTTTCAGGTATGCAGCATTAAAGTATGACTTTAAAGAATCTTCCTCCATACTTTCTAAGCGATGACAAACTGGCATTCCCCCAAACCCATAGACACGCTCACTGTTACAGATTTTTCCATACAGTCAAACCCAACCCTGCCCCCAAACGCCGTAGTCCTGCAGCCCCCGCCATGCGATGACCTGCGTGGCCTTTGAGAAAACCGCTTCAATTTCCACGCTTTTGATCGGGGTGGTTAGTTGTTCGGGTTGAATCACCCGGCTGGCCAAAAAGTGTTTTTGCTTGACCACAGGTTTGACCGCTGTCCACTTGGTCAGCAGCAGTTTTTTAGGGTTTAAGGGGTTCATGCGTGATGGCCCTTCCGGCTTGCTTTGCATTTCCCGCGCCACCGCCTCGGCCGTATCGATCACGGGGTGCACTTTATTGATGACTGGCTTTACCACTTCAGAATAGAAATTGGCGGCATTTTTCGCTCGTTGTAGCTGCATGGCGCCACTTCAGTTTTGACAACATTACTTGTCTATTGATTTGGGGTAATGCCAATTACCAAAAATGTCTTGATGTCTTTTTTGGTTGTTTTTGCTTTGTCGAAGGTAGATCGCTCATGGCTGGGACGACACAGTATTTTTTGGCTGGAAGTAACAGTGCTGAGGGTTGTCAGCATCACCCATCTGTCTTCAGGTCGAACTGGTGTGTTGCTTTTATTGCCGGGGCTTTTTTCATACATGCTGATCCGATAGGGCGGCAAAAAGTTGTTGCTTGGACTGCCTGTTTTGGTGCTGATCGTAGTTGCGGGGATGGCATCATCTAGTCTGATGCGTGATCAGATCACTTTAGGGATAAATGAGTTCGCGCAGCGAGATGTGGATGTGATGTCATCGATTGGGCGCCGTGCTTATAACTACCGTATCGTGCCGAAACTGATTTCCGAAAGTTCTATTGTGGGTCACGGTACAGGGGCGTATCACGGTGTTGTTGGTATGTTGCTCTATGCGACGCTGTTGGTATCTTTGTACCGTCTGGCAAAGTTCTCAGACCAAGTACAGGGCAAATTATTGTTGGTATCCCTTACCAGTATTTTGTTAATGGACAGTATGATCAACACTCCTTTATTCAGTTCAAGAGAAAGTCATTTCTTTTTATACATGATGGCATTGTTAATTTCATTGAACCGCCCATCATTAGACTGCAGTCATGATCGCTTTTCGAGACCCGTATGAAGATTTTGCTCGTACATCAAACCAAAATTCCGGTATTTTCTTATGGGGGTACCGAGCGTGTTGTTTGGGATTTGGCCAAAGGCCTGATTGAGCTCGGGCACGAGGTTACTTTTTTGGTACCAGAGGGTTCAAGTTGTGATTTCGCAAGGGTGATCTGTATTGACGCCACGAAAACTGTCATGGAGCAGATACCCTCTGACGGCTTTGATATTGTTCACTTCCAGTCGAACACGGAAATGGAACCAGATTTCCCTTATCTGGTAACTGAACACGGTAACAGCAAGCGGGCATATCCTTTTCCGTTGAATACAGTCTTCATTTCCAAAAATCATGCGGATCGATATGGCTCCAAGGAGTTTGTGTACAACGGTTTGGACTGGTCCTCCTATGGGCCTGTCGACTGGTCCGTGCCCCGCCTTCGCCATCATTTCTTAGGCAAGGGTTCCTGGCCTGTTAAAAATCTTAAAGGGGCGATTCAAGTGGCTCGCAGGGCAGAGATGGAGTTGGCCGTGCTTGGCGGGACGCGATTGAATATGTCACGGACATTTCGATTCACGCCTTGGAGGTCCATCTATTTTCACGGCATGGTGGGCGGTGAATTGAAGTTTCGATTGCTTAATGAATCAAAAGGCATGATTTTTCCAGTGCGCTGGAATGAGCCCTTTGGCTTAGCCGTGATCGAGAGCCTATATTTTGGTAATCCGGTGTTTGCAACGCCTTACGGAGCGCTGCCAGAGATTGTTTTGTCTCAGCACGGGTATTTATCTGATTCCATTACCGAGCTGGCTTTGGCTGTTCGTGAGATGAAGTTCGATCCTCTCGAATGTCATCAACGGGCGGTTTCTATGTTTAACCATGTGGCAATGGCCAAAGGTTATTTGGAAAAATACCACCGCGTCTTGGATGGTGAGCGTATGAACGCATCACAGCCGGTGCTCAAGGAAAATGGCCATCAACTGTTACCTTGGCATGCCTGATCGTGCCTTAGCCAAAATACCCGTCAAACTTTGAAAAAGGTATTTTGACTGGCGCGTTGGCTGAGTCTGATCCGAACCATAGGGAGTGGCTGAATAATTTACTGTCCGAACAGACTGTTCAGTGTTTGAACATCTTCCGCCTTCAACACCCCAGCGGCCAGACGCAGTTTCAGTTGCCCCAGCAACACGTCATAACGTGCTTTGGCCAGATCACGCTTGGTTTGGAAAAGTTGGCTTTGGCTGTTGAGCACATCGATGTTGATGCGCACGCCCACCTGGTAGCCCAGCTTGTTGGCATCCAAGGCGCTTTGGCTGGAGGCTTCGGCTGCTTCGAGGGCCTTGACTTGGCCGAGGCCTGATTGCACGCCAAAGTAAGCCGTGCGTGTGGCTTGAGCCACTGAGCGCTGTGCGCCTTCCAGGTCATTGCGGGCTTTTTCTTTCAGTGCCACAGTTTCCTGAATGCGGTTTTGGGTGGCATGGCCTGCGTACAGGGGCAGGTTGAAGCTCAGACCGATGGTGCCTGTGTTGTTGTCAATGCGTGATGATGGATTGCCATTTCGAAACCTAGTTGCCCCATAAGAGGCGGTCAAATCCAGTGTGGGCATGTGCCCGGCTTTTGCTTTTTCGGTTTCGAGTTGGGCCACTTCCAAGCCTATGCGTGCTTGCTCGACGTTGGGACTTTGCTCGGCCGCTTGTTGCGCCCATGTGTCGGCGTTGCCTGTGAGTGCTGCGTTCAGGTTTGCGCCCGATTTGAGCGGCACAGGTTGGGTGTTGGGCGTTCCGACGGATTGGTCGAGGGCCAACTTTTTGACACGCAAGTCGTTCTCTGCTGCGATTTCCTGGGCGGTCACCAAATCGAATCGGGCTTGCGCTTCACGGGTGTCGGTGATGGTGGATGTGCCCACTTCAAAGTTCCGTTTGGCAGCGGCCAACTGTTCCGAAACCGCCGTTTTTTGTGCTTTCACAAAGGCCAAGCTGTCTTGGGCTATAAGCACGTCAAAGTAGGCTTGACTGACACGCACGATCAGCTCTTGCGCCGCTGCCTTCAATTGCGCCTGCGCCAATCCGACTTGCTTCGCGCCTTGTTGGTAGCCGGCCATGTTGGCAGGGCGAAACAAGGGTTGACTCGCACTGAGGGTGGCCGTGCGTGTGCCATAACGGGCATCCGCATTGGTGCTGGTGAGGTTGTTGAAGTCTGATTCACTGAGCGTTGCACCAAGCCCGGCTGTCGGCCGCAACAAAGCCTTGGCTTGTTCTGCTTTGGCCAAGTTGGCTTGGTACTGGGATTGCGCAGCTTTGTATGCCGCGTCATAACCCTTGGCTGCTTCATAAAGCTGAGCCAGGCTTTGGGCTTGGGCCGTGCCAGCCAGTGCAGCGGCCAGAGAAAGGGTCAAAGGCAAAAGGCGCAGTGTCATTGAGAGCTTTCAAAAATTCGGTGAGGCCAGTCGATTCAATAAACCGGAATGGTCGGGTCGACTTGGGCAGACCAGGCGTGGATGCCGCCCGATACGTTGGCCACTTGGAAGCCATGCTGTTGCAAAAAGGCTGCCACTTGCATGCTGCGGCCACCATGGTGGCACAGGCAAGCGATGGGACGGGATTTGTCCAGCTCTTCCAACCGTGCGGGGATGCTTTGCATGGGCATGTGCACCAGGTCCAGCGCGTCTATCTTGGCGCTGGCGGTTTGCACCTCCCAGCCTTCACGCACATCCAGCAGAACGGGGCGTTGTGTCTGGCCTGCGGCCCAATCGGCGAGCTGAGCGGGGGTGATTTGTTCCATGGTGTGCCGTTCAGAATTGGAAGCGTGTGTGCTCGGGGAAACCGCTCAGACGTGGGGCATTGCAGTCCCAAGGCTCAGTGGTGGTCCAGTTGCTGTCGCTGGTGCGGGTGATCAGAGTGGCACGCATCATGGGCTCGTCCCCGACGATGGCGACCAAACGGCCGCCCACGCTGAGTTGTTGCAACAAGGCGGCGGGCACCTCGGCGACCGAGCCGCTGAGCACGATGACATCAAAAGGGCCGTCGGCAGCAGCGCCCTGGCTGCCATCGGCCGTGCGCACGACCGCGTTGGTCACCCCCGCTTTTTGCAGGTTGGTTTGGGCTTGGGCGGCCAGATTGGCGTCGATTTCCAGGCTCAACACACTGGCGGCTTGGTGCGCCAGCAGGGCGGCCATGAAGCCAGAGCCGGTGCCAATGTCCAGCGCTTTGTCGGTTTTTTTGACGGCCAAGTCTTGCAGCATGCGAGCCTGAATACGGGGGGCCAGCATGACCTGGTTGGGCGCAGCACCCAGAGGAACGTCCATGTCCACAAAAGCCAAGGTTTTGTGCGCCATCGGCACAAAGTCTTCGCGGCGCACGACCGAGAGCAGTTCCAGTACTTGGGGGTCCAGCACTTCCCAAGGGCGGATTTGCTGTTCGATCATGTTGAATCGGGCTTGATTCAGATCCATTCGGGTACTCCTGAGGGGTTTATCGCTGATTGTGCTGATTTTAAGGGGCGGGCATGTCCGTTCCCTGACGGGCTGGTGCAAGACCGGCTTTTCGTCGCAGCCATTGCGCCAGGTCGTCCATGTAGCAGTACACCACCGGCACCACCACGAGGGTGAGCAAGGAGGAGGTGATGACCCCGCCGATCACGGCCTGGCCCATGGGCGCGCGTTGCTCGGCGCCTTCGCTCAGTGCAAAGGCCAGCGGCACCATGCCAAAAATCATGGCCAAGGTGGTCATCAAGATGGGTCGCAGCCGCACTTTGGCCGCCAGCAGCAAAGCCTCGCTGCGGGCCAAACCATCCTCACGGGCGCGGATGGCAAAGTCCACCAGCAAGATGGCGTTTTTGGTGACCAGACCCATGAGCATGATCACGCCGATGATGGAGAACATGGACAAAGTGGAGCGAAACGCCATCAAGGCCAGCACCACGCCAATCAGGGTCAGCGGCAGGGAGGTCATCAAAGCCAGGGGCTGCAGGAAGCTTTTGAACTGGCTGGCCAAGATCATGTAAATGAAGATCACCGCCATGGCCAGTGCCGACAAGGCGTAGCCAAAAGACTCGCTCATGTTTTTAGTCGAGCCACCAAAGCTGTAGCGGTAGCCGGGTGGCAGGTTCAGGCTGTCCATGGCTTTGCGAACATCGGCTGAGACCTCGCCTGCAGAGCGTCCAAACACGTTGGCGTTGATGGCCACTTCGCGCATCATGTCTCGCCGGTTGATCTGGTTGGAGCCGGTGGTTTCGCTGACGCGGGCCACCTGGCCCAAGCGAACGGTGCGCGAACTGCCATCGGGCGCAGTCACCATGAAGGGCAGCCGTTCCAGGTCTTGAGGACTGTTGCGGGCTTCGGGCGCAAGTCGCACGTTCACGTCGTAAGTCTGGTCGTCTGGAGCGCGCCAGTTGCCCACGGTTTGTCCTGCCACCAAAATGCGCAGCGGCGCTGCCAGCTGCGCTGTACCCAGGCCCAGGTCGGATGCGGCGTCGCGCAGCACTTCCACGCCGATGACGGGTTTGTTGGGTTTCACGCTGGAGTCCAGGTCCACCAAGCCAGGAATGTCGCGCACCTTGGCCAAGGCCACCAGCGCCAGGCGCTCCAGCTCTTTTTGGTCTGGGCCTTGCAGCGAAAACTCGACTTGCTTGTTGCCGCCAATCGCGTCGAGCAAACCGGTGTGCGTGACCGCGATGCCGGGCACTTGTTTGAGGCGTTCGCGCAGCACGGCAGACATCTGGTCGGCGTTGCGGCTGCGGTTTTTGCGGTCCACCAGACGGATGTAAAGGTTGACGTTGTTCTTGCCCTGCGCGTTGGCGGTGTTGATGGTGCTGACTGTGTAGCGCACTTCCGGAAAGTCGCGCAGGATGGCCTCGACCTGTCGGGTTTTGGCCTCGGTGGCTTCGAGCGAAGTACCCACCGGGGTTTCGAACTTGACCGAGGTTTCAGAGAAATCAGCTTTGGGCACGAACTCGGTGCCCAGCAGCCGGACCATGAACACGCTGGCCACAAAAATGCCCAAGGTCAGAAACACGGTGGACTTTTTGTGCACCAGCGCCCAGCGCAAGATGCCTTGGTAGCCATCGGCCAGGCGCTCCGTGCTCCGGTCAAACCAGCCGGTCACGCGGCCAATGCTTTTGTCGTACCAGCTGACAGGCGCTTGGTTTTTGCCGTGCGCGTCGATGGCCGGGTCGTGCCAGATGCTCGAGAGCATGGGGTCGAGCGTGAAGCTCACAAACATCGAGATCATCACGGCCGCCACGATGGTGATGCCGAACTCGTGGAAAAACTTGCCGATGATGCCTTCCATGAAGCCGATCGGCAAAAAAACTGCCACGATGGACAAGGTGGTGGCCAGCACGGCCAGGCCAATTTCTTGGGTGCCCTCCAATGAGGCCTTGTAGGCGCTTTTGCCCATTTGCACATGGCGCACGATGTTCTCGCGCACCACAATCGCGTCGTCGATCAGCAGGCCCACGCACAGGCTCAGCGCCATCAGCGTGATCATGTTGATGGTGAAGCCAAACATCTGCATGAACATGAACGTGCCGATCAGTGAGATCGGCAGCGTCAGGCCTGTGATGACCGTCGAGCGCCAAGAGTTGAGAAACAAAAACACGATCAACACCGTGAGGATGGCCCCTTCGATCAGGGTCTGGCGCACGTTGTTGACCGACACGCGAATGGGCCTCGAGTTGTCGGTGATGGGTTCAAGACGCAGGCCAGGCGGCAGCTGGCCTTGCAGCTCGGCCACAGCCTTGACCAGGCCATCGACCACCTGGATGGTGTTTTCATCCTGCGACTTTTGCACCGACATCAAGAGCGTGCGTTGGCCGTTGTAGAGCGCCAGGTTTTCCAGCTCTTGCGCGCCGTCCTTCACCGTGGCCACTTGCGACAAGCGGATGGGGGTGCCGTTTTTGCGGGCCACGATGATGCGGCCAAAGTCCTCGGGTCTTTGCATCCGCGAGCTGATCTGCACCATGCGCTCTTGCTCCAGCGAGCGGATCGCGCCTACGGGCAAATCTTGGTTTTCATTGCGCACGGCGCTGACCACCTGCTCGGCGGTTACACCCAAGGCTTCCATGTTGGCCGGTTGCAAATACAGGTTGATCTCGCGTTTGCTGCCGCCCACCAAAGTGACCGAGCCCACACCGCGCACGTTTTCCAGACGCTTTTTGAGCACTTGCTCTGACCAGTTGGTCAATTCCACCGCGTTGAGTTTGTCACCCTCCGGAATGACGGCCAGAGACCAAACGGCGCGGCTCGAGGGATCAAAGCGCAGCACCCGAGGTTCTTTGACCTCGGTGCGCAGCAGGGGGCGCAGAGAGGCGACTTTTTCGCGCACATCTTCGGCCGCCTTGCGGCCATCGATCTGCAGCTGGAACTCCATGATCACCACAGACTGGTTTTCATAGCTGCGCGAGGTCAGGGCGCTGATGCCAGCGATCGAGTTGACGCCTTCCTCGATCTTTTTGGAGACTTCGCTCTCAACGATCTCAGGCGATGCGCCGGGGTATTCGGTGCTGATGACCACCACCGGAAAGTCGATGTTGGGGAACTGATCGACTTGGAGGCGCTGGAACGAGAACAGGCCCAGCACCACCAAAGCCAACATGACCATGGTGGCGAAAACAGGGTTTTGCAGGCTGACGCGGGTGAACCACACGGATGGGCCTCTTTCAACGCACGCCAGCGGTGAACTTCACCTGCGTTCCTTCGCGCACAGCGCCGGCGCTGGCCATCAGCACCTGAGTACCTTCGCTCAGCCCACTCACCTCGACCCAGGTCAGGGTGATGTTTTGAATGGTCTTTTCGGTGCGGGTGCCGGTTTGTACCAACACATGCCGCACCCGCTCGCCATCGACCACCTGCACATAAGGCTGAGACTTGTCGGTGCGCACACTCGACAGCGGCACCGCCAACGCTTGGGCCCTGCGTGTGCCCAACAGACCTTCTGCAAACAGGCCTTGGCGCAAGCCCTCATGGCCTGCAAGGCCCAGGTACACCAGCACGCTGCGGCTGGCCGCTTGGGCTGAGGGGTTGATGCGCAGGACCTGGGCGGTGACGGACTCTTCCTGGCCCTCGATTTTGAGCTGAGCCTTCATGCCTTTGCGCACCAGTCCCGCATCGGCTGCGGGCAAAGCCGCTTCCAGCTCCAGTTGACTGAGGTTGACCACCTCCACAATCCGGGCGTCCAGCGCCATGCGTTCGCCGGGTTGGGCCAGTCGTTGGGCAACCTGGCCGCTGATGGGCGCCCGGATGGTCGCATCTTCGAGGGCTTTGCGGGTCACATCGAGTGCTGCCACAGCCGCCATGTGGGTTGCCTTGGCCCCGTTCAGGCTGGCCATGGCGTTTTGCAAGGCGGTCTGTGAGATGAAGCCTTGGTCCACCAAGGCCTTGTTGTTGTCGAACTGCTTCTGAGCAATGTCCACTTGCGCCCATGCCGCGTCCGCCTGTTGTTTGGCCTGACGTTCCCGAGCTTGGTATTCCGTGGGGTCGATGCGGGCGATCACCTGGCCGGCTTTGACCATGTCGCCTTCGCGGACCGTGAGGTCCATGAGTTCGCCCACCACGCGGGCCTTGACCATGGCGCTTTGGCTGGCTTTGAGCGTGCCAGAAACGGCCAAGCCCAGCACCATGTCCATGTTCTGAACCCGAACCACATCACTGGCGCTCAATTCAATGACAGGTGTTGCCGGTGCGCTGGTTTTGGCGGCTTCGGTGGCAGGCTGGCGCTGGCTCAGCCAACGCGAACCGACCGTAAGCAAAACGGCAACAGCCACAGCAGACACAATCCAGAGGGTCGATTTTTTCATGTTGAATCGGGCACACAGCAGTTGAATATCAAGCTTGGGACAAACCACGCGCCATCAGGCGGGCATGCTGGGAAATGAAGGCCTCGGGGTCGATTTGTTCATGGCTGGGGCTGCATGGCCCCATGGAATGTTTCCACATCACCAGAAACAAAAGTGGGGCCATGACCGAATGCAAGGTCAAATCAACGCTCATGGGGTGAAATTCGCCGCGGTCAATGCCACGCTGCAAGGCGTTGCGCACCAGCGCGTGCGCGGGCTCGATCACTTCGTTGCGGAAAAAAATCGCCAGGTCAGGAAAGTTGCTGGCCTCGCTCATGACCAGTTTGGAAATACCCGATGCCTTGGTGGCCCCATAGCGGCGCCACCATTGCAGCATCATCCACTCCAGCAACTCCCCAGTGCTACCTTGGAATTGCGCTGCTTCGGCAGCGCCTTGCGCCACGGTCGCCACCACGTTGTCGCGCACCACGGCCTTGAACAGATCTTCCTTGCTGGGAAAGTACAAAAACAGCGTGCCCTTGGACACGCCTGCCCGCAAAGCCACCTCTTCAACGCGTGTTGCGGCAAAGCCTTTTTCCACAAAGAGGTCCAAAGCCGCCTCGAGCAGTTCACCCGGTCGGTCTTGCTTGCGGCGTTCGCGTTTGTGGGGGACGAGGGGATCGGTGGTGTTCACAGATTATTTAATGACTGACTGGTTAGTAATGTACGATCTTCGCCGGTCTTCGTCAAGGCGCAAACGCACCGTGGGCCCATGAACAAAAAGGGCTGCCAATGGGCAGCCCTTGGGGTAGTTACAAACCCAGCCTCAATTCGAGAAAGCAGGAATTCCGGTGATGGCGCGGCCCAAAATCAGGGCGTGCACATCGTGCGTGCCTTCGTAGGTGTTGACCACTTCCAGGTTCACCAGGTGGCGGGCCACGCCGTATTCGGCGCTGATGCCATTGCCGCCCATCATGTCGCGTGCCATGCGGGCGATGTCCAGCGCCTTGCCGCAGCTGTTGCGCTTGAGGATGGAGGTCAGGTCCACCGAAGCGGTGCCTTCGTCCTTCATGCGGCCCAAGCGCAAGCAGCCTTGCAGGCCCAGGCTGATTTCGGTCAGCATGTCGGCCAGTTTCTTTTGGATCAATTGGTTGGCGGCCAAGGGGCGGCCAAACTGTTGGCGGTCCATCACGTACTGGCGAGCGCGGGCGTAGCAGTCTTCGGCAGCGCCCAGTGCGCCCCAAGCAATGCCGTAGCGGGCGCTGTTCAGGCAGGTGAAGGGGCCTTTCAAACCGCGCACTTCGGGGAAAGCGTTTTCTTCGGGGCAGAACACCTCGTCCATGACGATCTCGCCGGTGATCGAGGCACGCAGGCCGACCTTGCCGTGCACGGCAGGAGCGGAGAGGCCTTTCCAGCCTTTTTCCAAAATGAAGCCACGGATCTGGCCGCCATCGTCCTTGGCCCAGACCACGAACACGTCGGCGATCGGACTGTTGGTGATCCACATCTTGGCGCCGCTCAAGCTGTAGCCGCCGTCGACCTTTTTGGCGCGGGTGATCATGCTGCCGGGGTCGGAGCCGTGGTTGGGCTCGGTCAGGCCAAAGCAACCGATCCACTCGCCACGCGCCAGCTTGGGCAGGTACTTTTGCTTTTGGGCTTCGGTGCCGAAGTCGTTGATCGGCAACATCACCAAAGAAGACTGCACGCTCATCATTGAGCGGTAGCCAGAGTCCACGCGCTCAACTTCGCGCGCCACCAGGCCGTAACAGACGTAGTTCAAGCCGGCGCCGCCGTACTGCTCGGGGATGGTCGCACCCAAAAGGCCCAGTTCGCCCATCTCGCGAAAGATGGACACATCGGTGGTTTCATTCAAAAACGCGTCGGTGACTCGGGGCAGCAGCCTTTCCTGGCAATAAGCGCGGGCCGCTTCTTGCACCTGACGCTCGTCGTCGGTCAGTTGCGCGCTGAGGTTGAAGGGGTCTTCCCAGCTGAAGGTGTTTTTGGGGGTGGCCATGGGGTGTGTCTCCGTGAAAAAATCTTGAAGCCGATTGTCAGTCTGAGATGTATAGTTGTCTAATATTGATTACCTATTCATCAATACATTATTTTAATTCATGGAATTCCGTCACCTGCGCTATTTCCTCATGCTGGCCGAAGAGCTGCACTTTGGCCGGGCGGCCCAGCGCCTGTCCATCTCGCAGCCGCCGCTGAGTCTGAACATCCAGCAACTCGAAGCCTCGGTGGGGGCGCAGCTGTTCACCCGCAACAGCCGGGGCGTGCAGCTCACGGCAGCGGGTCAGGCCTTTGTACCGGCCGCAAGGGCTTTGCTGGCGCAGGCCAGCGCGGCCATGCGTGAGGCCAGGGACGTGGCCGAGGGCCAATCGGGGCAATTGCACATCGGTTTTGCCGGGACCATGCTGTATTGCGGCCTGCCGCAAATCCTCAGCCGCTTTCAAACCAGTCACCCGCGTTTGCGCCTGGTGCTGCGCGAGCTGAGTTCGTCGGAGCAACTGTCCGACTTGCTGCGCGAGCGCCTGGATGTGGGTTTTGTGCACACGCCCCGCGTTCCGCCGGGTTTCGAACAGATATTGGTGGCCAGTCAGCCTTTGGTGGCGTGTTTGCCTGCCAGCCACCCTTTGGCCCAAGCGGCCAGCATCGGCCTGGATGAACTGGCCGGGCAAGACCTGGTGGTGGTGTCCCGCACCGTATCGCCCGATTACCACGAGCGCATCGTGATGCTGTGCGAGCAGGCTGGCTGGATGCCGCAGGTGGTGCACGAGCTGCGCCATTGGCTGAGCGTGGTGTCCTTGGTCTCGCAAGGCTTGGGTGTGGCCCTGGTGCCGCAGGCCCTGCAGCAGTCGGCTTTGGCCGGTGCGGTGTTTGTGCCTTTGCGTGAGGTCGATGCCCGTTACGACACCCGATGCCTGTGGCGCAGCGACCGAGACCAGACGGCGCTGGGGGACTTTGTGCAGGCGGTGCAGGGCGGTCTGCTGCCCCACGGATAATTCAAACCCTATTTATCAAGGAACCCACATGACCCAAACCCTGATCTTAGGCGGCGGCTGCTTTTGGTGCACCGAGGCGGTGTTCGTCAAAGTGCGTGGCGTGACCGATGTGGAGTCGGGCTACTGCAATGGCCAGACCGTGGCCCCCACCTACGACGAAGTCTGCACGGGCCGCACCGGCCACAACGAAGTGGTCAAACTCGAATACGACCCGGCGCAGGTCAGCACCCGTGAGTTGCTGGAAATCTTCTTTGTGATCCACGATCCCACCACCTTGAACCGCCAGGGCAACGACGTGGGCACCCAATACCGCAGCGGCATCTATTTCACGACGCCCGAGCAAGCCCAAGAGGCCCACGCCATGATCGCCGAGCTGACGGCGGCCAAGGCCTTGGGTCAGCCCATCGTGACCGAGGTGCTGCCATTGGACAACTACAGTGCGGCCGAGGACTACCACCAGGACTTTTTTGAGCGCAACCCCTACCAAGGCTACTGCATGGCGGTGGCCGCACCCAAGGTGCTCAAGTTCAAAAAGACGTTTGCGCGGCTGGTGCGTGAGTGACAATGTCGGCTGCCGATATCGGCCGATGCCCCATTTGAGCCTTGCCACCGCAAGGCCCATCACTTCAAGAAAACCCATGAACAAAATTGCATTTCTGTTGGCCGCCATGTGCTTGTCTTGGGCAGCCCAGGCCCAACACAGCACCAAAGAAGTCCAGGAAGACATTGCCCGCCACCGTGCCATGGCCGAGGCCCACGAGGCAGCGGCCAAATGTCTGGAGTCCGGCAAGAAACCAGCCCAGTGCACCAAAGAGCTGCAAACGGCCTGCAAGGGCTTGGCGCTGGGCAAATACTGCGGCATGAAGCACGCGCATTGAACTGCCGCTGTTCACTTCGCCTGACATGAGTTTCTCGCGTTCACGCCTGCCGGTTTGGCTGCACACCCTGCTGGTGGCGGCCTTGCTATGGGCCCCGCTGTGGGGGCATCTGCACGACATTGGGCACGGCACTGAACATGGCATTGAACGCGGGACTCGGCAGACGATGTCGGCCTCCGCTGCGCTGCATGAGGCGCATGCGCATGCTGGGCAGCTGCATGATGAACATCGGCACGTAGGGCATTCGGACCCCTTGGGGCATGAAGCCGGCGCCGATCTGTGCCGTGTGCTGGACCACCTGTCCCAAGCCGAACGGCTGAGTGCACCGTGCTCACCCGGCCTGGCCCCGAAGGTGGCCATGGCGCTGCCCGTTTTTCGGGTGGTGTTTTCTCCGGACCAAGACCTCTGGTCCTCGGCGCAAGCCCGTGCGCCGCCTGTGCTGATTTGAATCCCTGACTTTGTTTGGCTGGCTTTCCGCCTGTGGCGGAAAGCACTCGCCTGTTCCTGTTTTTCAAATCACACCGTCATGACACATTCTTTTCAGCTTTCGGCCTTGGCTTGCGCCTGCTTGGCCACTTTGTCCTTTTCAGATGCTTGGGCGCAAAACGTCGCACCAAGTGCGCCCCCTGAAATCCTCATCACTGGCAACCCCTTGGGCCGCGACAGCACCACCGTGCCTGTGAGCACCATGGGCCGTGCCGAACTGCTTGAACGCGGGCAAAGCACTTTGGGCGAAACCTTGAATGGTTTACCCGGCGTGTCGAGCACCTACTTTGGCCCCAACGCCAGCCGCCCCATCATCCGTGGGCTCGACGGCGACCGCATCCGGGTGCTGAACAACAGCGCCTCCAGCCTTGACGCTTCGGCGCTGAGCTTCGACCACGCGGTGCCGCTCGATGTCTTGTCCACCGACCGTGTGGAAGTGCTGCGCGGCCCGGCCGCCTTGCTCTATGGCGGCAGCGCCGTGGGCGGCGTGGTCAACGTGATCGACAACCGCATCCCGCGTGAAGCCGTCTCGGGCGTGCTGGGCAAAGCCCAGCTGCAAGCGAGCACGGGCAACGACGAGCGCAGCGTGGCGGGTTTGGTCGAGGCGGGCAACGAGCGCTATGCCTTGCACTTGGATGGTTTTGACCGCCGCACGGGCGATGTGCGGGTGCCGGTAACGCTCGAATGCACCAAGCCCGGCTCGCCTGCCCATGCCCGCCGCATTTGCAACTCGGCCAGTCAATCCAGGGGGGGCGCATTCGGGGCAAGCACTTTTTGGGAGCACGGCTATTTGGGCGCCTCGGTCAACACCTACCAAAGCGATTACGGCACCGTGGCCGCAGACGAAGTGACGATTGGCATGAAGACCACCCGCTATGCCTTGGAGGGCCAGGTGCGCCAATTGCCAGGCTGGTTTGACAGCGTCAAAGCCCGCCTGAGCCACACCGATTACCGGCACACCGAGTTGGAGGGTGCTGAGACGGGCACCGTGTTTGCCAACCAAGGCCAAGACCTGCGCGTCGAGGCGCGGCACCGTCCGATGTCGGGGTGGCAAGGCGTGGTGGGCGTGCAGACCGAATCGAGCCGCTTTTCTGCGGTGGGCGACGAAGCCTTTGCGCCCTTCAGCCGCACACGCAGCCAGGCGCTGTTTGTGCACGAAGAGCTGCCCACTGCCTGGGGACAAGTCACGGCCGGGGCGCGTTGGGAGTCGGTGCGGGTCGAATCCTTGGGTAACCCAGATCGGCCGGGTGAGTTTGTCACAGGTGTGAGGCGCTTCTCGCCTCTGAGTTGGGCTGCTGGCGCTTTGTTCAAGTTATCTCCCTCATGGAGCCTGACAGGCAATGCGGCCATGACACAACGTGCGCCGAAAGACTATGAGCTGTTTGCTCAAGGAGAGCATGTCGCCACCAACGCAGTCGAAAACGGTGACGATGCGCTTGGAATTGAGAAATCAAAAAGCTTGGACCTTGGCCTTGATTGGAAATCGGGGCCTAACCGAATGACAGTGACAGCATTTGCCAGCCATTTCACCCATTACATTGGCTTGATGGATACGGGCGTTTTGGAAGACGTTGATAACGATCCCGTGACGCCTTCTCTGCCCGTGCAGCTTTACCAAGGCGTCAAAGCCCAATTCAGGGGCCTGGAAGCCAGTGGCCGTCAGCGCCTGTGGCAGGGCGCCTCGACGCTCGATCTGGACTGGCGTGCCGACACCGTGCGGGCCACCAACAGCCGCTCGGGCGAGCCCTTGCCGCGCATCGCGCCCATGCGCGTGGGCGCAACGCTGGTCCATGGCCAAGGGCCGTGGAGCGCGAAACTGGGGGCCGACTGGCATGCCGCGCAAAAACGTGTGCCTGAGGGCAGTGTGGCCACAGGTGCGTATACCCTGGTCAACGCCAGTGTGTCTTACCGCCAAAAGCTGGACGCCACGGTGCTGAACTGGTTTGCCCGCCTGGACAACCTGACCGACCAACTGGCTTACAGCGCCAGTTCTGTCCTCACCAGCACCGCTTTTGGCAAGTCACCTTTGCCAGGGCGCAGCTTCAAGCTGGGGGTTCAGGCCACGTTTTGACGGCTTGCGTGGCGTCGGCCTACTGGCGCTACGTGGTTTCCGATGCCCGAGGGCTTTGGCAGGCCGGGATAATCCAGCCATGAACCTCGATCACCCCGTCCTGTCATCTCTCTTGCCCGTAGCCTTGCTCATTTTGATCGGCTTTTTCGCGGGCAAGACCAAGCTGGTGCAAGGCGAGTCGGTGCGGGATTTGTCGAACCTCGTGTTCATGGTGCTGACGCAAGCGATGCTCTTTCGCACCATGAGCCAGGTCCACCTGGAGCAGCTCGATTTTGAACCTGTGGTGCAGTATTTGGCCGTGACCGTGGTTCTGTTTTTCATCTTGATTGGGGTTTACGGACGAAATGCAAGGGCGACAGTTTTGGCTTTGGCGGGCATTTTCAGCAACACCTTGATGATCGGCGTGCCCTTGGTCGGTCTGGCTTACGGTCAGGCGGGTCAGGTTTTGTTGCTGACGCTGGTCTCCGTTCACGCTTTGGTGTTGTTGACCTTGGCCACTTTGATTTTGGAGTTGCAAATGGCCCGAGAACGACAAATGGCTTCTGGTGATTCCAGACATTTATGGCGAACCGCCTTTCAGGCGATTCGCAGTGCCTTGCTGCATCCGGTGCCATTGCCCATTTTGGTGGGCTTGTTGTATGCGCAGACGGGTTGGGGCTTGCACCCGGTTGTCGACAAGCCCTTGCAGCTGCTCGGTAACGCTTTTGTGCCTATCGCGTTGCTGTTGGTGGGCATCACCTTGTCGCAGACCAACATGGGCCTGAACCTCGGAAAAGCGTTTCGTTTGTCATTGGTTAAAACAGTTCTGCACCCCTTGCTGATGCTGGTTGTGGCGTGGTCGTTTGGCTTGCGCGGATTGCCCTTGTCGGTGATGGTGGTGGTGGCTGCTTTGCCCATGGGGGCCAATGGTTTTTTGTTTTCCCAGCGTTATCAAAAAGAAGAAGACACTGTCACCGCTGCTGTCGCGGTGTCAACGCTGATGGCCACGGTGGGCATCAGCTTGGCCTTGGCTTGGCTGCCAGTGGCAGACCTTTGAACTTTTCGCCCAGTGTGATCAACAAGAAAACCAGTTAATCACATTAATCTGGGGCGATTAAGTAGGATTCAAAAGAGAGCGAGCTTGAACTGAGGTGCAGATGCCCGTCGACTGACAAGCATTTAGTCAAGTTTGAGGTTCGCTTCTTTGACCAATTTAGTCCAGCGCGCGCCTTCTTCATTGAGAAATTTTGTGAAATCTTCAGGTGTGCCAGATTCAGGGAAAGCATAGGCCTTTCTTAATCGCTCAATGACCTCTGGAGCTTTTAGCGCTGCATTGATTTCGTCGTTGAAGCGTTTGATGATGGCTGGGGGGGTTCCTGCAGGGGCAACAATGCCAAACCAACCTGAGCCACCCTGAACATCACCATATCCAGATTCTGAAAGAGTGGGTACTTGTGGGGTGTCTTCCAGTCGCTTCGCGGAGGTCACGGCAATGGCTTTGAGTTTGCCTGCTTTGACATGTGGTGCTAGCAAGGCAGGCGCACCTGCAAAAAGGTGAATTTGCCCAGCGAGCACATCGGTAATGGCTTGTGGCTGTCCTCTGTAGGTGATGGGAACAATAAAAATTTGACGAGAAAATTTTAGAAATTCAACGGGCAAATGGTTGGTGGAACCCACCCCAGTGTGTGCATAGTTGAACTTTCCAGGATTTGCTCGAGTCAGATTAACCAACTCATTCATATTGGAAACCGGTAGTGAGGGAGGGACAACAACCATGTTTGGAGCTGTGGCGAACATGGCAACAGCCGCAAAATCCTTGCGCAAGTCGTATTTGAATTGTGGGTTGATCAAGGGTCCGACGGAAGTGGTGATGGTCGCTACAAGAAAGGTGTAACCATCTGCTGGTGCATTGGCCACTGCCTCTGTTCCTATCAGGGCGCCAGCCCCTGGTTTGGCCTCAACAATGATGGGCACCCCCCAACTGGAAGCCACCTTTTCAGTGACTGCGCGGGTCAAAATATCCACAATGCCACCGGCGGGAAAGGGAACCACCACCCGCACAGGTTTGTTGGGGTAAGTCTGAGCCTGTAGTTGCGTTGAGGCCAGCAGAAGGCTCAAAGTCGTCACGGTCAGAGTGCGCAGAAACTTTTTCATTTGAAATCCTTCAAGGGGTGTGGTTCGAAGAGGTTGATGAAAGTTTTAGAGGTTGGGTTTTCTGGGGGTGTCGGGCGCAGAGGTGGGGACAAAGGGGTAACGGGCTTTGGCTTTCGTCGCGGTGGTGCTCGTTGTTGCAGAGCTGCGCACGTATTGTTTGCTGGCGTCTTTGTGAACCTGGTAATCCCAACTGGTGTGATGCCCCTTGAGCAGCGTGCTGTGCAAAAACAAGCGGCGCCGTTGGCTTTCCATGACGTTGCTTTTGACTTTGGAGGGGTTGAACCGGGTTTCTATTTCACTAACAAACTGTTGCGCTAGCTTAGAAAATTCAGGCGCTTGACAGAGGTTCTGCAACTCCATGGGATCTTTTTGCATGTCAAACAGCATGCCAGGATCACCTTCGCAATAGACGTATTTGTAGTTCCCTTTGCGCAAAATAAAGGCTGGCGCATGCACCCCTTCACTTGTGAACTCAATCAGCGCTTCATCTTTCCAAGAGGGATCTGTTCCATGCAGCCAAGCGTAAAGGCTTCGGCCATCACAATGATCGACCAATTTCGGAGAGTTATTGTGTGTGGCCAGATCAAGCAAGGTGGGTAGCATGTCCACCAAGCTGCAGTTGGCGCTCACCCGATGGCCTTTTTTAGCCCCGGGGGCGCAGATCAGCAAGGGCACCCTGATGGCGTTCTGATATGGGTTGAACTTGTACCACATGCCCCGTTCGCCCAGCATTTCGCCGTGGTCTGCGGTGAAGACGATGATGGTGTTGTCGATCGCGTTTATTTTCTCCAAAGTGTCCAACAGAATTCCCACTTTGCTATCGAGATAACTGACCATTCCAAAGTAAGCGTGACGTGCTGAACGGATGTGGGCCTCAGTGACATGGTGTTCATCTTGACGAATCAATTTGAAGTAACGTTGACTCCATGCGTCGCGTTGTTCAAAGGGCACATGGGGCACGCTTGGCATATCGATGTCTGCATCGTCATAAAGATCCCAGAACTCTTGGGAGATGGTGAATGGGTTGTGTGGATGCGTGAATGAGGCGACCAGTGCAAAAGGCTTGTCATAGTCACGGCGGGCGTGATCAAAGAGCCACTGAACCGACTGATTGGCCACATCATCGTCGTAATCCATTTGCAAAGACCGAATGCACAAACCTGACTCAACGACTCCCCTCATGCTCATTTGGCTGGGGGCGTAAGGTTCGATTTTTTGCTCCCAATTAGCAGTCCAGCCAAAATCTGAAGGGTAGATATCGGTGGTCACTCGCTCTTCAAAGCCATGCAGTTGATCGGGACCTACAAAATGCATCTTTCCAGCCAGACAGGTGGCATAGCCCAGTGATCTAAGGTAATGGGCAAAAGTGGGTACCGAAGCGGGAAATTCAGACGCGTTGTCAAAGGCCCCAATGCGGGTTGAATATTGACCAGACATCATCGCGAAGCGAGATGAAGCACAAATGGGGTTAGGGGTATATGCGTTTTCGAAAACAGTACCCATTGCCGCCAACCGGTCAAGATGCGGTGTCTTGACCAACGGGTGTCCATAAAAGGGCAGGATACTGGCAGCTAATTGGTCTGCTTGAATGAACAAAATATTGGGCTGTGAATGCATGGCGGAATCCGTTAAAGTTTCAGATGACGAGGTGTTGTACTTCTATCATCCCAACTTTAATCAGATTGAAGGATTTGTCTTCATAGGGGAGACCCTAAGATGAGCTTGCTTTTCATGCCGAAATATTTCGAACACAGTGCCAGCCCTCTCTATGCACAGGTAGCAGATGCGATGCGTGAGCGAATCGTGAAGGGGATCTGGCCTATCGATGAAAAAATCCCAACTCTGCCAGCCTTGGCACAGGGCTTTGGGGTGGGATTGATCACGGTCAGGCAGGCTGTGCAACTGCTTAAAACTGAGGGCTTATTGGCACCTAAGCAAGGTCAAGGAACTTTTGTCCTGCGGAAACCGGAAACACACCCGCGCATGCAGGTTGAAAGCTCTTTGGAGGGGCTGGCTGAGTTGTATCGTCGGCAGTCACCGCGCTTGATTCCTTTAGAGGAGAGTTTTGCTTCGCCTCATTTGGACGAAGAGGATGGAATTGCAGCCCCGAGGTACAAATTTTTGAGACGTATCCATGCCACCGAGAGGCAATTCACTTCTGTGATATCGGCTTATATCGATGAACGTGTTTTCAACCTTGCACCACAGCGGTTTCTTACTGAAACAGTGATTCCCGTATTGATGGATCTGAAAGCGATCAAAATTGGTTCTGCTCGGCAAATTCTGACCATTTCAACGGCTGGAGAGGATGCTGCCAACGCCTTGAATATTTCTGTATCGGCACCTGTTGCCGAGGTCCGTCGGGTTATTTGTGCGAACGACGGCACGGTAATTTATGTTGCAAATCTGACATACCGTGGGGACTACATTCACGTGGACATGAATTTGCTTGCTTAGCAATTGGAGTTGGGGTACTTGGCTGTAAAAGACCACGGACTTTTGTCACAAAACCAATACTTCATATTGACAGCTGGCCACAGGGAGGATTTTCTTTGGGACAAAGCAATTCAAGCCAAGAGTGGATCAGTTGCGGCGTGGCAGCGGCAATACGACGAGACGCATGCCAGACCAAGCCGTCCAGCGTGAAAACTTGTCCTCCAGCCTCTCTGATCAAGAGCACACCCGCAGCGGCATCCCAGCTGCCCATGTCATGGGACCAAAACACATCGACCCTGCCAGCCGCCAGGTAAGCCAGTTCCAGCGCCATGCTGCCTGAACGGCGCACACCGGCAACGGTGGAAACTGCCCGACCAAACTGGGTCAAGTAGTCGGGCAAGGATGCCGCCCGAGGTTTGGGAAACACTGTGGCAGCAACGGCCAGTTGCAAATGGTCTGTGGCTGCCACTTGCATGGGGCTGCCATTGAGTGTGGCGCCTTGATTCACGGCTGCACTGAAGACCTCTTGACGACAGGGGTCCACAATGCACGCTGCAATCGGCTCGCCATCGGACAGGAGTGCAATGGACACGCTGAACTGGGGATAGCCGCGCAAGAAATTCATGCTGCCATCGATCGGATCGATCACCCAGAGCAAACCATCGCTGACCTGTGTCTTGGCGCTTTCTTCACCCAGAAATCCATGTTCTGGGTATGCTTGGGCAATGCGTGCCTTCAGGTGATCTTCGATGCGGCGGTCCAAGGCGCTGCACCAGTCACCTGCCGACTTGAGCTCGATGGCGTGTTGCTGGCCAGCCGCTTGCTGGATCATGCGGGCGGCTTCCAGCGCCAAGTCCTGGGCGAAATCCCTGGCGTGTCTGGCGAGGTCGGTCATGCCATCTCTCGCATGCGCGAGACGTAATCAAAGTTTCGGGTGTCCACAAACGAGGTCCGAAATTCGGCAGGTTTGCGATCAAAAGTGTGCGCGACACGGTCAATGCGCAACACAGGTGTGGCCAAGTCCAAGTTCAGCAATTGCGCACTGTCGGGCAAGACCAACTCTGCGCGAACCCTTTCGTCTGCCTCCACAATGGTCACCCCGAACGCGGCCTGATAGTGTCCATAAATCGTCGTGGTCCGAGCCGTGAAGGAAGCTTGATTCAAGCCTGGGAACATCGTCGCCGCGATGGCAATCCGATCATGGATCACAGGCTGGCCTTGCAAGTGGAGGACATTTTCAATTCGAAATACCCATTGGTTGCCATGCAGTCCCAGTGCTTGGGCTTCCACTTGCGTGGCTCTGGACTTGGAAAATTTGTGCAGCCGGACTTCGGGAAATTCACTGGGCCTGTCGCGGGGCACAATTTTGAAAAACTGGAACATGAAGCGCTCACGATCGAGCTTGCCGACAAAAGTGCCTCGTCCTTGTTGACGCAAAAGCACGTGTTCTGCCACCAATTCGTCGACCGCGCGACGCACCGTCCCCACCGACACCTGAAAGCGTTGTGCCAAATCTTTTTCGTTGGGCAGCGCGGCACCCGGCGCCGCAAAACCGGACTGGATGTCGCTGATCAGCTGCCGTTTGACTTGGCGATAAAGCATTCGAAAAATCTTCCAAAAGAACCAACATCCCAACCGAAGCGTCACGGGTCAGAGGGATCGCAGGTCTGCACGACAAGAAGGTTTGCAGGTTTTAAATCTTGTCCACAGCCCTTGCAAGACTTAATTTTGCCCAAGATTCATTAAAAGTATGGCGCTGAGCACGAAGCATGCAATCACCATGGTCTCTGCCACCAGCATCAAGACCGGCTGCCAGCCCAACTTGGCGAGCTCACCGAGGCTGGTTTTGACGCCAGCGGCAGCAATGGCGATGACCAAGCACCACCGAGAAACACTGTTGGCCACCGCCGTGACCTCCGTGGGCACCCAGCCCGTACTGGCCAAGATGACCAGCGCCATGAAGCCCATCAAAAAGCCCGGTACCAAAGGAGGCTTCTTTTGTGAAATTTCGCCGGCTTCGCGGACAGCCCCCCATTTGCGGTAGCCCAACGCGATCAGCATCACCACGGGCAGCAACAACACCACGCGGAACAATTTGACCACGGTGGCGGCATCCCCGGATTCTTGTCCCATCATCATGCCGGCAGCGACCACTTGAGCCACGTCGTGGATGGTGCCGCCCAAAAAGATGCCTGACTGAACAGGGGAGACCGATAACCAATTCAGAAACAAGGGGTAGGCCACCATGGCCAGCGTGGAGAGCACGGTGACGCCGACCACCGCCATCAGGGTAAAGCGCTCATTTTCCCGAGTGGGTGGCAACACGGACGATATGGCCAAGGCCGCAGAGGCACCGCAAATGCCCACAGCCCCTCCCGACAGCAAGCCTTCCGAGGCGGGACGGCGGAACGCCCTTGCCAACAACAGGCCCGAGGCGATGGTCACAGTCACCGCCAACACCAAGACCAAACCCACACTGGCACCCAAATGCGTCACTTGGTCGAGGGTAATGCGAATACCCAACAATGCGACGCCAAATCTCAGCACGGTGCGAGCGCAAAAATTGATGCCAACAAAGTTGCCCGATTGTTGTGACAAAAAATGCAGAGACAGCCCAATCAGCAGGGCGTAGAGCAGTTGAGGCCCGCCATAGTGCTCAGACAAAAAGGTCGCCGACAAGGCAATGACCGTACAGATCAAAATGCCTGGGAGGTGTGTTTTGAGTTGGTCGACCATGGCGACAACGGTTTGTGCTGAACGCCCCATCAGCAGAGCGAGCGGATCGTGTCCAGCATCGGCTGCGGCACCTTGAGGCCTGTTTGCTTGGCCGCTGCAAGCAATTGAAGGCGCCGTTGGCCTGGCAGGCGCACCCCTTCGTCTGACAGCATGGCCGCCACCAAGGCCTCTATACGCTCGCTGTAAACCGCATCACCCCCCAGTGCTTTGGGGTCAATGACAATGAAGGCTTGGCCCAGTTGAGGCTGATTGCCTTGCGGCTTGAAAAATGTATCCGCTTCGGCGCCAAAGTGGGCCCCGGTCAAGGTGGTGACCAGCAACTCCACCACCATCGCCAGCATGGCCCCTTTGGTGCCGCCGATGGCGAGCATGGAGCCTTCCAGCCCTTTTTTGGGGTCGGTCGTGGGGTTGCCATCTTGGTCGAGTGCCCAACCCAGCGGAATTGACTCGCCTTTGTCGGCAGCCACCATCAGCTTGCCGCGGGCCACCTCTGACAGGGACAGGTCGACACTGACCGGTGGGTGGCCGGTTCGGGGGAATATCGCTGCAATGGGGTTGGTGCCAAAAATGGCACGCTTGCCTCCGGCTGGCGGCATGGCTGCTGGTGAATTGCCACAGGCAATGCCGACCATGCCCGCGTCGGCCACAGGATCCAAGTGGTAAGCGGCCATGCCAAAGTGGTGGCTGTTGGTCACGGCGGCGATGGCGATGCCATGCTGCCGAGCCCTTGAAATGGCTTCTTCAATGGCCATGCGGCAGGCTGGAAAAGCAAAGCCATTTCCCGCATCGATCAGCACGGCGCTGGAGCGCTGGTTTTGAATCACTGGGACCGCATCGCCCACCACACGGCCCGCCTTGAGGTGGCTGACGTACATGCTCACTCGCGACAAGCCATGCGAGGGCAGGCCGCTGGCTTCGGCGGTGACCAGGGCCAGCGCTGTGGCATGGGCTTGGTCGGGAGATGCGCCGGCATGGCTCAGGGCCGCTTGCACCAAGCGGTTGATTTCATCAAAGGGGTGCGACATGGGGTTCAGGCTTTCAGGGCTTGCGCCACAGCGGACGCGATCATGGAGGAGACGCGCACATTGGATTCGGCGGTGACACCGGCAATGTGCGGGGTGAGAATGACATTCGAACAGCCTTGCCAGGGTGAACCCGGCCCAAGGGGTTCAGGCTCAAACACGTCGAAGGCCGCGCCGCCCAGGTGACCTTGGCGCAGGGCTGCGGCCACCGCCGCTTCGTCCACAATGCCGCCACGCGAGGTGTTGATGACAATGGTGCCGGGTTTCATCTGAGCAATGCGCTCTGCCGACAGCATGTTGCTGGTGGAGGGGGTGAGCGGGACGTGGAGGCTGATCACATCCGCTTGAGCGATGAGTTGGTCCATCGAGACAGATTGAACACCCGATTGGGACCACGCCGAATGGTCCATCGGCAACATGGGATCGTGTGCCACCACGCGCATGCCAAGGCACTGGGCCAATTTGGCGGTCAATTGACCAATGCCGCCAAAGCCCATCAGCCCCAAGCAGGTGCCTGAAATTTCCCGGCCGTTTGAGAGCGAGGCTCGCGGCCACAAGCCGCTGGCGACCTGTTCGCTGGACTGGTAGGCCCCGCGCCGCAAAACCATGGCCGTACCGATGACGTATTCGGCGACCGCCAGCGCATTCGCTCCGGTGGCAGGGATCACCTGTATGCCTTGCGCCTGGCATGCCGCCACGTCGATGTTGTCCAAACCCACGCCCAATCGCCCAATGACAGTGGCTTGCGCGCACGCTGCCAGCAAGTCGCCCCGCACTTGGGTTCGGTTGCGGACGATCAGGCCATCGGCGTTGGAGAGTTCAGCGATCAGGTGTTCGGTGTCATCGACCAGTTTCGGATCGTAGACAACGTGGAAGCTTGCGCGCAAAGACGCCACAGCCGACTCGTCCATGAACTCCGTGATGACAATCTTTTTCATGTGGGTCTGACTTTGTCGGCTTGGACGTCACGTATTTTGAAGACTTCGCACCCAAGTGAAAACCACCACTTGGTGCGCATGTGGAGACCCATGGGGTCAAGAAGGCGGGGCTGGGGACAAACCTCCAGCCCCAATCGCCATCAAGCACTTTCGAACAAACGGGTCATCACAAATTCGCGGTGGCCCAAGGCTTCTGCAGAAGTGAAGCGACCATTGATGGTTTGCATCATCATGTCGAGCAACAAATCACCGGCAGCATCCATGGTTTGCTCTTGTTGAAGCAAGCCCGAGCAGTCCACATCAATGTGCTCGCCCATCAGGCGAACGGTCCGAGGGTTGGCGCAGATCTTGATCACGGGCACGATGGCATTGCCGATCACGTTGCCTTGGCCTGTGGGGAAAAAGTGAACCGCAAAACCCGATGCGGCGCACAGGGTCACCATCTCGGCGGCGGCAGAAGAGGAGTCCATGAACCACAAGCCGGAGCCTGTGGGTGTTTCGGCCTTGCCCAACACGCCGTCCACCATGCATTCCTTGCCGATTTTTTGGATATTGCCCAGCGCTTTTTCTTCGATCGTGGTCAATCCACCCGCAATGTTGCCCTTGGTGGGCTGGGAGTCAGACAGGTCGGTGGTGGCGTGACGCTTGATCATGTCCTGGTAGTCGTTGAACATTTTCATGAAGTCTGTGCGCACCTGTTCTGTTCGGCAGCGCGCGGCCACCAGATGCTCGCCACCCGTCAACTCGGAGGTTTCGCCAAACACCAGCGTGGTGCCCAGGCCATAGAGTTTGTCAAAGGCATTGCCCACGGTGGGGTTGGCACCGCATCCTGAGGTGGTGTCGGATTCACCGCATTTGGTCGAAATCCAGAGGTCAGAGATCGGGCACTCCACGCGGTGCAAGCTGGTGGCGTGTTGCACCATCTTTTTGGCCGCCTTGGACGCGCGCATGATGGTGTCATGGTCGCCGTGGCCTTCGATGCCGAAACCCACAACAGGCTTGCCAGTGGCCGCAATACCGTCGACCACGGTTTTGGTCCAGCCGTCTTCGATGCCGATGACCACCACCGCTGCCACGTTGGGGTTGGAGCCTGCGCCAATCAAGGTGCGAAAGTGCAGCTCGAGGTCAGCGCCAAATTGCAAACGGCCATAAGGGTGAGGAATGGCCATGGTGCCCTTGACGGCATGGGCCACAGCTTCTGCCGCTGCGTTGGACAGGTCGTCCAGCGGCAAGATGATGACGTGGTTGCGAACGCCGACACGGCCGTTTTCACGGCGGTAGCCCCAGAAAGTGGTGTTTTTGTCAATGAGGGTCATGAGATAAGCCTTGAGAAAGAAGAGAGGGCAAGCAGTGCTGAATTACCAGCGCTTGGTCTTGATGTTGTGGACATGGGCGTGGTCGCCAATCGCAATGGGGGCAACCACCTTGCCAATGTCCGTGCCGTATTTCATGACCGTGTCACCCAGGGCCATGGCCTTCACCGCGACTTTGTGTCCGATGGGGATGGCCGCATTGGCTTTGATGGTGATGGTGCGGTTGTCGTCCAGGATGAGGGCATTCATGCTTTGACCGGCTTCGATGCCTTCAACGACGACAACAGCGACGCTGTCTTTTTCTTCATGCAGTACGCAATGGATCACAAAATTCTCCTTGAGTGGTTGGGGTAGGTTGGAACGCGGTGTGCCTGAATTCCCGATCCAAGCATGACGTCTGTTCTTGAAAATTAATGTAAATCATCTATATGAATTGAGGGGTTGGTGTTTACCCCATGAGGCAATGAAATCACGAGATTTTGAGGCGAACAGACAAGACCCAACCCTGCGGGTTGGGTCTTGGGTCCTGGATGAAGTTTGTCTCCTTGCCGCCAGCAGGCCCGCAAGTCCTGAAGCGATGCGATTGGCAAGCTGGGCGTATTGAACCCTGTCAGGGCAGCAAAACCATTTTGCTGGCGGCAATTTTGCCGCTGTCGAGGTCTGCAAAAGCCTGCGCACCATCGGCCATAGGCACACTTTCTACCCACGACAGGTCACCAAATGCACCTTCGTGCAACAACTTGACTGTCGCACGCAAATCTGCCGTGGTGTAGGTGTAAGTGCCCATCAAAGTGATCTCGGCCAAGGTGAGTTTGCGCATGTCGATTTCGCTGGCCCAGTCTTGCAATCCGATGTGCATGACCACGCCGCCTGGCTTGACGGCATTGAGGGCGGCAACCCGGGTGACCTTGCTTCCCACGGCATCGATGACGTAGTCAAAACCATTTTCTTCGGGGGATGCGGTGCGCGGGTCGTAGGTGATCACACCAGCGTGTTGTTCGGCCGATTGGCGGCGGAGCGGATTGACTTCGGCCAGTACCGTGCCGCGTGCGCCGTAATTTTTGAGCAACAAGGCGGCCAACATGCCAATCGCACCGCCGCCAATGATCAGCGTGCGATTTTCTGGCAAAGGCCGAGCCATGGCCTTGAGGCTCATGTTGATGGCATGCAGCGCAGTGGCGGCTGGTTCGGCCAAGGCCGCCTGAATGGCGGGCATGTCTTGGGGCATCTCAATCAGTGAAGCTGCCGGAATAGACATGAATTCGGCAAATGCACCCGGACGCGTCATGCCCACCATGGTGCGTCGGCTGCACAGGTTGTTGCGCCCTTGGACACAGTAGTCACAAACGCCACAGGTGATGAGCGGATTACCCGTCACGCGCTGACCGATGGCAAAGCCGGGTGCATCGGTTTTGACGATGGTGCCGCAAAATTCGTGTCCCAAAACCAGTCCAGGTTTGCGGCGCGGGTCGTGCCCGTGGTAGGCGTGCATGTCAGAGCCGCAAATGCCCACCGCATCAATGCGCAAAACGACTTCACCCGGAACCAATTCGGGTTCAGGGCGGTCCTGGATTTGGACTTCGAGTGGGTTGGTGTAGACGAGTGCTTTCATGGGGTGTGTTCCGAGTTAGGGCGTGGCTTGAATGGTTGGGTGCAGGCAGTCGATCGTTTGTTGGATGGTCAACATGACGCCGACGCATGTTTGGAGCGGCAGGTCTTCAAAAAATCGGTCATGAAGTCGGCCAAAGCCGCCACTTGATCCATGCTGACGCCGTTGTACAAACTGGCTCTCAAATACTTGCCAACCCCAAATGGGGTCAGCGTTCTTAAGCCGACGATTCCCCGCTCCCAGCCTTGGATCAAGAAGTGCCGCGTTGTTTCCTCGTCGCCACCCGCAACATCAAAGGGGATGTTCATGCGACTGCGGATGGAGGGATCTGCAATTGGGGTGGAATAAAAGCCCTCCGACTGGTCGATCAATTTGTACAACATGGCCGACTTGGCAACAGCTCGGCGTTCCATTTCACGCACGCCGCCCTGCGCGATCATCCACTCCATGTAAATGTTGACCACCTCGACGTTGAAGGTGGCGATGGTGTTCCACAAATTGCCCTCACGGGCATTGGTGGTGTAGCACAGGACGCCGGGGCAAAGTTTGCTGGGTGTGCCCAGCAAGTCCCGTCGAATGACACACAGGGTGAGGCCGGGGTGGCCGATGTTTTTGGATGCGCAGGCATACAGAACGCCCACATTGCAGCCCACCCAGTCAATGGGCTTGGTGGAAAAGTCGGACGATGCGTCAATCACCAGGGGTGCTTTGATGCCCAGCTTGGGCAACCGATGCAACTCAATCCCGTTCACCGTTTCATTCGAGCAAAGGTAGACGTACTTGGATTCGGGATCCAAATGCTCAAAGGAGGGGTTGTGGGTGAAACTACCATCTTGGTTCTCGGAGGAGACAACGACAGGGCGGCAGTATTTGGAGGCGTCGGTCAAGGCGCGTTTGGACCAGGTGCCGTTGACCAAATACGTCGCTTTTTCATCGCCGTTGGGACAGAGGTTCAGCGGCACTGCCGCAAACTGTCCGTGCCCACCGCCATGCATGAAAAGAATTTCATACTCTTGAGGAATGTCCATCGCCAAGCGGCAGCGTTGAACTGTGCTGGCCAGAATGTCTAAAAACTCAGGCGACCGATGCGAGAGGTACATCGAGCACATGCGCTCTGCGTCGAACAAGGCCTTGATGCTTGTCTGTACTTCTGCCGCAAGGGATGTGGGCCCGGGGCTGAAATTCAGCGGCTTCACACCGCTGGGGGGACACAATGATCCGAGCAAGGCCGGATGGGTGTCGGCTGGATTCAATGGAGCTGGGTCAATGCGGGTCATTTGATGGGTTCCAGAGAAAGCATTGACACGCCTGTGTGGCGACATGATTCTTTCATGTGTTTAAGGAGGCTATTTGGCGGTATAGCCACCGTCAATCATGATGGTTTGGCCCGTGATGTAGCTGGACGCATCGCTGGCCAAGAAAACAGCCAAGCCATGGATGTCTGAGAGCTCGCCATTTCTTCCTAAACAGGTTTGCGCAGCATTTCGTGCGACCAATTCCGGGTTGCCAAACACAGGTGCGGTCAAAGCCGTAGGAAAAAAACCAGGCCCGATGGCGTTGCAGGTGATCCCATGGGGGCCCCATTCGAGCGCCATGGCACGGGTGAGTTGAACGACGCCGCCTTTGCCAGCGCCATAAGGTGCGCTGTTGGCAAATGCCCGGTAACTTTGGAGGCTGGCGATGTTGATGATGCGGCCCCATCCTCGTTCCTTCATGGCAGGGGCCAGCGCCTGTGTGAGAAAGAAAGGGGCGCTCAGGTGGATGTTGATTTGGGCCATCCAGCTGGTCACTGAAATATCTGCAAATGGTTCTCGCAGATTGACGCCAGCCGCATTGATCAGGATGTCAACAGGGCCCAAGTTCAAGGCTTGCCGTGCACCTTCTTGCGCTGCCTCTGGCGAAGCCAGGTCGCAGACCAGTGTCTGAGCCGAAATGCCCATCGCTCTGAGCTTGTCAGCCGAATGTTGGAGCAAGTCGTGCCTGCGGGCCATCAAGACCAGATTGGCACCGGCCATCCCCAGAGCTTGCGCCATGGCTTCACCCAATCCAGAACTGCCACCTGTGACCAGAGCCGTTCGACCTGACAGGTCAAATGAAACAGGCGAAGTGCTCATGATGCAGAGCCTGACTGAACATGGGTGAGCTGTTTGAAGAATTCTTGCAGGTTCATACCTTCACCTGCTCACCCAGATCAAACTCTTGACCTGGAAAATACTTGGCCAATCGGTCATCGGCCGTTCTGGCATGGGCTTCCATGCCTTCGAGCCTTGAAATACGGGCTGTGGCCAGTCCAATGTCGCGCGCAGCGTCGCGTGTCATTTTTTGCCAAGTGAAGGTTTTCAAGAATTTGTGAACCGACAAACCGCCTGAATAGCGTGCCGCCCCCTTTGTGGGCAACACATGGTTGGGGCCACTGGCCTTGTCACCGTAGGCCACAGTGGTTTCTTCGCCCAAAAAGAGAGAGCCGTAGCATGTCAGCGATTGGAGCCACCAATCCAGGTCTTTGGCATGAACTTCCAGGTGCTCGCTGGCATACCGGTCCGAAATTTCCACCACTTCGTCGCGTGTGTCACACAACATGACTTCGCCATAGTCGCGCCAAGCACAGCCTGCAGCATCACGTGCCGTGGGGGGGAGCAAATCGATCAACTTGGGCACCAGCTTCATGACTTCTTCAGCCAAGCTTCGGCTGGTGGTGAAAAGCCAAGCGGGCGACTCGTGGCCATGCTCCGCTTGTCCCACCAGGTCGCTGGCAACGATGGCGGGATCTGCGGATTCATCGGCAATGATGCCGATCTCGGAGGGTCCCGCGAAAACGTCGATGCCGACTTTGCCAAACAAGGTGCGTTTGGCCTCCGCCACAAACTTATTGCCTGGCCCCACGATCACATCGGCGGGCTTGCCAGTGAACAGACCATTGGCCATCGTGGCAATCGCTTGCACCCCGCCCAAGGTCATGATGACATCGGCACCAGCTTTGTTGAAGGCATACAGCAAGTAAGGGTGCATCGGGCCGCCCCGGAAGGGGCCCGAGCAGGCGATGATGGTCTTGACCCCCGCTGCCTTGGCCGTTGCGACGCCCATGTAGGCACTGGCAATGTGCGCGTAACGTCCAGCTGGCGCATAGCAACCGGCCACGTTGACCGGCACCACGCGTTGGCCAGCTGTCACACCCGGGTGCAGTTCAACTTGGAACTCGGAGAGTGAGCGGCGCTGTGCTTGTGCAAAGTCAAACACCTGTTTGATGGCGAAATCGATGTCGGCCTTGACCTGTTCTGGCACATCACGCGCATTGGCTTCGATTTGTGCTGGGGTGACGATGACATCGCCTGTCCATTGGTCCAGATCTTTGGCGTATTGGCGCACCGCTGCTTCACCGTTTTGCTGGATCTCTGCCAGCATGGTGTTGACGACTTTTTGGGCCGTGGCCGTCTCGGTTTCGGGTGTCTTGTCCGCTTTTTTCAAATACGTGATGGCCACGTTCTTCTCCTTGTTCGGGTAATTTGCTCAAATCAAGGCAAATGGTTTTCCAAGCGCTTCATCAAAAGCACAAGGCATATCAAGATCGGAATGAACTGGGCGCCATGCTCGATGCATGGCGTCCCAGTGGGGTGGATTACCGGGTTGAGTTGGCCATGTCGCGCAGCTTGGCGTCTGCCTGAACCAATTTCAAGTACTCGTCGGTCACGAAGTCAGCCACAGCTGGAACTTGTTGAACCGCGCCTGTTTCACGCATGAAGCCAGACAGTTCGGTGAACCAGCCATCCATCTTCGAATTGGCTGCGCCGCCTGTGCGTTCCATGTTCTTGAGTTGTTGCGCCAGGTTGAAGGTGGGGCGGGTATCAAACTCTTTGTTCATGGCTGCATCGCTGATGCTGACGCCACCCTTGGCATAAAAGTCTTTCATCATGCGAATGGCTTCGGGCCGGTTCACGCTCATCCAGCTCCAGGCGCGCAGGTAAACCGCCAGGAATTTGGCAACGTTCTGTGGGTTTTGCTTGGCATAGTCACCGCGTGCGATCAAAGCACCGGGCACGATGGCGCCACTGTCCTTGCCGCTGCACAGCATTTTTGCGCCAGCTTTTTCTTCCACCGTATAGGTGTTGGGTGCCCACATACCCGCCAAGTCAGAGTTGTTGGAAGACAGTGCCGAAATGATTTCGGCTTGCCCCATGTTTTTCATGACCACATCGGATTTTTTCAGGCCGTACTTTTTCAAGCAAGCCTGCACGGCGAAGTCAGCCGTTGAATTTTGAGTCAAGGTGATGGTCTTGCCACGCAGAGCGCCGGCGGGGTCTTTGGCGAAATCAGCGGCTGCTTTGCTGCTGCCCACCAGGCCATTGGCTGCCGATTCGTCGTTCGTGACACCGATGGTTTTGATACCGAAACGAACATGGCCCAACACGGCTGGCACCGAGCCAGTGCCGCCTACATCCCAAGATCCTGCTGCTGAAGCTGCGATTTGGGGAACACCCGCTGGGAATGTCGAAAATTCGGGTGCCAAGCCCACGTCTTTCCACCAACCTTTTTCAGTGGCAATGTGAAAAGGCAAGGCCCAATAAAGAGAGGGTTGGTAGCTGATCTTGATGGGGGTCAGCGCTTGCGCGTGTGCGGTGCTGTTCAAGCCCAGAACAAGGCTGATACCAATGGCGGCTGCTGCGAGTTTTTTCATGTCGATGTCTCCTTGAGTTGGTGGTTGCTTCAATGATCCGTGCCCGCGTGCTCTTCACGCAAAGACTTCCAGATTCGGGTGCGCAAATGGACAAAGCTTTCCAAGTCCATCACGTCTTCAATTTTGCTGTGGCGGTCCCATTGCTCGGCTTCACGAACGGACTTCACATCCAGAATTTCCTTGATTTTCCCTGGGCGGCTGGTCATGACCACCACGCGATCGGCCAGGTAAACCGCTTCTTCAACCGCATGGGTGATGAAGAGCACGGTACGCGGGTTTTTGCGAGCCAACTTGACCAGTTCCTCTTGCATGACCACGCGGGTCTGAGCATCGAGAGCACCAAAGGGCTCATCCATCAGCAGAACTTGCGGGTTCAAGGCATAAGCTCGCGCAATTGCAACGCGTTGTTGCATCCCGCCTGAGAGTTGATGCGGGTACGCGCTTTCGTAACCTTTCAGGTTCATCAGCGCGATGTAATGGGCGATCAGACTTTCTCTTTCATCTTTGGCAAGGCCTTTGCTGCGCAAACCAAAGTCGATGTTGTCATGAACCGTTTTCCAAGGAAACAGGGCGAACTGTTGAAAAACAACCGCACGGTCTGGGCCGGGCCCAGTCACCTGCACATCGTTGACCTTCACGCTGCCTGAACTTGGAAATTCAAGGCCAGCGGCCATGCGCATGCAAGTGGTTTTGCCGCAACCTGATGGGCCGACGATGGCCACGAATTCTTCGTCTTGAACCGTGAGGTTGATCTTGTCAAGGATCAGAAAGTCTTTGCCGTCGCGCTCAAAAACGCGGCTGACATCGGTGAACTGGATAGTGGCCATGTAGTTATTTCTGTAAAAGAGACTTCTCAAGCATTCCTGTGTTTGAGCAGGAGCTTTTCCAAGCGACGAATCAGTATGTCGATCACCACGCCAATGGCACCGATGGCAATCATGCCCACCATCACGGTGTCCGTGGCCAATGCACTTTGTGCGCGCACAATCAAATTGCCCATTCCACTGCTGGCGACGATGAGCTCAGCGCCCACGAGCGAGAGCCAACCCAGGCCTGCACCAATGCGCAGTCCTGCAATGATGGACGGCACGGCAGCCGGGAAAAGCACTTCTGTGATGGTTTTGAAACTACCGACGCCCAGCATGCTGGCAGCTTCGAGGAAGCGAACTTCGACATTGCGTGCGCCGCGATAAGCGTTGATCAAGCAGGGCGGGAAAGCGCCGGCAAAGATGATCAATGTGGGGCCGCCGATGCCCGTGCCAAACCAGAGCGCTGCAAATGGCACCCAAGCCACAGGGGCGATGAACCGCACGCCATCAAAAATGGGGGTAATCACATCGTCCAGCAGTCGAAACCAGCCCATGGACAAGCCCAATGGAATGCCCACAAGAGCGGCCAACCCAAAGCCCATGCCAAACCGCTTCAAACTCGCGGCCATGTGCTCCGGCAGGGTGGCGCCTGCAAAGGGTTTGTCCATCAGTTCGATCAGTTTGAACAAAACCTCATGGGGCATTGGCAAGAATTGGGGGGGTGAAAAGTGCAGTGCCCGTGCCAAATACCAAAAGGCAAAGAAGGCCACCGTGCCCGTGACGGTCAAACTCCAAAAGTGCTGTCGACTCAGTGCTTTTTTCATGTGGCCACTCTTCCTTTGCGCCAGGGCATCGCATGGTTCTCCAGAGCGCCCAGTAGCCAAGTTGTGGAGGCACCGCAGATGCCCACAAAGGCCATGGCGACCAAAATCATGGCCGGGAAAATGTCCTGAGCGGCCTGGTTCAAAATGCTTCCAAGACCATACAGGGCCCCGATGAGTTCAGCCGCGACCAGCGTAGTCCAACTCGCTTGCAATGAAAGTCTGAGACCCGTGAAGATCATGGGCATGGCCCCCGGCACCAGAACTTCTGACACCATGCGCCACCCTTTGATGCCCAGCATGCTGGCGGCCTCCATCACGGGTGTTTCGATGTTGCGAACGCCTGTGTAGCTGTTGATGACCGACGGCACAAAGGCGGCCACAAAAATCACCAAAATCTTGGAGCCATCCTCGAGGCCCAACCAAACAATCGCCAAAGGAATCCAAGCCAGAGGTGGGATCGGGCGCAAAAGCAAAAATGCGGGATTGATCAGTGCTTCGGCACGGCGTGAATAGCCCATCAGCAAGCCCAGTGGGACTCCGACACCAACAGCCACAGCAAACCCCATGGCCACGAGTTTCAAACTGTGAAGCACATGCTGGTGCAGCTTGCCGTTGCCATACCCTTCTGTCTGAATGAATGTGAACGCACTCAGCACTTCATCGGGGCGGGGAAATCGTGAGGGATTGATCCATCCGGTGACCGTGGTCGCAAGGTACCAAATGATCATCAGCAGCAAGATCGTGGCGATCCCGACAACGCTACGACGTTGATTTCTTCTTTGGGCCAATCCCACCATGCTTCCTTTCAGCGGTTTTCAGGAAATAGCTTCCAGAATGTAAGCGCTTGCAAGGACTTTGAATTTGTTGGCATCCCTTGTCAATCACGAAAACCCGAATTTGCTTGAAACCAAGGGAAAACACCGAATTTTTTTGGAAAGCGCTTACATTTTTTCCCGCCTGCTTGGTTTCTTATGGCATGCTAATTCCCATGAAACCCCGCATCACCATCGAGGAAGTCGCACGTTTGGCTGGCGTTTCTACAGCGACCGTTTCGCGCGTGCTCAGCAGACCCGATGTGGTTCGAACCCGCACTCAAGAACAAGTGATGGCGGCAGTCAGGCAGCTGGATTACCAACCTGATGCGGCGGCCCGTGCTCTGGCCTCTGGTCGCACGCACACGGTGGGATGTGTCATACCGACACTGGACCACGCTATTTTTGCCCGCAGCACGCAGGCGATGCAGACCACGTTGGCACAGGCGGGCTATCAGTTGTTGGTGGCCAGCCATGAGTACGATCCCGACACAGAATTTGAATTGGTGCGTGCCTTGCAGCAGCGCGGCGTGGATTCTTTGGTTTTGGTGGGAACCGACCATGCACCACGCCTGTGGAAGGCTTTGAGCGACTGGCGCAAGCCAACGTTGCTCACCTGGTCCTGTGATCCTCGTCTGCCGTCTTTGGGCTTTGATAACGAGGGTGCGGGTCGAATGGCGGCAAAGCATTTGCTGGAACTTGGGCACCGACGCATTGGTGTGATCTCAGGCTTTACCACCCACAACGATCGGGCACGCAGCCGTGTCGATGGCGTGCGCCAATTACTCGCGCAGGCAGGATTGTCTTTGCCCGACGAGTGGGTCACGCAGCAGGCTTTCAATCTTGAAGGCGGCCGTCTCGGTTTGCGTCAGCTCATGGGTGCGCGGCAAAAACCCACCGCCCTTTTTTGCGGCAATGACCTGTTGGCAGTCGGCGCTTTGCTGGAAGCTCAGCGCATGGGCCTGAGCATTCCCGATGACCTGTCCATTTGTGGGATCGATAACTCTGAAATGGCTCAAGCGATCAACCCCGGGCTGACGACAGTGAGTTTGCCGACGCAGGACCTGGGTCGCATGGCGGCCAAATCCATGTTGTCTGCCATTTCCGGTGAAGTGGTCCCCGCGCAATCGCTGTTGCCATTCGAGCTGGTGATTCGCGGCAGCACAGCGGCACCTCGAAAATCACGGACCGTATCGCGGCTCGGACAATGAGCGCGCTGAGCCGTTGGTGAAAGCCGACTAAGGCGCCAATCGCTCGCGCAGCCAGCCCTTGTCCTTTGGCGTGTAACGCAATCGGTCATGCAAGCGGCTCTTGCGCCCTTGCCAGAACTGCCACTGGTCGGGCACCAGGCGGTAGCCCCCCCAGTGGGGCGGGCGGGGTGGGTTGAGCATGAATTGCGCCGCGTATTTCGCTGCGTTGGTCACCAGCACGGTGCGGCCGTCGATCACCTGGCTTTGCGGCGAGGCCCAAGCGCCGATGCGCGAATCGAGTGGACGGCTGTGAAAGTAGGCATCACTTTCTTCCTCGCTGACTTTTTCCACCCGGCCTTCGATGCGCACCACACGCTCGAGTTCAACCCAATGAAACTGCAGCGCTGCAAAGGGGTTGCCGGCCAGTTCCAAGCCTTTTTGGCTGTCGTAGTTGGTGTACCAGACGATGCCGCGCGCATCGCAACCCTTGATCAGCACCACCCGGGTGCTGGGGCGCAAATTGCTGGCCACGGTGGCCAGTGTCATGGCATTGGGCTCGGGCACTTCGGCGGAGATGGCTTCTTGCAGCCATTGCTCAAATTGCTGGAGAGGGTCAGCGTGGGAGGCGTTTTCGTTGAGCTCGGCTTTTTCGTAGCTCTTGCGCAGGTCGGCAATGTTCATGGCGCGAGTATAGGCAGGAGCTTGCGGGCTTGCTTTGCTTCAAGTCAGACCATGCCACCCAGCGCAGGACATGTCAGTCGGCATGGCGCAACAAAGCGGCCAGCGCACGGTCTTCGATGCCGTGGGCCCGCAGGCTTTCGAGGGTTTGGCGGGCATAGTCCAGCGTGGTGCCAAAGCGCCCGCAGGCCTGCTGAAAAATGTGCCGGTAGGTTTCGGCAGGCAATTGCCCTGTGAAGCTGGGGCTGCTGCGCGGCAAGGTAAAGGCCAGCGCCTGAACGGGGCCATGCGGCGTGTTGCAAGGCAGCCAGTTGGGGGTGTAGACATCCATGGGCATTTCCCGCTCCCACAGCCGCACCAGCACCTCGTCGGCTTGGTCCCGAGCCACCCGGTAAGCCACGCCCTGGCAGCTGCCGCCGGGCAACAAGGCAAACACCAGGCCCGGACACTCGGGGCTGCCCCGGTTCAGCCGGCTCCACATTTTCAGGGCCCGGTGCCAACCCCAGACGCGGCTGATGTGTTGCTCTTGCGCCTCGAACTCGGGTCGCCACAAGAGCGAGGCGTAGCCAAACACCCACAAATCCCGGCCCGCCGTTTTGGCCCGAAATTGATCGAGCAAAGCGACCTGAAAGGCTGTGGTGCGGTCTGCGGCCTTGCGCGTGGTTTGCCCATCGTTGGCAGTGTCAGTCATGTGCAGTCGGGCCCCATTACAATCTGCCCACTATTTTCGGAGAAAACCAACATGTCGACCCCTCAAGATGACAATCAACCCGTAGTTTGGGCCGTTTTGGTGGCCGTGATCGTGCTGGCCGTGGGCTTGGCGATTGGCTTTGGCATTGCCAAGAGCAAAAAAGCTGCGCCTGCAGCGCCAGCAGTGGTCACAGCCCCTGCCGCTGAGGCCTCTGCGCCAGCAGCCGAAGCTTCTGCAGCCCCTGCCGCAGCGGAGGCATCTGCCGCCAAGTGAGGCCTCAACGGCGCTTGCAAAAACCCGCCTCGGCGGGTTTTTTTACGTCTTCAATCCACCATTGACGGGTTGTACCCCTTATCTAACGCGTGGAATGCACCCCAACAGGTGAACGCGGTTACCATTGATGATGTAATTTTGTTACCAAGTCTGCCAAGGCCCCCGTCCATGACCCTTCATCCGATTTTGGCAACCGTCACCGCCCGCATCACCGAGCGCAGCCGTGCAACACGTCAAGCTTATTTGCAAGTGGTCGATGCGGCCGCCAGCCAAGACCCTGGTGCACAGCGCCTGGGATGTGCCAACGTGGCCCACGCCTTTGCGGCCATGCCCGAAGGCGACAAGGCGCGCGCCACGGCCCTCGACAAGATCAAAGTGGTGGCCCCGCGGGCACCCAATATCGGCATCGTCAACGCCTACAACGATTTGTTGTCGGCCCACGCGCCACTGCAACACTACCCCGACCTGATCAAAGACGAAGCCCGCAAGCTGGGCGCGACAGCCCAAGTGGCCGGCGGCGTGCCCGCCATGTGCGACGGCGTGACCCAGGGCACACCCGGCATGGAGCTGAGTTTGTTCAGCCGCGATGTGATCGCCATGGCCACTGCGGTTTCGCTGAGCCACGACGTGTTTGACGCCGCCTTGATGCTGGGTGTGTGCGACAAGATCGTGCCGGGTTTGCTGATTGGGGCTTTGCAGTTTGGCCATTTGCCCACGGTGTTTGTACCGGCAGGCCCCATGACCAGCGGCCTGTCCAACAACGAAAAATCCAAAGTGCGCGAGCAAGCTGCGCAAGGGCTGGTGGGCCGCCCGGACTTGCTCGCCGCCGAATCGGCCGCTTACCATGGCGAGGGCACCTGTACTTTTTACGGCACCGCCAACAGCAACCAGATGTTGCTCGAGGCCATGGGCCTGCATGTCCCAGGCACCGCTTTCATCAACCCGGGCGAAGGTGTGCGGGCCGAGTTGACCCGCGAAGCCGCACGCACCGTGCTGGCGCTGGTCAAGGACAAAAATTTCACGCCCATTGGCCGATTGGTGGACGAGCGCTGCATCGTCAACGCGATGGTGGCCTTGCTGGCCACGGGTGGTTCGACCAACCACCTGATCCACTGGGTGGCGGTGGCGCGTGCGGCGGGCATCGTGATCGATTGGGACGATTTCTCGGCCCTGTCGGAAGTCGTGCCGCTGCTCACCCGCGTGTACCCCAACGGCAGCGCCGACGTGAACCAGTTCCAGGCCGCAGGCGGCCCGGGCTATGTGATTCGCGAGTTGCTCGATGCGGGCCTGATGCACGCCGATGTGTGCACCGTGCGTCCCGGCGGACTGCGTGAATTCACCCGCATTCCATCCGCCTCAAACGGCCAATTGGTCTGGCATGAGGCCGGAGCCAGCCAAGACGACACCGTGGTGCGCCCGGCCAGCAGTCCGTTCAGTGCCTCGGGTGGTCTGAAATTGCTGCAAGGCAATTTGGGCCGCAGTGTGATCAAAATCTCTTCTGTGCCAGAAGAACTGCACACCCTGGAAGCCCCGGCCCGCGTGTTCAATTCTCAGGACGAATTGCAAGCGGCGTTCAAGGCAGGCGAACTCGACCGTGATGTGGTGTGTGTGGTGCGCTGGCAAGGCCCGCAAGCCAATGGCATGCCCGAGTTGCACAAACTCACGCCGCCACTGGCCGTGCTGCAAGGCAAGGGCTTCAAGGTGGCGCTGGTCACCGACGGCCGCATGAGTGGCGCCTCAGGCAAAGTGCCTGCGGCCATCCATGTCTCGCCCGAAGCCGCTGCCGGTGGACCGCTGGCCAAGGTGCAAGACGGCGATGTGATTCGCCTCGATGGCGTGGCTGGCACCCTGCACGTGCGGGTGAGCGAGGCCGAATGGGCCGCACGCCCACTGACCCCGATGCCTGACGCATTGCGTGCCGCCAACGGCGTGGGCATGGGCCGTGAACTGTTTGCCAACCTGCGCCGCAATGCGCTCAAAGCCGAAGAAGGAGCCTGCACATGGCTGTGAGTCTGAGTGGAAAATTGACTGCCCTGCAAGTCATGCAGGACGCACCCGTGATCCCCGTGATCGTGTTGAACGATGTGGCCCACGCTGTGCCCATGGCCCGGGCGCTGGTGGCCGGCGGCATCCGCATGCTCGAAGTCACGCTGCGCACCCCACAGGCGCTGGCCTGCATGGAGGCCATCGCCCAAGAAGTGCCCGGTGCTGTGGTGGGGGCTGGCACCGTGCGCAGCCCGGCCGACGCGGCTGCGGCGGCCAAAGCTGGTGCCCGTTTTGCGGTCAGCCCCGGCTACACCCGTGCGGTGGGGCAGGCCTGCCGAGACCAGGGTTTGTCGCTGTTGCCAGGTGTGGCCACCGGCAGCGAAATCATGATGGCGCAAGAAGACGGCTACACCGAACTCAAGTTCTTTCCCGCCATGCAAGCAGGCGGCCCGGCCATGCTCAAGGCTTGGAGCGGTCCGTTTTTTGATGTGAAGTTTTGCCCCACAGGCGGCGTCACGCCACAAAACGCCCATGACCTGCTGAGCTTGTCCAATGTGGCTTGCGTGGGCGGCTCTTGGTTGGTGCCTCCCGACGCAATGGCCCAGGGCGACTGGGCGCGCATCGAGGCACTGGCGCGTGAAGCCAGTCGCTTGCCGCGCTGATCAGCGCACGGCCCAGCCGCCCGACATCGGGAACACCTGGCCGACAAAGCAACTGGCCGCGTCGCTGCACAGGTAGGCCACAAAGCGGGCGTCTTCTTCGGCCTTGACCAGCCGGCCCAGCGGCACCTCGCGTTTCAGGCGTTCCTGAAAGCGGGGATTGGCCTGCACCTCGGGCGGGAAGTAGGTGGGGTTGTCGACAAAATTTTGTGCCACGGCATTGAGCTGGATGTTGTCCGGCGCCAGTTCCACGCCCGCAGCCTGCACATAGGCCAATTGCGCACCGCGTGCCGCGCTATAACTGGCAGCGCGCTTCATGCCGCGCAGTGCCGAAGCGCTGCCCATCACCACGATTTTGCCGCCGCCGCGTGCCTTCATGCCAGGCACCACCGCCCGCACCAGGCGGGGCAGGGGGTCGACCATGACCTCAAACACCTGCCGCCACTCGGCTTCGTCAATGAGCGTGACGGGTGTGGACGGCGCTGGCAGTGCCAGGTTGATCACCAGCGCATCGAGCGGGCCGGCTGCCTCGATCACGGCCTGCGCGTCCAGCGGATGGGTGAGCAGTCGCTCGTCGGCGATCACTTCGGCGCCGCAGGCACGCAGCTCGTGGCACAGGGCCGGGCCCATGAAATCTTGGGCCTGGGTCACCAGAATGCGTTGACCAGTCAGTGAGGTCATGGTGGGTGTCTGCGAATGCGAAGGACTTACAGCTGGGCGTATTCGGCCCGCTGAATCAACTCGATCTTGTAACCATCGGGGTCGGTCACAAAGGCGATCACGGTGGTGCCCCCTTTGACCGGACCGGCCTCGCGCGTTACGTTGCCGCCCGCGGCCTTGATCTTGTCGCAAGCGGCATAGGCATCGGGCACACCCAGCGCAATGTGGCCGTAAGCCGTGCCCATGTCGTAGCTCTCCACGCCCCAGTTGTAGGTCAGTTCGATTTCGGCATGGTCCGGGTTGCTGCCATAGCCAACAAAGGCCAGCGAGTATTTGTTCTCGGGGTTTTCCGAAGTGCGTTGCAGCGTCATGCCCAGCACTTGGGTGTAGAAGTCGATGGCGCGTTGCAGGTTGCCTACGCGGAGCATGGTGTGGAGAAGTCTCATGGTTTGTTTCCAGTGGTAGAGGGCATGTCGAAAACCAGGCAAGCGGTGCTGGCATGGGCGTACAGGGTGCCGTCGGGCCCGACCAGTCGGGCTTCGGCGGTGGCCAATTGGCGACCACAGTGCACCACTTGGCCAATGGCGCGCACACGCTGCACCTTGGGGGTGAGGGCCTTGACCAGTTTCACGCTCAGGTCGGCCGTGGTGTAACCCCGGCCAGGCGGCATCATGGTGTGCACAGCGCAGCCCAGGGCCGAGTCGAGCAAGGTGGCAAACCAGCCGCCGTGCACGGTGCCCAGCGGGTTCATGTGGTTCGAACCTGGGGCGCCTTGAAAAATGGCCTGGCCTGCGCTGACCTCGATCAGCACAAAATCCAGGGTTTTGGCGATGCTGGCGTAAGGCAGTTCTCCGCTGAGCAGGCCTTGCATGACCTCCAGACCGGTTTTGCCGGCAACCTGATCTGGCCGGGCCACACCTGGGCCAGCGCCTGCATCCAGACGTTGCCGAACCACTTGCTCTTGCGCCAACCAAGTGTCGAGTTGTGAGGTGGATGGGTTCACAAAAATGGGTTTTCTTCAAACAGGCACGGTGTAGTTGAGCGCCATGCGACCGCCGTCCACGGTGACGATTTCACCGGTGATGTAGCTTGCCGCATCGCTGGCCAAAAACGCAACCACCTTGGCGACTTCGTCGGGCTCGCCCAAACGCTTCATGGGCGTGCGCATCATGATTTTCTTTTCGGCCGCCTCGCTGGTGAGCACGGCCTGGCGGGCCAGTTCGGTGGCAATCGTGCCGGGCGCCACCGCGTTCACGCGGATGCCGAAGTCGGCCAAAGCCAAAGACATGGCCCGCGTCAGTTGGTTGATGCCGCCTTTGCTCACGTTGTAGCTGGCGATGTTGGGGATGGCCATCACCCCATTCACCGAACTCATGTTGACAATGGACCCCCCGCCAGTGCTTTTCATGGCGCGGGCGGCCGCTTGGCCCATCAAAAAAGAACCCTTGATGTTCACGTTGATGACGGCGTCGAAGTCTTCCTCCGTCACATCCAAGAAATCAGCGGCCTTGAAGATGCCGGCGTTGTTGACCAGCACATCCAGGCGGCCAAAGGCCTGCAGCACATGGGTCACCAGCGCGTCGACATCGGTTTTGCGCGAGACATCGCAAACCTTGAAGCTGGCGCTGTGGCCTTGTGCGCTCAGCTCAGCGGCCACGGTGGCGCCGCGCGCGCTGTTCACGTCGGCCAACACCACATGCGCCCCTTCGGAGGCAAAGCGCCGCGCACAGGCCTCGCCAATGCCATTGGCAGCGCCTGTAACGATGACAACGCGGCCTTTCAGGCCAAAAGAAAGGATGTTGGATGGGGTCATGGGCTCGTCTTAGCAGTCTGGTTGGACACCGAAGTGTGAAGCCCGTCATGCTGCCACAAGCTGGGGGCTTTTGGCCCCTGGGCATGCTCTTTTTACGGTTCTATGCTGGATATATACATTGCCAGCCAAACTCGCGCAGGACTTGCAAAGGGCTGGGCAGCCCGCGCGTTTGTATCAAGTACGATAGGCCAAGTTCAATCGCCCGACAACGGGAATCCAAGGAGAAAGCAATGTTCAGTCACGTCATGGTCGGGGTCAAAGACCTCGAAGCCTCCAGAAAGTTTTACGATGCCGTTTTGGGCACCGTGGGCATCGCTGCGGGTGTGGCCAACAACCAGCGTTATTTTTACCGCAGCCCTACCGGCTCGTTTGGCATCACCACGCCCATCAACGGCGAAGCCGCCACCGTAGGCAACGGAACCACGTACGGCTTCAAAGCCATTTCGACGGAGCAGGCCGAAGCCTTTCACGCCGCAGGTCTGGCCCATGGTGGCGTGACCTGCGAAAACCCACCTGGCTGGCGCGAGGGCCCTTCTGGCAAGCTGTTTTTGGCTTATTTGCGTGATCCGGACGGTCACAAAATCTGCGTCGTGCATCGCCCTGGATGAAGGCGCCGCCCCGACTGCAAACCTTGGTCGATGAGGGCTTGATCGACACGGTGGTGCGCCAGCTCATGAGTGGCAAAGAGGCCATGGTGTTTGTGGTCCGTTGCGGGGACGAAACCCGTTGCGCCAAAATTTACAAAGAAGCCACCCACCGCAGTTTTCGCCAGGCGGTGGACTACACCGAGAACCGCAAGGTCAAAAACTCGCGATCGGCCCGTGCCATGGCCAAGGGCAGCAAGTTTGGCCGTCAGGAACAAGAAGCCGCTTGGCAAAGTGCCGAGGTGGATGCGCTTTACCGCCTGGCCGCAGCGGGCGTACGCGTGCCCAAACCCTTCAACTTCTTCGAAGGCGTTCTGCTCATGGAGCTGGTGACCGACGCCCATGGCGACGCGGCCCCGCGGCTGAACGATGTGGCCTTCACCCCCGAACAAGCCCTGCAGCACCACACCACCCTGATTGCCGAGGTGGTGCGCATGCTGTGCGCGGGCGTGGTGCATGGCGACTTGTCGGAGTTCAATATTTTGCTGGCGCACATCCCTGGCGAGTGCGATTTGCCCGGGGTGGACGAGCCGGTCATCATCGACCTGCCCCAAGCGGTGGATGCTGCTGGCAACAACCATGCCCAGCGCATGCTGCTGCGCGACGTGGGCAATTTGCGCGACTTCTTTGGGCAATTTGCGCCTGCGTTGCGCCAGACCGACTACGGCCCCGAAATCTGGAGTCTGTACCAAGCCGGGCTGCTGAGCAACGCGACACCGCTCACGGGCCGCTTTGAGCGCGCGACGGCCGATGTGGACATGCAATCTGTGTTGCGTGAAATCGACGATGCGCGGGACGAAGAAGCGGCCCGACGCGTGCGAATGGCCGCAGCGGTCTAAGTCTTGCAGCAGCGCATGATGTCGTCTCGGGCTTTGCTGGAAAAAATTCCACACGCCGTATCGCGTTTGCGCGCCAGTCGCTTGGCCCGCAGTGCCAAGCCTTTTTTGGCGCGAGGGGGCATCAAAGGCGAACGCTGCGCTGGCTGTCGCTTGGTGCCCAGCCATTGCCTGTGTGCACTGCAGCCCGTGGTGCCGACGCAAGCAGGGATGTGTTTGCTGATGGCGGACATCGAGCCGCTCAAGCCCAGCAACACCGGCTGGTTGATTGCCGATGTGGTGACCGACACTTTTGCTTTTGGCTGGGCCCGCACCGAAGTCGACCCCGCTTTGCTGGCGCTGCTGGCCGATCCACAGTGGCAGCCCTATGTGGTGTTTCCGGGGGAGTTTGTGGCGTCCGAGCGGGTGGTTCAAGCCGTGACGGTGACTAAAGCGGGCAAACGACCGCTGTTCATTTTGCTCGATGCCACCTGGCCCGAAGCCCGCAAGATGTTCCGCAAAAGTCCCTACCTGAATGCCTTGCCGGTGCTGAGTCTGAACCCCGAACAGGTTTCGAATTACCAGCTGCGCCGTTCACGCCGCGATGACCACTTTTGCACCAGCGAGGTCGCTTCGCTGTGCTTGGACTTGGCGGGCGAAACCCATGCCGCGCACGCGCTGCAGGCTTGGCTGGAGGTTTACACCCACCATTATCTGCAGGCCAAACACCAGTTGCCGCCCGATTTGCAAGGCATGGCGCATGCCAAGCTGGGCGCAGTGAATATGACCTGATCCCATGGCTGTTGTTGATAGGAGATTCTTGTGATCCAAGCCCCATTGCCCACCACTGTCCTGCATTCACGCTCTGTCGAGCGCCTGGTCACCGGCCAGGCCACGTCCGACGGCGCAGGCGTCAAGCTCAGTCGCATCCTCACGCAGGACCTGCAGCACCGGCTCGACCCTTTTTTGATGCTGGATGCCTTTGGCAGCGACAAGCCGGACGACTACATCGCCGGTTTCCCGGACCATCCGCACCGGGGCTTTGAAACCGTGACCTACATGATCGCCGGGCGCATGCTCCACAAAGACAGTGCGGGCAACGAAGGCCTCTTGCAAAACGGCGGTGTGCAATGGATGACCGCAGGCCAAGGCGTGATCCACTCTGAAATTCCACAGCAAGCCGATGGCGTGATGGAGGGCTTTCAGCTTTGGCTGAACTTGCACAGCAGCGAAAAGATGAACACCCCTTGGTATCGGGACTTTCAAAACGACCAATTGCCCCAGCTGAGAACACCCGCGGGCGTGGCCGTGACGGTGATCGCTGGGCAGAGCGAGGGCTTGCAGGGCGCAGTGACCCGAGACATCACACAGCCGATTTACCTGGACTTGCACATGCCAGAGGGCTCTCGTTTTGAACAAAGCCTTCCTGCTGGGCACAATGCTTTTGTTTATGTGTACCGGGGGGAAGTTCGCATCGCAGGGCAGGCCGTGCCCTTGCAGCGAATGGCCATCTTGGCCAACACATCGCAGGCCGATGGCGTGGTGATCGAAGCCAGCGCCAATGCCAAGCTGATTCTGGTGGCAGGCAAACCCCTGAAAGAGCCGATCGTGCAATATGGCCCCTTTGTCATGAACACCAAGGAAGAAATTTACCAAGCCTTGGCAGATTTTCGAGATGGGCGGCTCGGGGAGCAAGCTTGAGGCGAGGCGGCGCATCTCTGCCCGCTTCTCTAACCCCGCACCGCTTTGGGGCTCCGCCACGGGATGAATGAATCACCAGGACGCACGCTGATTCAAGCTGCTTTGCCTCAATGTGGACATGGGATTCAGGGGGTGTCGATGCGCCGGTTTTGTGCCGATCGGCATGCACAGAGATGAGGCGTGCATGTTTTTGTGCGCCCCCGAAAAGTGCGCCATGGCGGGCGTGGTTGGTTTGACCGGCTGTCCGATGCGGCGGGCATCGGGTATCTACTGATAAAAAAACAGTGGACAGTTTGAATGCGCTGCGTATGATGATTCAAGTCACTTGAAAATAGTGAATGTTTCTGGAATCAAACAGCGGGAGCTCTCCACATGTCAGAAGACAACCTGATCGAAAAAATCACCGAAAACCGACTGCCGCATTACGAGCCTTACGGCTGGCACCACTGGCCAGAGCATCCTTGGCAGGCTTACCAATTCCGTCGCGGTTTGGGTGAAACACAAGAGGGCGGAGGCTCGGTGAGTGAGGTGTTCCAGGCGGCCAGTCGCATGATCCCCGGTGACCTCGAGAGCTGGCACAAGGAATGGATGCACATTGGCGATCGCAACTGGAATCGCGGCTGTGAAGAAGAGCTTCTGGGACACATCAAGACATCCATGAACTGCTACCTGCGGGCTGCAGACTATTACCGTCAAGCAGAGTTCTTCCTCAAGCCCGATGACCCTCGCCGCTTGCCCACTTTTGAAAAGATGGAAGCCTGCAGCAAGAAATTTATTTCGCATTTGAACCCTGCGGGTGAAGCCGTTGAAATTCCTTACGAAAACGGTGTCACCATCTGCGGCTACTTTGTGCGAGCACCATTTCCAGAGAACCGCCAACCGGTCCTGATTTGCATGGGTGGTCTGGATTCCATCAAAGACGAAATGTGGTTCATGCAAGCCCGTGGCGCCGTCCAGCGTGGCATCTCGGTGTTGATGATCGACGGCCCCGGCCAGGGCGGTACTTTGCGTCGCCACAACGTCGTCAACAGGGTCGACACCGAAGTGCCGATTGGCAAGTGCATTGACTGGCTCGAAAAACGTGACGATGTGGACCCCAAGCGCATCGCTGTGGCGGGTTCCAGTCTGGGTGGTTATTACGCAGCGCGTGCGGGATGCTATGAGCCACGCCTGGCTGCCTGCATTGCGCACGGTGCCATCTGGGCGATCACCGACCTTTGGGGCAATGCCTCCGAAGACCACGGTTTGGCTGAGCACATCAAATGGGTGTTTGGCAAACCCACCATGAAGGCCTCCATGGAAAAGGCGCGGGAATTCACTTTGGATGGTCATCTTGACCACATGAAGTGCCCATTTTTGGTCATGCACGGTGGGCACGATGTGTTGACCGTATCGCAAGCCAAGAAAGTCTATGACTACGGCAAGGCCAAGGGGGTCGATGTGACCTTGCGCTTGTTGTCTGAAGAGGAGACCGGTGCGGAGCATTGCCAGCATGACAACCCGACCATTGGGCAAGAAATTTTGGCCGACTGGTTGGCAGACCGCTTTGGCATCGATCAGAAAAAACTGTTGAGCACTTCTCACAACCCTTTGATTTGAGGCTGTCATGAATTTCGGTGTCGACAAAGTCAAAGCAGCGGTCATCGCGATCGATTTGCATCGTGGCCACATGGATCTTTCTGTGGCCACGATGCCTGTCAAGACCCAGGCGCAAGCCGATCGCGTGCTGGGCAATGCCGCCAAATTGTTTGCCTGGTGCCGTGAGCAGGATTGGCCAGTCATCCACTTGGTGACCACTTACCGCGATGTCCCTGAAATTCGGTCCAACCCTTTTTGGAGAACCCGGGCCGATGATCCCCATGCCACTCGAAAGAATGTGGAGCGCCACAATTTGCAGGGATCACCAGGGTGCACGGTGATGCCCCAAGTGATGGATGCGAAAAAAGACTGGGTCGTGAACACCAAAAAGCGCTACGACTGTTTTGTCGGTACCGATCTGGATTTCACATTGAGAGCCCACGGGATCAACACCCTCATCATCACGGGCGTCAACACCAACAGCTGTGTACTGTCTACGGTGGCGGCCGCTTGTTCCAAGGATTACGCGGTCATCGTTCCCAGCGACTGTGTGGACACCATGGATGACCCTGGTTTGCACGATGCGGCCTTGCTCTGCATCCGAACAGCACTTGGATTTGTGATGAGCAGCGCTGAAATCATGTCTTTGAATGAACTGAAAAAAGCATGATGAATTTTCGATCCAACGCCAAAAACAAAATACAGGTCGATGAGCCTGTGCTGGCTATCAACACCTTCGCGGGAGGCTTTGATGTGGCCGATTTGGTGTCCAGATTGGGCATCGATATTTTGTTCATCGATTGCGAACGTGCTGGCATTGGCATCGACATGGTGGGGCCCATGGCTCGCGCCGCCCAGCGGCATGGCGCAGCAGCGGTGGTCCGCAGCAAAACCCGCCAGGTTGAAGACTGGGTGAGCTATCTGGATCGGGGCATTGATGGCTTGATCGTTCCCAGGGTTGAAACGGCACAAGAGGCGAAGTTGATTCTGGAAACCGTCAGCTATGCCTGTGGCAGCAGGGCGGGCGACATGATCATCATTGCCCAAATTGAGTCGAAGGCTGGGCTTGAAAATCTCGATGAAATTCTGGCTGTCAAAGGGTTTGATTTGTTTTTGATCGGGCCTTATGACTTGTCACACAGCATGGGTTTTGGTGGCGATATCACGGTCCCTCAAGTTCAGCAGGCTTTGGATCACATCGCCGAAAAAATCAAGGCGCAAGGTGAGCGCTTTGGTTTGCCTGTCACGTTGGCTAATGCCAAGGCTTGGCAAAAAAAAGGTGCTGTGTTCAACTTTCACAGCTTGGAAGCACTGATCAAGCCGGGTCTTGAAGCGCTCAAAAAGGAAATAACGTGCTGAATGTCAAAGAACACAAGTTGATCAAAGTCGCGCTCGAGGGTTATGCACCGACGGCCAGCCTCACAGAGGTGCGTGTGCGTGGGCATTCTTTTGTGATCGATGAGCCGCCTTACCGGCATGGCACCGATGTCGGCCCAACGCCATTGGAAACTTTGTTGGGCGCCCTGATCGGGTGCACCAATGTGATTGCGCGCCGCATTGCCATGGAGATGAAGATCGATTTGAAGATCGACAAGATCGATGTGCTGGGCCATTTGGATCACCGGGGCATTGACCGGGTGGCCGATGTCCCAGTTCCTTTTCCCACGATCGAATTGAAAGTGAAAGCCACCACCTCAGGCACCGAAGAAGACATGTTGCGTTTGCGTGAAGACATGAATGCCCGATGCCCCATGTCCGTGATCCTGAAGCAAGCGGGCAGTGAGATTGTTGAGAGTTGGGACATTAACTACGTCCCGAAATAAAGGAGTGAGCACATGACCATGATTCCACGCGAACGAGTTCCCTACAGCGCCATCGTTGATCGCCCCAAAATGAAATTGCCCGATGACGGCAAGATCATTGTTTGGACCATTGTCAACTTGGAGGTTTGGGACATCAGCAAACCGATGGCGCGCCAGGTCATTCCCGCCCCGACGGGCGCGGTTCTTTTGCCGGATGTGGCCAATTGGAGTTGGCACGAATACGGCATGCGGGTTGGATTCTGGCGGTTCCACGAGCTCTACCAAAAGCTGGGGATCAAACCCACACTGTCCATCAACGCCCGTGTGTGTGAGGACTACCCCCGCGTTGCACAAGCTTGTCTGGATGCTGGCTGGGAGTTCATGGGCCACAGCTACCAGCAAGGCCCGATTCACCTTGAGCCTGACCAGCCCGCCATGATCAAGCGCTCACTCGATGTGATTGAAAAATTCACAGGCAAGCGTCCTGTCGGCTGGCTTGGCCCAGGCCTGACGCAAACCAATGAAACGCCAGACCATCTGGCTGCGGCAGGCGTCAAATACATAGGTGACTGGGTCTATGACGAGGAGCCCACCGAAATCCAAACCGAACACGGCCCGCTCATCACCATCCCGTATACCGTTGAAAACAACGATATCCCCATGATGGCTGTCCAGCACCACGAAGCCTCCTACTGGACGCAAAAGTGCATCGATACCTTTGACCGCTTGTACCAAGAGGGCTCGGACCGCCCACGTGTGATGGCCATCGCCATTCACCCCTACATTTCGGGTCAGCCTTTCCGCATCAAGTACCTTGAAGAGGTTTACAAGCACATGGCCAAGCACACGGGCGTCATGCATTGGAACGGTGAGCAGATTCTGGATTGGTACCAAACCGCCAGAAAGACAGCCAAGTGATGCATTACGCTGTTCAAGTGCCCGAGGTCGTGGCGGTCCCGGTTGACGGGTCAGCCACTGCTTTTCCGGTGAGGAGGATTTATTGCGTGGGTCGCAATTACCTGGAGCACATTCGTGAAATGAAAGAGTCGGATGAACGTGATCCGCCCTTCTTTTTTCAAAAGCCTCGCGATGCCATCGTGCTGAGCGGACAGCGGGTGCCGTACCCTCCTCAAACCGATGACTTCCAGTTTGAAGTGGAGCTGGTGGTGGCCATTGGCAAGGCTGGACGTGCAGTCAGCAAAGAGAAGGCACTGGACCATATTTTTGGCTATGCAGTCGGCTTTGACATGACCCGGCGCGATCGCCAACGTGAATCTGGGAAAAATGGCTTGCCATGGGAAATTGGTAAAAGTTTCGATGCCTCTGCGCCTTGTGGCAACTTGCGAACTGTCGCCGAGGTCGGTCACATCCAGAGTGGACGCATTGCGGTGTCGGTGAATGGACAAGGCAAACAGGACTCCTTGATTGAAAAAATGATCTGGAATGTGCCTGAAATTGTCAGCAACCTTTCTCATTTGTATGACTTGGCGCCAGGCGATTTGATCTACACCGGAACCCCCGCTGGGGTGGCGCCAGTTCTGACAGGCGACGTCCTTTGCGGAACGGTCCAGGGGCTGAGTGATCTGGAAATCACCATTGGTGCCAGGAGCGCGTGACATGAAGCCTTTGGAAAGAATCCAATATTCCCCCATCAATGCGCGCAAGCCTTTGAAGCTGCCCGGTGGCGCACGCATGGTGGTCTGGACCATCGTGAACATTGAAGAGTGGGACATCGATCAAACGATGCCCCGCACCGTCCTGACACCGCCTGCAGGGGGGTCACCCATGCCTGACATTCCCAACTGGGCGTGGCATGAGTATGGCAATCGGGTGGGTTTCTGGCGGATGTTGAAGGTGCTCGATGAGCTCGACATCAAGGCGGTGCTGGCCATCAACGGCTCAGCCATCAAAACCTATGAACCTATCTCTCAGGCCGCGCTGGACAGGGGGTGGGAGTTCATGGGGCATGGCTACACCCAAAGAAACATGCAGAAGGTCGAGAACGAGCAGGAAGACATTGCCAAAACCACGGAGGCGATCAGGGCGTTCACAAACAAACGGCCACGCGGCTGGCTGGGGCCTGGCTTGACAGAAACCTGGCATACCCCGGACCTGTTGTCTGAGAACGGTTATGAGTACGTTTGTGATTGGGTTTTGGATGATCAACCCGTGTCTTTGAAGACACGCCATCAGCCCATCGTCAATGTCCCCTACACGCAAGAGTGCAACGATGTGGCGATGATGCTGATCCAACACCACACCGCATCGGAATACTACCGACGGGGCATCGATCAATTCGAGCAAATTTACGAAGACTCCGCCGACTCCGCTCGCGTGATGGCCTTGGTGGTTCATCCCTACATCATGGGAGCGCCCCATCGACTCAAATACTACAAACAATTGTTGACTGAAATCCGTGCGCGCAAGGATGTCTTGTTCTGGACAGGCGAGCAGATCCTGGACTGGTATGGGTCACAGCCATCGCAGTTTGCCCAGGACTGAAGCGATGAGAATTTGGCCTCTGCTTCCGATCGAATGGATGATGTTCAGTGGTGTATTTCAAGTGACGAAAGTCCGAATTTAAAGGATGAATTTACCGTGTCAATGACGATATTTCAGCTCCTCAATGGAGCAACATTCGCGGCTTTGCTGTTCGTCGTGGCCAGCGGCTTTACCCTGATCTTTGGCCTCATGCGGATTGTGAATCTGGCCCACGGAGCCCTTTACCTGTTTGGCGGGTACTTGGGGTTGACGGTGGCCAATCTCACTGGGAATTTTTTCTTGGGCGCCATTGGCGCGGCTGTGGGCATTGCGCTGATCGGTCTCATCATTGACTTTGGTCTTCTGAGGTTTGTGCGCGGTGTCGAACTCAGACAGGTGCTGCTGACACTGGGCGTGGCCTTTGTCCTCAACGACCTGGCCTTGGTCTTGTGGGGCGGCGATACCTTCAGCATTCAGGTGCCTGCATTCCTCGATGGCCCGGCAGAATTTGGCAACGTCGTCTACCCCATATACCGATTGTTTGTCCTCTTGGTTGGGATCGTGATTTTCATTTGTTTGAGCCTGTTGATCACGAAAACCCGGCTCGGTGCTTTGATCCGCGCAGGCGTGGACGATGCTGAAACAGTCTCTGCCATGGGTGTGGACATTCGCCGGGTGTTCATTTACACCTTCATGCTCGGCGCCGCACTCGCTGGCCTGGGCGGTGTGATGGGCGGGGCATTTTTGACGCTGTACCCCACCGCCGACTCTGAAATTCTGGTTTACAGCCTGGCCGTTGTGATCATCGGTGGACGCGGCAGCTTGATCGGCGCGGCTGTGGGCAGTTTGCTGGTGGGCATGCTGTCCACTTTTGGACAAGTCTGGTTTCCTGAATTGGCTTATTTCGTGATTTTTGGTCCCATGGCCATTCTCTTGGCATTCAGGCCTTTGGGTCTCTTCGGAAAGGTGGCTTAAATGTTGGTCAATAAAAAACAAGCGCTGTACGCCGTACTCGGTCTGATTGTGCTGTCACTCATCCCCACGCTTTTGCCAGGTTACAAAACCAGCATTGCAACTGAAATCCTGATTTTCGCCATGTTGGCCATGTCGGTGGACGTCATGGCGGGTTTCACGGGAAGAACCTCCTTGTGTCATGGCGCCATCTTTGGCGTGGCCACCTACGTGGTCCTCCACTACGTCACCGTGATCGGGGGTTCAGTTTGGTTGGGTGCTTTGTTCGGCATCTTGGCGGCCATGGTCATTTCCATGATTTTTGCCGCGTTGGCGATCAGAACCTCCGGGGTGTATTTCATCTTGCTGACGCTGGCGCTGGGCATGATCGTCTGGGGTGTTTGTCTGCGTTGGACATCTGTCACCGGTGGTGAAAACGGTATCCGTGGCAGCGTGGCACCTGAGTGGTTGCTCAACAAACAAAATCTTTACTACTTTGTGGCCGCCTGCTTTGCGGTGGTGACCTTCAGCATGTGGAAGTTTGTCAATTCCCCCTTCGGTCTGACTTTGAAGGGGATTCGTGACAGCGAGTCTCGCATGCGGACCTTGGGATACAACGTGCCTTTGCACTTGTTCATCGGTTTTGTGGTGTCCGGATTCTTTGCTGGCATTGCGGGCGCCTTGTATGCCTTCTTCAACAGCTTCGTCAGCCCCTCCACCGTGGCGCTGGCGCAATCCGTCGAGGGCTTGTTGATGGCCATTGTGGGCGGTGTGGGCACTTTGTTTGGCGCCATCATTGGAGCCATCTTGGTCATTTCCCTTGAGAATTTTGTCAGTTTGTACACCGAGCGTTGGTTGATGGTGCTGGGCTTCATGTTCATCTTCACGATGATCTTTGCGCCAACCGGCGTCTTGGGTGCTGTCCGTAATTTCATCAAGTCGCGTGAGAAGAAGTGAGTGAGCCGTAGTTGTTTTTCCTTTGTTTTTTCATTAATCAGGAGTGCATCATGGAACGTAGAAATTTCATCCAATCTGTCGGTTTGACAATGGCTGCTGGCGCAGCGCCTTGGTTCAATACCGCCCAAGCCCAAACGGGGCCCATCCGCATTGGTTTGTTGTCACCGCTGACCGGAGTGTTGGCTGCCGGCGGCAAAGAACTGGTGGAGGGCTTTGAGCTGTACTGGAAGCAAAACGGATTGACTTTGACGGGCCGCCAGGTTGAGATCGTGATTGAGGACGATGGCTCCAACCCCGACATGGCTTTGCAAAAATCGCGTCGCTTGGTGGAGCAGCGCAATGTGCACTTCCTGATGGGCAGTGTTCTGGCCAACACCGGTTTGGCCATTTCGGAATATGCCCGTTCAAGCGGAACACCGTACTTCATCCCAGTTGTGGCGGCAGACGATTTGACCCAGCGTAAAGCGGTGCCCAACATCGTCCGTGTGGCCGGTTATTCCGCCAGCCAGATGCCTCGGCCATTGGCTGAATACGCCTACAACGTGAAAAAAGTCCGCAAGATCGTGACGATTTCCCAGGACTACACCTTCGGCCATGAGCAGTGCGGTGGTTTTTGCCAAACATTCACCGAGTTGGGCGGTCAGGTCATTCAGCAGTTCTGGCATCCCATCAACACGGCTGACTTCAGCCCCTATTTGGCGCAGATCAGAAACGCGGGCGCAGATGCTGTTTTTGTGATGGAAACCGGCGCGGATGCCAACCGCTTCATCAAGCAGTTCCAGAATTTTGGCCTTCAGGGCAAATTGCCCATATATGGCGCCATGAACCTGACAGACCAGTCGGTCATTCGCACACTCGGTGCTGAGGCTGGCGGCATCATTTCATCTGCTCACTTTGCCGAAGGTTCAGACAATGCGGCCACCAAGAAATTCGTCGCCGAATACTCGGAGGCTTTTGGAAAGCTGCCTTCCATCTATGGCTTTTCACACTTCTCGGGTGCCATGTGGATTGCCGAAGCGATCAAGAAAATCAACGGCCGTGTCGAGGACAAGACGGCCTTCCTCAATGCGGTCAAGTCAACCGAATTGACCAACTCTCCACTGGGTCGACCCGTCAAACTCGATAAGTACGGCAACCCGGTCTACGATGTTTTCATCCGTGAGACCCGTGCGCGTCCTGATGGCAAGTTTTGGAACGTGCCAATTGAGGTCTATCCAGGCGTGTCCCAGTTCGGCAAATACGACCCTGAGGTTTACATGAAGCAGCCTTCATACAGCCGTGAGTTCCAGGGTATCAAAAAGTCCTGACCATTTGATCTACAACCATTGAAGCACGCCTGCCAGTGTGTCTGAGCCACCCTCAGGCGCACTGGCCATCAAGGGATATTTTTGTGACGAATTCCATTCTTTCTCTTCAAAACGTGAGTGTCACCTTCGGTGCCTTGCGGGCTGTAGACGGTGTGACCTTGTCGGTGCCTGCTGGCCAAAGGAGAGCCATCATTGGCCCCAACGGTGCTGGTAAAACCACATTGTTCAATGCAATTGCCGGTGTGGTTCCGATTTCCAGTGGAACGGTGCATTTTGACGGGGTTGACATGACCCGCTATACGACCAACAGGCGGGCGAGTCTGGGAATTTCGCGGACTTTTCAGATCACGAATTTGTTTCCGCAGTTGTCGGTGCAGGAGAACATTCGTCTTGCCGTGTGCGGCCTGTCGAATCGAAAATTTGCGCTGTTTGGCAGCGGTCAGCCCAATCCCTCGGAAAAAGAAGCGATCGAGATGGCGCTTGAAAACGCGCAGTTGGTAGGACAGCGCAATACCGAGGTCAAAACCATGTCGTATGGTGAGCAGCGGCAATTGGAAATGGCCATGGCTTTGGTGCAAAAACCAAAGTTGCTGTTGTTGGACGAGCCCGCTGCAGGCTTGTCACCCGCAGAGCGGGTCAAGATGGCCGATGTCATCAATGCCCTGCCCAGAGACCTCACGCTCATCTTGATCGAGCACGACATGGATCTGGCCTTGGGTTTGGTGGATTACGTCACATGCCTGCATTTCGGCCAAGTGCTCACAGGTGGAACACCTGACGAGATTCGCGTCGATGAAAAGGTGCAAGAGGTTTATTTGGGAAAGCCACGTCATGCTTGAAATCAACGATCTGCACAGTTACTACGGTGACGCCCACATCTTGCGTGGCGTCAACATGAAAGTGCCCAAAGGCAAGGTCGTGGCTTTGCTGGGGCGCAACGGAATGGGTAAAACCACGCTGATTCGTTCCATCATGGGCCTGAACCCACCCCGCATCAGCAAAGGCAGTGTCAAATACGATGGCCATGAGCTGGTGGGACTCAGTCCCCATGTGATCGCATCCAAACGCATCGGATTTGTGCCGCAAGGGCGACGTCTTTTTGCTTCGCTCACGGTCACCGAGCACTTGACGGTTTTTGCCTCCACAAATCCGGACAGCAAATGGACGATCAAGAAGATGTACGAGCTGTTCCCTCGCCTGGAGGAACGAAAAAATAACTTGGGCACCCAGCTCTCCGGCGGCGAAAGACAAATGTTGGCCGTGGCCAGAGCGCTGATGACAGATCCTGAACTGTTGCTGATGGATGAACCCACCGAAGGGCTCGCACCTGTCATGGTTCAGCACCTGGAAGAGATCGTTGCCGAGTTGGGCAAAACAGGTTTGGGTATTTTGTTGGTGGAACAAAATCTTTACAGTGCCTTGTCGGTGGCCCACGAGGTTTACCTGATGGAGACGGGGGAAATCGTCCACCACTGCTTGGCCGATGAGTTGATGAATGACCGGGACACCATGCAGCGATTCCTGGGTGTTCGTTAATTCCCGCATGAAACAGCCATGACCGATCAACTTGCGAATTTGGGTGTGTGTGAAGCGGCCAGCGCCATTGCGCGTGGTGAGGTCAGCTCTGAACAACTGACGCAAATCGCCTTGGACCGCCTCCAGAAGCTGGGTCCAAAGTTCAATTGTGTGGCTTCGCTTCAGGCTGACAGCGCATTGGATGCCGCGCGCAGGGCCGATGTGCTGCGATCCAAAGGTCAGACTCTGGGGGCGTTGCATGGGGTGCCCATGGCACACAAGGAGTTGTTTTATCGACAAGGTCGAAAAACCAATGATGGCTCCATCATCACCAAAGATTTCATCCCCGATGTGACCTCAACGGCCTTGACCCGTCTGGACGAGGCCGGCGCCGTTGACCTTGGGCTTTTGCACATGGCCGAATTTGCCATGAGTCCAACTGGGTTCAATTTGCATTACGGTCATGTTCGCAATCCTTGGAATACCGATGATTGCCCCGGAGGCTCTTCCAGTGGTTCCGGTGCCGCTGTCGCTGCCCGGCTGACTTGTGCTTCCCTTGGAACCGATACCGGGGGATCGATTCGCCATCCTTCGGCGATGTGCGGTGTTACAGGCCTCAAGCCCAGCTGGTCCAGGGTCAGCGCATTTGGGGTGATGCCCCTGTCCAAATCGCTCGATTGCGTTGGTCCGTTGGCCAGAAGCGCACGCGATTGCGCGCGATTGTTGAAGGTCATGGCAGGGCATGACCCGATGGACACCTCCAGCAGCCACAATGCCGTGCCCGATTACGAGGCGCTGCTCGCAGGTGATGTGCGAGGGATGAAAATCGCAGTGCCCGGTGGCTACTACCGAGAGCATTTGGATGAGGGCGTGGCAGCCGCCATGCAAGAGGCCGAGCGTGTTTTCAAAGACCTGGGTGCTGACATCATCCGAACTGAACCGCCAGACATGGCTGTGATCAATCGTTTGATGTCGATTGTTCTGACGGTGGAGGCTGCATCGCTTCACAAGCACTGGATTCAGACGCGTCGCCAGGATTACGCAGAGCAAGTGCTGGCGCGTTTCATGCCAGGATTTGATTTCACCGGTATCGATTATTACGAAGCCATGAACGCCAGGGCATCGTGGGCACTGAAGTGGGTGGGTATGACGCTGCAAGATGCCGATGCTGCTTTGCTGCCAACAATACCCGTTCCGGTTCCCAGCATCGCAGAAACCACGCAGGGCGACTGGGGTGTTATCTCGAAGAAAATTGCCACCATCACGCATTGCAACCGCGCCATCAATTATCTGGGCTTGCCCGCTCTGAGTGTGCCTGCTGGATTTGTGAAAGACATGCCGGTCGCTTTTCAATTGGTCGGACGGGCTTTTGATGAAGGCAAATTGCTGAAGTTTGGGCATGCATTTCAGGGCGTCACGTCGTGGCACCAGGCGGTACCACCCTCGTGCATGCCATGATGACCCACAGTGCGGTGAGGATCTGTCCCGGATGAAAAAAGTGGGCGTCATTGGATTGGGCGTGATGGGTCTTGCCATGGCTCAGAACCTCATGCGTGCAGGTTTTGTGGTGCATGGTTACGACATCGATGCCACGCGCAAAAAAATGTTCAAGGCGGTCCGTGGCACCGTTTGTCGCTCTGTTGAGGATTTGGCCGCGAGTGTGGATGTGCTGGTGTCGTCATTGCCATCGACACCAGCGTTGATGTCGGTGTGTCGCTCGCTGGCCGAGACGGAACCCCGCAAATTGGTGTTGATTGAAACAAGCACGTTGCCCATCCAAGAAAAAATGGCAGCACGGCGACTTCTGAGCCCCGCTCGCATGGTCATGCTCGATTGCCCTTTGTCTGGCACCGGGTCGCAAGCGCAGACCAAAGACCTGGTGGTCTACGCCAGTGGGCCCCATGCGGCTTTCAAACAAGTCAGGGGTGTCTTGGACGGCTTTTCAAGGGCACAGTTCTATTTGGGTGCATTTGGCAATGGCATGAAGCTGAAAATGGTCGCCAATTATTTGGTGGCCATTCACAATGCAGCGACTGCTGAGGCCTTGATACTGGCCGAGCGAGCCCATCTGAATTTGGACCTTGTGCTGGCGGCAATCGGGGACAGTGCAGGGCAATCGAAGATGTGGCAAATCAGAGGTCCTCGCATGGCCGCTGAAGATTACTCGCCCATGATGTCGATGCATCTTTGGCAAAAGGACATGGGCATCATCTCAGACTTTGTGAAGGATGCTGGCGCGCCGTCGCCGGTCTTTGATCAAGCCCGTGCAATTTATACATTGGCGTACCAGGCCGGTCATGGTGACCGTGACAGCGCTGTCATTCACCACTTTCTAAAGTCCTTGCCCCATGGGGCTTTCTTGGCCAAACCAGAGGTCTGAATGCTGCCATACCAAGGCATCTGCAAGCAAACGTCCTGGACCCCAGTGCGGTGTTTTGCTTTGACCAATCGGGTTTCATAACTTGACCAAAATACATTTGAACGGTGAATGGCAAACGGTTGCAGTGGCTGAGCAAACGCCGCTTCTTTACGTTTTGCGCCAGCAACTCGATTGCAAAAGTGTTCGCTTCGGTTGCGGAAGTGGTCAGTGTGGTGCGTGCACGGTGGGCTTGAACGGAAAACCAGTCCAGTCCTGCGATACCCCCTTGTGGTCGGCTGATCAGCAAGCTGTAGAGACGGTCGAGCACTTGATGGCCAGTCCCATAGGTTCTGTGGTGCATCAGTCGTTCATCGAACTTCAGGCGGCTCAATGCGGCTATTGCACCAATGGCATTTTGGTTTCATTGGTGCTGATGTTCCGTGAAAACCCAACGCCCGATCGAGAAACGGTCATCCGCGTTTTGGATCGCCATCTGTGTCGTTGTGGCGCGCACACCAGAATTTTCAAGGCGGTGGATTTGGCCCAGCAGCGGATCGCTGCCATGCAAAAACCAGCGTTTGGTTAAAGGGTCCGAGATGTCACAGATTCCTGTGCCGCCAGGCATTGTCAAAAATCCCAGTCTGCATCTTTGGTTGTCGTTGGACAGGCCGCAAATCATCACCTTGCATTCGGGCAAGGTGGAATTGGGCCAAGGGGTTCAAATAGCGCTCCAACAAATTGCTTGTGATGCGCTGGGTGTGGACCCGGATCAACTTGAATTCGAGGGGGGCAATACACTTCAGGGCCCTGATGAGGGCCAGACAGCAGGCAGTCAGTCTGTCGATCAGGGCGGTCAGGCGGTCAGCATGGCATGCTTGTTTGCCCGTCAGATTTTCATGCAAGCTGCCGCGCTTGAGTTGGCTGTTCCGGTTGAAAATCTCGAGCTCGAGAGGGGGATTTTTTCCTGCACAGAGACTGACAGGACATGCAGTTATTGGTCCTTGTTGCATCGGGTGGATTTGGTGCAGACCATTGGTCTGTCCACGCAAATGGCGCCTCGCAGATGGGTCGGACAAAGTGTGGCAAGGCCAGACTTTGCGCAGAAGCTGGCGGGTGCAGGCTTTATCCACGATGTCGAATTGCCTGGCATGTTGCACGCCAGAATGATCCGGGGTCCCTTGGGTGAGTCGGTCATTGAGGGTGTCGATGTGCCGGCAATTGCCCAACTGCCTGGTGTTCAGCATGTGGTGCATTCCCGTGACTTTTTGGCGGTTGTGGGTGCCGACGAGGCTCAATTGGTCAAAGCGATGGACAAAGCCAGGTCGTTTGTCCGGTTTTCATTGGTCACGCCGCTTCCAACGGATTTGGACACAGAAGCCCTCTTGCTGAGCTTGGCGGATGAGGCCAAAACCGTTCATCAACAAGGTGTGCGACAAGAATCGAGTCGGTTGCACGAGGCGAGGTATTCCCGTCCCTACATCGCCCATGCGTCGATTGGACCCTCCTGTGCATTGGCCCAGTGGGTGGAAGGGCGGATGTCGGTTTGGTCGCACACGCAAGGTGTTTTTCCGCTGCGTGCCGATTTGGCCAAGGCATTTCAGTTGCCGATGGATGCGGTTCAGGTATTTCACCGGCACGGTGCAGGATGCTACGGCCACAACGGTGCTGACGATGTGGCCTTTGATGCGGCTTTTGTTGCATTCACATTGGGCGTGCCCATTCGCATGCAGTGGACGCGTGAGGATGAAATGACCGCCTCACCTTTGGGTGCGCCCGGTCTGGTCAACATCAAAGCGGGTGTGAATTCGGCTGGACAGATTTCGGATTGGAATCTGACGGTGTGGAGCCATTCCCATTTGGCACGTCCCGGTGGGGCAGGTGTGAATTTGTTGGGTGCGTGGCAAATTGAGGACAGGTCAGAGAAACCGGTCCCTGTTGATTTGCCCTTGCCGGCCGGTGGAGGGCATCGCAATGCGGTGGCCTTGTATGACTTTGCACACCAGGAAGTCCACTATGGCTTCATACCCGCTTCGACCTTGCGAACATCGGCATTGCGCAGTTTGGGCTCGTACGTCAACTTGTTCGCCATTGAGTCCTTCATGGATGAAATGGCAGAGAAGTTATCGGTCGATCCGTTGGATTTTCGTTTGCAGCATCTGAACGATCCTCGTGCAGTGGCCGTTCTTGAAAAGCTCGCTGCGGTTTGTGGTTGGCGGCATCAAGAGGCGCCTGATGGCCTGCATGGTTTGGGTTTGGGCTTCGGACGTTACAAAAATGCGGCGGGTTACTGTGCGGTGGCTGCCCGGATTCGTGTTGAAGAAAAAATCACGGTAGAAAAGATTTGGGCTGTGGTGGATGTCGGCCTTGTGGTCAATCCGGATGGTTTGATCAATCAAATTGAGGGCGGCATCGTTCAATCTTTGAGCTGGACGCTCAAGGAACAGGTGACCTGGGACGCTGGCGGCATCACTTCTCGGACCTGGGACCAATACCCCATCATCGCGTTCAGCGAAATTCCCGAGGTCGAAGTCCATGTGATCGATCGTCCCGATAGCCCCAGCCTGGGCAGCGGTGAGGTGGCAGCGGGCCCCGTTCCTGCCGCTGTTGGCAATGCCTTGTACAGAGCCATTGGTGTTCGTGCACGGCACTTGCCATTGACCCCCGAGCGATTGATGCAATGTATTTTGGATCATGAATAGGGGCTTGCCTGTATGACTTCATGTTCTTTTGAATCGGCCGAGGCGCAAGTCTGGATGTCGTGTTGGCTCTTTTTTTATCCTTCAAAGACTGGTTGAACCATGTTTTTTACCTGCTCATCTTCTTGTCAAAACCCTGCGCACCGTCATTCAGCCAATGGTGCCGCGTCGGGGCTGTTTTCCTCGCAGCAACTGGCGGCAACTTCAGTGGGGCTCGCCAAGCGCGGGGCCTCGTCTGATTCGCTGCCTGGCAAGGCGCTCAAGCGTGCGTCACCCGCGAAGGTGGTGGACGTGCATTGCCATTACCTCAGTCCGGTTGTTGGCGCTAAATACGCTCATTTACAACCTGCCAAGCACGATGCCACGGCTGTCTATGCGACCGAGTTGTCACGTCAAGTGAACATGAAGCAGATTCAGGAGCGTGGGGCCAAATTCAACCAGGTAGAGGTCAGGCTCAAGGACATGGACAAGATGGGGATTGATGTTCAGGTGATCTCCCCGGCACCCATTCAATACTTTTACTACACCGAGCCTGTGCTGGGTGCTCAGATATCCCGCGACATCAACGAAAGCATTGCGATGGTGGTTGCGCAACGCCCCGATCGTTTTGTCGGCATGGGGACGATCCCTTTGCAGGATGTGGAGCTGGCCATCCAGGAGTTGGAATATGCCGTGAACACCCTGGGTCTTCGTGGGGTTGAAATCTGTACGAACGTGAATGGCAAAAATCTGACCGATCCTGACTTGAAGCTGGAAAAGTTTTTTGCCAAAGCCGAGAGCATGGGCATTGTTCTTTTTCTCCATCCCATGGGTTTTTCGCAAGGTGAGCGGTTTGTGGAGCATTACTTCAACAACGTGATGGGCAACCCCCTTGAAACCAGTTTGGCTTTGGGACATTTGATTTTTGATGGCGTTCTGGCCCGTTATCCCAAATTGAAGATTCTGGCTTCGCATGGCGGTGGCTACATCGCGAGCTATTGGGCACGCATGGACCACGCCTGGAAGGCCCGTGCAGATGCCCGCACTGTGATCAAGAAAAAGCCTTCGAGTTATCTGGAAAAAATTTACTTCGACACCATCACCCATGATTCACAAATCCTGGGCCATCTTGTTGACCGCTATGGTGCACAGCGCATTCTCCTGGGCACCGATTACCCATTCGATATGGGAGAAGACAAGCCAGTCCAGTTGATCGATGGCGTCAGCCACTTGAGTGCAGAAGATCGACGTTTGATCAAGGGCGGCAACGCCATGAAGCTTTTCAAGATCAAGGCATAAGCCCTGGTTGAGTCCACCCATTGAACACAGGAGAGACGGTGACAGACCTTACACATTGGAACGCATTTGTTCCAGGCCAAGAGTTTTCATTCCAAGAGCAGGCGCATGGACCGTTGGCTGGATTGACCATGTCCGTCAAGGATCTGTTTGACATTGCAGGTCATCCCACAGGTGCAGGCAACCCCGATTGGCAGTCCTCGCATGCCGTGCCGCTGGAGCATGCACCGCTGGTCCAGACCCTTCTCCATGCCGGTGCCCGATTCGTCGGCAAAACCATCACGGAGGAACTGGCGTACAGCTTGGTCGGTGAGAACGCGCACTATGGAACACCTGTGAACCCTCACAATCCAGACTGCATCCCCGGCGGTTCCAGTTCCGGTGCCGCATCTGCTGCGGCCGCAGGGCTGAGCGATTTTTCGATCGGAACCGACACGGCAGGGTCAATCCGCTTGCCGGCCAGCTTCTGTGGCCTTTGGGGTTTGAGGCCTTCACATGGCACATTGTCCAGCCGAGGCGTGGTTCCACTTTCGCCCAGTTTTGACACACCAGGTTGGATGTCCAAATCCCTGGATCATTTGTCCCGTGTGGGCGATGTCCTTTTGCCGCCGGATCACAATGACGCAGATTTCGGTCTTTTGAAGTTGGCCCTGCCGGAAGACATCTGGCGGCTGGTTCATCCCGGCTTTGATGCCGTGTTGAAACCCTTCATGGATCGGATCGCCAGCTTGTTTCAGGGTGTCATCAACGACCAGCTTTCGCAGAATCAATTGATCGAATGGCAGGACGCTTTTCGCATGGTTCAAGGGCATGAAGCCTGGTCATTGCATGGGGAATGGATTCGCAGTCAAAAACCCCACCTGGGTCCCGGCATCAAGGAGCGGTTTGAATGGGCATCCACCATTGCGGATGGGCAAGCTCAAGTTGCCCGAACCGACATGATGCGCCATGCAGAGGTGGTGCATGCGTATCTGGAGGACGCCGTGATTTGCATGCCAACTGTCTCTTACTTGGCCCCGCAAAAAGGCCACGCCAGCAGTGCCGAAGACCGCACCCATGCGTTGAGTTTGCTGTGCATTGCCTCGATGGCAGGTCTGCCGCAGATCACCATGCCGCTGGCGGTGCTGGATGGCAAAGCGGTGGGTTTGTCATTGGTCAGCCGACGCCTGAGCGATCGTCAACTTTTGTCCCTGGCTCGAAAAATTCAAGGTCTGAACCACTGATTTTGACCGATTGTTGTCAGCCAGAAGCGGAGCTTCAGAACGTGGGGGGCGTGCTGACCCAGAGCACGCGTGTGGTCTCTTTGCCAGGATTGCGATAGCTGTGAGGCTCTTCGGAGCGGTAGACAAAGGAATCGCCTGAGTGAAGTAAATACTTCACGCCGCTGACGATCAGTTCAAGAACGCCGTTCAAGACATAGCCCACTTCTTCGCCTTCATGGGTCAGGATCCCATCACTGCCGCCACCCGGCTCTAGGATGTGCAAGTTGCCCTCCAACAAATGTCCTAGGTTGGGGGGGATGAGGCGTTCCAGTCGAGAGCCATTGGCATCGATGCGAAAAGTCGAGCGATCCTTGGCCCTGGTCACCACGCCCTGATCGGCCTGTGATTCGCTGAACAATGCGGTGATGGTGATGTCAAGGCTTTGAACAATGCGGTGCAGCAAGGTCAGTGACACCTGGGCTTTGCCGTTTTCGACTTTGGACAGCATGCTCTCGGAGCAAAGGGTCCGGTCTGCCAAGTCTTTCAGGGTCAAACCCTTGATGTGACGCAAATTGCGTATGCGCCGGCCAATGTCAGGTCCAAAAAAAGGCTGTTCTTCAGGGGCCGCATGCGGTGTTGGCGCAGCTTTTGAAGCAAGGGCGCGTGGTTGGATGACCGCCTTGGACGCCAGCGCACGTGAAGTCGGTGTCGTTTGCTTTGGAGTTTTCTCAACAGGAGTGCCTGGTGAGTTTTTCTGTTTGGCGTTGGCTTTGGGGACTCTTTTGGAAGTGGCTGATGGCATAAATTAAAAGACGTTGGACTGTTCACAGAGCACAAAGCATCCAAAAACAAGACATGTGCAGGTCATGGTCTCGTTGACCACACGCCAGCGATGCCCAAAATGGTTTCAGTGTTTTATTTCCCGATCGGTTTGAATTGGACCACATTTTCTTGTTTTTTTATCGGCAAGTGATGAACAGCACCACTGGCCGGAATCTTTGAAGCAGCGCTACAGGGGTGTTGTTACTTTAGGTAGTGTTTTGCAAATTGAAGGGCCATGTCCTGCACTTGTCGCGCGGTTTTTTGGGGTGCATACAAGGCCGAACCCAAACCGAAGCCGCTGGCCCCTGCGGCACGGTATGCGGCCATGTTGTCGGGCGTGATGCCGCCCACGGGCATCAAGGCTGCGGTGGGGGGCAGCACGGCGCGCATCGCTTTGACGGTGGCAGGCGAGATCATCTCGGCCGGGAACAGCTTGAGTCCGTGCGCCCCCGCTTCCAGTGCGGCAAAGGCCTCTGTTGGCGTGCACACACCCGGCAGCACCACCATGTTCAGGGCCAGTGCTTTGGCCACGACAGCGGGGTTGAAGTTGGGGGCGACGACCAGTCGGCCACCGGCTGCATGCACATCTTGGACCTGCTGGGCGTTCAGCACGGTGCCTGCGCCGATCAAGGTTTGCGGAAACAACCGGGTCAAGGCGGAGATGCTGCGCAAGGGCTCGGGCGAGTTGAGGGGCACCTCAATGATGGCAAAGCCGCTGCTCGTCAGCGCCTCACCGATGGCCGGTGCTTCAGCGGGCGTGAGACCGCGCAAGATGGCGATCAAGGGCAGTTGGGCCATGGCTTGGGCCAAGGCGTGAGCGGGAGAGGGCAAGGAGGTCATGGTGGGTGTATCAGGACAGTTCGCAAGAGGATGCCAATGCATACAAGCCGGTCCAGGTGGCTTCGGCCCCTCGGCTTTGGCAAGGGACCTTCAGGTGCTGCAGGGCCAGGGTGTAGCGCCGTGTGAGGGCTTCGCTGCCAATCAGGATCAGCGGGTCCGAATGGGCCGACAGATCTTGTGCGCGCAGCTCTTCACCGATCAGCAGGCCCGACAAATAGCTGGGCAATTGGGTGGCGCTCAGGCGTTCAAACAAGCCCAGCGTGCGCACCGCAAACAGGTGGTGCAAAACACTGCCGGCTTGCAGGCTTCGGTCAATGGCTTGCAGAAAAACCGCCTCGTCGATGGCGCCATTGAGGTCCAGCGACTTGCCCAAGATCGAGTGCTGGCTCATCAGGGCAAACACCTCCCCCGTCATGAAGGTCTGAAACTGCGTGACACGCGCGTCTTGCACCTGGACCCATTTGCTGTGCGTGCCCGGAAGGACCAGCGTGGCGTTCTTGCGCCCCGCCATTTGCAGGGCGCCAAAAATTTGCACCTCTTCTCCGCGCATCACATCGGGGGTGTTCAGGGGGTCTGCGCCCATATAGCTCAGGCCTGGCACCAATGCCATGCGACCGGGCTGCAGCCACAGCAGGTGCTGGCCCAGTTCGAAAAAACCTGCGGGGCAGGGACAGTAAGGCGCTTCTTGCCAACCCTGTCGGCTGCCGGCCATGCCCGAGATCAGGCACAGCGCATCGGGCGCTTGCATCCAGTCGCCAAAGTATTCCTTGAACACGGCTTCAAACTGGCCCGGCGGCACGGTGAGGATGCCGCGGGCAAATTCGCGCGATTCCAGGACCTGGCCGGTGCGGCCTAGCCGCGCACCGCGCAGCGAAGAAGTGCCCCAGTCGATGGCGATCAAAGGTCTCATGGGGTGTGCGCTTTCAACAAAAGGTTCATCACTGCATCGCGCCGGGGCAAGGGCGCGACCGCACCATAGCCTTGTACCGACAAAGCCGCTGCGGCGTTGGCATAGGCGGTGGCGTCCCACAGGTTGTCGCCCGCTGAAAGTCTGGCCAACAGGTTGCCCGCAAAACAATCCCCAGCGCCCGTGGCATCCATCGCTGACACGCTGTGGCCTGGCACGGTGCGCTGCGTTTGGCCATCACTGGCCAGCGCGCCATCGGCCCCGAGCTTGAGCACCACTTGCGCTGCGCCCTGTGCATGGCTCCAGTCGATGATGTCTTGCGCTTGCGTGAGGCCTGTGAGCGCGGTCATGTCTTCGAGGCTGGGCAAAAACAAATCGCACAGACTGGCGGCATGGCGGATGCAGGCCTGCGCACGCACCAGTGGCCACAGTGACAGGCGTAAATTGGAGTCGAGCGCCACGCGCGTGCCCATGCTGCGGGCGACCTGCATGGCGGCAAACGCCGTGTCGCAGGCCGAGTTTGAGATCGCAAGCGAGATGCCCGACAGGTGCAGCCACTGGCTGCGGGCGATGGCGTCTTGCCAGTGCGACACGTCTTGGGGCTGCATGCGACTGGCCGCCGATCCGGCGCGGGCATAGCTGAAGTGGTGGCCTTGCGCGTCGTGGCTCACAAAGTACATGCCGGTGGGCGCTGGCGCATCGCGCATCACGGTGGTGGCATCCACGTTCTCGCGCCGCCACAAGTCCATGATGCGGTCGCCCCAGCGGTCGCTGCCCAGGCGGCTCAGGTAGCCCACATGGGCGCCGGCCCGCGCCGCAGCAATCGCAGCGTTACTGGTGTCGCCACCAAAGCCTTGCAAGTACAGCGGGGCCTCATCGGGCTGTTGGCCTTGGGTTTGGTTGAACTCGACCATGGCTTCGCCCAGGGCAACGATGTCGAATTTTTTGTGGATGGCTGTCATGTGAAATCAATCGGTCAAAGGGTCCTACACGGTGGGAGAATCACCACCCAATTGGCCACGCGATGAACGGAGCACGGAGACATGGAACACGATTTTGTACTGAATGCCGCTTGCAAAGGCTTTCCCTTGGCGGCCGAGCCCTGCGCGGTGTCGCAGTTGGGCGCTCGTGGTTGGAACCTGCTCGATGACGCATTGGCTTACCCTGTGGCCGTGCTGCGCCGTCCGGCGCTCGCGCACAACTTGGCTTGGATGCAGGATTTTGTGCAGCGAAAAGGCGTGGCCTTGGCCCCGCACGGCAAGACCACGATGTCGCCCGAGTTGTTTCGCATGCAATTGCAAGCCGGAGCCTGGGGCCTGACCTTTGCCAACGTGCACCAGTTGCGCGTGGGTTTGGCGGCCGGGGCGCAGCGCGCCATCATCGCCAACCAGTTGGTGTCCGATGCCGATCTGGATGGGCTGGATCTTTTGTTGCGACAGCACCCACAAGCGCGTGTCTGGTTTTTGGTCGATTCGCTGGCACAGTTGCAGGCCTTGGCCGACTGGGGCGCACGGCGCGGCCAGCCGCGTTGTTGGGATGTGCTTTTGGAACTGGGCATTGCGGGCTACCGCACCGGCTGTCGCACGCAAGAGCAGGCCTTGACTTTGGCGCAGGCCATGGCTGAGTCGGGCGTGGTGCGTCTGGGCGGTGTGGAGTGCTACGAGGGGGGACTGGGCCAATGCAACAGCGCGCACGACACGGAGGCTGTCAGCGCCCTGGTCCGCAGTGTGCAGGCGCTGGTCCAGCAAATCGATGCACAGCACCTGTGGGGCGATGATGAGGTCTTGTTGTCGGCAGGCGGCTCGGCCGTGTTCGATCTGGTGATCCCGTTGCTCAAAACGCAGGTCAAAAGCCGTCCGGTCCAAGGCGTGTTGCGCTCTGGCTGTTATGTCACGCACGACCACTGGAACTATGCCCGCTACCTGCAACTGGTGGAGGCGCGTGAGGGCTTGAGCGCGTCGCTGCAACCTGCCTTGGAGGTCTGGGCCAAAGTGCAGTCCGTGCCCGAGCCGGGTCTGGCCATTTTGAGTGCAGGGCGTCGCGATCTGTCGTTTGACCAGTGCATGCCCATGCCGGTGCGCTGGGCGGCACGCGGGCAAAGTGGTGAGGGTGCCATGCAGGCCACGCCCGAGTCGTGGAAAGTCAAGGCACTCAGCGACCAGCACGCCCACATGGTGTTTGACGCCGCAGGTGTCTGGCCGCAAGTGGGTGACCGTGTGGCCTTGGGCATTTCTCACCCCTGCACCACTTTTGACAAATGGCGCTGGATGGCGGTCATCGAAGAAGATGGCCGCATCAGCGGGGCGATCAGCACGCATTTTTAAAAGATGAACCCGTGTGAAAAATAAAAGGCCGCCACGCAGCATCCGCGTGGCGGCCTTTTTTTGAAGGTCACTTCAACCCGTTCAGGGCTTCGGCTGGATAGCCCGGGCGGGTTTTGCAGTCTTCGATGTACTGCGCAATGATCGCCTCATAGCTGGCATCTGCGCGAAGACCCAAGGCGTGTGCCCGCTCAAAGGTGCAGCCCTTGGCCCAGTTGTCCACAATGGCGGCAATGCGCTCGTCTTTCTGGAAAGTCACGCGGGCACGCACGGCAGGACCTGCCACTTTTTCTAGGGCGGCCAGCATCTCGCTGACCTTCACGTTCAAACCCGGCAGGTTCAGCGCCATGCGGCCACCGAAGGCTTCACGGCTGGCTTCGAACACGGTGATCAAACCATGCACAGTGTTGCCCGGCGAAGAGATGGGGTGAGACACATGGTCATCCACCGGGCAGGTGGTGTCGGTGCCCGCCAAAGGCTCGCGGATGATGCCGCTGAAGAAAGACGAAGCCGCGCCATTGGGCTTTCCGGGGCGCACGGCCACCGTCATCAGTCGGGCGGCGCGGCCGTCGATGTAGCCCTTGCGGGTGTAGTCGGCCACCATGTACTCGATCATCAGCTTGTGCGTGCCATACGAGGTTTGCGGCGTGGGCAGGGTGGTGTCGGCCACGAGTGCGGGCATGGGGTTGGCCGCGTCCGGACCGAACACGGCGACCGAACTGGCAAACACCAAGCGTGAAACTTTGCCCGAGGCGCGGATGCTGTCGAGCAGCAAGCGCGAGCTGTCCACGTTGGAGCGCAGGCCCAGATCAAAGTCCAGCTCGCACTCGCCCGAGACAGCCGAGGCCAAATGGAACACACCGTCAAAGCCAGTCTTGAACAAATCGCCTTGCGTCAGCATGGGGCCGGCATGTCCCTTGACCCGTGGGTCGGCCAGCAGGTCGGCGGGGGCGGGGAAGAGGTCGGCAATGACCAACTCGCTCACGCGTTGGCCGTTCAATTGGCCGCGCTTCAGAATCTCGCGGGCCAGGCGTGCACCCAAAAATCCGGCACCGCCGGTGATCAAAATTCGCATGGTTTATTCCTTGGGCATCAATGGTTGTCTTTGGGCACGGCCGAGCCGCGTTGGCCGACCAAAAAGTCCATGTCTGCGCCTTCGTCGGCTTGCAGCACATGGTCAATATAGAGCTTCCAGTAGCCCGAGTTCATGGCCGGCGCAGGCTTTTCCCACAGTGCCAAGCGTCGGGCCAGTTCTTCGTCGCTGATGAGCAGTTGCAGTTTGCGCTCGGGCACGTTGAGCTCGATCATGTCGCCGTTTTGCACCACAGCCAGTGGGCCACCTGCGGCCGCTTCGGGCGTGGTGTGCAGCACCACCGTGCCGTAGGCTGTGCCGCTCATGCGGGCATCCGAGATGCGCACCATGTCGGTGATGCCTTTGCGCAGCACTTTGGGCGGCAAGGGCATATTGCCCACTTCGGCCATGCCAGGGTAGCCCTTGGGGCCGCAGTTCTTCAAAACCAAAATGCAGTTTTCATCCACATCCAGGCTCTCGTCGTCGATGCGTTTGTGGAAGTCGTGGCTGTCTTCAAACACCACAGCGCGGCCGGTGTGCACCATCAGTGCAGGCGTGGCGGCGCTGGGCTTGATGACCGCGCCGCGCGGGGCCAGGTTGCCGCGCAAGATGGCGATGCCGGCTTTTTCTTTGAAGGGGGCTTCAAAGGTCTTGATCACACGCGGGTCGTAGTTCACGGCATTGGCGATGTTCTCGCTCACGGTCTTGCCGCTCACCGTGACGATGTCCTTGTGCAGCAGGTGTTCGATTTCCTTCATCACCACCGGCAGGCCACCGGCGTAGCAGAAGTCTTCCATCAGGTGCTCGCCAGAGGGTTGCAAATTCAAGAGGCATGGCAGTTCGCTGCCCAGGCGCTCGAAGTCATCCACCGTGAGTTTGAGGCCCAAACGACCGGCGATGGCGATCAGGTGGATCACCGCGTTGGTGGAGCCGCCAATGGCGGCCAGCGTGCGGATCGCGTTTTCAAAGGCTTCGCGGGTCAGCACTTGGCTGATGGTCTGGTCGGTGTGCACCATCTCGACAATGCGCCGTCCGGCGTCGCGGGCCAGCACGTTGCGGCGCCCGTCGACAGCGGGATAGGCCGCGTTGCCCGGCAGACCGATGCCCAGGGCTTCGACCATGCTGGCCATGGTGCTGGCCGTGCCCATGGTCATGCAGTGGCCATGGCTGCGGTGCATGCAGCTCTCCGCTTCAAAAAAGTCGGTCAGCTTGAGGGTGCCCGCACGCACCTGTTCGCTCATGCTCCACACCCCTGTGCCTGAGCCCAGTTCTTGTCCGCGCCATTTGCCGTTCAGCATGGGCCCGCCCGACACGCCAATGGTGGGCAGGCCCACGCTGGAGGCGCCCATCAGCAAGGATGGCGTGGTTTTGTCGCAGCCCATGAGCAGCACCACGCCGTCGATCGGGTTGCCGCGAATGCTCTCTTCCACGTCCATGGACGCCAGGTTGCGGTACAGCATGGCGGTAGGGCGCAGCAGTGTTTCGCCCAGTGACATGACCGGAAATTCAAGCGGAAAGCCACCGGCCTCGTAGACACCGATCTTGACCTGCTCGGCCAGGGTCCGGAAGTGCGAGTTGCAGGGCGTGAGTTCGCTGAAGGTGTTGCAAATGCCAATGACCGGGCGGCCGTCAAACTGGTCGTGCGGTACGCCTTTGCCCTTGACCCAGCTGCGGTAAGCAAAGCCATCGCGGTCCTGGCGGCCAAACCATTGTTGGCTGCGCAGGTCTTCGGGCTTTTTGCGGGGAGGGGTGCCAGACGGTTTGCTCATGGGGATCTTTCTCAGATAGGGTCGACGGAATTCGAAAATCCTATCGTATGACGTTAGAAAAACAAGCCGGCTTTGTAAAGCCAGCGACATGGTGCAAACCCTAGAGGCTCAGACGACTGAGATTAGGGTTTTCCAGAGTCTGTCTCAGGCGTTCAATCATCATATGATAGGTCGCTTGAATGCAGCGCTTCCATGACCCACAATTTCCACAAAAATTCCCTCGATTTATTGGGCCATGCCATTTTGTCTGGCCGCTATGCGGTGGGCGCGAGCCTGCCGCCTGAGCCGGTTTTGTGTGAAGAGTTGGGTGTGAGCCGCACTGTGGTGCGAGAGGCCATCAAGTCCCTGGTGGCCAAGGGCCTGTTGTCCACAGGCCCCAAAGTGGGCACCCGTGTCATGCCCGATGCGCACTGGAACTGGTTTGACCCCGATGTGGTGGCCTGGCAGGCCCGCTGCGGCCTGACGCCCGAATTTTTGAAAGACTTGCAAGAGCTGCGCCGTGTGGTGGAGCCCGCTGCGGTCCGCTTGGCCGCTGAGCGGGCCACGCCTGAAGACATCGCCCACATCGAAGCCGCTTATGCGGGCATGAAGCAGGCTGTGGAGCAGGGGGGTGATTACGTCACACACGATTTGCGTTTTCACGAAGGTTTGCTGCAGGCCTCGCACAACCGCATGCTGGTGCAAATGAGCAAGGCGCTCAATGCCTTGCTGCGCACCAGCTTCGAGATTTCCACCCGCATCCAGGATGGCACCAAGAATTCCTTGCCCTTGCATCGGGCATTGCTCAACGCCGTCATCGCACGCAACCCCAACAAGGCCGAGCGGGCCGCCATGGTGTTGATTGAGGGGGCCCGTCAAGACATCGAACAGGTGCTGACTTCGCGACGCAAGCTGCCCGTGGTTTCGGGCGTGGCCACGCCCATCAAATCGAAAATCCGACCCCAACAACGAGTCGCCAAGAAAGCCGCCAAGGCCAGCGCCTGAACCGCAAGACACACATGCAAACCACCATCAACGCTTTTTTCAAACTGCTGGAGTTTCTGGTCGTCGCTTGCCTGGTGGCCATGGTCATCATGGTCTTTGGCAACGTGGTGCTGCGCTATGGCTTCAACTCGGGCATTTCGATCTCAGACGAGATGTCGCGCTACTGCTTCATCTGGTTGACTTATCTTGGCGCCATGGTGGCCATGCGTGAAAAGGGCCACTTGGGCGTGGACACGCTGGTGCGGCGCCTGCCCCTTGGCGGTAAAAAACTGTGCTTTTTCTTGAGTGAAGTGATGATGCTCGGCTGCAACGTGCTGTTTTTCTGGGGGACCTGGAAGATGCACGATCTGCAGGTGACCAACATTTCGGTGGTGGTGGGTATTTCCATGATCTGGATCTATGGCATCGGCTACGTCACGGCCGCGGTCATGGGCATCATGAACCTGCACAAATTGACTCTTTTGTTGACAGGCCGTTTGGCCGAGTCGGATCTGGTGATGGTGGTCGAGTCGGAAGACCAGGCGGTGCTTGCCGACTTGACGCCTGAAGTTCGGGGGCGTTCATGACCATCGCCGTCTTTGTATTGAGTTTGCTCGGGGCTATGGCCTTGGGCATGCCGATTGCCTATGCCTTGCTGGTCTGCGGCCTGAGCCTGATGGCTTACATGGCCAGCAACGGCATGATCAACGCCTTCGACAGCCAGATTCTGGCCCAGCGCTTTGTGGATGGCGCGGACAACTTTCCCTTGCTCGCGGTGCCGTTCTTTTTGTTGGCGGGGGAGTTCATGAACGCGGGGGGCTTGAGCCGACGCATCGTGAACCTGGCCATGGCCTGGGTCGGCCATTTCAGGGGCGGTCTGGGCTATGTGGCTGTCATGGCGGCCGTCATCATGGCCTCGCTGTCGGGCTCGGCGGTGGCCGACACGGCGGCGCTCGCGGCCTTGCTGATTCCCATGATGAAGCGGGCCGGTTACAACGTGGGCCGCTCGGCCGGATTGATCGCCTCAGGCGGCATCATCGCGCCGGTGATTCCGCCCTCCATTGGCTTCATCATCTTCGGGGTGGCGGCCAATGTGTCCATCACCAAATTGTTTTTGGCGGGCATCGTGCCGGGCATTTTGATGGGACTGGCCATTGGCTTGACCTGGTGGTGGCTGGCCAAGCGCGAGAACGTACAGCCGGCCCCCCGCATGAATTTGGCCGACAAGCTCAAAGCCACGCGTGAGGGCATCTTGGCGCTGGGCTTGCCTGTTTTCATCATTGGCGGCATGAAGTTTGGCGTGTTCACCCCGACCGAGGCGGCGGTGGTGGCTGCGGTCTACAGCTTTGTAGTGGGTGCGTTTGTGTACCGCGAATTGCAATGGTCCAAGCTCTACAGCCTGATCCTGGCAGCCGGCAAGACCACCTCGGTGATCATGTTTTTGGTGGCTGCGGCCATGGTCAGCGCCTGGCTCATCACCGTGGCCAACATACCGGCCGAGGTGGCCCGCATGATGGAGCCGCTGATGGGCAACAAGACCTTGCTCATGGTCGTGCTCATGCTTTTGGTGGTGGTGGTGGGCACCGCGCTCGATTTCACGCCCACGGTGTTGATTTTGACGCCGGTGCTCATGCCCTTGGTCATCAAGGCGGGCATCGACCCGGTTTACTTTGGCGTTCTGTTCATCATGAACAACGCGATCGGTTTGATTACGCCCCCCGTAGGTACCGTGCTCAACGTGGTGTGCGGCGTGGCCAAGATCAACATGGACACCGCTTTCAAAGGGGTCTTGCCTTTCTTGTGGGCGCAGTTGGGCGTGCTGGCCTTGTTGATTGCTTTCCCTTCCATCGTCATCGAGCCGATGAAATGGATGCTGAGATGATTTCTTAACCCTGTGTGTTTTTTTATAAAGGAGACTGTCATGTTGAAACGTAGAAATTTGGTGACATTGATCGCGGGCACCTTCTTGGTGGCCTCCAGCGCCATGGCGCAATTTGCCGATCGCAACATCAAGTTCACCAATGGCGTGAACGAAGACCACCCCGTCGGTGTGGGCGTCAAGAAGATGCAAGAAGTGCTGGCCGCAAAAACCGGCGGCAAGATGAAGATCACCGCCTTCTGGGGCGGTGCAGCGGGCGGCGACTTGCCAGCCACCCAAGCCTTGCGTGCAGGCACCCAAGAGATGGTGTGCACCTCCAGCTCGCCACTGGTGGGCATCATCAAAGAGTTGGGTGTGTTTGACTTGCCCTTCTTGTTTGCCAACGAGAAAGAGGCCGATGCCGTGCTCGATGGTGCAGCAGGCAAGTATTTCAATGCCAAGCTCGAAGCCGCTGGCCTGGTGAACCTGGCTTATTGGGAAAACGGTTTCCGAAACCTCACCAACAGCAAGCGCCCGGTGACCAAGCTGGAAGACTTCGATGGTGTGAAAGTTCGCGTGATGCAGAACAACATCTTCCTAGACACCTTCAAGACCCTGGGTACCAACGCTGTGCCCATGGCCTTTGGTGAGGTGTTCACTGCCCTGGAAACCAAGACCATCGATGGCCAGGAAAACCCTTTTGTGACGATTGAAACCTCCAAGTTCAATGAAGTGCAAAAGTTCCTCAGCGTGACGCGTCACGCGTACACACCTTTCCTGGTGCTCTACAGCAAAAAGCTGTGGGATCAGCTCAACCCCCAAGAGCAGGCCGTGTTGCGTGAAGCCGCCATGGAAGGTCAGAAAGTTCAACGTGCGGCCAATCGCGCTTTGAACGAAAAATCCTTGGCCAGCTTGAAGACCAAGGGCATGCAGGTCAACGAGGTGAGCGCAGCCGAGCAAAACCGCATCCGTGCCAAAGTCGCTTCGGTGTACGACAAGCACAAGGATTCGATTGGTGCCGACGCCATCAAGGTGGTGCAAGACGAGTTGAAGAAGTCACGCGGCGGTTGACCCCCCGCGCTCAGCTTTTTTGCTGACCAACAAGCTCCACAGCCAGCCGCTGTGGGGCTTTTTTAACGACTCCAATGGGTGCCGTCATGAAAATCACGCAACTCGAAACCATCCGACTGGGTGAATTTCCCAACATCATCTGGGTGCGTCTGCACACCGACGAGGGCTTGGTCGGTCTGGGCGAAACCTTCATGGGGGCGCAAGCGGTCGAGGCGTATTTGCACGAGTGGGTTGCACCCAAACTGGTGGGCCAAGACCCTCTGGCCATCGAGTCACGCCAGCGCGACATCACCGGTTACTTGGGCTGGCGTGGGTCTGGCGTGGAAACACGCGGCAACTCGGCGGTGGACATTGCGCTGTGGGACATCTTTGGTAAGGCTGCGGGCATGCCCGTGTACACGGCTTTGGGCGGCAAGAGCCGCGACGAGATCCGTGTCTACAACACCTGTGCGGGCTACCAATACATCCGCAGCAACGTCAACCAGACCAGCAGCAACTGGGGCTTGGGCAACAACGCCGGGCCCTACGAAGATCTGCAAGGCTTTTTGCACCGTGCCGACGAGGTGGCCGAGTCGCTTTTGAGCGAGGGCATTACCGGCATGAAAATTTGGCCCTTTGATGTGGCGGCCGAAAAGTCGCATGGCCAGTACATCAGCCCGCAAGACCTGAACACGGCTCTTGAGCCCTTCCGCAAGATCCGCCATGCGGTGGGCGACAAGATGGACATCATGGTGGAATTTCACAGCCTTTGGCGTTTGCCCATGGCGCAAAAGATCTCACGCGCTTTGCAGGAGTTCGACACCTTCTGGCACGAAGACGCGATCCGCATGGACAGCCTGGACCTGCTCAAGCAGTACGCGGTGGACTGCAAAGCGCTGATTTGCGCGAGCGAAACGCTCAGCTACAAATGGGGCTTCAAGGATTACTTGCAAACCGGTGTGGCCGGAGTGGCCATGCTCGACTTGAGCTGGTGCGGGGGACTGACCGAGGCCCGCAAAATCGCCGCCATGGCCGATGCCTGGCAGTTGCCTGTGGCGCCGCACGACTGCACGGGACCCGTGGTGTGGGCCGCTTCCACCCATTTGTCTTTGCACGCCCCCAACGCCCTGATCCAGGAAAGCGTGCGCGCCTTCTACAGTGGTTGGTACAAAGAGTTGGTGACCGAATTGCCGCAAGTGAAAAACGGCATGATCAGCCTGAACGATAAGCCTGGCTTGGGTTTGGAGCTGCTCCCCGATTTGCACAAACGGGCCGATGCGGTGGTTCGCATCAGCCACTGAGTGGGCCTGTCAATCGCTCCAGCGCGTGTGAAACTTGCCGGGACGGTCAATCCGCTGGTAGGTGTGTGCCCCAAAATAGTCTCGCTGGGCCTGCAGCAAGTTGGCGGGCAAACGGGCTGAGCGGTAGGCGTCGTAGTAACTCAGCGAACTCATGAACGAGGGGACGGCCACGCCGTGCAGTGCCCCCATGGCCACCACTTCACGCAGGTCTTGATGGCTGCGGCGCATCACCCCGGCAAAGTGATCATCCATTAAGAGGTTGTCCAGATTGGGAGCGCGCTCAAAGCTGGCACGAATGTCCTGCAACAGATTCGCCCGGATGATGCAACCCGCACGCCAGACAGCGGCCACCGTGCCCATGGGCAATTGCCATTGGTGTTCCCGGTCGGCCGCTTTCAGGAGACTGAAACCTTGGGCATAGGCGCAAATTTTGGCTGCCAACAGCGCATTTTTGATTTGACCCAAAACGGCATCTTGCTGGACAGCTGCACGAGGCGCAGGCCCAGACAACACCTTGGAGGCCAGGGCCCGTTCGGCGTGCAGACCACTCACGGTGCGTGCAAATACGGCATTGGCAATGGTGGGGGCAGTGACCCCCAGATCGAGGGCAATCTGGCTCGCCCATTTGCCCGTCCCTTTTTGTTCGGCCGTGTCCAAAATCAGGTCCACCAAAGCACTGCCCGTTTCAGGGTCGGTGTGCGCCAGGATGTCGCCCGTGATGCCCATCAGGTAGCTGGCCAATTCCCCTTGGTTCCATTCGTGGAACACCGCACTCATCTGGGCCGGGCTCATGCCCAGCAAGTTGTGCATCAACCAATAGGCTTCGCAGATGCTTTGCATGTCAGCATACTCAATGCCGTTGTGCACCATCTTCACGAAGTGGCCCGAGCCGCCCGGGCCCATCCATTCACAGCAGGGCTCACCGTCATCGGTTTTGGCGGCAATCGCTTGCAGCATGGGCTGCAGGCGCGGCCAGGCGGCTGAGGCACCACCAGGCATCAGGGCTGGGCCATGCAAAGCGCCTTCTTCACCGCCACTGACGCCAGCGCCCACATAGTGAATGCCTGTGCCTTCAAGAGATTGCATGCGGCGCTGGGTGTCGGTGTAGAGGGTGTTACCCCCGTCCATCACCACATCGCCCGCATTCAGCAAGGGGCGCAACCGGGTGAGCACCGCATCGACCGCCGCCCCGGCGGGCACCATGAGCCACACGCAACGGGGTGTTTGCAAGCGGTCGACCAATGCTTCGAGTGAGGCGCAAGACTGTGCGTTCAGCCCTTGTGTGCGTTGGTCAAAACGCTCGCGTTTGGACGCGTCCAGATCAAAACCACCGACATAAAAACCGTTGCGTTCCAGATTGAGCGCCAAGTTTTCGCCCATCACGCCCAGGCCCACCAGGCCGATGTCCATCTTCTGCATAGCTCGGATTTATCCCCGGCCCACAAAAGGCATGTTGGTCGCCATCACGGTGGTGAACAAAATATTGGCCGACAAGGGCAGGCGGGCCATGGTCAGGAAAGTCTCGACCACAGCGCTCATGTCCATGCGAGGCTCGGCCTTGATGCTCAGGTCGGCTTGGTGCACGCCTTGCGCCATCCGGAGTGTCATGTCGGAGGCCACGTTGCCGATGTCGATTTGGCCCACGGCGATGCTGTAAGGGCGGCCGTCCAAAGACGCGGCGCGGGTCAGGCCCGAGATGGCGTGCTTGGTGGCGGTGTAGGCAATCGAGCCGGGGCGCGGTACATGGGCTGAAATCGAGCCATTATTGATGATGCGACCGCCCTGTGGGCTTTGCTCTTGCATCAGCTTGAAGGCATGCGACAAGGTGTAGAACGCCCCGTTGAGGTTGATGTCCACCGCACGGCGCCATTCGTCGCCTGATAAGTCGCCGGGCAAGGTGTAGGGCAGAGAAATGCCCGCGTTGTTGAACACCAAGTCGAGTCGACCCAAGCGCGAGCGAATCTGCTCGAACAGGGCTTGGACTTCGGGTTCTTTCGACAAGTCTGTCGGGATGGCGTGGCCGTTGGCCGCGTTGGGACCGGCTTCGGCCACGGCAGCTGCCAAGGCATCGGCGCGGCGGCCGACCAACACAACTTGCCAGCCTTCTTGGAGCAGAGCCAGGGCGCAAGCTTTGCCAATGCCAGAGCTGGCACCGGTGACGAGGGCGATTTTGGACATGGGGTGAACTTTCTAGAGAGGGCTCGAAAACCCTTGATTTTCAGGCGTTTTGGAAAGAAATCTGTACCTTGAGCGACTGGCTCTTGTCGGCGGCCAGGTCAAAGGCTTCGATGGCTCGGTCCAGGGGCAAGACACGGGTGATGACGGGTTTGCCGTTGACCAAGCCTTCGTTCAAAAAGCGCACGGCGGTGGCGAACTCGGCGTGGAAGCGGAAGGTGCCGCGCAGGTCCACTTCTTTGGCCACGATCTGCGTCATGGGCAGGCTGATGTCGCCGCCCATGCCCACGGTGATGAGCACGCCACGCGGCACGATGGTGTCCAGGCCCACGCGCAAAGCGGCTTCGCTGCCCGAAGCTTCGAACACCACATCAAACTGGCCTTTGTCGACCTTGTAGGCGTCGAGCGCTTGGGGTTGGGTCTTGAGGTTGATGGTTTCGTCTGCGCCCATTTCCTTGGCGCACTTGAGCGGCAAGTCGGCGATGTCGGCGGCCACAATACGCGCCGCACCGGCTCGGCGCAAAGCGCCAATGAGCAGCGAGCCAATCGGGCCGCAACCGGTGACCAGCACCTGTTTGCCGAGCACACTGCCTGCGCGCTGGATAGCGTGCAAGCCCACCGACAAAGGCTCGGCCAAAGCGGCTTCTGACAGGCTCAGGTGGTCTGCAATCGGGTGGGCTTGATACCCCTCGATGATCAGTTGTTCACTGAAACCGCCTTGGATGTGGGGGAAAGGCATGGCGCTGCCGTAAAAGCGCATGTTCAGGCAATGGTTGTGCTGCCCCGCCTGGCAAAACCGGCACTGGCCGCAAGGGCGCGAAGGCGAGATGGCGATGCGTTGGCCTTGAGGCACGCCGCTCACACCCGCGCCCACGCCATCGACCACACCCGAGATTTCGTGTCCCAGCGCAATGGGCTGCTTGATGCGCACGGTGCCAAAGCCGCCGTGTTGGTAGTAATGCAGGTCTGAGCCGCAAATGCCGCCATAGGCCACATTCACACGCAATTGGTTGTCGCCCAACGTGGGCAGCTCGGTGTCTTCGATGCGCAGGTCTTTGGCCGAATGGCAGACAACGGATTTCATGGGTTTATTCCTTGCAAGCGGTGTTCAAAGGGTGGCGGTCACGCCGCCGTCCACATACAAAATATGGCCGTTCACAAAGCGTGAAGCGTCCGAGGCCAAAAAGACGGCCGCGCCGCCCAGGTCTTGCACATCGCCCCAGCGGCGGCTGGGGGTGCGGCCGATCAGCCAGCTGCTGAAGCTCGGGTCATCGACCAGCTTCTGGTTCAGTTCGGTTTTGAAGTAGCCCGGGCCAATGCCGTTGACGTTGATGCCAAACTGGCCCCAGTCAATGGCCATGCCCTTGGTCAACATTTTCACTGCGCCTTTGGTGGCGGTGTAGGGCGCGATGCCGGGGCGGCCCAACTCGCTTTGGACCGAGCAGATGTTGATGATGTTGCCGCGACCACGCGGAATCATCTTTTTGGCCACGGCCTGACCTACGTAGTACACGCTGTCCAGGTTGGTCTTCATGAGGGTGTGCCAGTCGGCATCCTGGTACTCGTGCAGGGGACCGCGAATTTGCATGCCCGCGTTATTGACCAGGATGTCAATCGGCCTTTCAGACTCGATCTGTTCCACCGCCGCACGCACGCTGTCGGCGTCGGTCACGTCAAACACCGCCGTGCCGATGGACAGGCCTTGGGCTTGCAGGGCAAGAGCTGCAGCCTCTACCTTGCTGGCCGTGCGGCCATTCAAAATGACATGGGCCCCTGCTTGGGCCAGGGCCTCGGCCAAAGCCAGGCCGATGCCTGCTGACGAGCCGGTGATCAAGGCGCTGCGGCCCTTGAGTTGGAAAGTGTCGAGAACGTTCATGGCATCGTCAACCTGAAGGGTGATCAATCGGTGGGCAGCGCGTATTCGTCCGCACTGAACACGGTGTGAAACACGGTGCCATCGAACATGGCGATCATGTCCTTGGACACTTCTTTGCTTTTCATGCGCACTTCAGAGGCCAAAGCTATCTCGATGGATTCCCGGCTGGGGTAGCGCACCGACAGGACCATGCCGAAATGCGGGTCGGACACATCGCTCTCGACCTGGCGCAGCACGCGCACTTCCTGTGCACCCGGAAAGCGGGTCCACAAGGGCACAAGGTTCTCGCGGATGTAGCGGTTGAAAGCGTCCTCCATGCCGGGTTTGACCTTGCCTTGAAAAAATGCACAACGAATAAACATGACGGCTCTTTCTGAATATCAATGGGCGGCGTGAAGCCGGGGCGGGGTTGTATCCCGGTGTGCCTGCAAGGCTGACAGCACCTGGCGCACCAGGTCGTCCACGGGTTGGGCGATGGACAGGGTGATGACATCGGTCTCATCGGCCTGGGGAATTTCCAGGGTTTGGAACTGGCTGGTCAACAGGCCTGCTTGCATGTAATGGCCCACACGCTGGCGCATGCGTGCATCGATCAACTCGAAGCTGCCGTTCAAAAATACAAAGCACACATGGCCCGCCTGTTCTCGGATGCGGTCGCGGTATGCACGTTTGAGCGCAGAGCACGCCACCACTCGGCCTTGGGCAGGGTGCTGGGACAAGTAAGTCCCAATGCGGTCAAGCCAGGGCCAGCGATCGGCGTCGTCCAGTGCAATGCCCGAGCGCATCTTGGCGATGCTCTCAGGCTGGTGCAAATCATCGCCATCGACCATCTCGAGGCCCAGGCGCTCGCCCAGTGCCGTGGCCATGGTCGATTTGCCACAGCCGGACACGCCCATGACGATCAGACGCAATGGCTTGTTCATGTCGCGTCGTGGTTTATTTTTGCGACATGGCCATGCACTCGGGCACGGGGGTGCGCAGGGCTTGGCCTGAAATACCCGCTTGCATGTTGGTAAAAGCCAGATCGGCCATGGCTTGGCGGGTTTCGGTGGTGGCGCTGGCCATGTGGGGGGTCAGCACCACGTTGTGCATGGCCCAAAGGGTTTCGGGCACATGGGGTTCGTTGGCGAATACATCAAGTCCCGCGCCTGCGATGGTGCCGTTTTGCAAGGCTTCGATCAGCGCTTGCTCATCGACGACGCTGCCGCGCGCCACGTTGATCAGGAAACCGCGAGAACCCAGTGCCTTGAGCACTTCGGCATTGATCAAGTGTTTGGTGCCCGCGCCGCCAGGTGTGATGACCACCAGAAAATCCACGTGTGCTGCCAGAGCCTGCGCAGTGGGGAAGAACTGAAAACCTGAATCTGCTTTTTCACTGCGGGCGGTGTAAGCGATGGTCATGCCAAAACCGCTGGCGCGTTGAGCGATGGCTTTGCCGATACGGCCCAGGCCCACGATGCCCAGCCGGGCGCCCGACACCTTCCGGGCCAGGGTCATGGGGCCCTTGGGCCATTGACCCGCACGCACAAATTGGTCAGCCTGCGGGATGGTGCGACCCACCGACAGCACCAAACCCATGGCCAGATCGGCCACATCATCGGTCAGCACATCAGGGGTATGCGTCACGGGGATGCCGTGCTCGATGGCAGCTGCCACATCCACGCCGTCGTAGCCCACACCAAACACCGACACCACTTTGGCGTTGGGCAATTGCGACAGCAGGCTGCGGGGGACGCTGGCCTCACCCGTGCCTGCCACGCCCACGATGCGCGGCGCCAGAGTCGCAAAAGCGTTGGGGTCTTCGGTGTGGGTGCGGTCGTGTACGGTGTAAATCGTTTGCAGGGCTTGCAAATAAAAGGGGTGTAATTTGGCAACGGCCAGGACATCGGGTTTGGAGGTCATCTTGTTGTCTGATCAATGGAGTACTGGGGTCTCGCCCGGGGGTGTCAAGAAAGATTGCCACGACCCAAGGCACGCGTCTGTCATCAAAAAAATAAAGCAGTGGTTGTGATCATCACACCATTGAGGGCATATTCTTCCTCAGATTAACCCTTGTTTCGTGTTGACTCGGTGACAATCGAGGCCTCACTTGCTTCCTCCCTGATTCGGACCCGACGCCATGAACCCGTTGAAAAAAGTCATTTTGTTCACCGACACCGATGGACGCGCCCGTTTTCGCGACGAATGGGTGCCCTTGACCGAAGGCACGCCCCAAAGCCAACTTTCAGCCCTGATGGCCGCGACCGGTTGTCAGTTGCGCCAAAGCCCGGTGGGTTTTCGCAGCACATTCCACTGCACCGGCAACCCGCAGTGGCTGTTTGTGCTGGGTGGGCAGATGGAGATCTTTTTGCAGGACGGCAGCTCGCGCATTTTTGGGCCTGGCGAGTTTTTCTATTCGGCCGACACTTTGCCCGAGGGGGCCACATTCGATGCCACGGTGCATGGCCACTGGAGTCGTCAGGTCGGCCCCGACCCGCTGGTGACCTTGTTCGTCCGGGACTGAGTTTCTCGCAGACAAAAAAAGAGCCCGCATTTGCGGGCTCTTTGTATTTTGGGGCGCGTGGGGATCAGCGACCGAAACCACGGCCACCGCCGCCACCGCCGCCATTGCCACCACGGTTGCCGCCGCCGTAGCCTCCACCACCACCGCCGCCGCCATGGCGGCGGCCACTGCTGGCCAGGCTGTCGATGCTGGTGCGGGTCGGGTCAGGCTGGCCACTGGTGCGCACTGGCTTGCGGTTGGGCAAGTCCAGGCGTGCAAACTGCGTGGTCTTCAAGGGGTCAATGTGGCGTGGCAACTCATCGCCATCGTCTCGGCGACGGTCTTGGCCGCCTGCGTATCCGCCACCACCATTGCCGCCCTGTGGGCCGCGACCTGGACCACGGCCTTCAGGACGTGGACCGCGTGGTGCGGGACGGCCTTGGCCATCACCACGGTTGTCAAAACGCGGATCGCCACGTTGCTCCTGGCTGCGACCACCTTCACGGCGGCCATCGCCTTGGCCTTCAAAGCGCGGGGCGCCTTGCGGACCATTGCGGCGTGATGGAGGAGGGCCGTTGCGCGATGGCCGGGCTGGGCCCTGACCTTCGCCGCGTGCTTGGCGGGGGCCTTGGCCACCACCACCACCGCCAACTGCGACTTTGTTGTCACGGATGCGCTGCATCATGTCCTGGCGTGCTGCTTTGGCGGCTGCGGCCATCACATCGCGGCTTGGCGGCTTGCCTGCACCGCCCCACAGGGTCTGGCGACCCATGGCGATGGGCTCGGCCACTTCGCCTGGCTCGGGACCAAAGCCCTCGAGCAACTGGACTGGAATCTCCTGCTTGGTGAAGCGCTCGATGTCCATCATGAAGCCTTCTTCGTCCAGACAGACCAAGCTCACCGCCTCGCCGCTGGCGCCCGCACGGCCTGTACGGCCAATGCGGTGCACGTAGTCTTCCGACACGTTCGGGATTTCAAAGTTCACCACGTGCGGCAAGTCTTCGATGTCGATGCCGCGCGCAGCAATGTCGGTGGCCACCAAAGCGCGGATGTCGCCGCTCTTGAAGCCCGCCAAGGCTTGTGTGCGGGCGGTTTGGCTTTTGTTGCCGTGCAGGGCCATGGCTTTCACGCCATTTTTGGTCAGGAAGTCGGCCACATTGTTGGCGCCGAACTTGGTGCGGGTGAACACCAGCACCTGACTCCAGTCATGCTTTTGGATGATGTGCAGCAGCACGTCTTTTTTCTTGCTGCGACCCACGGGGTGGATCACTTGGGTGATGCGTTGCACTGTGGTGTTGCTGGGCGTGACCTGAATGCTTTGCGGGTTCTTGAGCAAATTGCCCGCCAACTCGCGGATCTCGTCGCTGAAGGTGGCCGAGAACAGCAAACTCTGCTTGTCCTTGGGCACCAAGGCCAGGACTTTTTTCACGTCGTGGATGAAGCCCATGTCCAACATGCGGTCGGCTTCGTCGAGCACCAGAATTTCAACCGTCGACAGGTCCAGGAAACCCTGGCCTTGCAGGTCGAGCAAACGACCGGGTGTGGCCACCAAAATGTCCACGCCTTTTTTGACCTTGCTGATCTGCGGGTTCATGCCCACGCCACCAAAGATCACGGTGGAGTCGAGCTGCAGGTATTTGCCGTAGTCTCGCACCGATTCTTCGACCTGGGCAGCCAGCTCGCGGGTCGGGGTGAGCACCAAGGCGCGGATGGCTTTGCCGCCAAAGCGGTTTTTGCCCGGCTCACTCAGGCTCAGCTTGTGCAGCATGGGCAAGGTGAAGGCGGCGGTTTTGCCGGTGCCAGTTTGTGCACCGGCCAACAAGTCTTGTCCAGCCAAGACGGCGGGAATGGCTTGGGCCTGGATGGGGGTGGGGGTGTCATAGCCGAGCTCGCGCACAGCTTGCATGAGGGCCGGGGCCAGGTTCAATTCTTCAAAGTTCATTTTTACAGAGCGCCATGTCCGGCGCGGGTATCGGCTCATTCAACTGCTGTTGGCAGTTACCAGTGTTGGCCGATAGGTCTTAGGGTGGGCATGGAAACCGCAGGCGCTTGTTTTGAGCGTTGCCTGGGTCAGGCCCCAGCAGAAGTGCTGATGCTGGGGCAACTGGAGGCCTCAGCGAAGTGGATTGTCGCACAAAGCAGAAAACTCCCGTGGATGTCCCTCACAGCTCAGGTCATGGGTTCAAACCCCAATGCCCTCTGCGGCGTGGAAAGCCTAGACTGCACAACACCTTAAAACTGCAAAAAAGCATGACCATGAAACCATTTGCTGACCGCCGCTCCTTTCTTCAAACTGCGGCTGTGACCGCCACCGCAGTGGCCACCAGTGGCCCGTGGGCCCATGCTTGGGCGCAAACCAAATGGCCTGCCAAACCCATCCGGATCATCGTGGCTTTCCCGCCCGGCGGTTTGACCGACGCCTTGGCCCGCAGCTATGGCGAACACCTTTCTACCAAGCTGGGTGTGCCGGTGGTCATCGACAACAAACCGGGCGCTGGTGCCATCATCGGCATCGACGCGGCAGCCAAATCGCCCGCCGATGGCTACACCCTGGTCATGAGCACCTCGGGCACCTTTTGGCAAAACCGCATCTTGTATTCCAAGTTGCCCTACAACCTCGACAAAGACCTGACCCCGGTCACCGTGTTTCCCTCGGGCCCGCTGGTGGTGGGCATCAACGACAAGATCCCGGCCAACAACATGGCCGAATTTGTGGCTTGGGCCAAAAAGAACCCGACCTCCATGGGCACTTACGCCCCGGGCTCCTATCCGCACATGGTGGCCGACCAGACCAACCGCATCCACGGCACCCAAATCCAGTCGGTGCATTACCGTGGCGAAGCCCCCATGTGGCTCGACGTGGCTTCGGGCCAATCGCAAATTGCCGTCGGCAGCTACCTGGCCTTCAATGCCGTGGCCAGCCGGGGTGTGCGTGCCATTGGCGTGACGGGCAGCTACCGCTCGCCCAAATTGCCCAATGTGCCCACCCTCATGGAGCAGGGCGACACCGCCAAGCTCGTGACCCTGGAAGGCGGCTTGCCGCTGGTGGCCCCAGCGGGCACACCCGAAGCTGTGCTGAAACTGCTGGCCGACGAAGCCGTGGCCTGGTCCAACACCGACAAGGCCGCCAAGCTGCGCGAGACCTTCGCCATCCCCAACAAACCCAAAAACCTGGCCGACACACGCAAGGACTGGGAGGGGGAAGTGCCCGTGTGGATCAAGTTGGCGGTGGATTTGGGGATCAAGCTGGACTGATCGTCTTGTGACAGACCCACTGCTCCTGGGCTGATTTCAGCTGGGAGCAGCCCTCAGACGCGGTTTAATCTCGGCTTATGAACAAAATTGACCAGATGAGTTTTTTGGGCTTTGAAGCCGAATCTGCCGAAAAACCCGCCAAGCCTGCGAAGACACCGAAGCCTGAACCTACGGTGGCTTCCGTGGTGTTGCCACCTGTGGCTCGGCCATCGGCGCAGATCGCCGAACACGAAGCCATGGCCCAGGCACTGGCTCAGCACCCCGACTTTCGCGTCTTGCGCCGCTTGGTGCCGCGCACCGACTATGGGCCGGTGAACGGGCAAGCGACCCGACGCGTGATCGTGCTGGACACCGAAACCACCGGTTTGGACAGCAAGAGCGAAAAAGTGATCGAGCTGGCCATGTTGTCGGTGTTGGTGGACGTTGCTACCGGCTCGCCCGCAGGGCCGGTGTCCATTTACGAGTCGTTCGAAGACCCGGGCAAACCAATTCCGCCCCAGATCACCGAGATCACGGGCATTGACGACAGCATGGTGCGGGGCCAACGCATCGACGACGCGGCAGTTAACGCCTTGGTGCAAGAGGCCGATTTGGTCGTGGCGCACAACGCCGGGTTTGACCGGCCGTTTGTCGAGGCGCGTTGGCCTGTGTTTGCGGGCAAGGCCTGGGGCTGTTCTTTTCAGGGCATCGACTGGAAGAAAGAGGGCAGCGGCTCGGCCAAGCTGGAGTTTTTGGCGTCCGAGCGCGGTTGGTTTTACGACGCCCACCGGGCGCAGGTCGATTGCCATGCCTTGTTGCAGGTGCTGTCCTCTCCACTGATCGACGGACAAACGGGCTTGGCGCGCCTTTTGGCCGGGGCCAATCAGACGCGCTACAAGTTGCGTGCCACGGGCGCCCCGTTTGAGGCCAAGGACAAGCTCAAGTCACGGGGTTACCGCTGGGACGGTGACGGCCGTGTGTGGTGGTGCAGTTTGGCCACAGGTGAATTGCTCGATGCCGAATGCACTTGGCTGCGTGACGAGGTGTACGGCCGCCGAAGCGCTCGGGTGATGCTCGAGGCCCTGGACAGCTTGACTCAGTATTCCAGCCGTTCGGGCTTGCAGACGGAGCGGCAGTTGTAGGAGCCCCGCACTCTGGGCGAATGCTGGTGGTCTGGGAATGGTCTATCGCGACGAGGGCGTCGCCCTCACCGGCACAGTGACCCATAAGGGCAGCCTTCAGCAGGGGCAGCAGCCCTAAGGAAGAGCCTTTCACAGGGATAGGCGCATCTGTTTGATGCTGCGTCATGCCAAGCTGGGATAATGCGCAGTTATTGGTATTTTTTCAGGCGGGTATAAATGGCTCAATACGTATTTTCGATGAACCGGGTTGGCAAGATCGTGCCGCCCAAACGTCATATTCTCAAAGATATTTCGCTGTCTTTCTTTCCCGGCGCCAAGATCGGCGTGCTGGGCACCAACGGCTCGGGCAAGTCCACTTTGCTCAAGATCATGGCCGGCATCGACAAGGAAATCGAAGGCGAAGCCATCCCCATGGCGGGCCTGAAAATTGGTTATCTGCCGCAAGAGCCCATCATGGACGCCGAGCAGACTGTGCGTGAAGCTGTGGAAAGCGGCATGGGCGAAGTCAAGGCCGCGCAGGCACGCCTGGAAGAGGTGTACGCCGCCTATGCCGAAGAAGACGCCGACTTTGACGCCCTGGCCGCCGAGCAGGCCCAACTCGAAGCCATCATCTCCACCGCAGGCGATGCCTCTGAGCACCAGCTCGAAATCGCCGCCGATGCGCTGCGTCTGCCCCCATGGGACGCCGTGATCGGCAAGCTGTCGGGCGGAGAAAAACGCCGTGTGGCCTTGTGCCGCTTGCTGCTCTCGCGCCCCGATATGCTGCTGCTCGACGAGCCGACCAACCACTTGGACGCCGAGTCGGTGGATTGGCTGGAGCTGTTCTTGCAGCGTTTTTCGGGCACCGTGGTGGCCATCACCCACGACCGCTATTTCTTGGACAACGCGGCCGAGTGGATTTTGGAACTCGACCGGGGCTCCGGCATCCCTTACAAAGGCAACTACTCCAGCTGGCTGGAGCAAAAAGAGGCCCGTTTGGCCACCGAGCAGCGCACCGAAGACGCCCGCTCCAAGGCCATGAAGAAAGAACTGGAGTGGGCGCGTGCCAACCCCAAGGGCCGTCAGGCCAAGAGCAAGGCGCGTTTGGCCCGCTTTGAAGAGTTGAGCGACCACGAATACCAAAAGCGCAACGAGACGCAGGAGATTTTCATCCCTGTGGCCGAACGCCTGGGCAATGAAGTGTTCGAGTTCAAGAACGTCAGCAAATCCTTTGGCGACCGTTTGTTGATCGACAACCTGAGCTTCAAAGTGCCAGCGGGCGCCATCGTCGGCATCATCGGCCCCAACGGCGCGGGTAAATCGACCCTGTTCAAGCTGATCGCTGGCAAAGAGCAACCCGACAGCGGTGAAGTCACCATCGGTCAGACCGTGAAAATGGCCTTTGTGGACCAAAACCGCGACGACCTGGACAACAACAAAACCGTGTGGGAAGACGTCTCGGGCGGTTTGGACATCATCAACGTGGGCAAGTTCCAGATGGCCAGCCGTGCGTATTGCGGGCGTTTTAACTTCAACGGTGGCGACCAACAAAAGAAGGTTGGCATGTTGTCGGGCGGTGAGCGCGGCCGTTTGCACCTGGCCAAGACCCTGATCGAAGGCGGCAACGTGTTGCTGCTGGACGAGCCCTCCAACGACCTGGACGTGGAAACCCTGCGGGCCCTGGAAGACGCCTTGCTGGAGTTTGCAGGCTCGGTCATGGTCATCAGCCACGACCGCTGGTTCTTGGACCGGATCGCCACCCACATCCTGGCCGCCGAAGGCGATAGCCAGTGGGTGTTCTTTGACGGCAACTACCAGGAATACGAAGCCGACAAGAAACGCCGTCTGGGCGAAGAGGGTGCCAAGCCCAAGCGCGTGCGCTTCAAGGCTTTGAAGTAATCCGCTGCTTTGCACAAGACAACGGGCCCTGCGGGGCCCGTTGTCGTTGGTGACTCCTCACGAGGCGGGTGTTTTGTGGCGGGCTGCCCCTGCGACCGAATGCGTGCCGACCGACCCGTCAAGCAGTCAGTTTGGCCCGCGCCTTGTCGGCCCACAGTTGCAAACTGGCCAACAGGTCTTTTTGGCTGAACGAGCAGCTTTCTTCGCTGAACAGGGCGCTGGCCTCGATGCGGTCCAGCAGGTTGCCCAGCACTTCGCCAAACTTGTCGGGCAAGGGCAAACCGGCTGCACTGCTGCGCCATTGGCGGATCATGTCGCTTTGTGCCAACTGGCCTTGGGTGCATGCCGTCAGCGCTGCGGTCATGCGGTCGAGGGTGTCAAGGGCGGTGCTCATGGGCCATGTGTCTCCTGCCAGGTCAATTCCCCATCGGGTGGGTGTTTTCGAGGTCACAATCATGCCCCATGAAAGCCAAATCTCTCAAACCCATGCGCCTGGAAGACATTCTGTTTTGCCAGGGTTTTGGCACCCGCCGCGTGTGCGCAGGGCTGGTCCAGCAGGGCCATGTGCAGGTCGATGGCCAAACGGTGACCGATGCGGGCGAATTTTTTGATTTGGAGGGCCTGCATTTCACGGTGCAAGGCACCGATTGGCCCTTTAAGGACAAAGCCTATGTGCTGCTCCACAAGCCCACGGGCACCGAGTGTTCGCAAAAACCTTCCACCTGGCCCAGCATTTACACCTTGCTGCCCGCGCCTTTGCGCCAACGTCCACAAAAAGCGGCGGTCCAAGGCGTGCAGGCGGTGGGCCGGCTCGATCAGGACACGACCGGCTTGCTGCTGCTCACCGATGATGGCCAGTTCATCCACAAGATGAGCTCGCCCAAGCACCATGTGCCCAAGGTCTACGAGGTGACCACCAAGCACCCGATCACGCCCGAGATGGTGGACAAGTTGCTCCATGGCGTGGTGCTGGACGACGACCCCAAGCCCGTGAAGGCGGCAGCCTGCGAAGCGGTGGGTGAGCTGCACCTGAAGCTGACGCTGACAGAGGGCAAATACCACCAGGTCAAGCGCATGCTGGCGGCGGTGGGCAACCGGGTCGAGGGTCTGCACCGCTCGCAAATAGGTGGTTTGGTGCTGAACGATCTGGCTCCCGGCCAATGGCGTTGGTTGACCGACGAAGACCTGGTCCTGCTCAAGCCCTGAAACCCCGCTCCCCTGTGCCTTGAAGGATCGAGCCCTTGCGCGCAAAGTCTTGTGGACCGAGCGCTGGGTCAAGCGTTCGAATCAAAGGGGTTGCATGAAGTCCTCGATCGCTTGCATCACGGCCAGTGGCTGGTCGCGGTGAGGTGAGTGCCCGCAATCGGTGAGCTTCAGGCGCTGCGCTTGTGGCACTGCCCTCGCAATGTCGTCGATCTGTGCCATGGTGCCGTAAGGGTCGCTTTCGCCTTGGATGGCCAGCAAGGGCGCGCGGATGCCGTCCAGTTCGGCTCGGATATCGAAGTCTTGAAACGCCGGGTTGAGCCAGACATCGTTCCACTGCCAAAACGCGCAGTCCACATGGGCGTGGTACGGTGAAAGACGCTGGCGCAGGGGTCCGTTTTCATAGGCTTGCTTGGCCGCCAAGATGGCCTGAACCGAGATGTCTTCGACCATCACATGCGGCGCCATGACCACACAGCCGGCCACCTCAAACCGGCTGGCGTGGATCAGGGCAATGGTGCCGCCGTCGGAATGGCCCAGCAAAACCGGGCGTTGGATGTTCAGCGCCTCCAGCAAGGCAGGCAAAACTTCCAGGGCTTCGCGGTGCATGTAATCGGGCTGCAGGCGGCCGTGGCGCACGCCCGCCGTTTCGCCCGAAGGGCCGCGCACATCGACCACCGGGTCGGACTGGCCATAGCCCTGGCGCGAATAGACCAAGCCCGCGCAGCCTAGGCGTTGGCACAAGCGTGCCGGCCAGTCGCGCCACATGGCGATGCTGCCCAAACCCTCATGCAGAAAAACGAGGGTGTGAGTGGGGGTGGTTTTCTCGTCTGGCTGCCAGTGTGCAACTTCCAAGGTGAGGTTTTTCAGCAAAAGGGGCGTGGGGATAGGCGTGGGCATCCGGGGTCCTGAATCGGCGTTTACACTTGAACGTGATTTTGAAAGCGTTTTGTGATTGATTTGCGTTCGGTGTCTCGATTTTTTGTCATGGCAGTTGGGGTGCTTTTGTTGGGCGGCGTCCCTGCTCAGGCGCAATCTCCGGTTTTTGTCCTCAATTCTCTGGATGGCAATGTCAGTGTGATCGATCCCGTCACCTGGACAGAAAAAAAGCGCATTCCTACGGGCAAAGAACCCCACCACCTGTACCTCACCCCGGACGAAAAGTCGGTCATCGTAGCGAATGCCATGGGTGACTCACTGACCTTCATCGACCCGCGCACTGCCGAGGTTCAGCGCACCGTGACGGGCATTCTGGACCCGTACCACCTCCGGTTTTCTCCCGACATGAAATGGTTGGTGATCGCCGCCAATCGCCTTGACCATGTGGACATTTACCGGTGGGACGGACAAAACGCCACTTTGGCCAAGCGCATCTCGACCGGCAAGACCCCCAGCCATCTGTGGATCGACAGCCAGAGCAAGATCGCCTGGGTCTCGATGCAAGACAGCAACGAGATCGTGGCGATTGACTTGGGTAAGCAAACCCTCAAATCTCGCACTGCGGTTGGGCCTATGCCTGCGGATGTGTTCGGCACGCCGGATGACAAATTTTTGCTGGTGGGCCTGACCGGGTCGGACGGGGTCGAGGTGTATGACATCGGCAGCGGACAAGCCAAATGGGTCAAAAAAATCCCCACGGGTAAGGGCGCGCACGCGTTTCGGGCATTGGGCGACAAACGCCATGTGATGGTCAGCAACCGCGTGAGCAATACGATCAGCCAGATCGATTTCACCCAGATGGTGGTGGTGGCAGACTTTCCTGCTCCCTCGGGTCCGGACTGCATGGACATCACGGCCGACGGCAAAACCATTTTGGTGGCCTCGCGCTGGGCCAGAAAACTGTCGGTGATCGACATCGCCACGCGCAAAGTGGTGCGGCAGGTCCGGGTTGGCAAATCACCCCATGGGGTCTGGACATTGGACCATGCGCCGCGCTTTTGATGGCTGCCGCCGGCTTTTCGTCTGCGCTTTCTGGGTGGGCAGCTTCTCTGCTGTCGCTGCCACCTGCGAGAAACCGGTTTATTTGACCTTTGACACGGGCCACATGGGGGTGGCCCCTTGGATCGCCGAAGTCCTGCAGCGTCAACAGATCCCGGTCACCTTTTTCGCAGCGCATGAAAAAACCCGTGAAGGCGATGGCACTTTGGGCCAGCATTGGGCCCCTTGGTGGCGGGCGCGGGCCGCAGAGGGGCACGCCTTTGCCTCGCACACCTGGGACCACGCGTATTGGCGTGCCGACCTCCCAGAGGGCAACCCCTTGAAATTCCGAATTCGTCCCAGCGCTGGTGAACAGGCAGGCCAAAACCTCACTTGGACCGCTGCACAGTATTGCGACAATTTGCGCCAGGCGGCGCAGCGTTTGCTGGCCTTGACCGGACAAGCACCCCTGCCCCTGTTCAGGGCGCCTGGCGGTAAAACCTCTGCCCGCCTGATCGAAGCGGCTCGGCAATGCGGCTTTGCGCATGTGGGCTGGTCCGATGCGGGTTTTTTGGGGGATGAGCTGTCCAGCACCTCCCACCCCAACGCCCAATTGCTCGCAAAGGCGCTGAAAAACATCCGCGCTGGCGACATCCTGATGGCGCATCTGGGCATCTGGTCGCGCCAAGACCCTTGGGCCCCAACCGTGCTCGAGCCGCTGATCGTGGGCCTGAAGGCGCGCGGCCTGTGTTTCGCCACGTTGCGTGAGCACCCGGCTTACCGGGACTGGGTGAGACAACGCCCCTTGGCACTGCCGGGTTTGCCCGATTCACGACAATAAGCCATGGACTGGTTGATCGACCTGTTTGACCGTTGTCAGCTGACGCTTTTTGAAGCTGTGGTGCAGCCCATCGCTTTTGCAGCGGGGCAGGGCCATCTGCTGGAAAAAGCCTACGAAGGCGTGGGCTGGCTGGTGGTGGGCCTGTTGCAGCTGTTGGTGATGCTGGTCGTGATCGGCCCCATGCAGCGGCGCTGGCCTGCGGAGCCGATGCGCGATCGTCAGGCGGTTCGGGTCGATGTGCTCTACACCCTGATCCACCGATTGGGCTTGTTCAAGCTGGGCATGTTTTTCACACTCGACCATGCCTTTGAGCAAGGCCTGGGCGTGCTGCGGGCCTGGGGCATGCCCACGCTGCACCTGGACGGTTTGTGGCCTGGGGTGACCGATCTGGCTTTGGTCAGTTTCGTGCTTTATCTGGTGGTCTTTGACTTCGTCCACTACTGGATTCACCGGGCGCAGCACCAGTCCCACACCTGGTGGTCCTTGCATTCATTGCACCATGCGCAGCGGCAGATGACCCTGTGGAGCGACAACCGCAACCACCTGCTGGACGACATGCTCACCAGCCTGTTGTTGTCGGCTGTGGCCGTGCTGATTGGTGTTGGGCCAGGGCAATTTGTGGCGCTGGTGGCGTTGAGCCAGTTGAGCGAAAACTTCCAGCATGCCAATGTGCGCATCTGGTTTGGCCGTTGGGGAGAGCGCCTGTGGGTCAGCCCGCGTTTTCACCGCAGGCACCACAGCATAGGCATTGGCCACGAGTCCCAATCGCAGGGCCGTACCGTGCTCGGTGGCTGCAACTTCGGGGTGTTGTTGCCCTGGTGGGACATGTTGTTTGGCACCGCCGATTTTCAGCTGCGCTTTGACCCTACGGGCGTGCGTGACCAAGTGGAGCAGGGGCGCGACTATGGCGCAGGCTTTTGGGCCCAACAGCGTCAGGGTTTGCGTCGACTGCTGGGCCGCAGCTGAGCCTGCTCTCGAGTCTGCAGACCGGGCATGGGTCTGGCGCTTGGGCCGCATTCAACTGTTAAGCTTTCACCCATGAAACTCTTGATCGATTCCTTTTGGCGCGCGGCGATGTATTGCCTCTACCCCCGGGTGATCGGCTTGTCGTTTTTGCCGCTGGTGCTGATCGTGGCCCTGTCCTGGTTGCTGGGCTATCTGTATTGGGACGTCGCCGTCACTTGGGTGCGGGGCTGGCTGGACGCCTCCAGCTGGTTGGCGATCGTGTGGCGTTGGCTGGAGGGCATCGGCTTGCCTGACCTGAAGACGGTGGTGGCCCCATTGCTCGTGATTTTTTCGGTCACACCCTTGGTGGTGGTGGCGTCGTTGTTGGCGGTGTCCTTCCTGATGACCCCTTCCCTGACCCGGTTGGTGGCTGAGCGCCGCTTTGCGGGCTTGCAGCGCAAACACGGTGGCAGCTTGGCGCGGAGCCTGTGGTGGACTTTGTTGTCCTTGTTGCTGGCGCTGGGCGCCTTGCTGCTGACCTTGCCCATGTGGTTGGTGCCGCCCTTGGCCATGGTGCTGCCGGCACTGATCTGGGGGTGGCTCACCTACCGCGTCATGGCCTTTGACGTGTTGGCCGAGTTCGCCAGCGCCGAAGAGCGCCACAGCCTCATGGCCCGTCACCGCATGAGCTTTTTGAGCATGGGCGTGGTCACGGGCCTCATGGGCGCTGCACCCAGCCTGGTGTGGGCTTCAGGGGCCGTGTTTGCTGCGGCGTTTGTGATTTTGGTGCCTGTGGCCATCTGGATTTACACCTTGGTGTTTGCGTTTTCTTCGCTGTGGTTTGCCCACTTCGCGCTGACGGCTTTGCAGGCGCTGCGCCATGAACCGCAACGCGCAGCCGTTGATGACGTGCTGCCCGCGGTGCCAGCGTCGCCCCATGCCACGGCCCGACTGGGCCCAGACCCGGATGACAAAGCCGACAGCGTGACCGATGTCCAGCCAAGCCCCAGCCTCTGAACCCCTGTTCTTTTTTCACGACCACCATGACCCCTACCTTTGGCCTGATCATCATTGGCGACGAAATCATGTCCGGCAAGCGCCAGGACAAGCACATGCCCAAAGTCATCGAGTTGATGAATGCGCGCGGTCTGAGCTTGGGCTGGGCCGAGTACGTGGGCGACTCGCCCGAGCGCATCACCGCCACTTTGCAGCGGGCCTTTGCCTCGGCCGACGTGGTGTTCAGCTGTGGCGGCATTGGGGCGACGCCGGACGACCACACGCGCCAATGCGCTGGCCAGGCGTTGGGCTTGCCGCTGGCCCTGCACCCCGAGGCCAAGCACCTGATTCAAGAGCGCATGCAGGACACCGCCAAGGAGCAAGGCGTGGCTTATGAGCCGCAGCGACCAGACAACATCCACCGCCTGAACATGGGGGTGTTTCCCGAAGGGTCGGCCATCATCCGCAACCCCTACAACAAGATTCCCGGGTTCAGCTGCACAGGCCCGGGCGGCGGCGCGGTGCACTTTGTGCCCGGCTTTCCTGTCATGGCTTGGCCGATGATCGAATCGGTGCTGGACACCCACTACAGCGCCCATTTCCGGCGCAACGCCTACATCGAAAAGTCGGTGATCGTCTTGGGGGCGATGGAGGCCACCCTGACCCCCTTGATGGAATCCATCGAAGCCGCCCACCCTGGCGTCAAGGTGTTCAGCTTGCCCAGCGTTGACCATCCGCAGTGGGGCCGACACATTGAGCTGGGCGTCAAAGGCGAGCCGGCCGATGCCGAACGGGCCTACTTGGACCTGCGCCAGGGCCTGACCGCTTTTTCATTGGAATACGGCCCCGAATTGGTGCGTTGATTAGATATTCACTAAAATGGTGCAAAATTGCACCATAAAAGTGCATTTAAAGGCTGTCGTTGCAGGTCCGCAAAGCCTGTCGGTCACTCTTTTTTATCCGGCTTGAATGCCCAACCGGTCACCCGCAAGGCACAATCTGGGGTTGTTCAAATGCAGTTTTGGGCCTCAAGTTGGCACAAAAACTGCAAGACCTGTGAGCAAGCTTTTTAACCCCTTTCCATTCAGGAGAATTTGATGGCCAAGACCGTCGCAGACGTGATGAAGATGGTGAAAGAGAACGAAGTCAAGTTCGTTGACTTCCGTTTCACCGATACCCGTGGCAAATGGCAGCACATCACTGCGCCCGTGTCGCAGTTTGATGAGAGCAAGTTCGAAGACGGTCAAGCGTTTGACGGTTCTTCCATCGCTGGCTGGAAGGGCATCGAAGCGTCGGACATGTTGTTGATCCCCGATCCCAACAGCGCCATCATCGACCCCTTCTTCGAAGAAGTCACCTTGGTCATGATCTGCGACGTGATCGAGCCCACCGACGGCAAGGCCTACGAACGTGACCCACGTTCGATCGCCAAGCGCGCCGAAACTTACCTCAAGCAATCGGGCCTGGGCGACACCGCCTACTTCGGTCCCGAGCCAGAATTCTTCTTGTTCGATGACGTGCGCTGGAGCACCGAGCCGAACAACACCTTCTACGCCATCGACGAAGCCGAAGCGCCTTGGAACAGCGGCACCAAGATGGACAATGGCAACAGCGGCCACCGCAACCGCGTCAAGGGTGGCTACTTCCCAGTGCCTCCCGTTGACAGCACACACGACATGCGCAGCGAAATGTCGTTGATCCTCGAATCCGTGGGCATCCCGGTCGAAGTGCACCACCACGAAGTGGCTGGCGCGGGTCAATGCGAAATCGGCACCAAGTTCTCCACATTGGTCGAGCGCGCCGACTGGACACTGCTGCAAAAGTACGTGATCCACAACGTGGCCAACGCTTACGGCAAGACCGCCACCTTCATGCCCAAGCCTTACGCTGGTGACAACGGTTCCGGCATGCACGTGCACCAGTCCATTTGGAAAGACGGCAAGAACCTGTTCGCTGGCAACGGCTACGCTGGTTTGTCTGAATTCGCCCTGTACTACATTGGCGGCATCATCAAGCACGCCCGTGCCCTGAATGCGATCACCAACCCCGGCACCAACAGCTACAAGCGTTTGGTTCCTCACTACGAAGCCCCAGTGAAATTGGCTTACTCGGCCAAGAACCGCTCCGCTTCGATCCGCATCCCCAACGTCGCCTCCGACAAGGGCCGCCGCGTGGAAGCCCGCTTCCCTGATCCATTGTGCAACCCTTACCTCGGCTTCGCGGCCTTGTTGATGGCAGGCTTGGACGGTATCGAAAACAAGATCCACCCCGGCGAAGCCGCGACCAAGGACCTGTACCACCTGCCGCCAGAAGAAGACAAGTTGGTGCCCACCGTTTGCTCCAGCTTGGACCAAGCTTTGGATGCGCTGAACGCAGACCGCGCCTTCTTGACCAAGGGCGGCGTGTTCACCGACTCGTGGATCGATGCCTACATCGACTTGAAGATGCTGGAAGTCAACCGCAGTCGCGTCGAAGTGTCGCCGGTCGAATACGACATGTACTACTCGCTGTAATCAGCCATGCGGCGCATTGCACATCCCCGTGCAATCACCATCAAGGACGGCCTCGGCCGTCCTTTTTTTGTGTCTCTTTCTCGGCATGTGTTGCTGCTGTGCGCTGGACTTTGGTGTGTGAGCGGTTGGGCCCAGGAGGTCATTTACCGCTGTGGGCAGGAATACACCAATGCGCCCAAAGACCTGACCCGCTGCGAGCGTCTGTCTGAGCAGGCCGTCACGGTCATCACCGGCTTGCGCACCCAGCCTGCGCCAGTGGCGGTGATACCTGCTGACCCGATGCCCGATGAGACGAGCACCAAAGCGGAGCCCTCACGCACGGTCATCGACCGCCAGGGCGAAAGAGATGTTCAGGCGCGCACCATTCTGGCCCAGGAGCTTGAGCGGGTTCAAAAGCAACACCAAGCCTTGCTGCTGAGCTTCAACCAGGGCGCGCCGCTCAGGTCGGCCAGCGAACAGACCGCGCCCCTCCAATACCAAGAACGTGTGGCCTCGCTCAAAGCCGCCATTGACCGGACTGAGCGTGACATCGACAGCCTGCAGCGCGAGTTGGCGAGACGCCCTGCACCCATGAAAGCCGCCAAGCCATGAGCACACCCGTTTCAAGATTCCAGGCTTTTGACTTGTTGGCCACGCCCGTGGCCGTCATGCAAGGTCAAGGTCGGGTGCGTTTCGTCAATGCGGCGCTGGAAGATGCTTTGGGCCTGTCCCGGCGGACCCTGTACGACACGCATTTGCCCGACTATTTTGTGGACCCACAGCCCTTGATCATGGCCCTGGCCGGGGCCCAATCGAACGAGTTTGCCGCGCTGCGTTACGAAGCCCAGTTGCGCCGACTGCACCATGAGGACAGCTTGCCCGTGCATGTGATCGTGGCACCCTCGGACCAGCCCGATGAGGTGATTGTGGAGTTGCTGCCCGTCGAGCAGCAAACCCGCCAAGAGCGTGAAGAGCGCTTGTCGGAGCAGGCCCAAGCCAACAAGGAGCTGATCCGTAACCTGGCGCACGAGATCAAGAACCCCTTGGGCGGCATCCGTGGCTCGGCCCAGTTGCTGGAGATGGAACTGGACAACAAAGAGTTGACCGAATACACGCAGGTCATCATCCATGAAGCCGATCGGCTGCAGACCTTGGTGGATCGGCTGCTGGCCCCACACCGCAGGCCGCATGTGGTGGGTGATGTCAACATTCACGAAGTGTGCGAGCGCGTCAGGGCCCTGATCCTGGCCGAGTTTCCCAAGGGTCTCAAGGTGGTGCGCGACTACGACATTTCGATCCCCGAGTTCCGTGGCGACCGCGAGCAGCTCATCCAGGCGGTGCTCAACATCTCACACAACGCGGCGCAGGCCTTGCAAGAGCGCATAGCCCAAGGCGACGCGCAGATCACCCTCAAGAGCCGAATCTTGAGGCAAGTCACGTTTGGCAAACAGCGTTATCGCCTGGCATTGGAATTGCATGTGATGGACAACGGGCCTGGTGTTCCAGACTCGATCAAGGACCGCATTTTCTTCCCGTTGATTTCGGGGCGCGAAGGCGGCTCTGGCCTGGGGCTGACATTGGCGCAAACCTTTGTGCAGCAACACCACGGCATGATCGAATGTGACAGCGAGCCCGGTCGTACGGACTTCAAGATATTGATTCCGTTGCCTTAATGCACACAAGAGTGCCCACAGAAAGCGCCACGTTGATGAAGCCGATCTGGATCGTAGACGATGACCAATCCATCCGCTTTGTGCTCGAAAAAGCACTGCTGCGCGAAGGACTGCCCACCCGCAGCTTCACCAACCCACGGGAGGTGCTGAAGGCGCTGGAGGCGGAAGGCGAAAGCGACGGCCCCCAGGTGCTGGTGAGCGACATCCGCATGCCCGGCGGCTCGGGTCTGGATTTGCTCGCCGCCATCAAACAGCGCATGCCCGGCTTGCCGGTCATCATCATGACCGCCTTTTCCGATCTGGACAGCGCCGTATCGGCCTTCTCCAGCGGCGCATTTGAATATTTGCCCAAACCCTTTGATTTACCCAAAGCGGTGGAACTCATCCGCCGCGCTGTGGGCGAGAGCCAGCGCGAGGACGTGGCCGAAGAAAAAATGGCCGATGCACCCGAAATGCTGGGCCAAGCGCCCGCCATGCAAGACGTGTTTCGCGGCATCGGCCGCTTGGCACAAAGCCATGTCACGGTGCTCATCACGGGCGAGTCGGGTTCCGGCAAAGAGCTGGTGGCGCATGCGCTGCACAAACACTCGCCGCGTGCCAACCAGCCTTTTGTGGCCATCAACACGGCGGCCATTCCCAAAGACCTGCTCGAGAGTGAATTGTTCGGCCACGAGCGCGGTGCCTTCACGGGCGCGCAAGCCTCGCGCCGGGGCCGCTTTGAGCAGGCCGATGGTGGCACGCTGTTCCTGGACGAAATCGGTGACATGCCGTTTGATTTGCAAACCCGCTTGCTGCGGGTGTTGTCAGACGGCAACTTCTACCGGGTGGGCGGCCACAGTGCCGTCAAAGCCAATGTGCGCGTGATCGCCGCCACCCACCAAGACCTGGAGCAGCGCGTCAAAGAGGGCGTGTTCCGCGAAGACCTGTACCACCGCCTGAATGTGATCCGCCTGCGTTTGCCCGCACTGCGTGAGCGGCGCGAAGACGTGCCCGCTTTGGCCCGCCACTTTTTGCAGCGCAGTGCCCAGCAACTGGGTGTGGAGCCCAAGCGCATTTCAGATGCGGCGCTCGACCGTCTGGGCCAGTTCCAGTTTCCGGGCAATGTTCGGCAGCTCGAAAACATTTGCCATTGGCTGACCGTGATGGCCCCTGCCCAGGTGATTGAAGTCAAGGACTTGCCACCCGAAGTGCAGGCCACTCTGGGCGGCGTACCGGCCGATCCAACGGCCTTCGTGGCCAGCCTTGCAGCGCCCGATACCCCAGCTCATCCCAGTGAGCACGGTGGGGCAGGGCTGCAGCAAACTTTGGGTTCGGTGGCAGCAGGCTCAGACACACCCACCCACACGGCCACCATGGGCTGGGAGCTTGACCTGGAACAAGAGGCCCTGGCCTTGCTCCACGCAGGCCGAACCGATGTGTGGGACGTGCTGACCCGACGCTTTGAACGCCAACTGATTGAGGCTGCCCTGACCACCACGCGCGGCCGCCGAATTGAGGCCGCGCAAAAACTGGGCATTGGCCGCAACACCATCACCCGAAAAATCCAAGAACTGGGCCTGGACGACGCTTGAACGCGGATCGGTCCGGGGCGATTCACATGGCTTGTCATCCCTGACTTGATCCGGGAGCCATGCCTGCCTGGGCGAATGCCTCAGCACTGGCCCAGCGTTCAGGAAAAGGGGTCTTGCAGCACCACGTCGCTCAGGGGCCTGGCCACGCAGGGCAGCACGCAGCCCTCGGCTTTTTCTTCGGCCGTGAGGCCGGGCCATTCCATCTCATAGTGCACTTGGCCTGAGACCAGCTGGCCGATGCAGGTGCGGCAAGTGCCGGAGCGGCAGGAGCTGGGCCACTGCAAGCCGCCTTGCTCCAGCGAGTCGAGCAAGCTCTGCGTTTTCCAGGCGTCAAAGCTGCCGCCGTCGGGCGCAATGCGGGCATTAAAAAATGGGATTTCTTGGGACATGGTGGGCGAGTGTAGTGGCTCTGGCCCAGAGGGAGCGAGGCGGGTGCACGGGTTTGCCTTGCGTGACAGCTTGGGGCGCCAGCGTGTGCCAAGATGGCCACTCATCGAAAAGTTGTTCACCCGTGAATCACCCACCCCAACAGCCTCATCCATCCAGCCACGCTTGGCTGCAGCCCGGCATCCTCTTTGCCGTGTTGGCCATGGCCAGCTTGAGTTTCAGCGATGCCACCAGCAAATGGGTCATGCTCAGCGTCACGCCTTTGATGGTGCTGTGGTTTCGTTACGCGGTGCAGGCCGTGGGCACTGCGCTGGTGCTGGCCCCGGTGCGGGGGCGGGCCATGTGGCGCACGCACAGCTTGCGCTGGCAGTTGCTGCGTGGCCTGCTCATGGTGTCTTGCAGTCTGCTGGCTTTTTATTGCCTGCAGCGCATGCCCGTGGCCGAGTTCACGGCCACCGTCATGCTCACGCCCTTGGTCCTCACCGCGCTGGCCCGCTTTGTCATGAGGGAGCAAGTCTCCCCGCTGCGCTGGCTCATGGTGGTGGGCGGGTTGATCGGGGCCATGTTGGTCATCCGCCCGGGGGGACAAGTTGACAGCTCGGTCGGCTGGATGGCGCTCACGGTGGTGTTGACCTACGCTGTGTTCCAAGCGGTGACGAGCCACATGACGCGCACCGAAGACCCGGCCGTGATGCAGCTGTACACAGGCTGGGTGGGCTGGGCGGTGAGCACATTGCTGGTGATCAACGCCTGGGTCACGCCGCAAAGCCTGCACGAATGGTCCCTGCTCCTCTTGGTGGGTTTGGCGGCGACGCTGGGCCAGTACCTGCTGATCGTGGCTTTTTCCAAAGCCCCAGCCTCGGTGGTTTCACCGTTCCTCTACACCGGGGTGGGTTTTTCCACCTTGATGGGCTGGTGGCTGTTTGACCACATCCCGGATGCGTTGGCCTTCATGGGCATGGGTCTGGTGGTGCTGTGCGGGGTGGTGTCGGGCCGCATCAAGGGCGCAGGCCAGACCTGAACCCTCAGGGTTGGGTGTGACCCATCGCGATGTAAGGCGAAGTGGCCGACCAGGTCACCGGGGCCTTGAATGCCAGGGCTTGCTCGGTGAAGGGGTGTACAAAGGCCAGCTCTTGTGCGTGCAGCAGCAAGCGGGGGCTCAGCGCCTTGATGTCCGGCGGTGCATACAGCGAGTCACCCAGCATGGGGTGGCCAATGCTTTGCAGGTGCACCCGCAATTGGTGGGTGCGGCCTGTGACGGGTTCGAGCTCGATCAGGCTGGCGCTGAAACTGTCACTGTGGCTGCTTTGCAGCGGCCGCCAGCGGCTGCGACTGGCTTTGCCGTCAGGGTGGATGATGTGCAGAGGTCGACGATCCCAGTCGAGCAGGATCGGGCCATCGATGGTGCGCCAGCCGTCATCATCGGCCAAAACGGCCGCTTGTGATTGAGCAGGCTGTCCAGCCACCACCGCCACGTAGCGTTTTTTCACCTGGCGGGTTTCAAACAGCTTGCTCAGGCGGCGCTGGGCTTCAATGCCCCGGGCCATGAGCAGCAGGCCCGAGGTGTCCTGGTCCAAGCGGTGCACGATCAGGGCTTCGGGGTAGCGGTCTTGCACCCGCTTGGACAGGCAGTCTTGCTTGTCCGGGCCACGACCGGGCACCGACAACAAGCCGCTGGGTTTTTCCAGCACCAGCAGGTGCTCGTCTTCGTGGATCGGGGTCATGCAAGGCGGGCCAAGCGAGCAGGGCGCTTGGCCGTCCCACTCACTTGTCTTTGTCTTTGACTTTGCCGCGTGGGGCCACAAAGGTGGACGGTGCCATGGGGCGGTCGGACGTGAACGTCTTGGGAGGCGAGGTGTCCTTCTTTGGCTTCTTGGCCATTTTGTTGCTGCGTTGTTCGCCTTTGGCCATGTTGGTTCCTTGGAGAGACATCCCGGCTTGGGAAGCCCTTGATGTTAAAGCACAAAGCCGCAGATTCTGCGGCTTTGTGGCGGAGCGAAGCCTGCCCGCCTTGAGCGGGCAAGGCCATCACTTGACTTCGGTCACGAACTGCGCCGTGGGGCGTCGCACCTTTTTGAGATTGGCCAGCCAATCGCCTTCGCTGGCGCGGTAACCCAAGGGCACGATCACCACGCTGCGCAGGCCGCGGGCGCTCAGGCCCAAAATTTCGTCTACGGCTTGGGGGTCAAAACCCTCCATGGGCGTGGCGTCCACTTCTTCGAAGGCGGCGGCGATCAAGGCCGCGCCCAAACCGATGTAGGCCTGACGGGCGGCGTGCTCGTAGTTCACCTCGGGCGTGCGGGCCGGGTAGTTCTTGAGCAACATTTGGCGGTAGTTTTCCCAGCCTTCATTGGTGCCGCCACGCTGCGCATTGGTCAGGTCAAACATCATGTTGATGCGCTCGGCCGTGTAGTTGTCCCAAGCGGCAAACACCAGCAGGTGCGAGCCGTCGGTGATCTGGGCTTGGCCCCAGGCTTTGGGCTTGATTTGTTCGCGCACAGCGGGGTTGGTCACCACGATGATTTCAAAGGGCTGCAAACCGCTGGACGTGGGGGCCAAGCGCGCGGCTTCGACGATGCGGTCGACTTTGTCTTGTGGCACGACCTTGGTGGGGTCCATTTTTTTGCAGGCGTAGCGCCATTCGAGTTTGTTCAGCAAGTCAGACATGCGGGGTACCTTGGGTTGAAAGAGGGGTGATTGTGCAGGAAGACGGCGGTGACCTGCCTTGCGCTGGCGCAAGCCAACGCCCAGGGCTCAGACTTGCTGCCAAGTGCCCGTGGGCAAATCGTCCAGGTTGTATGGGCCGATGGTGGTGCGGATGAGGCGCAGCGTGGGCAAGCCCACGGCGGCCGTCATGCGCCGCACTTGCCGGTTGCGCCCCTCCCGGATCGTCAGCTCCAGCCACGAGGTGGGGATGCTCTGGCGCTCACGGATCGGTAGCTTGCGTGGCCACAGCGCGGCCGGCGGCGCCACCGCCCGGGCCCGGGCGGGCAGGGTGGGGCCATCGTTGAGAACGACGCCCCGGGCCAAGGCGGTCAGGGCCGACTCGCTCACCAGGCCCTCCACCTGCACCAGATAGGTTTTTTCCATCTTGAAGCGTGGATCGGCAATGCGGGCTTGCTCCCGCCCATCGTCGGTCAGCAGCAGCAAGCCTTCGCTGTCGGCATCCAGCCGTCCGGCCACATGAACGCCAGGCAGGACGATGTGGTCCTTCAGGCCCTGCCAGCGCCCCTCGGGGGTGAACTGACTGAGCACACCATAAGGTTTGTTGAAACGGATCAGCATGGGCAAGTGGTTTTGGGCAAGGCCGTGAGCGTATCAGGTCCATCGCCTGGGGGCGTGGGTTAGCATCGACCGCATGAGCACCCAATACGAATGCCTGAAAAGCCCAGACCTGTACGCCGAGGCCTTTGGCATCGCCCCGCCCGAAGCCCTGCTGGGCAAAGAAGTTTGGCCGCGCCAGCTGGGTTTTTTCATCCGCAAGGCGTTTGTGGCCGCAGAACCCGTGCTGGCGCCGGCCAGTGCAAGCGCCACAGAGCCTCAAGCAGCCGCCCCCACTTCAGCCCCGACCAGCCCGCTGGTACTGGAGTTGGCCCAAGGCCAGTTTGGGCTGGTGCCCACCTGGGTCAAGTCGGCGTCGGACGCCAAACTGCGCTCGACCAAGCTGGCCGTCACCCGTTACGAAACCATGAGCACCGCCGCCCCCACGCGGGACACCTGGCTGAAGGCGCAGCGCTGCATCATCCCCATGCAGGCCTTCTTGGAAGACGACTGGCGCAGCGGCAAAGCCGTGCCCACGCGCATCGCCCGCGTGGACGGCAAACCCATGGGGGTGGCCGGTTTGTGGGAGCGCTGGGGCCAAGGCGACGAGGCCATCACCAGCTTCACCCTGCTCACGGTCAACGCCAACAGCCACGCGCTGATGAACCGCTACGGCCAAAACGGCAACGAAAAACGCATGCCCGCCATCCTCAACGAAGGGGCCTGGGCCGCCTGGCTGAGTGCCCCGCTCGACAAAGCCCGCGAGTTCATGCGCGCCTACCCGGCCCAGTTGCTGCTGGCCAATCCGGTGCAGAAAAAATAAGGCGGCTGCCGCTGCCTGTTCAACAGGCACCCTGTGCCAGGCCGCATGGCATCAGGCTTGGTGTCGATGTCCACGGACTTGTCCACAGCTTCATGCACACCTGTGTGGGACAACTCGGCGCACCGTGTTGGTGCCTCACTCACAGCGACTGCTGGTAGCGCGCCAACATTTCCGCCTGGGTTTCGGCCTCGATCTCTTCGCCCTTGAACGCGCTAATCTGGTCGCGCAGCATCTCGGCCATGCTGGGCATCTGCGATCGGTCGCTGTGGTGCGCTGCATTCCACAGATTGGAGCGCATGAAAGCCTTGGCGCAGTGCAGGTAGACCGACTGCACCGTCAGGCGGATCACCAGCGCGGGTGTGCGCCGCGCATCGGCACACAGCGCCAGATCGGCCGGGTCGGTGGACAGCACAGCGCGGCCATTCACGCGCAAGGTCTCGTCAAAGCCCGGCACCATGAACAAAGTGCCCAAGCGGCCCGTGGCGATGATGTTCTCGAGTGTGTCCAGCCGGTTGTTGCCCGGCGCATCGGGGATCAGCAGGGTTTGCGCGTCCAGCACTTTGACGAAACCCGCATCGCCCCCGCGAGGCGAGGCGTCCATGTGCCCATCCGCATCGCTGCTGGCCAACACCACAAAGGGCGACAAACCAATGAACCGCAGCGCATGCGCGTCGAGCGACGGGATTTCTTTTTTGAGCGAACGCTCACGGGCGGGGCCGTAGAGCTGGCGCAGGGCAGGGAGGGTGTTGATGTGATTGGCGGTCATGAGCGGGCTGCGGTGAGGCGAAATAACCAAATTGGGTTGGTGAATGCCCATTTTTTATATTGGCAAGGAATAGCCATGCGTATTCTGGCTTATTGCGATGCATGGTCGCTGCCCATATCGATGCGGCAAAGTTAGACCGTCTGCTCCGAAGCGCAAAAAGCCAGATTCACAGGCGTGAACTTGCGGCCCAAGATGGCGGTGCAGTGGGGCTAAGGCCCCAAGCGCACGGTGATGGCTTGGCCGCGTGCCAAGTGCAGGCGGCCCTCGATACCGGGCTGCGGGATCATTTCCCCCAGCTGTCTTTCAAACCCGTCACCCGGTTGAACACCGGCTTGGCTCCAGCCACATGATCCATGCGGTCCGCCACAAAGTACCCAAAGCGCTCAAACTGGAACTTCTGGTCCGGCTGCGCTTGGGCGAGTGACGGCTCCACATAGGCCGTGACGACCTTCAGGCTGTCGGGGTTGAGGCTTTGCAAGAAATCTTTGCCGCCCGCATCCGGGTGCGCTTCGGCAAACAGGCGGTCGTACAGGCGCACTTCGGCCTGCACGCCGTCGGCCACGCCTACCCAGGTGATGGCGGCTTTGGCTTTGACGCTGTCGGCGCCTGGCGTGCCGCTCTTGGTGCCGGGGATGACTTTGGCGTGAACTTCGGTCACGTTGCCAGCCGCGTCGCGTATGCAGCCGGTGCATTCGATCACGTAGCCGCCTTTCAGGCGCACCACGTTGCCGGGGAACAAGCGTTTGTAGCCCTTGGGCGGCACTTCTTCAAAGTCTTCGCGCTCGATCCACACTTCTTTGCCGATCAGGAATGTGCGGTCGGCGGGAGGTGTTTGGCCCTCGGCGATAGCGCTGTGGGGCAGGGCAGGTTGGGTGCAGGCTTCGGTGTAGCCGTCGCTGCCAAAGGCCTCGGCCCAGTTGCTCAGCACCAGCTTGACGGGGTCGAGCACGGCCATGCCGCGGTGGGCTTTGTTTTCCAGGTCTTCGCGCAGGCACCCTTCGAGCGTGCTGTAGTCGATCCAGCTGTCGCTCTTGGTCACGCCAATGCGGTCGGCAAACAGGCGCAGGCTTGTCGGGGTGTAGCCCCGCCGGCGCAGGCCCACGATGGTTGGCATGCGCGGGTCGTCCCAGCCGCTGACTTTGCCTTCATTCACCAGTTGCGCCAGCTTGCGTTTGCTGGTGATCACATAGGTCAGGTTCAGGCGGGCAAATTCGTATTGTTTGGGGCTGGGCGCGGCCAGCAGGCCACATTCGCACAAGCGCTCCATCAGCCAGTCGTAAAACGGGCGCTGGTCTTCAAACTCCAGCGTGCAGATGCTGTGGGTGATTTGCTCCAGCGCGTCTTCGATCGGGTGGGCAAAGGTGTACATCGGGTAGATGCACCAGGTGTCGCCCGTGTGGTGGTGGGTGGCGCGGCGGATGCGGTAGATGGCCGGGTCGCGCAGATTGATGTTGGGCGAAGCCATGTCGATCTTGGCGCGCAGAACGGCCACGCCGTCGGCCAATTGGCCATCACGCATTTCTCTGAATCGCGCCAGGTTTTCTGCCACGGTGCGGCTGCGGTGCGGGCTGTCCACGCCGGGTTTGCCAAAGTCGCCTCGGTTGGCACGCATGTCTTCGGCGCTTTGTTCGTCCACATAGGCGTGGCCAGCTTCGATCAAGGCCTCGGCTGCGCGGTACATGAAGTCGAAATAGTCGCTGGCTTGGTAGGGCGCGGCGCTTCCTGCGGCTTGGCCCAAGGGCTGGTCCATTTGGGCCCAGTCAAAGCCGAGCCATTTCACGGCGTCGATGATGCTGTTGACGTATTCGGTGTCTTCTTTTTCGGGGTTGGTGTCGTCAAAGCGCAGGTGGCACACGCCGCCGTATTCCTGGGCCAGCCCGAAGTTGATGCAGATGCTTTTGGCGTGCCCCACATGCAAATAGCCGTTGGGCTCGGGCGGAAAGCGGGTGCGGATCTTGGCCGGGTCGGGCTCGCCCGCAGCGTGGTGCGCGGCGTCGCCCGGGCTTCCTGCCCAGCGGCGGCTGGCGTAGGTGCCAAGTTCGAGGTCTTTTTCGATGATTTGGCGCAGGAAGTTGCTGACTTTGTGGTCGGCGCTGTTGTCTGGGGTGGGGGAAGTCATAGCGCTTGATTTTAGGGGCTGGCGCGGGCCAGTCTTTGCTGTGGCCGTTACGAATGGAAACCACTGTAAAGCGCGGGCGGTGCACCGAACCGTGGGCTGCCGCGCTAAAGGCACAGGGAGTCCGCTTTCAAGAAAAGCCAACGCCATCAAAGGACCTTTGTGATGCCTTATTCGTTCAAACCGTCTTTTTCTAGAGCCATCGCGCTGCTCGGCCTGCTGGGCTTGGGTCTGGCCCAGGTGGGTTGCGCCCATCCTGTGGTGGTCGAGCCGTCGGTGTCGGTGCATTCGCGCATGGGCCATTTTCCGGTGTATGCCCAGGTGGGACTGCCCGGATCGGTGATTTATGCCCCGCCGCCCCGTGTGATCTACGCCCCGCCACCGCCACCTCGGGTGGTGTATGTGCCCCGTGTGTATGCGCCGGTTTATGGCTGGGGGCATGGGCACGACAGTCGTCAAAGGGGCCAGGAACGCAGGCACAACCGGCACGATGACCGCGAGTACGGGCGGGGTGGTTGGGACCCGCGGCACGATGGGCGGCGCTGATCACGCCTTGCTGGCAGCCCTGAGGCGGCCAGTTTTCAAGGGCGCTGACGCAGGACCATCTCGTCGCGGCGGATTTCCACATCGAAGTGTTTCAGAAAATTCTGGCCCAGCAGGGCCTGTTCGGGCTGAAGCCCGTTCAAGCCCACACTCACGCTGGCATCGTTGAGGACCAAATGACCCGCCCTCACAGGCACGCTGCGCACCAACTGGCCGGGGCGTTGGCCGTTGGCGGTGTGCAAGGTGATGCTTTGGCCCGTCGGCAGCCCGGCCTGGGTGGCCAGCGCCCCGCTCACGCTCACATGGCTGGCCCCGGTGTCCACCAAAAAGCGCACAGGCTGGCGGTTGACTTCGCCCTCCACATGAAAATGCCCGTCGCGTTGGCGCGGAATGACCAGATCGCCCGAGCTGAGCGCATAGGGCTTGAGGCTGGCCTGGCGGTTTTGCTCGACACGGTCAAACACCAAATACAAGACCCCCGCCACGGCCAGCCACACGGCGGCGATGGCCAAGGCGCCAAAGCGGGCGGTTGTGTGGATGGAAGGCGTGGGCATGACAGGCAATATAGCGCTGCGCCAGGCAGCGGCATTCAAAGACGATAATCCACTCAGTTTTTTGGGGGAACTCTTGTGGATTTGATGTTGTTGCTGAAAGCCGCCGTGATGGGCGTGGTCGAGGGGCTGACCGAGTTCTTGCCGATTTCGTCCACCGGGCATTTGATTTTGGCCGGGGCTTTGCTGGGTTTTGACGACGACAAGGCCAAGGTGTTTGACATCGCCATCCAGACGGGTGCGATTTTGGCGGTGATCATTGTGTACTGGCAAAAAATCAGCGCCACCGTGCGTGCCTTGCCGCGCAGCGCCGATGCCCAGCGTTTTGCTTTGAATGTGTTCATCGCCTTTGTACCCGCAGTTGTTCTGGGTTTGTTGTTTGGCAAGGCCATCAAGGCGAACCTGTTCACGCCCGAAGTGGTGGCCACCACCTTCATCATTGGCGGCTTCATCATCTTGTGGGCCGAGCGCAGACAGGCAGTCTCAGTGCGGATTGGTGAGGTCGAAGACATGCGCTGGCAAGACGCGCTCAAAGTGGGCTTGGTGCAATGTCTGGCGATGATTCCGGGCACCAGCCGCAGCGGCGCGACCATCATTGGTGGCATGTTGCTGGGCATGTCGCGCAAGGCGGCCACCGACTTTTCTTTTTACCTGGCCATTCCCACGCTGATTGGGGCCGGTGCTTACAGCCTGTACAAAGACCGCGCTTTGCTCAGCATGGCCGATGCGCCCATGTTTGCGGTGGGCTTGCTGTTTTCGTTTTTGAGTGCTTGGGTGTGCGTGCGCTGGTTGCTCAAATTCATCTCGACCCACAGCTTCGAGGTGTTTGCCTGGTATCGGATTGTGTTCGGTCTGGTGGTGCTGGGCACCAGTTACAGCGGGCTGGTGACCTGGGCGGCTTGATCACGCACCCATGTTGCGCAAGCTGGCCTCAATGGCCGCCGCCGTGGCCAGCGGCTTTTCCATGGGGAACAAGTGGGAGCCGTCGATCATCATGATGCGGCCCTTGACCACTTTGTGGGTCAAGTCAAGGCCCGCCTGGCGCATTTCATCCGAGTGCGTGCCCCCCATGAAAGCGGCAGGGCACTTGAGCGGGTGGCGTTTGAGCAGGTTGTCCAGTTTGTGAGGCAGGCCGTTGTAGATGGCGGTTTCCATATCACGGTCAAAGCTCAGCACGCGTTGGCCATCGGCATCGTGCGTGCCGTGTTCGATGTAGTCGCGCAGGACCTGGGGATCCCAGCGGGCAAATGATTTCTTTTGCTGAAAACTTTCCAGCGCCGCTTGCGCATCGGGCCATTGGTTGCGCCGTTTTTGGCTGACCCGCCCTGGCGACAGCGAGCCGATCAATGGCGTGCGTTTGGCCAAACCCAAAGTGGTGGCCCGCCAACCTCCGATCACGGGCGAGTCGATCAGCAAGACGCCGCGTGCCAGCTCTGGATGGCGTGCGGCGCACATCAAGCTCAAAAGACCCCCCAGGGAGTGACCCACCAGAAAAGCAGGTTCGCCATCGCCTTGTTTTTCTTGGGCAAAGTCGGCGAGTTGTTGCACCAAATGCGGCCAGTTGTTGGTGACCGGGTATTTCGGGTCATGTCCGAATTTCTCCACCGCCTCGACCGCAAAGCCCCGCTCGCGCAGGCTGTTGAGCATGACCTTGTAGGTGCTGGCCGGGAAGCTGTTGCCGTGCGAAAAAATGATGCGGGCGGCCATCAGATGAGTTTTTCTTCGGGGGTGGTGATTTTCTTGAGCAAAGCGTTGCGGGTGGGTGCCACCATGAGCGGGATGTCGGTCGCGCCACCGTTCCACATGGGGTCTTCGATGCTGTCGAACATCTGGCGCAGTTTGTCGCCCCAGCTGCTGCGCAGCATCTTGAAATAAGGGTTGTGCTCGTCGATGCACATGATGCGGTCGGTGTGCAGGCTGCCCGCTTGGTAGACCACCATGTCCAGCGGCAGGCCCACCGACAGGTTGGATTTGAGGGTGGAGTCCATCGACACCAGCGCGCATTTGGCGGCTTCGTCCAGTGGGGTGTCGGGGGTGATGACGCGGTCGAGCACCGGTTTGCCGTATTTGGACTCACCGATCTGGAAATAGGGCGTCTCGTCGGTCGCTTCGATGAAATTGCCGGGTGAATAGACCTGGAACAGGCGCATGCCCTCGCCGCCGATTTGGCCGCCGAAGACCATGGACACGTTGAACTCCACTCCCGAGGCGCGCAGCGCTGCCGCATCGCGCTCGTACACGCGGCGCACCGCTGCGCCCAGCACGCGGGTGGCATCGAACATGCTTTTGGCGTTCCAGATGGTCAGCGGTTCATCCTGACCCGGTTCGACCAGTTTTTCAATTTGCAGCACCTCGCGCACCGATTGAGAGATGCTCAAGTTGCCCGCCGACAGCAGGCACATGAAGCGGTCGCCTGCTTTTTCATAGACGATCATTTTGCGGAAGGTGCTGATTTGGTCCAGTCCGGCATTGGTGCGGGAGTCGGACAGGAACACCAGCCCGGCGCGGGTTTTGACGGCAACGCAGTAGGTCATGTGGGGGCTCTTTAATTTTTGGGCAGCAGGCGCTGCAAGGCATACAGGGCGTCGAGCGCTTCGCGGGGGCTCAAAGCGTCGGGGTTGATTTGGGCGAGCGCGGCTTCCACCGGCGAGGGGCCGGCCACTTCGGACTCTGGTGGGGCGGCAAACAGGTCCACTTGCTGGCGGCTTTCGCTGGCACCCGCTTCAAGGGCGTCGAGCGTGTGGCGGGCATGGGTGAGTACGGCAGCGGGCATGCCCGCCAAGCGCGCCACCTGCACGCCATAACTTTTGCTGGCGGGCCCGGCTTGGAGCTCGTGCAGGAACACAATCGACGCGCCCGATTCGGCGGCGCTCACATGCATGTTGACGGCCGCCGTGTGAGTGGCCGGGAACTCGGTCAACTCAAAGTAATGCGTGGCAAACAGCGAGAAGGCCTGCGTTTTGTTGTGCAGGTGCGTGGCGATGCCGCTGGCCAAGGCCAGGCCGTCAAAGGTGGAGGTGCCGCGGCCGATTTCGTCCATCAGCACCAGGCTGTGGGGCGTGGCGCTGTGCAAAATTTGCGCGGCTTCGGTCATCTCCAGCATGAAGGTCGATTGGGCGTTGGCCAGGTCATCGGCCGCACCGATCCGGGTGTGGATGGCGTCAATCGGCCCCAGACGGCAGCGGCTGGCGGGCACGTGGCTGCCGATGCTGGCCAAAAGCACGATCAGCGCCACCTGACGCATGTAGGTCGATTTACCGCCCATGTTCGGGCCTGTGATGATCTGCATGCGTTGGCGGGGGCCGAGCACCGTGTCGTTGGCGATGAAGCTGGCCCCCGACATCTCGGCCAGACGGGCTTCGACCACGGGGTGGCGGCCTTGGCGAATTTCGATGCAAGGCTCTTTGGTGAACTCGGGTGCGCACCAATGCAGGGTGAGCGAGCGCTCGGTCAGGGTGCACAGCACATCGAGTGAGGCCATGGCTTGTGCCAAAGCGGACAGCGCCGGCACAAAGGGCTGGAGTTGGTCGAGCAGGCCTTCGTACAACCATTTTTCTCGGGCCAGCGCCCGCTCTTGCGCCGACAGGGCCTTGTCCTCGAAGGTCTTGAGCTCGGGCGTGATGAAGCGCTCGGCGTTTTTCAGGGTCTGGCGGCGGCGGTAGTCATCGGGCACTTTGTCGAGTTGGCCTTGGGTGACCTCGATGTAAAAGCCGTGCACTTTGTTGAACTGCACGCGCAAGTTGGCGATGCCGGTGCGCTCTTTTTCGCGGCTTTCCAAGTCAAGCAAGAAGGCATCGCAGTTCGTCTGGATGGCGCGCAGCTCGTCGAGTTCGGCGTCCAGGCCGTCTGCGATCACGCCGCCATCGCGCACCAGTGTGGCGGGCTCTTCGAGCAGGGCCATTTGCAGCAGCTCGGCGCAGTGGGTAGGTGGCGTGAGCCAGCGGGCCATGCTCGCCAGCAGGGTGCCGGGCTCTGGCTTGAGTGCTTGCAACTGCGCCGACAGTGAAGCTGCGCGCACCAGCGCGTGGCGCAGCGCCACCAGCTCGCGGGGCCGCACTTGGCGCAGCGCGGTGCGGGCGGTGATGCGTTCCACATCGCTGGCGCCTTTGAGCTGTTCGCGCAGGCTGCGCCAGGGGCCTGCCCCGCTGTCGCCACGCAAAATGGCCTGGGCTTGCAGGCGGTCCACCGCGGCTTGGCGCTCTCGTGGCGGGTTAAGCAGCCAGCTTTTGAGCAGGCGGCTGCCCATGCCGGTCATGCAGGTGTCGAGCAGGGCCAACAGGGTGGGCGAATCCGAAGCGCTTTCGCCGCGCAGGGTTTGGGTCAGCTCCAGGTTGCGGCGGGTGCTGGCTGGCAAGTCCATCAGCGCGTCCGAGCGCTGCACCTGCACGCGCTGCACATGGGGCAGCGTGCGGCCCTGGGTGTGTTCGGCGTAGGTCAGCAACGCGGCAGCGGCGGCGTGCGCATCGCTCAGCGCATCGGCGCTCCAGGCGGCCAGCGATGCGGCTTGCAGTTGCTCGAGCAGCTTGCGCTGGCCTAGGCCTGCGTCAAACTGAAAGTCGGGCCGCAAGGCAAAAGACCAGCTGCCACGGCCTGCGGTTTTGAGGCCGCGCAGTTTTTGCTCAAAAGCGGGCGTCATGCCGGCGCTGGCCAAAAGCTCGCTGGGGCTGATGCGGTCCACCCAGTCGGCCAACTCGTCTTGAGCGCATTCGGCCAAATGCACCACGCCTTGCGTGACGCTCAGCCAGGCCAGGCCACAGCGGTTCTTGGGGGCCTGGTGCACCGCCAGCAAAATGGCTTCGCTTTTGTCAGACAGCAGCTCGGTGTCTGTGAGGGTGCCGGGGGTGACCACGCGCACGACTTTGCGATCGACCGGGCCTTTGGAGGTCGCCACATCGCCCACTTGCTCGCAAATGGCGACCGATTCGCCCAGCTTGATGAGTCGGGCCAGATAGGTTTCAACCGAGTGAAACGGCACGCCTGCCATGAGCACGGGCTGACCGGCAGACTGGCCGCGCCGTGTGAGGGTGATGTCGAGCAGGCCGGCGGCTTTTTCGGCGTCTGCAAAGAACAACTCGTAAAAGTCGCCCATGCGGTAGAACACCAGCGTGTCTGGGAATTCCGCCTTGATGCCCAGGTACTGGGCCATCATGGGGGTGTGGGCACTCAAGTCGAGCGCAGACATGGCTTAAAACGGGGCGTCTTTGGGTTCAACGCCGTCAGCGGCGTCGGGCACGAGCTCGGTGTCCAATGCATCGGTGTCCGAGGCGCGTTCGCGGCTCAGGGTGTCGACGGCGGTGCGCACCGCGGCTTTGTCGCCTGCACTGGCGAATTTGCTGTACTTGCCCAAAATCGTGACCAGCTGGCCGTAAATGCGGGGCGCACCGGCCAGGCATTCTTTTTGTTCCAAAAAGTCAGACTCGCCCGTGAAGTTGCCGATCAGGCCCCCGGCTTCGGTCACCAAAAGCGAGCCTGCAGCCACGTCCCAAGGCGATAAACCGGTTTCAAAGAAACCGTCGGTGAAGCCTGCGGCCACATAGGCCAGGTCCAGTGCGGCAGAGCCGGGGCGGCGCAAACCAGCGGTGCGTTGCATCACGTCGCCCATCATGCGCAGGTACTGGTTGAAGTTATCGCCTTTACGGAAAGGGAAACCGGTGGAGATGATGCATTCCTGCAGGCGAATGCGCTTGCTCACGCGCAGGCGGCGGTCGTTCATGAACGCGCCACGGCCTTTGGTGGCGGTGAACAGGTCGTTGCGGGTAGGGTCGTAAATGACGGCTTGCTCGATCTTGCCGCGCACTTGCAGCGCAATGCTCACGCAGTAGACGGGAAAGCCGTGGATGAAGTTGGTCGTGCCGTCCAGGGGGTCGATGATCCAGATGTGGTCAGCGAGCGGGTTGCCGTGTGTGCTGCCCGACTCTTCGGCCAAGATGCCGTGGTCAGGGTAGGCGGTCAGCAGGGTGTCGATGATGACTTTTTCACTCGCATGGTCGACTTCGGTGACGAAGTCGTTGACCTGCTTTTGCGAGATGCGAACGGCTTCCACGTCGAGCGCAGCACGGTTGATGATGGCGCCAGCGGCGCGTGCAGCCTTGACGGCCACGTTGAGCATGGGGTGGAGATTGGACGACATGAATTGTGTGAAGAGCGGATGTACGCACGCACGATCGCGGCAACAAGGCATGCATTTTCTCATGAAAAGCGGGGTTGCCCGTCATTTGCGTGTCACCAAGCACGCATGCGGTCTCGGCATGCCTGGCCTCAGCGTGGACAATCGGGGCATGCAAACGCGATTCATCCTGATAGAAACCAGCCATGCCGGCAACGTGGGCGCTGCCGCCCGGGCCCTGAAGGTCATGGGTTTTGATGATCTGGTGCTGGTCAAGCCACGCTGGCCCAATGTGCTGCGCAAAGAGGAAACCATCCAGCGCGCCAGTGGGGCCAACGATGTGCTGGCCAAGGCTCGCGTGGTGGGCACGCTCGAAGAAGCTTTGGATGGCGTGACCCATTTGTGCGCCACCGCCATGACGCCGCGCGACTTTGGCCCACCCACCCGATCTCCGCGCGAGCACTTTGCCGAGTTGACACGGCCCGGTGCGCCCGAGCAATGCGTGGCATTCCTGTTCGGCTCCGAGCGATTTGGCATGAGAAACGAAGACGTTTACCGCTGCCATGTCGCGCTGTCGATCCCGACGAATCCGCAGTTCGGCTCGCTCAATCTGGGCTCGGCGATTCAGGTCATCGCCTACGATTGGCGTGTGGCTCTGGGCGGCTTTCCGGTGCAGGATGCCGTGCCACCCGCCGACAAGGCCGACGCACAACAGGTGGCGGGCATGCTCACCCATTGGGAGCAGGCGCTGACCGACATCGGCTTTCTGGACCCGGCCGCCCCCAAAAAACTCATGCCACGCCTGAACCAGTTGTTCAACCGCGCCGATCTGAGCCCCGAAGAAATCCACATCCTGCGCGGGGTGGCCAAGGCCATGATCCAAAACGCCAGCGCCAAGCGATAGACTCAATGCCTATGTTTTCTCGCCTCCGCTCCGATATCCAGTGCATTCTTGACCGGGACCCTGCGGCTCGCACCGCCTGGGAAGTGCTGACCTGTTACCCCGGTCTGCATGCTTTGGTGCTGCACCGCCGGGCGCACTGGTGCTGGAACCACGGCCTCAAGTGGCTGGGGCGTTTCATCTCGCATGTCTCTCGCGGCTTGACCGGCATCGAAATCCACCCCGGGGCCAAGATCGGTGAGCGGGTGTTTTTTGACCACGCCATGGGGGTGGTGGTGGGCGAAACCGCCGAAATCGGCGATGGTTGCACGATTTACCAGGGCGTGACGTTGGGTGGCACATCGCTGTACAAAGGTGCCAAGCGCCATCCCACACTGGGCAAAGACGTGGTGGTGAGCGCCGGGGCCAAGGTGCTGGGTGGCTTTGAGGTGGGCGACGGGGCCAAGATTGGCAGCAATGCCGTGGTGATCAAGCCAGTGCCTGCCGGCGCCACGGCCGTGGGCATTCCGGCGCGCATCATCCCGTCCAAAGCGGGTGAGAGCGCCGACGTGTCGGGCACGGACCGCAAGTTCACGGCCTATGGCATCACGCAAGACGATGACCCGGTCAGCCAGGCCTTGCGCGGCTTGATCGACAACGCGGCGGGTCAAGAACACCAGATCGCCATGATTTGGCAAGCGCTGGAGCAACTGTGTGCGCAGCAACAGGTGCAAATGCCGGGTGATGCGGCCACCAGCGAGACCTTTGAGGCCGACAAGCTCAACCAGTTGCTCGACAAGTGATGCCCGCCTGAACCGCTCTTGCGGGAGGCCGCCCCGTCGGCCAAATCTTCAGGACGCAGCTTGCAGCGCTGCGGCCGAAGCCATCAGCGCTTTGCGTCTTTCGTGCAGGCTGCGCCAGCGCTGCTGGGCTTCGGGGTCTTGCCCAGTGCTGGCGTGAGTCAGGGCTTCGGTTTCGAGCTGCTTGAGGCGGTCGATCATCAACAGGGTGAGCAAGCGGCGAAGTTCCTGCCGAGCCTCTTGCGGGTCGGGCGGGGTAGCGTCTTCGCTGCCGGCGACAGCGTTCAGTTTGTCTTGCGCCATCCAGCGGGTGGCTTCTTCTGCAAAGGGCTGGCCTTGCATGTGCTCGCGCAAGGTGGACCACCCCAGCGCCCCTTGTTCATGGAACTCAGATTCGAGCCACGCAAACAGCGGGCCGTGCGGCGCAGGCAGGGCGCAGAGCATGGCGTGGTCTTCGCCCGCCAATGTTTCCCACAGCGCCATATTGCCCAGCAGCAGGCGGGCGGCGTGGTCGGCCCGGCTGGCGGGCACAGTGCGCGGGCCGGTGTAGACCGGCGGCGGCTCACGTTTGTATTTGCCGCTGCCGAACTTGCTGCCCGGCGTCCAGTTGGGGTTTTTGTTTTTCCAGTGGCTGTTGCCGTTGGACGGCACGAAAGTGTTGGCTCCAGACCAAGCCTGTGGTTCGCCATAGTTGGGCTCGAAGCTGGGGTATTCGTCATGCCCTGCGCCGGCAGCTTGACTGAAGGCCGCGTTCGCCGACTGGGATGCGGGCGCTGCAGCAGGGCGCGCAGCGGGTGCAAAGCGCTGGTCACTGGCCGCTTGCTGGCCCCAGAGTTTTTCAAGGCCTGCGGTCTCCAGCTGAATGAGTTGCGCCAGCTCAGACAGCAGTTGCTGCTTGAGCGCGCCCTCGGGCAGCAATTGCCACAGTGGGCGGGCCTGGCTGGACAGGCGGGCGCGGCCCTCGGCGGTTTGCAGATCACAGTCGGCACTGGCCGCTTCGATCAAAAAGCGCGACAGGGGCATGGCCTGCTTGATTTGTTCTGCAAACGCCTCTTGGCCAAATTCGCGCACATAGCTGTCGGGGTCGTGCTCGGCCGGCAAGAACAAAAATTTGATGCTGCGCACATCGGTGGCATAGGGCAGGGCACCGTCGAGCGCCTTGCGGGCAGCCCGGCGACCTGCGCTGTCCCCATCAAAGCTGAACACCACCGAGTCGGTGAAGCGGAACAGCTTTTGCACATGCTCGGGTGTGCAGGCCGTGCCCAGTGTGGCCACCGCGTTGGCAAAGCCGAGTTGCGCCAAGGCAACCACGTCCATGTAGCCTTCGGTCACCAGCACGTAGCCTGCGCTGTGCAGGGCTTCGCGGGCTTCGTACAGGCCATACAGCTCGCGGCCTTTGTGGAACACCGGGGTTTCGGGCGAGTTGAGGTATTTGGGGGTGCCGTGGCCGATCACCCGGCCGCCAAAGCCAATGCATTCGCCCTTGATGTTGCGGATCGGGAACATGATGCGGTCGCGAAAACGGTCGTAGCGCTTGTCGTCTTCTTCGTTGACGATCACCAGACCCGACTCGGCCAGCAGCGGGTCGTCGTATTTGGGGAAGATGCTGGCCAGACTGCGCCAGCCCTCGGGGGCGTAGCCCAAGCCAAAGCGTTTGGCGATTTGTCCGGACAGGCCCCGGCCTTTGAGGTAGTCCACGGCGCGCGGTGTGATTTTGAGCTGGTCGCGGTAGGCCTCGCCCGCTTTTTCGAGCACATCGCTCAGGCTGTCTTGTTTGGCTTTGGCGGCGGCGGCGCGGGCGCGGTCTTCGGGCGATTGCTGCTCTTCGGGCACCACCATGCCGGTTTGTTGGGCCAAGTCCTTGACCGCTTCAATGAAGGTCATGCCGGCATGTTCCATGAGGAAGCCGATGGCATTGCCGTTTTTACCGCAGCCAAAGCAGTGGAAAAACTGCTTGGTGGGGCTGACGCTGAAGCTGGGGGATTTTTCGCCATGGAAGGGGCACAGGCCCATGAAGTTGGCGCCGCCTTTCTTGAGTTGCACGTACTTGCCCACGATGTCGACCACGTCGACGCGGGACAGCAACTCCTGGATGAAAGACTGGGGGATGGCCATCTGGGTATTTTCACCGATATGGCGGGGCGAATCCGGTCGGGCATTCGGCTTGTTTCGGGGCAAACCAGCATGGATTTCACCCGAGGCTCTGGCAAACTCTCCCAGATTGGACCCCCAGCCGAAACGGAAACTCCCCATGAATGAAACCAAAGTGAGCATCTTTGACCAGGACCTGCCCCAAACCCCCGCCAACCATGCTCCGATTTCGCCGCTGAGCTTCATTGAGCGCACGGCCGAGGTCTACCCGCAGCGCCTGGCCATCGTGCACGGTGCTTTGCGTCAGGACTGGGCCACTACCTACCGCCGCAGCCGTCAGCTGGCCAGTGCGCTGGCGCAGGCGGGCATCGGCAAAAACGACACGGTGGCCGTGATGCTGCCCAACACCCCGCCCATGGTGGAGGCGCACTTTGGCATTCCCATGGCCGGTGCGGTGCTCAACGCGCTCAACACCCGTCTGGACCCGGAGACGGTGGCCTTCATGCTCGACCACGGCGAAGCCAAGGCGGTGATCGTGGACCCAGAATTTTCGGGTGTCATGAAAAAAGCCTTGGCGATGCGCCAGTCGACACGGCCCATGCTCGTGATCGATGTGGAAGACGTGCTCTACACAGGCCCGACCGAAAAACTGGGCTCGGTCACTTATGAAGCCTTTGTGGCCCGCGGTGATGCCGACTTTGCCTGGAGCCTGCCCGCCAACGAGTGGGACGCGATTGCCCTGAACTACACCAGCGGCACCACCGGCAACCCCAAGGGGGTGGTCTACCACCACCGGGGCGCGGCCACCAATGCGATCTCCAACATTCTGGAATGGGACATGCCCAAACACGCGGCCTATTTGTGGACGCTGCCCATGTTCCATTGCAACGGCTGGTGCTTTCCCTGGACGGTGGCGGCGCGCGCGGGCGTGAACGTGTGCCTGCGCAAGGTCGATGCGCAGGCCATGTTCGACGCCATGCGCGACCATGGCGTCACACATTACTGCGGTGCGCCCATCGTGCACGGCCTGCTGGTCAATGCGCCGGCGGCCATGAAAGTGGGCGTGCCCGCAGGCATCAAGGCGATGGTGGCGGGCGCTGCGCCCCCGGCTTCGATGATCGAAGGCATGGAACAAATGGGCTTTGACCTGACCCATGTGTACGGCCTGACCGAGGTGTACGGCCCGGCCACTGTGTGCCCCAAACACCCCGAGTGGGATGCGCTGGACATTGGCGACCGGGCCCGCTTGAATGCCCGCCAAGGTGTGCGCTACCACCTGCAACGCGATGTGCGTGTGCTCGATCCAGAGACGATGCAGCCTGTGCCGCAAGATGGCGAAACCATGGGCGAGATCATGTTCAAGGGCAACATCACCATGAAGGGTTACCTCAAAAACCCCAAGGCCACGCAAGAGGCCTTTGCCGGCGGCTGGTTCCACAGTGGCGACTTGGCCGTGCAGTACCCGGACGGCTACTTCAAGATCAAGGACCGCAGCAAGGACATCATCATCTCGGGCGGCGAAAACATCTCATCGATCGAGGTGGAAGACGTGCTGTACCGCCACCCCGCCGTGTTGGCGGCGGCCGTGGTGGCCAAACCCGATGCGCGCTGGGGCGAGACGCCGTGCGCCTTTGTGGAGCTCAAAGCCGACGCACAGGTCACCGCCGAGCAGATCGTGGCGCACTGCAAGCAGCACTTGGCGGGCTTCAAGGTGCCGCGTGCGGTGGTGTTTGGCGAGCTGCCCAAAACCAGCACGGGAAAGATTCAGAAGTTCGAGTTGCGCAAGCAGGCGGGCTCGGCTTCAGCGATTGACATCTGATCTCTGCAGCGCTCAAGCAATGTCGAACGCGTGCGTGCCAAACTGGCCCGCACGGCGGTCGGCAAAGTAGTGCTCCAGCGTTTCCTTGACGGTGCGAAAGGCCAGTTCGTCCCAGGGAATTTCTTCTTCGGTGAACAAGCGCGCTTCCATGGTTTCATGGCCGGGGTCGAACACATCGCTGGTCAGGCGGGCGCGGTAGTACAGGTGCACCTGGCCGACCCGCGGCACGCTCATCACCGTCAGCAGCTCTTCCATGATGAATTGCGCGCCCGCTTCTTCGGTGGTCTCGCGCGCTGCGCCTTGCGAGGTGGATTCGCCCAGTTCCATGAAGCCGGCAGGCAAGGTCCATTTGCCTTTGCGCGGCTCGATGTTGCGTTTGCACAGCAGCACCTGGTCGCCCCAGTGGGGCACGGTGCCCACCACGTTCAGAGGGTTTTCGTAATGCACCGTGTGGCAAACGGTGCAAATGGCCCGCAGCTTGGTGTCGCCGTCGTCGGGCAAACGGTAAGCCACCGAAGCACCGCACTGGCGGCAATGTCGAATGGCTTCTCGTGTGTACATGGTCAGAGTTTCAGGACAAATAGGACGACGGAGGGCACAAAGACGATCAGCAAGATGCGCAAAAGGTCAGAGGCCAGGAAAGGCATGACGTATCGAAAGATGTCCTTCATGGGCACATCTTTCGTCATGCTGCTGATGATAAACACGTTCATGCCCACGGGTGGCGTGATCAGGCCAATCTCCACCACCATCAATGCCAATATGCCAAACCAGATGGCTTTGGACTCAGGGTCCATGCCCCACAAATCAATGCCCATGATGATGGGAAAGAAAATCGGGATGGTCAGCAGCAGCATGGACAAGCTGTCCATCACGCAGCCCAATACCAAATAAATGGCGATGATGGTGAACAGTACGGCCAAAGGAGAAAGGCCCATGCCTACAACCCATTTGGCCAGTTCTGTGTTGACCTGCGTGAGTGCCAAAAACACGTTCAGCACGTCTGCGCCCAGCAAGATCAAAAAGATCATGCCAGTGCCCACGGCCGCACCATACAAGCATTGCAGCAGGCCTTCACCGCGCAAACCGCCCGATTTCCAGGCTACAAATCCAGTGGCCACTGTACCCACCGAAGCAGCCTCGGTGGGGGTGAAAAAGCCGCCATAAATGCCACCAATGACCACTGTGAAAATCAGCAACACGGGCCATGTTTCCGACAGAGCCTGCAAGCGCTGAGGCCAAGTGAAGCGATCACCCCGGGGCGCATCTTGCGGGCTGACGCGGGCGATGATGCCGATGACCACCATGTAACCGATGGCGGCGATGATGCCGGGCACAAAAGCAGCCATGAACAATTTGGCGATGTTTTGCTCGGTGATGATGGCGTAAATAACCAGGGGCACCGAAGGTGGGATCAGGATGCCCAAAGTGCCGCCGGCTGCGATCACGGCTGCAGACAGCCGCTCAGAATAGTTGTGCGCTTTGAGTTCGGGCAGGGCCACTTGGCCCATGGTGGCCGCTGTGGCCAGCGATGAGCCACAAATGGCCCCAAAACCGGCGCACGACGTGACGGCGGCCATGGCCATGCCGCCGCGCCAGTGGCCAATCATGGCGTTGCCCGCCTTGAACAAGGCCTTGGACAAGCCGCCATTGGTGGCGAACTGCCCCATGAGCAGGAACAGCGGCACGACCGACAAGTCATAGGTCGAGTAGCGTGCAAAGGCGACGTTCTTGTAATAGTTCATCAACGGGTCCCAGCCCGACATGAAGATATAACCCACGCTGCCCGTGAGCAGCATGGCCACGCCAATGTGGATCCTGAGTGCCAACAGCAGCAACAGGACGGCAAACATCAAAGAACCCCATTCGATGCCGGTCATGGTGTGATTTCTTTCATTTTCTCGAGGGCGCGGTAAAGGGCCGTGACAGACAACAAAGCAAACGCGGGCACCAGCGGGACATAGGCCCACCAAGTGGGAATCTCCAGCAGCATCGACGCATCAAAGTTGCCCTGCAAATCCCGCAAGCCCACCCAGATGCGCCAAGTGAGCAAAGCAGAAAACCCAGCCAACAAGAGGTGTGCCAGCATGTCGAGCAAGGCATTGACCCGGGCGGGCGCTTTGGCCGTGAAAAAGTCCACGATCACATGGCCCGAAATCCAGTGGGTATACGGCAGTGACATGGCCACTGCGCCTGCGCACAAAAACTGCACCAGCTCGTAGTCACCCAGCAAAGGTGAGTCAAAAAACGCACGGCCCACGATGCTGCGCAAGGACATGAAGGCCATGGCCAACAAGGTTAGGCCAGACAAAATGGCCAGCAATTTGCACAAACGGTCAAGCACCCAGCCGAGGCCCTGGTATTGGCGTGTTGAAACGACATGGACGGCTTCAGCCACAGGACAACTCCTTGAAAATAAAAAAATGGGGTGGGCCGCAGCTCACCCCATGGTGCCACCAGAAAAGTCGGTGCTTTACTTGGTGTATTGCTTGATCAGGTCCTGAGCGTCCTTGAGCAAGGCTGCGCCGTTTTGGCCGCGCTTGTTCATGGCGTCCACCCATTCGTTGTCTTGCTCGTCGGTGGCTGCTTTCCAGCGGGCCAGCTCAGCAGGCGGGATCACAGAGATGGTCTGTGTTTTGGTGTCGGCAAACACCTTGCGCCCAGGCACGTCGTTGCCGGCTTGGGTGGCTCCCATGAAAGCCGAGAACTCGCGGCCAGAGTTCTTGTCGATGACGGCTTTCAGGTCAGCAGGCAATGACTCGTACTTGGCTTTGTTCATGGGCACCACAAACACGGTGGTGTACAGGGCCGGGTAGCTCTTGTCGGTCTCGGCGCTGAACTTGGTCAGCTCGTGCACCTTCAGGCCAGGAGCCACTTCATAGGGGATTACCGCGCCATCGATCACACCTTTGGACAAAGCCTCAGAGACCGCTGGAACAGGCATGCCCACAGGCGTAGCCCCCATTTTGGCCAACATCTTGGTGACGTTGGCGGTGGGGGCGCGCATCTTCATGCCCTTGAAATCTTCCATCTTGGTGATGGGCTTGTCACGTGTGAAGATCACACCTGGGCCGTGCACGTGCACAGCCAGCAGTTTCACGTCTTTGTGTTCGTCCATGGCGTGCTTTTGCACGAAGTCCCAAGCTGCACGGCTGGTGGCTGCAGCGTTGGTCATGGTGAAGGGCAGCTCAAACACTTGCGTCTTGGCAAAACGGCCAGCGGAGTAACCGGCCACGGTCCAGACCACGTCGGCCACGCCGTCTTTGGCTTGGTCATACAGCTGCGGTGGGGTGCCGCCCAGTTGCATGGCGGGGTAGATCTCGCACTTGAGGCGGTCTTTGGAGTCGCGCGCAATGTTCTTGCACCAGTCGCCCAGCATGGTGGTGTGCTGGATGGACTGTGGGCCCAAAAAGTGGTGCACCTTCAGGGTGATGGTCTGGGCGTGAACGCCAAAACCAATGGCCATCAGGCCTGCGGCCAAGGCCGTTTGTTGCAGGAATTTCTTCATCGACTTGTCTCCATCATGGGTTTAAAAACGGGATGATAAACCAACCATGCGGTCGGTTAATGTGTGTTTGTGGTGAAGCAGCGATTGGCCCGGGCATCTTCAAAAACCCCATTGATCCAATGTATATGAATTATGTTGCAAGTTCAATCGCATTTTTCAGGGGTTAACCCTTGGTTTCGTGCCCGATGTGCGGGCTTGTTCATTGCACAAAAGTGCCTTTAGGACCCGCCAAAACCTCGTTCTGGCCGCCCATTGGGTCAGGAAATCTTGATTTCAAGGCTGCCCAGCCTTGCTACTTCGCCAACCAATGTGTCCCCTTTGACCACGGCGGCCACGCCCTCGGGGGTGCCTGTGTAAATCAGGTCGCCAGGCTGAAGCTCCCAGGCGGCGGACAGGTGTTCGATGGTTTCGGCCACGCTCCAGATGAGTTTGGCCACGTTGCTGCGCTGGCGGTCTGCGCCATTGACTTGCAGACTGATCTCGGCCTGGTTCACGTCACCAGCTTGCGCGATGGGGGTGATCGGGCCGATGGGGGCCGAGTGGTCGAAGGCCTTGCCGATGCACCAGGGGCGGCCTTGTTTTTTCATCTCGTTTTGCAGGTCTCGCCGTGTCATGTCCAGACCCACGGCGTAGCCGAAGATGTGCTTGGCCGCATCGGCGGCTGGGATGTTGCGTCCGCCTTGGCCAATGGCCACCACCAGCTCGATCTCGTGGTGCAGGTTTTGCGTCAGGCTCGGATAAGGCATGGTGCCGGTCTGGCCGGCTTCGACCACCACCAGGCTGTCTGCGGGTTTGAGGAAGAAGAAGGGGGGTTCACGCCCGGTGAAGCCCATTTCCTTGGCGTGCTCTTCGTAGTTGCGGCCCACGCAGTAAATGCGGTGCACCGGAAAGCGGCTGGCGTGGCCGAGGACTGGCACAGAAACGGTTGGCGTTGGGGGGAACAGAAAACTCATGCGTGACTTTCAAAGGTGAGAACTGGCGGTGCCTGTTGTGCAATGCGGGCGCACTGCACATGCCGAAAAGTGGTGAAGCGCGCTTACTATAGGAGCCTCAGCCAGGACCGAGACTGGTGATAACCCTGCTTTTGATGGAGAGACCTGCAAATGACCCACAGCTTTGATTTGGCCGCTGCTCCGGGGCACTTGATCAGGCGGGCACACCAAATTTCCGTGGCGGTCTTCAATGAACACCTGAGCGCGGCCGGTGTCACCCCGGTTCAGTTCGCGATCTTGAATGCCTTGCTCGACACACCGGGCGTGGATCAAATCACCTTGGCCAAGCATGTGGCTTTCGATCCGGCCACGTCGGGCTCGGTGATTGGTCGTTTGGAGAGCAAGGGTTGGGTCGAGCGGCGCGCCGATGAGGTCGATCGCCGGCGCAAGTTGTTGGTGTTGACCCCCGAGGGGCTTGAGGCACTGGCTGGCATGCAGTCGGCGGTGGCTGCGGTTCAATCGACGATTTTGTCGCCCCTGGCACCGTCCGAGCAGGCGCAGTTCATGCACCTGCTCAGCCGCTTGGTGGTCGGGCACGAGTCGTCTTGAGTGCGCAAACGGGCCTGGCCGTTCAACTTCAGGCCGATTTGACGGTCAATTCGAAGTGCTCCACGTGCGGGGGCACCGCAAAAAATGGTCCCACGATGGCTCGCCATTCGGTGAACAAGGGGGATTGACGGAAGCCCACCGTGTGGTCTTCCAAAGTGTCCCAGAAAATTTGCAGCACATAGCGCTCTGGGCTTTCGATGCCACGGTTGACTTTGCCGCCTTGAAAGCCTTTGGCTTTGCAAGCCACGGTGTTCAGGCCGAGCTCAATGGCTTTTTCAAATGCGGCTTGCTGGCCGGGATGGATGCGGATATCGGCGAGTTCGAGGATCATGTTGAGGAGGTGTTCAAAGTGAGCGAGGCCTCTACCTTAATGCATCTGGCCCCTCTGGGGTGTCAGCCTGGAGGCATGCCAGACCATGACTGTGAACAGGGCAGACACCAAGGCCAGTGCGGCGGTGCTGGTCATCCAGAAGGTGTCTACTCTGGCACGCATGGGCCAAGAGGCCGCATCAATGCCTTGGTAGGCCAGCACATAACCGCCATACAAGCCCACACCCCACAGCAAGGCGGTGTAAATGAGCAAGGGCATCAGGGTGATGCGGTAGCAGCGCAGCAGGTAAGCGCAGACCGCTTGCACCGCATCGGCCAGGTGGTAAAGCGCGACCCAAGCCAACCAAACCGTGGCCGCTTGCACCACGCTGGGGTCTGTGCTGAATGCCTGGGCCAAGGCCTCTCGGCCCAAAAACAGGACGCCCGCACCCAGCAAGGCGGCACAGATGGCCATGCCAATGCCCAGACCTGCCGCGCGTCGGGCTTTGCGTGCTTGCCCAGCACCGAGCCAATAGCCTGTGCGTGCACTGCTCGCAATGCCAATGGCCAGCGGTACCATGTACAAAACAGCGGCCAAGCTGGCTGCAATCTGGTGGCTGGCCAAGGCCACCGCCCCCAGCCGCGCGATGAACAGGGCCATCAACGTGAACGAGGTCACCTCCACCATGATGGACAAACCGGCGGGGACACCCAAGGCCAGAAAGCGCCGTATCACTGACCAATCCGGTTTTTCAGGGCGACACCACAAATGGTAAGGCTGGTAGATGTCCTGGGTGCGCAAGAGCCACAGGCCGGCCAGCATCATCAGCGTATTGACCACCAGGGTGGCCCAGGCGCATCCCACCACGCCCATGCCGGACAAACCAGCCACGCCAAAAGTCAAGGCATACGACAGCGGCACTTTGACCAGCAGAGCACCCGCCTGCAACCAGGTCACCAGGCGGGGATGCCCCAGACTCTGGTTGAGCGTGCTGTACATGCGAAACAGCAATGAAGGGAGCAAGGCCAGCGCCAAGATGCGCAAATAAGCACGCACATCAGGCCAGAGTTCTTCGGGCACCTCGGTGGCCGACAACCACAGATCCGGAAACCACAAACCGCAGATGCCCAGCACGGCGGCTGCGCCAGCGATGTAGAGCGCTTGCCTGACCGAGCGCCCCATTTCAGCTTGACGTCCACCGCCATGCAACTCGGCCCACACAGGCAGCAAGGCCTGCAGCAGACCGTTGAGCGCCACGTAAATACTGATGTAGATCGAAGAGGCCAATGACAGCACGGCCAGCGCTTGCGGGCTGTATCGGCCCGCAATCAGGGTGTCCGCAATCCCGAAGGACATGACGGCCAGCTGCCCCACCAGCACAGTGCCTGCATGGCGGGCGATGGTTCGCAACTCGGACATGCTTCAGCGCCCTGGCAAGCCAACAGGTGCTGGGTTGGTTTTGGCGGGCCGGAAAATGACCAGGGTTTCGTCTTTGTCGGTGGGCCGTTTGATGGCCATTTCTTCCACCCATCCCATGGCCTGGATTTTGGCTGTCAGCAAGGAGCGGTTGACGTTGTCCATGATCAACCAAGGGCAGTCGCTCAGTGGCGCCTGCATGGGAATGAGTCTGGCCTGCGCGTGGTGCATCAAGGCTGCGCCTTGCGCCTTGCTGATGCCGGCGTATTGCAGGCAGCCGCCAGTGCCTGTGATGCGACTGACCTTGTGGACCAGCGGGGCATAGCTTCGGGCGTAGTCGAGCAAAGGCAACCACAGGCTGGTCAACAGCAGCCAGCAAAGCGCGGCACCGCTGGCGGGCAGCACCAGGCTCTTCCAAATGGCGGCGCGGTGGTGGCCGGTACGCCAGCGCACCAGTGCCCCCCAAGCCACGGTGGCGGCCAATGCCAAGGCGAATGAACCCATGGAAAATTCGGGAACAAATTCTGGTGCCAGGCGGGTCACGTTAGCGGCTGTTTTGACGGGTGTGCCGGTTTGCATGGCCACCCAAATCACCCAGATGATGAGCGCGCAGACGCTGAAAAACAGCAGTGTGAACCAGTCGATCAGTGCGCCCAGACTGCGGCGCAGCGTGGGCAGTGCCAAAGCGGCCAGGGCGGCAATGGCGGGCAGCGATGTCAAAAGCGCCCGGTCGGACAGTCCTGTGAACCAGGTGGCCCCCACCGTCACGATCACAAACCACAGTGGCAAACCCAAATGCGGGTAGCGCCAGCCACGCGAGAGTTGCCCTCGCCAGCGCCACAGCGCCCACAGGGCCATAGGCCAAGCAGGCCAGGTGAACCAGGCCATCAATTTGGCCAGCACATGGACGTCGACGATGGTGTGAGGCACCACGCGCCAGCGCCACAGATCGAGTGCACCCGCCGTGGTGATGCACAGCAGGGCAATGAGCGCCATCAGGCCCACGTCCAGCATGGTCAAGCGGCGTTGAGACGGATCGGTCTGCGCTGTGGCGCAAATGACCGAGCCACCCATACCCAGCCACAAGGCCAGGCTGGGAGCGCCCGACAGCGTCAGACCCAGCATGCCGGCAGCCACCGCGGCAGCGCTCTGAACGCGGTGACGGGTCCATGTGGACAGGCCAAAAAAGAGCAGGGCCGCAAAACACAGCTGGCTCAGCGCGGGCGTGGTTTCGTGCGACAGCCGTGCCAAGCCCAGGCAAGCCAGCAGCGCCAGCAAGCCGCCGTCGGCCATGGCCCGTGCGTAATCCGCTGGTTTGGCTTCGCCACCAAACGCAAAGGCCACAGGTTGTGCGGAGGGTTGACGGGTCAGCGCATAGACCGCATACCAGGTGGACGCCAAGGTGATGCCCAACATCCCGATGAACGGCAAACGGGCAAATGCGGCTTCAAAGCCTGCGGGCGCCCATTGGATGAAAACAGCGCCAAGCCAATAAGGCAGCAAAGCCAGCTGGGCATCGGGGATGCCCAACAAAGTGGGGTGGAGCCAGGAGACGGAGCCACCGACACCGGCTTGTGCCAGTTGCAGCATGTAACCGTAGGCTTCGATGTCTTGGGCTTTCCAGGGCGTACGGCCCCAAAAGCCAGGCAAAACATAGGCCACGCACAACAAAAGCAAGGCCAGACGGGGCAGTCTGCGCACGGCGTTTTGTGCAACGATGGCGGGCGTGGGGTGGTTCACAGGATCAGAAGATATCAGTTCGGGGGCTCTGGAGCTTGTCGCCAGCATCAGGACGCAACGCCACAGAAAAAGGGCAGGCCGGTTGCCCGGGCTGCCCTTTGGGAGAGACCAATTCGCGAATTACTTGGCGATGGTGGTGGTCTTGCCGAAACGGTTGCGGAATTTCTCCACACGGCCGCCCATGTTGTCCACCGACTTTTGCGTGCCGGTATAGAAAGGATGCGACTCGCTGGTCGTGTCCAACTTGTACCAAGGCAGCTCGCGGCCGTCTTCCATTTTGATCATTTCTTTGGTGTTGGCGCATGAACGGGTCACGAACTTGAAACCATTGGACATGTCTTGGAAGCAAACTTCACGGTAATTCGGGTGAATGCCGTCTTTCATGGGGAAATCCTTTTATTTTCGCTACGGTAGCCACTCCTCAGCCTATCTGATAGCACTTTCCGCAAAACCTGTCGATTATAGGGCATCAGCCGCCGCGTCGCATCATGTCGAAGAACTCGGAGTTGTTCTTGGTCGCTTTCATGCTCTTCAAGACCATTTCCATCGCCTCAATTTCGTCCATGTTGTACATGAATTGACGCAAGATGCGGGTTTTTTGCAGCACTTCGGGCTGCAACAGCAATTCTTCGCGTCGGGTGCCGCTGCGGTTCAGGTTGATGGCCGGGAAGACGCGTTTTTCGTACAAGCGGCGCTCCAAGTGGATTTCGCAGTTGCCTGTGCCCTTGAATTCTTCAAAAATCACTTCGTCCATGCGGCTGCCGGTGTCGACCAAGGCGGTGGCGATGATGGTCAGGCTGCCGCCTTCTTCCACATTGCGCGCCGCGCCAAAAAAGCGCTTGGGGCGTTGCAGTGCGTTGGCGTCCACACCCCCTGAGAGAACTTTGCCCGACGAAGGCACCACGTTGTTGTAGGCGCGGGCCAGACGGGTGAGGGAGTCCAACAAAATGACCACGTCTTTTTTCAGCTCCACCAAACGCTTGGCGCGCTCGATCACCATTTCGGCCACGTGCACATGGCGCGAAGCAGGTTCGTCGAAGGTGGAGGAGATCACTTCGCCGCGCACGCTGCGCTGCATTTCGGTCACTTCTTCGGGTCGCTCGTCGACCAGCAGCACCATCAGGTGCACATCGGGGTAATTGGCGGTGATGGCGTGGGCGATCTGCTGCATCATCACCGTTTTGCCCGACTTGGGCTGCGCCACGATCAGCGCGCGCTGGCCCCGGCCGAGCGGCGCGATGATGTCGATCACGCGGGCGGTGATGTTTTCTTCGCCCTTGATGTCACGCTCCAGACGCATTTGCTCTTTGGGGAACAGCGGCGTCAGGTTCTCGAACATGACTTTGTGTTTGTTGTTCTCCGGCAGGTCGTCGTTGACCTTGTCCAGCTTGGTCAGGGCAAAGTAGCGCTCGCCGTCTTTGGGGATGCGCACTTCGCCCTCGATCATGTCACCCGTGTGCAGGTTGAAGCGCCGCACCTGGCTGGGACTGATGTAGATGTCATCGGTGCTGGCCGTGTAGCTGGAGTCGGGGCTGCGCAGGAAGCCAAATCCGTCGGGCAGGATTTCCAGAACGCCGTCGGCAAAGACCTGTTCGCCCGCTTTGGCGCGCTTTTTGATGATGGCAAACATCAGCTCCTGTTTGCGCATGCGACCGGTGTTCTCGATCTCGAGGGTATCGGCTTGCTTCAGGAGTTCGGACACATGGAGTGCCTTGAGTTCATTCAAATGCATGGGAATTGGCCTGTGTCAAAGCGGACCGCTGAGGGTCCGTTTTCAGATAAGCGGGTGGAAATGTTCAGAACCGGTTGCCGCCCGGGGATGGGGGCGGGAGCTTGCGGCAATCAAGGCGTTGATCCCTGTTCGGGTTGCCTTGTGGAAATTATGACAGGTTTTGAAGAGGCTCAGAAAACAAAAAAACCGGGCCATTGCGGCCCGGTTGAGCGCGTGGCGACCGAATCCTTCGGCAGCCTGCGAACATCAAGCCAGTTGTTGGTCGATGAAAGCCGTCAGTTGTGACTTGCTCATGGCGCCCACTTTGGTGGCGGCGAGCTGACCGCCCTTGAAAATCATCAAAGTGGGGATGCCGCGGATACCGAACTTGGCGGGGATGTCGCGGTTGTCATCGACGTTCATCTTGGTGATTTGCAGTTTGCCTTCGTAGGCGTTGGCCACTTCGTCAAGGATGGGCGCAATCATTTTGCAGGGACCGCACCATTCGGCCCAGAAGTCCACCACCACAGGTTGGCTGGACTGGAGAACGTCGGCTTCGAAAGTGGCGTCGGTAATGTGTTTGATCAGATCGCTGGCCATGGCCTATTCCTTATAAACATTGAAGATGCGGCTAAAGTTGCATCTATTTTGACAGAAACCTAGGGCTTTCACCTGTCTCACAGGCGTTGCCAACACTTCATTTCATGACTTATTTTCCCGAATCTGCTGTTTCGTCCTCGGGCTCTGCACTGGAGGTGGACGTGGCGATTGTCGGTGGGGGGCCTGCTGGATTGATGGCGGCACAGGTGTTGTCGCAAGCGGGCGTATCGGTGCATTTGTTTGACGCCATGCCCTCCGTGGGGCGTAAATTTTTGCTGGCGGGCAAAGGTGGCTTGAACCTCACCCATGCAGAGCCGATGCCCCAATTTCGCAGCCGGTATGGCGCACATCAAGCGCAAGTTGGGCGGTGGCTCGACCAGATGGATGCCCAATCGGTCAGGGCTTGGGCCAAGGGCCTGGGCGTGGAAACTTTTGTGGGCAGCTCGGGTCGCGTATTTCCTCTGGAAATGAAGGCGGCGCCTTTGTTGCGCGCTTGGTTGCACCGCTTGAGGCATCCAGCTTTTGGTGTGCCTGTGCAGTTTCACATGCGCCATCGCTGGCAAGGCTGGGATGGGGAGAGCCTGGTTTTTCAGCCCACCGGCTCATCGGGCGTGAGTCGCGTGCATGCGCGCGCCACCTTGCTGGCTTTAGGTGGGGCCAGTTGGCCCCGCTTGGGATCTGATGGTGCTTGGGTCCCCTTGTTGGCCGATCAGGGGGTGGTTGTCGAGCCGCTTCAACCTGCCAATTGCGGCTTTGACGTCCTGGGTCGCGAAGGTTTGGGCTGGACCGACCATTTTCGCAGCCGCTACGCCGGCCATCCCCTGAAGTCCGTGGTGCTAAGAGTGGATGCCACCTCAGTTCAGGGCCACGGGGCGCACTCGCCGCCCAGATTTGAGCGGCAAGGCGAGTTCGTGATCACCGACACGGGTGTTGAAGGCAGTCTCATCTATGCTGCGTCGGCCTTGTTGCGTGACGATCTGGCGCAGGGCGCTGCCCGCTTGACGCTGGATTTGCTGCCCGATAAATGCCTGGACCAGGTACATGCCGAGGTGCGTTGGCCGCGTGGCAGTCGCAGTCTGTCCAGCCACCTCAAAAGTCGTTTGGGCATCGATGGCGTCAAGATGGGATTGCTTTTCGAGCTTTGCTCGCCGGCCTGTTTGGCCCAGCCAGAAGCCTTGGCGCGCAGCCTAAAAAGTTTGTCCGTGCCTCTCAAAAGTCCCAGGCCTGTGGCAGAGGCGATCAGCACCGCCGGTGGCGTGGCTTGGCCTGGGATGACCTCGGGGGGCATGCTGACGGGCCGACCTGGGGTGTACTGTGCAGGCGAAATGCTCGATTGGGAAGCGCCCACGGGGGGGTATTTGCTCACCGCTTGTTTGGCCAGTGGATGGTCTGCAGGACAAGCTATTTTGACAAATTTGTAACAAATTTACACAATTGGTGTATGCCTGCGGGCCATATGCTGCGTTGTTAGCTGGTGAATAACTTCATCTACAACGAGGTCGACATGACGCCAGAAGCTTCCCAGGAATACCAGCGTGCCGTTGAAGAGGCCGCCAACGCTTTCATGAAAGTGATGGCTTTGCGCGGATTCAATGTCCGTGACTACCCACAAAACTTTGTGGCTCAGATGTCTCAGCAAACCAGGTTGGCTTTTGAAACCAACCGAGCCGGTGCCCATCAAAATGCCGACAGATTGGTTTCTGAACTGCTCCGCGCAGCCCCTTCTGCGCCCCAGCTGGTGAATGCTTCCAAGGTCAAAACCATGCCTTTTCCAGCGCTGCGTCAGCGCATGGCCTGAGTGTTTTAGGCGCATAGGGCTTGCCGCTGTCTTTTTTGCGCGGGTGCGACTGGTGGCCCTAGCGCATCAACCCAAGGCGCCGCAGACACCCTTGCTCAAGGGTTTTCTTCTCTGAACTCGCCTGCGTAACGGCCACCTTGGCTTGCCCGCGCAGTTTCTTGGGCCCGCAAATCCACCCGGCGGATCTTGCCCGAAATGGTTTTGGGCAGGTCGCTGAACTCGATGCGGCGCACCAATTTGTAGCCCGAAACCCGCTCCCGCATGAACTTGAAAATGCCCCCCGCCGTGGCCGCATCTGGCGCATGGCCCGGGGCCAAGATCACATAGGCCTTGGGCACCAAGCCGCGCACCGGATCGGGTGCGGGCACCACCGCCGCCTCGGCCACCGCCGGGTGTTCGATCAGCGCACTCTCCAGCTCGAAGGGGCTGATGCGGTAGCCCGAGGACTTGAACACATCGTCGGCCCTTCCCACGTAGGTGATGTAACCCTGCTCATCGCGTTGGCCCACGTCGCCCGTGTGGTAATGGCCATCGCGCATGGCCTCGGCGGTTTTGTCCGCATCGTCGGCATAACCGTTCATGAGTGCGGTGGGGCGGTGTGCCAGGTCAATGCAGATCTCGCCTTCTTCGGCGGGTTGGCCATCGGCATTCAACAGCACCATCCGGTAGCCTGGCAAAGGCCGCCCCATCGAGCCCGCCTTGAGCGGCGCACCCGGCGGGTTGCCAATCTGGGCCGTGGTCTCGGTTTGGCCATAACCGTCGCGGATGGTGATTTGCCAAGCGGCCCGCACCTGATCGATCACTTCGGGATTGAGCGGCTCACCCGCTGAAATCAGCTCGCGCAATTGCACGGGCCAGGCTTTCAGGTCTTCTTGAATCAGCATTCGCCACACCGTGGGCGGCGCGCACAAGGTGTTGACCCTGTGCTGCACCAACGTACCCAGAATGTCCGGCCCATTGAAGCGCGTGTAGTTGTAAATGAACACGCAGGCCTCCGCGTTGAGCGGCGCAAAAAAGCAACTCCAGGCGTGCTTGGCCCAGCCCGGCGAGCTGATGGTCCAGTGCACATCGCCTTTTTGCAGGCCCAGCCAATACAAGGTGGACAAATGCCCCACCGGGTAGCTTTGCTGGGTGTGCTGCACCAGCTTGGGTTTGGCCGTGGTGCCCGAGGTAAAATACTCCAGCAAAGGATCGGTCACCCGGGTCGGCTCGGGCGGTGTGAAGCCGGTGCTGGCTTGGTGCGACAGCGCGTAATCCAGCCACCCTGAAGGCAAGCCCGCACCGCCCGACACGCTCACCAAGGTCAGCCCATTCGTCACGGCGCTGGGCAAATCCAGCACCTTGGCCATGCCCCCCGCATTGGTGATGATGCATTTGACCCGCCCGCGCTCCAAGCGGTCTTGCAAATCATCGCCCGACAGCAGTGTGGTGGCGGGAATCAGCACCACACCCAGTTTGATCGCGGCCAGCATGGTCTCCCACAACGGCACTTCGTTGCCCATCATCAGCAAAATCCGATCGCCCTTGCGCGCACCCTGGGCCACCAACCAGTTGGCCACTTGGTTGGAGCGCTGTGACAGTTGGGCATAGCTCAGGCGAAACTGCTCACCCGAAGCCTCCACGATGTGCAAAGCCGGGGCCGGGTTGTCCCGCGCGATGCTGTCAAAGTAGTCCAGCCCCCAATTGAAATGCGTCAAAACAGGCCAGCGAAACGCCGCCACAGCGGCTTCGTAGTCGGTGCGGTGGGTCAGCAAAGCATCGCGGCTGGCCAAAAATTGTGCAAGTTCGCTCATGGGCTCCTCGGCGGGGAAAGGGTGAAGGGCTTACAGTTCAAAACAGTTTAGCGCCTGCACAAGGGACTGTGCACGGGGATTTGCCTGGACAAAACAGACCGATCAGCCCATCTGGGAGCGCTGTGAATGTCGAGAACAATCCTGGATTCGATGCGCTGGCACCAAGAGGAGAAATGATGTTTATCGCCAATTCAAAATGGGCCGTGACGCTGGTTTGCGTGGGCTTCTTCGGTCTTTTCTCTGCGGCTGCGGCCGTTGACGTGCACATGCGGCCTGATGGCCCGGATGCCGAGCGTTTGGGCATGAAACAAGCTTATCCGGTTTGCGCTCAAGCGCTGATCCGACCCGAGTGCCGTGTGGGGACTTGGTCTGCCAATGAAAAAGTCGCCGCCAGCTCTTTGGTCAGGCCCTCGGGTGACCCCATGCCATTGCCGCGATGGCCAGACGCGCCAGCCATTGCTTACCGATGGGGATTTTCGAGCAAGACGCTGGACGATTTCATGGCCGACACCAAAACCACGGGCCTGATGGTGATCAAGGACGGCCGCGTGGTGGCCGAACGCTACCAATATGGCCGGCAGCCCGACATGCGGTTCCGCTCTTTTTCCATGGCCAAGACCTTCACAGCCATGCTGGTGGGCATTGCCCACGGCAAAGGCTTGATTCGCTCACTGGACGACAAGGCGGCCGATTACTGGCCCGAAATCGCCCCTTCGGCATACGGACAAACCACCATCCGCAATTTGTTGCGCATGTCGTCTGGTGTGCCTTTCAGGGAGCTCTACACCTGGACGCCGGATGACGACATATGGCTTTGGGGCCGGGTCTTGTTCTTGCCAGAAAACCGCATGCGACCCGAAAAAATCGTGGAATACCTCAACACCAAAACCAGCCGCGAAGCAGAGCAAGGTGCGCGCTTCAAATACGCCACCATCGAGACGGAAATTCTGGGCAGGGTGTTGAGTCGGGCCGCTGGCATGAGCATTTCCCAGATGACCCAGGATTGGCTGTGGCAACCCATGGGCGCAGAGGCCGAGGCGCGTTGGTTGCTGGCAGGTGCCGACCAAGGCGAAGGCACCGGAGGCAGCTTCAACGCGACGCTGCGCGACTATGGCCGGTTTGGCGTGCTGCTGGCCAATGATGGCCTCAGGGGCGCTGTTCAAGTTATCCCCCGAGATTACCTGCTGGATGCCACAGACGCGGCGCGCCAGCCACCGGCATTTCGACCGCGCAGCGCGACACCCGGCATGGGATATGGCTACCAAACATGGATTGCGCCTTTCAAAGAGCGCACGTTTGCGCTGCAAGGCATCCACGGTCAACACATCATGGTTCAGCCCAAATCGGGCATCGTGATGGTTCAAACCTCCGTGAATGACCAGCCCAGCGGCCGGCAAGATCCACGGCCCTATCAGATGCGCGATGCACTGTGGTTGGGCGTGCTCAAGAGTCTGGGCGGGATCACTGAATGAGGCACAAACCTCTGGGCAAGTCCTTGATTCGACTCACTTTTTGAGATGGAAGGTGACGAGCCTTGACCCCGGCACTGGATTCACAGTTAGGGCTGCTTGGTTCCCCACCTGACCCGGTTGGCCGCTTCACCATGCGGGAAGGCCCGTCGCTGTCGATTGTAGGCGAGCGGGCGGCAGCTTTGTCCGTCGGGCTGTAATTTTGTCGAAACCCTCTGCCCAGAACCACCCCCCCCAGCCCGATAGAATCAACCCCCATGTCTTACCTTGTCCTCGCGCGCAAATACCGCCCCCGCAATTTCACTGAAATGGTAGGGCAGGAGCACGTGGTTCAAGCCCTGACCAATGCCCTTGTGCAGCAACGTCTGCACCACGCGTATTTGTTCACCGGCACCCGGGGCGTGGGCAAGACCACGGTCTCGCGTATTTTGGCCAAGTCGCTCAATTGCCAAGGGGCAGACGGGCAGGGTGGCATCACCGCCGAGCCTTGTGGCGTGTGCCAAGCCTGCCGCGACATCGACGCCGGGCGTTTTGTGGACTACACCGAGCTGGACGCGGCCTCTAACCGGGGTGTGGACGAGGTGCAAAGCCTGCTGGAGCAGGCGGTTTACAAACCGGTGCAGGGGCGCTTCAAGGTCTTCATGATCGACGAGGTGCACATGCTGACCAACACCGCGTTCAACGCGATGTTGAAGACCCTGGAAGAACCCCCAGAATATTTGAAGTTCGTGCTGGCCACGACCGACCCGCAAAAAGTTCCCGTGACAGTGCTCTCGCGCTGCCTGCAATTCAATCTGCGGCCCATGGCGCCCGAGACCGTGTTCGAGCACCTGACCCAGGTGCTGGCCGCCGAACAGCTGAGCGCCGAGCCCTTGGCTTTGCGCCTGCTGGCCCGCGCCGCACGCGGCTCCATGCGCGATGCCCTGAGCCTGACCGACCAGGCGATTGCCTTTGGCAATGGCTTGGTGCAAGAAGCCGGCGTGCGCCAGATGCTGGGCAGTGTGGACCGCAGCCACGTCCTGCACATGATCCGCGCCCTGACCGAGGGCGACGGCGCGGCGGTGGTGAACCAGGTCAACGCCCTGCGCCTGCAAGGCGTGTCGGCTGCCGCCACCCTGGAAGACATGTCTGTGCTGCTGCAGCGCATGGCCGTGATGCAGATGGTGCCCAGCATGGCGCAAGACGGTGACGACCCCGACACCCAGGGCTTGGCCGATCTGGCCCAGGCCATGCCCGCCGAAGAAACCCAATTGCTTTACAGCCTGTGCCTGCATGGGCGCACCGAGCTGGGTCTTGCGCCCGATGAATACGCGGCCCTGACCATGGTGCTGTTGCGCTTGCTGGCCTTCAAGCCCCAGGCGGGATCGGCGGAAAAAAAAAGCCCGCTGACCAGCCCTAGGGCCACCCCTCAGGCCAACCCTGAGTCCACCCGAGCTGTCACCCCAGCCGTTCCTGCCCCATCAATGGCTGCTGCCACGGCCATTGATGCGCCTCTGCCGCCCGTTGTGGCACCTGTTGCGCCTGCGGCTGTCGCCCCGCAGCCCAAGCCAGCCCTGCAAGTTGCCCCGCCCAGTGATGCCATGCCACCCATAGCGGCACCCATGGCGACTCCGAGGGCCAGGCCGCCGGGCTCGGTGCCGCCCGCCGGGCCTGTCATCAGCCATGCGCAAGCCGAGCCAACCCTGTCTGAGCCCCCCCCATGGGAGGATTGGCCCGACACCACCGACTACGCCGATGTCCAGGTCCATGTGAATGTGGAACACGCTGCTGTGCCCGAGCATCGTCAGGCCGCCCCCGCTTTGCGGTCTTTGCCGGTGCGCGAGGCCACCTCAGGGCGCGCCGATGTGCCCACCCCATCCGCACTGGCTGCCGTTCAGGCCACGCCCGAAGGCGATGTCTGGCTGGAGGCGGTCCAAGGCTTGATGGCGCAAGACGTCATCACCGCCTTGGTGCGCGAGTTGGCCCTGCAGTCGCAGCTGTTGGCCCGCGACGCGGACCACTGGCAACTGCGTGTGGAGCGCGAGACACTCAACCACCCGGCCAGCCGCGAGCGTTTGCAATCGGCTTTGCAGGCTGCAGGCCATGGCGATGTCAAGCTCGCCATCGAACTGGGCACCGTGACCGACAGCCCTGCCCGGCGTCTGGCTGTGAAGGCTGCAGAAAAAATGTTGGCCGCACAAGAGCTCATTCAAAACGATCCATTGGTGCAGGCCATGGTGCGTGATTTCGGAGCCAAAATCGTGCCCGGCAGCATCCAGCTGATTTGATTTCCCCTCATTCCCCACCTCATTTCAAAGGAAACACCATGTTCAACAAAGGGCAACTTGCCGGTCTCATGAAACAGGCTCAGGCCATGCAGGACAACCTCAAAAAAGCCCAGGATGAACTCGCTTTTGTCGAGGTCGAAGGTCAAGCCGGTTCGGGCATGGTCAAGGTCCTGATGACCTGCAAACACAGCGTGCGCCGGGTGACCATCGACCCGAGCTTGCTGGCCGACGACAAGGACATGCTGGAAGACCTGGTGGCCGCGGCCTTCAACGATGCCGTGCGCATGGCCGAGGAGGTCTCTGCACAAAAAATGGGCAAGCTCACCGCCGGTTTGCCACCGGGCATGAAACTGCCATTCTGAGCGCTTGACCATGGCCGACACCCACGCCCTTGCCACTTTGGTGCAAGCCCTCAAGGGCTTGCCGGGGGTGGGCATCAAGTCGGCCCAGCGCATGGCTTTTCAGCTGCTCCAAAACGACCGGGCCACGGCCCGGCAATTGGCGGCAGCATTGCACAATGCGGTGGAACACATTCGCCATTGCGAAAGCTGCCACACCTTCACCGAGGCCGAGTTGTGCGACACCTGTCTGGACGCCACGCGCGAGCGTACCCAGCTGTGCGTGATCGAAACCCCGGCCGACCAGTCGGCCATTGAGCGCACCGGCACCTACCGGGGCTTGTATTTCGTGCTCATGGGCAAGCTCAGCCCGCTCGACGGCATTGGCCCGCATGACATTGGCCTGGCCAAACTGAAAAAACGTGTGGCCGACGGTGTCTTGACCGAGGTGATTTTGGCCACCAACTTCACCGCAGAGGGCGAGGCCACTGCGCATGTGATCTCGGAGATGATCCGCCAGCAGGGCCTGAGGGTCACGCGCCTGGCCCGAGGCGTGCCCGCAGGCAGCGAGCTGGAGTACGTGGACCTGGGCACCATCGCCCACGCCTTGGTCGACCGCCGCTGAACGGCTGGCCAGCCCCCCATCAAGGGGCGGTGCACAGCGCCAGGGCTGGATGTGCTGGAGATCGGGACTTGTCAATTACCCGAAATCCATTACGTGAAAACCCGCTCGGGAACAATCCCGATGCGCCGCTCAGCGCCAGTCCTTATCCTGTGAACATCGAATGTTCGATGTTCACAGGAGTCGGTTTGTGTCTGGCGTCAATGGGCGACGACGACAACTTTTGCTGTCAGGCATGGGCGCTTGGGCAGGCACTTGCGCGTCCAACGCGTCGGCGGAGTCATTGCGCAGGGTGACCATCGCATTGCCGGCCCGCCAAAGCCTCTACCACTTACCGCTCACCCTGGCCGATCAATTGGGCTACTTCAGGCAAGCGGGAATTTCGGTCGATTGGCTGGCGCACGAATCCGGCGCCAAAGCCCTGACCAGTGCTTTGCAGGGCCAGGCCGATGTGGTGGCCGGAGCCTTTGACCATGTGTTTGGCTTGCAGGCCAAAGGCTTGAATTACCAAGCCTTTGTACAAATCGGGCGAACGCCCCAGGTCAGCCTGGGTGTGGCTTCTAGGCTGGAGCTTCGTTCCACCATGTCGCTCAAAGGCGCCCGTTTTGGCGTGACCTCACTGGACTCCAGCACTTATTGGATGACCTGCCAGTGGCTTTTGCAAAATGGCTTGTTGCCAGAAGACGTGGTTTTTGTCGAAGTGGGCTCTTCTGCGGCAGCGGCCGATGCCCTGCGCGGTGGTGCCATCGACCTTTTGTGCAACCCCGATCCGCTCATGTACGGACTGGAACAAAAAAACGACATTCGGGTGTTGGCTGAAGCGCGCACCCTGATGTCCACGCGCAAACTGATGGGTGGCCCGGTTCCTGGGGCGTGTTTGTTTGCAAAGGCTGATTTTTTGCAGCGTCAGACCGAGCTGGCCCAGGCCTTGAGCGACGCGGTGGTGCATGCCCTGAAATGGCTCCAAACGGCTGGCTTGACCGATATCCTGAAGACGGTCCCTGCCTACCACTGGATGGGCGATCGGGCCATTTATCTGGGCGCTTTCGAAAAATTGCGCGAGTCCTATGCGCTGGACGGCTTGTTTGCTGCGGACGCCGTGGCCAATGCCTGGCGTGTGCACACCCGTTTGCCCGGACGTTTGAACAGCGCCCGCCTGCCTTTGATGCCGACCTACACCAATGGCTTTGCGGTGAAGTCCAAAAACCGTTTCGCAGCCTGAGCGGTCTGCGGACGGGCAGCGTTTTCAGCGCACCCCCATCAGCGTTGGGGCTGGCTGGACTTGTTGAGCGGTTTCGCGGACGCTTTGGGTTTGGCGGACTGGCCCGGACTGCTGCGGGCCACGCGCCTCGAGGCTTGAGAAGGCACCAGAATGGTCAGGTTTTGGCCTGCTCTCAATCGGGCATTGGGCTTGAGTTTGTTCCAAGAGGCCATGTTCGCTTCTGAAACACCATGTCGTGCGGCCAGGCTGGCCAGTGAGTCACCTTGGCGTGCCTTGACGGCAATCCTTTTGAGCACCACTTCAGGGGCCAGGCCCAGGTGGCCGTTGTCAGCCAGGTGTTCCGTCACATCTTTGTCCAGTCGCCCTTTGCGGTGGACCAGCAAAGTGGAGCCGGCTGTGACCATCATCCTTGGGGGGATGCCGTTGACCGACCGCAGTTGCTCAACAGGCATGTCCAGCAGCTGCGCCACGTCCTCCGGTTTCATGGTGCGAGGAGCTTGCCATGCTGTCCAGGTGGCCAAGGGCCGGTTGGCATGGGCTTGCAAGTTGCGCTCAAACACCGTGGCATTGTCCCAGGGCAGCAGGATTTGGGGGGTGCCCGCCGCCAAAATGACCGGGCGGTTCATCGAAGGGTTGAGTGCCTTGAAGTCTCCCAGGCTCACGGCTGCAAGCTTGACGGCAACGGCCACGTCAATGTCCCGCTCAATGGGGACACTTTTGAAGTAGGGGTGGTTCTGGATCAGGGGCAGCTGTGCGTTGAATGCTTCGGGGTGGGCGATGATGTTTTTGACCGCTTGCAGCTTGGGCACGTAGTAACGGGTTTCATTGGGCATGCTCAAGTCTCTGTAGGTCAGCGGTTTGCCCTGGGCTTTGTTGCGTGCGAGCGCACGGCCCACACTGCCTTCGCCCCAGTTGTAGGCGGCCAGCGCCAAGTGCCAGTCGCCAAACAGGTTGTAGAGTTTTTGCAGGTAATCGAGCGCAGCGCGTGTCGATTCCAGCACGTCCCGGCGGTCGTCCCGAAACAGGTTTTGCTTCAAGTCGAAGTACTTGCCGGTGGCGGGCATGAACTGCCACATGCCTGCCGCTTTGGCACTGGAGACAGCCTGGGGATTGAAGGCCGACTCGATGAAGGGCAGCAAGGCCAGCTCGGTGGGCATTTTGCGTCGCTCGAGCTCCTCCACCACATGAAACAAGTACGGGCGCGAGCGCTCGGTCATGCGCAGCATGTAGTCGGGACGGCTGGAATACCACTGCTCTCGGTTGCGGACCAGGTCGTTGTCCAGATCGGGCATGGCAAAACCGCGCCGAATGCGTTCCCACACATCGGTGGGTGGGGTCAACCCCAAATGACCTTGGGGTTTGAGCGCCACAGAAGCCTCGGCCGTCACGGCCGGGACTTTTTCGGGCTCGGATGCGACCTTTTGCTCGGCTTGCGGGGTGGCAGGCACCGGTGTCGAGGGGGGGGGCTGTTCCGAGCTGGACGTTGGCGCGCTCGCGCAGGCCCCCAGCAGCAGGCTCAGGCCCAAGCAAACGGCAGGCAGCCAGTGCCTGGCGGCACCGCATTCAACAAACGCCTTTGTCGGGCTGTGGCTGGAAAGTGGGGTGGTCAAAATTCGTTCTTCCATGAGCGCAGTGCGGCAAAAGTCGTGACATCGTCCTGCGCGTGGGAATCGCGCTGGCGCACGGCGCGGACAACAGCACTGCTGCGGCTGCGTAAAAATGGGTTGATCGCGCGCTCGATCGACAGCGCAACAGGCAGGGTGGCCAGGTTTTGCTGGCGCAGGGCGGTGCAAGTTTCGGTGTATTCCCGCAGGACCAGGTTGTCGGGGTCGACCGCCCGGGCAAATTTCAGGTTCGACAGGGTGTATTCATGGGCACAGCAAACGCGGGTGCTGCCAGGCAGGGCGGCCAAACGGTCCAGGGAGTCGAGCATTTGGGCCGGCGTGCCTTCAAACAGACGACCGCAGCCGCCCGAAAACAGGGTGTCGCCACAAAAAAGGAGCGGGTCTTGTGGGGCAGGGTGTGCCCAAAAAGCGATGTGTCCCAAGGTGTGCCCCGGAACCTCATGGACCTCAAAACACAAGCCGTGCCAGTCCAGGCGGTCGCCTTGCTGCAGCCCGCGGGCCTGAACGGGCATTTTTTCCAAGGCCGGGCCGACCACCTGCGCCCCCGTGCGTTCCACCAGGTCGGCGAGGCCGCCTGTGTGGTCTGCATGGTGGTGGGTGACTAAAATCAAGTCCAGCCGCACCCCAGGGTGCTGTCCCAACCAGGCCAGCACAGGCGCACTGTCCCCGGGGTCCACCACCAAGGCGTGGTGGTCGTCGTGCAACAACCAGATGTAGTTGTCCGAGAATGCGGGCAGTGCAATGAGTTTCATGGAGAGTCAGATTATAGAAAGCCAGTATTCAGGTGACGCTTGGTTGGCCCGTTTGGGGCAGCCGGTGGCTTCGCGCCTGCTGGCTTGGGAGCAGCAGCAGGCCGATGACTTGCTGGCTGATGTGTTTGGATACCACGCGGTGCAACTGGGCTGGCCCCAGTTGCAGGCCCTGCGCAGCAACCGGATGCCGCACCGCTGGATGGCCCGGGCCGAATTCGAACCCATCTTGACGCAGCCAGCAGAGGCCCAAGCTGAGGGGGCGCATGTCTGCCTGGACAGCCGGGCATGGCCTTGGGCTGCCGACAGCTTGGACTTGGTGGTTTTGCCCCATACGCTGGAGCGCTCGGCCGATCCGCATGCCTGTTTGCGCGAAGTCGAGCGTGTCCTGATCCCGGAGGGACAGGTGTTGATCACCGGGCTCAATCCTTGGAGTTTGTGGGGTTGGCCGCAAACACGTGGAGGGCGCGGCGCAGGGCTGGGCGATGCACATGTGGCCGCCTTGATTGGCTACCGGCGTTTGCGTGACTGGTTGCGTTTGCTCGGTTTTGAGGTGCAGGTCAGCCGATTTGGCGGATGGACCCCAGCCTTGGGCAGCGAACGCTGGATGCAGCGGTTGCAGTGGATGGACACGCTGGGGGAGCGCTGGTGGCCGATTTTGGGCGGGGTGTACCTGATCATGGCCACCAAAAGGGTGCCCGGCGGCCGCTTGATCGATGGACGCCGCTGGCGCACGGTACGATCGCCCGCTGCGGCCACCGTACCGGTGGCCCGTTCAGACACCACCATGGGCCAAGCCACGGCCCCGAAAGAGTTTGTTGACCCACGTTGAAATTCACACCGATGGTGCCTGCAAGGGCAATCCCGGCCCGGGTGGCTGGGGCGTTCGCCTGCAGTCGGGCCAGCACGTTCAAGAGCTCTTTGGCGGCGAGCTGAACACCACCAACAACCGCATGGAGATGACCGCCGTCATCGAAGGCCTGCTGGCTTTGAAGCGCCCCTGCCGGGTCACGCTGTACCTGGACAGCGAATACGTGCGCAAAGGCATCACCGAGTGGATTCACGGCTGGAAAGCCCGGGGCTGGCGCACTGCCGCCAAGCAGCCCGTCAAAAATGCCGACTTGTGGCAAAAACTGGACACGGTGGTGTCCACTTCGGGACACCAAATCGACTGGCGCTGGGTCAAGGGCCACAACGGCGATCCGGGCAACGAGCGGGCGGATGCGCTGGCCAACCAAGGCGTTGAGAAAGCTTTGGGCCGCTGAAAGCGCTGTTTGGGCCGGGCTGGCCGCCGTTGACCTGCTCCCCCCCCCGCGACCCCATGCCTCCAAACAGCTGAGCGCAGCCCATTGGGCAAATGGGGCGGCGCTGTTACATTCTGTCAGTCTTGGTGAATTCAACCTGAGAGAGATCTGAATGGCTTACAAGAAAAAATACGCTGTGTTGGCGTTGGTGGGTGTGGGCGTGGCGTCCGGTGCGGCCTGGTGGCTTCAAAACAAAGGCAGTGCGTCGGGCGAAGCGGCCAAACCTGCCACCACGGCAGCCGCACCAGCAGGCCCTGCTCGAGCCCCCGCTGTGGAGGTGGCCAAGGTGGACACCATGACCCTGGTCGACGAAACCCAAGCGGTGGGCAGTTTGCGCTCTCGCCAAGGTGTGATGCTGCGACCCGAGGTGGGTGGGCGAGTCCAGAAGATTTTCTTCAACGATGGCCAGCGTGTGCGCAAAGGCCAGGTGCTGGTTCAATTTGAAGACCAGCTGCAGCAAGCCCAGTTGTCACAGGCCAAGGCCGAGCTGTCGATTGCCGAGGCCAACCACAAGCGCAACCAGGAGCTGGTGACGCAAAACTTCATCAGCAAGCGATCCCTCGATGAAAGCGGGGCTGCGCTGGAAGTCTCGCGGGCCAAGCTGGCCTTGGCCGATGCCACCTTGCAGCGCCTCAAAGTGCTGGCCCCGTTCGACGGGATCACTGGTCTCAAGCAAATCAACGTGGGTGATTACCTCAAGGACGGCGCCGACATGGTCAACATCGAGGACATCGATGCCGTGCTGGTCGATTTCCGTTTGCCCGAGCGCTTTCAGGCCAAGATCCGGGCTGGACAAAAGGCCCAGCTGACGGTGGACGCCTTGCCGGGCCGCCCCTTCTCGGCCATCGTTCAGGCGGTGGACCCCTTGATCGAGGCCAATGGCCGCTCTGTGGGGGTCAGGGGCTGCATCGACAACCGCCAACAACAACTGCGTCCGGGCATGTTTGCCCGGGTCAATGTGGTGTTTGGTGTGCGTGACAACGCGCTGGTGATCCCTGAAGAGGCCATCATCCCGCAAGGCGGTCGCACCTTTGTGGTCAAAGTCGTGGCAGGAGACAAGCCCGATGTCCGGGTCTCCGAACGCGTGGCGGTCAAGGTCGGCCTGCGCCTGCCGGGCAAGGTCGAGATTCTGGAAGGCCTGGCCGCAGGCGACACCGTGGTGACTGCAGGTCATCAGCGTTTGCAAAAAGACGGCACTGCTGTGCGCGTGGTGGATTTGTCACAGCCTGGCGGTGGCCGTCCCGCTGGTGGGCCGGCGCCGGCTGGCGCACCAGCGGCTGGCGCATCGGCTGCGCCTGCCGCATCGGCCTCAGTCCCGGGTGGCCCAGCCCCTGCAGCTGCCGGCGCACCCAGTGCCTCGGCCAAGCCAGCACAGCCGCCAGCCAAGCCTGTGGCCCTGTCGGGTCCCAACCCTTGCCTGAGGGGTGCCGATGCAGCTCGCTGAAGTTTCCATCCGGCGGCCAGTCTTGGCGGTCGTCATGTCCTTGCTGATCTTGCTGATCGGTGCGGTCAGTTTCAAAAGCCTCTCGCTGCGCGAGTACCCCAAGATCGACGAACCCACCGTCACCGTCACCACCCGCTATGTGGGCGCATCGGCCGAGGTGGTGGAGTCGCAGGTCACCAAACCGCTGGAGGACTCGATTGCGGGCATCGACGCGGTGGATGTGATCACCTCCATCAGCCGTGCCGAGCAGTCCCAGATCACGGTCCGATTCCGGCTGGAAAAAGACGCTGACACGGCCGCGGCCGAAGTGCGTGACCGCACGTCTCGGGTGCGCAACCGATTGCCACAGGCCATCGAAGAGCCCGTCATTGCGAAGGTGGAAGCCGACGCCTTCCCGGTGATTTGGCTGGCTTTTTCCAGCGACACACTCAACGCCTTGCAGATCAACGATTTGGTCAACCGTGTGGTCAAGCCGCGCCTGCAGACCGTGACCGGCGTGGCCGATGTGCGCATTTTTGGCGAGCGCAAATACGCCATGCTGGTGTCGCTCGACCACGCTCGCTTGTCGTCTTACAAGCTCACGCCGCAAGACGTGGAAGACGCCATCCGCCGCAACAACCTGGAGTTACCGGCCGGGCGCATCGAGTCGACCAACCGCGAATTCAGCGTGTCCTCTCAAACCGATTTGAATCGCCCTGGACAGTTTGGCGAGATCGTGATCCGCAGTGTGAATGGCTTTCCGGTCAAGTTGCGCGATGTGGCGCAAATCCGGGAAGGCGCGGCCAACGACCGCAGCTTGGTGCGCCTGAACGGCCAATCGGCCATATCGGCCGGCGTGATCCGCCAAGCCACGGCCAACCCGCTGGACTTGTCGACTGGGGTGCGCGAGATGATCCCCCGTCTGAAGGCCGATTTGCCCGGGGACATCACCATCGACATCGCCAACGACAACTCGGTCTTCATTGACCGCTCCGTCAAGAACGTGTTCAGCACGATCGTCGAAGCTGTGGTGCTGGTGGCTTTGGTGATCTTTGTCTTTTTGCGCACTGTGCGAGCGTCCATCATCCCGATCATCACCATCCCGGTCAGCCTGATTGGCGCCTTTGCCATGATGGCTTTGGCGGGTTTCACCATCAACACCCTGACCTTGCTGGCACTGGTGCTGGCCATTGGCTTGGTGGTGGACGATGCGATCGTGGTGTTGGAGAACATTTACCGGCACATCGAAGAAGGGTTGGACCCGTTTTCTGCCGCCATCAAAGGCGTGCGCGAGATCAGTTTTGCCGTGGTGGCCATGACCATGACACTGGCGGCCGTGTTTGCGCCCCTGGCTTTCACGCCTGGGCGAACGGGCAAATTGTTCGGCGAGTTTGCCCTGGCATTGGCTGGGGCGGTGATCGTGTCCGGTTTTGTGGCCTTGACCTTGGCGCCCATGCTCAGCAGCAAACTGCTGCGACATAACCCCAACCCCGGCTGGTTTGACCACAGCATGGAGCGCTGGCTCACGGCCTTGTCAACCGGTTATGAAAATCTATTGCGCCTGATTCTGACCCGTGCCCGATGGTTGGTGTTGCTCGTGATGTTGGCCTGCGGGGCAGGCATTGCCTACATCTACCCGACCATGAAGCAAGAACTCGCGCCGCTGGAGGACCGGGGCACGATTTTGGCGACCATCAACGCGCCCGACGGCTCGACCCTGGAATTCACTGACCGCTATGCGCGTGTGCTGGAAAAAATTGGCCAGTCTTACCCTGAATTCGACCGTATTTTTGCCAGCATGGGCAACCCCACGGTGGGTCAGGGCTCGGTGATTTACCGGGCCAAGGACTGGGATGAGCGCCAACGCACTACGCTGGAAATTGCCCGAGAAATGGGACCGAAATTCGGTGCCTTGTCGGGCGTGAATGCCTTCCCGATCACCCCGCCATCGCTGGGCCAGGGTTTCCGTGAGCGGCCTTTGAACTTCGTGATCCAGACTTCGGACAGCTACCAAAACCTGAGCGCGGTGGCTCGGCAAATGATGGACGAGGTGGCCAAAAACCCGGGCATTTTGCAGCCTGATGTGGACTTGCGCCTGAACAAGCCAGAACTGCGCGTCGAAGTGGACCGCGTCAAGGCCGCCGAGTTGGGCGTCAGTATCGAGGTGGTGGCCAAAACCATCGAGACCATGCTGGGCGGACGCGTGGTGACCCGTTACAAGCGCGATGCCGAGCAGTACGATGTGATCGTGCAGACCTTGCCCTCCGCCCGCAATACGCCGGACGACATCGACGTGATCCAGGTGCGGGGCCGCAACGACACCATGATCCCCTTGTCGAGCCTGGTGAAGGTGCGCGAGAGCGTGTCACCTCGCGAGTTGAACCACTTTGGTCAGCGCCGCTCGGTGTCGATCACAGCCAACTTGTCGCCTGACTATTCCTTGGGCGAAGCGATCAAGTTCATGGACGACACCGCAGCCAAGGTGCTCAAGCCGGGCTACACCACCGAGCTCAACGGCACTTCGCGCGAATTCAAGAGCTCGCAGGGCGCCTTGGTGATCGTGTTTGTGCTGGCGCTGTTCTTCATCTTTTTGGTGCTGGCGGCCCAGTTTGAGAGCTTTGTGGACCCGTTTGTGATCATGTTGTCCGTGCCGCTGTCCACGATCGGGGCGTTGTTGGCGCTCAAGTTCACGGGTGGATCGCTCAACGTCTATTCGCAAATCGGCTTGATCACCTTGGTGGGCCTGATCACCAAGCACGGCATTTTGATCGTGGAGTTCACCAACCAATTGCGCGAGCAGGGTATGGCGATGCAAGAAGCGCTGATCAAGGCCTCTGCCCAGCGCTTGCGCCCGATCCTGATGACCACAGGTGCCATGGTGCTCGGTGCCGTGCCGCTGGCGCTGGCCACCGGGGCAGGTGCCGAAAGCCGCACCCAAATCGGCTGGGTGATTGTGGGCGGCATGAGCCTGGGGACTTTGCTGGCCATCTTTGTGGTACCCACCATGTATTCACTGCTGGCCCGCAAGGTGGTGCCAGGTCCGAACAAGGCGGTGGCTATGGACGATCAATTGAGTCACTGATCTACATCGACGGCTCAAGACACGGCCATGATTGACAGACAATTCACTGTTTGCCCTGAATGACCGATGACCAAGTCGCTCTCAGGAGCTGGTGTAGGCGTTGCACATATCGCCCTCGACTTGAATTTGATCCAAGCCGTTATAGCTCGGTGTCCAAGCTTGCCCCTCTCTGTGCGTGAGATCCATAAGGCGCTGGAGAGTCTGCAGGCTCTGCACGCGCAGTACCTCGCGGCAAGCTTGCAAATCAGGAAAACATTGCAGTGCTTCAGACCAGATCGCTCGTCCAGCTAAGAAGCCATTGGCACCCGCGGCGTAAGCGTAATGCATGACCCGCAAGAACTGCTCAGGCGTCACCCCCGCGGACAACATCACCCACGGCACGCTCGCTTCGCGGCAGATTCGTCCCATCTCGTTGAACCAATTGAGCGCCAACTGATGCGGAACCGATCCGTCCGTTTCAGGCAAGCTTGCGCCCGGCAGTGGGCTTTCCAATTTGAACAAATCCACCCCATATTCGGGCTTTGAAAATTCGCGCAGGCTGTCGATCACGTTTTGCGCCTGTACTTCTGGCAATTGTGGACAAGGCTTGCCGTCGAGCCTCTTGAACGGATAGGTTAAGAGTTCAAGCACATACGCAATATCACAGCGACGACACTCGTCGCCCACGTGTTTCACATAGGCTTTTTGATGGGCCAAGACCTCGGGCGCGGCATCGGGACGGTACCACGCCAGCACCTTAACCCCATCGCCGCCTAAGCGCTTGATCTTGTCGACATTCCAATTGGCAATCGAGTTCGACATACGCCCACCTGGCGTATCTTGAAACCGATGGTCCTCGAGTGTCACGATCAGACCTGTGTGCGCTGGCAAGCAAGCGATCGCAGCGGGTAGTGCGTAATTTGGATCAAACAACATGGCGCTTGCGCTAGGGCCCAGGGTCTCCACGATGACGCGCTTGGCCGCCATCATGTCGTCAAAACCTACCTGATCAGGAGCGACACCCCTTCGCGCTGCCAGTATCTGAGCAATCGGTGGACGTTGGTCCAGGGCAATGGTCGTGAAATGCCCGGTTTGATTGGCCAGGCGTCGCATGCCTCGAGTCTTGCCCAAGTTCAGTGGCGTCAATAGCATGTCGAGGTGGCCTTCAAAAATTTCGAGATCAAAAATGAGCCCAGCCGGCTGATCAGATTGGGCGTAACAGCCGCAAAGCTGCATCCCAACCTAGTTGCACGATCTCGGACACCTCGGCTCGATCAGAGCCTTGCTCGCTTGCTCGCGCACAGACCTCGGGACTTGGGATCGACAACGGGCGTCCACCACTCAGTGCCTTGATCTGTGCGCTGCAGGCACGCTCCAAAAACATGATGTTGTGAAATGCCTTAGGGATAGACGAGCCCGCAGCCACCAAGCCGTGATTGCGCAGGATCATCACCTCATGCGGACCCATGCTCCTGGCTAGGCGGGCGCGCTCGTCCAGATCGAGCGCAACACCTTCGTAGTCGTGGTAACCGATCCGGTTGAAGAACTTCAGAGCGTGCTGGCTGATAGGCAATAGTCCCTCCGCTTGGCAAGAAACTGCTATTCCATCGGTTGTGTGGGTGTGAACCACACAGGCCAGATCGTGTCGCGCGGCATGGATTGCGGAATGAATGGTGAAACCCGCTAGGTTGATGCGTGAGTTCGCAGGGTCTTGGCCTTCTACCAAACGCCCCTGCAGATCGATCTTGACCAAATCCTGCGAACGCATTTCGTCAAAGAGAACGCCATAGCGGTTAATGAGGAAATGGTCGGGCGTTCCGGGCACGCGCGCGCTGATATGCGTGTCGATCAAATCCGTCATATTGAAGTGCGCCATCAGCCTATAAAAGGCGGCCAATTCCCGGCGAACCTGGGCTTCGATGGGTGATATGAAGTTGTTCTCAGCCATATGGGGCCTGGTGCGAGCCTGTCTCAGCAGCGAACGACCACGCGATCCACCACATCGATCAGACGTTGCAGGCGCACCGCAGCGTCGTCGATCAGGGCTCGCGGGATGTCACGGCTTCCAATGACATTTCGCCAAACGGCACGACCGGCCAGAAATCCGCTTGCACCTTCCCTGCATGCCCATTCAACAGCCTGCGGAAAATCGTCGGGCGATACGCCCGAGGACAGCACCACCCAAGGCCCCTTGATTGTCTGATTGAGACGCGCGCTCGCCCCACGCACTGCGCGTTCACCGCCTTGTCCATGCAAAGGTACCTCGGCTTTGTAGAGGTCAGCGCCCAGGTTGCCTAATTCTTCGGCCGCGGCCTGTATGCCGTCATTTGTGTCCCAGGCTCGTCCGTCACGAGGCTTACGAGATACCGGCTCGATGATGCTCACGAGCCCCGCCTGTCGACATCGACCGATGAAATCACGCACCATGTCCTTGCGAACCTCCGCGCTTTCATCTGGACGCCACAGCACCAGCAACTTGAGTGCCAATGCACCATCGGCCTTGACCGACAGCGGCTCGACTTTCTCGTCGATCCTCACGTCAGAGACGATTTCGTTGGGGCTGGGAATGAAATCATCTGCTGCAGCGATCAACCCGCAGCTGGGCGCCACGGCGTGCTGGTCGATCGCCTGGCGCCAGGCAAACTGGCGGTCTATCAGGACAGCAGAAGCCAGTGGTGAAAGAGCTCGAAGCGCTGCCAACTTAAAGTCGGTGAGTTGTTGGTCGCTCACCGGTGTTTTTTGATACTCGCCAAACATGGCGCGCATCGATTCACGCTGGTCGATCGCAAGCATGGCAAAGGCGCCCGAGGGCCGGGTTAATGCATCAATAGGTTTAGGAGCGGCCATGGAAATTTCCTGCATGTCGTTGGGGAACCTGGATCAGGTCGGTCTTGTGTAGCTTCAAGAGCTTCTTGATGCCGGCGGGCGGCGGCTTATCGGTAAAAAGCTGGTGGATGTCCGCCACATTGCCCACAAGCACTGAAGCGCTGCGGCCAAACTTGCTGTGATCCACTGCCAAAATACTCCGGCGCGAGCGCTTGATCATGAGGCGCACGATGGCTGCCTCGTGCTCGTAGTAGTCCAAGATGTTTCCTTCAGTGTCGATGCCACCCGCGCTGAAAATGCAAACGTCTGGTCGGTAGTTGGCTACAGCCTCGAGGGTCATGGGCCCCGTGGTTCCGAGATTCCTCGGATCAAGTCGACCGCCGAGTACGACCACGTCAAATCCTGGTTGCTTGGCGAGCATCAAGGCTGCCTCGGTGTGGTTGGTGATGATCTTCAAACCTTTGCGATTTGACAACGCCGCAGCCATCGCCAGCATTGTGGTTCCCAGCGCCATGAACACCGCGCTTTTGTCAGAGATGGTGTTCGAAACGGCTTGAGCCAGACTGGATTTGACGCCAGCAAAATCTGATCGACGGGATTCGTAGTCGGTGTTGGTCACACTTGAGGGGATCGAAGCGCCCCCGTGATGGCGTACGACCCGGCCTTCGTCGGCCAGCACATTGAGATCTACACGGATCGTCTGCGGTGTCACCTGGAAATTCAAGGTCAGAGCCTCAATAGGCATGTAACCCGCCTGCTTGACGAGTTCCAAAATCTTTTCGCGGCGTGAACGGGGGGTGAGCGCGTCGGTCATGAATGAGCCTGCATGAAGGCTGTCACTTCTTCGTGATCGGGCAGTTGGTCCCAACCGTGGTCACGCGTGCATTTGAGGCTAGCCGCGGTCGTGGCGTAGTTCACAGACTGGACCCAAGACTGACCTCGCGCCAACGCCAATGCGTAGGCACCGTGAAAAACATCTCCAGCGCCATTGGTATCTGTGGGCTTGATGCGAGGCGCAGCAAAGGCATGAATGCGACCCGCGTGGCAAAAGAGGCTGCCCCGGTCGCCCAACGTGACACCCATCACCCTCGACGGATCCTCGGCTGCGTCCTGTGCCACTTGGAGCAGTGCCTGATCGGCCGGCATGTCACCGGCTATTTCTGCCAGGCCGCGCTCGGAAAAAATAACGTGATCTGCGAGTGCGATGAGGGACCGGACCGCCTCATTGTTGCCCGCGTCCGCATCCAGTACCCGCGGAATACCTTGGGCGCGTGCGGCTTCGTAAAGTGCACGGGCTCCCTCGACCCAGCGAAAATCGGCGTGTACTGCACCTGCGCCTTGGAGCTTTTCAAGCGGCAGCCAATCCGTTGCTGGATCAAGCAGGCCAGTGTAGACCGCCAGCATGCGTTCTCCAGCTTCATCAACAATGACTGCGGACATGGGCGACTGCGAACCGATGGTGACGCTCAATCGTGGCTCGACTCCTCGACGTCGAAATGCGTGCATGGCCTCTTGGCCCGATTCGTCATCACCAATTCGCCCCCAAAATTCGACCTTGCCCCCGAGCGCAGCCGCCGCAGCCGCAGCGGTCGCAGCCATCCCGCCGAACTGGCTTCGCAATTCAAATGCGGTCAGCTTTTGGGGTAGAGAAGGGATCTTGGGGACTCGAAAAACGATATCTTTGACGACCATTCCTAAACAGACGAGACGGCTCATGTCAGCCTCTGTCCGCTGGCACCTTCAAAAAGATGATGGTCCTGCGCGCGCCAGGTGAGGCCTGCTTGCTCGCCAAGTCGCATCGAGGAGGCACCAATCACGCGTGCGACAATTTTGTGCACGCCGGTCTTGATGGTGATGAGGGTATCGGCACCAAGGGGCTCGATCAGGGATACTTCGCCACTGAGGTGTGCATTTTCTCCGTCAGGTACGACAGACAAGTTTTCTGGCCGGATCCCCAAGTCCGCAGCGCCCAAAAAAGAGCCCGCATAAGGTATCGACTGACCGTTTGGCAGGTCGATACGATTTGGCTGCAATTGCACCGGTAAAAAGTTCATCGGCGGCGAGCCAAGGAAGCCGGCGACAAAGCGCGAAACCGGGGCGTTGTAAAGCTCCAGTGGGGTGCCCACTTGCTCAATTTCACCCTTATTGAGCACGACGATTCGGTCAGCCATGGTCATCGCCTCGACCTGGTCATGGGTGACATAGACTGAAGTGGTTTTTAAGCGCTGATGGAGCGCCTTGATCTCGCTTCGCATGTCCACGCGAAGCTTGGCATCTAGGTTGGACAGCGGCTCATCGAACAAAAAAACCTGGGGGTTTCGCACAATGGCGCGACCCATTGCCACACGTTGGCGCTGGCCGCCAGAGAGTTCTCGCGGCTTGCGTTCGAGCAAAGGTTCGATCTGCAAAATCGCCGCTGCGCTGTCGATGCGCTGGTCGATTTCTTGCGCTGGGTAGCCACGCATCTTCAGCCCAAATCCCATGTTCTTTCTTACTGACATGTGCGGATACAGTGCGTACTCTTGGAAGACCATGGCGATGTCGCGCTTGCTCGGGTGCAGGTCATTGACGCGATTGCCATTGATATGGATTTCGCCAGACTCAAAACTCTCGAGTCCAGCGATCATGCGCAGGAGTGTGGATTTCCCGCATCCTGATGGTCCGACAAAGACTAGAAATTCGCCGGCTTGAATTTCAACGCTCAGATCACGAATGACCTTGACGTCGCCGTAGTTCTTTTTGACATTGCGAATGGTGACGCCAGCCATAGGGTAATCAATCATGAATATGAAGTTGGGGCTTGATGCGGTCGCCTGCTGCAAATCTAACGAACAGGTCAGAAAGACCCTCCAGAGGGACTTGAGCATCGACCAGTTGCTCGAATTGGGGTCTTTTCTTGCGCAGAATCTCGATGTTTTCTGCGTACTCGCTGATTGGGAAGTAAAACGAGCGGATGTAGTAAAAATCCTTGCGCCGAATAGCCTTCGTCTCATGGACCTGCCATGTGTCAGATTCACCCAATTGCACCACAGCGCCATGGGCTCTGACCGCCTCTAGGGCAGTCTGGCGCCCGGCATCCTTGCCGCTGCACTCTAGGACAAGATCGTAGGCCGCAGTAAGGTCTACCGATTCCAGCGCGACAGCACCGAGTGAAGCGGCAAATTCGCGACGAAATCGATTCGGATCAAACACCTCAACTCGCTCAAAGCCAAAGTTCTGTAGAACCAGCAATCCCCCCAGCCCGATAGGGCCAGCGCCCATCACCAATGCTTTGCCCGAATTGACGATCTTGCGGCTCAGGCGAACACCGTGACCGGCCGTACCGATCGTATCCAGCAGCAAGGGGGCCAGATGATCAGGGATGTCATCGGGTACCGGCAAGAGGCATTGATCAGGCACGCTGACATATTGCGCGTAGCCACCAGGCCTTTGCCAACCAATCAGTTCGTTGGCGTTACGGCAAATGTGGTGTTGACCGGCTAAGCATTCAGGACATTGGCCGCACCAGACAGGGATGTAAACCAAGCACCTTTTCCCATGAAGGGCATGACCGGGATGTTGGACGATCCCAAAAATTTCGTGCCCAGGCGTCACTGGCCAGCCCTTGCGCCACGGGCGCAAGTCGCTTCCACAAAGAGAGCATGCCTTAACCCGAAGCAACACCTCACCAGCGGGGGCGACGGGTGTAGGGACCTCTGCGATCGAAATTTGGCCTTCGCCATCAAACCTCGCTGCCTTCATGTCATCAACCTTTCACTGCGCCAAAGGCAAGACCTGCCACCAGTTTTCGCTGGATCACAAAGGTCAGGATGATCGGTGGCAGGGCGATGACTGTGGCGGCTGCCATGAGTGCCCCCCAGTTGGTCACACCTTCGCCGATGAAATTAAAGGACGCAACAATAGCCGTCTTTGAGGAGATGCCTGAAAGTGCGAGCGCAAAAAGGAAATAGTTCCACGAGAAGATGAAGGACAGGATCACCGCCACAATCAGCCCTGGCATCACGACTGGCAGGGCAATAAGCAGCAAAATCTTGAGTGCACCGCAGCCGTCGATTTGAGCGCTCTCAGTCAACTCCCTTGGCAGACCATCAAAGTGTGGGAGCAAGGTCCACAAGGCGATGGGCACGGTGATCACCGCGTGCGTGATGATCAGAGCGAAGTGGGTGCCGGACAGACCAACATTGGAAAACATGATGAACCACGGCAACAAAAACAGCGTGCCGGGTGCCATGCGAGCGAACAGGGTCAGGGTGGCTGGCCAGACCAGCCGGTGCCAAGAGATGGCATAGGCTGCTGGCACCGCCAGTAACAAGCCTAGCAAGGTGGAGCCCCCAGCGACATAAAAACTATTGAGGGTGTTTTCCAAAAAATCAGTTCTAGTGAACAGCTGGGTGTAGTTTTCCAGGGTAGGCGTAAAAAGCAGCTGGGGTGGATACTTGGTGATGTCGGCGCGGTTCTTGAAACTGGCCAAAATCATCCATGCAATGGGGGCAAAAAGTGCGATGCACAAGATGAAAACTTGAAGCCCCATCAGGTACTTTAGGAGGATTTTTCTCACCAAGTCACCTTCTTTCGCATTTGCGAAAACACCAGCACAGCACCCAGTACGATGGTGCTCAATGTGATCATCAGGGCTGACGCGTAGCCCAAGTCTGAAAATTCGAACGCTTTGCGATAAGCGTAGATATTGAGGGTTGAGGAGGCATAGCCCGGTCCGCCCTGTGTGGTGATGTATATCACATCAAAAAAGCGCAGCAGGTCAACGCTGCGAAGCACAGCGGCGGTCAAGATCGTGGGGCCTAACATTGGCAGGGTGATGTAAAAAAATTCACGCCATCCCGTGGCACCATCGATAGACGCTGCTTCATAAATTTTCGTGGGCAGCGACTGCAACCCGCCCAGTACGATCAGGGCCACAAAAGGCGTCCACTGCCAAGTATCAATCATCACTACAGTGAAGATCACGTAATCGGTGGAAGCCAAGAAAAGACTGGTTGGCAGGTTGGCTGACTTCAGTAAAAAATTAGCAACCCCCATGCCAGGGTCGAGAATCACGATGGACATCATTCCGATGACCACCGGAGGGAGCATAAAAGGCGAGACCATCAGTGTCCGTAGCAGGCCACGCATGACCTGCACGCGGTGCAAAAGCATCCCCAAGGCAACTCCTAAAACGAGTTGCACTGCGAGTGCACTGACATAAAGGATTGCACTCAGTCGCGCTCCATTCCAGAACTGTTCGTCGATCAGGAGCGCCCTATAGTTACCCAGACCGATAAATTGGTGGGGCTGTCCGATTTTGTAATCCATCAGGCTCAGCCAAAAGGCATAGCCGAATGGAAATACCACCATCAATATGACGAAGGCCACTGCGGGCCACATAAGCCCGTGGAGTGATGCCGCCCGCTGTGCCTTCATTGCTTTATGTCTTACTGCAGTTTGGCCAATTCGCCGTCAAGCGCGCACAAGGTGTCCTTTGCGTTGCCTTGTCCCAAGAAGACCTTTTGGACGGCGGCACCTACCATCTCGCGTGCTTCAACTACACGCTCTGTGGGTGGGTAAGAGATGGCCGTTCCGGTCTTGCTGATCTCGACCAACGCATTGGCCCAGGACTGACGTACGGGCAACTCCGTGGTCCACGTCTTAAACTCTGGGCCATTGAACACCGATGCGCGTGGGGGTGCTACGCCGTTCTTGACAAGCTTAGTCTGCATCTCTGCGCTGGTGGCCCATTGCAGAAAGAACCATGCTGCGTCCTTCTTGGTTGAGAAGTTGGACACCGAAACGCCCCAACCGAACACAATGGGCTTGGAAATGCCGGTAGCCTTTCCCTTGGGCAGCACTTTGATGCCGATGTCCTTGTCTCGCCCAGGGAACTTCATGATGTTGGCGAATTCATTGGAAGATTCGTGCGTCATTGCCAGCCTTCCTTGGCCCAGCATTTCAATCACTTGGGTGAAGGTGTGGTTGGCGGCACCGGGAGGTCCGTAGTCCTTGAGCAGCGTCGCATAGAGTTCTGCTCCCTTGATACTGTTCGGGTTGCACATGCTTGGCTTGCCATTGGCCCCCGAAAAATCGCCGCCGCTGTTGTAGATGAAACCTGAGACCGCATAAGAGATCGCACCGCGGATACCGCGTGCGGCCCAAACCGTCGCGTCACCGCGGGCAGGGCAAGCCTTGAGTTTGGCAGCAGCTTCTGGCAGGTCTTCCAGAAACATGGGTTCTGCCACATTGCACTTTTGAAAGATCTCCTTGTTCCAGTAAAAGAGGGGACCTTCAAGGTTGATAGGGAGGCCCACCAGCTTGTCGCCGATTGTCTCAGCGCGACGAAGACCTTCGCCGATGTCGGTGAAGTTGAAATCGGGCGAGGTTGAGGCCGATGACGCAAGAAGCGGGCTCAAGTTGGCGTACCAACCAGCCTTGTCGTACATGGCACCTTCACGGAACTTAAGCGACATGAACACATCGATATCGCTGGATTTGGCCTGCAGCATGGTGTTCAGGCGGGCGCGGTATTGTTCTTCGTTGAAGATCTCCACGCGCAGCCTGATACCCGTCTTGGCGGTGAAATCGCCTGACATGTCCTTGATCGCCTGCGACCAAGGGTGGTTGTTCAGGAGCAGATTGATTGTCTGTCCGTCGTGTTTTTTCCAGTTGAAGGCCTGCGCAACGGCAGAACCAGAACTGAAAACCATCGCGGCCGCAGCGGCCAGAACGCCAAGGGTATGCCTCATCTTGAACTCCTTTTTGTTAAAACGCCTATGTACCAACACTACTTGCGAAATCAGGCGGAGGTGTAGCCGCCATCTACTGGAATCGTCACCCCATTGATCAACGCCGAAGCGGAGGATGCGAGGAATATCGCCGTGCCAGCCAGTTCCTCTGGCTCCGCCCACCGCTTGTTGGGCAAGCGTGTCATGAGTTTGTCGTTGAATTCGGGGTTTTCTCGCCCGCCGCGGCTAATGTCGGTGGCGATCCAGCCAGGAGCAATCGCGTTCACCCGAATCCCGTCTTCGGCGTAGGCCAAGGCCAATGACCGGGTCAGTCCAACGATAGCCGTCTTGGCCGCAGCATAGGCGGGCACTTGGGGGGCGCCAAAGTAACTGTACATTGAGGCAATGTTGATTAGGCAGCCCTGTGTTGCTTTCAATTGGGGCCTGAAGGCGGCGGCTAGACGTACATTGCCGAAAAGGTGGATGTCGACGATCTCGCGAAAGACTTCAGGCTGATGCTCCTCCCAGCGTTTGAGCTTTCCGGCGCAGTGAATCAACACATCAAGCTTGTCGATTTTTTTCGATAACGCCACCACCCCTTCATCGCTGGTCACATCCAGTGGCTCGAAACGTGCGCCTGCACGGATCAGGTCGTCTGGCGGCGGCTTGAGGTCTGTGACGATCACATTGGCGCCCTGTTCAAGGAACGCGTGGGCGAAGGCGCTGCCAATTCCTCCGCAACCACCGCTGATCAAGACATGCTTTCCCTGAACCGAAAAACTGATGGGGCTCATGTGAATTCCCAAAACCTGTATTCAACTGGATGAACCAATGATGGCAGGTTCTTTCGATTTCGCAAGGCCATTTTCGACTTCGAAACCTAAGGATTTCCCTTAGGCGACTTTGGGCAGCCAACTTTCGACGCATCAGACGATACGGGGCTTTCGGCTGCTGCCAGTGGCTGAATTCACTGAATTGTTTATCTGGGCGGTGCTCCCAGAACGCGAGATGGGGTTGCACAAGCGGGGCGACATTGTGGTCGATGGCAACGAGATCAAGATCAAGGCCAACAGCCTAAAGCCATGAGTTATGTACTCACGTGCAGACCACCGAGGCCGAACTTAAAGCACAGATGACCGGTTCATGCACAGCGTCACCAACACGGATGAGGTCGAAGCCATGATGTTGATCGCAACAGCAGGGGGGCTAGACGGTAAACCCAAAGCTGGCAAGCCTTAGCTGCTGGCTGCCATCCTGATGCCGGCCAAGGCCGAAGACTGCTTCAAGGACCCAGAGTCACACACCATCAAGCATGCAGGCAGCTGTTTTGAAGAATACCTATACGCAAAGTCTGCTCTGGGTGAAGCTGCGCACATGATCGGGGAGACGATGTGATCAAGACCAGATCCGACGATCCGCAACTGGCATAGGCTGAACGCGTTGTAGACACTTTGCGGGTAGGCTCCATTGGCGGGCCATCGGACATCCGCACAAGGTCTTACAGGTGCCCGTCAAACATCATCACATCCACCTCGTCGCCCACGGCCACGTTGCCTTGGGCGTGGCCCAGCACGATCAGGCCGTTGGCCTGCACCATGGAGCTGAGCACGCCCGAGCCCTGGTTGCCGGTGATGCTGACTTGCAACTGGCCCGCAGCATCGGTGCTGACGATGCCCCGCTGGTATTCGGTGCGGCCGGGTTTTTTGCGCAGGGCCTCAGTGCTTTTCGCTTTGAGCAGTGGCAGGGCAGGCGCATGCCAGCCCATGAGTTGCTGCAGGGCGGGGCGCACAAAGGCCGCAAAGGTGACCATGACGGCCACCGGGTTGCCGGGCAGACCAAACAACACGGCCGAGCGTTCGCCGCGCTGAATGCGCCCCACCGCCATGGGGCGGCCCGGGCGCATGGCGATGCGCCAAAAGGCCACATCACCGAGTTTTTTCATCATGGCTTTGGTGTGGTCGGCCTCGCCCACGCTGACGCCACCGCTGGTGATGATGGCGTCAGCCTGTTCGGCAGCACCCAAGAAGGCCTCTTCCAGTGCGACAGGGTCGTCGCGCACCACGCCCATGTCGATCAGCTCGCAGCCCAGCGCCTGCAGCATGCCCGCCACGGTGTAGCGGTTGCTGTCATAGACCGCGCCTTCTCGGGGCGCATCGCCCAGGCTCAGGATTTCGTCACCGGTCGAAAAGTAGGCCACTTTGGGCCTGCGCCAGACAGGCACGCTGGGCAAGCCCAGGCTGGCCAGCAGACCGCAGGCGGCAGGGGTGAGGCGGGTGCCTGCGTGCAGTGCGGGCTGTCCGGCCATCAAGTCTTCGCCCAACAGGCGCCGGTTGTCCCCCGCTTGCAGCAGGCCGGGCGGGATGTGCACTGAGTCGCCTGCCACCTGCACCAGCTCCTGGGGGGCCACGGTGTCCAGCCCAGCAGGCATGATGGCCCCGGTCATGATGCGCACGCACTCGCCCGCATTCACAGTGCCTTGCCAGGCGGCACCGGCAAACGCTGTGCCCACTACGGTCAAAGGGGTGGGGGCGTCACTCAAAAGTTCAGCGCCGCGCAGCGCGTAGCCGTCCATGGCCGAATTGTCGTGCGGTGGCACGCTGATGGGCGAGACCACATCCTGCGCCAAGATGCGGCCATGGACTTGCATCAGCGGTAAGGTTTCTTGTTCGCGCACCGGCTGCACCAGCTGGGCCAAAAAGTCGTTCACATGGCGGGCCGAGAGAGCCTGTGGGTCGTAGCCTTGCAGGCGTTCGGCGATCTCATTCAGGGTCAAGGAGGGCGTCAGTGGCGTGGTCATGGTCGGCGCGGCCATTGTGTGGCCAAGGAATTCAGAGGGCTTCGAGCTGTTGCAACTCGGCCAGGGTGTTGGCATTGGCAAAGGCCTGCGGGCTGTCGCCGGGCAAGTCAAAAGGCACGATCGCGCAGCGGTGCTGAGCGGTCCAGGCGTCGATCTTGCGGCCACCGCCTTGGGTGAACTTCACCAGGCTCTCCAGCAGCTCGGTTTTGAGCAGGCAAAACACCGGCTGCGGGCGCACCGCGCCATCGCCCTCGGGTGCGGCGGCCATGGCCATGTCGGCGGCTTGATCCTGCATGGCTTGTTCGAGGCGTTCCACCAGATCCAGCGGAAACAGCGGTGTGTCGCAAGGCACGGTGAGCAAGAGCGGGGTTTCGCAGCGCTCCAGACCCGTGAGGAAACCCGCCAGCGGCCCGGCAAAACCGTCGATGCTGTCGGGCCACACCGGCACACCCAGCGATTCATAGGCGGACAGGTTGCGGTTGGCGTTGATCAGTACTTCTTGCAGCGGCAGGCTTTGCAGCTGCAGACGCATCAGGGTTTGCAGGGCCAGGGGCAGGCCACGAAAATTTTGCAGGCCCTTGTCGATGCCGCCCATGCGCGAGCCGCGCCCGCCTGAGAGGATCAGGCCGGTGATGCCTGGTGTGTGGTGGTTCATGGCCTTCAGCCTCCGATGTAGCTCATTTCCACCCGACGGCCATTGCCGCTGGCGGTGTCGGGCGCGCGCAGGCTGCGCAGACGCGAATATTGGTCGGTGCGTCCGCGCCAGATGGCATCCACCGTTGCGGCCAGTGTGGCGTCGCTTTGCGCGGGGTCGCGCAAGAGTTGGCGCAGATCGAAGCCTTGGCTGGCAAACAGGCACAAATACAGGCGGCCTTCGGTGGACAGGCGTGCGCGGTTGCAGTCGCCGCAAAAGGCCTGCGTCACACTGCTGATCACACCCACTTCCCCCAAAGACGGGTCGTATTCACCCTGTGCATTGGCATAACCCCAGCGTTCGGCGGTTTCGCCAGGGGCGGCGGGGTCGAGTGGCACCAGAGGCAGCTCGGTTTGCAGCAGGCGGATCACGTCGGCGCTGGGCAGCACCTCGTCCATGCGCCAGCCGTTCGTCGCGCCCACGTCCATGTATTCGATGAAGCGCAGCACAATGCCCGTGCCTCTGAAATGCCGCGCCATGGGCAAGATTTCGTGCGCGTTGGTGCCGCGCTTGACCACCATGTTCACCTTGATCGGCCGGAGACCCGCAGCGCGCGCCGCCTCGATCCCGGCCAGCACATCGGCCACCGGAAAGTCCACGTCGTTCATTTGGCGAAAGACCGTGTCGTCCAGCCCATCTAGGCTGACGGTGACGCGTTGCAAGCCCGCGTCTTTCAGGCTTTGGGCCTTGCGGGCCAAGAGCGATCCGTTGGTGGTCAGGGTCAAATCGAGCGGCTGGCCGTCGGGTGTGCGCAGCGCGGCCAGTTGTTCGATCAGGATCTCGATGTTTTTGCGCAGCAAAGGCTCACCACCCGTCAAACGGATTTTGCGTACGCCCCGGCCCACAAACACGGTGGCGATGCGGGTGATTTCTTCGAAGCTCAGCAGGTGGCTGTGCGGCAGGTAGGCGTAGTCCTTGTCAAAGACTTCTTTGGGCATGCAGTAGCTGCAGCGGAAGTTGCAGCGGTCGGTCACGCTGATGCGCAAATCGGTCAGCGGTCGGCGCAGCCCGTCCAGGGGCAAGGTGCTCAGGTCTTGGCCCGCCATTGGCGTGGGCAAAGGCAAGCTGGGATGGCGCTGATCAACCAGCGGAATGACGCGTTCAGACATAGGTGGCAATTGTGCCCTCAAACCCAAGCGGGAGTCCCGGGCAAGGACTCCCCGGGGGTGCTGGTCGGCAGACGGGCAGCCGTGTGATCAGCCGTGTGCGATGGCCACGGTCTTGAGGGTGGTGAAGCCCAGCAGCGCTTCCAGGCCTTTTTCGCGGCCGTAGCCTGAGGACTTGACGCCACCGAATGGCAGCTCCACCCCGCCCGCTGCGCCGTAGTTGTTGATGAAGACTTGGCCGCTGCGCACGCGTTTGGCCATGCGGAACTGGCGACCGCCGTCGCGTGTCCAGATGCCTGCGACCAGGCCAAACTCGGTGGCGTTGGCCAATTCAATGGCATGGTCTTCGTCTTTGAAGGACATGGCCGACAGCACCGGGCCAAACACTTCTTCTTGCGCCACGCGGTGCATCACCGGCACATCGCGCAGCAAAGTGGGGGCTTGGTAAAAGCCGCCCGCAGGCACACCCGCCGCAATTTTCCCCTGGGCCACGGTGGCAATGCCATCCGCCTTGGCCTGGTCCAAAAAGCCGGTGACCCGCTCCAACTGGCTGGCGCGTATCTGGGGACCCAAGTCCAGATTCATGCTGGCCGAGCCCACTTGCAGGCGGCCAAAGGCTTCGCCCAAGCGCTTGAGCAGGGGCTCGTAAATGCCTTGCTGAATCAACACGCGGGAGCCTGCACTGCAGGTTTGGCCCGAGTTCTGCACGATGGCGTTGACCACCACGGGAATGGCGGCGTCCAGGTCAGCGTCGTCAAAAATGATTTGGGGGCTTTTGCCACCCAACTCCAGCGTCACGGGGCAGTGGCGCTCGGCGGCCACCTGCTGGATCAGCGTGCCCACGCGGGGGCTGCCGGTGAAGCTGATGTGGTCGATGCCGGGGTGGCGGGCCAGCGCGTCACCCACCTCGTGGCCGTAACCCGTGACGATGTTCAAGGCACCGGCCGGGAAGCCGACTTCGGCCGCCAACTGCGCCACCCTGATCAGGCTCAGGCACGCGTCTTCGGCGGGTTTGACCACGCAGGCATTGCCCGCAGCCAAAGCGCCACCCACGCTGCGGCCAAAAATTTGCATGGGGTAGTTCCAGGGGATCACATGGCCCGTCACGCCGTGTGGCTCGCGCCAGGTCAGTACGCTGTAACCGTTTTGGTAGGGCAGGGTCTCGCCGTGCAGCTTGTCGCATGCTCCGGCATAAAACTCAAAGTAACGCGCCAAAGCCACCGAATCGGCAGCGGCCTGTTTAGTGGGTTTGCCGCAGTCGCGCTGCTCCAGCGCGGCCAGTTCGGCGGCGTGCTCGCTCACTTTTTGCGACAGCTTCATGAGCAGGCGACCCCGCTCCATGGCGCTCAGCTTGCCCCAAGGACCATTAAAGGCCGTTCGCGCCGCCACCACAGCGGCATCGATGTCGGCCGCTTGGCTGCGCGGGATTTGTTCGAACACTTGTCCGTCAGACGGGTCGAGCACGTCAATGGTTTGGCCTGCCAGGGCAGGGACGGATTGGTTGGCGATGAGATTCAATTGCATGGGGCTATTGTGAAACCGGGCAGGATTTTGAAAATCACCCATGGGACATCGACCTTTGCGGCGCAGCCGGGCAAAAAAAGGCCCGCCAAAGCGGGCCTTTTAAACCGCAGGGCCCATCAGCCCCCGTGAAACTTCATCACCAGCGGCACAATCAGCAGGGCCACGATGTTGATGATCTTGATCAGTGGGTTGATGGCAGGGCCAGCGGTGTCCTTGTAAGGGTCACCCACCGTATCACCGGTCACGGCTGCCTTGTGGGCGTCAGAGCCTTTGCCGCCGTGATGGCCGTCTTCGATATATTTTTTGGCGTTGTCCCAAGCACCGCCGCCGGTGCACATGGAAATCGCCACAAACAGGCCGGTGATGATGGTGCCCATCAGCAGACCGCCCAGCGCCTTGGGCCCCAGGATCAAGCCCACCAGCACTGGCACCACCACGGGCAGCAGGCTCGGGATGACCATTTCCTTGATGGCGGCCGTGGTCAGCATGTCAACGGCTTTGCCGTACTCGGGCTTGGCCGTGCCTTCCATGATGCCGGGGATCTCCTTGAACTGGCGGCGCACTTCAACCACCACGCTGCCTGCTGCCCGGCCCACCGCTTCCATGGCCATGGCCCCGAACAAGTAGGGGATCAGACCGCCAATGAACAGGCCAATGATGACCAGAGGGTCGGACAAGTCAAAACTGATGGCCTTGCCGTACGCTTCCAGTTTGTGCGTGTAGTCGGCAAACAGCACCAGCGAGGCCAGGCCTGCCGAGCCGATGGCGTAGCCCTTGGTCACGGCCTTGGTGGTGTTGCCCACTGCATCCAACGGGTCGGTGATGTCGCGCACGCTGCTGGGCATTTCAGCCATTTCGGCAATGCCGCCCGCGTTGTCGGTGATGGGGCCATAGGCGTCCAGCGCCACCACGATGCCCGCCATGCTCAGCATGGAGGTAGCCGCCACGGCAATGCCGTACAAGCCACCCAGCGCATACGCCGTCCAGATGGCCAGACAGACGAACATCACCGGCCAGGCGGTGGAGCGCATGGACACGCCCAAACCGGCAATGATGTTGGTGCCGTGGCCGGTGGTCGAAGCCTGGGCGATGTGCTGCACCGGGGCGTATTGCGTGCCGGTGTAGAACTCGGTGATCCAGACCAAGGCGGCCGTGAGCACCAAGCCCACGGTGCAGGCACCAAACAGTTTCATTTGGCTGCCCGCAGCGCCTAGGGCGTTGTCGGGCATCAACCATGTGGTGACAAAGTAAAAGGCGATCAGCGACAGCACACCCGAGATGGCCAGGCCTTTGTAGAGCGCGGGCATCACATTGGTCATGCCCGGCGAGGCTTTGACGAAGAAGCAGCCAATGATGGAGGCGATGATGGACACCGCGCCCAAGGCCAACGGGTACAGCACGGCTTGACCCGGCGCTGCCGAAACCAGCAATGCGCCCAGCACCATGGTGGCGATCAGTGTGACCGCGTAGGTCTCGAACAGATCGGCAGCCATGCCCGCGCAGTCACCCACGTTATCACCCACGTTGTCGGCAATCACGGCCGGGTTGCGCGGGTCGTCTTCGGGAATGCCCGCTTCCACCTTGCCCACCAGGTCAGCCCCGACGTCTGCACCCTTGGTGAAAATGCCGCCGCCCAGTCGGGCAAAAATTGAGATCAGCGAAGAGCCGAAGGCAAAGCCAATCAGGGGGTTGAGCAAATTGGCCAGGTTCTTGTCGGGCGTCAGGTTGCCGTTGCCCACCAGAAACCAGTAAAAACCGGACACACCCAACAGACCCAAACCCACCACCAGCATGCCGGTAATGGCACCGCCCCGAAACGCCACGTCGAGCGCTGGGCCAATGCCTTTGGTGGCGGCCTGTGCCGTGCGAACGTTGGCTTTGACCGACACATTCATGCCGATGAAACCGCACGCGCCAGAAAGCACCGCGCCGATCACGAAGCCGATGGCGGTGATGCCATCCAGAAAGATGCCCATCAAGATGGCCAGCACGACGCCGACGATGGCGATGGTTTTGTATTGCCTCGCCAGATAGGCCGCCGCACCAGCCTGAATGGCAGCGGCAATTTCCTGCATCCGGGCATTGCCAGCATCTTGAGAAAGGATCCACCCTCGGGCCCAAATGCCGTAAGCCACGGCAATAAGACCACATACGAGCGCCAAAATGAGCGCTGAATTTCCTGTCATCGTTGAACTCCTCGATGGTTGTCGCAGAACAGAGGGGCAACGCACTGGAGACCCCTCCACGGCGTTGCTTCCTCAGTCCCCGAAACTTGAGAACGATTGGCCAACAATTCATTAAAGAGGCTGTATGGGGATTTGCGCAAGGCCTGTGAAAGTAAAATCGGGGTTAATCCCTAGCGATTCCGTTTTTTCTTAACTTTTCACAAAGAGACCCGCAAGATGTCCCTCGACAACGTGACCCCCGGCAGCAAAGCACCCGAGACCTTCAACGTGATCATCGAAATCCCGATGAACTCCGATCCGATCAAGTACGAAGTGGACAAGGAAACCGGCGCCTTGTTCGTGGACCGTTTCATGACCACCGCCATGCACTACCCCACCAATTACGGTTACGTGCCCCAAACCCTGTCTGGCGACGGAGACCCGGTGGATGTGTTGGTGATCACCCCTTACGCCTTGCACCCCGGTGTGGTGGTGCCCTGCCGCGCCTTGGGCATTTTGATGATGGAAGACGAGGCCGGAGTGGACGGCAAAGTGATTGCTGTGCCGACCAGCAAAATTTTGCCGATGTACGACCACTGGCAAGACATCTCGGATGTGAACGCGATGCGCCGCAACGCGATTGCCCACTTCTTTGAGCACTACAAAGACCTTGAAAAAGGCAAGTGGGTCAAAGTGCTGGGCTGGGAAGGCAAGGACTCTGCCCACAAGGAAATTTTGGACGGCATCGCGGCCTACAACAAAACCAAGGCCTGATGCGGCTGGTTGAGCGCTCGCCCCTTGAGCGCTTGCCACACTGTGAACGCCTGCCCGGTTTGCGCCGCGCTGGCGTTTTTTTATGGGGCCTTCTTCAATGGCGAGTGCTGCTGCAGCGCTTCCAGGTAGTTCTCCACCCCTGCTTTTTCCCGCTCCAAAAACCGCGCCACCGCCTCAGAAAACGCCGGATGCGCCAGCCAGTGGGCGCTGTGGGTGGGGGTGGGCAGCAGGGCGCGGGCCATTTTGTGTTCGCCTTGGGCTCCGCCCTCAAAACGCTTGACGCCATTGGCGATGCACCACGCGATGGGCTGGTAGTAACAGGCCTCAAAGTGCAGGCAGTCCACCCGCGCGAGCGCCCCCCAGTAACGGCCGTAGGCCACTTCGGGCTGGCCAGCGGCGTTCAGGTGCAAGCCGATCAGGCTGATGCCAATGGCTTGCCCCTCGTGTTCAGCCACAAAGAGCAGCCAATTGGCGGCCATGTCGGTGCGCATCGATTCAAAAAACGCTGGGGTCAAATACGGCGCGTTGCCGTGTTCCCAATAGGTTTGCTGGTAGCAGCGCAACAGCAAGGCCCAGTCATCGCCCGTCATGTCGGGGCCACGCACGGCGCGAAAGCTGACCCCAGCTTCAGCCACTTTGCGGCGTTCTTGCCGGATCTTTTTGCGCTTTTCCTGGTTCAGGCTGCCCAAAAAGTCATCAAAGTCGCGCCAGCCTTGGTTTTGCCAATGGAATTGCACCTGGCTGCGCTGCAGCAGCCCGGCTTGTTCGCAGGCCTGCAGGTCTTGCGGGCTGCCAAACAGGATGTGCAGCGAGGGGATCTCGTTGGTTTGACACAAATCCAGCAAGGCGGCCAGCAGCGCTTGCCGAGCGGCAGCACTTTCGGCCAGCAAACGGCTGCCGGGCACGGGCGTGAAGGGCGAGGCCAGCAGGGCCTTGGGGTAATAGTTCAGGCCATGGCGCTCGTAGGCGTCGGCCCAAGCGTGGTCGAACACATACTCGCCGCGTGAATGGGTCTTGAGGTAGAGCGGACAGGCGGCGGCCAATGTGGGGCCTGTGGGGGTGTCGTGCCACAAACTGATCACTTGCAGGGTCCAACCGGTCTCGGGCACGGCCGAGCCGCTGGCGTGCAGGGCCGACAAATAGGCATGCCGCATGAAGGGGGATGGGGCATCCTGCTGGGCGAGCAAGCCGTCCCAAGCCTCGGGCGCGATGGCACTCAGGTCGTCTTGCACCCGGGTGACATAATTCAAGCTCACATTTTCCAGCACCTGTATGACTCTCCAAATTCGTGTGGCCCAGCTCAACTTTGTTGTCGGTGACATGCCGGGCAATGCCCGCAAGATCATCGATTTCGCCACCCGGGCGCATGCCGACGGTGCGCGCCTGGTGCTGACGCCCGAGTTGTCGATTTGCGGCTACGCGGCCGAAGACCTGTTGCTGCGCCCCGCCTTCATGGACGCCTGTGATGATGCCCTGAAAACAGTGGCCCGCGAACTGGCTGGGTTAAAGGGTTTGCATGTGGTGGTGGGCCACCCCGAAGGCGGCGGCCTGCGCACCCGCAGCGTGGCGGTGACGCGCCGCCACAACCGCGCGAGCGTCTTGTGCGAGGGACAGGTGGTCTGCGCTTACGACAAGCGCGAGCTGCCCAACTACCAGGTCTTTGACGAGCGCCGCTATTTCACCCCCGGCAACGGTGTAGGCGTGTTTGAGGTCGAGGGCGTGCGGGTGGGCTTGCTCATTTGCGAAGACGCTTGGTTTGACGAGCCGGCCCGATTGGCGCGTGACGCGGGGGCTCAGGTGTTGGCGGTGTTGAACGCTTCACCTTTCCATGCGGGCAAAGGCCCGGAGCGTGAGCAACGGATGCGCGAGCGCGTGGCCGACAGCGGTTTGCCCCTGATTTATGCCCACCTGGTCGGCGGGCAAGACGAGGTGATTTTTGAAGGCCGCTCTTTTGCCCTGAACGCCCAGGGCCAGGCGGTGGCAAGGGCCGAAGGCTTTCGTGAAGCGGCCATGACGGTGCAGGTTCAGCCCACGGCATCGAGTGTGGACTTGAGCGCTGCGCCCGAGGCCCTGGTGCCCATGGCCGATGCCGACGCCGAATTGTGGGATGCGCTTGTGCTGGGCGTGCGTGACTACTTGGGCAAAAACGGTTTCAAGGGCGCGATTTTGGGCCTGTCGGGCGGCATCGATTCCGCGCTGGTGCTGGCCATTGCGGTGGACGCCATCGGGGCTGACAAAATCCACGCGGTGATGATGCCCTCTCCCTACACGGCCGACATCAGTTGGATCGACTCGCGTGAGATGGTCAAACGCCTGAATGTGCCTTACGACGAAATCTCGATCGCGCCTTTGTTTGACGGTTTCAAACAAGCGCTTTCGGCGCAGTTTGAGGGGCTCAAAGAGGACACGACCGAAGAAAACATCCAGGCGCGCATTCGTGGCACTTTGCTCATGGCCCTGTCCAACAAGACTGGGGCGATTGTGCTGACCACCGGCAACAAGAGCGAGATGGCCACCGGTTACTGCACCTTGTATGGCGACATGGCGGGCGGTTTTGCGGTCATCAAGGATGTGGTCAAGACCCGCGTGTTTGACCTGGCCCGCTGGCGCAACCTGAACGACCCCTATGGATGCGGCAGCCAGCCGATCCCGGAGCGCATCATCACCCGCCCGCCCAGCGCCGAGTTGCGCCCGGACCAGAAAGACCAGGACAGCCTGCCGGCCTACGAAGTGCTGGATGCCATCATTCAACGCTACATGGAAAATGACGAAGGTGTGGAGGCCTTGATTGCCGATGGGTTTGAGCGCGCAGATGTGGAAAAAGTCACGCGCCTCATCAAGCTCAACGAATACAAACGCCGCCAGTCCCCTGTGGGCATTCGCGTGACCCACCGCAGTTTTGGCAAAGATTGGCGTTATCCTATGACCAACAAATTCCGCGCCTGAGTTCGGGCCAACACCATTTATTGAGGATTTCACCCATGAAACAGATCACTGCTGTCATCAAACCCTTCAAGCTCGAAGAAGTGCGCGAAGGTTTGGCCGAATGTGGCGTGACCGGCCTGACGGTGACCGAAGTCAAAGGTTTTGGCCGCCAAAAAGGCCACACCGAGCTGTACAGGGGTGCAGAGTACGTGGTGGATTTTTTGCCCAAGGTCAAGGTCGAAGTGGTCGTCAAGGACGAAGACGTCGACAGCTGTGTCGACGCCATTGTCAAAGCCGCCCGCACGGGCAAGATCGGTGACGGCAAGATTTTTGTGACCTCGGTTGAGCGTGTGGTGCGCATCCGCACCGGCGAGCAAGACGAAACCGCGATTTGAGGGGTACGGGCCTGGGCATACAGGCCTGTCATTCGCTTCAATTCAAAGCAGTTCGAGTTTGGCCGTGGGTGAAAAACCCGCCGCTTCCACCAGTGCTTGGAGCAAGTCCTGAGGCGCGGTCCCCACGCTCACCAGTCCGGTTTGCCAATCGGACATGAAGCCCTCTTTGACCACTTGGTCGATGAAGGTCATCAGACCATCGTAATAGCCTTGGCTGTTGAGGATGCCCACGGGTTTGTCGTGGTAACCCAGTTGCCGCCAGGTCCAGACTTCAAAAAGTTCTTCGAAGGTGCCAATGCCCCCGGGCAAAGCCAAAAACGCGTCGGCCTTCTCGGCCATCAGGCGTTTGCGCTCGTGCATGGTGTCCACCACATGCAGCTCAGTGCAGCCGTGGTTCGCCCATTCCTTTTCGACCAATGCCTTTGGGATGATGCCCACCACGGTGCCACCTGCGAACAGCGTGGCTTCGGCCACCAGGCCCATCAGGCCGTTGCGCCCGCCACCATAGACCAATTGGCCGCCATGTGCACCGATCCAGGTGCCCACTTGTCTTGCCACCTGTGCAAATTCAGGCGAGTTGCCGGGTTTGGAGCCGCAATAGACGCAGATGGAGAAAGGGGGTGTCGTAGGCTTGGCTTGCATGGGCTTCAAGCCAGTCGCTGCCAAAGTGCGCCGACCCAAATGCCGCCACACAACAGCAAACTGAGCAAAACGGCTGCGCTGCCCATGTCTTTGGCGCGTTTGGACAGGTCATGCCACTCCGGACCGATGCGGTCAATGGCCGACTCCACACAGGTGTTGAGCAATTCCACGACCAAGACCAGGATGACCGATCCGGCGAGCAAGGCCGTTTCGACCCAGCCTTGCCCCAGCCAGAAAGCCAGTGGCAGCAAGACCATGGCCAACATGGCTTCTTGGCGAAAGGCCGTTTCGCCCCAACCAGCCATCAGGCCTTGGATGGAATAGCCCCCTGCATGCACGATGCGGTTGAGGCCTTGACGGGCTTTTTGAGGGTTGACTTCTGAGTGAGGGGAGGACGGGTCTTGCATGAAGGGTGCTCAGCGTGTTCAAGTTGGGCGAGCGGTGATCAGACGCGTTCCCGCGAGCGCATCATGCCAGAACTGGCGCTGCGGATGAAAGCGGCTGAGGAGGGCCCAGACAGCCACCCAAGCCGCGGTCAAAAACGTGATTTCGATGACAGACAAATGCAAGGGTGCAGCCACAGCCAAGGGCGGAATGAACCAGAGCCAGCTGGACACATAACGCTTGAGCGCGAGTTGATGGCTCACGCGTTGGCCCTGCAGATCCACCATTTCAATGCGCCAGGTTTTCATGGCCAAAGTCTGGCCACGGCGCCACATCCAGATGAAATACATCCCCAGCACGAGAAAGCTGATGGCTTGCAGTCCGGATTTCAGTTGGGGGTGGAGGCTCATGTCACCGGGCGCCAGGCCAGTCAGCCAATAGGCCGCGATGAAATAAACCAAGCCGGAGGACACCATCACACCAAACAGCAGCATGCCTTCATAGAGCCAGCAGGCCATGCGGCGGGTGATGGAGGGGGGTGAGAGGTCCAGGGCAGTTGAGGGGGGCGAGCCGTTTTGCGTCATGAGGGGGCTGTTTCTGTGGCTGGCCGACCGCCCTCTGGCGTCTCCGTCGAAGGCACTTCTTGCGTAGGCGCTGCCATCGCAGCAGGCCTTGGCAGAAGGGTTTTGCGGTCGATGGCGATGGGGGCTGCTGGCGTATTGCCAGGAGCCGATTTCAGGGGTGTTTGGACCTGGCGATGAGGCTCCAGGGGTTTGGCGGTGGGCGCCGCATTCTTGGGCAAGACCGTGGAGCCGGCCGACAGCAGGCGTTTTTCTTCGCTGGACAGCGCTTGGTAAGCCTCCCATTTGGCTTTTTTGTCTTCTTTGGGCAAATTCTGAAGTTTGTTGAAGTTCAGACGCGCCAAATTGCGTTGCTGAGGGCTCAGGGCCACCCAGTCGGCCATCCGCTCATGCATGGTGATCTGGTCCGCCACGGACAGCTGCGTGAAATTGGTTGAAATCGCCAGCCATTTATTTTGTTGACGTCCAGTCAAGGCCCCCCATTGGGCACCCAAAGGTGCCAAGGCTTGCTTTTGTTTGGGGGTCAGTTGCTGCCACGCCTTTGAAACAGGGGGGGGCTGAACTTGTGCTGTGCTGGCCTGAGCCGGCACAGCCGCAGGCGTCTGCGCAGGTGTCGATTGGGCCGCCACGGTGCTCAAACCAGCCGACAAAAGCCAAGCGCCACCCAGTTTCAGGGCGGCAATCAGGCACTTTGGGCAGTTGGCTAACAGATCAGTCATGGGTCTTGCTGGTGCCCAGGCCCTGCTTCAAAAACTGGGCAAAACCAGCGTCCGTATAGGCATCAGGTGGCAATTCGTCGGTGAGCAAGGCCGAGTCGGTCGCAGCGATTTCAGATGTGATGTGGTCCTGCTGGACCCATTGAATGGCCATCAAACCGATCACCAAAGCCAGCAGGGGCACGGCAGAAGCCAAGATGCTCCAAACGCTCAGGCCTTCATCGGCTGGAGCGGTCAAGGTACCGTTGTTGTTGATGTGTGCACTTTTCGCCCTCCGTGACTGCAACAGCGGCTTGCGCTGAGCCACAGCCAACTGCCGGGCCACGCGCAGCCGTTCGCTGATGTCATGTGGCAAATCCGGGGTGGCCAGGGTCAGTTGTTGTGAAAAAAACTGTCCCCATCGGTCCATGGTTTGCTCGGTCGTTGTGTTGGGGTATTTCATGGTCTGATTCCTTGAGTTCCCAATGTTTGGCTCAGGGCTTGAATGGCCCGAGAACAATGGGTTTTGACGCTGCCTTCTGAGCAGCCCATCACTGCAGCTGTCTCTGCAACATCCAGCTCCTCCCAATAACGCAGCAGGAAGGCTTCTCGTTGACGTGCCGGAAGTGCCATGACGGCTGTTTCAATGTGTTCCAGCGTCTGAATTCGGCCGAGCCATGCTTCGGCGCTTTCGTGCGCAACCTCGCCTGAGCTGTCAGAGGTTACTTCCAGCAGGTCGAAGTCACCCTCTGCATCGGCTCCGCCGAAATCCCCCAAATTGGTGAAAACGGCATTGCGGGTTTTTTGCCTGCGAAACCAGTCCAGCATGGTGTTCGACAGGATGCGCTGAAACAGCAAAGGCAACTCGCCGACAGGTTTGTCGGCGTAGTTGGTGCACAGCTTCATCATGCTGTCTTGCAGGATGTCCAGGGCCGCATCCTCGTTCCGAACATGGTAGAAAGCGCGTTTGAACGCTTTCTTTTCCATATTTTTCAGAAATTCTGAGAGTTCGGAGTCGGATGCCAACTTTTTTGAGCGCCCGTGTCAGCGGTGCTTTTGCCAGTTTGATGGAAATGGTTTGGACCTGATGACCGAAGTGGGTCACAGCCCGGTGGGTCTGAATTATGGCATCCGATGACGGCGCACCCCGAAATTCGGGAAGGGCGCTTTACAAATGCGATAATGCGCGATTGCAATTGAAAAAAAGCAAACGGATCACCGTCCGGCACTTTTACAGTTTGGTGCCCATGTCTGTGGTCTTAAGTCCCAAAGCCACTTCACAAGAGTCGAGCCCAGGGGCACCCAAGGTTTTTCGTTAGAGAAATTCACAAAGGTTGAATATGGAAATGAACAAGGCCGATACGGCTCACCCTTCTGCGGGCGCTCAAGAATTGCGCGGCGCAGAAATTCTCGTCAAAGCGCTTCAAGCTGAAAACGTGCAGTACGTCTGGGGTTACCCTGGGGGTGCCGTTCTTCACATTTATGACGCGTTCTACAAGCAAGACACCATTCAGCACGTTTTGGTGCGTCACGAGCAAGCTGCCGTGCACGCGGCCGACGGTTTCGCCCGGGCCACGGGTGAGGTGGGTGTGGCGCTGGTGACTTCGGGCCCCGGCCTGACCAATGCCGTGACTGGCATCGCCACGGCTTACATGGACAGCATCCCCATGGTCATCATCAGTGGGCAGGTGCCCACTGCGGCCATTGGTCTGGATGCATTCCAAGAGTGCGACACCGTGGGTATTACCCGCCCGATCGTCAAGCACAATTTCCTGGTCAAAGACGCCAAGGACATGGCCGAGGTCATGAAAAAGGCCTTCCACATTGCGCGCAGTGGCCGTCCTGGCCCTGTGGTTGTGGACGTGCCCAAGGATGTGTCTTTCAACAAAACGCTTTTTACCGGCTACCCCGAGTCGGTCGAGATGCGCTCTTACAACCCGGTGCGCAAGGGCCATGGCGGCCAGATCCGCAAGGCTTTGCAGTTGTTGATGTCCGCCAAGCGCCCTTACATCTACACGGGCGGCGGCGTCTTGCTGAGCAATGCCAGCGCAGAGCTGCGCGCCCTGGTGGACATGCTCAATGCGCCGGTCACCAACACGTTGATGGGTTTGGGGGCTTTCCCCGCAACCGATCGCCGTTTCTTGGGCATGTTGGGCATGCACGGCACGCTCGAGGCCAACAACGCCATGCAAAACTGCGATGTTTTGTTGGCGGTGGGGGCCCGTTTTGACGACCGCGTGATCGGCAATCCCAAGCACTTTGCTTCGGTGGACCGCAAGATCATCCACATCGACATCGATCCGTCCAGCATTTCCAAGCGCGTCAAGGTGGATGTGCCCATCGTGGGCGACGTGAAAGACGTTTTGACAGAACTCATGGGCATGATCCGCGAGTCCGGTCTCAAACCGGACCCACAGGCCTTGGCCCAGTGGTGGGAAACGGTCGAAGGCTGGCGCAAACGCGATTGCATGAAGTACGACAACAGCAATACCCAAGTCATCAAACCTCAAAAGGTCATCGAGACCTTGTGGGACATGACCAAGGACGCCGATGCATACATCACCTCGGACGTGGGTCAGCACCAGATGTGGGCGGCGCAGTATTACAAATTCAACGAGCCGCGCCGCTGGATCAACTCGGGTGGTCTGGGCACCATGGGTGTGGGCATTCCCTATGCCATGGGCATCAAACTGGCCAAACCGGACAGCGAAGTGTTCTGTGTGACGGGTGAAGGTTCGGTGCAGATGTGCATTCAGGAGCTCTCGACCTGCCTGCAATACAACACGCCCATCAAAGTGGTGGCCCTGAACAACGGTTACTTGGGCATGGTGCGCCAGTGGCAGGAGATTGATTACTCCGGTCGTTACAGCCACAGCTACATGGATGCTTTGCCCAACTTCGTGAAGTTGGCCGAAGCCTATGGCCACGTCGGCATCTTGGTTGAAAAACCCGAAGATGTGGAGCCTGCTTTGCGCGAGGCCCGCAGACTCAAGGACCGCACGGTTTTCCTGGACATCCGCACGGACCCGACTGAAAACGTGTTCCCCATGGTTCAGGCTGGCAAGGGCATCACCGAGATGCTCATGGGCGTGGAGGACCTGTAATCATGAAACACATCATCGCTGTATTGATTGAAAACGAAGCGGGCGCCTTGTCCCGTGTGGTGGGCTTGTTCTCTGCCCGCGGCTACAACATCGAGTCCTTGACCGTGGCCCCGACCGAAGACCCCAGCCTGTCGCGCATGACCATCCAGACCACCGGCTCTGACGATGTGATTGAGCAAATCACCAAACACCTGAACCGCCTGATCGAGGTGGTCAAGGTGGTGGACCTGACCGAAGGCGCTTACACCGAACGCGAGCTGATGCTGGTGAAGGTGCGTGCCGTGGGCAAGGAACGCGAAGAAATGAAACGCATGGCCGACATTTTTCGTGGCCGTGTGATTGATGTCACCGACAAGAGCTACACCATTGAGCTCACGGGTGACCAATCGAAGAACGACGCCTTTTTGGAGGCGATCGACCGCAGCGCTATCTTGGAAACCGTGCGCACGGGTGCATGCGGTATCGGGCGCGGCGAGCGCATCCTGCGCGTCTAAACTTAACTCTTGAACCTGTTTTATTCCTAAGGAGAACCCTGTGAAAGTTTTTTACGACAAAGATTGTGATCTGAGCGTTATCAAGGGCAAGACCGTTGCCATTCTTGGTTATGGCTCGCAAGGCCACGCACACGCCCAGAACCTGAACGACAGCGGCGTCAAAGTGGTCGTCGGTCTGCGCAAAGGCGGCGCATCGTGGGACAAAGTCGGCAAAGCCGGCTTGACCGTGATGGAAGTCAATGACGCCGTGAAAGCCGCTGACGTGGTCATGATCTTGTTGCCCGACGAAATGATCGCCGAGGTCTACAACAACAACGTGGCCCCTCACATCAAGCAAGGCGCCTCGCTGGCTTTTGCCCACGGTTTCAACGTGCACTACAACCAAGTTGTGCCCCGCGAAGACTTGGACGTGTGGATGGTCGCCCCCAAGGCCCCAGGCCACACCGTGCGCAACACCTACACCCAAGGCGGCGGCGTGCCCCACTTGGTCGCGATTCACCAGGACAAGAGCGGCAAGGCCCGCGCTTTGGCCCTGAGCTACGCCATGGCCAACGGTGGCGGCAAGGCCGGCATCATCGAGACCAACTTCAAAGAAGAGACCGAAACCGACTTGTTCGGCGAGCAGGCTGTTCTGTGCGGTGGCGCGGTTGAGCTGATCAAGATGGGTTACGAGACGCTGGTGGAAGCCGGTTACGCCCCTGAAATGGCCTATTTTGAGTGCTTGCACGAGTTGAAGCTGATCGTGGACCTGATCTACGAAGGCGGCATCGGCAACATGAACTACTCGATCTCGAACAACGCCGAGTACGGCGAGTACGTGACCGGTCCTGAAGTCATCAACGAGGAGTCGCGCGTCGCCATGCGCAATGCCTTGAAGCGCATCCAGACGGGTGAATACGCCAAGATGTTCATCTTGGAAGGCAAGACCAACTACCCCAGCATGACCGCGCGTCGTCGCTTGACTTCTGAGCACTCCATCGAAGTCGTGGGCGCCCAACTGCGCGCCATGATGCCTTGGATCGCCAAGAACAAGCTGGTCGACAAGACCCGCAACTGATCGGTCCTTTGGGCAATATTGGAAAAGGCCACTCAGGTGGCCTTTTTCTTGGGCGCTGGGTCTGCCTTAAACTCTGCTGACATGGGATGGATCCAAAAAACCACAACAGGAATGGACAATGAACAAAGCCAACGACACCGCTGAAGACGCAGAGGGCCCAGCACCGGTGCGCAAGCCCTCCAAGGGCATCTACATGCTGCCCAATATGATCACTTTGGCTGCCCTGTTTGCTGGTTTTTATGCCGTCGTGATGGCCATCAATGGCCGTTTTGACTTGGCCACAGTGGGCATCTTCAGTGCCATGGTGCTCGACAGCCTGGATGGCCGAGTGGCACGCATGACCAACACCCAAAGCGCCTTTGGTGAGCAAATGGATTCGCTCTCCGACATGGTGTCCTTTGGTGCCGCGCCCGCTTTGATCGCCTATGTCTGGACCCTGAAGGAGCTCGGTCGTTGGGGCTGGATTGCGGCTTTTGTTTACTGCGCTTGTGCGGCGCTGCGCCTGGCGCGTTTCAATGTCAATACGGGCGTGGTCGATAAGCGTTATTTCCAGGGCTTGCCCTCGCCAGCTGCAGCGGCTTTGGTGATGGGTTTTGTCTGGATCATGTTTGAAAACGCCGTGCCCGCCAAAGCCGTGTCCTGGGGCATGTTTGCTGTGTGCTTGTTTGCGGGCCTGACCATGGTGACCAATGTGCCGTTTTACAGTTTCAAGGACATGCACATGAAAAAGAGCGTGCCCTTCGCCACACTCGTTCTGGTCGCCTTGGGCATTGCGGTGGTCAACATCGACCCCCCAACCGTGTTGTTTGGCGTTTTTGTCGCCTATGGTTTGAGCGGTTATGTGATTTATGTTTGGCGCAAGGCCAAAGGTCAACCGACCAGCATGATCAGTACCTCAACCGATGAGCCAGAAGAGCGCGGCTTGCACCAGTGAGTCATGTGCACGAGAAAGCTTGTTTTGAACTGTGCTACAGTATTCTCATGAACTTTTCTTTGTTTGCACTACTGCTAGCGCCTCTCGGGCGGGATGTGTAGCACACGCAAACATTTTCCCAAAAGGCCCGAATGCCATCCGCATCGGGCCTTTTGCATTTTTGCTTGGACTTGCGGGTTTTTGACCAGGAGTGAACATGACTGACAAACTGATTATTTTCGACACCACCTTGCGCGATGGCGAGCAATCGCCCGGTGCCTCCATGACCCGCGACGAGAAGCTGCGCATTGCCCGCCAGCTGGAGCGTCTGCGCGTGGATGTGATCGAAGCCGGTTTTGCCGCCAGCTCCAACGGTGATTTCGAGGCCGTCAAAAGCATTGCCGACGCGATCAAGGACTCCACCATTTGTTCCTTGTCCCGTGCCAATGACAGGGACATTGCGCGCGCTGCCGAGGCCCTCAAAGGCGCCAACAGCGGCCGCATTCACACCTTCATCGCCACTTCCCCTTTGCACATGGAGAAGAAGCTGCGCATGACACCTGATCAGGTGTTTGAACAGGCTAAGCAATCGGTGCGCTTTGCGCGCAATTTGGTGGGCGATGTCGAGTTCAGTCCCGAAGACGGTTACCGCAGCGACATGGACTTTTTGTGCCGTGTGCTCGAAGCGGTGATTGCCGAGGGCGCCACCACCATCAACGTGCCCGACACCGTGGGATATGCCGTGCCCGAGTTGTACGGCGAGTTCATCCGCACCTTGCGCGAGCGCATTCCCAACTCGGACAAAGCCATCTGGTCTGTGCACTGCCACAACGATCTGGGCATGGCGGTGGCCAACTCCCTGGCGGGCGTGAAGATCGGCGGCGCGCGCCAGGTGGAGTGCACCATCAACGGATTGGGGGAGCGCGCGGGCAATTGCTCACTCGAAGAAGTGGTCATGGCCGTCAAGACGCGACGCGACTATTTTGGCCTTGATATCGGCATTGACACCAGCCACATCGTGGCGGCCAGCCGCATGGTCAGCCAAACCACGGGTTTTGTGGTGCAGCCCAACAAGGCGGTGGTCGGGGCCAACGCCTTTGCCCACGCCTCGGGCATTCACCAAGATGGCGTGCTCAAGGCGCGTGACACCTATGAAATCATGCGCGCCGAGGACGTGGGTTGGACCACCAACAAGATCGTGCTGGGCAAGCTCAGCGGCCGCAATGCTTTCAAACAGCGTTTGCAAGATTTGGGCGTCACGCTCGACAGCGAAACCGAAATCAACAACGCCTTTGCCAAGTTCAAGGAGTTGGCCGACCGCAAGAGCGAAATTTTTGACGAAGACATCCTGGCGTTGGTGGGTGACGAGAGCGTGACCGCTGAAAAAGAGCAATACGGCTTTGTCTCGATGTCGCAGCACAGCGAAACCGGTGAGCGTCCTCATGCGGCCGTGGTTTTCACGGTCGAGGGCAAGGAAGTCCGCACCGAGTCGGATGGCAATGGCCCAGTCGATGCCTCTTTGAAAGCCATCGAGTCCCATGTCAAAAGTGGCGCCGAGATGGTGCTTTATTCGGTCAACGCCATCAGTGGCTCCACCGAAAGTCAGGGCGAAGTCACAGTACGACTCCAAAACAGTGGTCGTGTGGTCAATGGCGTCGGTTCTGACCCCGATATCGTCGTGGCCTCTGCCAAGGCGTATCTGAGTGCACTCAATAAGTTGCAAAGCAAGGCTGACAGGGTGGCAGCCCAAGGCTGAGATTTAAGCATTTAGACGTACTGTCTGGCTTCAATAAAGTCACGCAAGTTATTGTTCTTGCGTGACTTTTTTTATTTGGGTAAACTTGCGGGAATTAACCCAATGACGCCATGATGATGCCCCTGATGCGATTGACTGCACTCTTCACCCCAATGGCCAGCGGCCGATGGCCTCAAAGTCTGTTGGCCGCTTTGACCGCAGGGGTGTTGCTGGCCGTATCCGCATGGCCCACCACGGTGCTGGCGCAAAACAATACTGCCAATGCCAAAAAGCGCCCGGTTGCAAGTGCGCCCAAAACCGTTCAGAAAAAGAAGCAGACGGTTGCTCAAAAAACCAAAGGCCAGCGCCCTGGGGCAGCCAACCGCAAGGCCGTGCCCATGCGTGCGTCTTACGGGCAAATGGCTGGTCTTCACAGTGCCAACGATCCTCTGGATTTGCGCTCGAGCGTGGCCTTGGTCATTGACCAAGACACCCGGGAAGTTTTGTTCCGCAAAAACGACCATGCCGTTTTGCCCATTGCCTCTTTGACCAAGCTGATGACCGGCTTGGTCATTTCAGAGGCCCAATTGCCCATGTCCGAGATGATCACCATCACCCAGGCCGATGTGGACACAGAAAAAGGCAGTTCTTCCCGTTTGGCTGTGGGCACGGTGCTCAGCCGGGGTGACTTGTTGCATCTGGCTTTGATGTCCAGCGAAAACCGTGCAGCACATGCTTTGGGCAGAAGTTTTCCGGGTGGATTGGCTGTTTTTGTCTCGCGTATGAATGCCCGTGCACAAAATTTGGGCATGTCCGATACACGCTATGTGGAGCCCACGGGTTTGTCCAGCCGAAACCAGTCCAGCGCCAGTGATCTGGCCGTTTTGGTGGGGGCGGCCTACCAAGAACCTGTTTTGCGTGAACTGTCCACATCGCATGGCCGAGAGATCGAAGTCGGACGTCGAACCCTCCAGTACAACAACACCAATCGCTTGGTGAAAAGCGCCGAGTGGGACATCGGTTTGCAAAAAACCGGCTACATCTCTGAAGCGGGTCAGTGCTTGGTGATGCAGGCGCAAGTGGCCGGGCGCAAACTGATCATGGTGTTTTTGGATTCGGCAGGCAAACTCAGCCGCACTGCCGATGCAGAGCGTGTACGCCGCTGGTTGGAAAAGTCATCGGGCGCCTCAGGTGTCAGGCATTCGGCTTTGGCCGAACGCCAGCCCGGCTGACCCGCCAGTCCCATGAAAAAAGGCCTCTCAGAGGCCTTTTTTCATGGGGTCAAGCGCCTCAATGGTCGCCGTGATAACCCAATGTTTTGCTGATTTCATGGGCCGTGGCCTGCAGCTTGGGCAGCCATCCCTCGTCCAGGCGGTCAGCAGGCGCAGAGATCGACAAGCCTGCCAGCAGCTTGCCTTGGTCGTCGTAGATGCCAGCTGCGATGCAGCGTACGCCCAACTCCAGCTCTTCGTTGTCGCGGGCAATGCCATGCTGCTTGACGCGTGTCAGCTCCCGTTCAAGGACTTGCAGCTGCGTGATGCTGTTGCGTGTTTGGCCCAGCAGGCCCGTGCGGGTGGCATAAGAGCGAACACGCAGAGGGTCATCTGCTGCCAGGAAAAGTTTGCCCACCGAGGTCAGGTGCAAAGGTGCACGCCCGCCGATGGCCCGAACCACCTGCATGCCTGAGCGTTCACTGTAGGCGCGCTCGATGTAAACGATTTCATCGCTTTGGCGCATGCTGAGATTCACAGGTTGCTGAATGAGCTTGTGCAATTCGCGCATGGGAGCGAGCGCTGCATCGCGCACATTGAGCCGGCCTTTGACCAAATTGCCCAGTTCCAGAAGCCTCATGCCCAGGCGGTAGTTGCCCGCTTCGGGGCGATCGACAAATCGGCCGGTGGCCAGGTCGTTCAAGATGCGGTGTGCGGTCGAGGGGTGCAGGCCTGTTTTTTCGCTGATTTCCTTCAGGGAAATGGCCTCTTCCCGAGATGCGAGCACGTCAATCAGCGAAAACATCCGCTCTATGACTTGGATGGTGGGCGATGGCGTGAATGCGGGGTCTTTTTTCATGGTGTCGTCTGGCGATGCCCAAATTTTACACTGTGAAAATTTAGCCTGTCAGATCGGTGCTCGCCATTCACCATGAACACGTATTTCACAGGGTTCAAAGCGCGATTTGTAGTTCATTTTGGGACTGCTTTCAATCCAATAACCCAAATACACATAGGGCAGCTGCAGTTTTGCCGCCTGCTGAATTTGCCACAGCACACCGAACGTCCCATAGCTGGCTTGCTCTTCGGGTTCGTAGAAGGTGTAAACCGCTGACAGGCCATGGTTCAACACATCCACAATGCTGACCATTTTCAGAGCGCCCAAGGTGCCTTCACTGGTGGGCTCGCGGAACTCCACGATGCGCGAATTGACCCGGCTTTGCAGTAAAAACTGGTTGTATTGGTCCACGCTGTCCTGGTCCATACCCCCACCCGGGTGACGGCGGGTCTGGTAGCGCAAATACAAAGCGTAATGCTCAGGATCGAATTGCAGATCGAGCACCCGAACCTGCATCTGCTGGTGTTGACGCCAGGCGCGCCGTTGGCTGCGGTCCGGCTTGAAAGCGTCGACCTTGACCCGCAAGGGTTGGCAGGCCTGACAGCCGTCGCAATAGGGGCGGTAGGTGAACATCCCGCTGCGGCGAAAGCCTTGTTCCACCAAGTCAGAGTAGACCTCGTTTTGGATCAGATGGCTGGGCGTTGCAACCTGAGAGCGCGCCAATCGTTCAGGCAGATAGCTGCACGCATAAGGCGCCGTTGCGTAAAACTGCAAAGCCTGAATGGGGAGATCTTTGAGATGGGTCACAACGGGATGTCCAAAGCCGTCAACGTGTTCCAGTATAAAGTTTGCTGTCCCCAGTCTATGGGGGGCTTTAGACGCTCTTGTTGGACACTGGCCACAAAATCGTTGCGGGGGATTTCTTGGGCGCCCAGCAATGCCAGGTGCGCGGTGTTTTGTTGGCAGTCGATGATGGCAACGCCATGCGCCAAGCACACACTGACCAGACAAGCCAAAGCCATCTTGGAGCCATCGCTGATGGTCGTGAACATCGACTCGCCAAAAACGGCATGGCCCAGCGCCACAAAATACAAGCCGGCAACCAGCTCGCCATCGAGCCAGACTTCGGCACTGTGCGCGTAGCCTGCGCGATGCAAGTCTTCGTAGGCCTGCACCATGGTCGGAACGATCCATGTCCCGTTTTGACCGGGTCTGGGGGAGGCGCTGCAACGGCGAATGACCTGGCCAAAATCGCGGTCAAATGTCAGCGAAAAACCCGGTTGGCGCAGCCAGCGCTTGAGGGATTGGCGCAGTGAACGTTGAAAGCGGAAATCGAGCGGACGCAAGACCATTCGGGGGTCGGGGCTCCACCACAGAACGGGCTGGCCATCGCTGAACCAGGGAAAGACCCCATGGCTGTAGGACTCCAGCAAACGTGCGGCCGACAGGTCTTGACCGGCTGCCAGCAAGCCCGGGGCGGACGACTGTGGGCCCCAAGCCAGGTGAACGGGTGGAAGGGCCTGGTCCGCTTCAATCCAGCTCAATTCAGGCATGGGTGTGGTGCTCGGCATGGGTGCATTACACCTGAACGGGTACGCATTTCTTGTCGCTTTTGCATGGGATCGCCATTTTTTTGGGTTTATCCTCCACAGCACAGCGATGCCCAAGTCGCATTTTTTATTTTTTTTCAGTGTGATGACACCACTACCCGCCCATTGGTTGCGACCCGAGTGGCCTGCGCCAGCCCACGTTCAGGCTTTGATGACCGATCGGCGCGGAGGCGTATCCCGAGCCCCCTGGGACAGCATGAATCTGGGGGACCATGTGGGGGACGAGTCGCAGGACATTGAACTCAATCGCCAGCGCCTCCAAGAGGCCATCGGCCATCGTCCCGTTTTCCTCAAACAGGTGCATGGCCATCGCTCTGTGGTGCTTCATGCCCACAGTGTGGACGGCACCGAGGCGGATGCGAGTGTCGCGGTGAATTCTGGGGTGGCATGCACCATCATGGTGGCCGATTGTTTGCCCGTCTTGTTGTGTGACACGTCAGGCCAATGGGTGGCTGCTGCCCATGCAGGCTGGCGCGGCCTGGCGGGTGAGGGCGGTAGGGGTGTCTTGGAGTCCTTGCTCGATCAACCCGCTTTGCGGGACACGCCACCAGACCGCATTCTGGTGTGGCTGGGCCCTTGTATTGGTCCTCAGGCCTTTGAAGTCGGGGCAGAGGTTCGGGCAGCTTTTTGCATGCACGACCCCGAGGCGGCCGGGTATTTCACACCTGGGCTGGCTGGTAAATGGTTGGCCGATTTGGCAGGCCTTGCTCGGTGGCGATTGCGCCAACGTGGCCTGGACCGGGTTTTTGGCAACGACAGCCAACCCTCCTGGTGCACCGTCACGCAGGAGTCAAGGTTCTTTTCTCACCGGCGAGACAGCCGAGTCCTCGGGCAGACTGGCCGCATGGCGGCCTGCATCTGGCTCACCCGATGAATTGGAGGGTGGGGTCTCAAGCTGTGCCCTTTGCTTTTGCTCGGTCTGTTGCCGGGCCTTTCGGCGCAAAGGCGTGCCCATCAGGTAGACGAGCAATGACATGGGTAAAACCCCGTACAGAAGGAAAGTGATGATGGCACCCAACACGGTGCCCTGGGTACTAAATGCTTCAGCCAAGCCCATCAGCAAGGTCACGTAGAGCCAGGCGATAACGATCAAATACATTTTTTTGCGCTTTGTAATTTAGGTGACAACAAATTGACAGATACTGAAGGTAGCAGATACCAAAAAAACCATTTATTGGAGGCAAGCATGAGCACATCGATGCCAGATTACTGGTCCAGCATGAGTGAGGGTTTTCAGCAAAACCTGACCAAAAGCTGGGGGCAGGCGATGCAGCATTTCCAAACCATCGACCTCGGTGGGCTGAAAGCTGGTGCCGATGCGAACGTGCCGCAAGTCAAATTCTCGCCTGAAAAGCTCCAGGCTCTGCAAGGGCAGTATTTCAAAGACGCCTCTGATTTGTGGAATCAGAGCCTGAACAACAGTTTGCAGGTCAAGGACCGTCGTTTTTCGGGGGATGCGTGGGCCTCCAACCCGATGGCGGCCTTCAATGCCGCCACTTACTTGCTCAATGCCCGGATTCTGATGGGTCTGGCCGATGCGGTGGAATCGGATGAAAAAACGCGCAGCCGCATCCGCTTTGCCGTGGAGCAATGGGTGGCGGCTGCCGCGCCCAGCAATTTTTTGGCCTTCAATGCCGAAGCGCAAAAGAAAGCCATTGAAACCCAAGGCGAGAGCATCGCCAAAGGCATGAAAAACCTGATGCACGACATGCAGCAAGGCCATGTCTCCATGACCGACGAGAGCCTGTTTGAAGTCGGCAAGAACGTCGCCACCACCGAGGGTGCGGTCGTTTTTGAGAACGAATTTTTCCAACTCATCGAATACAAGCCACTGACCGCCAAGGTCTATGAAAGGCCGTTTTTGTTGGTGCCTCCCTGCATCAACAAGTTCTACATCCTGGACCTGCAACCCGAAAATTCGCTCATTCGCTACGCGGTGAGCCAGGGCCACCGCACCTTTGTGGTGAGCTGGCGCAACCCCGACGAGTCGATGGCGCAAAAGAGCTGGGACGACTACATCGAGCACGCCGCCATCGAGGCCATCCACACCGTGCAGGCCATCACCGGCGCACCCAAAATCAACGCCTTGGGCTTTTGCGTGGGCGGCACCATTTTGTCGACCGCCCTGGCCGTGCTGGCCGCACGCGGCGACAAGCCGGTGGCCAGTGCCACCTTCCTCACCACCCTGATCAACTTCACCGACACCGGCATCCTGGATGTCTTCATTGACGAGAACTTCGTCAAATTCCGTGAACAGCAAATGGGCCAAGGCGGCTTGCTCAAAGGCCAGGATTTGGCGTCCACTTTCAGCTTTTTGCGCCCCAACGACTTGGTCTGGAACTACGTGGTGGGCAACTACCTCAAAGGCGAGACCCCTCCGCCGTTTGACTTGCTCTACTGGAACAGCGATTCGACCAACCTGCCGGGGCCCTTCTACGCCTGGTACCTGCGCAACACCTACCTGGAAAACAACCTGGTTCAACCTGGCAAGGTCAAGGTCTGTGGCGAGGCGATCGATTTGGGCAAGGTCGACATGCCGGTTTACATCTACGGCTCGCGCGAAGACCACATCGTGCCCATCGGCGGGGCTTATGCCAGCACCCAAGTGCTGCCGGGCAAAAAGCGTTTCGTGATGGGGGCCTCTGGTCATATTGCTGGCGTGATCAACCCGCCAGCGGCCAAAAAGCGCAGCCATTGGCTCAGCGAGGGCTCGAAATTCCCAGCCGATGTGAACGACTGGATTGCCAGCGCCAAAGAGGTGCCCGGCAGCTGGTGGACCGATTGGTCGAACTGGCTCAAGGGCCATGCGGGCAAACAAATTGCTGCGCCCAAAACCTATGGCAAAGCTGCCAAATACAAGGCCATCGAAGCCGCCCCTGGCCGTTACGTCAAAGCCAAAGCCTGATCAATTTTTTACTGGAGACAAAAATGGAAGACATCGTCATCGTTGCAGCCGCTCGCACCGCCGTGGGCAAGTTTGGTGGCTCGCTCGCCAAAACCCCGGCCACCGAGTTGGGCAGCATCGTCATCAAGGGTTTGCTCGAGCGCAGCGGTTTGCCGGTGGATGCCATTGGCGAAGTCATCATGGGCCAAGTGCTGGCCGCTGGCGTTGGCCAGAACCCTGCGCGCCAGGCCATGATGAAAGCCGGTGTGGCCAAGGAAACACCAGCGCTCACCATCAATGCCGTGTGCGGCTCGGGCCTCAAGGCCGTGATGCTGGCCGCGCAAGCCGTGGCTTGGGGCGACAGCGAGATCGTGATCGCCGGTGGTCAGGAAAACATGAGCGCCAGCCCGCACGTTTTGAACGGTAGCCGTGACGGTCAGCGCATGGGCGACTGGAAGATGACCGACACCATGATCGTTGACGGCCTTTGGGACGTGTACAACCAGTACCACATGGGCATCACCGCCGAAAACGTGGCCAAGGCCCACGGCATCACCCGTGACATGCAGGATGCTTTGGCTGCTGGCAGCCAGCGCAAAGCCGCTGCCGCGCAAGACGCAGGCAAGTTCAAGGACGAAATCGTCGATGTGCTGATTCCCCAGCGCAAGGGCGATGCGCTGGTGTTCAACACCGACGAGTTCATCAACAAGAAAACCACGGTGGAAGTGTTGGCGGGTTTGCGCCCGGCGTTTGACAAGGCGGGCAGCGTGACCGCAGGCAACGCCTCGGGCATCAACGACGGCGCAGCCGCCGTGATGGTCATGAGCGCCAAGAAGGCCGCCGCTTTGGGCCTCAAGCCCCTGGCCCGCATTGCTGCTTTTGGCACCAGCGGCTTGGACCCGGCCACCATGGGCATGGGCCCAGTGCCCGCTTCGCAAAAAGCGCTGGCCCGTGCCGGCTGGAAAGCCCAAGACGTGGACCTGTTTGAGCTTAACGAAGCCTTTGCCGCGCAAGCCTGCGCTGTGAACCAGGCGCTGGACATCGATCCGGCCAAGGTCAACGTCAATGGCGGTGCGATCGCGATCGGCCACCCCATCGGCGCGTCCGGTTGCCGCATTCTGGTGACTTTGTTGCACGAAATGCAGCGCACCCAGGCCCGCAAGGGCGTGGCCGCTTTGTGCATTGGCGGCGGCATGGGCGTGTCCCTGGCCATCGAGCGCGTTTAACCCAATCCCGCCGCTCAAGCAGCGCGGGTCGGCGCACTGTCCAGTTGTATAAGGGCAGCCGATCAAGCGGGTTGGGGTGGTTTTTCACGATCTCAGCACACTCATAACCAGGAGACAATCATGAGTCAAAAAGTAGCGTACGTCACAGGTGGCATGGGCGGCATCGGTACCGCGATCTGCCAGCGCCTGCATCAAGAGGGCTTCAAGGTCATCGCCGGTTGCGGCCCCACCCGTGACTTCACCAAATGGCTGGACGAGCAAAAAGCCCTGGGCTTCACCTTCTTCGCCTCGGTCGGCAATGTTGGCGACTGGGACTCCACCGTGGAAGCCTTCACCAAGGCCAAAGCCGAGCATGGCCCGATCGATGTCTTGGTCAACAATGCCGGCATCACCAAGGACCGCATGTTCCTGAAGATGACCCGTGAAGACTGGCAGGCTGTGATGAACACCAACCTCGACTCCATGTTCAACGTGACCAAACAAGTGGTCGCCGACATGGTCGAAAAAGGCTGGGGCCGCATCATCAACATCAGCTCGGTCAACGGCGAAAAAGGCCAGGCCGGTCAGACCAACTACTCGGCCGCCAAAGCTGGCATGCACGGTTTCTCGATGGCCTTGGCCCAAGAGCTGGCCACCAAAGGCGTCACGGTCAATACCGTCTCGCCTGGCTATATTGGCACCGACATGGTCAACGCCATTCGCCCGGACGTGCTCGAGAAAATCGTGGCCACTGTGCCCGTCAAGCGCTTGGGCAAGCCCAGCGAAATCGCTTCCATCATCGCTTGGATGGCCAGCGAAGACGGTGGCTACACGACCGGTGCTGACTTCGCTGTCAACGGCGGTTTGCACATGGGTTGATGCGCAAGCAGTACCCACCAAAAAACCCGCCTCGGCGGGTTTTTTTGCGTCTGCAGGCTCGCTTTAACCCGCTTGTTTGCCGGTGCTCACCATCTGCATGGCCGAAGCGATCAATCCCGAGACCTCGGTCATGTTGCCCGGTACGATCAGGGTGGTCTTGGCGTCTTGCGCCACTTTGGCGTAGGCCTGCACCGCCTGCTCGGCCACCTTGAGCTGCACGGCCTGCTCGCCCCCGGGCTGGCGGATGGCGGTGGCAATCCGCTCAATCGCTTGGGCCGTGGCATTGGCCATTTCGGTGATGGCGGCGGCATCGCCTTGGGCCTTGTTGATGGCCGCTTGCTTTTCGCCTTCTGAGCGGGCAATGAAGGCCTCGCGCTCACCGGTGGCGATGTTGATCTGTTCTTGGCGCCGGCCTTCGGAGGCCGCGATCAGGGCGCGCTTTTCGCGCTCGGCCGTGATTTGCGATTGCATGGCCAGCAAGATTTCTTTGGGTGGCGTCAGATCCTTGATCTCGTAACGCAACACCTTCACGCCCCAGTTGAGCGCCGCTTCGTCGATGGCGGCCACCACCTGTGCGTTGATGATGTCGCGCTCTTCAAAAGTCTTGTCCAGCTCCAGCTTGCCGATCACGCTGCGCAGGCTGGTTTGCGCCAGCTGGGTCACCGCCACGATGTAATTGGACGAGCCGTAACTGGCCAGCTTGGGGTCGGTCACCTGGAAGTACAAAATGCCGTCGACCTGCAGCTGCGTGTTGTCGCGCGTGATGCAGATCTGGCTGGGCACATCCAGCGGAATTTCTTTCAGGCTGTGTTTCTGGATCACGTTGTCCACAAAGGGCACTACAAAGTTCAGGCCCGGGGCCAGGCTGGCGTGGAATTTGCCCAGCCTTTCGACCACCCAGGCCTCTTGCTGCGGCACGACCTTGACGGTCTTGACGACGAACAGGATCGCGATGATCACAAGGACGGCAGCGACTTCCATGGTTTTTCTCCCTTTTCAGTGTTTCGATCGGCGTGCTCAGATTTTTTCAAGAACCAGGCGGTTGCCTGACATGGCCTGAATACGGTGTGCGCCAGGCGCTGCGGATTGGCCGGGGGCCAGCACGGCGGTCCAAGCGGCACCTCGGTGTTTGACTTGAGCTGTGCTTTGCGCGTCCCAGGCCTCAACTTGCACGGTGGCACCCAGGTCCAGGTGCTGGTCTTGGGCTTCTTGGGGCGTGGGGGTTTGGCGTTTGCGCCATTGGCCCAGCAGCACAGCCCCCAGGCCACCCACGACGGCCGCCGCCACCAGTTGGGTGCTCAGGCCATAGCCGGCCATCGCGGCCAAGGCTGCGGCCCCAGACCCCAAGCCCAGCATCAGCAGGTAAAAAGTGCCAGTCACCAACTCCAGTGCCACCAGCACGCCGGTCAGCACCCACCACATCGTTGCATTGCCCATCTCGCCTCCTTCAGCTTGGCCCGCATATTGTCGGGCTTGAACTTCTGTCTTTATACGCTGACCACCCAGCGCCGGGGTCAAGTCCCGCGCAAGCCAAGGATAATCAGCCCCCATGCATTTCCCTGAACCCCAACGCTGGCGTCTTTCTGTGGCGCCCATGATGGATTGGACCGACCGGCACTGCCGATTTTTCCACCGCCTGCTGACTCGCCACACCTTGCTGTACACCGAGATGGTGACCACTGGTGCGCTGCGCCACGGCAGTGTGCAGCGGCACCTGCGTTTCAACGCCGAAGAGCACCCGGTGGCCCTGCAATTGGGCGGCAGTGACGCCGCCGACCTGGCCCACGCCGCCAAGCTGGGGCAAGAGTGGGGTTACGACGAGATCAACCTCAACTGCGGCTGCCCTTCAGACCGTGTGCAGCGTGGCGCATTTGGCGCCTGCTTGATGAACGAGCCGACCACCGTGGCCGATGGCGTGAAAGCCATGCTGGACGTGGTCGATGTGCCGGTGACGGTGAAGCACCGAATCGGCATTGACCGCATCGAGAGCTACGACTTTGTGCGCGACTTTGTGGGTACGGTCAGCGATGCCGGTTGCAAAGTCTTCATCGTGCACGCCCGCAATGCCTGGCTCGACGGCCTTTCCCCGAAGGAGAACCGCGAAATCCCGCCGCTGCGCTATGAATTGGCCTATCGGCTCAAAAAAGATTTTCCATCGCTGCTGATCGCCGTGAACGGCGGCATCAAGACCAACGAGGAAATCGCTCTGCATTTGCAGCAGGCCGACGGCGTGATGGTTGGACGTGAAGCCTATTACAACCCTTGGCTGTTGGGCACTTGGGACGCTGCGTTTTATGGCGATACCCACGAGGTGCCTAGCCGCGAAGCAGTGGAAGAGGCCATGGTGGCCTATATGGAACGCGCTTTTGCCGAAGATGGCTGCCCTTGGTATGCGATTGCCCGTCACATGCTGGGCCTGTACCACGGCCAGCGGGGCGGGCGTTTGTGGCGTCAGGTCTGGAGTGACCACAAACTCAAGCCCTTGCCGCCGCGTGAGGTCTGGGCTTTGGCCCGAGCTGCGCTGGCGCGAGGCGCGGTCGTCACCGACTGATCAAGGCCTGCCTCATTGCGCCGCCTGCAAGCCGTTCATGAAGTGCGCCGACATGCGCTTGGCCGCTTGCTCGGGCTGACGCGCTACCAGTGCCTGCACAATGGCGCGGTGCTCGGCCAGGGATTGCTCGATGCGGCCTTCTTTGAACAGTGAGCTGTGGCGGTTGAGCTTCATCACCTTGCGCAGGTCGGCCACCATCTGGTCGCGCCAGCGGTTGTCGGCCAATTCCATCAGCAGCATGTGAAAAGCTTCGTTGATCTCGAAAAAACGGTCCCGGTCGTGGGTGGCTTTTTCCAGATCCTGGTGCAAGGCGCTGATCTGCGCCATCTGCTCAGCGTTCGCGTTGTGCGCCACCACGCGGGCCGCGTCGGATTCGAGCAAGGCCAGCAGGTGGTAGACGTCGCGCAGGTCTTTCTCGCTGACCTCGGTCACGTAAGCGCCCCGGCGGACCTTCATGGTCACCAGGCCTTCGGCGGCCAGTACCTTCAGGGCTTCGCGCAGAGGGGTGCGGCTGATGCCCAGGGCCTCGGCGATGCGCAACTCGTCGATCCAACTGCCGGGCTCCAGCTCGCGCGCAAAAATCCGCTGCCGCAGCAATTCGGCAACTTCTTCGTACAGGGCGCGGGGGGCGAGGGACAGGGCGGACATGAGCAGATTCAGGGGGGAAGCTGTTTGGGCTTGGCCAAACGGCATGAAGGGCGTTTCAGATGTTGAATTGTAAGCCGGTTAAAATATTCTGCATCAATAATTATGAATCACGGTACCTGTAAGCCGGTATGCAGCCCCAAGCTGCCAAAATCCGGCTCAGCCATTTTTGTCCCGAAAGCACAGCGCCATGACGTCCAAATCCTTTGAATTCAACGCTTCCAACTTGGAAGCCTGGCAAAAAGCAGCGGTCAAATCCGCCCCCGGGGGCGATGTGAGCGCCCTGAACTGGAAGACGCCCGACGGCATCGTCGTCAAGCCCCTTTACACCGCCGAAGACACGGCCAATTTGCCCTACGCCAACACGCTGCCGGGTTTTGAGCCGTTTTTGCGCGGCCCGCAGGCCACCATGTACGCCGTGCGCCCCTGGACGATCCGCCAGTACGCTGGTTTTTCAACGGCCGAAGAATCCAACGCGTTCTACCGCAAGGCGCTGGCTGCAGGCGGGCAGGGTGTGTCGGTCGCGTTTGACCTGGCCACGCACCGGGGCTATGACTCCGACCATCCGCGTGTGACGGGCGACGTGGGCAAGGCCGGTGTGGCGATTGACTCGGTCGAGGACATGAAGATCCTGTTTGACCAGATTCCGCTGGACAAGGTCAGCGTGTCGATGACCATGAACGGCGCGGTGCTGCCCGTGTTGGCGGGCTATGTGGTCGCCGCTGAAGAGCAGGGCGTGAGCCAAGACAAACTGAGTGGAACGATTCAGAACGACATTCTGAAAGAGTTCATGGTGCGCAACACCTACATTTACCCACCCGAGCCGTCGATGAAGATCATTGGCGACATCATCGAGTACACGGCCAAAAACATGCCGAAGTTCAACTCGATCTCGATCTCGGGCTACCACATGCAAGAAGCCGGGGCCAACCAGGCGCTCGAGATGGCCTTCACCTTGGCCGATGGCAAGGAATACGTGAAGACCGCCATCGCCAAGGGCATGGACGTGGACGACTTCGCGGGCCGCCTGTCCTTCTTCTGGGCGGTGGGCATGAACTTCTATTTGGAGATTGCCAAGATGCGCGCCGCCCGCTTGCTGTGGTGCCGCATCATGAAGGGCTTTGACGCCAAGAACCCCAAGAGCCTCATGTTGCGCACCCACAGCCAGACTTCGGGCTGGTCGCTCACCGAGCAAGACCCCTACAACAACGTGGTGCGCACCACCATCGAAGCCATGGCGGCCGTGTTCGGCGGCACCCAGTCGCTGCACACCAACTCGTTTGACGAAGCGATTGCCCTGCCCACCGAGTTCAGCTCGCGCATTGCCCGCAACACGCAGCTGATCATCCAAGAAGAGACCCACATCACCAACGTGATCGACCCTTGGGCCGGTTCCTTCATGATGGAGAGCCTGACGCAAGAAATGGCCGACAAGGCTTGGGCGATCATCGAAGAAGTCGAAGCCATGGGCGGCATGACCAAGGCCGTGGGCAGCGGCTGGGCCAAGCTCAAGATCGAGGCGGCTGCCGCAGAAAAGCAAGCCCGCATTGACTCGGGCAAAGACGTCATCGTGGGCGTGAACAAATACAAGCTGGCCAAGGAAGACCCGATCGAGACGCTGTCGATCGACAACGTGCGCGTACGCGATGGCCAGATCGAGCGCTTGGCCAAAATCCGCGCCACCCGCGACAGCGCCAAAGTGCAGGCCGCCTTGGACGCGCTGAGCGCAGCTGCTGAATCGGGCCAGGGCAACCTGCTTGATTTGTCCATCCAGGCCGTGCGCCTGCGGGCCACCGTGGGTGAAATTTCCGACGCGCTGGAAAAAGCCTTTGGCCGCCACCGCGCCGACACCCAAAAGGTCACGGGCGTTTACGCCGCGGCTTACGACGACGGCGAGAACGTGGGAGACACCATGGAATACTGGAACCAACTCAAAGCCGACATCGCCGCCTTTGCCGACGCGCAAGGCCGCCGTCCCCGCGTGATGATCTCCAAACTCGGCCAGGACGGCCACGACCGGGGCGCCAAAGTGGTCGCCACCGCCTTCGCCGACTTGGGCTTTGACGTGGACATGGGCCCGCTGTTCCAGACGCCCGAAGAGTGCGCCCGCCAAGCGATTGAAAACGACGTGCACGCGGTGGGCGTATCCACACTCGCTGCAGGCCACAAAACCTTGGTGCCCGCCATCATTGCCGAGCTCAAAAAGCAGGGCGCAGACGACATCATCGTGTTCGTGGGCGGTGTGATTCCGCGCCAGGACTACGACATGCTGTACGAAGCCGGCGTCAAGGGCATCTATGGCCCCGGCACCCCGATCCCAGTCAGCGCCAAGGACGTGCTGGAACAGATCAAAAAGGCGATCGGGTGAACCCTGCGCAGCTGCTCGACGGCTTGTTGCACGGCAACGCTGCCGGGCAGCGCCGTGCCATGGCCAAAGCCATCACGCTGCTTGAATCGACGCGTGCGGACCACCGGGCGATGGCCGACGAGTTGCTCACGGCCATGCTGCCCCACACCGGACAGTCGTTTCGCTTAGGGATAAGCGGCGTGCCGGGTGTGGGCAAGTCCACCTTCATCGAGGCGCTGGGCCTGTATTTGATTGGCCAAGGCCACCGCGTGGCGGTGCTGGCGGTGGACCCGTCCAGCACGGTGTCGGGGGGCTCGATTTTGGGCGACAAGACCCGCATGGAGTTGCTCAGCGTGCACGAACGCGCTTACATCCGCCCCAGCCCCAGCAGCGGCACCTTGGGTGGCGTGGCCGAAAAAACCCGCGAGTCCATGCTGGTTTGTGAAGCCGCGGGCTACGACGTGGTCATCGTCGAGACGGTGGGCGTGGGCCAGTCCGAGACGGCGGTGGCCAACATGACCGACATGTTTGTGTTGATGCAGTTGCCCAATGCGGGCGACGATTTGCAGGCCATCAAAAAAGGCGTGATGGAGATCGCCGATTTGGTGGTCATCAACAAGGCCGACCTCGATGCCATCGCGGCCACCCGCGCCGAGCTGCAGATCACCAGTGCCTTGCAATTGTTGGGCATGCACGGCGGCTCGGGCCATGCACACGCCGATAGCACCCAATGGCACCCCAAGGTGGTGCAGCTGAGCGCTTTGCTGGGCCAGGGCGTGGACAGCTTTTGGTCGGCGGTCAGCGAGTTCCGTCGCTTGCAAACAGCCAATGGCCGCTTGGGGCTGCGCCGCCAACACCAGGCCCTGTCGTGGATGTGGGAGCGCATCGACGCCGGGCTCAAGCAAAATTTCCGGGCTCAGCCGAGTGTTCAAACTCTGCTGCCCCAACTCAGCCAACAAGTCGGCACGGGCCGATTGGCCGCGTCCACGGCTGCCCGTCAACTGCTCAGCGCCTACCAAGCGCAGAGTGCCCCCCCATCTTCCTGAAGAAAAGAGAGAGCCACCATGCAAGACATCATTGAACAACTGGAAAAAAAGCGCGCTGCGGCTCGCTTGGGCGGCGGACAAAAGCGCATCGATGCGCAGCACGCCAAAGGCAAGCTCACCGCCCGTGAACGCCTGGAAGTGCTGCTGGACGAAGGCACCTTTGAAGAGTGGGACATGTTCGTGGAGCACCGCTGCACCGATTTCGGCATGCAGGACAACAAGATTCCCGGCGACGGTGTGGTCACGGGCTACGGCATGATCAACGGCCGCTTGGTGTTCGTGTTCAGCCAGGACTTCACCGTGTATGGCGGTGCATTGTCTGAAACGCATGCCGAGAAGATTTGCAAAATCATGGACCAGGCCATGAAGGTCGGCGCGCCCGTGATTGGCCTGAACGATTCTGGCGGCGCCCGCATCCAGGAAGGCGTGGCTTCGCTTGGCGGTTATGCCGACGTGTTCCAGCGCAATGTGATGGCCAGCGGTGTGGTGCCGCAGATCAGCATGATCATGGGCCCATCGGCCGGTGGTGCGGTGTATTCGCCGGCTTTGACCGACTTCATTTTCATGGTCAAGGACACGTCTTACATGTTTGTGACGGGGCCAGAAGTGGTCAAGACCGTGACCCACGAAGAAGTCACCGCCGAAGAGTTGGGCGGTGCTTTGACCCACACCACTAAGAGCGGCGTGGCCGACATGGCCTTTGAAAACGACGTCGAAGCCTTGCTGATGCTGCGCCGCTTGTACAACTACCTGCCGCTCAACAACCGCGAAAAAGCACCTGTGCGCCCCAGCGGTGATCCCTCGGGTCGTCTGGACATGAGCCTGGACACCTTGGTGCCTGAGAACCCGAACAAAGCCTATGACATGAAGGAACTCATCGTCAAAACCGTGGACGATGGCGACTTCTTTGAGCTGCAACCCGATTACGCCAAAAACATCCTGATCGGCTTTGCCCGCATGGAAGGCCAGACGGTGGGCATCGTGGCCAATCAGCCCTTGGTGTTGGCCGGATGTCTCGACATCAAGAGCTCCATCAAGGCCGCACGTTTTGTGCGTTTCTGTGACGCTTTCAACATTCCCGTCATAACCTTCGTGGACGTGCCCGGTTTCATGCCCGGCACTTCGCAAGAGTTCGGCGGCATCATCAAGCACGGGGCCAAGTTGCTCTACGCGTACGCCGAGTGCACGGTACCGAAAATCACGGTCATCACCCGCAAAGCCTACGGCGGTGCGTACGACGTGATGGCTTCCAAACACCTGCGCGGCGATGTGAACTTTGCCTGGCCCAATGCCGAAATCGCGGTGATGGGGGCCAAGGGTGCGGTAGAAATCATCTTCCGTGAAGACAAGGGCGATCCCGAGAAACTGGCCGCCAAAGAAGCCGAATACAAAGCCCGTTTTGCCAACCCCTTTGTGGCTGGTGCTCGCGGCTTCATCGACGACGTGATCCAGCCGCACGAGACCCGCAAGCGCATTTGCCGCTCGCTGGTCATGCTCAAAGACAAGAAGCTCGAGAACCCTTGGCGCAAGCACGGGAACATCCCACTTTGAACACACCCATGTCGCTATCACGTCATTGCGAGCCAAGCGATGCAATCCATGTCTGGATCGCCAAGTCGCTGCGCTCCTCGCGATGACGCTTGTTCAGTATCAGCACCAGCTGGAGAAATTGAAATGTTTACCAAAATCCTGATTGCCAACCGTGGCGAAATCGCCTGCCGCGTCATCGCCACCGCTCAAAAAATGGGCATCCAAACCGTTGCGGTTTACTCTGAAGCCGACAAGGAAGCTCGCCATGTGCAGCTGGCCGACGAGGCCGTTTTGATTGGCCCGGCTGCTTCGCGCGAGTCTTACTTGGTCGCTGACAAAATCATCGCTGCCGCCAAAGCCACCGGCGCTCAAGCCATTCATCCGGGCTATGGTTTTCTGAGCGAAAACGCCGAGTTTTCCAAACGCTGCGAAGACGAGGGCATTGCCTTCATCGGTCCGCGCCACTTTTCGATTGCCGCCATGGGCGACAAGATCGAATCCAAAAAATTGGCAGGCGCTGCCGGCGTGAACTGCATTCCCGGCGTGAACGACGCGATTGAAACTGCTGAAAAAGCCGTTGAAATCGCCAAGGGCATTGGTTACCCCGTGATGATCAAGGCTTCTGCGGGCGGTGGCGGCAAAGGCCTGCGCGTGGCCTTCAACGACAAAGAGGCTTTTGAAGGCTTCACCTCGTGCCGCAACGAAGCGCGCAACAGTTTTGGCGATGACCGTGTGTTCATTGAGAAGTTTGTCGAAGAGCCCCGCCACATCGAGATCCAGGTGCTGGGCGACAGCCACGGCAACGTGATTTATTTGAACGAGCGCGAGTGCTCTATTCAGCGGCGTCACCAAAAAGTGATTGAAGAGGCACCATCGCCGTTCATCAGTGAAGCCACACGCCAAGCCATGGGCGAGCAGGCCGTGCAACTGGCCAAGGCGGTGAAATACCAGTCGGCGGGCACGGTGGAGTTCGTGGTCGGCAAAGACCAGAGCTTTTATTTCTTGGAGATGAACACCCGTTTGCAGGTGGAGCACCCTGTGACCGAAGCCATCACTGGCCTTGACCTGGTCGAGATGATGATCCGCGTGGCCGCTGGCGAGAAATTGCCCATCGCGCAAAAAGACGTGCAGCGCAATGGCTGGGCCATCGAGTGCCGGATCAATGCCGAAGACCCGTTTCGCAACTTCCTGCCCTCCACAGGCCGTTTGGTGCGCTTCCAGACGCCCAAACAAACCATGTTCCAAGCCAACACCACCCAGCTGTATGGCGTGCGCGTGGACACAGGCGTGCAAGACGGCGGCGAGATTCCGATGTTCTACGACTCGATGATCGCCAAGCTGATCGTGCACGGCAAAGACCGCAACGACGCGATTGCCAAAATGCGCGAAGCCCTGAACGGTTTTGTGATCCGCGGCATCAGCTCCAACATCCCCTTCCAGTCCGCTTTGCTGGCGCACCCCCGCTTTGTGTCGGGTGACTTCAATACCGGTTTCATCGCCGAGCAGTACAGCAAGGGCTTCCGCGCGGAAGACGTGCCGCACGACGACCACGACTTTTTGGCCGCATTGGCCGCTTTCGTGCGACGCAAGTCCCGCGAACGCGCTGCCAACCTCAGTGGCCAGTTGCCCGGCTATGACGTCAAGATCGGTCAGGACTATGCCGTGGTCGAATTGGGGCAGGGCGGCCGCAACCGCTATGTGTCGGTGCATGTGGACGAGTTTGCTGGCAAGCCCGGTGTGGCGCAGATCACGGTCGACGGCAAAACTTACGCCATCGAGAGCAATTCGCGCCTGAACGACATCCGCATCGAAGGCACGTGCAACGGTAAGCCGTTCACAGCGCAAGTCGAGCGCGGGACTTTGAAGAACCCCTTGGCTTTGCAAGTGCAGCACAACGGCACCCGCATCGAAGCTTTGGTGATGTCACCGCGCATGGCCGAGCTGCACAAGCTCATGCCTTACAAGGCGCCACCCGACCTGAGCCGTTTTGTGCTCTCACCCATGCCAGGTCTCTTGGTCGATGTGGCGGTCCAGCCAGGCCAGAAGGTGCAAGCCGGTGAGCGCGTGGCCGTGATCGAAGCCATGAAGATGGAAAACGTGCTGTTTGCCGCTGCCGATGGTGTGGTGAAAAAAGTGGTGGCCGCCAAGGGCGAATCGCTCACGGTGGACCAGATGATTGTGGAGTTCGAATAAATGACTCGACCATTCAAAGTGCTGGGCGTCCAGCAAATTGCCATCGGTGGGCCAGACAAGTCGCGCCTGCAAAAGCTCTGGGTCGACATGTTCGGTCTTGAAGTCACAGGCACCTTCAAAAGCGAACGTGAGAACGTGGACGAAGACATCTGCGCCATTGGCTCCGGCCCTTTCAAGGTCGAGGTCGATCTGATGCAGCCGCTGGACCCTGAGAAAAAGCCTGCCGTGCACACCACGCCGCTGAACCACATCGGCCTGTGGATCGACGACCTTCCGGTAGCGGTGGAGTGGCTCACAGCCCAGGGCGTGCGCTTTGCGCCGGGCGGCATCCGCAAGGGCGCGGCCGGTTTTGACATCACGTTTTTGCACCCCAAGGCGAACGACGAGTTCCCGATTGGTGGGGAGGGCGTGTTGATCGAGTTGGTGCAGGCACCACCGGAAGTGGTCAAGGCTTTTGCGGCTTTGGCGGCCAACGCGCATTGAGTTGTGTCGGACCTGAAGGTCCGATCAGCAAGAAGGTGTCGCAATGATGTGTCATACCCGCGCATGCGGGTATCCATGTCGAACGAAGGCATGGACCCCCGATCAAGTCGGGGGTGACAAAGTCTGAAACAGGGGGGCTGAGACCCTTCTGAACCTGAGGCCCGTCAGACCCCGGTCTGTCGGGCTTTTGCTTTGGCCAGTGCCGCTTCGATGATGGCGCGTTTGCGGTCCACTTCGGAGGCCTTGTCTGTGCCCTTGGTGTGGGCAGGCAAGTCGGCCAAGGTGTGCTCAGCCTCGTTGATCAGCCGGGCTTGGTGGGCGGCCGCCTCATGCGCCAGACGTTTTTGACGTGACTTGTACCTTGTGAGGGTCGTCTGAGCGTCTTGCGCGGACCAGGCGGCCCAGCCTGTGCGCTTGTCCGTCACGTTCTCCAGCGCAATGCAATCGACCGGGCAAACCGGAATGCACAGCTCGCAGCCCGTACACCAGGGCTCGATCACGGTGTGCATGACTTTGTTGGCGCCCAAAATCGCATCGGTCGGGCAGGCTTTGATGCACAACGTGCAGCCAATGCACCAGGCTTCGTCGATGATGGCCACATGGCGTGGGCCTTCTGTGCCGTGTTCCGGGTTGAGGGGCAAAACGGGCCGGCCGGAGATGGCAGCCAGTCGTTCAATGCCCGCTTGCCCGCCCGGTGGGCATTGGTTGATAGGCGCTTGCCCCTCGGCCATGGCCTGGGCGTAGCTGGCGCAGTCTGGATAGCCGCAACGCGTGCACTGCGTTTGGGGCAGGGCGTTGTTCAGGGCAAGAAAAAGCGCCTGGGTCTCAGGCGCTTGGTTGCTCAAGGCGGGCATGGACCTCAGGCCTTTTTCTTCGCATCCACCCAAGTGGTTTTGACGGCCGTGTTGGGCACGGCTTTGGCCGCGCTCTTGGCCACCGCTTTGCTTGGAGCTTTGGCAACGGGTTTGGCCACAGTGGCTTTCACTGCAGGCTGGGCACTGGCTTTGGCGGCTGTTTTCACAGGTGCTTTGGCAGCCGTTTTCACAGGTGCTTTGGTTGCAGGCTTTGCTGCAGGGCTGACGGCCACAGGTGCAGCCACAGCTGCCGACTTGGCCGCGGCCGTTGGGGCCTTGGCTTTGGGGGCATGGTTCAGGATGAACTTGACCAATTGCGGGTAGACGATGTCGCGCCAGCGGCGGCCACTGAAGATGCCGTAATGGCCTGCGCCTTCGACTTCCAGGTGCTGGCGCTCGCTGGCAGGCACGCCGCTGCACAGGTCTTGCGCCGCACGGGTCTGGCCGGAGCCGGAGATGTCGTCCAGCTCGCCTTCCACGGTCATCAGCGCGGTGCCCTTGATGTCTTGCGGGCGCACGCGCTCGATCTTGCCGTCCACACCCTTGACGTCCCAAGTGCCGTTGACCAGCTTGAAGTCCTGGAACACGGTGGCGATGGTTTCCAGGTAGTAATCGGCGTCCATGTCGAGCACGGCGTTGTACTCGTCGTAGAACTTGCGGTGCGCTTCTGCGCTGGCGTCGTCACCTTTGATCAGGTCTTTGAAAAAGTCGTAATGGCTGGTGGCGTGGCGATCGGGGTTCATGGCCACAAAGCCGGTGTACTGCAAGAAGCCTGGGTACACGCGACGACCCGCGCCTGGGAAGGAGGGGGGCACGCGGTAGATCACGTTGTTCTCGAACCACTCGAAGCTCTTGTTGGTGGCCAGGTTGTTCACCGAGGTGGGCGACTTGCGGGCATCGATGGGGCCGCCCATCATGGTCATGGTCAGCGGGGTTTTTTCGCCACGGCTGGCCATGAGGGACACCGCAGCCAGAACCGGCACGGTCGGCTGGCATACGCTCACCACATGGCAGTGGCCATAGATGGACTGGATGTGGCGAATGAACTCCTGCACGTAGTTGATGTAGTCGTCCAGGTGGAACTCGCCGTCCGACAATGGCACCAAGCGGGCATTCTTCCAGTCGGTGATGTAGACCTTGTGGTCTTGCAGCATGGTTTTGACGGTGTCGCGCAGCAAGGTGGCGTAGTGGCCGGACAAGGGGGCGACGATCAGCACAACGGGCTGGGCTTTGAGCTGGGTCAGCGTGGCGGCGTCGTCCGAGAAGCGCTTGAAGCGGCGCAGCTCGCAAAAAGGCTTGTCGATCTCGATGCGCTCGTGGATGGCCACATCGGTTTTGTTGACCTTGACGGTGCGGATGCCGAATTCGGGCTTGACATAGTCCTTGCCCAGGCGGTGCATCAGGGCGTAGCCTGCTGACACACGTTGGGCCAAAGGCGTTTGGGCCATGGGGTTCAGGGGGTTGCTGTAGAGCTTGGCTGCTGCTTGGGCCAGATCGGAAAATGGCTCCATGATGGAGCGTTGGGTTTCAAAAATCTGATAGAGCATGTGACAGTTTCCCTTGCAACAAAATGGTGCGCTGCAGCAATACTACAGGAGACCAGCCGGTATTTTTTGAGTTTGGCCCCTAATTGACAGTCACTTTCCGGACGGCCCAAAAAGAAACCGCCCCGTCGGGGGCGGTTGCAAGCTTGATGTCAGTCAATTCAGACGACTTTGGCGATCGAGGCGCACACGTAATCGATGTTTTGGCTGTTCAGCGCTGCCACGCACATGCGGCCGGTGTCGGTGCCGTACACGCCAAACTCGCTGCGCAGACGCACCATCTGGTCTTTGGTGAGGCCCGAGTAGCTGAACATGCCAATTTGCTGGGTGATGAAGCCCATGTCTTGCTGCACGCCTGCGGCTTTGAGGCCGTCGACCAGTTTCTGGCGCATGGCCTTGATGCGCACACGCATTTCGGCCAGTTCGCTTTCCCATTGCGCACGCAGTTCCGGGTTGTTCAGCACCGCCGCCACCACCGCACCGCCGTGGATGGGCGGGTTGGAGTAGTTGGTGCGGATCGCGATTTTCAGTTGAGACAACACGCGGGAAGCTTCTTCTTTGTCAGAAGCCACCACCGAGAGGGCACCCACGCGCTCACCGTACAGGCTGAAGCTCTTGGAGAAAGAGGTCGAGACAAAGATGTTCAGGCCAGCGGCCACAAACTTGCCGATCACGGCGCCGTCTTCGGCAATGCCATGGCCAAAGCCCTGGTAGGCCATGTCCAAGAAAGCGGTGAGGCCCTTGGCCTTGACCATGGCGATGACCTGGTCCCACTGGGCATCGGTGATGTCGTAGCCGGTGGGGTTGTGGCAGCAAGCGTGCAGGACCACGATGGTGCCGGGGGCGGCCGCGTTCAGGCTGGCCAGCATGCCGTCAAAGTTCACGCCGCGCTTGGCCGCGTCGTAATAGGTGTAGCTGTCGACTTCAAAACCAGCGTTGATGAAGATGGCGCGGTGGTTTTCCCAACTGGGGTCGGAGATCAGCACTTTGGCCTTGGGGCTGACTTTTTTCAGGAAGTCGGCGCCGATTTTCAGACCGCCCGTGCCACCGATGGCCTGCACGGTGGACACGCGGCCAGACTTGACCACATCGGAGTCAGCGCCAAACACCAGCGCTTTGACGGCGTTGTCATAGGCCACGATGCCGTCGATGGGCAGGTAGCCGCGGGCGGTGGGGGTGGCCATCATGGTTTTCTCGGCGGCTTGAACGCATTGCAGCAGGGGCAGTTTGCCGTTGTCGTCGAAGTACACGCCCACGCCCAAGTTCACTTTGTTGGGGTTGGTGTCGGCGTTGTATTGCTCGTTCAGACCCAAGATCGGGTCGCGGGGGGCCATTTCGACGGCGGAAAACAGAGACATGGAAAGTCCTTGGATTGTGTTCAGTGGTGGCAGGAAACCCGTTCCTCGGTTAGGCTTTCGGGTTGTCCCTGATTTTAACGGTCTCCGACGCCTGATTTGGCCGGGAGGTCCTCGCCCATAAAGATGTCTAACGTGTCCGAAGCCCCCGTTGTTGAAGTTGTGTCCGATGCAGACAAGTACGCTGAAGGCACGTTCGTCAGCTATCCCGGCTCGCCCTTTGAGCTGTACCAGCCTTACCCACCGGCAGGCGACCAGCCGGTGGCCATTGAGCAGCTGGTTGAAGGCGTGCACGACGGCGAGGTGTTCCAGACCCTGTTGGGCGTGACCGGGTCGGGCAAGACTTTCACCATGGCCAATGTGATCGCGCAACTGGGCCGGCCCGCCATCGTGTTTGCGCCCAACAAGACCCTGGCGGCCCAGCTGTACAGCGAGTTTCGCGAGTTTTTCCCCAAGAATGCGGTGGAGTACTTCGTCAGCTATTACGACTATTACCAGCCCGAGGCCTATGTGCCGCAGCGCGACCTGTTCATTGAAAAGGACAGCGCGATCAACGAACACATCGAACAGATGCGCCTGTCTTGCACCAAAAGCATCATGGAGCGACGCGATGTGGTGATCGTGGCCACCGTCTCGGCCATCTATGGCATTGGTGAGCCCGAGAGCTACCACCGCATGATCATGACGCTGCGCACCGGCGACAAACTCGGCCAGCGCGACGTGATCGCCCAGCTGATCCGCATGCAGTACCAGCGCAACGACATGGAGTTCTCGCGTGGCAAGTTCCGGGTGCGCGGCGACACCATCGACGTGTTCCCGGCCGAACACTCCGAGCTGGCCATCCGCATCGAGTTGTTTGACGACGAGATCGAGAGCCTGCAATTGTTTGATCCGCTCACGGGCCGTATCCGCCAGAAGATCCCGCGTTTCACGGTGTACCCGTCCAGCCATTACGTCACGCCGCGAGACAAAGTTTTGGCGGCGGTGGAAACCATCAAGGTGGAGTTGGCCCAGCGCCTCAAAGAACTGGTGGGCATGGGCAAGCTGGTGGAAGCCCAGCGGCTGGAGCAGCGCACCCGCTTTGACCTCGAAATGTTGTCCGAAGTGGGCCACTGCAAGGGCATCGAGAACTACACCCGGCATTTGTCGGGTGCGGCCCCCGGCGACCCGCCCAGCACCCTGACCGATTACATGCCGGCCGACGCCATCATGTTTTTGGACGAGAGCCACCAGATGATTGGCCAGCTCAACGCCATGTACAACGGCGACAAGGCCCGCAAAACCACGCTGGTGGAATACGGCTTTCGCCTGCCCAGTGCACTGGACAACCGCCCGCTCAAGTTTGAAGAGTTCGAAAAGCGCATGCGCCAGTGCATCTTCGTGTCGGCCACCCCCGCCGACTATGAAAAGACACATTCGGGCAAGGTGGTTGAACAGGTGGTGCGCCCCACCGGTTTGGTGGACCCGCAAGTCGAAGTGCGCCCCGCTACGCAACAGGTGGACGATGTGCTGCAGGAAATCCGAATCCGGGTCGAGAAGCACGAGCGCGTGCTCATCACCACGCTGACCAAGCGCATGGCCGAGCAGCTGACCGATTACCTGTCTGACAACGGCGTCAAGGTGCGTTATTTGCACAGCGATGTGGACACGGTGGAGCGGGTAGAGATTTTGCGCGACCTGCGTCTGGGCGCTTTCGATGTGCTGGTGGGCATCAACTTGCTGCGTGAAGGCTTGGACATTCCCGAGGTCTCGCTGGTGGCGATTTTGGACGCCGACAAAGAGGGTTTTTTGCGCGCCGAGCGCAGCCTGATCCAGACCATTGGCCGTGCAGCCCGCAATCTGAACGGCCGGGCGATTTTGTACGCCGATCGCATCACCGAGTCCATGAAAAAGGCCATGGGCGAGACCGAGCGTCGTCGCATCAAACAATTGGCGCACAACGAGGCCATGGGCATCACGCCCAAGAGCATCGTCAAAAGGGTCAAAGACCTGATCGACGGTGTCTACAGCGAAAAATCGGGCAAGGAAGCTGAGCGCCTCGAGCAAGCGGCCATGCAAAAAGCCAAGGTCGAGGACATGAGCGAGAAAGACATCGCCCGGGCCATCAAGCAGCTGGAAAAGCAAATGATGGAACACGCCCGCAATCTGGAGTTCGAAAAAGCCGCCCAGGTGCGGGACCAGCTGACCATCCTGAAAGAGCAGGCTTTTGGGGCGACAGGCGGCGACAACATCGTGCCTTTGATTCGGGCCTGAATAACCCCATAACCCGAGTGATTTGATCGGGATTGGTTTATACTTGACTCGTTTAGTCGGGAACCCGCTTTGTCGGGGCCAAGACCAAGCCCCCACCCACTTCAGGAGTCTGCCATGCGTTTAACCACCAAAGGCCGTTTCGCCGTCACCGCCATGATCGATCTGGCCTTGCGCCAGGACGCTGGTCCCGTGACTTTGGCCGCCATCAGCCAGCGCCAACAGATTTCACTGTCTTATCTGGAGCAGCTGTTTGGCAAGCTTCGCCGCCACAACCTGGTGGAGTCCACACGTGGACCCGGCGGCGGCTATACCTTGGGCCGCAAATCCACCGAGATCACCGTGGCCGACATCATTTTGTCGGTGGACGAACCCATCGATGCCACCCACTGCGGCGGCAAGGAAAACTGCAACGGCGGTGATGGCCGCTGCATGACGCACGACCTGTGGGCTTCACTGAACTCCAAAATGGTCGAATTTCTGGATTCGGTGTCCCTGCAAAAGCTGGTGGACGACCAGTTGGCCAAGGGCCTGGTGGTGGAAATCAAGCCCACCCTCAAGCGGGCCATTTCCCCGATGCCCGTCAGCAAGCCGATTCGCCTGACCGGACCCAACTCCGTGTTCGACTTGGGCAACGTGTTTGCCAAATCCTGATTGAAAAGAAGTACCAGCCATGACCACGCCCCATTTCCCCATTTACCTCGACTACGGCGCGACCAATCCTTGCGATCCCCGCGTGGTGGACGCCATCATCCCTTGGTTGCGTGAGCACTTTGGCAACCCCGCATCCCGCAGCCACGCCTGGGGCTGGGAAGCCGAAGCCGCCGTTGAAACCGCACGTGAGCAAGTGGCCGACCTGATCGGTGCCGACCCCCGCGAAATCGTCTGGACCAGCGGTGCCACCGAATCCAACAATCTGGCCATCAAGGGCGCAGCGCACTTTTACAAATCGCGCGGCAAGCACCTGATCACGGTCAAGACCGAACACAAGGCCGTGCTGGACACCATGCGTGAGCTCGAGCGCCAGGGATTTGAAGTCACCTACCTCGACGTGCAAGCCGATGGCTTGCTGAGCATGGACGCCCTCAAGGCCGCTATTCGCCCCGACACCATCCTGATCAGCGTGATGTTCGTGAACAACGAAATCGGCGTGATCCAAGACGTGACCGCGATTGGCAATTTGTGCCGCGAAAAAGGCATTGTCTTCCACGTCGATGCCGCGCAAGCCACCGGCAAGGTCGAGATCGACATGACTCAGTTGCCCATCGACCTGATGAGCCTGGCTTCGCACAAAACCTATGGCCCCAAAGGCATTGGCGCTCTGTATGTGCGCCGCAAACCCCGCATCCGTCTGGAAGCGCAAATGCACGGCGGAGGCCATGAGCGCGGCATGCGTTCTGGCACATTGCCCACCCACCAGTGCGTGGGCATGGGCGAGGCCTTCCGCATCGCCAAGCTCGAGATGGCCCAGGACAATGCCAAGGCGCGTGCCTTGCACGACCGCCTGATCAACGGCCTGAGCGACATGGAACAGGTATTTTTGAACGGCCACGCGACCCAACGTGTGCCACACAACATCAACATGAGCTTCAACTTCGTGGAAGGCGAATCGCTGATCATGGGCATCAAGGGCTTGGCGGTCTCGTCGGGCTCGGCCTGTACTTCTGCCAGCTTGGAGCCCAGCTATGTGCTGCGTGCCTTGGGCCGCAGCGACGAGTTGGCCCACAGCAGCCTGCGCATGACGATTGGCCGCTGGACCACCGAAGCGGACATCGACTACGCGATCCAGACGATCCGTGAGAACGTGGCCAAGCTGCGCGACTTGAGCCCCCTGTGGGAAATGCACAAAGACGGCATTGATCTGAGCACCATCCAGTGGGCAGCGCATTGAGCCGCACCCAGCTTCGCCTTTGAACTGAATACGGAGAAAACACCATGGCTTATTCTGAAAAAGTGGTTGACCACTACGAAAACCCCCGCAACGTGGGCTCGTTCGACAAGGGCGACGACAGCGTGGGCACCGGCATGGTCGGTGCGCCCGCTTGTGGCGACGTCATGAAGCTGCAAATCAAGGTCAACCCGCAAACCGGTGTGATCGAAGACGCACGCTTCAAGACCTACGGCTGCGGCTCGGCCATTGCGTCCAGCTCGCTCGTGACCGAGTGGGTCAAGGGCAAGACGCTCGACGAAGCGGCGGCCTTGAAAAACAGCCAGATCGCCGAAGAGCTGGCGCTGCCCCCCGTCAAAATCCACTGCTCCATCTTGGCCGAAGACGCCATCAAGGCGGCTGTGGACGACTACAAAAAGAAACACCTGAACTGACATGGCCATCTCACTGTCTGCTGCCGCAGCTCGGCATGTGACCCGCTACTTGGCCAAGCGTGGCTCTGGCGTCGGCGTGCGCCTGGGCGTCAAGACCACGGGTTGCTCGGGTTTGGCCTACAAGCTTGAATACGTGGACGAGATCGCCCCGGAAGACGTGGTCTTTGAAGGCCACGGCGTCAAGGTGCTGGTGGACCCCAAAAGTCTGGCCTACATCGATGGTACCGAACTGGACTTCGTGCGCGAGGGCCTGAACGAGGGTTTCCGCTTCAACAACCCCAACGAACGCGACCGCTGCGGTTGCGGTGAGTCGTTCCGCGTGTGATTTCCCTGCAAGCCAACGACTTCGAGCTGTTCGATGTGCCCGTGCAGTACGCGCAGGACCGTGCTCAACTCGACGCCCGTTGGAAAGCCCTGCAACGCGAAGCCCACCCGGACCGCTTTGCGGCCGAAGGGGCCGCTGCCCAGCGCATGGCCATGCAGTGGTCGGTGCGCATCAACGAGGCGTATCAGCGATTGAAAGACCCGCTCAAACGCGCTGGCTATTTGTGCGAACTGCAAGGCGCGCCCGTGCAGGCCGAAAACAACACCGCCATGCCCCCGGCCTTCCTCATGCAGCAGATGGCGTGGCGTGAAAGTCTGGACGACACCGACAGCGCACAGGGCCTGGAGGCCCTCGCCGATGAAGTGTCTGCCGAGCAGCGCCGCGTCCAGCAAGCGCTGGCCCACCTCTTGGACGAAGTGAAAGACCCGGCGCAAGCCGTGGGGCAGGTGAGGGCGCTGATGTTCATTGAGCGCTTCACACAAGAAGTGAACGCTAAACTCGACCGATTGACCTGACCCTCGGGTCGCCATGCCGCTCACAGGCCAGCGACCTGAAAACCACCCCTCTTTGACCATGGCGTTACTGCAGATATCTGAACCGGGCCAGTCGCCCGACCCCCACCAGCGCCGCATTGCCGTGGGCATTGACTTGGGCACCACCCATTCGCTGGTGGCCTCGGTGCGCAGCGGGGTGGCCGAGTGCTTGCCGGACGACGACGGCCGGGTGATCCTGCCCTCGGTGGTGCGTTTCATGCCGGGCCAAGGCCGACAGATCGGGTTTGAGGCCGTGCAATCGGCCGCCGCCGACCCGGTCAACACCATCGCCTCGGTCAAGCGCTTCATGGGCCGAGGCCTGCACGACATCGCCGACCGCAGCAAGCTGCCTTACGAGTTCACCGCCAGCGAGCAGGGCATGCTGTCTATTCAGACGGTGCAAGGCCCCAAGTCGCCGGTGGAAGTCAGTGCCGAAATTTTGGCCACGCTGCGTTACCGCGCCGAAGACACCTTCAATGACGATTTGTACGGCGCGGTCATCACCGTGCCCGCCTACTTTGACGACGCACAGCGCCAGGCCACCAAAGACGCCGCCCAACTGGCGGGCCTGAATGTGCTGCGCCTGATCAACGAACCCACAGCCGCGGCGATCGCCTACGGACTGGACAACGCCAGCGAAGGCATTTACGCGGTGTTTGACTTGGGCGGTGGCACCTTTGACATCTCCATCCTTCGCCTCACACAAGGCGTTTTTGAGGTGTTGTCCACAGGCGGTGATTCGGCCTTGGGGGGCGATGACTACGACCAGGCCCTGGCCGATGTCGCCTTGGCCCGTCAACCCGCCTTGCATGCGGTGACTGCCGAAGACAAAACCGTTCTCAAGGCCGCAGCGCGTGCGGCCAAAGAGGCTTTGACGAGCGCTGACACCACCAGCCTGAATGTGGCTATGTCCACAGGCGCCTTGTCCTTGTCGCTCAGCCGCGCCGATTTCGAACAAGCCACCTTGGCCCTCACGGCCCGCTGCATCACTGCCGTGCGCAAAGCGCTGCGCGATGCGCAGCTGGCCAAAGACGATGTGCAAGGCGTGGTCATGGTGGGTGGCTCCACCCGCATGCCGCAAATCCAGCAGGCCGTGGCCGATTTTTTTGGCCAAGCCCCGCTCAACAACCTCAACCCCGACGAAGTCGTGGCTTTGGGGGCGGCCATCCAAGCCAACCAACTGGCCGGCAACAACGCCGCTGGCGAGTTGCTGCTGCTCGATGTGATCCCCCTGTCGCTGGGCATCGAAACCATGGGGGGCCTGGTCGAGCGCATCATCCCGCGCAACCAGACCATCCCCACCGCCATGGCGCAGGACTTCACCACCTACCAAGACGGCCAGACCGCGCTGGCGCTGCATGTGGTGCAGGGCGAACGCGATTTGGTGCAGGACTGTCGCAGTCTGGCCCGCTTCGAGCTGCGCGGCATCCCGCCCATGGCCGCCGGGGCTGCCCGCATCCGTGTCACCTTCACGGTGGACGCCGATGGCTTGCTCAGCGTGGGCGCCAAAGAACAGATCAGCGGCGTGGAAGCGCGCATCGACGTCAAGCCTTCGTATGGCTTGAGCGACGACCAGATCGCCACCATGCTGCAAGAAAGCTTCACCACCGCGCAAGCCGACATGAAAGCGCGCGCGCTGGTGGAAGCCCGTGTGGACGCCGACCGCATGCTGCTGGCCACGCGCAGCGCTTTGGCGGCTGACGGCCAATTGCTCAGCGATGCCGAACGCGTGGTCATCGACGCCCTGATGGCCACTTTGCAAGCCGCCATCTTGACCGAGCAAGATGCCAAAGCCCTGGAAGACTGCACCCAGGCCTTGGCCAAAGGCACCGAAGCCTTTGCCGCTGAGCGCATGAACCACAGCATCCAGAAAGCCCTGGCCGGTCAAAACATCCAAGCCTTATAAAAGCCCGATTGGCCCTCAAAGAAGACACCTATGCCCGTCATCAAAATCCTGCCCCACCCCGAGTACTGCCCCCAAGGCGCCGAGATCACCGCGCCCGCAGGCACCAGCATCTGCGAGGCGTTGCTCGACAACCACATCAACATCGAGCACGCCTGCGACATGAGCGCGGCCTGCACCACCTGCCATGTGGTGGTGCGCGAAGGCTTCAAGACCCTCAATGAGATGGAAGAAACCGAGGAAGACCTGCTCGACCGCGCTTGGGGCCTGGAGCCCAATTCGCGCCTGAGTTGCCAGGCCTTTGTGGCCAAGAGCGATCTGGTCATCGAGATCCCGCGCTACACCATCAACCACGCCAAAGAGCTGCACTGAGCGAAAGCCAAAGAGCCATGCGTCAAATTGTTCTGGACACCGAAACCACTGGCCTGTCGGCCGAAGGTGGCGACCGCATCATCGAGCTGGGCTGCGTGGAGCTGTTTGCCCGCAAGCTCACGGGCAACAACCTGCATTTTTATTTCAACCCCGAGCGCGACAGCCACGAGGACGCGCTCAAGGTCCACGGCATCAGCAACGAGTTTTTGCGCGACAAGCCCAAGTTCGCTCAGCTGACGGACGAAATACTGGATTACTTGGCCGATGCGGAACTGATCATCCACAACGCGGCGTTTGACATCGGCTTTTTGAACAAAGAGCTCGAACGCGTTGGCAAAAAGCCTTTGAAGGCCTATGTCAGCGGTGTCATCGACACCTTGGCCATGGCCAAAGAAATGTTCCCTGGCAAGCGCAACAGCCTCGACTCTCTGTGTGACCGCCTCGAAGTCGACAACTCGGGACGCACCCTGCACGGTGCTTTGCTCGATGCCGAGTTGTTGGCCGATGTCTACATCAACATGACCCGTGGGCAAGAGGCCTTGCTGATCGACGCGGGCGATGCGCCCAGCCACTCGCAAAGTGTGGTGGTCCAAGTGGACTTGCGCCAGTACGCCTTGCCTGTTTTGTCGGCCAACGCACAAGAAGAGGCTGCACACGAAGAGGTGTTGTCGCAACTCGATAAATCCAGCGGTGGCAAAACCGTTTGGCGTCAAATACAAGCCGCCTGATGGCGCGCGCAAGAGCCATTTTTTGAAGACAACGATCGAAGCCACGATTTTTTTATGCCATAATGGCGGTCTTCGCTGAGAAGCGTAGGGCGGTTAGCTCAGGGGTAGAGCACTGCATTCACACTGCAGGGGTCACAAGTTCGAAACTTGTACTGCCCACCAAAAATTCCCGATCAAAAAGCACTTGAGAGAAATCCCAAGTGCTTTTTTGTTTGTTCTGTGGTCTTTCAAGTCGGCTTGAAGGGTCTGGACGCCAGTGCCGCAGTTGCAGTAAGCTACAAGGTTTTCCACGTAACTTGTTGTCGTTCATGGACAGTCCGCTTCCCTCCATCCCAGCCAAACGCTATTTCACCATCGGTGAGGTGGGCGAGTTGTGCGGCGTCAAGCCACACGTCTTGCGCTATTGGGAGCAGGAGTTCACCCAGTTGCGGCCTGTCAAGCGCAGAGGCAATCGACGTTATTACCAGCACCATGAAGTCTTGATGATCCGGCGTATCCGGGATCTTCTTTATGACCAGGGCTTCACCATCAGCGGTGCACGCAACAGGTTGCAGGAATGGGTCCAGACCGACCGTCAGCTGCGCCGTGATGGCTCAGAAGTGACAGAGCCCAGCGACACGCCTTCACCGTCAGAGGCCGGGTCGCAGCTGCCATCGGATCGACTGATCGCCACAGGGTTTGATTTTTCACCTGCCGAGTTGGCTTCTTCGCCGCTTCACAAGGAACTGCTTGAAATTAGGGCGCTGCTCACCTTTCAGGCCTGATTTATCCGGTTATAATCTGACGCTTGTCGGCGTGTAGCGCAGCCTGGTAGCGCACTTGCATGGGGTGCAAGGGGTCGCGAGTTCGAATCCCGCCACGCCGACCATATGAATCAAGGACTTAGCTTCGAAAGGGGCTAGGTCCTTTCTTCTTTGTGGCTTCGATCGATTGAATGTCTCTGGCCATAGGCACTTGCTCATCCAGCGCGTGAGCTCCCGAATTTTTAAGCGTTGTGCCTGGCTCTTTTTGAACTTGTCTGGACCTCAGACAGATGGTGGACAATGATGGAGAACTTCCCCAAAAGGGGATATGCAGGGCGAGTCTTGATACCTAATATTGACATCTCTGATCATTTTTTCAATTTGAAATGAATCCCTCCCATTGCGGACATGTCTATGTTGTCGATGACAACCCTGACATCCGTTTTTATTTGACTGACTTGCTGAGGCAGATGGGCTACAGCATTGAGGGCTATGACAGTGCGCAGGCCTTCCTTCAAAATTCGTTTGACATTTTCCCCGCGGTGTTGGTGCTGGATGTGCGCATGCCCAACATGTCGGGCGTTGAGTTGCAAGACAAGATGAAAACGCTGGGGCGCTACACACCCATCGTCTTCATCAGCGGCGAGAGCCAATCCGAAGAAATCATCCGGGCCATGAAAGGCCAACCGATCGAATTTTTGTGGAAACCTTTTCAGATACAAGACTTGATCGATGCCATTGAGCGGGGCTTGGCGGTTGACTCCTTGAACCGGCAATCCTTCATTCAAAAAAACGAGATACGGCGGAAGTGGGTCTCACTGAGTTCTCGTGAACGCGAAGTGTTTCCTTTGATGCTGGAGGGGCACACCAACAAAGGGATCGCCGAGCGGCTTGATATCTTGCCCGACACGGCCAAAAAACACCGTGCCAATGTCCTGCAAAAGATGGAAACACCACATTTGTCTGATTTGATGGCTTTGTGTAAAGGGCTGGACCTGAAAGCGATGGGGTCATGATCGCCTCATGGGAGCCTTGGTCAGAAGAAGAAGCCGCTGCGCTGCAAAAGCTCCGGCTGGACGCGCGCATGGACAGCGCCCGCTTCGCCATGGAGAACGCGATTTCCCACGCGCAATTGATGCAGCTGGAAAACGGGGGGGATGCCTTGTTTTATTCGCCGGCCATCAAGGCGCATCTTGGCAGAAAACTGATCAAGAAGTTACAGACACGGGCCGGTGCGTCCGATACTCAGCACCGTTTTTGAGCGAACGGTCTGAATTGGGCTTGACCGAGCCTGGCGTTTTGTCCGTTTAGCGCACAAGAAAAAGCCCCTGCAAATCCATGCAGGGGCTTGTCTTTTTTGGCTCCTCAACCTGGGCTCGAACCAGGGACCTACGGATTAACAGTCCGGCGCTCTACCGACTGAGCTATTGAGGAATAGCTTTCAATTATAGGGCGGTTTTTAGGCGGTTTTCAGAGGGGCGGCAAGTTTTTTGAAAATTCTTGTGGGCGGTTACGGTGGTGTGAAGCACGAGTTGTGGTTGTGCGAAGGTTATTGCCCTCGCTCAGATGAAGTAGAGCCATATGCGAGCACAAAGGTGGTCACAGCAGAAGCCAAAATAGCACCAGCAAATGGGCCAAGGGTTGGGGTGCTGTTGGGGAAACTGGCGAGCAGCAGTCCTGCTGTCCAATCACCGGTCTCGATCCAGCCTGGAACCACTGCGCCAAGGAGTCCTGCAATAGATCCTGCAATGGCACTCAATGGCGTCATTTTTTTCCATAAGCCAAAAAGAACCGGGATGAAAGCCGTGGCACACAGCAAATCAGCCACTAAAAAAATGCGCAGGACGGAGAAGCCTTCAAGCGCAATGAAGAAGACGGGGATCATCAGCAGGACGGTAAGCCATCGGGCTTGGCGGATGGAGGTGCCACCGACTTGATGCTGGAAAGTGACCAAGAGCGATGCGAGTGCATTTTGTAGGGAGTCCACGGATGAAGCGACTAATGCGGTGGCCAAGACCATCACAATCGCGGCCAACCAAGGGCTTGTGTTGCCGATCAATACAAAAAATGGCGCGGGTGGTTGACCGGGATTTTTACCGAGCATCACAGTGAGCATGCCCAAGCTGCCTACCACGGCAATGATGATCATGGTGATGATGGCGGCCCACAGGGAACCGGTTTTCAATGCACGGTTGTCTTTTGCCGACCAGATGCGTTGCCAGTAGCCCTGATGAAACAGGTTGGCCGCTGTCACGGCGATGACCAATGTAAGTGCTACACCTATGCCAGACAGGAGCGGGATGGAGGGCGGTGCGGACAGTGGCGTATGCAGTTCTTGTGTGGTCCAAGCGATGCTGATGCAAACGGCCAAGATGAGGCCCAAGATCAACCAACCCTGAAGTCGGTCTGTGGCCATGCTGGCTCTCAGCCCTCCCCAACTCGTGTAGAAGAGGGTGGTCACCATAACACCGCCCATGACCCAGTGCCCCGGGAGCTTTCCCGTCAAGCCCGCAATAGCGGAGAGAGCCGTGAGTTCTGCGGTGATGAAACACAGCATGTAAAGCAGCGACAACCCGGTGAGCCAATAGCGCATGAGGGGCCCAAATCGTTGTTCGGCATACTCTGCCAGACTGCGGCCTTCTGGCATGCGCTGGCGGATGGCAGGCCCAAACCAGAACAGGACCAAAAAAGGAAGTGCGGCTGCAAAGGCGTATCCTGCCAATCCAACTGGTCCCACAAACGCACCAATTTCTGGTGGCACAAACAAGATCCATGCACCCAGACCGGATGCTACAAACGACAAGGTCAGTGTCAGCGCTGATTGAGAATTCCGTGCGGTGATGTAGTCGTCAAGGGTGCCTTTGTCTGCAGCGGCTCGAAGTCCGATCCAGACAAAGCTCATGAGCGTACCAATCAGTAAGGCCGCGAGTGCCAAGTCCATTTTGAAGTTCTTTCGTTATTTTGAAGGTGAAACAGCCCTTATCGGGCGTTCATGATGTGCATGGGAACGGGCGCCGAAAGGTGGTTGAGGGGGCCACTGCCAGACCCTGTGCGCACATTGGCGCCTGCCTGCAAGGCTTGGCGAATGAAGGCATGACTTTTTTCAATAGCCGGTTGAAGAGGCACACCCAAAGCGAGGTGCGCAGCGATTGCTGAGGACAGAGTGCATCCCGTGCCGTGTGTGTTTGGGCTGTGGATGCGTGCTGAGCGCAGCCACCATTTTTGGGCGTTGCTGCTTACAAACAGGTCGGCCACGGTGTCACCACTGAGGTGTCCACCTTTGATGAGCACTGCGCGAGCGCCCAAGTGCAACAGTTGGTCTGCGGCGGCTTCCATGTCGGCTTCATTTTTGAGGGTGTGTCCGACAAGGAAGCCTGCTTCGTCCAGATTGGGTGTGATGAGCTGGACGCGATGAAAGAGATGCTGAACCAAGGCCTGCACGGCTTCATTTTCGATCAGCATCGCGCCACTGGTTGCGATCATGACGGGATCCAGGACCACTTGAGCCAGTTGATGCTTATCGATAGCTTCGGCAACCACTTGAACGATGTCAGGGGCATGCAGCATCCCAATTTTGACAGCATCAACGCCTATGTCTTCGACGACCGCGTCGATTTGCTCGCGCAACATTTGCGGGGGGATTGCATGGATTGCGCGCACGCCGATGGTGTTTTGTGCGGTCAAGGCCGTGATGGCGCTCATACCATAGCAACCAAGGGCACTGAAAGTCTTGATGTCGGCCTGAATGCCGGCGCCGCCGCCGCTGTCGGAGCCTGCAATGGTCAGCAGACGCGGGTAGCGTGAGGTCGTTTGACTCATGGGCAGACTCCTAGTGGAAGTGGGGTTGCATGATGGAGCGCAATTCGGTTGCAGCTGCTGCGGGGTCCTCGGCAGCACATATTGCGCTGACAACGGCCAAGCCGTCGGCACCGCAATGGATCACCTGAACAGCGTTGCCGACGTGGATGCCGCCGATAGCCACCAGTGGCAAGCTGGTCATGGCGCGAGCACGTTGGAGCCCCATCAGACCCCAAGGGGTTTGGGTGTCCGTTTTGGTGGGCGTCGCGAACACCGGGCTGATGCCCAGGTAGTCCACTGGCAAGTCAATCGCCTGAGCAATGTCGCGATCATTCTCTACCGACAGGCCAATGAAGACGTGTGGCGGTAATATTGTGCGCACCAAATCGACAGGCATGTCGCTTTGACCCAAGTGAACGCCATCGGCTTGGCAGGCAAGGGCCACGTCAACGCGGTCGTTGATCACCAGAGGAATGTGCAAGGGGGCTAACAAGGATTTGAGGGCCTGTGACCGGGCTACAAACTCTCGTGTGTTGAGATCTTTTTCCCTCAATTGCACGCAAGTAACACCGCCACGCACCGCAGCGGCGACGACATCACTCAGAGTGCGACCTCGGCAAAGCTCCGAATCGGTCACCAAGTAAAGACGCAATTGTTCGCGCGCTATGCGCACCAGTTTGTTCATCGGGTTGTCAACCCAAGTCAAGTTTGAGTCGCGCAAGGAATTCTGACTGGGTCAGACCTTGTAGGTTATCGAGCAACAGCGCTGCCATGGTGCCCACCCCAAGGCCTTGGCTCTGCGCTTGTTCAGCGGCCCGCTCGCCAGCGATGCTCATCAGGGCCATGGCGGCTGTGGTGGCACGCCAAGCGTCTGGCTGGACAGCGCAAAAGGCGCCAATGAGGGCGGTCAGAGAACAACCCACACCGGTAATTCGGGTCATCCAGACATGGCCATTGTTCAGTCGTGCCATACGCCCATGCGCGTCCAAAATATGGTCAGTTTCACCACTGACGCTCACAACGCCTTGAGTACGGTTGGCCAGAGCTTGGGCCGCATCCAATGCGTCGTTGGCACTGGCGCTGCTGTCGACACCTCGGGTTTTGATGGCCGCATTTGCGGTGCTCATGATTTCTGAGCCATTGCCGCGTATCACTGTGGGGTGACCAGCCTCTAGCAATGTTTCCAGGGTTTGGTTGCGATATGGGGTGGCGCCAGCGCCCACGGGGTCGAGCACGACAGGAATGCCACGTGCTTTCGCGGCCACCATAGCCAGTGTCATGCTTTGTACCCAGTAGGGCTCAAGCGTGCCAATATTGAGCACCAGGGCTTGAGCGATCCTGACCATGTCCTGGACCTCCTCGTGGGCATGAGCCATGACGGGCGATGCGCCTGCCGCGAGCAGCACATTGGCGTTCAAGTTCATGACCACCCAGTTGGTGATGCTGTGCACGAGGGGGCTGCCGTTGCGAACAGCAAGTATGTCGGACCACAAGTCGTCCGCGGCAAGAAGAGATTGATTAGAGAGTGCCATGACGTTTCTTTCGTAATGGCAGGTCGGCTGGCTGGGAACGTCATGCGGCCGAAACCGGACGCCGTTCTTTTGACAAGCTTCCCTGCGCGAGGATTACCTCAATCAGGTTCAAAGGGACTTTCTCAGTCGAAGGTTGTTTGGCCTTCAACACCCCTAGCGAATGCGCCGCAACTTGGCGGCGCTGTTGGATTTTATGCGATGCCCAGTCGCTGGTGCAGCAAGGTGGACGTTGTCGTGTACTGCAGCAGGGTCTTTTCTTCGGGCCGCAGCAACGCCAGCGCCCCGAACGCAGCCAAGGTGGCTTCGTGGAAACCGCAGAGGATCAGCTTTTTCTTGCCCGGGTAGGTGTTGATGTCGCCCACCGCGAAAATGCCCGACTCGGAGGTGCCGAAGTTTTCGGTGTTGACCACCAGTTGTTTGCGCGCCATGGCCAGACCCCATTGCGCCACAGGTCCCAATTTGGGCGAGAGGCCCAGACAGGTTTGCAGCACATCGAGGCTCAGCCACTCTGTCTCGCCTTGCGGGTTGAGCAGTTCCAGGGCTTGCAGGCGGCTGCCATCGGTACGCAGGCCCGTGGGCTGACCGGCCACAAAACGCATGCGGCCATCGGCACAGGCTTGGCGCATTTGCGCGGTCAAGGCCGGGTCGGCGCTGAATTGGTCTCGGCGGTGCAGCAAGGTGACGCTGGCAGCGGCTTGCGGGCCCTGACAGGCATCCAAGCAGGTTTGCAAGGCGGCGTCGCCGTCGCCCGCCACCACCAGGTGTTGGCCTGTCCAGCGCTCGGTCTCCAGGTGCTCGGCAAAGACTTGCGTGCCCTCAAAAGCCGCAAGGCCATCGAGCACCAGGCGGCGCGGCACAAAAGCGCCCACGCCAGCGGCGATGAACAGGGTTCGGGTGCAAAACGTCTGGCCTGTGCTGGTGCGCACTTGCAGGCGCTGATCGGGCAGGCGCTCTAGGCTGTCCACTTGCTGGCCCAAGTGAAGGCTGGGCTTGAAGGGCGCCATTTGCTGCTGCAAGCGATCAATCAGCTCTTGACCGGTGCACAAGGGGATGCCCGGGATGTCGTAGATGGGTTTGGGGCCATACAGCTCGGCGCATTGGCCGCCCACATGGGGCAGGGCGTCAACCACATGGCAATGCACACCTTGCAGGCCCAGCTGGAACACCTGAAACAGGCCCACGGGGCCTGCGCCAATGACCAGCGCTTCGGTGTCGATGGGGGTGGTCATGGGGGCGGCTTGCGAGAAAAAAGGGCCGAAATTTTGGGCTGAATGGTTCGGCCCTTCAAAGAGTTCAGCGGATCAACTCGGACAGCTTGCCGGTCTTGTCTTTCCATTCGTCAGCGGTGGCCAACGGGGTTTTGCGCTTGGTGATGCTTTTCCAGCCGGGCAACACGGCCAGCTCGGCGTTGAGCTGCGTCATGTGCTGCTGGTCAGCCGGCAGGTCTTCCTCGGCAAAGATGGCATTGACCGGGCACTCGGGGATGCACACAGCGCAGTCGATGCACTCATCGGGGTCGATGGTCAGGAAGTTGGGGCCTTCGCGAAAGCAATCCACCGGGCAAACGTCCACACAGTCGGTGTACTTGCACTGGATACAGGATTCGGAAACAACGTGGGTCATGATGGGCTCTGAAAATGGGTCTGCTCGATCAGATATGAGCAGATTTGTAGATTTTAAGGGAGATCGTTTGCCCCCCGCGCAAGCGTGTCCCTGCTCGCGAAAGGGGTTGCAGCCACTTACCGCATTCTTGCGCAGAGGCAAACGACCACCGGCAGGGGTACGTGATCAGTTCACCAGCACCGCCCCTGCGGTCCTGTGGCTGGCCGTGTCCACCAGCACCAGCGCACCCAAGGTGCGCGATTGGGCAAAGGGCAGGGTCGCCAGCGGCTCCTGCAGCGCCAGCGTCACGTGGCCGATGGCGTTGGGGGGCAGCTCGGTCGCCTCTTCTTCGGCCAGGGTGTTCACATTCAGTCGGTGAACCACGCGCTGCACTTTGACCTTGACCCAGCGGTGGCCGTGCAGCGCCCAGTACTGGCGGCCGACCACCAGCGGTTCGTCGTCCATCCAGGCGATGGTGGTGCTCAGCTGACGTTGGCCTTCGGGGGCGCCCAAAGTTTCCGATTTTTCGGCCAGCAGCCAGTCGCCACGCGACACATCCACCTCGCGATCCAGCACGAGGCCGGCACTGTGACCGGCGGTTTGGCCCTGCGGCTGGCGGGTGGCGGACAGCACTTGGGACACCACGGCGGTCTGACCGCTCGGAAAGACGTTGACCGTTTGGCCTGGCTCAACGCTGCCGGTTGCCACGCGGCCCCAAAACACGCGGCGGCCTTGGTTGGTGACACCGGAGTCATGGCATTTTTCGACCCACTGCACCGGGAAGCTGAAGGCGGCATCGGTTTCGGCGGGCGTGACCGGCAGGTCTTCAAGAATGCTCAGCAGGCTCGGGCCGCTGTAGCCGCACCAATCTGGTTGCGAATCGACAATGTTCCAACCCTTGAGGGCCGACACGGGGACCATGGCTTTGACCGTGATGCCCGCTTCCTTGGCAAACTGGTTCAAGGCGCCTGCGATGTTCTGGTAAGCCACAGCGGCATCGGCCACGGCGTCGAGCTTGTTGATGGCAAACACGATGGACGGCACGCGCAGCAGGTTGACCAGCAAGGCGTGGCGGCGGGTTTGCGGCAGCAGCTGCAGCTCGGGCTTGGCCCAGTCGAGTTTGATGGCGTCGACCAGCACCACCGCAGCGTCGGCGCTCGAGGCGGCGGTGACCATGTTGCGGGTGTACTGCTCGTGGCCGGGCGCGTCACCGATGATGAACTTGCGTGCCTCCGTGTTGAAGTAACGGTAGGCCACGTCGATGGTGATGCCTTGCTCGCGCTCCGCACTCAGGCCGTCGGTCAGCAGGGCCAAATCGGTCTCACCCGAGCGCTGAACGCCCGCCAAGTGGTCTTGCAGCACGGCTTTGGTGTCCACCAGCAGGCGGCCAATCAAGGTGCTCTTGCCGTCGTCGACCGAGCCACAGGTGATGAACTTGAGGGCAGAAAAGTGTTTGTCATTGTGCATGGTGTGAGTACTTTTTAGGCAGGGGTGTCATTGCGAGGCACGAAGCCATCCATGGATGGCCACGCTTGGCTCGCCATGACGAAGGGCGCTTGTCAGAAATAACCGTCTTTTTTGCGTTTTTCCATGGACGCCTCGGAGGTCTTGTCGTCCATGCGGGTCGCGCCGCGCTCGCTCACGTCGGCGGCCAGCGTCTCGATCACGATTTGTTCAGGTGTCGATGCCGTGCTTTCCACCGGGCAGGTGCAGGTGATGTCCCCCACGGTGCGAAAACGCACGTCACGCACCACCACTTCTTCACCGTCTTTGGGGGGCGTGAGTTCGGTCACGGGGACCAGCAGTCCCCTGCGGTCCACCACTTCACGTTTGTGGGTGTAATAAATCGACGGCAGTGCAATCTTTTCGCGGACGATGTACTGCCACACGTCCAGCTCGGTCCAGTTGCTGATCGGGAACACGCGAAAGTGCTCGCCGGGCTGCAGCTTGTGGTTGAACAGCGTCCACAGCTCGGGGCGCTGGGCCTTGGGCTGCCACTGGCCAAAGCTGTCTCGGTGCGAAAAGATGCGCTCTTTGGCGCGGGCCTTTTCTTCGTCACGGCGGGCGCCGCCAATCAGGGCATCAAAGCGGAATTCTTCGATCGCTTCGAGCAGCGTCACCGACTGGTGCACATTGCGGCTCTCCCCGGGGTGGGCCAGGCGCACGGTGCCGCGTTTCATGGAGTCTTCGACGCTGCGCACGATGAGTTCAGCACCCAGCTCCTTGGCCCGCAGGTCGCGGAAATCGGTCACTTCGGTGAAGTTGTGGCCGGTGTCGATCATCAGCAGCGGGTAGGGAATGCGGCCGCTACCGGAGGGGCTTGTTTGGCCTCCAAAAGCCTTTTCGGCGCACTTGAGCATGACCAACGAATCCTTGCCCCCCGAAAACAGCAGGGTGGGGCGCTCGAAGGCGGCGGCGACTTCGCGCAGGATGAAGATGGTTTCTTCTTCAAGCGCGTCCAGGTGGGCATTGCTCAGGGTGTGCAGCTCGGTGGGTGTGGTGGCGGTCATGAGGTTCTCGTTGTTGGTTTAGGTGTGGGAAAGTGCCCACAGAAATCATTTCTTGACGTGCAGTCCGCATTCCTTGGCCGCCTCGTCCTCCCACCACCAGCGCCCGGCGCGGAACGCTTCGCCCAAGCTGATGGCCCGGGTGCAAGGCGCGCAGCCAATGCTCGGGAAAAACTGGTCGTGTAAAGGGTTGTAGTCCACCTGGTTGGTCGCGATGTAGTGCCACACATCGCCCCAGGTCCACTTGGCAAGGGGGTTGAACTTGGCCAGGTTTTTGGCGGCTTCTTCGCTGGTGTCGAACAGGGGAACCTCGGCCCGGGCGTTGGATTGCTCCTGGCGCAGCCCCGTGATCCAGGCTTTGTGGCCCTTCAGGGCACGGGCCAGCGGTTCCATTTTTCGGATGCTGCAGCAAGCCTTGCGCAGCGCGATGCTTTGGTAGATCGCGTCCTGGCCTCGCTCGCGCACGAACTGGATCACCGATGCCTGCACCGGACGGAACACTTGGACAGGCGAGCGCGAATGCGCCTGGGTGCGCTCCAGCAAGGCCAGCGTCTCGGTGTGCAGCGCGCCGGTTTCGAGCACAAACACCGGGATGGCCAGTTGCAGGCGGTTGATGAGGTGGGTGATCACCACGTCCTCGGCGCCCAGGCTGGAGGCTTGGGACACGGGTTGGAACTCGGCCGCCGCGCGCCGCAGCAGGGCCTCGGTTTCGGCCAACTTGGCCCCAAATTCAGTGCTGGCTTTGGCGTTGTGCGCCGTGGCTTTGGCCGGGGCGTTGCGGGCAGAAATCAGGCTGGAAGTCATGCAGTGGGTTGTGTTTTTTCTGTGGAAGTTCGCCCTTGAGGCCGAATGCGTGCAGTGATGCCTGATGGCATTCACGAGCAGGGGTTCGCGCCCGCAAAGTGGCTAGCGCACAGGCGGGAATACAGGCTCTTTTCAGGCGGCTTTCGCAAATGGGGGTTCTGTGCCGACAGCCGAGCCTTGGTAAAACCCGGCAAAGCGGTCGAACTGCCGTTGCGCTGCCGAGGCGTCCACGCCTTCTCGCAACACGGCCACGTCAAAACCGGTGCGCTGCATCTGCACCAATTGGTCGATCAGCACATCCCCGGTGGCGCGCAACTCGCCCTCAAAGCCCAAACGGCGACGCAGCAAAAAGGCCTGGCTGTAAGCGCGGCCGTCGGTGAATTTGGGAAATTGCAGGTCGATGCGTGTCACGCCGCTCAGGTCGAGCGTGCGGGGGTCGGCGTCGTTGGCCAGTGTGATGACCGTTGGCGATTCAGTGCTGTGGTGTTCTGGGGCGGTGATGATTTTCATGGGTGCTGGCTTGGCTGTGTGGGCTTGTGGGGGCGCGTCCCTGCGCGCGAATGGACAGTTTGGCCGCAGGGGTGGCCTCCTGCAGGGATGTTCAGGCGGTGGTTTCCTCGGCGGGGTGGCGTGCTGCATTGGCCGCTGCCTTGAACGGGTCCTGGCCTACGCGGCGCAGGGTTTCAATGAAGTATTCGTGGCGGCCTTGGGCGGGCAGGCGCAGCGCTTTGTAGGTGTCCAAAACCGCTTCGACCACGTCGGGCACTTCGAACGAGGAGAAGGCGGGGCCAACCACTTTGCCGGGGCCGGAGGGGCCAGACAGCGTTTTACCGTCCGAGCCGCCCAGCGTGACCTGGTACCACTCCTTGCCGTCTTTGTCCACGCCCAAAATGCCGATGTGGCCCGAGTGGTGGTGACCACACGAGTTGATGCAGCCGCTGATGTGGAAGTCGATGCGGCCCAGGTCGTTCAACTCGTCCAGGTCTTGATAGCGCTCGGTGATCGCCGCCGCCAACGGCAGGGAGCGGGCATTGGCCAGGGCGCAGTAGTCACCGCCGGGGCAGGCGATCATGTCGGTCAAGAGGCCTATGTTGGGTTGGGCCAGGCCCAGTGCCTTGGCCTCGAGCCACAGGGCGTGCAGCTGGTCCAGGCGCACCCAAGGCAGCAACAGGTTTTGGGTGTGGGTCACGCGGGCTTCGCCTGCGGAGAACTGGGACACCAGTGCAGCAGCAGCATCGAGCTGATCGGCGGTGGCGTCGCCCGGCGCTTGGCCCGGGCGCTTGAAGGACAGGTTCACGGCACGCAGGGCCGGGTTCTGGTGGGGCTTGACGTTTTGCGCCAGCCAGCGGGCAAAGGCGGGTGTTTTGGCCGCTTCGATGCCGACATCGGCTTCGGCCTGAGCGACCCAATCGGCGGTGGCGGCTGGCAAGTTCAAGGCTGGTGCAGCAAAGCAGGCGGCCACGCGGTCGAACTCGGTTTGGGGGATGGTGTGCAGGCCGCCGTCTTGGACCAAGATGTCTTGGTACTCGGCTTCGACCTCGTCAAAGTAGCGCTGGCCTTCGGCCCTGACCAAGATTTTGATGCGGGCTTTGTAGATGTTGTCGCGGCGTCCCCAGCGGTTGTAGACGCGGATCACGGCCTCGAGGTAATTGATGATCTGGTGCCAAGGCAGGAACTCGCGGATCACCGAGCCCACCGAAGGCGTGCGGCCCATGCCGCCGCCCACCAGCACCTTGAAGCCCACCTCGCCCGCTGCATTTTTGACCATCTGCAGGCCCACGTCGTGCCAGCCAATGGCGGCGCGGTCTTCATCAGCGCCCGTGATGGCGATCTTGAATTTGCGCGGCAAAAACGCAAACTCGGGGTGCAGCGTGCTCCACTGACGGATCAGCTCGGCGTAGGGCCGGGGATCGACCACTTCGTCCACCGCCACCCCGGCCAGCTCGTCGGTGGTGGTGTTGCGGATGCAGTTGCCACTGGTCTGGATGCCGTGCAGGTTCACGCTGGCCAAAAGGTCCATCACGTCGGCCGATTTGGACAAGGGAATCCAGTTGAACTGCACGTTCTGGCGGGTGGTGAAGTGGCCACAGTTCGTGTTCAGCTTGGGGGCCAGGCCCGCAATCTTGTTCTGGGTGGCTTGTGCGTTGGCCAACAGGGCGGGCTCGGGCGTGTCGTACTCACGGGCAATTTGGGCCAGCACTTGGAGCTGAGGGGCCGAAATTTCGCCATACGGCACAGCCACACGCAGCATGGGCGCGTAGCGTTGCACGTACCAGCCGTTTTGCAGACGCAGGGGCTTGAACTCGTCGGCGCTCAGCTGGCCGGCCTCAAAGCGCTCGAGTTGGTCGCGGTGCTGTGCGGCGCGGGCGCGCACGAACTGTTGGTCAAATTCGGTGTATTGGTACATGAGGGTTCTTCTTCAGATCAAAACCAGTTTGGTGCCAGCCCAGGCCAGCAAGACGGACAGCAAGGAGCGGATCACGCGGTCAGGCGTGTGGTGGGTCAGGTGCGAGCCCAGCCAGATGCCCGGTAAAGAACCGACCAGCAGTTTGGCCAGCAATGGCCAATCGACCGAGCCCAAGGACGCATGACCCAGGCCTGCCACCAGGGTCAGAGGCACGGCATAGGCAACATCTGCCGCAACGACGCGCGGCAGGGGCAAAAGCGGGTAGAGCAAAAGCAGCACGGTCACGCCAATGGCACCCGCACCGACCGAGGTGAGGGTGACAAAAGTGCCGATCAACGCACCAAAGAGCACCGGCAGGCTCCAGTGGCGAGGGGTGCTGGCGCGGGCTTCGTCGGCGGCGGCCAAGTGGCGAGGCACTTGTTGGCCACGCACCGCTTTGTAAAGCATGGCCGCAGCGGTGAGCAGCAAAGCCACGCCCAGCGTTGTGGTCATCAGCGACTGCACTTGGGCAGAGGCCGGGCCAACCCAGCGCAAAAATTCCAAAGTCACCAGACACGCTGGGATGCTGCCCGCACTGAGTAAACCCACCACGCGCCAAGGCACGATACGTTGGCGGTCAAAACTCACAGTGCCGCCCATCTTGGTGAAGGCCGCAAACAGCAAGTCGGTGCCCACGGCCATGTACGGCTTGACGCCAAAGAAAAAGATCAGGATCGGCGTCATCAAGGACCCGCCGCCCACACCCGTCAGGCCCACCACAAAGCCGACGAAAAAACCTGCAAAGACATAAGCGAAATCAACCATGGCGGCGACTGTAATGGGGCTTTATGCCAAAACAAACGATTTTTTAGTTGGGTATATATGTTGAATGCTTATAAGAGGCCCGTTGATGCATGGGTCTGTGCAGGGATGCCCGACTGCGCGGGTCCGACTGACGAGAGGCTCCGGTCGTGGTCGAGTCGGTGATGCCCCGCTGTTTGGTGACCTCTTGGCGACAGGGCGAAAGTCGGCTGGTACAGTGACGCCTTCCCACCTTATGCCTAGGACCATTGTTATGAACCGCCTTATTGCCACGGGCCTGTTGACTGCGGTCGCCCTGTCCCCTGTTTTTGCCCAGGCCCCGATCAAAATCGGTGAGATCAACAGCTACTCCGCCATCCCCCAATTCACCCAGCCCTACAAACAAGGCTGGCAGCTGGCGGTCGAAGAGATCAACGCGCAAGGCGGCCTGCTGGGTCGCAAGGTCGAGGTGATTGCCCGAGACGACGCAGGCAAGCCCGACGAGGCGCTGCGCCACGCGATCGAGTTGACGTCCAAAGAAAAAGTGGATGTGCTGGCCGGAGGCTTTTTGTCCAATGTGGGTCTGGCCTTGGCCGACCACGCCGCCAAAAGCAAACGCCTGTTTGTGGCCAGTGAGCCTTTGACCGACGCCATCGTTTGGGACAAGGGCAACCGCTACACCTTCCGTCTGCGGCCCAGCACCTACATGCAGTCGGCCATGCTGGTCGAAGAAGCGGCCAAGCTGCCCGCCAAGCGCTGGGCCACGATTGCGCCCAACTACGAATATGGGCAAAGCGCCGTGACCAGCTTCAAGGAGCTGCTCAAAGCCAAGCGTCCCGATGTGGAGTTTGTGAGCGAGCAGTGGCCCGCCCAGGGCAAGATCGACGCGGGCAGCACCCTCACGGCCACCATGGCCAGCAAGCCCGATGCGATTTTCAACGTGACCTTTGGCGCCGACCTGGCCCGGCTGGTGCGCGAAGGCAACCAGCGCAACATTTTCCCCAAGACGCCTGTGGTGTCGCTGCTCTCGGGCGAGCCCGAGTACCTGGAGGTGTTGAAAGACGAAACCCCCAAGGGCTGGATCGTGACCGGCTACCCCTGGGACCAGCTCGACAACAAAGACCACGCCAGCTTTGCCGCCAACTACTACAAGAAGTTCAACGAAAACCCCAAGGTCGGCTCGGTGGTGGGCTACGCCACCATGCAGGCGATCTTTGCGGCCATCAAAAAAGCCAACTCCACCGACAACGAGAAGCTGGTGACCGCCATGCGTGGCCTCAAATTCAGCACGCCCTTTGGTCCGGCCGAGTTCCGCGCGATTGACCAGCAGTCCACCATGGGCGCTTATGTGGGCAAGCTCGACCAGCGTGGCGGCAAGGGCACCATGGTGCAGTGGCGCTATGCCGATGGCAAGAGTTACCAGCCCAGCGATGCCTATGTCAGAGCGCGCCGCCCGGCAGAAGCGATGAAGTGAGTCCGGTTTGCCTTGGCCAGATGGGATGCCCTATGCTGTGGGTCTCTCCTCAACCCTCTTTAGACCGTGCCCATGAAGGAAGACAAGTTCGACGATCCAGACCAACTCATGCTGGCCCAGGCCGATGCGGGTTTGGTTCTGGTGGATCCGGTCAGCGGTCGCATTGAAGGCCTCAACCCGGCTTGGCCCCAATGGCTGGGGCGCGCCACAGCGTCGTTGCAGGGCACTGTTTTTTGGGATGAAGGGGGCTGGCGTCAGCCCGAGGTGGTTCGCTCGCTGGTGTCCTTGACCAGTTTGCCTTTGGCCATGCCACCCATGGCCGTGACGGCCTTGAACGAGGACCGGGAAAGTTTGTCGCTGGTGATCAGCGCCCGATCAGTGAACCTGTCCGGCCAACGGCTGGTGCTGTGCACCTTGGTGCGCAGCAGTTCGGCGCAAGCGCTGGCGATGTCCTCTTCTGTGGCCGAAACGGCCCTCATGGGCGTGGTGCAGGCGCTGATCACCGTGCTCGAGGTGCACGACCCGGACTCGATCGGTCACCAACGGCGCGTGGCTGATCTGGCCGGGACCCTGGCCCGAAAGCTTCAGTGGCGCCCCGACGAGGTGGAGGCGGTGATCTTGGCCGCCTTGATTCATGACCTGGGCATGGTCACGGTGCCATCGCGGATTTTGGGCAAAACTGAGATGTTGTCCCAGGCGGAGGTCAAGCAAATCCAAAAGCATGTGATGACCGCGCTGGACATGCTCAACCACATTGAATTCGCAGGCCCGGTCAAGGCCTACATCGCCCAGCACCACGAACGCATCGACGGCAGCGGCTATCCCTTGGGGCTCAAAGGCGCAGATGTCTTGCGGGGTTCCCAGGTCATTGGCATGTCGGACATGCTGGACGCCATGACGCGAGACCGTCCTTACCAGAGCGCTCAAACCATGGACCAGGCTTTGCAGGTTTTGTTGGTCTCATCGGGCATCCAGTTTGATGCCGATCTGGTGCAAGCCTGTGTGGCTTTGTTCGTGCAAGAGGGTTACCGCTTTCCCGGTGTCTGATCCGGCACGCCCCAGTGACCGGCATCGCTGGCGCTCCAAAATTCTGCAAAGGGGCTGGGCAGCGTGGTGGCTTGCGCAGCGCTCACAAGCTGGCCTGACACCAGGGTGTCGATGTTGGAAGCCAATGTGCGGGCTTGTCCGTCGCCATTTCGCACCATCAGGTGGTGCGGTGTGATGTCGCCGGGTTTTTGCAGCCCCGCCGCGCCCACCAGGTCGGCCAAGGCGTGCAAGGTGTTGGCGTGAAAGTAAAACACCCGTTCGGCCTTGTCGGTCACCACAATGGCGCGTTGGCGCACCGGGTCTTGCGTGGCCACGCCCGTGGGGCAGTGGTCGGTGTGGCAGCTGCGCGACTGGATGCAGCCCAGCGCGAACATGAAGCCCCGCGCCGCGTTGCACCAGTCGGCCCCCAAGGCCAGACAGCGGGCCATGTCGAAGGCCGAAATCACCTTGCCGGAGGCGCCGATCTTGATGCGATCGCGCAGACCCGCCCCCACCAGGCTGTTGTGCACCAAGCGCAGCCCGTCACGCAAAGGCATGCCCACATGGTCGGCAAACTCGATGGGCGCGGCACCTGTGCCACCCTCGGAGCCATCCACCACGATGAAATCGGGCGTTTGACCGGTCTCGAGCATGGCCTTGACCAGCGAGAACCATTCGGCCGGATGCCCCACGCACAGCTTGATGCCCACGGGCTTGCCGCCCGAGAGTTGGCGCAGCTGCCCCAAAAACCCCAACAGCTCCAGCGGGGTGCTGAAGGCCGAATGCCGGGCCGGGGACACACAGTCCTGCCCCATGGGCACGCCCCGTGCTTCGGCAATCTCGGGGCTGACTTTGGCTTTGGGCAAAACCCCGCCGTGGCCAGGTTTGGCCCCTTGAGACAGTTTCAGCTCGATCATTTTGACTTGGGGTGAGCGGGCCTGCTCGGCAAACCGCACGGGGTCAAACCGGCCTTCGGGAGTGCGGCAACCAAAATAGCCCGAGGCGATTTGCCAGATCAAATCGCCGCCCGGTTCGCGGTGATGCCGGGAGATGCTGCCCTCTCCGGTGTCGTGCGCAAACTGCCCCATCGCGGCCCCCTTGTTCAGAGCCTTGATGGCGTTGGGCGACAAAGCCCCGAAGCTCATGCCGGAAATATTGAGCAGCGACAAGGCATAGGGCTGCTGACACTGGCCTTCGCCCACCGTGATCCTGAAGTTGGCCGGGTCCAGATCGGTGGGCTGCAGGGAATGCGTCACCCACTCGGATTGCGCGTGGTACATGTCCTTGATGCTGCCAAAGCCGCGTTTGTCGTTTTGCACTTTGGAGCGGGCGTAGACCATGGCACGTTGGTTGCGCGAAAAAGGCAGTTTTTCCTCGTCGTCTTCCAGAAAGTATTGCCGGATTTCAGGCCGGATGTATTCCAGCCCGTAACGCAATCGACCCGTCAGCGGGTAGTTGCGCCGCACCGCTTGTTTGGTTTGCTTGAAGTCCATCCAGCCCAATACAAACAGCCCAGCAAAGCCGGCACTGGCCCAAGCCGAGACGGGCCAGGCGAGGAGGGCGGCCGGGGCAGTGACCAGCCAGGGGAGGTAACGCGAGAAAGATTGACGGGCCATGGTCTGCTCTCCAAAAGACCCGGCGACAAGGGCCGACACGCGCAGGGGTGGCTCCCATCCTAGATGATTTTGCTATTTTTTGTAAATTTGTTATTAAACGAAGCGATCGGCCGCCAGGTGTTTGGCCAATGCAGGAGGCAAGGGCAAGGTCTCCTGGCTCAGCCAAGCGCCGGTGAGTTCACCGCACAAAACGGCCAGGCTGATGCCGCGCGCGCCCATGCCTGTGCTCAGGCACAGGCCTGGCCAGCGTAGGGGGTCGAGGGGGCCGACCGCAGGCAGGCGGTTGGGCAAGGTGCAGCGCAAACCGGCCCAGCCGTGGACGTGCTGCGGCTCGAATTCCCCGGCCATGGCCTGGCCCAAAGCGGGAAGCAGCGTGGCCAGGCGCTCTTGGTTGGCCGCATGGTCTTGCGTGCGCACGGGTGCCTGCTCGCAGTTGCGCTCGAAGGTGGCGCCGATGAACCAGCCGAGGGGGCCCTCGGACGTGGGCACGCCGCTGATGAAGCTGCCGTGGCCGTTGACCGGGAAAGGCGGCAGCAGCTGGCGCTGGGCGTCTTTCAAGTCGGCCATGTGGCCAAAACTGACTTGCCCACGCAAAGGGTTCAGCGGCACGGACAAGCCAGGCAGAGGCCGCAGCAAAGCCAGGCTGTCAAAGGCGCTGGCCAGCACCAGCCAAGGGGCCTGGCCCAGCGTTTGGCCTTGGGCATCGGTCACGGCCCAGGCATCGCCGCGCCGCTCGATGCCTTGCACCTGCTGGCCCCAGCGCACTTGAACGCCCGGTGTTTGCAGCTGTGCGGCCACCAGTTGCCGCGGCCGAATCCATCCCGCCTGTGCGTGCCAAAGCGCGGGCGTGCCGGGCGGCAGCCCTGCAGCGGCCACCTGCGCCGCACTGGCCGGGGTGCTGTGGTGGTCGGTGGTGTCCGCTGGCAGTTTGCGTTTGCCCGCTAGGTTGTGTTCCAGAACACCGGTCAGCGCCCAATCGGTGCCTCTGTGCAGGAGTGCTTGGGCGCGTTGCAGCGTGGCTTGCACGCCGGCCCGCGTGATGCGCGAGAGCACGTTGTCGTCGGGTGAAACGTGGGGTGCGGCCAAACCTGCAGGCAAGCCGGATGCGCCAGCCCCCACCCCGGGGGCGCGGTCCAAAACCGTGACCGTCCAACCCCGCACGGCCAAGCTGTGCGCCACGGCCGAGCCTGACAGGCCGGCACCGATCACCAGCGCCTGGCGCGTGTCGGGTGGCGGGCTCAAGGGGTCAATCGGCAGCGGGACCGTTGCAGCCGGGCTTCAACCCGCTGCAGGCGGCACATAGCCTTGTGCGGCATCGGCGCCATCGCCGAAGAAGTGGTTTTCCATCTGACGGGCCAGGTACTGGCGGGCGCGCAGGTCGGCCAGGTTCAGGCGGTTTTCATTGACCAGCATGGTTTGGTGCTTGAGCCAGTCGGCCCAAGCCTGCTTGCTCACGCTCTCCCAGATGCGCTTGCCCAGCTCGCCGGGGTAGGGCGGAAAATCCAGACCCTCTGCTTCTTTGCCGAGTTTGATGCATTGAACGGTGCGTGCCATGGTGGTGTCTTGCCTTGATGTATCTTAAGAAGCGCTGGTTATACGGATATAGAATTTCCGTATTTCCAGTTGGGAGCGGTTCACACGACAATGCGGGTTGACCCGTTTTCGTGTGGTCTTGCAGGCCGTAACTGTAGCAAGCTTTCAGCATCCCCCCAGGGCTTTGGGTCTCTTGTCTCCCAACAAATAGCAATACCAAATGAGTGCATTTCTTGAAGAACGCGTTTTGAGCGTTCACCACTGGACCGATCGCCTGTTCAGCTTCACCACCACACGAGACCAGGCCCTGCGCTTTTCGAATGGCCACTTCACCATGATCGGGCTGCGCGGCGACAACGGCAAACCGCTGTTGCGTGCCTATTCGATCGCCAGCGCCAATTACGAAGAGCACTTGGAGTTTTTGAGCATCAAGGTGCCCGATGGCCCGCTGACCTCCAAGCTGCAGCACATTCAGGTGGGCGACACCATCGTGGTGGGCCGCAAGCCCACAGGCACTTTGCTCATTGACTATTTGTTGCCTGGCAAAAACCTGTACCTCATGGCCACCGGCACAGGCTTGGCCCCGTTCATGAGCATCATCCGCGACCCCGAAACCTACGAGCGCTTTGAGAAAGTGATCCTGGTGCACGGCGTGCGCCAGGTCAACGAGCTGGCCTACCACGACTACATCACCCAAGAGCTGCCCGCCAACGAGTTCTTGGGCGAGATGGTGAGCCAGCAGCTCCTGTACTACCCCACGGTGACGCGCGAGCCCTACAAAAACCAGGGGCGCCTGACCGATCTGATCGAAAACGGCCAGCTGTTTGCAGATCTGGGCCTGTCCAAGCTCAACCCGGAAACCGACCGCGTCATGATCTGCGGCAGCCCCGGGATGCTCAAAGACCTCAAGCGCATCTGCGAAGAACGTGGCCTGGTAGAAGGCAACACCAGCACCCCCGGCGCCTTCGTCATCGAACGCGCATTTGCCGAAGCTTGACCATGAACCTCTCCTTGGTGGCCTCGGCCACGCCCTCACGCTGGATGGCCCTGATTGCTTCATCGGGAATCGGCATGCTGATTTTTGGCCTGTATTTGCAGCACGTGGTGGGGCTCAACCCGTGCCCGATGTGCATCGTGCAGCGCTATGCCCTCATTGGGGTTGTGCTTTGTGGGGCCATCGGTTGGCGCTTGACTGGCCGGGGGCTGGCCGGGTCTGCTGCGCTTCTGGTGCTGGTGGCAGGTTTTGGTGCATTCACCGCCGCCCGCCAAAGCTGGCTGCAGTGGTACCCGCCCGAGGTCGTCACTTGCGGGCGTGACTTTTACGGCATGGTCGAAAATTTCCCCCTCAACCGCGCCATCCCCATGATCTTCAAAGGCAGCGGCGACTGCAGCAAGATCGACTGGACTTTTTTAGGCGGCTCGATCGCCAACTGGTCGTTTGTGGCGTTTGTCGTCTTTGGCTTGGTGGGCTTGCTGGTCGCCTTCAAAGCGGTTCGCAGCCGCTGACTCAGAGCTTTTTCACCAAAACCTGGCTCTTGCGGTCCCAGTTGTACTTGCGCTTGCGCGCTTCGGGCAACCAATCGGGGTCTTGCTGAACAAAGCCGCGTTTGATGAACCAGTGCATGGTCCGGGTGGTCAGCACGAAGATGCTTTTGAGGCCCATGGCACGGGCCCGTTGCTCCACGCGCTTGAGCACTTTTTCACCGTCGCCTTGTCCTTGCGACTGGGGTGACACGGTCAGCGCCGCCATCTCGGCCGTTTTGGCCTCGGGGTAGGGGTAGAGCGCCGCGCAGGCAAAGATCACACCATCATGGTCGATGATGGTGTAGTGGTCCACATCGCGCTCGATCTCGTTGCGGTCACGCTTGACCAGGGTGCCGTCTTTCTCGAAGGGCTCGATCAGCTGCAAGATGCCGCCCACATCGTCGGCTGTGGCCTCGCGCAGCTCTTCGAGTTTTTCATCGACCACCATGGTGCCGATGCCGTCGTGCACATACACCTCCAGCAGCAGCGAGCCGTCCACCGCAAAGGGCAGGATGTGCGAGCGCTCCACGCCTTCTTCGCAGGCCTTCACGCAATGCTGCAGGTAAAAGCCAATGTCGGTCGGCTCGGTCGGCCGGGGCAGCGAGGCCAGCAACTGCTTGGCCGCGGCCAGCGGCAGCTCGGTGTCAATCGGGTTGTCGTCGCTGGCGGGCTCAGCCGGCTGCATGCGGATGCCCGCAATTTCGGTCACAAAAATCAGCTTGTCGGCTTGCAATTCGGCGGCCACGCTGGTGGCCACTTCTTCCATGGCCAGGTTGAAGGCCTCGCCCGTGGGCGAGAAGCCAAAGGGCGAGAGCAGCACCATCGCGCCCATGTCGAGTGTGCGCATGATCCCGTCGACATCGACCTTGCGCACCAAGCCCGAGTGCTGGAAATCCACGCCGTCCACAATGCCCACCGGCCGTGCGGTGATGAAGTTGCCCGAAATCACCCGCACCGTGGAGCCCGCCATGGGCGTGTTGGGCAGGCCTTGGCTGAAAGCCGCTTCGATCTCGTAACGCAGCTGGCCCGCAGCCTCTTGGGCGCAGTCGAGTGCCACGCTGTCGGTGATGCGAATGCCTTGTGCGTATTTGGGGGTGTGGCCCTTGGCGGCCAGTTGCTCGTTCACTTGGGGCCGAAAGCCGTGAACCAGCACGATCTTGACGCCCATGCTTTGGATCAGTGCCAGGTCTTGCGCCAGGTTTTGCAACTTGCCCGCTGCAATCGCCTCGCCCGCGATGCCGACCACAAAGGTCTTGCCCCGGTGCATGTGGATGTAGGGCGCCACCGACCGGAACCAGGGCACGAAGGTGAAATTGAATACTGTGGACATGGCTAGCGACTCAACAAATAAAGGTTCTCAGCAGGAAGTAGTTTTTTGAAATCGCGATCAAACGTGTGAACAACTTCTCCGAGCTGCAAAGCAGATGCTGCAATCCACGCATCGGAAACCAAGTTGGGGGTCACATTTGCTTGTAGGCATAAGTTTCTGAAGCCTGGCCATTGGCTACCAGCGGATTGGAACACCACACCGGGTGAAATCAGGAGCGCATCCACAAAGTCCATGGCTTGCTGCAAAGAGCTGGGTTTCAAAAAGATTTGTGCGTTGGTCACTATTCTGATGAAGCCTGAGACCACTGTGCTCAACAAGACGACATTTGGATGAATTGGACGTTTGGTCGCCTGTTCCAGTTGTCCTTGTAAATGAGCAAACGCCAGAGCATGGTGCGGGTGATCCAGCCGCATGGCCGCTACCAGCAGATTGACATCTGGGGTCATATTGGAAATTTGTACTCGGCGGCGTCCATGGCATCAAACATGGACCGATTGCTGCATGGGTCGATTCCTGGAAGCAAACCGCCGCTTCCACCGGTGGGCAGCTTGGGGATGACCAGCGGGGCACTTTGCATGTCTTGCCGCACATAAATGGACAGTAGTTCGCGAACTTTGGCGCTCAAGGAAGTGCCCTCTTGGATCGCCTTGATGCGCGCTTGTTTGACGAGGTTTTCGTCAAGGGAAATGGTGAGATTGGTCATGAAAACCTTTGCCTGGAAAGTTCACGTAAACAAGTGTAGCACGCGAATATGTGTCGTGGGATAATTCAGTCCGTGACCGAGTCAGCCCCCCCCATCCCCCTGCGCATCGAGTTCCCCGAAGGCCTGCCCGTCTCGGCCCGCCGCGACGAAATCATGGCCGCCATGGACCAGCACCAGGTCATCATCGTGTGCGGTGAAACCGGCTCGGGCAAAACCACGCAGCTGCCCAAAATTGCGCTGGCGCTGGGGCGCGGCAAGCTCAATGCCAAGCCGGGCGAGCGCGCCCGCATGATCGGCCACACCCAGCCAAGGCGCATTGCCGCCAGTTCGGTGGCCAAGCGCATTGCCGAAGAGCTCAAGACCCCGCTGGGCGAGGTGGTGGGTTTCAAGGTGCGGTTTCAAGACCGACTCTCCAAAAACGCCTCGGTCAAGCTCATGACCGACGGCATTTTGCTGGCCGAAACGCAGACCGACCCGCTGCTGCAGGCCTACGACACCATCATCATCGACGAGGCGCACGAGCGCAGCCTGAACATCGACTTTCTGCTCGGTTACCTGCGCCAGATTCTGCCGCGCCGCCCGGACCTCAAGATCGTGGTCACTTCGGCCACCATCGATGCCGACCGCTTTGCCAAACACTTTGCCTCACGCCAAGGCCCAGCCCCCGTCATCATGGTCTCGGGCCGCACCTTTCCGGTGGAGCAACGCTGGCGGCCGTTTGAAGAGACGCGCGACTACGGCTTGAACGACGCGATCGCCGACGGTGTGGACGAACTTTGGCAGGGCGGGGCAGGGGGCGACATCCTGATTTTCTTGCCCGGTGAGCGCGAGATCCGCGAGGCTGCCGACCACCTGCGCAAGCACCTGGCGCACCAGCCCCTGACCCGCAACGCCGAGGTGCTGCCGCTGTTTGCCCGCCTGTCGCAGGCCGAGCAAGACCGGATCTTTGAGGCGTCCAACGGCCGACGCATTGTGCTGGCCACCAACGTGGCCGAAACCTCGCTCACCGTGCCCGGCATCCGCTACGTGATCGACGCGGGCACGGCGCGGGTCAAGCGCTACAGCCTGCGCAGCAAGGTCGAGCAGCTGATGGTCGAGCCCATCAGCCAGGCCGCGGCCAACCAACGCGCTGGCCGCTGCGGCCGCGTGGCCAACGGCATCTGCATCCGCCTGTACGACGACAAAGACTTTGCGGGCCGCCCGCGCTTCACCGACCCGGAAATTTTGCGCTCCTCTTTGGCGGGTGTGATCTTGCGCATGAAGTCGCTGCACTTGGGTGTGGTGGAAGACTTCCCCTTCATCGAAGCGCCGTCCAAGCGCGCCATCACCGATGGCTACCAACTGCTGGCCGAGTTGGGCGCGGTGGATGACGACAACGAACTCACGCCCATTGGCAAAGAGCTGGCCCGCCTGCCGCTGGACCCGCGTGTGGGCCGCATGATTTTGGAGGCCCGTGGCCGCGAAGCGCTGGACGAGGTGCTGGTGATCGCCAGCGCCATGAGCGTGCAGGATGTGCGCGACCGCCCCATGGACGCGCAACCCCAGGCCGACCAAGCTCACGCCAAGTTCGACGACGACAAAAGCGAGTTCACGGGTTACCTGAAGCTGTGGAAGTGGGTCCACGCCGCCCGAGGCGGGCAAGGTACCGAGCACAAGCTCAGCAACCGCCAATACGAGCAGCTGCTGCGCCAGAACTTCATCAATATCCGCCGCGTGCGGGAGTGGCGCGACACGCACACCCAGCTGCTCACCGTGGTGGCCGAGCACAAGTGGCGCATCAACACGCAGCCTGCCACGTATGAGCAGCTGCACATGTCCATGCTGGCGGGCCTGCTGGGCAACGTGGGCTACAAGCTCGAAGATCCCGCGTCTGGCGCGGGACAGGCTTCGGGCGAATACCTGGGCGCACGCGGCATCAAGTTCCACAAACACCCCGGGGCGCACCTCTCCAAAAAACCGGGTCGCTGGATCGTGGTGGCCGAACTGGTGGAGACCACGCGCCTGTTTGGCCGGGGCATTGCGGCGATTGAGCCGCAGTGGCTGGAACAAGTCGGCGCGCACCTGCTGCGCAAACAAGTGCTCGACCCGCATTGGGAAAAGAAATCGGCCGAAGTGGTGGCGCTGGAGCGGGCCACCCTCTATGGGCTGGTGGTCTACAGTGGGCGGCGCACCGCCTACAGCCGGGTGGACTTGCACGGCGCCCGCGAGATTTTCATCCGCGAAGCACTGGTGGGCGACCAGTGGGAAACCCAGCTGCCGTTCTTGGCCGCCAACCACAAGATGATCGCCAAGGTCGAAGAGTTGGAGCACAAATCGCGCCGCCAAGACGTGCTGGTTCATGAAGAGCTGATTTACGCTTTTTACGACCAGCAAATTCCCCCTGAGGTGTGCAGCGGCCGCTTGCTGGAGAACTGGTATCGCGCCGAAAGCGCCAAGCAACCGCGCCTGTTGATGTTGACCCGCGAAGAGCTGATGCGCCACGAAGCCGCCGGCATCACCACGCAGGCGTTTCCCAAACAGATCCGCTTGGGCGGCACCGACTGCCAGGCCACTTACCTGCACGAGCCGGGCGACGCCCGCGACGGGGTCACGGTCACCGTGCCCTTGTTTGTGCTCAATCAGGTGAGCGAAGACCGCTGTGAATGGCTGGTGCCCGGCCTGCTAAAAGACAAGATTCAGGCCCTGCTCAAAAGCCTGCCGCAGCGTCCGCGCAGCCGCTTTGTGCCCTTGCCCGAATCGGCCACACGTCTGGCGGCCGAGTTGTCAGCGCCCGAGTTGTTTGGCGCTGGCTCGCTCACCGACGTGCTGCTCAAAAAAGTGCGTGACGAAACCAGTCTGGACGTCAAGCGAGGTGACTTCAAGCACGAGATGCTCAGCCCGCACCTGTTCATGAACCTGCTGGTGGTGGACGAGCATGGTCGCCAGCTGGGCATGGGCCGCAACCTGGGCGCACTCAAAGGCGAGCTGGGGGCCAAAGCGCGTGGCGCTTTCCAGGCGCTGGCGCAACTCAAAGTCGCCGCCAGTCCGTCACCTGCCAACACCCCTCCCAACAACGTGAGCGACTCTCCCGTCATTGCGACCGCGAGCCAGCGAGGGGGGCAGCAATCCAGCCCACGCGCACCCGCACTCGCAACGGCCAAACCCGGAAATTCCGTCATCGCGAGCGAAGCGCGGCAATCGAGTCAACGCACCCCTGCAACCCCCCAGCGCTACACCGCCTGGACCTTTGGCGAACTGCCCGAGCTGATGGAAATCTGCAAAGGCGGTCAGACCTTGATTGGCTTTCCTGCGCTGGTGGACATGCAAGACGCCGTGACCATCGAGGTATTTGACGAGCCCGACGTGGCCGCCGCCAAAAACCGGGCGGGCCTGCGCCGCTTGTTTGGCTTGCAGATCAAAGACGCGCTCAAGTACCTGGAAAAAAACATCCCCGATCTGCAAAAAATGGCGGTGGCGTATATGCCACTGGGGTCGGCGGACGAGTTGAAAGCCCAAATCATCGACGTGGCGCTCGACCGCGCCTTCTTGCTGGATCCGTTGCCCAATGACGAGCTCAGCTTCAAGCGCCGCATCGAAGAAGGCCGCGGGCGCCTGACCCTGATTGCCAACGAAGTGGCCCGGCTGGCGGGCACCATCTTGCTGGAGTTTGGCGTGGCCACCCGCAAGATCAAGGACACCAAAAACGCACCGGATGCGACCGCTGACTGCACAGCGCAACTGCAACGCCTGATGCCCAAAAACTTCATGGCGGCCACCCCATGGCCACAACTGCAGCATTACGCCCGCTACCTGAAAGCCATCACCCTGCGCCTCGATAAATACCGCGCAGACCCCGCTCGCGACGCCCAGCGCCTGACCGAGCTGAAACCGCAAGAGCAACGCTATTGGCGTCTGGTGGCCGAACGCAAAGGCGCGCAAGACGCCCGCATGCTGGAGTTCCGCTGGCTGCTCGAGGAGCTGCGTGTGAGCTTCTTCGCGCAAGAGCTGCGCACCCCCCAGCCGGTGAGCATCAAGCGGCTGGAAAAAGCCTGGTCGCAACTGACTTATTGACGCAGGCTTTTCGGTGTGGGCTCACATCTGCCCGCAGGGCATGTGATGCCCTAGCCTGAAGGCTTGGTGGCAGCTGAATCATGGATCGGTACGACATCGGTCGCCCTGCGCCATTTTTAGGGGCACAAATTTGGACCCGCTTGGCGCCTCAGTTCTTGCCAAATTTGGCCTTGGCCGTCGCGATGCAGCTGGCTTTGGCATCGCCGGCCAAGGCATCGCATTTTTCGATGGCCACTTTGTAGTCGGCATCGACTTTTTCGGTGGCAGCACCTTTTTTGGCGTCACCGATTTCCTTCTTCATCTTGGCATCGGCCAAGGCTTTTTTCTCGACCGCTTTGGCTTCCTGGCGGCACACGTCCTTGGCGTTGCCCGCGAGGTCGTCACAGCGCTCTTTGGCGACTTCGTAGGCGGCCTTGGCCTTGGCCACCAGCACATTGATGCGGTCGGCGTCTTTGCCGGTGTAGTTGTACTCCAGCTCTGCGCGTGCCATCTTTTCCTTGCCCTTGGCTTCTTCCTGGCAAATGTCTTTGGCGTTGCCTGCCAGCGCGCTGCAGGCGGCTTTGTCTGCCTTGTAGTCGGTGCTGATGCGTGTTTTGCTGGTCTGGTACTCGGCTTTGCTGATCGTCTGGGCATAAGCGGCCGAGATGGGCAGCAGGCTGGCGCACACCAGCATGGCGGCGAAGGTCTTGAGTTTTGGCATGGAGGTTTCTCTTTGAGGTGATGGACAGAACCCATTAGCACACGCCTGCCCCCTTGTGTTCAGTGCGCAAGCGAACTCAGCAGGGTCGATGGCGGCAATCACCAGCGCCCAGATCCACCGCCGCCGCCAAATCCACCGCCCCCGCCTTTGAAGCCGCCACCCGGGCCGCCGCGGCCCCCATGGTGGCCCAGACGGGCCCGCAGCAATCCGGCCAGCCCGACCCAGGTGGTCAGCGCGGTGATGCAGCTCGCGATCAGCGACAAGGACAACACGCCGAGCAAAAACCACGAGACAGCCCCGACGATGGCCGCGGTCATGATCGCGCCTGAGAATCGGCCCAGCACCGCCCGCAGCACAAAGCCCAGCAGGGCGCCTGCGGCAATGATCCAGGTGATGTTTTGAAACGGCTCTGCTGTTGGGCCCACGACAGGGGCGGGCAAGGGCTCGCCGTCGATGACACGCACCATTCGCTGCAGCCCGTCAGTGATGCCGCCCGCGAAGTTTTGCTGCCGGAATGCGGGGGTGATGGTTTCTTCGATGATCCGTTTGCTGGTGACGTCGTTCAGGGCGCCCTCGAGCCCATAACCCACTTCAATGCGCACGGCGCGTTCGTTTTTGGCCACCACCAGCAGGGCCCCATCGTCGATCTTGGTGCGGCCCAGCTTCCATTGCTCGGCCACGCGCAGGGCGTATTGCTCGATGGTTTCCGGTTCGGTGGTGGGCACCAGCAAGACGGCCAACTGGCTGCCTTGGCGTGCTTCAAAGGCGCTCAGCGTTTGTTCGATGGCGGCTTGTTGCGCCGGGGTGAGCGTGCGGGTTTGGTCTACCACGTGGCCCGTCAGGGGCGGCACAGGCAGCTGGGCGCTGCACACCGACGCGCCCAGCAAAGCCCCGAGCAGCCAGCCCTGGCTGCGCCTGCGCCACCGGTTCACTGGGCCTGTCCCGGAACAGCGGGCGTTGGTGTGGTGGGCGCAGGGGCATCCGGCCGGAAATCGACGGTGGGTGGCCGGGCAATTTCTTGCGCGTTGTCCACCGAAAAGTTGGGCTTTTCTTTGTAACCCAGCAGCCAGGCGGTCAGGTTGGAGGGGAAGGTGTGTACGGTGACGTTGTAGTCCTGCACGGCTTTGATGTAGCGGTTGCGGGCCACGGTGATGCGGTTTTCGGTGCCCTCGAGCTGGGCTTGCAGGTCCAAGAAGCCTTGGTTGGCTTGCAGTGTCGGGTAGTTCTCTGACACCACCAGCAGCCGAGACAAGGCGCCCGAGAGGTCCTTTTGGGCTTGCTGGAATTTCTGGAACGCTTGCGGGTCGTTCACGAGTTCGGGCGAAGCCTGAATGGCCGTGGCCTTGGCCCGCGCTTGCACCACCGATTGCAAGGTGCTTTGTTCAAAATTGGCCTGCCCTTGGACGACGCTGACCAGGTTGGGAATCAGATCGGCCCGGCGCTGGTATTGGCTGAGCACCTCGGACCAGCTGGCCTTGACTTGTTCATTGCCAATTTGAAACTGGTTGTAGCCGCAGCCCGAGAGGGCGAAGGTGGTGCTGAGCCAAAGAAGCCAAAGCCATCGGGGAAAAGAAGCGGTCATGGCGTGCCTTGCAAAGGTGGGTGTTTTGCAAGGGTAGGCCGCCCAGGGCAGCGCGACTGTGCGCTGCCCCACGCTCTGAGGCGGGCGTCAGCGTGGCAGCGTCATCAGCGGAATGTCTTGGGCAGCGGCCAGTTTGTCGAGCTGCGCACGGGTCTGACCCGCCAAAAAGGTTTCGATGGCTTGGCGCGTGGCGGGTTTGAACAAGTCCTTGACCGGATGGGCCAGCGCCACACCTGCGGCCTCGCACAGGCGGATGGCAAAGTGGGGCTCGAGCGCGGCCACGGCCACGCGCCCATTCTTGCAGGCATAGATGCGGTAGCCCGCGTGCGCACCACCCACCGCCCCTTCGGGCGTGGTCATGCGCAGCTGGCGGGGCAGGGCCAGCCAAGCGGCGGCATCGGACAGGGCCACTTCGTAGCGAGTGCCTTGGCCTGTGGTTTTGAGTGTCAGCACAGCTTTGAGCGCAGCTTCGCTGGCCATGAGGGCGCCCCCCATGTCGGCAAACAAACTGGGCGGCAAGTCCATGCCGTTGACCAAACCGACTTCGGCCTGGTAAGTCAAATCGTGGCCAGGGATCTCGGCCAAGGGGCCAGGCGCACCGACCACCTCGATCAGGCTCAGGGCCGGGTATTGCTTGTGCAGCGTCTTCCAGCCCAGGCCGAGCTTGGTCAGGGCCGAGGGCCGAAACGAGGTGAGCAGGACATCGGTTTGGGGCAAGACTTTGTGCAGCGCGGCTTGGCCCGCCGCTGTTTTGAGGTCGAGCGTCAGGTGCTTGACCCCTTTGTGCATCAGGTCGTAGCCGCTGGGCGTGTAGTGCTGCATCGGGTCACCTGCAGGTGGGTTGACTTTGGTGCAGCTTGCACCCATCTGGGCCAGTCGCATCAGGGCGGCGGGGCCGGGCAGGTTGAGGGCAAGACTCAGGACGCGCGTGCCGCGCAGGGGTTTGGAGGTGCTCATGGTGGCGCTTATTGTAAAAGCCCGCCCCGGCCAGAACAGGCAGGCGCCATTGCCTGTGAGCGCGAGCCCCTGCTCGCGAAGGGTGGCCGTGGCTCAGCACGCATTCGGCCGCAGGGGCGGCCTCACACAGGAGGCTTAGGCCCCGAAATTGAGCGGCAAGCCCACATAGTTTTCGGCCATGGTGCGCGAGCCGGCTTCGCTATGGACCAGGTAGTCCAGCTCCGCATCCTGGAATTTTTGGCCGATGTCGCCGTTTTCAGGAAAGTGGTGCATCAGGCTGGTGAACCACCAGCTGAAACGCTCGGCACGCCAGATGCGTCGCAAGCAGCGCTCGGAATACGTGTCGATGCCCGCATCGGAGCGCTCGGCATAAAACTCGATCAGGGCGGTGGACAGATACTTCACGTCGGTGGCGGCCAGGTTCAGGCCCTTGGCGCCTGTGGGGGGCACGATGTGCGCGGCATCGCCTGCTAAAAACATGCGGCCAAAGCGCATGGGCTCGGTCACAAAGCTGCGCAGCGGGGCAATGCTTTTTTCAATGCTGGGGCCGGTCACCAGGTGCTCGCGGGCCTCAGGGTCAAGGCGCTTGCGCAACTCGGCCCAGAAGGCGTCGTCCGACCATTGCTCGACCTTGTCGGTCAAGGGCACTTGCAGGTAGTAGCGGCTGCGCGTGGCGCTGCGCTGCGAACACAAGGCAAAGCCACGGGTGCTGTTGGCGTAAATCAGCTCATGGTGCACAGGCGGGGTGTCGGACAGCACGCCCAACCAGCCGAAGGGGTAGACCTTTTCGTATTCCTTGATCGCGCTTTGGGGGGCACTGGCGCGGCACACGCCGTGGAAGCCGTCGCAACCTGCGATGAAGTCGCATTCGATGGTGTGCAACTGGCCATTTTTTACATACGTCACGCGGGGCTTTGAGCTGTCGAAATCGTGCACCTGCACGTTTTCTGCCTCGTAGACCGTGGGCAAAGCTTGCGCTTGGCGCATGTCCATCAGGTCGCGGGTGACTTCGGTTTGGCCGTACACCATGACTTTTTTGCCGCCGGTCAGGTGGTCCATGTCGATGCGGTGGCGAGCGCCTTTGAACAGCAGGTCAAAGCCCCTGTGCACCAGGCCTTCTTTGTGCATGCGCTGGCCCACGCCGGCTTCGTCGAGCAGGTCCATGGTCACTTGCTCCAGCACGCCCGCACGGATGCGCGAGAGCACGTAGTCCCCGCTTTGGCGTTCCACAATGACCGCGTCAATACCGGCCTTGAAAAGCAGCTGGCCCAGCAGCAAGCCGGAAGGGCCTGCGCCAACGATGGCCACTTGGGTGCGGGTGGTGCTCATGGGTGTCTCCTGAAATCGGTTTTGCAATGCCGGCCAGCTTAGGGGACAGGCCCCATGGCGGGCGGTGATGGCGTTGGAGTTTGTGCGATGGCACGATAAGTTGTGCGATGATCGCGCAATTCATTCGGCCGCAAGGGCTCGCGCCCACTTCATGAAGGTGCACATGACGATTGCCAAAGCAGACTACATCGAAGGCCTGGCCAAGGGGCTGGCCGTGCTCGAAGCCTTTGACACCGAGCGCCAGCGACTGAACGCCACGCTGGCGGCGCAGCGCACGGGCATCACGCGGGCGGCGGCGCGGCGGCATTTGCTCACCTTGGCCGAGTTGGGCTATCTGGAGACCGATGGCTCGCACTACTGGCTCTCGGCGCGGGTGCTGCGTTTGGCGGGCAGTTACATGGCCACTTCGCGCCTGCCGCGCACCTTGCAGCCCACGCTCAACCGCTTGGCCGCGCAAACGCAAGCGGCCTTCAGCGCGGTGGTGCGCGATGGCGATGAATGCGTCATTGTGGCCCGCAGCGCTGGCGTGGCCGAGCCGGTGCGGCACCTGGCCTATGGCCTGCACTTGGGCGCACGTTTGCCGGCGCACGCCACGTCCACCGGGCGCGTGCTGCTGGCCAGCCTGCCCAAGGCCGATTTCGCCGCTTGGCTCAAGGGCCGCGAGCTGGCCCGCATCACGCCGCAAACCGAGGTGAATGCCGTCCGATTCAAGGCACTGATCGAGCAGGTGCGTCAGGCCGACCACTGCCTGGCGCGCGCTGGCCACGAGCTGGGCATCCACGCGCTGGCGGTGCCACTGCGCAACATGCAGGGGCAGACCTTGGCCGCGCTGAACGTGGTGGGCACGGCCGAGCAGTTGAGCGACGCTGCGGTGCAGCGCAAGTGGCTGCCCTTGCTGCTGGAAGCCGCTCGGGAGTTGCGGCCTTTGTTGTGAGGGGATCAAACCCCCAGATGCTGCTCCAGCACGCTGGGGTCGTCGAGCAGGTCCTGCGTGGCGCCTTCGAACACCACTTGGCCCTTGACCAGGATGATGTTCCGGTCGGTGATCTGGGTGACGTGTTTCCAGTTCTTGTCGACGATGATCGAGCTGATGCCGCTGGCCTTGATCAGGCTGCAGATGCGCCAGATGTCGCGGGCGATCAGCGGGGCCAAGCCCTCGGTGGCTTCGTCCAGTATCAGCACGTCGGGGTTGGTCATGAGCGCACGGCCGATGGTGAGCATTTGCTGCTCGCCGCCCGACAGTTGCTGGCCGCCATGGCCCAGGCGCTCTTTCAGGCGCGGGAAGGTCTCCAGCACCCGCTCGTAGGTCCAGTCGCGCTGACCGTTTGTTCCGGGGCGGGCGGCCATTTGCAGGTTCTCCACCACGCTCAGGTTGCCAAAAATGCCGCGGCCCTCGGGCACATAGGCGATGCCCATTTGCGCCACTTCAAACGTGGGGCGGCCGTTCATGCGTTGGCCCATGATGTCCACCGTGCCCGAACGCGGTGGCACGATGCCCATGATGGATTTCAGCAGGGTGCTCTTGCCCATGCCGTTGCGGCCCATGAGGCCGATCGTCTCGCCCCGGCCCACAGAAAAGTTCACGCCGCGCAGGATGTGGCTGGCCCCGTAATAGGTGTTCAGGTCTTGGGCCTGGATCAACAAGTCGCTCATCTCAGTGTCCCTCACCCACTTCTTCGCCCAAGTAGGCCGCCTGCACACCCGCATCGGCCCGCACTGCCTGAGGCGTGTCGCTGGCAATGACTTGCCCGTTGACCATCACCGTGAGGTGGTCGGCCAGGGTGAACACGGCGTCCATGTCGTGTTCGACCAGCAAAATCGCGTGTTCATTTTTGAGGCGCAGCAGAAGCTGCACCATGCGCTCGGCTTCGGCCTGGCCCATGCCGGCCAAGGGCTCGTCGAGCAGCAGCACCCGGGGCTCAGTGGCCAGGGTCATGGCGATTTCGAGCTGGCGTTGCTCGCCGTGGCTGGTGGCACCGGCTTGGGCATGGCGGCGCTCTTGCAGGCCGGCCAGTTCGATGGCGCGTTCGGCCCGATCGTTGACGGCCTGCATGCGGGCTGCGGTCCGCACCCAACCTAAGGGGTTGAAGGGCGAGGGCTGCACCCGCGACTGCGCGGCCAGGCGCACGTTGTCCCACACGCTGAAGGTGCTGAAGATGTTGGTCTTTTGGTAGCTGCGGCCCAGGCCGTGGCGAGAAATTTTTTCGGGGGTCCAGCCGGTGATGGGCTGCTCGCCCAAGGTGATGCTGCCACTGGTGGGTGGCAGGTCGCCCGAGAGGAGGTTGGTCAGCGTGGATTTGCCCGCGCCATTGGGCCCGATCACCGCGTGGATCTGGCCGAGCCACAAATCCAGAGAGACCTCGTTGACGGCCGCCAAGCCACCAAAGCGCTTGGTCAAGGCGCGTGCGGACATCAAAACTGGGCGATCAGTCATGGCCTGTCCCCTTGGCCGCTGGGCCACCGAAAGCCCGGTTGAGCAGACCCAAAATGCCTTTGGGCGCAAAGATGATCAGCGCCACAATGAACAGGCCCATCCACATTTGCCAGTGCTTGCCGGTTTTGAAGCCGCCCACATCGGGCAGGTCCTTGAAGAGGTGCAGCAAATACTCAAAGCTGAAGGCGCCCACAATGGCCCCCGCAAAATTGCCCATGCCGCCCAAAATCACCATCATGATGGCGTGCGCACTCAGGTGAAAGCCCATGAGTTCGGGGTTGACAAAGCCGGTTTGCGCCGCAAACAAATAACCCGCCAGGCCAGCCAAGGCCCCGGCCAGCGTGAAGGCCGCCAATTTGTGGCTGAAGGTGTTGAAACCCAGTGCCCGCATGCGGTGCTCGTTCACGCGGATGCCCGACAGCGCGCGGCCAAAGGGGCTCCACAGCAGGCGGCGCAAAAACACATACACCGCCAGCAAGCAGCCCAGCGTGAAGTAATAAAACACCCGCTTGTTTTCCAGATCGATGATGCCCGCATCGGGGCGGAAGTTCAGGAACAAACCGTCCGAGCCCCCGAGTGCCTTGTTGTCAAAGAAGATGTAAAAAATCATCTGCGCAAAGGCCATGGTCACCATGATGAAGTAGATGCCGTGGGTGCGCACCACCAAAAAGCCAATCACCAAAGCCGCCAGTGCGGCTCCACCCACGGCCAGTGGCAAGCTGGCCAAGAGGCTGATGGGTTCGTTTTGCGGCATGACAAAAGCCAGCACATAACCGGCCAGGCCAAAGTAAGCCGCATGGCCCAGCGACACGAGGCCGGTGACGCCTTGCAGCAAATCGAGGCTCATGGCCAGGATGGCCAGGATCATCATGCGCACGACCATGGCCGTGTAAAAGTCGGAGCCCACAAAGGGAAAGGCGGCGAGCGCCAAAAAGCCCAGCACCATCACCAGCTGGATGCTGCGCGGCAGGGTTTCGAGGTGAATTTGGGGCGTGCTCATGGGCTTCTTTTCGTCTTCATTGCTTGAACAGGCCTTCGGGTTTGTACAGCAGCACGGCGGCCATCAGCACATACACCAGCATGCCGGAGGCCTGGGGCAGCAGCACCTTGCCAAAGGTGTCGACCAGGCCCACCAGCAAGGCGGCGATCAAGGCGCCGCGCACCGAGCCGATGCCGCCAATGACGACCACCACAAAGCACATGATCAAGACCTGACTGCCCATATTGGGGTAGACGCTGGAGACGGGCGCGGCGATCATGCCCGCGATCGAGGCCAGCCCAATGCCCAAAGCGAACACCACGGAGTGGATGAGCTGGATGTTGATGCCCAGCGATTCGGTCATCTCGCGGTTGAAGGCCCCCGCGCGGATCTTCATCCCCAAGCGGGTTTTGGAAATCAGCAAATACAGGCCCAAAGCCAGCACCAGGCACACACCCGACATGAACAAGCGGTACACCGGGTACGACAGGTTGTCGGTCAGGGGGATGGACGCGGCCAGCAACTCGGGCACGGGCAGGCCGTGCACGTCGTCGCCCCAAATCATGGAGCGCAGCTCTTCGAACACATAGATCAGGCCAAACGTCAGCAGCACTTGGTCGAGGTGGTCCCGGTGGTAGAAGTGGCGAAACAGCAAGCGCTCAATCAGCAAGCCAAAGGCCACCGACAAGGCGGTCCCCACCAAGATGGCCAAGGTGAAGCTGCCCAATTGCGCGGCCAGTGACCAAGCCAGGTAGGCGCCCAGCATGTAAAAGCTGCCGTGCGCCAAATTCACCACGCCCATGATGCCGAAGATCAGCGTCAGGCCCGCGGCCAGCATGAACAGCAGCAGCCCGTACTGGACGCTGTTGAGCAACTGGATCAAAAAATTCACAAAGTCCATCGGGGATCACACTTGGAATGGAGGAGGGCCGCCGCAGGCCCCAAGGCCGAGCGCCATTGAAAACGGCGGACCGAAATCCGCCGTGTCACGGCTGACAGCGCCTAGCAGTGGGGCATGCCCCACCCGCAGGCGCTTGCAGTTTACATGCGGCAACCCGCGCCGGAATCGGCCAAGGCCTTGGCCGCGATGCCAATGACTTTGTTCTCTTTGTTGGAGACTTCGCGCAGGTAGATGTCTTGCACCGGGTTGTGCGACTTGCTCATGGTCCACTTGCCGCGTGGGCTGTCGATCACGGCCACTTCCATGGCCTTGATCATGGCCGCCTTTTGGCTCACATCGCCCTTGACGGCGTTGGCGCCTTGCACCAGCAACAAACCTGTGTCGTAGCCTTGCACGGCGTACACGTCGGGTTGCATCTTGAAGGTCTTGGCGTAGTTCAGGCGGAAGTCTTTGTTGCGCTTGGTCTCGATGCCGTCACCGTAGTGCAGGGCTGTGAGCACGCCGTCGGCCGCAGGGCCTGCGGCGTCCAGCACGCCTTCGGTCAGGAAGCCCGAGCCGTACAGCGGAATCTTGCCTTTGAGGCCGGCCGCAGCGTAGTCGCGCAAGAACTTGGCCGCGCCGCCACCGGCAAAGAAGCAGGCCACGGCGTCGGGTTTGAGTGCAGCGATTTCGGTCAGCAGGGCCTGGAACTCGACGTTGGGGAAGGGCAGGCCCAATTCCTTGACGATGGTGCCACCTGCTTTGGTGTAGCTTTCTTTGAAGCCCTCGAAGGCTTCGTCGCCCGCGGCGTATTTCCAGGTGATCCACACCGCCTTTTTGTGGCCGCGCTTGACCATGGCCTCGCCCAGCGCCATGGTGGGCTGGCTGTTAGAGAAACTGGTGCGGAACACGTTGGGGGCGCACTGGGCGCGGGTGGCGATGTGCACGCCGGCGTTGGGGATCAGGTTGATCACGCCGCTTTCGCGGGCCACGCGGTGGATGCCCATTTGCACGCCCGAGTGGACGGTGCCGATCAGCACATCGACCTTGTCGCGCTGCACCAGTTTGTTGGCGTTTTCAATGGCTTTGGATGGCTCGGATTCGTCGTCGACCTTGAACCATTCGATCTCGCGACCGCCCAGTTTGCCGCCTTGCTCGTTGATGGCCATGCGCACACCGTTCTCGATGGCCACGCCCAGCTGCGCAAAGGTGCCGGTGTAGGGCAGCATCAGGCCCACGCGGATTTTGCCGCTTTGGGCTTGCGCGCTTTGGGGCACCAACAAGCTGGTGGAGGTGGCGCCAAGCAAAGCAGCGCCTTGTGTCAATACGGAACGTCGGGATGTCATGTGTGTCTCCAATGGTGCAAACCAGCCGGCCGCACTGTGCAACGGGCTGACCGAACCATTATGTGGCACCCAGACAGGGCATTTCCTAGGGGAAAGTCCTGAGCCCCAGCGTTTGGCCCGCCGTGGCGAGCGGCCCTTGGTTTTGTGCTCGGCGTTCAGCCTTGCATGCGCAAATTGAACTGCCGCAGCCCCAGCTCGTCCATGTGCCGCTGTTCGTGCATTTGCTGTTCACGCTGCACGGCCAAAAGGTCTTGTTCTTGCAGTGCCCGCATTTTTTGGAGTTCCATGTCGGCCAGCACGCGTTTTTTGCGCAAGTTGGCCACCTGCGCATCGGCTTTGCTGATGTCGAGCACCACACGTTGCTGCAGGTTCAGCAGTTGGGCCATGAACTGGCGCTGGTTCATGCTGGCTTGCATGCCCATGACCTCGCTCTGGGGCTGTTGCTCTTTGAGCCGGTATTCGTCGTACAGACGGCACAAGCGTTGGTGACTGGCGTTGAGCTGGTCCACACGGGCGAGCGCTGCCACCAGATCGCTTTGGGTTTGGGTGACTTCGTCGTTGGCCTTTTTGACCAAGGCCGGCCAGCAGTTTCGGGCTTGTCGCACAGGGGGGTCCTTTGGGTCAGCCAGCCATCAGGGACTGGAGTTCATGGCGGGTGGCGTTCACATCCATGTTGGTGTGCATGTCTTGCTGCAAAAACTTTTCCATGCTTTGCCGCAAGCGGATGGCTTGGTCGAGTTCGGGGTTGCTGCCGGCCTCGTAGGCCCCCACCTGGATCAGGTCTTGGTTTTGTTGGTAAAGCGACCACAAGCGCCTGAAGCGGTTCGATTGCTTGAGGTCTTCCGGGCTCAGCAGGTTTTGCATCACCCGCGAAATCGAGCCGTTCAGGTCAATGGCCGGGTAGTGGGCGGCATCAGCGAGTTTGCGAGAGAGCATGACTTGCCCGTCGAGCGAGGCGCGGGCGATGTCCACGATCGGGTCGTTGGCGTCATCGCCTTCGGCCAGCACGGTGTAGATGGCCGTGATCGAGCCAAAACCGTGGCGGCCGACACCGGCACGTTCGATCAGGTTGGGCAGCAGCGCAAACACCGAGGGCGGGTAGCCCTTGGCGGTTGGCGGCTCGCCCACGGCCAGGCCGATTTCGCGCTGCGCATGCGCCACGCGGGTGAGGCTGTCGACCAGCATCAACACATTTTTGCCCTGGTCGCGAAAGTATTCGGCGATCACATGGGTCATGTGGGTGGCCTTCAGGCGCAGCACAGGCGAGACGTTGGCGGGTGCGGCCACCAGCACCGACTTGGCCAGGCCTTCTGCGCCGAGGGTTTCTTCGATGAAGGCCTGCACTTCGCGGCCGCGCTCGCCGATCAGACCGATCACCACCACGTCGGCTTCGGTGTAGCGCGTCATCATGCCCAGCAAGACGCTTTTGCCCACACCCGAGCCGGCCACCAGGCCCAGGCGCTGGCCGCGTCCGATGGTCAGCACGCCGTTGATGGCCTTGACGCCCACGTCGAGGATCTGATGGATGGGGCCCCGCTCCATGGGGTTGAGCGGGCGGCCCAACAGGCTGAGCACGTCGGTGCAATGGGGGGCGGGTTTGCCGTCCAGCGGCTGGCCGCGCCCGTCAATGACCCGGCCCAGCAGATCGGGGCCCAGGTTGACGCTTGAGGAATGGCTGAGCACGGTGACCCGAGCGCCAGGGCCGATGCCGTTGGGCTCGGTGAAGGGCATGAGGTACAGCGTGTCGTCGTTGAAGCCGACCACCTCGGCCTCGACCCGGTGGCCGAATTGGCCCACGACTTCGCAGCAGGCGCCCAGCGGTGCCATCAGGCCCCGCGTTTCCAGCCGCATGCCCACCAGCCGCACCAGCGTCCCGTTGCGCTGAGGCTCGGGGGCGTGCAGCTCACCGATCAGCTGCTTGACCTCGGCGTCAAAATCCATCATGGGGTGTCGTCGTTCGGGTTGGCTGTGGGTTTGAGTTCGGTGTCTTGCACATCCACCACCTGCCGCTGCCAGTCACGCACCGGGGTGTTGGCAGGCAAGGCTTCGGCCCGGTCCTTGACCAGGGAAGACTGCTGCATCCATGCGTCTGGCTGAGACAGCAAGCGTCGGGCCAAGGGTTCGAGGCGTGTTTCAATCAGGTCTTGCATCACGCTGTCTTGCACCCGCACCCGCACGCTGCCCGGGCGCAGCAGGGCATCGGCTTCGAGCTGCATGTGTTTGGTGACCGACTCGCCCATCGCATTGAGGCGCTGCAGGTCTTCGGGGTTGACGCTGACATGAACGGGCTCGACCACATGATCGAGTTGTTGGATGCATTCTTGGATCAGGTTGTGAACGGCTTGGCCCGAGAGCTGCAGCTCGGCACGCACCAGCTGTTCGGCCAGGTGCAGGGACAGGCGTTTGAGGGGTTCAAAAAACCGCTGCGGGTCTTGGCTGATGCTGCGCAACTCGATGCCGAGGTGGCGCATCAGTTCACGTTCTTTGTTGCGCTCGGCCTCAAAATCGGCGCGCACCTGGGCTTGCCCTTCGAGCAGCCCCTTCTGATAGGCCTCGTCGCGCAATTGGTCCAGCGCCGCTTCTGTCCAGGGCGACTCGGACTCGGCCAGTGCCGCAGGTTCTTCGGTCACCGGCACAACGCCCTGTGCCTCTGTGGCGGCTTCGCTGGCGGCCAGCGCAACCGCTTCGGTCATCAGGCCTTCGGTGGGTTCGGCTTTGTCGGCCACTCGCCACGGGCCAAAGGAACGGGCAGAGGCCTCGTCCCATTGGGTGCGCAAAAAGCGGGGGGCTTCGGCCTTGCTGTTGAGCAAGGGGTTGGGGCTCCAGGGCGCAGGCTTTTCGTTGAGGTCAGACAAAGCCATCGCCGCCTCCCGCCAGCACCAGCTCGCCCGCATCGGACAGCTTGCGTGCCAGGCGCATGACGTTCTTTTGCGCTTCTTCCACTTCGGTGATGCGCAGCGGACCTTTGCTTTCCATGTCGTCGACGAACATGACGCGGGCACGGGCCGACATGTTGTCGAGGAACTTGTCCTTGACGAAGTCGGGTGCACCTTTGAGGGCGACCATCAGCAGGTCGGGTTCGGCCGTGCGCATGATGGCCTGGATGCCGCGGTTGTCCACGCCCACCAGGTTTTCGAAGGTGAACATGTTGTCTTGGATCTTCTGCATCAATTCGCCGTCGATCTGCGACAGGCCAGACATGATGGAGGATTCGAGCTCGACCTTGACCGAGTTCATGATCTGGGCGGCTGCCTTGACACCGCCAAAGCTGGACGACTTGGATGAGGAGTTCGTGGCGAACTGTTTCATCATGATCTGCTCCAGCTCTTCCATGGCCGACGGCTGCACCGTCTCCAGGCTGGCAATGCGCTGGATGATTTCAGGGCGCGATTCGCCGGGCAGGAAGTTGAGCACATCGGCGGCCACGGTGTATTCGAGCACCGACAAGATGATGGCCACCACCTGGGGGTGTTCGCCGCGGATCATCTCGGCAATCGAGCGGGCGTCCATCCATTTCAGGATTTCCAGGCCCTTGCTGCCTTGGCCCGGCATGATGCGGCTGAGCACCGAGGCGGCCTTGTCCTCGCCCAAAGCGCGTTTGAGCACCTTTTCGACATAGTCGCCGGTGCCCAATCCCAAGCTGGTTTGTTTTTTGAGCATGGTGACGAACTCGTCCAGAACGATGTTCACCGCCTCTTGCGACAAATCCGACACCGAAACCATGGCGGCGCCCAGGGACTGCACTTCCTTGGGGTTCATGAAGCGGATGATCTCGGAGGCTTGTTGCTCGCCCAGCAGCAGCATCAGAACGGCAGCGCGTTGCGTGCTGGTCAGTTCGGCCAATTCCTTGACCAACTCGTCGGTCATGGCGATGGTGCCATCGCCCAGCGGGGCGGGCGCGGCTTCTTTGCCGTCTTTGGTCTTGCCGTCTTTGGCCTTGTCGCCTTTGGCTTCTTTGTCGTCGGGTTTTTTGGTCGCCATGGTCGTTGTTCCTTGATGGGCTTCAGTTGGCCTTGATCATGCCCTTGAGCACGTTGGCCACGCGGCCTGAGTCTTCGGCCACCAGCATGCGGATGAGGGCCACTTTGTCGTCGTAGGTGTTGGCGGTGTCCAGCATGTCCATGGAGATGCTCGACTTCTTAGGCTTGAGTTTGGCCTTGATCTCTTCCAGGCTTTCACCTTCGCCAATCTGGATCATGCGCATGTCGTCTGCGCTCAACTCGCCATCGCTGAGGGCAGCTTTGGCCTGATCTTCGTCTGCGGCGGCGTTGGTCTCGTACATGTTGCGCATGATGGGGCGCACCACGATCAGCATGAAGACAATGAAACTGATGGCCAGCAAGCCGCCCTTGATGCCGGTTTGCACCGCATCTTCCAGGTACCAAGGGATGGTCTCCAGGGCCGTGGCCGGCTCGAATTTGGCGGGCACCACCGAGACATTGTCGCCGCGCTGCTGGTCGAAACCCACCACGCCGCGCACCACTTGGAGCATCTGTTCCAGCTCTTGTGGGGTGTAGGCCTGGGTGGTGGGGGCGTTGGGCACCACCGGGGCGTCCTTGGCGGGCGGCGGAACGGGGCGTTCGTTCACGACCACGGCCACGCTGACTTTCATGATGCCGCCGGTGGCGTTGCGCACATGGCGCACCGTGCGGTCCAGTTCAAAGTTGCGGGTGGATCGGCTGCTGAGTTTGCTGCCGGCTTCGGCTTGGCCTTTGTTGCCGTCCACCTGGGTGGCGTTGGAGGTGGTCGGGTCTGCGGGGGGCGTGTTGGCCAAAGCACCCGGAACGCCTTCTGCGGACCGGGTGGCAGCGCGGTCTTCGGCCATCACCTCGGAGCGGGTGCGGGGGCCTTTGTCGCGGTTGTCAAAGTCTTCGGTCGTGCTCTCGATCTGGGTGAAATCCAGCGACAGGTTCACTTGCGAGCGCACATTGGCTTCGCCCACCATGGGGGCCAAGATTTGCATGATGCGGTTGCGGTACACCTCTTCGAGTTGCTGCTTGTGCTGCTCTTGGGCCGAGGTCAAGCCGAGTTTTTGCTCGGTGGCCGACTCGGTCATGAGCTTGCCCACGTTGTCCACCACCGTGACATGGTCGGGTGCCAGATAGGGCACGCTCGAGGACACCAGGTGCACGATGGCTTGCACTTGCGAGGCGGACACGGCGCGGCCGGGGTAGGGGGCCAGCACCACAGAAGCTTTGGGTGGCGTGCGATCCCGCACGAAAACGCTTTGTTTGGGCGTGGCCAGGTGCACGCGGGCGCTTTGCACACTGCCAATTTGCATGATGCTGCGGGCCAGTTCCTGCTCCATGGCGGCGTTCACCTTGACCTGTTCCATGAACTGGCTGGTGGTCATGGACGACTGCTCTTTGAGGCCATCCAGACCGGTCGCACCGGCTTTGGGCAAGCCTTGCGAGGCCAGAAAAATCCGGGCTTCGTGAAAGCGCTGGCTGGGCACGGTGAGCTGGCCAGTGGCTGGGTCAATCTTGGGACTGAAGTCGGCGGTCTTGAGCGATTCAAAAGCCTTTTGCTGGTCGGCTTCCTGCAGGCCGGGCATCACGGGCCGGTAGGGGGTGGCTTGCATCCAAGCATAAACCAGACCGAACACCACCAAGACCGCCAGCATGACGATCAGCGGCAGCACACGGCGCACCGCCGGTTGGTTGATCACCTCTTTGAAGGTGTCGGCCATGCCTTGTGTGCGCCAAGGGCTGAGCATGCCGCCTGAGGCTTGGGCATTGGCGGCGCCATTGGCATCCGCTGCAGCGGCCAAAGCCGTGCCGCCAGAGACGTTGGTGGGGGTGTTGCTGGACGGGTTTGGCGCGGTCATCACGCCAGTGTTCATCGATGCGGTTGCTGTGGCCATGTTTGTTCTTCTTCAGTTGAGAGGGTCAGACCGGCATGTTCAGAATTTCTTCGTAAGCCTTGAGCACCTTGTTGCGCACTTGCAAGGTGGCCTCAAAGGCCAGCGAAGATTTCTGCATGCCCAGCACCACGTCGGTCAGCGCGATGTTTTCGCCACGGTCAAAGGCGGCGCGCATGTCCGAGGATTGGACTTGCAAGTTGTTGACTTGACCGAGCGCACCCGAGACCAGATCGGAGAAACCTGTTTTCTGGACACCGCCGGCGCTGCCGTTGAGTTCGGTCGCGCCGGGCATGACCGCGGTTTTGCCCGAGGCTTCAGCCTGGTGGCTGCGCAAGGTTTGCAGCATCGACTGGATGCTGGCAGGAGAGATGGCTTTGTCGATCATGCGTGTCTCCTTCAATAAGCCGCGCTGGCCATGCCCAGACCATGCTCACGCAGCTGGGCCAGTTTGTAGCGCAGGGTGCGTGGGCTGATGCCCAGGCGCTTGGCGGCTTCTGTTTTGCTCGGGGTGCTGGCCAAAGTGGCCATGATCACTTGGTGTTCGTTCATGCGGGCCGCGCTGTGCAGGTCGGTGGGCAAGCTGTTGGCTTCGTCCGCGACGACGGGCTCTTTCAGGCCAAAATTGCTTTGGGCGGCGCTCATGAATTCATCGAAAAAGGCTGCTGGCTTGACGGGCACGGACAAGTCCGCAGGCGCATGGCCCACCGATGCGGCCAATGGGGCGGGAGCCGCTGCGCTGGCCGTCAGCCAATCGTCAAACATCAGGTGTGCCGGTGTGACCACGTGGTCGGTGCACAGCACCATGGCGCGGCGCATCACGTTTTCCAGTTCGCGCACATTGCCGGGCCAGGGGTATTGCAGCAGTTGCAACTGCGCCTGTGGGTTCAATTGCCAAGGCTTCTTGTCGTGCTGCAGCAAGCATTGCATGGCCAAAGGCATGATGTCGCCTGGGCGCTCGGCCAGTGGCAGCAAGCGCATGCGGAAGGTGGCAATGCGGTAGTACAGGTCCTCGCGGAACTCGCGCTCGGTGATGGCTTTCTTCAGGTCTTTGTTGGTAGCGGCCACAATGCGCACGTTCAAGGGGATCACGTTTTGGCCGCCCAGGCGGGTGAGTTGGCGCTCTTGCAGCACGCGCAGCAGCTTGCTTTGCAGGTGCATGGGCATCTCGCCGATTTCGTCGAGAAACAAGGTGCCGCCCTGGGCTTGCTCGAACAAGCCTTTTTGATCGCGGTGGGCCCCGGTGAAAGCGCCTTTTTCGTGACCGAACAGCATGTCCTCGATCAGGTTTTCCGGCATGGCGGCGCAGTTGAGCGCCACAAAGGGACCGTTTGCCCGAGCCGATGCCTCGTGCAGCACGCGGGCCAAGACTTCCTTGCCTGAGCCTGTGGGGCCTACCAGCAAGGCGGTCACATCGGCCTGGGCCACTTTTTGGGCCAGGGCCAGCAGGTGCTGGCTGGCGGGGTCGACAAACACCACATTGCGCACAGGCTGCGGCGACAAGCGGGGGGTGTGGGGGTTGATCTGGGTGTGCAGCCGCTGCCATGAGGATGTGCGCACGTCTTGCGCGGCCAAGACCGTCAATGCGCCAGCTTGGGTGGCTTCCACGGCCAGGTCCAGTTCGTGGCGCTCCACGCGGCACACCACGGGGGTGCTCAGGCCAGCGTCTTGCAAGAGTTGTTGAACCGCTTTGAGCCGCGTTGCGTCCAGCGTCAGGTGCAACACCACCATGGCGGCATCCGCGGCATGGGACAGCAGGTTGTCCAAAGTGGTCACGGGCATCACAGCCCAGCCACTCGCTTGCAAGGCATGGCTGTGCTCGGGGCTCAGGGCGGCTTCGGGGTCTAGCCAAAGCGCCAGAGGGGTGGAAACGGTGGGTGACTTCACGGTGTGGGTCTCATGGTCATGATGAAACCTATGAAGCAACACTTGTGCCAGATTTAAATGTGTCTAAAAAGCACCGAATTGTCCAAAAATGAGCACTTTAATAACTTGATTTTCCGGGCGAATTTGACACTGCGCTTGACGGAAGATTGACAGCGGGCTTGTGGCACATCTGCAGACGCCAAGTGGTCGTGCCTGCGCATGCGGGGGGCCACATCGCGCGAGGTCAGGCAACGGGTTTGTCTTTGGCTTGAAAGAGCATGCAGAACTGGCCATCCACACGCAGCACTTCCATCGCAGGCAGCAGCCGCGACTGAAAGCCCATGGCCCGGCAGGCATAAGGAGCCGTCGGGATGTGGGTGATGGCGAAATGCCGGCATTGCCAGCAGTTGGGGCCCCGTTCCGCAGGGGTGTGTGGTGGCGTCATCGATCGACTTGGACGAATCGTTCGGCTCACAGGGTGAGCCATCCGATGGGTCAGGGTGGCGAATTAACCTTGCAGCAGTTTGAGGACCGACTGCTGGTCCATGTTGGCTTGGGCCAAAACAGCGGTCGCGGCTTGTTGGATGATCTGGGTTCTGGCCAATTCGCTGCTGGCTTGGGCGTAATCGGCATCCAAAATCCTGCTGCGTGATTCAGAGGTGTTCAAGGAGACATTGGTCAAATTGTCGCCTGCGTAATTCAAGCGATTGATCACAGCACCATATGTGGCGCGTTCGTCGTTGATCCGATTCATGGCCACATCAATGCGGGCGATGGCGATGCTGGCAGTGGCCGCCGAAGTGATGCTGGTGTCGTGCAGTTTCCCGTCGCCGCTGAAAATTTTGGTGCTAACGTCAGCAGCTGCCGTATCCGCTTCTCCGGTGGTCGTCATGGGGATGGAGAAGTCCTTGAATTGGGCACTGATGGTTTGGCTGGAGTTGGCGCCGACCTGGAACTGGACATTGCGAAGCTCGGTTCCTGCGGTGGCGGGTGCTGCCACGGTGCCGCCAGTGCCGATCGCTGCCGCGCCGGTGGTGGTGTTGTTGAGGACCGTCATGCCGTTCCACTGGGCATTCTGGGAAATCCGGTTGATCTCTTGCATCAATTGGCTGTATTCCAGATTGAGCGATGTGCGGTCGGAGCTGGTGTAGGTGTCGTTGCCGGCTTGCACCGCCAATTCGCGCATGCGTTGCAGCATATTGGTCACTTCGATCAGTGCGCCTTCAGCCGTTTGCAAAAGGGAAATGCCATCGTTGGCATTGCGCACGGCTTGATCCAGTCCTTGGACCTGGGCCGTCATGCGAGAGGAAATGGCCAGGCCTGCCGCATCATCGGCAGCACTGTTTATCCGTTTGCCTGTGGACAATTGTTCCATGGCTGCCGCCACAGATTTGCTGTTCGCGTTCAGGGCCGTTTGAGACACCAAAGACTTGATGTTGGTGTTGATGACTGTCATGGGTAAATCTCCTGGCGGATGGTGTGGCTGTCGGAATAACGACGACGGGTTGAGGGTCTGAGGTCCATTCCCATCTGCACAGCAAGCCCTGTGCCAGCTTTTTTATGAGTTTTTGGGTCAACGGCCCATGCCACGCCCAAGCCGGTATGGCTTCAACGTGGCGATCGTGATTTTGGGAATGTGTTGGCCGTTGCCGTGCGTCGTGGGCGGCAAAAAACTGCCGTCTTGGCGTTCACCGGCAGCTGAGCGGTGCCCGGTGCTGATGACGGGCAGGGGCTGATGAGAGGCCCACTAGAGGCCCACTGGAGGCCCATGAGTGGCTGGCCAAAGTCTGACGAACTGGATGCAAGGCTGCTGTTCAACCCTGAGGCATCGCCCAGGGGGGTGCGTGGATCACGCGGACACCTCAGCCCAAGAGAGCGTTTGCTCAAGGCTGGATGAGTTGATTCACCGAGTTCAATTCTTCTTGGATCATCGGATGGTCGGGGAACTGTGTGGCTGCGAAATCCAGCACAACCCAAGCATCGTCCAGCTTGTTCTGGCAACGGGCCACGCGGGCCAGGTGCAGCCAGGTTTGGGCGGTGGTGTTGGGGCTTTGGACTTCCACCAGTTGAATCAGCAATTCTTCGGCGCGGGCCCAGTCTTGCAACACCTCTGCGAGCAAACAGCTTATGACGAGCAAGTCTTCGCTGTCCGGATTCAAGGCCAAAGCGGCTTCACAAATGGCGGTCGCCAAAGGCATGCGCCCTTGTGAGACCATGGTCGAGACGGCTTCACGCACCTGCGCGGGGGACAGCCGATGGACTTCTCCGACGGTCAATTCCAAAGGGGCAGATAAGTGGCCGGTCAATTCGGGCGCATGTTGTTTCAGTGCGAGTGACATGGTTTTCTCCAGGGGGTATCTAGGTGCGAGGGCGGGGCTCATTAGCCCAAAGAAGCAATCGGTGTGCGGACAAGCGGCGCCAGCGCTGCATGCTCTTCGATCAGGACTTCATCTGTCGGAAACTTGATCAAAGCGTCTTGCGCCAGATTCAGGGCCTTGGCGTGGGACCCCAGGCAACGTAAAACGCGAATTTCGTGTCGGTAGGTTTCTGCCGTGATCGACGCGCCTTGCAAATGATGCAAGCGGGTGAGCAGTGCATGGGCCTTGTACCAGTCCTGTGCGACCTCGGCGACCAGGGCACTCATGACCAGAACGGATTCGTTGTTCGGATGGATGACGCGGGCCAAATCGGTCATTTCGCTGGCCATGGCCAGTTCCCCTTGGGCGATCAGAACGGAAACCGTTTCACGGATGGTCTCCGGGTCCAACGGTTTCTCGGGTGCTTGCACCACCAGATCAGGCTGGCTTTGCCGTGCTTCAGAGTGTCGTGCCTTGCTTTGCATGCGAATTCCTTGATGGACTCATGAGCGAAAACGCGGAGTCGAGCGCGCAACCTGTCTGAGCGGCGGAAATTTGCCACATGGCCAGCAGGCAGAGCTTTCAAGCAAGGTGCATGCCAGGTCGTTGCTGGGCTTTGGGGACCCAAAGCGGCCATTCGGTGTAGCCGAACCCATTGAAGCCGTCTTCAAAAAGCTGGTATCGGTCTTGCTTGTGCTGATCTCAACGGCGAAGCTTTGCCACAGCACCGACAGACCACAGGAGTACTCACATGCAGATGAATCAGGCGCCAACCCAGGCAGATGGCCATTTTTTCGGGGCCATGGCTTTTCATGAGCCCGCTGCAGGGCGAATCCTGGAAGGGGAAGCGCTCAGACCGCTGCTGATGGCGTCTGCGTCATTCCGTTTGCCCGTAGACTTTGACCTGGGAGTGGAGGGTGACTTGGCGCTGGCCCATTTGCTCAAGCAAGTCGACAAGACCAAGAAACGCACCATCTGGCTGCTGAACAACTGCCTGCGGATCGACCATTTGCAAAAAATCTTGCACGCGGTCAGCCCGTGTTCACGCTTGATCAATGTGTTGTGCGATGCACAGCCGGACTTTCTGGCGCTCCACAACACCCGGGCCGTGGAGGCTGTGCTCGCCGACGAGCGCTTGTACTCCGTCACGCTGGACACGCCCAAAGCGCAAGCAGAGCGGGTCAGTCTGCTGATTGACACGGAAAGCTTTGTGGGCTGGAAGCCAGTGCTTGGGCAAAGCTTGGAGGCGCAAGCGGTGGAACATTTGCGCGTCCTGTACCGGGAGTTGACCAACCATCTGAATCAAAAGGCGGTCGGGCGCATGACGCGTGTGAGCTCGTCCCATCTTTTCTTGGCCAATGCCTTGGTCAATTCGGTGTTTGCCAACCCCTTGAACGCGTTGACCGAATACAAAGACCTTTACAAAAACAAGCCCGTCCTGATCGTGGCCACGGGCCCCTCCTTGAACAAGCAGCTGCCATTGCTGCAGAAGTACCAGGATCTTTTTGTCATCATTGCAGCCGATCCAGCGGTGCCCATCCTCAAGAAGCACGGCATCGTGCCTGAGTTCGTGGTCTCCATCGATCCCAAAAAGCGACCCTATTGGCAGCACAATGAACTCGATCCGGCCACCACCTTTGTCATCGAGATTGGCTGCTGCCCCGATGTGGCTTGGTCCAGCAACCACAAATACCTGGTGACGAGCTGCCACAAGGATGTGTTCAGACTTTTGACAGATCTGGGCGCAGCGCCCTCGTATTTGTTGACGGGTGGGTCGGTCACGACCACGGCATTCAGTCTGGCCGAACAATTGGGTGCCAATCCGATCATCTTGATTGGTCAGGACTTGGCCTGGACCGATGGCAAGGACCATGCGGACGGTTATGTCAGCCAGTACACCCGAGAGCAGCTTGAAGCCCGGCATGCCAAGGGTTTTGAAATTGAAGGCTATGACGGCAAACCCGTGCGCACCGAACGCCAGTTGCTCTATTACAAGACCTGGTTCGAGCAGCGCATTGCGCACATGCCTGATCGCTTGATTGTGAATGCCACAGAGGGCGGTGCACGCATTGAAGGTGCTGCGCATGTGCCCTTCGAGAGTGTGTGCCGGGAAATCCAGGCCAGCCACTTGGGTGAGATGCAGGGAGACCCCGCGCGTGCCTGGGCGCCGGACATGGCCTATTTGACCCAACTGGCGGATCGCTTGCGGGGACTGAACAGCCAGATCGAGCAACTGGTCACTGAACTGAACAAGGGCATCAAGCTGGTCAATGGCATTAAGAAAACACCCAAGAAAACGGTCGTTCGCCAGATTGAGCAGATCAATCATCTGCTGGTGGGCGGCAGCTGGCAGGTCAAGACTGTGGTCGAAATGATGGGCCAGTCCGCCGTGGTGGCCACCGAGCAAAAAGTCCTGATGGACGATGCGATCAGCGCCAACATCAAAGGGGTGTATGGCGGCTACCAATCAGTTTACAAATCGGCTTTGCATGGTGCCCAGAAGGGCCAAGATTTGCTGAGCCGTTTGATTCAGCTGTGCGACGACATGGTGCTGGGGCAGCGAATGGACCACCAACTTTTGCAGAAGTATGGGTTCAATCGGTGGAATGCGGATGGCACCAGCAATGTGTTGGATGCAAGTGCGAAGGTAAACACGGTTTAACGAGGCGTCCAACACGTGACAGAGCGTCTTGAGCTGAGCCGTTTCCTTCGCCTGTGATTCACCTCATTTTGAACGTAGCGAAGGCGGAACTGTGACAATTTACGCGCACTGCGTTTGGTGCCTACCTACCTCGTGGTGATTGGCAAACGCCGTGTAATTGTCTGACATCAAGGACTTTGTTGCTGACATCAACCAGGGTATCAATCACGATTTTGCGTCCCAGTTGTCTCAGGATGACTTGTTGTCCCACTCTTCGGATGAACTATCTTTTTATTTTTAACTTTTGAATCGCTATATTTTTATGGTGATTGGCCACTCGGTTGAGTGGCTTTTTCGTTATTGAATTATCGAATGCAAAAATAATTAATTTTTTAAATTTTGGTTAACTGTGCCCAATGATTTTTCTTTCGGGGCCTTTCAGATGATCGAAGAAAATACCAAGGTTAGTTTTCATAAATGGATGTTCTTCATTCATGAAATTAATCGAAAGATTTTTAAATGAATGATTATTCTTTTCAAAGCTTTTCCGGCAAGTGTCGAACAGATAGCAATCATGCCATTCCTTGAGCAAGAAAATGTCACCATTGAGGTAATTTCGAAGCATCTCTTCAATAAAATTAAAAACTTCTGGGTGTCCAAAATTAAAGCCGACGAAACCACATTCACTGTAAGCATTGGGCTTGGGGAAACTCTCACGTCCTAGGTATGATGCCAGCTGGTTTGGTTCAGGGAAGAATTGATCTAAATCGGAGGATGAAAAATTCTTGAGGCAAACAATATCAGAGTCAATCCAGGCAAAATCATTTTTTATCAATCCCAATTGTAGACATTTGTAGAGAGAAAAAATTTTGAATGAAAATCGGATTGCATCGTATCTAAAATTGTAGGAAAATGATGCCACGCCAGGCATTTTTTTATTTTTGGAGTACATGAGGCCATTCGCCTCTGAAAAAGCTCCAAATTTTCGATGAAAAAGATTGCAAACATCAGAATCGATCGGGATTATGATTATTTTTTCCGATGCGTGTGAATTTACTTCTTCGGATATGTCGCCTTCAAATGAGACGATAAGTCGGGTATCATTTGCAGAGTTTTCAGACCAACTGTTAATAAACCTTTTACCATAATTGGCATACAATTTCTGATTCATTGATGTAATCATGGTTTTCATAATTTTACCCCAATAACAAACATATCTCGCTCTTTTTGATGGAATACGGCTTGATGAGAAGCGGACTCTATAGTAAAACCTATCTCTTGTAGTACCTGTGTGAATTCATCGAGTCGCCACACATATCTGTGTGTTTCATAATCTAATTCATCCCATTGATTTCCATAAAATTGAGTTAGTCCCATGTTCATGATCCCATTAGGCGTTTTAATGGATGGTGTGTGCTTTTGTCGGATATACCACGCAATGCATCTGTCCAAATCAGGCATTTCGACTATGAGTTTTCCGCCATATTTTAATTTGTTAAAATAATGCTTCAGCATTTTTATTGTTTCCCAGCGAACAAAATGTTCGATCACGTGGGAAAGTAATATTTCATCAACTGTAGAATCATCTGCATCCAAATCTCTTATGTCCATCTTTATATCGTATATTGATCCAGAGCGGGATGAGTCATTCTTTTCATAGTCGTAATTATCTATATTTATCCAACCTTTCATTGGTCGACCACCGGACCCCAGATTTAGTTTTATTTGACTGAGGTTATTTTTATCGGCATACTCATTGATGATTTTTGTATTCATAATTTTTATCAATCGAATTTAAATTTTTTAATGTACCTATTTATTGCCGTAAGTAAACGATTTGAAGATCAAGCACTGGCCTTCAATGGCTGGCGCTGCAGGCAATATTGCATCCTGTCTCGCGCTTCAAACCATTCCTGTGAAAAATCCGAGTTTTGGTATTCGTGGAAGTAAGGCCCGCCCACGGTCCAGTGCACGTTTTTGACATCGGAAGGCGGATCGTCGTATTCCCCGACCAGCCAGTTCCAGCGGATATCCAACTCGCCGATGTCCTCGTCTTTCAGCCAGGTGAATCGGTGCAGGTTCAGGGGCTCGGTGGTGTTGATGAATGCCGGCGTGACCATGCGGTTGGCAGGGTGGGCGCAGTTCCACAGCACCACCGATGACCAGTTCTTGCGGGGGTATTTGTACTGAACGGTGTTGAGGTATTTCAAGCCGTCCCGTGGTTCGTAGCTGTGCTTGACCACGTAAGCCGCCTTGCCCGGCTGCTCCTCCATCACTTTGAGCATGTCAGCAATGTCGGTGCGAAGCAGCATGTCGCAGTCGAAAAAGATGCCCGTGCCCTCATAGTTGCAGAGGTAGGGCACCAAAAAGCGCGAGAAAGAGAATTCGTTCGACTGTCGAGGGTCACGAGGACGGGTGTAAATGCCCTTGAGGTTGGCCAGTTTGATGGGCACGATGGCCACAGGCCGGCTGCTGTGGCGGTAAATGGATGCCGCCATGGTGTGCCAGGCCACGCTTTCTACTTCGTCGTAGCCGATGAATACCTTGATGACTTCTGAATGCATAGCGTCCTCGCTGGGATGTTTCACTGCCGGATAAGCCGGCAGAACATTGCCGCCTGAGTGCGGCAAAACATCTAAAGCAAGAAACGATCCAGGTTTTTTGCGTCACGGATTGAGCCAATGCATGGCCATCCGTCGACCAGCCTGACGGCCAGGGGCCTTATCTGAGCAGCGCCAGCACAAAGGCAGGCTGCTGGTTGGCTTGGGCCAGCATGGCTGTGCCCGCCTGCCGGACGATCTGCGCTCGGGCCAGCTCGGAAGTGGTTTGGGCGTAGTCCGTGTCAACAATTCTGCTGCGGGACGCGGCCGTGTTGGTGGCGATGTTGGTCAAGTTGTCGGCTGCAAAGTTGAGCCGATTGATCTTGGCACCCAGGTCCGATCTGAAGGCGTCCAAGGCGGATATCGCGTCGTCGATGTGCGTGATGCTGGTCGTTGACGTGGCGCTGGTCGAGGATGCCACCGCTGTGGCAAAACTGGTGCCTGAGTTGAGGTCTTTGAAGGTGACGGTGACCTGGGAGTCTGCACTGCCGTCGATGCCGATCTGGTAGGCGACAGAGCCGGCATCGGCCCCAATCAAGGCCACGCCGTTCCATGTGGTTTTGTCAGAGATCCGCGTGATTTCTGTTTGCAGGCTCGCAAACTCGGTTTGCAGCGCGGTTTTATCGCTGGTCGAGTTGGTGCCGTTGGTGGCTTGAACCGCCAGCTCACGCATGCGAATCAATAAATGGGTGATGCCACCGGCCGCGCCATCGGCCGTCTGGATCATGCTGATTGCATCGTTGGCATTGCGCACAGACTGGTTCAGGCTGCGAATTTGTGTGGCCATTTTGTTGCCAATGGCCAAGCCCGCCGCGTCGTCCGCGGCACTGTTGATGCGCTTGCCTGTAGACAGACGCTCCATGGCCGTGCCAAGGTTTTTTTCGCTGGTTTTCAGGGCCTGGCTGGCCACGAGCGCTTTGATGTTGCTGTTAACCACAGACATCTTTTTCTCCTAGATTGCAAAAACGGATCATGCTGAAGGCGAGGTCATGGCGTTTGAGGGCTCAAGAACCTAGCGAACCGCTTATTGCAAAAGGGAGAGAACCGACGACGGCGACTGGTTGGCCTGGGCCAGCATCGCCGTGGCGGCCTGCTGAATGATCTGGGTGCGCGCCAATTCGGTGGTGGTGGCCGCGTAGTCGGTGTCCAGAATACGGCTGCGAGATGCAGCTGTGTTGGTGGATACGTTGGTCAGATTGTCTGCGGCGTAGTTCAGGCGGTTGACCATCGCTCCCAAGGACGAGCGGTAGGCGTCCACGGCCGAGATGGCGTTGTCAACGTGCGCGATAGAACTGGTCGCAGCGGCAGCGGTTGACACACTCCCACCGCTGACGTCAGACATTCCGTTCAGCGACGAATTCACATCTTTGAAATCGACACTGACGACATCTGCAGAGTCGGCGCCGGCTTGGAATGTGTAAGTTGTTGCACTGGCGCTCACGGTCATGCCGTTCCAGGTGGTTTTGTCAGAAATACGTGCGATTTCTGTGGCCAATTGGTCAAATTCTGTGTCCAGTGAAACGCGGTCTGCACTCGAATTGGTGCCGTTGACAGACTGCACCGCCAGCTCGCGCATGCGTTGGAGCATGCCGGTCACTTCGTTCAGAGCGCCCTCAACGGTCTGCACCATTGAAATGGCATCGTTGGTATTGCGAACAGCTTGCTGCATACCGCGCACCTGAGCCGTCATCTTGTTGCTGATGGACAGACCCGCTGCATCGTCGGCTGCACTGTTGATGCGCTTGCCCGTCGACAGCTGCGCCATGGCCTTGCTCAAGCTGCGGTTGTTCACCGTCAAAGCTTGTTGTGCGACGAGGGACTTGACGTTGGTGTTGATGGCGCTCATGGGAGACTCCGGTTTTTAGATAACGATAAATTCAGCTGAAATCTCAGTGGATTCAGATCACTGCTGGAGCAGCGACAGGACCGAAGAGGGCGACTGGTTGGCCTGCGCCAGCATCGCCGTGGCGGCCTGTTGAATGATCTGGGTGCGGGCCAGTTCGGTGGTCGCTGCCGCGTAGTCGGTGTCCAGTATGCGGCTGCGAGAGGCAGCAGTGTTCGTGGACACGTTCGTCAAGTTGTCTGCCGCGTAATTCAGGCGGTTGACCATTGCACCCAAGGTAGAGCGGTAGGCGTCTACTGTGGAGATGGCTTGATCCAGTTCCGTGATGGCACTGGTGGCGCTGACGGCCGTTTCAATACCCTCGGAAGCGGCAGAAACGATGCCGCCCAAGGAAGAAGCGTTTACAAAACTCACTGTGACTGAGTCACTTCCAGCTGGACCGACTTGAAAAGCTGTTGATGCAGCGGCAGATCCCATGATTTCCATGCCGTTCCAAGTCGTTTTGTTGGAAATACGGGAGATTTCGGCGTTCAGTTGGTCGAATTCGGCATCCAAAGAGGTCCGATCTGAGCTTGAGTTGGTGCCGTTGACAGACTGCACTGCCAGTTCGCGCATGCGCTGGAGCATGTTGGTGACTTCGTTCAAAGAGCCTTCGGCAGTTTGAATCATCGAAATCGCGTCATTGGCGTTGCGAACGGCTTGGTTCAAACCGCGGATTTGTGCCGTCATCTTGTTGCTGATGGACAAGCCTGCTGCGTCGTCCGCTGCGCTGTTGATGCGCTTGCCCGTCGACAGTTGCTCCATGGTCTTGGACAGACTACGGTTGTTCACTGTCAAGGATTGCTGGGCAATCAGCGATTTGACGTTGGTGTTGATGGCGGTCATGGAATGCTCCAAAAATTAGACGGACGGATAGCGGATCAAACGGTCAGGTAAATTTGATCACTGCTGGAGCAGCGAAAGCACCGACGACGGCGATTGGTTGGCTTGCGCCAGCATCGCTGTAGCGGCCTGTTGAATGATCTGTGTGCGAGCCAGTTCAGTCGTCGCTGCAGCGTAATCGGTGTCCAGAATGCGGCTACGCGAGGCTGCAGTGTTGGTGGACACGTTCGTCAAGTTGTCTGCTGCATAGTTCAGACGGTTCACCATGGCACCCAAAGTGGAGCGGTAAGAATCGATGGTGGAAATCGCGTTGTCCAAGTTGGTGATGGCGCTCGTTGCTGCGCTGACGTCTGCAACACCAATGGCACCAGCAGAGGTGACAGTGCTGCCTGTCACAGCGATGTCAACAAAACTAAGGGTCACGGTGTCTGTGCCGGTAGGACCCACTTGAAACGCATAGCTGCCGGCGCTAGCGCCGCCAATGGCCATGCCGTTCCAGGTGGTTTTGTCAGAAATGCGGGTGATTTCTGCAGCGAGCTGATCGTATTCGGCATCCAGCGATGTCCGGTCAGCCGTGCTGTTGGTGCCGTTCACCGACTGGACCGCCAGTTCACGCATGCGTTGCATCATGTTGGTGACTTCGTTCAAGGCGCCTTCGGCGGTTTGAATCATGGAGATCGCATCATTGGCGTTGCGCACAGCCTGGTTCAAACCACGGATCTGCGCGGTCATTTTGTTGCTGATGGACAAGCCCGCGGCGTCATCTGCTGCGCTGTTGATGCGCTTGCCGGTGGACAGTTGCTCCATGGTCTTGGAAAGAGCACGGTTGTTCACCGTCAAAGACTGCTGGGCAATGAGAGATTTGACGTTGGTGTTGATGGCGGTCATGATGGGCTCCAAATATCAATGAATTAAATCGGTGTTGAGGGCGGTGTCAATTTCAAATCACTGTTGCAGAAGTGAAAGAACCGAGGACGACGACTGGTTGGCCTGCGCCAGCATCGCTGTGGCGGCCTGTTGGATGATCTGGGTGCGCGCCAACTCGGTGGTCGCGGCCGCATAGTCGGTGTCCAGAATGCGACTGCGAGAGGCTGCGGTGTTGGTAGAGATATTTGTCAAATTGTCAGCGGCATAGTTCAGCCGGTTGACTACTGCACCTAGGGTAGAGCGGTAAGCGTCTACGGTGGAGATGGCTTGGTCCAGGTCAGTGATGGCGGCCGTCGCACTGGCGACTAAACCAATGCCACCGGCGGAAATGTTGGTCATACCGCCCAATTGCGAGACGTCTGCAAAGGTCACAATGACGGAGTCTGAAGCAGCAGGACCCACCTGGAAAGTGGTGATGCCGGAGGTCGCGGAAGCACCGTTGCCCATGATGTCCATGCCGTTCCATGTTGTTTTGTCAGAAATTCGTGAAATTTCGGCAAACAACTGATCGTATTCGGCATCCAGCGAGGTACGGTCGGCGGTGCTGTTGGTGCCGTTCACGGACTGGACCGCCAGTTCACGCATGCGCTGCAGCATGTTGGTGACTTCGTTCAAAGCGCCTTCGGCGGTTTGAATCATCGAGATCGCGTCGTTGCCATTGCGCACGGCCTGGTTCAAACCGCGAATTTGTGCCGTCATTTTGTTGCTGATCGACAAGCCTGCGGCGTCATCGGAGGCGCTGTTGATGCGCTTGCCCGTCGACAGTTGCTCCATGGTCTTGGACAGAGCACGGTTGTTCACTGTCAAGGATTGTTGGGCAATCAGCGATTTAACGTTGGTGTTGATGGCGGTCATGGTTGGACTCCTGATGACACAAAATGTTTATGGAAGACATTCCAGGGCAAGGTGAAATATTCCTCTTGCATGGTTGATGAATCGACCAGTCATTTCAAAACTTTAAGAACAGCCGCAAATAATTTGCGGATCAGGACTTTTCATCGAGCAGCATGCCCTTGACATCCTCGATGCTGTGCGCCACACGCAGCATGGTTTCATTCGGGATTTGACGAATGACTTCACCGGTCTCGGCGTTTTTGACTTGGATGACCGTGCGGTCAATCGCCTTGTCAATTGAAAAGTTCAGTTGCCGCCCGTTGCTTTTCATTTGGTCGTTCAACCGTTCGATGGCCTCTTGCAGGTTTTTCTGCATTTCCTTGGGGTCAAACTGGAGGTCGGTCTTCTCTGGCAAGGCCAGTTTCACCTCTGCCGGCGCAGCGGTTTCTGGCTTGCCTTGTGCGGCTGCTGGGGGCGCAGCAGGCGCAGGCCTGAACGGCTGCGGCGCTGCTGGTTTTGTGATGTCGGTGCTCATATTGAGATCCTTTCAAGACACTCTCTTCTTGCGAAAACGCCAAATCACCCAAGATCTGGGTGGTTCGCGCAGAGGTACATTGAAGGTATCGGACCGAGCCGATCAAACTTGAGAGAAATTTTCAGGCAGCATTTTTCATTCATCCCATAAGAATGAAAAATAAATAAAAAACGGAAAAAATTAGTTTTAACTTACTTGTTTGAATAAGAGGCCATCATGCCTTCAAAGCTGCTCTTCATGCTTTCACGCATGCTGTTGCTGCTGCCGACGATGCTGTCCATCAGGGCAAACTGCTTCATATAGCGTTCAAGCAGCGCAGTCATGCGCTCTTCCAGTTTCAAGAGGTCGGCTTTGTAGAGCTCGACTTTTTGGGTGGCATTGCTCGTTTGCTCGGTCAGTAAACTGGTGGATCGCAGCATCTCGTCGATGTCTCGCACGGCCGTTCCGGCCAAACCGGCCGAGCTGGTGCTGTAAACGCTCAGGTCATTGGTGTTGGCCGTGAAAAGCGTCACCACTTCGGTGGCGTAGTCGCTAAAAGCGGTGTCCAGCTTGGTTTCATCGAGTTGGAGCTTGCCATTGCGGTCAAAACTCAAACCCACTTGCCACGCGGCATTGATGTTGGCGTTCTGTGGATCGGTCAGGTTGACGGTGTCGGTGTAAAGGGTGAAATCGCCCGTGATCATGCTTCGCACTTGAGATTTGATGCTTTGAAGCAGGCTGTCGCCCGCCAAGGCGCCACCAAACTCCTCAACTTCGCTGCTGCGGTCGCTGAGAACCTTCACACTGTCTGAAAAATTGTTGTAGGCCGCGACCAGGGCCTGGATATTGGCTTTGACGGTGCTGATTTCGGGGTTGAGACCGATGCGGGCGGTACCTGTCGTCGTGGTGTACAGATTGAGGGTCACGCCTGCCAGCGCTTCGTCAACGGTGTTGCTCGATGAGGTGATGTCGATGCCGTTGATGTTCAAGAGGGCATCTTGTGCATCTTGCAGGGTCGTGGATTGAAAAGTCAAATCACTGCTGGCACTGCTGATGGTGAAGTCATTGCCATCACCTTCGGTGCCGGTGAAAACCAGTGTGTAGGCACTTCCGGTATTGATCAACTGGGCACTGACGCCTGTGGTGGCCGTTTGGGCATTCACAGCACTGACGACCCCCTCTGGGGTGGCCGTACTGACAGAAATGGCGGTGGAGGTGGTGCCCACGGTCACTGTCAGATCAAATGCCGCCCCCGAATTGAAGGTGGTCCCAGAGGCGATGGCGTTGCTGGCCCTGCGCGTGGCTTGTGCCAATTGGGTGACCTCGATGTTGTACACACCGGCGGTCGCGCTCGACGTGGTCGCGATCCCTAGGGCGCTGGGTTGGCTGTTGGTGGCTGTGAGTGTCGAAAAATCTTTGGCATCGTTGAGCGCCATGAATGCCGTTTGCAGCTCTGACAGAGAAAATTTAAGGGCGCCATAGCCTGATATCTTGGCTTCTGTTTGGGTGATCTTGGCGTCAATGCGCTCTTTTCTGGGCGCCCGTTCGGCTTCAACCAGACTTTCGGCCAGCGCTTTGACATCGACGCCAGAGCCGGCGCCTAAAGCAGAAACAAGGTTGGTGGAAGCCATGGTTTGGGGGGTAATCGCGTTGAAGAAAGGGCGAACTCGCGCTAGGTGCTGTGCGTGATGTGTATGGGTATGGGTATGGGTATGGGTATGGGTATGGGTATGGGTATGGTTTTAACCCCGGATGTAATCAAAAAGAGACAAGCTCGATATCTTTTGAAAGCTGCCCATGGCCGCCTCGAGGGACATCATCTCTTTGTTCATGCGGGTCACGGCCTCGGCATAGTCCAAGTCTTCAATCTCCGACAGGGTGGATTTGAGGCGCAGCGTGGTCTCGTCCAGCACATCGATTTGTGCTTGCACAACCGACTGGTCAGAACCATTTTGGGCTTGTGCGAGCGTCAGGTTGTTGTGCATTTGGGTGATGTCGGCCACACCTTGTTGAATCTGGAGGGTTTCGCTGTTGTCGATGCCCTCGATCATCTGGTCCAGCGCGTCAAAAAAGCCGACGCTTGTGCTGGTTTGGTCGGAGTTTTCGCGCACCACACGGCTGAACACGTCGGTGCCCGCGCGGGTGAACTGCACGGTGCGCTCCATGCCTGCAGGAATACGGGTTTGCGTTTGGTCACCTTGGTAAATGACCTCGCCGCTGACGTCTTCTGCAAAGGCCGGTGTGTTGACGCGTGTACCGGAAAACAAATAATTGCCGCTGTTGTCGCGGGTGTTGCCCAGGCTCAGCAGTTGGTCACGCAGGGCTTTCATTTCCATCCCGATGGCTTTGCGGTCATCGGGGGCCAGGGTGTCATTGGCGGCCTGCAAGCCCAGCTCTTTCATCCGAATCAAAATGTCATTGGACGACGACAGGGCGATTTCTTCAGAGGTGTACCGGCCAATCGCCACCCCAAGTGTGCGCATGTGGCTGTCCTGGCGCTGAATCTCTCCCTTGAGGCGCTGGATGGCGGCGGCTTGGTCTGGGGCGTCACTGGGCGAGAGAATCTGCTTGCCCACAGCCAGCTGGGCCTGCGTGGTCGCCAGTTTGTTTTGGGTCGTGCTCATCCGCTCGGTGGCGCGGTCAAACAGAAACATGGTGGAAATTTTCATAGGGGCTCCGTTCAGCGCACTTGCAAGATGGCATCAAACAGGGACATGGCTGTTTGCATGACTTTGGCGTTGGCTTGGTAGGCTTGCTGAAAACGCACCAAAGCGGAAGCCTCTTCGTCCAAACTGACGCCCGAGATGCCGTCGCGTGCCTCTTGGGCTTGTTGATAGACCACACTCAGCGCTTGCTCCGCAATGGCCGCTTGCCTGGCCACGCTGCCGACTTGATTGACGCGTTCAATGTAGGCCTCGGTCATGGTCAGCCCGCCGGGCATGATGGCTTCATCTTCGAGTGCGACCAGCTGCAGCATGGCTTCGTTGTTGCCGATGCCATCGGCATTGCCATCGATGGTGAAGACATCGCCAGCCTTTGGCGTGGTCGAGAATTCCAGCTTCAAGCCACGGTAGGAAAGACTGGGAACAGTGGAGTTGAGGTTGTCTTGCAAGCTGCGTTCGGCCACCACCGTATCCGTGGTGGTGTCCACAATTTGGTAATCGGTGGCGGAGCTGAAGGTCACTTGCAGCGTGGAAGCCCGCAAAGTTTGCTTCATGCCCCCTTCCATGCCTGTGAATTGGCCGCTGACTGTCGCGTTGCTGGTAGCGCCGCTGCGGTCGGTCACGAAAATCAACAGGTCGTCTTTGGCTACACCCTGGATCGAAATTCGGGTGTCAAAGCCCAGACGGCTCAAATCTGTTGCCACGCCGCTGCTGCCCATGCCCAGCCGAATGTCATCGGTCGTGTTGTCGCTGGCGCGTGACAGGACCAGTCGACCACTTGATTCACTTGCTGTGATGCCGGTGTTGGCGGTTTCAGTGTTGAGCCAATTGACGACGGCGCTCAAGGTCAGCGGTCCCGCCAGGGCGGGCAGATCTCGGCCATTGAGCGTCAGGGCGCCTGCAGCAATATCTGCAGAGGAGGGCACGAAGGTGTTGCCCGTCAGTACGGCCGGTGTCTTTTGTGGATCCAACAAGTCACCGGTGGCGGTGTTGAACTGCTGCACCACACCGACTTCGGCTTTCGCGCCCATGAAAATGTCCATGTCCAGATAGGTCGATGCACCACTGGCGTTGAGGTGGTCTGCGCTGTAGGTGGCGCCAGTTTCCATGCCGTTGCCCGGTTTGATCAGCAAGGCCTGTTCGTCGGCGCTCAAGGTCTGACCTAAAACATGGCGGCCGTCCCGGGTCAGAACCTGAAAAGATTGGTAAACCGTTGGATTTTCGAGTGTCAGGGACAGATTTTGGGTGCCCACGCTCACCACACCCAGACTGGCAAAGGGCTCGCTCAAGCTGGTCTCGACGGTGATGGTGCCGATTTGCGGAACTTGCGCCAGCGCCAAGTCACCGGCCAAAGCCGTTGGCCCCGCGAAGGTGGACGCTTCATAGCTCACGCGGGCCTGGGCTGATCCGCTGTTGAGGGGGTCGTCAATGACCCTGAATTGTCCGGCTGCTGCAACCCGATTGACGTCTTGAACAAGAATTTTCATGCCCGCCGCTTGAAAGGGTTTGTCGGCACTGAAGCCAAACAAGTCGCCACCCAACAGGCCTTCGGCGTCCACACCCTCGCTGTGCACCGCATTGATCTCACGGGCCATCACTTCGGCCAGATCATTCAAGGAGTTGAAGGCGGGATTGAGCACTTGGTCACGAAAATTCATGACACCACCGATTTTGCCACTGCTGATGCCGGGCATGGTTTCTGGTTTGCCGTAAGCGTCGATGAGAAATTCCAGCTTGTTTTTGTCGATGCTGGATTGGGAAACGCTGATGGACCGCGTGCTCGTTTTTTGAACCAGGATGCCTTGGTCCAGAGTGTCGCCCACACTGACCACGACAGCGCCATTGGTTTCAAAGCGTGTTTTGACGGATATCAATCCCGACAATTCCCGCAACAAGCGGTCGCGTTGGTCGAGCAACTCCGAGGGCTGACTGGCAGCGCTGCTGTGTTTGACCATTTGCTTGTTCAGCAAACCCAGTTGCTGCGTCAACGAATTGATCTGCCCCACATCGGTTTCAACCGATTGGCGGGTTTCGTTGTCCAGCAGATCGAACTGACCTGCCAGTTGCTGAAAGCGGGAGGCCAAGCCATCGGCGTCGCGTAAGAATGTGCTGCGTGAAACGATCGACGCCGGGTCGCTGGACAAGTCTCTGGCGGATTCGAAGAACAGGTTCATCGCGGTCGTCAGTCCGATGCTCTCATCGCCCATGACATCGATCAAGCGATTGACGTAGGACAGCAGGGGCTTTTGACTGGCCAGGTCGCTGTTGCTGTTGCGCAAATTCGATTCCACAAAGGCGTCGTACTGGCGCTGGACGGCGTCAAAGCGCGCACCCGTTCCCAGGTAGCTGTTGCCGATTTGTCGTGGCTGGTTCGCTGTCAGCGATACATCCTGGCGTGTGTAGCCGTCGGTGTTGACGTTGGCGATGTTGTTGGAGACCGTGGCCAAGGCACGCTGGTAAGCGGTCACACCCGAGCTGCCGATGCTGAGCAAGTCACTCATGGCTGATCTCCTGGGGTGACCCGGTCGAGTTTGTAGCCGGATATGCGCTCGAGTTCGTAAGCCTTGATGGCTTCCGGTTTGAGGGACATGGCTTCACGCGCAGGGGTCATTGGCATGGCTTGGTTTTTGTGCAGTTGCAAGGCGTCTTGTGTGCTAAGGCCTTGGGCTTGCTTCATCTGGCGCTCCATCATGTCGGCCAGGCCCATGCCGCCCCGCTTGACCATCTGCAGCGAAATTTCCTTGTCCATCAGGTCCTGGTACATGTCCATGTTGCCGCCATCGACGAGGTCGCTTTTTTCAATCGACTCGCGCATGGTCTTCATCATTTGCTGGATGAAATAGGCCTCGAACTGCTCAGAGGTCTGGCGGATGGCTTTGGAAGGATCTTGCGCCGCCTCACCCTTCAGGCGCGTGAGGGCGTTGAAGTCCAGGTAGGTGCTGGAGGAGGTGGTGGACAGGTCGCTCATGGGGTCTCGCTTTAGATCACGATCAGTTCGGCGCGCAAGCTGCCCGAGCTTTTGAGGGCTTCGAGGATCGCGATCAAGGCCGACGGTGTCGCGCCCACTTGGTTGACTGCATCGACCACCTGGCGCAAATCTACCCCGGGTTGGAACAGGAACATCGGGTTTTTGGGTTCGGACACGGCGATGTCGGCGTTTTGAACCGGTGTCGTCTGGCCTTGCGAGAAGGCACCTGGTTGGGACACCTCGTTGGTGGCAGCAATGGCGACCGAGATCGTCCCGTGGGCCACGGCTGCGGCTGTGACACGCACATTGCGGCTGATCACCACGGTGCCGGTGCGCGAGTTGACCACCACGCGGGCAGGTGGCTCGCCGGGGACCACGTCGAGGTTTTCTACCATGCTCATGAAGGCCACCCGTTGCGACATGTCGCTGGGGGCCTTGATGGCAAACGACATGCCGTCCAGGGCCTGGGCCGTGCCCTGACCAAAGTTCTTGTTGATGGCGTTGACGATGGCGGTGGTGGTGGTGAAGTCCGATTCGCGCACATTCATGACCACATGGTCGGCCCTGTCAAAAGGGGTGTCGACGATGCGCTCCACGGTGGCGCCGCCCGGGATGCGGGCAGATGTGGGCACACCAATGCTGACCTTGGAGCCGGCCGCGCTGGTTTCCACGCCGGTGGCGGTGAGGGCACCCTGGGCCAAGCTATAGATTTCGCCGTCGACGCCACGCAGGCTGGTGAGCAGCAAACTACCCCCGCGCAGGCTGGTGGCTTTGCCGATGGCCGACACTTTGATGTCAATCTTTTGACCGGGTTTGGCAAAACCCGGCAACTCGGCCGTGACCATCACGGCGGCCACGTTTTTGATGTCGATCTTGCCGCTGGTCGCACTTTGTTCAAAGTCAGACAAGGGCCCATCGATGCCCACGCCCAAGCGGGCCAACATGGCTTTCATGCTTTGGGCGGTGAAGGACACGTCGGCACCGTCGCCCGTGCCTTGCAAGCCCACCACCAGGCCGTAGCCAATGAGTTGGTTGCTGCGGCCAGCAGCCACCGAGGCCAGGTCTTTGACGCGGTCAGCCCAGGCCGAGCCCGACAGGCCGAGCAACAGAACGAGGGTGAAGAGGGTGGATTTCATGGGGTTTTCAGAGTGCCGGGGGATTAGAAGGGCCAGAACTTCATGAGGGCGTTGGTGCCCCAGCCGGCTTTGGCGGCGTTGGCCATGTCACCCGTGCCACGGTAGGCAATCTGGGCATTGGCCAAGCGGCGTGACTGCACGGTGTTGTTGGGCGAGATGTCTTCGGGACGGATGATGCCGTTGACCTGGATGATTTCGGCGCCTTCGGTCAGGGCCAGTTGTTTTTCGCCACGCACCATCAGGTTGCCGTTGGCCAGCACCTCGATCACGGTGACAGACACGTCGCCAATCAGGCTGGCTTGCTGGCCGGCTTCACCGCTTCCCACGCTTTCGATGTTGGCCCGGCTCAGGTCGACGCCGCCCATGATGCCCTGCAGGCGTGTCCCCAAAACCTGGGTGGGCAAGCGCATGCCTTGCACCCGTGCGTTGAGCCCATTGGGGGCACTGGTCACCGAGGGAATCACGTCGTTGGAGGCGGCGCGTTTGATGCTGCCGCTTTGGGTGCGGCCGGCTTGGGTGGACTCATTGAGCAGAACGGTGATGACATCGCCCACGTTGTAGGAGCGAACCCTGCCAAACCAGTTGTCGCTTTGGCGGCCGTTGTAAATGGCGCCAGTGGCCATTTTGGGTTTTTCGACAGCGACTGGCAGCACCGGTGCGAATTGCGGGGAATGGGCCATGGGCGCACTGGGCGAAGCGCAGCCGCTCAAGCCGAGCACCAGAACGATGCCGATGGCGCAAGGCAGTGACAGTGTTTTGTTCATGGTGCGCTGCTTACATGTTGTTGTTCAGGAAGCGCAGCATGCCGTCCACGGCCGAGATGGCTTTGGAGTTGATCTCGTAGGCGCGCTGGGTTTCGATCATGTTGACCATTTCTTCCACCACGTTCACGTTGGACGCTTCCAGGGCCCCCTGCATGAGTTGACCCGCACCGGCCAAACCGGGCTGACCCACCTGGGGCGCACCACTGGCCGTGGTTTCTTTCATCAGGTTTTGCCCCATCGATTGCAGGCCTGCCGGGTTGGCAAAGCGGGCAATCTGGATCTGGCCAAGGACCTGGCTGCCGCCGCCTGCAGCGACTTCCACCGACACGGTGCCGTCTTGGCCCACGGTGATGCTGGCCACGTTGGGCGGAATGGTGATGGCCGGTTGCAAAGGCATGCCGTTGGTGGTCACCAGTTGGCCGGTGGCCGAGAGTTTGAATCCACCGTCGCGGGTGTATGCGGTGGTGCCATCGGGCTGGGCAATCTGGAAAAATCCTTCGCCTTGAACGGCCAGATCGAGGGCGTTCTTGGTGGTCACCAAGCTGCCTTGGGCGTGTGTCTTTTCGGTCGACACAATGCGCACACCGGTGCCCAGCATCAGCCCGGTGGGCGATTGTGCGTCGGCGCCGACCTGGGCGCCTGGTTGGCGCAGGTTTTGGTAGAGCATGTCTTCGAACGTGGCACGGTCGCGCTTGAAACCGGTCGTGTTGACGTTGGCCAAGTTGTTGGAGATGACCGACATGCGCGTTTGCTGCGCATCCAAGCCGGTTTTGGCAATCCACATTGATGCATCCATGGGGGGCTCCTGTCAGTTTTTAGGCGGTTTTCATCATGGAAGCGCCCGACTCGTCGAGCGACTTGGTTTCCTTGATGATGCGAATTTGGGTTTCGAAGCTGCGCGATTGGTCGATCAGCCGCGTCATGGCTTCGATAGCGCTGACGTTGCTGCCCTCCAGGGCTTGCGGAATCAACCGGGAGGGCGCGTTGCCTGCCGGGATGTCGGTGCCGTCAGGTTGACCATCCACTTTGAACAGGCCATCTTGCCGACGACCGAGCTTGGCGTCGGTGCCATCGCGCAATCGCAATTGATCGATGAACACCGAGGGGGCCGTGGACGGTTGTGCGGGGTCTTTGGCGTAGATGGAGCCATCGGGGTTGATGGTCACCATCATGCCTGGCGGCACGGCAATGGGACCGGCATTGCCCATGACCAAGTGGCCGGAGCCATTTTCCAATTGCCCTTGGGGGTTGATCTTCAAGTCACCCCGGCGGGTAAAAGCCAGATCACCGTTGGGGGCTTGAACGGTGAGCACGGCTCTGTCGGCCATGGCGATGTCCAAGGGGCGCCCCGTGGCCATGACCGGGCCCGGTGTCAGGCGGATTTGATCGCGAGCGACGGCTTGTGCCTGATAGCGGGAGTCAAAGCCTGCGCCTTCTACTTTGACCGACTGCAGCGCCACGTCGTAGCTGCTTTTGAAGCCCACAGTGGACACGTTGGCCAGGTCGTTGACCAGCACCTGGCGTGCAGTTGCCTGCTCCTTGATGGTGGCGTTGGAGGTGAAGACAAGACGGTCCATGGTGTGTTCTCAGGCAATGGGGCGGGTTGTTTTCAGGCGATCAAGAACGGATGTTGATGATGGCGCTGGTCATCGTGCTGCTGGTCTCGATCGCTTTGGCGTTGGCCTGGAAGTTCCGCTGGGCGGTGATCAGGTCCACCAGCTCTTGTGTCAGATCCACGTTGGCGCGCTCGGTGGCACCCGCGCGGATCGAGCCGAAACCAGCCGAACCGGCTTCGCCAATCTTGGCTGCGCCAGAGGAAGCAGAGGCCAGGTAACTCGCATCACCCACCTGCCGCAAACCGGAGGGGCTGGAGAAGTTGGCTAAAACGATCTTGCCCAGTGACACCTGCGAGCCGTTCGAGTAGGTGGCATTGACCAATCCGTCGGGGCCAATGTTCAAGCCCATCAGCTCGCCTTCAGGGGCGCCGTCTTGCGATTGCGAGAGCACCGCGAACGCGCTGGAGTATTGGGTCGACTTGGTGAAGTCGATTGACATGGTCAGCGCACCTTTACCACCTTGCAAGAAGGCGGTTTCAAATGGCATGTCCGTTAAAGGCGAAACGGGTTTACCTGTCAGATCGAAGCTCAACTCACCGCGATCGAGGTACACCGGCCACCACTCGGTTTTGTCGGACAATCCGGTGGCATCTTCGGTTTGAACACCGTTGTTCACGTATTGCAAAGCGCCGTTTTCCGTGAATTGCGCCAGCTTGACCCATTCGGTGGTGGTACCGAATTGCATTTCGGTGTCTTCCAAACCCCAATCAGCGGACCCGGTGACTTGGATGGCGGAATCACTGCCGGTGGTGCCGGTGGTGAAGACCAGTTGTTTGGTTTGGGTGTCGAAAGCCACTGTCACGCCCGACACATTCACAGGCATGTTATTTTCCTCATCCTCGATCGAGTTGATCAGGTCTTGCAAGGCGGCGGTAAAGCTGTCGATGCTGGTGTAGGTGGTGGGATAAGGCAGTTCGATCTGTTGGACGATGCCGTCCACTGACACAAAGAAATCTTTGTTGGAGGAGGTGACCTGGATGCTTTTGGCGGTGTTGATGGTCATGATCTCACCACGCAAGACGGCAGGCTCACTGGCTTTGCCGCGCAATGCATCTGTCGTCGAAGCCGCCACGGTCAAGTTGTCTGACTCTGCCAGCCCCAAAAGGGTTTCGGCTTGTGTATCGGCTCCGCTGATCGTGATGCTGGAATCGTCACCCGTTGTGCCGGAGGCAATGGAAAATTTCGCAGTGTCTGTGTCAAATTCGACCGTGATGCCATAGCGGGCGTTGACAACCGCGTCTGCGTCATCGGTGGCTTCTGTATCTTCTAAGGCGCCCAAGACGTTGTTGATTTTGATTTCAAGGTTGCGAGCCAGCACTTGTGGGTCGACGTCCATGTCTTGCAGCGTATAAGTGATGGCAGTTGCCGTTTCCTGGCCATCGACCGTGATGGAGAAACTCACCGAACCGGAAGGTACTGTGACATATGCGCCTGAGGTGTAAACGTCTTCGGTCAGAGCTGAGCCCACCGCTTTCGCTGGCGATGATGCACGCAAGTCGGTCAGTTGGTCCAGTGAGTACATCTCGGTGGTGCCAGAACTGGGCACGACGCGTGAGTCGCTTTTAGGTAACACATCGCCGTACTTGTTCACAAAATAATTGCTGCCCAGGTTGTCGGTGGCCTGTTGCAGGGCGGGCTTGACTTCGCTCTCTCCCACAAAGAAGTAGGTTTGCCATTTCGAGTAGGGGCTGTCCAGCGTGGCGTTTTGGGTTTTGACGTAGTAGACCGTGGCCAAGTAACCGTTACCGCCGCTGTCGTACACCGTCAGCGCAGTGCTTTTGTTGTAAGTGCTGGGGTTGGTGCGGTCAAAGTCAGCGGTGATCACCGCCGAGTCAGCGGGTAAGTTCAGGCCGAGCTGGATCTTGGTGGTTTCAACGGCTTCGCCCGATGTTTTGGATGGGATGGTCAAGGCGTTTAGGTTGGTCAAGTCGGCTTTGCCGGACGAGTCCACTGAGGCAGCCATCAGACGCTGTCCTGTGGAGTTGACCACGTTGTTTTGATCGTTCAAGGTGAACGAGCCGTTACGGGTGTAGGTGTCTTGCAGGCCGTCGGGTGTTTTCAATGGAAAGAAGCCGTCACCCGTGATGGCCAGGTCCAGCGAGTTGCCCGAGGTGGAGATGTTGCCCTGGCTGAACTCCTGGCTCACTTGCTTGAGCGAGACGCCCTGGCCAATGTTGCTCGATGACTTTTGCAGGGGCGAGGTCGAGAAGATGTCGCCAAAGTCGGCCCGTGAGCGCTTGAAGCCCGAGGTGCCCACGTTGGCGATGTTGTTGGAAGTGACAGCCAACTGCGCGGTGGCAGAGTTCAGTCCGGTGAGCGAGGTGTAGAACGACATGCTGGAGGGCTCCTGAAATTCGGGGTGTGTGGATGTGAGGTTTACAGGCCGACGCGCTTGACGTCGCTGAGCAGCAAGGTTTTGCCACCATCGAGCTCGACGCTGACGCTGCCGTCGCCTGGGTTGGACGAGATGGCGCGAACGGTCGACAGGGTGCTGACCGGTACGGGTGTGGTCTTGCCATTGACGACGGCCACGGCGCTGAGGCGGTACAAGCCGGTGGGTACGGGGTTTTCGGAGGCGTCTTTGCCGTTCCATGTCACGGCGGTGGTGCCTGGCAGTTGAGGTCCTGCGATCAGCTCTTGCACCAGACGGCCCTGGCTGTCATGGACGTTGATCTGCACGCCACTGGCCCCCATGGGCAGGTCGATGCTGGCGTCCATCGTGTTGCCCGAAGTGAGCAAGGTGGCAGCGTCGCTGACGGCCACTTTTTTGCCGATGAGAGAGGCGCTGTTGAGCATGCGTTCACCCGACATGGAGGTCACGAATGTGTCCAGCGAGGTTTGCATGTTGGTGAGGGCTTCGAGCTGGGAAAACTGCGCCAACTGGGCCACGAAAGCCTCGTTTTTGACGGGCTCGAGGGGGTTCTGGTTTTGCAGTTGGGCGGTGAACAGGGTCAGGAAGTCCTGCTTGCCCATGTCTTCGCTGGTTTTTTTGGCCGCGTCTTTCACGTCTTCGTAACGAGAGACGTTCTTGAGCAGGCTGGAGGAGGTGACGGTATCGGTGGCCATGGTGTGCTTTCGAATCAGGCTTTGGTGAGGTCCAGGGTGCGCATCATCAATTGACGTGCCGTGTTGATCACTTCCACGTTGTTCTGGTAAGAGCGAGCGGCGGCCATCATTTCCACCATTTCAGTGACTTCGCTGACGTTGGACTGGTAGACATAACCGTCTTTGTCGGCCAAGGGGTTCTTGGGGTCGGACACACGGCGAGGCGGTGCCGAGTCATCGGCCATGCGGTCAATCTTCACGCCGCCCACGTAGGCCGCACCCGCGTTGGTCATCTGTTCGTCCACGAGCGCCTTGAAGACAGGTCGTTTGGCCCGGAAGGCGTCTTTTTCTTCGCTGGCCACAGTGCCTGCGTTGGCCAGGTTGGAGGCGGTGGCGTTCATGCGGGTGAGCTGCGCGTTCAGCGCAGTGCCGGCGATGCCAAAAATGTTGTCCATGCTCATAATCAATCTCCTCGCAGGGCTTTGCGCACGCTGCTGACCCGGTTTTCCAAAAATTGCAGGGTGGCCTGGTAATCGGCTGCCGCTTTGCCGTAATGGGCTTGTTCCACGCTCATTTCGACCGTGTTGCCGTCAAACGAGGTGTTGAACGGGGTGCGGTAGCGCATGCCATCGTGGCCCAGCTCATCTCCCGCCGCAAAGTGCCCGGCGTTGGTGGCCGCCATGGCGGTGTCTTGTTGTTGGGCGGCGCTCATCACGGCCTTGAAATCGATGTCGCGGGCCTTGTAAAAAGGGGTGTCGGCGTTGGCGATGTTTTGCGACAACACTTCGAGGCGGCGGCTTTTGACTTGCAACGCCTGTTCGTGCACGCCAAATGCTTGGTTCAACAAATTCATTTCGACTCCTGAGCTACTGACTCGGTTGCGATGATCTCGGTCCGTCGGTCTTTTGACGTTGTCCACTCAAGTTGAGCGGGTTCGTGTCGAGTGCTGCAAAAGTTGTGCCAAGTTTTTCTGTCACCTTTTGAGGGGTCTGCGCTGGGCAAATGCCGGCCTTTTGCCAAGGAAGCGGCAATCTGGGGTCGTGGGCGGCAAAGGCTTGCCGGTGGGACAGTTTTGACCGCTTGCCCAAGTTGGTCCTGTTTTTGCTTAGCTCAAGGCAACCCCCCCGACTGTCAAAACTTCTACACCGATATGAATCACGCTTTGCAAATGCTGTGCCGCCTGCTGGATCTCTTGATCGCCCGGGGTCTTTTGCTGGGCTTGGTGGTGTGGCTGTTCAGTGTCCCGTCCTTTGCAGCCAACCCGGCCAAACCTGCCAGCCCTTCGGGTTCGCCCCAGGAGGTGCTGCAGTCGTCGGTGAAAAACTGGGTGGCCCAATCGAGAAAAGTGTCGGCCGACGAGGTCTTGCTGGCGCCCTTGGATGCCCGGGTCAAGGTGCTGGCATGTGACAAGCCCCTGGCCATGGATGTGCCTTTTTCCAGCGCCGAGACGGTTCGCGTGCGCTGCGCGCGTCCGGCTTGGCAGCAATTTGTGCGCGTCAGCGTGGCGAGCAAAGCCCCCGCAATTCAAGCGCAAGCCAAAGTCGACACCCCGCCCGAGTCGGCCAAGCGCTGGGTTTTGGTGGCCAGCGTGCCCTTGCAGCGCGGCATGGTGCTCAATGAGACTCATGTTCAGCGTGCCCAGGTCGATGCTTCAGTCATGCCCGTGAATGTGCTGGAACAGACCACCGAGGTGCTGCATGCCGAGGTGGTGCGGGACGTGAGGCCGGGTGTGCCCTTGCGCAGCCAAGACATTCGGCCCACGGTGCTGGTCAAAAGGGGGCAAATGGTCTTGATGTCGGTGGGCCAGCCCCAGGGTTTTCAGATCTCCGCCCGGGTGGAGGCCATGCAAGATGGGCGATTTGGCGAGCAGATCAAGCTCAAAAATCGCGATTCTGGCCGTGAATTGAGCGGCCGGGTGCAAGGCCCCAACCAGGTGATGGGCTTGTGAAGTCGATGGCGCCAAGGCGTTGCCGGGTGACATTCAAAAAATTTCTTTTTGGGGCTCAAGTTCTAGAATCTCATGCCGATTCACTATTCGACAAGGGTCTCAGATTCGTGACCAGAGACCAGAAAAGAGAAACACCATGACCGATCCCATCTCTCATTTCGGCCGCAAGGCCCAAATAGATTCAGCCAACCGCCAGACGGCGGCCAAGGGTGAGCCGCGCGCTTTGGCGTCAGCTCCGTCGGAAGTCGGGCGATCGGCTCCTCCCGCGACGGACGAGTTGCGATTGAGCAACATCGCCCAACAAGCCATGCAAGAGCCCGAATTTGACCGCGCCAAGGTCGATGCCATCAAGACGGCCATCCAGCAAGGGCAGTACCCGCTGGATTCGCGACGTATTGCTGAAAATTTCATCGCGATCGAGAAAATGATCAAAGGCTGAGCGCACCATGACCGAGATGACCCGAACCGATGCGTCCCAAGCCGCCATGCAGGCGGCCTTGCTGGATGCGCCGCAGGACGCAGCCCGTCTGGGGGAACTTCTGGGTCTGGAGTTTGAAGCCCTGAAAATCCGTGACTTGGCGGCTTTTGAGGCGATTCAAGTCGACAAAACTCTGTTGTTGCAACGCTTGGCGGCTCTGGCCGAATGGGCCGCAATGCAAGCGCCTGTGCCGGCCCTGTGGCAACAGATTCAGGACAGTTTGCAGCAAAGCAAACAAGACCATCTGCGCAACATCCAGCTTTTGCAGCGCCAGTTGCAGGCGGTCAAAGGCACTTTGCAGGCCTTGCAGGGCGAATCGGCCGCCCCCGCTGTGGATCTGTACGACCGCATGGGCCAGATCGCCCGTCGCCCGGGTGTCTGGGGTTATCAGCTGGCCTGAGGCCTGAGCCGAGCGGGGTGCACACAGCGCCCAAGCCGATTTCGACGATGGTGCTGCGAAACCGCCTTTCAAGGGGCCTTTTTCTCATCGCCAGGGCGCATGCCCTTGAGCCAATACACCCACGACAAAATGACCGCCACCGCCGTGTACATCTCGGGCGGAATTTCGGCGTCCAGGTCCACACGGCTGAGCAGGGCCAGCAATTGCGGGTCTTGCGCCACATAGACCCCGTGTTTCAACGCTTCTTCGATGATTTTTTGGGCCAGGTCGTCCTGCCCTTTGGCGCTGATGACCGGGGTTTTGCGGGCCCCGTATTCCAGTGCGAGGGCTTCCTTGAGGGGGGCTTTCATGTGTGCACGTCCACCAAGCTGCCCGTGTCGGGGGGGGCATAGGGCATGGGCGCTTGTGGACCTTGGCCATGGATGATTTGCAGCCGGGTCATGTTCAGCCCCGCACTGTCGAGTTCCTGCGCCAGATTGGCGGCCATGGCCTGGGCCCTTTGCGCCACGTCTTCGCGTGCGGCCCACATGACCATGTCCACCTCGGTTTGCGCGCTGATGCGGGTTTGCAGCCAGATTTCGCCCAAATCGCGGTTGCGGGTGTGCAGGTGGATCACCAAAGGCGGTTTGTCCTGTCCGGGCTGTCGCCTGCCGCGCACCAGGCGCAGCGCCACGGGCTCGGCATCGGCGAAGGGCAGCATCATCGAAAACACCCATTCGCGCCCGCTCAGGGTTTCGCTGGCCAGCAGTTGCCGCGATTCGATGTCGTCCAAGCTGTCGCCGATCAGGCCGTCTTTGTCCATGGCGGCGCCGCTGCGCAGCAGTTGCCGCAAAACACTTTTGAGATCGGTCAGCCCCGCGCCCAGGCCTTGCGTGAGCAAGTTTTCCGTCATGAAGCCGCTGCGCTGCATGGCTTGCTGCAGTTTTTCGGGGCTGAGCTGGGCCATGCTGGTGCGCTGTTTGAGCCATTGCTGCAGGGCGCCCAGCTCGGGCGCCGATGCGCTCAGGCCTTGGAGCATGCTGTCGAGCACACCCGGGCGCAGCAATTGCGTCAAGGCCTGCATGTCCGGGGGTCTGAAGCCCAGTTGTTCGGTTCTTCCAGGCCAGGAGGTCGGGGCAGGGGGGGCGGGCGCCGCAGTGGCGGGCGCGGCCTGCAGGAAACGCAGCAGCAAGTTGCCATCGGCCAGGACCTGCACCCGGAACAAGGCGGTGTCGCCTGCGGCCAGACGCAGACCTGCGGGCAGGTCTTTGGGCAGGTCAATGTGGGCCCCTGCTTGACCTGGTTGAGGGCCTTTCAAGATCAAGCGCAGGGCGTGGATTTTCGATTCGATGGTGCCTTGCACCACCTGACCATCGCGCAAACCCAGTTCGGCGGCGGTTTTTTCGATGACCAGCGGCAGCTTGCCCTCGAGGTAAATGGTGGGCGTTTTGGGGTTGAGGTGGGCGGTTTCAGCCCCTGTGATCATGCGAAACCCGTGCTCAGGGGGTCAAGGAAAACGCACCCAGCGGCGTTTGTCGGGGCCGGCAGCAGCTGGCGACGACTCGGCGGGCTCGTGGGCGGTTTGGAACAAGGCCGCCGTTTGCGGGTATTGCAACAGAACTTGCTGGCGCAGGGCCTCGTGCGTGGGCATCAACAACACGGTGCCCGGCCGCACGGGGTAGGTTCGTCCTTTCGGGAAGATCCGAGGGTTGGCCTTGGCCAAGGCTTGGCGCATGAACTCTTCGTTGAGGGCCAGGCCTGGCAGGCCACGGCGGATGGCGGCATCGATGCTTTCGCCTTTTTGTACCGTGATGCTGGCAGCCGGGTGTTTGCCCGCTGTGGCGGTCGGGCTCGCCTGCGAGCCACTGCTTGCGCTGCCTGCATCGCTCAGCGGCGTGCTCAGAACCTTGAGCGCAGAGGCGGCGGCGGCCGAGGTCTCTGCGGCTTGGGCCGGGTAGGCGCCGAAGACGGCCACAGCGCCGATCAGCAGCCAGCTGGCCAGCGCGTGGGGGCTGTGCTGGGCAAAGGGGCTGGACAGGGCGGTCATGGCAGGTGGTGGCATAGGGTGGTGGCGCATGGCGGCAGTTCAAGGGTTCAGTTCAGGCAAACCAGTTTAAAGGGGCAGGGCCATCCAGTGCCCTTGTGCGGCCAAAGCCGGACCGGCCAGTTGCTGCAGCTCGGTGCGCTCTGGGCCCACCTTGACCACTTGGGCCAGGGCCAGGTGCTGGGTGGCGCCAGGCTCCAGCATCTGGCTGGGAATGTGGCTGGGGTTGACGAGCAGGACACGGTCGCCCGCACGCAAACCACTGTCGAAGCCGGCTTGCAGTTGCAGACCTTCCTGGCCGCTGCGGCGCACATGGAATTGGACAGGTTCGCACTCCGAGCGCTTGTCCAGCTGCTTGACCCAGGCTTGCATGTGTTGCTGCACTTGTTCCTTGAGGCGATGGACCCAGGCGCTTGGGTTTTGACCGACGGCCTGAGGATTGACCGTGATGACCTGTTGGATCTGCCAGCGTGGCTCGATGGGCCCGTGGCTGGCGTGGCGCTCGCCCAGTGTGAAGCTCAAGGTCCAGCGCCAGTCATTTTCGTTCTGGTTCAGGTCGTGCCAAGCTTGGCGCATGCTGAAGCCTGGGGCAGGCGCATGGGGCTTGAGCGAGAGCTCGGCGGTCCAGCCGGTCGGGCTGTCGCTGGGGCCCGTGAGTGCGCGCATGTAAGCGTTCTCGGGTGGCGTGGCCTTGTGCTGGACACGCCAGCGCTGCGAGGCCTGCATCTGTTGCGCCCAGGACTGGCTGGCGATGTGCATCAAGGATTGGCTGGCGAATTGTTGTGTGCCGGCAAAACCCTGCTCAACCTGGGTTTGCAGCACCAAGGGCAAGCGCCAGGGCCGCGGCGGGGCTTTGCATTCGGTGGCCTGGGTGCGGGCCTCGCGCCAGCCCCATGGCAGCACTTCGGCGCTCACTTGGGGGGCGGCATCGTGTTCGTCTTGCAAATAGGCGAGCACGCGCACACCGCGCACTTGGGCCTCGGATTGGAAGTGGGCGCTTTCGTGGAGTGCGCCTTTGTCGTCGATCCAGGCGTTGCTGAGCACGCGCGTGGGGCGCTCCATGGTGGCTTGCAAAATCGCCTGCCGAATCGCTTCGAGCTGGGCTTCGTGTTGTTTGGCCGACGGCGAGCGGCCGGCTCGGCTGGGCATGGACGTCTGGGGTCTTTCCAGCTGGCGCGAATCGGTCGGGGCGGTCGCGGTGTTTTGCGCTTGGACCCCTGCAGCGGCCGTGCACAAAAGCGCCACGGCCACACCATGGCTCAGGCGCAGGGTGGCGGCCAGCGGGCGTGTGAGGAGGTGGGTGGCCGAGCGCATGGGCTTGGAGGGTGCCAGTTGCGTGAACATGGTTTCAGCGGCGGCGCGCCGCCATTTGGCTCAGGTACAGGCTGCGCAGGTCTCGCACCACGTGTTGGTCAAGCGACAGGGTGGTTTCGTAGGTGTCTTCACCCACCGGGGCAATGCTGACCAGCACAGCGCCATAAATCACCCCCTCGACCTTGGCCCGGAAGGTGTCGCTCATGACGGTCATGTCGGCCACGGTGGTGGTGGCATCGAGTTGCTGGCCGTAGACCTGTTCGGTGAGTGAGCGGTAAGCGTCGAGTTTGGACGCCCGAATGGCCAACAGGCGCTGTTGGGCGGCGTTTTTGTGGTTTTGCACGCTGACCACGGCGTAGCCGGTGGCCACCAGGGTTTCGCGTTTTTCGACCATGGGCGTGATCATGGAAGCCGGCGCGGCAGCACCCGAGGTGGGGGCTTGAAGCGGTATCGATTGACAGCCTGTCAGTGCCACCAAGGACAGCATCGCGAGGGCCAGAGGTCGGGTGAAGGTCATCTTAAAACTCCAGAGGCAAGCCCGGCGCTTTCCGAAGTGGTGGGCCCGGTTGGTTTATCTTGACTGAAGTATCGGCAGCAGGGGCCACATCTTGAGCGCATGGACCAGACCACACCGCACGTCGAAGGCATGGGTGTACGGCAAAAATATTCAATACGCGCTGTATTGATTCCTTGTTTAATATACTTATTGTTATTTCTTGCTTAAATCATCATTACTGATTTATAAACTCGGTATTTACGTTTAAATCAATTTTGATACGTCGATTTTTCAGCCTGCTGTGAGAAACGTGCGTCCCAACGCCCGCGACAAAAACCGAGTCATTTGCAGATGAAATCCAACGCCAAACCCCTCATCATCGGTGACAGCCAGGCCACCTTGTTCCTGCGGGAGTTGATCCAGACCTTGTCGGCCTCGTCATCGACAGCGCTCATCACGGGTGAAAGTGGCACGGGCAAGGAGTTGGTGGCGCAGGCCCTGCACATGCAAGGGCCTCGCGCCAGCGGCCCTTTTGTGCCGATCAACTGCGGCGCCATTCCCCGTGATTTGATCGAGAGCGAATTGTTTGGTCACCGCAAGGGCAGTTTCACCGGCGCGGTCTCTGACCGCTTGGGTCGTTTCGAGTTGGCGCATGGCGGCACGCTGTTTCTGGATGAAATCGGTGACTTGCCCATGGACATGCAGGTCAAGTTGCTGCGGGTCTTGCAAGAGCGTTGCATCTTGCCTGTGGGCGCGTCCAAAGAGGTGCCCATCGATGTGCGTGTGGTGGCTGCGACCCACAAGAAGCTGGAAACCGAAGTCGAGGCCGGGCGTTTCAGGGAGGATTTGTACTACCGCATCAATGTCTTGCCGGTCGTCACCACACCGCTGCGCGAGCGTCCGGCTGACGTGGCCGCCTTGCTGAATTTTTACGCCGACAAGCACGCTTTGCCCAAGGGGAAAGGCGTTCGCTTTTCACCCGAGATGATGGCGCTGCTGCAGGCCTATGCTTGGCCTGGCAATGTGCGCGAGTTGTCCAATTTGGTGGACCGTTTTTCCACCTTGTATCCGGCGCAGTTGTTGCAGGTCCAGACCGTGGCCGCGTGCATGATGCCTCTGGGTTTGGCGGCCTTGCAGGCCCAATGGCTGGCTCAGAACGGATTGACCGCTGCCGCGACCTTCCCGCCAACACTCAGCGCGTCCGCGGGCGTGTCGCAGGTGGGGCCCAGCCCAGCGCAGGACCAAGCGAGCTCGCCTTTCGAGGACGAGGACGATCCGATGTCGCATTTGTTGGCCAGCCCAGCGAGCTCGTCGAGCTTGCCGGTCAAGTTCTTCAGTCCCGCGCCGCTGTCGGCATCCAACGATGAAATCAACGATGTGGAACAGGCCATCTTGCTGGCGCAAGGCATTCAGACGCTGCCGCCCGAGGGCATGTCGCTCAAGCAGCATCTGGTGGAGGTCGAGCGCAGTTTGATTGAGCAGGCGCTGGCCCGCACCCAAGGCAATGTGTCCCAAACTGCCAAACTGCTGCAGCTGCAAAGGACCACATTGATCGAGAAGATCAACAAATACGAACTGCGCGGCGTCGCTTGAGGTGGCCGGGCACAGGGTTCAGGTGCGGGACCTGAGCCCTCCTTGCACGCCGATCAGAAGGGCGGCTTGATCACTTTGGCGCAGGTACCTTTGATCAGTTTGACGTTTCGGCCATCCTGCAGACTCAGGGATTGCACAAAACTGCCTGTTTTGCGGTCCACCACAAATTCTTCGCCCGTGATCATGACGCCAAAGCGCTGGAACATGGCGGGTCGATAAATTTTCATGCGCGAGCCCATCAGGCTGAGGGTGCCCGCGCGGCTTTCGGAGATGGCAATCCTGCCTTGGTACCAGCCTGAATTTTTCTCGAAATCGATCTGGGCCATGGTGATTCTGGAGGGTTCGTTCTCCTTGATGCCCAGGGCCAGTTGACCGTCGAGGTCCAGCTCCAGTTCGCAAATCAGATCGACCACCCCTTTGTTGCCCCCCGGCATGCTTTCGCTGCTCAGTGCTGGCGGCGTGCCGTTGTCACCCATGAGGTGCACAAGGCCCCAGATACCGCCCATCACCAAAAGGCCGATGGCGATGCCGATGGCAATATTTTTCAACATGGATGAACCTCTTGCAGGGGGTGATTCGGGCTAGGGTGACCACACATCATAGGGGAAGCCTTGCCGCGTCTGCTCAGACACGGTCACTGGTTGAGCACGGTGATGCTGACGCGGCGGTTTCTCGGGTCGGCCGGGTTGCCGGGCACGTTGGGGTTGGTGTCTGCCACCCCTTCAATGCGCGTGAACCGGTTGGCACTGATGCCCTGCGACTGCATGAACTGGCGCGTGGCATCGGCCCGTTCGGTCGATAAGGACCAATTGTTGCGCATGCTTTCGGGCGGGAAGCCGGTGCTGTCGGTGTGTCCACGAATGGCCAATTTGTTGGGCAGTGGCTTGAGCGATTTGGCCACTTCGGCCATGAGGGCAGCAGCTTTGGCCCCCATTTCTGCACCACCCGAGCCATACATGGCGAAGTCGGCCTTGTCGATCACCTCGATGCGCAGGCCTTCCTTCTCACGTGTGATGCTGACCTGGTCTTTGATCTTTTCAAACTGCTTGCTCTCGGACAGTTTTTGCTTGATCTCTTTTTCGAGTTTGTCGAAATTTTCCTTGTCCTGCTTTTGGCTGGGCGTGCCCGTGCCACTTTCCTTGCCGGGGTCCTGCTCGGAGGGGCCGTCCTTGTTGTTCTCTTCTTTGGACGAGCCAAAACTCTCAGCCGGGCCACCTTGGGCCTGCGGCGTCAAGCGCTCGAGCATGGCGGTTTGTTTGGCCGTGAACGGAAAGCCGTCGGTGTCGATGATGGATTTGCCCCCAAACAAACCGTTGGAGCCCGCCAATTCACCGAAGGCGATTTGGCTGTGGGACGCGGGCCTGAAATAGTCGGCCACGCTTTTGCGTTTGTCTTCGTTGCTGGCACCCAAAAGCCACATCAACAAGAAAAAGGCCATCATGGCCGTCATCATGTCGGCCAGGGCAATCTTCCAGGCACCGCCGTGCGCACCCGCATGGCCGTCGTCTGCAATGATTTTTTTGACGATGATGATCGGCCGCAAGGCCTCCGCCGCTGCCGCAGCTTCTGCTGCAGCGACTTCTTCGGGTGTTCCTGCGGCGGCTTTGTCGGGTTCGGCCATCAGGATCCTCGCATGCCGTCAAAGACTTCAGAGAAGCTCGGTTGGTTGTGGTGGGCAATACAGGCTCTGGCCGACTCGATGACCAGGGGTTGTGGGTAACCCTTGAGGTTGCCGACGATCATTTCCCGAATCACATCGAAGGCTTGTGCGTCTTCGTTGATGATTTGGGTCAGTCGGCCCGAGAAGGGCTCGAACATGCCGTAGGCCAAAAACACGCCCATCAGCGTGCCCACCAGGGCCGAGCCAATCAGCGCGCCCAGCACGGGCGGGGGTTGGTCGATCGAGCCCATGGTTTTCACCACACCCAGCACGCAGGCCACGATACCCAGAGCCGGCAAACCACCGGCAATGCCAGCCAGTGCGCCAGGGGCCAGCAAAGCCTCGTGGTGGTGCACTTTGATGGCTTTTTTCATCAGGTCGTCCAGCGCGTCGGCATCCAGATTGCCCTGCGAAATGACCATCAGGCGCAAAGGATCGCAGATCATCTGAACGATCGAATGGTCTTTTGCCAATTTGGGAAATTCGCCAAAAATAGGGCTGGAGTCTGGGTTTTCAACGTGGGATTCGAGCGCAACCACGCCTTCTTTTTTCATCACGGTTTGCAGCTTGCCCACCAGCAGCATCAGTGCCAAGTAGTCGGCTTGGTGAAAGCTGGGTCCTTTGATGCATTTGCCAATGCCGGCAAATGCCGCTTTGAAGACCGGAAAACTGTTGGCCACCAGCGAGGCCCCAATGGCGGACCCACCGATGATCAAAAATTCGAAAGGCGCGGCCTTGATGATGGGCGCCATTTTGCCGCCCGCGATGACGTAGCCGCCAAACACCGCACCAAACACAACCGCTAAACCGATGAAGAAAAACATGCTGGCCCTTTAAAGCTAGACAATGCACCAAATGCCGATGCACCAACCCAATGTCCATTGGAAAAAGAAATCCATCAAATTGCCCAGCAAGAGGATGGGCAAACCCACATACAGCGCCCCCCAGGCCCAACCCGAAAACGTCAGACGGGCTTTCGGGATGTCATGGCCCAGGATGGTGTGGTCTTTGGTGGATGATTCGCTCATTTTTTCCATTGACACCTGTATTCATCGGACGCAAATGGGGTATCTTGAGTGAATTTGAAAAATTTGCCTATTATGACGATATGGATGTGAGATGGGACCTCTTGCCGCAGGCCGAATGGGAAGAATTTCATTCGGCCCATCAGGGTGCGTTGCAGCAATCTTGGGCGTATGCAGAGGCGCTGAAGACATTGGGTGTGACCCTGCAGCGCGCCATGGTCTGGGAGGAGGGCCGACTGGTGGCCATCGCCCAGTTCATGTGCAAGCGCATGCTGGGTTACATCTCCTTGGCCTCTTGCACGCGGGGTCCCGTTTTTCTGCCCGACGTGGGCCCCGCTCAACGCGCTGAAATTTACAAGCGCCTGCGGCAGTCGATGCCTTTGCCGCGCCTGAGGGTGACCTTGTTTTCGCCCGATCGCACAGCCCAAGAGCTGGACCCGGTTGAAACGCAGGGCATGTCGCGGGTGATGACCGGTTACGCCACTGTGCTGCTGGACTTGACGATGCCGCTGGCCACTTTGAAGGCCCAGCTGGAGGGCAAATGGCGCAACCGCCTGAACAAGGTGCTCTCGAATGAAAAGCTCCGGGTCCATGTGACGCCCAGTCTCAAGCGCTGTCAATGGCTTCTGGCTCAGGAGCAAGCCCAGCGGGAGGCCAAAAAATTCCATGGCCTGCCCACCGATTTTGTGCAGGCCTACATCGCCGCTTCGGCAGACCCCCGGCAGGCCTTTGTGGTGGCCTATGCCGAGCTGGGCAAGAACTCCGTGGCCGGGATGCTGTTTTTGATCCATGGCCGAGTGGCCAGTTACCATATGGGATGGGCTGACAACGAGGGCCGGCAGCTCAATGCCCACAACGCCTTGTTGTGGCAAGCCATGGCTTATTTGCAGGGTGAGGGCATGCAGGTGCTCGATCTGGGGGGCGTCAACACCCACGATTTGCCCGGCATCTCGCGCTTCAAATTGGGCACGGGCGGTCGTGCCGTGACCCTCGCGGGGACTTACTTTTGAGAACAAACATGACTTTGTCAGGGGTTTCAATGCGTGCCTTGCTTCGTTTGGGTTGCTGCTGTGTGGCTGTGTTGGGCAGTTTGGCCCCGGTGTCTTCTTGGGCCTGGACCCGCATTGGTGAAACCGCTGAAGTGACGCTTTATGTGAACCGCAACAGCATCGAGCGAGACGACAACATTCGCCGGGTTTGGGAAATGCAGGACCTCAAGGCCCCCGATTCCGACGGTGTCCGCTCCAGGCGCTACCTCAACGAGTACGACTGCACTTACAAAATGCACCGCATGGGGCAGATGACCAGTTTTTCCGGCCCCAAAATGACGGGCAGCAAAGTCGCCACCGTCAACGAGATGGGGTACTGGCGAAAAATCCCACCCAATGGGGTTTTCGTGCTCACCTACATTGCCGTGTGCATCGAGTAAGTCCCAAGCCAAAGCGCCATTTCCAAGCGGTGTATCAGGGTTTGGCCGCCGGCGGGGCTGCGTTGCCTGGTGTGGCCGCATTGCCCGGTGTGGCGTTGGGACTGCTTTCCCCGGGTTTGGGTGCCGTGTAGCGTGGGAACTGCACGGCCCGCTCGCGTGAGGCGCTGGCATTGTTCTTTTGCACGGTTTCCAGATAACGCTCTTTTTGCAGCGTCACCAAGGCTTCGACATCGCGCTTGAGGCCGTCGACATTGCCCACGGCCGATTTGAGCGACTTGACCTCGTTGCCGAGGGACTGAACCGCATTGGCCTGGGACTGCAGTTTGGCGTTGATCCCCTGGACCTGACGCGTGACGGTGTCGTTGCTGGCCGCGACTTGCTTGGCGGTTTCGCTGGGCACTTTCTGGACCAGGCTTTCGGATTGCTTGAGCGAGGCGTCAATGCGGCCCTCGATCTGGCCTTGTGATTTGGTCAAAGCCAATTGCTGTGAGGCCAATTCCTTCACGCTCTGGTTGACCCCTTCGAGCGACTCCATGCCCGTGTTGAGTTCAATCACGCGTTTGCCGACCGCGGTCAGCATGGCGTCGAGCTGGTTGATGCGGCTGACCAGCCGCACGCCCATGATCAGAAAGAAAATCAGGCTGATGACCAACACGCCTGCGGTGATGGCCAGCAGAATACGGGCTTTTTTGTGTCCGGCTTCGGTGAGTTCTTTGAAGTCGGCCGTGGTTTGACGCAGCTGGCTGCTGACGCTGGCGGCCGCCTCGGCCGATTGGGTGGCCAGATCCGCCGAATCCAGAACCACCTGCGCCAGTGACTGGTACTGCTGGTAGGCGCGTTGGTCCAGGGTGATGCCCGCATGCTGGGGGGGGGTAGGCAGCACGTGTGGCGCCGCGGGTGCAGCAGCAGGCGCTGCAACGGACTCGGCTTTGGGCGTGCTTGCTTCGGTCGCGGTCAGTGGCGCGGCGCTGGTCGCAGTTGCAGCGGCCTGCGTGGCCTCATCTGAGGCCGTGGCTTGCGGTTCGGCGGCGGGCGTGAAAGTGTTCTCGCTCATGGTTTCTTTCCTCGTGCTGGTGAGGGTGACTTCAGTCTTTGGAGTTGTTCACCCAAAAGTGCGTTGCGTGTTCTGAGTTGGGCCAAACGGTTCTTCACCGGGCTGTCTTGCTCCCACAGGGCGGCTTCGTCGAGCACTGGGGGGGGCGGCGCAGCAGGTGGCTTTTGCGCTGACAGCGCCTGAAGCACTTGCGGGATGGCCTCTTGGGGGCTGGGGTTCAATCGGGCTTTGGCCCGGGGTTTGGCCGCAGGGCGAGGGGTGGTTTTGGCCGGCGCCGGCGCAGGCGTGGCCGCGGGCGGGGCGATCGCTTGGGCATTCACCGGGACATTGACCACAGGCTCATTGGCGCCCGCGGGCTTGCGGCTTTTGCGTTCAGCCACATTGGAGCCCGCCTCCATCTTGACGGCGTGTGGTGATTCGTTGCGCAGGACAGTGTTCTTTTTCATCGGTTCGCTTCCTTCGCTCAGGTCGGGCTTTTGAGCTGCTCTTGCAAGCCGCGCGTGGGTCGCACCCAGCTCCTGGGAATGCCGGGACGCTTGGAGGCCTCGTAGCCTTGGTTCAATCCACTGAAGGGGCCGGAGACAATCACAAAATGGGCCAATTTTTCACCAGGGCGGTAGGCCGCGATGATCTGTGCGTCCTTGAGGGCAGGGTGTTTGCGCTGGATGTCGAGGACTTTTTGATAGCTGCTGGCCGTGCCGTGTTGGAGCAAGAAGCTGCTGGCATCGAGCTGTTGGAGCCAGGCCTGTCCTGATAGGGTGGCTTCGGGGGCTTCGGTGACGGGCTCGGGCGGGGTAACGGCCATGAGGGCTTGCGGCCGAGGCGCATCTTGGGCCGTGGCCGAGGGCTCGGCAGCGGGCAAAGTGGCCGCCAATTGCGGGCTGCTGAGCGGGGCTGCTGTGACAGGTTGGGCCGATTTGATGCCAAAAGCTTCGGGTTGAATCCACAGCATCATCAAGGTCGACATGACCAGCGCGAAAGTGATGCCCAAGGCCAGCTTGCTGTTGTGTCGCAGCCAGTTGGGGGTGTTGCGCAGGCGCACTCCCGCTTGTTGCAGCGACCCGATGGCCGACGCGCCCCGCTGCTGCAAAGCGTTGACCTTGTTTTTCAGGGGTGACCCTGAGACCTTGGGCGCCTCGGCGCTGAGCACACCGACACCCAGAGCGGGGGCCTCCGCGGATCTGTCCAGTTCTGGGGGGCGCTGCTGGCGCTGAATGCGTTGGACCAACTGCTGGACGGCATTGAAGTGCCCCTCATGGCGAGCCAAGTCGAGTGCTGCTTGGGCCTGGTCTTCGCTGGGCGCTTCGATGTCCCAGCGCAGGATTTTTCGGCCAAAGGCCGACAGCGGTGATTTGGCGGCGTTGGGGTGGCCCGACATCAGCAAAATGGCCCGAATGTTGGCGCCTGGGAAATTCTGGATCAGGCGAGCGAGCAACTGGATTTCGCTCTCCGGCAGGGTTTGGGCATCGTGCACCAACCAGATTTGTGCCTGGTTGACAGTGGTCGAGGCCTTGACCGCCTGGTTCAGCGACTGGCTGGCCAGCACCTCGTTGAAGCGGCCGAGCAAGGAGTCGGTGTTGGCCGGGAAATAAACCTCGATGCGGTGATCCGGCGCTTGTTGGCGCAAACGGGCCAGCAGCAAGTTCACATAGTGGTCGAGCAAAGCTTCGAACGGGCAGTAAAGCGCCAGGCTCAAGCCTTCGTGGGCCACGGCGTTGGCGCAGCCGTCGATCCGCATGCGGTCGGCAGCGCGAAAGACGCAAGGGTTCAGGGCGGCGTTTTCGGGGTTGATTTGGATATTCATGCGCGGGCTCCCGCTTTCTCAAGTCGACTGCCGTCCGGGTTGAACAGCATGCTGGGCGGGACTTTGACTCGGGGTTTGGCTTGCGGTGGATTCATGGGCGAGGCCGCCTCCAGGCTGAAGACGTAGGCAATGACCTGGGCCACGGCGTGGTAGAGGTCTTCAGGCACCTGTTGTTCGACTTCGGTGGTGAAGTAAATGGCACGTGCCAGGGGGGCCGCTTCGAACAGGTGGATGCCATGGGCCTTGGCCTCTTCGCGGATCAGGGCGGCCATGTGGTCCGAGCCCTTGGCCACCATGATGGGCGCACCATCCCCCGTGGGGTCGTACTCGAGGGCGACGGCAAAGTGTTCGGGGTTGGTGATGACCACGTCGGCATCCTTGATGCGCTGCATCATCCGCGAATTGGCCATCTCGCGTTGACGCCTGCGGATCTGGGCCTTGACCTCCGGACTGCCTTCCATTTGCTTGTATTCGTCCTTGACCTCTTGTTTGGTCATGCGCATGCTTTTGTTGAACGAATACTTCTGATAAGGGACATCGATCAGGGCGATGACCGCCAGGCTCAAGGCGACCCACAGGGCCGATTGCATGATCATCAGGCCCGCGGCCGACAGGGCCGGCTCCAGCCCCATTTGGCCCATGCGGATCAGGTCATCCATATTGGCCATGAGCGACCACCACAGCACGGTCGCAACCAGGCTGAACTTGAGGAGGGCTTTGCCCAACTCGACGGCTGCATGGGTTCCAAAAATGCGCTTGAGCCCGCTGATCAGGCTGAGCTTGGAGCCCTTGGGTGCGACCGCTTGCAGCGAAAACAGGTAACCGCCCGTCACGCCCGAGGCCACGATGGCCGCAATCACGGTGAAGACCATGATGGGCATGACGGTGACAAAGGAGGAGAGCAACTGGTCGCCAAAGTGCGCGGGCAGCAGAAGGGGTTTGTTGAGGGTGGTCCGGTCGAATACAAAACCATTGGCAAAAACTGTGGCCAGACGGCTGACCAGCCAGCCGCCGGTCATCAACAGCATCATGAGCGCACCGATCACGATGACGGCGGCAGGCAATTCGGAAGAACGGGCCACCTGGCCGTCTTCACGCGCCTTGCCCAGTTTTCTGGCCGTCGGTTCTTCGGTTTTGTCCTGTCCCGTGGCTTCAGACATTGGGCACCCCCAAGACGTCGCGAACCACGTTAAAGCCCTGAACCCACAACCACTCGATGCGGGCCCCAATGCTCTCCATGGAGATGATCAGGATCAGAAAGCCCGCAATGATCATGGCGGGAAAGCCGACGGCAAAAATGTTCAGACTCGGCGCTGCACGGGTGACCACGCCCAGCCCGATGTTGATGAAAAGGAGCGAGACCATCACGGGCAAGGCCATCAGGACTGCCCCGAGAAACACCATCGAGCTCCATTGCAACACGCGCCCGTAGACGGTCTGGTTCAGGATGGAGGTGCCAATCGGCAGGGAGTGGAAGGACTCGGAAATCAGGCCCAGCATGATGGCGTGCCCGCCAAAGCCCACGAAGATCAGCGTTGACATGACGATCATCAGTTGCGAGATCACCGGCACACTGCCCATATTGGGGTCCAACATGTTGGCCATGGACAGGCCCATGGCCGCAGCAATGCTTTGGCCGCCCACGACCATGGCGGCCACCACCACTTGCAAGATGAGGCCCATCACGGCGCCGATCATGATTTGGTTGAAGACTTCCAGCAGCCCGGGGGCGGTGGAAGGGTCGAGCACCGGCCAGGTGTGCAAAGGGTAGACCAGCCAAGCCAAAACCAGGGCCATCAGAACGCGCAAGCGCAGGTTGAATGCGTTGAGCGAAAAAATCGGGGCCGTGATCATTAAGGCCGAGATGCGCAGCATCGGCCACAGAAAGGTGTAGAACCTTTCGACGATGTCAGCTGCAAGAAAATTCATGGCGGTGGGCCTGTGCTCAGGAGAACAGGGTCGGGATGCGCTGGAAGATGCTGCGCGTGAAGTCGATCAGCGTCACCAACTGCCAGCTGCCAAAAATCAGCAGGGCCAGGGCCAGCGCAAACAATTTGGGGATGAAACTGAGGGTTGACTCGTTGATCGAGGTGGCGGCTTGAATGATGCCGATGATCAGGCCCACGGCCAGTGCGACAACCAAGAGGGGGGCGCACACCAGCATCGACGTCCACAAGGCTTGTCGTGCCAGATCAATCACCATGGCGGTATCCATCTTTGTCTCCTTCAGGGCATCGCAAAGCTGGCGGCCAGTGAGCCCATGATCAGGCTCCAGCCATCGACCAGCACAAACAGCATCAGTTTGAAGGGCATCGAAATCATCATGGGGGACAGCATCATCATGCCCATGGACATCAAGACGCTGGCCACGATCAAGTCGATGACCACAAACGGGATGTAAATCAGGAAACCGATGGTGAAGGCGCTTTTCAACTCCGAGGTCAGAAAGGCCGGCACCAAGGTCATGAAAGGCACGTCCTGCGAGCTGGCGACGCCTTTGTTGCGGGCGATTTCCATGAACATGGCGATGTCGTCCTCGCGGGTTTGCAAGAGCATGAACGCCCGGATCGGTTTTTCGGCAGCGGCCAAGGCTTTGTCAAACGACATCCCTTGGTTCATGTAAGGCAGCAGGGCGTTTTGGTAGACGTCGTTGAGCACCGGGGACATGACAAACAGGGTCAGGAACAAGGACAAGCCGACGATGACCATGTTGGGGGGGGTCTGGCCGGTGCCCAGGGCTTGGCGCAGCAGCGACATGACGATCACAATGCGCACGAAAGCGGTCATCATGAGCAGCAAGGATGGCAGCACCGACAAGGTGGTCATCAAGGCCAGCAGTTGCAGCGTGATGCTGTACTGCGTGCCTTTGCCGGTGTTGGTGCTGGTGATGGCCGGCATGTCGGGTGCAGCCTGCGCCAAAATGGGCAGCAGCCCCAGCAAAATCGTGAGGATCAGGCCAATGTGAAAAGAGCGCTTCATGGGGTGTTGGTTTCAAGGCTGTGGCCGTTGGCCTGTGGGGTCTTGGGCCATGGGCTCAGCACCGTCATTTGCTGGGCCGTGACGCCCACCAAAATTTCACGATCGTCGACCCGGATCAGCATGATTTTTTGACGCGTACCGACCGACAGGGTTTCCAGTGTTTGCAGGCGTTGTGTGTTTTTGCGAATCAGCGAGCCGCCGCTTTGCAGCTTGCGCAGCGTCCACAACAGCGCCAACAACAAACCGATGACCAACACAAAGCTGAACAGGTATTGCAGCCAGTCTCCCAAAGTCCATACCGAGTTCATGCCCAGGTCACTCCGGGTCAGAGGTTGTCGAGTCGATCGGAGGCGGGCACCACACGCGTCAGGCGGATGCCATAACGGTCGTTGACCAGCACCACTTCGCCTTGGGCCACCACGGTGTTGTTCACCAGCAGGTTCAAGGGTTCGCCCGCGATGCGGTCGAGCTCGACCACGCTGCCTTGGGTCAGGCGCATCAGGTCACGGATCTTGATCACGGCACGGCCCACTTCGATGGACAAGGTGACGGGAATGTTTTGCAACACATCCGAGTGGATTTGGCCTTTTTCGGCAGCTTCGGGGCTGGATTCGGCGGTGGGGGTCAGTTCACTCATGGGTGCTCCTCATTAGGGGGTCAGGCTTGGACGTTGGGGCTGATGGCTTGGATGATCTTGACCGCCACCTGGCTGCCCATGGCACCCACTTCAACATCGTAGACAGGCATGTCTTCAATCAGTGCTCTGGCCGACTCGGGTTTTTTGAAAGGCAAGACGTCGCCCGCTTGCATGGTTTGCAGCTGCTGGAGCGACAGCTGGAGCTTGCCCAGCAGGATCTGGATTTCCAGATCGGCGTCGTTGACGGCATCGTTCAATTGGCTGCGCCAGACTTTGTCGGACTCTTCGTTGCCGTCGCCGGTTTGCACGCGGCTGCGCAGCAAGTCCCGCACGGGCTTGAGGGCCACGTAAGGAATCACCATGTCGATGAAGCCAGACCCCTGTGTGTTGGCATCGGACTCGAAGCGGCTGAGCACCACGAGGTCGTTCTCGTCGGCGATCTGGGCGAATTGGGGGTTGATCTCCGAGCTCACGTGCTCGAAATCAATGGGGGCAACCGGTGCCCAGGCTTCTTTGAATGAGCGAAAGAAAACCTGCAGGATGATCTTGATGATCCGTGTTTCGGTCGGCGTGAACAGCCGGCCCGAGGGCAACTGGCCAACACCTCGGCCAAAACCACCAAAGAAGCTGTCCAGTGAGCTGAAGACCACGGTGGGCTCAATCACCACCATGGCATAGCCGCGCAAGGGCGCCATGCGGATGATGTTCACCGACAAGGGGGCTTTGAGGTCTTTGAGGTAGTCGCTGAAGCGAACGATCTGGGCGCGGCTGGGGTTGATCCGGGGGCTGGTGCGCAGCACCTCCAGCATGCCCAAGCGGAACATGCGGATGAAGCGCTCGTTGATCATGTCCAAAGAGGAGACGTTCACCCCGAGGCTGCTGTCTTCGGCTGCCAAATCGTGTTTGCGCACTTGGGCGTCCAGGTTGTAGCCCGTGTCGACATCCAGACTGCCATCGCTGATGCCGGCCGACAGGGCGGCCAGTTCATCCGGGGACAACAAGGGTTGGTTTTCAGCCATGGTCAGGGTTTCTTTTCAAGGTCTTGCCGACTCACTGCACCACAAAGCTGGTGAAGAAAACCTCTTCAATGCCACCGAAGTCTTCGTATTTCTGCAAGACCGCGTTCATTTCTTCCCGGATCTTGGCGGCCAATTCCTTGCGGAACTCGGGCTTGACCAAGTCGGCTTCGGTCATCTGGCGCATCACATCGAGGGCGACCGAGCGCAGCGCAAATTCATGCTTTTTGGCATTTTTGAACACGCGTTCGTCGTAGTGCGTCATGATGGCCAGGTTCAACTGGATCACCTTGCGGGTGTTGGTCAGGTTGGAGACCAAGGGCTTTTCCAGCTCCATGTAGCTGTTTTCAAAGCGCTGGAGCTCGGGCGATTCCTTGGCTTTCTTTTGAGGTGCGGCATCGCTGGCGCCCGCCTTGCTGTCGGCTGCGCCTTCTTCCAAGTTCTTCAGGGCCAGTTCGGCAGCAGCGGTGTCTTTCTTGTCAAAGAAACCGGTCACGAACATCGTGCCCACGGCCGTACCGACCAGCAACAAAATGGCCACAAGGGCGATCACCACAATTTTGATCAGAGGCGATTTTTTCTTGCCTTCAACTTCGATTTCTTCGTCTGCCATGTTGATTCCTTGATTGATTGCGTGTCAAACCAGCACATCCCAGCCGTCTTCGCCCATTTTCATGGGTCGGGCGGCCAAGGTGGATTCGGGGGCGGATTCTGAAGCGTTCTCCCCAGTATTTGTCGATTTTGACATTTGACCGGGTGTCGACTCTCCGCCACGTTGTCGGGTTTGCCCATCACCTACCAGCATGGAAGCAACATCCATGCCCATTTGACTCAGGGTGTCTTTGAGTTTGGCCATGCCGTCCTGGAGAAGTTCCCGGGTCAGGGCCTGGGGTGCCGTGAAAACGGCATCGAGCTCACCGCTGCGCATCCGCATTTCCACCTCGATGTGGCCCAGGGTGGCCGGTCGAAGGGAGAGTTTGAGGTGCCATTGGCCTTTTTCAATTTCTGACAGTATGCGCTGGCCCACCGCTTGGCCCATTTTTTCAGCCAGGTTCTGCACGTTTTCACTGCGTTGGGCCAAAGCCGCATCGGGTCCTGCGCCGCTGCCATCTGCGTTTTGGGCCTCTTGGCGGCTTGCGGCCGCAAGGTCGTGGCGGTGTGCGCCATGGCCTGGCGGGTGGGCAGTGCCCGAGGGGCCCGAAGCTGCCCCTTCGGCCATGGCTTGGCTGAGGCTTTCCAGCAGTTCAGGGCTGGCCGACTCGGTCAGGTCCAGTTCGCTCAAAGCCATGCCTGTCTTGGCGGCTGCGGCCTCCTTGGTGGCGGTCGCGCTCAGGGTGTTGCGCAGCATCCAGACTGCGGCAGGGGCTGGCGGGGGCATCATGTGGATTTGAATGGAGGCGGTGTCTGATGGTGCTTGCGCTGCCGGGGCGGCGATGCGGGCCTGCTCTGTGGACAGGCTCATCGCCCACAGGGCGGCACCGTTCAAACCATTTTGGAGAACAGGCATGTCGGGCTTGGGTGCTGCGCCTGTTTTGATGGGGTCAGCGCTGGTGACAGAAGCGGTACCAAGAGATTCAGACAAGACTACTGAAGTGGTCTCAGGGGCAATCGAAGCCAGGTAGCCGACCCCAGCGACCTGACCTGTCTGGCCGTCTAATGGCGTCAGGGAACCGATCCCAGCGACCAGGCCTGTCTGGCCGTCTGCTGGCGTCAGGGCGCTAACCTGGGCAGGCAGTGCAGGGGCCATGCCAGGGGCCGTGCCCATGAGCCACTGAACAGCGGTTTCGTCGAGGCCTTGCGAACGGGCGAACGCTTCAAGACTGTGCTCATCGGGCGCGTTGATTTCAGCGGTGATGACATTGAGGTGGGGCCCCAGGTGGACGGCTTTGAGCGCGTCGCTCCCAAGGACGGTGGCGAAGCCGGTCAGCGTCGCCGGCCCACCGGCCAAGGCTTGCCCTGAAGAAGACGGTCCCGTTTCTTGCGGCGAACCCATGACATCCGACATCACCTGACCGAATTCGGCGGTGTCTTGACGCGTGCCAGACTCACTTTTTTGCTCCGAGGCCTGGTTTTTTGGGCTGCTCGCGGCACGGCTGGGTGTTTCAATCAGTGCGATGGTCATCGGTGTGGCGTCTTCTGAGAGGTGAGGATGAGGTCAAACGGGTCAGCCGCAGCGGCCATTTCTTGCCGCTTGCGCCTGTGATCACCTGATTTAGCAAGTTGCGCACCAACTTTGAAGGGGGCGGGCCGAAGATCCAAGGTCCGGGGTGTCGGAAGGTGTGGCATGCACCTTGCTTGAAGGTGTTGAAACATTCACACCCAGACCTCCTGTTCACTCTGTCAGCCCCTCACGCCCCATGAACACATTGACCCTGTCAGCGATCCGACAGAACTTCGCCCGCTTCGATTTGGCGGGTTTGGGTTTGCCCGCTTTGGTCTTGCTGATCATGGCCATGTTGGTGGTGCCTTTGCCACCGCTGCTTTTGGACATCCTGTTCACCTTCAACATCATGATTGGCTTGGTGGTCATCATGATCGCCATTGGCACACGCAAACCGCTGGAATTTTCATCTTTTCCCTCGGTCCTGCTGTTTGCCACCATGCTGCGCCTGGCCTTGAACGTGGCCTCGACCCGCGTGGTGCTGGTCAACGGTCACGAGGGCCCAGAGGCCGCTGGCAAAGTGATTGCGGCGTTTGGCGAGTTCGTGATCGGTGGCAACTATGTGGTCGGTTTCATCATCTTCGTGATTTTGATGATCGTGAACTTCTTTGTGGTGACCAAGGGCGCTGGGCGTGTCTCTGAGGTCAACGCCCGTTTCACCCTGGACGCGATGCCGGGCAAGCAAATGTCGATCGATGCCGACTTGAACGCCGGCGTGATCGACCAGGAAACTGCCAAAAAGCGCCGTGAAGAGTTGGCGCAGGAATCGGATTTCTTTGGTTCCATGGACGGTGCTTCCAAATTCGTCAGCGGCGACGCCATGGCGGGTCTCTTGATTTTGATCATCAACATCGTGGGCGGCCTGGCCATTGGGATTGGCCAGCACAACCTCTCGGTGGGCGATGCCAGCCGCATTTACGTGTTGTTGACCATCGGTGACGGTTTGGTGGCCCAGATCCCATCCTTGTTCCTGTCCTTGGCCACCGCCATCATCGTGACCCGGGTGACCACATCCGAGTCGATGACCGAGCAGGCCACCACCCAGTTGTCGAACGTGCCGGCCCTGTTCATTGCGGCCGGTATTTTGACCATCCTCGGCCTGGTGCCGGGCATGCCGCACCTGGTCTTTCTGACCTTGGCGGCGGCCACGGCCGGCGTGGCATTCATGGTCATGCGCAAACAAATGTTGCTCGAGCAAGGCCTGGCTGCGCCCGCTTTGCCCGTCAATGAAGCCCCCAAGGAGCTCGATTGGGACGATGTGGAGCAGGTGGACTTGATCGGTCTGGAAATCGGCTACGGCCTGATCCCTTTGGTCAACGTCGAGTCGGGTGGGCAGCTGATGACCCGTGTCAAGGGCGTGCGCAAGAAACTCTCGGCCGAATTGGGTTTTCTGGTGCAGCCGGTGCGCATTCGCGATGCCCTCAATCTGGAGCCTGACGTTTACCACATCGTTTTGAATGGCGTGGTGCGTGGTCGTGGCGAGGTCAAGGTCGGTCGCGAGTTGGCCATCAACCCGGGCAAGGTGTACGGCAAAGTCGAAGGTCAGGCCACCAAAGAGCCCGCCTTCGGTCTGGAGGCCGTCTGGATCGAGCCCGCCTGGCGCGACCAAGCCAGGGCGCTGGGCTACACCGTGGTGGACCCCAGCACCGCCATTGCGACCCACATGAACAAGGTTTTGCGCGACAACGCCTCGGAATTGATGAGCCACGATGAAGCGCAGAAGTTGCTGGACAAGCTGGCCGCCAAATCGCCCAAGCTCGTCGAAGAGCTGGTGCCTGGCAAGTTGTCTTTGGGCGTGGTCACCCGCACCTTGCAAAACCTGCTGCAGGAGTCGGTGCCGATCCGCGACATGCGCACCGTCGTCGAAGCCTTGACTGAGGTTTGTGGCCGCACGCAAGACCCAGACCAATTGACCCAACTGGTTCGCCCCAAGCTGGGCCGCATGATTGTGCAAAGCCTGACCGAGAACCGCGAGACCTTGTCTGTGTTGACCCTTGATCCCCAGCTGGAACAGCTGCTGCACAACGTCTTGCAACAAAACACCAATTCGGCCGGCATGGTGCTGGAGCCAGGTTTGGCCGAAAGCCTGTTTGCCGCCCTGCGCGAGAGCGCCCGTGCCACCGAAGAGCAAGGCCTGCCTGCCGTGCTGGTGGTCTCGCCTGCCATTCGGCCCTGGATGTCCAGAGCCGTGCGTTACCGCGTCAATGACCTCACGGTCCTGTCTTACAGCGAAATTCCGGACGACCAGGCTGTCAAGGTGATCAACACCGTGCAAGCCGACCCACGCAACAACCCCCCTGTGACCAAAGCCTGATAAATCATGGAACTCAAACGCATCATCGCCCGTGACAGCCGCTCGGCCAACGAAAAAGCCATCCAGATGTATGGCCCCGATGTCCTGATCATTTCAAGCCAAAGGGTGGACCAGCAGACCGAACTGATTGTGGCGGTCGATGTGGGCAGCGAGCCGGTGCAGGCCCCAGCGCCCGCGCCGTCCAAGGTGAACGCAACGATCGCTGCACACGATGCCGCTTTCTTGGCCGACAAAGATGCGTCTTTGCCTTTTGCCCAGGTGTTTCAAAACGCGAATGTCCAAGCCGCAGCAGACCTGCAAGAAGACGAAGCCGCCACACTGGATTTCCAGACGGCTGAGGCCAGTTTGCGTGCGCGCAGCCTGCCGGTGCAGCCCCAGGCCATGGTCGCAGCCCCGTCTCTGATGTCAACCCGGTCTCCCAGCGACACCGCCTTGCAAGAGGCTGCCATCCAGGCGGCTCACTACGAAAAGCAACGCAGCCAGGAAATCGTTGAGATGCTGCGCCAGGAAATGTCGGCTTTGCGCCAGGAGTTTGCACTGTCCCGTCAAATGCAGCCTTGGCAGACCACACAAGGCTTGTCGCCCGATGTCCAGAAGCTGACCCTGGCCATGCAGGAAGTGGGCATGCCATTGGCTTTGCGCAGTTTGCTGACCGACAGCATCCAGGGCCTGGACACGCTGGGCGAGGCTTGGCCTGTGCTCGAGCGCTTGTTGACCGATGCCATCAGCCGCCCGGCGACCCAGGTGCCCGATTCAGGGATGCATGCTTTGTGTGGGCCTTCCGGTGCGGGCAAAACCTCGATGTTGGGGCGCTTGGCCCACGCTGCAGCCCAGTCGTACGGCGCTGAAAAGCAGGTCATGATCAGTTATGGCGACCAGCGGCCAGGTGCTTGGTCACAAATCCAGTTGTTGGCGTCGCAAGCAGGCGCATCGTGCTTTCGCGCTGCCGATCTGGCCATGCTGCAAACCTTGCTCGACGAGTTGCAGGGCAAAACGATCTGGATTGACACCCCGGGCACCGATTTCACGGCCCATGCGCAGCAGTTGAAACAGTCCTTTTCAGGGCTGGGCATTCATGCGGTGTTGCCGGTTGATGCTACAGTGACCAGTGTGCAAAAAATCCTCCAAAATTCAGAGACTCAATGGTCTTCCTTGATGCTGACCAAAGTGGATGAAGCCGCCTACCCATGGCCTTTGATCAAGGCCCTGTGCGACCAGCCATTGGCCGTGTCGTGCATGGCCGATGACAGCCAAATCCATGTGCCCCCGCTGCGTTTTGGTGCCGAGCGCTTGGTCGGCCTGGCCATGACGCCCTTGCAGGTGCTGCTGCCAGAGATTGCACAGCTGCATGCCGCTGCGAAGCCCGCCAAGGCGGTCCGCAAGCCCCGTGCCCAAAAAGAATTGGCATTGGCCCCTGAACTTCAACCCAAGACCCGTGCCGTCAGGCCGCGGGCTGTGACGGCCAAGTCGTCTGCCAAGGCTGTTCATGGATAAGAAAAGTTTTCCCCAAGTCATCGGTGTGGCCAGCGGCAAAGGCGGGGCCGGTAAAACCACCGTCTCCATCAATTTGGCCGTGGCTTTGGCCATGCGGGGCCACAAGGTCATGCTGTTGGACGCCGACTTGGGCATGGCCAATGCGCAAATTGCGTTGGGGGCCCATGCCCCTTTCAACATCAGCCATGTGCTCAATGGCAGCAAAACCCTGCAAGAGGTGTTGATCACCACCGCTCAGGGCGTCAGGTTGGTGCCCGGTGCCTCGGGTTTGCGCGACATTGCTGCGCTGGATTCGGCGCAAATCGCCAGCATGATCCATGCGTTTGACACCCTCGACGAGCCCGTGGATTACCTGGTGGTGGATGTGGCCGCGGGCATTGCTCCTGCCGTGCTCGAGTTCATGGCCGCTTGTCAGCGCCGCTTTGTGGTGGTGTGCGACCAGCCCTCATCGATTGCCGACGCCTACGGCCTGATCAAGGTCATGTCCACCGAGCAATCACTGGACGAGATTTACCTGATTCCGAACATGGTCGGCAATGCCCACGAAGGCCGCCAGTTGTACAGACGCCTGAACGATGTGTGCACCCGTTTTCTGGGGGTGTCGATCCGGTACTTGAACGCCATCGAGGGCGATGAGTTGGTGCTTCAGGCCTTGCGCAAATACCAGTCGGTGCTCGATTACGCCCCCGGCAGCGCCGCAGCCAGGGATTTCAGAGCGCTGGCCGAGGCCGTGACCCAATTGCCTCCGGTTCAGTCGGCTTCGGGCCGCATGCAATTTTTCATGGAGCGGATGCTCCATGTCCCCATGGGCGAGTGAGCGGATGAACAGCAACGTCTCCCTTTACGAAGAGGTCGGTAACCAGCACGAGTCGCTGATCTTGGCGCACATGCCCATGGTCAAGCGGGTCGCCGTGCACCTGAAGGCCCGCTTGCCGCCCTTCATGGAACTGGACGAACTGGTTCAGGTGGGCATGGTGGGCCTGATCGAGGCCGCACGCTCATTTGACCCGACCAAAGGCTTTGAGTTCGAACATTTTGCGCTCAGTCGTGTGCGCGGGGCCATTCTGGACGAAGTGCGCAGGCAGTCTTTCTTGCCACGCTCGGCCGTGGCTTTCAACAAAAATGAGAACGAAGCCGTGCATGTCCTGGCCGCCGAGCTCGGCCGTGCGCCGACCCAAGCCGAATTGGCCCTGTACATGGGCAAGGACATCGAGGAATTCCACAAGGAGCGGGGTCAAGCCAAGCGTTTTGAAACCTTGTCCATGGAGGTCGTCAACGACGAGGTGATGAGCATGCCTGGCGACAGTGCGATGCAGCCCGAGGTCATCGTCGAGGAAGCCGAGTTCATGGAAGCGGTGGTGCAGGCCATCGAAGAATTGCCTGAGCGTGAGCGGATGGTCATGTCGCTGTATTACGTCGAAGAACTCAACCTGAAGGAAATCGGCGAAGTTTTGGGTGTCAGCGAGTCCAGGGTGAGTCAAATTCTTTCGGCGGTGGTGAAAAAATTGCGGCAAAATCTTCAAATATCCTAAATTTATTTAATTCTTGATGCTCAGCATTTTCAACCGCAACAGCCCTGCCGACGAGATGAAGCGCGCAGTCGCCGCCTATGAAAAGGTGGTCTCCTTGGAGTCCGACTCGCGCGATGCACGCAGTGCGCGCATGCGCATGGGCATGATTTGCCGAGCCCATTTGGACAAAACTTTTGTGGCTGGTGCTGAGCAAATCGCCGCATGGCAAGAGCTGGCGCGGATGGCCTTGGTGGCGGGCAAACCGGTGCCCGAGATGCCGACACCTTCCAAATTCCAAAAAATCCGTGCAGGCGAATCTGATATTTATGCCTATTTGCCGGAGGAGTTCGTCGCCGAGGCTTTCGCTTTGGGTGTGCGCTACCAAAAAACGGAACTGTCGGCGCCCAAAGCCATCGAGGCCATGCAGGCCTTGGCCACCCAGATCAGCCGTTACGAATTGCGGCTAGAAGAGCCGTTTCTGGTGCTGTCTTTTTTGCGCGACGAGTTGGCCGAGCAAGCCGCCTTGCAAGAAGCCGCTGAGGGCTTGTCGCCCGGGTCGGCTGATGGGGCCGCAACATCTCCAGGTGGTCCCACCGGCCTTTGATCGTCATGGACGCTTTGCTCAATGCACTGATGGCGATCGCTTTGTTGTTGATCCTGATTTTGGTCATCTACCTGATTGACCGGGTCAATGCGATTGAAAAAGAGACCCGCAAGGTGATCACATCGATCAACGACAAGTCGGCACGTGCGGCGGCACCTTTGATGGGCCTGTCCTCCAAAAAGCTCTGGGATGCCATGACCGGCAGGGCCACGGAGGGGCTGGATGCCGAAGCCCTCACCGATCTGCGCAGCCACTATCAGGTGGTGTTGTCCAAACACATCGAAGCGCTCTACCAAGAGGGCTTCAAGGACGGGCAGCGGGGCTTCTCGGGCGAGCCCAAAAACACCAAACAAATCGCCACGTCCCAAGGTTTGGTGGAGTCCTGGATTCCCTCGGCGCAGGCCAATGCCCTGTACCAATGTGGCCTGAACGCAGCGCAAACCCCAGAGGCACAGTGGGGCCCCATTCGGGCCTCCATGGATGAAGCCGGGCAGTTCCTGATGGGCAAAACCCTGCTGGATGCGAGCATCCCCTTGTCTGACTGGCTGATGCCTGTTGCCCATCCTGACGTTTCGCCCGTTGCCGAGCCAAGCCCTCAGCCTCTTTTGGCGCCAGCGGCCGAGCCTGTGGCCATGTCAGGCCCTGCGGCGCGCTGAAAGAAATTGGGCCCATGGTCCGGGCTCCGACTCAAGTTTTCCGTGATCCCGCCGATTCCTCTGTTACTGAAGTAGTAAAGGGGTTTTTTCCATGCGCGCTTATTCCAAGTTTGCTGAGAGTTATGGTTCTGTTCAAGTCACAACGGGTGTGGCGACGGCCGACAACATTCAGCTGATCCAAATGTTGTTTGATGGTTTGCTGGAAAGTCTGGCGACGGCTTCGGGTCATATCCAGAACAAGGCCATTGAGGAAAAATCCAAAGCCTTGGCGCGTGCAGGTCGCATCGTGGTGGGGTTGCAAGGTGCACTCGACTTCGAGCGCGGCGGCGAGCTGGCTCAAAATCTGAACGAGCTGTACGCCTACATCACGCGTCGACTTTTCCACATCAATGCGTACAACGACTTGGCCGCTTTGCAAGAAGTCAAAACGCTGATCACGGACATTTCACAGGCTTGGCAATCGTTGCCCAGTTTGCTGGCAGAGACAGGCCGCAAAGCGCACTACGCCAACTGATTCGGGATGGGTCGGGTATGGCCAACTGGTCTGCCCGACAGGGATCGAACCTGTGACCCACAGCTTAGAAGGCTGTTGCTCTATCCAACTGAGCTACGGGCAGAAACTCGAAACACAAAAGGCCCGTCAGGGCCTTTTTGGATGGTGGCGTTCGGATGAACGCTTTGGTTGGAAACACCCCGAAGAAAATTCAGAGGGTGGTGGTCGGAGCGGCGGGATTCGAACTCGCGACCCTCTGCTCCCAAAGCAGATGCGCTACCAGGCTGCGCTACGCTCCGACTGATCGGTATTCTAACCTTCAATTCGGGCCTTTAAAGTGCCTGTGGTGAAAAAAGTCCTTGCCAGGGCAACACCCGGCCAAGCCAGAGGGCAGCCTGGCGCGTGCACGTGCACAGGCTTTGCGTGCCCAAAAAAAACGGCCTGCGGGTGCAGGCCGTTGGCAAGGTGGACCCTTGCAGATCAGCTGCCGCGTGTCACGGGCATGCGGACATCACCCGGCAAGGCCAGTTGCTTGGCCAACTCCAACTTGGCCAGCGAGTTGCGGTGCACCTCGTCCGGGCCGTCGGCCAGGCGCAGGGTGCGCTGGTGGGCGTAGGCATAGGCCAGCGGGAAGTCTTGTGACACACCGCCGCCGCCGTGGGCCTGAATGGCCCAGTCGATGATCTGGCAGGCCATGTTGGGGGCCACGATCTTGATCATGGCGATCTCGGCCTTGGCGACTTTGTTGCCCACGGTGTCCATCATGTAAGCGGCCTTGAGCGTGAGCAAGCGCGCTTGCTCGATCATGCAGCGGGACTCTGCGATGCGCTCTTGCCACACAGTTTGTCGGGCCACTTCGCGGCCAAAGGCCACGCGTTCGTTCAGGCGCTTGCACATCAACTCCAAAGCGCGCTCGGCAATGCCGATGGTGCGCATGCAGTGGTGGATGCGGCCAGGGCCCAAGCGGCCTTGGGCGATTTCAAAGCCACGGCCTTCGCCCAGCAAGATGTTTTCGGCCGGCACGCGCACGTTTTTGAGCACGACCTCCATGTGCCCGTGTGGGGCGTCGTCGTAACCAAACACCGACAAAGCGCGCACCACGGTGATGCCAGGTGAGTTGGCGGGCACCACGATCATGGACTGCTGCTCATGGCGGCCCGCGTCGGGGTTGGTCTTGCCCATCACGATGTAGACCGCGCAGCGTGGGTCTCCCGCGCCGGACGACCACCACTTGCGGCCATTGATCACGTATTCGTTGCCTTCGCGGCGGATCTCGCATTCGATGTTGGTGGCGTCCGACGACGCCACATCGGGCTCGGTCATCAAGAAGGCCGAGCGGATTTCGCCGCGCAGCAGGGGCTCCAGCCATTCGTCTTTCAGGCTCTCGCTGGCGTAGCGCTCCAGGGTCTCCATGTTGCCGGTGTCAGGCGCCGAGCAGTTGAAGATTTCGGCGGCAAAGGGCACGCGGCCCATGATTTCGCACAAAGGGGCGTATTCCAGGTTGGACAGGCCTTGTGGTGCGCGGGTGGACTTGGGCAAAAACAGGTTCCACAAACCGGCGGCCAAGGCTTTGGGCTTGAGTTCCTCCACGATTTGGGTGGGCACCCAGGCATTGCCCTTGGCGCGGTTTTCGGCGATTTCTTCAAAGAACCGCGCCTCATTGGGGTAAATGTGCTCGTCCATGAAGGCCAGCAAACGGGCCTGCATGTCTTTGACCTTGGGGGTGTATTCAAAATCCATGGTCTCTCTCCTGGGGTTGTGGTTCGGGTTGAAAATGATCAGGCTTGGCAGGCAAAACGCCAGGCCAGCTCGGCCATGGGGCGGGCGCCTGCGCCCGATGTTTTGGCCTGTTCGCTGGACGCCGTGCCGTCTTCGACGCGCTTGGCAATGCCTTGCAAAATGGCCGCGATGCGGAACATGTTGTAGGCCAGGTAAAAGTTCCAGTCCTTGGCCAAAGCCTCGGGGGTGGTGAAGCCGGTGCGCTCGCAGTAGCGGCGGATGTATTCGGCCTCCGAGGGAATGCCCAACGCGGCCAGGTCCAGCCCGCCGATGCCCCTGAAGGTGCCCGGGCTGATGTGCCAGGCCATGCAGTGGTAGCTGAAATCGGCCAGCGGATGACCCAAGGTGGACAGCTCCCAGTCCAGCACCGCCAGCACCTGGGCTTCGTTGGGGTGGAACATCAGGTTGTCCAGGCGGTAGTCGCCATGCACGATGCCGACCAGGGACTCGTCTCGGGCGCTGTCCGGGATGTTTTTTGGCAACCACTCGATCAGTTGGTCCATCTCGGGGATGGGCTGGGTGATGGAGGCCGCGTATTGCTTGCTCCAGCGGCCGATTTGGCGCTCGATGTAGTTGCCGGGTTTGCCGTAGCTGGCCAAGCCTTGCTTGGCGACATCGACTTTGTGCAGGGCAGCCAGCACGCGGTTCATTTCGTCGTAGATCGCGCCGCGCTCGGCAGGCGTCATGCCAGGCAGTGACTGGTCCCACAGCACGCGGCCTTGCACAAACTCCATCACGTAGAACGCGCGGCCAATGACCGACTCGTCGTCGCACAGCACATGCATTTCGGCCACAGGCACATCGGTGCCGTGCAGGCCCTGCATCACGGCAAATTCCCGTTCGATCGCGTGCGCGGACGGCAGCAGTTTGGCCACGGGTCCGGGCTTGGCCCGCATCACGTATTGGCGCGATGGGGTGATGAGTTTGTAAGTGGGGTTGGATTGCCCGCCCTTGAACATTTCCACGCTCAAGGGGCCTGCAAAGCCGGGCAGTCGGGTGCCGAGCCAATCTTCCAGCGCAGGGACGTCGAAGGCGTGGGTGCCTGTGACAGGCCGAGTCCCCACGAAATGGTCGAAAGCACTCATGGGTTCACCCGTCGAGAATCAGTGGCCGCTGCACTCAGCGGTGAAAGGAAGATCCTGGTGCGCGTCAGTGGTCCGCGTTCACGATCAGCAGCAAGGCATCGCGGTCCAGCACCACCAAGCCACCCGGCTCGATGCGGATGATTTGCTCGCGCTCCATCTGCTTGAGTTCCTGGTTGACCCGCTGGCGCGATGCACCCAGCAGCTGGGCCAGCTCTTCCTGCGCCAGTTGCAAACTGATGCGAATGGCTTTGGCGTCGGACAAACTGGGCACGCCGTAGCTGCGCAGCAGGTGGTTGAGCTGTTTGGCCAACCGGGCCCGCAAGGGCAGGGTGTTGAGGTCTTCCACCAAGCCGTAAAGCTGGCGAATGCGGCGCGACTGAAGGCGCAGCATGGCCTCGTAAAACTCGACGTGCTGCGTCAGGATTTTTTTGAAATCCGCCTTGGCGACGTTGAGCGTGGTCGTTTCGCCGTGTGCGTAGCAGTCGTGTGTGCGCCGATCCCCGTCGAAGATCGACACATCGCCAAACCAAATGCCGGGCTCCACATAGGTCAAGGTGATCTGCTTGCCCGACACCGAGGTCGAGCTCACGCGCACCGCGCCCTTGGCACAGGCGATCCACTGCTCGGGCGGGTCTCCCCGTGCCGCAAGCATGTCGCCGTCCTTGAACCGTTTGACGTAAGCGCATCGAAGTATGTCGTGACGAAGTGAAGGAGAAAGGGTTGAGAACCAGCGACCACCATTGATCGCCTCTCGTTCCTCCATTGTCAGAATCGGTTCGTCCATGCTCTGTCCTTTGAGTGACTGGGAATCGTTTTTTTGTCGCCTGGGGGACCAGTCGCTTTAGTCGTATTCGGGTTTTTGCTTGTTCAAAAATGCAGCAATGCCAATGCCTGCATTGCGGTGGTGCAGATTTTTGACAAAGTGATCGCGTTCTCTCGCCAGCTGCGCATGGAGGCTGCTGCCGTCGGCTTCGCCCAGCAGTTCCTTGATGCTGGCCAGCGCGTTGGGGGCCCGACCGTTGATGGTCTCGCACAGCTCCAAGGCTTGCTGCAAGGCTTGCCCTGCATCCACAAGTCGGTTCACCACGCCCAATTGTTGCAGGCGCTCTGCACCGATGCGCTCACCGCACATCAGCAGCTCGGTGGCCAGTTGGCGCGGCACGGCGCGCGACAGACTCCAGCTGCCACCGCCGTCGGGTGACAAGGCAATGCCGCTGTAGGCCATCACGAAGACGCTGTTGCGGGCCGCCACGATCATGTCGCAAGCCAGGGCCAGCGAAAAACCGGCACCGGCTGCTGGGCCTTCGACGGCGGCGATCACGGGTTTGGGGAAGGTGCGGATGGCTTCGATCCAGTTGTGCAGGCCTTCAATGCTTTGCGCTTGGTGTTCAGGGGGCAGCTGGCGGTTGTTTTGCAGGCGCTGCAAATTGCCGCCTGCACTGAAGATGCCATTCGCGCCTGTGATCAACACACTGCGCACATCGTCGCTGGATTCGGCCACGCTCAGGGCTTCGACGCCTGCGGCGTACATCTCGGGCCCGAGGGCGTTGCGGAACTCCGGGTTGCTGAGGGTCAGGACCAAGGTTCGGCCTTCGCTGGTGCTGAGCAGTTGGGCGGTCATCTTCAGTCTTCCGTGTGCATCAATGACAGACCAATCGCACCCCGGCGGCGCAACCAAGGGCTGGGGCGATAACGGGGATCGCCATAGACGGTTTGCAGGTTGAACAGCACTTCGAGGATGCTGTCAGGCCCCAGGCGGTTGCCCATGGCCAAAGGACCCATGGGGTAAGCCAGGCCCAGCGTGACGGCGGTTTCCAGGTCTTGTGGGCTGCAGATGCGCTGCTGGCAAATGTCGGACGCGATGTTGACGATGGTCGCGACCACCCGTTGCGTGACAAAACCCCCACTGTCGCGGATGACCGAGACGGCTTTGCCGTCGCGGGCAAACAGGGCGTGGGCCGCGTCACGCATGTCGGCTCGGGTGGCCGGGTTGGTGGCCAGCACTCGGCGTCGGGTCGACGCATCCACAAAGAGCATGTCGATGCCCACGGTGCGGGCCGGGTCCAGGCGTTCGACCACGGCCACGGTGGTGATGTCAAAGCCCAGCGGTGCCACCAAGGTGAGCGCCTCTGGCGATGGCGAGGCGCCGGTTTCGATTTGGGCGCCCAGGTCCTTGAGCAGCTGCAGCAGTTCCATGCGGCGGGTGGCCCGGGGCGAGACCCAAACAGGTGGAATGCGCTCCACCACAGGCACGGGGGGCTCGGCGGGCACTTGCGCTGCGCCCTCGACGTATTTGTAAAAACCTTCGCCCACTTTTTTGCCGACCACACCACCGGCCAGCCTTTGGGCGGTGATCACATTGGGCCGGTAGCGTGGCTCTTCGTAATACTGGTGGTAAATGGCTTCAATGACGTGGTGCGAGACATCGAGCGCGGTCAGGTCAAACAACTCGAAAGGCCCGAGTTTGAAGCCGACCTGGTCGCGCAGAATGCGGTCAATCGTGGCGAAATCGGCCACGCCCTCGCTCACGATGCGAAGCGCTTCGGTGCTGTAGCCGCGGCCTGCGTGGTTGACGATGAAGCCGGGGGTGTCTTGCGCTTGTACGGGCGTGTGGCCCATTTGGCGCGCAAATTCGGACAGGCGCTGGCAGACGGCGGGGTCGGTTTTCAGGCCCGCGATCACCTCGACCACTTTCATGAGTGGCACGGGATTGAAGAAGTGGTAGCCGGCAAACTGGGCAGGACGCTGCAAGGCGGCGGCAATGGCCGTGACCGACAGCGATGAGGTGTTGGTCACCAGCACAGCCGTGGGGGCCAGTACTTTCTCCAGATCGGTGAACAGGCTTTTTTTGACCTCCAGCTTTTCGACGATGGCTTCGACCACCAGTTCGCAATCGGCCAATTCTTGCAGGCTGGCAGCGCCGAGCAAGCGGCTTTTGTGGCTGGTCACGGCTTCGGCGGTCAGGCGGCCTTTTTCTTGGAGCTTGTTCCATTGTTGGAACACGGCCTCACGCGCTTTGGCCACCGCTTCGGGCTGGGTGTCGTACAGCCAGACCTGGCTGCCCGCTTGTGCTGCGATCTGGGCTATGCCGCGGCCCATGGCGCCGGCGCCGATGATGGCCACTTTGGAAAATGCAAGAGTCATAAATGAAATGAGGTCTTCAGGAGGAGAGGTTTCTCGACAAACAGCCGTTGCACCCAAGGCCAAGGCCCATGGCTTGTGGCCCAGCGCACAGCAAAACACCGAAGATTATCGCCTCAGTTCAGAGGCTAAACACGGGTGGACGGTGCGACTCAGCGGCGCACTTGCAGTGCACCCGGGTTGACGATGTTGGTGGGGGTGCCCTTGATGAAATTCACCACGTTGTCGAAAGCGGCACCGAAATAGTGTTCATAGCTGCTTTTTTCAACATAGCCGATGTGCGGCGTACAAATGCAGTTTTCCAAACGCAACAAGGCCGAGCCTTGCAAAATCGGCTCGGATTCGAAGACGTCGATGGCGGCCAAGCCGGGCCGACCCCGGTTCAAGGCGCTGATCAGGGCGTTGGGCTCGATCAACTCGGCGCGTGAGGTGTTCACAAACAAGGCTGTGGGTTTCATGCGACCCAAGTCCTCACCGGTGACCACGCCTTGGGTGGCTTCGTTGAAGCGCAAATGGATCGAGACGACATCGGACGCTTCAAAAAAAGCCACTCTGCTACTGGCAGCACGGTGGCCATGCTGAACGGCCAGGGTGCGCGACTCGTCGCTGCCCCAAACCATGACATCCATGCCAAATGCTTTGCCGTAGCCGGCCACCAACTGACCAATCTGGCCGTAACCCCAGATGCCCAGCGTCTTGCCGCGCAACACCGTGCCCAGTCCGAAGTTGGCGGGCATGGAGCCCGCTTTCAAGCCTGACTGCTGCCAGGCCCCGTGTTTGAGGTTGCCGATGTACTGCGGCAGGCGACGCGTCGCAGCCATGATCAAGGCCCAGGTCAGCTCGGCTGGCGCGACCGGAGAGCCGACACCTTCGGCCACGGCCACCCCGCGCTCTGTGCAGGCGGCCAAATCAATGTGTCCGCCGACACGGCCTGTCTGGACAATCAGCTTCAAGCGCGGCAGTTTTTCGATCAAGGCCCGGGTCAGATGGGTGCGTTCACGAATCAGCACAATGATGTCTGCGTCTTTCAAGCGCACAGACAACTGCCCGATGCCTTTGACGGTGTTGGTATAGACCTTGGCAGGGAAATTTTCGAGTTTGACTGCGCAGTCGAGTTTGCGCACTGCATCTTGGTAGTCGTCAAGGATCACAATGTTCATCCCTCCATTGTGCCCTGACGAGGTGACCTGTTCAGGTCAGCGGGGTGGCTTTTCGGCTCAAATTCGGGCTTGTGCGGCCTCGAGAGCCGCCAAGCGGTCCAGTTCGGCGCAGACATCGGCCATGCGTCCCGAAATCACCATGCGACCGGCACCCTTGACGCGTTGATCGCTTTCGGCCACCCGCAATACACGCAGTGCGGGCGTGGTCAGAGGCTGAACGCGCAGCGGCTGAGGTGTGGTCCTTGATGCCAGCGGTCCGCAGACGGGCTGGCGGGTGGCCCAGACAGGCCGCAAATAGGCATTGCCGCGCTGGGATTTGGCCGCAGCGGGGGCCGCACGGTGGAGACGGGAGAGGCCTTGAAAAAGACCCGAAAAAGCAAGCAGAGCGATTCCCATGTGAAACCTTTCAAAAGCATGGAGGTTGGACACAGGCAGGATTGCTGAAGGAGCTTGTTGCATCAGGGCCGACAGAACCATGCCGTCAGCGCCCGCCACCTGCTGCAACAAGCAGGTGGGTTACATCAAAAGGGTGTTTCGGATCAGGCCCACGGCCAAGCCTTCGATGTCGAATGGCTCCTCGGGGTTGACCACGATGGTGGGGTAGTCGGGGTTTTCGGGCAAGAGCTCGATGCCACCGCTGGTTTTGCGCAGCCGCTTGACGGTGACTTCATCGCCGAGTCGGGCCACCACGATCTGGCCGTTGCGCACTTCCTTGGTGGATTTCACGGCCAGCAGGTCACCGTCCATGATGCCCGCGTCTCGCATGGACATGCCGCGAACGCGCAACAAGTAGTCGGGCTGCTCAGCAAACAAGCTGCTTTCGATCTGGTAGGTTCTGTCCACGTGCTCTTGAGCCAAAATGGGTGAACCTGCTGCGACACGACCGACCAGAGGCAAACTCAATTGACCCAAGCCGGGCAGGGTGAGGCTGAACAAATCGGACGGTGCCCGGAGTGGGTGGCGGTTGCTGCCTTTGAGGCGAATGCCCCGTGAAGTGCCGCTGACCAGCTCGATGGCGCCTTTGCGGGCCAAGGCCTTGAGGTGTTCTTCTGCCGCATTGGCCGACTTGAAGCCCAGCACGCTGGCGATTTCGGCACGCGTGGGGGGGGCACCGGTGTTGGCGATGGTGTTCTGGATCAATTCCAGAATTTCCTGCTGCCGGGCGGTGAGTTTGGGGCTGTCGGTCATTGCGGTCTCCTTGGGGGACTGGTGGAACTGTTGTTCTATCCAGTGACTGTATTTTTAACCAGTTTTTGAGGCTGTGCAAGTGGTTGACGCAAAAAAAATTCAGAAAGTCGTGGTTTTGGGCACAGGCGGCACCATCGCCGGCACGGCTGCCAGCGCTGCTGACCACACGTCTTACAGCGCCGGGCAGTTGGGGGTGCAGCAATTGATGGACGCGGTGCCAGGGTTGGACGCGGTTTTGCAGGGCGGTTTGTTGGTGTGCGAGCAAGTGGCGCAGTTGGACAGCAAGGACATGGACCACGCCACTTGGCAGGCACTCGCGCTGCGTTGTGTCCACTGGCTCGAGCAGGCTGACGTGGGTGGCATCGTCATCGCGCATGGCACCGACACGCTCGAAGAAACCGCGTGGCTTTTGCAAATGCTGCTGCACGCCCATAAACCGGTGGTGCTCACGTGTGCCATGCGGCCGGCCACAGCCCTTGCGCCCGATGGCCCGCAAAACCTGCTGGACGCGATGGCCGTGGTCTGCGACCCGATGGCACGGGGTGTCCTGGCCGTTTGTGCCGGCCGGATCCACAGTGCCCGAGACGTGCAAAAAGTCCATCCTTACCGGTTGGACGCTTTCAGCTCAGGCGAGGCTGGCCCGCGTGGCTGGGTGGAGCAAGGCCATGTGCGTTGGTCCGACCCGGGCGCTTGGCCGGTGGCGCATGCCCATGCCCACTTGGCTTTGCAGCTGCCCGCTGCCGGTTGGCCCTGGGTCGAGGTGTTGTTCAGCCATGCCGGAGCCGATGCCCGCCAGGTGCGTGCCCTGGTGGCCGCTGGCGTGAAGGGCCTGGTGGTGGCGGGCACCGGCAATGGCACGGTGCACCAAAGTCTCATGTCCGCGCTGGTCGAAGCTCAGGATCAAGGCGTCGGTGTGCGCCTGACCTCCCGCTGCGCCGAAGGTCAAGTTGTGGGGCAACCCGATTTGCAAATGTCGCCCAGAGGGCTCAATGCGTTCAAGGCCCGGGTGAGCTTGATGCTGGATTTGATGGGCCAGGGCTGATCGGCCCCGCAAAGCACAAAGCCCCGCATGACGGGGCTTTGTGCTGGTGTCGTGAGTGAAGGATCAGCTCGCCAGCGCCTCGAAAGCACGGGCGGTGATGTCTTCCACGCTGCCCGTGCCGCTGATGGCGCGGTAGCGGGGTGCGGCGGCGGGATCTTGCTGGGCCCAGCCGGAGTAGTAGTCCACCAGTGGGCGGGTTTGCGCGCTGTAAACATCCAGGCGCTTCTTGACGGTTTCTTCCTGGTCATCAGCGCGTTGCACCAGGGGCTCGCCGGTCACGTCGTCCATGCCAGCTACTTTGGGGGGATTGAACTTGACGTGGTAGGTGCGGCCAGAGGCGGGGTGTGAGCGGCGGCCGCTCATGCGGTCGATGATGGCGTCAAAGGGGACGTCGATTTCAAGAACGTAGTCGAGCTTGACGCCGGCAGCCTTCATCGCATCGGCTTGGGGGATGGTGCGGGGGAAGCCGTCAAATAGGAAACCGTTGGCGCAGTCGGCCTGGGCGATGCGCTCCTTGACCAGGTTGATGATCAGGTCGTCGCTGACCAGACCACCTGACTCCATGACGGCTTTGGCTTGCAGACCCAGTGGGGTGCCGGCCTTGACGGCAGCGCGCAGCATGTCGCCGGTAGAGATTTGGGGAATGTTGTATTTCTGGCAGATGAAAGTGGCTTGCGTGCCTTTGCCAGCACCGGGGGCGCCCAACAGAATTAGTCTCATGGGAATGTCCTTATCGTTTGAAATTTTTTCGGCTTGTCGGGCTCCATGACCGATGCCGGATTGTTATTGAGAATATCACGCCAGCCTCAAAGTTGGCTTACGGCGTCAGCCCTGGTTTGCCGTTCAGGGGATCAGCTGGCGCACACGCGCCAGGTCCTCGGGGGTGTCAACGCCTGGGCCGGGTGCCTCGCGGGTCACATGGACCGCGATCCGGTGGCCATGCCACAGGGCACGCAGTTGTTCCAGTGATTCCATGGTTTCAATGGGTGCGGGCGTCAAGGTCGGAAAGAGCGCCAGAAAACCAGCCCGGTAACCGTAAATGCCAATGTGGCGCAAGGGCGCTGGGTTGGGCAGGGCCTTGAAACCCGAGTCCGACTGGCCATCTCGCCACCAGGCGATGGGGGCCCGGCTGAAATAAAGCGCCATCTGGCGTGCGTCCATGACCACTTTGACCACATTGGGATTGGTGAACTCTTCGAGTGATGCGATCGCATGAGCAGCTGTGCTCATGCTGGCGTCGGGCCGCTCGCGCAGCACGCGGGCCACGTCGTTGATGAGCGCGGGCGGGATCAGTGGTTCATCGCCTTGCACATTGACCACCACCGCATCGTTGGGCAGGCCCAGCAATTGGCAGGCTTGAGCCAGCCGGTCGCTGCCACTGAGATGGTCTTGGCGCGTCAACAGCGCCTGCACGCCGTGTGCCGCACAAGCGGCCACGATGCGTTCGTCATCGGCGGCCACCACAACTTGGCTGGCCTGCGACTGCAGCGCCCGCTGCGCCACGCGCACCACCATGGGCAATCCGCCAATGTCGGCCAGGGGTTTGTCGGGCAGACGGCTGGACGCCATGCGGGCAGGAATCACCACGGTGAAGCCCTGTGGCGCAGGAACAACGTTCATGGTCTGGACTCAGAGCGCCGGCCGCAGGGCGGCCAGTTGGTCAATTTCTTCGTCACTCAAAGGGCGGGCTTCGTTTTCCAGCAGGATGGGGATGCCTTTGCGCACCGGATAAGCCAAGCGTGCGCTGCGCGAGAGCAGTTCTTGACGTTCGCGGTCAAAGTTGAGTGGGCCTTTGGTGACCGGGCAAACCAGCAGTTCGAGCAATTTGGTGTCCATGCCGCCAATGATAACGGGACCCCGGTCTGGGCGGGTGCGTGCGCATCATGCGTTGGCTGCTGCATCAGTTGTGCCCGCAGGCCCGCGAGGCGCAGGTGGGCCAGGTCAGCGTTGCAAGAGGGCGTCCAGCCGCGCATCCAGCGCTGACCAGAAACCCTCTTCGGGCGTGACCACCAAGGGCACGGCCAGCGCACTGGGTTCATGGGGCCAGAGTTTGGCGGCGTCCTTTTCGGTGCACAGCCAGGTGCGCTCCGGTTGGGCTGGCCAGTCTTGGTAGCTGTGGTGATCGGGCAAGGCGGTGGTGGAGCTCAGGCTCAGACCCGATTCGCGCAGCATCTGGAAAAAAGCCTCTGGCCGAGCCAGCCCGGCCACCCCATGCAATGGACGGTTGATCAGTTCGCTCAGGGCAATGCGCTGGCCCGTGGCTGTGATGGCGTGGTCCGCCAGCTGCCGTGTGGCCAGGAAATGCGGTACCTGTTCGTCCCCGGCCCCACTGACCGAGGGGCTTGGGCCTGTGTGCAGCACCCAATCGACCCTGCGTGGCCAGGCTTCGCGCAGAGGACCTGCCGGCAACAACCAGCCGTTGCCTACGCCGCGTTCGTCCATCACACAAATTTCGAGGTCACGGGCCAAGGCCAAGTGCTGCAAGCCATCGTCGCAAAGCAACACTTGCACTTGCGGGTGAGCTTGCAACAAGCCCAGTGCCGCATCGGCCCGGGCTCGGGCGACCCAAACGGGCACCCCAGTGGCTTGGTGAATCAGCAAAGGTTCGTCGCCCACATCCATCGGGTGGCTGTCGTGAGTCACCGCACGGGCGTCACGGGTTTGGCGTCCGTGTCCGCGAGAAATCACCCCGACCCGCAGGCCCCTGGCCTGCAAGTGCTGGGCCAAGGCGATCGTGACGGGGGTTTTGCCTGCACCGCCTGCCACCACATTGCCCACCACGATGACCAAGGCGGGAACCCGTCGGGTGTTGAAAAGGCCTCGGGCGTAGGCCATGCGTCGCATCGCTATCAAGGCGCCATAAATGGCCGCCACTGGGCGCAAGGACCAGGCCACCGGGCCGCGCCCTTGCCATAGTCGGGGCAGCGCTTGGTGCAAGAACTTGGACAGGCCCATGCCGATCAAGAGCCTGGCACTTCGGCCGTCTGGGCGGCGAAGGTGATTTTGGACAATCCGCTGCGGCGTGCCGCCTCCATGGCATGGATGACGCTTTGGTGCGAGGCGGAGGCATCTGCACTGATGATCAGCATCGCGTCTTTGTCGGCCAGGGGGGTGAGTACCGCCACCAATGCGCCCACCGAGCTGGCACCGACAGGGGATTTGTTGATGGCGTAATGCCCTTGAGAGGTGATGGTGAGCACAATTTGGCGGGGTTTTGGGCTGGAGGCGATGGCATCGGCCGTGGGCAAGTTCAGTTGGATTTCGGTCAGGCGCGACCATGTGGTGGTGAGCATCAAAAAGATCAGCACCACCAAGAGCACGTCAATGAACGGGACCAGGTTGATCTCGGGCTCTGGGGCGGCACGTGGCGTTTTGAAGTTCACAGGCAACCTTCAGGTGCTGGTGCGGCTGAGGTGGCGGGCAAAGCGCTCGGCCGCCACTTCCATGGCCAGCACATGGCGGTCCACCACAGCGCGAAAGTAGCGCCAAAACATCAAGGCTGGAATCGCCACGATCAAACCAAAAGCCGTGTTGTACAGCGCGACCGAAATGCCGTGGGCCAACAAGGCAGGCTGGTTGTTGGCGGCTGTGTGGGCCCCAAAAATCTCGATCATGCCCACCACCGTACCCAGCAAGCCCAGCAGCGGTGCTGCCGAGGCGATGGTGGCCAGCGCGGGCAAGAAGCGCTCCAGCCCTTGGGCTGCCAAGCGCCCCGCCATTTGCATATGGGCCTGGATGTCTTCGTACGTGGCTTTGGGGTTCGCTTGCAAGCAGCGGAGCCCGCTGGCCAACACCGGGCCCATGGCCCCGGCTTGGTCCAAGGTCTGGATCATCTCGGGCAGGGGCACACCGCGTTGTGTGGCCTCGATGGTTTGGCTCAGGATGTTGGCAGGCATGACCTTGGCGTCCTGCAGCTGCAAGCTGCGCTCCAGGATCAGCGCCAAGGCCAAAATGGAACACAAAATCAGGGGCCAGATGGGCCAGCCGGCGGCTTGTATGATGGACAGCAAGAAAAGTCCTTCCCGGTTTTTCGTGATCAAAGCGCCTGATTATCGGTCAATGCCCGTGTCCTGTGGGCGGGCTTCCATTTCTGTGGATAACTTTGTGAAGAACTTTGACCTTGTTGATTTTCAGCATACTCCGGTACATAGAATTTTTTCAAAATTTGACCGGTGATTTTTAAAATATCCCATGAAATCAATGACTTGCAAAATTTTGCTTCTTCGGCGCGCCGGACCTTCGCCCGAATCCGCCTCACGCCTGGTTTGTGGAGTACTTGACCGCAACCGTGCTGGGTTTGCCGCCTGAAACCCTTTTGCAACGCTGATCAATCCTCAATGCCATGCCCTTGAATGACGATTTGAAGCCGCGTGCGTGGACAGTTTCTGCGCTGTGCCGCGCCATGGCTGACACGCTGGACGCCCAGTTCAACCCGGTCACGGTGCGCGGCGAGATGTCGGGCTTCTCGCGCGCTGCCAGCGGGCATTGTTATTTCTCGATCAAGGACGACACCGGGCAGATCCGCTGCGCCATGTTTCGGCGCGCCGCAAGTTTGATGGACTTTGCGCCGCTCGACGGTGAACTGGTCGAGGTGCGGGGGCGTTTGGGGGTGTACGAGGCCCGTGGCGATCTGCAGTTGATCGTCGAGTCCATGGAGCGGGCCGGGCAGGGGGCTTTGTTCGAGCAGTTTTTGCGCCTCAAGGCCCAGCTCGAAGCCGAGGGCCTGTTTGACCCCGCCCACAAACGCGACTTGCCCGCCCAGCCCCGAGCCATTGGGGTCGTGACCTCGCTGGGCGCTGCCGCTTGGCACGATGTGGTGACCGCTTTACAGCGGCGCGTGCCGCACATTCCCGTGTTGATGGCCCCGGCCTTGGTGCAGGGCGCAGGCGCTGCCGCCACGCTGGTGCAGGCCTTGCAAAACATCTATGCCCTCACGGCCGAAGACAACCCGCTGTCGCCCCCGGTGGACGTGATTTTGTTGGTGCGTGGGGGCGGCTCGATGGAAGACCTGTGGTCATTCAACGATGAAAACCTGGCCCGCGTGATCGCCCAAAGCCCTGTGCCGCTCATTTGCGGCGTGGGCCATGAGACCGATTTCACCATCGCTGACTTTGTGGCCGATGTGCGAGCCCCAACGCCCACGGCCGCTGCCGAGATGGCTGCGACCGATCGGGGTGTGGGTCTTGAGGCTTTGAGCGTGTTGGAGCACCGATTGACCCGAGGCCTGCTGCGCCAGCAAGACCGGCAGGCCCAGCAACTGGACGGTGTGGCCGCCCGATGGGGCGCAGGCCTGGCCCGGCAGCAAGACCGCCAAGCCCAACGGCTCAGTGCCATCGCCGTCCGCTTGAGCCGCCCGCAAGCGCTGCTGGGCCAGCACGGCCAGTGGCTGGCGCAGTTGGCGCACCGCTTGCAAGCGGGTGCTCAAACCCGGTTGGTGGCCAGTGGCCACCAGCTGACGCGGCTCGATGACCGCTTGAAATTCAATCGGGGCCAGCAAGTGCAGCAAAGTGCCCAGCGCCTGGAGCGGGCCGCTTTGCGTTTGTCGTCAGTGGATCCGCGCCGGGTGCTGGAGCGCGGCTATGCCTGGCTGAGCGACGACAAGGGCCAGGCTTTGACCCATGCCGGGCAGTTTGAGCCCGGGCAGAGCGTTCAGGCGACCTTGTCTGACGGTGTGGTGCCTTTGACGGTGTCTGGTTGATGGAGCTTTTGGGGTAAGCCTTGGCGGGGTGGGGCCAGGGCGACGATTTTGGGTACTCCCTCATGAGGAGCCCTGGCCCCACCCCGCCAAGGCGATGTCGTTCAGATCACCATCGCAGGAATGCGCGCCAGTGACCTGCCGCTCCAAAGGGCGATCAGGCAACCCCTAAAATGCATGGGTCTACCCTCAACCCGCAACAACAAAAGGACACCCTCATGGAACACACCTTGCCCGCTCTGCCTTATGCCATCGACGCATTGGCCCCCCATTACAGCCAGGAAACCCTGGAATTCCACCATGGCAAGCACCACAACGCCTATGTGGTGAACCTGAACAACCTGCAAAAAGGCACTGAATTCGAGAGCATGTCCCTCGAAGAGATCATCAAAAAATCCAGCGGTGGTGTGTACAACAACTCGGCCCAGATCTGGAACCACACCTTCTTCTGGAACTGCATGAAGCCCAACGGCGGCGGCGAGCCCACAGGCGCTTTGGCCACAGCCATCAACGCCAAGTTCGGCAGCTACGCCGCTTTCAAGGAAGCCTTCGTCAAGAGCGCCGTGGGCAATTTTGGCTCCGGCTGGACTTGGCTGGTCAAGAAAGCCGACGGCTCGGTCGACATCGTCAACATGGGCGCTGCCGGCACCCCCCTGACCACCGGTGACACCGCCTTGCTGACCGTGGACGTGTGGGAACACGCTTATTACATCGACTACCGCAACATGCGTCCCAAGTTCGTTGAGACTTTCCTCGACAAGCTGGTGAACTGGTCTTTCGCCGAGAAAAACTTCGCCTGATCGACGTTTTCTCCAAGTCAAAAAGCCCGCGGATGCGGGCTTTTTGCTTCATGGGAAGAAGGTGAATGTGACACTGGGTGGACCGGATTGCCCAGAGCCAACAGCCCGCTGTCTGGAAAGACCATCGATCAACCTCTGAGCTGAGCATGGGCTGGGGCCGGGCGCCGATTTTGGGTACCCCCTCATGAGGTGCCCGGCTCCAGCCTGTGCTCAGCGGCGCCCACAGCACAACGCACCTGACAACGAATCAGCGAATCAACGAATCAGCGAATCAGCGAATCAGCGAATCAGCGAATCAGCGAATCAGCGAATCATCATCCCGCCATCCGCAACGATGGTCTGACCCGTCACATACTGCCCAGCCCGACTGGCCAAAAACACCGCCACACCGCCAATGTCGTCCGGCTCGCCCATGCGGCGCAGCGGGGTCTCGTTGTTGTACTTGGCGCTCAGCACCGGGTCCTCGTGCAGCGCCTTGGCAAAGTCCGTTTTGATCAGGCCTGGGGCGATGCAGTTCACGCGGATATTGTCTGGGCCCCATTCCACCGCCAGGTTGCGCGCGAGCTGCATGTCGGCGGCTTTGGAGATGTTGTACGCGCCGATGATGGCCGAGCCGTGCAGGCCGCCAATGGAAGACACGATCACGATCGCACCGTCCTTCTTGGCCTTCATGTCCGGATAAACCATGGTGCACAGCCAAGTGTTGGACAACACGTTGTTGCGCATGACCTTGTCGAACACCTCGTCGCTCATGCCTGTGGTGGGGCCGTAATACGGGTTGGTGGCCGCGTTGCACACCAGGATGTCGATGGGCCCCCACGCGGCACGGGTCTGCTCGATCAGGTTTTGCAACTGCTCTTTGCTGGAGATGCTGGCCGCTATTGCCATGGCCTCGCCGCCAGCGGCCTGGATTTCCTGGACCACCACTTCGCAGGCGTCCAGCTTGCGGCTGGACACGACCACCTTGGCGCCTTGGCGGGCCAATTGGTGCGCGATCGATCGGCCAATGCCCCGGCTGGAGCCCGTGACGACGGCGACTTTCCCTGTGAGATTGAACAGCGACATGAAACGGTCTCCTTGTTGAATGCTGGGCAGTCTGCCCGTGTGCGCACCAGGTGTCTGTCTTGCGGGTGTCACCGCGCCGACCCACCTTGATTGGCCTGAGCCACAATGCTGTCCATGGAACAAGTGGATGCTGTCGTGATCGGGGCCGGCGTGGTCGGCCTGGCTGTGGGGCGGGCGCTGGCGCTGTCGGGCCGCGAGGTGTTGGTGCTCGAATCGGAAAACGCCATTGGCACGGGCACCAGCTCGCGCAACAGCGAGGTCATCCACGCGGGCATTTATTACCCGGCTGGCTCCCTCAAGGCGCGCTTGTGTGTGCAGGGCAAGCAGATGCTTTACGCCTATTGCGCCGAACGCGGCGTGGCGCACCAGCGCCTGGGCAAGCTGATCGTGGCCACCAGCCCGGAGCAAGTGCTGGCGCTCGAAGGCATCAGGGCCAAAGCCGCCGCCAACGGCGTGCATGACCTGCAAAAACTCACGGCTGCCCAGGCCCAAGCGTTGGAGCCTGCGCTGGCTTGCGAAGCGGCGCTGCTGTCGCCCAGCACTGGCGTGATTGACAGTCACGGCTACATGCTCGCCTTGCAAGGGGATATGGAAAACGCAGGCGGTCTGCTGGCGCTGGTCTCGCCCGTGCAGCACATCGGGCTGCAACACGGCACGCCCACGCACCCCATCCGCGTGACCACGAAAGACGGCACCGAGCTGGCCTGCCAAGTGCTGGTCAATGCTGCGGGTCTGAGCGCGGTGGCGCTGGCGCGCGGCATGGCTGGACTGGATCCCTCCCTGCTGCCGCAAGCCCATTACGCCAAAGGCAACTACTTCACCTTGGCAGGCAAGGCGCCGTTTTCCCGTTTGATCTACCCCGTGCCCGAAGCGGCGGGGCTGGGCGTGCACCTCACGCTGGATCTGGGTGGGCAGGCCAAGTTCGGCCCGGATGTGCAATGGGTCGATGACCCTGCCGACCTGCAGGTGGACCCGCGCCGGGGCGACGCCTTTTATGCCGAGGTGCGCAAATACTGGCCCGCTTTGCAAGATGGTGCACTGCAACCGGGCTATGCCGGCATGCGTCCGAAGATCAACGCCCCGCACGAAACGGCGGCCGACTTCATGGTCCAGGGCCCGGCCGAGCACGGTGTGCCAGGGCTGGTGAATTTGTTGGGCATCGAGTCGCCAGGCCTGACCAGTTCGCTGGCGATGGCTGACGAGGTCTGTGCCCGCCTGGCTTGATCGCTTTCGGGACAGCGCAGGCGGCGAGGGCGCACCTATCATGGCGCGCATGCACCCTTTTGACGAAGCCATTGACCTGCGCGCCTGTGCACTTCAGAACGCGCCCCACGAATTCACGGGTTCCACCCACCCGGCCTACGCCAACATGGTCGGCCCCTTTGGGGGGACCACCGCTGCACAGTTGTTGCAGGCCGCCTTGTTGCACCCCGATCGCTTGGGCGAGCCGGTGGCGCTCACGGTGAACTTTGCGGCGCCAGTGGCCGATGGCGAGATCCGCTTTGTCGCGCGGCCCGTGCGCACCAACCGCTCCACACAGCACTGGATCATCGAAGCCCACCAGACCGACAATCAAAGCGAAGGCGTGGTGGCCACCGCCACCGCCGTGTTCGCAGTCCGGCGCGAGACCTGGTCCAATGTGGAAGCGGTCATGCCCGCCAATGTGCCCGCGCCCTATGCCGTGCCCCGCATGCCCGTGAAGGGCATGCCCGCTTGGCCCCAGCGCTACGACATGCGTTTTGTCGAAGGCGCTTTCCCGACGGCCTTTGACGAACAAGAACAAACCCACTCGCGCTCGACCCTGTGGGTGCGCGACGAACCCGAGCGGGCGATGGACTTTGCCTCGCTGGCGGCCATGAGCGACAGCTTTTTCCCACGCATCTATGTCCGCCGCCGCCGCCGGGCCATGATCGGCACGGTGTCACTGACCACTTATTTCCACGCCGACAGCGCCTTGCTGGCGCAGCTGGGCAAGCGCCACGTGCTGGGCGTGGCCAAGGCCCTCAATTACCGCCACGGCTACTTTGACCAGACGGGCGAACTCTGGAGCCCCGAGGGCCAGCTGCTGGCCAGCACGCACCAACTGGTGTATTTCAAGGATTGAGCCTTTTGGGCTCGTGGCTTCTGCCTGTTCAATGGTCTTGACGGCTGGATTATTTGCATCTACATTAATTTGATGCATGCCAAGCTGAGTTGGGATGAAAAAAAGAGGCAAATCAACCTGCGCAAGCACGGGCTGGACTTTGCTTTGGCGGGGGCTGTTCTGGATTCCCGTTACCGGCTGGACATTCCAGTGGTCCGAGGCTCAGAAACCCGAACTTTGTCCATGTCGTATGCGATGGGTTTTCTGGCAGTCCTGTCGGTGGTCCATGTCGGGCGTGATGGGTCTTGCAGAATCATCAGTTTCCGACGTGCCAGCCGTGAAGAAAGAGAGGCGTACCTTGTCTGGATTGAAAACGAATGCGATGAGCCGTAAAGACGTGATCACAGCTTTGAAGGTCAAAGAGCGCGAGGCCCCTTATGTGTGGGACGGCCAGGATGAGGACGAACGACCGGCGACGCCTGAGGAGTTGGTGCACGGTTTGGCTTTGGCCCGCAAACGCGGCAGGCCATCGGGCAGCGGTATCAAGGAACAGGTGGCGATCCGCTTGGACAAGGACATTCTGGAAGCGTTTCGCGCCCAGGGTCAGGGGTGGCAAACGCGCATCAACCAGGCTTTGAGGCGCTATCTGGCTGAACACCCGACGCAGTCTTGAAGACTGAGCCAGGGCTCGCTGTGATCAGCGTTTCATCTGCTGCAGCGCACTGGCCACTTCGGTGACCAGTGCCGGGCCTTTGTAGATCAGGCCGGTGTAGATCTGCACCACATCGGCCCCGGCTTCTATTTTGGATATCGCGTCGTGCCCGCTCAGGATGCCGCCCACGCCGATGATGGGGAAGTCCCGGCCCAAAGCCGCACGCAGTTGGCGGATCACGCGGTTGCTGCCTTCGAGCACGGGCGCGCCGGACAGGCCTCCCATTTCCTCTGCATGGGCCAGGCCGCTCACCGCATCACGCGCCAGTGTGGTGTTGGTCGCAATCACGCCGTCCATGCCGTGCTTTTGCAAGGTGGCGGCGATCACGCCGACCTGGGTTTCGTCCAGATCGGGGGCGATTTTCAGGAACATGGGCACGCGGCGGCCATGTTCGTTGGCCAGTTCCTCACGCCGTGACACCAGGGCCCCCAGCAGGCCGTCCAGGGCCTCGTCGCTTTGCAGGGCCCGCAGGTTCTTGGTGTTGGGGCTGGAAATGTTCACCGTCACATAGTCGGCATGCGGGTAGACGCCGGCCAGGGCGATCAAATAATCATCGGTGGCGTTTTCAATCGGGGTGGTCGCGTTTTTGCCGATGTTCAGGCCCAGCAGCCGGCCTTGTTGGCGAAATTTGGAGCGCTTGACGTTGGCGATGAAGGCGTCCAGTCCGTCGTTGTTGAAGCCCAAGCGGTTGATCAGCGCTTGGGCTTGGGGCAGGCGGAACATGCGCGGCTTGGGGTTGCCCGGTTGGGCCTTGGGGGTGACGGTGCCCACTTCGACAAAGCCAAAACCCATGGCGCCCAGGCCGTCGATGCACCGCGCATTTTTGTCCAGACCCGCGGCCAAACCCACGCGGTTGGGGAACTGCAAACCCGCCAGGGTGAGGGGTTGGGCCACAAAAGGCTGACGGTAAAGGCGGTCGAGCGGGGTGTTCTGGGTGCGGGCGAGACCTTCGATGGTCAGATCGTGGGCCTCTTCGGGGTCCATTCTGAACAAAACTGGGCGGGTCAGGCAATAAGGGATCAGGGACATTGGATAATTCCGGGCTGGTGCATGGGGTGTTGCGCGGGGATCGCTTGACCCGATTGTCGCAAACCCTGGCCCGCCTCTTTATCTTTCCAACAGAGCCCCTTTCATGACCCAAGACGAACTCAAAGCCCTGGTGGGCCAAGCCGCCCTGAAATACGTTGTCCCTGGCGAGATCGTCGGCGTGGGCACCGGCTCCACGGTGAACAAATTCATCGATGCCCTGGCCAGCATGAAAGACTCCATCAAAGGCGCAGTGTCGAGCTCCGAGGCCTCGACTGTGCGGCTGAAAGCCCTGGGCATTCCGGTGTTTGACAGCAACGAGGTCGAGAGCCTGTCGGTCTACATCGATGGTGCCGACGAGATCGACCACCAGGGCCACATGGTCAAGGGCGGTGGCGCAGCGCTCACCCGAGAAAAAATCGTGGCGGCGCTGAGCAAGCAGTTTGTTTGCATCGCCGACGAGAGCAAGCTGGTGGATGCGCTGGGCGCCTTCCCATTGCCGGTGGAAGTGATCCCGATGGCCACGACCCGCGTCATGCGCCAGTTTGCGGCCATGGGCGGGACAGCCGCCGTGCGCCTCCAGGACGGCCAGCCGCTGGTCACCGACAACGGTCAGCACATCGTCGATGTGAAGGGCCTGAAGATCACCGACCCGGTGGCTTTTGAGAACACCGTCAGCCAGTGGCCGGGTGTGGTGACGGTAGGGGTGTTTGCGCTGCAAAAAGCCCAGGTGTGCTTGCTGGGGACTTCAGCTGGGGTCAAGACGCTGAACTTTTGATGGGGGCGGAGTTTTCGTGCAGGCCGCCTCTGCGGCCAGATGCCTGCTGACTCTGAAGGAGGCTGCCCCTGTAGCCGAATGTTTTCAGCGGCTCAACATCCATTCGCGAGCAGGTGCTCGCTGCCACAGGATAAACAGAAGGCGCAACTTTTTGTTCGGGCGAGCTTCAGGCCCGCCGCAGCAGCAGCCGCAAATCAGGGCCTATCGGGTCCACCGAATGAAAGCGCAGCTTCAGTGTGTCGCTCAGCGCAGACAGCACTGGTAAATGGGCCATGCCTTGTCCAGGCCCGATCAGCTGGGGGGCCAGGTAGACCAAATACTCGTCCACCAGACCTTCGCGGATGAATGACCCGTTGAGCTTGTGTCCGGCTTCCACATGCAGCTCGTTGATCTCTCGCCGGGCCAGATCGCGCAGCATGCCGGCCAGATCGACCTTGCCCCCGGGGCCGGGCATGTCGACCACGGTGACACCGCGTGCGATCAGCGCGGCTCGTTTGTCGGCTTGCTCTGGATGGGCCGGATCGACCGCGGTGTAAACCCAGATCTGGCGGGCCTGATCGCCTGCGCCTTGGGTGTCCAGCAGTTGGGCGTTCAAGGGCATGTCGAGGCGGCTGTCCACCACCACCAGGTGCGGTTGGCGAGGTGCATTCAGACCGCGCACGTTCAGTTGCGGATCGTCTTCGAGCACGGTGCCGATCCCGGTCAGGATGGCGCAGGCGCGAGCGCGCCAGGCGTGGCCGTCGGCGCGAGCCTCAGGCCCGGTGATCCATTGGCTTTGACCGTTTTGCAGGGCGCTTTGCCCGTCTAAAGAGGTGGCTATTTTCATCCGCACCCAGGGCAGACCCCTTTCCATGCGGCTGAAAAAGCCGATGTTCAGCTCACGTGCCTGCACAGCAAGGGTGTCGTTTGGATGCAGTGTTTCGGTCTGGACGCCCGCAGCCGCCAGCCGCGCCATGCCCTGACCCGCCACTTGGGGGTTGGGATCGGTCGATGCCGCCACCACACGGCCGATGCCCGCTGCCGCCAGCGCGTCGCAGCAAGGCCCCGTTCTGCCTTGGTGGGCGCAGGGCTCCAGCGTCACCCAGGCGGTGGCGCCTTGCACGCTGTGTCCATGTTCGGCAGCATTGCGCAGGGCCATGATTTCGGCGTGCGGGCCACCTGCCCGTTGGGTGTGGCCTTGGCCCAGCACGGTGCCGTCGGCTGCGGTGATGACACAGCCCACTCGCGGGTTCGGTGAGGTCAGCCACAGGGCCTCGCGGGCGAGGCTCAGGGCCTTGTCCAGAGCTGGGGACAGAGGGCTGGGGTGATCGGTCAAATGCGGCACAGCAGTCAAGAGTTCAGAGGGTCAGAAGGTGTAGGGCAAAGCGTACACGGACTAGGGCGAGGATACGCCAAGCCAGCCGGGCAATGCCGACGTGCTGCTGTGCCAGTCGATGCTTTTGTCTGAGCTGGCCTGCGATTGGAGGTCAGCGGCTGCGGCCGAGCGTCGGCCTGGGGCGGCCCATTGCACACGCACATGCAAGTCGGTCAGCGCCCCATCACCACGGGGTTTGCTGCTTGCTTCCCTCTGGTAGCGCACACCCTGCACCTGCACAAGGGTCTGTGGCGGGCACACAGCGAGGGCCGTTCTGGCTTGGACCTGCAGGCAGTCCATCGCTTCTTGCGCCAGGTGTTGGGCCACCGTGTGTTGGCGGTTTTCGCTGGCGGTGTTCAGCGTTCTGAGGGTCAACTGCGTGGCTCCCACCAGGCCAATGCCCAGAACGGCCGAAGCGATCAGGGCTTCGATCAGGGCCACACCTTGCTGGGCTGATGCGGTGCGGGTCATGGCGCGCCCTCGCTCCAGCTGCCTTGAATGCGCTGCAGGCGTGTGGCATCGATGCCCTGCGGCCAGTTGAGGATGTAGGCGTTGCGCCCTTCGGGCCGCGCCAGCACGGTGCCCGATCGCCATTCGGGCAGGCCCGACTCCACCACCAGCTGGCCTTCGATGGTCCCGGCCTGCCAGCCGCGCATTTTGTCGTCGTTGCAGCCCGAATCGATCAGGACACTGCCGTGAATGCGCACACCCACGCCGATGCGCGGACAGCGCTGGGCACAGGCCTGGGCTGAAAACACCAGCAGAGCCGGGTTGTCCACCGAGCCCACGTTGTCTTGCCAGTCGGCGGGACTGTCAATCCAGTAAATGGTGCGCGCAGGGGTGCTGCGCGCGGTCAGGCCATTGCGTTCTTGGGCTGAGGACCAGGCTTGCAGTTGTGCGTCGGTGATGTCACCCAACACACTGCGCCAAGCGGCGCGTGTGCAGGGGCTGCGGGGACTGGCGGTGTCAGGTCCGTTTTGGCTGCCTCCACCGGGCAAGCTGGCGGCGCTCAGGGCCAGGCAGGCATTTTTTTCGGCGCTGGAGAGGCTGCCATTGCCGTCGGTGTCCGCTGCCCAATGACTGAGCACCGCAGGGCCTTTGACGCTGTTGGCGCAGGCAGGGCCTTGGCTGTTTAGCGGACAGACCCGCAGCTTGGCGGCTGCGCTTTCGCTGACGCAGCCATTGAGCACGAGCGCCGCGGGCGCTGCCAGGGTGGGCGCTGGGGCCACGGTGGGCGCGAACAGGCTCTCTCGCACCAAGGCCTGGCTGTGCTGTCCGGCCATGTTGGCGCTGGCGTGCAGTGTGAGCACATGCGGCGACGTGAGCAGGTCGCGCGCGGCGATGGCGCTCAGCTGCGCTTGCGGCAGGGCCGGGTGTGGCATCAGCCCCAATGCACTGCATTGCCACTGCAGGCCGATCAAGCCTTTGGGGCAGGGGGTTGGGTGATTCAACAGATCCTGGATGGGCGTGGTCAGCAGCATGGCCTGTGCATGGGCCAAAGCCGCTTCAGCCGCCAACTGCGCTTGCTTGGCGCGGGCGTGGTTCTGGCTGGCCAATTGGTCCACCAACACGCTGCGTATGCTGTAAAAGCTGGTCAAGCTGGCCAGGATCACCAAAGCGATGGCCACCAGCAAAGTGATGGCGCCGCTTTGTTTGAAGGCGCGATGGCGTGTCATGGGCAAAACAGCGCCTGTTGGCTGGCCGGCAAGTCGTTGCGCAAATGCACGGTGTGCGTCAGGCTGACCTGCCGCGAGGGGTCGTTGGGCCATTGCGCCGTCAAGGCCATTTCAACGCTGCGGTGCAGCCAGCCTTGGCGCTGCTCACAGCGCAGTTGCCAGCGCAAATCGGTGATCTGCAGGTTGGCGTTGTCGGTGATGGCCAGCCAATCACCGCTGGCGCTGCAGGACCTTTTGGTTTGCAGCGCCTTGCCACTCAGCCGAAACCCCATGCATTCGTTCTTGTCTTGCTCGCCGTTGTGGTTGCGGTCGTGGCTGAACTCGATCTGCTTGCCCTTGATGCTGAAGTCTTCCGGGCCATCGCAAAACGCGTCTTTGCAGGCCGCAGGTGAACGGCTTGCCCAGGCGCCGGCGCTGTAATGGGCTTTGCGCAGCTCCCGGGCCATCCAGTCCATGGCCGAGCGCAGGTCGTGGTGCAGATGGCTGTCGTGCAAGGCCATGCGGTGGCCACGCAGGTGGGTGGAGAGCAAGGCGCTGCCAGCCGCCAGCACGACCCACCCGACCGACAAGCCCACCAGCAGGCCCATCAAGGTTTCCCCCCGTTCATGCGCGCCTGTCATGTGCTCGTCTGCCATGTGGTCACCGCCGCCAGCAGCGGTGGGGATCGCTGTCCAGGTGTTCGCCAGCGCCCAACAGCGCGGTGGCGCTGCCTTGCCAGCTCAGGCGCAAAGGCGTGCAGTCCCGGTCTGAGGCCTGGCTGTTCAAGGGGATGGCTTGGGCCGCATAGCCTTCGGCGCTGGCTTCGGTCAAGGTGATCTGGTAGTGCCCCAAGGGTGAGCGATCGCTGGCCCAGCCGAGGTCACTCAGGTTGTCGGCGTGGCTGTCGTGCTGGCTGCGCCAGCGGGCTTGGTCCATTTGCAGTTGCAGCAGCGCCGCTTGCCCATCGCTGCGGCGGGCCTGGCGCTGCTGCTGTTGGTAAGTGGGCAGGGCCAGGGCCCCGAGCAGCCCCATCAAGGCCACCACGGCCAGCAGTTCGGCCAAAGTCCAACCTCGGCTGTTTGGGAGGGGGTGGCGTTGGGGCGGGGCCATACCCCTGAGGGCCACGGGCATGAATGCTCTCCTGTTGTTTGTTTTTATTGTGGCCTTATGTATTCATCTTGTACAGTGCAACCCACCATGCGTCATCCCTCTTCAAACCCCGTCAAGGCACAGCCAAGCGCCCACGCCCAAGGCTTTACCTTGATCGAGGCCTTGGTGGTGTTGGTTTTGCTGGGCATTTTGGTGGGCATGGGCGCGCCCGCCATGTCGGATTTGCGGGCCAGGCACCAACTGCAAGCCCAAGCCGAGGGATTGCTGAACAGCCTGGTGCTCGCGCGCTCGGAGGCCTTGCGCCGCCAGCAGCGCATCAGCTTGTGCGCTCAGGCCAGTGGGGGTGGCTGTGACGCCAACGGCCAATGGCAACAAGGCTGGCTGGTGTTTGTAGATGGAAACGACAACGGCCTGCAAGATGCCGGTGAGGCGCTGATCGAGACGCACGCCGCCTTGCCGCCGGGCCTGAGACTGACCGCGACCAGCACTTTGAAAACTTACTTTTCCTATGGGCCAGAGGGGCGCAGTGCGACCGCCAATGGTGCGTTCATGGCCGGGACCTGGCGCTTTTGCCGGGCTTCATCTTCGGTCGGCTGGCAGGTGGTCAGCAACGCTTTGGGCAAGCCTAGGATGGCCAGCTACACACCGCAGGAATGCCCTTGAAGTCCAGGCTCGGGCCCATCGCCCCGAGCACCCTCAGCTTTGGACCTCGTCCACCAAGGTCTTGAATTCGTCGATGTCTTCAAAGTTGCGGTACACGCTGGCAAAGCGCACATACGCCACTTTGTCGAGCTTTTTGAGCTCGCGCATGACCAATTCGCCGATGCGGTGAGAAGCCACCTCGCGGATGCCCAGGTTCAAAAGTTTTTCTTCGATGCGCTCGATGGCGCTGTCCACCTGTTCGGTGCTGACGGGCCGTTTGCGCAAGGCCAGATTCAGGCTGCCGCGCAGTTTGTCGCGCTGGTAATCGATGCGCCGGCCATCCTTTTTGACGATGGCCGGGAAATTGACTTCAGGCTTTTCGTAAGTGGTGAAGCGCTTTTCACAGGCCCCACATTGGCGGCGTCGCCGGATGAAATCCCCGTCCTCGGCCAGACGTGTCTCGACCACCTGGGTTTCGAGGTGGCCGCAAAACGGGCATTTCATCGCGCGCGCCGATCAGCCGTAGACCGGGAAGCGACTGGTCAGCGCATGCACCTTGGCGCGCACAGTGGCCAGGTTGGCTTCGTCCAGCGGGTTGTCCAGCACATCCGCAATCAGGTGCGCCGTGGCGCGGGCTTCTTCGTCCTTAAAGCCCCGTGTCGTCATTGCCGGGGTGCCGATGCGCACGCCGCTGGTGACGAATGGCTTTTCAGGGTCGTTCGGGATCGCGTTCTTGTTGATGGTCATGTGGGCATTGCCCAACGCGGCTTCGGCCACCTTGCCGGTGATGCCCTTGGCACGCAGGTCCACCAACATGACGTGGCTCTGGGTGCCGCCACTCACGATGCGCAGGCCGCGAGCGGTCAAGGTCTCGGCGATGATTTGAGCATTCTTGATCACTTGGGCTTGGTAGGCCTTGAATTCGGGCTGCAGCGCTTCTTTGAAAGCCACGGCCTTGGCCGCAATCACATGCATCAGCGGGCCGCCTTGCAGGCCGGGGAAGATGGCGCTGTTGATGGCTTTTTCGTGCTCGGCCTTCATCAAGATGATGCCGCCACGGGGGCCGCGCAGGCTCTTGTGGGTGGTCGAGGTCACCACATCCGCGTGGGGCACGGGGTTGGGGTAGACGCCAGCAGCAATCAGACCCGCGTAGTGGGCCATGTCCACCAAAAAGATGGCACCGACTTCTTTGGCCACTTTGGCAAAGCGGGCAAAGTCGATGTGCAGCGAATAGGCCGATGCGCCGGCGATGATCAACTTGGGTTTGGTTTCGCGGGCTTTGGCTTCCATCGCGTCGTAGTCGATGGCTTCGTTCTTGTCCAAGCCGTAGGAGACCACGTTGAACCACTTGCCCGACATGTTCAGGGGCATGCCGTGGGTCAGGTGGCCGCCTTCGGCCAGGCTCATGCCCATGATGGTGTCTCCGGGTTTCAGGAAAGCCAGGAACACGGCTTCGTTGGCGGACGCGCCGCAGTGCGGCTGCACGTTGGCTGCTTCTGCGCCAAAGATTTGCTTGATGCGGTCAATGGCCAGTTGCTCGGCCACGTCCACGTGCTCGCAACCACCGTAGTAGCGCTTGCCCGGATAGCCTTCGGCGTATTTGTTGGTCAGCTGGCTGCCTTGGGCGGCCATGACGGCGGGCGAGGCGTAATTTTCGCTCGCGATCAGCTCGATGTGGTGTTCTTGGCGGGCGTTCTCGGCCTGGATGGCGGCAAACAGCTCGGGATCGGTTTGTTCAATCAGAATTTGGCGGTGGTACACGGCAGTCCTTCAGATGATGGAACCTCGCCGGGCAACTTGTGAAAAGTTCCCAACAAGGGCTGCCCAGGCGAACGGCTGAAAACCCGTGGCGGGCCTCTAAGGCCAGCTCCGGGCTGTGCGCTTCCCAGTGGTTCTGGGGTGGCCAGGCGGCCACCGCGCTCCACGTCAGAGTGATCCCACCTTGTCTTGGAAAAGAAGGGGCTCCTATCGCCAGTCGCGCACCTTGCTAGTGTAGCCGAGCGCTGCGGCCTTTCGGTCCCAGATCACTCAAAGCCGTGCCAGTCCGTTCTGGGTGAGCACAGCGGCGCTACCTTGTGCTTGAGTGACTTGTTCCAGCAATCTTTGCTCTGCCCGGACACGGTCCACGTACTGGCTCTCCAGGGCTTGGCCTGAAGACGTGCCATAGAGCGCCAAAGCTTCTTCCAGTGTGCTGCTTTGCTGCAGCAGGCTTTGCAAATGCCGAACCCCCACGCGCACATTGGTCAGGGGATCGAAAGCCGACAAGGGGCCGCCAAACTGGCCCAGCACTTCCGCATGGGCCTTGATTTCCAGTTGCATCAGGCCCACGGTGCCTTGGCTGCCCGAGGCAAACGGGTTGAATCGGGACTCAATCGCCACGATGGCCAGGATCAGGCTGGGGGGCAGTTGGCTGCGCTCGCCCAAGCGCCAGGCCTCGGCCACCATGGCCCCCATGGGCTCGGTGGAGACGCGGTATTTGCGGCTGAGCCAAAGGGTCACAGCCGCCTGGTCTGGCGTCAAATTGTCCAAACTTTGTGTGGTTGAGCGGTTGGCCGCGTGTCCCACGACAGGTGGCTCCAAGGCGACGCTCTGGCGGATTTCGAGCCAACCCAAAAGCATGTCGCTGGCGGCTGTTTGCAGGCTGGGGCGAGCCAAAAAGCCCAGGCTCACGATCACCACCACCAAGCCGAACAGGGCCAGGCCGTGGCGGGTGACTTCCACAAAACCTGCACGGACATCGGAGGCCCAAGTCTCTAGGCACAGGCTCAGGCGTGACATGCTCAGTGGCGCCGTCATGGCACTTCCTTTCTTGGCTCGCGATGGTGTTGGACATCAGCCAGCGCGGGTGGTTGGGGTGGGGAGCGGGGCTTGCAGCGCATCGGTCTGACGCAAAGGCACCCGTTCAAAGTGGCAGAGGTGTCGGGTTATCCCTGATCTTGGGATGGGCGAATTCTAGGAACATTTAATAACGAGTCAATACTATCAAAATAGTAAGTTATTCGATATTGATATATGGAATTCCGAGCGCGATCGAATTCACAAGAGATTGGCCCGTATTCCTCAAAAGGGATCGGCTCGGCCCAAATACCGGCGAAAATACGACCTTGTCGCCTGTGTTGCGCTGCCCACTGTGTGGGCGTGACCGGCCTGACGCTGATGCCGTATTTGGCATGGACTGTGTTTTAAAGTTTTTACCGTGACTTCATCTTCAAAGCCTCTAGACCTCGCCGCGCTTGACTCCTTGACCGGTGGGGCCTTCCATGCCATCACCTCAGGCGAGCGCAGTGCCCGTTTGCGCGAATGGCTCACGACCGAACCCACTGCTGACGCCTTGGCCGAGGTCTACCGCGAGATGGCCTTGCGGGATAAAGGCGCAGCCAAGCTCCTGAAGGAGAAGCTCGACGAGCTCAAGCGCTTGCACGGACAAGACGCTTTGGCCAGCGACTGGGCACAAAAAGCTCAGCAGATGTTGCAAGCCCCGCGCCTGAACATGGGTGACGCCATGGCTTGGCAGCGCGACGCAGCCAAAGCGGGCGCACCCCTCTCGCGGGAACCCTTGGCCAGCTTGAAGCTGCGCTTGGCTGAAGTGGTCAAAGGTGTGGAAGACCTGCAACACCAGGTGATGGTGCAGCGCGAAGCCGCTGTCTTGCTGGCGCAGCGCATCGAAGTGCTCTCGACCAAGCCCATGGCCGAGGCCCAAGCCGGCTTGTACGGCGTGAAGGCCGATGTGGCCCAGTGGCAAGCCCAAGCCGGGCAGCTCAGCACCAACCCCGTCTGGCCCAGCGTAGACTTGAAATTTCCGGCCCAGCTTGATGCCGCGCAAAGCCAGCTGCAGGCCGTCTGGCAGGGTTTTTCGGCCGCTTTGGAACTGGCACTGCAAGCCCAGACCGATGCGACTGCCGCTTTGCCCTCTGTGCCTGTGTGGGCCGATGAAATTCGACGTTTGCGCGGAGAGGCTGTGGCCGAGCAGCCTGCCCCCGCAGGGACTGTTTCCAGTGATGTGGCCAAGGAGGCCAAGCCTGCCAAGCCCAAGATGGATGCGGCCCAACGCCAGGCCCTGCGCGAGCAAGCGCTCAAGGCCGTGACACCGGTGCTTGAAGCCCTCGAAAAGCAGATCACCGAGAGTGAGGGCGCTGCATTGACCGAGGGGACCCAGGCTTTGCGCGTGGCTCTCAAAACCCACGGCAAGAACTTGGACACCACGTTGGACGAGCGATTGCACAAGGCCTTGACCGCAGGGGGCGACGCCGAGGGCTGGCAACGCTGGCTGGCCGACCAGGTGCGTCAGACCCTGGTGGCCCAGGCCGAAGGCCTGCTGGACGCCGAAAAGGTGCCCACCATGGGCGGTCGCAAAATGCAGGACAAGTTGCGCCAATTGCGCGACAGCTGGAAGCAAACCGATCAAGGCGGTTTGCCCAATCACGCCCTGTGGAAGCGCTTCGATGCCGCATGCAACGAAGCCTACAAAGCGGTGCTGTCTTGGCTCGAGCAGATGAAAAAAGAGTCCGCTGACCACCGCGCCCAACGCGTGGCCCTGATGGACGAGGTCAAAGCTTGGACGGCGGCCAACGCCGAGAGCGAGGACTGGCGTGCCCAGTTGCGTGCGCTGCACCAGTTTGCCGACCGCTGGCGCAATGCGGGCCACCTGAGTGAAAAAGCCTTTGGCGAGATGCAGACCCAGTGGAAGGCGATTTTCAAAGTCGCTGCTGCCCGTCTTGAAGCCGCCCAGAAAGCCAGCGTTGAACGCCGTCAGGCCCTGATCAACGAAGCGCGTGAGTTGGGCGCTGCCCCTGCTTTGCGTGTGGACGCCGTCAAGGCCTTGCAGCAACGCTGGCAAGTGGAAGCCCAAGCCGTGCCGCTGGACCGCAAGACCGAACAAAAACTCTGGGAAGTGTTCCGCGCGCCGCTGGACGAAGCCTTCCAACGCAAAGGCACCGAGCGCCACACCTCGGCGGCCCCTTTGACGGCCCGCGACCGCGCCGTGATCGACGCGTCCAAAGCCCTCGACGAGGCCAATGCGGGTGGCGATGCCAGCCAAATCCGCGCAGCCATGGCCGCCCTGGATGCCGCCTTGCGTGGCCAAGCCCTGCAAGCGCAAACTGCACAAAATCCGGCACCCACCGTGACCGTGGCCCCTCTGTCTGCTGCGGCTCAAGCGGCAGACGTTCTCGCCGATGAGGCCCCAACCGCTGCCGAGCCGGGCGAAGGGGCTCCGGCGTCCGACGTGGCGGGCGACAGCACGGTTGCTGCCGAAGTCGAGGCGCCAGTCACCCCCGTGGCCCCACCGAAACCGGCCAAGCCTGTTGTGGCCGTGCGTGGTGATGACCGTCCCGGCCAAAAGAAAACAGAAGCTGCTGCAGGTCGCGATGGCCGGCGTGACGGCCGTCCCGGTGAGCGCGGTGCGCGCCCCGGTGGTGATCGGGGTCCTGGCCGCCCGGGTGAGCGTGGTGGCGACCGTTTTGGTGACCGCGGCGCACGCGGTGAAGGCCGTGATCTGCGCGAAGACCGTGGGCCACGCTTGGGTGATGCGGCTTTCCGCGCCCAGCGCGAAGCGTTGGAGCGCGCCGAAATGTCGCTGCGCAAACTGGCCGCGCAAGCCCACGGCGAAACACTGACCCGTTTGATGGGCGCCTGGCAAGAGCGTCAGGCCGATGCCTTGCCGAGCGCACAAGAGTTGGGTCGTGCCATCAACGCTGCGACCCGCCAGGCTTGGGCACAAGCGGTCAGCACCCCCGCCAAAGCGGCGGCTGCCACGGCGTTGTTGCGCTTGGAAATGGCCGCCGAAGTGCCCACACCAGCCGACAGTTTGAGCGAGCGCCGCATGCTGCAATTGCAACTGCTGACCCAACGCAACCAGCCCGGCCCCCGCGAAACCTGGGGTCAGGATGTGGCCCAGGTTCTGTCCGGCCCGCATGAAGAGGCCGCTGCGCGCCGTTTGCAAAATGTTTTGAAGAACCTGCTGCGCGGCTGATCAGCCCCTTGCATGCAAAACGGCCGCTCTCGAGCGGCCGTTTTTTTTCGAGGTGCGGGTATTGAAAAGAGAGCCGTTTTAAAGCCAATCGATGCGCTGTGAACCGCCATCGCGCTGCAGCCTGAACACCTGAGCACGCAAAGGGGCGTGGTCCAGTGACCAATCGCTCAGCACATGGCGCAGAGCCGGGCCCAAGGCATGGTCTGCGGGGCGGTGGGTGTGGCCATGCACCAAGAGATCGGCCTGGGCCTGTGCCAGCCAGAAAAGGCCCATGTCCAAGTCGGCATCGGCAAAGCTCATGCCCTCGTGCTTTTGTGACTCGCTCAGCGCCCGCAAACTCCGGGCAAATTCCTGGCGTTCGGCCAAAGGCTTGGCCAAAAACGCTTGCTGCCATTCGGGGCTGCGCGCCTGCAGTCTGAAGGCCTGGTAAGGCTTGTCGTCCAGGCACAGGGCGTCGCCGTGGGTGAGCAAAATGCGTTGCTGTCCCAGGGTCAGCAAGGTGGGGTCGGTCAAGGGCTCAACGCCACATCGGCCCAAGTACTCCGGGCCTACCAAAAAATCGCGGTTACCAGGCATGAAGGCGACGTGCTTGCCTTGCGTCGTTTGGCGCAAGACCTCGGCACAACTTTGCAAGAAAGGGTCCAGGGCGGCGGCATCGTCGCCGACCCAGACCTCAAACAGGTCACCCAAGATCAGCACCGCGTCGGCGGGGGTGCTCGCCATGTAGTCCCGCCAGGCTTCAAACGTGGCGGTCTCAGAGGCCTGCAGGTGCAGGTCCGAAATCAGATCCACGGTGTGCCATGTCTCAGGCGCAGACAACAAGCCGATGCTCGGCCGGGTGGTGCGCGGGTCAGACATGGCGGGTCACGCTCAGATGGCGACGGCTTTTTCGATCACGACGTCCTCTTTGGGCACGTCACCGTGGCCGCCGCGGTTGCCGGTTTTAACGCCCTTGATCTGGTCGACCACTTCAGTGCCCTTGACCACTTTGCCGAACACCGCATAGCCCCAGCCTTGCATGGAGGGGGCGGTGTGGTTCAAAAAGTCGTTTTTGGCGACGTTGATGAAAAACTGCGAGGAGGCAGAGTGGGGGGCTGAAGTGCGGGCCATGGCCACGGTGTACTCGTCGTTTTTGAGGCCGTTGTTGGCCTCGTTCTCGATGGTGGCGTCGGTGGGCTTTTGGCCCATGCCGGGCTCAAAGCCGCCGCCTTGGACCATGAAGCCCGGGATCACGCGGTGAAAAATCGTGTTGTTGTAGTGGCCCTTGTTCACATAGGCCAGAAAGTTTTCGGTCGACTTGGGGGCTTTTTCAGCATCCAGTTCGAGGGTGATGACGCCGTAGCCGGTGATGTGCAGTTCGACTTGTGGGTTGCTCATGGTGTTACTTCAACAAAGTGATGGATTGGATGACAACCGGCGTCCGTGGAACATCGGTCGGGAAGGGGCCGCCAGCGCCCGTGGGCGTGTTGCGGATTTTTTGGACCACGTCCATGCCGGACGTGACTTTGCCAAAAACGGTGTAGCCAAACAGTTGGGGGGCGTTCAGCAATTGGGCACGGGCCACGTTTTCGTAAACACGGCCCTGGTATTGGAATTTGGCGACCGGGTCACCGTCCGGGATCGGGGTGGGGTCTAAAAATGCGTTGTCCACCACATTGATGAAGAACTGTGCGGTGGCCGATTGGGGGTCGTTGGTGCGGGCCATGGCCAGCGTGCCGGTGGTGTTTTTCAGGCCACCAGCGAGCGCTTGGCGTCCCTCGTGTTGCACCGGGGCCCGGGTTTTCTTTTCTTTGTATTGGGCATCGAAGCCGCCACCTTGCACCATGAAGCCCGCAATCACCCGATGAAAGATCGTGCCGTCGTAGTGCTTGTCATTCACGTACTGCAAAAAGTTGGCGACGGTTTTGGGGGCTTTGTCCGCGTAGAGCTCGGCTTCGATGTCACCCATGGACGTGCTGATGCGCACTTTGCTCACGCCGCCCGTCTGAGCCTGGCTGGCCAGGGGCATCGCCAATGCCAAAGGCAGGGCCAGCGTCAGGGCCAAAGTTCTCAAAAATCGGTTGCGGCGCATCGTGTTCTTCCAACGGGTCAGAGGGGTCAGGGCAGGGGTGAGCTGGATGAGGCGCTCAGTTGTGGTGCCGCCTTAAGGGGCCGATGACTTCAGCAGCTGTTCAGCGGCCAGACGCTTGCTGGTCACCCGGCTTTGCTGGGCTGCTGATCGGCTGGCGTTTTGGTAAGCCTCAATGGCCAGTGCAATGTAAACATCACCCAGGTTTTCCAGGGCGGTGCCGTAATCGGGCCGAGCACGCACAGCGTCTTGCAACTGGACCAAGGCCTCGGCATAGCGGTTTTGACGGGCCAGCAGGACGGCCAAGTTGTTGTGCGGTTCGGGCAACTCTGGGTACGACTGGGTCAAGGCCTGCAGGGTGTCCATGGCCAATGCGGTCTGGCCCAGGCCATCCTGAATGCGGCTGAGCAACAGGCGCATTTGCGGATCGGTTGGACGGGTCTTGAGGTGTTCTTGGGCTTGCGTTTGCGCTTTGGACCACTCTGCTGCCCCGACCAGCCGGTTCACGTCCTGGTAAACGTCCGCCTGGGCACCCACACAGGAGAGCAGCAAAAGACCGGTCAATACGAACGAAAGTAGAGCTTGCATGCGCGCCAAAAGGGTTGAATTCGGGCTGCCAGGAATTGGGAGCAGGAGTCCCGTCGGGGATATACTGAACATCCATTGTAGCGGAGGGCAGGCGGCCAGCAGGCCGTTGGCAGGGGGAGATGCCCACCCGAAAATTGGGTTTGGAATCCGCTTCATGGCCTTGAGTTTTTGAATTTTCCTGAGCCGATCAGATGCCGATGCCGGACACTGTCGTGTGGGTGGTTGTACTAAAAAGAATCTTTGATCTGACATGAGTCTGCGCATCTTCAACACGCTGAGCCGTGCTGTCTCCGAATTTTTGCCGGCCGAGCCAGGCCATGTGCGCATGTACGTCTGCGGCATGACCGTGTACGACTTGTGCCATCTCGGCCATGCCCGCTCCATGATCGCCTTCGATGTGGTGCAGCGCTGGCTCAGGGCCAGCGGTTACCAAGTGACCTATGTGCGCAATGTGACCGACATCGATGACAAGATCATCAAGCGCGCCCTGGACAACGGTGAAACGATCCGCAGCCTCACCGACCGGATGATCGACGCCCTGCATCAGGACGCCGACGCCTTGGGCATCGAGCGCCCCCAGCACGAACCCCGGGCCACCGATTACGTCCCCCAGATGCTCAGCATGATCGGTACGTTGGAGCAAAAAGGCCTGGCCTACCGCGCTGGCAATGGCGATGTGAACTATTCGGTGCGCAAGTTCGCGGGTTACGGCAAGTTGTCCGGCAAGTCACTGGACGAATTGAATGCCGGTGAACGCGTGGCCGTGGAGACGGACAAGCAAGACCCGCTCGATTTTGTGCTTTGGAAGAGCGCCAAGCCCACCGAGCCCGAAGATGTGAAATGGGCCAGCCCCTTTGGTTCGGGCCGCCCGGGCTGGCACATCGAGTGCTCGGCCATGGCCTGTGAGCTGCTGGGCCAGACGTTTGACATCCATGGCGGCGGGGCCGATCTGCAGTTCCCGCACCACGAAAACGAAATCGCCCAAAGTGAAGGCGCCAACGGCCAGCCTCTGGCGCGTTTTTGGATGCACAACGGCTTCATCAACGTCGACAACGAGAAGATGTCCAAGAGCCTGGGCAACTTCTTCACCATCCGCGATGTGCTGCAAGCGTTTGACGCCGAGACGGTGCGCTTTTTCATCGTGCGCAGCCACTACCGCAGCTCGCTCAATTACAGCGATGTGCACCTGAACGACGCCAAAGGCGCCTTGAAACGCCTGTACACCGCGCTCCAAGCCGTGCCGCCCGTCACGGGGGCGATCGACTGGGCCGACCCCATGGCGGCCCGCTTCAAAGCGGCCATGGACGAGGACTTCGGCACACCCGAAGCCGTGGCCGTGCTGTTTGAGCTGGCCAGCGAAGTCAACCGCACGGGCTCGGCCGAGCGTTCGGGCTTGCTCAAAAATTTGGGCGGCTTGTTGGGCTTGCTGCAAACCGATCCGACGGCCTACCTGCAATCGGGTGCTGGGCTGGATGAAGCGGCCATTCAGGCCCAGATCCAGGCCCGGGCCGACGCCAAAAAGGCGAAGAATTTCGCCGAGGCCGATCGCATCCGCAACGATTTGCTGGCGCAAGGCATCGTGCTGAAAGACTCGGCCGCTGGCACCACCTGGGAGGCGGCTCAGTGACTGCCGTGACGCCTGCGGTGATGCCCGTCACGCCCGCGTATTGGGCCGAGGCGTGTGCACACCTGGCCAAAAAAGACCGGGTCATGAAAAAGCTCATTCCCCAGTTCGGCAACGCCATTTTGGAAACCCGGGGGGATGCTTTCGTCACTTTGGCGCGTTCCATCGTGGGGCAGCAAATCTCGGTCAAGGCGGCGCAATCGGTCTGGGACCGTTTTTCTGTGTTGACCAAACGCCTGACGCCGGCTGGTGTGCTCAAACTCAAGGTGGACGACATGCGTGCGGCCGGTTTGTCGGCCCGCAAGGTGGAATACCTGGTCGACTTGGCCATGCATTTCAGCTCCGGCACGGTGCACGTCAAAGCCTGGCAAGAGATGGACGACGACGCCATCATCGACGAGCTGGTGGCCATCCGCGGCATCGGCCGCTGGACGGCCGAGATGTTCCTGATTTTTCACCTGATGCGGCCCAATGTGCTGCCGCTCGATGATGTGGGCCTGATCAACGGCATCAGCCGCAACTACTTTTCCGGTGAGCCGGTCAGCCGCAGTGACGCCCGTGAGGTGGCCCAAGCCTGGAGCCCTTATTCGACCGTGGCAACTTGGTATATTTGGCGCTCGCTGGACCCCGTGCCGGTGGCGTATTGAGGGCAGGACGAGGCGTCCACCCGTTCATGAACAGAGGAGTCAAACTTGGCCAAAAAAACATTTCTCGACTTTGAGCAACCCGTTGCCGAACTCGAAGCCAAGATCGAAGAGTTGCGCTATGTGCAGACCGAGTCGGCGGTGGACATCACCCTCGAGATCGACCAGCTGAGCAAAAAAAGCCAGCAACTGACCAAAGACATTTACAGCGATCTGACCCCCTGGCAGATCACCAAAATCGCCCGTCACCCTGAGCGGCCTTACACCCTGGACTACATCCACGGCATCTTCACCGATTTTGTCGAGATGCACGGCGATCGCCACTTTGCCGACGATTTGTCGATTGTGGGGGGCTTGGCCCGCTTCAATGGCCAGGCCTGCATGGTGCTGGGTCAGCAAAAAGGGCGCGATACCAAAGAGCGCACCTTGCGCAACTTTGGCATGAGCAAACCTGAGGGCTACCGCAAAGCGCTGCGCCTCATGAAAACGGCGGAAAAGTTCAAGCTGCCGGTGTTCACTTTTGTGGACACACCCGGCGCCTACCCCGGCATCGACGCCGAAGAGCGCGGACAGTCCGAAGCCATTGGCCGCAACATCTTCGAGATGGCGCAGCTGGAAGTGCCGATCATCACCACCATCATTGGTGAAGGTGGCTCCGGCGGCGCATTGGCGATTTCGGTGGCAGACCAAGTGCTGATGCTGCAGTACTCGGTCTACTCGGTCATCAGCCCCGAAGGCTGTGCCTCGATTTTGTGGAAAACCAGCGACAAAGCCGAGGTGGCTGCCGATGCCCTGGGCATCACCGCGCACCGCCTCAAGGCCTTGAACTTGGTGGACAAGATCGTCAACGAGCCCGTGGGTGGGGCCCACCGGGACCCCGAGCAAATGGTGGCTTTCCTCAAGCGCGCCTTGGGCGATGCCTGGCGTCAGCTGGCCGACCTCAAGCCCAAAGAGCTGCAGGAGCGTCGCTACGAGCGCCTGAACAGCTACGGCCGCTTCACCGACACCAAAGTGGGCAAGTAATCCCCGCGTTGAGCCGTCAGGCTTCCCAGATGGCGCAAACCCTTGAACAGGCCCTGGCTGATTTCAGTCCGGGCCTTCCTTTTGCTGTGGCCTTCAGTGGCGGCGCCGACTCGACCGCGCTCCTTGTGGCCTGCGCCCGGCGTTGGCCCGGGCAGGTGAGGGCGGTGCACATCCACCACGGCTTGCAAGCGGCCGCCGATGGTTTTGAGGCGTACTGCCGCGCTGTCTGTGCGCAGTGGGGTATCCCGCTGGCCCTGCGTCGCGTGCAGGCCGGACATGCGCCCGGCCAAAGCCCGGAAGACGCCGCCCGCAAAGCCCGTTACCAAGCGCTGGCCGAAGCGGTGAAAAACGAATGGCCCGAGGTGCGTGATGTGGCCTTGGCCCAGCACGCCGATGACCAAGTTGAAACCTTGCTGATCGCCTTGTCGCGCGGCGCCGGTTTGCCCGGTCTGGCCAGCATGCCGGCGCATTGGCAGCGGCTGGGCTTGAACTGGCATCGCCCATGCTTGGCCGTGCCCGGCACAGCCTTGCGTCAATGGCTGCAAAGCCAAGGCCAAAGCTGGGTCGAAGACCCCAGCAACACCCTCGAGACGTTCACCCGCAACCGCATCCGCGCCCGCGTCTTGCCTGCACTGGCCGAGGCGTTGCCCGCTTTTCGCGAAACCTTTGCCCGCAGCGCCGAGCACGCTGCCCAGGCACAAGAGGTTTTGAACGAAGTGGCGGCGCAAGACTTGGCGCATGTGGGTGTGCCGCCACGCATCCAGGCTTTGCAGCAGCTCAGCCGCGCTCGCCAAGTGCTGGTGTTGCGCCACTGGTTGAGGCTTCACCATGCCACCACGCCCAGCACCGCGCAGCTGCATGAACTGCTGGACCAAGTGGCCGCGTGCACGACGCGCGGCCATCAATTGCAGCTCAAGGTGGGGCGTGGTTTTGTCACCCGGGATGGCGGCTGTTTGTCCTACCTGGCTTCATAGAGGGCGCCCTGGGGGGCATGCAGGTTCCCGTTGGCCGGCAGGGCAGGGGCGGTTTGTCGGGTCATTTAGGCGTCAGCCCGGTTGGTACAATCGACAGGCTTTGCTGGGGCCAAAACCCCTTTTTTATTGGGCAGTGCTGGCTTCACTTAATTTCTTGAAACCCGTGCCTGCTTTCTCTTTCTTTTCAGAACTGCACATGGCTTTGATCGTTCACAAATACGGCGGCACCTCGATGGGCTCGACCGAGCGCATTCGCAACGTCGCCAAGCGCGTGGCCAAATGGACCCGTGCTGGTCACCAAATCGTGGTGGTTCCCAGCGCCATGAGCGGCGAGACCAACCGATTGCTGGGCCTGGCCAAAGAGCTGGCCCCCGCCAAACCTGGCCAAGATTACAACCGCGAACTCGACCAGCTGGCCTCCACGGGCGAGCAGGCATCGTCGGCCTTGCTGGCCATTGCCCTGCAAGCCGAAGGCCAGCCTTCGGTCAGCTATGCGGGCTGGCAGGTGCCCATCAAGACCAACAGCGCTTTCACCAAAGCCCGCATTGAATCGATTGACGATGTGCGCGTGCGGGGTGATCTGAACGCTGGCAAGGTGGTCATCATCACGGGTTTTCAGGGCGTGGACGACAACGGCAACATCACCACCCTCGGGCGGGGCGGCTCTGACACCTCGGCTGTGGCGGTGGCTGCGGCCCTCAAAGCCGATGAATGCCTGATCTACACCGATGTGGACGGTGTCTACACCACCGACCCCCGTGTGGTGCCCGAAGCGCGCCGCCTGCACACGGTCAGCTTTGAAGAGATGCTGGAGATGGCCTCTTTGGGCTCGAAAGTGCTGCAAATCCGCTCGGTTGAATTCGCCGGCAAATACAAAGTGCCCATGCGCGTGCTCTCCAGCTTCACGCCTTGGGACATCGACATCAACGAAGAAGCCCAGTCGGGCACCCTGATCACTTTTGAGGAAGACGAACAAATGGAACAAGCCGTCGTTTCCGGCATCGCATTCAACCGCGACGAAGCCAAAATTTCTGTGTTGGGCGTGCCCGACAAACCCGGCATTGCCTACCAAATCTTGGGCGCTGTGGCCGATGCCAACATCGAAGTCGATGTGATCATTCAGAACCTGAGCAAAGACGGCAAGACCGACTTCAGCTTCACCGTGCACCGCAACGACTACGCCAAAACCCTTGACCTGCTCAAGGAAAAAGTGCTGCCGGCGCTGGGTGCAGCCGAAGTGTCTGGCGACGCCAAGATCTGCAAAGTGTCCATTGTGGGCATTGGCATGCGCAGCCATGTGGGCGTGGCCAGCAAGATGTTCCGCAGCTTGAGCGAAGAGGGCATCAACATCCAAATGATCTCCACCTCAGAAATCAAGACCTCGGTCGTGATTGACGAAAAATACATGGAATTGGCCGTTCGAGCATTGCACAAGGCCTTCGATCTGGACCAAGCCTAAGTTATAATTTGACCCACTGGAAACGTGACCGAGTGGCCGAAGGTGCTCCCCTGCTAAGGGAGTATGGGGTGTAGAGCCTCATCGAGGGTTCGAATCCCTCCGTTTCCGCCAAGTTGAAACCCGTGTGATTCATCACACGGGTTTTTTCTTTTCCCCCTTCCCCCTGCATGTCCCTCGCCCACAGCACACCGCTGCCGACCGAAGCTGTCGATTGAGACGTTCCGAACCTTGGCCGATGGGCATCGGTAAGATCAAGAGATGCCATTAACTTCATCATCTGACCTGACCGGTTTGCCCAAGGATGCACAGAGCATCCTGAATTTGGCGGCCAAGTCGCTGTTTGACGTCTTTGCCCATGCCAGCGAGGGCATGCTGCTGGTGGACCGCTCGGGCAGTGTGGTGTGGATCAATGACCAGTACCGGCGGTTTTTGCCCGCCCTGGGTTTTGCCAGTGAGCAGGAGTTTGTCGGCAAGCCCGTGTCGGCGGTGGTGCAGAACACGCAGATGCTGCAGGTGCTTGAAACGGGCAAGCCCATCCTGATCGATTTGTTGACCAACAAGGCCGGCACCTTTGTGGTGAGCCGCTTTCCTTTGCACGACGATGCCGGCCAGGTCATTGGCGCTTTGGGGGTGGTGTTGTTCGATCAACCCCAATCGAATTTGCAGCCTTTTCTCACTAAATTTTCTTTGATGCAACGGGAGCTGGACGAAGCGCGTGACGCCTTGGCCGTGCAACGCCGCTCGGGGATGGGCCTGCGCCAGGCCCGGCACAGCTTTGCCAGTTTCATCGGCTCCAGCGCGCTTGTGGTCGATCTCAAGCGTCAAGCGCGCAGGGCCGCGCAGTCGAGCAGTCCGGTGCTTTTGTTGGGCGAAACGGGAACGGGCAAGGAGTTGTTGGCCCATGCCATTCACGCCTCATCGCCCCGAGCCAAAGGGCCGCTGGTCAGTGTCAACATTGCGGCGGTGCCCGAAACTTTGCTGGAAGCAGAATTTTTTGGCGTGGCGCCGGGCGCCTACACCGGTGCAGACCGAAAGGGTCGGGACGGCAAGTTCAAGTTGGCGGACGGCGGCACCTTGTTCCTTGACGAAATCGGCGACATGCCCTTGGGGTTGCAGGCCAAGTTGTTGCGTGCCTTGCAAGAAGGCGAGATCGAGCCCTTGGGCTCCAACCGCCTGGTGCCTTTCGATGCACGCATCATGGCCGCCACCTCGCGTGACCTGGTCCAACTTGTGCAGTCCGGGCAGTTCAGGGAGGATTTGTTTTACCGCCTGAATGTCTTGCCCTTGCGGGTGCCGCCCTTGCGCGACAGGGCCTCGGACATTCCCGCCCTCATCGAGGTGCTCGCCGAGGAGCTGGCTTTGCGCAGCGATTTGCCGCACCCCGAATTCAGCCCCCAAGCCGTGGCCTTGTTGTCGGCCCAGCACTGGCGCGGGAATGTGCGCGAATTGCGCAATGTCCTTGAACAATTGTTGTTGCGCAGCGATACCGGGGTGGTGGATGCGGCCGAAGTGGCGCTGGTGTTGCGCGAGTCTGGCCTGAGCCAGATCTCGCCGGTGCCCACAGCGCGGCTGCCGTTGTTGCCAACACGGCCGCAGGACGCAGACGATTGGTTGGCACCCTTGTCTGAGCAGGTGGAGGCGCTGGAGCGTTTGGCCGTGGCCAAAGCCCTGGAAGCCACCCAAGGCAACAAAGTGGCTGCGGCCAAGCTGCTGGGCGTGTCTCGCGCCAAGCTCTATTTGCGGCTGCCTTGAATTGCCTGAAAATAATACATATGTCTTTTAAATAGACATATTGAATGTCTGATTTTTAGTCAAATTGACGCGACTTCATTCGATAACGGTCAAAATTCCAAGCCTGACAAGGGTTTAGGATGGGGACGTGCCGGCCACTTTCTGGCACAAGTTGTGCTCATACGCTTGTGTGACAACCGCACGCTCATTCCTACAGGAGACCCCCATGTTCCGTCGACACCTCATTTCTTTGGCCGCTTTGGCTCTGGCATCTTCTATGGCCCCGGCGGTCATGGCCCAGGGCCAAGACATCAAAATCGCCCACATTTACAGCAAAACCGGTCCGCTCGAAGCCTATGGCAAACAGACCCAGACCGGGCTGATGATGGGCTTGAGTTACGCCACCGGCGGCAGCATGGCCATCAACGGCCGCAAGATTGTAGTGATCGAGAAAGACGATCAGGGCAAGCCTGACCTGGGCAAGAACCTGCTGGCCGCCGCCTATGGTGACGACAAGGTGGATCTGGCGGTGGGCCCGACCGCCTCGCCCGTGGCGCTGGCCATGCTGCCGGTGGCCGAAGAGTACAAAAAAATCCTGTTGGTGGAGCCTGCTGTGGCCGACTCCATCACCGGTGACAAGTGGAACAAATACATCTTCCGCACCGGCCGCAACAGCAGCCAAGACGCGATTGCCAACGCCGTGGCAGTGGACAAAGACGGCGTGAGCATCGTCACCATGGCGCAAGACTCGGCTTTCGGCCGCGATGGCGTCAAGGCATTCAGGGACTCTGTCAAAAAAGCCAAGCTGGTGCATGAAGAATACCTGCCGCCCGCGACCACCGACTTCACCGCAGGCGCACAGCGCATGATCGACAAGCTCAAGGCTTTGCCGGGCCGCAAGATCATCTTCATCATCTGGGCCGGTGGCAACCCGTTCAAGATCGCCGACATGGACCTCAAGCGCTACGGCATCGAGATCGCCACGGGCGGCAACATCCTGCCCGCCATGGTGGCCTACAAGCAGTTCCCCGGCATGGAGGGTGCGGCCTACTATTACTTCGGCATGCCCAAGAACCCGGTCAACGACGCCATGGTGGCCTCGCATTACCAACAGTTCAAAACGCCTCCGGACTTCTTCACGGCCGGTGGTTTCTCGGCTGCTATGGCTTTGGTCACCGCCCTGAAAAAGACCAATGGCGATACCAACACCAACAAGCTCATCAGCACCATGGAAGGCATGAGCTTTGACACGCCCAAGGGCAAGATGACCTTCCGTAAGGAAGACCACCAGGCCATGCAAAGCATGTACCACTTCAAGATCAAGATCGACCCGGCCTTCGCTTGGGGTGTGCCCGAGCTGATCCGTGAGATCAAGCCCGAAGAAATGAACGTGCCCATCCGCAACAAACGCTGATGCTGGAAACGCAAAACCTCACGGTGCGGTTTGGCGGGCATGTGGCGGTGAATGCGGTGTCGTGCCGCTTTGAACCCGGCACGCTCACGGCCATCGTCGGCCCCAACGGGGCGGGCAAAACCACTTACTTCAATCTGATCTCAGGGCAGTTGCCCGCCTCGGCGGGGGCGGTGCACCTGAACGGGCGCGAGTTGACCGGCCTGAGCGCCTCGGCCCGCACCCGTGCAGGCCTGGGGCGGGCCTTCCAGTTGACCAACCTGTTTCCGAACCTGTCGGTGCTGGAAAACGTGCGCCTGGCGGTCCAGGCCACGAAAGAGGGGGCGCACCGCCGAGGCTTGAACCTGTGGAGCATCTGGAGCGACCACGCGGCCTTGACGAGTCGCGCCTTGGAGATTTTGCAATCCGTCTCTATGACCCTGCAGCAGGACGCCCCTGTGGCCAGCCTGCCGCATGGCGACCAGCGCAAACTCGAAGTGGCCCTGCTCATGGCGCTGGAGCCCTCGGTTTACATGTTCGACGAACCCACGGCCGGCATGAGCCACGACGAAGCGCCGGTGATTCTGGATCTGATCCGCCAGCTCAAACAAGACAAAAGCAAGACCATCTTGCTGGTGGAGCACAAGATGGACGTGGTGCGCGAGCTGGCCGACCGCATCATCGTGCTGCACAACGGCTCTTTGGTGGCCGATGGCGAGCCCCATGCCGTGATCGCATCGCCCATCGTGCAAGAAGCCTATTTGGGCAAAGCCAAGGTGGCCGCATGAGGCCCGTCGCCATGAACCCCCATTTGCTCAGCCTTGAGGGCGTGCACACGCACATCGGGGCTTACCACATCCTGCACGGGGTGGATCTGGTTGTGCCGCGTGGCGAGCTCACCTTGCTGTTGGGCCGCAACGGCGCGGGCAAGACCACCATGCTGCGCACCATCATGGGCCTGTGGCAGGCCTCGCAAGGGCGCATCCGCTTCGGTGGTGAAGACATCACGGCACTCAACACGCCAGCGATTGCGCAAATGAACATCGCCTATGTGCCGGAAAACATGGGTATTTTTTCGGACCTGACGGTCAAGGAAAACATGTTGCTCGCCGCCCGCGGCGCCCGCCACGCGGCGCAGATGGACGAGGCGCGGCTGCAGTGGATTTTCAAACTCTTCCCGGCCGTGGAAAAGTTCTGGAGCCACCCGGCGGGCAAATTGTCCGGCGGGCAAAAGCAGATGCTGGCCGTTTCGCGGGCGATGGTGGAGCCGCGTGATTTGCTCATCATTGACGAGCCCAGCAAGGGCTTGGCCCCGGCCATCATTGAGAACATGATCGACGCCTTCAAGCAGCTCAAGGCCAGCGGGGTGACGATTTTGTTGGTGGAGCAAAACATCCATTTTGCGCAGCAGTTGGGCGACACCGTGGCGGTCATGGACAACGGCCGCGTGGTGCACGCGGGCCGCATGCAAGCACTGGCCGAAGACCCCGCCTTGCAGCAATCCTTGTTGGGACTGGCCTTATGAAATTCCTGCAAGACATCGATACCCGGCCATTGCTGCTGGTGCCCGTGCTGGCCTTGTTGGCCTGGCCCTTGATCGGTTCAGGCTCGACCTGGCTCACGCTCACCGTGGCGGGCCTGGCCATGGGCATGATCATCTTCATCATGGCCTCAGGCCTCACGCTGGTGTTTGGCCTGATGGACGTGCTGAACTTTGGCCACGGCCTGTTCATTGCGCTGGGCGCTTTTGTTGCGACCAGTGTGCTGGGCGCCATGGGCGACTGGACAGGCTCGGGCGAGTGGTGGCGCAACATGCTGGCGGTGTTGCCGGCCATGGGGATCGCCATGGCGGTGTCCGCGGCCGTGGGCCTGGCGTTTGAGCGCTTCATCGTGCGGCCGGTGTATGGCCAGCACCTCAAACAGATCCTGATCACCATGGGCGGCATGATCATTGGCGAAGAGCTCATCAAGGTCATCTGGGGCCCGCTGCAGATCGCCTTGCCTTTGCCCGAGGCCATGCGCGGCTCGGTGTTCTGGGGCGAAGCGGCCATCGAAAAATACCGTGTGCTGGCCGTAGCCGTAGGCCTGGCCGTGTTTGCCGCGCAGATGTGGGTGCTGGGCCGCACCAAGATCGGCCTGCTCATTCGTGCCGGCGTGCAGGACCGCGAGATGGTCGAGTCACTGGGTTACCGCATCCGCCGCCTGTTTGTGGGCGTGTTCGTGGTGGGCAGCGCGCTGGCGGGCTTGGGCGGTGTCATGTGGGGCCTGTACCAACAAAATGTGGTGCCACAGATGGGCGCGCAGGTCAATGTGCTGATCTTCATCGTCATCATCATTGGCGGGCTCGGTTCCACGGGCGGGGCGCTGATTGGGGCCTTGCTGGTCGGCCTGATGGCCAACTACACCGGCTTTCTGGCCCCCAAACTGGCGCTGTTTTCCAACATTGCGCTGATGGCGGCTGTGCTGCTGTGGCGTCCGCAGGGCGTGTACCCCGTGGCGAACCGCTGAGGAAATCTCCATGCTCAACCGATTGATTTCCAACGACCACCCGCGCAGCCGCCTGTTGGCCGTTTTGCTGGCGCTGACCTTGCTGGGCCTGGCCTTGGCCCCGTTTTTGTTTCCGGGGGTCAAGGCCTTGTCGGTCGCGGCCAAGGTGCTGATCTTTGTGGTGCTGGTGGCGGGCTTTGACCTGCTCTTGGGCTACACCGGCATCGTGAGTTTTGCGCACACCATGTTCTTTGGCATTGGGGCCTATGGCATCGCCATCTCGTCCAACACCTGGGGACCGACCTGGGGGGCCTTGGCGGCGGGTTTTGCGCTGTCGCTGGCCCTGACGCTGTTGCTGTCGCTGGCAATTGGTCTGTTCTCGCTCAGAGTGCGGGCCATCTTTTTCGCCATGATCACACTGGCCGTGGCGGCCGCATTCCAGACACTCGCCTCGCAACTGTCCGACTTCACGGGCGGCGAAGATGGGCTGAGCTTCAAGTTGCCTGAGCTGCTGCTGCCCAGCACCGAGTTCAGCGATGAGCCGTTCTTGGGGGTATCGCTGGACGGGCGTTTGCTCTGCTATTACCTTTTGTTTGTGCTGGCGGTGGCTTTGCTGCTGTCGATGCTGCGCATCGTCAATTCGCCCTTTGGCCGGGTGCTGCAAGCCATCCGCGAAAACGAGTTCCGTGCCGAAGCCATCGGTTACCGGGTGGTGGTGTACCGCACCCTGTCGAGTGTGTTGTCGGCGCTCTATGCCTGCATGGCGGGGGCCATGCTGGCGCTTTGGTTGCGTTACAACGGGCCGGACACATCGCTCAGCTTTGAAATCATGATGGACGTGTTGCTGATTGTGGTCATTGGCGGCATGGGCACCATCTATGGCGCGGCCATTGGCTCGGTGCTGTTTTTGTTGGCTCAGAGTTACTTGCAAGACCTGCTGCGCTTGGCCAGCGAGGCCACGGCCGCATTGCCCTTGCTGTCGTCCTTGCTCTCACCCGACCGCTGGTTGCTCTGGCTGGGCTTGTTGTTTGTGCTGTCGGTGTATTACTTTCCGACGGGCGTGGTGGGCCGCTTGCGCAGCCGGGCGGCGTTGCGGGCGCTGGCGTCTGAGAAACCCCTTGCATCCAAGAGTTGAGGTCCCATGGCTTTCACATCGAATTACCTCCGCTGCGCGGGTCTGGAAATCCATTACACCGATTGGGGCAAAGCCGAAAAAGGCACCGTGATCGCTTGGCACGGTTTGGCCCGCACCGGGCGCGACATGGACGAACTCGCCGCGCACCTGAGCGCGCAAGGCTACCGGGTGATTTGTCCCGATACGGTGGGGCGGGGCCTGTCGCAGTGGAGCTCTGACCCGCAGCAGGAATACTGCCTGGCTTTTTATGCCCGCATCGCGCGCGAACTGATGGACGGCCTGCAGCTGCGCGCCGTGCATTGGGTGGGCACCTCCATGGGCGGGGCCATTGGCACACTGTGTGCAGCGGGCTTGGTCGAGCCCACGTTGAAGCACCGCCTGTTGAGCCTCACGCTCAACGACAACGCGCCAGAACTGGCCCAGGCGGCCATCGACCGCATCAAGGCCTATGCGGGCACCCCGCCCGCATTTGCCACGGTGACCGAACTCGAAGCCTTTTTCCGTCAGGTCTACAAACCCTATGGTTGGCTCAGCGACGCCCAGTGGCGGCGCCTGGCTGAAACGTCCACCCGCCGCTTGCCGGACGGGCGCGTGACGCCACACTACGATCCGGCCATGGTGACGCAGTTCACCGCGCACCCCAACGATTACCTGATTTGGGACCATTACGACGCCCTGAAGTTGCCGGTGTTGCTGCTGCGTGGCGTCGAATCGGATTTGGTGTTACCCGAGACGGTTCAAAATATGCGGCGGCGTGGGCCGGGTGCGCTGGGCTTGCTCAAAACCATCGAAGTACCCGGTTGCGGGCATGCACCGGCGCTCAATGTGCTTCAGCATCTCGAGTGGGTGACAGGCTTTATCGACAGCCATTGAAGGGCTGCAAGCCCAAACCCCAAACCCCAAACCTCAGGCCTTTGCACCATGCGCCAAAGCGCGCGCCCGACTCGCAGCCAACGCCTTTTCGTCCGGCGCTGACAAGTCCCAAGCCTGCATGTGGCTGAGGCTGATGTCGGCAAGCGCTTCGATCCATTGGGCGTTGTTGTTCAGGCAGGGGATGTAGTTGAAGCTTTCGCCGCCGGCATGCAAAAACGCTTCTTGGGCTTCTTGCTGGATTTCTTCCAGCGTTTCCAGGCAGTCGCTGGTGAAACCTGGGCAGATGACGTCGACTTTTTTCACGCCTTGCCCGGCCATGGCCACCAGGGTGGGCTCGGTGTAGGGCTCCAGCCACTTGGCTTTGCCAAAACGCGACTGGAAGGTGAGTTTGTACTGGTCTTTGGACAAGCCCAGGGCTTCGGCCAGCAGGCGGCCGGTTTTCATGCATTCGCAGTGGTAGGGGTCGCCGAGTTGGAGGGTGCGCTCGGGCACACCGTGAAAACTCATGACCAGTTGCTCGGCTTGACCATGGGCGGCCCAGTGTTCGCGCACGGTTTGGGCCAGTGCGGCGATGTAGCGCGGGTCGTCGTGGTAACGGTTGACAAAGCGCATTTCAGGGATGAGGCGCGTTTTCAGGCCCCAGCGGTACACCGCGTCGAACACGCTGGCCGTGGTGGTGCCGCTGTATTGCGGGTAGGCGGGCACGATCAAGACGCGCTGCACCCCCTCGGCTTTGAGGGCGCTGAGCTGTTCGGGGATCGACGGCTGGCCATAGCGCATGGCATAACGCACGGTCACGTGGTGGCCGCGTTCTTGCAGTTCGGTACCCAGCGATTGGGCTTGTTGTTCAGTGAACGCTTTGAGGGGCGAGCCCTGCTCGGTCCAGATGCTGGCGTACTTGGCGGCCGATTTGGCCGGGCGCACGCGCAAGATGATGCCGTGCAGGATCAGCCACCAGATGGGTTTGGGGATCTCGACCACGCGGCTGTCACCCAGAAACTCGGCCAAGTACTTGCGCAGGGCAGGGGCCGTGGGGGCGCTGGGCGTGCCCAGGTTGCAATACAGCACCGCGGTGCGGGCGGCCTGACCATGCTGGAAGGAGGGTTCTTTTTGAAATGCCATGCGGTATTCTCCCACCACCATGATTGACATTTCCCGAATCAAAGCCATTACCCTCGATCTGGACGACACATTGTGGCCCGTTTGGCCCACGATTGGGCGTGCCGAGGTGGTTTTACAGACTTGGCTGAGCACCCACGCCCCTGGCGCTGCAGCCTTGTCGGCCGATGCCGAACTCAAAAAAGCCGTGCGCGCTGAGATCAATGCCCGCCACGCCGACCGGGCGCACGACTTGTCGTTTCTGCGCCGGGAGTCGATCCGGGCTTTGCTGCAGCAAGCCGGGGAGCCCATGCACCTGGCGGAGGCGGCTTTTGAGGTGTTTTTTTCCGAGCGCCAACGGGTGGATTTGTTTGACGATGCGCTGCCTGCGCTGGCGTTCTGGAGCCAGCGCATGCCGGTGGTGGCCTTGTCCAACGGCAACGCCGATGTGCACCGCGTGGGCATTGGCCAGCACTTTCACGCCAGCGTGAGTGCCCAGTCGCTGGGCGTGGCCAAGCCGGACTTGCGCATTTTTGTGGCGGGCGCCGCAGCGGCGGGCGTGCAGCCGCATGAGGTGCTGCACATTGGCGACGACGCGCACGCCGACTGCGTGGGCGCTTTGGCCGCGGGCATGCAGGTGGCCTGGCTCAACCGCGAAGGCCACGATTGGGCCCATGGCGACATGCGCCCACATCTGGAGGTGCGGGACTTGCACGCGCTGTGCGCCAGTTGGCCTGATTACGAACCAGCCCGAAAGACCCCATGACTTTGAAAATTTACGGCATCAGCGCATCCCGCGCCGCGCGGCCCTTGTGGGCCGCAATCGAATTGGGCGTGCCCTTTGAGCACATCGCCATGACCTACAAAGCGGGCGCGACACGCACGCCCGAGTTTTTGGCGCTCAACCCCAACGGCCACATTCCGGTGGTGGTGGACGAGCGGCCCGAAGGCCCGGTCACCGTGTGGGAAAGCATGGCCTGCGCGCTTTACATCGCCCGCGTGCACGGCCAAGCCGATGGCCGGTCGATCACCCCCGCCACGCCCCGCGAAGAAGCCGAGGCCCTGCGCTGGAGCTTTTGGACGGTGACCGAGCTCGAAAAAGACGCGCTCGCCGTGCTCATGCACCGCATGGCCATGCCTGCCGACCAGCGCAAGCCCGAGCTGGCCGAACAAGCCGAAAACCGCTTGAAGGTGCCGCTGTCTGTGCTGGAGGCGCATCTGCAAGCCCAGCACGCCCAAGGCCAGGCCCATTTGGCGGCCGATCGTTTCACCGTGGCCGATGTGTGTGTGGCCAGCGTGGCCAACTGGATTCGCCCGGCCCCGGGCTTGTTGGCGCAATACCCGGCTGTTTCAGGCTGGTTGCAGGCGTGCATGGAGCGCGAGGCACAAAAGCGTGTGCGGGCGCTGCCATGACGGACGAGACTTTTGGCTCGCGCCTCAAAACCGCCCCAGCGCCTGCATCTTCCACGCCAGCCACAGTTTGCGCAGCGGCGTGAGCGCGATGCGCTGGTGCAGCACCTGAAAGCCTGAGGCTTCGATCTCGCTAAGCAAGGTGCGGTAGATGCTGGCCATCATGAGGCCGGGTTTTTGGGCGCGGCGGTCGGCGCCGGGCAAGAGTGCCAGGGCTTCGTCGTACAGGGCGTGGGCGCGCTCGGTCTGGAACTTCATGAGTGCAGTGAAGTTGTCTGAATAACTGCGCTGGATCAGTTCGTTGGCCTTGACCCCAAAGCGTTGCTGCTCGTCCAGCGGCAGGTAGATGCGCCCACGCATGGCGTCTTCGCCCACGTCGCGGATGATGTTGGTCATCTGAAAAGCCAGGCCCAACTTGTGTGCATAGGCCGTTGTGGCTTCGTCGGTCTGGCCAAAGATGCGGGCGGCGACTTCGCCCACCACGCCTGCCACCAAGTGGCAATAGGTCTTGAGGCCCGCAAAATCCAGGTAGCGGGTTTGGTTCAGGTCCATTTGGCAGCCGTCGATCACGGCCATCAGGTGACGGCTTTCGATGCCGAAGGTGGGGGCCAGTGGCATGAGGGCGTGCATGACGGGGTGACTGGGCTGGCCCGCATAGGCTTGCAGCACCTCTTTTTGCCACCAGGCAAGTTTGGTGGCGGCCACACCGGGGTCCAAGATGTCGTCGACCACGTCGTCCACTTCGCGGCAAAAAGCATAGAAGGCGGTGATGGCTGCACGCCGTTCGGGGGGCAAAAACAAAAAGGCGTAATAGAAACTGCTGCCCGATGCGGCGGCTTTTTGTTGGACATAGTCTTGCGGGCTCATGGGCTGAGATTCTCGCATTCAAACACAGGCTCAAGGCCGGGGCACCTCGGACAATTGGCGGAATTCTTTTTCCAGAACGGCCGCAGACCCCAGACCCCAAGTGACGCGCCACAGCAGGGCGCGGACCTCGTGGCGTGGCATTTTGACGCGCTGGCTCAAGGCCGCGGGACCGGTCTTGCGCAGCAGCGCCACGGTGCGCGCACCGATCAATGCGGGCAGGGCGCTGGCCAGGCGCAGGCGCAGGGGCTTGAGCGCCAAGGCGTAGCGCATGCCATCGGCCAGTTGGACTTGCGTCTGGTCCAGCCACTGGCTGTAAAGCGGGGCCCATGCATTCAGGGTGTCTGCCGCGTCAGTTTGGGCCGCTTGGGCGAGCATGGCCGGGGTCATGCCGGCCTGTGCCAGGGTGTCCACAGGCCAATAACAACGTCCGGCGGCCAGGTCGGCCCCGGCGTCACGGATGATGTTCAGGCGCTGCAAGCCCATGCCGTAGGCGCGGCCGATGCGCACCATCTCGTCCTGCGGCAGCAGGCTGTAGCCGGGCAAATGGCGGCCACACAGCTCGGTCCAAAACTCGCCCACGCACCCGGCCACCAGCCAGGTGTACTCGCTCAGTTCGGCCTCGGTTTGCAATGCTTGAAGGCCGGGGCCAAAGCGGGCCATGTCCAGGTGTTGGCCCCGGGTGATGTGGCCCAGCACCTGGCGCACGCTGGCCTGGTCGACATCCGACAGGCTGACTAAAAGTGGCAGGCATTGGGGCAGGGCCTGCATCAAGGCGCGTTCGTGCGGGTCGGTTTGTTGCGTGGCAAAGGCTTGGGTCAAACGGCTCAGGTCGCGTCTTTCTTCGGCCGAGCTGTTCGGGTCGGCGATGGCCTGCGTCATAAGGTCCAGCAAAACCTGCCGTTCGTTCAGGGGCAGGGCGGTGGTGTCGGCCACTGTGTCGGTGGCGCGGGCCAGCAGGTAGCCGATGGCCACCGGGGCTTGAAGCGCCTTGGGCAACAGGCGGATGGACAGGTCGAAGGAGCGCGACACATGGCGCAGCAGTTGCCGCTGCGCGGCGCTCATGCCCGAAGGCGTGCGGCTTGCCGGTTGGTGCTCCTGGAATGGGGGGGGCGTGATCATGGTCAATTCCTATTGTCGCTTGACAGTTGGGGGCGGTTTGAATAGATTACTAACCAATCGGTCATTATTTTTCTTGGATCTCCCATGCCCTCTTTGTTGCCTCTCGCCACCCGGCGGGTTTCTTGTGTGTGCGCGCTCGCCGCTTCGGTGTTGACTTTGGTGGCATGTTCCAAGGTCGATGCCCCCCAAGAACCCCTGCGATCGGTCAAGTTGATCACGGTGGCGGGTGGAGATCTGAACCTGGGCGGCGAGTACTCGGCCGAGGTGCGGGCGCGTGTGGAGTCGCGCTTGGGCTTTCGGGTGGGGGGCAAACTGGTCCAGCGGCCCGCCGAACCGGGTCAGCGCGTGTCCGCTGGCCAATTGCTGGCACTGGTGGATGCCCAAGACTTTCAGTTGGCCGCGCAAGCCGCCCAGGCCCAGGTGACTGCCGCACAAAGTCAGCGCGATCTGGCAGCTGCCGAATTCAAGCGTTTCGAGGCACTCAAGGCGCAAAACTTCATCAGCGGTGCCGAATTGGAGCGGCGCGAGGCCAGCCTGAAGGCGGCTGATGCAGCTTTGAGTCAGGCTAAAGCGCAGGCTCAAGCACAAGGCAACCAAGTGGGCTATGCCCGTTTAACAGCCAGTCACGCGGGTGTGATCACCGCCGTGGAGGCCGAAGTGGGACAAGTGCTGTCGGCGGGTCAGCCGGTGTTGCGTCTGGCACACGACGGGCCGCGCGATGCGGTGTTTGCGGTGTCCGAGTCGGCCATCATGGCGATCCGGCTTGGCCAGAGCATGCAGGCCACGGTGCTGAGCACCGGGCAGAAGGTGCAGGGCACGGTGCGTGAGCTGGCGGCCAGTGCCGACCCGGTCACGCGCACCTATGGGGTCAAACTGGCGTTGGCCCCGGGAGTGGGGAGTGCTTTGCCTTTGGGGGCTACTTTGAATGTGCGAGCACCAGGGACGCCGGTTGCTTTGGCCTCGGTCATCAAACTGCCCACCAGCGCTTTGCGTCAGGAGGGGCAGGGCACGGCCGTTTGGGTGCTGGATGAGGCCACGATGACGGTCAACAGCCAAGCGGTGCAGCTGGGTCCGGTCGATGGCAATGAGGTCGTGGTCAGTGCCGGGCTCCAACCCGGACAGAAGGTGGTGAGCGCCGGAGTCCATGTGTTGTCGCCTGGTCAGAAGGTGACGGTGTACCACCCAGGTGGCAAAGGATCAACGCCGACACCCGCTTTGGCTCCTGCATCCGCCCCTGCGGTGAGCCCACGGTGAACGCATGAGCCGCAACGACAACACCCGATTCAACCTCTCGCGCTGGGCGCTTGAGCATCCGGCCCTGACCCGCTACCTGATGGTGGTGCTGATGGTTCTGGGCATGGCTTCTTATTTCCAGTTGGGGCAGGACGAAGACCCGCCCTTCACCTTCCGCGCCATGGTCGTTCGGGCCTATTGGCCGGGTGCCACGGCAGAGCAAGTGGCTGAGCAAGTGACCGACAAGATCGAGCGCACGCTGCAGGAAGTGCCCTTTGCCGACAAGATCCGCAGTTATTCCAAGCCGGGCGAGGCGCAAATCATTTTCCAGATCAAGGACAACTCCAAGCCCGGCGATGTGCCGCAAATTTGGTACACCGTGCGCAAAAAGATCGGTGACATGCGCGGCAGCCTCCCGCCGGGCGTGATCGGACCGTTTTTCAACGATGAGTTTGGCGATGTCTACGGCGTGATTTACGCGCTGGGCGGCCAGGGCTTCTCCTCGGCCGAGGTCAAAACCCAGGCCGACAGCTTGCGCCAGGAGTTGCTGCGCGTGCCCGATGTGGCCAAGGTCGAGTTGTTTGGCGTGCAAGATGAAAAGGTCTTTGTGGAAGTCTCGCAAAAGCGGCTTTCGCAAATGGGTCTGGACATGAGCTCGGTCTTGGCCCAGCTGAATCAGCAAAACGCGGTCGAATCGGCGGGCAGCATCCAGTCGCCGGCCGATGTGGTGCAGGTGCGCGTGGGCGGCCAGTTCCAGAGCCTGGAAGATTTGAAGGCCTTGCCCATTCGCGGGGCCTCGGGTGCGCAAATTCGCCTGTCCGACATCGCCACGGTGACCCGGGGTTATGCGGACCCGGCCAGTGTGAAGGTTCGCCATGAGGGCCAGGAGGTGATCGCGCTGGGGGTGTCCATGGCCAAAGGCGGCGACATCATCGCCCTGGGCAAGTCCTTGCGGGTCGCGATCGCGGCCACGCAGGCCAGCCTGCCTGCGGGCATGAGCCTGACCCAGGTGCAGGACCAGCCCAGCGCGGTGTCGAGTTCGGTCAACGAGTTCATCAAGGTGCTGATCGAGGCGGTGGTGATTGTGTTGGCGGTGAGCTTCTTGGCGCTGGGCCTGCACCAGCGGCCAGGTCAACACCCCTTTTGGCGGCGCTGGACGCTGGACATCCGCCCCGGCCTGGTGGTGGGCATCACCATCCCGCTGGTGTTGGCGGTGACCTTTTTGGCCATGCATTACTTTGGCATTGGCCTGCACAAAATCTCACTGGGCTCGCTCATCATCGCTTTGGGTTTGCTGGTGGACGACGCCATCATTGCGGTGGAAATGATGGTGCGCAAAATGGAAGAGGGCTATGACAAGGTGCGTGCGGCGACCTTTGCCTACGAACTGACCGCCATGCCCATGCTCACGGGCACCTTGATCACCGCCGCCGGTTTCTTGCCAATCGGCATGGCCAAGTCCATGACGGGCGAGTACACCTTTGCGATTTTTGCGGTCACGGTGGTGGCGCTGTTGGTGAGCTGGGTGGCTTCGGTTTACTTTGTGCCTTATTTGGGGGCTTGGCTGCTCAAGCCGCCCGCGCACGCCGTGTCGGCGCAGCACCTGGATTCGGCCGAGATGTATGACACGCCGTTTTACCGGCACTTTCGCGCTTGGGTGACTTGGTGCGTGACCCACCGCTGGAAAACGATTGCCATCACCATCGCTTTGTTTGCCCTGGGCATGGTGGGCATGGGCAAGGTACAGCAGCAGTTCTTCCCGGACTCCAGCCGTCCAGAGATCATGGTGGACCTGTGGCTGCCGGAGGGCTCTCCTGTTCAGGCCAGTGAGGACATCACGCGCCTCGTGGAGCAGCGCTTGGCCCAGGAGCAGGGCGTCAAATCGGTCACTGCCTGGGTCGGCTCTGGCGTGCCGCGCTTTTACCTGCCGCTGGACCAGGTGTTTCCGCAAACCAACGTGTCGCAGTTGATCGTGCAGCCGACCGACTTGAAAACCCGCGAAGTGCTGCGTGCAAAGCTGCCCGCCTTGCTGGCCCAGGAGTTCCCCGAAGTGCGTGGGCGTGTGAAATTGCTGCCCAATGGCCCGCCTGTGCCTTACCCGGTGCAGTTCCGGGTGGTGGGCTCGGACCCCAAGGTCCTGCGCCAGAAGGCCGACGAGATCAAGGCCCAAATGCGCCAGAACCCCAACACGCGCGGCGTGAACGACAACTGGAACGAGTCGGTCAAGTCGGTGCGTCTGGAGGTGGACCAAGCCAAAGCCCGCGCTTTGGGCGTGAGCAGCCAGTCCATCGCGCAGGCTTCGCGCACCTTGCTGTCGGGCAGCGCGGTGGGTCAGTACCGTGACGGCGACAAGCTGATCGAGATCGTGCTGCGCCAGCCTTTGGCCGAGCGCGATGCCTTGTCGGACTTGGGCCAGGCTTATGTGCCCACGGCCTCGGGGCGTTTCATCCCCTTGCTGCAAATTGCCACGCCGGTATTGGCCTGGGAGCCGGGCGTGATGTGGCGCGAGGGTCGGCAGTTTGCCATCACCGTGCAGGCCGACATTGCCGAGGGCCTGCAAGGGGCCACGGTCACGGCGCAGCTGCTGCCTGACCTCAAAAAGACCGAGGCCACCTGGCAAGGCCAGGGCCTGAACGGTTATCGCATTGAGGTGGCGGGCGCGGTGGAGGAAAGTGCCAAAGGCTCGGCGTCCATCGCAGCGGGTGTGCCGGTCATGCTGTTCATCACCTTCACCTTGCTGATGCTGCAGCTGCAAAGCTTCAGCCGGGCCATGTTGGTGTTTTTGACCGGACCCCTGGGCATGGCGGGTGTGGCCGGCGCATTGCTGGTGCTGGACCGCCCCTTTGGCTTTGTGGCCCTGCTCGGCGTGATCGCGCTCATGGGCATGATCCAGCGCAATTCGGTCATCTTGATCGACCAGATTGAGCAAGACCGGGCCGCGGGCATGGCCCCGTGGCAGGCGATTGTGGAGTCGGCGGTGCGGCGTTTGCGCCCCATCGTGCTCACCGCCGCTGCTGCGGTGCTGGCCATGATTCCATTGTCCCGCAGTATTTTCTGGGGGCCGATGGCGGTGGCCATCATGGGGGGCCTGATCGTGGCCACGGCCTTGACCCTGCTGGCGCTGCCGGCCATGTACGCGGCCTGGTTCAGAATTGAGCGCCCAAATCAAGCCCGCGCCTGAATTTGGACAAATGAAGCGGCTAAAATAGAAAGTTGACCGATTTCAACCGGGCGGTCAGGTGCGTCGTGGGGCTTTCGGGTCGTGCGACGGGCCTGTCGCCCTTTTTGTTTGGACCTGCGCGGGTGGCGAAATTGGTAGACGCACCAGGTTTAGGTCCTGACGGTGGCAACACTGTGCGGGTTCGAGTCCCGCCCCGCGCACCAACCGACTTTTGGCCAACGGTGTTGACCCATTGGCCTGAGAGACATTCAATTAACCGAGAACGACGATGACTGTGACTGTTGAAACCCTTGAAAAGCTGGAACGCAAGATCACCCTGACTGTGCCCGTGACGGCCATTCAGTCCGAAGTGGATGCACGCCTGAAGAAAATGGCCCGCACGGTCAAGATGGACGGTTTTCGTCCTGGCAAAGTGCCCATGAATGTGGTCGCCCAGCGCTATGGCTACTCGGTTCAGTACGAAGTGTTGAACGACAAAGTGGGCGAGGCATTTTCTGTGGCCGCCAATGAAGCCCAAGTGCGCGTGGCCGGTCAACCCCGCATTTCCGAAAAAGAAGGCGCACCCGAAGGCGAGCTGAATTTCGAAGCCATTTTTGAGGTTTACCCCGAAGTCAAACTGGGCAACCTGGCCGACACCGAAGTCGAAAAATTGACCGCCGAGGTCTCTGACGCCGCCATCGACAAGACTGTGGACATCCTGCGCAAGCAGCGCCGCACCTTTGCTCAGCGTGCCCAGGACGCCGCAGCCCAAGAAGGTGACCGCGCCACGATTGACTTTGAAGGCAAGATCGACGGTGAAGTGTTCGCTGGCGGCAAAGCCGAAGACTTCCAGTTCATCTTGGGCGACGGCCAGATGCTCAAGGAGTTCGAAGAGGCTGTGAGCGGCATGAAGTCGGGCGAAAGCAAGACCTTCCCCTTGGCCTTCCCTGCGGATTACCACGGCCAGGATGTGGCGGGCAAAACCGCTGACTTCATGGTCACCGTCAAGAAAATCGAAGCCGCCAACTTGCCCGAAGTCAACGAAGCTCTGGCCAAGTCCTTGGGCATCGCCGACGCGACCGTCGAAGGCCTGCGCGCCGACATCCGCAAGAACCTCGAGCGCGAAGTGAAGTTCCGCTTGCTGGCCCGCAACAAGCAAGCGGCCATGGACGCTTTGGTGGCCAAGGCCGAGTTGGATCTGCCCCAGTCGATCGTGCAAAACGAAATCGAACGCCTCAAGGAAGGTGCTCGCGCCGACCTGAAGCAGCGTGGTGTCAAGGACGCCGACAAGGCCCCGATTCCCGACGATATTTTCCGCCCCCAAGCCGAGCAGCGCGTGCGCCTGGGCCTGGTGGTGGCCGAAGTCGTGCGTGGCAACACCCTGCATGCCAAGGCCGAACAGATCCAGGCTCACATCCAGGAGCTCGCTTCCAGCTACGAGCGTCCCGATGATGTGGTGCGGTGGTACAACAGCGACAACCAGCGCATGGCCGAAGTCGAAGCCGTGGTGATCGAAAGCAACGTCTCCGACTTCGTATTGGCCCAGGCCAAAGTGGTCGAAAAAGCCATCTCTTTTGAAGAGTTGATGGGTCAGCAGGCCTGATCGGTCCATTGAAACCTTGATGCATGGGGCTTGTGCCGGGCTTGCAGTCTGGCTCACAAGCCCCATCTCTTTGGTGGGGTTGAAAACCCGGTTAAAGTAATCCATGAATTTTCTGGAGAAAAGATGAGCGCACTGGACATCACAAATTTGGGCATGGTGCCCATGGTCATCGAGCAATCGGGCCGTGGCGAACGTGCTTATGACATCTATTCGCGTTTGCTCAAGGAGCGCGTGATCTTTTTGGTGGGTGAGGTCAATGACCACATGGCCAATTTGATCGTGGCCCAGTTGCTGTTTTTGGAGAGTGAAAACCCCGAAAAGGACATTTCGCTCTACATCAACTCTCCTGGTGGTTCGGTCAGCGCCGGCATGGCGATTTACGACACCATGAATTTCATCAAGCCCGATGTGTCCACACTTTGCAACGGCATGGCCGCCAGCATGGGCGCGTTCTTGCTGTCTTCGGGGGCCAAGGGCAAGCGCTTTGCGCTGCCCAACTCCAAGATCATGATCCACCAGCCTTTGGGCGGTGCGCGTGGTCAGGCCACCGAAATCGAAATCGCGGCCCGCGAGATCGTCAAGACCCGTGCCCAGTTGAACCGCATCCTGTCCGAGAACACCGGACAGCCGCTGTCGAAAATTGAATTCGATACCGAGCGTGACTATTACCTGTCAGCGGCCGAGTCCAAAGACTACGGTTTGATTGACGAAGTGATTTCCAAACGTGCTTGAGGGTTGCCGGCTTTCCGGCGCCCTGGCTGACGGCGTTGACCCCCAAAGGGTGAACGCCGTTTTTCTTTCGTTATCATTGACGAATTACGGATACCGAGGCGACATTTATGGCCGATAAAAAAGGCTCAAGCACTGAGAAAAACCTGTTCTGCTCCTTTTGCGGCAAAAGCCAGCACGAGGTCAAGAAGTTGATCGCAGGTCCGTCGGTGTTCATTTGTGACGAATGCATCGATTTGTGCAATGACATCGTGCGCGATGAATTGGCCACTTCGACGGTGAGCGAAGGTGCCAAAGAAGGCTTGCCCACGCCACTCGACATCAAGACCAACCTCGACAACTATGTGATTGGCCAGGAAAAGGCCAAACGCAGTCTCGCGGTCGCGGTGTACAACCATTACAAGCGCCTCAAACACAAAGAAGGCGCCAAAAAAGACGATGTGGAGCTGGCCAAGAGCAACATCTTGCTGATTGGCCCCACGGGTTCGGGCAAGACCTTGCTGGCCCAGACCATGGCGCGCATGCTGGATGTGCCCTTTGTCATGGCCGATGCCACCACGTTGACCGAAGCCGGTTATGTGGGCGAGGACGTTGAAAACATCGTGGCCAAGTTGCTGCAAACCTGCAACTACGACGTCGAGCGCGCCCAGCGCGGCATCGTTTATATCGACGAAATCGACAAGATCACCCGCAAATCTGACAATCCCTCGATCACCCGCGACGTGTCGGGGGAGGGCGTGCAACAAGCGCTGCTCAAATTGGTCGAAGGCACCATGGCCAGCGTCCCTCCGCAAGGTGGTCGCAAGCACCCCAATCAAGACTTTTTGCAGATCGACACGACCAACATCTTGTTCATCTGCGGTGGCGCATTTGCCGGGCTGGAAAAAGTCATCGAAAACCGCACCGAATCCGGTGGCATTGGTTTTGGCGCCACGGTCAAAAGCAAGAAGCAGCGTTCGCTCACCGACGTGTTCAACGAAGTCGAACCTGAAGACCTGATCAAGTTTGGCTTGATCCCCGAGCTGGTGGGCCGTTTGCCGGTGGTGGCCACTTTGGCCGAGTTGAGTGAAGAGGCGCTGGTGCAAATCCTGACCGAGCCGAAAAACGCGGTCGTCAAACAGTTCACCAAATTGCTGGCCATGGAAGGCGTCGAGCTCGAAGTGCGACCCAACGCACTCACGGCCATGGCCCGCAAGGCCTTGGCGCGCAAAACGGGCGCCCGTGGTTTGCGCTCCATCATGGAGCAGGCCCTGATCGACACCATGTTTGAACTGCCCAACCAAGCGAACGTCGAAAAAGTTGTGGTGGACGAGTCCGTCATCGACGACAACAAGCCCCCGCTGCTGGTTTACCGCGAGTCGGCCAAGCAGGCCTGAACCACTGTTGCTGCACCCCATGAATACCCCTTCGTCTCGATGGGTTGAAATCGCAGTTGCAGCATCCACGTGCTTTGAATTGACCTGAGGGACATACCATGTCTGGACACACACCTTTGCCATCCACCCTGATTGAACTGCCCATGTTGCCCCTGCGCGACGTGGTGGTCTTCCCTCACATGGTGATTCCGCTGTTTGTGGGTCGCCCCAAAAGCATCAAGGCGCTGGAGTCGGCCATGGCTGCCGAGCGCCGCATCATGCTGGTGGCCCAGAAGACGGCGGCCAAAGACGAACCGGGCGTCGAAGACATGTTCGACGTGGGTTGCGTGTCCACCATTTTGCAGATGCTCAAATTGCCCGATGGCACCGTGAAGGTCCTGGTCGAAGGTCAGCAACGGGCCCTGGTCAAGTCGATCGTGGATGGCGAAGCCCACTTTGTGGCTTCTGTGACCCCGGTGGACCCCATTTCCGAGCAGTCCGATGACAGCAGCGAAATCGAGGCCCTGCGCCGTGCCGTGATGCAGCAGTTTGACCAGTACGTCAAACTGAACAAGAAAATTCCCCCTGAGATCCTGACTTCGATCTCCAGCATCGACGATCCAGGTCGCTTGGCTGACACCATCGCAGCGCATCTGCCGCTCAAGTTGGAAAACAAGCAACAGGTCCTGGACCTGGCCAACATCAAGTCGCGTTTGGAAAACCTGTTTGCTCAGTTGGAGCATGAGGTGGACATCCTGAACGTGGACAAGCGCATCCGTGGCCGCGTCAAGCGGCAGATGGAAAAGAACCAACGCGACTTTTACCTGAACGAGCAGGTCAAGGCCATCCAGAAAGAACTGGGCGATGGCGAAGAGGGCGCGGACATCGAGGAAATCGAAAAGAAGATCAAGGCCGCCAAAATGTCGGCCGAGGCCCGCAAAAAAGCCGATGGCGAGCTCAAAAAGCTCAAACTCATGTCGCCCATGTCGGCAGAAGCGTCGGTCGTGCGCAACTACCTGGATGTGCTCATTGGCTTGCCTTGGGGTAAAAAAACCAAGCTCAAACACGACCTGGCCAATGCCGAAGACGTTCTCAATCAGGACCACTTCGGCCTGGACAAGGTCAAAGACCGCATCCTGGAATACCTCGCGGTGCAGCAGCGCGTGGACAAGGTCAAGGCCCCCATCCTGTGCTTGGTCGGGCCACCCGGCGTGGGCAAGACGTCGCTGGGCCAGTCGATTGCCAAGGCCACGGGACGCAAATACGTGCGCATGGCGCTGGGCGGCATGCGCGACGAGGCCGAGATTCGTGGGCACCGCCGCACCTACATCGGTGCTTTGCCCGGCAAGGTGCTGCAAAACCTGAACAAGGTGGGCACCAAGAATCCGCTGTTCCTGCTGGACGAAATCGACAAGCTGGGCACCGACTTTCGGGGGGATCCCTCGAGTGCTTTGCTGGAGGTGCTGGACCCTGAGCAAAACCACACTTTCGGAGATCATTACGTTGAAGTCGACTTTGACCTGAGCGATGTCATGTTCGTGGCCACCTCCAACTCGATGAACATCCCATCGGCCCTGTTGGACAGGATGGAAGTGATCCGTTTGTCGGGTTACACCGAAGACGAAAAAACCAGCATCGCCATGAAGTATTTGCTGCCCAAGCAAATGACCAACAACGGTGTGAAGGATTCCGAGCTGCAGGTGACCGAAGAGGCCGTGCGCGATGTGGTGCGTTACTACACCCGCGAAGCGGGTGTGCGGTCCCTTGAGCGCGAGCTGGGCAAGATCTGCCGCAAGGTGGTCAAGGCTTTGCTGCTCAAGCAAATGACGCCACAGGTGGTGGTGAACGCCGACAACCTGAACGACTTTTTAGGGGTGCGCAAGTACTCCTATGGCCGCGCTGAGCAAAAGAACCAGGTCGGTCAGGTCGTCGGATTGGCCTGGACCGAGGTGGGCGGCGATTTGCTGACGATCGAAGCGGCCCTGATGCCCGGCAAAGGCGTCATCACCCGCACGGGTTCGCTCGGCGACGTGATGAAAGAGTCGGTGGAGGCTGCTCGCACGGTGGTGCGCAGCCGCTCGCGCCTCTTGGGCATCAAGGACGAGATTTTCGAGAAGAAAGACTTGCACATCCACGTGCCCGATGGCGCCACCCCCAAGGATGGCCCGAGTGCTGGTGCGGCCATGACCACGGCCATGGTGTCGGCCATGACGGGCATCCCTGTGCGCGCCGATGTGGCCATGACGGGTGAAATCACCCTGCGCGGTGAAGTCACGGCCATCGGTGGTCTGAAGGAAAAGTTGCTGGCGGCTTTGCGCGGTGGTATCAAGACCGTGTTGATCCCAGAGGACAACGTCAAAGACCTTCAGGACATTCCCGGTAATGTCAAAAACGGTCTGGAAATTGTGCCCGTCAAGTGGATTGACCAGGTGCTGGATGTGGCTTTGGAAGCCAAGCCGACGCCACTGAGCGATGAAGAGGTGGCTGCTGCGGATTTGTCTGCTGTCACAGCCACGGTGAAACCCGAGGCGGTGAAACATTGATGCAAAATTTTCAGATCAGCCTCCAAGTTGGCCTGAAATTGCATTACAATTTGACCATTGCAGCGAACAAGGCCTACAATGCCGAGTTTTCTGAAATACGCGGGAATAGCTCAGTTGGTAGAGCGCAACCTTGCCAAGGTTGAGGTCGCGAGTTCGAGCCTCGTTTCCCGCTCCAAACACCGAAAGAAGTGCCAACTTCTTTCAACCTCAAAGGGAAGCTGATGCTTCCCTTTTTCGTTGGTCTTGTGCCTTTTATCTTGTGCCATTTAAATGGGTCCAGCGAGAAAGATCAACGAGTTCTCTGATCCGGAATTTTGCAGTGCATGCAGATCTGCCACCCATTTTCTCGTTGTATAATTTGATGCTCAGAATGCGGGAATAGCTCAGTTGGTAGAGCGCAACCTTGCCAAGGTTGAGGTCGCGAGTTCGAGCCTCGTTTCCCGCTCCAAACACAAGAAAGAAGTGCCAACATCTTTCGCAACATGGGAAGCACCAGCTTCCCATTTTTGTCACCGTGTTTTTGATTCTGGCGCGATAGCAAAGCGGTTATGCAACGGATTGCAAATCCGTCTAGCCCAGTTCGACTCTGGGTCGCGCCTCCAAACAATCATGCCTCAGTGGTCAACACCGCTGAGGCATTTTTTATTGACTTTTCAATTGGCCCGGGCCACCCACACGGTCGCGCCTTGCGCACCGTAAAGCTCGGCATGAGGAACATCTCGCGCGAGGCGAAAGTAGTCGCCGGCCTTCAGGTGTTTGACCTCTTGACCCACCGTGAGCCAATACTCGCCCCGCAAGACATAGGCGCTGACATCGAAAGCATGGGTGTGGGTATCGAGTTGGAGGTTGGCATCCCACTCGCGGACGATGATTTCGTCGAAGCCTTCTTCAAGGGATTGGGCTGTGAACGATTCCAATGTGGGGGAGTTCATGGTTGACCTTGCAGTTGAAAACACCATCGTACGCGGCATGGTTGGACCACGCAGTCGCCAATTCGTCATGGCCCGGGGCGGAAAAAAAGGCCTTACCAGGCGGTGCCCGAACAGTAGACAATGGCCGGAAATGTGCTGAGCCAAGCCCAGAAAAAGCGGTTCAGGCCAAAAAACCAGAACACCAGGAAATGGAAAAGGGCGGCCACAGCGCACAAAACCAGTGCCAACCGGATGTCCAACAATGCCAGAGGAAAGCAGCCTTCCCACAGGGTGAAGGACCAAGAGCAAAGCCAGGCGACTTGGGGGTTCCTGAAAACGCTGCTCTGCGGCAGTGGGCCGTACACGCCAGTGTCCAGAAAAAGCGTGAGGGCGCGCCCTGAGCGCCATTCCGGGCGCAGCAGCTTCACCCATCCCGAGACGAAGTACGAGCTGATCGTGTGCAGGCTGACGTACCAAAAACCCGCTTGCCACCCCAGGGACTCGCCCGCGAAGGCGCCCACCAGATGCGCCAGGAGCAAGCCCGACAGGCAGACCAAGGTCATGAAATCGCTGCCCCCATTGAATGCCCCGCGCCAGCGCAAAAGCAGGAGCAAAGCCATCAGAAACAACACTGCAGCACCGGTCAAACCGACCAGGCCCAGCATCAAGGCAATGGCCAGCACCAGTCGCAAACCCAGCATGGCGCGGTAGGGGCCGGGCTGCAGAAGTCGGCTCACGCTGCTCTTGAGCCACATGGGCTGGGTCGGAATTTCCTGCGACAGCATGGACCAGAGGGTCACCCGGTCCAGCACTGGCAGTCGCAGGTATTCCAGAGTTTGGATGACCAAGCTCAGGCCCAGCAGCACTTCAAAAATGCGGATGGCCAGCGTCAGTTCCATGTTGGCACCACGGGGGATTGCAGCATGCGTTCACTGCTGGCGCCATCGGGCAGTTCGACCCTCAATTCAAACTGATAGGCACAAAGCCTGGCGACGGGTGATGCCTGCATCATGGGGGCGTGGCCCCAAGAACCACCCTCGATGGCTTCCCTCGCAAGTCGGCTGACCAGTTGGTAAGTGACGCGTTCACGGATGTCTGCCCCATCGGGTAAATCGTTGATGTCGTTGGCCAGATGGTCAACCAGGTTTTGATGCGTCAAGGCCAAATTGACGGCAGCATTGTGAAAAAGGTGCCACGCTTGTCTGGGGATCCGGGGGTAAAGCAGCCGCCAGTCGGTCCAGTCGCCGGATTCGGATTGGCCGCGCACATACAAGCGCGGCGCGGGGTTGATGCCGTGGTAAAACTTCCAATTCGGGAAAAATGCCCGAAAGAAGAAAAGCCACGGGCCTTCAATGACGCCCCAGCGTTTGCGCAGGTTGATCGCCAGCAAGGCGAAATAAGCGACGATCAGGAGCAGGGTGTAGTCCATGCGGGCAGTTTATCGCCAGTCGAAACCGCTGAATCTGCGCATGCAGGGCGCAACTTCAAAGGGGCTGACGGCAAAAAAGGCGCATTCTTGTGGCTTAATACCGTTTTGCATTTTTTTATCCGGAGCCACAGATGGGCAACAAAATCGTCACCGAAGCAGATCGTAAATTCACCCCCCCATTGCCCGCTTTGCCAGGCGTGACCTTGCGCACAGGCGGCCGTGGCCAGCGCGTGAGCTTGGAGCGCGGTGTCGCCACTCGCACCAAGAAAAACCCCGGTAAGCGCTCCAAAAAGGGCGGTTGAACCCGGTGCGTCCGGCGTTTGCCGGGCCAGTGCCGAGCCACTGATGAACTCAGTGGCTTTTTTTTCGATCTTTGCGGGGCCTTTTCAGGTCGTGCCGCTCATCCAGGAGAGCTGAATGTTCATTTCTTATGGCGCCGTGTTGGTGGCGGGCATCATGCCCGTGGTGTGTGCAGGCATTGCCAAATCGGGCTTCAAGGGTTACGACAACAGCGACCCCCGTGCTTGGCTGGCCAGCCAAACCGGGTTCAGGGCGCGGGCCAATGCCGCCCAGGCCAATTGTTTCGAGGCTTTTCCGTTTTTTGCCGTCGGTGTGGTCCTGGCCTTGCTCACCGGGGTCGATCCGGTCACAGTGGACGCTCTGGCCTTGTTCTTCATTGCTGCGCGGGTGGCTTATGTTTTTTTCTATGTCACCAACAAAGCCAAATGGCGCACCATGGTCTGGTCGGCGGCGTACCTCACGGTGGTGGGCTTGTTTGCATTGGCCATGCTGAATTTGCAGATCCACTGAAGCAGAAACCGCGCGTTAACAAGGCACAATAAGCGCTCTGCCCCGGTGGTGAAACTGGTAGACACACCGGACTTAAAATCCGTTGCTTCCTGAAAAGGGGCGTGCCGGTTCGATTCCGGCTCGGGGCACCATCAGAGGAAAACATCATCATGAACCACGATAACGCACCGCTTGAAATTCACGTGCATGGTGATGTGCCGATCAAACCCGGCACGGAGATCAAGGCAATTCAGGAGGCGCTCAAGCCGCTATGGCATTACGCTGGGGCGCGCTCTTTGCAAGAAGGCGCTGTGAGCCTTTACGAAGAAGAGCCTGGCATCCGTTTTGACAGCACCACCCAGCGCCTGAACCTGTGCTGGACGGTGCGCGGCGACGACGATTTCCGCATGGTGATGGATGACCTGTGCATGAACCTCAATGACTTGTCCTCTGCAGGCACCCAGATCGAGGTCACCTTTTACGACACCGAATTCGACGACGAGGATGAGGCCAGCGGGGGCGAGTCGCGCGACGATTTCGTGATGCTGTTCGTGGGGCCTGATCCGGGGGCGATCATGCAGGCCCAGCGCGATTTGCTGGTGCACGACGTGGTCAACATGATGGAGCGCCATTTTGACGGTGCGGAGCTGTCAGGCGTGGTGACCGAGATCGACAAACTCTTCAGCCAGCGCTTTGACAGTCTGGTCAGTTCTTTGGACATTGGCAAACCGCCTCGTGGCCCGGGCGGCGGCAATGGCCATGGTGGCGGTGGACGCCGCCCGCGCCACCTGCACTGATCGGTCCACAGCATGAACGCCCAAGGCATTCGTTCTGCACTGAACCCAGGTGTGCGCTTGCGCGAGGTCTTTGGCTGGGCCATGTACGACTTCGCCAATTCGGGTTATTCCACGGTGGTCATCACGGCCGTGTTTGCCGCCTATTTTGTGGGCGGTGTGGCCGATGGGGCCGATTGGGCGACCTTGGCTTGGACATCGGGCCTGAGCCTCTCGTATTTGATCGTGATGCTCACCATGCCTGGGCTGGGTGCCTGGGCCGACCGGGTGGCAGGTAAAAAGCGCATGCTGATGTGGGTCACGGCGGGTTGTGTGATCAGCACGGCGGCTTTGTCACTGGTGGGGCCGGGCCAGGTGGCGCTGGGCTTGTTCATTCTGGTGCTGTCGAACACTTTCTTTTCTTACGGCGAGTCGCTGACGGCCTCGTTTTTACCTGAACTGGCCAAGCCGCAGGCCATGGGCCGTGTCAGTGGCTGGGGTTGGTCTTTGGGTTACATCGGCGGCATGCTGACCCTGGGCATCTGCTTGGCTTATGTGCTGGCGGCCCAAGCGCGTGGCGAGACAGGGGGGCAGTTTGTGCCGGTGACCATGTGGATCACGGCAGCCCTGTATGGTGGGGCGGCCTTGGTGACCTTTGCCTTGCTGCGCGAGCACTCGCCGCCGCAAGCGAATGCCCCGGTGGTGACCGTGTTGCAAAGCCTGCGCCGGTTGCGTCAGACGCTGCGCGAGGCCATGCCTTACCGAGATTTCACCCGTTTGTTGGCATGCGCGGTGGCTTATCAGGGCGGTGTGGCCGTGGCCATCACGCTGGCGGCCATTTATGCCGAGCAAGTCATCGGTTTTCAGCCGCAAGAAACCATGGTGCTGATCTTTGTGCTCAACTTGGCCGCTTTTGCCGGGGCCTTTTTGCTGGGGCATGTGCAAGACCGCATCGGCCACAAGCTGACGCTGTCATTGACGCTGGTGGGCTGGGTGGCAACCTGCTTCATCGCGGCGCTGTCCACCGACAAGGCCACGTTTTGGTGGGCGGCGGGGATTGCCGGTTTTTGCATGGGCTCGAGCCAGTCTTCGGGCCGGGCCATGGCGGGCTTGATGGTGCCTTCACAGCGCCTGGGTGAGTTTTTTGGCCTGTGGACTTTTGCCATCCGTCTGGCCAGCATTCTGGGGCCTCTGACCTATGGACTGATCACTTGGCTCAGTGACGGCAACCAGCGCTTGGCGATTGGCTCGACCTCTTTGTTGTTTGTTCTGGGCCTGGTGTTGTTGATGCCGGTGGACGTGGAGCGTGGCCGCTTGGCGGCGCAATCGCCCGCCTGATCACTCGGCTTGCAGGGAGGCTGGCACGGCCTCGCAGCAGTTGGCAGGCAAGTCCAACCAGCGCTGGGCGGCGGCTTGCAGGCCTTGCAAATCGCCCGTGGTCAACAAACGCATGGGTTGCGCTGCCCCATCGGTGGTCTCATGGTTCAGCAACTCGGCCGCAGCCAGCAAGCGGTGCGTTTGCCGCGCCACAGGTTCGCCTGTCGAGATCAGTTGAACATCGGGTCCTAACAGTTGGCGCAAATCTTTTTCGACAAACACATAGTGGGTGCAGCCCAGGACCAGGGTGTCCATCTGACCAGGGGCCTTGCCAAAACGGCCTAAGGCCTGGGTGTAGGTTTGCAGCAAGTGCGAGATCTGTACTTGCGCAGCCGCGGCCTGAGCGGGCAGGGTGCTTTGTTCGATGGCCAAGGCCAGTCCGTTGCAGGCTTGCACCTCAAAATGTGCTTCGGTTTGCACGCTGGCCAGCAGGCGGGCGAATTTCTCGCTGTTCACCGTGCCACGGGTGGCCATCACGCCAATGCGGCGGGTGTGGCTCAGGGCCAAGGCCGGTTTGAGCGCAGGCTCCAGCCCCACCATCGGCAGTGCAAGGTAGCGTGCACGCAATTCATGGATGGCCGCTGCGGTGGCGGTGTTGCAGGCCACGACCAGGGCTTTGATGTGGTGCTGGGTCAGCAGGTAATCGGTAATCGCATGAGTGCGCTCGCTGATGAAGGTTTCATTTTTTTCACCATAGGGCGCGTGTGCGTTGTCGGCCAAGTAGACAAACCGTTCGTTTGGCAGTTCTTTTTTCAAGGCCTGCAACACACTCAGGCCGCCAATGCCGCTGTCAAAAACGCCGATGGGGCGCTGGTCAGAAGTCATGGTGCGGGCGGTTTGAAAAAAGGCCGCTTTCGCGGCCTGGTCAACAAGTGGTCCATCAACCTGCTGTGACGCCAATGCCCTTGAATTCGCCGGTGGCGATGCGCTTTTGCCATTCGGCTGGGCCGGTGATGTGGGCGCTGGTGCCGCCTGCATCGACCGCCACAGTGACGGGCATGTCGACCACGTCGAATTCGTAAATGGCTTCCATGCCCATGTCGCCAAAGCCCACCACCTGGGCATGCTTGATGGCTTTGGACACCAGGTAAGCGGCGCCGCCCACAGCCATCAGGTAAGCGCTTTTGTGCTTTTTGATGGCTTCGATCGCGACCGGGCCGCGCTCGGCCTTGCCGATCATGGCGATCAGGCCGGTGTTGGCCAGCATCATCTCGGTGAAGCCGTCCATGCGGGTGGCGGTGGTGGGGCCTGCCGGGCCTACGGCCTCGTCGCCGACCGGGTCCACGGGGCCGACATAGTAAATCACGCGGTTCTTGAAACTCACAGGCAGGGGCTCGCCTTTGGCCAGCATGTCCTGGATGCGCTTGTGCGCCGCGTCTCGGCCCGTGAGCATCTTGCCGTTCAGCAGCAAGGTTTGGCCGGGTTTCCAGGCAGCCACTTGTTCGGGCGTCAGGGTGTTGAGGTCCACGCGCTGGCTTTTTTCAGTATCGGCCGTCCAGCCCACGTTGGGCCACAGGTCCAAAGACGGGGCTTCAAGGTAGCTCGGGCCGGAGCCGTCGAGCACAAAGTGGGCATGGCGGGTGGCCGCGCAATTGGGGATCATGGCCACGGGCTTGGAGGCCGCGTGGGTGGGGTACATCTTGATCTTGATGTCGAGCACGGTGGTCAGGCCGCCAAGGCCTTGCGCACCAATGCCCAGGGCGTTGACTTTGTGATAGAGCTCCAGGCGCATTTCTTCGACGGGGTCGAGCTTGGCGCCTTGGCTCGATTTGTCGAGCAACTGGTACATGTTGAGGTCGTCCATCAGGCTTTCCTTGGCCATGAGCACGGCTTTTTCAGCGGTACCGCCAATGCCGATGCCCAGCATGCCAGGCGGGCACCAGCCGGCGCCCATGGTGGGAACGGTCTTCAAAACCCAGTCGACGATGCTGTCGCCGGGGTTGAGCATGATCATCTTGGACTTGTTTTCGCTGCCGCCGCCTTTGGCCGCCACGGTCACGTGCACATGGTGGCCGGGCACGATCTTGGTGAAGATCACGGCAGGCGTGTTGTCCTTGGTGTTCTTGCGGTTGAAGTGCGGGTCGGACACGACGGAGGCGCGCAACATGTTGTCTGCATAGTTGTAGCCGCGGCGCACGCCTTCGTTCACAGCGTCTTCCAAGCTGCCGGTGAAGCCGTCAAATTTCACGTCCATGCCCACTTCAAGGAACACGTTCACGATGCCAGTGTCTTGGCAAATCGGGCGGTGACCGATCGCGCTCATCTTGCTGTTGGTCAGGATCTGGGCAATGGCGTCTTTGGCCGCAGGGCTTTGTTCTCGCTCGTAGGCGCTGGCCAGATGGGAAATGAAGTCGGCCGGGTGGTAGTAGCTGATGTATTGCAGGGCGGCGGCGACGGATTCGATCAGGTCGTCTTGTTTGATCAGTGTGGTCATGGTGATGTGATCCCGAGGAAATCAAAAAACGGTCGTTGTCAGTGGCTCAGTGGGATTTGTCGTGGTGCGACATCAGGCGGTCGGCATAGGCAATCGCAATCGCGCTGAGCAAGAATGCCATGTGGATCAGGGTTTGCCACATCAGCACTTTTTCGTCGTAGTTGGCTGCGTTGATGAAGGTTTTGAGCAGATGGATCGAGCTGATGCCGATGATGGCCGTGCCGAGTTTGACCTTGAGCACGGAGGCATTCACATGGTCCAGCCATTCGGGCTGGTCGGGGTGGTCTTCCAAATTCAGGCGTGAAACAAAGGTTTCATAACCACCCACGATGACCATGATCAGCAAGTTGGAGATCATGACCACGTCGATCAGGGCCAACACGACCAGCATGATCACGGTCTCATTGAGCGCGGTGATGGGCGCATCGGCTTTGTAGCCAATGCTGTTGATCAGGGCTTGCAAGGCTTGCTGGTTGCCAAAGGCCGCTTCCAGCAAGTGCACCAGTTCGACCCAGAAATGGAAAACGTACACCGCTTGCGCGGCGATCAGGCCCAAATACAAGGGCAGTTGCAGCCAACGGCTGGCGAAGATGAAATTGTTCAGCGGGCTCAGTGGGCTGTTTTTCGATGGCGTGGGTTTGGACATGGTTTTCCAGAGTGGGACGTCCGAGACTTCGGGCAAACCCGAATTTTAGGGCTTAGATGGGTGCTTCCATGCGAAACTTGTGCAAGACTGGTGTCAGTCAGTGCTTTGTAAGAGCGAAAGCAGACATTTGCGGCAGTTTAAAAAACGTCATGTCATTGAGGAGACAAATCTGATGAGTTCCACCATTTACCAACCCAGCGCCGATTTCGTCAAAAACGCCAACGTCTCGGGCATGCCGGCCTACGAAGCGCTGTGCAAAGAAGCCGAAACCGACTACCAGGGCTACTGGGGCCGTTTGGCCAAAGAGCTGATCACCTGGAAGACCCCCTTCACCAAGGTGCTCGACGAGTCGAACGCGCCTTTCTTCAAGTGGTTCGAAGATGGCACGCTGAACGCCTCTTACAACTGCCTGGACCGCAACGTCGAAAAAGGCTTGGGCGACAAGACCGCCATCATTTTTGAAGCCGACGGCGGCGAAGTCACCAAGGTCACCTACAGCCAGTTGCTGGCCAAGACTTGCCAGTACGCCAATGCTTTGAAGAGCTTGGGCATCAAAAAGGGTGACCGCGTGGTCATCTACATCTCCATGTCCATCGAAGGCGTGGCCGCCATGCAGGCCTGCGCCCGCATTGGCGCGACCCACTCGGTCGTGTTCGGTGGTTTCTCGGCCCAGTCACTGCGCGACCGCATCGAAGACACCGGCGCAGTTGCCGTGATCACGGCCGACAACCAAGTGCGCGGCGGCAAACTGCTGCCCCTCAAATCCATTGTGGACGAAGCCATCAACTTGGGCGGTTGCGGCTCCATCAAGAATGTCTTGGTCGTCAAGCGCTCTGGCGCCGACATCGCCATGACCGCAGGCCGCGACCAGTGGATGGCCGAGTTGGCCGACCAGCAAGCCACCACCTGCGAGCCCGAGTGGGTTGGCGCAGAGCACCCTCTGTTCTTGCTGTACACCTCTGGCTCCACCGGCAAACCCAAAGGCGTTCAGCACAGCACCGGCGGCTATTTGCTGCACGCCGCGCTGACCACCAAGTGGACCTTCGATCTGAAGGCGGACGACGTGTTCTGGTGCACCGCCGACATCGGCTGGGTCACCGGTCACACCTACATCACCTATGGCCCATTGGCCTTGGGCGGCACCGAAATCGTCTTCGAGGGCGTGCCCACTTACCCCGACGCGGGCCGTTTCTGGAAAATGATCCAGGACCACAAAGTCTCGATCTTCTACACCGCACCCACCGCCATCCGCTCGCTCATCAAGGCCGCGGAAGCCAATGACGCCGTGCATCCCAAGAGCTACAACTTGAGCAGCTTGCGCTTGTTGGGTTCGGTTGGCGAGCCGATCAACCCTGCCGCTTGGGAGTGGTACCACCAGCATGTGGGCGGCGGCAATTGCCCCATCGTTGACACCTTCTGGCAAACCGAAACCGGTGGCCACATGATCACCCCTCTGCCGGGTGTGACCCCCATGGTGCCTGGCTCTTGCACCTTGCCCTTCCCCGGCATCCAAGCCGCCATCGTGGACGAGACCGGCAAAGACATGCCCAATGGCCAAGGCGGCATTTTGGTCGTGAAAAAGCCATGGCCCTCCATGATCCGCAACATCTGGGGCGATCCCGAGCGCTTCAAGAAGAGTTACTACCCTGAGGACTTCAAGGGCAAGTACTACCTGGCAGGCGACGGTTCGATCCGCGACGAGAAAACCGGTTACTTCACCATCACCGGCCGCATCGACGACGTGTTGAACGTCTCGGGTCACCGCATGGGCACCATGGAAATTGAATCGGCGCTGGTCAGCTGCACCGAGTTGGTGGCCGAAGCCGCGGTGGTGGGCCGGCCTGACGACACCACAGGCGAGGCAATTTGTGCCTTTGTCGTGCTCAAGCGCTCGCTGCCCAACACCGACGAAGGCAAGGCGATTGCCAAGCAACTGCGCGACCACATTGCCAAGGAAATCGGCCCGATCGCCAAGCCCAAGGACATCCGCTTCGGTGAGAACTTGCCCAAGACCCGCTCCGGCAAGATCATGCGCCGCCTGCTGCGTTCACTGGCCAAGGGCGAGGAGATCACGCAAGACATCTCCACACTCGAGAACCCCGCCATCCTGGGGCAGCTGGGTCAGGCCTACTGATCTGTGGGGGCCTGCCGGGCTGGACCCGGCGACTCTGCAAAACGGCAGCCTCGGCTGCCGTTTTGCATGGGCGCTCAGTCGCCCAGCACCAGGCCTTCACGCCGGGGGTCGGCGCCGCCAAACCAACCCTTGGGTGTGCGTTCGATGGCTTGCAAGCCGCTGGTCATCTCCATCTCGCGCACCTCATGGCCGCGGGCTTGCAGTGCCGGGACGGTGGCGCGGTCAAAGCGCTGGGCTTCCAGCAGCGACGGGCCACCCAGCGAGCCGAAATTGGGCAGGTCAATCGCTTGCTGCGCGTTCAGCCCCCAGTGCAAAGTGCCCTTGAGCAGTTTGGCCGTGTAGTGAATGATGAGTGCGCCGCCGGGGCTGCCGCCACTCATGAGGAGTTGGCCTGAGGCTTTGTCAAACACCAAGGTAGGCGACATGGACGAGCGCGGCCGTTTGCCGGGCTCGACCCGGTTGGCGATGGGGCGGCCCTGCGCATCGGCAGGGTTCAGGCTGAAATCGGTCAATTCGTTGTTGAGCAAAAAACCGCCGGGGCGAGACGGGTCGGTGGTGACCATGCGACGCGAGCCAAAGGCGGCTTCGATGGTGGTGGTCATGGCCACCGCGCGGCCTTGGGCATCGACCACGCTGATGTGGCTGGTGCCGTATTCGGTTTGTGTGGGCATGGGCGCGAAGCTGGTGGTTTTTCCACCGGGCTGGCCTGCTGGGGCCGTTTTCATGGCCTGTGTACCGATCAGCTGGCTGCGTTCGCGCAGGTAAGCAGGGTCCAGCAGACTGCGCCAGTCGCCTGCGGGGGCACGGACAAAATCGGGGTCGGCGACAAACTGCGCCCGGTCGGCAAAGGCCAAGCGTGAGGCTTCGGTGTAACGGTGCAAAAAGTCGGGCGAGGGCAGGCCACCAGCCAGCTCAGGGCCTTGGGCTGGGGTGTGGTCCAGCAGGCCCAAAATCTGGCCGATGGCGATCTGGCCCGAAGACGGTGGGGGAAAGCCACAGATTCGGTAAGCCCGCGCTGCGGCCGTGTGGTCAAAACACAGGGCGTCGCGCATGCGGGGTTGGTAGCCGGCCAAGTCTTTCAGGCTCAGGGTGCCGGGGCGTGGCGCCTGTGCGGTGCGATCCACCATGGCCTGGGCCACTGGCCCTTCGTGCAAGGCTTGGCTGCCCTGGGCCGCAATGAGGCGCAGCACATGGGCGTATTCAGGGTTGCGCAGCACATGGCCCACGGGCCAAGCCTGCCCATCGGCTTGGTAGAAAAAGCGCAGGGCCAGCGGGTCTTTCTTGAGCAATGCGTCGGCGTTCAGCAAGGCGTGCAAACGGGGGCTGACCCGAAAGCCTTGCTCGGCCAGCGTGATGGCCGGCTGCAGCAACTGCGCCCAAGGCAGGCGGCCATGTTGGCGGTGCGCTGCCTCGAGCATGCGCACCGCGCCGGGCACGCCCACCGAGTGCCCACTATGCACCGCCTCGCCAAAGGGCAGCGCTTTGCCTTGGTCCATGAACATGTCTGCGCGGGCGCCCGCGGGGGCGGTTTCTCGCCCGTCATGCGCCGTGACCTTTTGGCCATCAGAGTGCAATAAAAACGCGCCGCCGCCAATGCCGCTGGACTGCGGCTCCACCAGGCCCAGCACCATCTGCACGGCAATGGCGGCATCGAGTGCCGAGCCGCCTGCACGCAAGACCTGGTGGCCCGCGTCGGTGGCCAGCGGGTTGGCGGCGGCCACCGCTTGGCGCGTGTAGGCCCAGCCGGGTTTGGCCGTGTTGCCACTGGCCGCTTCGGGTTGTTCGGGAACCGCGTAGCGCAGTGCCGGGCCTTGGGGGAGCGTGGTGCAGGCGCTCAAAAGCGTCAAACTCAACACGCTCATTGTCAGGGTTTTGTTCATGGTCTCTCCAAATGATGGACTGACGAGGTCGGGCAAAGCGGTGAACGGAAAACTGCTGCGCGGGCGATGGCATGAGGGGCTTGCAGCAGTTGCCACAACAGGCCCCTCGCGGTCTGTTGTTTTGAGCGGACCGAAAGCGACAGTTTATTTGGGTGCCAAACGGATCGCCCCATCCAAGCGAATCACCTCGCCGTTGAGCATGTCGTTTTCGATGATGTGTTGGGCCAATTTGGCGTAGTCCTGCGGTGTGCCCAAGCGGCTGGGGAAGGGCACGCCTGCGGCCAGGGCGTCTTGCACCTCTTGGGGCATGCCAAACAGCATGGGGGTGCCAAAGATGCCGGGGGCAATCGTCATGTTTCGAATGCCGTTGCGCGCCAGGTCGCGGGCAATGGGCAGCGTCATGCCCACCACGCCGCCTTTGGACGCGGCATAAGCGGCTTGGCCAATCTGGCCGTCATAGGCCGCCACGCTGGCGGTGGAAATCAGCACGCCACGCTCGCCTGTGGCTTCGGGCTCGTTTTGACACATGGCTTCGGACGCCAGGCGGATCATGTTGAAAGTGCCCACCAAGTTGACCATGATGGTCTTGGTGTAAACGGCCAGGCTGTGCGCGCCGTTCTTGCCCACCGTCTTTTCGGCAGGGGCGATGCCTGCGCAGTTGATCAGGCCCATCAATTTGCCCATGGACACGGCCTGCGCCACCACGGCTTGGCCGTCGGCCTCGTTGCTCACGTCGCATTTGACAAACGCGCCACCCAGTTCCTCGGCGATCGCTTCGCCTTTTTCGGCCTGCATGTCGGCGATCACGACCTTGCCGCCCTTGGCCTCCAGCATGCGCGCCGTGCCTTCGCCCAAGCCCGATGCGCCACCGGTGACGATGAAAACCTTGCCTTGAATGTCCATGAGTTGCTCCTGAATTTGATTGACGTTACGTCAACGTCAATTATGCCCTTTGGTCATGGGCGGCCTAAGGACACACGTCCTCAAAACGGGCGCAGCGATGAAGCTTGGCCTGCGCCCCACACCGCGCGTTACCGCAAACAGGGTAAGCGGGTACCGGTTTGGTCGGATGGGCAAACAGCGCCTGTTTTCCTAGCATGGACAGGGTCACGGGTGCAGGGCCCGGCTGGCATCTGAACAGGAGAACCGCATGGCTTCAGAGCTCTCATGGGACACGAAGGAAACGGCTTTGGTTCGCACCGACGACAACTGGCGCCGGGCGTGCGCCTTGTTGGCCACGGCCGATATCCGGGTTGGGGGCGGCAGGCCTTGGGACATGCGGGTGCACCACCCGGCCACGTTTGACCGCATCCTGACACGAGGCAGTCTGGGTTTGGGTGAGAGCTACATGGACGGCTGGTGGGATTGCGACCAAGTGGACGAATTGATCGCCCGCATCCTGCGGGCACGGCTGGATGAGCAGGTGGGCCGAGCCGGGTGGCTGTGGGCATCGCTCAAGGCACGTCTGACCAATATGCAGTCACCGCACCGGGCCTGGCAGGTGGGGGAGATGCATTACGACTTGGGCAACGACTTGTACGAGGCCATGCTGGACCCGTCCATGGCCTACAGCTGCGGCTACTGGCCAATGGCCCAAAACTTGGCGCAGGCGCAAGAGGCCAAGCTGGATCTGATTTGCCAAAAACTGCAACTGCAGCCGGGCATGACGCTGCTGGACATCGGTTGCGGCTGGGGCAGCTTGATGCTGTTTGCGGCCCAGCATTACCGCGTGAAGTGTGTGGGACTGACCGTGTCCAAAGCGCAGGCTCTTCTGGGCGCTGACAAGGCGCGGGATTTGCCTGTGCGATTCGAGCTGGCCGATTACCGGCAGTTCAACCTTCAGGGCGAGCAGCGCTTTGACCGCATCGCCTCGATCGGCATGTTCGAGCATGTGGGACACAAAAACTACCGCGCTTATTTCGACATGGCCCGTCGTTGCCTGCGCGAGGATGGCCTGTTTTTTTTTGCACACCATCGGCAAAAACAGGTCAGGGGCGGGGATCGATCCGTGGATCGAAAAATACATTTTTCCCAACGGTGCGCTGCCCTCGGCTTCGGAGATCGCGTTTTACAGCGAGGACCAATTCGTCATGGAGGACTGGCACAACTTGGGCCTGGACTACGACAAGACCCTGATGGCTTGGCACGAGCGTTTCGAGGCGGCCTGGCCCGAGCTGAAAGACCGCTACAGCGAGCGCTTTTACCGGATGTGGCGCTATTACCTGTTGTGCTGCGCAGGCACTTTCAGGGCCCGTGACAACCAGTTGTGGCAGGTGGTGCTGTCGCCCAGCGGGCAGGCGGGGGGCTACCGCAGGCCTTTGCTTTGAGGGACCTCACAAAGTCGTGCTCCAATGCGCTGGTTCCATTGTTCGCCTTGCGCCCAGCCCAAATGTCCACCGATTCTTCCGATCACGCGTCTTTTTCTACATCCCCAATCTGGCCCCTGTCGGCCCGCTGGTTTTTGGCCTTGGGGGCGATCAGCGCCTGCACCAGCGTAGTGTTCAGCGCCGCCTTTGCGCATTTGCCTGTGTTTGCCGGGGGCGTGCCCACGGCGGTGCAAACTGCTTTGACCCAGCAGCAATTTCATTCGCTGGGTTTGTTGTTCACGGGCTTGGCGCTCAGGGTTTGCGGGGCATCGCGTGGGTTGCAGGCGGCGGGCTGGCTCATGCTGGTGGGCTTGTTCTTGTTCAGCTTCAACCTTTATGCCCGCCATGTGCTGGCTTGGGACGCCTTGCGCGCTCTGGTGCCGTGGGGCGGCGCGGCTTGGATATTGGCTTGGCTGGTTTTGCTTGTGGGTTTGCTACAAGGCAGCGGAAGAACCAATCGGCAGGCTTGAGGTGAAAGCTTTTTCCTATGAGGTTGATAGAAACAACTAATCAGTAGAAACCCTAGGTTGCATTATGATTGCGACCAATGAGTTATCTCATTTAATAGTTTTTTTAAACCACCATCAGGAAACACCATGTCCTCTTTGATCAATACCCAAGTCCAGCCTTTCAAGACCCAGGCTTTCCACAACGGCAAGTTCGTGCAAGTGTCCAACGAAACCCTCAAGGGCGAGTGGTCCGTGCTGATCTTCATGCCCGCGGCCTTCACCTTCAACTGCCCCACCGAAATCGAAGACGCGGCTGACAACTATGCCGAGTTCCAGAAAGCCGGTGCCGAGGTTTACATCGTGACCACCGACACCCACTTCTCGCACAAGGTCTGGCACGAGACTTCGCCTGCTGTGGGCAAGGCCAAGTTCCCATTGGTCGGCGACCCTACACATACCCTGACACGCGCATTTGGCGTGCACATTGAAGAAGAAGGCCTGGCGCTGCGCGGCACCTTCATCATCAACCCCGAAGGCATGATCAAGACCGCCGAAGTGCACTCCAACGAGATCGCCCGCGACGTGTCCGAGACCCTGCGCAAGCTCAAAGCCGCTCAGTACACCGCTGCCAACCCCGGCCAAGTGTGCCCTGCCAAGTGGAAAGAGGGCGCCAAGACTTTGGCGCCTTCCATCGATCTGGTCGGCAAGATCTAAATCCCCCATGCCCTGCCATGCAGGGCTTTGGGTTCAGCGCATGCCGGCCACAAGCTGGCGTGTGCTGCGCCCAAAGACTTTCCCCCAACCTTTTGTTCCGGTCCTCGCCACAAGCGAGGGTCAGGAATGTGTGCAGCCCCCAAGGAGAACACCATGCTCGACGACACCCTCAAAGCCCAATTGCAGCAATACCTGGCCCTGTTGCGCCAACCCATTCGTTTGATCGCTTCGCTCGACGACAGCGAGACCGGTGTCGACATGAAAAACCTGCTCGAAACCATTGTGGGCCTGTCCGACAAGGTGACTCTGGACACCACGGGTGACGATGCCCGCAAGCCCAGTTTTGTGGTGGCACGTGATGGCCAAAGCACCGGTGTGCGTTTTGCCGGTTTGCCGCTGGGCCACGAGTTCACTTCGTTGGTGTTGGCCTTGCTCTGGACCGGTGGCCATCCCCCGAAGGTCGAACCAGACGTGATCGACAGCATCAAAGCGCTGGAAGGCAACTTCAATTTCGAGGTCTACATGTCGCTGAGCTGCCACAACTGCCCCGACGTGGTGCAGGCCCTGTCGCTCATGTCCATCGTGAACCCGAATGTGAAGACCGTGGTCATTGAAGGCGGTGCCTTCCAGGCCGAAGTCGAAGCGCGCCAGATCATGGCCGTGCCCATGGTCTTTTTGAACGGTCAGGTGTTCGGTTCGGGCCGCATGTCGGTGGAAGAAATCGTGGCCAAGCTGGACTCCAACGCGGGTGAGCGCGACGCGGCCAAGCTCAGCGCGAAAGATCCGTTTGATGTGTTGATTGTGGGGGGTGGCCCGGCCGGTGCAGCCGCTGCCGTTTACGCCGCGCGCAAAGGCATTCGCGTGGGCGTGGCCGCCGAGCGTTTTGGTGGCCAGACCAACGACACCATGGCCATCGAGAACTACATCTCGGTGCTCGAGACCGATGGCCCCAAGTTTGCGGCAGCTCTGGAAGCGCAAGTGCGCCACTACGAGGTGGACATCATGAACCTGCAACGCGCCGACAAAATCATCCCTGCCAGCCAGCCCGGTGGGCTGATCGAAGTGCAGATGGCCAATGGTGCCAGCCTCAAGGCCCGCTCGGTGATTTTGTCGACCGGCGCCCGCTGGCGCAATGTCAACGTGCCCGGCGAAGCCGAGTACAAGAACAAAGGCGTGGCTTACTGCCCGCACTGCGACGGTCCCTTGTTCAAGGGAAAGCGCACCGCCGTGATTGGCGGGGGCAACTCCGGCATCGAAGCGGCGATTGACCTGGCCGGCATCGTGGCCCACGTCACGGTGTTTGAATTTGCCGACCAGCTCAAGGCCGACGCGGTCTTGGTCAGCAAGCTCAAGAGCTTGCCCAACGTCACCATCCACACCCACGCGCAGACCACTGAAATCACCGGCGCGGACGGCAAAGTCAACGGCATCCGCTACAAGGACCGCACCACCAGCGAAGACCACTGGATTGAGCTGGAAGGGGTGTTCGTGCAAATAGGCTTGGTGCCCAACACCGAGTTCCTCAAAGGCACTCTGGAGCTGAGCAAATTCGGCGAGATCGTGGTGGACGCCAAAGGCCACACCAATGTGCCCGGCGTATTTGCTGCCGGTGACTGCACCACCGTGCCTTACAAACAGATCGTGATCGCCGCAGGCGAGGGTGCCAAAGCCGCCTTGAGCGCTTTTGACCACCTGATCCGCATGCCTGCCTTGTCGGTGAATGAAGCCCCCACACCCGCGCACGCCGAAGCGGTTTGAGCTGGCCGTTTTTTAAACTGACAGGAGTCCTGTGATGACGTGTTTTGTGATCGACCCCAACGCCAAAACCATCACCTCCCTTCCTTGGGACGGTGGTCTGGATGAGATCCGGCAGCTGATCGGTTTTGAAACCATCGACAGCGACGAAATCGATGCAAGTGGTGACCGTTTGTTTTTCGACGAAAAATGCTTCATCCGCCAGACCCCGGGCATGGGCCGTTTTCAACTCGACAGCCTGGCCCCGGTGGCGGGCATGGGCGTGGTGGTGGGGGTTGGGGAGTCTTCCCCAAAAGTCACGCTGCAAGCCTTGCAGGGGCGGGTCAAGTTTTTGTCTTGACCCGTCTACCGTGTCGGCTTACTTGAAGCCCACGCGGTCCAGCATTTGCTGCACCTTGATTTGGTTCATGCCCACGGCGCTGATCGGGATCCATTCGCTTTTGAAGCTGCCGCCGGTCATGGCTTTCAAGGCCGGGTTGTCAAAGCTCACCCCTTTGGCTGCTGGCCACTCGTTGTTGCCATTGGCAAAATGGTTTTGTGCAGACGGGCTGGCCAGGTATTCCAAGAATTTGACCGCGTTGTCGGTGTTTTTGGCATGGCGGGCGATGGCGCCGCCGGCCACGTTCATGTGGGTGCCCCAGCTGCTTTGGTTAGGGAAGACCACGCCGATTTTTTCAGTCACGGCTTTGTCGGCTGGGTTGCTGGACCGCATCAAGCGGGCCAGGTAGTAGGTGTTGGTGACGGCCACGCCGCATTCACCGGAGGCCACGCCTTTGATCTGGTCGGTGTCACCGCCTTTGGGGCTGCGGGCCATGTTGTCGACCAGACCTTTGAGCCAAACTTCGGTTTTTTGCGGGCCCAGGTGCTCGGACATGGCCCCAAACAGGCTCAGGTTGTAGGGGTGCGAACCACTGCGGATGCACAGGCTGCCTTTGAGTTTCGAATCGGCCAGCTTTTCGTAGCTGTCCACATCGGTTTTGCTGAATTTGAGCTTGTCGTACACGATCACACGTGCTCTTGTGGACAGACCAAACCAGGCCGTGCCGCCGTTGTCGGCGGGTTTGGCCCGCAGGTTGGCTGGGATGGCATCTTCAAGTTTGGCCGATTTGATCGGCAAGAACAGGCCATCGACTTCGGCACGCCACAGTCGGGCCGCGTCCACCAACAAAATCACATCGGCAGGGGAGGCTGCACCTTCGGCCTTGAGACGGGCGAGAATACCGGCATCGTCGGCATCGACCCGGTTGATCTTGATGCCGGTGGCTTTGCTGAAGTCGCTGTACATGACTTCGTCGGTCGGGTAGTGGCGGGCTGAGTAGATGTTCAGCACTTTGTCTTGTGCCATGGCCGATGCGGCGCTCAGGAGGCAGACGATGCTCAACAGGGTTTGGTTTGGTGTCATGCTTAGGTTGTTGGGTGCGATGTGTGAAGCCAAGTTTAAACTAAATGAGAATGGTTATCAATAAGATTTGAGGAGTACATGCCTAAAGTGCAAGGGATTGGTCATCAGGTGGGGAGTCAGTCGGCAGGACGAGCCATGGCGGGTGGCGGGCTCAAGCGAGCAGGTCAGTGCTTGCTTGGCCTGCTGATGGGGTTGGTCTTGACGGCCTGCGGCAGCTTGCAGTCCACCAAGCCTGCAGAACCTGGCCCGCTGCCCATGGCCGAGCGGCGTGAAGTCCGCTTGGGGCTGGCGCTCGGTGGCGGGGCGGCGCGCGGTTTTGCCCATGTGGGCGTGATCCAGGTGCTGGAAGAGGCCGGACTGCGGCCCAGCCATGTCGCAGGAACGTCGGCGGGGAGTTTGGTGGCGGCCTTGTACGCCAGTGGCAAAAACCCGGCGGAGTTGGTGCGCGTGGCCGAGTCCATGCAGGAGGCCGAGATCACCGACTGGATGCTGCCGATTTTGAACCGTGGCGCTTTGCGAGGCGAGGCCTTGGCCAAGTACGTGAACACCCAGGTCGGCGGTAAAACGATGGAGCAGATGCCTATCGCCTTGGGCATCGTCGCCACCGATTTGGGCAGCGGCCAGGCCATCACTTTCCGGCGCGGCAACACGGGCGCAGCAGTGCGGGCTTCGAGCGCGGTGCCTGCGGTGTTCCAGCCGGTGCGTCTGGGCGACCGTGAGTATGTGGACGGGGGCTTGGTCTCTCCAGTGCCGGTGCGTCAGACGCGTGAGATGGGGGCCAACTTTGTGATTGCGGTGGACATTTCCAGCGATCCGGAGGGCAACCCGTATGGCGACACCTTCCAGATCTTGATGCAGACCTTCGCCATCATGGGCAAAAGCATCAACTCCTTGGCACTTAAAGAGGCCGATGTGGTGATCCGTCCAGCTTTGTCAGGTGTCAAAAGTGCCGATTTCAGCGCCCGTCTGCGCGCGATTGAAGCCGGGCGGATGGCAATGCGGGCGGCTTTGCCTGCTCTGAAAGCGCGCATGGCCCAGTTTCAAGAGGGTCGTTGATGGGCCCCTTGCCCCCGATCAACACCCGTAAAAAGACCCAGCGATCACGGTGCGTACCCAAAAAAAAAGGGCTGATCTTGCGATCAGCCCTGGAAGGGATCCCTGTTTCCCAGATGAAATTCAAAGAGATCCGAGGAGACAACTTGCAAAACGACAGGCCGGCATTTGCACAACCGACCTGCCTGAAAAATCACTTCTTCTTGGCGGCCTTGGGGGCAGCGGTTTGGGTCACGGCAGCCAGGTTGGTCTCGGCCAGGTCGGTGGCTTGCTTGACGGCTTTTTGCACGGACTCGAAAGCGGTGTTGGCGGCCGTGACGGCACCCTTCATCATGGCCACAGCCTGCTCGGAACCGGCAGGGGCGTTTTGAGCGGCGCTGTCGACCAGATTGGCGAATTGCTTTTGCGCGGCGGCGGTTTGGGCTTCCAAGGCCTTGGAAAACTCACTTTGGGTACCCGAAGCGATGTCGTACAAGTGGCGGCTGTAAGCGGCGGTTTTTTCAGCCAAGGGCTGGAACAGGTTGGCTTGCATGGCCAGCAACTCTTGGGCGTCTTTCACGCTCAGAGCGGCTTGGGTGTTGTTGGCCGATTCGTCCAATGCGGCCTTGGCCACGCTCAGGTTCAGTTCAACCATTTTTTCCACGCCTTCAAAGGCTTTGGCGGTCAAACCAAACAGGGTTTCCACATTGGCTTTGTGCGATGCGACGATTTGTTCGGGTGTCATCATGAGGGGCTCCAGAGATAAGTTTGGTTTCAAGAAGACTGCGCCGTAACTGGCCGGGGCCGTACAACTTTGTTGCAGTGCAGCATGTTTTGAATTTTAGGGTTTCTACTGTGTATTACAAGGGGATGGGCCCGGTCCTGGCTCAGTTTAGAGAGGGTTTTCTAGAATCGCCTTGCTCTGAATCAATCCATGCACGCTTATTACGCCGACCACTTTGTCCTGCCCCTGCCCGAAGGCCACCGCTTTCCGATGCGCAAATACAGCCGTCTGCGCGACCGCCTGACACAGGAGTTGCCCGGCGTGCTCATGTGCGAGGCCCCGGCTGCGAGCAACGGGGAACTGGCCTTGGTGCACACACCCGATTACATCCAGGGCGTGGCCGCGGGCAGCTTGGAGGCGGCTTTGCAACGAGAAATCGGTTTTCCTTGGAGCGAGGCCATGGCCGAGCGGGCGCGTCGCTCGGTCGGGGCCACGGTGGCGGCTGCCCGCGATGCATTGGCGCAAGGGGTCGCGGGCAATCTGGCTGGCGGCACGCACCACGCCTATGCCCACAAGGGCGCAGGCTTTTGTGTGTTCAATGACATCGCCGTGACAGCCCGCCTGATGCAGGCCGAGGCCTGGCGCCACCACAGGCGAACATTGAAGGTGGCGGTGATCGATCTGGACGTGCACCAGGGCAATGGCACGGCGCACATTTTTGCGAACGACCCTAGCGTGTTCACGCTGTCTTTGCACGGTGAGAAAAACTTCCCCTTCCGCAAGGAGCCGAGCGATCTGGATGTGGGCCTGCCGGACGGCTGCACCGACGAGCCCTATTTGGCGGCCCTGCACCAAGCGCTGCAGACCCTGCAGGACCGTTTTGACCCACAACTGGTGATTTACCTGGCCGGAGCCGATCCGCATGAGGGCGACCGGCTCGGGCGGCTCAAATTGTCAGCCGACGGCATGCAGGCCCGCGACCGGGCGGTGATGGACTGGGCCTGGCAGCGCCGACTGCCGGTGGTGCTGTGCATGGGCGGGGGCTATGGCCATGACATCGAGACCACGGTAGAGGTGCAAATGCAGACCTGGTCTGTGGCTTTGGGCTATTGGCAACGCTGGCACAATCTCGGGCGATGAACACGCCTGCCAAACCTCAAGCCGACGCCCGCAGCAGCTACAAGGCGTTTCGCCCCATCAGCACGCGCTGGATGGACAACGACGTCTACGGCCATGTGAACAACGTGGTGTATTACAGCTGGTTCGACACCGCCGTGAACGCCACCCTGATCGAGCAGGGCGTGCTGGACATTCACGCTGGCACCACCATCGGCTTGGTGGTGGAAACCCAGTGTTTTTATTTCGCGCCACTGGCCTTTCCGCAAACCGTTGACGCAGGCATACGCGTGGCCAAGTTGGGCACCTCCAGCGTGCGCTACGAAGTGGGCCTGTTCGCGCAAGGCGAAGACCTCACCGCCGCTCGGGGCCATTTTGTCCATGTGTACGTGGACCGCGAGACCCGCCGCCCCGTGCCCCTGCCCACGGCACTCAAAGCATTTTTGGAGACATTGACATGAGCATTTCCCCCATTGGCCCCCAAGTCAGCACCCGCGTGAACGATCCCGCGAGTGTGGATGCCGCCATTCTGAGCCGCTTTTCGGCTCGCGCCTACCTGCCCCAAGCGGTGGAGCGCAGCATTTTGCAAGAGGTGCTGAGCGTTGCGGCACGCTCGCCCAGCGGCACGAACACCCAGCCCTGGAAGGTCTATGTGCTCCAAGGCGCCAAGCGCGACGAGCTGGTGGCCAAGACCTGCGCCGCGCACGATGCCATCAGCGCCAACCCGGCCCTGGCTTCTGAATACGCCGAGGCCTACGACTATTACCCCGAAAAATGGGTCAGCCCCTACATCGACCGCCGCCGTGAGTGCGGCTTTGGCCTCTACGGCGTGCTGGGCATTGGCAAGGGCGACAAGGCCATGATGCACGCGCAGCACCAAAAGAATTTCCGCTTTTTTGACGCGCCCGTGGGGCTGATCTTCACCATCGACAAAGTCATGGGCCGGGGCAGCTTGCTGGACTACGGCATGTTCTTGCAAAGCATCATGGTGGCCGCTCGCTCGCGGGGCCTGCACACCTGCCCGCAAGCGGCGTGGAACGGCTTTTCCAAAATCATCTTGCCGCTGGTCGGTGCGGGTGACAACGAAATGGTGGTCTGCGGCATGTCGCTGGGCTATGCCGACGAGTCGGCCTTGGTCAACACCTTCCAGACCACCCGCGTGCCAGCGCAAGACTTCACCCACTGGGTGGACTGACCTTTTATCTCAACGCGCTTTTTTTTAAAGACAAGGGCCTGGTTTGGGATTCGAAGCACTGGCGCTGCAATTGCTCAATGGCCTGAGCCACGCCACCACCTTGTTTTTGATGGCCTCTGGGCTGACGCTGATTTTTGGCGTCACCCGGATCGTCAACTTCGCGCATGGCAGCTTCTTTATGTTGGGCGCGCTGTGGTCGGCGCACGCGGTGACAAACTGGTGGCCCGGCATGGCGGACACCGCTTGGGGCTATGGCACGGTGATCTTGATGGGCGCGGGTGTGGCTGCCTTGCTGGGGGCCGTGACCGAAGTCTTGCTGCTCAAGCGCATGCGCCACGCGCCGCAGCTCTACCAACTGGTGGCCACCTTTGGCCTGACGCTGGCGCTGCATGACGCGATGCGCTGGTTTTTTGGCCCTGAAGAGGTGTTCGCACCGCGCTTTCCAGGCCTCAAAGGCGCCATCCCACTGGGAGAGTCGTATTTTCCGACCTGGCAATTGTTCACCTTGGTGCTGGGCCCCTTGGTCTGGCTGGGCCTGCACCTCTTGCTCACGCGCACGCTGTGGGGCCAGCGTGTGAAAGCCGCCACACAAGACCGCGAAATGCTCGATGCGCTGGGTGTGAATCCTAAGCCCCTCATGCTCGGGGTGGTCATGCTGGGCTGCGGCTTGGCGGGACTGGCCGGGGCGCTGCAGTTGCCACGCGAGCCTGCGCACTTGCAGATGGACGTGAACGTGGTGGTCGAGACCTTTGTGGTGGTGGTCACGGGCGGGCTGGGCAGCATTGGCGGGGCTTTTGTGGCGGCGGTGCTGATTGGCGTGATCCACGCCTTGGGTCTGAGCTTTTTCCCGCAAGCGACTTTGGTTCTGGTGTTTTTGACCATGGCTGTGGTGCTGGTCTGGCGGCCGCAGGGCCTGGCCGGGTCGGCCGCACATGCCGAGCAACGCGAAAGCGTGCCGGTTTTTGCCCTGTGGCCGGTGGCAGGCTTGGGCCGTGCGCTGTTTGTATCCGTCTTTGTGGGCTTGACGCTGCTGGCCTGGGGGCAGGGCGATTACGGCCGAAGCCTGGCAGAAGACGTGATGGTGATGATGCTGTTTGGTCTAAGCTTGCAGTGGATGATGGCTTTGGGTGGCTTGGTCAGCTTTGGCCATGCGGCGTTTTTTGCGCTGGGCGCTTATGGCGCGGCGCTGTCGCACCTGCACTGGGGTGCGGGTTTGCCAGCGGCATTGGCCGCGGGCATGGCGCTGGCGCTGGCCGTGGCTGTGGCGTTTGGTGCTTTGGTGGTGCGCAGCAGCGGGGTGTACCTGGCCATGCTGTCGCTGGCGCTGGCGCAAATGATTTGGGCGGGGGCTACGCAGTGGGTGGGGCTCACGGGGGGCGACAACGGGCTGATCGGTCTGCGTTTGATCGCACCCGAGTCGCGTGCGCTGTGGGACGCCGCGCTGGCCGTTTTCATGCTTTTCGCCTTGGTGGGCATGGCCCGCGTGGCCCGCTCGAGTCGGGGCGCGGCTTTGCAGGCGGTGCGCGATGCGCCGCTGCGCGCGGAGGCCAGCGGTTTGCCGGTGCAGGCCTTGCGCTACCAGGTGTTTGTGGGCAGCGCCACCTTGGCAGGGCTGGCCGGGGGCTTGTGGGCTGCATTCAAAGGCGCGGTGTTCCCCTCGGTGGCCTCGGTCGCCATGTCGGTGGACGCCTTGTTGGTGATTTTGTTGGGCGGGGTGCACCAACTGTGGGGTTCGGCCGTGGGCAGTGCCTTGCTGGTGTGGGGTGGGGCTGAATTGGGGCAGGGTCTGGATTATTGGCGTGGTGTTTTGGGCTTGGTGATCATGCTCGTGATGGTTTTGACGCCCAGTGGCGTGCTGGGTGGGCTGCAGATGTGGATGCCCCATTTCGCTTCGTCCAAAGGGAGCCGCGCATGAGCCTGGGCGCAGTCTTGCAGGTCAGCGGTTTGGCCAAGCATTTTGGCGGTGTGCGGGCGCTGGACGGCGTGGACTTCTGTGTGCCCTCTGGCCAGTGCGTGGCCCTGATCGGTCCCAACGGCGCGGGCAAGACGACCTGTTTTGCCTGCTTGGCCGGCCAGCAGGTGCCCACGGCGGGCAAGGTGCAGTGGCAAGGCCAGTCGCTCTTGGGCAAACCGCCAGCCGAGCGCCAGCGCTTGGGCGTCGCCCGTACCTTTCAGGTGGCGCAAACCTTTGATGCGCTGAGCGTGCTGCAAAACATCCAGCTGGTGCTGCGCGATGCCCAGCCGCTGGCCTGGTGGGACCGGCTGGACCGTCGCCAGCCTGAGCGGGCGATGCGGCTGGCTGCACAAGCGGGTTTGCAAGGCCAAGCGCATGCCACGGTGGCCGATTTGCCTTACGGCGCCAAAAAACGTCTGGAGTTGGCCATGGCGCTGGCAGGATTGCCTGATGCCAAAGCCGACAAGACTGACCAAGGGGTGCCGTCATTGCTCTTGCTGGATGAACCCGCCGCTGGGCTGGCTCTTGCAGAGCGGGCCGACATGATGGCGCTGGTGCGCCAGGTGGCCTTGCAAGGCGTGACGGTGCTCTACACCGAGCACAACATGGACGCCGTGTTCGGCGTGGCCGACCGGGTGTTGGTGCTGATGCAAGGCCGCTTGGTGGCCGACGGGCTGCCCGAAGTGGTGGCGCAAGACCCTCAGGTGCGCGAGCGCTACCTGGGCCTGGACTTCGACATGAAAGGCTTGCGCGATGCTCAAAGTTGAACGCCTGAACGCCTGGTATGGCCAAGCCCAGGCCTTGTTCGATGTCAGCCTGTCCGTGGGCGAGGGCGAGTTGGTCGTCATCCAGGGGCTGAACGGCGCGGGGAAATCCACACTGCTGCAAAGCCTGATCGGCATCGGCCCCCGGGCGCAGGGCCAAATCCTTTGGCAAGGCGAACCCCTGCACACATGGCCTGCCCACCGCCGTGCCCAAGCGGGCTTGGGCTTTGTTGCCGAAGACCGGCGTTTGTTCACGGCTTTGTCGGTCCAAGAAAACCTGTGGATCGCAGCCTCCGGTGCCGCACGCCGTGGACAGGCCACCCCCGCGCAGCGCTTTGACCAGGTGATGGCCTTGTTTCCCCAGCTGCAAACCATGCTCAACCGCCCAGCCAGCCAAATGAGCGGTGGCGAGCAGCAAATGCTGGCCCTGGCCCGCACCCTCATGACCGGCCCGCGCCTGCTGCTGCTGGACGAGCCTTGCGAGGGCATTGCCCCCTTGTTGGTGGCAGCCATGCGCGACGCGCTGCTGCAACTGGCCCGAGAAGGCGTGGCCATGCTGGTGGCCGAGCAAAACAACATCCTGTCCCGGCACGCCCAGCGGGTGCTGGTGCTGACCAGCGGGCGCCTTGAGTCGACAGCATGATCCCTGCTCGACGAGGGTGGGCATCCCTTACACTGCCCCCCAACAACGAGCGGCACCAGCCGCCAGAGACAAAACACCATGATCATCACCAGCCTGCTCGACACCGACCTGTACAAATTCACCATGATGCAGGTCGTGCTGCACCAGTTTCCGGGGGCGCAGGTTGAATACAAATTCAAGTGCCGCAACCCTGGCGTGCCTTTGGCACCGTTTGTCAAAGAAATTCGGGAAGAAATTCGCTCTTTGTGCAGCTTGACCTTCAAGGAGGGCGAGTTGCAGTACCTGCGTTCCATGAGGTTCATCAAGAGTGACTTTGTCGATTTCCTGGGGCTTTTCAAGCTCAATGAAAAGTCCGTTGCGGTCACAGCGTTGCCCTCCGGTGAGATCGACATCACCATCCAGGGACCTTGGCTGCACACGATTTTGTTCGAGATTCCGGTGCTGGCCATCGTCAATGAGGTGTACTTCCGCAACACCCAAAAAGTGCCTGATCTCTTGGAGGGCCGCCGACGCCTGGACACCAAAATCGCCCAGCTGCAGGCGCCTGGCCTCGAAACCCTCAAAATCGCCGACTACGGCACGCGCCGCCGTTTTTCCCGCGCTTGGCACGAAGAGGTGCTGCGCGTGCTGTCGGCCCGTCTGGGCACTGGCCCCAGTGGCCAGTTTGCAGGCACCAGCAATGTGTACTACGCCTATCTGCTGGGCCTGACGCCCTTGGGCACCATGGCGCACGAATACCTGCAGGCCTGTCAGGCCTTGGGCCCGCGTTTGCGCGACAGCCAGGTGTTTGCCTTTGAGTCGTGGGCCAAGGAGTACCGGGGCGACCTGGGCATTGCGCTGAGCGATGTTTATGGCTTCAACGCTTTTTTGCGCGACTTTGACCTGTATTTCTGCAAACTGTTTGATGGTGCCCGCCACGACAGTGGCGACCCGTTCAGCTGGGGCGAGCGCATGATCGCGCACTACCAGCACAACCGGGTCGACCCCAAAACCAAGACGCTGATTTTCAGTGACGGCCTGACGATCCCGCGCACGATTGAGCTTTACCAACAGTTCCACGACCGCTGCCAGCTGGCCTTTGGCGTGGGCACCAACCTGACCAACGACCTGGGTTACGAGCCGCTGCAAATCGTCATCAAGATGACCCGTTGCAACGGCCAGCCAGTGGCCAAGTTGTCGGACTCGCCGGGCAAGGGCATGTGCGATGACGAAAAATATCTGGCTTATCTGCGCCAAGTGTTTGAAGTTTCACCCGGCACCTGAATCGGGACCATTCACCGCTACTATCAGAATCATTCAATTGGAGATGTGCACCATGAAGTTATTAGGGACACGATGGACCGCTTGGCTGGCTTTGCCGGTGTTGATGGCTTTGTCAGGGGGGGCTTGGGCCGCCGATTTTGATGGCGCTCAGCTGTCTGTCCTCTGGGGGGTGCCGTTTGCCGGCATTTTGTTGTCGATTGCCTTGATGCCTTTGCTGGTACCCCATTTCTGGCACCACCATTACGGCAAAGTGGCGGCTGCCTGGGGCTTGGCGTTCCTCGTGCCTTTTGCCCTGATGTTTGGTCCTGCAGCGGCTGGCGCGAACATGGTGCACGCCCTGTTTGCCGAATACATCCCTTTCATCATTTTGCTCACGGCTTTGTTCACCGTGTCGGGCGGCATTTTCATCCGTGGCAATTTGCACGGCAGCCCGGGTTTGAACACAGCCATTTTGGCGATTGGTGCGTTTTTGGCCAGCTTCATGGGCACCACGGGTGCCTCCATGCTGCTGATTCGTCCGCTCATCCGCGCCAACGACAACCGCAAGCATGTGGCGCATGTGGTGGTGTTTTTCATCTTCATTGTCTCCAACGCGGGCGGCTCCTTGACGCCATTGGGCGATCCGCCCTTGTTTTTGGGTTTCTTGAAGGGCGTTGACTTCTTCTGGACCATCAAAACCATCTTCCCCGAGACCTTGTTCTTGGTGGGCAGTTTGCTCACCATCTTTTTTGTCCTGGATTCCTGGTTTTACCGCCGTGAAGCGTTGTTGCCGCAAGACCCGACCCCCGACTCCAAAGCGATTGGTTTTGATGGGGCCATCAACTTCTGGCTGCTCGGTGCGGTGGTGGGCTTGGTGCTGATGAGCGGTTTCTGGAAGTCGCCCGTGTCTTTCAACATCTACGGCACCGAAGTGGGGCTTCCCGGCGTTGTGCGGGATCTGGGTTTGATCGCCGTGACGTTCTTGTCGCTCAAAATCACCCCCGCCAAGGTGCACGCCGACAACCAATTCGGTTGGGCCCCCATGGCCGAAGTGGCCAAGTTGTTTGCAGGTATTTTCCTGACCATCATTCCGGTCATCGCCATGCTCAAGGCGGGTGTCAATGGCCCTTTCGGCGCAGTGGTTCAAGCGGTGACCCAGCCCGATGGCAGCCCCAATGTGATGATGTACTTCTGGATCACGGGCGCCTTGAGTTCATTCCTTGACAACGCGCCCACCTATTTGGTGTTCTTCAACACGGCTGGCGGGGACCCCCAGGTTCTGATGACCACTTTGGCCCCAACGCTGGCCGCGATTTCGGCCGGTGCCGTGTTCATGGGCGCCAACACCTACATTGGCAATGCGCCCAATTTGATGGTCAAGGCCATCGCGGAAGACCGTGGCGTGAAAATGCCCAGCTTCTTTGGTTACATGTTGTGGTCAGGCGCTGTCCTGATTCCTTTGTTCGTGGTCATGAGTTTTATCTGGTTCAAGTGATGTCCAAACCTTCTATTTTGGTGGCCCGCGCCATCTTCCCCGAGGTCCTGCAGTCATTGGCGCAGGTGTTTGACGTTGAGAGCAACCAGGCCGACGAGGTCTGGTCTGCCGCCGAACTCACGCGCCGCATGCAAGGCAAAGTGGGAGCCCTGACCACAGGCAGTGAGCGCATCGACGCAGCGCTCCTGCAGGCCAACCCCCAGCTGCGCATCGTGGCCAACATGGCGGTGGGTTACAACAACTTCGATGTGCCCGCCATGACCGCCGCAGGTGTACAGGCCAGCAACACGCCCGATGTGCTGACCGAAACCACGGCCGATTTTGGCTTTGCCTTGCTCATGGCCACGGCCCGCCGCGTGACCGAGAGCGAGCATTACCTGCGTGCTGGTTTGTGGACCAAGTGGAGCTACGACATGTTTGCCGGAGCCGAGGTGCATGGATCGACCATCGGCATCATCGGCATGGGGCGGATCGGACAGGGCATTGCCCGCCGTGCCGCGCATGGTTTTGGCATGAATGTCATCTATCACAACCGCAGTCGCCTGAGCGCCGAGTTGGAAGCGGAGTGCAAGGCCACTTATGTGGGCAAGCTGGAGCTGCTGCAGACCGCTGACCATGTGATGCTGGTGGTGCCGTACAGCGCAGAATCTCACCACACCATCGGCGCGGCCGAGTTGGCGCAGATGAAGCCCACGGCCACTTTGGTCAATATTGCGCGCGGCGGCATTGTGGACGACGCGGCCTTGGCCAAAGCGCTGGCAGCACAACAAATTGCTGCAGCGGGTATCGATGTCTTCGAGGGCGAGCCCTCTGTGCACCCCGACTTGCTGAAAGTACCGAACGTGGTGCTCACGCCCCACATCGCCAGCAGCACGGTCAAAACTCGGATGGCCATGGCGCAACTCGCTGCGGACAACTTGGTGGCTTACCTGACCCGTGGCCAGGCCCTCACGCCGCTGAACACCGTGCCGGGCAACGCCCTATGAGTGAATGGGTGTGGCTGGCGCTGGGTGGGTTGAACCTGCTCGGGCTTTTGGTCCTGTTGTTTCGCGCCAAAGCTGCACCGCTGGCTCAAGAAGATAAGTTGGCCGAGCAAGCGGCCTGGCTGCAACAGCAGTTTGCAGCCCTGCAAGCCCAGACCGAGCGCCTTGAGCGCGAGCTGCGCACCGAGATCGCCCAGTCCGGCGTGCAAGGCCGACAAGAGGCGATGCAGACCCTCACGCTCTTTCAGCAGTCGTTGCTGCAGCAAAGTGCCGAGGCCACCCGTACCCAAAACCAGCAAATTGACGCCCTGGCCCAGCAACTGGCCTTGCTGCAAAAAAGCCTGACCGACAGCCTGGCGCAGCAAGTCAATGCGCTGTCTGAGGCCAATGCCCGTCGCCTGACCGAGATGCGCGGCACCATGGAAACCCAGTTGTCGCAGCTGCAGCAAAGCAATGCCGCCAAACTGGACGAGATGCGCCAGACAGTGGACGAAAAGTTGCAAGCCACTTTGCAAGCCCGCTTGGGCGAGAGCTTCAAACAAGTGGCCGAGCGCCTGGAGCAGGTGCACAAAGGCCTGGGCGAAATGCACAACCTGGCGCAAGGCGTGGGCGACCTCAAGCACCTGCTGACCAACGTCAAAACCCGCGGCATGTTCGGCGAGGCGCAACTGGCCTCGCTGCTCGAACAAGTGCTCACGCCAGAGCAATATGCGGTGCAAGTGGCCACGCGCCCCGGTGACAAAAACCGGGTGGACTTTGCGATTCGCCTGCCGGGCCGCTCCGACAGCGGCCAACCCGTGTGGCTGCCGATCGACGCGAAGTTTCCCAACGAAGACTACGAGCGCCTGCTCGAGGCCCAAGGCCGAGCCGACCCGGTGCAAGCCGAGTTGTGTGCCAAGGCCCTGGAGACACGCATCAAGCTCGAAGCCAAGTCCATTGCCGAAAAATACCTGGAGCCGCCGCACACCACCGACTTTGCAGTGATGTTTTTGCCCACAGAAGGGCTGTACGCCGAGGTCTTGCGCCGCCCGGGTTTGATGGAAACGCTGCAGCGCGACCACCGCGTGACGCTGGCGGGCCCGACCAACCTGATGGCCATGCTCAATGCCTTGCAAATGGGTTTCAGAACCTTGGCGCTGGAAAAGCGCTCCAGCGAAGTCTGGCAGGTGCTGGGTGCGGTCAAAACCGAGTTTGGCAAGTTTGGCGATGTGCTGGACAAAGTTCGCAACCAGACGCAAACCGTGCTCAACACGCTGGACCAGGCCCAGACGCGCAGCAACGTCATGAACCGGGCGCTGCGTCAAGTCGATGCCTTGCCAGAGACTGAGGCGCAAGCGCTGCTGCCCGGTGTAGACCCGTGATGGCCCATCGGCCCGGGCTGGCATTGGGATGACCACACTGCCCCGTTTGATCGCAGGCCAGATTTTTTTGCATGCGTGCATGGCGGGCATGCGCATGGCCATTCCCTTGCTCGCACTCAAACAGGGCTTCAGCGCCATGGCCGTCGGGGCACTGTTGGCTTTGTTTGCCCTGACCCAGGTTTTTTTGGCACTCCCCGCAGGGCGTTATGCCGACCGCAAAGGCCTCAAAAAACCGCTGCTGATCAGCGTGGCCATGTCGTCGGTGGGGGCAGGGTTGTCGGTGTTATGGCCCATTTTTCCCGTGATGTGCCTGAGCGCCTTGGCCACGGGAGGCGCCACCGGCATGGCGGTGATCGCCTTGCAGCGGCACGTGGGCCGACTGGCGAAAGACCCGCAAGAGCTCAAGGTCGCTTTCAGCTGGTTGTCCATTGGCCCGGCGATTTCTAACTTTTTGGGTCCGGTCCTGGCCGGTTTGCTGATCGATTACGCCGGTCCCGAGCCGGCCGATGTCACCGGTTTTCGCTGGGCCTTTTTGCTGATGGCAGTGTTGCCCCTGAGCACCTGGTTTTGGGTGCGCAAGGTGCCCGAGCGTCACAGCCCGCCATCGCTTGAAAGCGCTGCACCGCGTCGCGCCATGGATTTGTTGGCCGAGCCCATGATGCGGCGTTTGCTGGGGGTCAACTGGCTGCTGTCTTCGTGCTGGGATGTCCACACTTTTGTGGTACCGGTGCTGGGGCACGAGCGGGGTTTCAGTGCTTCGGTGGTGGGCACCATTTTGGGTGCGTTTGCCGTTGCAGCGGCGTTCATCCGGGTGTGTTTGCCCTTTATTTCGCGGCATGTCCAGGAGCACCAGATCATCACCGGGGCCATGGTGTGCACCGCGCTGCTGTTTGGTCTGTATCCATTCATGCCCACGGCCTGGAGCATGGGCTTGTGCTCGGTGTTGTTGGGACTTGTGCTGGGCACGGTGCAGCCCATGATCATGAGCACTTTGCACCAGATCACCCCCCAGCACCGTCAGGGGGAGGCGCTGGGTTTGCGCCTGATGAGCATCAATGCTTCAAGCGTGCTGATGCCGATGGTGTTTGGCGCTGCGGGTGCCGTTGCCGGGGTGGCCCCGGTTTTTTGGGTGGTGGGCACTGCTGTGGGCTTGGGAGCTCGCGCAGCATGGCGCTTGCGGGCCGCTTAAGCCACCTTCAGTTGGTAGAACTCGCAGATCGTCTTCCAAGCATCCTCGGGTGTGTCTACATATCGGAACAGTTTCAGGTCTTCTCTGGAAACGGTGCCCTCTTGAACCAGCATGTCCATATTGATCAGTCGTTTCCAAAATTCCGTCCCGAATAACAAAATCGGCACGGCGCGTGATTTTCGCGTTTGCACCAGCGTCATCACTTCGAACAACTCGTCCAATGTGCCAAAACCACCCGGAAATGCGACCAATGCCTTGGCCCGCATCATGAAGTGCATTTTGCGCAGCGCGAAGTAGTGGAACTTGAAACTCAACTCGGGCGTGACGTAAGGGTTGGGCTTTTGCTCATGGGGCAAGGCGATGTTCAGGGCGACCGAAGGTGCCCCCGCTTCTTGCGCGCCCCGGTTGGCCGCCTCCATGATGCCGGGCCCGCCACCCGTGCAAATGAACAGCTTTTCTTCGTCCGGCAGGCATGAGCAAGACCTGCCCACCAGCTGCGCAAAAACGCGGGCATTTTCGTAATGCTGGGTATTGCGCACAGCGGTCTCGGCAAGGGCGATGTCTTGTGACTGTCCACTTTTCAATGCTGCCTTGAGCCGCGCTTGGGCGCTGGCCATGTCCATGAACCGTGCACTGCCAAAGACCACCACGGTGTGTTCGATCTTGGCCTCGGTTTGCGCCAGGTCGGGTTTCAGCATCTCCAACTGGAAACGGATGCCCCGGGTCTCGCGGCGCAGCAGAAATTCGGGGTCGGCAAAGGCCAGGCGATGGGCTTCTGGCTCCAGCCAGTCGGCGGTGTTGGGTTCGGCTTGCAGATCGGCCCAAGCATGGGGCAGAGAGGGCGTCAGGAGGTCTTGTCGGGATTGCATGGCGGCATTGTGCATGCGTGAGACCTGCAGGCAAGGCAAAAAAGTTCCAGAAAACCGTTTGGAGCATGAAAAAAGCCCCTTGCGGGGCTTTCCTGGGAGACTTGATAAAAGATCAGACGCGCTTGCGGTATTCGCCCGTGCGGGTGTCGATTTCGATCTTGTCGCCTTGGCTCACGAACAAAGGCACGGGCACTTCCATGCCGGTGGCGATCTTGGCGGGCTTGAGCACTTTGCCGGAGGTGTCGCCCTTGACGGCAGGCTCGGTCCAGGTGATCTCGCGCACCACGCTGGTGGGCAATTCGACCGAGATGGCTTTCTCGTTGTAGAACACCACTTCGAGTTCCATGCCGTCTTCGAGGTAGTTCAGGGCGTCGCCCATGTTGGTGGCTTCGACTTCGTACTGGTTGAAATCGGTGTCCATACAGACGTACATGGGGTCAGCGAAGTAAGAGTAGGTGCAGTCTTTTTTGTCCAGAATGACCTGATCCATCTTGTCGTCGGCGCGGAACACGACTTCGGTGCCAAAGTTGGCGATCAGGCTTTTGAGCTTCATGCGCACGGTGGACGAACCACGGCCACCGCGTTGGTATTCGGTGCGCAGGACGACCATGGGGTCTTTGCCGTGCATGATGACGTTGCCGACGCGGATTTCTTGAGCGGTTTTCATAGGAATTGAGTCTGAAATGAAAGAGGGTGGCTTGAAGCCAAGCCCATCATTCTAACCTGTGGGGTTGGCTTTTCGGCCGATGAGGGCTGCAGTCGCTCAGTCCTGCGCCGTCAGGCCATGCGCCAAAGCGCCCAGCACAATGCCACCCAAGGCCCACAGGATGTCGGTGTTCCCGGTGCCCAAGGCCGCAATGGCCGGACCCGGACAGACGCCACTCAAACCCCAGCCCACGCCAAAAATGGCCGAGCCGATGACGGTTTGGCGGTTCCAGCTGGCCGGTTGCGTCAGGAACTGCCCGCCCAGCAAGGGGCGGCTCAGCCAGCGCGGAAAACCTTTGTAAGCCAGCATGGCCAGGCCTGCGGCACCGCCCATGACCAGCATCAGACCCCAGTCCTGAAAGCGCAAAAAGCTCAAAACGACGTCGGGCTTAACCATGGTGGCCAGCGACAGGCCAAAGCCAAACAAGGCCCCGGCGAACAGGGTGACCAACGCTTTGGGCAGGGACAGTGTGTGAGGATTCAGATTATTCATGCGAGGCTCCAGGCCATCAGGTTGGCGGTCATGAAGGCGGTGGCCATGAAGGTGAGCACCGCGCCCAGCGAAGGCAGTTGCAATGAGCCGAGGCCACAAATGCCGTGACCGGATGTGCAGCCATTGCCCAAGCGCGCACCGTAGCCGACCAAAAAGCCGCCCACCAGCAGCTGCCAGGCGGGCACGCTGGTGTGCTGCGCTTCACCGCCCGCCAGCGTGAACCGCCAAACCAGCGCCCCCAGCACCACGCCCAGCGCGTAAACCAGCCGCCAGTTGCGGGTGCTGACAAAGCGGGCTTGCTGAAAAAACGCCCGTTTGGACACAAAGGACCAACTGCTGGAAAAGACGGAGCTCATGCCGCCGACCCAGCCGTTGAACAAATAAAGCAGCGCAACGCCCGCGCCAATGGTCAGGCCGCCCAGCAGGTACTGCTGCCAGCCGAGGGGGAAGAGGGTGTCAATCAAATTCATGGTGGGTGATTATCCGATAGTGGATGATGGCTTGTTGTGAGGGCAGAAGCAGTCCACGTTGTGAGGGCGTCGTGTTGTTGGCCATGAACAGGGTCAAGTTGCTCGGGTGGCGGACTCGGTGTGCATCAGTAATTGTTGCAGTAAATCCTGCTGGTTCACCAACGCTTGCTTCGCCCTGAGCGCACAGGCTCGCCAATCGGCCAATTGCTGGGGATCGGGTGCAGGCAATTCACCCTCATGAAGGCCGTTCCACACCCGATGAAATCGCTGCAGGCTTTGTGGTGCGTGCATCCACACCAAAAATGCCTCCAGCTTGGTATGGTGGGCGTTGTCGTCTTGTGGATAGATGTGCCAGACAAAGGGCTGGCCGGTCCACAAGGCGCGCACCAAGGAGTCTTCGCCGCGCACAAAATTCAAGTCACAGGCCCAGAGCATCTCGTCAAAGCCGTTTTGGTCGGTGTAGGGCAGGGCGCTCCAGTTCGGTTGCACGGCCATGCCCGCCAGTGCTTGCTGCACCGCCGCCAGAGGGCGGCCGGGGGGCACGAGCAGGTGGTGGGGTGTGCCCACCAGTTGGGCCAGCAGTTGGGGCAGGGCAGCGGGCTCGTAGCAGAACAGGCTGATCAGCAGGCCATTCGGGGCCAGGTTGGGGGCATGTTGTTCTCGCCAGGCCGAACGTTTGACAAGGTCAAAGTTTTGCTGGCGCTCCAGCAGGTCGGTTTCGCGCAGCAGGCCACCCGTGCCAAGCGTGAAGCCGGGGTAAAAGAAGGCCTTGGTCCAACCCTTTGCCGGGCCGCTCATCACGGGTGAAGGCAGCCCGTGCATGCGGGGCACCCAGTCTTCGGCGCTCAGGTATTCGAGGTTGATCCATTTGGGTTGTTGCGCTCGGGTGGCTACACCGTGCGCCACAAAGGCTTCAGGGATGTCGCAGCCAAAGGCTTCGACCCAGACATCCGCCGGGGGCAGCGCTTGCAGGGTGCTGATTTGGCTGGCATCGGACCACGGGCGCACCTCGATGCCCGGCTCTTGGTGTGCGGTGGGCGCCATCCAGCTCAGGGCTGAGGCGTCATCCACCCACAGGCGCACGCGCTGGCCCGCGTCGCGCAACTGGCGTGTCAGGCGCCAGCACACGCCCAGGTCGCCGTGGTTGTCGATGACGGTGCAGAAGATGTCCCAGAGGTGGCCAGATTGCATGCGGCGATTGTCGCTGGAGAATTCACACACATCTTTTCACAGACAATAGCCGCCATGTCGAACACCCATGATGAAGCCCTGCTCGCGCAAGTTGCCGCGCTGCCCGCCTTGCCGGGGGTGTACCGCTACTTTGATGCGCAGGAGCAGCTGCTGTATGTGGGCAAGGCGCTGAACCTCAAGCGCCGGGTGTCAAGCTATTTCCAGAAGGACCATGGCGGCACCCGCATTGGCCACATGGTCAGCAAGATCACCCGCATGGAGACCACCGTGGTGCGATCCGAGGCCGAGGCGCTGTTGCTGGAAAACAACCTCATCAAGACGCTCCACCCGCGCTTCAACATCCTGTTTCGGGACGACAAAAGTTACCCCTACCTCAAGCTCACAGGCAATGGCCGCGTGGCGCTGCCCGCTGTGGTCAAGACGCCCGAGGCGCAGCATTACCCACGTGTGGCGTATTACCGGGGTGCTGTAGAAAAGAAGCACCGCTACTTCGGGCCCTTCCCCAGTGCTTGGGCGGTCAAGGAGTCGATCCAGCTGATTCAGAAGGTGTTCAGGCTGCGCACCTGCGAGGACACCGTGTTTGCCAACCGCACGCGGCCTTGTCTGCTTTACCAGATCAAGCGTTGCTCGGGCCCTTGCGTGAACCTGATCAGCCCCGAGGACTACCAGGCCGATGTGCAGCATGCCGAGCAGTTTCTGCGCGGTGAGACCCAGGCACTGATGCACGAGATGGAGGCGAGGATGATGGCGCACGCCGAGCGCCTGGCATTTGAGCAGGCCGCCGAGGTGCGCAACCAGTTGACGGCGCTGTCGCGGGTCTTGCACCAGCAGTCGGTGGACACGGCGGTAGACACCGATGCCGACATCCTGGTGGTCAAGGTGCAAGGAGGCCGCGCCTGTGTGAACCTGGCCATGGTGCGCGGGGGGCGGCATTTGGGCGATCGGCCTTACTTTCCGGTCCATGTCCAGGACGCGCAGGACCTGTTGGGACTGGAGGAGGGCGATGCTCCGCGGCCCGTCGAGGTGCAGGTGCTCGAAGCCTTTTTGGCGCAGCACTACATCGGCGTGCCTGTGCCGCCGCTGTTGATTTTGAGCGCGGCGGTCGACAAGGCGCTGATCTCGGCTTTGTCGGCCCAGTCTGGCGTGAAGATCAGCACCGTGACTCAGCCGCGGGAGCACCGCCGCGTGTGGCTGGAGATGGCCGAAAAAAACGCCGAATTGCAGTTGGCCCGCCTGCTGGCCGAAGAAGGCTCGCAGCAGGCCCGCACCCGTGCATTGGCCGAGTCGCTTGAACTGGCCCCCGACGATCTGGACCAGTTGCACATCGAATGCTTTGACATTTCGCACACAGCGGGCGAGAACACACAAGCCTCGTGCGTGGTGTTCCGTCAGCACAAGATGCAAAGCGGCGACTACCGCCGCTACAACATAGAAGGCATTACGCCGGGTGACGATTACGCCGCCATGCGCCAGGTGCTGATGCGCCGTTACGGCAAGCTGGCAGAAGCCTTGCGCTCAGGCGAAGGCACGGCCCGGCTGCCCGATCTGGTGCTGATCGATGGTGGCAAAGGCCAAGTGAGCATGGCGCGTGAGGTATTCACGGATTTGGGGCTGGACCTGTCGCGCATCGTGGGCGTCGAAAAAGGCGAGGGCCGCAAGGTGGGCCTGGAAGAGTTGGTCTTTGCCGATGGCCGCGAGAAGGTCTACCTGGGCAAGGACTCGGCTGCGCTCATGCTGGTGGCGCAAATCCGCGACGAGGCGCACCGCTTTGCCATCACCGGCATGCGGGCGCAGCGGGCCAAGGTGCGCATGGGCGGCAGCAAGATCGAGGAAATTCCTGGCATTGGGCCACGCAAACGTGCCAAGCTGTTGCAGCGTTTTGGCGGCGTGCGCGGTGTGGAAAGTGCCAGTGTGGAGGACTTGCTGGGGGTGGAGGGCATCTCGCGGGAGCTGGCCGAGACGATTTACAACGCCTTGCACTGAGCCCGGTCCCGTCTGTCATCGCGCTGTTGGCTGGGCGTGCCACAATCAGCAGCATGTTTTTCACGATCCCCACCCTCATGACCTGGACGCGCATCGTCGCGATCCCGTTGATCATTGGCGTTTACTACCTCGACAGCCTGAAGGTCGAGATGCAAAACCTGATCGCCACGGTCATGTTCGTGTTGTTCGCTTTCACCGATTGGCTGGACGGCTTTTTGGCCCGCAAGCTCAACCAGACCTCGGCGTTTGGGGCTTTCCTGGACCCCGTGGCGGATAAATTCCTGGTGTGTGCGGCTTTGCTGATGCTGGTGCAAATGGACCGTGTCAATGTGTTGGTGGCGCTCATCATCATTGGCCGTGAGATCGCCATCTCTTCCTTGCGCGAGTGGATGGCCCAGATCGGGGCCAGCAAAAGCGTGGCGGTGCACATGGTGGGCAAGCTCAAGACCACGGTGCAAATGGTGGCCATTCCTTTCTTGCTCTACAACGGCAACTTGTTCGGCGTGATCGACACCCGGGCCTGGGGCGCTGTGCTGATCGTGGTGGCCGCCGTTTTGACGGTCTGGTCCATGGTGTACTACATGCAAAAGGCCTTGCCTGAAATCCGAGCCCACGTGAAATGAGCAGTGGGCGTGCTTCCGACGCCTGGGTCCGGGCGACACCTGCCGTGTTTGTGCTGATTTGGAGCACCGGTTTCATTGTCGCCCGCTACGGCATGCCCCATTCACCGCCTTTTTCCTTTTTGGTGCTGCGGTACCTGCTGTCGATCGCTTGCTTTTTGCCCTGGATTTTTTGGGCCAAGGTGCCTTGGCCCAAAACCACCCCACAGTGGCTCCATTTGTCGGTCTCGGGCATGCTCATGCACGGCGGCTATCTGGGGGGCGTGTGGGTGGCGGTCAAGGCGGGGATGGGTTCGGGCCTGACATCACTGATCGTGGGCTTTCAACCTGTGCTGACGGCCATCTGGCTTTCCTACAGCCTCAGAGGATCGGACCAACCCGGGGTGACGCGCCAACAGTGGCTGGGTCTATTGCTTGGCTTTGCGGGCTTGTTGATGGTGGTTTGGCGAAAACTCACGCTGGATTCACCCATGGACCATGTGTCCTCCTTCAACATGGCCTTTGCCGTGGGGGCCTTGTTGAGTATCACCATCGGCACCCTTTACCAAAAGCGTTTTGTAAAGCCTTGTGATGTGCGCTCGGCCAACACGGTGCAGATCATGGCGGCCCTGGCCATCACGGTGCCCCTGGCTTTGGTCGAAACGCAGCCCATGGATTGGAACGTGGAGCTGGCTGGCGCCTTGGCGTGGTCGGTGCTGGGCCTCACGGTCGGGGGCAGTTCGTTGTTTTATGTGCTGATTCAGCGCGGCGCTGCCGCGGCAGTGACCAGCCTCATGTACATGGTGCCGCCAACCACGGCGATCTTGGCTTGGATGTTGTTTGGTGAAAGCATCACGGCCGCCACTTTGGTCGGGACGGCGCTCACGGCCTTGGGCGTGAGCCTTGTGGTGCGGACGTCACGTTGGTGAAAGCACTCCCACTCCTTTTTGGTTAAGCTGCACACCCGTGCAAGGCTGCGCACCGTTTTGGCGATGCCAGCCGTTAATTTTTGAAGCAGAAAGTGATTCCCATGACCCAGCACCGGATAGCCGTGATTCCAGGAGACGGCATTGGCAAAGAAGTGATGCCCGAGGGCTTGCGCGTGATGGACGCCGCAGCCCGCAAATTTGGCATTGATCTGCACTTTGATCACTTTGATTTTTCCAGCTGGGACTACTGCGAAAAACACGGCCAGATGTTGCCCGACAACTGGAAAGACCAGATCGGTGGCCACGATGCCTTGTATTTTGGTGCGGTGGGCTGGCCCGAAAAAATTGCCGACCATGTGTCGCTGTGGGGTTCCTTGCTGCTGTTCCGCCGAGAGTTCGACCAGTACATCAACCTGCGCCCCGCGCGCCTGATGCCCGGTATCATCGCCCCCGTGGTTCGGCGCGACGGTAGCGCGAGACAGCCCGGTGAGATCGACATGTACATCGTGCGTGAAAACACCGAGGGCGAGTACTCCAGCGTGGGAGGGCGTATGTTCCCCGGTACCGATCGGGAAATCGTCATGCAGGAGTCCATCATGACCCGGATCGGCGTTGACCGGGTGCTGAAATTTGCCTTTGAGTTGGCGCAGTCGCGTCCCAAAAAACACCTGACCAGCGCCACCAAATCGAACGGCATTGCCATCACCATGCCGTATTGGGATGAGCGCGTGGCCGAGATGGCCAAGGGTTATCCGGGCCTCAATGTGGACAAGTTCCACATCGACATCCTGACGGCCCACTTTGTGCAGCGCCCTGATTTTTTTGACGTGGTGGTGGCCAGCAATTTGTTCGGTGACATCCTGAGTGATCTTGGGCCTGCTTGCACGGGCACCATCGGCATTGCGCCCAGTGCCAACCTGAACCCGGATCGCAAGTTCCCATCGCTGTTTGAACCTGTGCACGGCAGCGCTCCCGACATCGCGGGCCAAGGCATTGCCAACCCCATCGGTCAAATTTGGTGCGGCGCGATGATGCTGGAGTTTTTGGGCCACAAAGACGCCCACGATGCGGTTTTGGGGGCCATTGAAAAGGTGCTGGCGGCGGGTGCCGATGCACCGCGAACCCCGGATTTGGGTGGCACAGCCAAGACGGCCGATGTGGGCCGAGCCATTGTCGATGCACTTTGAGTGCCCTGCAACCGAGCACAGGCGTTCGGTCTGGCATTGAAAAAGGGCCTTTCATGGCATTCTTTTGAACTTTTAACGGCTAAAATTCAAAGCTCACAGCGGTGTCTGTGGCCCCATTTTTCAGTCCACTGCCGGTTGCACCGGTCTGTCATTTCAAGAGGTTTCTTGTGAACAAAACAGAGCTGATCGAACACATTGCAAAACAAGCAGACTTGTCCAAGGCTGCTGCAGGCCGCGCACTGGAAGCGACCATGGGCGCTGTGCGCACCACCCTCAAAAAAGGCGGGACCGTGTCCTTGGTGGGTTTTGGCACGTTTGCCGTGGGCAAACGCGCCGCGCGTACAGGCCGCAATCCACGCACAGGCGCAGCGATTAGAATCAAATCAGCCAAAGTTCCAAAGTTCCGTCCGGGCAAGGCCTTGAAGGACGCTTTGAACTGACATCTCTTTTCAGGTGGGGCGCTTAGCTCAGTTGGTAGAGCGGCTCCTTTACACGGAGTAGGTCGGCGGTTCGAGACCGTCAGCGCCCACCACCCCTCAAAGTAAAGGCGAACCCGGTGTTCGCCTTTTTTCTGGACAACCCGAGACTTCAGACATGTTTGATTCCATTCGCAACAATTCAAAAATCTTGATGGGGTTGTTGTTTTTGTTGGTGATTCCGTCCTTTGTGCTGTTTGGCATGGAGGGCTACAGCCAGTTTGAAGACAAAGGGGCCATAGTCGCCCGGGTCGACGGACAAAAAATCACCCAGTCTGAGTGGGATGCTGCGCACCAGCAAGAGGTGGACCGGATTCGCGCGTCGGTGCCCAACCTGGATCCGAAACTGCTCGATTCGGCAGAAGCGCGTTACGCCACCCTCGACAAAATGGTCAATGACCGACTGATTGCCCGTGCTTCTGAAAAACAATTGCTGGTCACCAGTGACCAGCGCCTGGCACGTTATTTACAGCAAGACCCCTCCATTGCGGGCTTGCGCGGTGCAGACGGTAAGCTGGACATGGCGCGTTATCGCCAATTGGCGGCCAGCCAAGGCATGACGCCCGAGATGCTCGAAGCCAGTGTGCGCCGTGACCTGTCCAACCAGCAAGTGCTGGCGGGTTTGCAGGCCTCGATTTTTGCGACCCAACGCCAAACGGACGCGGCATTAGATGCGTATTTGCAGCGCCGCGAAATTCAGGTCAAGCGCTGGACTCCGGCGGACTTTGCCGCCAAGGTGGATGTGTCGGATGCCGATTTGGCGCGTTTCTACAAGGACAATTCGGAGCGCTTTCGCTCGGTCGAAAATGTGGATGTGGAATACCTCGTCTTGGACGTGGCGGCCTTGCAAAGCCGGATTGAATTGCCTGAGCAGGACCTGAAAACCTACTACGAACAAAACCTGCAGCGAATCGCTGGACAAGAACAACGCCGCGCCAGCCACATCTTGGTCAATGCAGCGAAAGACCTGCCTGCTGCAGACAAACAAAAAGCCCGTGCCAAGGCCGAAAACCTGTTGGCCACCGTTCGCAAGTCACCCAAGACTTTTGCCCAAGTGGCGCGCCAAAATTCGGACGATACAGGCTCGGCCGAGCGCGGTGGCGACTTGGACTTTTTCGCACGAGGTGCCATGGTCAAGCCTTTTGAGGATGCGGCCTTTGCCCTTCAAAAGGGTGACATCAGTGAGATTGTGGAGTCCGATTTCGGGTATCACATCATTTTTTTGACCGACGTGAAGAAGGCCAGCGCGCCATCCTTCGAGTCGATGCGCCCCCAATTGGAAGCGGATTTGCGCAAACAACAGGCACAGCGCCAGTTTGCTGAGTTGGCCGAAACCTTCAGCAACAGCGTGTACGAGCAGTCGGACAGTTTGACGCCCGTGGCAGAGCGTTTGAAATTGTCGGTGCAAAAAGCGCAGGGCTTGAGCCGAACACCCATGCCAGGGGTGCAAGGTGTTTTGAGCAACCCCAAATTGCTGCAAGCCATTTTCTCGGAAGATGCCATTGCCAAGCGCCGCAACACAGCGGCAGTCGAGGTGGCGCCCAACACCCTGGTTTCAGCCCGTGTGGTCAATCACCGCCCAGCGGCCGCGCGTCCTTTCGAAGAGGTCAAGGCGGATGTTCGTCAACGCTTGATTCAAGCCAAATCGGCGGAACTGGCCAAGGCAGAGGGGCAAGCCCGTTTGGCCGGTTGGACCAGCGAAGCTGCCCAGACCGCATTGGGTCCTGCTGTGACCATTTCGCGTGATCAAGCCCCCGCGTTACCCCAAGCCGTGATCGATGCCGCTTTGCGCGCCGATCCTTCCAAAATGCCAGCTTTGATCGGTGTGGATTTGGGCCTGCAGGGTTTTGCCGTTGTGAGGGTGAACAAAATTGTGCAGCGGCCTGAGGCTACAGCTCAACAATCTGAGCAGAGTCGTCAACAATTTGCCCGTCTTTGGGGGCAGGCTGAGTCTCAAGCCTACCTGTCTAGTCTGAAGTCGCAATTCAAGGTTGAAATGGTGGCTGAAAAACCCAAAAAGTCGGACGGTTCAGAGCCAGAAAAACGCTGAGCTTCCGGCTATAATAGTGCTCTACGGTGGCTGTAGCTCAGTTGGTAGAGTCCAGGATTGTGATTCCTGTTGTCGTGGGTTCGAGCCCCATCAGCCACCCCAAAGTCTCCAAGGCCCTTTCGGCAACGAAAGGGCCTTTTCATTTGTGCATCACTTTGTTTGTGCCCCTGAGTTGTCCCCGTTTGAACACGGGATACCCCATGTTTATCCACAGGGTTATCCCGTGACGTCAGCCCCTTCGAGGGCTACCATTGTTATTTGATTTACCGGTACGCCATGTCTGCTGTTTTTTCTCCCCACCTGAGTGAATTTCCCTCAGACCTGTCCTCAGACAGCCAAATTGCCAAGTTGCGTGTTCCTCCTCATTCGATTGAGGCCGAGTCGAGCGTGCTCGGTGGCCTGTTGCTGGACAACGGGGCCTGGGACCGGGTGGGCGATTTGTTGGTGGATTCGGATTTCTATCGGCATGAACACAAGTTGATTTACGCCGCGATTGGCGCCTTGATCAATGCGTCCAAGCCGGCTGACGTCATCACCGTCAGTGAGCAGTTGCAAAACCAGGGCAAAACCGCAGAAATGGGCGGTCTGGCTTACCTCAATTCTTTGGCCCAATACGTGCCCAGCGCCAGCAACATTCGCCGGTATGCCGAGATCGTGCGAGAGCGCTCCATCCTGCGCAAACTGGTGTCTGCCAGCGACGAAATTGCAACCAATGCCTTCAACCCCCAGGGCAAGGCCATTGACCGCATCCTGGACGAAGCCGAGCAAAAGATTTTCAACATCGGTGAAGAAGGCTCGCGCATGAAGCAGGGCTTTCAGTCGATGGACACGCTGGTGGTGGCGCTGCTCGACCGGGTGCAGGAGATGGCCGACAACCCGAACGACATCACGGGTGTGCCCACAGGCTTTTATGACCTGGATCGCATGACCTCTGGCCTGCAGTCGGGCGACCTGGTGGTTTTGGCGGCGCGTCCTTCCATGGGTAAAACCGCTTTTGCCATCAACATCGCGGAGCATGTGGCTCTGAACGAGGGCTTGCCGGTGGCTGTATTTTCGATGGAAATGGGCGCATCCCAGTTGGCAGTGCGCGTGGTGGGCTCGATTGGCCGCATCGACCAGGGCCATTTGCGCACCGGCAAGCTCAGTGACGACGAATGGCCACGCCTGACCGAGGCCATCGAAAAGTTGCGCACGGTGTCCTTGCACATCGATGAAACACCAGGCCTCACACCTTCTGAATTGCGCGCCAATGCCCGCCGCTTGGCACGCCAGTGTGGCAAGCTGGGCTTGATTGTGGTGGACTATTTGCAGCTGATGAGTGGTTCGGGCGGCTCTGGCGGCGACAACCGGGCCACCGAGTTGGGCGAAATTTCGCGCGGCCTCAAAATGCTGGCCAAGGAATTGCAATGCCCGGTGATTGCCTTGTCGCAGCTCAACCGAAGCGTCGAGCAACGCACTGACAAACGCCCCATGATGAGTGATTTGCGAGAGTCGGGCGCGATTGAGCAAGATGCCGACATCATCATGTTCATTTACCGCGATGACTATTACAACAAGGATTCCAAAGATCCGGGCGTGGCCGAAATCATCATCGGCAAGCAGCGCAACGGCCCGACAGGCACGGTCCGCCTCACTTTCCTCAAGAACCTGACCCGCTTTGAAAGCCTCGCCTCCGGCCTCAGTGACGATTACTGAGGCCCGGGGGGGGAATTGGTGAGTGCTTAGAGCGCTTCGCTGGCAAAGTCGGCCAGTCGCGAACGCTCACCGCGTGCCAGCGTGATGTGGCCCCCATGGGCCCAGCCTTTGAAGCGGTCGACCGCGTAGGTCAGGCCGGAAGAGCCTTCGGTCAGATAGGGGGTGTCGATCTGGGCCAGGTTGCCCATGCAAATGATCTTGGTGCCCGGGCCTGCGCGGGTGATCAGCGTTTTCATCTGCTTGGGCGTCAGGTTTTGCGCTTCGTCGATGATCACGTACTTGTTCATGAAGGTGCGCCCGCGCATGAAATTCATGCTTTTGATCTTGATGCGGCTCTTGATCAACTCGTTGGTGGCAGCGCGGCCCCATTCACCGGCGTTGCCCCCATCGCCCTTGGCCAAAAACTCCAGGTTGTCGTCCAGAGCGCCCATCCAGGGGCCCATTTTTTCTTCTTCGGTGCCTGGCAAAAAGCCAATGTCTTCGCCCACGCTGACGGTGGCGCGGGTCATGATGATCTCGGTGTAGCGGCGGTCATCCAGCACCTGCGTCAGGCCAGCGGCCAGTGCCATCAGCGTTTTGCCTGTGCCCGCCGTGCCGGCCAGGGTCACAAAGTCGACATCCGGATCGGTCAGCAAGTTCATCGCGAAGTTTTGCTCCCGGTTGCGTGTGGTGACGCCCCAAACCGCATTTTTTTGGTGGTTGAAGTCCTTGAGGGTGCGAAGCACCGCTGTTTTGCCTCGGATTTCGGTCACGCGGGCATACAGGCTGGGTTCCCCGGGGGCCTCGAAATACACAAACTGGTTCATGAACAAGCTGGGCACGATGGGGCCACTGATGCGGTAGAAGGTGTGGGTGCCTTGCTGCCAGCTTTCCACCGTTTTGCCATTCTTGAGCCAAAAGTCCGGGGGCAATGCCATGGAGCCTGGGTACAACAGGTCTCCGTCTTCCAGGGTCTTGTCGTTTTGGTAATCCTCGGCCTGCAGCCCCAGTGCGCGGGCCTTGACACGCATGTTGATGTCTTTGGAGACCAGCACCACATCACGTGGCGCATGCAACTGGCCCAGCGCCTTGACCACGCCCAAGATCTGGTTGTCAGCCTTGCCTTGGGGCAGCGCCAGAGGCAGGCTCAGGTCCAGTGCCTGGGTCTGGAAAAACAATTGCCCCATTGCATCGGTGTGGCCTGTGGCGTTCAGGGGTGAGCCTTTGCCCAGATCGGCACCTTGGGCGGAAGCCAGGGTGTCGAGAGAACGGCTGGCCTGGCGTGCATTGCGGGCGACCTCCGTCATGCCTTTTTTGTGGCCGTCGAGCTCTTCCAGCACGATCATGGGCAAAAAGACATCGTGCTCCTCAAAACGGAACAGGCTCATTGGGTCGTGCATCAACACATTGGTATCGAGCACAAAGAGTTTGCTGGGGCCCGTCTTGCGTTTGGGCCGGGCCGGGGTGGTTGCGCGGTTTGTGGCGGTCGCTGGGGCGGTGGCCTCTACCACGGACGGCGCTGGTCTGGTCGTCGCGGTGGCGCTCTTGCGTCCACGGAGGCCGCGCTTGGTTTCCATGACCGGTACTTGCTCGGCAGGTGCTGCCTGGACCTTGGTTTCGACTTGGATCAAGCCACTGGGGGCATCGTCTTCAATGGCAGAGGACTCGAATGCGTTGTGGGTCAAGCGGCTGGCGCGTTGGGAAGGGGCGGGTGGCAGTGGCATGAACGAAGGCCTCTTGAGGGGTGAAAAATTCGAACGCTGAAAAAGAAAAAGCCGCCTGGAGGCCAAGGCGGCTTTGGTTGGGGGGAAAAGGGGGGCTGAATGTCAGCGGCATGAATTCATTATGCATGAGCCAAATGACAAAACCAGCCCAAGGGCATCAAGCCACCGTAGCGGCTTTTTTCAGGTCCTTGACCGCCTTGAGCACTTCTTCTACATGGCCTGGCACTTTCAGTCCGCGCCACTCTTGCTTGAGTGTGCCGTCTGCACCGATCAGGAAGGTGCTGCGCTCGATGCCTTTGACTTTTTTGCCGTACATGATCTTGTTTTTGACCACGCCAAACATGTGGCACATTTTTTCTTCGGTGTCGGCGATCAGTTCAAATGGCAACTCCAATTTGGATTTGAAGTCATCGTGCGATTTCATGTTGTCACGCGAAACACCCAGGACCAAGGCACCAGCCTTGACGAAATCTTTGTATTTATCGCGAAACTGCATGGCCTCGGTTGTGCAGCCTGGGGTATTGTCTTTGGGGTAAAAAAACAAAACCACGGGCTGGCCGAGGTGGGAGATGTTGGAAACTTTCAGGCCGCTGGTAGCGTTCGCTTCAAATTCGGGGAGGGGCTTGTTAAGAACGATCGCCATAAAACTTTGATCTCGCTTGACAGGTTGAGCGCTTGCCGCCATCGGATGGCGGCAGATTCGCTATAGGCCAATGGCCTCGGCAACCTTATATTTTACTCCGAATACATGACTGCAAGCGAGCAGGTACTTGTTACAAGGGCGGCATGCAAATGCATGCTTTAAGTTTCCAGCAACAAAGCGACCACGACTTTTCGCCCTTCACTGGCCAGGATGTTGTAAGTGCGGCAAGCCGCAGCTGTGTCCATGGTTTCCAAGCCAATGCCGCGCGCTATCAAGGGTGCGAGCCAGATCGGTTGAGGAAAGCGAAGGCGCTGGCCGCTGCCGAAGATGACCAGCTCGGCACCGCTGTTGGCCAATGGCTCGAAATCCTCGGCTTTCAGTGCGCCAAACTGGCTCACCGCCCATTTTTCGGGCACAGCGCCCGCCAAACTGCTGACGGTCAAGGAGTGCGAAAATTTTTCACCGTTGACTTCAATCCAGCCCGGGCCGTAAGCATGGATGGTGAGGCTGCTGGATTTGTCGGGTTGTAGTTTCATGGGGTCTTGTGGGCCAGGCGAAGAGCCTCCCAACGTCATTAGAGAGATCGCTCGGGGTTGCAGGGCAGAAATGCCCTTGAAATGTGGTCAAATTATAGGTTTTCCCTCATCCACACTGCCTTTGGAGGCACTTTGAAGACCATTCATAAATCTGCCAAGCTCGCCAACGTTTGTTATGACATCCGGGGGCCCATCATGGACCGAGCGCGTCAGATGGAAGAGGATGGCCACAAGATCATCAAACTCAACATCGGCAACCTGGCGGTTTTTGGTTTTGATGCGCCCGAAGAGATCCAGCAGGACATGATCCGCAACCTGCCCAATTCGGCGGGTTATTCGGACAGCAAAGGTATTTTTGCAGCACGCAAAGCCGTGATGCACGAGACCCAAAAACAAGGCATTTTGGGTGTCACGCTGGACGATATTTATTTGGGCAATGGCGCCAGCGAATTGATCGTGATGGCCACCAATGGCTTGCTGGACGATGGTGATGAGTTGCTGTTGCCCTCACCCGATTACCCGCTGTGGACGGCTGCGGCCAGTTTGTCGGGTGGAACGCCCGTGCATTACCGCTGTGACGAGGCCAATGGTTGGATGCCCGATTTGGACGATATCCGTGCAAAAGTCACGCCACGCACCAAGGGTATTGTGGTCATCAACCCCAACAACCCCACGGGTGCTTTGTATTCGGACGAGTTGCTCACAGGTATCGTGGCCATCGCCCGCGAGCATGGCTTGGTGATCTTTGCCGATGAGGTGTACGACAAGGTCTTGTACGACGGCGCCAAACACACGCCCCTGGCCAGTTTGTCGCAGGATGTGCTGACCTTGACCTTCAACTCCTTGTCCAAAAGCTACCGCTCATGCGGTTACCGTGCGGGCTGGATGGTGATTTCGGGCGACAAAAAAATAGCCCGCGACTACATCGAAGGTTTGAACATGCTTTCCAACATGCGGTTGTGTGCCAATGTGCCCGGCCAATGGGCCATTCAGACCGCTCTGGGGGGCCACCAAAGCATCAACGAACTGGTCGGCGAGGGCGGACGTCTGCGCAAGCAGCGCGACCTTGCGCACCAACTGATCACGGCCATCCCCGGCGTCAGCTGCGTCAAACCCCGCGCAGCTTTGTACATGTTCCCCAAACTCGATCAGAAGATCTATCCGGTGCAGGACGACCAAGAGTTTTTCTTGCAGTTGCTGGAAGAAACCAAAGTCATGCTGGTGCAGGGTACGGGTTTCAATTGGCCTGAATCCGACCATTTCAGGATTGTGTTTTTGCCGCACGAGGACGATTTGCGCGAGGCGATTGGCCGCGTGGCGCGCTTCCTAGAAGGGGCCCGCAAGCGCTTTGGCACCGACAGGCTCGTGGCCTGATTTTTTCAAGAAATGCCCGGTGTGGCCGGGCGCAACGTTTAAGAGAAGTGAATGAAACCGATCAAAGTGGGCCTGTTGGGCATTGGGACTGTGGGCAGCGGCACGTTCAACGTGCTCCAGCGCAACCAGCAAGAAATCCAGCGACGTGCAGGCCGTGGTATTGAAATCGCCATGGTGGCCGATCTGGACGTGGCTCGCGCCCAGGGCCTGGTGGGTGAGGGCGTTCAGGTGGTGGCCGATGCACGTGCCGTGATTGCCAATCCCGAAATCGACATCGTGATCGAGTTGATCGGTGGCTACGGCATTGCCAAAGCGCTGGTGATGGAAGCCATTGCCGCTGGCAAGCATGTGGTCACGGCCAACAAGGCTTTGCTCGCGGTTCACGGCACCGAGATTTTTGCCGCTGCACAGGCCCAAGGTGTGATGGTGGCCTTCGAAGCCGCCGTGGCCGGGGGCATCCCCATCATCAAGGCTTTGCGCGAGGGCCTCACCGCCAACAGCATCCAGTGGGTGGCGGGCATCATCAATGGCACGACCAACTTTATCCTCTCCGAGATGCGCGACAAGGGTCTGGACTTTGACGTGGTCCTCAAGGAAGCCCAGCGCCTGGGTTATGCCGAAGCCGATCCGACGTTTGACATCGAGGGCGTGGACGCCGCACACAAAGTGACCTTGATGAGCGCGATCGCGTTTGGCATTCCCGTGCAGTTTGACAAGGCTTATGTCGAAGGCATCACCAAACTGGGCGCAGCCGACATCAAGTACGCCGAGCAACTGGGCTACCGCATCAAGCTGCTTGGCATCACCAAGCGCACCGCGCAGGGCATTGAGTTGCGCGTGCACCCCAGCCTGGTGCCGACCCAGCGCCTGATTGCCAATGTCGAAGGCGCCATGAACGCCGTGATGGTGCAGGGCGACGCCGTCGGCACCACTTTGTATTACGGCAAGGGTGCAGGCTCCGAGCCCACCGCCAGCGCGGTGATCGCCGATTTGGTGGACATCACCCGTCTGCACACCGCGGACCCCCTCAACCGGGTGCCGCATTTGGCCTTCCAGCCAGGCGCCATGAGCGATTTGAGCGTCTTGCCCATGTCCGAGGTGGTGACCAGCTATTACCTGCGTTTGCGCGTGGCCGACCAAGCGGGCGTGCTCGCCAAACTGACCGGCTTGTTGGCCCAGGCCGACATCAGCATCGATGCGGTTTTGCAGCGCGAGGCCGACCAGGTCAGCCAAGCAGGAGAAAACCAGACCGACGTGATCATCTTGACCCACGACACCCGCGAAGGCACTTTGAACGAAGTGCTGGCCCAAATGCAGGCCCTGCCCACGGTGATGGCCCCCATCGTGCGCATTCGCAAGGAAGAGTTGAACTGATGCGCTACCTGTCCACCCGCGGTCACGCTGACCGCAAACAATTTTGTGAGATCTTGCTCGAAGGCTTGGCGCCCGACGGCGGCTTGTACCTGCCCGAAAGCTATCCGAAGCTTGACGCAGCGGCGCTGACACGCTTGCGCGCAGTCTGGCAAAGTCAAGGCTATGCGGCTTTGGCTTTTGAAGTGCTGTCGCTCTACATCGACGACATTCCAAGTGATGACTTGCTGGCCCTGTGCCGCAAGACCTACACGGCTGAAGTCTTCGGTACGCAAGACATCGTGCCGCTCAAGCCCTTGCTGGCCGCTGGCCATGCCCAGCCCGAGATGTTCCTTGAAGCCTTGTCGAACGGCCCCACTTTGGCCTTCAAAGACATGGCCATGCAGTTGTTGGGCAACTTGTTTGAGTACGAGTTGGCGCGGCGCGGTGAATCCCTGAACATTTTTGGCGCCACCTCGGGCGACACGGGCAGTGCGGCCGAATACGCCATGCGAGGCAAAAAGGGTGTGCGTGTTTTCATGACCAGCCCGAACGGCCGCATGAGCCCGTTTCAGCAAGCGCAGATGTTCAGCTTGCTCGATGAGAACATCCACAACATCGCCATCGAAGGCGTGTTCGACGACTGCCAGGACATTGTCAAGGCGGTCTCCAACGATTTGGAGTTCAAGCGCCAATACAAAATAGGGACCGTCAATTCCATCAACTGGGCGCGTTTGCTGGCCCAGGTGGTGTACTACTTTGCCGGTTACTTCCAGGCAACGCAGAGCAACGATCAAAAGGTCAGCTTCACGGTGCCCAGTGGCAACTTTGGCAATGTTTGCGCAGGCCATGTGGCCCGCATGATGGGCTTGCCGATTGACCGCTTGGTCGTGGCCACCAACGAAAACGATGTGCTGGATGAATTTTTCCGCACCGGCATTTACCGTGTGCGTGGCACGGCAGACACGCACGAAACGTCCAGCCCCTCGATGGACATCTCCAAAGCCAGTAACTTCGAGCGCTTTGTGTTTGACCTGCTCGGCCGTGATGCCGCCAAAACCAAAGCCATTTTTGGCGAAGGTTTGAGCCGTGCGGGCTTCTTCGATTTGTCGGGCGACCCCTGTTTTGCGCAAGCTGCCACCACCTACGGTTTTGACAGCGGCCGCAGCACCCACGTGGACCGCTTGAAGACCATCCAGCAGGTCTTTGCCACTTATGCCGTGATGATCGACACCCACACCGCCGACGGGGTGAAGGTGGCCAAAGAGCACCTGAACCCGCATGTGCCCATGATCGTGCTCGAAACCGCTTTGCCCATCAAGTTCGCGGCCACCATCGTGGAGGCTTTGGGTCGCCAGCCCGAGCGCCCGCCGCAGTTTGAAGGCATCGAAGCCTTGCCTAAACGTGTGCAGGTCATGAAAGCCGATGTGAATTTGCTCAAGGCCTATATTCAGCAGCACTGCGACTGACAGCCCATGAGCACAGCCCCACGCGCCCCTTTGATGTCTTTGGACGATGCGCTGCAGGCGCTGCTTGCGCGCATCAGCCCCTTGACCGACGCTGAGTCGGTGGCCACCTTCGATGCCGATGGGCGTGTGCTGGCCGAAGACCTGGTTTCCGCCTTGCAGGTGCCGGCCTTTGACAATTCCTCGATGGATGGCTATGCGGTTCGCCGCGCCGACTTGTTGCAGCCTGGCGTCGCACTGCGGGTGACCCAGCGCATTGCGGCTGGTCACACCGGGCAGCCCTTGCAAGCCGGGCAAGCTGCTCGCATCTTCACTGGGGCCCCCGTGCCCGAAGGTGCTGACGCCATCGTCATGCAGGAACAAGCCGAGCCTGTGCCTGGAGAGCCAGATGCCGTGCGCTTTTCGGTGGTGCCTGAACCCGGGCAGTGGATTCGCCGCAGCGGTGAAGACATCCGGCAAGGCCAGACGGCTTTGCACCGTGGTCAAAAACTGGGGCCTGCTGAGCTGGGTTTGGCCGCGAGCCTGGGTCGGGCACACCTGCCTGTTTTGCGTCGCCCCCGAGTGGCCTTGTTTTCAACGGGCGACGAGCTGGTCATGCCCGGTGATGTGGCCCCTCAGGACATGTCCCCAGGCAGCATTTACAACTCCAACCGCTTTTTTCTTCGCACCTTGTTGCACCGCATGGGTTGCGAGGTGAGCGACCTGGGCATCGTGCCCGACCGGCGCGAGGCCACCGTGGCCGCACTCAAAACAGCGGCCGACCACCACGACCTGATCCTGACCAGCGGCGGGGTGTCGGTGGGCGAAGAAGACCATGTCAAACCCGCTGTGCAATCTTTGGGTGAGTTGAACCTGTGGCAAATCGCCATGAAGCCGGGCAAACCCTTTGCTTACGGCCAGGTGCGCCGTCAGACCGCCGCTGGCGTGGCCCACTTTGTGGGCTTACCGGGCAACCCTGTGTCCAGTTTCATGACTTTTTTGCTTTTGGTCAGACCCTTGCTGCGTCAGCTTCAAGGCATGGCCACGACTGCGCCCCCCAGTCAGCGTTTGCCTGCGCATTTTGCGTGGCCCAAGGCCGACAAGCGCCGCGAATTCTTGCGCGTGCGCCGCAATGCGCAAGGTGGGTTGGACCTGTTTCCCAATCAAAGTTCGGGGGTTTTGAATTCGGTGGTGTGGGCCGACGGGGTGGTCGACAACCCCGGTGGACAAACGATCGAGCCGGGTCAGTTGCTTGATTTTTGGCCTTTTTCGGAGTGCCTGGCATGAAAGTGCAAGTTCGCTATTTCGCCTCTTTGCGTGAGAGCATTGGTTTGTCGCATGAGACCGTGGAGACACAGACAGCCGATGTGGCCGCCTTGCGCAGTGAATTGATGGCGCGGGGCGAGCACTACCGAGCTTGTCTATCGCCGGAGCGTCCAGTGCGCATGGCCTTGAATCAGCTCATGGTGCAGGGCAACGCTGCCCTGACCGAGGGCTGCGAAGTCGGCTTTTTCCCACCCGTGACCGGAGGTTGATGCCATGATGCCGCGAGTCAGCATCCAGACTGACAACTTTGACGTGTCCACCGAATTGGCCGCCCTTCAGGGCCAGGACTTGCGGGTCGGTGCAGTGTGCAGCTTTGTCGGCACGGTGCGCGACACCCGAGCGCTGACCGGTCAGGCCAGTGATGAGGTGCAGGCAATGGAGTTGGAGCACTACCCAGGCATGACCGAAAAATCGATCGAAGCCATGATCGATGAAGCCCACCGGCGTTTTGATTTTTATGCGGCGCGTGTGGTGCACCGCGTGGGGCGCTTGCTGCCTGCAGACCAGATCGTGCTGGTGGCTGTGACTTCTGCTCACCGGGGCGAGAGCTTCAAAGCCTGCGAATTTTTGATGGATTACCTGAAAACACAAGCCCCGTTCTGGAAAAAAGAGCAAACCCGAGAGGGGGCGCATTGGGTGGATGCCCGCGTGTCTGACGATGCGGCTTTGGCGCGATGGGGCATACAGGCCCACAACGCTTGAGTTTTGGCCCGCCCTGGGCGCGGGACAGCCTCAGTGGGCGTAGCGAGGCGGCTCGGAGGGGGCCACTGGGCTCTTGTCGGTCACTTTATTGGCACTGCCCACAGTTCCCCATTCGGCTTTTTCGCTGGCTTGCTCGATCAGATGCACCATGCCGTGCACCAAGCTGACTTGCAGGTGCAACTGGCAAGCACGGGCTTGGGCCGGGTCTGACTTGTCCTCAAAAGAGATTTCCAAAGACCCGTTGGTTTGAATGCTCAGATGGGCATCGGTGATGAGCAGGGGTTCAGCCCCCAGCGGCCATTGGGTGGCGTGGTTGTCGAAAGGGGTGGCAAAGTCGGCCTTTTTCAAAAATGCATCGCGCTTGAGTTCGCTCAGCAGGTGTTGCGCTGGTGCATCGGTGGCCGCCACGCCAGGTTGCGCTGCCTCCAAGCGCACGGCCGATTGTTGGATGGCTGGCATTAGGCGCAGCGTCATGCGCCGTGTCAACCAGAAACGAAATTCTTGCTGGTCTTGGGTGTTCAGACGCAATAACAAGCGGTCTTGCCGCTCATCGTGGTGCACAGACAGTTGATGAATGTTCATGTTTTGATTTTAGGCAATAGCGTGAACCGACGTGACCCTTGAAAATGCCACTTTCAGCACAAATTGACAGGCATTGGAGATCCATACATGCGAATTGACAAACTGACCACCAAGTTTCAGGAAGCCTTGTCGGACGCCCAGTCCTTGGCCCTTGGCAAAGACCATGCTTACATCGAACCCCAGCATGTGCTGGTGACCATGCTCAAGCAGGACGACGGTCCCAAAGCCATTTTGTTGCGAGCAGGCGTTCAGGTGCCCGCTTTGCTGCAGGCCACCGAAGCGGCCGTCTCGCGTTTGCCCCAGGTCAGCGGGCAAGACCAGGTGACGGTGGGGCCAGATCTGGTCAAGCTCTTGCAGGCGGCGGAAAAAGAAGCCATCAAGCGCGGCGATGCTTTCGTCGCAGGCGAATTGTTTTTGCTGGCGTTGACCGAGAGCAAGTCCGAGATCGGTCGCCTTGCCAAAGAGCATGGCTTGAACCGCAAGAGCCTGGAAACCGCCATCGAGGCGGTGCGCGGCGGCCAAAGTGTGGGCAATGCCGATGCCGAAGGCCAGCGCGAGGCGCTCAAAAAGTATTGCATCGACCTGACAGAGCGTGCCCGCATCGGCAAGCTGGACCCGGTGATTGGCCGGGACGATGAAATCCGCCGCGCCATCCAGGTCTTGCAGCGCCGCACCAAAAACAACCCCGTGTTGATCGGTGAGCCGGGTGTGGGCAAAACAGCGATTGTGGAAGGCTTGGCGCAGCGCATTGTGGCCGGTGAGGTACCCGATTCGCTCAAGGGCAAGCGCGTGCTGTCGCTCGACATGGCCGCTTTGCTGGCCGGGGCCAAGTTCCGTGGCGAGTTTGAAGAACGCCTGAAAACCGTGCTCAGCGAATTGGCCAAGGACGAAGGCCAGACCATTGTGTTCATTGATGAGCTGCACACCATGGTGGGTGCCGGCAAGGCCGAAGGGGCCATGGACGCCGGCAACATGCTCAAGCCCGCACTGGCACGGGGTGAATTGCATTGCGTGGGCGCGACCACCTTGGACGAGTACCGCAAATACATCGAAAAAGATGCGGCCTTGGAGCGCCGATTCCAGAAAATCCTGGTCAACGAACCCACGGTCGAGGCCACCATCGCCATCTTGCGAGGTTTGCAGGAAAAATACGAAATTCACCACGGCGTGGACATCACCGACCCGGCCATTGTGGCTGCGGCCGAGCTCAGCCACCGCTACATCACCGACCGTTTCCTGCCCGACAAGGCGATTGACCTGATCGATGAGGCGGCGGCCAAGATCAAAATCGAGATCGACTCCAAGCCCGAGGTGATGGACAAACTCGACCGCCGTTTGATCCAGCTGCAGATCGAGCGAGAGGCCGTGCGCAAAGAACATGACGAAGCCTCGCAAAAACGGTTTGCCCTGATCGAGGAAGAGATTGTCAAGCTCAAAAAAGAGGCGGCCGATCTGGAAGAAATCTGGCGGGCTGAGAAGGCCCAAGCCCAAGGCGGCCAGCAGGTGCGTGAGCAAATCGACCAACTCAAGCAGCAAATCGAGGAGCTGACGCGCAAGGGTGATTTCAACAAGGTGGCCGAGTTGCAGTACGGCAAGTTGCCTGCGCTTGAAAAAACCCTCAAGGAAGTGCAGGCCAAGGAAGCCGCTCCCGGCGAAAAACCGGTCCACCGCTTGCTGCGCACTCAGGTGGGTGCCGAAGAGATTGCCGAGGTGGTCTCTCGCGCCACCGGCATTCCGGTGTCCAAGATGATGCAGGGCGAGCGTGAAAAGCTGCTGCAAATGGAAGACAAACTGCACCAGCGCGTGGTCGGCCAGGACGAAGCCATTGCGGCCGTGGCCAACGCCATTCGCCGCTCGCGCTCGGGCCTGTCCGATCCGAACCGCCCCACGGGCTCATTCCTCTTTTTGGGTCCTACAGGCGTGGGCAAAACCGAGTTGTGCAAGGCCTTGGCAGGTTTTTTGTTCGACAGCGAAGACCACCTGATCCGCATGGACATGAGCGAGTTCATGGAAAAGCACTCTGTGGCCCGCCTGATCGGTGCGCCGCCCGGCTATGTGGGCTACGAAGAGGGCGGTTACCTGACCGAGGCTGTGCGGCGCAAGCCTTACAGCGTGCTGCTGCTCGATGAGGTGGAAAAAGCCCACCCGGATGTCTTCAACATCTTGCTGCAGGTGCTGGACGATGGCCGCTTGACCGATGGTCAGGGCCGTACCGTGGACTTCAAAAACACCGTGATCGTGATGACCTCCAATTTGGGCTCGCACCTGATACAAGCCATGGTGGGCCAGCCTGCTGAAGACATCAAGGACGCGGTTTGGGACGAACTCAAGACCCACTTCCGCCCCGAGTTTTTGAACCGCATCGATGAGACCGTGGTTTTCCACGGCCTGGATGCCCAGCACATCGCCTCGATTGCGCAGATCCAGTTGCAGGTTTTGCAAGCCCGCCTGGCCCGCATGGACCTGACTTTGAAGGTCAGCCCAGCGGCACTGTCCGAATTGGCCAAAGTGGGTTTTGACCCGGTGTTCGGTGCAAGGCCTTTGAAAAGAGCGATTCAGCAAAGGCTGGAAAACCCGCTGTCCAAATTGCTGCTGGAAGGTCGTTTTCCGCCCAAGTGCAGCATCGAGGTTTCGGTCGACCCGGTGCGTGCCCCGGGCCTGTTTGATTTTCAGGTGGTCGAACACGTGTCCTGACGCAGCAGGCTGGCAAGCGCTGTTTGCACGGCTGTGACAGACGGCTTCAGGCGCCTTGGGCACAATGGCGCATGACTTCAAAAATTGCTGGCCATCTGCTTGTTGAATGCCTTCTGGCCCAAGGTGTCACCCATGCTTTTGGGGTACCGGGGGAGAGTTATCTGGCCGTGCTCGATGGCTTTCACCTCTACCGCGATCAACTCACTTTTGTGACCTGTCGACAAGAGGGTGGGGCCGCCTTCATGGCCGAGGCCCAAGGCAAGCTCACGGGTCGCCCCGGCGTTTGCTTTGTCACCCGTGGCCCAGGGGCCACCAACGCCTCGATTGGCGTGCACACCGCATTTCAGGACTCCACACCCATGGTGCTGTTTGTCGGCGATGTGGCCAGCGACACCCGCGACCGCGAGGCCTTCCAGGAAATGGATTACACCCACTTTTTTGGCCCCTCTACCAAAGGCATGGCCAAACGCGTGGAGCGGGTGGACGATCCCGAGCGTTTGCCAGAGTATGTGGCCCGCGCTTTTGCCACCGCCATGAACGGCCGCCCCGGCCCAGTGGTGTTGGTGTTGCCCGAAGACATGCTGACCCGCCCCGTCAACGCCCAGGCCCTGGGGCGCGTGGAGCCGGTTCAGGCCTGGAGCGATCCGGGTGCCTTGCGCACGCTGCGCGACATGCTCTTGGCGGCACGCCAGCCCTTGGTGATTGCCGGCGGCGGCGGATGGACGCCTCAAGCCGCCCAAGCTTTGCAGCGTTTTGCCGAAAACTGGCAGCTGCCCGTCACCAATGCATTCCGTTTTCAGGACACTTTCGACAACCACCACCCCTTGTACGCCGGGGATGTGGGCATCGGGATCGGACCAGCACTGGCCCAGCGCGTGCGCGATGCCGATCTGATTGTGGCCATCGGCCCGCGCCTGGGGGAAATGACCACCGGGGGCTACACCTTGCTGCAAGCGCCCAAAACCCGACAGAAGCTGGTGCACATCCATGCCAGCGCCGAAGAGCTCAACCGTGTTTACCAAGCCGATTTGGCCATCCACGCCACCATGAACGCAGCCGCCCGCAGCCTAGAGGTCTTGAGCGCACCCACCGAGCTGCCCTGGGCCGATTGGACGCAAGCAGCGCACGCCGACTACCTGAACAACCTCACGCCACAGGCCTTGCCGGGCGACATCGACATGCCCGCCATCGTGGCCACGCTGCAAAAGCATTTGCCTGCCGATGCTGTGCTGACCAATGGCGCTGGCAATTTCGCCAGCTGGATGCACCGTTTTTACAAGCACCACGGCTTGGTCAAAGGCCACAAAACCCAACTGGCCCCTACTGTGGGTGCCATGGGTTACGGCGTGCCTGCCGGCATTGCGGCCAATTTGCTGACGGGGCGTGTGGCCTTCACCATCGCAGGGGATGGCGATTTTTTGATGAACGGCCAGGAACTGGCCACAGCAGTGCAGCATGGTGGCAAGAGCATCATCGTGCTGCTGAACAACGGCATGTACGGCACCATCCGCATGCACCAAGAACGCGAGTATCCCGAACACGTGACGGGCTCCAAACTGCAAAACCCAGACTTTGCTGCTTTGGCTGCGGCTTATGGTTATGTCGGCGTTCGCATTGAGCACACCCAAGCCTTTGAACCGGCCTTGCTGGAGGCGCTGGCCCGTCCACAAGGCACGCTGATCGAGGTCATGCTGGACCCAGAGGTGATCACCACACGCGGTACTCTGAGCGCCATCACCCGTGCTGCTTTGGCCCGCCAATCATCCGATTGATCGAACGCGTTTTGGACAAGGCGCACCAGCCATGGTGCCAAGGCCAAGGATGAAGTTCTTTGGCCCATAAAAAAACCCGCCTTGGCGGGTTTTTTCAATAGGAGAGCTCGCAAGAGCGACTGAATTACTTCAGGTGCTTGCCAATCAAGCCAGCCATTTCGAACATGGTGACTTGTGCCTTGCCAAACACAGCCTTGAGCTTGTCGTCGGCATTGATCGCACGGCGGTTCACGCTGTCTTGCAGGTTGTGCTTCTTGATGTAAACCCACATCTTGCTGACCACTTCGGTGCGCGGCAGTGGGGTTGCACCCACCACAGCAGCCAGAGCAGCGCTAGGCGTCAAGGCTTTCATGAAAGCAGGATTGGGTGTGCGCTTTTTTGCAGGGGCCGCTTTTTTAGCGGGTGCTTTGGCCGCTACTTTTTTAGCGGGGGCTGCAGCTTTTTTCGCTGGAGCAGCTTTCTTGGCCGGTGCTGCTTTTTTAGCGGGAGCAGCTTTTGCCGGAGTTTTCTTCGCAGTTGCCATGATTGAATTCCTTTGAACGGAAGTTGGTTCGAAGCTGAGTAACAGTTTGTTTCCAGCTGACTGCATGCTACTGGAGAAACAGCGACTTTCCAAGTCGAATTCAGATTTTTCTATAGGGGTTGTTCCTGATTTGCAGGCAGATTCACGCTTTTTCCCATGTCGATGCGCCATACGCACCGCCACAGTGCGTATGCACCGTGTAAGACACATCCATTCCACTGGAGTTTTACCTGATGGAGGCAACGATGGGCACTGCGATTTCCTTTTCGACCTGTGATTTTTGTGATGCGCACAAAGCAGTCGACTCGGGCGACTTCCGGGTTCTCTTGCCTGTTTTCAAAGACTTTGGTGGTCTCACCTCTTTTTATGGCCAGGTGCTGACTGTGAAGTGCTACCAAGACAACAGCCATGTCAAAAGTGCTGTGGAGTCAGAGGGCCGAGGTCGTGTTTTGGTGGTGGATGGCACTGCTTGTTTGCAGCGAGCCTTGCTGGGGGGGAACTTGGCTGCTGTTGCCGCTCGGCAGGGTTGGGCGGGCGTGGTGGTCAATGGTTGCGTGCGCGATGTTTCTGAGATAGCCCTTGTGCCCATTGGTATTCGTGCTTTGGCCTTGAACCCCATGCCCACCATCCGTGCCAAGCAGGGTCAAACGGGCGTGGCCGTCATGGTTCAAGGCACCCGCGTTCACACCGGTGATTGGCTTTATGCCGATGCCGACGGCATGGTGCTCAGTCGTGATCCTCTGCACATTTCATAGATCGTCTGAGATTTTCATAATATGAGAAATTCTGTTGTTGCAGTGCCGCAATATTTCTCAATATGGAAAAATTAAAATCACATTGCGAAATAAATTTGGTAAGGCATTGATTTTAAACAAATAAATATATGTCTTGTATAAGACATAAGAATATTAACTGGTCTTCTATAAGAGTTAAGATCACAGCACCGACAAAGCAGAATCCGCTGCCCACATCGCCCGATTTCAACTTGACTTTAGGAGTCCATCATGCCAGCCAACCTCATTCAACAATTGAGCCGTGAACAGCAAATCGCCGCCCTCGAAAAAGACTGGGCTACGAACCCACGCTGGAAAGGCGTTAAGCGCGGCTACTCTGCAGCCGATGTGGTTCGTCTGCGCGGCAGCATGCCCATCGAGCACACCCTGGCCAAGCGCGGCGCAGAAAAGCTCTGGGAAAAGGTCAACGGCGGCGCCAAGAAAGGCTACGTCAACGCATTCGGCGCGATCTCTGCTGGTCAAGCCATGCAACAAGCCAAAGCAGGCTTGGAAGCCGTTTACCTGTCGGGCTGGCAAGTGGCTGCCGACGGCAACACCTCCGAGACCATGTACCCCGACCAGTCCCTTTACGCGTACGACTCGGTGCCGACCATGGTTCGCCGCATCAACAACACCTTCAAACGCGCGGACGAAATTCAGTGGGGCCGCGGCATCGAGCCAGGCTCCAAAGACTTCATCGATTACTTCCTCCCCGTCGTCGCCGATGCAGAAGCTGGTTTCGGTGGCGTGTTGAACGCATTTGAGTTGATGAAGAACATGATTGCATCCGGCGCTGCTGGTGTGCACTTTGAAGACCAATTGGCGGCTGTCAAGAAATGCGGTCACATGGGCGGCAAAGTCTTGGTCCCCACACAAGAAGCATGCGAGAAGTTGATCTCTGCACGTTTTGCTGCTGACGTCATGGGCGTATCCACCATCGTGTTGGCCCGCACCGACGCAGAAGCTGCCAACCTGATCACCTCTGACCACGACGCCAACGACAAGCCTTTCCTGACGGGCGAGCGCACACAAGAAGGTTTTTACCGCGTCAAAAACGGTCTGGAACAAGCCATCAGCCGTGGCGTGGCTTATGCCCCTTACGCCGACTTGGTGTGGTGCGAAACTGGCGTGCCAGACATCGGTTTTGCCCGTGAATTCGCCCAAGCTGTGCATGCTGCATGCCCTGGCAAGCTTCTGTCCTACAACTGCTCGCCATCGTTCAACTGGAAGAAAAACCTCAACGACAGCCAGATCGCTTCGTTCCAAGACGATCTGTCGGCATTGGGTTACAAGTACCAATTCATCACTTTGGCCGGTATTCACATCAACTGGTTCAACACCTTCCAATTTGCCCACGCTTACGCCCGCGGCGAAGGCATGAAGCACTACACCGAGATGGTGCAAGAGCCTGAATTTGCTGCCCGCGACAAGGGTTACACCTTCGTGTCGCACCAGCAAGAAGTCGGCGCAGGCTACTTCGACGACGTGACCACCGTGATCCAAGGCGGTTCGTCTTCTGTGAAAGCCCTGACAGGTTCGACCGAAGAAGAGCAGTTCCACTGATCTTTTTTGAGAGCGCCTGAAGAGGTGCTTTCAATACCAGCCATCTGATGCTTCGGTGTCAGGTGGCTTTTTTGTCGGGGTTTGACTAGGAAGCCGTTGGGAAGACAGTCGCTTACTGGCATTCCACCAAACCAGGAGACTTTGTTGGATGCTGCAGAGATGGCTGCACAAGCTCTGGGGATCTACTGGGATTCCCTCCTAGCTTGGCGGCTGGGAGGGGCTCATTTACCCCTATTGGTTTGTGCACTTACTTTGTAAAATGTATTTGTTTTGATAATTTGATTTCAACTGGAGTCCCTTGACGCATGAAAAAAATCCTAATGTTTGTCATTGCATTTTTTACTTTGCTTGGGTCTTTTTCAGCGGCGTGCGCTTCCCCGCCAGAAGTTGGGGTCTTGATACTGCATGGAAAGCAAGGTACGCCGGAAGGGTCGTTCAGCCCGATAAATAAGCTCTTTGATGCATTAACGTCTAGGGGGTATTTGGTGAGCAGACCTGAGATGCCATGGTCTCGCAAAAGGTATCTGGAAGGTAACTGGCAGCAAGCCATGACAGAGATTAAGACTGCCGTTGATCAGTTGAGAGCTAAGGGGGCTAAGAAAATTGTGATTGCTGGGCACAGCATCGGTAGTCCAGCAGCATTGTCGTATGCAGCCCAAAATAAAGATGTTGACGGTGTTGCCATGATGGCACCAGGCCATGTACCTCTTCTTTACAGTGAATGTTTGACGCGGATTGCACCAATTTCACTGTGTGCTGTCAAAGACTCGCTAGGTGAGGCTAGATCAATGATCGCGGCAGGCAAGGGAGACGAAAAGGGCCGTTTTACAGATATCAACCAAGGTTCGAGAGTCGCTAACTTTGCAACTGCTAACGAGTTCATGAGCTACTTCGATCCAACGGGGGATGCAGAAATGTCGGTTGTTGCTAAGAAACTACCGCCACATACGGCCGTGCTGTGGATCATTGGACTCAATGACTCATTGGTCAAGCTTGGTAAAGGGTATGTATTTGATTCGTTGCCGCAGAACCCTAAAAGTAAGTATGTCGAGATTGGTAGTAACCACTTCCGGACACCAATTGATGGACTTGAACAAATTGTTTCCTGGGTTGATTCGATAGCTGCTCAATGAAATTTCGTGGGGCTGGAATGGGTGATTTGTAAAGTGGTGACTTCACTTCAACTTGTTACTGCAGTTGGGAAGGCGGTGGGTGGCCACAATGATGCTGCCTTAAAACACCACTAACTCGTTGTTACCAATCAACTTCTCAAAAGCTTCCGAAGATTCAACACCTTCCAGTTCGCCCATGCTGACGCCCGCGGCGAAGGCATGAAGCACTACTCCGAGATGGTGCGAGAGCCTGAATTCGCAGCCCGCGACAAGGGTTACACCTTCGTGTCGCACCAGCAAGAAGTCGGCGCAGGCTACTTCGACGACGTGACCACCGTGATCCAAGGCGGTTCGTCGTCTGTGAAAGCCCTGACCGGTTCCACTGAAGAAGAGCAATTCCATTTATAGACTGTCATTGGGTACCCTTTTATGGGTGTCCGATGGGTAGAAAAGCCATCAGATGCGAGAGCGTAAGGTGGCTTTTTTTCTTGAAGTGTGGTCGGATCCGGGTGGGGTGGCGAAGCGTGATTCGACTCTTCAGCAGATCGGTAAAATGTTTCAACTGTGATCAACTACTCATTCATTCTTGGTTCGCTGGCAATTGGATGTTTGCTTGGATATGGGTTTGCCCGTTACCGATCGCATTCATTTCAGAATCTTGGGGAGTCACTTGTTTCTCATGCAATACAAGCGAAATTCGGATCGTCAGATTACCACCTGTTGAATCACATCACGCTCAAATTGAGGGATGGGACTACGCAGGTTGATCACATCTTGATTTCGCGGTTTGGTGTCTTTGTGATTGAGACAAAGGATTACAAAGGATGGATCTTTGCAAATTCTCAACACGCACAGTGGACACAAGTGCTCTTCAAAGCAAAGTTTAAATTTCAAAATCCTCTTGTTCAGAACAGGCTTCATTTGAAGGCTGTGGAAGAGCTTCTCGATTTTTTACCCTCAGATGCGTTTCACCCTTTGGTGGTCTTCGCTGGCGAGGCCGAGTTTAAGACGGTCAAACCAACTGGCGTGTTCAGTGTCGCGGAAATGCTTGATCACCTTCGCAGCTACAGTGAAGAAGTTATGACGATCAATCGCCTGCAGTTTTGTGTTGGCCGACTTGAAACGGCGCGTCTTGCAATCACCGATCAGACTGATTTAGATCATGTCGGCTATTTGCGTAGACGTTACGGAATTGACGACTGATTTTTCACTTGCTTGACTGAATTTTCTCTCCGCAATAGTGTTTGGAAGGTCGGTGGGTTGTGCAGAAGTGGATGGACTTTTCCAACACTAACCTGATAAAACTTTATGTTTTTCCAGAGGATTCACAGATTCAACTCCTTCCAGTTCGCCCACGCTTAAGCTCGCGGCGAAGGCATGAAGCACTACTCCGAGATGGTGCGAGAGCCTGAATTCGCAGCCCGCGACAAGGGTTACACCTTCGTGTCGCACCAGCAAGAAGTCGGCGCAGGCTACTTCGACGACGTGACCACCGTGATCCAAGGCGGTTCGTCGTCTGTGAAAGCCCTGACCGGTTCGACCGAAGAAGAGCAGTTCCACTGATCGACTTGCCAAGAGGCCGAAGGCGAGGGCGGCTAAAATCTGCCTTCAGCGTTTAGGCATTTCTTTCAAGCACGGCCTTTGCCGCGCTTTTTTACTTGTACACACATGGTTCAGATCACTCTTCCCGACGGTTCATTGCGCGAGTTTCCAGGCCCGGTCACGGTCGCCGAGGTGGCCGCTTCGATTGGCGCAGGCTTGGCCAAGGCCGCTTTGGGGGGCAAGGTCAACGGTCAATTGGTGGACACCAGCTTCAGCATGGCGAGCAATTCGCAACTGGCCATCGTCACCGCCAAGGATCCTGAAGGGTTGGAGTTGATCCGCCACTCAACGGCCCACCTGCTGGCTTATGCCGTCAAGGATTTGTTCCCAGAGGCACAAGTCACCATCGGTCCCGTGATCGACAACGGTTTCTATTACGACTTCTCTTATTCGCGTCCCTTCACGCCAGACGATCTGGCCACCATTGAAAAACGCATGACCGAGCTGGCCAACAAGGATGAGCCTGTGGTGCGCCGTGTCCTGCCACGTGATGAAGCCGTGGCCTATTTCAAGGGTTTGGGCGAGCACTACAAGGCTGAAATCATTGGCAGCATCCCGGCCGATCAAGAGGTTAGCCTTTACCGTGAAGGCAACTTTGAAGACCTTTGCCGAGGTCCCCACGTCCCCACTACGGGCAAGCTCAAGCATTTCAAACTGATGAAAGTGGCTGGCGCTTATTGGCGTGGCGACAGTAAAAACGAGATGTTGCAGCGTGTGTACGGTACGGCTTGGGCCAGCAAGGAAGACTTGCAGCAGTACTTGGTGCGCCTGGAAGAAGCCGAGAAACGCGACCACCGCAAACTCGGGCGCGAGTTGGATTTGTTCCACATTGACGAACACGCTCCGGGTTTGGTGTTTTGGCACCCCAAAGGCTGGACCGTCTGGCAAACCATCGAGCAGTACATGCGTCAGGTCTACCGCGACAATGGTTATCAAGAGGTCAAAGGTCCGCAGATCATCGACAAGAGCCTGTGGGAAAAGACGGGTCACTGGGACAAGTACCGTGACAACATGTTCACGACCGAGTCAGAAAAGCGCGATTACGCCCTCAAACCGATGAATTGCCCGGGGCACATCCTGATTTTCAAGCAGGGCATCAAGAGCTACCGCGACCTGCCACTGCGCTACGGCGAATTCGGCCAGTGCCACCGCAACGAGCCTTCGGGTGGTTTACACGGCATCATGCGGGTGCGCGGTTTCACCCAAGACGATGGTCACATCTTTTGCACCGAGGACCAGATCCTGCCCGAGTGCGGCACCTTCACCAAAGTACTTAAAAAGGTTTACGCCGACTTCGGCTTCAGCGACATCCTGTACAAGGTATCGACCCGTCCGGCCGCCCGCATTGGCTCGGATGAACTGTGGGACAAGGCTGAAAAAGCCTTGATGGACAGCCTTCGTGCCTCAGGCTGTGATTTCGTGATTTCGGAAGGCGACGGTGCTTTTTACGGACCCAAGATCGAATACACCCTGAAAGACGCCATTGGCCGTGAATGGCAGTGCGGCACCATTCAGGTCGATTTCAACCTGTCCGAGCGTTTGGACGCGGAATACACCGCCGAAGACGGCAGCCGCCAGCGCCCTGTGATCTTGCACCGCGCCATCGTGGGCAGCATGGAGCGCTTCATCGGTATTTTGATCGAGCAGCATGCGGGTGCATTGCCCACATGGTTGGCCCCTTTGCAAGTGTCTGTGCTCAACATCACCGACGCACAGTCCGATTACTGTCGCGAAATCGCCGCAAAACTGCAAAAATCGATGTCAAATCAAGGCCTTAGGGTCGACCTTGATCTGCGCAACGAGAAAATCACGTATAAAATACGTGAGCATTCGTTGCAAAAGCTGCCTTATATCCTCGTCGCTGGCGACAAGGAAAAGGCGGCAGGTACCGTCGCAGTGCGCGCCCGAGGCAACAAAGACCTCGGTGTGATGTCGATCGATGCGTTCATTGAACTCATTGCTGCCGACATCGCTTCTAAAGCCTGAAGGTGAGTTTCGCCACAAGCTTTGGCCCGCGGGCACAAAGATGGATAGGCTGCATGTTGCAGTTTTGTTCCGTAAAGGATTGAGTCATCGCTACCGAATTTCGTGATCGTCGCCACCGCGAAGAACGTAAACACCGTTTGAACCGTGAAATCATGGCCCCTGAAGTCAGGGTGTCCGGTCCTGACAATGAGCCTATGGGCATCTTGTCTCTCGCCGAAGCTTTGCGCTTGGCGGGTGAGATGGATGTGGACTTGGTTGAAATTGCCGCCACCGCCACCCCTCCGGTTTGCCGTTTGATGGACTACGGCAAGTTCAAATACCAGGAGCAAAAGCGTGCGGCAGAAGCCAAAGCCAAGCAAACGGTCATTGACATCAAGGAAGTCAAGTTCCGTCCGGGTACCGACGATGGTGACTACAACATCAAGATGCGCAACATCCGCCGCTTTTTGGCCGATGGCGACAAATGCAAGATCACTTTGCGATTCCGGGGCCGCGAGATCACCCACCAAGAATTGGGTATGGCCTTGCTGAACCGGATTCGTGACGAATTGGCCGATTCCATCATCGTCGAGCAATTTCCAAAACTGGAAGGCCGTCAGATGATCATGATGATCGCGCCAGGTCGCAAAAAACCTGCCAGTGGCGGCAAAGGTGCAGACGCGTCTGCACCTGCTGAACCGGCTTGAGAAAGAATTTGACCGGCTTTCGGGCTGGTTGAATCAAAAGCTGCCCTCGGGTAGCTTTTGTTAAAAGTGGCTCGGGGCCAACAAGGCTGCAAAGATTTTGCAGACGCCTCACGAGCACAATTAAAGGAGCATTGACATGCCCAAGATGAAGACCAAAAGCAGTGCTAAAAAGCGCTTCCGTGTTCGTCCCGGTGGAACCGTTAAACGCGGCCAAGCCTTCAAACGTCACATCCTGACCAAGAAGACCACCAAAAACAAGCGTCACCTTCGCGGTGCAGTGGCTGTGCATGAGACCAATATGGGTCACATCGCGCAAATGCTGCCCATGGCTGGCCTGTAATCACTGACGAACAAGGAGAAAAACTATGCCTCGCGTTAAACGTGGTGTAACGGCACGCGCCCGTCACAAGAAAGTCCTGGCCCTTGCAAAAGGTTTCCGCGGTCGCCGCGGCAATGTCTTCCGTATCGCCAAACAGGCGGTGATGAAGGCTGGCCAATACGCCTACCGTGACCGCCGCACCAAAAAGCGTGTGTTCCGTCAGTTGTGGATTGCCCGTATCAACGCCGCTGCGCGTGAATGCGGTCTGACCTACAGCCAGTTCGCCAACGGCCTGAAGAAGGCTGCCATTGAAATCGACCGTAAGATGCTGGCGGACATCGCCGTGCACGACAAGGCCGCTTTTGCTGGCATCGTGAACCAAGTCAAAGCCAAACTGGCCGCAGCTTGAGTCCATGAGTGACACGGGCTCTCGGGCCTGTGCCACGCACTCGATCAAAGGGATTGGGGCTCGCAAAAGCTTCAATCCCTTTTTTATTCCCTCACTCACAGATCAACGCACGATCTCCCACACCATGAACGAGTTGGACACCCTGGTTGAATCCGCCCGCCAGAGTTTTGTGCAGGCACTGACACCTGCCGACCTCGAAAACGCCAAAGCCCAGTTTCTGGGCAAAGCCGGTCGCATCACCGAGTTGATGAAGGGCATGGCCGCTCTGAGCGTGGAAGACAAGAAAAACCAAGGCGCAGCCATCAATACCGCCAAGCAGGCGATCGAGGCTGCCCTGAATGACCGTCGCCGGGCTTTGGCCGACGCCGAGTTGCAAGCGCAACTCAAAGCCGAAGCGCTGGACGTGACGCTGCCTGGACGCAGCACCAACACAGGTGGTTTGCACCCCGTCTCGCTCACGCTGGAGCGGGTTGAGAACATTTTTGGCTCCATGGGTTTTGAAGTGGCCCAGGGTCCCGAGATCGAGACCGACTGGTTCAACTTCACCGCGCTCAACACGCCCGAAGACCATCCCGCGCGATCCATGCACGACACCTTTTATGTCGAAGGCGGTCATTTGCTGCGCACGCACACCAGCCCGATGCAGATCCGCCATGCGGTGCAGCACGTCAAACGCTACAAAAACCAACTCGAAGCGGGTCAGGGCATGCCCGAAATCCGTGTCATTGCGCCTGGTCGCACCTACCGCGTCGACTCCGATGCCACCCATTCCCCCATGTTCCACCAGTGCGAAGGCTTGTGGATTGGTGAGAACGTGAGTTTCAAGGACCTCAAGGTCGTGGTCACTGATTTTTGCCGCACTTTCTTTGAAAGCGACGACTTGGTGCTGCGTTTCCGTCCCAGCTTTTTCCCGTTCACCGAACCCAGCGCCGAGATCGACATCCAGTTCCAAAGCGGCCCGTTGGCCGGTCGTTGGCTCGAAGTGGGCGGCTCCGGCCAAGTGCACCCCAACGTGGTGCGCAACATGGGTCTGGACCCTGAACACTTCATCGGCTTTGCCTTTGGCATGGGCATGGACCGTTTCACCATGCTGCGCTACGGTGTGAACGACCTGCGCTTGTTCTTTGACGGCGATGTGCGCTTTCTGAGTCAATTCCAGTAATTCCATCCCAAGTCCGATACCCGAGACACGAGCCATGCAATTTCCCGAATCCTGGTTGCGCGAGTTCTGCAACCCGCCCCTGACAACCCAGCAACTGGCCGACACCCTGACCATGGCCGGCCTCGAAGTGGAAGAACTCGAGCCTGTGGCCCCACCATTCACCCACATCGTGGTCGGTGAAATCAAGGAGGCCGTGCAACACCCCAATGCCGACCGCCTGCGCGTGTGCCAGGTGGACGTGGGGCAGGGCAGTTTGCTCAATATTGTTTGTGGCGCGCCCAACGCCCGTGTTGGCATCCGTGTGCCGTGCGCCATGGTGGGGGCTCAATTGCCCCCGGGTGAAGACGGCAAGCCTTTCGTCATCAAGGTCGGCAAATTGCGCGGCGTTGAAAGCCAGGGCATGTTGTGTTCGGCCAAAGAGTTGCAGGTCGCCGATGACCACGGCGGTTTGCTGGAGTTGCCCGCTGACGCCCCACTGGGTCAAGACATTCGCCAGTTTCTGAATCTGGACGATACCCTGATGACGCTCAAGCTCACGCCCAATCTGGCGCATTGCTTGAGTGTCTATGGCATCGCCCGCGAGGTGTCGGCCCTGACGGGCGCGCCTTTGAAGGCCCCGTCTTTCCCGGCCGTGGCCACGCAAGTCAGCGACAAGTTGGCCGTGAAGGTATTGGCCCCCGAGCTGTGTGGTCGCTTCAGCGGCCGTGTGGTCAAGGGCGTGAACACCAAAGCCCAAACCCCGCAATGGATGGTTGACCGCCTGGCCCGTTGCGGCCAGCGCAGTGTCAGTCCGCTGGTGGACATCTCCAACTACGTGATGTTCGAGTTCGGTCGCCCCTCGCACATTTTTGACCTCGACAAGATCCATGGCGGCCTGCAGGTGCGCTGGGGCCAGCCCGGTGAAACGCTCAAGCTGCTCAACGGCAACACCGTGACGGTCGACGGGCAAGTGGGCGTGATTGCCGACGACAGCCAAGTCGAGTCGCTCGCGGGCATCATGGGGGGCGATGCCACCGCCGTGTCGGATGAGACCCAAAACATCTACATCGAAGCGGCGTTTTGGTGGCCCACAGCCATCGCTGGCCGTTCGCGCCGTTACAACTTCTCAACCGATGCCGGACACCGTTTTGAGCGCGGTGTTGACCCGCAATTGACCGTGGAGCACATCGAGCGCATCACCCAGTTGGTGCTCGACATTTGCGGCACACCCGAAACGAAGGTCGGCCCCATCGACGACCAGACCGTGAACGTGCCTGCCATCCGGCCGGTGACGTTGCGCGTGGCGCGTGCTGTCAAAGTGATTGGCATGCCCTTGAGCCAGCAGCAATGCGCTGATGCGTTGCGCGGCTTGGGATTGCAAGTGTCGGAGGGCGAGGGCACCATCACGGTCACGCCGCCCAGCTTCCGTTTTGACCTGCAGATCCAGGAAGATCTGATCGAGGAAGTGGCCCGCATGGTGGGCTACAACAATTTACCCACCAACCCACCTTTGGCCCCGATCACCGCCAAGGTGCGCCGTGAAACCGAGCGCAGCCCCTCTGCCGTGCGCCGCGCCATCGCGGCCTTGGGTTACCAAGAAACCATCAACTACAGCTTTGTCGAAGACAGCTGGGAGCGTGATCTGGCAGGCAACGCCCAACCGATCCGCCTGCTCAACCCGATCGCCAGCCAGATGAGCGTGATGCGCTCGAGCCTGATCGGCTCGCTGCTGCAAGTCGTCAAATTCAATGCCGATCGCAAGGCCGATCGGGTCCGTGTGTTCGAGCTGGGGCGGGTGTTTCTGCGCGATGCAAGTGTGGCTGACAGCGACGCCACGGTGCAAGGTTTCGATCAGCCTATGAAAGTCTCCGGCATCGCCTGGGGGCCCTTGGAGCCATTGAATTGGACCGGCAAGTCGCGCATGGTGGATTTCTTCGATGTCAAAGCCGATGTCGAGCGCTTGCTGGCGCCGGCTCAGGCCGAATTCGTGGCTGCCGAGCACCCCGCTTTGCACCCTGGTCGCTCGGCCCAAGTGTTGCTCCATGGTCAGGTGATCGGGCATGTGGGGGAGTTGCACCCACGCTGGCGGCAGATCTGGGACTTGCCGCACGCGCCAGTCGTGTTCGAGCTGGACTTGAATGCGGTCACCCAGCGCAGCGTGCCTGTGGCCCAGCCTGTGGCCAAGTTGCAAGCGGTGGAGCGCGACATCGCCGTCATCGTGCGCGAGCAGGTCACGCACGCCCAGTTGATGCAAGCCATCCACAGTGCCCCTACCCAGGGTTTGTTGCGCCATGCGGTGCTGTTCGATGTTTATCGACCAAAAGCCGAAGCCGCTGGCGGTTTGGCGGTCGGTGAAAAAAGCCTGGCGGTGCGTTTGAGTTTGCACAGCGACGATGCCACTTTGACCGATGCCCAGATCGAATCCGCCATGAGCGCCATCATGGCCAGCCTGTCAGCGCAAGTGGCTGCCAGGCTGCGCGGTTGAGAGCGTGCCATGCAAATCAGCTTTGAATCCCTGGAAACCCCAGCCCTGACCAAGGCGCACTTGGCCGATTTGCTGTTCGAGCAGATCGGCTTGAACAAGCGCGAGTCCAAGGACATGGTCGATGCGTTCTTTGACCTGGTGGTGGACAGCCTGATTGCAGGTGACGATGTGAAAATTTCCGGTTTCGGCAATTTCCAGATTCGAACCAAGGCCGCGCGTCCCGGGCGTAACCCGCGCACCGGAGAATTGATCCCTATTGATGCACGTCGTGTCGCGACCTTTCATGCCAGCCATAAACTCAAGGCCTTGATTCAGGGTGATGCCGTGGACGACGAAGGTGTGGAGACGGTGGGCCGCTGAATCAATCCTGATTGGAGTGCCCATGTTGTTCAAGTTCAAATCCCAAGTCACCAGCGACCTGATCATGCTGGAGGCCGATGCCCGCAGGCTGCTTCAGATCATGTTGGGTCATGACTCTGACAAAGGCATCATTTTGGTGAACGACCTGCCATCGGCCATTGCCAAGCTGGAGTCGGCTGTGGCGCAAGACGAGGCTGCTCGTTTGAAGCGCAGCCAAGATGCGCAAAAAGTGCCAATGCCATCAGATCCACCGCAGGATGCCATGGGCGAGGCCTTGGATCCGGTACGTCTGGCCCAACGGGCCAGCCCCATGCTCAAGTTGCTCAAGCACTGCGTGGCCGATCCGTCTGACCTGGTCTGGGGTGTTTGAGCTTCAAACAGGCCGTTGGATGAACACAGCGCCACTGAGTTTGTAGCCGGCCTTGATTTGACGCTTGGCAAACCAGCCTTGGTTCATCTCCAGCACAAAGCGCACGGGTTTGCTGGAGCAGTGCGAATCGTCCTTTTGCGGCTGCATGTCTGCCAAGTTGACGATGGTGCCATCGTCCTCGACGAAAGCGGCGGTCAAAGGAATCAGGGTGTTGCGCATCCAAAAGCACTGGGTCGTCGCTTGTTCGAACACGAACAGCATGCCCTCATGTTGCGGCATGTCCTTGCGCCACATCAGACCGATTTGTCTTTGCTCGGGGGTCTGGGCCAGTTGCACATCCAGTCTGTGCATGCCCGCTTGCAACTGGGTTCTGGCTAAATTGAGCTGCGGCCCGGTTTGGGAAAGGGCATTGAAGCTCAGCCACATGAGGGCCAAAGCGCTCCAAAGTCGCCATTTGCGGGTCATCGGTCGGTGCAAGGATGCGTAAAAGTTCATGGTCTGAGGCCATAGAGCCAAGGCTAAAAGCCATAGGATAAAGCCGGTCCAAGGCTTTCAAGGGCTGTTCGGTCTCGCATGACCACAATTCTCAATTGATGGGGACCGGGCTCGGTGTTGTATCGGGCTGGGCGGCCCCAGGAGCGTCCGATTCGGTCCGGATGTTACCGGCCATCAGCCCTTTGCTGCCTTCGCTCAGCTCAAAGCTGACACGGGCGCCTTCCTTGAGGCTTTTGTAACCCTCGGACTGAATGGCCGAAAAGTGGGCAAAAGCGTCAGGACCACCGCCATCGGGCTGAATGAACCCAAAGCCTTTGGCATCGTTGAACCATTTGACCGTACCACTGGGCATGGGATGTCTCCATATTGTTCCGCTCAGTGTGATTCGCGATTATCAATTTTGTCAATGTGAGGTTTTCCCCGATGTCTGTCTCGATGACCATTTCCATCCAAGACTTTTGTGATGCTGCGTCTCAAGTTGGCCCAAAGCGTCTATAGAATGAATTCATGGCAACGAAAAAACCTGCAAATCCCACGCTGCCGACCGTGACCCCCCGAGTGCCCGATGGCGGTGATTCGGTGGTTCTGGAACGCCTAGCCCAAAAAATCGAACCGCCCCAGATGTACCAGGTGGCCATGCTGAACGATGACTACACTCCCATGGAATTCGTGGTCATGGTGATCCAGGAGTTTTTCAGCAAGGACCGCGAGGCAGCTACACAAATCATGCTCAAGATCCATCTGGACGGCAAAGGTGTGTGCGGGGTTTATTCCCGCGATGTCGCCGCCACCAAGGTGGACCAGGTGCTCGATGCTGCCAAGCAGGCCGGCCACCCACTGCAATGTGTCAGCGAACCCATTGAATAGTGTGGTTTCCCCCCCACATCTACTTTATCTCTCTCAGCAAGGCAAAAAGGAAATCACATGATTGCCCAGGAATTGGAAGTCAGTTTGCACATGGCCTTTGTTGAGGCCCGCCAGCAGCGCCACGAGTTCATCACGGTTGAGCATTTGCTTTTGGCATTGCTGGACAATCCCAGCGCTGCCGAAGTGTTGCGCGCTTGCGCAGCCAACATCGATGACCTGCGCAAAGCCCTGAGCAACTTCATCAAGGACAACACCCCTCAAGTGGCTGGTACCGAAGAAGTGGACACCCAACCTACCTTGGGTTTTCAGCGAGTCATTCAGCGCGCCATCATGCACGTGCAGTCCACCGGCAGTGGAAAAAAAGAGGTGACCGGCGCCAACGTGCTCGTGGCCATCTTTGGCGAAAAAGACTCGCATGCCGTGTACTACCTTCACCAGCAAGGCATCACCCGTCTGGACGTGGTGAATTTCATCGCCCACGGCATCCGCAAAAGTGATCCGCCGGAAGCCGCAAAATCAGCCGAAAACCCTTCGAGTTCCGAGGGCGAGGAGGGCGGCAGTGGCGGAGAACGCAACGAAAAAGCCTCGCCACTGGAGCAGTACACCAACAACCTGAACCAGGCGGCCAAAGAAGGCAAGATCGATCCGCTGATCGGCCGCGAGTACGAGGTTGAGCGCACGATCCAGATTCTGTGCCGACGCCGCAAGAACAATCCGCTGCTGGTGGGTGAGGCGGGCGTGGGCAAGACGGCGATTGCCGAGGGTCTGGCCTGGCGCATCACACAAGGCACTGTCCCCGACATCCTGGCCGAAGCCACGGTCTACTCGCTGGACATGGGCGCTCTGCTCGCAGGCACCAAGTACCGGGGTGATTTCGAGCAACGACTCAAAGGCGTGCTCAAGTCGCTCAAAGACAAACCCCATGGCATTTTGTTCATTGACGAAATCCACACCCTGATCGGTGCCGGAGCGGCTTCGGGCGGTACTTTGGATGCCTCCAACCTGCTCAAGCCTGCGCTGTCCAGTGGTCAGCTCAAGTGCATCGGCGCCACCACCTTCACCGAGTACCGGGGCATTTTTGAAAAAGACGCGGCTTTGAGCCGGCGCTTCCAGAAAGTGGACGTGGTCGAGCCGACCGTGTCAGAGACTGTGGACATCCTCAAAGGCCTCAAGAGCCGCTTTGAGGACCACCACAGCGTCAAGTACACCATCGCTGCGCTGCAAGCTGCGGCCGAGTTGTCGGCCAAGTTCATCAATGACCGCCAGTTGCCTGACAAGGCGATTGACGTGATCGACGAAGCCGGTGCGGCCCAGCGCATCCAAGTGGCATCCAAACGCAAGAAAACGATTGGCAAGACCGAGATCGAAGACATCGTGGCCAAGATTGCGCGCATCCCGCCTGCCAACGTCTCCAACGACGACCGCAGCAAACTGCAGACCATTGAGCGTGACCTGAAATCTGTGGTGTTTGGCCAAGACAAAGCGCTCGAAGTGTTGGCCTCGGCCGTCAAGATGGCGCGCTCGGGCCTGGGCAAGACCGACAAGCCGATTGGTTCATTCCTGTTCTCCGGTCCTACAGGTGTGGGCAAGACCGAGGCAGCCAAACAGTTGGCCTATATTTTGGGCATCGACTTGATCCGTTTTGACATGTCCGAGTACATGGAGCGCCACGCGGTCAGCCGTCTGATCGGTGCACCGCCGGGCTATGTGGGCTTTGACCAAGGCGGTCTGTTGACCGAAGCCGTGACCAAAAAGCCGCACTGCGTCCTCTTGCTCGACGAGATCGAAAAAGCCCACCCTGACATCTTCAATGTGCTGTTGCAGGTGATGGACCACGGCACGCTCACCGATAACAACGGGCGCAAGGCCGATTTCCGCAACGTGATCATCATCATGACCACCAACGCGGGGGCCGAGACCATGAACAAAGCCACGATTGGTTTCACCAACCCGCGTCAAGCTGGGGACGAAATGGGCGACATCAAGCGCTTGTTCACGCCCGAGTTCCGCAACCGCCTCGATGCCATGGTCAGCTTCAAGCCGCTGGATGAGCAGATCATCCTGCGGGTCGTCGACAAGTTCCTGCTGCAACTGGAAACCCAGCTGGGCGAGAAAAAGGTCGATGTCACCTTCACCGACGCCTTGCGCACATTCTTGGGCAAAAAAGGGTTCGATCCGCTCATGGGCGCTCGCCCGATGCAGCGCCTGATCCAGGACACCATCCGAAAGGCATTGGCCGACGAATTGCTGTTTGGTCGCCTGACCGAAGGGGGTCGTCTCACGGTGGACATCGACGACAAGGACGAAGTGCAGTTGGACATCACACCCAATCCGAAGAAAGAAAGTCGCGCTTCGCGTTCGGAGCCTGCCGAGCCCGAAGAAGCTACAGCCAGCTGAGGCTTTGGCTTTGACCCATGAAAAAAGGAGGCCTGTTCTGGCCTCCTTTTTTTGTGATGCGTGAAAATCAGCGACTTTTTGGCAGGCTCAGTTCACCATGACCAGTTTGCCTTTGACGCTGCGCGAGCCCATCAATGTGTAAGCCGCCTTCAACTCGTTCATGGGCAGCGTTCGGTCAATCACCGGTTTGATCTTGCCTTGGCTGTACCACTGGGCCAATTCGCCCATCATGGCGGCATTGGCTTGGGGTTCCCGTTTGGCAAAGTCGCCCCAAAACACGCCCACCAAGGATGCGCCCTTGAGCAAAGGCAGATTCAAAGGCAGGGCAGGAATGGGCCCGCCTGCAAAACCGACCACCAAATAACGTCCGCGCCAGGCGATGGATCGGAAAGCGGGTTCGGCCAAATCGCCCCCCACGGGGTCGTAAACCACATCCGGGCCTCGGCCTTCGGTCAGCGTTTTCAGGGCTTCGCGCAGGTTCTCGCGGCTGTAATTGAGGGTGGCATCGGCGCCCAATGCGGTGCACAAGGCGCATTTTTCATCGGTGGACGCGGCCGCGATCACCTTGGCCCCCATGGCCTTGGCAATTTGAATGGCCGCTGTGCCTACGCCACCCGCAGCACCTAAAACCAGCACGGTCTCTCCGGATTTCAAGGCCGCACGGTCCACCAACGCATGGTGCGAGGTGGCATAAGTCATGATGAATGCCGCGCCATCGATGGCCGAAAAACCGGCTGGCAAAGGCATACACAGTTTGGCAGGTGCCAAGGTGTGCGTGCCAAATCCCCCGGTGCCTGACAGGCAGGCCACGGTTTGTCCCACTTTCAGGTGCGTGACGCCTTCGCCCACGGCTTGAACCAGCCCTGCATATTCAGAGCCTGGGACGAAGGGCAGTTCGGGCTTCATCTGGTATTTGTTCTGAACGATCAGCAGGTCGGGGAAGTTCAGGCTGGCCGCCTGTATCTCAATGAGCACCTGGCCTGGGCCGGGCGTGGGCGTGGGCAGTTCTTTCCAGGTGAGTGCGTCCACCCCGGTGGGGTTCTCGCAAAGCCATGCGTGCATCTGGTTCTCCTTATTGGGTGCAGGTGATGAGTGGGCTGCATCTTAGGCAGGCCAGGTGGGCAATTCATGTCCCCCTAGCGACCAATTCATGCCTCTTCAAAGCGGCGGGTCGGCCGAGGCTGCCGCCTACAATGGACCCACTCACAGGACGCTGCATGAAAATTCTCATTTCCAACGACGATGGCTTTCGCGCCGAGGGCCTCGTGGCCCTGCACAAGGCACTCCTGAGCATCGCCGATGTGGCGGTGGAAGTGGTCGCTCCCGAGCACAACAACAGTGCCAAATCCAATGCGCTGACTTTGCACACGCCCCTGTATGTGCACCGCGCCGACAACGGTTTTCGCTACGTCAATGGCACGCCTGCCGATTGCGTGCACATTGCGCTCACGGGATTGCTGGGTTATCGCCCCGATCTGGTGATTTCTGGCATCAACAATGGGGCCAATATGGGCGACGACACGCTGTATTCAGGCACCGTCGGGGCAGCCATGGAAGGCTATCTTTTTGGCATCCCAGCTATGGCGGTGTCACAAATCGACAAAGGCTGGGCGCACCTGGATGCCGCGGCCGAGCAAGTCAAGTTAATGGTTCAGCACATGCGATCTGGTCATTTGATGGGCGCCCAGCCCTGGCTGCTGAATGTGAACATTCCCAACCTGCCCTTGGCACAGATCAAACCGCCGAAACTGTGCCGCCTGGGGCGTCGCCACGCGGCTGAACCGGTCATCACCCAAGTGGATCCCCGTGGCCAGACCATGTACTGGATTGGCAATGCCGGACCGGCCATGGACGACAGCGAGGGCACCGACTTCCATGCGGCTGGCCTGGGTCATGTGGTGGTGACCCCGCTCAAAGTGGACTTGACCGAACATGACCACCTGGACCATTGGTCCCAGACCTTGGGCCACCTGTTTCCTCAGGGCCGTGCATGAGTCAGCGTCCAGGTTTTCCGGTCAAGCTGTCGCAAACAGGGGCTACGGGGCCTGCTCGCAAAGTCCCTGCAGCTGTGCCTGCCCGTCCAGCCGCAAAGTCGAATCCGGTTGTGGCTGCAAGTCAAGGCGCGAGCGGCGCAAGGTCACGCACGGCTTCACAAGTCTCGGGGCTGGGCTTGGATTCTGGTGCCGTGCGGGCACGGATGGTGCGCAAACTGGCCGAACAAGGTGTGCAAGACGCCCGGGTCCTGGAGGCCATGGGCCGGGTGGAGCGGCACCGCTTTGTGGAAAGCGCGCTGGTCAATCAGGCCTACGAAGACACCAGTTTGCCCATTGGACTGGGGCAGACCATCTCCAAACCCAATGTGGTCGCCCGCATGGTCGAATTGCTGTGTCAGGGCTTGACAGGCAAATTGGGCCGAATTCTGGAAATTGGCACGGGCTGTGGTTATCAGGCTGCGGTGCTCAGCCATGTGGCCTCAGAGGTTTACAGCATTGAGCGCTTGCGCGGCCTGCACGAAAAAGCCCGAACGAACTTGCGACCTTTCAGCTTGCACAATGTGCATCTGATTTTTGGTGACGGGATGCTGGGTTATCCCAAAGGTGCACCTTATGCCGGCATCATTTCGGCCGCAGGCGGCGAAACGGTCCCCGATGCTTGGCTCGATCAGTTGGCACCGGGGGGGCGCTTGATCGCGCCGACCATCACACCGGCAGGCCATCAGGCGCTGGTGGTGATCTCTAAAACAGCGCAAGGCTATGAACGCCAGGTGCTCGAGCCGGTGCATTTTGTCCCTCTAAAATCGGGCATCGCCTGATCACTTCAAACCCGATGACTTCACTCCTCCCTTTTCGTCCCCTGGTTGTGACCACTTTGGCCGTGGCTTTGCTCAGCGCCTGCACGTCGTCGGTTCGGGTGCCTGCGCCTGTGGAAGACAGATCGGGGATGGTCCGTGCGCCCCAAACAACGTCTGCCCCTGTCACAACGACTTCAGCGGAGGTGGCCAAGCCCCTGCCCGGCAGCGAAAATGCGGGCAAGCCCGGCTATCACACCGTCCAGCGAGGTGACACCCTGACCCGCATCGGTCTGGACAACGGCCAAGGCTGGCGAGATTTGGCCCGCTGGAACAATTTGACCAACCCCAATGTGATCGAAGTCGGGCAAGTCTTGCGCGTGACGCCGCCAGGTGCCTCGGTTGAAACCTCGGGGGTGGTGGTCCGCCCGATCTCGCCTTCGGGCAACGCTTCGGCCACTGCCGCTCCTCCCAAGCCCGAGCCAGCTGCTGCTCCCCCAAACAACGCGCTCAACGACGAAGGCTTGGGGTTCATTTGGCCCGCCAATGGGGTGCTGATTGCCGGATTTGACGAAGCCAAAAACAAAGGTTTGGACATCGGTGGCAAAGCGGGTGATCCCGTCATGGCCGCCGCCGATGGCCAAGTTGTGTACGCCGGCTCCGGTTTGCGCGGTTACGGCAATCTGATCATCCTCAAGCACAACAACACTTTTCTGACAGCCTACGCACACAACCAGGCCTTGCTTGTGAAAGAAGACCAAAAAGTGCGCAAGGGTCAGAAAATTGCCGAGATGGGCAAGTCCGATACCGATCGGGTGAAACTGCACTTTGAAGTGCGCCGACAAGGCAAGCCAGTGGACCCGGCCAAGCTCTTGCCTGCGCGCTGAGCGACTTGTCCATGGCGTGGCCCGTCCTGGTTTTTGACATCGAAACCATCCCGGACATGGCGGGCTGGCGTCGGCTCAACCCAACGGACCCCCAGTTAACAGACGCACAAGTGCATGCGCAGTGGCAGGCCGAGCGGGCCGCAGAAGGCAAAAGCGACTTCATGCCTTTGTACCTGCAGCGCATCCTGTGCATCAGCTGCGTGTTTCGCAATGCCGAGGGTTTGCGCGTGCACTCCTTCGTGGATCGCGATGGCCAAAGCGAAGCCAAGGTCGTTCAGACTTTTTTTCAGGCCATTGAAAAGCACGCACCGCAGTTGGTCAGCTGGAACGGCAGCGGCTTCGATTTGCCTGTGTTGCATTACCGGGGCTTGATGCACGGTGTGGTGGCCGACAAATACTGGGACCTGGGCGACGATGACCGCGAGTTCAAGTGGAACAACTACATCTCGCGCTACCACATGCGCCACTTGGACCTGATGGACCTGCTGGCGAAATACACCCCAAAAAACAACGCCCCCATGGATGCCCTGGCCAAGCTGTGCGGCTTTCCGGGCAAGCTGGGCATGGACGGCTCGCAGGTTTATGCGCAGTTTCAGGCTGGGCAGACCGAAGACATCCGGCGCTACTGCGAAACCGATGTGATGAACACCTATTTGCTGTACTGCCGCTTTCAGAAAATGCGCGGCGGCTTCACCGAGGCCGAATATGCGCAGGAAATTGCCTTTGTCCAAGAGCAGCTGGGCAATTTGGCCCCGCAAGAGCCTCACTGGCAGGAATACCTGCAAGCTTGGACCTGATGTTTCCCTGTGAAACTGTGCGCTGCCCCCTCAAGGCAGGGCTCACATCCTGAGACAATCGGGGCATGAGCGATCCAGACATTTCCTTATCCCAAGCCCACGCCGACGAACCCAGCCACTCCAGCGCCGACCTGCCCGAGGGCTGGCTGCGTGTCGGCTCCTTGGACATGGATGCCCAAGGCATCGCCCGACGCCCTGACGGCAAAGTCGTGTTCATCGAAGGCGCATTGCCTTTCGAGCTGGTGTCGGTCAATGTGCACCGCAAAAAGAACAACTGGGAGCAGGGCACCGTCACCCAAATTCACCACCAGTCGTCCCAGCGTGTGCGGCCAGGCTGCCCTCATTTTGGCTTGCATGCCGGCGCTTGCGGCGGCTGCAAAATGCAGCACTTGGAGGCTTCGGCCCAAGTGGCCGTCAAGCAACGCGTGCTCGAAGACAACCTTTGGCACCTGGGCAAAGTCAAAGCCGAAACCATGCTGCGCCCCATCGAAGGACCGACATGGGGCTACCGCTACCGCGCCCGGCTGTCGGTGCGCTATGTGATCAAAAAAGGCGAAGTGCTGATCGGCTTTCACGAACGCAAGAGCCGCTACATCGCGGACATGAAGGTGTGTCCGGTCCTGCCTCCCCACGTCAGCCGCATGTTGATGCCTTTGCGTGCGCTGATTGGTCAGATGGAGGCCCGCGAAACCTTGCCCCAGCTCGAGCTGGCCTGTGGCGACGAAGTCACGGCTTTGGTGCTGCGCCACCTGGAACCCTTGAGCGAGGGAGACAAAGCCTTGTTGCGGGCTTTCGCGGCCGAACACCTGGTGCAATGGTGGCTGCAGCCCAAAGGTCCGGACACGGTGCATTTGCTGGACGAGGGTGGGGCGCAGCTCAGTTACGGTCTGCCTGACTTTGGCATCAACATGCCCTTCAGGCCCACCGATTTCACCCAGGTCAACCCTTTCATCAACCGGGTGCTGGTGGCCCGAGCGCTGCGCTTGCTGCAAGCGCAAAAGACCGAGCGGGTGATCGACTGGTTTTGCGGCTTGGGCAATTTCACCTTGCCACTGGCGACCCAAGCTGGCGATGTGCTGGGCATCGAGGGGGCTGAGACCTTGGTGGCCCGTTCACGCGACAACCTTGCCCGCAACCAGGCCACAAGGTCCGAAGGGCAGGCATTGGCCCCGACCCAGTTTGTGGCCCGCAATTTGTTCGAGATGACACCCGAGATGCTGGTGGCCGACGGCACGGCCGACAAATGGCTGGTCGACCCGCCCCGCGAAGGCGCCTTTGCCCTGAGCAAGGCTTTGGCCGAGTTGCATGAAAACCAAGACCTGCGCCAGGGTTGGACTCCGCCTCAGCGCATTGTGTATGTGAGCTGCAACCCCGCCACTTTGGCCCGGGACGCGGGCATTTTGGTGCACCGCGCGGGCTACCGCTGCGTGGCCGCTGGCGTGATCAACATGTTCGCGCACACGGCCCATGTGGAGAGCATGGCCGTCTTTGAGCTGGCCTGAGCCCACTGAACAGGCCGCAGAACCGAAGCTGTACCCACAAAAAAAAGACTCCCGAGGGAGCCTTTTTTCAGAGGACAAAGGACTGAATCAGTCGCGTTCACCACCCATGATGCCCAGCAAGGCCAGCAAACTTTGGAACACATTGAAGATGTCCATGTACAAGGCCAGGGTGGCGCTGATGTAGTTGGTTTCACCGCCGTCGATGATCTGCTTGAGGTCATACAGCATGTAAGCGCTGAAAATGCCGATGGCCATGACCGAGATCACCATCATGCCGACGGTCGAGCCGACAAAGACGTTGATGACGCCGCCAATCATGATGGCCAAGGCCCCCACAAACAACCACTTGGACATGCCCGACAGGTCACGCTTGATGGTGCTGGCCAGGCTGGCCATGACAAAGAACACGCCAGCAGTGCCGGCAAAGGCGGTCATGATCAGGTCAGCGCCGTTTTTGAAACCCAGCACCATGGCGATCATGCGAGAGAGCATCAGGCCCATGAAAAAAGTGAAGGCCAGCAGCACAGGCACACCGGCAGCAGAATTTTTGGTTTTCTCAATGGCAAACATGAAGCCGAAAGCGCCGGCGAAAAACACCATCAAACCGACGCCGCCTGACAAAGAACGGGTAATGCCGGTGGTCACGCCCAGCCAGGCGCCCAAAACGGTGGGCAGCAGGCTCAGGGCCAGCAGCCAATAGGTGTTGCGCAAAACGCGGTTGCGTGTGGCCAGGTCGGTGCCATGGCCCCAGTCCGTGGTGTTCAGTGTGCGAAGGTCGCTCATGTGGGTCTCCTGTTCAAACCCTGATTTCAGGGCATTTGCATTGTAGGGTGAGGCTGGGTGCCTCAGTCAATATCCGCTCTGCCATGGGGTTATCTGGGTGAATCAGTTTTGCGCAGGGGTGTGCAATCGTGCCAGTCGGCCCGTGTATCCTTGACATTTTCCAACTGCTTTCTAACCACCATGAAAACACAAGCCAGCCTTGAACTGTCCGATGTCAAAGCCATTGCCGCTGCGGCCGAAGCCGAAGCCCTCAAAAACAACTGGGTGGTGAGCATCGCCATTGTGGATGCCGGTGGCCATTTGCTCCACTTTGCACGCCTGGATGGTGCAGCCCCCCTGTCAGCCCACATCGCGCCTGCCAAGGCGCACACGGCTGCGCTGGGTCGCAGGGAAACAAAGGCCTACGAAGACATCATCAACGGCGGTCGCACCTCGTTTTTGTCGGCCCCCACCGTCCAGGGCATGCTCGAAGGTGGCGTCCCGATCATGAAAGACGGCTTTTGCCTCGGAGCCGTGGGCGTGAGCGGCGTCAAGTCGATCGAAGACGCGCAGATCGCCAAAGCGGGTATCGCAGCCATCGGCCTTTAACCCCCCCCGACCCGTGGCTGCTTGGCAGCCGCCGGGACGAAAAAAAAGCCCGCTGAATTCAGCGGGCTTTTTTTCTGTCGATAGCGTGCTGTCAATACAAGTCGAGCACCGCGCCTTTGCTGGCGCTCGAAGCGTTGAAGGCAAACTTGGCTTGCACGCCACGGGTGTAGCGGGGCTCTGGGGCTTTCCAGCCTTCGCGGCGTTTGGCCAGTTCGGCTTCGGGCACGTTCAACTCCAAAATCAGCTTGTGTGCATCGATGGTGATGCTGTCACCTTCATTCACAAACGCAATGGTGCCGCCGGCTGCAGCTTCAGGGGCAACGTGTCCTACCACCATGCCCCAGGTGCCCCCCGAGAAACGGCCGTCGGTGATCAAGCCAACGCTTTCACCCAGACCCGCGCCAATCAGCGCACCCGTGGGCGCCAGCATCTCGGGCATGCCAGGGCCGCCTTTGGGGCCGAGGTAGCGCAAAACCATCACGTCACCGGCCTTGATCTTGCCGGCCAAAATGGCTTCCAGGGCCGATTGTTCGTCGTCGAACACGCGAGCCGGGCCGGTGATGACCGGGTTTTTCAGGCCGGTGATCTTGGCCACGGCACCTTCGGGCGACAGGTTGCCCTTCAAGATGGCCAGGTGGCCTTGCTTGTACATGGCGTTGTCGATGGTGTGGATGACGCTTTGCTCGGGTGGGGAGTCGGGCACATCCTTGAGCACCTCGGCAATGGTCTGGCCGGTGATGGTGATGCAGTCGCCGTGCAACAAGCCCGCATTGAGCAAAATCTTCATGACTTGCGGAATGCCACCGGCCACATGCAGGTCCACAGCCAAAGCTTTGCCGCTGGGTTTCAGGTCGCACAAAACAGGCGTGCGTTGGCGGATGCGCTCGAAGTCGTCGATGGTCCATTCCACGCCTGCGCAGTGAGCAATCGCCAAAAAGTGCAGCACCGCATTGGTCGAACCGCCGGTGGCCATGATCACGGCCACAGCATTTTCAATGGACTTGCGGGTCACGATGTCGCGCGGCTTGATGCCTTTGCGGATGGCCTCCACCAGAACGCGGGCTGACTCCTTGGCCGACTCGACTTTTTCGTCATGCACGTTGGCCATGGTGGAGGAGTAGGGCAAGGAAATGCCCAGCGCCTCAAAAGCCGAGGACATGGTGTTGGCGGTGTACATGCCGCCGCAAGAACCTGTGCCGGGGATGGCGCGTTTTTCGATTTCTTTCAGGTCAAAGTCGCTCATCTTGCCCGCGGCGTTTTCGCCCACGGCTTCAAACACGCTCACGATGTTCAGGTCTTTGCCTTGGTAGCGGCCCGGCAAAATGGTGCCGCCATAAACGTAAATGGCAGGGACGTTGGCGCGCAACATGCCCATCAGGCCCCCGGGCATGTTCTTGTCGCAACCGCCAACGACCAAGACGCCGTCCATCCACTGGCCTTGCACGCAAGTCTCCACGCAGTCAGCAATCACCTCGCGGGACACCAGCGAGTACTTCATGCCCTCGGTGCCCATGGCCATGCCGTCCGAGATGGTGGGGGTACCGAACACTTGGGCGTTGCCACCGGCGGCTTCGATGCCCTCAATGGCGGCATCGGCCAGCTTTTGCAAACCGCTGTTGCAGGGGGTGATGGTGCTGTGGCCGTTGGCCACACCGACCATGGGTTTGACGAAATCGCCTTCTTCGTAGCCCATGGCGTAGTACATCGAACGGTTGGGGGCTCGGGATTTGCCCTCGGTGATGTTGGCGCTGCGGCTGTTGATGGGGGTGATTTTGATGATTTTGTCGCTCATGGTGGTGTCTCTGTAGAAGCCCAAAAGAAGGTCGCCACATTCTAACGGGCGCTGGTCAGGCTTTTGAGTCTGTTGGTGCGCATCTCCGGTGCACAATCCGGTCATGCTGATCCATCCTCAAATTGACCCCGTCGCCCTGCAGTTGGGCCCCTTGGCCATCCATTGGTATGGCCTGACCTATCTGGCCGCTTTTGGTCTTTTTTTCTGGCTGGGCATGCGGCGTCTGGGTCATTTGCCCTTCAAAAACCTGCCGCAATGGCAACAGCGCGACGTCGAGGACATCCTGTTTTTGGGCGTGCTCGGCGTCATCTTGGGCGGGCGTGTGGGTTACTGCCTGTTTTACAAACCGGCTTATTACCTGTCTAACCCGCTCGAAATCTTCGCCATCTGGCAAGGCGGCATGAGTTTTCATGGCGGTTTGCTGGGGGTGATGTTGGCCATGGTCTGGTTTGCCCGCACCCGCCAGCGGCCGTTTTTGCAGGTCATGGATTTTGTGGCGCCCTGTGTGCCCACGGGGCTGGCCGCCGGTCGGGTGGGCAATTTCCTCAATGGCGAGCTTTGGGGCCGCGTGGCCGATCCTTCGTTGCCTTGGGGCATGGTCTTTCGGGGGGCGGGCGATTTGCCGCGTCACCCCTCGCAGCTTTACCAGATCGCGCTGGAAGGCTTGCTGCTGTTTGTGTTGCTCTGGTTGTTTGCCCGCAAGGACCGACCCACGGGGCAGGTGTCTGGGGCCTTTTTGCTGGGTTATGGCTTTTTCCGTTTCGTAGCCGAATTCTTCCGTGAACCGGATGCACACCTGGGCCTGTTGAGTCTGGGCATGAGCATGGGCCAGTGGCTGTGCGTGCCCATGATGCTGGGGGGAGCGTTGTTGATCGTCTGGCGGCGCAAGACCCAAGGGTGACACCTGGGCTGCCGGGGCATCTGGGACGGCCCAGCATTTTGGCCCGTCTGACCTTATGATGCGAACACCCAAAACGAGGAGACATTTCATGACTGTTCAGTTCAAAGCACAGCAACGCCGCGATTTTTTGAAGGCCATGGCCGCCATGACGGGCGCTTTGCCTGTGTGGTCCCAAGCCCAAAGCGGCTGGCCTTCCAAACCCGTGACCATGGTGGTGCCTTTCCCGGCAGGCGGCGGAACCGACGCTTTCGCCCGGCCCATGTCGGCCCAGTTTGCCAAATTGACCGGTAAGCAACTCATCATTGACAACCGGGGTGGCGCGGGTGGCACGCTGGGTGCAGGCGTTGCCGCCAAATCGACGCCCGATGGGTACAACCTGTTCATGGGCGCCGTGCACCACACGATCGCGCCCAGCATGTACCCCAAGCTGGACTACGACCTTGAGCGCGACCTGACCCCCCTGATTTTGGTGGCCAACGTACCCCAGGTTCTGGTGGTCAATCCCAAAAAAGTCCAAGCGGCCGACTTCAAGGCCTTTTTGGAGATGGTCAAAAAGAACCCTGGACGCCTGAATTACGGCTCCGCCGGGGGCGGCACTTCGCACCATCTGGCCGGCGAGTTGTTCAAGCTGCAGACCCAGACCTTCATCACCCACATCCCCTACCGGGGAGCAGGTCCTGCCCTGCAAGACCTGATTGCCGGCAACGTGGACATGATGTTCGACGGGCTGGGCTCGTCGGCGGCGCACATCAAGGGCGGCCGCATCAAGGCCCTCATGGTCTCGGGGGCCAAGCGCAATGCAGCCTTCCCGGACGTGCCTTGCTCGGCCGAGTTGGGTTTGCCCGACTACACCGTCTCCACTTGGTATGGCGTGTGGGCCCCCAAAGGCACGCCCGCCGATGCCCAGGCGCGCGCGATTGAAGAAATCCGCCGCGCCTGCCAAACCGACGAGGCCAAAGCCGTCTGGGCCAACCAAGGGGCGGAATTTCCCAACCTGACCACGACGCAGTTCGAAGGCTTCATCAAAAAAGAGCTGACCAAGTGGGCTCAGGTGGTCAAAGCTTCTGGGGCCAAGCTCGACTGAGTGCGGCTCGGTATGTTCAATGGGCCTGTGATCGGGCCCATTTTTCATGCTTTTTTCTCTTTGCGATTTTGAAACCATGACCCACGACAACCTGTTTTCGGCCCTGCGGGCTGCTTTTCCTGCCGACATGACCACCACGGCGGTGGAGACCGATGAAGGCCTGCACTACAGCTGGCAAGACTTGGACCGCGCCACAGCCATGGTGGCCAATTTGCTGCAATCACTGGATTTGCCCGAGGGCAGTCGGGTGGCGGTTCAGGTCGAAAAATCGGTCGAAGCCATGGTGCTTTACCTGGCTTGCTTGCGTGCCGGGTGCGTCTTTTTGCCGCTCAACACGGCCTACCAAAGCGCCGAGATCGAGTATTTCATTGGCAACGCTGAGCCAGCCGTGGTGGTTTGCAGTGGCGCTAATTTCGGCTGGGTCAGCAAGATCGCTTTCAAGGCGGGTACCCGTCATGTGTTCACTTTGAACGAGGACCGTACTGGCAGTTTGCTGGAGCGCGCTGCCCACCACAGCGACCAACACCAGGCAGTGCCGCGCCGTGCCGATGACCTGGCCGCCATCTTGTACACCAGCGGCACCACCGGCCGCAGCAAGGGGGCCATGCTCACCCATGGCAACTTGCTGAGCAACGCACTCACGCTCAAGGATTACTGGGGTTGGAAAAAAGGGGATGTGCTCATCCATGCGCTGCCCATCTTCCATGTGCATGGTTTGTTTGTGGCCATCCACGGCGCGCTGATCAATGGCAGCAAGATGATCTGGATGTCCAAGTTCGAGCCAAAGCGTGTCATCGCGCACATGGGCCGTGCCACCGTCTTCATGGGTGTGCCCACCCTGTATGTGCGCATGCTGGCCGAGCCCGCGCTGGACAAGGCAGCCGTGAAAAACATGCGCCTGTTCATCGCAGGCTCAGCGCCCTTGTTGATCGAAACCTTCAGCGACTGGCAAGAACGCACGGGCCACACGATTTTGGAGCGCTACGGCATGAGCGAGACCGCCATGCTGACCTCCAACCCCTATGCCCCTGAACAACGCTATGCCCATCAGAGTGAGCGGCGCGGTGGCACCGTAGGCTTTCCCTTGCCCGGTGTGTCGTTGCGTGTGCGCGGCGACGATGGGCAGGATTTGCCCGTGGGCGAAATTGGGGGCATTCAGGTTCAAGGGCCCAACGTCTTCAAGGGTTACTGGCGCATGCCCGAAAAAACCGCTGAGGAATTCACCGCCGACGGTTTCTTCAAGACCGGTGATGTGGGTCAAGTGGACGAGCGCGGCTATGTGACGATTGTGGGCCGGAGCAAGGACCTGATCATCAGTGGCGGCTACAACGTCTACCCGGCCGAGATCGAGGGCTACATCAATGAGATGAAGGGCGTTGCCGAAAGTGCCGTGGTGGGCGTGCCCCATCCCGACTTTGGTGAAGTGGGCGTGGCGGTGGTGATTGCCAAGCTCGCATCTCAGGTGCAGCCCGAAGCCATATTGGCCGAACTCAAGGCCAAGCTGGCCAACTTCAAGATCCCCAAACGCTGTTTTGTGGTGGCCGAGTTGCCCCGCAACACCATGGGCAAGGTGCAAAAGAACCTGCTGCGCGATCAGTACAAAAACCTGTTTTCGACCTGATCCCGCCGGACTGGCTTGGCTTGATCTTGCTCAGGCTTGTTTGGGCTCACCCCGTTTCCGAAGCCCTGCTGGGATGACCGCCGAGACGATGAAACAAGGCCTCGGCGAACCTGATCGGGCGTCAGCGCAGCACCAGCACCGGGATGTGCGAGTGGGTGAGCACCTGTTGGGTTTCGCTGCCCAGCAACAGGCGTTTGATGCCTTTTCGGCCATGCGACGCCATGACAATCAGGTCGGCCTTGTGCTTTTTGGCTGCCGCAATGATGGCGTCCGAAACCACATCTGATTTGACCGTGATGGCTTTGGTGGTGACGGCTTTGGCCTTGGCGCTCTTTTCAACTGTGGCGAGTTGGACCCGTGCCGCTTCGGTCCATTGCGCCTCCACCCGCCCAATCTCATCGCTGGACAGCGGGATGCTGCCTTCAAAGTAGGCCTGCGGGTAGCGCGGGACCACCTTGATCGCGACCAATTCTGCGCCACAGGTGGCAGCCAAATCGATGGCGCTGGCCACGGCTTTTTTGGACAAGGTGGAGCCGTCGGTGGCCACAAGGATGCGTTTGTACATGGGGTGCTCCTGTCATGAAGGGAAAAACCCAGCTTAAAAGAGCAACAAATGGGGGCGCTTGATGTACATCAAGCTTTTGTCGGGATGGCTGTCGTATCTTCCAAACATGACCCAAGTCAATGTTTTGCCCAGACAGCCAGCGGCCTCACTCGACGAAGGCGCGTTGGCGGCACTGGATTTGACACCCAGCGAGCGCCATACCCCTGAGCCACTGGAACTGCTCGATGCGCCCGAGGAATGGGCGACATTCAGCTTGCCAGAAAAAACCGTGTCGGGCTGCTGGCGCTCCAGCGTTGTCTTCGAAGGCATGCATTGCGCGGCCTGCGCCATCACCCTGGAAGATGCTTTGCGGGCCGTGCCCGGCGTCCAGTCGGTGCAAATCAGCGGTGCCAGCCACCGGGGCCAGATCGTCTGGTCGCCTGAGCTCACGCGCCCCTCTGAATGGATGCGCTCGGTCGAGCGCCATGGCTACAAGGCCTTGCCCGCCAACGACGCCCACGCCCATGCGCGCAGGCGAGAAGAGGCCCGGCGCATGGTCTGGCGTTGGGCAGTGGCGGCCATGTGCATGATGCAAGTCATGATGTACGCCACGCCGACGTACCTCACGCAGCCGGGCGACATCTCGGACGAAGCCATGCATTTGCTGCGCTGGGCGTCTTGGGTGTTGTCTTTGCCGGTGATGTTTTTCTCGTGCACCCCTTTTTTCAGCCAGGCTTGGCGCGACCTGCGCGAGCGCCAGATCAGCATGGATTTGCCCGTGGCCTTGGGCATGGTGGTGACTTTTGTGGTCAGCACGCTGGGCACCTTCGAACCGCAGGGCCCGTTCGGGGCCGAGGTGTTTTTTGACTCGTTCACCATGTTTGTGTTCTTTCTGCTGACGGGCCGCTGGCTGGAGCTGCGCATGCGCGACCGCACGGCCGGGGCGCTGGAGGCGGTGCTCAACCGCTTGCCAGACAGCGTGCGCAAGCGCCAGACCGATGGCTCATGGATGCTCATGTCCATTCGCCGCTTGCAAGTGGGTGATGTGATCGAGGTCTGGCCCGGCGAGGCATTTGCAGGTGATGGCCTGGTGCTGGCTGGCCAGACCCAGGTGGACGAAGCCTTGCTGACGGGGGAGTCGCGTCCCCTGGCGCGGCGTGCGGGTGACCGGGTGATTGCAGGCAGCCACAACCTGAGCGGCACGCTGCAGGTGCAGATCGAGCAAATTGGCGCGGCCACCCGTTATGCACAAATCGTGGCCTTGATGGAAAGCGCCTCGGTCTCCAAGCCTGCCATGGCGCAGCTGGTGGACCGCTGGGCCAAGCCCTTTTTGGTCGCGGTGATGCTGGCCTCGCTGGCTTCGGCCATTTACTGGTGGCCCACCGACCCCGCGCACGCGGTGATGGTGGCGGTCGCCGTGCTGATCGTGACCTGTCCTTGCGCTTTGTCGCTGGCCACGCCTGCGGCCATGCTGGCCACGGCAGGGGCCTTGGCGCGCAGCGGCGTCCTGGTCAGGCGGCTGAGCGCCTTGCAAAATCTGGCGCTGATTGACACAGTGATTTTTGACAAGACTGGCACCCTGACACGGGATGCTTTTGAAGTGGCTCGCATCCACACCCGCGATGGTGTGAGCCAGGCCCAGGCCCTGGACTGGGCAGGCAGTCTCGCGCGGCATTCCTTGCACCCGGTCTCGCGTGCCCTGTGGTCCGAGGCTCGCCGTCGCGCCGAAGCAGCAGGGCGTTTGAATGAATTGGAAGCGCTGGCTGCGCAAGACGTGATGGAGCTGGCAGGGCAGGGTGTGCAAGCCACTTTGACCCGGCCAGCCCAAGCCGCTCAAACCGTGCGTTTGGGCTCGGCCATTTTTTGTGCTGCTCCGGCACGCACCGGGCACCACCTGCAGGTGAGTCTGGCGGACGCGTCCGGCTGGTTGGCCAGCTTTGAGTTGGCCGAGCAAGTGCGCCCCGAGGCCGCGGGTGTGGTGCGTGCCTTGGCGCAAATGGGTTTGAGCCTGAAGGTGTTGTCCGGCGATGGCCCCGCTGCGGTGGCCCAAGTGGCGAAGGCCGTGGGCATGGCGGATGCGCAAGGCGGCTGCAGCCCCCAGAACAAATTGCAAGCCCTTCAGGCTTTGCAGGCCCAGGGGCACAAAGTGGCCATGGTGGGTGACGGTCTGAACGACGGCCCGGTGCTGGCCGGGGCCGATGTGTCTTTTGCGTTGGGACAGGCCGTGCCGCTGGCGCAGTCCAAATCCGATTTTGTGTTGATGGGTGGGCAGCTCGATGTGCTGGTCAGCACGGTGCATCGCAGCCGCCAAACGATGCGCATCGTGCGGCAAAACCTGTGGTGGTCGGCGGCCTACAACGCCACTTGTGTGCCTCTGGCCCTCATGGGTTGGCTGCCCGCCTGGGCCGCTGGCTTGGGTATGGCGCTCAGCTCTTTGCTGGTGGTGCTCAATGCATTGCGCCTATCGCAGGCCTTGCCCGATGCGATGCAGCAGCAGGCGCTGGTCCTTCAACCCGCTTGAGAAAACAACATGGACATTCTTTATTTGCTGATCCCCTTGTCCGTGGCGCTGGTGTTTTTCATCCTGGCCGGCCTGTGGTGGGCCATTGACCGGGGCCAATTTGAAGACATTGAGGCCGAAGGCGAGCGGATTTTGCGCGACGATTGATTTTGATCAAGTCGCCTGGGTGTATACCCGGGCACACTTCAAAAGTAGATTTTTTAAAAACAAGAGGTGAAAATGCAATTTGCCAATATGCAGGCGACGACCTACAACGACAAAGTTGTCAGGCAATTCGCCATCATGACGGTGGTTTGGGGAGTGGTGGGCATGCTGGTGGGCGTGATCATCGCGGCCCAACTGACCTGGCCGGAACTCAATTTCGGCATTTCCTGGCTCAGCTATGGTCGCTTGCGGCCCTTGCACACCAACGCGGTGATTTTTGCGTTTGGTGGTTGCGGCTTGTTTGCCGCCGCCTATTACGTGGTTCAACGCACGTGTAACGTGCGCTTGATCAACGACAAAGTGGCGGCTTTCACCTTTTGGGGTTGGCAGTTGGTCATCGTTTTGGCGGCCATTTCTTTGCCTTTGGGTTTGACCCAAAGCCGCGAATATGCTGAGCTGATTTGGCCCATCGATCTGCTGATCGCCGTGGTCTGGGTGGCGTTTGCTTTTGTGTTCTTTGGCACGGTGGGCATTCGCAAAGTGCGTCACATTTACGTGGCCAACTGGTTTTTTGGTGCTTTCATCATCGCCGTTGCTTTGTTGCACATCGTCAACAACATCCAGTTGCCCACAGGCCTGCTGCACTCGTATTCGGCTTATGCCGGTGTGCAAGACGCCATGGTCCAGTGGTGGTATGGCCACAATGCGGTGGGCTTCTTCCTCACGGCTGGCTTCCTGGGCATGATGTATTACTTCATCCCCAAGCAAGCCGAACGCCCCGTCTATTCATACCGGCTGTCGATCGTGCACTTCTGGGCACTGATCTTCACTTACATGTGGGCCGGTCCTCACCACCTGCACTACACCGCCTTGCCCGACTGGACCCAGTCTGTGGGCATGGTGTTCTCGCTCATCTTGCTGGCTCCCAGCTGGGGCGGCATGATCAACGGCATCATGACCCTCTCGGGTGCTTGGCACAAATTGCGCGACGACCCGATCCTGCGCTTCTTGATCGTGTCCCTGTCTTTCTATGGCATGTCGACCTTCGAAGGCCCGATGATGTCCATCAAGACCGTCAACGCGCTGAGCCACTACACCGACTGGACCGTGGGCCATGTGCACTCGGGTGCTTTGGGCTGGGTGGGGCTGGTGACCATGGGTTCGATGTACTACCTGATTCCCCGTTTGTTTGGCCAAAAGCAGATGTACAGCGTCAAGGCCATTGAAATCCACTTCTGGACCGCCACCATCGGCATTGTGATCTACATCGCGGCGATGTGGATTGCCGGTGTGATGCAGGGCCTGATGTGGCGAGCCATCAACGCGGACGGCACCTTGACATACACCTTTGTGGAGTCTGTCAAAGCCACTTTCCCATTTTATGCCTTGCGTTTGCTGGGTGGTTTGTTGTACCTGGGTGGCATGGTCATCATGCTTTGGAACACTTTCAAGACCGTGACCATGGGCCGGTCGGTAGAAGTGCAGATTCCGACACTCGCACCTGCACACTGAGGAGAAATCAAACATGGCTCAAAACCCAAAATCAGGTGGCTTGTCACACGAGAAAATCGAAACCAACAACTTTTTGATGATCGTTCTGATCTTCATCGTCTTGTTGGTCGGTGGGATGGTCGAAATCGTGCCCCTGTTCTTCCAGAAATCCACCACCGAGCCAGTGCCGGGTCTCAAGCCCTACACGGCACTGCAAGTGGTCGGGCGCGATGTGTATGTGCGCGAAGGCTGCTACAACTGCCACTCGCAGATGATTCGCCCCTTCCGTGCTGAAACCCTGCGTTACGGCTCTTATTCGCTGGCCGGTGAATTCGTTTACGACCGGCCTTTCCAGTGGGGCTCCAAGCGCACGGGTCCTGATCTGGCCCGCGTGGGTGGCCGCTACAGCGATGAATGGCACCGGATTCACTTGACCAATCCCCGTGATTTGGTTCCTGAATCCAACATGCCAGCTTACCCATGGCTGGAAAAGACAGCTGCCGACCACGGCACGGTGGTGGCACGCATGACGGCCTTGCGGACCTTGGGCGCACCTTATGCCGATGAAGAGTTGGCCAAAGCACCCGATGAAGTCAAAGGCAAAACCGAATTGGATGCGGTCATTGCTTACCTCCAAGTGCTTGGCGTTCACCGCAAATAAGGCGCAGACATGGACATCAATACTCTCCGATCTATCGTGACCGTCCTTGCCTTCTTGGCATTCATCGGCATCGTGGTCTGGGCTTGGTCGCGGCGCAACCAAGCCAGCTTTGACGAAGCAGCTCAATTGCCGTTTCGCCAGGACGACTGAGCGGTCCTCCAGAACTCTAAAAAATACTTCAAGGAAACTCCATGAGTGACTTCATCAGCAATTTCTGGCACTTGTACGTGGCCGGCATCACGCTGGTCAGCATCATCGCCTGCTTGCTCTTGCTGTGGTTCAGTGGCAAGGCCAAAGCCATGACCGCTAACGACAACACCACCGGCCACGTCTGGGACGGTGACCTGCGCGAAATGAACAACCCTTTGCCCCGTTGGTGGGTAGGCTTGTTCATCATCACGGTCATTTTTGCCTTCGTTTATCTCGCCATGTACCCCGGTGCAGGCAACTTTGCCGGAAAATTTGGCTGGTCTTCGGCCGGTCAGTACGAGGCTGAAGTGGCCAAAGGCAATGCCGAAGTGGCCCCCCTGTACGCCAAGTTCTCTGGCATGCCGCCCGAAGAGGTGTCCAAGGACCCTCAGGCCTTGGCCATTGGTGATCGTCTGTTCATGAACAACTGTGCCCAGTGCCACGGCTCTGACGCACGCGGCAGCAAGGGCTTCCCTAATTTGGCCGATGCCGATTGGTTGTATGGCGGCACGCCCGACGCGATCAAAACCACTTTGGTGCAAGGCCGCGCAGGCAATATGCCGCCCATGGCTGCCGCGGTCGGCACGCCCGATGACGTGCGCAACGTGGCGCACTACGTGTTGAGTCTGTCGGGCAGTCCGCACGACTCTTTGCGCGCACAACTGGGTAAATCCAAGTTCGGTGCCTGCGCTGCCTGCCACGGCATGGACGGCAAGGGCAACCATGCCATGGGGGCCCCTAACTTGACCGACGACATCTGGTTGCACGGCTGGGGTGAGAACGCCATTGTGAACATCATCAACAACGGCAAGGTCAATCAGATGCCCGCACAGGCCGCCAAGCTGACCGAGGGCCAAATCCATGTCTTGGCTTCCTATGTCTGGGGCTTGTCCAACAATGCTGTGGTCAGTGCTGCCGTCAGTCCTACCAAATGATGTAAACCCTCTGCAGCAGGCAGGTCCTGTTGCAGAAACTGAAGCAAGGTCTGTGTTTTGTCCTCTTCCGAAGATCGTCCCACTCGCAGTGTGATTCCGATCAACCCCGTGCCCGTTGAGGGCGATGGGGAAATGGTGTCGCTGTACCAAGCGCAGCAAAAAATCTACCCCCGAAGCGTTCAGGGCGTGTTTGCCAAATGGCGTTGGCTCATGGTGGTGATCACGCAATTGGTGTTCTACGGTTTGCCTTGGCTGGAGTGGGGGCAGCGCCAAGCGGTGCTGTTCGACTTAGGCGCTCGCAGGTTCTACATCTTCGGCCTCGTGCTCTATCCGCAGGACTTCATTTACTTGACGGCTTTGTTGGTCATCTCGGCGCTGTCGCTTTTTTTATTCACCGCTGTGGCGGGGCGCTTGTGGTGCGGTTTTGCCTGCCCGCAAACGGTTTACACCGAAATTTTCATCTGGATCGAACGCCAGTTCGAGGGCGACCGATCGGCCCGCATGCGCCTGGATGATGCACCTATGAGCCTGAACAAGATCTGGCGCAAAACTGGCAAGCAACTGGCTTGGATCGTGTTGTCGCTTTGGACGGGTTTCAGCTTCGTTGGCTACTTCACACCGATCCGAGAATTGACGGCGTCGATCCTTTCCCTGGGCTTTGGCCCTTGGGAAATTTTCTGGATTCTGTTTTACAGCTTTGCCACCTATGGGAACGCGGGCTTCATGCGCGAACAGGTGTGCAAATACATGTGCCCTTATGCGCGCTTTCAAAGCGCTATGTTCGACAAGGACACCTTGATCGTCACCTACGACGAGGCACGTGGCGAGCCTCGGGGTGCACGATCCAAAAAAGCCGACCCCCAAGCCTTGGGGCTGGGCGCTTGTGTGGACTGCACCTTGTGCGTGCAGGTCTGTCCCACAGGCATTGACATCCGCAAAGGCTTGCAGTACGAGTGCATTGGCTGCGGCGCTTGCGTGGACGTGTGCGACAACGTGATGGACAAGGTCGGTTACGAGCGCGGCCTGATCAAGTTTTCGACACAAAATGCCATGGACAAGGGCTGGAGCAGGGCGCAAACTCTGCGCCGCATTTTCCGACCGCGTGTCTTGGTTTACACCGCTGTGCTGTGGGCCATCATCATCGGTGTGGGGCTGTCCTTGTGGAGCCGCGATCCATTCAAGGTGGACATCGTGCGAGACCGCGCCACCATGGCCCGCATCGTGGCGGGAGGAAAAATTGAAAACGTCTACCGCTTGCAAATCATGAACGCGGCTGAGCAGAACTTGAGTTTCCAGTTGCAAGTCGATGGCCTGCCGGGTCTGAGCCTGGCCACTGAGCCGCTGGTTGACGTGGGTGCCACCGAGTCGCGTTGGGTGTCCGTGCGTTTGCAAGTGCCCTATGACTCAGCGCCTGCGGGTTCGCACCCGATCCATTTCCGCATCGAGTCCCGCTCGTCCGATGGCCAATCGGTCGGTCAGCTGAGCGAAAAAACCGTTTTTTTGGTCCCTCGCTGAGCGACCCCCATTTTTGAAAGATAGCCATGAACAATGTCAGCAGTGTCCAACAAGAGGGGCAACCCTGGTGGCGTTTTGGCTTGGTGTGGATGGTCATCGCAGGCCCTGCCGTGGTGGTGGTGGCTGGGTTCATCACGCTCTACATTGCCGTAGCCAACCCGGACCCGGTGCTCAATGTGACACCGCGCACGGCCATGCAAGAGCGCCAGGGCATCACCCACGTCCCCGCCATGCAGGGGCGCAACCATGCGGCCACGGGCGAGTTGCCCGCTGCGCTGCAAGCACCTGCTGCTGAGCCCACCAAACCCTGACCACCTAGGTAAACGCTATGCTCGCTCAACGCTGGATGTGGATCGTTTGGCCTGCCTTTTTGGTCGCGGGCCTTTTGGAAATGCTGGTGTTCGCTTTTGTCGATCCGCAAGACCTGAACTGGTTCGGCCAAGACCTGGACCTGTCCAGACAGGCGGTTTACACGCTGGCCTTTTTTGCTTTTTGGGCCTTGGCCGTCTTGTCCAGCGCATTGACGCTGCTGTTGGGCATGACTTCGACTGAGGTCAACCGCTGAAAGTACTGAACAGCGCTTTCAGCGCTGACGCCCAAAGTTCAGTGGCAATGTGCTGTGTTGTTGACCAGTCGCTGCAGGCCTTCGGTGTCCAGAATACGCACATGGCGCTGCTTGACTTCCACAGTGCCGTCTTCCACGAACTTTGAGAAAGTTCGGCTGACGGTTTCGAGCTTGAGGCCCAGGTAGCTGCCGATTTCTTCACGCGTCATGCGCAACACCAGTTCGGACTGTGAGAAACCGCGGGCGTGCAAACGTTGCACCAGATTCAACAAAAAAGCGGCCAATCGCTCTTCGGCGCGCATGCTGCCCAGCAGCAACATCACGCCGTGCTCGCGCACGATCTCGCGGCTCATGATTTTGTGAACATGGCTTTGCAGTGCGGTCACTTCACGCGAAATTTCTTCGATCCGGTCAAAGGGCATGACACACACTTCCGCATCTTCCAGCGCCACCGCATCGCAGCTGTGTTGGTCGTTCACGATGCCGTCCAGGCCAATGATCTCGCCCGCCATCTGAAAGCCCGTGACTTGGTCTCGCCCGTCTTCGGTGGCCAGACAGGTCTTGAAGAAGCCAGTCCGAATGGCGTAAAGGGATGTAAATTTTTCACCGTTGGTGAACAGGGTGTCGCCCCGCTTGATTCTGCGGCGCACGGCCACCAGATCGTCGAGGCGGTTGAGGTCGTGGTCGCTCAGGCCCATGGGCATGCACAACTCACGCAAGTTGCAATTGGAGCAGGCGACTTTGATGGCTTGGGGATTCATGGTTTATCTCTTGGTTGAGCAATGGATTTGCCTTGGATCAAGACTTGAGCTTATACCGAATCAAGCGCTGAATTTGAGGGTGTACCCTGTCCAAGTCAGAAATCCCCGAAAACCGGTAAAGGGTTTGACCTGAGTCAACACATGGGCAGATGCAAGCAGGCAAAGTGCGGCCTTGTTCTGAACACATTCGAATCAAGGGGCAGACACATGTCCGTCATCACACCTCAATTGTTGACACGCTTTGACGTGCCTGGCCCGCGTTACACCTCCTACCCGACAGCCGATCGCTTTGTCGAAGCCTTTGGCGAGGCCGATTACGTGCAGGCCCTGAAACAGCGCCAATCGGGCATGGTGGGCAAACAGTCGCCACTGTCGCTCTACGTGCACATTCCGTTTTGCGAATCGCTGTGCTACTACTGCGCCTGCAACAAAATCATCACCAAACACAAAGAGCGGGCTGCGGATTATTTGAAATACCTCAGCAAAGAGGTGGCGCTGCACACCCGGCACCTGGGGCGAGGGCAGTCGGTCAGCCAGCTGCACCTGGGCGGTGGCACGCCCACCTTCATGAGCGACGACGAGTTGCAGCAACTCATGGCCTTGTTGCGTGAGCACTTTGAATTCGTCCCAGGCGGTGAATACTCTGTCGAGGTGGACCCGCGCACCGTGGACGAGAACCGGCTGGCCGTGTTGGCCGAGCTGGGTTTCAATCGCCTGAGTTTTGGCGTGCAGGACTTTGACCCTGCGGTGCAAAAAGCCGTGCACCGCATCCAGCCTGCAGACCAGGTGTTTGCTTTGGTCGAGGCTTCTCGCCGATTGGGTTTTGAGTCGGTCAACGTCGACCTGATTTATGGCCTGCCTCTGCAAACGCCCGAATCTTTTGACCGTACGCTGGCGCAGGTGAAAAGTCTGCGTCCTGACCGCATCGCGCTGTATGCCTACGCGCACTTGCCTGAGCGATTCAAGCCGCAGCGCCGTATTCACGCCGAAGAGCTGCCAGCAGGTGCAGCCAAGGTGGCCATGCTCTCGCGCTCGCTCGACGCCCTGACCGAAGCGGGCTATGTCTACATCGGCATGGACCACTTCGCCTTGCCGGGTGATGCCCTGGCCGTGGCCAAACGCCAAGGGCGTTTGCACCGCAATTTCCAAGGCTACAGCACGCAGGCCGATTGCGACCTGATTGCGCTGGGCGTGTCCTCGATCGGCCGCATCGGCGCGACCTACAGCCAAAACGCCAAGACCCTGGAAGAGTATGCCGACTTGCTCGACCAAGGCCATTTTCCGGTGGTGCGGGGCCTGGCACTCACGCGCGACGACCTGATCCGCCGCTCGGTCATCATGGCGCTCATGTGCCAGGGGCATTTGCAATACGAGTCCATCAACCTGGCCTGGCTGGTCGACTTCAAGACCTTGTTTGCCAAAGAGTTGACCCAACTCGAAGCGATGCAGGCGCAAGGTCTGGTGCATCTGAGTGAGAGCGGCATTCAGGTCACCGCCATGGGTTGGTTCTTTGTGCGCGGCGTGGCCATGGTGTTCGACCGCTATGTACAGGACGACCGCAACCATTCGCGGTTTTCCAAAATCATCTGATAGACCCGTGCATCCGTGGCTGTCTTCATCGCCGACAATAGACGCCTCGACATTGAAGCGAAAACGCCATGCAAAGTTCTTTGGCCATCACGGCCTTGATGATGGGGGTGCTGGGTGGCCCGCACTGCGTGGCCATGTGCGGTGCAGCCTGCGCGGGTCTGGGGCAGGCTGCGGGTGAACGGCGTTCGCAGGCCTTGTTGGCGTTTCAGCTGGGCCGATTGGGTGGCTACGCGCTCTTGGGTGCGCTGGCCGCGGCCAGCGTGCAAGGCTTGGGCTGGCTGACGACACAGTCGGCCGCCATTCGTCCGGTCTGGACCTTGCTGCACCTGGCGGCTCTGGTGTTGGGCTTGCTGCTCATGCTGCAGGCACGTCAACCTGTCTGGCTCGATGGGGCAGCTCGTCGCTTGTGGGCGCGCATTCGGGCTTTCAACGCCAGTTGGGGGAGGGCTGCGCCCTGGATGGTGGGTGGGCTGTGGGCATTCATGCCTTGTGGCTTGTTGTATTCCGCCTTGATGGTGGCCGCCTTGACCAGCCAGCCCTTGGAGGGTGCTGCCACCATGGCTTTGTTTGCGATGGGCAGCAGCATCAGCCTATGGGCCGGGCCATGGCTTTTTTTGCGCATGCAGTCGCTGGGCGACGGCGCCTGGGGCATGCGGGTCGCGGGCTTGGCACTGGCGAGCGTCTCAGCCTGGGCCTTGTGGATGGGCCTGGTGCATGACCAGGCGCCATGGTGCATGACACCCTGAGACCAAGACAACTCATTAGACCGTCAGAGCTGACCGGTGGGGACTCCAAATGGGCCCATCGATCAGGCGGCCAGACCTTTGTAGAGCATGTAAGCAGCCAGCAGATAGAGCACACTGGCAAACACGCGCTTGAGCTGTTTGACCGGCAGTTTGTGCGCGGTGGCTGCCCCAATGGGGGCCATCAGCACGCTGCAAGTCGCGATCACCACCAAAGCGGGCAACCACAAGTAGCCAAAGCTGTAGGTCGGCAAATCTTGCACATTCTGGCCGCTCACGATGTAACCGGCCACGTTGGCCAGAGCGATGGGAAAACCCAAGGCCGCACTGGTGGCCACGGCGTTGTGGATGGCCACGTTGCACCAAGCCATGAAAGGCACACTGATGAAGCCGCCGCCAGCGCCCACCAGGCCCGACAGCAAGCCGATCAGTCCACCTGCGCCCAGCAAGCCCTGAAAACCGGGCACCTGACGCGAAGGCGCAGGTTTTTTGTCCAGAAACATTTGCGTGGCCGAAAACCCCACAAAGGCCGCGAAGAACAAGGCCAGGTAAGTGCCTTTGGCAAAGGCAAAAATGCCGAGGCTGCCGATCAAGCTGCCGATGACAATGCCCGGTGCCAGTCCCTTGACCAAATCCCAGCGCACGGCTTTTTTCTTGTGGTGGGCACGCACGCTGGAGACGCTGGTGAAAATGATGGTGGCCATGGATGTGGCAATCGCCATTTTGACCGCCAGGTCGGGGCTGACGCCTCGTGCGCCCAGCATGTAGGTCAAGAAAGGCACCATGATCATGCCACCACCAATGCCCAAGAGGCCCGCCAAAAAGCCAGTGCACAGGCCCAAAACGGCCAATTCGGCCAACAGCAGAGGTTCGATGATCATGGGGGGAATGGGGACATAAAAAAGAAGGTGTCTGCAAGTGCCACCGGACCGGCATCCTGAACCGGGGTTCAGGTGGGCGAGGGCAGACTGGCGTTGGGTTCATCTGACGCGAGATGATCACGCTCACCAGCCAATGTACCAAGCCCGGGCTCTAAGAGCATTGGTTCAAGGAAATATAAAGCCCGGCGTGCACTGCAGACCTGCACATTGTAGGTCTTTCAAAAGACCCGGCACAGACCCACCTCTGCGTCAGATCAATTGGCCGTCTTGCTCCAGCACATGGTCCAAACGTTTGAGCAACTGAGACAAGCGCTCTTGTGATGACTCAGGGATATCGACAGCAGTTGTGGGGACCGCAGGGGCCTGAGCAGGGTTGGGGTCTTGATCAAAAGCCAGATTCAGTGCCGCCAAAACAGCAATGCGGTCGCGCGCCTTGATTTTGCCGGCATCGCGGATCTTGCACATGGCCTCGTCCACTTTGCGCACAGCGGCCAACAAGCGATCCTCTCCACCCTCAGGGCAGCCAAGGATGTAGCTTTGCCCCATGATCTGGACATCCAATTGTTTGTTGCTCATGCTGAAGCCTCAGGAGATGCGGGTGCGTTGGAAGCGGGCAAACGCTCGATGAGGGCATCGACGCGAGCTCTGGCGGCTGCCAGTCGGGACTTGAGTTGGTCACGTTCGAGTGTCAGCACCTGAACTTGCTGGGCCAGCAATGCATTGGTGCGTTGAAGCTCCTCGTGGCGCAGCAACAGATGATCCACACGCTCAGCAATTTGATCAATGGTGTTGGAATGGGCCATGGCAATCAAAGGGAAATAAGTGTCGCATTGTAGATCGTGGGGCTATTTTGTAGGCTGGACGACAGCTTGAGGCATAAAATGAAACCTGTTGGTGCTCGCGATGCCGGTTCACGGCGCGCAGTTCAACGGGAAGCAGGAGGGAAAAGCCATCTCGGCCCACCTAACCTGCGCTGCCCCCGCAACGGTAAGCAGACGGGTTTTCAGTCAAACGGAAACCCAGCTTTCATCTCAAACCACTGGCCGCCCTGAAACAGGCAGCTGGGAAGGTGATGAAGGTCGCATCTGTCAGCCCGGATACCGGCCAACAAGGTGACCTGTCGCAAGACAGGTTGTAAAGCCCATGCACTGTCGGGGAAGGCGGTGAGGGCGTTTGACTTGTTGGTTTTTCATGTTCACACCATTGTCCTCATTGGCCGTCGCTTTGTCGTTTCTGCTTGCCAGCCAAGCGGCTATCGCTCAGTCCATGCCCACGCAAGATGCCAATATCGGCCCTTCGTCAAGCTTACCTTCAATCACGGTTTATGCCTCTCGCTTTGAAGAGAAATTGACCGATGCGTTGCCACACATCAGTATCGTGACCGCCGCTGACATTCTAAAAAGTGGCGCCAGCAATTTTTCTGAAGTGCTGTCCAGGGTTGCGGGTCTACCTGTCAGGCTCAACCTCGACGGAAGTTCCAATGCGGTCATCGATATGAAGGGATTCGGCGAAACGGCATCCAACAACATCGTGGTGTTACTCGATGGCGTCCGTCTGTCAGAAAATGATCAAAGCATGGCCCGAACTTCGATGATTCCTCTCGAAGCAATTGACCACATTGAAATCACGAAGACCGGCAACAGTGTTTTGTACGGCGATGGCGCCAACACGGGCACCATCAACATCGTGACACGCAAGAACATGGGCCGTTTGACGGTGATCACTGGGGGCCTGGCCAGTTATGCCGGTTACCAGTCGGGTCTCTACCACTCACAGCCTCTCGAAAACAGCGAGTTAAGCCTTTTTGCGCGTCAGTACGCCAGTGATAATTTCCGGAAAAATTCAAAAGGAACTGAATTTTCTGCTGGGACCAATTGGGTCAAGAAAATCGATGCGCAAACCGATATCGGTGCGAGATTCTTTGCCAGCCGAGAGAGAAATAATTTGCCGGGCGCATTGCCATTGATTTTGCTCCAAAGCAGTCCCCGCGAAACCCAGGTGCCGGACTACGACTGGGATGCCAATGTTGACGCCCGTTCGCTCACTTTGTTTGGGAAATGGACCCTTCAAAATGTTCAGTTCGCCATAGATCTGAACAAGCGATCTAGAAAAAACAGCGATGCCTACAGTTATGACGCCTATGACGTTTTCTCTGGCTACCACTACGATGACTGGCGCCAGTCCTATGGAAACACCAGCAGTCAAGCGGATACACACTCCGCTAGCCCACGGGTCAAAATCAACCATTTTTTGGTGACCAACAATGTGCTTCAAATGGGCTTTGACTGGCTCAAAACCAGTAAAAATGGCCAAGCTTTCCTGACATTTGGTTGCAGCAGCCAGTCACTCACGTCCTTGTGTGGCAACGCGGGGGCTGATGCGGGTGGAAATACTTACCAGATAGACCATCGGTCCAAGGGCTTGTATTTCAGGAATATTTTGGATGTCACGGTCAACGACAAAATGGTTTTGGGATACAGAAGAGAAAGTTACTCTCAATCTCGGACCGTCGATTACGGTTTCGGCCCAAGCACATTGAATGCCGATGGGACAACGCATGCCAGTGAGTTCGAGTACACCAAGAATTTCCAGCCCAACTTGACAGGCTATTTGAGGGTGGGGCGAAATTTCCGTGTGGCCAATGCGGATGACAACAGCAATGTGCTTTATGCGCCCGATCCCATTCCTTTGAAGGTTCAGACCTCAAGCGACATCGACATCGGCCTGAATTACCAATCAGGTGCAGTCACCACAATGGCCAATTTCTTCCGAAGCGACGTGAAGAATGAGATTGGGTACGACCCTTCGGGATGCGGATACCCTTGCAACGTCAACTACGACCCCACCCGCAGGGAGGGCGTGAATTTCAGCCAGAAATGGGCCTTCTCGAAAGCCATCTCACTGAGGACCCATCTCCAGTACATCCATGCCCGATTTGTCGAGGGCACTTATGCGGGGAAAAAGATGCCCGGTGTCTCCGCTCTATCGGGTAACCTGTCTTTGGACTACCAGCTGGGTGTGAAGGACCAACTGACATTCACCACACGTTGGGCCCAAAGTCGGTACATGTCGGGTGATTTTGAAAACAGTCAGGCCAAAGTGCCCGCTTATGCTGTGGTCGATGTGTCCTATTTCTACAGAGAAAAAAACTGGTCTTTGGTGGCCGCGATCATCAACCTGACCGACAAGAAATACAGCGACACCGGTATCTACAAATCGAGTTACACCTCCCCATTCAACCTGACCGTGTACCCCAACCCGGGTCGCAGCTTCAGGTTGACAGGGCGTTATGCTTTTTGATGCCCGTGGACAATTTCCCTCACCACTCATGAACTCCGGTCACCCAATGGGCCCCCAACGCATCGTTTGTCTCACCGAAGAGACCACGGAGTGGCTCTATTTGTTGGGGCAGAAGGCGCGCATCGTGGGCATCTCGGGTTACACGGTGCGTCCGCGCCGGGCTCGGGAAGAAAAGCCCAAAGTCAGTGCTTTTTTAACCGCCAAGATCGACAAGATCCTGGCCCTCAAGCCTGACTGCGTGTTCGGGTTTTCAGACTTGCAGGCCGACATCGCCTCTTTGCTCATCAAAGCAGGCGTTCAGGTCACGGTGTTCAACCAGCGCAGTGTGAACGAGATTTTTTCGGTGCTTTACCAAGTGGCCGCGATGGTGGGCGAGGCAGAGCAGGGTATGGCCCATTTGTCGCGCATGCGCGCTGAGCTGGACGCCATCACCCAAAAGGCGGCTGGTTTCAAGCGCCGGCCTCGGGTGTATTTTGAGGAATGGGACGAACCCCACATGAGTACCATCCGCTGGGTCTCTGAGTTGATGGGCATTGCGGGAGGGGACGACATATTTCCTGAGTTGGCACTGCAATCCATGGGGCGCGACCGGATCATCCCCAGCGGCCAAACCATCGTCGAGCGCGCGCCCGACATCATCATCGGCTCGTTGTGCGGCAAGAAGTTTCGCCCGGAAAAAGTCGCGGCCAGGCCCGGTTGGCAAGACGTGCCTGCTGTGCGCACTGGGCAGATTTTTGAAATCAAATCGGCCGACATTTTGCAGCCCGGACCTGCCGCGCTCACGGACGGCGTGGCGCAGATGCACCGCATCTTCAGCCAGTGGGATGCGCTGCATGGCTGAGCTATTGAGAGCCTGGGCACAATCCATGGCCCTGATTGGGGCCTTATGGGTGTCCGCGCAGCTTGCTCAAGCCGCTGTGACCGTGTTCGACGACCGCCAGCAAAAAGTGGAGATCGCACAGCCTCCACAGCGCATCGTGAGTCTGCTGCCGTCCCTGACCGAAACCGTGTGTGCTCTGAAGCAATGTCACCGACTCGTGGGGCTGGACCGATATTCCAATTGGCCCGAGTCGGTCAAAGCTGTGCCGCGTGTGGGCGGTGGGCTGGACCCGAACATCGAGAGCATCGTCGCGCTCAAGCCCGACCTGGTGCTGGCTGCGGGCTCTACCCGAGGCGCGGACCGCTTGCAGGCCTTGGGATTGAACGTGCTGCGCCTGGAGCCTCGCAACCACGCCGATGCGCAGCGCGTTTGGCGCACGGTGGCGCAAGCGCTGCATGTGTCTGCCGCAGACAGTGACCGAGCTTGGCAAGGCATTCAGGCGGGCGTGCAGGCCGCGGTGCAATCGCTCAGCCCAGCCGCGCGGCAACAGCGGGTTTATTTTGAGGTGAGCCCCGCACCCTATGGCGCAAGCGAGTCGTCCTTCATGGGCGAGACGCTCACGCGAATGGGCGTGGCCAACATCTTGCCTGCCGCCTTGGGGCCCTTTCCACAGGTCAACCCCGAGTGGGTGGTGCAAGCCCAGCCCCACGTGATCATGGCGGGCGACAGCAGCCGCGCCAGCATGTTGCAGCGCCCGGGCTGGAGCCGCTTGCGGGCCATGCAAGGGCAGCGCCTGTGCGTGTTCAAGCAGGATGAGTCGGACATGTTGATGCGAGCAGGCCCACGCATGGCCGAGGGCGCTCAGTTGATGGCCGACTGTCTGAACCGCGCAGCGGCCCAAGCCGACATTGGAGTGCAGCGGTGAACACCCAGAGCCATGCATCGCGCTGGGCGCTGCTGCTCTTGGCCGTGGGTCTGTCCTTGGTCATGCTCGGCACTGCCGCAGGCAGTCAGGGCTGGCAGGCCTGGTGGACGGCAGGGGCCGATCCGGTGTCGCGCCAGATCGTCTGGGACATCCGTTTGCCGCGCAGTCTAGGCGCTTGGCTCGGCGGGGCTTTGTTGGGGCTGGCCGGCGCGGTGGCGCAGGGGCTGTTTCGCAACCCGCTGGCCGATCCGTATTTGCTGGGCAGTGCTTCGGGCGCGTCGCTTGGCGTTGGCGTGTATTTGAGTTTGTGGGGTGGCAGTGCCTGGGCCATGAACACTTGGCTGGGCTTGGGCCTGACAGGTGCGGCTTTTGTGGGCGCGGTGTTGGCGGTGCTACTCACATTGCTGCTGGCGCGTGGTGTAGAGCAAACCCAGCGCCTGTTGTTGGCAGGGATTGTGGTGGGCGTGGTTTTGGGGGCGGTCACGTCTTTGATCTCGCTGCTGCAGCCGCAGGTGTTGCAGGCCATGCAGGGCTTCATGCTGGGCTCGACCGCTTTTGTCAGCTGGAGCGCTTGCGCCACGATGGCGGCTATTCTGGCCCTGTGCGTGGCGCTGGCCTGGGTGTTTGCCCGCGTGCTCGACGCATTGAGTTTGGGCGAAGCCACCGCGCAAAGTCTGGGCGTGCCGCTGCCACTGGCCCGCATGGTACTGGTGGGCGTGGTTTCATTGGCCACAGGGGCGGCGGTGGCGCACATCGGTCTGATCGCTTTTGTCGGCTTGGCCGCACCGCATTTGGTGCGCTCGCTTGTGCGCTGCACACACGGCTGGCGCTTGCTTTTGTCGGCCTTGATGGGCGGGGCTTTGCTGGTGCTGGCCGATGTGATGGCCCGCGTACTGTTGGCGCCGCAAGAGCTGCCTGTGGGGGTGCTGACGGCGGTGCTGGGCGGAGGCTATTTGCTCTGGCGCGTGTACCGCGACGCCGACATGGGAGCGCGCTCATGAGCGCCGCGCTGCAAACCCGTCAACTGAGCGCCGAGTTGGGTGGCCGCCTGGTCCTGCAAGACATTGACCTACAGATCGCGGCGGGCCGCTGGACCTGCGTGGTCGGACCCAATGGTGCAGGCAAATCGAGCTTGCTCAAGGCGCTGGCGGGATTGTTGCCGCACAACGGGCAAGTGCTCTGGCAGGGCCAGCCGCTGGCATCGCTCACCCGACAGCAAAGGGCCTTGCAACTGTCCTGGCTGGGGCAGGGCGAAGCCAGCACGCTCGACTTGAGTGTGTGGGACGTGGCTATGCTGGGCCGCATGCCACACCAAAGCTGGCTGGCTGCGCCATCGGCGCAAGACGCGAAGATGGTGGAAGCTGCACTCAAAGCCACACAGGCCTGGGACTGGCGCGAGCGCATGCTGGGCGAATTGTCAGGCGGCGAGCGCCAACGCGTGCTGCTGGCCCGCGCCATGGCGAGCAACGCGCCCACCATGCTGATGGACGAGCCCTTGGCCAATCTGGACCCGCCGCACCAAGTGGATTGGTTGGAGCAGGTCCACTGCCTCTTGGCGCAGGGCACCACGGTGGTCAGCGTGCTGCACGAAATCGGCATGGCGCTGCATGCCGACGACATCGTGGTCATGCGCGAAGGTCAGGTGGTGCACCACGGTGCAGGCTGCGATGCGGCCACGCACGCCGCCATCGAGGCGGTATTTGACCAACGAATCCGCATCCACGAACTCGATGGGCAGTGGGTAGTGCTGCCCCGCTTGGCTTGATGCCTGCTGCGGGCATGGCCATGGCTAGAATCTCAGCCATGGAACTCAAAATCGTCGTTTACTCCAAGTCCGCCTGCCCGCAGTGCGAATCCGCCAAGATGGTGCTCAAGTCCAAGTCATTGGCCTTTGAAGAAATCAAAATCGACGGCGAAGCCGAACGCATGGCCTTTTACGAAAAATGTGGCCCGTCGGTGCGCCAAATGCCCCAAATCTTCATCAACGACCAGCGCGTGGGTGGTTTGGCGGGTTTGCAAGCCGCCTTGGTTCAATTGGCCCGCTGAAACATTTTTGTGGCTGTGTCCACGTTCAAGGAATCGCCATGAGCCTGATCATGAAACAAGCCATCACCGGGCCAGCGGTCTGGAAGGGTGCCGACATGGTCGGGAACACTACTTGGGTACATGTTTTGAGCCCTGAAGTGTTGGCGACCCTTGACGCGGCGCTGGCCCATGTCAAGGCCAAAGGGCTGACGTTTCCGAATTTTGGTCGCGAAGACTTCCCGATCGGGGACTGGGTGCAGGTCCTGAAAAGCCACAGCGACGAGTTGGAAAACGGTCGGGGCTTTTTGGTGCTGCGGGGCTTGCCTGTTGAGCGCTACAGCGAAGAAGACATTCACATCATTTATTACGGCATTGGCCTGCACATGGGCGTGCCCGTTCGCCAGAACCCCAAGGGCGACCTGCTGGGCCTGGTCATGAATGTGGGCGATGTGTCGAAGAAAACCACCCGCGTCTACGAAACCAACCTGTACCTGCCATACCACTCCGACCCATCAGACGTCGTGGGCCTGTTGTGTATCCGCAAAGCCAAACAAGGTGGATTGAGTTCTTTGGTGAGTGTGGCGGCCATCTACAACGAGATCCTGCACAAGCACCCCGAGTACCTGGGCCTGTACTACCGAACTTGGTATTTTTCGCACCTGTGCGAAGACCTGCCCAGCCTGTCGCCCATCTTCAGCCACCACGAGGGCAAGCTCAGTTGCCGCTACCTGCGCCAGTACATCGAGTTGGGGCATGAAATCCGCAACTTGCCTTTGTCGAAAGTTGAAATCGAGGCGCTTGATCTGTTCGATGAGATCATGCACCGCGAAGATTTCCGTCTGAGCATGATGCTCGAGCCCGGTGACTTGCAGTTTGCCAACAATTACGCCGTGCTGCACTCGCGCAATGGGTTTGAAGACCACGGCGTGCACGAACTCAACCGCAAGATGCTGCGCTTGTGGGTCAAGATGCCCAATGCGCGGACTTTGGCGCCCGAGTTTCCGGGGCGCAACGGTTTCCCGGCACCTGCGGCCATCGCCTGAACGCCCATGCCAATCGGCGTTGTGGGCTGCTTATGAACGGGGTTTAGCTGCGGGCGCGGTTTTTTTGGGCGTCAATTTGACCTTGCCCGCTTCTTCCAAACACCGCAGTGTGTCCACATGCGCCATGAACCGGTTGAGGTAGTCCGGTGAAATATCGCGCATCAGCCCCAGCGAGCGCAGCACCAACATGTGAGAGTTGATGGGGCCTGCGTTTTGTGGCGCTTGGGCCATGGCCTGGGTGACCTGCTTTTGCACGCTGATCTGGCCCAACTGCTTTTTAAAGGCTTGAATGCGCGGGTTTTCGGACGGCCATCCTGCCGATCTGCCTGACCCTTGCGGCACCGATTTTGACCCCATGTCATTCAAAAGCGTGGCCAAGGGGGAGGGCAAGGGTTCGGGGTGGCCTTGGGGGTGAGCCGCCGTGGTCATGCGGGCATTGAATCGCTGCACCGCTTCTTGCAGCTTGGCGTGCAGCAAAAACCGCGCAGGACCCGATTGCGCTTGCGATCGCTTGGCCAATGTTTCGATGTAATGCCAGCCCACCGCATCCACCCGCGCTGCACCCGCCGCCCGCATGGCGTCCAGATCAGGCAGCGTGGGTGCGGCTTCGTTCATGGCTTGGTCGTGTCTGGTTTCACGCCCGTCGCCTGGGCGGCGTTGGCCGCCTTGGGCACCGGTGCCATTTCTACCCGGCGGTTTTGGGCGCGAGCCTTCTCATTGGTGTTGGCCACCAAAGGTTGTTCCTGGCCAAAGGCGGCGGCAAACAGCAAAGAGGAGGGCATGCCTTCTTCGATCAGGGTGCGCGTCACCGTCAGTGCTCGCTGAGCTGACAGTTCCCAGTTGTCAGCAAACTGGCGGTTGCGGCTACCGACGGCTTTGTCGTCAGTAAAGCCACTGACCATCAGCATCTCGTCTCGCGTTTGCAGGTAGCTTCGCAAGGGCAGCACCAGGCTGTTGAGCAATTGACGGCCTTCGGGTTCGAGCTTGTCCGAGTTCAGTTCGAACAAGAGTTTGCCGCTGATGCCGATGCGCCCGTTGTTCAAGGTGATGCGCCCACTGGCCAGCGGGCCAGCCAACGCCTGTTCCAGCGACAGGCGTTTTTTTTCTTCGATTTGGCGCTTTTGCACCTCGTCCTCCAGCTTGGAGGCCATGTCCAACTGTGCTGCCATCACGCCCACCAGCAGCAGCACAAACGCGCCCAAGAGACCGGTCATCAGATCGGCAAAGGAGATCCACGTCGGGGTGGTGGATTCGCTTTCGGCTTCCAGTTCGAGCATCAAGCAGCTCCTTCGGCCTGGCGCTGTTGCAGGGCTTCCAGCACGTCTTTCTGGCTGCCAATGCTCAGGTCGATCATTTCACGGGCTTGCGCCACGTAATAGGCCAGCTGTTCATCGCTGCGCGTCATGGATTTCTCGATCGCTTGCTCGATCCGCTGCAAGTTGGCCATGAGTTTTTCATTGGTTTCGCTGAAGTTGCGTACGGCAAAGCCAAAGGTTTCACCGAGGCTGGCCACATCCACGGCACTGGCCGTGACCTGCGCTGCTATGTCGCCCAGCTTGCTGGTCTCGGCTGCCACCTGTTCGTGGAACTGGCCACTGGTCTGTTGCAGGGACGCCTGACTTGCCGTGACCATGGCGTCGATCACGCCGCGTTGCTCGGTCGAGGCGTGGTTGATCGCGTCCAGCAAAGTGCTGAGCGTGCCCAGAATGCGGGTGCGCTCTTCGAGCAAGGCGTTGTCGCGCGCCACGCTGACCGATATTTCTTGACGCAGCTGGCCAATGACTTCGGCTGCGGCCTTGGGCGCTTCGGAGGCAGTTTCGATCAGGCGGGTGATCGGCTCTTCGAGCGCGGTGCCCAGTGTGGTCAGGTGGGTGGTCACAGCGGTTTGCAGTTCCCCCAGTCGGGCCACAGCGGTCTGACCGCGTGCGTCTTCAGCATCCCGCAGGGCCGACAGCTCTTGGCGCAGCACGTTGGTGAGCGCTTGGGCGCGCTCTTGGTGGCCAGCGGTCCACTGCGCCTCAGAGGCGATGCGCTCGCGCATCAGGGCCTCGGTGCTGGCCATCAGGCGTGTGATTTCTGCCAAGGTTTGCGTGGCTTGGGTTTGTGTGTGGGCGGTGATCTCTTGTGCCGTGCGGCTCAGGGTATCGCAAATGGCTTGCTGCTGTGCCAAAGTCTGCGACCCTGAGGCCTGCCACTGGTTGTGCAGTTCGCTGGCCATTTGTGTCAGCGAGGCTTGCCAAGCATGCAGGCGATGCTGGTCAGCACTGCTCTGCAGGGTCAGTTGCTGCGTCTGGGCGGCAGTGACTTGGTCGACCAGCGATTTGGCGCTGAGTTCGAAATTCTGGCTGAACGCTTCCAAGGTCTGGCCGACACGTTCCGTCATGTGGGTGCTGGCTTGTTCGTGGCGTGTCAGCGTTTCTGCGCTGGTGTGCGCTACGGCAGCAGTGGTGGCCGCCATTTGGGTGTGAAGCTCGCTCAGTTGCTGCTGCGTGTTGAGCAGCAGGCGCTCGTTCATGCTCTGGGCCTGCTCGCTCAGTTGCGCCATGGTGGCTTGCACCACAGGGCGGATGCTGTCGCTGGCCAGTTGCATGCTTTGGCTCAAACTGGTTTGTAGCGATTGGTCAACCGATTGCGCCAGCCCCGTGTAGGCCGTGTGCACTTGTGCGTGAAAACTTTCCTGATTGGCCATCAAACGCTCGTTCATCTGCTGGCTGGTTTGGGCCATTTGCAACATCAGGGTCTGCAGTTGCTGCACGACTTGCGGCAATGCTTGGGATTGCAGCTGCAGGGCCTTGAAGGTTTCTTGCCGTTGGTGCACCAAAGAAAATCCGCGCAGCGTGGTCGCTGTCAGCGTGTCCAGCACCTGGGTGGCTTGTGCGCGTTCGCGGCGCACCAAGCTGCTCATCAGCCCCAGCATGGCTGACGTAGCCACCCCGGCAACCGAGGTGCCAAACGCCAGCCCCAGTCCCTTGATGGGTTCGGAAAACGCCGACCGAATGCCCGCGATGTTGGTGGAGCCTTCCAACGCAAACACCGCGCCATTGAGCGTGACCACCATGCCCAAAAACGTTCCGAGCATGCCCAGCATGACCAACAAACCCACCAAATAAGGCGTCAGAGCCGGGCCAGGCAGGGCGATGCGCTCACCTTCCACACGTTGGCGAATAGGGTTTTGCAAGCCTGCGGGCAAGGTGATCAGCCAATCGCTGAGGTTTTGTAAATCTTGTGGAATGTCGGCAAGCGATTGGTTCAGGGCAGCCGTGGCAGCGTGGTATTGACGCAGCTCCATCGCGCCGAACACATAAACCGCGCCAATGACAGCCGCCATGCCCAAGACCAACAAGTGTGAGGCGGCGACTGCGGCCGCCACCCAGACGACGGCCAATGCGCCCAGTGCGAAGGCGAAGTGAAAGGAATAGCGATTCATTGTTCTTTTGGGGTGTATTGGTTGAAGGCTTCAACAAGGCCCAACACGGGTTGCAGTCGGGTGTCCAGCTCGGCCAACAAAGCGTTGCGCATGGCTTGGCGAAAGGGCAAGAGCCAAGGCAAAGGGCTCACTACGGTGGCGGACGGTGCTTCGGCTCCTTCGGCTGTGGCCTCGGCTTGTGGACTGCTGATTTGTTGGATGTGTTTTTTAAGTGCTTGCGCAAAGCGTTTTTCGTGCAGCTTGGCCACTTTGCCCAGACAAAGCGCTTCGCGCTCGCTCAAGATGTTTTCAAAAGCCGCATCGAGCGTGGCCAGTTGTTGCAAGCTGGGCGTACTTTTGCTCAGCTGACCCCGCACTTGCGAGCGCAAGGTCTGCAGGGACGCTTCCATTTGGCGCTGGTGGGCAGCATAAAAACGGCGATAGGGCTCAAACGCCGTTTTCGGCTCGATGGGTTCGTCCAGTTCTGCGGGGGGCATGTCGATGCGCGTCATCCCCGAACCGCTGGGCGCGCCTTGGGCGATGGATTGTTCGAGTTGGGCGCGCACTTTGTCCACATGCCGGGACAAGGCCTCGGCGGTCATCACACCCGAGCGCCGCAGGTGTGCTGGCTGGGGCGCAGCAGGCTGGAGCTCGGGGTTGAGCACGCCGTGCAAGGCAATCGCTTGGCGAAAGTTCAGCCAATCGCCCAACTTTTGCCCCACATCGTCCGCCACAGGGGCGGCATCGATAATGGCGTTCTCGGTCAGAAAACGCGTCAGACGGGAGCTGTTGAAGTGGGCACGCGGCAGGGCTCGCGTCATGGGCAGGTCGGAATGGGTTCGAGAAGCAGCGCAGCTGGCGCTTGAGGCAACGGCGGCATAAGGCCAACCGTCAAGGGTCTGCCCAGCAGGGCAGAGGCCACGATTTTACCTGTGCTAGCAGGGCTTCATGAGAGCAGAAAGGACAACTTGTGAGTCACAAAGAAGTCAATTTCCGACCTGCAATCAGGGTGTTTTGGACTTGAAATCGCAAAACGCCGCCACAGCGCACTGCCCGCACAGCGGTTTGCGCGCTTGGCACACATAGCGCCCGTGCAAGATCAACCAGTGGTGGGCGTCCACCAGGTACTTGGCTGGGATGCGTTTGAGCAGCTTGAGCTCCACCGCCAAGGGCGTTTTGCCCGGGGCCAGGCCCGTGCGGTTGCCCATGCGGAAGATGTGCGTGTCCACCGCCATGGTCGCTTCGCCAAACGCCGAGTTCAGCACCACATTGGCGGTTTTGCGTCCCACGCCGGGCAGGGCTTCGAGTTCTTCGCGGCTTCGGGGCACTTGGCCGCCGTGCTGCTCCACCAAAATGCGGCAGGTTTCCATCAAGTGTTTGGCTTTGCTGCGGTACAAGCCAATCGTTTTGATGTAACTCTCGAGCCCCGCCAGACCCAAGTCCAGGATTTTTTGCGGCGTGCCCGCCACCGGGAACAACTTGCGCGTGGCCTTGTTGACCCCCACGTCGGTGGCCTGTGCCGACAGCAGCACAGCGGCCAGCAGCTCAAAGACACTGGTGTATTCCAGCTCGGTCACAGGCATGGGGTTGGCGGCTTGCAGCGTGGCAAAGAAGGATTCGATCTGAGCGGGTTTCATGGGGATAAAAGTAGGTGTGCAGATGTTGGCAAAATGACGGCCAAGTCAACACGGGAAGATACACCATGCCTTTGCAATTTGCCGATCGCCTGAACAACGTCGAAACCTCCGCCATCCGTGAGCTGTTCAAGCTCCTGGGCAAGCCCGGCATCATCAGTTTTGCGGGCGGCTTTCCCGACAGCGCCATGTTCGACGTGGACGGCATCCGCGAAGCCAGCAACGCGGCCTTGAGCCAGGACCCCGGCGCAGCATTGCAATATGGCGCGACCGAAGGCTTTGGCCCGCTGCGTGAGCAACTGGCCCACTTCATGGCCCAAAAGGGTGCCCAAGACGTGACCGCAGACCAGCTGATCGTGACCACTGGCAGCCAGCAGGGGCTGGATTTGATCGGCAAAACCATGATCAGCCCCGGCGACAAGGTGATCGTGGAAGGCCCCACCTTTCTGGCCACCATCCAGTGCTTCCGTTTGTATGGGGCTGAACTCATCAGCGCCCCGGTGGACGGCCACGGCGTCAAGACCGAAGAACTGGAAAAACTGATCGCCGAGCACAAGCCGAAGTTTGTGTATTTGATCCCCACCTTTGGCAACCCGAGCGGCGCCTTGCTCAGCGCCGAGCGCCGCAAAAAGGTGCTGGAGATGGCGGTCAAACACCAAACTCTGATTTTGGAAGACGACCCTTATGGTGATTTGTATTTTGGCGAAGCGCCGCCGCCCAGCCTGCTGGCCATGAGTGCATCCGTGCCCGGCAGCCGCGAGCTTCTGGTGCATTGTGGGTCTCTGTCCAAAGTGCTGTCGCCCGGCTTGCGCGTGGGCTGGATGGTGGCCCCCGCCGAGCTGTTGGGCAAAGCCACGATGTGCAAACAGTTCAGTGACGCGCACACCAGCACCTTTGCCCAGGCCACCGCGGCTCAGTATTTGAAGGCCGGTCGCATGCCCGCCACCTTGGACAAAGTGCGTGCGGTGTATGCCCAGCGGGCCCAAACCATGGGCGATGCGCTGCGCCGGGAATTGGGTGATGCAATCGAGTTTGTGCAACCCCAGGGTGGTTTGTTCGTCTGGGCGCGCCTCACCGGTGCTGGCGGCAAGGTGAACGACGGCAATGTGTACGCCAAACGCGCCATCGAGCAGGGTGTGGCCTTTGTGCCGGGCACGCCGTTCTTTTGCGCCAACCCCGACCACGCCACCTTCCGCCTGAGCTTTGCCACCGTGGGCGAAGACAAGATCCTCGAAGGTGTCTCGCGCCTTGCCAAGGCTTTGTAAACCATGGCGGCCAGTTCCGAGCTGTGCATCGACGTCAACGGCACCGAAGTTTGGCTGCAAGGGCAGGGTGACGAGGTTATCTTGATGCTGCACGGCTGGCCCGACACACGGGCCCTGTGGGACGGCACCGTGGCGGCTTTGCAAGACCGCGCCATCTGTGCACGCCTGACGCTGCCGGGCTTTGAGTCAGGCCCCTCGGCCACCAGTCTGGACGACATGTGCCAACTGCTGCGCCAGATTGTGGACCGCATCAGCCCGGACAAACCCGTGACTCTGATGCTGCACGACTGGGGCTGCATTTTTGGCTACGAATTCGCCATGCGCCATCCCGATCGGGTAGCCCGCGTGGTGGCGGTGGACGTGGGCGACCACAACTCGGGTGCCTTGTTGCGCAGTTGGGGCGTCAAGGAAAAGCTGTCGGTGATGGGCTATCAGGTCTGGCTGGCCTTGGCGTGGAAAATTGGCGGCAGTCTGGGCACCCGCATGACCCGAGCCATGGCCCGCTGGCTGCGCTGCCCCACCGACCCGGCCACCATCACCCACAAGATGAACTACCCCTACGCCATGCAGTGGTTCGGCACGGCGGGTGGCTTCAAGGGCGCGGCGCAAATCCAGTTGCCCATGCCGCTCTTGTTTGTTTACGGCGAGCGCAAACCCTTCATGTTCCATTCGGCCTCGTGGCTGGAGAAAGTCGCTGCGGCCCCCGGCAGCGCGGTGCAAGGTTTGCCTTGCGGGCATTGGGTCATGATCTCCCGGCCCGAGGCGTTTCATGCACGCGTGCGTGAATGGCTCTGGGGCGGGGTGTGAGGGCGAGGCCATGAAACCCGAAGACCTGACGAAGCTGGTCACCATGCCCATGCCCTTTGGCAAGCACAAGGGCACACTGATCGCCGACTTGCCTGGCAATTACCTGAACTGGTTTGCCCGTGAAGGCTTTCCCAAAGGTGAAATCGGGCAACTGCTGCGCCTGATGCAAGAGATCGACCACAACGGTTTGAGCGACCTGCTCAAGCCCCTGCGCCGCTGACCCCCATTCGGCTGCAGGGGTAGCATCCCACAAAAACCAAACTCAGGGCCTGACGACTTCCAGCAATCGGTCTAGACCACCTTGGTTGATCGCCACCATGGCCTGCTCCCGAACCTTGGGTTTGGCATGGTAGGCCACCGACAAGCCCGCAGCGCCCATCATGGGCAAATCGTTGGCACCGTCCCCGACAGCGATGCATTGATGCGGCTCAATGCCCATCAACGAGGCCATTTCCAGCACCGTTCTGCGTTTCTCGGCCCCATCACAAATATCGCCCCAGCTTTGCATGACCAGCTTGCCTGTGAGTTCACCGTTCACCACCTCGAGACGGTTGGAACGGGCAAAGTCGATGTTCAGGCGCTCTTTGACGCGGTCGGCAAAGAAAGTGAAGCCGCCCGAGACCAACAGCACCTTCATGCCCGCCCTCTGGCAAGCCACGATCAGCTCGGCTGCGCCGGGGTTGATCTTCAGACGCTCCGTGTACACGCGCTCCATGTCAGCCAGCGTCACGCCCTGGAGCAGGGCCAGGCGGCGACGCAGGCTTTCTTTGAAGTCGGTGATCTCGCCGCGCATGGCCGCTTCGGTGATGGCGGCCACCTCAGCCTTGCGGCCCACGGCATCGGCGATCTCGTCAATGCACTCGATGCTGATGAGCGTGGAGTCCATGTCAAACGCGATCAGCTTGAACTGGGACAAAGAAAGCGGGGCGTTGAAGCCCTGAATGGCAAGGCCGGGGGCAAACTCGGTGGGGGAGGCGGTGGCGGTGGTCATGGAGCAAGATTATCGAAGATCGTTGGAGGGGTTCAGGCAACAGCCGTTTCGGTCTTGGGTTGTCCCAAACTCCGCAGCACATCCCGCACCATCTGCGCCCGCGCCTTGGGATCCGGCAGTTCGCGTTCGATGCGGATTTTGTCGTTGCCCGCCAGCTTGATGTGTTTGTTTTTCTGGATCAGGCCAATGATGGCCATGGGGTCCACAGGCGGGTTGGGTTTGAAGGTGATCTGGATGACGCCCGGCGAGGCGTCGACCTTGATCACGCCATAGGGCTGGGTCAGCACGCGCAGGCGGTGCACGTCCACCAAGGTTTGTGCTTGCGGGGGCAACTTGCCAAAGCGGTCCACCAGTTCTTCCAAGAGAGCGTCGATCTGTTCGTTGGTTTTGGCGGTGGCCAGTTTTTTGTAAAAGCTCAGGCGCAGATGCACATCGCCGCAGTAGTCGTTGGGCAGCAGGGCGGGGGCATGCAGGTTGATGTCGGTGGTGACCGACAGCGGACTGAGGAGATCGGGCTCTTTGCCCGCCTTCAAGCAGCGCACGGCTTCGGACAGCATTTCGTTGTAGAGCTGAAAGCCCACTTCGAGCATGTTACCGCTCTGGTTTTCGCCCAGCACCTCGCCCGCACCCCGAATTTCCAGGTCGTGCATGGCCAAATAAAAGCCACTGCCCAATTCTTCCATTTGCTGGATGGCATCGAGCCGCTGGGCGGCTTGCTTGGTCAGGCCTTCGATTTCGGGCACCATCAAATAAGCATAGGCTTGGTGATGCGAGCGGCCCACGCGCCCGCGCAACTGGTGCAGCTGCGCCAGGCCAAACTTGTCGGCGCGAGAGATCACGATGGTGTTGGCCGTGGGCACGTCGATGCCGGTCTCGATGATGGTCGAGCACAGCAAGATGTTGTAACGCTGGGCCACAAAGTCGCGCATCACGCGCTCCAGTTCCCGCTCGGGCATTTGGCCGTGGGCCACGGCGATGCGGGCTTCGGGCAGGATTTCTTCGAGCTTTTGCCGACGATTTTCGATGGTCTCGACTTCGTTGTGCAAAAAGTAGCACTGGCCGCCGCGCTTGAGCTCGCGCAACACCGCCTCGCGGATCACACCCGTGCCTTCGTTGCGCACAAAGGTCTTGATGGCCAGACGGCGTTGGGGCGCGGTGGCGATCACGCTCAGATCGCGCAGGCCCTCCAGTGCCATGCCCATGGTACGGGGAATGGGCGTGGCGGTGAGGGTGAGCACATCGACCTCGGCGCGCAGGGCTTTCATGGCCTCCTTGTGACGTACACCAAAGCGGTGCTCCTCGTCGATGATGAGCAAACCCAGGTCGTGGAACTTGGTGGATTCGCTGAGCAATTTGTGCGTGCCCACCACAATGTCCACCGTGCCATCTGCAATGCCTTTGAGGGCGGCGGTGACTTCTTTGCCCGACCTGAAGCGCGAGACTTCGGCCACCTTGACAGGCCATTTGGCAAAACGGTCTTTGAGCGTTTGGTAGTGCTGCTCGGCCAGCAGCGTGGTGGGGGCCAGAATCGCCACTTGCTTACCCCCCGTGACGGCCACAAAAGCGGCCCGCAGCGCGACCTCGGTCTTGCCAAAACCCACATCACCACAGACCAAGCGGTCCATGGGGCGGGGGCTGATCATGTCTTGGATGACGCAGTGGATGGCGGCTTTTTGGTCTGCGGTTTCTTCAAAACCAAAGTCGTTGGCAAACGTCTCGTAATCTTGTGGGCTGTAGCGGAAAGGATGGCCTTCCCGGGCCGCGCGTCGGGCGTAGATGTTGAGCAGTTCGGCGGCAGCGTCGCGCACCTGCTCGGCGGCACGGCGTTTGGCTTTTTCCCATTGGCCAGAGCCCAGCTTGTGCAGGGGTGCCTCGTCGGCGCTCACGCCCGTGTAGCGGCCGATCAGTTGCAGCTGGCTCACGGGCACATAAAGCGTGGCTTGGTCGGCATATTCCAGGTGCAAAAACTCTTGCAAGGCAGGCGTGCCGTCCTCGTTTTTCTGGCCCATGTCCATGTTGATCAGGCCCCGGTAACGGCCGATGCCGTGGGCACTGTGGACCACCGGGTCGCCCACGTTCAACTCGCTCAAGTCCTTGATGAGCGCCTCAACGTCGCTGACCTGCTCTTGTTTTTTCCGCCGGCGCGTGGTCGGGCCCGCAGCGAAAAGTTCGGTTTCGGTGACCAGGTCGATGTTGTGCTCGAACCAGTGGAAGCCGCTGACCAATGCGGCGGTTGCCATGCCAACTTTTTCGTCACTGGCCAAAAACTCCTGCAGGCTGTCAAACACAGGCGGCGTGAGGCCGCTGGATCGCACGAAGTCCAACAGACTTTCACGGCGGCCATCGCTCTCCGCCAGAATCAGCACCCGGCTGGTGCTGCTGAGGATGTGCGCTTGTAACCTGGCCAGCGGATCTTCGGCCCCGCGCACCACCGTCAACTCGGGCAAGGGCTGGGCGAGGGTGTTGTCGCTCACATCGGCGGTGCCTGGGCGCAGGGCCAACTGGGCATGGCCGTTGGTCAATGTGTAGAACTGCTCAGCGCTCAAAAACAAAGCATCTGGCGGCAGCACGGGCCGCTCGGGATCGCCCTGAACCAGGCGGTAGCGGTCGCGGGTGTCTTGCCAAAAGCGCTGGAAGGCCGGTTCCAGATCGCCATGCAGAACCACGGTGGCCGCATTCGCTTGCCCCGCGCCCAAGTAATCAAACACCGTGGCGGTGTTTTCAAAAAACAGCGGCAAGTAATACTCGATGCCCGCCGTGGCCACGCCGTTGCCCATGTCTTTGTAGATGCGGCTTTTGGTCGGGTCGCCCTCGAGCAGTTCACGCCAGCGGCTGCGAAAACGCGCACGGGCCGCCTCGTCCATGGGGAATTCACGTCCGGGAAGCAGTCGCACCTCGGGCACAGGGTAGAGGCTGCGCTGGCTGTCAGGGTCAAAGGTGCGAATCGAGTCGATCTCGTCGTCGAACAAATCCACCCGGTAGGGCACGAGCGAGCCCATGGGAAAGAGGTCGATCAAGCCCCCGCGCACCGCGTACTCGCCGGGGCTGACCACTTGGCTGACGTGCGAGTAGCCGGCCAAGGTCAACTGGGCTTTGAGCTGTGCATCGTCGAGCTTTTGCTTGACCTTGAATTCAAAGGTGTAGCCCGCCAAAAAGGACGGCGGCGCCAGCCGGTAAAGGGCCGTGGTGGCGGGCACCAGCACCACATCGGCGCTCTCGGGGTGGTTGCGCTGCTGGATGCGCCAAAGCGTGGCCAAGCGCTCCGAGATCAGGTCCTGGTGCGGTGAAAAGGTGTCGTAGGGCAAGGTTTCCCAGTCTGGAAAGATCACGCAACGCAGATCGGGGGCAAAAAACACCAACTCTTCCATCAGGCGCTGGGCGTCAGCGGCGTCGGCTGTGACGATGGCGATGAGCTTGCCCGCTTTCTTTTCACGCTCGGCCAATTGGGCCAGCAACACGGCATCGGCCGATCCGGCAGGGCGGGGCAGGGTGAATCGTTTGCCGGAAATGAGGCTGGGCAGTTGCATGGCGGGGGCGATGGAAAAAGCAAAACACCCCCCGCCAAAAAAGGAGGGGGGTGAAGAAAAGATCAGACGCTCTCATTGTAAAAGCGTTGCGGCATAGCCCCCTGAAGGGCCAAGGGCATCGGCCAAGGTCGCTTGTCGTCTCTGTGTTGGGCGTTTGTGGGTCCGAGCTCTACAATCAAGCGCCATGTCATCCACTTCAGACGATCCACGGTTTCACGCCCTGATGCCTTGTGCCGGCACAGGCAGCCGCGCGGGCACACCTGTCCCTAAGCAATACCAACTTGTGGCTGGGCAGCCGATGGTCATGCACACCTTGCATGCACTGGCGCTGTTGCCGCAGCTGACCAGTGGCTGGGTGATCCTGTCGCCGGGCGATGGGTTTGAATGGCCTGAAGTTGCGTGGCCTGCGCATTTCAGGCGTGTGGCCTGTGGCGGCTCGACCCGCGCCGAAAGCGTGTTCAATGGCTTGTGCGCCATGTTGCAGTCGGGCGTGTCCGCTCAAGATTGGGTGCTGGTGCACGACGCAGCACGTTGCCTGATCACGCCCGATGCAGTGACCGCCTTGATCGAAGCTTGCCAAGATGACCTGGTGGGTGGCCTTTTGGCTTTGCCGCTGTCCGACACTTTGAAATCGCAAACCCTCGACGACCGGATCGCCCGCGTTGCCAGCACCGTGACGCGTGAGGACAAATGGTTGGCGCAAACCCCGCAGATGTTCCGCGTGGGGGCCTTGCATGCCGCCCTGGCTGATGCAGCTGCCACAGGGTTTGCCGGCATCACCGACGAGTCGAGCGCCATGGAGCGCCTGGGCCTGTCACCACGGCTTGTGCCCGGCTCGGTCCAGAATATGAAAGTCACTTACCCGGCCGACTTTGCGTTTGCCGAGGTGGTTTTGAAAGGCAGAACATGAACATCCGCATTGGCGAAGGCTGGGACGTGCACGCCTTGGTGCCCGGTCGCAAGCTGATTTTGGGCGGGGTGGAGATCCCACACACCTCAGGCCTGCTGGGGCACTCTGACGCCGATGTGCTGTTGCACGCCATCACCGATGCGGTGCTGGGCGCTGCCGGTTTGGGCGATATTGGGCGACATTTTCCGGACACGGAGACGCAATTCAAAGGGGCAGATTCATCGCTGCTTTTGCAAGAAGCCATGCGCCGGGTGCGCGCGAAAGGCTGGGAACTGGTCAATGTGGACAGCACCATCGTGGCACAGGCCCCCAAGCTGGCATCGCACATGGCGGCCATCAACGCAGGGGTGGCCAAGGCCTTGGGTGTGCCAGCCGATCTGGTGAATGTGAAGGCCAAAACGGCCGAAAAACTCGGGCCCGTGGGGATGGGCCAAAGCATGGAAGCGCGTGCCGTGGTTTTGCTGAAAATGGATTGATCACCACGATCCACAGGCGATCCCACATGCGCGAAAAGGGGCTCGCTCCCACATGCCCCTCCACAGCCAGCAGTTTCTTCCCTGTGGGGGACCGCCCCTGCGGCCGAATGCCCAGTGTGGCTCAAGCCTCGTTTTGCGCTTGCCGGAACTTCATCAGGGCCATCAAGCCGCCGGCACTGTTGTTGAATACCGAAAAAGTCCCCCCCATGCGTTGCACCGAGCGCTCCACGATGGCCAAGCCCAAGCCTGAGCCGGTGGCGGAGGTTCTGGCCGCATCGCCCCTGAAAAACGGTTGCGTCAGGTTTTTCAGCGCCTCGTCGGACACACCCGGGCCTTGATCGCGCACGCGCAACAACACCCAGCCTTCATGCACCCGGGCGACGATTTCGACCCGTGTGATGCCATCGCTGGGGCTTTGTCCGTAGCGGCTGGCGTTTTCAAGCAGGTTGGACAGCACCCGTGACAACTCCACTTTTTCGGCCTTGACTTGGAGGTCTTCTGCCACGTCCACTCGGATGTCGATGCGTGGGTTGTGGCGCCAAGGCGCGATGCACCGGCTGATCAGGCCAGACAACAAGACCGGGCCCAGCTCGGTGGGCTCAGGCCTGGCGTAATCGAGGAATTTGTCGATGATGGCGTCCAGCTGCGCAATGTCGGCCGCCATCAAATCGCGGGTCTCGAGGTCTGACACGCTCAGCTCGGTCTCCAGGCGCAAGCGGGCCAAAGGCGTGCGCAGGTCGTGCGAGATGCCGGCCAGCATCAAGGCCCGCTCTTGCTCGATTTTGGCCAGGCGCTCGGCCATGCGGTTAAAGCCAATGTTGACCTCGCGAATTTCGCTGGTGGCGGCGTCTTCGTCCAATGTCGAGGTGTTGAAGTGCCCCTCGCGCACTTGGCTGGCCGCAAAAGACAGGCGTTTGAGGGGACGATTGATCAGGCCAGCCATCAAAGCCGCGCCCGACAAAGACAGCGCCAGCGTGACAGCCAGCCAGATCAGCCAAGCCGAGCCCCCCAAAGGTCGAAGCCGTTCGGGGTCCATTTGCAACCAGTAGCTGTCTCTTTCGATCTTGAAGCCCACCCACAGCCCGCTTGTGTTGTTCACGCGTGAAGCGATCACCGTGTCGGGACCAAGACGCTTGACCATTTCTTGGACCAGTCGGCTTTCCATGTCCGAATCGCCAAAGGGCCGGATCAGGTCTGTGGGCTCACGCAACTGGATGCTGACATCTTCCTCGTCGGCCAACATTTTGAGCAAGGAGACCCGTGCGATGGCATCGGTGTGCACCAAGGCGGTCTTGGTCAAATTGACGACGGTGGCAATTTGATGGGCATTGCGCAGGATGCGCGGCTCGTACTCTTGGGTCCGAAACATTTGCAGCCAGGCCAGGCTGCTGAACAGGATCAGCAATGCCAACAAAAAGAAAGTCCGCCAAAAGAGGCTCAACTGGAGCCTGGGTGGCAACTTTTCAGGTTCGGCACCTTCGGGCAATGCGGTTTCCGTTGGCTTCACGGCTGTCCATCAGGCACAAACACGTACCCCACGCCCCAAACGGTCTGGATGATTTTGGGCGATGCAGGGTCGACCTCGATCATTTTGCGCAGCCTGGAAATCTGGACATCCAGACTCCGGTCAAAAGGCTCGAACTCGCGGCCACGGGCCAGCTGCGCCAGTTTGTCGCGTGTCAACGGCTGCTTCGGGTGCCGCGCCAAGGCCTTGAGCATGGCAAATTCGCCGCTCGTCAAGGGCATGTCTTGCCCATTTTTGGTCAGGCAACGGGTGCCCAAGTCGAGGGAGAAAGCACCAAACTCAATGGCCCTGTGGTCGCCACTGGAAGGTCCACCGGGCACCTCGCCCTGGGGTCTGCGGCGCAGAACAGCGTGAATCCGGGCCAGCAACTCGCGCGGGTTGAAGGGTTTGCCCAGATAGTCGTCGGCCCCTGTTTCCAGGCCCGTGATGCGGTCCACGTCTTCAACCTTGGCTGTCAGCATGATGACCGGCGTCTTGACGCCCGCAGCCCGCAGCCGTTGGCAGATGCGCAGGCCGTCTTCGCCGGGCAGCATCAAGTCGAGCACGATCAGGTCAATCGTTTCGCGCTGCAAAATCCGGTCAAGGGCGCGTCCGTCTTCGGCCAGCAACACGTCAAAGCCCTCTTGCGACAAAAACCGGCGCAAGAGGTCCCGGATGCGTGTGTCATCGTCAACAATGACGACCTTGTCCAGGCGTGCCGATGTGCTCATGGCTTCACTGGGCGGTCCAGCCGCCATCCATGTTCCAGGCCGCGCCGCGCACGTTGTTGCCAGCGGCTGAGCAAAAGAACACCGCCAACTCGCCCAATTCTTCGGGCGTGGTGAACTGCATGGACGGCTCTTTCTCTTGGAGCAAGACTTTTTTGGCCTCTTCGTTGGACAAGCCCATGGCCGCAGCCTTGGCGTCCACCTGCTTTTGCACCAGCGGTGTCAGCACCCAGCCTGGGCAAATGGCGTTACAGGTCACGCCTGTGGTGGCGTTTTCCAAGGCCGTGACCTTGGTCAGGCCCACGACACCATGTTTGGCTGCGACATAAGCCGATTTTTCGGCAGAACCGACCAGGCCGTGGATGGAAGCGACGTTGATGATGCGGCCCCAGTTGGCGGTCTTCATCGCGGGCAGTGCCAACCGTGTGGCATGGAAGGCACTGCTCAAGTTGATGGCAATGATGGCGTCCCAGCGCTCGACCGGAAAGTCTTCGATCTTGGCCACATGTTGGATGCCAGCGTTGTTCACCAGAATGTCGACCCGGCCAAAGGTGTCGGCAGCGAACTTCATCATGGCTTCGATGTCGGACGTTTTGCTCATGTCGGCGCCGTGGTAGGCGACTTTCACGCCCAAAGCAGCGATCTCGGCCTTGGGTCCTTCGGCATCGCCAAAGCCGTTCAGCACGATGTTGGCACCTTGCTTGGCCAAAGCCTTGGCAATGCCCAGTCCGATGCCGCTGGTTGAACCTGTGACCAGTGCTGTTTTACCTTGCAACATGATTGACCCTCCGAAAGATGAATTAGGATGTTTAAAAGTTCATTATCGCGCCGCCCAAGCCCGGATTGCCGGGCAGCCCCCTCAGATTGTTTCCGATTGACATGACCCTCACCCCCAACGCCATCCAGACATCCCCCCAGCTTGAATGGGTCACCTGCCCGCACCCCGATGGTCAGCACCGCATGGCCTTTTGGCGCTGGGGTGAGGCAAGTGCCCGCCGGGTGGTGGTGTGTGTGCATGGTTTGACCCGTCAGGGCCGCGACTTTGACCGTTTGGCCCAGGCTTTGTTGGCGCGAAGCCCCGAGCCCCTGCAAATCCTCTGCCCCGATGTGGCGGGGCGCGGGCGAAGCGAATGGCTGAGCGATCCAGGGCTGTACCAAATTCCGCAATACGCAGCGGACATGCTGGCCATGCTGGGCCAGATTCAGGTGCAATTGGGCGCAGACAAGCCCGTGGAAACTCTCGATTGGGTGGGCACCAGCATGGGCGGCCTGATTGGCATGGTGCTGGCCGGCCAGCCTGGCCTGCCTTTGCCTCGCCCCATCCGTCGCCTGGTCCTCAACGATGTGGGGCCGGCCATCACTTGGTCTTCGGTTCAACGCATGCAAGGCTACGTGGGGAAATACGGCCAATACCGCCACCTTGATGAAGCCGCAGCGGCACTTTGGGACTTGTCACAAGGCTTTGGGCCCGTTTTACCGCAGGTCTGGCGCGAGATGTCGGCGCACATGACGCGCCCCACCGCCGATGGCCAGTTGACCCTGCACTACGACCCGGCCATCGGTGTGCCTGTGCGGAGCCTGACACCCGAGGCCGCCGCCGCTGGCGAGGCCACTTTGTGGGCCTTGTACGACCAGATCCAGGCCCAAACCCTCTTGATTCGAGGACAGGACTCCGATCTGCTGACGCCCGAAACCGCTACACAGATGACGTTGCGCGGCCCCCGTGCAAAGCTGGACACCTGGCCTGGGTGCGGTCATGCGCCCACCTTGACGGGCGACGATCAGATCGCGGTTGTGCTTCATTTTTTGTTGGATCACTAGACCCATGGTCAGCCCCGCTTCCAGCCATGCTGCCAGCCCGATGACCCCTTCGGGCCGCTTGCACGCACCGAATTTGCCGCCCGTTGTGTTGGCTACATCGGAAACGTCGGAACTCGCCGAAACCCTCGCCAAAGCCCGCGCTTTTGCCGAGCCCCTGATTGCCGGGGAAACGCTGGACACAGGTGAAAACATCCTGGCACATGCCGATGCCTCAGCTGAAATTTTGGCCGGTATTGGCGGCTCGGTGGCCATGCAGGCGGCCTGTTATCTGGTTTATGCCTGCCCACACCTGAACAAGCCCGAAGAGGTGATGGCCAAGGCCTTTGGCCCACATTTGGCACAACTGGCCATGCAAACCAACCAGTTGGTGCACGTGCAGCGCCTGTCACGGGCAGCAGAATCGAGCTCCCATGGGCCAGACAACACGCCGCTGAGCCCCCGAATCCAGACCGAAAACGTGCGCAAGATGCTGTTGGCCTTCAGCCGCGATTTGCGCGTGGTCATGCTGCGCCTGGCCTCACGTTTGCAAACGCTGCGCCATTACGCCGCCTCCAAGCGCCCCGTGCCTGCTGCTTTGGCCAGCGAGTCGCTGCAGGTGTTTGCGCCACTGGCCAACCGTTTGGGCATTTGGCAGATCAAATGGGAGATGGAAGACCTGTCCTTCCGTTTTCTGGAACCGGCCACCTACAAGGGCATTGCGCAGCTGTTGGATGAGAAACGGACCGAGCGCGAGCGTTTCATGGTGGCGTTGCGGCAGCACTTGCAGCAGGCCTTGGCCGCTCAGGGCATTGCGGCTTCGGTTGAGGGGCGCCCCAAACACATCTACAGCATCGTGCGCAAAATGCGCGGCAAGTCACTGCCCTTTGAGCGCGTTTTCGACATTCGGGCATTGCGCATCGTGGTGCCCAGCGTGGCCGATTGCTACCAAGCGCTCAGCTGGGTGCACGAGCATTTCGTGCCGATTGCCGAAGAATTTGACGACTACATCGCCAAGCCCAAAACCAACGGCTACCAGTCGCTGCACACCGTGGTGCGCGATGCCGATGGCGGCCCGATCGAGGTGCAAATACGCACACAGACCATGCACGACCACGCCGAGCATGGGGTGGCCGCTCACTGGGCCTACAAGGAGGCTGGAACCAAAGGTTATGCCGGTGTGTCGGCCACCAGCGAATACGACACCAAAATTGCGGTGTTGCGTCAGCTGCTGGCCTGGGAGCGTGACCTGTCGGGGGCCGCTCAAGCCAGTGCGCCAGGCAGCGGCCTGTTTGATGACCGCATTTACGTGCTGACGCCCGACGCGGCCGTGGTCGAGCTGCCACAAGGGGCCACCCCCATCGACTTTGCTTACACAGTCCACACCAACCTCGGCCACCGCTGCCGGGGCGCCAAGGTGGACGGGGCCATGGTGCCGCTGAACACCCAACTGGCCAATGGCCAGACAGTGGAGATCACCGCCATCAAGGAAGGAGGCCCCTCGCGCGACTGGCTCAATCCCGAGCTGGGTTTTTTGGCCAGCCCCCGAGCACGGGCCAAAGTGAGGGCTTGGTTCAATGCGCAGGTCATTGCCGAAACCGTGGCTCGGGGTCGCGAGGCGGTCGAAAAATTTCTGCAGCGCTTGGGCCGCACCGCCATTCGCTTGGAAGACTTGGCTAGCCAGCTGGGTTTCAAGTCGGCCGATGGCCTGTTTGAGGTGGTGGGCAAGGACGAATATTCGCTGCGCAACATCGAGGTTTTGCTCAATCCGCCAGAGCCTGCGCCTGAAGCCGACGAGTACCTTCACAAGAAGTTCAAGGGCGCGATGCCCCGCAAATCACCCTCGGGCGTTCTGGTGGTGGGGGTGGATTCCTTGCTGACACAGTTGTCGCGCTGCTGCAAACCCGCGCCACCCGATGCGATCAGTGGATTTGTCACACGCGGCAAAGGTGTGAGCATCCACCGCCAGGACTGCAGCAACTTGCGCGAACTCGCTGCTCGTCACGCCGAGCGCGTGATCGAGGTGCGCTGGGGCGAACAAAAGGGCACCGATGCCAGCGTTTATCCTGTGGATGTGGCTGTGGAAGCCTTTGATCGGCAAGGCCTGTTGCGGGACATCTCCGAGGTGTTTGCCAAAGAGAAGATGAACGTGATCGGCGTGCAGACCCAGTCCGTCAAAGGCACTGCCTGGATGACCTTCACGGTGGAAATAGGCGATGCGCTCAGCCTGAGCAAGGTATTGGGCACAGTGCGGGGCCTCAAAGGGGTGAGGGCGGCAAGAAGGCGGTAAAGCACCCAATTGAAAAACGGTCTGAAAAGGCGATTTTTACCGCTATAATTCAAGGCTTAGCAGGCGCGTAGCTCAGTTGGTTAGAGCACCACCTTGACATGGTGGGGGTCGCTAGTTCGAATCTAGTCGCGCCTACCAAATTCGGTAGGAAAAACAAGCACTTGGCGCTATCGCCCGGTGCTTTTTTTTCGTCTGTGCGGATTTATGGCTTGCCCACAGGTTTGAGCGCGCAGGACTGCAATTGCACCAGTGTCACAAAACGAAGTGCACGCTCGTGCGTGCATTCCAAAACCACTGGCGGTGCAACACCCGCGTCCCACGCTTCTTTCCATCGCAATGCGCAAAGGCACCAACGATCGCCCGCTTTCAATCCGGAAAAGCGGTATTCGGGCCGCGGTGTCACAAGGTCGTTGCCACGTGCCACAGAAAAGTCCAGAAACTCTTGCGTGACTTTGGCGCACACCACATGACTGCCTTGGTCGTGGTCGTCTGTGTTGCAGCAGCCGTCCCGGTAGTACCCCGTCAAAGGGTCGTAAGAACAAGGGACCAGCGCTTCCCCCAAGACATTGCGTGCGTTTTCGCTCATGATTTTTTTGACCTTGTCAGCGTCCAATGACCGATTGGAGCCCTAAAAAAATCAGGGCTTGAGATGGCATGTCGGTTCATGCCGCAACCATGCCTTGGTGACGCAACAAGGCTTCCAGGCTTGGCTCACGGCCCCTGAACGCTTTGAACGACTCCAATGCCGGCCGGCTGCCACCGGCTTCGAGAATCGCCTGACGGTACAAACGGCCGGTTTCCACGCTGGGCGTGCCGTCGGCGGCAGCGGTTTCTTCAAAGGCGGCGTAGGCGTCAGCGCTGAGCACCTCGGCCCATTTGTAACTGTAGTAGCCCGCGGCGTAACCGCCCGCGAAGATGTGGCTGAAAGTGTGGGCCATGCGGTTGAAAGCGGGGGGACGCATCACAGCCACCTCATCGCGCACTTGAGCCAGCAGCGGCATGAAGTCTTGCGCCGGGTCGTGCTCGGCGTGCACCAGCATGTCAAACAATGAAAACTCGATCTGGCGCAAGGTTTGCAAGCCACTTTGGAAGTTTTTGGCGGCCAGCATCTTGTCGAACAGGGCGCGGGGCAGGGGCTCGCCGGTTTGCACGTGGGCCGTCATGTGGCGCAGCACCGACCACTCCCAGCAGAAGTTTTCCATGAACTGGCTGGGCAGCTCGACCGCATCCCATTCCACGCCGCTGATGCCCGAGACATCGCGCTCGCTCACCTGGGTGAGCATGTGGTGCAGGCCGTGCCCAAACTCGTGAAAAAGGGTGATCACGTCGTCGTGGGTCAGCAGCGCAGGCTGGCCGTTCACGCCTTCGGCGAAGTTGCAGACCAGGTGCGCGACGGGCGTTTGCAGCTCGCCGGTGTCGGGGCGCTGCCAGCGGCCGCGCACATCGTCCATCCAGGCACCGCCGCGCTTGCCGGCGCGGGCTGGGGGGTCCAAGTAGAACTGGCCAATCAGCTGGCCGTCGCGCTCGATGCGGTAAAACGCCACGGCCGGGTGCCACACGGGCGCTTGGTCGGGGCGGATGCTGACTTCAAAAAGCGTTTCGATGATCTTGAACAGACCCGCCAGCACCTTGGGTGCGGTGAAGTACTGCTTGACTTCTTGCTCGCTGAAACTGTAGCGCGCCTCCTTGAGCTTTTCAGACAAATAAGGCACGTCCCAGGCGTTCAGGGGCCCGGTGATGCCCAGCGCGTTGGCGGCAAATTCACGCAAGTCGGCCAGGTCTTTTTCGGCAAAGGGGCGGGCTTTGGCGGCCAAGTCACGCAAGAAGCCGGTCACTTTTTCGGGCGACTCGGCCATCTTGGGCACCACCGACACCTGAGCGTAGTTGTCAAAGCCCAGCAGGTGGGCTTCTTCCTGGCGCAGGGCCAGGATTTCCTGCATCAAGGCGGTGTTGTCGAATTGCTTGGCATCTTCTGGGGCTTGATCCGACGCTCGGGTGACGTGGGCTTTGTAGAGTTGCTCGCGCAAAGCGCCGCTGTCAGCAAACTGCATCACCGGCAGGTAGACCGGCATTTTCAGGCTCAAGCGGTGGCCTTCTTGGCCTTCTTTTTGCGCGGCATCGCGGGTGGCTTGCACCACATCGGCTGGCACGCCTTGGAGTTGGTCTTCGTTCACGTACAGGGCAAATTTGTCTGTGGCGTCCAAAGTGTTTTCGCTGAACTTTTGCGTGATTTCGGCCAGGCGCTCCTGGATGGCGGCGTAGCGTTCTTTGGCCGCACCTTGCAGCTCGGCACCGCCCAGCATAAAGCCACGCAGGGCGTTTTTGTGGGCCTGTTTTTGCTCACTGTTGAGACTGGCGGGGTCAATGGCCTTGTATTTGGCGTACAGGCGTTCATCGCTGCCCAGGCGCGTCCAGAACTCGGTCACGCGGGGCAGGGCGGCGTTGTAGGCGGCGCGCAACTCGGGCGTATCAGCCACGCTGTTGAGGTGACTCACCGCCCCCCAGGCCATACCAAGGCGCTCTGTGGCCACGTCCAAGTCGCGGGCGATGGCTTTCCAGTCCGCCGGGAAATCGGCTGCAGTCACCGTTTCGAGTGCCTTGTCGGCTGCGGCCAGCAGTTTGTCCATGGCCGGGGCCACATGCTCAGGGGCGATGCGGTCAAACAAGGGCAGGCCAGAGGTGTCGAGCAAGGGGTTGGTCATGGGCAGTTCCAGAGGGTCAAGTTCGGGTGAGATGTTCTCACTTAGAGGCGCGTTCTGCAGCTTCAAGGGTATTGACCAGCAGCATGGTGATGGTCATGGGGCCGACGCCGCCGGGGACGGGGGTGATGTGGCTGGCCACTTGCTTCACACCCTCAAAGTCCACGTCGCCGCAGAGCTTGCCTTCGTCGTTGCGGTTCATGCCCACGTCCAGCACCACCGCGCCGGGCTTGACCATGTCGGCCGTCAGCACGTTGCGTTTGCCCACAGCGGCCACGATCACATCGGCTTGCAGCGTCATGGCTTTCAGATCAGGCGTGGCGCTGTGGCAGATGGTGACGGTGGCGTTTTGCTGCAAGAGCATCAGCGCCATGGGCTTGCCCACAATGTTGCTGCGGCCGATGACCACGGCGTGTTTGCCGCGCAGGTTGTAGCCGATGCTTTCGAGCATCTTCATGCAGCCGTAGGGCGTGCAGGGCCAAAAACCGGGCATGCCGGTCATCAGCGCTCCCGCACTGGCGATGTGAAAACCATCGACGTCCTTGGCGGGGCTGATGGCCTCGATCACTTTTTGGGCGTCGATGTGCTTGGGCAGGGGGAGTTGAACAAGGATGCCGTGGATGGCCGGGTCCTGGTTGAGGGCATGCACACGGGCGAGCAAGTTGGCCTCGGTCATGGTGCCCTCGTACTTTTCAAGCACCGAGTGCAAGCCGCTTTCTTCGCAGGCTTTGACTTTGTTGCGCACATAGACTTGGCTGGCCGGGTTGTCGCCGACCAGGACCACCGCCAAGCCGGGTGTGATGCCCCGGGCTTTCAGGACCTGGGCGCGGGTGGCGACTTCAGTTCGCAGTTGTTTGGAGAGGGCATTGCCGTCGATGAGTTGTGCGGTCATGAGAGAGGGCCAAAAAGTCAGAGAGGAAATGCAAAACGCCCGGCAGGTGCGGGCGTTTGCGAGTGGGGCAGGGCCATCAAGCCTTGGGTGCGTTTTGCCCAAGCGCGATTTTGAGCAAATCGGCCACGGTGTTGGCGTTGAGCTTTTCCATGATGTTGGCGCGGTGGGCTTCCACCGTTTTGATGCTGATGCCCAGATCGTCGGCGATCTGCTTGTTCAGGCGACCGGCCACAATGCGCTCGAGCACTTGGGCTTCGCGCCCGGTCAATTTGGACAAGAGGGCGTCGCGGCTGGCCGCTTGCTGGTAACCGGCAAAGGCATCCCGGGCTTCGTCGAGCATGCGCTCGACCAAATTCAAAAGCTCTTCTTCCTTGAAGGGCTTCTGGATGAAGTCCATCGCGCCTTTTTTCATGGTGTTCACCGCCATGGGCACATCGCCGTGGCCGGTGATGAACACGATGGGCAGGGGGGATTTGCGCTCGATCAGGCGGTCTTGGAGTTCCAGACCGGTCATACCGCCCATGCGGATATCGGCAATCAAGCAAGCCACTTCTCGGGGGTCGTAACGGCTGATGAACGATTCTGCACTGTCAAAACAACGCACCCGGTAATCCTTGCCTTCGAGCAACCACTGCAAGGAATCACGCACCGCTTCGTCGTCGTCCACAACGTACACAGTGCCTTTTTTGGGAATCAAGCTCATTCATTTACCCCGTGGGTTGTTATGTGGTCAAAGCGGCTTCGACCGGAATCCAGAAGGAGAACCTGCAACCGGTCACCTCGCCGGCATTGTAGAGGTTCTCCGAGACGATCCTGCCTTGGTGAGATTCGATGATGCTGCGGCACAAATTCAAACCGATCCCCATGCCCTCCACCTTGGTGGAGAAAAAAGCCTCGTAAACACGTTCGGTGTCTTCCGGCGGTAAGCCCTGGCCCGTATCCGTTACCGAGAACTCCACCACGGCTTGGTGATCGACCTCTTTGGGCACGATGCGCAACTCCACATGCCTTTGACCCGCCGGTCGGTTGGCGTTGTCAATCGATTCGGCGGCATTTTTCATCAGGTTGATCAGCACCTGCTCGATCAGGATGGGGTCCACCATCAGCTGGGGCAGGCGGGCGGCCACATGGTGGGTCAGGCGCACTTGGCGCCTGCGCATTTCGATCTCGGCCAATTCCAGCGATTCGCTGACCATGGCCGACACATCGGACAACATTCGGTTGGGCTCGCTGCGCTTGACGAAGCTGCGGATGCGCAAAATGATTTGCCCCGCCCGTTGGGCCTGTCGGGCGGTTTTGTCGAGCGCAGACAGCAAATCCTCTTCCTGCACTTGCTGCGACTTGATCCGCGAAATCATCCCACTGCAGTAATTGCTGATGGCCGTGAGCGGCTGATTCAACTCGTGCGCCACGCTCGACGCCATCTCACCCATGGTGATCAGCCGGCTGGCGGTCTGGGCGCGTTCGGCTTGTTGAGCGGCCAGTTCTTCGGCCTGCCGCCTTGGGGTGATGTCGCTGGCAATGACCATTTGCGCCAGTCGCCCGTCAGCCCAGTTGATGTAACGCGAGCGCACTTCCAGCCATTTACCCAGTTCAGAGACGTAGATTTCTGAGTTTTCGGATTTGGCAACCGTCAAACTTTCGGTGGGCAAACCGGCCATTTCGTCCACTTGGTCCATCTCGTCCGTGGTATCGCTGCTGTCGGTGGCACCTGCTTGTTGAACCAGACGCAAGTGGCCTTCGGTGTTCTGACCAAACCACAGTCGGTAGAGTTTGTTGGCAAACAACAGTTCGTGGCTGCCCAAAGGGGCGACCGAGACCGAGGCGTCCAGCGCTTCGAGCACGATGGTGAAGCGCTCGTGCGAGCTGGCCAATTGCTCCCGGATCCGATTGGGCTCGGTGATGTCCGTCATCGACGTCATCCAGCCAGTTTGCTTTCCCGTGGCATCGATCAGAGGTGACACGTACATGCGTGCATCAAACAATTGGCCATTTTTGCGTTTCACCCGCACCTGAAATCCGCCCGCCGAGTGCAGACCGCTGATTTCTTCTTCCAGCCGCTTCATCAGCAACTCGCGGTCCTGGTCGGGCCAGTAAGGAAAAGGGGCCACAGCCCCCACCAGGTCGGCTTCACTCCATCCGGTCATCTGACAAAAGGCGGGGTTGACATAGGTGATTCGGCCGCGCAAGTCCAAGGCGCGCATGCCGGTCAGCATGGAGTTCTCCATGGCGCGACGGAAATTGGTTTCGGCGACCAGTGCTTTTTGGGCTTGGATGCGCCTGCGGGTGTGGCGCCAATTGCCGATCAACATCCATGCGGTCATCACACTCAGGACACTGACCAACCAAAACAAGCCCCCACCGACCAAGCCTTGCGAAGTGCGCCAGGCCTGGGCCCGCAAAATCAGGTCGTTGCCCACCGGAGAGACCGGGACTTCGTAATCGTTGTTGGGTTTGTCACTTCCGGGCAGCATCCGCCATAAGGCAATTCGACCGGGTATGGACTGACCCGCCAGCAATTGGCCTTTGCCGTCTTGCAGTGCCACTGCGTACTTGGCCAACACTTCGGTCGGGATGCCATAACGAAGCAGTCCTTCCATGGTGTATTCGGCCAGGATCACACCGTTGAAACGGCCTTGCTCGTTGCTCAGGGGTGTGTGCAGCTGCAAAACCGCTAGTTGTGCATCCTTGTCCACATCGGTGTTGACCTGGCCATAGATCGGCTGCATCAAGTCACGCGCCAAGCTGAAATGGCTCTCTGTCTCCCCCACCTTGAGCACCGTACCTGCGCGCATGTGTTGGCTGGGTGAAATGCTGGAGACGCTTTGGTTGGCCATGATGCGCCTGCGGTCATCGATCCAGGTCAATGACACCAATTCAGGGTATTGCTGAACCAGGGCTTCGGCACGCGATAAAAACTGCTCGGTTCGAATTTCTTGATTGGAAACATCCCGCGCCAACCGCATGACTTGTTCTTGGCGCTCCAGCAAGCGCAAACGCAGTCTCTGTTGCGCGTATTCCACATCACGTTTGATGGCTTCCTGCTCCCGCTCGATCTCTTCGACCCGCAGGTACCAGAATGCACTGGCAATGGCGGCCAAAAAAAGCACCACGGCCACCACGGGTGCCAAATTGGCATATCGGTCTTGTCTGTTCGGTGACTGGCGATGCCACCATGTGCGCCACCAAGCCCAGGGTCCGACCTTTTTCACGACCGAGGCTGCTTTGTTCAATTCCATCCCCTGAGTTTAGGGGACAAGCCAGTTGCATTGGCCCTGAATCACGCTGCCACCTGATTGATGAGTTGCTTTTATTTCACAATGCAAAAACAGTCGGCACAATTTGAAATAATAAATAAAATATGTGAAAATCCGAACAACACTGGTCAACAACACAAACAGGAGACACGCATGACAGCGGCAACACCACAACAACCGGGCCGTGACCTGGACACCCAGGAAACCCGCGAATGGATGGACGCCTTGTCCGCCGTGATTGAAAAAGCGGGCCCTGAACGTGCGCACTTTCTGCTTGAAGAGTTGCTCGAAGAAGCCCGCCAACACAGCATCGATTTGCCGTTTTCGGCCACCACCGGTTATGTGAACAGCATCGAGCCGAACGAAGAGGCCCGTTGCCCCGGCAACATTGAGATCGAAGAACGCCTGCGCGCCTACATGCGCTGGAATGCCATGGCCATGGTGGTCAAGGCCAACCGCCACAACCCTGCTGACGGCGGCGATCTGGGCGGTCACATCGGCTCCTTCGCCTCTCTGGCCCACATGTTCGGTGCCGGTTTCAACCATTTCTGGCATGCCGAGAACGAAAACCACGGCGGCGACTGCCTCTACATCCAGGGCCACGTGTCTCCCGGCGTTTACGCCCGCGCCTATCTGGAAGGTCGCCTGACCGAAGAGCAATTGCTCAACTTCCGCCAAGAAGTGGACGGCAAAGGCCTGTCGAGCTACCCGCACCCCAAGTTGATGCCCGAGTTCTGGCAGTTCCCCACCGTGTCCATGGGCCTGGGCCCCCTGATGGCGATCTACCAAGCGCGTTTCCTGAAGTACCTGCACGCCCGTGGCATTGCCAACACCGAGAACCGCAAGGTATGGGTGTTCTGTGGCGACGGCGAGATGGACGAAGTCGAATCACTGGGCGCGATCGGCTTGGCCGCCCGCGAAAACCTGGACAACCTGATTTTTGTTGTCAACTGCAACCTGCAGCGACTGGACGGCCCGGTGCGCGGCAACGGCAAGATCGTGCAAGAACTCGAAGGCGAGTTCCGTGGCTCCGGTTGGAACGTGATCAAGTTGCTGTGGGGCAGCGAGTGGGACAGCCTGCTGGCCCGAGACAAGGACGGCGCCTTGCGCAAGCTGATGATGGACACACTGGATGGCGACTACCAAGCCTTCAAAGCGAATGACGGCGCCTATGTGCGCAAACATTTCTTTGGGCGCGACCCGCGCACCCTGGAAATGGTGGCGCATCTGTCGGACAACGACATCTGGAACCTCAAGCGCGGGGGGCACGACCCACAAAAGGTGTATGCGGCCTACCATAAGGCCGTCAACACCAAGGGTCAGCCCACCGTCCTGCTCATCAAGACCGTGAAGGGTTTTGGCATGGGCAAAGCGGGGGAGGGTAAAAACACCGTGCACCAGACCAAGAAGCTGACGGACGAAGACATCAAGTACATGCGCGACCGCTTCAACATCCCAATCCCGGACAGCGAGTTGGCCCAAATCCCGTTTTACAAACCGGCAGAGGACACGCCGGAAATGCGCTACCTGCACGAGCGCCGCCAAGCTCTGGGGGGCTACCTCCCCAAGCGCCGAGCCAAAGCCGAAGAAAACTTCACTGTGCCCTCGCTTGAGACCTTTAAGGCCGTGATGGAGCCCACCGCCGAAGGCCGTGAAATCTCGACCACACAAGCCTATGTGCGCTTTTTGACCCAGCTGCTGCGCGACCAGGCCTTGGGCCCTCGCGTGGTACCGATTTTGGTGGACGAAGCACGAACCTTCGGCATGGAAGGCCTGTTCCGTCAGATCGGCATTTACAACCCCGCTGGTCAGCAGTACACCCCGGTCGACAAGGACCAGGTCATGTATTACAAGGAAGATGTGGCCGGACAAATCCTGCAAGAAGGCATCAACGAAGCCGGTGGCATGTCGAGCTGGATCGCCGCGGCCACCAGCTACAGCACCAGCAACCGCATCATGGTGCCGTTCTACGTCTACTATTCGATGTTTGGCTTTCAGCGCATTGGCGATTTGGCCTGGGCTGCAGGAGACATGCAAGCACGCGGCTTCTTGTTGGGCGGCACATCGGGTCGCACCACGCTCAACGGTGAAGGCCTGCAGCACGAAGACGGTCACAGCCACATCATGGCCAACACCATCCCCAACTGCGTGTCTTATGACCCCACCTTCGCACACGAAGTCGGCGTCATCCTGCACCATGGTTTGAAGCGCATGGTGGAAAAGCAAGACAACGTCTTTTACTACATCACCTTGCTCAACGAAAACTACGCGATGCCAGGCCTAGCACCCGGCACCGAAGAGCAGATCATCAAGGGCATGTATTTGTGCAAGCCAGGCGCCGCCGGTGACAAGCGCGTGCAGTTGCTGGGCTCGGGCACCATCCTGCGCGAATCGATTGCCGCACAAACCCTGCTGGCCAGCGACTGGGGCATCCAGGCCGATGTGTGGAGTTGCCCGAGCTTCAACGAACTGACACGCGATGGTCAAGACGCCGAGCGCCACAACATGCTGCACCCGCTGGAAACACCCCGTGTGTCGTTTGTCGGTCAACAGTTGGCACAACACAACGGCCCCGTGGTGGCATCGACCGACTACATGAAGGCCTATGCCGAGCAAATCCGTCCTTTCATACCGAAGGGCCGCACCTACAAAGTGCTGGGCACCGACGGTTTTGGCCGCTCCGACTTCCGCAGCAAACTGCGCGAGCACTTCGAGGTCAACCGCCACTACATCGTGGTCGCAGCCCTGAAGGCGCTGAGTGAAGAGGGCAAAGTGCCGGTCGCTCAGGTGGCAGAAGCCATCCAGAAGTACGGCATCAAAACCGACAAGATCAACCCCTTGTACGCATAAAAACTGGAGACGAACATGGCATTGGTAGAAGTACAAGTCCCGGACATCGGGGATTTCGATGAAGTGACCGTCATTGAGTTGATGGTCAAAGTGGGCGACACGGTCAAGGCCGAGCAATCGCTGATCACTGTGGAATCTGACAAAGCCTCGATGGAAATTCCGTCAAGCACGGCCGGTGTGGTCAAGGAAATGCGTGTGGCGCTGGGCGACAAAATCAAGCAAGGCTCCATCGTGTTGGTGCTAGAAGCCAGTGGCGCCGCAACTGCGCCGGCTGCTGCGCAGGCTCTTGCGCCTGCAGCCGCAGCAGCCAATGCGCCTGTTGCGGCAGCCCCTGTGGCTGGTGGTGCTGCTGCACCTGCTGTGACACTTGCTGCCTCATCTGGCCTCGTTCAAGTGCATGTGCCCGACATCGGTGACTTCAAAGACGTGGCCGTGATTGAAGTCATGGTCAAGCCTGGCGACACGATCAAGGTTGAGCAATCGCTGATTACAGTCGAGTCCGACAAGGCCTCGATGGAAATTCCGTCCTCACACGCTGGCGTGCTCAAAGAGCTCAAAGTCAAAGTGGGCGACACCGTCAACATTGGTGACCTCTTGGCCATTTTGGAAGGCACTGCGGCTGCTGCTGCTCCCGTAGCTTCTGGGGCTGTGGCTGTGGCCTCAGCACCCGCTGCCGCGCCAACCGCAGTGGCCGCAGCCGTCACTGCCCTGGCCGCGCCTGCCCACGCCCCCGGTGGCAACCCTGTGGGCTTGCCCCACGCCTCACCATCGGTGCGCAAGTTCGCCCGCGAACTCGGCGTGCCTTTGGACGAAGTCAAAGGCTCTGGCCTCAAGGGCCGCATCACCGAGGCCGACGTGCAAGCTTTCACGCAAGCCGTCATGGCTGGCGCTTCGCAAACCAAGGCGCAGGCAGCCAAAGCGCCTGCAGCTTCGGGCGGTGACGGCGCAGCTTTGGGCCTGATCCCCTGGCCAAAAGTTGACTTTGCCAAGTTTGGTCCCATCGAGCGCAAGGAGATGGGCCGCATCAAGAAGATCAGCGGTGCCAATTTGTTGCGCAACGCCATCATGATTCCAGCCGTCACCAACCACGACGATGCGGACATCACCGAGCTCGAAGCTTTCCGTGTCTCGACCAACAAAGAGAACGAAAAGTCAGGTGTCAAAGTCACGATGCTGGCGTTCTTGATCAAGGCTTGCGTGGCCGCGCTCAAGAAATACCCCGAGTTCAACAGCTCGCTCGATGGTGACGCACTGGTTTACAAAAACTACTGGCACATCGGTTTTGCCGCAGACACGCCCAATGGTTTGATGGTTCCGGTGATTCGCGATTGCGACAAAAAAGGCGTCTTGCAGATCAGCCAAGAAATGTCCGAACTGGCCAAGAAGGCGCGTGACGGCAAACTCGGTCCCGCAGAAATGACCGGCGCCACCTTCACCATCTCCAGCCTCGGCGGCATCGGTGGCAAGTACTTCACGCCCATCATCAACGCGCCCGAAGTGGCCATCCTCGGGGTGTGCAAGAGCACCATGGAACCCGTCTGGGACGGCAAGCAGTTTGTGCCCCGCCTGATGCTGCCCCTGTCCTTGACTTGGGACCACCGCGTCATCGATGGCGCCGCTGCGGCACGCTTCAACGCGTTCCTGGGTCAAATCCTCAGCGACTTCCGTCGCGTATTACTTTGAACCTTGGGGGCGGACCAAAGCGCAGCTTTGCTCGGTCCCCAACATCATGAGAAGACTATGGCACTGATTGATATTCAAGTCCCCGATATCGGCGACTTTGACGAAGTGACGGTGATTGAGCTGATGGTCAAACCTGGCGACACCGTCAAGGCCGAGCAATCACTCATCACCGTGGAGTCCGACAAGGCCTCGATGGAAATCCCGTCCTCCCACGCGGGCGTGGTCAAGGAATTGCGCATCAGGCTCGGCGATAAGGTCAAGCAAGGCTCGGTCGTGTTGGTGCTGGAAGGCGAGGGTGCGGCGGCGACATCTCACATTGCAAGCCCATCCCCTGTCATTGCGAGCGAAGCGCGGCAATCCAGTCAACCCGCCGTTGCCTCATCCTTCGGCGAGAACTATGCTGGGGTGGCCGACATTGAGTGCGACCTTGTTGTGCTCGGCGGTGGCCCCGGCGGTTACTCGGCCGCGTTCCGCGCGGCGGACCTCGGATTGAATGTGGTCATTGTGGAGCGCTACGCCACCTTGGGCGGCGTGTGTTTGAACGTGGGTTGCATCCCGTCTAAAGCACTGCTGCACGTCGCGGCCGTGATGGACGAAGTCAGCCATATGGCGGACCTGGGTGTGGACTTCGGCAAGCCGGTGGTCAACATCGACAAGCTGCGCGGCCACAAAGAAAAAGTCATCGGCAAACTCACCGGTGGCTTGGCGGCCATGGCCAAAATGCGCAAGGTCACCACCGTGCGTGGCTTGGGCCAGTTCGTGGGTGCCAACCACCTCGAAGTGTCTGAGACCAGCGGCACCGCGCAAGAGCAAAACGGCAGCAAAAAAGTGATCGCCTTCAAGCGCGCCATCATCGCAGCTGGCTCACAAGCCGTGCGCTTGCCTTTCATGCAGAAGGATGGGCTAGACAAGGACCCACGCGTTGTGGACAGCACAGGCGCCTTGGAACTCAAAGAGGTGCCCAAGCGCATGCTGATTCTGGGCGGCGGCATCATCGGCCTGGAAATGGGCACGGTGTACAGCACGCTGGGCGCACGCCTGGATGTGGTGGAAATGATGGACGGCCTGATGCAAGGCGCTGACCGCGACCTGGTCAAGGTTTGGCAAAAGATGAACGCCAAGCGATTTGACAACATCATGCTCAAGACCAAGACCGTGTCCGCACGCGCCTTGCCCGAAGGCATCGAAGTCACGTTCGAGAGCGCTGAACCCGGCGGCACAGCCCCCGCACCGCAGGTGTATGACCTGGTCTTGCAAGCCGTGGGCCGCACGCCCAATGGCAAAAAACTCGGTGCTGAAAAAGCAGGCGTGTCTGTGACCGACCGCGGTTTCATCAACGTGGACATCCAGATGCGCACCAATGTGCCGCACATCTTCGCCATTGGCGACATCGTAGGCCAGCCCATGTTGGCGCACAAAGCAGTGCACGAAGCCCACGTGGCGGCCGAAGTGATTGCGGGCGAACTGCAAGGCAACAAAGAGCTGGCCGCTGCAGCGTTTAACGCCCGCGTGATCCCCAGCGTGGCCTACACCGACCCCGAAGTGGCCTGGGTCGGCTTGACCGAAGACCAGGCCAAAGCGCAAGGCATCAAGGTGAAAAAGGGCCTGTTCCCCTGGACGGCTTCTGGCCGCGCCATTGCCAACGGCCGCGACGAAGGCGTGACCAAACTGCTGTTTGACGATTCACCCGAGGCCCACGGCCACGGCAAGATCTTGGGCGGCGGCATGGTGGGCACGCATGCAGGCGACATGATCGGCGAGATCGCCTTGGCGATCGAGATGGGCGCAGACGCCGTGGACATCGGCAAAACCATCCACCCCCATCCCACACTGGGCGAAAGCATCGGCATGGCGGCGGAAGTGGCGCATGGCAGTTGCACAGACGTGCCGCCCAGCAAGAAGTAAGGTGCTTCAGTGCTGAAGAAGCAAAAGCCCCGAACGGGCAACCGTTCGGGGCTTTTTCAATTGTGCAAGCCCTTGGCTTTGAAGCCATCGGAGCTTGTGCTTCCTCACATGCGGATGCTGCGCCACAGCAGGCTGGCTCCGCCGCCGATCAGCAGCAGCCACACAGCCTGAGAGGCACGTTGGGGTGGCAGGCGAGTGTGCAGTCGGCTGCCAAGCCAGTAACCCAGAAAACCGAGCGGAGCCAAAGCAAAAGCCAGTGGCAACAACGATGGCTGCATGTAAAAGCCGCTGGCAGTGAACAAACCCAGACGCACCAAAGCGGTGCTGAAAATCAGAATGCCCAATGACGCACGCAGCACGCTGACGTCCGTGATCCGACCCGCCAGATACAAGACATAAATAGGCCCACCCGTGCCAAACATGGACGTCAATGAACCGCCAATCACTCCAGCTGGCAACGCCCAATGTTTGGAGATGGCTTGAGGGGTATTTTTGTTGAGCAATTTGCGCAAGGCGTAAAACAGCACAAATGAGCCCAGCAGCATCAGCAACCAGCGCTCATTGACATGGATGAGCAACACGATACCCATGCCCATGCCCATCAGCACAAAAGGGGCCATCCAAAGCAGTTCGGTGCGACTGACTTGCTGGCGATCGCGCAAACCAAACATCAGACCCGCGCAGAGGTCGAGCACGAGCATCATGGGCACAGCAAAACGCAGCGGATAAAAGTGCGCCAACAAAGGGATGCCCACAATGGCCGCGCCGAATCCGGTGAGCCCGTAAACCGAGTAAGCGAGCAACACAATGAACACCGTTGCCAGCAATGTGGGCCAAGGATAATCAAGCATCGGAATGTTCAAGCCTCAAGAGCGTGTTCGACGCAAGCCGAGTGCGTTGCCCTTTATTGTGTTGTTGCAATGGTATCTTCAAGAACAGTCTGCCCTGGTCGAACTTTGGAAAACACCACCGGCTCGCGCCGCATGTCCAGCCTTGTACCTGTTTGGGTCACCACAATGAAAGTGGAACCCGGCAAGTCGCCGGTCTGGGGGTGATCTTCACGAAAGTGGGCCCCGCGTGAGTCCTCGCGTGCCAGCGCCGAAGTGGCAATCACACGGCTCACCGAAATCAGATTTTTAAGGTTGATCCAGTCGTGCCAGCTCAAGTTGAAGGCGCGGTCACCATCGGCCACACCGGTTTGGGCCAAACGCTCATCCAATTCAGCCAGAGTGACCAGCGCCCGCTGCAGACCATCACCCGTGCGCAAGATGCCCACATCGGTCCACATGCACTCAAACAGCGCTTCACGGATGCTTTCAAGTCCACTCAACCCGCCGCCGGACCCCAGCGAAGTGCGTGGATCAGGAGCGCCCAGTGCCAGGGGCATCTCATGCCAGGCCACGCTGCGTGCGATGGCTTCTTCATCCGGCGCACGCCATGCACCTTGGGCTTTGACCCAAGCGGCCATGCTGTCGCCAGCAATCCCACCAAACACGGTCGAATTGGCCACGCCGTTGCCACCCAGCCGGTTGGCGCCATGCACGCCCCCAGTGTCTTCGCCAGCGGCAAACAGACCCACGAGGCCCGTCGTGCAATCGGCGTTAAACACCACGCCACCCATCATGTAGTGGGCAGTGGGCACCACCTCGACCAAACCGCCAGCCAGATCAAAGCCGCAATCGCCGCAGCGCTCGACCATGCCTTTGAATTGCTGACGCACTTTCTCAGGACCCAGGTGCGACATCTGGATGTACACGCCACCGTTGGGTGAGAGGCGACCATCGCGCATTTCAGAGAAGATGGCGCGGGAAACAATGTCCCGCGTGGCCCGTTCCTCGCGTGCATCGTAGCGGTCCATGAAGCGCTGCTTGTCGCCGTTGAGCAGGTAGCCGCCGGCGCCTCGCAGGCCTTCTTCGAGTACGGTGCCGGTCATGCGTGTGCCACTGCCAGCGAGCAAACCCGTGGGGTGGAATTGCACCATTTCCATGTCTCGCACCGCAAGGCCCGCGCGCAGTGCCATGGCCAGTCCATCGCAGCTTTTATCGCCCGATGGCGTGTGGTATTTGTACATGGTCGGGCCGCCACCGGTGGCCAGCAAAACAGCCTGGGTCTGCACGAACACAAACGAGCCGTCGCGCATATTGATCATCAGCACGCCCGCCAAAGCACTGCCGTCGGCCGTCCGAATGAGTTCGATGGCACGGTGCTCTTCCAGTCGGTCAATGCCACGGGCCCAGACTTGCTCGGCCAGGCGGTTGATGATTTCAATACCGGTCAGGTCGCCCTTGTGAACCGTGCGGTCAAAGGTTTGTCCCGCAAAGGCCTTCTGGTGCACGGTGCCATCTGGGTTGCGATCGAAAAAACAACCCAGCTCGTTTTCCAGCTCGTGGATGCGCTCCACCGCCTTCGTCACCAGCGTCCAAGCCAGGTCTTGGTCGGCCAGCCATTTGCTGCCTTCGATGGTGTCCATGAAGTGGCGCTCGACCGAGTCGCCCGGCGCCAGCGCCACGTTGTAGCCCCCTTGAACCATGCGCGTACACCCTGACTTGCCCAGCAAGCCCTTGACCGCGACGGTCACCTTCAGATCTGGCGCAGTCTGCTGCGCGTGCAAGGCCGCAAAAAGTCCCGCCCCACCCGAACCCAGAATCAGGATGTCGGTTTGAATGCGTTGGATGTTCATGGGGGTAGACGCGTTCATGCTTTGACGCCCAAGCTGGCCAGCACTTGGGCGCGTCGCGCCTGTGCCTCGTCTTTGACGACGCTGTAGAGGCTGCCCCCATGGCTGTCCATGGCCACCAGCAGGGGGCCAAAGTTATGGATGCGGAACTTCCAGAGCGATTCGGGATTGAGGTCATCCATGTCGACGTCTTCGATTTGGGTGATCCAGGTGGTCTCAAGGGCCGCGGTGCCCCCGACGATGGCCAAATAAGCGCCTCCGATGTCGCGGAAGGCCTGTGACGAATCCTCTCGCAAACCGCCTTTGCCCACGATCAGGCGCACGCCGTTTTGGGTCATCAGCGGACGGGTGAAGCGCTCCATTCGGTCGGACGTGGTGGTGCCGATGCAAATGGCTTGGTAGCCAGCCGGGTAAGTGGCGTCGGGTGTGACCTTGCGAACATTCGGCGCGGTGTGGATGACGGCGTGACCGCTCAAATCAAAGCGGGTGGATCGTCCACGGTCGAACATGTGAATTTGGGTGGCGTCGCGGATGCCATAGAGCGTTTGCTGCAATGTGACGGTATCGTTGACCCGTAAGGCCCGAACTTGGGCTTCGGTCACGGGTGTGGTCAGTTCATGGTGTGCCATGGGGCAGCGCTCTTTCAAGGTATTCAGGTTCAGAAGCCATAGCGCACGCCAGCTGGCGTGAAGCTCGCCCGTGCCCGCCGCGCCGAATGGCACTGCATGTTCACGGCAATCGGGTTCATGGTGATATGAGTCGCCGCCAACTCAATGTGCACCGCAAAAGCGGTCGAGTCGCCGCCCAGACCTTGAGGTCCCACGCCCAGCTGATTGACCGCCATGGACAGCTGTTGCTCCAGTTCAGCGCCTGCGGGGTCAGCACAGCGGCTGCCCAATTCGCGGGTGGAGGCACGTTTGGCCAAGGCCACCGCCAAGTCGGAAGTGCCACCTAGGCCAACGCCGACGATGGTGGGCGGGCAGGTTTTGCCGCCAGAAGCCAAAACGCAGTCAATGACAAAGGTCTTGATCGCGTCAATACCCTCGGCAGGGATGGCCATTTTGAGGAAAGAGTTGTTCTCAGAACCGCTGCCCTTGGGGATCATTTCAATTTCGAGCAATTCGGGTTCGTCGCTGAACTTCACATGGATCACCGGCACCTCAATGCCGCACGAGCTGTGTTCATTTTTGCGCGTCAGCGGATGCACCACCGAGCTGCGCAAGGGGTATTCTCGGGTCGCACGTTCGCAGCCGCGCCGCACCGCCTGCATCAGTGCGTGACCGTCCACCACCACATCACGCCCGATCACCACGTTGTAAATCGGGATGCCCGTGTCTTGGCACAAGAGGTTGTCGGTGGACTCTGCCACCGAGATGTTGGTCACCATGGTGGCCAGCACTTGGCGTGCGGTGTCTCCGGTTTCGCTGGCCTGCAATCGGCCAAATCCAGTTTTGATATCGGGCGGCAAAACCTTGAGTGCCTGGATGTACAGGGCTTTGGAGGCGTCCTCAACGGCTTGCAGGTCAATTTTCATGGGGATTCGATTCAGTGAAGACGGAACAGTTGGTCCTTGACAAGGCCTTGTCAACCCAACAACCAGCGGCCCTGAAGCCGCTGGCGAGTGGTGCACGCTGTCAGTTCGTGCCAGCCAGCTTGCGGTTGTTCACCACCGTGGCCCAACGCTGTGATTCGGCCACCATGGCCTTGGCAAAGTCGGCCGAACTGTTGCCCACCGGCGACATGCCTTGCACAAAGAGTCTGGCCTTGGTGTCGGTTTGGGAGAGGGTTTTGACCGTATCGGCTTGCACCTTGTTGATCACACTTGCGGGCGTACCGGCGGGGGCCAACAGGCCAAACCAGCCCGTGTTTTCAAAGCCGGGCAGGCCGGATTCAGCCACTGTCGGAATCTCTGGCAACTGAGAAGACCGCTCTTTGCCGGTGACGGCCAGAGCGCGCAGACGTCCATTGCCGAGCAGTGCAGAGGCGGCGGCAAAATTACCCACCATCATCTGAATTTGCTTGCCCATCAGATCGTTGTAGGCAGGCGCTTCTCCGCGGTAGGCCACGTGTGCAATGTCAATGCCAGCTGCATCGGCAAAGTTTTCAGCGGCCAAGTGCACCTGACTGCCCACGCCTGCAGATCCGAAGTTGACCTTGCCGGGATTGGCTTTGGCAAAGTCGATCAACTCTTTGAGGGTTTTCTGGGGCGCGGACTCGTTCACCACGACCAGCATGGGGCCACTGGCCACGTTGGTGATCGGCGTCAGGTCTTTCACCGTGTCGAAGGGCATTTTTTTGTAAATGTGCGGGTTGATGGTGATGCTGCCCGACGCCATCAGCAGCGTGTAGCCGTCGGCGGGCGACTTGGCCACCAAATCAGCCCCCACGTTGCCACCGCCACCGGCGCGGTTTTCAATGATCACGGGCACACCCCAAATGGCTGAGAGTTTTTGGCCGACCATGCGGGCCACCACATCGGTGGAACCACCTGGGGCAAAAGGCACAACGATGCGCACCGGCTTGCTGGGCCAGGGCTGTTGTGCGGCTGCGGGCATCGCCACCCAAGCAGCCATGGCCATTGCGGTCATGGCCCAAATGCCTTTCAGGCCAGCACGTCGATTTCTGTTCATCTCTTTGTCTCCTGTCGTTTTAAAAAAATCTACCGTTTTTTACACCATCAAGCCCAAAGGGACAATGCAAAGACCAGACCCGCCGCGGCCGCAAAACCCACAGCCACGGAAATCCAGTTCTTGCGCAGGCCCGAAGCTTGCCCAAATTCGATCAGCAGCAAGCGTACACCGCCCATCAAGTGCAGTGAGAGCAACACCACCAGGCCCCATTCGGCCAACTTGAAGAGGGGCTGGTCAGCCAGTCGCAAAAAGCCATCGAGCGCTGCAGCACCGTGGATCGCTTGACCCAAAGCCCAAAAGTGCAGAGGCAAAAACAACGCCAAACCGAGCCCCGACAAGCGATGCAGCAAAAAAGCCCAGTAAGCCGGGTGGGCCCGCGCCCGCTGGTCATTGGATCGTTTCGCAGTCACGTCACAACTCCCCAAACCGCACGAAGACCCGTGACCAAGAGCAGCAGCGCAAACAGGCGGGACAACCACAGCGCCACCGCCTCACCCCAACCCCACCATTCGCGGGCTATATTGGCCATCCCCACGGGCACATGGACCGCGCAGGCCAGCACAAACAGGGCATAAAAAGCACCCAGACCCCAATTGCCCTGGGTGCGACCCAAAATCTCGGCGGCGCTGAGCCCGCCACGCACCGCGTACATGATGACCCCCAGGTGCACGATGACGCACAAAGCCAGCACCATGGCGCTGATGCGTTGCCAGTACCAGCGTTTGGCTTGCGCAATAGGGTTAGAGAGGTCTGGGCTCAAGGCTCTGTTCCTCACAGTTGTTTGCGCACTGCAGCACGTGCCACGGTGCGTTTGAGCCCGGCTATGGACACCGTGGGCGACAAATGTTTGGGGCAACGCTCGGTACATGAGCCCAGCGTGTGACAGGCGTGACAGCCCGCATCACCGGCCACCGCGCGCAGGCGTTCGGTTTGCGCCACATCGCGCACGTCGTTGACGAGCGTCCAAGACCGGTTCATTGCCGCGGGGCCCAAGTAATCGGGACGCCAGCTCACCACATCACAGGAGGCGTAACACACGCCGCAGCCAATGCACTCAATGCCGGCATTGGCGGCCTTTCGCTCATTGGAAGCGGGTGCCACCTTGGCAAATGGATCGTGCCGGGTGGCCGCGCCTTTGAAGGCCCCTCCGGCGCGTGTCCATTTGTCAAAAAATTCGCTCATGTCGGTGGCCAAGTCTTTGATCACCGGCAAGTTGGCCAGAGGGGCTATTTCCAAGCTGCCCTGTGCGTCCACCACTTTGCTGACATGGGTGCGGCAAGTCCAGCATGCCTTGCCATTGACCGTCATGGCACACGAGCCGCACATGCCCACACGGCACGCAAAGCGGTAGCTCAGCGTGGGTTCCAGTTGGCGCTGGATGTGGGTCACGACATCCAGCACGGTCTGACTGGCCAGACGCGGCACCTCATAGTGGCTGAAACCGCCTTCGGCTTTGCCTCGCCATACCTTGACCGACAGGGTTGCTGTCATGGGGTTTATCTTTCATTGCGTCATGATTTGATTCACTGTAGTGGCTCAGCCAAGAAAGAAAAAGCGAATATTTTTTTAGTCCAGCAAAAGAATTGCTTTCTAATAGAGCTCAAGTGATGGGGTTTACCCTTTCTCTCAACCTGGACCATTTGGCCGCTTTACCCTTGCTTTGTCATGTCCTCCATCCGTATTCTCAAAACTTTTCTGGCCGTGGTGAGACACGGCAGCTTGGCCGCCGCTGGGAAAGAGGTGGGCTTGACAGCTGCCGCCGTTGGTTTGCAAATCCGGTCATTAGAGGCCGATTTACGGCTGACGGTGTTTGACCGCAATGGCCGCTCCATCGTGCTCAACACGGCTGGGCGTGGCTTGGTGGCCCCCGTGCAAGACTTGGTTGACCGTTTTGAAGCGCTCGCGGCGGTCGAAAACGGCCAGGAGTTGGTCGGCACGGTGGTGGTTGGCGCACTGGTCTCCGCTTTGATGGGTGCTTTTTCCGATGGCTTGTGGGCGCTCAAACGTCGCCACCCAAAGCTCGATGTCACGCTGTTGGCCGGTTTATCGTCAGACTTTGCGCTCAGGGTCGAGCGCGGTGAGTTGGATGCCGCCGTGGTCACGCAGCCCCCTCATGCCCTCCCGTCCAGCTTGCTTTGGACGCCCTTGTATTCAGAGCCGCTGGTGCTCATCGTTCCCCGCAAGCCGCACTTTGAGCTGGCCTCCACACCCTTGGACATCTTGTCTCAAGCGCCTTTTATGCGGTTTGACCGCCAAACCTGGACAGGTCATTTGGTCAATGAAGCTTTGGGCCAATGCAACGCGCAGGTCAAAGAGAGCATCGAGTTGAATTCGGTGGAGGCCATCGTGGCGCTGGTGCGTCAAGGTTTTGGCGTCTCCATCGTGCCCCGCTTGGCCAATGTGACTTGGTCGCGCGACCGACTGCTTCAGGTGCTGCCATTGCCCAGTGTGAATGTGCAGCGGCATGTCGGCCTGCTGGAGCGCCGCCAACACAGCCGCGAACGGTTCACTTCCGAGATCAAGGCCTACTTCTCATTGGCAGCCAACCGACAGAGTTTCAGCACCGGAGAAACTTGAATCAAGTTCACGCCGTTCAAACCACGGGGTTGAACTCAATGAGCCCCGAGGTAACACCTGTCAGCCCGTTCATTGTCTTCCCCTTCATCACCGTCCTCTTTGCACAGAGCGGCCATCAGGTCCTGGTCGACCACCTGACCGGGCAGCAGCAATTCTTCGTTTGTCCAGCGCTTGACCAAATGGCCATTGGCCACGCCACCCGTGTGCGGGGCTTGGTAAGCGCGTCGGTGCTGCAGGGTGACGCCATGGTTGGCGTTGGCGATGAAACGGCTTTCGCCCAAGGCCCATGGCTCGAAGTAGGCGTTGGCGGCGGCATCCACTTGGCGGAAGTAGGCGCGAGCGCCTTCGGCATTGAGCTTTTTGCGCACGGTGCGCGTGATCAGGCCTTGCAAGTGGTCGAGTGCGGCGTCGTCCATCTGGCCGATGGTGTCCAGGCACATATCAAGTCCTGCCAGTGCAGGCGTGGCCGCCAACTCGGCGGGTAGCACCTGCACCATGGCTTGGACCACATCGCGGTGGGGTGCCACAGCAGTGGCCACGCCACGGGTTTGCGGCTGGATGGGGCAACGGATTTCCACAAAGCGCGGTTTGACGGGACCGGTGCAGCCGTCGTGGTGGTAGTACTCGCCCTGGCTCAGTCGACCTTTGCTGGAGCGCCCGCGCACATCGCGGTAGGTGGGGTGTTGGGTGAGTACGTTCAGGCAAACCACCAAGCCCGTGGCATCGACCAACTGGTAAAAGGCTTCGCGCCATTCGGGCAAGAGCAGTTGGTCGTGCAGGTAGTCGCTGGGCGCGGTGTCTTCATGACCCACTTCGCCTTCAATGACCAACACAAAGGGCCGGGGTCTGCGCACGCGCCAAGAGGCGTTGGCAAAGTGCAGCACCTGGGAGACGCTTTCAGTGGGTGTGACACAGCTGGGGGCCGTAGCTTCGGACATGGTGAACATTCGGGTGAGGGCGAGCTCGGGCAGCCAAATTTGAACTGGGGGTCATTTTAGGGCTTGAGGTTTGTGCGGCATCATCCCCCCATGTCTGCACGCACTGTCAACCTCGATCAGCTGCGCCGCCATGCCGTGGCGCGCAGTCTTTTTGCACCCACGAGTTTGCCCAAGGCTTTGCAGCGGCTGGGCTTTGTGCAGGCCGATCCCTTGCGTGCGCCCGCGCGTGCGCAAGATTTTACGCTTCGTCACCGTGTCGCTGGGTATCGGGCGGGCGATCTGGAAGCGCGCTACGCAAGCTTGGACGTGGAGGAGGACTTTTTCGTCAACTATGGTTTTGTGAGGCCAGACGTGCACCACCTGATGCACCCACGCACGCCGCGCATCGCATGGTCTGCCAGCCGGATGAAGCAGGTTGCCGAGGTGCTGGCGTTTGTGCGCGAGCGTGGCGTGGTGCGACCCGCCGAGGTGGATGCGCATTTTGATCACGGTACCGTGACCCATTGGTTTGGAGGCAACAGCCGTGCCAGCACGCAGTTGCTGGATGGCATGCATCACCGGGGCCTGTTGCGGGTGGTCAAGCGCGAAGCGGGGCAGCGTCTTTATACGGTGCGCGAATCGCAACCCCGCTTGTTGAGTGACGAGGCGGCAGTGGACGCGCTGGTGGATGTGATCGTGTCCAAATACGCGCCTCTGCCTGCTGCCAGTTTGGGGCAATTGGTGGGCTTGTTGTTGGCCGGCGGCGTGCCACAGTGGCGCGGCCAACGTCAAGCGGTTTTGCGGCGGGCGCACGCCAGGCTACCCAGCGCTGTGGTGGACGGTGTGACTTGGTTTTGGCCAGAGGGAGAAAACCCCGCGTCGCACCGCCACGCGGTGGACGATCAAGTGCGCTTGCTGGCCCCATTTGACCCCGTGGTTTGGGACCGTCGGCGCTTTGAACTGTTGTGGGGCTGGCCCTATCGTTTTGAGGCCTACACGCCAGCCGCCAAACGTGTGCGCGGTCACTATGCCTTGCCCCTGCTGTGGCGCGATCAGGTGATCGGCTGGGCCAATCTGAGCGTGAAAGACGGTTTGTTATCACCCGATGTGGGATATGTGACTTCAGCGCCCAAAGACACCAGCTTTTCAGCCGCCTTGGACGAAGAGTTGCAGCGCATGACGGTGTTTTTGGGGTTGCCGACCTGAAAACGCTTGTCGTGATGGCGCTTCAAAGCGCCAGCGCCTGCCAGACCCGCATGGCGGCATAAGCATCGTTGGCCGCATAAACCACCTGCGACTCGGTCAGCTGTGCATTGGCCCAGTTGCTGGTGGCGGCCTTTTTGGATTTCATGAAGCGTTGGTTAAACAAGACCGCCACGGCGCCTTTGACGCCCATGTCTTTGCGGTAACCGCGCTGATGGAACACTGTGTTGAGCTCGAGGATGCCTTGTGGCTCGATGCCCAGCTTATGGATGATGCGCCTGCGGTCATCACCCAAACCAAAGCCAGCCTTGACGATGCCTGGTTGCGCCAGCAGTTCGGCCGCCACGCGGCGACATGCCGTGTCGTTCAGCTGAAAAACCCAAGCCCGCTCGGATGTAGCGAGTTGAAGAATGTGGGGTCCGTCTGAGGCTTCGCCCACTCTGAAGGTGGGTTTGGACTCTGTGTCGAAGCCCCAAGCGCTGGCCTGTAGCAAGTGCCCAAGGGCCTGTTGCGCTTGCGCGCCGCTGCTGACCAGCGTGATCCGGTCCAGCCCCAGCCGCTCAAAAGGCGGGAGGAGGGCGATGGCATCTTTGTCGGGGGTGGCGTGTTGCGGGCTCATGCGATCAACCCACCGTTTTTCGTGAAGTTTTCTTGGATTTGTCGCTCGCCTCTTTGCGAACCGCACGTTCGGCATCGGCCTTTTTGCCTTCTGCCAGCCATTGGGCAAATTGTTCGGGAGTTTCCAGAGTGATGCGGCCCAGCGCCGCCGCGCGGAAATCGTGGATCACGATGTGTGCGGCCTTGGTGCTGTTGATCCTTCCACCGCTTTGCATGGCGCCACGAACACGTCCGATCGCTTCGAGCAGGCTTTCGTCGGTGTGGCTGGCCACATCGGTCACTTTGTAGCGGTCGCTGAGCGCCTGCGGATAGTGGGGGATCAGGTAGTTGAGCAACTCCAGCGCGACCACTTCCTCATCAAAAGCATTCACACCGATCGCCCCGCTGGCGGCCAGGTTGTAGCCGCTTTGCTCGACGATGATGCGCGGCCAGAGCACTCCAGGGGTGTCATAGAGGTAGAAGTCGTCGGCCAAGGCAATCCGCATTTCCTGTTTGGTCACGCCGGCTTCATCGCCTGTTTTGGCGGCACGTTTGCCTTTGAGGGTGTTGATCAGGGTGGATTTGCCCACATTGGGGATGCCGCAAATCAGCACGCGCATGGGTTTGACCATGCCGCCTCGGTTGGGTGCCAGTTGCTGGCAGGCTTCGATCAGCGCTTTGGCGGGTGAGCTCATGCTCGTGTCCAAGCCAATGGCTCGCACGCCGGGCATGGCGTTGTAATGAGCCAACCATTGGCTGGTTCGGGCCGGATCGGCCAAGTCTTGCTTGCTCAGGATCTTGAGGGCTGGCTTGCCCTTGATCAGCTCGGCCAACATGGGATTGGCGCTTGAGCCTGGTAAGCGCGCGTCCAGCATTTCGATCACAACGTCAATGTCTTTGATGCGTTCCCCGATCGCCTTGCGCGTCAGGTGCATGTGTCCAGGAAACCATTGAATCGCCATAAATACCGATGCCAACCGAAAGTCAAAGAAGACAATTGTCGGTCACCTCGTGCTGATTTATTCAGTTTTTTTCAAATCAGGGGCAAGGGTGGCATCCTGCGCTGAGTTTCATTGCACCAAATCTTCTATCGCATCCATGACCAGGCGAGTGCCGATGGCCATCAGCAAGATATCGGATGCCACCCGCACGTATTGGTAGCCGTGAGGCGGCACGCCCAACGCCAGGACCACAGACCTTGGCAAATCGTAATAGACCACATGATCAGGCAATGGCTTCCCCTTGCGCCAGGATTTGGCTTGTCCTGGCGGCAGGCAACCCGTGCCTTTTTTAGCCAATCCTGGAGGACAGAATCCCCTGTTTTCGGGTCTGTTGTAGAAGTTTCGGGCGGCTTCAATTTGATGAATTTGAAAATACCCCCCAACAGCCACATGGCCAACAGAGGAGGGTGCCAAGACATGTGGAGGCGACCGGTCTTGCAGGTGTTCAATTTTTTTCTGATCTTTGCCCGGATTTGGCTTATGCCTTGGATGGGCGGTTTCAGGTCGATTTTTTTGGGGGGCTGAATATGCACCATCGGTGACCGTCTTTTGTGCGTTCACGGTTTGCACAGTTATAAATGACAGATTCAGTAGCCAGAATGCAAGAACAATGGACCGTCTGTGTTTCATGGGGCGCTTTCCCTTGGGCATGTTGAACTGAGACCTTCAACACCTTAGCAGCGCGAACCTTTTTGCTCTGTGTGCGAGCGCACTCATTGAAACCATTCCGTCATTTCTCCCATGAAAAAAGGCAGCCAGGTTGTTCACCATGGCTGCCTTTCGGCTGAAGCAAACGGGGATTACTTCTTCTTGTTCACGGCAGCTTTGAAAGCGGCACCGGCTGTGAAACGTGGCACAGTGGCGGCTGCGATCTTCAGCTTCTCACCCGTGCGTGGGTTCTTGCCAACGCGGGCAGCGCGCTTGGCTGCCTTGAAGGTACCAAAACCAATGAGTTGCACGTCTTGTTTTTTGGCAACGGTCTTGGTGATGATTTCAACCAAAGCGCTGACGGCACGGCCGGCAGCTGCTTTGGACATGTCTGTTTCTTTTGCCAAGGCTTCGATCAGTTCTGCTTTGTTCAAGATTTTCTCCAAATGAATAGAACGACGAGATTCTGCCATGCAACTGATGGGTCTTGCACATAATTTCTCTCAATTTTGTCATCTTGTTGCATGCCCATAACTTTACATAATGCACATCGTATGTATCTAAAGAGGAAGTTTAATCCAAAGAACTTCCCAAAAACGACAACGCTCTACCAACGACCTTTCAAAGGATGGCTTGGTGTGGGCGTCACGCTTTCGGATGAAGACGAAGGCACGGGTGATGCTGAGACCCTGGGCACTGCAGCATTTGAAGTTGCATCCGCACTCCTGCCAGACGCCTCAACCGGTGCGGCAAAGGATGAAGCATCACGTACGGGCGTTCGCTGTTGAAGACGCTGAAGACCCGTTTCAATCAACGCCTTGGCATTGGCGCGGTCCCCACGAACTGCAAAATCGAGCGCGGACAAGCCCAATTGGTTTTTAAGGGTCAAGTCGGCCCCGGCCTGGATCAATACCTTGACAGCTTCAGGGCTGCCGTACATGGCTGCCATCATCAAGGGGGTTGTGCCGTTGGGAGATTCGGCATCCAAATAAGCACTCTGGTCCAACAAATACTCGATCACAGGCACTTGACCGGTCGATGCCGCGTAATGCAAAGGCGTCCAGCCAGGCTTGTTGACATCGGCATCGCGCTCAACGAGCGTTTTAACCAAGGGCAAATACCCCTTGAGTGCAGCCAGCATCAAAGGGCTTTCGTCCTTGTCATTGCGAACTTCAACCTTGATTTTGGGCCATTGCGCCAACAATTGAGCCACTTTCAGCGAGGGTTCCCGAACGGCCAACATCAAGGCCGGAACCCCTGCAGGATTGACGGTGTTGGGATCAAAACCACGCTGGAGCAAAGACTGAACCGACTTGACATCGTCAAATTGAACAGCCTTGAAAAAGTCCTCATACGAGCCAGCGTGAACGCCTAAAACAGATGTCGAAAAACCAATAAAAACAAGGATCTTTTTGAATAAATTAATGTTCAACATGAAGTTATTCAGCCGATGTTTGGGCAAACAATTGAAGGAAATTTCGAGTGGTCAGCTCACCCACCGCCTCGCTGCTGGTGCCTCGCAACTCTGCGAGCAACTTGGCCACATAGGGCACATAGGACGGGTTATTGATCTTGCCCCGATACGGCACTGGGGCCAAGTAAGGGCTGTCCGTTTCGATGAGCAGGCGGTCATCAGGCACAAACTGGGCCACTTCACGCAAATCGGCCGCCGTTTTGAAGGTCAGGATGCCGGAAAACGAAATATAAAAACCCAAGTCCAGAGCGGCACGGGCCACCTGCTGGCTTTCGGTGAAGCAGTGAAACACACCGCCCGCACAACCGATGCCTCCCGTTTCACCCTCCTCTTTCAAGATGGCGATGGTGTCGTCTGAGGCTTGGCGGGTGTGGATGACCAAGGGCAAGGCCGTCTGGCGGGCTGCGCGGATGTGGGTGCGAAAACGCTCGCGCTGCCATTCCATGTCGGCCACAGTGCGCCCGCCCTTGCGCTCATCCATCTGGTAGTAGTCAAGTCCGGTCTCTCCAATCGCCACGACTTTGGGGCGGGCGGCACCTTCCAGCAAATCCTGCAGGCTGGGTTCTCGCACGCCTTCGTTGTCGGGGTGAACGCCCACGGTGGCCCACATGTTGTCATGGGCCATGGCCAGGCCATGCACTTCGTCAAACTTTTCAAGGGTTGTGCAGATGACCAGGGCGCGCGTGACCTGTGCGTCTTGCATGGCCTGCTGAATGCTGTCGAGCTGAGCCATCAGTTCGGGAAAATTCAGATGGCAATGGGAATCGGTGTACATGGCTCAGCCCTTGGACATCAGGGTTTGATGGGCATCGGCGGTCAAGGCTTCCAGCATCAAACCGGCATTGAAGGGGTGCTCGGCCGTGCGGGCCGACTGCATCAGGCGCTTGAACCAGTCGGTCAGCACCAGCGCAGAAGCAGCGCAGGCGGGCAAATGCGCTGCATCAAAAAAGCGAGGCAAAGCGCCCGAGTGACGCAGAACCAGGTCATGACAGAGCTTTTGCAAGGCGTCGATGGCTTGCGCGGGACTCACATCGGCCAAATGCCGGGCATCGCCTTGTCGCATGGCTTTGGGCAAATGGGCCCACCAATCCGGTGACAAACCAGATTCAGCTTGGCGCAGCACATCGGCCGGACGTCCGCCCGCACTGCGCAGCAAGTCTTGTGCGACAGCAGTGGCAACGCCCTGCCCCATCAGCCAGGGCAGCGCCTCGTCGGCTTCGGGCCAATGCATGGTGTGGGCCAAACAACGGCTGCGGATGGTGGGCAGCAGCATGTGGCCGGCCTCGGTGGCCAGCACAAAGCGCACGTCGCCTGGCGGCTCTTCCAAGGTTTTGAGCAGCGCATTGGCCGTGATGGTGTTCATGCGCTCAGCCGGAAACACCAGCACCGCTTTGCCACGCCCGCGCGCATCGGTGCGCTGTGAAAACTCCACCGCATCGCGCATCGCGTCGACCCGGATCTCTTTGCTGGGCTTGCGGGTTTTTTTATCGATCTCGTCCTGGGCCTTTTCGGACAAAGGCCAGCCCAGCTCGATCATCACGGTCTCGGGCATCAACACGGCCAGATCCGCATGGGTGTGCACGGCAATGGCATGGCAACTGGCGCACACACCGCAAGCACCCAACGCTGTGGGTTTTTCGCAAAGCCAGGCCGACGCCAAAGCCAGAGCCAATTCGTATTGACCCAGGCCCGAAGGGCCTTGAAGCAGCCAGGCGTGTCCACGCTGGGCCAACAACTGGGTGGCTTGCCGGGTGATCCAGGGCGCAGTCAAGACAGCGCTCATGGCGCCCTCCGATGGAGCCAATCGCGAACAATGCGGGTCACGTCAGCACCCACAGCTTCCATGGCTTGAGCAGCGTCGATGCGTGCAAAACGGCTGGGCATTTCGGCCAGGCGGCGAGCGTATCCGGCCCGCACCGCCGCAAAAAAGTCAGCGGGCTGGGACTCAAACTTGTCGGGCACCCTGGCCGAGGCCAGGCGCTGGGCCGCAATGAGCGGGTCCAGATCAAACCAGACCGTCAAATCAGGTTGCCTCAATGAGGGATTCCCGCCTGCGCGATCATGACCAGCATGCGGGTCAGAGACTGAGGATGGGTCTTGGATGGGGCGTTGCTGCACCATGCGCTCAAGCGCCCCCAGCACCTGCCAGTCAAAGCCCCGCCCACCCCCTTGGTAGGCAAAGGTGGCGTCGGTGAAGCGGTCGCACAAGACCACATCGCCGCGGACCAAGGCCGGCTCGATCACCTGCACCAGGTGCTCGCGACGGGCTGCGAACATCAAAAGCGCCTCGGTCAGTGGGTCCATGGGCTCGTGCAGCACCAATTCGCGCAGCTTTTCAGACACAGGCGTGCCGCCCGGCTCACGGGTGAGCACCACAGCCCTGCCCGCTTGGGAAAACAGGTCGGCCACGCGGGCGATGTGCGTGGACTTGCCCGCACCGTCGATGCCTTCAAAACTGATGAATGTGCCGATGCTCATAAAGGTGTGAAATCAATCCCCGATTGTCGCCGAAGCTGATGGGCAAGCTCAACACCGTTCACTGGCCGCGCTGGTAACGGTTCACGGCCCGGTTGTGCTCGTCCAGCGTCACACTGAAATGGCTGCTGCCATCGCCTTTGGCCACAAAATAAATGGCAGAGGTTTTAGCCGGCTGAACAGCCGCTAACAACGAAGCCTTGCCCGGCATGGCAATGGGCGTGGGCGGCAGGCCCGAGCGGGTGTATGTGTTCCAAGGGTTGTCGGTGGTCAGGTGCACCCGCCGCAAATTGCCGTCAAAAGCCTCACCCAAGCCATAAATCACCGTCGGGTCGGTCTGCAGGCGCATGCCGATGCGCAGGCGGTTGTTGAACACGCCCGAAATCTGGGCCCTGTCTTGTGCCTTGCCTGTTTCCTTTTCAACAATGCTGGCCAAAATCAGCGCCTGTTCGGGCGACTGCAGGGATGCATCGGGTTGCCGGGCCGCCCAGGCTTGCTGCAGGTGCTTGTCCATGGCTTTCATGGCCCGCTGCAACACCGCCAAGTCGCTGGTGCCTTTGGCATACGAATACGTGTCGGGATAAAAGCGCCCTTCCGGGGCCACGCCGGGGCGACCCAGCTGGATCATCAACGCTTCATCGGTCAAGGCGCGGCTGTCAGGTCTGAGGTTTTCAGCCTTGGCCAAAGCCTGCCGCACTTGGCGCCAGTTCCAGCCTTCCACCACCGTCACCGTGCGCAGGCTTTCCTCGCCCCGCACCAGCATACTGAGCAAACGTTGGGGTGAGGTGCCAGGTGCAATTTCATAGCTGCCCGCCCGCATCTGGCGCGACTGACCCGACAAGCGAAACCAGGCATAGAGCAGTTCGGGCGAGTTTTGGGCGCCCGCATCGGCCACAGCTTGGGCAATGGCTTTGGCCGAGGTGCCGGGCTCGATCGACAGATCCAGCGTGGCTTGACGGGTGTCCAAGGGGTGCTGAACCCACCAGAAAGCGCCCCCCAGCAGACCCGAGGCCACAAGCAACAGGCTGGCCAACCACTTCATCAAGCCTTTGAGCACGGCCATGTCCTTGTTCGGGTGTTGAAAACGTGGAGGGGATGATAATTCACCCCTTGCCCGACGACTGAGCCCCGACATGAACACCCCTGCAGATTTCAGCCCTCACCTTCAGACCCTCTTGAACGGCACGAGCCCCCTGCCCCACCTCGGTGTGATCCAGGCCCAAGGCGAGGACGCGGCGAATTTTTTGCACAACCAGCTCAGCAACGATGTGTTGCTGTTGCCCGTGGGCCAGTCGCGTCTGGCGGCCTTTTGCTCGGCCAAAGGCCGAATGCAGGCCAGCTTTATCCTTGTCAAAACCGCGCCGGACACGGTTTTGCTGGTCTTGAGCCTCGACTTGCTGGCCCAGACCCTCAAGCGCCTGTCCATGTTCGTGCTGCGGGCCAAAGTCAAAATCAGCGACATCACCAGCCAGTGCCAGTTGCGCGGCTTGCTTGGCGCGAGTGTCCAAGCTTTGGCGGGCGATGCTGCGCCTTGGCAGACCCTCGCCCAGGATGGCGTGTACACCGTGTCGCTTTATCCTGCAGTGTTGGGCGCTTCTGAAATTCCCCGTGCGCTGTGGATCGCCCCATCGGGCCATGCGCTGCCAGCCGGCGCCGATGTGCCAGCCCAAGTTTGGCAGTGGGCCGAAGTGATGAGTGGCGTCACATTGGTCAGCCAGCCCGTGTTCGAGGCTTTCGTGCCGCAAATGCTCAATTACGAATCGGTGGGCGGTGTGAACTTCAAAAAAGGCTGTTACCCCGGTCAAGAGGTTGTCGCACGCAGCCAGTTTCGAGGCACCCTCAAGCGCCGCACGGCGCTGGTGCACAGCCTTGTCGCCTTGACCGCAGGTCAAGACGTTTTCACCCCCACCGACCCCGACCAAGCCTGCGCCACCGTGGTGCTGAGCGCAGCGCGTGCCGATGGCCAGGGCTTTGATGCACTGGTCAGTGGCACGACAGAAAGCATGCAATCGGGCTGGCGCGTCGGCGGCGCAGACGGCGCCGCCTTGGACTTGCTGCCGCTGCCCTACCCATTGCTGGCTGACATTTGATGCCTTTGCGCCATGGCAACATGGCTGTCGCTTTGGTTTAGGCAAGGGCAGCGTCGCGCCTAAAGGTCACGCACCATGTCAATGTGCGCCATTCCCGCATCTTCATAAACAGCCCCATGCGGCTCAAAACCTGAGCGTTTGTAAAAACCTTCGGCGCTGCATTGGGCATGCAAGATCACCCGGGTATCGCCCCGGTGCTGCGCCGCGTCCATCAGGGCATGCAGAACGCGTCGGCCCAGGTCACTGCCGCGCATCTGCTTTTTGACGGCCATGCGGCCAATGCGGGCCACACCGGGCGCGTGTTGAATCAGACGGCCTGTGGCCAGGCACAGGCCCATGCGATTGAGGGCCACGGCGTGCAAGGCGGTCCCGTCCTCGTGGTCCAACTCCAACTCAAGCGGCACTTTTTGCTCATCCACAAACACCTCGTGACGCAGCGGGCTGGCCAGCTTCTCGAAGTCGTGCCAAGAACCCACATGGACCTGCACCATGTCTTCGCCGCGTTCAAAGCCTTCGAGCATGTCGCGCAGTGGGTCCGGGATGGTCTGGCTTTTCTTGGCCACCGGATCGGCATACACGTAGACCAGTTCGCTGGTAATCAGCAATTCGTCGCCGCGAAAAATCGCCCCCGCAAACGTCATGGACGAGTTTCCCACCCGGTCGCATCGCATGCAAACGTCGAGAAAATCGTCCATCTCGGCGCTGGCGTGGTATTCAAGGCTGGACTTTTTGACAAACAGATCGCCGCCGAGCTGGTGCATGGTCTGAGCGTAGGGCATGGCCAGTTGCCGCCAGTATTCGGTCACAGCGGTGTCGAAGTACATGAGGTAGTGGCCGTTGAACACGATTTTTTGCATGTCCACCTCCACCCAGCGCACGCGCATGCGGTGGGAAAAACGGAAATCTTGGCGTTTCATGAATCACTTCCTGGGGGTTGATGGCGATCCGCGTGCGCGGGCATCACCACGGTATTGTCGATGGTGTGAGGATGATGATGTGCGCACCGGCACCGCAACGCCCCCTTCATGACGGGCTTGACCGGCTCTCCATGATGCCAAAGGCGCCCCGCAAAGCTCGGCCCGCATCGGCGTGCGCTTGCAGGGCATCGGGGATGGCCCGAGCCATGGTGATGAAACCGTGGACCACGCCTTTGTAAATGTCCAGATCGACTGCAACACCCGCCATGCGCAGCGTGTCGGCGTACTGCACGCCCTCATCCACCAAGGGGTCGCATTCGGCCAAGCCGATCCAGGCGGGCGCCAAGCCGGCATGGTCCGGTGCATTCTGGGGGGCAAAGCGCCAGTCGTCGCGATCGGCTTCGTCGATGTAATTGGCAAAAAACCAGTCCACTGTGGTTTTGTCAAGCATGAAGCCATCTGCAAATCTGTGGTGAGAAGCGGTGTCTTGCCGAGCAATGCAGCCAGGGTAAAACAACAGCTGCAGGCGAAGGGGCAGGCCTGCATCACGGGCCATCAGAGCACACACCGTGGCCAAGGTACCGCCTGCACTGTCGCCGCCGACAGCCAATCGCGAGGTGTCCAAGCCGAGCGCTTGGCCGTGTTGTTGCAGCCAGTTCAGGGCGTCCCAACTGTCATGCACGGCCGTCGGAAATCGGTGCTCGGGGGCCAGTCGGTAATCGAGCGACACCACAGCGCAGTGGCCCTGGCGTGAGAGTTGGCGACACAACACGTCATGGGTGGTCAAGCTCCCCACCGAAAAGCCGCCGCCGTGGATGTACAGCAGAACGGGCAATGCCGCTTCAGAGCGTGGCGCATACAGCCGCGCGGGCATGGCATGGCCATCGCGGGCAGGCAGGGTGAAGTCCTCCACCCGGTCCACCTGGGGTGCGGGTTGCAGGTCCAGCATGGGCCCGCCGATGTCGTAAAACGCTCTGGCCTGCGTGGGCGTCATGGCGGCCATGGGCGGGCGGCCTGCGCGGTGGACCCGCTCAATCAGGCTGCGCGTGGCGGCGTTCAGCAATGCGCGAGGGTTGGCGTGGTGGCTGCTCATGGGAAGAAAACTGTGGTGTTGTTCAATCAGTGAAATAGGCCGAGGGTTGGGCCGCGGTGCAAGCTGCCGCTTTGAACAAGGGTGACAGCCAGCGCAAGCATGAATACCTCAACCTGCATCAAAATGGACCTTGATCGTACAACGCCCCGCCCGCCTGTCCTTTCACGGTTGGACGGGCCCACCTTGATTGGAGTTATTGCATGTCTTTCATCAACTACCTGACCCAGATCCAGATCGACCATGGCGCTGTGAAGCTCCTGCAGGCCGAGTGTGAACGCGTGGGCATCCGCAAACCCCTGATCGTGACCGATGCCGGGGTCAGGGCCGCTGGCGTGCTGCAAAAAGCGCTCGACGCGCTGCCGGACCTGCCGGTGACCGTGTTCGACCAGACACCATCGAACCCGACCGAAGCGGCGGTTCGCGCTGCGGCGCTCCTTTACAAGCAGCATGGCTGCGACGGCCTGATCGCCGTGGGTGGCGGCTCGGCCATCGACTGCGCCAAAGGCGTGTCGATTGCCGTCAGCCACGATGGCCCGCTCAAAACCTACGCCACCATCGAGGGCGGCTCGCTCAAAATCACCGACCGCGTGGCCCCCCTGATCGCGGTGCCCACCACCAGTGGCACGGGCAGCGAAGTGGCCCGAGGCGCTATTTTGATCCTGGACGATGGCCGAAAAGTGGGTTTTCATTCCTGGTTCATGGTGCCCAAAGCGGCCATTTGCGACCCTGAGCTCACGCTCGGCTTGCCCCCCATCCTGACCGCTGCCACCGGTATGGACGCTGTGGCGCATTGCATGGAAACCTTCATGGCCGCGCCCTTCAACCCGCCCGCTGACGGGATTGCGCTCGACGGACTGACCCGTGGCTGGGCCAACATCGAACGCGCCACGGTCAATGGCCAAGACCGCGAAGCCCGCTTGAACATGATGAGCGCCAGCATGCAAGGGGCCATGGCGTTCCAGAAAGGTCTGGGCTGTGTGCACTCCCTCAGCCACAGCCTGGGTGGCGTCAACCCGCGTCTGCACCACGGCACGTTGAACGCCATGTTTTTGCCAGCGGTGGTGAAGTTCAACGCCGTGGCCGAATCCGTGCAAAAAGAAAACCGCCTCAACCGCATGGCCCAGGCCATGGGCCTGCAAAGCGGCTCGGACATTCCCGATGCCATCAAGGACATGAACGCCCGCCTGGGTCTGCCCACTGGGCTTGGCGCCATGGGTGTGAACGAAGGCCTGTTTGACGCCGTCATCACCGGGGCGCTGGCCGACCACTGCCACAAGACCAATCCGCGCATCGCCTCGGCCGACGAATACCGGGACCTGTTGCTGACCAGCTTGTGAGCCCCGTCACACCCGAGAGGGCCGGGTGTGGACGCCTTGGAGGCAGATGCGTCGTCGTGCTGGAACCGAGGCCCAACTTTCAGCAATGCCCGCACTAAGGCAATGAAGTCGCTGAGGGGCGGTTTCGGTTTCAGGGCGCGTCGTGGTGGGGCATCTTGGCCCCTACATGGCGCTCACCCCGTGCCTCAGCCAGCTCGACTTGGCGCTGGCGCTCGGCCAGTTTGTCCTTTTGTTCCGCAGTCCGCTGGTCGTGGCAATGCGCGCAGCTCACGCCCAACACGTAGTGCGGTGACTGCTTGTCCTGCTCGCTCAAAGGCCAGCGGCAAGAGCGACACAGTTCGTGGTGGCCCAGACCCAGGCCATGGCCCACGCTCACGCGCTCATCAAACACAAAGCATTCGCCTTCCCAGGTGCTTTGCTCGGGTGGGATTTCTTCCAGGTACTTGAGGATGCCGCCTTCGAGGTGATAGACCTCGTCAAAACCGCGCATTTTCATCAAAGCGGTCGATTTTTCGCATCGAATACCGCCCGTGCAAAACATGGCCACTTTGGTTTTTTTGGCGGCTTCGCCTTGCAAGTTCGGCTGTGCATCCAGCCAGGCAGGCAACTGAACAAAGTTTTTGATGTTCGGGTTGATGGCGCCCTTGAAGGTACCAATCGCCACCTCATAGTCGTTGCGCGTGTCGATCACCACCACGTCCGGGTCGGCCAGCAAGGCATTCCAGTCGGCGGGTTTGACGTATTGGCCCACGGTCTTGTTGGGGTCCAGCTCGGGCACGCGCAAGGTCACGATCTCTTTTTTGAGCTTGACCTTCATGCGGGTGAACGGTGGCTTGGGGCTCCAAGACGCCTTGTGCGGCAATGTAGCGAGGCGTGGATCGGCATGCAAAAACGCCAGCACCGCCCTCACCCCAGCCTCAGGCCCCGCAATCGTGCCGTTGATGCCCTCGTGCGCCAACAGCAAGGTGCCTTTGACGTCATGGGCCTCGCAATAGGCCTGCAAAGGCGCTTGCAGGTCAGCAAAATCGGGCAAATCGACGAATTTATAGAGCGCGGCGGTGAGGTAAAGCGGTTCAGTCAACATGGCGTGATTATCCACTTTTGCAACAGGGTTATGAAGCATAGGTGAGCAAAACAACGTCGGCGGCCTCTTGGCGCAAAGGAATCAAGGCTTGATAAGCGGCTGAACCATGCCACCCTTGCGCATGGTCCAATGAAGGAAACCGGATCACCACGATGTCGGGATGCGGGCTAGAGCCCGAAAACGACTGGACCTGTTGACCCCGAAACACCAGTTCGCCGCCAAACGGCAGCAATGTGGCCAGTACCTGCCCCCGGTATTGGGCCCATTTGTCGGCGTTTTTAACCGTCATTTGACCCACCACATACGCTTCAGACATGTAACCTCCTCACAAGGGTTGAACACTCAACAAACTCGGGTTTTGCAACCAGGCCCTAAATTCAGCGGCCAATTGCTCGCTGGCGCGGGCAGCCGCATTCCAAACCTTCACCCGCCCTGCCAGATCGCGGTCGTAGCTCAGGAAATCCTGGCGGTCAGGCAATTTGCCATTGGGCAGGGTTTTGACCCACTCGGGGTTGGGGGCCAGGACGATGGTGCTGTCCAGAAAAGGCGTCGCGCGGTGACGCCACTTGAGTGATTTGTCGAGCCAACCCGGCACCACGCTTTTCTGAAAATGTGGGTACAGCACAATGGCCCGCTCCGGACCTTTCCCATACATCGGCGACCCTGTAGTCCAGTTCAGGTGCAGGTGGTAATCGGTGATGCCGCCGTCCCAATACGCTCCAGCGGGGGCACCGGGAATATCATGCACGGCTTTGAGTGCAAACGGAATGGAACAACTGGCTTGCAGTGCAGGCATGAAGTTGTCCTCTGTCAGGCCCACAGCGCGGGTGCGAAAGTCGTGCGCGTCAAACGGCAGGGCTGCGCCTTGCGCGGAAAAGACCACCCGCTCCAACCAGCCGCCCAAGGCCCGGCGGTGCACAGCGTTGCTCAAAAAAGCCCCTGCATAGCCCAGCGGCGTGCCCACCGCGTGTTCGCGGTTCAGGACATGCCGACCACGCGAGGTGACGATGTGCAGTCTGTAACGTGTTTGGTCCAGCACCTCCGCGATCCGGCCGCCGTAAAACGCTTGCAGGCTGTCACCAAACGCAGCACTCACCTGTTCGGCGCTCACGCGCTTTTTGCCCGGCAGCGGCTCGTAATGCTGGTGGATGTAGTCGTGCTCCAGCCGCTCAAACGCCGACACTGACCCGTTCAGACAGGCCGTCGCCATGCGCCACGCGCCAATCGAGGCCCCCACCAAGTCCACCAGCTGCTGGCTTTGGGGCAGCCACTCACCAAAGATGAATCGGTCCAGTGGCCCCAGGATCAGCCCCTTGGGGCCGCCCGCCGCACCCGGAATGACGCCAATGTGCTCGGGTCGCAAACCGTGTTCACGGATATGGGCCAGCGCCTTGGGGCCTGCGTGGATGTGGAGGGCTTGCATGGTCTTTACTTCTTGATTCCCTGCAACTTGGCAAAGGCACTGGCCATGGCCGATCCCGCAACGGCAGCTGGCGGCGAGGTGTACCCCCCGCCGCTGCGTTGGCGGTGATCGCGCCCTGCCCCTTCAAACTTGTTGTCTCGGGGGCCATCGCGCCTTGCAGGTGCGGCGTCGAGCTTCATGGTCAGGCTGATGCGCTTGCGGGCCACGTCGACTTCGAGCACCTTGACCTTCACAATGTCACCGGTTTTGACGACTTCACGGGCATCGGTGACAAATTTGTTGGCCAACTGGCTCACATGGACCAGCCCGTCCTGGTGCACGCCCAGGTCGACAAACGCGCCAAACTGGGCCACGTTGCTCACGGTGCCTTCCAAGGTCATGCCTTCTTTGAGGTCCTTGATGTCCTCCACACCGTCGGCCAAGCGGGCCACCTTGAAATCGGGCCGTGGATCACGGCCGGGTTTTTCCAGCTCGCCGAGGATGTCCCGAATCGTGATGGCGCCGAACTTGTCGTTCGCAAACAGCTCGGGCTTGAGCGTTTTGAGCACGTCGCTGCGGCCCATGATGTCTTGGATTGGCTTGGCGGTTTTCACAATGATCTGTTCGACCACCGGGTAGGTTTCAGGGTGCACGCCCGTCATGTCCAGCGGGTTGTCGCCGCCTCGGATGCGCAAGAAGCCGGCGCTTTGCTCGAAGGTCTTGGCGCCCAGGCCGGTCACCTTGAGCAAGTCTTGGCGGGCCTTGAACACCCCGTTGGCGTCGCGCCAACGCACCACCGACTTGGCCACCGAGGCCGACAAGCCCGACACCCGCGTGAGCAAAGGCACACTGGCGGTGTTCAGGTCGACCCCGACCGAGTTCACACAGTCTTCGACCACCGCGTCCAGCGTCTTGGCCAGCTCACTTTGGTTCACATCGTGCTGGTACTGGCCCACACCAATCGCTTTCGGGTCGATCTTGACCAACTCGGACAGCGGGTCTTGCAAGCGCCGGGCAATGGAGGCCGCACCGCGCAGGCTCACATCCACATCCGGCATTTCTTGACTGGCGAATTCGCTGGCGCTGTAAACCGAAGCCCCGGCCTCGCTGACCACAACTTTTTGGATTTCTGCACTCCCCTGCAGGCGCGCCAGTTGCTTGATCAGGTCCCCGGCCAGTTTGTCGGTCTCGCGGCTGGCGGTGCCGTTGCCAATGGCGATCAGGTTGACCTGGTGCTTTTCGCACAGTTTGGCCAAGGTAAACAGCGAGCCTTCCCAGTCCTTGCGCGGCTCGTGGGGGTACACCGTGGAGGTGTCGACCAGCTTGCCGGTGGTGTCCACCACGGCCACTTTCACGCCGGTGCGGATGCCCGGATCCAGCCCCATGACCACGCGGGGGCCGGCAGGCGCGGCCAGCAGCAAGTCGCGCAGGTTGTCAGAAAAAACCTTGATGGCCACTTTCTCGGCCTCCTCGCGCAGACGCGCAAACAAATCGCGCTCGGTGGACAGGCTCAATTTCACACGCCAGGTCCAGGCCACGCATTTGCGGATCAGGTCGTCCGATGAACGGCCGGCATGGCTCCAGCCCAGGTGCATGGCGATCTTGCCCTCGGCGATGCTGGGTCTGCCCGGCTCCGGTTCGACGGGCAGCACCAGTTTGGCATCGAGTATTTCCAAGGCACGGCCGCGAAACACCGCCAAAGCCCGGTGACTGGGCACGCGCCCAATGGGTTCGTCGTAATCAAAGTAATCGCGGAACTTGGCCACATCCGCGTTGTGCTCGTCCTTGCCATCGGCCAGTTTGCTTTTGAACAGGCCTTCGCTCCAGAGCCACTCACGCAAGGCCTGCACGAGCAAGGCGTCTTCGGCCCAGCGCTCACTGAGCAAATCGCGCACGCCATCGAGCACCGCCGCCGTGGTGCTGAAGTCCGCGCCTTCAATCGCCCCAGCGGGCAGGACAAAAGCGGCGGCCTCGGCTTGCGGGTCGAGCCAGGGGTCGGCAAACAGCTTGTCGGCCAAAGGCTCCAAGCCTGCCTCGCGGGCGATCATGCCTTTGGTGCGGCGCTTGGGTTTGAAAGGGATGTACAGGTCTTCCAGTTCCTGCTTGGTGGGCGCGGCATCGATGGCGGCCCACAACTCGGGCGTCATCTTGCCCTGCTCGGTGATGCTCTTGATCACTGCGGCACGGCGGTCTTCCAGTTCGCGCAAATAGCCCAAGCGGGCCTCGAGTTCACGCAGCTGGATGTCGTCCAGCCCATCGGTCACTTCTTTGCGGTAACGGGCGATGAAGGGGACGGTGGCCCCACCGTCCAACAATTCCACGGCCGCTTTGACCTGCTCAGGGCGGATCCGGATTTCATCGGCCAGTTGGGCCAGGATTTTCTGCATGTCTCAGGTCACATCTCAAAGGGAAAAGCCCGAGAGTTTGCCACACACCCAGGCCTGGCCGGGTGCCTGCGAGGGCCCGGCCAACGCCTGCTTATAGCCTTCAAATGCGGCGTAATGCCTGGCGCAAGCCTTCACCCACTTCCGGTTTGGCCGCAAAAGGGTCGGGCGGATTGAGGCCTTGCACAATCGCCTCCATGCGGCTTTGCACATTGCCCAGCGCTTGCGGGTGGCTGTAGATGTAAAACTGACCTTGCGCCACGGCATCGAACACTTTTTGCGCCACATCGGCAGCAGACACCTTGCCACTGCCCACCGCCTTGTCGCTTTGCGCCTGTCCAATCAACTGGCTGGCCGTGGGTCGGTCTGCGGCCAGATCTGCCGGCCGGTTGCGATGGCTCTGGCTGATGCCCGTGGGCACAAAGTAAGGGCACAGCACGCTGGCGCTGACTTGGTCACTGACCAGTTGCAGGTCTTGGTAGAGGGTTTCCGTCAGGGACACCACGGCGTGCTTGCTCACGTTGTAGATGCCCATATTGGGCGGCGTCAACAAACCGGCCATGCTGGCGGTGTTGACAATGTGGCCCTGGTAGTTCGGGTCCGCCTTGGCGGCTTCGAGCATCATGGGTGTGAACAGGCGCACGCCGTGCACCACGCCCCAGAGGTTGACGCCCAGCACCCATTCCCAATCGGCCACCGAGTTTTCCCACACCAAGCCCCCTGCCCCCACGCCTGCGTTGTTGAACACAAAGTGCGGTGCGCCAAAACGGGCTTTCACGTCGGCCGCCAGCTGTTCCATGGCCTGGGCTTTGGACACATCCACCCTGCGGGCCAGCACCTGCACGCCCTGAGCGCTCATCTCGGCTTCGGCTTTGTCGAGCGCGTCTTGCTGCACATCGACCAGCACCAGGTTCATGCCCAGTTTGGCACCGATGCGGGCACACTCCAGGCCGAAGCCTGAACCGGCGCCAGTCAACACGGCGGTTTTGCCTTGGAAATTGTCGATCATGCAACGGCCTTCTTGAGTGTGAACCCGACACGCGGGAAATGAACATGGACCGTCCCCGCACGGGCATCGGTGCGGCGCAGGGTCAAGCGGGTGCGGGTGGCAGCCACGAGTTCACCCTCGGTCGGCTCCTGCCCAAAGTTATCCGCGGCGATCACCACCGCACTGCCCAGCGGCAAGCCATGCTCATCCTGGAACCCCTCGTCAGGCAAAGTCGCAGGCGTGGCGCTGTGGGCCAACTGCAAAGCCTCTTCGGCGCTGCACTGACTGGAAGTGCCGTGACCGATGGCCTTCATGCGGGCCATCCAGGCCAAGACTTCGGGTGTCGGATCAAAAATCCCGGTCAAAGCGGGCGTGCGCTCTTGCGTGAACCACAGCGGGTGGTAAGCCGCAAAGTCGGCCACACAGGGTTGCTCACCAAAGAGGTAATCCTGCCCTTGCAACATGTTGGCCAAGCGCCGCAAGTAGCTCTTGTAAGCGCCGGTGGCATCCGCAGAAGCCATGCGGGCGGCGCCGCCGCGCATGGCGGTGCGGTCGGCCACAAAAGCCTGCAAGACTTCCGTGGGTGCGCCTGCAAAGACTTGCGCCACCCCCGCAGGCTGGAAGTTGTAGGCCATCGCGACTGGAAACAAGGCGCTGTCTGCCCACTGCGCAACGATGCGGGCCGCCCCCTTGTTGGCTGCGGGGTAGAGGGTGGGCGCTGGGGCCAAATGCTCGAGCACATCGCAGATGAGGGCGGTGTCGCAATACAGGTCTGCACCGATCTGCAGCACAGGTGTTTTGCGGTAGCCCCCTGTGAGCGCTGTCAATTCGGGCTTGGGCATGACCATCGGGATAAGCACACTCTTCCAGGCCAGTTGCTTGTGCCCCAAAATCAGCCGGATTTTTTCGGCAAACGGAGAAACGGGGTAGTGGTGCAGGATCAGATCGGACATGCGCGGGTCCTCAAATCAGCTTGACCAATTGCTTGCCAAAGTTCTTGCCTTTGAGCAGCCCCAAAAAGGCCTCGGGTGCAGCCGCCAAGCCTGGGGCCACCGATTCGCGAGGACGCAACTTCCCTGTGCCCACCAAGGTGCCCAACTCTTGCAGGGCTTCGGGCCAAACTTCCATGTGCTCGCTGACGATGAAGCCTTCGATCTTCATGCGGTTGACCAAAATCAGGGCTGGGTTGGCCATGGGCAGCGGTGCCCCATCGTAGCCAGCGATCATGCCGCACACGGCAATGCGTGCAAACGCATTGGTGCGCAGCATCACCGCGTCGAGCACCATGCCGCCCACGTTTTCAAAATGGCCGTCGATGCCGTTCGGGCAGGCTTGGCGCAGCGCCTTGGACAGGCTCAGGTAGTCCTTGTGTTCCTTGTAGTCGATGCAGGCGTCAAAGCCCAACTCATTGACCACGTAATCGCACTTGTCCTTGCCCCCGGCGATGCCCACCACGCGGCAGCCACGGGCTTTGGCCAGGGCACCATAAGCGCTGCCCACCGCTCCGCTGGCGGCGCTCACGGTGACGGTCTCACCGGCTTTGGGGTTGATGATCTTGACCAGGCCGTACCAAGCGGTCACGCCAGGCATGCCCACCGCGCCCAGGTAGTGCGACAGTGGCACATGGGTGGTGTCGACCTTGCGCAGGGCACCGATCACGGTGGCATCGACCACGCTGTACTCTTGCCAGCCGCCCATGCCCACGACCTGGTCACCGGCCTTGAATTTGGGGTGGCGGCTGTCCACCACCTCTCCCACGGTGCCGCCGATCATGACCTCACCCAGAGGCTGAGGCACCGCGTAGCTTTTGCTCTCGTTCATGCGGCCGCGCATATAGGGATCAAGGCTCAAGAAATGGTGGCAAACCAGCACTTCGCCATCTTTCAAATCGGGCAATGGCAGTTCAACCATTTTGAAATTGTTGACGGTGGCTTCGCCTTGCGGGCGGTTGTCCAAAACGATGCGGTGGTTGATGGGCATGGGTGTCTCCTGTGAATTGAAAAAGTTAATCGGTGGAAGGTGAAGCGGTATCGCGGCGGCTCACGTACTTGAAGGTGCCGGTCGCATGGGCGCACAACTGGCCTTGCGCATCAAAGACACTGCCCTCGGTGAACGCCATGCTGCGTGTTCGGTGTTGCAAATGGCCTTTGCCCACCAACGCCTGACCGGCAGGCACTTTGGCAGGACGCATGAAGGTGGTCTTCATCTCAATGGTGACCACGCCCATGTCGGGGTCCACACTTCGCGCCGCTGTCGCCATGATCACGTCCAAAAACGTCATGACCGCGCCGCCATGCGTGACGTCGAATGAGTTCATGTGCTCAGGGTGCGGGGCGAAATGCAGTTCGGATTCGCCGCCTTCAAATTTCTCCAGCGAGAAACCCAAATGGTCAACGAAAGGAATCTTGGCGCCAAAAGGAATGCTCATGCGCTGAAACCTTCTGATCAGCCGCCGATGATGGCGCTGACGCCACCGTCGACCGCCATCCATTGCCCGGTGATGTGTTTGCCGGCGTCAGAGGCATAGAGCAAAGCCAAGCCCTTGAGGTCTTCGTCGTCACCCAGACGGCGCAACGGTGCGCCTTGGGCCATTTTGTCGGCCCCCAGTTTTTCCAGCAGGCCGTAGGTCATCTTGCTGGGGAAAAAACCGGGGCAAATGGCGTTGACAGTGATGCCATGCTCACCCCATTCGCCCGCCAAAGCACGGGTGAAATTGATGACCGCGCCTTTGGAGGTGTTGTAGGCGATGGTCTTCATCTCGGAGGGGTTGCCCGCCAGTCCGGCAATCGACGCGACGTTCAAAATGCGCCCCTTGCCACGGGGGATCATGCACAGCTTGGCGACCTCTTGGGAGAGGATGAAATAGCCCCGCACGTTCAGGTTCATGACTTTGTCCCAGGCTTGGACCGGATGGTCTTCGGCCGGGGCGCCCCAGGTGGCGCCGGCGTTGTTGACCAAAATGTCAATCGGGCCCATGCGCTCGACGGTCTCGGCCGCCAGCCGGCGGATGTCTTCTTCCTTGCCGCAATCGGCGGCGATCCAGCGGGCGTCGATGCCCGCGGCCTGAAGCTCGGCGGCCGCCGCTTCCAAATCCGCTGCCTTGCGCGAACTGAGCATGATCTTGGCCCCGGCTTCACCCAAAGCATGGGCCATTTGCAAGCCCAGACCGCGAGAGCCGCCGGTGACCAAGGCCACTTGACCGGTGAGGTCAAAGAGTTGTTGAACAGTGCGTGCCATCGCTGGGCTCCTTTGAATGTGACGATGAAATCAGACCTTGAAATCCATGCAGTGGCGCTCTTGCACCACCGACTTCATGAAAGGTTTGATGGCCAGATGATCGGGGTGATTCTGGTAAGCCGCTAGCACCTGCGCGTCATCGACCAACATGTGCAAGACCAAATCGTGGGTGCAGTCCATGCCGGGCGTGTCGGTCGCGACTTCAAACGTGTGAATGCCCGGCACCACCTGGGCACAGGACAACAGCAAAGCCTTGGCTTGGAGGAGATTGGAGGCTTTGTCGGCGCCTTCGGCCTGCTCGCGCAAGGTCCACATCACGATGTGCCGGATCATCAGAAGGCCTCCTCGGGCAGTTCGGCACAGGTCAGATCACGGTTTTTGACAACTTGGAGCCAGGCCGCGATTTTGGGCAGTTCGTAGCGGTAAAAGTAGCGGCAGGCTGCGCGGCGGCCCAAAGAAGCGGGCGAGGTGTTTCCTGCCTCAGTCAGGGCAACGTCGAGCCAAATCCAGGCGATCACGGTGTGTCCAAAAGCTTGCAGGTAGGGGACAGCATTGGCCAAAGCTTCGGCCGGCGCTGCGCCGGCCCAAGCTTGCTGGGTGGCTTGCCCGATTTGCATGAGCGCATCGCGCAAAGCAGCGGCTTCCGGCGCCCAGTCCGATTCGGCTTGGGCGGCAGTGGCCAGCACGCGTTCGCCCAACAGTTGCAGGCCTCGGCCGTTTTCCATCAACACTTTGCGGCCCAGCAGGTCCATGGCTTGGATGCCATGCGTGCCTTCGTGGATCATGTTCAGGCGGTTGTCGCGCCAGTATTGCTCCACCGGAAAGTCACGGGTGTAGCCATAGCCGCCATGGATCTGGATGGCCAAGCTGTTGGCCTCCAGGCACCACTCGCTGGGGAAGCTCTTCACGATGGGTGTGAGCACTTCGAGCAGCAGCCGAGCCACATCGGCGTCTTCGGCCGTTCCCGTGTGTTGCTCGTCCACCAAGCGAGCGCTGTACAAGGCCAAGGCCAGTGCCCCTTCGCTGTAGGCTTTTTGCGCCAGCAGCATGCGCTTGATGTCAGCGTGCTCAATGATGCGCACCTGCGGGCGGCTGGCGTCTTTGCCCCCTGCCCCGGTGGGCCGACCCTGCGGACGGTTCTTGGCGTAGTCCAGGCTGGCGTAGTAACCGGCCATGCCCAGCATGGTGGCCGCCATGCCCACGCCAATGCGGGCCTCGTTCATCATGTGGAACATGCAGCGCAGGCCTTCGCCGGGCTGGCCCACCAAATACCCGACAGCGCCGCTGCCGGCGCCATCCAAGCCAGCACCGGACTGCCCGCGCACAGGGTACTTGCCCTCGCCAAAGTTCAGCAAGGTGTTGGTGGTGCCGCGCCAACCGCATTTGTGGTTCAGCCCGGCCAGCGCCACGTCGTTGCGCTCGCCCGTGAGCTGGCCATGGGTGTCCACCATTTTCTTCGGCACGATAAACAGCGAGATGCCCTTGACGCCGGGCACCAATTGGCCCTGGGCATCGGGAATCTTGGCCAAAACCAGATGGATGATGTTTTCAGAGAGTTCATGCTCACCCGACGAGATCCACATCTTGTTGCCCTTGAGGCGGTAGCGTGCGCCCAAAGGGTCCGCGCCAAAGTCATCCCCATCGGGTGTCGCGCGGGTGGTCACGTCGCTCAGTGACGACCCTGCTTGGGGCTCAGAGAGGCACATGGTGCCCGAAAAGCGCCCCGAAAATTCGTTCGCGGCAAACACCTTCTTTTGCAAATCGGTGCCATGCACCATGAGCAAATTGGCGTTGCCACTGGTCAGCATGCCCGAGCCGATGCTGACCGAGGCCATGGCAAAAAAGGCGTTCGCCGCGGCTTCGACGGTGTAGGGCAACTGCATGCCCCCCACGTCGTAGTCTTGCGCGGCGCTGAGCATGCCCGACTCGGCATAGGCCTTGTAGGCCTCGTGCGTGGCTTGGGGCAGGATGACTTTTTCGCCGTCAAACTGCGGCTCCTGGGTGTCAACCAGTCGGTTGAAGGGGGCGTACTTCTCGCGGGCGATACGCTCACAGGTGTCGAGCACCGCATCGAAGGTTTCGCGCGAATGGTCGGCAAAGCGCTCACGGGACTGCAGGCTTTCGACCTTCAACCAATCGTGGAGCAAAAAATCAACGGTGGGGCGCAGGCTCATCTCGCATCATCCCGGTTCAATGAACAGACAAAGAAAAAGGCGATCGGCTTCAAACCGACCGCCTTGGCGTTGATCAGGCGTCAACGGCCTTGGGCATCACAGCACCTCAAAAATGCCGCAAGCCCCCATGCCACCGCCAATGCACATGGTCACGGCGACGCGCTTGGCGCCACGGCGCTTGCCCTCGATCAGGGCATGACCGGTCAAGCGCTGACCCGAGACGCCGTAGGGGTGCCCCACCGCAATCGCGCCACCGTTGACGTTCAAGCGATCGGCCGGAATGCCCAACTTGTCGCGGCAGTACAGCACCTGCACCGCAAAAGCTTCGTTCAGCTCCCACAGATCGATGTCATTGACCGTCAAGCCCAGCCGTGCCAAAGCTTTGGGCACGGCGTAAACGGGGCCAATGCCCATTTCGTCGGGCTCGCAGCCGGCCACGGCAAAACCCAGGAATCGGCCCAGGGGCTTCAAGCCACGTTGCTCGGCGAGTTTTTCGTCCATCAGCACACAAGCACCTGCGCCGTCTGAGAACTGACTGGCATTGCCCGCTGTGACCAAGCCGCCCGGCAAAGCCGAACGCAGGCCGCTGATGCCCTCCACCGTGGTGCCGTCGCGCAAGCCTTCGTCCACGCTCACGGTCACTTGTTTGGTGGTCATGCCCATGACCTTGTCGATCACCCCTTGGGTGACGGTGATGGGGGCGATCTCGTCATTGAACAGGCCGGCGGCTTGCGCTGCGCAGGCTTTTTGCTGGCTGGCGGCACCGTATTCGTCCATGCGGTCGCGACCAATTTTGTAGCGCTTGGCCACCTGTTCGGCGGTTTGCAGCATGTTCCAGTAGATCTCGGGCTTTTGCTTGGCCAGGGCCAAGTCTTGCAGCATGTGGGTGTTCATTTCTTGCTGAACACAGGAGATGCTTTCCACACCACCGGCCACGTACACCTGCCCTTCGCCCGCGATGATGCGTTGCGCAGCCAGCGCAATGGTTTGCAGGCCAGAAGAGCAAAAACGGTTCACGGTCATGCCGGACACCGAAATGGGCAAGCCGGCCTTGAGTGCGATCTGACGGGCGATGTTGGCCCCCGTGGCACCTTCGGGCGTGGCGCAACCCATGATCACATCTTCCACTTCGGCGGCATCAATGCCGGCGCGGGCCACAGCGTGTTGCACCGCGTGGCCGCCCAAAGTGGCGCCGTGGGTCATGTTGAAAGCGCCCTTCCAGCTTTTGGCCAGAGGTGTGCGGGCGGTGGATACGATGACAGCATTCGTCATGATGAAAACCTTTCATGAGGGCATCAGGTCAGTCAACCCAATGCCAGAAAATTAAAAAATCAGTTGAATGTCTTGCCTTCGGCGACCAAGAGGGCCAACAAGGGCGCGGGTTGCCAGAACTGGGCATCGTCGTGGGGGTTTTGGGCAAAGCGCTTCATGGCTTCGGCCACGTTGAACAGGCCCACGGTGTCGGCGTAAACCATCGGACCACCGCGCCAGAACGGGAAACCATAGCCGGTGATGTAGACCATGTCGATGTCGCTGGCCTTGCTGGCGATGCCCTCTTCCAAAATATGGGCAGCTTCGTTGACCAGCGAGAACACCAAGCGCTGCACAATTTCTTCGTCCGAAATCTTGCGTGGCGTGATGCCCATGGTGGTGCGGTGCTTCTCGATCATCTCGACCACCACGGGACTGGGGATCGCATCACGCTTTCCCGCTTGGTAGTCGTACCAGCCTGCGCCGGTTTTTTGACCGTAGCGCCCCATTTCGCAGAGCAGGTCAGCCGTTTTGCTGTATTTCAGGTTCGGCTTTTCCACATAGCGGCGCTTGCGGATGGCCCAGCCGATGTCGTTGCCCGCCAAGTCGCCCATGCGGAAGGGGCCCATGGCAAAGCCGAACTTCTCCACGGCTTTGTCCACCTGAGCCGGCGTACAGCCCTCTTCGATCAGGAAGCCAGCCTGGCGGCTGTACTGTTCGATCATGCGGTTGCCGATGAAGCCATCGCACACGCCCGAGACCACCGAAGTTTTCTTGATCTTTTTGCCAATGGCCATCACGGTGGCCAGCACGTCTTTGCCCGTCTGGGCACCGCGCACGACTTCCAGCAGCTTCATCACGTTGGCCGGGCTGAAGAAGTGCATGCCGATCACGTCTTGTGGGCGCTGGGTGAAGCTGGCGATCTGGTTCACGTCCAGGGTGGACGTGTTGGATGCCAGGATCGCGCCGGGCTTCATCACTCGGTCGAGTTCTTTGAAGACCGCCTCTTTCACGCCCATCTCTTCAAACACCGCTTCGATGACCAAATCGGCTTGGCCGATGTCGTCATAACTGAGCGTGGTCGTCAACAAAGCCATGCGCTCGTCGTATTTTTCCTGCTTGAGCTTTCCTTTTTTGACTTGGGCTTCGTAGTTTTTGCGGATGGTGGCCACACCACGGTCAAGCGCGTCCTGCTTCATTTCGAGGATCTTGACCGGGATGCCCGCGTTCAGGAAGTTCATCGAAATGCCGCCGCCCATGGTGCCAGCACCAATGACGGCCACGGATTTGATCTCGCGCTTGGGCGTGTCTTCGGGGACGTCGGCAATTTTGCTGGCGGCGCGATCGGCCATGAAAATGTGACGCAGCGCACGCGACTCGGGCGTGAGCATCAGGTTCATGAAAATGTCGCGCTCAAAAACCAAGCCATCTTCAAACTTTTTCTTTGTGGCAGCTTCCACGGCGTCCACGCACTTGACAGGCGCTGGCAGGTTCTTGGCCATGCCTTTGACCATGTTGCGGGCGAACTGGAAGTAGGCATCGCCTTGAACATGCTTGCAAGGGAGGTTGCGCACCAGTGGCAAAGGACTTCCATCGGCATGGGCTGCAGCCACTTTGCGGGCCAGGGCCAAGGCTTCTTCTGGCAAGCTGTCGGCCGATTGGGCCATGGCATCGAACAATTTCTGTCCGGGCAACATGGCCAGCATCTCGCTCTTGATGGCTTCACCACTGACGATCATGTTGAGTGCAGGCTCGACACCGATCACGCGGGGCAGACGCTGCGTGCCGCCAGCGCCAGGAATCAGGCCCAATTTGACTTCGGGCAGCGCCACGCTGGTACCCGGTGATGCGATGCGGTAGTGGCAACCGAGGGCCAGCTCCAAACCGCCGCCCATGACCACCGAATGGATGGCCGCCACCACAGGTTTGGCCGAGTTTTCACAAGCTCGGATGACGCTGAGCAAATTGGGTTCCTGGATCGCCTTGGGCGAGCCAAACTCGCGGATGTCGGCACCGCCAGAAAAGGCTTTGCCTGCGCCCGTGATGACGATGGCTTTGACCGATGCGTCTTTGTTGGCCTTTTCCAGACCATCGGTGATGCCGATGCGGGTCGACAGGCCCAATCCGTTGACCGGCGGGTTCATCATCGTGATGACCGCGACATCACCGTGGACTTTGTATTCAGCTGTCATGCTGGGCTTCCTTTGCGTGAAAAGTTAAAAAAGAACGACCGTTCGTTTTTGAGCATTGTAGACATAAATAGGCCCGTCAAAGCAGAAATTTTGTCGCCACAGGGACGTGACGGGAACCCACTCTAAGCTGCATCAGACTTCCAACCATTCCTTGCGGATGTAGGTGTTGGCCCTCAGCTCGTCTGGCGTGCCCTGGAACACGATGGCGCCATGGCCCATGACCAGCGCCCGGTCAGAAATGCTCATGGCAATGGTGAGCTTTTGCTCGATCAACAGGACCGAAACACCCCGCGCCTTGAGACTTTGCAAGAATTGGCCCACCAACTCCACAATCTTGGGCGCCAGACCCTCGGTAGGCTCATCGATGATGATGAGGTCGGGGTCTCCCATCAGGGTCCGGCACAAGGTGAGCATTTGCTGCTCGCCGCCCGACAGCACCCCGGCTTCGGTGTGCTCGCGCTCCTTGAGGCGAGGGAACATGGCAAACATGTCATCAAAGGACCAGCGACCGTTTTGTCCGCTGCGTTTTTGGCCCAACTGAAGGTTTTGGCTCACGGTCAGCTTGGGGAAAATCTCGCGGTTTTCAGGCACATAGCCCAAGCCGAGGTGGGCGATTTCATAGGCTTTTTTGCCCTGGATGGGCTGACCCTTCCAGTCGATGCGCCCCTCGCACGTCACCAAACCCATGATGGCCTTGGCGGTGGTCGATCGGCCCGAGCCGTTGCGCCCGAGCAAGGCCACGATTTCGCCTTGCCCCACGTCGAAATTAACGCCATGCAGCACATGGCTTTTGCCGTAGTAAGCGTGGAGGTTGTCGATTTGCAGCATCAGTGGCCTCCTGCTTGGCTGTCTGCGACGGGAGAACCCAGATAGGCCTCCTGCACTTTGGCATTGGCCCGCACGGCCTCGGGGGTGTCGAAGGCGATGACTTCGCCATACACCACCACGGCAATCTTGTCGGCCAAGCCAAACACCACGCCCATGTCGTGCTCCACCGTGAGCAGAGTTTTGCCCACGGTCACGTCCTTGATGAGCTGGATGAAACGCGAGGTCTCGCTCTTGCTCATGCCGGCCGTGGGTTCGTCCAGCAAAATCACCTCCGCGCCGCCCGCAATGGTCACGCCGATTTCCAGCGCCCGCTGCTCAGCGTAGGTCAAATTGACCGCCAACACGTCCCTTTTTTTGTCCAAGCGGATCATTTCCAGCAGCGCGTCGGTGCGCTCGTTGGCGTCTTTCAGGCCCGAAAGGAACTTGAAAAAGCTGTATTTGTAGCCCAGGCTCCAGAGCACCGCGCAGCGCAGGTTCTCAAACACACTCAGCTTGGGAAAGATGTTGGTGATCTGGAAGCTGCGCGACAGCCCCATGCGGTTGATCTCATAAGGCGTCTTGTTCTGGATGGCCAGCCCATTGAGCAAAATCTCGCCACTGGTGGGGCCAAAGCGGCCGCTGATCAGGTTGAACAACGTGGACTTGCCTGCGCCATTGGGGCCAATCACAGCCACGCGCTCACCGGCCTTCACGGCCAAGTTCACACCCCGGATGATTTCGGTCTTGCCGAAGTTCTTGCGCACGTCCTGGAGTTCGAGGGCGTAACTCATAAGGCCGTTTCCCTTCGCTTGATTTCTTTTTCGATGTCGGTCTGGATTTCACCCCAATCGCGTGCAAACTGCCTGCGGGCCAGCTCGAACAAGCCCAGGCCCGTGAGCATGACGAAAGCAGAACCGAACCAACTGTCCAGGCTCTTGGCGTTGAGCGTGGCGCCCATGAACTTGACGGTGTCACCCAGGGCCGAATTGAGTTGCAGGTGATAGACCATCTCGATCATGGCCCCTGCTCCGGCGAGCATGACGATGGCGGTCAGGCCCAAGCCCAGGTAGCTGGTCCAGATCTGGCGAAGCCTGCCGAACTTGGCCACCCGAAGGTTCATCATGATCAGGCTGGCAATGCCGCCTGGGGCATACATGACCATGAACAAAAACACCAAGCCCAAGTACAGCAGCCAGGCCTTGGTCAACTCTGACAGCAGCACAAAGGCGATGATCATCAGCACGGCGCCGATGATGGGGCCAAAGAAGAAGGTCGCACCGCCCAAAAAGGTGAACAACAAATAAGCACCCGAGCGGGCGGCCCCCACCACTTCGGCGGTGACGATCTCAAAGTTCAGGGCAGCCAGGCCGCCCGCGATGCCCGCAAAAAATCCCGAGATGATGAACGCCATGTAACGCACGCGCTGCGTGTTGTAGCCGATGAACTCGACCCGCTCGGGGTTGTCGCGAACGGCATTCAAAATCCTGCCCAACGGCGTCTGCGTGAAGGCGTACATGAGGGCCACACACACCAATGTGTAGGCCGCGATCAGGTAATACACCTGGACTTGCGGGCCATAGGTGATGCCAAAGAATGGCTGACCGGCCACGCGGTTGCCCGAAACGCCCGCTTCCCCCCCAAAGAACTCCGAGAACATGAGCGACATGGCGAACACCAACTCGGCCACGCCCAAGGTGATCATGGCAAAGGTGGTGCCCGATTTGCGGGTGGTGACCCAGCCGAGCAAGATGGCAAAACCCATGCCGGTCAAGCCACCCACAATGGGCAGCAGGCTGACCGGGATGTTGAGCTTGCCCGCACTCACGGCGTTGAGCGCGTGAATGGCCATGTAGGAACCCAGGCCCGTGTACACCGCGTGGCCAAAACTGAGCATGCCGCCTTGACCCAGCAGCATGTTGTAGGACAAGCACGCAATGATGGCGATGCCCATTTGTGCAAGCATGGTGGTCGACAAGTTGCTGGTGAACACCCAAGGTGAGGCCACCAACACCAGCGCAAACAAGCTCCAGATGACCCAGCGGCCGACGTTGTAAGGTTTGAATTTGTAAACAGCAGCCATGGCTTCAAGTCTCGCGTGTACCCAGCAGACCCTTGGGTCGGAAGATCAGGATCAGCACCAAGAACAGGTAGGGCAAGATGGGCGCGACCTGGGACAGCGTGAGCTTGGCAAAGGAATTTTCTTGCGTGGCGGCTGACAAGGCCCAGCCCATGTCCTTGGCCAGGGTCAAAAAGGAGTAGTCAATGGCCACTGCAAAAGTCTGGATCACGCCAATCAGGATGGATGCCAAAAAGGCCCCCGACAGCGAGCCCATGCCGCCCACCACCACAACCACGAAGATGACCGAGCCGACGGTGGCGGCCATGGCCGGCTCCGTCACAAAGGTGCTGCCACCGATCACACCCGCCAGCCCGGCCAGGCCCGTGCCAGCACCAAACACCAGCATGAACACGCGCGGCACGTTGTGGCCGAGCGACTCCACCATGTCGGGATGGGTCAGGGCAGCCTGAATGACCAGACCGATCCGGGTTCGGGTGAGCAAGAGCCACAAGGACACCAGCATGAGCAAGGCCACCAGCATCATGAAGCCGCGTGTGGCAGGAAACGGCGAACACACCACGCGGATGGCGGCATCGCTTGCACTGCACATCTCGGCAGGCGCAGAGCCCCAAACCATGCTCAAGCCATTGGCCGAGTGGTTGATCAGCGTGAACGCCGAGCTGCGCAAAATCTCGGGCGGCGGAAACTCGACCGCCGTGCGGCCCCACACGAGCTGCACCAATTCGACCACCACATAGGACAGACCAAAGGTGACCAGCAATTCGGGGACATGGCCAAATGGGTGCACTTTGCGAAGGGTGACACGCTCAAAAAGCGCTCCACAAGCGCCCACCAAAAACGGTGCAACGATGAGTGCAGGCCAAAACCCTATCCAATTAGACAAGGTGTGGCCGAAATAGGCACCGACCATGTAAAAACTGGCGTGTGCAAAGTTGAGCACGCCCATCATGCTGAAAATCAGCGTCAGCCCGGAGCTGAGCATGAACAACAACAGCCCGTAACTGAGGCCGTTGAGCATGGAAATGATGAAAAACTCCATCACAAACTTTCCAGACCCTGCCAGGTCTTACTGCGTTACCGAAAGTGGGCTGGCTTGTGGCCAACCCGGTCTCATGGGGGCCCAACCGCCCAAAAAAAAGCCCGATGAACCCTCAGGTGATCGGGCCTTGGCCCCACCGCCCATCCCTGAGCGCACGCAACGGATCGCTCAGAGGCCTGGAGCGGCTGGGGGTGCGCCTCAGCCAGGACGCTTCATCTGACAACTGGTGGGTGTGCTGGCGACATAAGAAGGGATATCCTTGACGGGAGCCAGGGTCATACCGGTTTTCTCGGGGCTGTAAGGGTATTTTTTATCCGCTTTTTGCCAAACCGTCATGTACAGCGGTTGCTGCAGTTGGTGGTCGGTCTTGCGGATTTCCACTTCACCATTGAACGTGTTGAACTTCAAACCCTCAAGAGCCGCGGCCACCTTGACCGGATCGGTGGATTTGGCTTTTGCCATGGCAGCGCCAAGAGATTCGTAAATTCGAATGATGGAATGGGTGTAGAAATCATCATTGAACCGCTGCTTGAACTCAGCGGCCCATTTGTCCATTTGACCGCCCATGTTGTAGTGACCATAGGCGATTTGGTACACACGACCTGCACCGTTTTGGCCCAAAGCGGTCGGCGTTCCAGTGACGCCTGTGTAATAGGTGTAAAACTTGCCGTTGTAGCCGCCTTCGTTGGCCGCCTTCACGAGCAAAGCCAAGTCAGAACCCCAGTTGCCGGTGATCACGGTGTCGGCGCCTGAAGCCTTGATCTTGGCGATGTAAGGCGAAAAATCTCGCACTTGTGCCAAGGGATGGAGGTCTTCACCCGCTATTTCAATGTCAGGGCGCTTGCGCGCCAAGTTTTCTTTGGCGAACTTGACGACTTGATGGCCGTGTGAATAGTTTTGGTTGAGGAGATAGACCTTTTTGATGGACTTGTCGTCTTTCATGAAGGTGGTCATGGCCTCGATCTTCATCGAAGTGTCGGCATCAAAACGGAAATGCCAGTAGCTGCACTTGCTGTTCGTGAAGTCCGGGTCAACCGCAGAATGGTTCAAAAAAATGACCTCTTTGCCCGGGTTGCGCTCATTGTGCTTGTTCACCGCATCGATCAAGGCACCTGCAATACCAGAACTGTTGCCTTGGGTGATGTAACGAACACCCTGGTCAAGGGCGGCTTTGAGTGCGTTCAAGCTTTCGGCAGGGCTGAGCTTGTTGTCGATGCCAATCACCTCGAATTTGACGCCGGCCGGATTGGTCTTGTTGAATTTCTCGGCAAAAAACTGAAAGCTCTTGAGCTGGTTGTTACCCACGGGCCCCATCAAACCGGACAAAGGATCGATCCAGGCAATTTTGACGGTTTCGCCCTTTTGCGCATGAGCGCCCAAGGAACAAGCAGCCAAGGCAGCTGCGGCGATCAAGCGGTGGGTGGTTTTCATTCAAGGGCTCCTGCGTTGTGAATTTGTACGGTGTCAGCGTAACCGCTGAAATACCGAATGCGCTCGGGGTTTGCCCCTAAGGCATATCACCCGCGCGACTTGAATCCGCGCGGGTTTGACGCGCATCAAAGACCTGGCAACACGTAGTTGGCCAATTGCTCGCGCAAACGGGTCTTGAGCATCTTGCCCGTGCCCCCCAAAGGAATCGCATCGACAAACACCACATCGTCCGGAATCTGCCACTTGGCGGTCTTGCCATCGTAGAAGGCGATCAATTCTTCGCGGCTGACTTGCGCCCCTGGCTTCTTGACCACGCACACAATCGGTCGCTCGTCCCACTTGGGGTGGCGCATGCCAATGCAAGCGGCCATGGCGACGGCCGGGTGGGCCATGGCGATGTTTTCCACGTCGATCGAGCTGATCCACTCGCCACCGGACTTGATCACGTCTTTGCTGCGGTCGGTGATTTGCATGAAACCATCGGCGTCGATCGTGGCCACATCGCCCGTTGGGAACCAGCCATCCACCAAGGGGTTACCGCCTTCTTGTTTGTAATACGAAGCGATCACCCAAGGGCCTTTGACCAACAGGTCACCCGCCGCCTTGCCGTCGTGCGGCAATTCATGGCCTTGCGCGTCCACGATCTTCATGTCGATGCCGAAGATGCAACGGCCTTGTTTCATGCGCAGCTTCATCTGCGCATCTGCGGGCAAGCTCAGGTGTTTGTTTTTCAGGGTGCACACGGTGCCGAGTGGGCTGAGCTCGGTCATGCCCCATGCGTGCAGCACATCCACGTTGTAGTTTTGCCGGAAGGCATCGATCATGGCGGGTGGGCAGGCCGATCCGCCAATCACCGTGCGGCTGAGGGTGCTGAATGTCAGGCCTGCTGGCGCCATGTGGCCCAGCAGCATTTGCCAAACAGTGGGCACGCCAGCCGCAAAAGTCACGCCTTCGGCTTCGATCAGTTCGTACACCGATTTACCGTCGAGCGCAGGGCCAGGAAAGACCAATTTGGATCCCGCCATGGCCGCGCTGTAGGGAATGCCCCAGGCGTTGACGTGGAACATGGGCACAACTGGCAAGATCGAGTCGCGCGCCGAGATGCACATCGAATCGGGCAAAGCGGCGGCATACGCATGCAGTACCGTGGAGCGGTGGCTGTACAGGGCCCCTTTGGGGTTGCCCGTGGTGCCGCTGGTGTAGCACAAGCTGCAGGCCGTGTTTTCATCGAGCTGCGGCCACGTGTAGTCACTCGGCTGCTGGCCCATCCAGGCCTCGTAACTGACCAGGTTGGGGATGCCGGTGTCGGCGGGCAACTTGTCGGCGTCGCACAAGGCCACAAAGTGGGTGATGGTTTTGCACTGGGCATGCACCGCTTGCACCAGGGGCAAAAAAGTCATGTCAAAGCACAGCACCTGGTCTTCGGCATGGTTGGCGATCCAGGCCAGCTGCTCCGGGTGAAGGCGAGGGTTCATGGTGTGCAACACACGGCCTGAGCCACTCACACCAAAATACAACTCCAAATGGCGGTAACCATTCCAGGCCAGCGTGGCAATGCGCGCGCCTTGCGGCACCTTCTGGGCATCCAGAGCGTTGGCGACTTGGCGTGAGCGTCGGGCCACATCGGCCCAAGCGTAGCGGTGGATGTCGCCCTCCACACGGCGCGAGACGATCTCGCTGTCACCGTGGTGTTTTTCGGCAAAGTCGATCAGTGAAGAAATCAGCAATGATTGCTGTTGCATCAATCCCAGCATGGGGCGCTCCTGTCAGAAGTGTTGTTCTTGAACGAATCATTGTGCACCCGAGTTCAGCCGGTCCTGGGCCTAAAACCCGCCAAAGAGCGGGTGCTTGTCAAGGGGGTGACAATCACACACCATGTCATCTGCTCCTTTGGAAAATCCCGCCAACACACCAGCCGACCAGCCCGTGCTGGACTGGACGCACCGCCTGACCCAACTGGGGACAAGTTTTTTCACCACCTTGCAGCCTACACCCGTGGCAGCGCCCCGCTGGGCGGCCCGCAACGAAGCTTTGCGGCACGAACTGGGCTGGCCCGTACAACTCTTTGACGAGGACCACCTGCAGGCCTTCGCAGGCAATGCGACCATGGTCGGCTCACAGCCTCTGGCCACGGTCTACAGCGGGCACCAGTTTGGGCAATGGGCCGGACAGCTGGGCGACGGGCGAGCCATTTGGCTGGGCGAAGCCGCGTCCACCCAAGGACCCCAGGAAATCCAGCTCAAAGGCGCAGGCCGCACGCCCTACTCACGCGGCGGCGATGGCCGGGCCGTGCTGCGCTCGAGCATTCGCGAGTATTTGTGCAGCGAGGCCATGCATGGACTGGACATTCCCACCACCCGGGCGCTGTGTTTGGTGGCCTCACCCGAGCCGGTGCGGCGCGAAACCCTCGAAACCGCTGCCGTGGTGGCCCGCGTGGCCCCCAGTTTTTTGCGCTTTGGGCACTTCGAGCATTTTTCAGCCCAAGGCGACACGGACAGTCTGCGCGCTCTGGCCGACCATGCCCTCGCCCACCACCTGCCCGAGTGCATGGAACGCGCCACACTTTGGCAAGGCAATGTCTACGCGGCCTTGCTCGATGTGGTGCAAGAGCGCACCGCCCGGCTGCTCGCCTTGTGGCAAGCGGTGGGCTTTTGCCACGGCGTGATGAACACCGACAACATGAGCCTCTTGGGCTTGACGATCGACTACGGGCCCTTCCAGTTCATGGACGGGTTTGATCCGGGCCACGTCTGCAACCACTCGGACCACCAGGGGCGTTATGCCTACGGGCGTCAACCCAATGTGGCCTATTGGAACCTCTACTGCCTGGCGCAAGCGCTGGCCCCTTTGATCGATGACCATGACATGACGCTGGAGGTGCTGGAAGGCTACAAGAGCCAGTTTCCGCGCTTTTTGGGGGATGCGATGCGGGCCAAGCTGGGCCTGACGGGCGCCCTGGCGCCCGAGTCCGAGCGCGAAGCCGACTGGACTTTGGTCGAAGACGTGATGCAGCTGATGGCCGCCGAAAAAGTGGACTTCACCTTGTTTTGGCGGCAACTGAGCCACGCGGTGGTGCAGCAATCCCAGGCCTCGGCGGTGACCGATGCGGCTTGGCGCTCCGTGACCGACCTGGTGCTGGACCGCCCTCGCCTGCTGGCTTGGTTGGCGCGGTACACCGCCCGCACCGGTCAGACGCATTTTTCGGCCATGGGCGATCAGATGCTGCGCACCAACCCGAAGTTTGTCTTGCGCAACCACTTGGCCGAGATCGCCATCCGGCAGGCCCAGGCGGGTGACTTCTCCGAAATCGAGACCTTGCACATGTTGTTAAAGTCGCCTTTCGACGAGCATCCGGGCTATGAGGCCCATGCCGCCCTGCCGCCCGATTGGGCGGGTCAACTGGAAATCAGCTGTTCATCATGAGCAAAATCACCAAAACCGACCACGAGTGGCGCGAACTGCTGGCCGCCAAAGGGGCCGAGCCTGCGGCCTACGCCGTCACACGCCAAGCCGCCACCGAGCGGCCCTTCACCGGCAAATACGAAGGCCATTGGTCCAGCGGCATTTACCGCTGCATCTGCTGCGACGCCGAATTGTTCAAGTCCGACACCAAGTTTGATGCGGGCTGCGGCTGGCCAAGCTTTTTCCAAGCCACCTCCGAACAAGCCATCGAAGAGCGTGTGGACACCAGCCACGGCATGCGCCGAGTAGAAACCGTGTGTGCCCAGTGCGGCGCACACCTGGGCCATGTGTTCGAAGATGGCCCCGCGCCCACGGGTCTGCGTTACTGCATGAACTCGGCTTCGTTAGACTTCGAAGCTTCCTGACCGACCACGGCTGCGGCCCCTTGCGCAGTCTTCAACCATTTTTCATGAAATTCATCCTCGATTTTTTCCCCATCCTGCTGTTTTTCGGCGCGTACAAAATGGCCGACATCTACACCGCCACGGCCGTGTTGATGGGTGCGACCGTGTTGCAAACCGCCATCATTTACAAGATGGACGGCAAGTTGCTGACCATGCACAAGATCACGCTGGTGCTGGTGCTGGGCTTTGGTGCCTTGACGCTGGGCCTGCACGATGAACGCTTCATCAAGTGGAAACCCACCTTGCTGTATTCGGGCCTGGCGATCGCCCTGGCCGTGGCGCACTGGTTGTTGAAGAAAAACTTCCTGCACATGCTGCTGGGCACCCAATTGCAGCTGCCGCACGCCGTGTGGAACCGCTTGAACCTGTCGTGGATGTTGTACTGCCTGTTCATGGCCGCCATCAACGCCTATGTGGCCCATTACTTCAGCACCGAAGATTGGGTGAATTTCAAACTCTGGGGCTATGTGTTCCCTGTCGCATTCATTCTGGGCCAGGGGCTGTACATTTCGCGCTATTTGCCCAAAGACGAAGGCGACCAGAAATGAGCACCGGCACCCTGCCCTTGAGCGCCCAAATCCACGCCCGCCTGACCGAGCGCCTGCAACCCACCGCGCTGCGCGTGATCGACGAGAGCGCCCAACATGCGGGCCATGTCGGGGCCAACGACAGTGGAGAAGGCACGCACATGCGTGTGTGCATTGCCTCACCCCTGTTTGCCGGCATCGGACGTGTTCAGCGCCATCGCCTTGTGTATGATGCGCTGCAAGATTTCATGGACCAAGGCTTGCATGCCCTGGCCATCGAGCTGATCTGAACCGGGCCGTCACCCTTGGGTGGCAGCCCCTTTTTTTGAACCCTAGCCCCCTCTCCGACACCCTGTCTCTTAGGAAAATACGATGAAAAAGCAAATGCTCAGCGCCGCCTTGGTGGCCTTGCTGGCGTCCCCCGTTCTGGCGCAAAACCTGGCTGTGGTCAACGGCAAACCCGTGCCCTCTTCGCGCGTCAAAGCGCTGCAGCAGCAAGTGGAAGCCTCGGGTCGCCCTGTGACGCCTGAAGTCTTGGACCAAATCAAGCAAGAGCTGATCGCCCGGGAAGTCTTCATGCAAGAAGCCCGCAAGCGCGGCTTGGACGCCAGCGAAGAGTACAAAACCCAGTTGGAACTGGCCCGTCAAACCATCCTGATCCGCCAGTTGTTTGCCGATTTCCAGAAGAAAAATCCGGTGACCGATGCCGACATCAAGGCTGAATATGACAAATTCGTCAAGGAAAACGGTGGCAAGGAATACCGCGCCCGCCACATCCTGGTGGAAAAGGAAGACGAAGCCAAGGCTCTGATTGCCGACATCAAAAAAGGCGGCAGCTTTGAAGAATTGGCCAAGAAAGCCTCGAAAGATCCAGGGTCTGGCGCCAATGGCGGTGACCTGGATTGGGCCGCCGCGGGCAGCTATGTGCCCGAATTCTCTGACGCCATGGTGAAACTGGCTAAAGGCCAGATGACCGATGCCCCCGTCAAGAGCCAGTTTGGCTTCCACATCATCCGCGTGGACGATGTGCGTGAGGCCCAGTTGCCCAAGCTCGACGAGGTCAAGCCTCAGATTTCTCAGCAGTTGCAGCAGCAAAAACTGGCCAAGTTCCAGGAAGACCTGCGCGCCAAAGCCAAGATCCAGTGATCTGGACTTTGCCCCTCTGAAAAACGCGACTTCGGTCGCGTTTTTTTGTTTGCGCAGTGGTCAAATTTTGGGCCTTGAGAGGGTCCACTTTGATTTGTGGGGCAAAAGGCTTGGGCGCGGGCTGGGGTTCAGAGGCGCTTCGCTTTGCCACATCACCCCATCCCGCGCCCAAACCTTTTGTGGGGCGTCTCTGGAAGGCGCACCCCAATATGTCGGAGCCTTCAGCCCCACCGTGTCTTGGCTAACCACCAGCCGAAGGCAGCGCCAAACTTCAAACCTGCACCTGCACCTGAACCACGAACACCCACGCCCTGAAGCGGCGGGCATTGGCTGGGGCGATGTGGCAAAGCGAAGCGCCTCTGAGCCCCGGCCAGTGCCCGCCGCTTCAGGGCTACCTCATGGCGAAAAGGCATCTACAAAGCTAAAGGACACAAGCTGGGATAATCCCAAGCCATGCAGCCTCACCACCTCGAACTCCTCGCGCCTGCCCGCACCATCGATATCGGCATCGAAGCCATCAACCACGGCGCCGATGCGGTCTACATTGGCGGGCCGTCTTTTGGTGCGCGCTCCACCGCCGACAACTCGGTGCAGGACATTGCCAAGCTGGTGCAATACGCCCACCGCTTTCACAGCCGCATCTTTGTCACGCTCAACACCATCTTGCGTGACGATGAGCTGGAAGGTGCACGCAAGCTGGCCTGGCAAATGTATGACGCGGGTGTAGATGCGCTGATCATCCAAGACATGGGCTTGCTCGAGATCGACATGCCGCCGATCCAGCTGCACGCCAGCACGCAAACCGACATCCGCACCCCCGAAAAAGCCAAATTCTTGCAAGACGCAGGTTTGAGCCAGATCGTGCTCGCCCGCGAACTCACACTGCCTCAGATCAGTGCCATCCGCGATGTCATCGACACCGAGCGCACGGTGATTGAATTTTTTGTGCACGGCGCTTTGTGTGTGGCCTACAGCGGCCAGTGCTTCATCAGCCACGCCCATACGGGCCGCAGCGCCAACCGGGGCGACTGTTCGCAAGCGTGCCGCCTGCCCTACGAAGTCAAAGACGCGCAAGGCCGCATCGTGGCGCACGACAAACACGTGCTCAGCATGAAAGACAACAACCAAAGCGACAATCTGCGTGCCTTGGTGGACGCGGGCATCCGCAGCTTCAAGATCGAAGGCCGCTACAAGGACATGGCCTATGTGAAAAACATCACGGCCCATTACCGCAAGCTGTTCGACGAAGTGCTGGCCGAGCGGCCCGAGTTGGCCCCGTCCTCGCACGGCCGCACCACCTTCAGCTTCGAGCCCGACCCGAACCAAAACTTCAACCGCGAGTTCACCGACTACTTTGTGCAAGGCCGCAAGGAAGACATCGGCGCCTTCGATACCCCCAAAAACCCGGGCCAGACCATCGGTTGGGTCAGCAAAGTCACGCCCGAGCACTTGGAAATCACCACCGATGACCCGTCCACCGTGCTGCACAACGGCGATGGTCTTTGCTATTACGACCTGCAAAAAGAGCTGGTCGGCCTGCAGATCAACCGCGCCGAAGCACAAAAAGCCAAGGGTGTCTGGCGCTTGTTCCCCAAAGACCCGATGGACGGCTTCAAGGACTTGCGCCAAGGCGTTGAGGTCAACCGCAACCGCGACATGAGTTGGGTGCGCACGCTGGACAAAAAATCTGCTGAGCGCCGCATGGGCGTGTGGATGCAGCTGGCCGAAAACAACCATGGTCTGCAACTGACGCTGACCGACGAAGTGGGACACAGCGCCACGGCGCACATGGCCATCGCTTGGCAAGCCCCCAAAGACCCAGCCTTGGCCGAGGACAAGCTCAAAAGCGCCTTGGGCAAACTGGGGGACACCCTCTTTGAGCCGCTGGATGTTCAAGTTGCACTGCCCCGCCCCTGGTTTGTGCCGCCCTCACAGCTCAACGCCTTGCGACGCGACGCCGTGCAGGCACTCGAAGACGCCCGCACTCATGGCCTGCAACGCCTGCCTCGAGCGCTGCCGGTGGAGCCGCCAGTCGCATATCCAGAAGATACGCTCACCTATCTGGCCAACGTGTTCAACCAAAAGGCCCGCGACTTTTATGCCAAGCACGGCGTGAAGGTCATTGATGCGGCCTATGAAAGCCAAGAAGAACTGGGCGAGGTCAGCCTGATGATCACCAAGCACTGCGTGCGCTTCAGTCTGAGCTTGTGCCCCAAGCAGGCCAAAGGCGTGACCGGCGTGCAAGGCACGGTGAAAGCCGAACCCATGCAGCTCATCAACGGCAAGGAAAAACTCACGCTGCGCTTTGATTGCAAGCCCTGCGAGATGCATGTGGTGGGCAAGATCAAAAAATCGGTGCTGAACTCTGTGGCAGAAAGCCCGGTTCAGTTTTACAAGACACGCCCTGTGGTGGGCATTCACTGATCAGCGCAGCAAATTGACCAAGGCTTGCCCTTTGGCATCCCGGTAAACATCGAAGTCTTGGTCGATCGACACCACATGCCGAATGCCTAGACGTTCAGCGGCTTCGGCGATCGAGGCGTCTGCCAAGTCCAGCGGCAAAGTGGCAAAACGCTGGCAAATGGCCAACACGCTGGTCAAGCTCCAGTCGGCAGGACTGTCCAGCTGCACCGCGCCGCGCTGCACCCACTGCAAAAAATCAAGCGCTGCGTCGTTGTGGATGCGCCTCGCCAACAGGGCGCACACCTCGGTCAAAACGGGCCAAGTGCTGTGCAGACGCAACTGCGGCTGAGCTTGCAGCAAGGCCAAAGTAGGTGCATGCCATTTGTCACCCCGATTGAACAAGGCCAGCAAAGGGCCGCTGTCGATCAGGGCGTCTTGCACGGGTAAGTGGCGCAAGTAAAGCGCATGGGGCTCTTGGACAGCAAGCGGTCGTTTTTCCACGCGGGTCATGAACGCCGTCCCTGCTTGTCTTCCCACACATCAAGCACTTGGATTTTGTGGGTTTCGGCCAAATCATCTTTTCCTGCAAATCGCCCAAAAACGCCCTCGCCCAAGGCAAAAGCCGATGCGGTGACTGCAGGCTGAGCCAAATACGCAGTGAGTGCATCGCGCATGACTTCGCTGATGCTGCGGCCTTCTTGCGCACATCGCTGGCGAAGGGATTTTTCCAAAGGGTCAGGCAGTTTGACGGTGGTGGTCATGGCATTTTCTCGCGTAATAAATTTATTATTACCGATCAAGTCACCTTTGTAAAGTCCGCCATCAGTCCACCCAATCCCAAGACTGCAAACGGTAGTCCCCATAGAGCTGTCGCCACACCGTCACGTTGACGTTTTTAGGGGCGCCGTCCAGTGTCACTTGAAGCTGCAACTGTAAGTTGAGGCCGGCCACCACCTGCTGGCGGGCTTGGGTGACTTCTTTGAAAAGCACTCGAACCTTGTTTTGAACTGCAAAAGTTTGCACCGCAAAGCGCGCAGCTTCTTGAACATCGGGGTTAAAAGCGTCGATGGGGGCCCATGCACCCATTTGGGTTTGGGTGGGAGGTACATCCGTCGTCTTGTCGGGGCTGCAAGCACTGACGCAAGCCAAAGCGAAGAAAAGCAAGACTTTCAACAAAGTCGATTCCCATCTTTCATCCCAGCGGCTTGAACAACTCGTTCAGATCGGACTCGCCAAACAACGGCTCTTTGCGTTGCACCGCGCCAGAATACATGTCTTGCGCAAGTTGGGCTTTGCGCTCTTGCAGGGCCAGCATGCGCTCCTCAATCGTGCCTTGGGCCACAAGTTTGAGCACCCACACGCTTTGGGTTTGGCCGATGCGGTGGGCCCGGTCGGTGGCCTGGTTTTCCACCGCAGGGTTCCACCACGGGTCGTAATGGATCACCGTGTCGGCCTGCGGCAAGTTCAAGCCCACGCCCCCGGCCTTCAGGCTGATCAGGAAAAGTGGCACCTGCCCGCTGGTGAACTGCTCAATGAGGGCGTCGCGTTTTTTGCTTTGGCCCGTGAGCTTGACCCATGGAATGCCCAGACGCGGAAGCTCCTGCTCAATCAGGCTGAGCATCTGGGTGAACTGCGAGAACAGCAAAATCTTGCGCCCCTCCGCCACCATCTCGGGCAACATGTCGAGCAGTTGCTCGAGCTTGGCCGATTGCTGCACTTGGCTGGCTGTGCCCAGTTTGAGCAGGCGCGGGTCACAGCACACTTGGCGCAGCTTGAGCAACGCATCCAGAATGGTGATTTGGGATTTGGCCAAACCCTGTGCGTTCAGGGCATCGCGCACGGTTTTTTCCATGCCCAAACGGATGGTTTCGTACAGGTCGGCCTGCTGGCCTTGGAGCGGCACAGGCATCAAGGTTTCGATCTTGGGCGGCAGCTCGCTGGCGACCACGTCTTTGGTGCGGCGCAGCATAAAGGGTGTGATGCGCTTGCGCAGCTGGTCCATTTTTTCGCTGTGGCCCAAGCGCTCGATCGGGTGGCGAAACAGTTCGCCAAAGCGCTTTTGGCTGCCCAAAAAACCAGGCATCAAAAAGTGAAACAGGCTCCACAACTCACCCAAGTGGTTTTCCATGGGCGTGCCCGACAAGCACAGGCGATGCCGTGCTGGGATGTCGCCCACGGTTTGCGCGGCGTGGGTGTTGGCGTTCTTGATGTTTTGCGCTTCGTCCAGCACCAGCAGGTGCCAATCGGTGGCCATCCACAGCTCGCGGTCACGGTGCAACAAGGAGTAAGGCGTGAGCACGATGTCAAAACCGCTCAGGTCTTGAGCGGCATCGTGGCGTGTCAGGCCATGGTGAATGTGGGTGTGCAGACTGGGGCAAAAGCGGGCGGCTTCGCGCTGCCAATTGCTCAGCAACGTCACCGGGGCCACGATCAAAGCGGGATGGATGAGGCGACCGGCTTCCTTCTCGGTCAGGATGTGCGCGAGCGTCTGCAGGGTTTTGCCCAGACCCATGTCATCGGCCAAGATACCGGCCAAGTGGTGCTTGCGCAAGAACTGCAACCAGTTCAAGCCCTGCTGCTGGTATGGCCGCAAGGTGGCTTGCAAGCTGCCGGGTGCATTGACCACAGGCAAGCTGTCAAGGCCGCGCATTTGCTCCACCAGATTCATGAGGCTTTGGGCACCCGCCCAGGCCACACCCTCGCCCAGGGAAGCTGCGGTGCGCAGGGCTTCCAGACGGGACAGGCGCAGTTCATCGCCGCCCCAATCGCGTCCGCGCTCGGACACCAACTCCATCAGGGTGCTCAGCCAAGGCTCGATTTTGGCGGTGGGCAACTTGACAAATCCCTCGCCTTGCAAGTCGGGCAGGTACAAATACGGCGGCAAGCCGGCCTTGTCGCCCTCGGGGGTCGCGCTGCTGATTTGAGCGAGCGTCGCCAAAATCGTCGGCACCCAAGGCAGGATGTTCACCCGTTTGCCGTCGATGTCCATGCCCAACGACAAGTCAAACCACGGTGAGGTTTCCGGCGCTTCAGCATCCCCCGTCAAATCGATGTGCACGTCATCGGCCTGGCGCAGCCAAGGGGTAGCGCCCGCGATGAAATGCACGTCCAAGCCCGCTTGGCGCAAGGGTGCAAAGTCACTCTCGACCCATTCCAGCCAGCGCTGCTGCGATTGATCGGGCGGCACCACCAGCAGGTTGGCGTCCAATGTCACCAGCCCCAACGCGGTCACCGAATCCCAGGCTTTGCGCTCGCTGGGCAAATCGCGCAGCAACATCCGCGCTTGTTTGCCCTGCCCCACCATGACACGGCTTGAGGTGCCAGGCCAAAAGCCGCGGTGACCGTCATAGTCAAACGTCAATTCGGCCAAAAACAGCCCCTGAACACCACGGTCGGCGGGGTGCACGGGCGCAATCTCAAGGACAGCGCGGGGTTTGACCTCCCGAATCTCGGGCATCTGCTCGATCACGGGCGGCAAGCGCACAGGACCCAAACGCTCGAGCAACTGGTTTTGGAACTTGAAGGCCACGCTCTCTGGCAAAACGGGCGAATTGGACAGCACTTGAAGGGCATTGGCACTCAGGCCCTGCGTGTCCAAGGGGCCACAAACGCCCTGCTCCGTGTCCATGAAAAAAGGCGGCTGGTTCAGACCAAACACCACCCCCGGGCGCTGCGGCTGCATGGTCAGCTGCCAGCCATCGGGCAAATGGTCTTGGCCTTTGACCTCGCGCCATGCACCCACCAACGTCTCTGGCGCGTCTTGCCAGCGCAAAGCGATGCCATCGTCCGAGACCAAGCGGCCGGTCTGACTGCACAACTTCAACAACAATTGGCCCGGCATGCCCTGCAGCTTGACCTCGTTTTGAAAACCATAGGCGCTGAAGCTGCTGGCAGCCGGACAAGCCTTCAACAGGTCAAAAATATCACGGTCCAAGGGGCTGCTGGTTTGCCAAATGGGGTCGTGTGGCGACGGCTCGGTGCTCAGCTTTTTGGCTTTGCCCCACTCGCCGTTGCGCTTTTGCGCTGCCCGCTTAACGGCCAAGTGAAACAAGGGTTTGGAGGCGTTTTGAACGACCGATAAGCTGTACACAAACTGATCGAGCGTGGCACTCGGCAAGGTGTAGGCGGGCGGACCGTTGGCATGTTCAAGGCGTGTCAGCCAGTCACGCACCAGGTATTCGGCGTGGTTCAGGGCCCGCTCTTTTTCCATCTGGGAGCGGCGCTCCAGCACCTCGTCGGAAGGACCATCGGGGCCCCACTCGTTGAGCAAGGCCAGCCCTTGCATCGACGCCAAAATGCCCAGCGCCGCACCGTGCTTGCAGTAACGGCCGACCGGGCAGGTGCAACCACTTCGCCAATCGCTCAAGTTGCCGCCCGCGCTCACGCGCAATTCGGCATTGACCGAATAGGGCTGTGCATCGTTGCCCTGCACCTGGCCTTGCAAACGCCAGCCGTCGCCATCAGGCATGAGCTGTGAAGACAAGACCTTGTCTTGCAGGTAGAGGGTGGTGCCGCGCGACCAAGCGCCCTGGTCAAAGTAAAAAGCCAGTTGCGAGGGCGGGAACCACTGAGCCGGGTTGTGGGACTTCATGCGGGGCAGCTCAACCCACCCACTTGCGGGCGTTTTGCCACACCCGCAGCCAAGGACTGCTGGCGTTGATGTCCCCGCTCGTCCAGCTCATTTGCACATTGCGGAACACCCGCTCAGGGTGCGGCATCATGGCCGTGAAGCGCCCATCGGCCGTGGTCACGGCCGTTAGACCGCCCGCGCTGCCGTTGGGGTTGAACGGGTACTGCTCGGTGGGCGCGCCGGTGTTGTCCACAAATCGCATGGCCCCAATGGCCTGCGCCGCATGGCCCCGGTGCTTGAAGTTCGCAAAGCCTTCGCCATGCGCCACGGCAATCGGCAGGCGGCTGCCTGCCATGCCTTGCAGGAACAAACAGGGCGACTCGAGCACTTCCACCATCGACAAGCGGGCTTCAAAGCGCTCGCTCTGGTTGGTGGTGAAGCGCGGCCAGGCCTGCGCACCCGGGATGATGTCGGCCAGTTCGGCAAACATCTGGCAGCCATTGCAAACGCCCAGACCAAAGGTGTCGGTGCGGCTGAAAAAGCCCTTGAACTGCTCGGCCAAAGCCGGGTTGAAGGTGATGCTGCGGGCCCAGCCGATGCCAGCGCCCAGGGTGTCGCCATAGCTGAAGCCACCGCACGCGACCAGGCCTTGGAAATCGGCCAAATGGGCGCGGCCCGATTGCAGGTCGGTCATGTGCACATCGTGCGCCTCGAAACCGGCTTGGTGGAAGGCATAGGCCATTTCCACATGCGAGTTCACGCCCTGCTCGCGCAAGATCGCCACTTTGGGACGTGACAAATTCAGGAAGGGCACGGCCACATTGTCGGACGGGTCAAAGCTCAGCGCCACATGCATGCCGGGGTCATCGGCACGGCCAGCGGCGGCATGTTCGGCATCGGCGCAAGCGGGGTTGTCGCGCTGCTGGCAAATTTTCCAGCTCACGCTGTCCCAGACCTGGTGCAGGTCTTCGAGCTTGGCGGCAAACACCTCTTTGGTGTCGCGCCAAATGCTCAATTCACCGACGCCCTTTTGGATGGTGGACTGCGAGGGACGGGTTTTGCCAATCACATGGCTGTGCTTGGACAAGCCGTGCTCGCGCAAAGTCTGCAGCACCGCATTGCGCTCGGCCGTGCGCACCTGCAGCACCACGCCCAGCTCTTCATTGAACAAGGCTTTGAGCGTGAGCTCGTCGCGGCGGGCACTGACTTGGCCCGCCCAGTTTTTGGCGTCGCCGTGGTCAGCGCGGCTGTCAGAAATGCCATCGCCTTCGGTGACCAGCATGTCCACATTGAGCGCCACGCCCACATGGCCCGTAAAAGCCATTTCGGCCACAGCCGCGAGCAAACCGCCGTCGCTGCGGTCGTGGTAAGCCAAGATTTGGCCCTTGGCGCGCAGGACATTGATGGCTTTGACCAAATTGACCAAGGCTTGTGGGTCATCCAGGTCCGGGACTTGGTCGCCGAATTGGCCCAAGGTCTGGCCGAGCACGCTGCCGCCCATGCGGTGGCGGCCTTGGCCCAGGTCGATGAGCAGCAAGCTGGTGTCATCGGTGTGCGCGTCCAGTTGCGGGGTGAGCGTGCCGCGCACATCGGGCAAGCTGGCAAAGGCGGTGATGATCAGGCTGACGGGCGAAGTGACTTTGCGGGTCTGGCCATCCGCTTGCCACTGCGTGCGCATCGACAAACTGTCTTTGCCCACGGGGATCGAGATGTCGAGCGCCGGGCACAGTTCCATGCCCACCGCCTTGACGGTTTCGTACAAAGCGGCGTCTTCGCCCGGTTCGCCGCAAGCGGCCATCCAGTTCGCCGACAGCTTGACGCGGGGCAGCTCGATGGGCGCGGCCAGCAAATTGGTGATCGCTTCGGCCACGGCCATGCGCCCAGAGGCTGCGGCGTTCAGCGAAGCCAAAGGGGTGCGCTCGCCCATGCTCATGGCTTCGCCCGCAAAACCCGCGTAATCGGCCAGGGTCACCGCCACATCGGCCACAGGCACTTGCCAGGGGCCCACCATTTGGTCGCGGTGCGTGAGGCCACCCACGGCGCGGTCGCCGATGGTGATGAGGAAACGCTTGGACGCCACGGTGGGGTGGCTCAACACGTCGATCACGGCTTTTTGCAAAGAGACGGCCGTCAAGTCCATGGCAGGCGACTGGCGCTCCACGGTCGTCACGTCCCGGTGCATCTTGGGCGGCTTGCCCAACAACACGTCCATGGGCATGTCCACCGGTGACGCTTGGCCTTTGTCTTCCAGCACCAGCTGGCGTTCATTGGTCGCCACACCGATCACCGCAAACGGGCAGCGTTCGCGTTCGCAAAAGGCGGTGAACTGCGCCAAAGACTCGGGCGCGATCGCCATCACATAGCGTTCCTGGCTTTCGTTGGACCAAATTTCTTTGGGCGACAAGCCGGACTCTTCCAGCTTCACAGCGCGCAAATCAAAACGTGCACCGCGACCGGCGTCGTTGGTCAATTCAGGGAAAGCGTTGGACAAACCACCCGCGCCCACATCGTGGATCGCCAGGATCGGGTTGTGCGCGCCTTGCGCCCAGCAGTGGTTGATGACCTCTTGCGCCCGGCGCTCGATTTCGGGGTTGCCGCGCTGCACCGAATCAAAGTCGAGGTCGGCCGCATTGGTGCCGGTGGCCATCGAGCTGGCGGCGCTGCCGCCCATGCCGATGCGCATGCCGGGGCCACCCAGCTGGATCAGCAAACTGCCCGCAGGAAATTCGATCTTTTGGGTTTGCTCGGCATCGATCTGACCCAGACCGCCCGCGATCATGATGGGCTTGTGGTAAGCGCGCACCACGCCATCCACGGTCTGCTCGTATTCGCGGAAATAGCCCAACAAGTTGGGGCGGCCGAACTCGTTGTTGAAGGCCGCGCCCCCCAATGGGCCCTCGGTCATGATCTGCAAAGGGCTGGCGATGTGCTCGGGCTTGCCGCCCGCTTGGTCGGACATGCCGCCCCAGAGTTTGGACACGGTGAAACCGGTCAGTCCCGCCTTGGGCTTGGAGCCGCGACCTGTGGCCCCCTCGTCACGGATTTCACCGCCCGCGCCCGTAGCGGCGCCCGGAAATGGCGAAATCGCGGTCGGGTGGTTGTGGGTTTCCACCTTCATCAGGACATGGTGCAGGGCTTGTTCTGATTGGTAAGCCGCGCCCTGCTTTGCCGAACGCGCAACAAAACGCTCCACGGTGTGGCCTTCCATCACCGATGCGTTGTCCGAATACGCCACCACCGTGTGCTGGGGGCTGAGTTGGTGGGTGTTGCGGATCATGCCGAACAGGCTCTTGGGCTGCGCCACGCCGTCGATGGTGAACTCGGCGTTGAAAATCTTGTGGCGGCAGTGCTCGCTGTTGGCCTGGGCGAACATCATCAACTCCACATCGGTGGGGTTGCGCTGCAGACCGGTGAAGGCCTTGATCAGGTAGTCGATTTCGTCGTCGGCCAGGGCCAGGCCCCAGTTTTTGTTTGCTTCTTCCAGCGCCGCGCGTCCACCGCCCAACACGTCCACATGGGCCATGGGCGCGGGGGTGAGGGCCGTGAACAGGGCAGCGGCCTCGTCGCGGCTGGGCATGGCCGACTCGGTCATGCGGTCGTGCAGCACCGCAGCCACTTGGCCCAGTTGCTCGGGGCTGAGCTTGGCCGCGCCCAAAAGGCCCGACTTCATGGTCAAACGGTATTCGGTCAGACGCTCCAAGCGGCGCACATCGAAACCGCAGTTGTGCGCGATGTCTGTGGCTTTGGAAGCCCAAGGGGACACGGTTCCGATGCGGGGGCTGACCACGATCAGGGGGCCATCGACCGGTCCGGCATAGGGCTCGCCATAAGTCAACAAGGCCGACAAGGTCTGTTTTTGGGCCTCAGCCAAAGGGTCCACTGTCGCCACCAAGTGCACAAAACGGGCCGAAATTCCCTGGATTTGCGGCGAAATGGCGGCCAATCGAGGCAAGAACTGGGCAATGCGAAAGTCGCTGAGGGCACTGGCGCCTTCAAAAGTCGTGATGTGCAGGGACACGGGGTGGCCTTGTAAAGAGACGGAAAACCGTTGTTCCGGGGCCGCTGACTGGGGCTGACCGGCAAAGGCGGTATTTTAACGGGGGAAACCCTGATCTGGAGGCGAGATGGACAGATCCAGGACTGTGTTTTTCAAGAAGCAAAAAGCCGTGCTGCACAAGCAGCACGGCTTTGTTGTTCAAAGTGCCGCAGATCGGTCAACCCAGCAACGAAGTCGCCTCCATCTCGCGCCGAATTTGGTAGGCGTGGGTGCTGGTGTCCATGGCCACATCGTCCCACGTCAGGCTTTGGCCCTTGGCGACGGGGCGAATGACCTTGACGCCATGGGCCAAGCCCAGCGGCACGCCGCCCATGCGTTTGGAGGTGGCCGCCGGCAGCAACTTGCCCCAGACGGTGTAGCCGCCCTCGCCGTCCAGCATGTCACCAGGTTTGAGGTCGCGCTTGGCCGTGGCCACCACGTCCGCGTTCCAGCCGATGGCCACGCCTGTGGGCTCGTTGCGCAGGGCGACGCTCGCCACACTCACACCCACTTCCAGGCCAATCAGGTGCCAGCGTTTGTAGAGCGTGAAGTAACGGCCTGAGGGGTCGGTGTGGGCGTTGTACTCTTCAAAGCAGTTCTTGATGTAGTCGGTTTCGGCCTCCACCGTGACCCAAACGCCCATGCGGATGTCATAGGGGATTTTCCGGCCATCGGTCTCGAGGCTGGAGATGACCTCGACCATGCCTTTGCGCTCGAGCACACCGCCTTCCGAGATCGGACGGGTCACGTAAGGGATGTCTTCCACGCTGGCCGGTGGGTAGAGCAAGCCGTTGCTGGGCACACCCAGGCCCGTCGCGTTCGACACCGCCGTGCTCTCGATCGAGGGTTTGGAGCCATCCAGAAAGCTGTTGAACATTTTGGGGTTGAGCCCCCCGCGCTCGGCCTGTTCGGGCGTGAGGCCGTAATAGCCCCACACGGTTTCGGGTGTGGATTCGCAAAAATGCGGCAGCCATTTGTGGCCCCGACCCGCGGCCACCACCGGAAAACCGCAGGTGCGCGCCCAGTCCACCAAATCGCAGATGAGCGCAGGCTGGTCGCCAAAGGCCAGCGAATAAACCACGCCAGCCAATTGCGCCCGGGTGGCGAGCAAGGGGCCGCAAAAGGCGTCGGCCTCCACCGTCACGTTGACCACATGCTTGCGGTGGGCAAACGCTTCCAAAATGTGGTCAACCGCGTGCAGGGGCGAACCTGTGCATTCCACGATCACATCCACCGCCGGGTGGCGTACCAGGCTTTGCCAGTCGTCGCCCACATGGGTGGTGCCGTTTTTGACGGCATCATGAAGGCTGGAGGCCGTGAGGCGTTCGGCCTGCCAGCCCACGCGGGCCAAATTGGCGCGGGCGCTGTCAGGCGACAGATCGGCGATGCCCACCAAGTGCACCCCGGGGGTGCGGGGAATTTGCGCCAGGTACATGGAGCCGAATTTGCCCGCACCGATCAGACCGATGCGGATGGGGCGGTTTTCGGCGGCGCGCTGCAGGAGTTTGGCGTGCAAGTTCATAAGTCGGCTCTCCGTTCATCTCGTGGCTGATCAGGACAGCAAGCGGCCTGGGCCTGCTGCATTTCGATTCACTTTAACCCTTGTGCACAGCACCCAGTCGGCCAGTGGGCGTTCAAAAAGTCTCCCGTGCGACCCATCGACCTGAACGGTTGCAGCCACCCTTGCCAGCAAGCAAGATCGCTCAATGGGATAATCCAAGCCATGAGCATCACCATCAAAAACGCCGAAGACATCGAAGGCATGCGTGTGGCCTGTCGCTTGGCTGCCGAAGTTCTCGATTACATCGAACCCTTTGTCAAACCCGGTGTCACGACCAACGAGATTGACAAACTCTGCCACGACTACATGGTCAATGTGCAGCAGTGCATACCGGCCCCGCTCAATTACGCGCCGGGCGGCTACAAGCCCTACCCCAAGTCGATCTGCACCTCCATCAACCACCAGGTTTGCCATGGCATTCCGAACGACAAGCCCCTCAAAAAGGGCGATTCGCTGAACATCGACATCACCACCATCAAGGATGGCTGGCACGGCGATACCAGCCGGATGTTCCATGTGGGTGAAGCCTCGATCGCGGCCAAGCGACTGGCCAGCTTGACGCATGAGGCCATGTGGAAAGGCATCGAACAGGTCCGCCCTGGCGCACACCTGGGCGACATCGGTCATGCGATCCAGAAATTTGCCGAAGGCCACGGCTTTTCGGTGGTGCGTGAATTCTGCGGCCATGGCATTGGCCGCGGTTTTCACGAAGAGCCGCAAGTGCTGCACTACGGCAAGCCCGGCACGCTGGTCGAGTTGGTGCCCGGCATGATTTTCACCATCGAGCCCATGATCAACGCGGGCAAGCGCGACATCAAGGAAATGGGCGATGGCTGGACCATCGTGACCAAGGACCACTCCCTGTCGGCCCAGTGGGAACACACCGTGCTGGTGACCGAAACCGGCTACGAGGTGCTGACCATTTCTGCGGGCATGCCGCCAGTGCCCGCCTTCATCCAAGACAAAGCCACGGCCTGACATGAGCGCCCAGGCCCAGCAGGCCAGCCTGGCCACGTTGCGTGACACCTACAAACGCGACAAGGCCGCGGTATTGCAAACCCTGGCCAACAGCGGCGCAGCGGTTCGGGGCCTGAAACAAACGCTGCGGCAACTGTCCATCCTGGCCGACGGCTTGCTGATCCAGCTGTGGGAAAACGCTGGTTTTGCCCCCGAACTGAGCCTGGTGGCAGTGGGTGGTTTTGGCCGGGCCGAGCTGTTTCCTGCTTCCGATGTGGACGTGCTGGTGCTCCTGCCCGATGGCCTGTCGCCCGAGTCTTCGCCCGAATTGCAGGGCCAGCTGGAGCGCTTCATTGGCAGCTGCTGGGATACGGGCCTGGAGATCGGCTCCAGCGTGCGCACCCTCAGCGAGTGCCTGGCCGAGTCGGCCAAAGACATCACGGTGCAGACCTCGCTCTTGGAGTCTCGCCGTGTGACCGGCAACACCCGCTTGTTCTGCGAGTTTCAACAACAGTTCCAGGCGGCCATGGATCCGCAGGCTTTTTGGGTGGCCAAAACCCTCGAAATGCACCAGCGCCACACCAAATACGAAGACACGCCCTATGCGCTGGAGCCCAACTGCAAGGAGTCGCCCGGGGGCTTGCGTGATTTGCAGGTGATTTTATGGGTGGCCCGCGCTGCAGGCCTCGGCCACAGTTGGGACGAACTGGCCCGCAAAGGCCTGGCCACGGCGTTGGAAGCGCGACAGATCAAGCGCAACGAAGCGCTGCTGGGTTTGATCCGCGCCCGCTTGCATTTGCAGGCCCGACGGCGCGAAGACCGGCTGGTGTTTGACCTGCAAACCAATGTGGCCGAGTCCTTTGGCTACAGCTCTGACGTGACACCCGAGGGGCGTTTGGCCCTGCGCGCCAGCGAAAAACTGATGCGCCAATACTATTGGGCCGCCAAGGCGGTGACCCAGCTCAACCAGATTTTGTTGCTCAACATCGAAGACCGGCTCCAAGCCGACCGGGGCGAAACGCTCAGCGACTTCCGCCCGTTGAACGAGCGATTTTTTGAAAAAGTGGGCCTGATCGAAGTGGCCAGCGACGACCTGTATCAAAAGCACCCACACGCGATTTTGGAAACCTTTTTGTTGTACCAGAGCACGCCGGGTGTCAAGGGTTTGTCGGCCCGCACACTGCGGGCGCTGTACAACGTTCGGGCCATCATGAACGGGCGCTTTCGGGCCGATCCGGTCAACCGGCAGACGTTTTTGCAGATTTTGCAGCAGCCCCAAGGCATCATGCACGCGCTGCGGCTGATGAACGAAACCTCGGTGCTGGGGCGCTACCTGTGGGTCTTTCGCCGCATCGTGGGCCAGATGCAGCACGACCTGTTCCATGCCTACACGGTGGACCAACACATTCTGATGGTGCTGCGCAATGTGCGGCGCTTTTTCATGGCCGAGCATGCCCATGAATACCCTTTTTGCTCTCAACTGGCCGGGGGCTGGGACAAGCCTTGGATTTTGTACACCGCGGCCCTGTTTCACGACATCGCCAAAGGCCGGGGTGGGGACCACTCCAAACTCGGCATCACCGAAGTACGCACATTCTGTCGTCAGCACCTGGTCGACAAAAACGATGCGCAACTGATCGAATTTTTAGTGGGCGAACACCTGACCATGAGCCATGTGGCCCAAAAGGAAGACCTGAGCGACCCCGAAGTCATCGCCCGGTTTGCGCAACGGGTGGGCAATGAGCGACGCCTGACGGCCCTGTACTTGCTGACCGTGGCCGATATCCGTGGCACCAGCCCCAAAGTGTGGAACGCCTGGAAAGGCAAGCTGCTGGAAGACTTGTACAAATCAACCCTGCGCGTGCTGGGTGGGCGGGCACCCGACGCCAACGCAGAGGTCGAAGCCCGTAAACGTGAAGCCTTGATCGAACTGGCCCGTCAGGCCCAGCCGCACGAGGGGCAAAAGGCTTTGTGGGACACCTTGGACGTGGGTTATTTCATGCGCCATGACGCTTCGGACATCGCCTGGCATGCACGGCAGTTGTCGCGCCATGTGGCCTTGGCCAGCCCAGGCCAGCCCCGCACCATCGTGCGCGCCCGCATCTCGCCATTGGGCGAGGGCCTGCAGGTGCTGGTCTACACCCCCGATCAGCCTGATTTGTTCGCCCGCATTTGCGGTCATTTTGACCAATCGGGCTTCAGCATTCTGGATGCCAAGATCCACACCACACGCACCGGCTGGGCGCTGGACACCTTCCAGATCGTCACGTCCATGCTGCCCGAGCATTACCGAGAGTTGATGACCATGGTCGAGTCGGGTCTGGCGCAGACCCTGGAAAAGCAAAGCCCCTTGCCCGCCCCCACACGCGGCCGTGTCTCACGCCGCGTCAAGAGCTTTCCGGTCACACCGCGGGTCAGCTTGCAGCCCGATGAAAAAGGACAAAACTGGCTGCTCAGCATTTCTGCCAGTGACCGCATTGGCTTGCTCTACAGCATCGCCAGCGTGCTGGCCCGCCACGGCATCCACCTGCAACTGGCCAAGATCAGCACCTTGGGCGAACGCGTGGAAGACACCTTCCTGATCAGCGGCCCTGAGTTGCAACAAAACAAGGCGCAAATCGAAATCGAGACGGAATTGTTGGCGGCGCTGACCCCTGCATGAGCCACACCGCAGACCACCACTTCAGCAAGTGACCGATCTTGCCGAAGCTCAAGTCCGCTTGCGTGGCGGCAGCCCAGTGTGCTGGGTGAGCAACTGGCCTTTTTTCGGCTGACCCGAACGCTTGGGTGTTGTGGAGAGCGAGACCGATGACTTGGCTCCTGCACCCGTGCTGTTTTTGCGTCGGGCGCTTTGGTAACCTTCTTCGGCCAGCGGCTGCCAGTTCGGAATCAGATGGTGTTTGCCGTTCCCAATCAAGTCTGAGCGGCCCATGGCCTTGAGGGCTTCGCGCAGCAGCGGCCAGTTGGTGGCGTCGTGGTAGCGCAAAAACGCTTTGTGCAGACGGCGGCGTTTGTCGCCCTTGACCACGTCCACCTTTTCGCTGTCGCGGGTGATTTTGCGCAACGGGTTGCGGGTGGAGTGGTACATGGCCGTGGCCGTGGCCATGGGGCTGGGGTAGAAGGTCTGCACCTGGTCGGCCCGAAAACCGTTCTTTTTGAGCCAAACCGCCAGGTTCATCATGTCTTCGTCGCTGGTGCCCGGGTGGGCGGCGATGAAGTACGGGATGAGGAACTGCTTTTTGCCCACTTCTTCGCTGTACTTGTCGAACATCGACTTGAAGCGGTCGTAGGTGCCGATGCCCGGCTTCATCATCTTGGACAGCGGGCCGCCCTCGGTGTGCTCGGGCGCAATCTTGAGGTAGCCGCCCACGTGGTGCTGCACCAGTTCTTTCACATACTCGGGCGACTGCACGGCCAGGTCGTAACGCAGGCCCGAGCCGATCAAGATTTTCTTGATGCCCTTCAAGTTGCGCGCCCGGCGGTACATGTTGATCAGCGGGCCGTGGTCGGTGGTCAGGTTCTGGCAGATGCCGGGGAACACGCAACTGGGTTTTCGGCAGGCCGATTCGATCTCGGGGCTGCGGCAGCCCAAGCGGTACATATTGGCCGTGGGGCCGCCCAGGTCAGAAATCACACCGGTGAAGCCTTTGACCTTGTCGCGGATGTCTTCCACCTCCCGAATGACCGACTCCTCTGAGCGGCTTTGGATGATGCGGCCTTCGTGCTCGGTGATGGAACAGAAGGTGCAGCCGCCAAAGCAGCCGCGCATGATGTTCACCGAAAAACGGATCATCTCCCAAGCGGGGATCTTGGTCGCGTGATCGTGGCTGCCGTTCTCGTCGGCATAGCGCGGGTGCGGGCTGCGGGCGTAGGGCAGGTCAAACACCAAATCCATCTCGGCGGTGGTGAGCGGGATGGGCGGCGGCGTGATCCACACGTCGCGCGCGGTGTGGCCTTCGCCATGCGCTTGCACCAGGCAACGCGCGTTGCCGGGGTTGGTCTCCAGGTGCAGCACGCGGTTGGCGTGGGCATAGAGCACGGCATCTTGCTTGACCTGCTCGTAACTGGGCAAACGGATCACGCTCTTGTCGCGGGGCGGGACTTTGTGCGTGCCTTTGCCGCGCAGGGCGGGATTGGGCACAAAGGTGAGCGGCTGGATGGCGGCTTGCACGGTGCGAGACTGGGCCACGGCAGCCGACAAATCGCGTTCCACGTTTTGCGTATTGTGTCCTTCGGCCACTTCCTTGGCCTCTTCTTCACGGGCGCAGGACGCACCTTGCTCACGTGCTTGGTCGGAAATCATCAAGTAGGGGTTGATGTGCGCTTCCACATGGCCAGGCGTATCCACGCTGGTGGAATCGATCTCGAACCAGCCCTCTGGCGTTTCACGGCGCACAAAGGCGGTGCCGCGCACATCGGTGATTTGTTGTACGGGCTCGCGGGCGGCCAAGCGGTGGGCGATCTCGACAATCGCGCGCTCGGCGTTGCCATACAAAAGCAAGTCGCACTTGCTGTCCACCACGACCGAGCGGCGCACCTTGTCAGACCAGTAGTCGTAATGCGCGATGCGGCGCAGGCTGCCTTCGATGCCGCCGAGCACGATGGGCACTTCAGGAAAGGCCTCGCGACAGCGCTGGCTGTAGACGATGGCCGCACGGTCGGGCCGTTGGCCGCCCACGTCACCGGGGGTGTAGGCGTCGTCGGTGCGGATTTTGCGGTCCGCCGTGTAGCGGTTGATCATGGAATCCATGTTGCCGCTGGTCACGCCCCAAAACAGGTTGGGTTTGCCCAAGGCCTTGAAGGGGTCGGCGCTGGTCCAGTCCGGCTGGGCAATGATGCCGACCCGAAAACCCTGGTTTTCGAGCATGCGGCCAATGACCGACATGCCAAAACTGGGATGGTCCACATAGGCGTCGCCCGTGACGATGATGATGTCGCAGCTGTCCCAGCCCAGTTGGGTCATTTCTTCGCGGCTCATCGGCAAAAACGGGGCCGTGCCAAAGCGCTGCGCCCAGTACTTGCGGTAACTGGTCAGCGGTTTGGCGTCGCGCGGGAAAAAAGAGACGTCGGTGAAGGCGTTCATGGGCTCAGTATCGGGATAACCTGCTAGTGTAGGGGTTTGGGGGTGGGCTCACGGGGCTGGTGGGTATTCCATGCGGTGCGTATCCAACCACAGCGGCCAGATCAGCACAGCTTGCCCGACAATCCCTGAATGCCCTTTTCCCTCGCCACACCCGCCCACCACGAATTGGTCATCAAGAAAAGCCGTTTCATCGCTTGCGTGGAGCCCATGCCCGGTCGAGTGGAAGCTCAGGCCAGAGTGGCCCAGCTCAAGGCCAAGCACCCCGATGCGGCCCATGTGTGCTGGGCCTTGCTGGCCGGCGGCCAGTCGGCGGCCAACGACGATGGTGAGCCCGGCGGCACGGCAGGACGCCCGATGCTGGAGGTGCTCCGGCATCAAGACCTGGAAGGGGTGATGGCCTCGGTGGTGCGTTACTTTGGTGGCGTCAAGCTGGGCGCAGGCGGCTTGGTACGGGCCTACACCGATGCCGTAGCACAAGCCCTTCTGACAGCTGAGAAGGTGCAGCGGATTGCACAGACCCAGCTGGCCTGCAGCGTGCCCTACGCGCTCGAAGGCTTGGTGCGCCGCGAGCTGGAACAGGCCAAAGCCCAGCTGCAGGACGTGGCGCACGGCAGCGTGGTGCGCTTGCGCTTTGCACTGCCCGAAACCCAAGCTTCCGCGCTGGTGGAACGCCTGAGCGAGAGCGGTCGTGGCCAGTTGGTGTGGCTGGACGCCGAGCAGGCCGGATGAAACCGCAACGATAATGCCCGCCATGCCAGAAACCGCACCGCTGAACCAACCCAGCTCCAAAACCGATCTTTTTGTGACCTTCACCCTCTTGGCCTTGCAGGGCTTTGGCGGTGTGTTGGCCGTGGTGCAGCGCGAGCTGGTCGAGAAAAAACGCTGGATGACCCGCGAGCAATTTGTCGAAGACTGGGCGGTGGCTCAAATCATGCCGGGCCCGAATGTGGTCAATCTGTCCTTGATGATTGGCGGCCGTTACTTTGGCTTGCCCGGCGCCTTGGCAGGTTTGGCGGGCATGCTGATCGCCCCATTGGTGGTGGTTTTGTTGCTGGCTGCGGCCTTCGCGGGGGTATCGGATGCCCTTTGGGCGCAGGGCGCTTTGCGTGGCATGGGCGCGGTGTCGGCCGGACTGATTGCGGCCGTAGGTCTGAAATTGATCGGCACCTTGCGCAGCAACCCCATGGGCATGCCGGTTTGCATCGGACTGTCGGCAGCCAGTTTCGCAGGGGTCGGCTTGCTGCGTTGGCCCTTGGCTTATGTCCTGCTGGGCACAGGACTGGTAGCCTGTGGCTGGGCGTACAGGCAACTGTTCCTGCAAGCGCGAAGCGCAGCCAAGGCCCCATGAACCCGGTTTTGCAACTCACCGCAGCGGACTGGCTGAACCTGTTCAACCATTTTGCGGCTTTGTCGCTGCTGGCTGTGGGGGGCGCGATCACCACCGCGCCCGATATGCACCGCTACCTGGTCGACGATACGCACTGGCTGAGTGAGGCGCAATTCAATGCCTCTATTGCGCTGGCGCAAGCTGCACCGGGGCCCAATGTCTTGTTCGTGGCCTTGATGGGCTGGAACGTGGGCTTGAACGCCGGGGCCGGCTTGGGTGGGGGATGGCTCAGTGCGGGTATGGGCTTCTTGGGTGTGGGGGTGGCCATGCTGGGCATCATGCTGCCCTCTTCCATCCTGACCTACACGGCCACGCGGTGGGCACACCAACACCGCGAGAACTTGGGCATTCGGGCCTTCAAATCCGGCATGGCCCCCATCGTGATCGCGCTTTTGCTGGCCACGGCTTGGCTGCTCACCCTCAGCAACGACCAGCCGACTCGCGATTGGCCTTTGTACGCCCTGACCCTGTTCACCACCTGGGTGGTTTGGCGTACCCGAGTGCACATGCTGTGGCTGATTGGCCTGGGCGCCCTGCTCGGCAGCTTGGGCTGGATTTAAGTCCGGTCAACGCGGGTTTTCGAAGAACACCGTGTTCGAGAAATCACTGACCTCGAAATACACTTTTTTCTCGTCAGGGTCGGCGATCATGTTCAGGTTTTCATCGAGCACGCCGTAACCGTAACGGTAAGCGCGCGGCGCTTTGTCATCGGTACCCAAGGCTGTGCTGATCTTGTCCACTTTCAGAAAGCGGCGCACCAACTTGTCTCCGGCATAAACCTCCAACACCCCATTGGTGCCGGTCCAGTTCTGGATGTCACGGCTGATCTTGTTTTGTTGCTCCTGGGTACAGGCGGCCAAAAAAACGCTCGACAGCACTGCGGCGATCAGCGTGAGGCGGGTGAACTTTTTTTGCATGATGCAACTCCTGTGTCAATGGTCATTGTGGCTGCTGTCAGAGCGAGATCCTGCTCGCGAATGTGCGGTCTGGCACAAACGGTCATGCTAAACCCGCGCAAAGCCGCAGAGGCAGCCACATCAAGTGCGCTGGCGCAGTGCCTCGTACAGGCACACACCGCTGGCCACCGAGACATTCAGGCTCTCCACGGCGCCGCGCATAGGAATGCTGACCAACTCGTCGCAGTTTTTGCGGGTCAGCTGGCGCATGCCATCGCCCTCGGCCCCCAGCACCAAAGCGGTGGGCACTTTCAGGTCGGCTTGGTAAATGCTGCGTGGCGCGTCGCCGCTGGTGCCAATCACCCAGATGCTGCGCTCCTTGAGTTCGCCCAAGGTGCGCGCCAGGTTGGTGACCATGAAATACGGCATGGTTTCGGCCGCACCGCTGGCCACTTTGGCCACGGTGGCGTTGATGCCGGCCGCGTGGTCCTTGGGTGCGATCACGGCGTGCGCGCCTGCGCCATCGGCCACGCGCAGGCAAGCGCCCAGGTTGTGCGGGTCGGTCACACCATCCAGCACCAAAAGCAAGGGCGGGCCTTGCACGGTGTCGAGCAGATCATCGAGCGAATGGTTTTGCGGCATGGGCGTGACCAGTGCCACCACGCCTTGGTGACCGTGGCCGCCGATCAGTTTGCCCAAGCGCTCATTGTCCGACTCGATCAGGCGCATGCCGGAATCTCGGGCTTTGTCGATGAACTGCCGCATGCGGGCGTCGCGGCGGGTGACCTCGTAATGGATTTCAACAACGGATTGGGGAGCGATCTTCAGGCGAACGCCCACGGCATGGAAGCCGAACAGCACTTTGTGGGATGACATGGCCCGATTATCGTTGGTCAGCCACTGCGCCCGGGGCCTCAGCCAACCGCCCCGCCTGAATCACCAGGCTGCGCTCACAGCGCGCGGCCAACTGTCGATCATGCGTGACCAGGACCAAGGTGGTGCCCTGCTCACGGTTGAGCGCGAACATCAAGTCCATGATGGCCTCGCCAGTGGCGTGGTCCAAGCTCCCTGTCGGTTCATCGGCCAGCAGCAAATCGGGCTGCACCACAAAAGCGCGGGCCAGGGCCACGCGCTGCTGCTCACCGCCCGACAAGACTTTGGGCAAGTGTTTCAAGCGCTCGCCCAAACCCACGCGCTGCAGCATGGCGGTGGCGGTGCTGCGGGCATCGGGGCGATCGGCCAATTCCAAAGGCAGCATCACGTTCTCGAGCGCCGTGAGGTTGGGCATGAGCTGAAAGCTCTGGAACACAAAACCCACATGCTGGGCCCGCACAGCAGCGCGTTGGTCTTCGGACAAATCAAACAGCGATTGCCCCGCCAGCACCACCTGCCCGCTGCTGGGCGTGTCCAAACCTGCGAGGATGGCGAGCAAGGTGCTTTTGCCCGAGCCGGAAGCGCCGACAATGGCGGCTGTTTCCCCGGCGTTCAATGAGAAATCGATATCGCGCAAAATGTCCAGCTGCCCACTGGCGTCTTGCACACTTTTGGAAACGCCACGCACGGCAATGATGGATTCAGGCATGCACAAACCTTTGTTGAGACGTCGCCACTTTAACTGGACCCTGCTTGCCCTTGTCAGCTGGGGCTTTGCCGCGTCGGCCCACGCCACTTCAGCCCAGCGCATTTTGGTTCTCGGCGATTCTTTGAGCGCCGAGTACGGCCTGACCCGGGGCACGGGTTGGGTGGCCTTGCTGCAAAAACAATTGGCACAAGAAAAGCCTGGCGTAGAAGTCATCAACGCCAGCATCAGTGGCGACACCACCTCGGGCGGGCGATCTCGCCTGCCTGCCCTGCTCAAGCGTCACCAGCCCACCCATGTGGTCATTGAGCTGGGCGGCAACGATGCACTGCGCGGCCTGCCCATGACCCTGACGCAAGGCAATTTGCTGGCCATGACGCAGCAAGCCCAAGCCGCCGGCGCCCAAGTTCTGCTGCTGGGCATGCAAATGCCGCCCAATTACGGCCCCGACATGGCGCGTCAGTTTGAAGCGGCCTATGCCCAAGTCGCCAAAACCCAAAAGGTGGCGCTGGTCCCTTTCTTTTTGAAAGGCGTGGGCGACGACCCCGATCCGCTCAAATGGTTCCAGCCCGACCGCATCCACCCCAACGAAGCCGCGCAGCCGCGCATGCTGGCCAACGTCTGGCCCACTTTGAAAAAACAATTGAAATGAGCCTTCACCTGATCTCAGCCTCCGATGCCATGGCCCGACTGGACCAATTCGATGCGATCCTCGACGCCCGCTCCGAAGGCGAACACGCCGAAGACCGCTTGCCTGGCGCCTTGAGTTGGCCATCGCTGAACAACGAAGAGCGCATCCGGGTGGGCACGCTGTACAAGCAAGTCAACCCTTTTGAGGCGCAAAAGGTCGGCGCAGCGCTGGTCGCGAAAAACATCGCCCGCCACATCGAAACCCAGGTGATGGACAAGCCGCGCAACTGGCAGCCTCTGGTGTATTGCTGGCGCGGGGGCAAGCGCAGCAACTCGCTGGCATTGATCCTGGGGCAAATTGGCTTCAAGGTGCACCTCATTGAAGGCGGCTACAAGGCCTTTCGCAAAGAGGTGATGGAAGACACACCCCGCCAAGCTCAGCGCCTGCAGTTCAAGGTGCTGTGCGGGCCCACCGGTTCGGGCAAAACGCGCATGCTGCAAGCGCTGGCGCAAGAAGGCGCGCAGGTACTGGACCTCGAAGCCATTGCCTGCCACCGCAGCTCGGTGCTGGGCCTGATTCCCGGTACGCCGCAGCCCACCCAAAAGGCGTTTGACACGCAGGTGTGGGACGCCTTACGCGGCTTCAGTGCCGATCGCCCGGTGTTCGTCGAAGCCGAAAGCAAAAAGGTGGGCAATCTGGCGGTACCCGATGCGCTGATGGCCGCCATGCGGGCCAGCCCATGCCTGAAGGTGGACCTGTCGCTGGAGAATCGGGTGAATTTGCTGCTGGAGGACTATGCGTTCTTCACACACGACCGTGCCCTTTTTGCCGACCGGCTGGAGCGCCTCACGGCCCTGCGCGGCAAGGCCGTGGTGCAAGGCTGGCAAGAACGCATCGAGCGGGGCGAAATGCGCGAGGTGGTGACCGAGTTGCTCTCAGGCCATTACGACCCAGGCTACGAGACATCGACGGGCCATAACTTTGTGCATTACGCCCAAGCCCCGCGGGTCACCCCTGCGAGCCACAGCATGGCGGACATGCTGGGTGTGGCCAAGCAACTGGTGTCAACGGCCTGACTGCAGGAGCCTTGTTCTGTAGCCCAGTCATGGGCTTATTGGCTGAACTGGAGGCCCACCGGTCTAAGCCAACCAGAGTGACATGGCGACAGGGCGGATGGCCGCACCCCTGGTGTCAGGGGGCCGGCGTGGGTGTTTCGGCCGCACCCGGCGCTGCGGTGTTGGCATCAACCTCATCACCATCGACCTCGGAGCCGTCTTCAGGCAACAGGCCCGATTTGCGGTCGGATTTGGCCTTGAGCTTGTCTTCTTTTTTGCGTTTTTTGGCCAGTTCTTTCTGGCGTTTTTCGAATCCGTAGTTGGGTGTGGCCAAGGTGGCTCCTTTAATTTGTGCTGCCCAATGTAACAGCTTCTTCAGGGCATTCTTCCCACTCGACACTGCCGCGGTAAGCGTGCCAGCTGGCATGGCCAAGCCAGGGCCCCACCACGATGATGCCCAAGGCCCAAGGCCACAAGGCCGCCAGCACCAAAATGCTCAGCAGCAAGCCCCACAGCAGCATCACACCCGGGTGCGAAAAAACCACCCGCATGCTCGTGAGCACCGCCGAAATGGCATCGGTGTCGCGGTCCAAAATCATGGGGATGGACACCACCGACAGGCCATAAACCAAAGCGGCGAACACGCCCCCCACCGCCAGGTAAACCATCAAGAATTCGATGTTTTGCGGATTGAACACCGCTTCGATCACCCCCGTGGTGGAAGGCATGCTGGTGTTGAAAAACACCGCAAACACCACCAGGGACGCCCTGCCCCACAGCAGCTCCAGCACCATCAAGACCAGCACCAGCATGGCCATGCTCCGGATGTGTTGATCCCAGCACATGAGCGACGAGGCCATCTCGGGCAACTCGCCGCGCTCGCGTTTGCGGCTGACCTCGTACAGGCCCATGGCCATGAACGGCCCCACCAGCAGACAGCCAGAAACCAGCGACAAGGTGTACTCGGGCCTGTGCTTGAACACCAGGGCCAACACCTGCGCCATGCCCCAAAAGCACAGGCCATAAAACAAGGCAATGCCCGGGTGCTGGCGCAGGTCGATCAGGCCCCGCGCCAGCCAACGAAAAGGATCTGACAAACCCAGGGGCCGCATGTGCGAGCGCGGCCCTACGGGCGGTGGCAACTCATAGGGCGAGGCCATCGTGGGCAGGTCTGTCACCTGGGCAGCTTCAAGAGACTTGGCATCGGTGCTCATGGACACATCCATCTGACATCACAAAGGTTTTCAGGTTACCCCCACAGAGACACTTTGAACAGTCAGAAAAGCCCCAACTCGGTGTGTCCTGGGCCACCCAACTGCCCAACATGGCAGAGGGGAGTTCAGGCCATGGGCAAATGCGCCTGCACAGCTTGATGCAAGTCAAGAATCAAGTCATGCGCCGACTCCAGACCGGTCGAAAAACGCACCAGGGTGCCGGGCTTCAAATGGCCAGGCCAGGCCTGACGCATCGAGGCGATGTCATAAGGCACCACCAAGCTCACCGGGCCACCCCAGCTGTAGCCGATCTTGAAGAGTTTTAGGCCGTCACAAAACGCGTCCACCTGCGCTTGGCTGAACCGCGCATCGATCATGACGCTGAACAAGCCGGCGGCCAGCCCCGTGCCAGGCACGCGATCGCACAGGGCCTGCCAATGGGCATGGCCCGGTGCCCCTTCAAAGGCCGGGTGCAGCAGCTGAGTGCATGGCAGCTGCGCTTGCCACCAGGCGGCCAGGGCGCGGGCGGTCTGGTCATGCGCGGCATAACGCAGCGCCATGCTGGGCAAAGAGCGCAGCACGGTTTCGGCGTCGTTCGCCGCCACGCCCAAGCCCAGTCGCATGTGGCAAAGCTTGATCTGAAGGTGCAAAGCCGCATCGCGGGTGATGACGCTGCCCATCAACACGTCACCGCCGCCGCTGGGGTATTTGGTCAATGCGTGGGCGCTGATGTCCACCGCCAGGCTGCCTTCACTGCCTGCACCATCGCCCAGCAAATCAAATGGCTTGAAGGCCAAGCCAGCCCCCCAAGTGTTGTCCAGAGCGCACAAGACGCCGCGCTCGCGGCAGCGGCGCACCATCTCGGGCAAATCGGGAAACTCCATGCTGACCGAGCCAGGCGCTTCGAGCCACACCAGGCGGGTTCGTTCGGTGATCTGCCCAGACAGGTCATCCGGGTCCATCGGATCGTAAAACCGGTGCGTGATGCCAAAGTACCGCAACTCAGCACCGGCCAGCGCCTTGTTGGGGCCGTAGGCGTTGTCTGGAATCAGGACTTCATCGCCGGTTTTGAGCACCGACAAGGCCACCAGGGCCAAAGCCGCCAAGCCACTGGGCACCAGCACGCATTGCAGGCCGCCTTCCAAGCTGCACAAACGCTCTTCCAGCATGTAGGTGGTGGGCGTGCCGTGCAGGCCATAGGTGTAAGCCGACTTGTCTTTCCATTCGCGCTGGCGCATGTCAGCCACGGTGGGAAAGTAAACCGTCGAGGCCTTGAACACACCCGGCTGGGGTGCGTCAAAACCGGCTGGCGGTGTGTAGGGATGGTGAATCAGGCCGGTCGAGGTGCCCATGAATGAGGAAGCTGTCGGTTCGTCTTGCATCCGCGCATCCTAATGCAAACAGCCTCCCAAAAGGAGGCTGTGGTCGGTTCAGGCAGGGTATGTCCGAGGGCGCTCAGACGCTCCACTTTTCGATCAACTTCTCGGGGCGCATGTTGTCATACGGCTCAAAGGGTTGGTGAATCCAGGGGTTGGTGGGCAAATCATCCACCGAATAATCGGGCTTGAAAGTGGACACACCTTTGGTCCAGATCACAGCGGTGCGCAACTCGGTCACAGGTTTGTAGTTGTTTTTCAACTGATCAACCACCGCGCGCAGGGTGTGGCCTGTATCGGCCAGATCGTCCACCAGCAAAACTTTGCCCGCGATCTCGCCTTTGGGGGTGGTGATGTAGCGGGCGATGTCCAGATGCCCTTGCACCGTGCCAGCTTCTGCGCGGTACGAGCTGGTGGACATGATGGCCAATGGTTTGTCAAAGATGCGCGACAGAATGTCGCCGGGGCGCATGCCGCCACGGGCCAGGCAAAGGATGTTGTCAAATTGCCAGCCAGATTGATGGATCTTGATGGCGAGTTTTTCGATGAGGTTGTGGTACTCGTCGTAACTCACGTACAGGTGCTTGCCGTCTTCGGTCAACATGGGGTGAACTCCATTGAAAAATCAGTCAGGGTAAAAAAATCAGGCGAATGCGATCAGGCCGCAAAGGGGTTGTGCAACAAAATGGTGTGGTCGCGGTCAGGGCTGGTGGACACCACGTGAACGGGCACACCGGTCACCTGGGCTATGCGGTCCAGGTAATAACGGGCCGTGGCCGGCAGCTTGGCCATCTCGGTCACGCCCACGGTGGTCTCGGTCCAACCGGGAATCACTTCGTAGATGGGCTTGCAGCGAGCAATTTCGTCCGCGCCCATGGGCAAAATGTCGATGGTTTCGCCGTCCAACTCGTAGCCCGTGCACAGCAGCAACTCTTTCAAACCGTCGAGAACGTCGAGCTTGGTGATGCACAAACCGCTCAAACCGTTGACCTGCGCACTGCGCTTGAGCAAGGCCGCATCGAACCAGCCGCAGCGGCGTGAACGGCCTGTGGTCACGCCTTTTTCAGCGCCCACGGTAGACATGTGGTAACCGGGTGTGCCTGGGGTTTCCCAGTCGAGTTCGGTTGGGAATGGACCGCCGCCCACGCGCGTGCAATAAGCCTTGGTGATGCCCAAAATGTAGTGCAGCATGCCAGGGCCCACGCCAGCCCCGGCAGCGGCATTGCCGGCCACGCAGTTGCTGGACGTCACAAACGGGTATGTGCCGTGGTCCACATCGAGCAAGGTGCCTTGTGCGCCTTCAAACAGCAAATTGGCGCCCGCCTTGTGCGCATCGTTCAACTCGCGCGAGACGTCGGCCACCATGGGCAGCAGCTCTTTGGCGTAGGCCATGGCTTCGTTGTAGGTGCTGTCAAAGTCCACCGGCGCAGCGCCCAGGATATTGACCAGGATCTCATTGTGCAAAGCCAGGTTTTCGCGCAGCTTGGTGGCGAAACGTTCGGGGTATTTGAGGTCCTGCACGCGCAGGGCACGGCGCGCCACCTTGTCCTCATAGGCGGGGCCAATGCCACGACCGGTGGTGCCAATTTTGGCGGTCCCGGCCTTTTCCTTGGCGGCTTCACGGCCGACATCCAGGGCGACGTGGTAGGGCAAGATCAGCGGGCAGGCCTCGCTCACGCGCAAGCGGGAGCGCACCTCGACACCGGCTTTTTCAAGGCCTGCAATTTCTTCGAGCAGCTTGGGCACCGACAAAACCACACCGTTGCCGATGTAGCACTTGACGCCTGCGCGCATGATGCCGCTGGGAATCAGGTGCAAAGCGGTTTTCACGCCATTGATCACCAAGGTGTGGCCCGCGTTGTGACCGCCCTGGAAACGCACCACGCCCTGGGCGCTTTCGGTCAGCCAGTCGACCAGTTTGCCTTTGCCCTCGTCGCCCCATTGGGTGCCCACGACGACCACGTTACGGCCTTGCAACTTGTTCATGCTTGAAATGTTCTTTCTCAAAGAGCCTGTACCAACCACTGCCCTGCCGCTTCGATCAACTCACGGTCACAATGGAATTCGTCCACTTCGCTTTCGTGGCCCGGCAACACGCAGACCACGGTTTCGCCACGGCTGCGCAGCGCAGCGATGGCCGCGCGCAAGGAAGCCGACTGGCCCCAAGGGGCGCGGATGGCTGCACGCAAAGCCAGAGGCTGAACGGCAGCCACCAATTCTTTCAAATCGAGGCTGAAACCCACGGCCGGACGGTCCCGGTCGATGCGGTGGCCAAAGACCGCACCCACGCCGTCGTAACGCCCGCCACGGGCCAGGGCGTCCGAAGCTCCTTTGGCATAAATGGCAAAGCGCATGCCGCTGTAATAGGCGTAGCCTCGGGAGTCGCCCAGGTCAAAACTGACGGCCACACCCGGGATCTGCTCGGCCAACCAGCGCAATTGCGCCAAGGCCTGGGTGATTTCGGGGTCGTCAGGCAAGCGCGATGCAGCCCGGTCTAAAACACCGATATCGCCGTACAAATCAACCAGGGCCAACAGCCCCTCTCGCGCCGCGGGGGTCAAACCGGTGCTCAAACGGGCCACCGCCGAAGCGTCCTTGCTCGCCAAAGCGGCATGCAGGGCGTGGCGTTGCACTTCGCTCAAAGGCTGGTCTTGCAGCAAGCGGTTCACGATGCGGGCATCGGCCAGGTCCACCTGCAGCCCGGATGCACGGCCAGCGGCCAGACAGGCCAGCGCCAATTGCAGAATTTCCAGATCGGCTTCAGGGCCGGCATGGCCGTAGATTTCAGCGCCCAGTTGCAGCGGCTCGCGGGTGGCGTGCGGACGTGCTGGACGGGTGTGCAGCACGGGTCCACAGTAGCAAAGACGGGTCAGTGAGGTGCGTCCCAGCAAATGGGCGTCGATGCGTGCCACCTGGGGGGTCGTGTCGGCACGCAAACCCAAGGTGCGGCCCGAGAGTTGGTCGACCAGCTTGAAGGTCTGCAAATCCAGGGCTTCACCCGTGCCGGTCAGCAGGGATTCCAAATGCTCCAGCAGCGGCGGCATCACCAGCTCGTAGCCATAGCCACGGGCGGTGTCCAGCAGTTCGCGACGGAGTTCTTCGATGTGACGAGCCTCGGAAGGCAAGACATCGGCAACGTGATCCGGGAGGACCCAAGCAGACATGGGGATGGAGGGGGACTGTTAAAAACGAGATTTTACCGGCTGGAAAGCCCGTTTCCGGGTTTGCGCTCAGGAAACAAACCAGAACAACAAGCCGGTGATGACCATGGCCATCCCAAAGAACCGGATTTGCCCATCCTCGAGCTGCAGCAGCTGCTCAAACAGGCGACGCCAATTCGATGGTGAGACCATGGGCATCAAGCCCTCCAGGATGAGCATGAGGCCCAACGCCAGCAGGAGGGTGTCCAGCAAGATTTACTTCCGGGCAGGCGTGTTGCCGGGTGTGCCGCGCATGCCCTTGAAAAATTCGGAGCTGCCGGGATCGAGCACCATCACGTCGCTCTTGCTGGCAAAGCTGGATTTGTAGGCCTCTAGACTGCGGTAAAACTGCGCAAACTGGGGGTCGCGACCAAATGACTCGGCATACAAACGGGCCGCTTGGGCATCGCCCTGACCTTTGATCTTTTGGGCATCGCGGTAAGCATTGGCAATCGTCACCTCGCGCTGTCGGTCGGCATCGGCGCGGATTTTTTCACCCTCGGCACCGCCGGTCGAGCGCAGTTCATTGGCCACGCGCTTGCGCTCGGCTTCCATGCGGCGGTAAACCGATTCGGTGATGGTGTCCACATAGTCGGCGCGTGTGATGCGCACATCCACCACATCCACCCCCCATGGCTTGGCACCCTTGACCACCACCAGAACGGCGGCTTTGACATCGTCCATCAGCTCTTCCCGCTTCAAAGAAAGCAATTCCTTGACGGTCCGCTTGTTGATCTCTTCCTGGAAGGCATTGCGCACCACCCGGTTGAGCTGGTTGGTGCCCGCCTTCTCGTCCAGGCCCACGTTGCGAATGTAAGCCTGTGGGTCGGTGATGCGCCAGCGCACATACCAATCGATCACCACACGCTGCTTTTCAGCCGTGAGCATGGGCTCGTTGTCGGGGCTGTCCAAAGTCAGCAAGCGCTTGTCGATGTAGTTGACGTTTTGCAGCGGCGGCGGCAACTTGAAGTGCAAACCTGGCTCGGTGATGACTTCCTTGATCTGACCCAGGGCATAAACCACCCCGAATTGGCGCTGGTCAACCACAAACACGGTCGAGCTGAACAGCACAAAGGCCACCAGCAAGCTCGATATCAACAATCCAATGCGATTCATTTTTATTTGTCCTTATCGTGGATCGCGGTCACGCGAACGCTGGAGGTCGCGTGAACGTGTGTCCACAGCCCCGTTGTTGACCGAATTGCCATTGGCAGGCCCAGCGGGCACATCCACGGCGGGAGGTGCAGCGGCAGCCACTTGCTGCATGATCTTGTCAAGCGGCAGGTACAAAAGGTTCGAGCCCTGCTTGCTGTCCACCAGCACCTTGGTCACGTTGCTGTAAATCTGCTGCATGGCGTCGGTGTACATGCGGTCACGCATGACTTGCGGCGACTTTTGGTATTCAGGCAAGATGGTCTTGAAGCGTTGCGAATCACCTTCGGCTTGCGCCACGATGCGTTCGCGGTAAGCATCGGCCTCTTCTTTCAAGCGCGAAGCCGCACCCACAGCCCGGGGCACGACATCGTTGGCATAGGCTTGGGCTTCGTTTTTGGCGCGTTCGCGCTCCTGACCGGCCTTGAGCACATCATCAAACGCTGCCTGAACCTGCTCGGGTGGGCGCACGCCGCCTTGCTGCAAGTTGATGCCCACCACTTCAATGCCCACTTTGTAGCGGTCAAGGATGGTCTGCATTTTTTCACGCACGCGGGGCGCAATCTGGTCGCGTTCCTCGGCCAAGGCCGAGTCCATTTTCATTTTGCCCACCACCTCGCGCACCGCCGTTTCAGCAGACTGAACCACGGCTTCGGTCGGATTGCGGCTTTCGAACAGGTAAGCGCGGGCATCATTGAGTCGGTATTGAACGGCAAACTTGATCTCGACAATGTTCTCGTCCTCGGTCAACATGGCCGATTCGCGCAGGCCCGTGGCCTTGATGATGTTGTCACGGCCAATGTCCACCGAACGGATTTGGGTCACGAACACCAGTTCCTGGCGTTGAATGGGGTATGGCATCCGCCAGTTGAAACCGGCACCCACTGTGGAGTGGTACTTGCCAAACTGCGTGATCACGGCTTGCTGGCCTTCTTGCACGATGAAGAATCCTGTGCCTAGCCAGACCAACAAGGCGCCCGCCAGAATCACACCCAAGCCCAGATTTTTCAAGAAAACAGGCATGCCAGGTCCGCCCGATCCGCCGCCGGAGCCACCCGGGCCTTGGGGTTTTTGAGGTCCGCCCTTGCCGCCAAACAACTGGCCCAACTTGCGGTTGAAGTCGCGCCAGAGCTCGTCCAGGTCAGGGGGGCCGCTTTGTTGCTGCTGCGAACCACGACCGGGTGCTTGCTGCCAAGATTCTGGCTTGGAGCCCGGTGGCGGCACATCGCCTGCAGGCTTGTTGCCCGAGTCCGCTGTGGATTTGTCGTCGTCCCGACCCCAACGTGGGTCATTCAGATTGAACATGCCTCGGATCTTTGCGGGAAGCAAGGACCATCGCAGGGCTGGCAGGTGAAAATTCATGGTGAAGAGTCTTTGTCAGGATGACGAATCCGCATTGTGCCGAATTCGGTTGGACTTCATGGCAGATCACCCGGATATTCCCGGGTCAAGTCACGGGGATCTGCGGCTTCAGAAATGGTGGGGGGCAAGGCCTTTTTGACGATGTCGGACAAGGCAGAACGCAACAAGTCCAAACCCTTCCCCGATTGGGCGCTCAAAAATACACGGGGAACGGGCACGCCGTCCAGCTCGTATTGATCCTGCAATTGAAGGGGGTAAAGCTGCGGTGGCAGGGCGTCGAGTTTGTTGAAAACCAGCAGTTGAGGGACATGCTCGGCGCCGATTTCGGTCAGCACTTTTTGCACCTCGGTCATCTGCTCCGGAAAATCCGGGTTGGATGCATCGACCACGTGCAGCAGCAAATCTGCCTCGGTGGCTTCTTGCAGTGTGGCCTGAAAAGACTCGACCAGACCGTGCGGCAAATCACGGATGAAACCCACCGTGTCGGACAAGGAGACAGAGCGTCCCGCTTCACCCAGGTAAAGCTGGCGTGTGGTGGTGTCCAAGGTGGCGAACAGCTGGTCGGCTGCATAGGCACGGGCTTTGACCAAAGCATTGAACAAGGTGGACTTGCCCGCGTTGGTGTAACCCACCAAAGAGATGTTGAAGGTGTCGCGCCGCTCGCGCTGGCGGCGCTGGGTGTTGCGCTGCTTTTTGACCTTGACCAATCGCTCCTTGATGCGCTTGATCGAATCATTGATCATGCGGCGGTCCAGCTCAATCTGCGTCTCACCAGGTCCGCCGCGCATGCCAATGCCGCCGCTTTGACGCTCCAAGTGCGACCAACGGCGCACCAAGCGGGTGCTCAGATACTGCTGACGCGCCAGCTCCACCTGGAGTTTGCCCTCGTGGCTGCGCGCACGCTGGCCGAAAATTTCAAGGATCAACAAGGTGCGGTCGTTCACCGGCAAGCCGATGTGGCGCTCCAAATTGCGCTGCTGCGCCGGACTCAAAGCCTGGTCAAACAGCACCTCGACCGCCCCGTGCAGCAGGGCCAAGGCCTTGATTTCATCGGCCTTGCCGCTGCCCACAAAGAGCGCTGGGTCAGGGGCCTTGCGTTTGCAAGTCAGACGCGCCACAGGTTTCAAGCCGCCGGATTCAGCCAAAAGACCGAGTTCTTGCAAGTCGCCATCAAAATGGGGCAGCCCAAAGTCAACGCCGACCAGTAAGGTCGGCGGGGTTTTTTGGAAGGATATTTCAGACAATGTCAGCAACCAGCATCGGCGGGGTCACACCGCCGGGCAAGCCCAAACCACATCAAGCGGTGATTTCACCCGTTTCGGGGGTGCTGAAGGTGACGGAGCGGCCAGGCACGATGGTCGAGATGGCGTGCTTGTAGACCATTTGGGTAACTGTATTGCGCAAAAGCACCACGTATTGATCAAAAGACTCGATCTGACCTTGGAGCTTGATGCCATTGACCAGGTAAATCGAAACCGGCACATGCTCGCGGCGCAGTGCATTCAGAAAGGGGTCTTGCAAAAGTTGACCTTTGTTGCTCACGATATTCTCCGTGTTCAGAAGTTTTGAAGTCAAGACCTTACCACAGGGGCAAAAGTCAATTCGGTAGAAGTCTCAAATTCCTCAAATCTCAACTGGATTCCTTGTCGGCAAAGGGGTTCACCGAGGTTTTCATTTCAATGCGCAAAGGTGTACCCGACAGGTTGAAGGCTTTGCGAAAGCGCCCCTCCAGAAAACGCTTGTAAGTATCGGTGACGTGCTCGAGCGAGTTGCCATGGATCACGATCACAGGCGGGTTCATGCCGCCTTGGTGCGCATAACGCATCTTGGGGCGGAACATGCCGCCACGCTGCGGGCTTTGGAACTGCACCGCTTCAAGCAGCAAGCGCGTCAAGATGGGCGTGCTCATCTTGCACATGGCCGATTTGTGGGCCTGCACGATCGAGTTCCAGACCGGGCCTAAACCTTGGCGTTTCTTGGCCGAGATGAAGTGCATGTTGGCAAAACTCAAAAACGGCAAGCGGTTCTCAATCGAGCGCTGGACCAATTGGCGCTGGTATTCGTCGATCGCGTCCCATTTGTTCACGGCCAGTACCATGGCGCGGCCGCTTTCCAGGGCATAACCGGCAATGTGGGCGTCTTGGTCGGTCACGCCCTGCTCGGCATCCAGCAGCAGCAACACGACATTGGCCGATTCGATCGCCTGCAGGGTTTTGACCACCGAAAACTTTTCGATGGCTTCAAACACCTTGCCTTTGCGGCGTAATCCGGCGGTATCGATCAGCTCAAACTTCTGACCTTGGCGCTCAAACGGCACGCTGATCGCATCACGCGTGGTGCCCGGCATGTCAAAAGCCACCAGGCGCTCTTCACCCAGCCAAGTGTTGATCAGGGTGGACTTGCCCACGTTGGGGCGACCGGCCACCGCCAGTTTGATGACCGAGGGGTCTTCTTCGGTCTCCTCGGGTTCATCGGGCAAATTCAGCGACTCGAAAGCCAACTCCACCAGGCCACGTGTGCCCTGCCCGTGCGCTGCCGAGATGGCGATCACCTCGCCGAGACCCAGTTCGTAGAACTCGGTCAGCTGGATGCCTTCGAGCATGCCTTCGGCCTTGTTGGCCACCAACAAGCAGGGTTTGCCGATCTTGCGCAGGTATTTGGCAATGTCATGGTCTTGCGCCGACAGCCCACCGCGGGCGTCCACCACAAAAATGACGATGTCCGCCTCGGCCACGGCCTGCTGCGTCTGCTTGGCCATCTCTTTGTAGATACCAGCGCTGGCATCGGGCTCAAAACCGCCCGTGTCAATGACGATGAATTCCTGACGGCCTTGTTTGCCATTGCCGTAATGGCGGTCACGTGTCAGGCCCGCAAAATCGGCCACGATGGCATCCCGGGTCTTGGTGAGGCGGTTGAACAGCGTGGATTTGCCCACATTGGGGCGGCCAACGAGGGCCAGTACAGGTTTCACTTAAAAATTTTCCGATCCATCATTCAGGGCGAAATCCAAAAACGCCCCCGGCGCGTGTCACCACCACCAAAGTCTGCCCAGCGGCCACCGGCTTGCCCATGATGGCACTGCCATCCGTGCTCAAACGCTGCAAGGGCTTTCCGTCTTGTCGAGACAGGAAGTGAACCAAGCCATTGTCATCGCCCATGACCACCGAGCGACCCAGCACCAAAGGTGCACTCAGGCCCCGAAAACGCAAGGCATCCTGAGTCCATGCAGGCTGTCCGCCCTGGCGCTGCCAAGCCAACACCTTGCTGTCTGATTCCACACCAAACACCCACTTGTCATCCCCATCCAGGCCTTCATGGCCTTGTGCAGGACGCGTCCACAAGGTGGTCCCGCGGTTGGCATCCACACAGGCCACCGACGACTGGAAGGCGCGCACGCACAGGGTTTGTCCTTGACGGCTAGCCCCTGCAACCAAGTCCACCAGTCGCTCGACTTCGTTCGTGCCACGCGTCGATCCAACCAGGGTTTCCCACAATACAGCACCCGTATTCGGGTTCAGAGCGGCCAAACGCCCACCCCAACCGGCCAGCAAAGTGTCACCCAAGGGCATCAGCAAACCGGCTTGTTGCAACACCAAAGGGTCTCCGGTGCGCTGCTGGCTCCAAAGTTTTTGGCCCGAAGCACCGTCGAGTGCGGTGACCGCACGGTCCGCCGTCAACACAAACACGCGTGCACCCGCGACCACAGGTGCGGTGTAAGACAGGGCAGACAAACGGTAACGCCAAACGACCTTGCCCGACTCGATGGCGACGACCTCGTTGTTTCGGGTGATCACCGCAAAACGCTGACCGTCACCGCTGACGCCCGCTTGGATGGGGCTGTCCAATTGGAGTCGCCAAACGTCCTTGCCGCTGGAGGCGTTGATCAAGGCCACCTGACCCTGAGTCGAAGCCACCGCCACTTGATCACCATGCACCGAAGCGAACAAAGGTGTGGTGACAGGCCCCAAGGTCGTGGACCAGGCCTTTTGCACGGTCAATTCGCCGCTGACGGCAGGCAGCTCGGCTGGCTTGGGCTTGTCGGGCGAACTCGAGCATGCCGCGATCGACATGGCCAAGGCCCCCAACAAGGCCCAACGGGTCCAGGTGTTTGACAAGACAGACATCACTTTGGGGCCTCCGAAACAGCAGCCGCATCAGGATCGATGCCCAGTGCGTTGAGCTTGGCTTGGACCAAACGCCGGTAATCAGGGGTGTCTGCCAGTTTTTTCCAGGCTTGCTGGTAAGCAGCGATGGCTTCGGCACGTTGGCCTTTGGCATGGAGCACATCGCCGCGCAAATCCGCGGCCAAGCCTGACATCTCAGGCGTGAATTCCAGAGTCAGCAGCTTCAAAGCCTCGTCATACGCCTTGACATCGAGTTGCAGTGAAGCCAAACGCAAACGCGCAATGTCGCGGTAGGCTTTGTCAGAAGCGCCTTGGGCCACCCAGCTCAGTGCATCGCGAGCGGCTTCGGCTTTGCCTTGTGCATGCAGTGCTTTGGCCGCCAACAAGGCCGATTGCTGGGCAAACTGGGTTCGCCCAAACTTGTCCTTCATGTCCGCCAGGCTGCGCTCGACCCGGCTGATGTCCCCGGAGGCCACTGCCCGCTCGACCTCGTCATGAAGCGCAGCGGCCTTGGTGGCCTGAGTCCGCTCCCAGTACTGGTAACCGTTCCAGGCAGCAAAGCTGCCCAAAACAGCGATCAGCACCCAGGAAATCAGGTTGCCCCAGGTCTTCCAGAAGTGTTTGATCTGGTCAAGTTGTTCTTGTTCATCGAGGTCGAGTGCTTTGGCCATGGTGTGTTGGTTGCTGTTTGCGCTTCAAAGCGGAGATTGTAGGCTCAGGGCCCAGTCGGCTACCGTGCTCAAAGACTCGGTACGCTGGGCACCTGCGCCGTCGCGCAGCGATTTGACCGCCACCTGGCCTTGGGCCAGTTCTTCGGCCCCAAACACCAGGGCATACCGAGCCCCCGAGGCATCGGCCTTCTTGAATTGGGACTTCATGCTGCCCATGCCTTCGCCACTGCCTGCATGCATCTGGGCCGAGAGGCCGCAAGCGCGCAAAGCCTGCAGCACCTGCATGGCCAAAGGCAAGGCAGCCGCTTCGGGAACGATGGCGTACACATCAGGGGCCAAATCGGGCAAAGCCTCACCCTGTTCCTTGATGAGTTCAAGCACACGCTCGACGCCCAAAGCCCAGCCGACGGCAGGCGCTGGCTTGCCGCCAATTTGTTCAATCAGGTAGTCATACCGGCCACCGCCACAGATGGTGCCTTGCGAGCCCAAGCGGGTGGTGATGAACTCGAACACCGTGAGGTTGTAGTAATCCATGCCGCGCACCAGGCGCGGGTTGATGCTGTAGGTGACGCCGTTGGCATCGAGGATGGCCGTGACGGCCTGGAAGTGGGCCAATGAGGCCTCACCCAAAAAATCGAGCAAACGGGGCGCAGCATCCACCACACTTTGCATGGCCGGGTTTTTGGTGTCCAAAATGCGCAACGGGTTGCTGTGCAAGCGGCGTTTGGCCTCTTCGTCCAGCACATCGCTGTGCTGTTCGAGGTGGGCGATCAATGCCGCGCGGTGGGCTTGGCGCTCAGCCGGCTGGCCCAGGCTGTTGAGTTCCAAGCGCACGTCTTGGAGGCCCAGCACCTTCCACAGGTCATGCGCCAGCAAGATCAGTTCGGCATCGACCTCCGGGCCACCAAAGCCCAGTACCTCGGCGCCGATCTGGTGAAACTGCCGATAGCGACCGCGCTGCGGCCGCTCGTGGCGGAACATGGGGCCCATGTAATACAGGCGCTTGCCGCCTTCGTACAGCAGGTTGTGCTCGACCACCGAGCGCACCAAACCGGCCGTGCCTTCTGGGCGCAGCGTGAGTTGCTCGCCGTTCAAGCGGTCTTCAAAGGAGTACATCTCCTTCTCGACGATGTCGGTGACCTCGCCCAGGCCACGCACAAACAAGGCAGTCGGCTCGACGATGGGCAATCGCACATTGCGGTAGGCGTAACGGGCCATCAAAGCACGAACTTGGCCCTCCAGCCACTCCCAACGCGCCGAGTCGGGCGGCAAGATGTCGTTCATGCCCTTGACGCCGACCAGCTTCTGGGCTTTGGCCGTTTTTTCGACTTTGGGGGTGTTTTCTTTCAGCGACTCGCTCATTTTTTCTCAGCAGATCCGGAACCGAATCGGTTCTCAATGTAGTTTTCAACCAGCCCCTGAAACTCTTGCGCGATGCCTTCGCCGCGCAAGGTCAGGCGCTTTTCACCGTCGATGAACACCGGGGCTGCAGGCGCTTCGCCGGTGCCGGGCAGGCTGATGCCGATGTCGGCGTGCTTGCTCTCGCCAGGGCCGTTGACGATGCAGCCCATCACGGCCACCTTGAGGTTTTCGACCCCAGGGTAGCGCACACGCCAGACGGGCATTTGGGCGCGCAAAAAGTCGTCAATTTGTTTGGCCAGCTCCTGGAAGGTGCTGCTGGTCGTGCGGCCACAGCCTGGGCAGGCCGTCACGCTGGGCACAAAAATGCGCAAGCCCAGTGACTGCAAAATCTCGGACGCGATCACCACCTCTTGGGTTCGGGCTTCGCCCGGCTGGGGGGTGAGGGACACGCGGATGGTGTCGCCAATGCCTTCTTGCAGCAGCACCGACAAAGCCGCCGCCGAAGCCACCGTGCCCTTGGTGCCCATGCCCGCTTCGGTCAGGCCCAGGTGCAAGGCGTAGTCGGTGCGGCGGCCAAGCTCACGGTACACCGAAATCAAATCCTGCACGCCGGAGACCTTGCACGACAGGGCAATCTGCGCCCCATCCAAGCCCATGGCTTCGGCACGCTGGGCTGACGAAATGGCCGAAGAGATGAGCGCTTCGTACATGACCTGTCGCGCCTCCCAAGGTTGGGCGCGCTGGCTGTTGGCGTCCATCAACTCGGCCAGCAGGTCTTGGTCGAGGCTGCCCCAGTTCACACCGATGCGGATGGCTTTGTTCCACCGCATGGCCGCTTCGATCATTTGGCCAAACTGCACATCGCGCTTGTCACCCTTGCCCACATTGCCCGGGTTGATGCGGTACTTCGACAGCGCCTCGGCGCAAGCCGGGTAATCGGTCAGCAAGCGGTGGCCGTTGTAATGAAAGTCGCCGATCAGCGGCACATCAATGCCCATTTTGTCGAGCTGGTCGCGAATGTGCGGCACGGCCTCGGCAGCTTCGGGGGTGTTGACGGTGATGCGCACCATCTCGGAGCCGGCAATGGCCAGTTCCTTGACCTGGATGGCGGTGCCGATCACGTCCACCGTGTCGGTGTTGGTCATCGACTGCACGCGCACCGGGGCGCCGCCACCGACGGTGACGACACGCGAACCCCAGACCACTTTGGATTGGCGACTTTTGCGCTGGGCAGGCACAGCGATGGCAACGGGAGACAAAGCACTCATGGTTTCACCTCAAAACGGGCGACATTGATTTTGGTGTGTGGCTTCAGGTCCAAAGGTTGGCCCTTGAAATTCACCTCAATGGCATCGGCCCGGCCGACCACCACAGAGACAGGATGGGGTGCTGGCAAGCGCTTTGAATCGCCCGTGTGAAGCACCCCGTTCCACAAAAGTTGATTTTGGCTGTCCCGCACTTCGACCCAGCTGGTGTTGAGGGCACTGAAGAGCAATTCAGGTGGCAGCGCAACCGAAGCCGCAGTGGGCACTGAGGCCGAAACAGGCACGGAGGCCGCAGCAAGCATGCCAGGCGTTAAGGGAATGGCCATCGGCAAGCTCACAGGGCCGCCCTGCCCACCAGCCTGCGATGGATCGGTGATGGCGGGAGGATTTGGGGACATGGCTTCAGAAACCGGTGTGATGACCGTGGCCACCGACTCGGGTTGGGACTCGGGCGAGGCCAAGGTTGCAGTCAACGCTGCCGTCACCGCCTTGAGCCAGACCCATTGCGACGGATGAGGCGCCCAGATCAGGACAACGATCAGGACCACCATCGCGCCAGCAGCCCACCTGGCCTTGCTGGGCACATCCGCCGAAACCCTGCGCACTCGCCCCAGATCGGTGGGTGCGACGTACGCATGGCGCACTGCACCATGCGGCTCCAGGTAATTGGACGACATGGGCATCAAAGCCAAAATTGGGGCGGGATCGACGCGCAATTGGCGGCACATGCTGGCAGCCAGCGCCCGGGCAAACACTGGGCTTTGGTCAGCGGGGTACTGGTCCGCCTCCAAAGCCTCCAGCTGACGCACGGGCACTTTCAGGTTCACCGACAAGACCGCCAGATGCACCCCGGCCAGTTGCCGTGCAGCTTTCAACAAAGAGCCCGCTGTCGTGGGCGCGGTCGCCGCGCCTTCAGGCGTCAATGAAAGGGTGTCCGCATTCGTTTGGTCAGGCATCACCGGGCTCCTGGGCTGGAACAGAAGACGCAGGCACCCAACGGATGGTGCGCTGCTGCGCCATGCGATTTTGCACCTGGGTGCGGTCTTTCACATCACCGGCCAACTGGCCGCAAGCGGCATCGATGTCGTCACCGCGGGTTTTGCGCACGGTCGTGACCAGCCCCGCGTCCTGCAACTGCTTGGCAAAGGCTTGCACTCGGGCCTGAGGTGAGCGCAGCAAGCCCGAAGCCGGAAAAGGGTTGAAAGGAATCAGGTTGAATTTGCAACGCAGCCCCTGACGGGCGTGCTTTTGCACCAGGTCGATCAAAGCGCTGGCGTGCTCGGGCTGGTCATTGACACCATCGAGCATGCAGTATTCAAAGGTGATGAAGTCACGCGGGGCATGGGCCAAATAGCCGATACAGGCCTGCAAGAGTTCATCGAGCGGGTATTTGCGGTTGAGCGGCACCAGGTTGTCGCGCAGCGCATCAAAGGGCGCGTGCAGCGAGACCGCCAGAGCCACCGGACAATCGGCTGACAAGCGCTCGATCATGGGCACCACCCCCGATGTGGAGACCGTGACACGGCGTCTCGAGAGGCCGTAACCATGGTCGTCGAGCATGGCGCGCAATGCAGGCAGCAGGGCCGAATAGTTTTGCAGTGGCTCGCCCATGCCCATCATCACCACGTTGGAGATGACACGCTCTTCGGTTTTCAGGTGTTGGCGCAAAAAGTGTTCGGCAAACCACAGCTGGGCCAGGATCTCACCTGTGCTGAGGTTGCGACTGAAACCCTGATGGCCGGTCGAGCAAAAACGGCAGCCCACCGCACAACCGGCTTGGGACGAAATGCACAAGGTCCCGCGGTCGTCCTCGGGGATGAACACCGATTCGATGGCATTGCCATCGCCCACATCGAACAGCCACTTGATGGTGCCGTCGGCAGACATGTGCTGACTGATCACAGGCAGCGCCGAAACGTGTGCATGGGCTTGGAGCTTTTGGCGCAAGGACTTGGCCAAATCGCTCATTTGATCAAAATTTGCAGCGCCCCGCTGGTGGATCCAGCGGAACAACTGGGTGGCCCGAAAGCGCTTTTCGCCCAAGCCTTCGCAAAAAACGGCCAGACCTTCCAGGTCGAATTCGAGAAGGTTGGCCGTCATGGGGTCGTCAGTCGCGCAGGAGCCGCGACGCGATCAGCGTGGGTAAACGTTCAAGCCAGCGAAGAAGAAGGCAACTTCGGCGGCAGCAGTTTCAGGCGCGTCGGAGCCGTGCACAGCGTTGGCATCGATGCTGTCAGCGAAATCAGCACGGATGGTGCCAGCATCGGCTTTCTTGGGATCGGTCGCACCCATCAGGTCGCGGTTTTTGGCAATGGCGTTTTCGCCTTCCAGAGCCTGAATCATCACGGGGCCGGAGATCATGAAGTCAACCAAGTCCTTGAAGAAAGGACGTGCACTGTGCACAGCGTAAAACTGCTCGGCTTCACCGCGCGACAAGTGCGCCATGCGGGCAGCGACCACTTTCAGGCCAGCAGCTTCGAAACGGGCATAGATTTGACCGATGACGTTCTTGGCGACTGCGTCGGGCTTGATGATGGAGAGGGTGCGTTCGATGGCCATGGTATTTCCTGTAACGAAAGGGTTTTAATTGCATTTTTGCCCTGCGGCAAAGCCCGTCATTCTAACCTGAGCGGGCCCGCCCAAAGGCAGCCGTGGGGCACATGGCCCCATGGAAAAAGCTGGAATCAGCGGCTGCGGCCACCGCTGCCCCGCCCACCACGGCCAGGGCCACCCGGGGCTTTTTTCAAGCGGTTGAAACTCTCGGCTCCAATGTACTTGGCCTCGCTTTTGGGGCCATCCGGCTTGGCATGCAAGCCTGAACCACCTGGGGCCTGGTTGGGTTTGGCCACAGGCTTGGCCCGCGGAACAGCCGTGCCTGCCCTGCCCTGCCCGCCAGTACGAGGGCGCCGATCATTGCGGTCGGTGCGTGAGACGGGGCGCGGCGCAGGGGTCCGAGTCCGATCCAGCGTCCCCGCAGCACGCATGAGCGCACGGATGTCGGATTCGTCCAACTCCAGCCAGGCGCCGCGGCGCAGGCCATGCGGCAGCACCATGGCGCCATAGCGAATGCGGATCAGGCGACTGACCGCGTGGCCCACGGCTTCCATCATGCGGCGCACCTCGCGGTTGCGGCCCTCGGAAATGGTGACGCGGTACCAACAGTTGGAGCCTTCGCCACCGCCGTCTTCAATGGAGCCGAACTGCGCCGGGCCGTCGTCGAGCATCACGCCGTCGAGCAGTTTTTGCTTTTCGTCCTTGCTCAAAGCGCCCAAAACGCGAACTGCGTATTCACGCTCCAGACCGAAACGCGGGTGCATCAGCTGGTTGGCCAACTCGCCCGAGCTGGTGAACAACAAGAGGCCTTCGGTATTCAGGTCCAGACGACCCACCGATTGCCATTTGCCATTTTGCAAGCGCGGCAGCTTGCGAAACACCGAGGGGCGGTTTTGCGGGTCGTCGTTGCTGACAATCTCGCCTGCGGGCTTGTGGTAGGCAATGACGCGGGCGGGCGGCGGGTCAATCCGGATGTGGATGGCCTTGCCGTTGACCTTGATCTGGTCACCATATTGAACACGCTGGCCCACGTGGGCGGATTCGTTGTTGACCGAAATTCGACCTTCGGCAATGAGTTTTTCCATCTCAAGGCGCGAGCCCATGCCCGCTTGGGCCAGCACTTTGTGCAGCTTGGGAGAATCGGTCTGAGGGGCCAGCACACGCTTACCCAGGTCGATGGCGACCTCTTGGGCCGCTTCTTCGTCGTCAAACTGTCCCGAGACCACATCGGCCAACGCAATTGGCTTGTAGACCGACTCGGCGGCCCCCCCAGCCTTGGATCGGTGCGCTGGGGTCTCAGGTGATGCCGAGCGGGGGTCGTCTTGATGATCTTGGTTCATGTGTTGGAAGACGCTTCGCCATTGAGCGGATGGTCAGGGTGGTGATCTGATGGCGCAGACAAGCTAGGATCATCGTTGTGATCGGAAGGAGCGCTCGGTGCGTCCTGGGATTCATTCAAGCCGACCGATTCGGCCGGAAATTGGTCATCGTTCGAGTCCGCCACGATGGGCATCTCGAACGGCAAGGCATTGATCGCGTCTTCTAGAGACAAGGACGGCTGAACCGGCAACTCGTCCACCAGACCCGACAAAGCCGAGGTCTGGCCATCGACTTGCGACAGCATGGGCAACTGATCCAGCGCGGCCAAGCCCAGATCATCCAGAAATTGGCGTGTCGTGGCATAGAGCCCAGGGCGACCGACAGTTTCACGGTGGCCGATGACTTCAACCCAGCCTCGGTCTTCAAGCTGCTTGAGGATTTGCGAGTTGATGGTGACGCCACGGATGTCTTCCATGTCGCCGCGCGTGACCGGCTGGCGGTAGGCGATGATGGCCAATGTTTCCAGCACGGCGCGGGTGTACTTGGGGGGCTTTTCGGGGTGCAAGCGATCTAGGTATGTGCGCAACTCGGGGCGACTTTGAAAGCGCCAGCCGCTGGCCACACGGATCAGCTCCAGTCCCTTTGGGGTCCATTCGTTTTGCAGGTCTTGCAGCAATTGCCGCAGGGTGTCGGCCCCGAGCGCATCGTCAAAAAGCACGCGCATGTCGCGCAATGACAAAGGCTGACCTGCCGTGAGCAAGGCCGTTTCCAGGACACGCTTGGCTTGCGCCGTATTCATGTGTCGATCTTTCGGGAAAAAGACGCCTCACGGCGTCAAAGGTGCAGAGGTGATGGCCGCTTCTGCAAAGAAACAACCCCGTTCTGGAGGGCTTTGGCCGTTGGCCAGGCCCTGGATGCGCCCAAACCGGTGTTCCGGCTCAAGCTCCCTGAGTGGTTGCATTGTAGCTGAGGCCCCAATCGGACAAAGCCCGCGCCATGTCTTCGGGCAAAGGCGATCGGATGTCGACCGACTGACCGGTGATGGGGTGAACAAAGGCCAGGTGCCAAGCATGCAAAGCCTGGCGCGCCATGCCAGCGGCTTTGGCTCCGCCATAGACGGCGTCCGCCAGCAAGGGGTGGCCCATGTGCGCCATGTGCACCCGGATTTGGTGGGTGCGACCGGTGTGCAAGGTGCATTCGACCAAGCATCCGAGCTTGTTGTGGTCCAACACCTCGATGGTGGTGGCGGCCGTCTTGCCGGACTGGTGCGTCAAATCAACCACCGCCATGCGCAGGCGGTTCGCAGGGTCACGGCCAATGGCAGCCTCCACCTTGGTTGGCGAAGGTGTATGCCACGCTTTGTGTCCAATGGCCAGGTACTGACGGCGCACGTCACGAGCCGCAATCAAGTGGACCAGCGCATCCATGGCCTGGCGCGTACGGGCCACCACCATCAAGCCGCTGGTGTCCTTGTCCAAGCGATGCACGATGCCTGCGCGGGGCACTTCGCAGGCTTGCGGGTCCAGCGCCAACAAACCATTGAGCAGCGTGCCGCGCCAGTTGCCAGGGGCCGGATGCACCACCAGACCCGCTGGCTTGTTGATGACACGCAGGTGAGCGTCTTCGTAGACCACATCGATGGGCATGTCTTCCGGCACAAATGCCTGCGACTGGGGGGTGGCCCGCAAGGTGACCAACACCTGATGCCCCAGGCGCACCTTGGTCGACACCTTGGTGACCACTCGCCCGTCGATCAGGGCATCGCCCTGCTCGATCAATTGCTGCAAGTAACTGCGCGAAAACTCGGGCACCATTTGCGCCAAAGCACGGTCCAGGCGTTGGCCATGCAGGGCCACCGGCACCAGACAGGTGCGCACCTCCTCGTCCGATGCCTCCAGCACGCGCTCGCCATCGTCCAGCAAGGCAGAGGGCTCATCCATTTCAGGGTCGGTCGATATAATCAAGGCGTTCAACAGTACAAGGGTGTCACAGATGCGAAGCTTGAGATTATCGATGGTTCCAACTGGCCTGGTTTTGGCTGCGGGACTGTTCCTGTCAGGCTGCGCCAATACCACCAAGGACGTCACAGCGGGCTGGACCCCTGAGAAAATCTATGCTGAAGCACGTGACGAGGCCAACGCCGGTGCCTGGGACAAGGCCATCACCTATTACGAAAAGCTCGAAGGCCGCGCTGCCGGTACCGTTTTGGCGCAACAAGCCCAGATCGACAAGGCCTACGCCCAATACAAAACCGGCGACAAAATCCAGGCCATCGCCACCTTGGACCGATTCATCCGCCTGCACCCGGCCAGCCCAGCGCTCGACTACGCGATTTACCTCAAAGGCTTGGTCAACTTCAATGACAACTTGGGATTGTTCGCTTTCATCACCCGACAAGATCTTTCGGAACGCGACCAAAAAGCAGCCAAGGACTCCTACGAATCCTTCAAAGAATTGACCACACGCTTTCCCGATTCCAAATATGCCCCGGAAGCACGTCAACGCATGCTGCACATCGTGAACGCACTGGCCGCCTACGAAGTGCACGTGGCCCGCTACTACGCCAGCCGCGGGGCCCATGTGGCCGCAGTCAACCGCGCTCAACAGGCGATTGCCGAATACCAGGGTGTGCCAGCGGTCGAGGAAGCATTGGCGATTTTGGTCAGCTCCTACGATGCCATGGGCATGACTGCCCTGCGAGACGACGCCAAGCGCGTGCTCGAAAAGAATTTTCCCCAATCCGATTACCTCAAAGCCGGCGGGGTCAAGAAGTCGTCCAGCTGGTGGCGTCTGTGGTGAGTTGACGCAAAGTCGCTAAAAACTCGTCATGGCCGTTCAAGCGGCGCATTTCCGGTAAGCCCCGGAGCAGTCTGCGGCCATAAGACATGGTGGCCAGGCGTGTATCGCACACCACCAAAACACCCCGATCCGTTTCACTGCGGATCAAACGTCCAGCCCCTTGCTTGAGGGTCACGGCGGCTTCGGGCAGTGCATGGTCGGCAAAAGCACTGCCCCCTTCACGGGTGATGCGCTGACTTCGGGCTTCAAACAAGGGATCTCCGGGCGGCGGGAAGGGCAGCTTGTCGATCACCACCAACTGCAAGGCCTGACCGGGCACATCAAAGCCCTCCCAAAAGGAAGCCGATGCCACCAGCACACAACCTGCACGCCCATCGCCCCCGCCTTCGCGAAAGCGCTCCATCAAGCGCCGCTTGGGGCTTTGCCCCTGCACCAGCACTTCCACGTTCGATGCCGGGTCTAGTCGGGTCTGCAAATACTCCCCGATCGAGCGCATGGCATTCAAGGTGGTGGTGAGCACCAGTGTGCGCCCGCCCAGCAACTCCACCGCATCGACCACCAGCTGCGCCACATGCGCAGCGTGACCCGGGTCTGCGGGTTTGGGCAAATGCTCGGGCACATACAGTGCAGCTTGCTGTGCGTAGTCAAAGGGGCTGCTGACCTGCATAACCTGCGCGGAAGTCAGACCGCAAGGCTCGGTGAACCAGCGCAATCTGGGCTCGTCCCCCAGCGTGGCCGAGGTGAAAATCCAGGCCCGCTGCCCGACCCCAACGGGCGTCGCTGTCGAATCGTCTGCCGGGTGCCGGGGGTCGCCCGCCATCAAGGCCTCCAGTGAATCGGGATCAGCGGGCTCAACAGCCGCGCCGGACAAGGTGGGCTGCACAGGACAGGTCAGGGCAGAAAAGGCCTGCGCGATGTCCAAAGGCGACTCGATCAATCGCAGCTGTGCACTGACTTCGGCCCAACGCACACCCTCCGGGTCCGGTGGATTGGCAAACAAGGCCGCTTTCTGTTCCAACTCACGGGTGCGCTCCAACAGGCGCTGAAAATCCGGCGCCAGCTCGACCACCATCTCCAGCCCGGCCTGCATGAGCGCCAAAGCTTGCTGCAATGTGTGTAAGGCCTGCGCCCAATCGGCCGACGCCACGCCCTCGGGGCAGCGCTCGGTCCAGCGCAAGCGCACGGATCCGCGGTGCAGGCCGGCGGCCAATCTCAAATCGCGGGTTGATTTTTCAAGGCCATCGGTCAAGGCATGCCAATCGACCAGGCCCCGGGCCAGCTGCAGACCCGTGGCCAGCACATCGCGCGACAACTCCAAAAGCTGCACTGTGGACAGTTGCTTGCCCAGAAAGTTGACACCGATCTCGTTGAGCTGATGGGCCTCGTCAAACACCGTCACGCGCACCGTGGGCAGCAACTCGGCCACACCCGACTCGCGCACAGCCATGTCGGCAAAGAAGAGATGGTGGTTGATGACCACCACATCCGAGGCCATCGCTTCCTTGCGGGCCAGGTTCACATGGCAGGCGCGGTAGCTGGGACAACTCGACCCGAGACAATTGTCCCGGGTCGACGTGACCAGCGGCCACAAGGCAGAACGCTCATCCAGACCCGTCAGCTCGGCCATGTCGCCGGTGCGGGTGGTCTGTGACCAGGTTTCGATCTTGGCCAGCGCCCACTCGGCACCCGGCTGGGCGGACTCGGCGCTGTGGCGGGCTTGCGCCATGCGGTGCAAGCACAGATAGTTGGCGCGGCCCTTGAGCAACGCCACGCGGATCGGCAAACCCAGCACCTCGATCAGGCGAGGAATGTCGCGAGAAAACAATTGGTCTTGCAGCGCCTTGGTGGCCGTGGACACCAGCGCCCGTTGCCCGCTGAGCAAAACCGGCACCAGATAGGCATAGGTTTTACCAACACCTGTGCCAGCCTCCACCACCAGCTGGCCACCCTGCTCCAGGGTCTGCGTCACCGCCAGCGCCATGTCGGTTTGCCCAGCACGTGGTTGAAAACCCGGCACCGAATGGGCCAAGGCCCCATGGCTGGACAAGGTTTCGGACACCCTTTGCAGCAACAAGCTCAAGCAGGCTCCTTAGGGTCCAGAAGCCACTGCAATCGGGTCATTTGGTCGCGCAAAGCCAATCGCCTTTTTTTGAGCCGACGCAGCAGCAACTCGTCCAGAGGCTGCGGGGCCAACACCGCCTGGTCAATCAAGGCATCCAAATCGGCATGGGCCATCTGGCACTCGATCAACTGCCGCTGGGGCGAGCGCAGGTTTTCGGCTGAAGCGTCCATCATGGCGCAGTGGGCTGACTGGTTTGCTTGCCCTGCAAACGCAAATCACGCTGCTCGGTTCGCCACTGACGCTCTTGGGCATTGAGCAGCAGGTCTTGTTGGCGCAAGGGCTCCAGTGCGGACCGGCGTATTTGCCGGGCTTCACTCAGGCAAGCATTGACGGCAAATTTTCGCCAGCAGGCCTTGGCCTCTTCCTGATAGACCGCCATGACCTCGGCACGTTGGCTGGCCAGCGCTTCGCGCTGCACACGGATGAACTCTGGCTCGCCCACCAAAGATTGCGCGCCCAACCAAGAACTCGACAATGCGGCCAAAACCGCCATGGCGTAGCGTTTCATGTGAGGTGCGTGTCCACGGTGCGGTGCTCAAGCGCGAGGAACTCGCTCGACTGCATCTCGTGCAGACGAGACACCGTGCGCGGAAATTCATGCGACATGGGCCCCGAGGTGTACAGCCCTTCAGGGGCCACGGCGGCCGACATGATCAACTTGACCCGGCGGTCATACAGCACGTCAATCAACCAAGTGAAGCGTCGCGCCTCGGAGGCCATACTGACGGGCATGTGCGGCACATTGCTCAGCAGCACCGTGTGGTACTGCGTGGCGATTTCGAGGTAATCGTTTTGCGAGCGAGGCCCCCCGCAAATCGCTCGGAAGTCGAACCAAACCACATCACCGGCACGGCGCTTGGCCGTGATTTCCCGCGCTTCGATGTGCAGCACCGTGTCTTCATCGGGCCCGGTGGCCAGGCGGTTGAAGGCGTCGTTCATCTCGGCGTCGGCTTGCTCGCCCAAAGGGGCGTGGTAGAGCTTGACCCTCTCCAAGGTGCGGCGGCGGTAGTCGGTGCCGTTGTCCACATTGAGCACCTCCATGCGCGCATTCAGCAAAGCGATGGCAGGCAGTATGCGGTCGCGGTGCAGGCCATCGGGGTAGAGGCCGTCGGGCTCAAAGTTGGAGGTGGTGACAAAACCCACCCCGTTATCGAAGAGTGCCACCAGCAGGCGGTGCAAGATCATGGCGTCGGTGATGTCGGCCACATGGAACTCGTCAAAACAAATCAGCTGGTACCGCTTGGCCATGCGTTTGCCCAACTCATCGAGCGGGTTGACGGTGCCCTGGATCACGGTGAGTTCGCGGTGCACCTCACGCATGAACTCATGAAAATGCAAACGGGTTTTGCGCTCGATCGGGACGGCCGCAAAAAAACAATCCATCAAAAAGCTCTTGCCACGCCCTACCCCACCAAACATGTAGACCCCCTTGGGGATCTCCGGGCGGCTCAGAAATTTGCCCAGCAGGCCCGAGCGCTTGGACTTGTAGGCCGACCACTCGCCGGCGCAGCGCTCCAGTGCCTCAATGGCCCGCAACTGCGCGGGGTCGCTTTGGTAGCCCCGTTTTTGGAGTTCTTCTTCGTAAACTGCACGAACGGACATGGGTGGCTTGCTCTTGATTTCAATAACAAAACCCGGGACAAAGCCCGGGTTTTCAGGGATGCGGAACTTTAACCCAACTCACCCGAAACCGCAGTGACGGGTGCGTCAAGGTCTCAGAAATTCAAGCTGCGCTTGTCCACAGCCAAAGCAGCCTCTTTGGTCGATTCGCTCAAGGACGGGTGTGCATGGCAAATGCGTGCGATGTCCTCGGCGCTGGCGCGAAATTCCATGGCCACCACGGCCTCGGCGATCAACTCGGAGGCTTGTGGGCCCACGATGTGCACGCCCAGAATTTCGTCGGTGGTGGCGTCCGCCAGCATTTTCACCATGCCGGTCGTATCGCCCAAAGCGCGGGCACGGCCGTTGGCCAAGAAGGGGAACGAGCCCGCCTTGTACGCCACGCCATCGGCTTTGAGTTGCTGCTCGGTGCGGCCCACCCAAGCGATCTCGGGACTGGTGTAGATGACCCAGGGGATGGTGTTGAAGTTCACGTGTCCATGCTGGCCCGCGATGCGCTCGGCCACCGCCACGCCCTCTTCTTCGGCTTTGTGCGCCAGCATGGGGCCGCGCACCACGTCGCCAACCGCCCACACGCCAGGCAGGTTGGTTTTGCAGTCGGCGTCGACCACGATCGCGCCGCGCTCGTCGAGCTGCAGGCCCACCGCTTCGGTGTTCAAACCGATGGTGTTGGGCACGCGGCCAATCGAGATGATCAGCTTGTCGGCGTCCAACTTCACGGCTTCGCCTTTGGCGTTGGTGTAGTGGACGGTGACACCCTTCTTGCCGTTGACGATCTCGCCCACTTTCACGCCCAGCTCGATCTTGAGGCCCTGCTTGTCGAATGCTTTCTTGGCCTCTTTGGCGATTTGCTCGTCCACCGCGCCGAGAAAAGTAGGCAGGCCTTCGAGGATGGTGACTTCAGCCCCCAGACGACGCCAGACCGAGCCCATTTCCAAACCAATCACGCCAGAGCCAATCAAGGCCAGCTTCTTGGGCACCGCGCCCAAGCGCAAAGCGCCGTCGTTGGACAGGACATTGACTTCGTCAAAAGGCGTGCCTGGTAAGGCACGGGCGTTGGAGCCCGTGGCAATGATGACTTGCTTGGCCGAGATGGCCTCTTCGGTCTTGCCTGCCACATGGATGGTGTAGCCGCCTTCGGCTTGGCCAGCAAAGCTGCCCCGACCGTGAAAAAAGGTGACCTTGTTTTTCTTGAGCAAATACAAGATGCCATCGTTGTTTTGCTTCACGACGGTGTCTTTGCGCGCAATCATCTGGGCCACGTCCATCTTCACGCCCGTGGCGCTGATGCCGTGTTCGGCGAAGTGGTGGTTGGCGTGGTCAAAGTGCTCGCTGGACTGCAGCAACGCCTTGGAGGGGATACAACCCACATTGGTACAGGTGCCGCCAGGGGCTGGGCCACCGGCTGCGTTTTTCCATTCGTCGATACAAGCGACTTGGAAACCGAGTTGTGCAGCGCGGATGGCTGCAATGTAGCCACCGGGGCCACCGCCGATGACAACGACGTCGAATTGTTTGCTCATGGGATAGGTCTTCTGGATGAAAAACGCCCCCTGGGCAGGGGGCATTGAAACAAGGAAATCAGATGTCGAACAGCAGGCGGGCTGGGTCTTCCAGCGCTTCCTTCATGGCCACCAGGCCCAACACCGCTTCGCGGCCGTCGATGATGCGGTGGTCGTAGGACATGGCAAAGTAGTTCATGGGGCGAACCACAACCTGGCCGTTTTCCACCATGGCGCGGTCTTTGGTCGCATGAACGCCCAAAATCGCCGACTGGGGTGGATTGATGATGGGGGTGGACATCATCGAGCCGAAAGTGCCACCGTTGGAGATCGAGAAGGTGCCGCCGGTCATCTCCTCCATGCCCAGCTTGCCGTCACGGGCCTTGACGCCGAATTCGGCAATTTTCTTCTCGATGTCGGCAAAGCTCATCTGGTCGGCGTTGCGCAAGATGGGCACCACCAAACCGCGCGGCGAACCCACCGCGATACCGATGTCGAAATAGCCGTGGTAGACGATGTCGTTGCCGTCGACCGAGGCGTTCAAGACCGGAAACTTCTTGAGGGCGTGCACAGCGGCTTTGACGAAGAAGCTCATGAAACCCAGCTTGCAGCCGTGCTCCTTCTCGAAACGCTCTTGCATGCGCTTGCGCATCTCCATGACCGGGGCCATGTTGATTTCGTTGAAGGTGGTCAAGATGGCGTTGGTCGACTGCGATTGCAGCAAACGCTCGGCCACACGGGCGCGCAGACGGGTCATGGGCACGCGCTGCTCGGGGCGCTCGCCCAAGTCGACCGCCGGTCCGGACACCTGAGGCAAGGCCTTGGTGGGCACGCCGGTCGGGATCACGGCAGCGGTGGACTTGACGCCACCGGCCACAGCGGCCAGCACATCGCCCTTGGTCACGCGGCCGTCTTTGCCAGAGCCGGCCACAGAACCTGCAGCCAAACTGTTGTCGGCCATCAGTTTGGCTGCAGCGGGCATGGCCACACCGGCCATGCTCGCCGAGGCAGCAGCAGCAGGCGCTGCAGCCGCAGGAGCTGGCGCAGCGGCAGCAGGTGCGGCAGCCGCTGGGGCCGCGGCGGCCACTTTGCCGTCGGTATCGATGCGGGCGATCAGCTGTTCAGCGGCCACAGTGGCGCCGTCGCCCTGGATGATTTCGGACAGAACGCCAGCAGAGGGCGCTGGCACTTCAAGCACGACCTTGTCGGTTTCGATCTCGATCAGGATTTCGTCGGCGGCCACGGTGTCGCCGACTTTCTTTTTCCACTGCAGCATGGTGGCCTCGGCCACAGACTCGGACAGTTGGGGAACTTTGACTTCTACGATTGCCATGATTTTTCCGTTATGCGTTGAACGTTAGGAAGGTGTACTGGAGGATTGGGGTGAAGGGCCTGGCGCTGAACACTCAGCACCAGAGGCCGCCTCACTTGGTCAGCACGAAGCCCTTGAGTTTGGCAAATGCCGCCTCAATCAGCGCCTTTTGCTGGTCCTGGTGCAGGTGCGAGTAACCCACTGCAGGCGAGGCCGAAGCGGCGCGACCGGCATAACCGAGCTTTTGGCCCTCCAGCATGTTCTCGTGGATGTTGTGCTGGATGAAGAACCAGGCACCCTGGTTTTGCGGCTCGTCCTGGCACCACACGATGTCGGTGGCGTTGGGGTACTTTTTCAGCTCGGCCGCAAACGCCTTGTGCGGGAAGGGGTAGAGCTGTTCGACGCGGATGATGGCCACGTCCTCGGCGCCCTTGGCTTCGCGGTGCTTGACCAGGTCATAGTAGACCTTGCCCGAGCAAGCCACCACGCGCTTGACCTTATCGGCCTTGAGCGTTTTGTTCTCCGGGATCACGGTCTGGAAGCTGCCATGCGTGAACTCGGACACCGGCGATGTGGCGTCCTTGTTGCGCAGCAGTGACTTGGGCGTGAAGATGACCAAGGGCTTGCGCAAGTTGCGCACCATCTGGCGGCGCAGCACATGGAAGATCTGGCTGGCCGTGGTGGGCTGCACCAGTTGCATGTTGGTGTCGGCGGCCAGCTGCATGAAGCGCTCGACGCGGGCCGAGCTGTGCTCAGGACCCTGACCTTCGTAGCCATGGGGCAACATCAAGGTGATGCCATTGACGCGGCCCCACTTGACTTCACCCGAGGCGATGAACTGGTCAATCACCACCTGTGCACCGTTGGCAAAGTCGCCAAACTGGGCTTCCCAGATCACCAGGGTGTTGGGGTCGTTGGAGGCGTAGCCGTATTCAAAGGCCAGCACCGCTTCTTCGGACAAGATCGAGTCGATGACCACAAAGGGTGCCTGCTTGTCTGAGACGTTTTGCAGGGCCACATAAGTGCCTGTGTCCCACTTTTCACGCTTTTGGTCGTGGATGACCGCATGGCGGTGTGTGAACGTGCCACGGCCGCAGTCCTCACCCGACAAACGCACCGGGTAGCCACTGGCCACCAAGGATGCGAAAGCCATGTGCTCGCCCATGCCCCAGTCCACGGGAATGTCGCCACGGCCCATGGCCGCGCGGTCGTCGTACACCTTCTTGACCAGTTGGTGAGGCGTGACCGACTCAGGGATGGTCGAGATCTTTTCAGCCAGACGCTTCCACTCAGCCAAGGGAACAGCGGTGTCGCCAGCGTCGGTCCACTTCTTGCCCAAGAAGGGCGACCAGTCCACGGTGAACTTGGTCTTGAAGTTGGTCAAAACGGGGTCGGTGGTGTTCTTGCCAGCGTCCAGTGCGGCGCGGTAAGCCTTGGCCATCTCCTCGCCCAAGTTGTCGCCCAGGCCTTGCGCGGCCAGTTTGTCGGCAAACAGTTTGCGCGTGCCGGGGTGGGCCGCGATCTTTTTGTACATCAGCGGCTGGGTCAGCGCCGGAGTGTCCTGCTCGTTGTGGCCCAGTTTGCGGAAGCAGACCACGTCCAGCACGATGTCCTTGCGGAAGGTCATGCGGTATTCCAGCGCGAGTTGCGCCGCCATGACCACGGCTTCTGGATCGTCGCCGTTGACGTGCAGCACCGGGGCTTCGACCATCTTGACGATGTCGGTACAAAACACGCTCGAGCGCATGTCGCGAGGGTCCGACGTTGTGAAACCGATCTGGTTGTTGATGATGATGTGCACCGTGCCGCCGGTGGAGTAACCACGGGTTTGGGCCAGGGCAAAGGTTTCTTGGTTCACACCCTGGCCGCCGAAAGCGGCGTCGCCGTGCACCAGCACGGGCAACACCTGCTTGCCTTGCGGGTCACCACGACGGTCCATGCGGGCGCGCACCGAGCCTTCCACCACGGGGTTCACGATTTCCAGGTGCGAGGGGTTGAAGGCCAGAGTCAAGTGGACCGGGCCACCGGCCGTGCTCACATCGGAGCTGAAACCCTGGTGGTACTTCACGTCACCGGCAGGCAAATCTTCGGGGGCGGTGTGGTCAAACTCGGCAAACAAGTCCGCCGGCAGCTTGCCCATGGTGTTGACCAGCACGTTCAAGCGGCCACGGTGGGCCATGCCGATCACAACTTCCTGCACGCCTTGGGCGCCGGCCGACTGGATCAGCTCGTCCATGGCGGCGATGAAGCTCTCACCGCCTTCGAGCGAGAAACGCTTTTGACCCACGTATTTGGTGTGCAGGTAGCGCTCCAGACCTTCGGCAGCCGTCAGGCGGTCGAGGATCTGTTTTTTCTTCTCAGCCGTGAAATTGGGCTTGCTGCGGATGCTCTCGAGCTTTTGCTGCCACCAGCGCTTTTCAGCCTGCTCGGTGGTGTACATGTACTCGGCGCCAATCGTGCCGCAATAGGTCTCGCGCAGCGCATTGAGCAACTCGCGCAGAGACATCCGGTTTTTACCGAAAAAGGTGTTGCTGGTATCGAACACGGTTTCCTGGTCGGCGTCTGTGAAGCCGAAGAAAGCGGGATCGAGGTCAGGGATGTTGGGGCGCTCGGTGCGCTTCAAGGGGTCCAGATCAGCCCAGCGTTGGCCCACGTTGCGGTAGGCGGCGATCAGCTGCTGCACGGCGGTGCGCTTGCGGCCCATCTCGACATCGGCGCTGGCCATGACGACTTTGGTACCGCCGGACTTGGCGCGCTCGGCAAAGGCGTTGATGACGGGCAGATGGGGGACGTCTTTGGCGTTGCTGCCATCGACTGCGGGGACATGCTGGAGGGCGTCGAAATACTCACGCCAAGAATCAGGAACGCTTCCGGGATTGGCCAGGTAGTTTTCGTACATCTCTTCGACGTACGGGGCGTTACCGCCGAACAAATAGGTGTTGCCTTGGTAGGCAGCGTAGACGGAATTAGTCTCGCTCATATTTCGCTGACCTCCGTTTCCCTCTGGGAAACATTAGTTGGTTGAGATTTACCTTCCGCGACACGGCTGAACCGGTTGGCGGATGCGACTGTGGCAAAGGAAGGGCCTGAGTACAGTGTGCATTGTGCCACGCCCAGTCCGATATCAAACTTACAGTCGAATCCCAGAAAGTGTGCACAAGGTTTTCGGGACAAAAAAAGACCCCGGCAAAGCGGGGTCCAGAATGGTCAGCCTTTGATCAGATCCACGATCTGCTGCAAAGCAGCCGGATCGTCCATCGTGGTCAGGTCGCCGGGATCGCGCCCCTCGGCCACGGCCTGAATGGCCCGGCGCAGCAATTTGCCGCTGCGCGTCTTGGGCAACGCCGTCACAAACAGCACACGGGATGGCCTGGCGACCGCACCCAATTGCGAATCCACCACCTTCATGACCTCGCCTTCGAGCTTCAGACGCGCTGCCGCATCCGTCAGGCCCGAGGTGTCCTTGGCAATGGCAAAGGCCATGGCCACTTGCCCTTTGAGTTGATCGGCCACACCGACCACCGCCACTTCGGCGATGTTGGGGTGGCTGGAGATGCTTTCCTCGATCTCGCGGGTGCCCAGGCGGTGGCCGGCCACGTTGATCACATCGTCGGTGCGGCCCAGGATGAAGAAGTAGCCGTCTTCGTCGCGCACCGCCCAGTCGAAGGTGCTGTAGACCAGCTTGTTCGGAACGGTTTTCCAGTAGGTCTTGACGAAACGCTCGTCGTCGCCCCAGATGGTTTGCAGGTTGCCGGGGGGCAAGGGGCCTTCGATGGTCAGCACGCCTTTCTGATTGGCGCCGGTCAGCTCCTCGCCGGTTTGGTCGTCGACCAGCTTGACGTTGTAGCCGTAAATCGCCTTACCGGGCGAGCCGAACTTGCTGGGTGCTTTTTCCACGCCGTTGCAGATGCTCAAGATCGGCCAACCGGTTTCGGTCTGCCAGTAGTTGTCGATGATGGCCTTGCCGTTGAGGCCTTCAGATATCCATTTGGCGGTGGGCTCGTCGAGTGGCTCTCCGGCCAGGAACAGGGCCTGCAGGCTGGACAGATCGTACTTGGTCAGCAGCGCAGGGTCTTGCTTTTTGAGCACCCGGATGGCCGTGGGGGCGCTGAACATGACCTGGACTTTGTACTTCTCGACCAAGCTCCACCAGATGCCGCCGTCGGGGCGAATCGGCAGGCCTTCGTAGAGGATGGTGGCCATGCCACCGATCAGTGGGCCGTAGATGATGTAGCTGTGGCCCACCACCCAGCCGATGTCGCTGGTGCAGAAAAAGGTGCCGCCGGGCTTGCCTTCAAAGATGTTGGGGATGCTGGCGGCCAAAGCCACGGTGTAGCCCCCGGTGTCGCGCTGCACGCCCTTGGGCTTGCCGGTGGTGCCCGATGTGTAGAGGGTGTAGCTGGGGTGGGTGGATTCGACCCACACGCAGGGCACGACCGCATCCATGTGCTTGGCGCGCTCGGTGGCGTAATCCACATCACGTCCGGCCACGGGGGTGAATGCAGCCAGATGACGGTCCACCATGACCACATTGACCGGCTTGTGGGCCGAGAGCTTGATGGCTTCGTCCAGCAGCGGCTTGTAGGGCACGCCCTTGCCCCCGCGTGAGCCGGCATCGGCGCTGATGATGACTTTGGGCGAAGCGTCCTCGATGCGGGTGGCCAGAGAATGCGAGGCAAAACCGCCGAACACCACCGAGTGGATGGCCCCCAAGCGCACACAGGCCAGCATGGCAAAAGCGGCCTCGGCGATCATGGGCATGTAAATCAGCACGCGGTCGCCCTTGACCACGCCCAGGTCTTGCAAGATGGCCGCCATGCGCTGCACTTCGGCGTGCAGCTCACGGTAGGTGTAGGTTTTTTCCTGGTCGGTTTCGGTCGAAACGAAGATCAAAGCCGGCTGGTCGGCCCGCTCGGCCAGATGACGGTCCACCGCGTTGTGGCACAGGTTGGTCTCGCCGCCGACAAACCATTTGGCAAAAGGCGGGTTGCTGTAATCGCAGATTTGCTGCGGCTGAACTTTCCAGTCCACCAGTTTGGCCTGCTCGGCCCAAAAAGCGTCACGGTCGTTGATCGACCGGGCATGAAATTCTTCGAAATGGCCCATGGATGTCTCCTGAAAACCCACCAAGTTGAAACCCAGAAGGGTGCGATGGTCTCGCATCACCCCGAACTTCTGAATTCATAATTATGGACAAAGGACTTGCAATAAGCTGACTCAAACCGGCTGCAAAATAGCCACCCACAGAGTCGGACAGCGCTGTACTGACCGATGGCCCTTCATTTGAACAAGCTTTGCAGCAACTTGAAGTCGGGATGCTCGGCGGTGCGGATCCACTCAAACGCCACCATCTCGGCAGTGACCAACTCTGCGCCTGCCCCCGCCAATCGGTCATAAGCGGCATCGCGGTTGCGCTCGGTGCGCGAGCTGCAGGCATCGGTCACCACCCAGACCTCGAAATCATCTTCCAGCAAATCCAGGGCGGTCTGCATCAAACAAATGTGCGCTTCACAACCGGCCAACACGATGATCTTGCGTGGCTCGGTTCCGGTCTGGGGCTTTTGCAAGTGGCGTGGCAAACTGCGGGCATTGCCGCGCGGGGCCTGAACTGGCTCGGGCTGAAGCCATTCGCCCAGACCCTCTTCGACAGCGCTGAACTGCATCTTGGCCAGGACCTGGCGGCAATGGCTGCGGATGTCGGGGGGCATCTCGCCCAGGCGCGATGGATTTTGCTCGGTGCCCCAAGTGGGCACCTCCAGCGCTTGGGCCAAGGTGGCCAGGCGTGCGGCGTTGGCCCACACGGCGTCTGCGTCCAGCATCGCAGGTTTCAGGCGGACCTGAAAATCCACCAGCACCAGTTGGCTTTCATCAGCATCGATCAACATAAAGACTCCAAGAACAGTGCCTGCGATTGTCGCAGGCGCGAGCATGCATCCGTTATGCTCTGAGGCAATATCTGATTTTGAAAAAATGAAAACTCAAATTGACCATTTGGTGGTGATGGCAGCGTCATTGCAAGACGGCGTGCAATGGTGTGAAGAGACCCTGGGCATCACACCCGGCCCCGGCGGCGAACACGAAAAATATGGCACGCACAACCGCCTGTTCAAAATTGCCTCCCCCCAATTCCCCTTGGCTTATTTTGAAATCATCGCCATCAACCCAGCGGCCGTGATCCCCAAACGTTCGCAGGTGCCACGCTGGTTCGACATGGACAACAAGGCCTTGCAAAAAACCGTTGCCGAGCAACCCCGGCTGATCCACTTCGTGTCCAGCACCGACGACATCAAGGCCGCCCGCCATCTGCTGCGGGCCCAAGGCATTGAGCGTGGCCAAGTCGTGCACGCCAGCCGCAAGTCTGGCAAAGGCACTCTCAACTGGCAAATTACAGTGCGCGAAGACGGCGAGCGCCTCTTCGACGGCACCTTGCCCACCTTGATCCAATGGGGCAAACCCGACGCGACCGACCCGCTGCGCCTGCACCCGCGCAACAGCCTGCCGCGCTCCGGCGTGACCTTGCAAAGCCTGAGCGTGAGCCACCCCAGCGCCGCCAAACTCCAAGCGGCCTACGCGGCCATTGGACTCGAAGGCATTGCCATCGAGGCCGGCCCAGCCAATTTGGTGGCCACGCTGCAAACCCCGAAAGGGCTGGTTCAGTTGCAAAGCCTGGGGATTTGAGCCCCATCGCCGCATCGGCTTGCTGATGCTTCAGCGGCGAGCCGCACCCGACTTGGCAAAGTCGGCATCGACCCAGGCCTGCGCCGTTTGGCGGTTGAGCTTGAAGCCGGCCTCCACCTTGACCTGGGCCAGCAGGGTGTCAGCGTCATCTTGCGCGCTGAGCGTGGCGTATGGGCTGTCCTCGTCGGGCACGATGTCCAACAGCACCGTCACCCGCCCGCCTGGGCCATTGACCACGACCGACTGGTGCAGCGTGGCGTGCAACTGCTGCTCGCTGCGTCGCACAAACTCACTGGCGGTTTTCACCAAGGTGATGAATGCCGAGCCGTCCAGCGGCTTGGGGTTCTTTTTGTCGCGACCCATGGTCCACGGCCCCACCAAGGCGGGCTCGCTCTCGCCTTCTCGGTACATGGCCACGGCCCAACCGTCGTCATCGTCATTTTTGATGACTTGGGCGGTCCATTGCTCGTTTTGCCACAGGCGTGGTTCCTGAAGCAGGGGCCGGTCTTGCATGTCTGGGGTGTGGTCGTTCATCGTCTTCTTCAAATCAATCGCTCATCATGCCTCAAGGCCGCAGGTGCAAGGCCAGCAAAAGAACCTGGCTGGCCCCCCGCTCGCGCAAGAGCGCTGCCGCCACCGTAGCCGTCCAGCGGGTGCGCACATCGGCGGCCACCAGCAGCACCGGCCCGGCGGGCAAAGCGGCATCGGGTGCCAGACGAATGGCCGACTCCAGATGCGCCACCACCGGGGTAGAGGCCGCGTCATCCGGCGCAGGTCCGCCCGTCCAGCTGAACACGTCAAGCAAAGGCAGGCGGCCCTTTTGGGCGATGTCATCGGCCACACGCCGGTTCAAGGCCATGTCGGGCGAAGGCAGGGGCACCACGCACAGCGGACGGGCTGGCCAGCTCTTGGCCCAGCGCCCGAGCAAGGCCACAGCCCCTGCCAGGATCTCGGCAGGCACATCCCCCGACACCGCCGTGCGCAGCGCCTGCAGCTCGGTCACCCAGGCCGGGTCATCGGCAAACGCCACGGCGCGGCCTGCATCAAAGCCGCGAATCGCGCCCCGGCGCCCCACCCCGCCCGGCCAGCGTTTGCGCGGCTCGATGGCCACGTCCATGCCCCGCAAGAAGTCGCGGGCAGCGATCAGCTTTTCGGGTGAGGGCGAAAGCCCCGGAAAGGGCAAATGCCCGGTGCACACCGAGCAGCGGCCGCAAGGCGTGGGCAAAGGGTCGTCCAGAGCAGTCTGCAAATAAGCCATCAAGCAACCTTGCCCGTGTGCGTACTGGCGCATGATGTCGGCCTCTTGCTGGCGCACCTGCGCCAAGGCCGTCCATTTGGCCGCGTCGTGTTCGTAGGGCACGCCCGTCGCCCGCCATGCCGAGCCGTCTTTGTCCACGACGCCATCCACAGCCAAAATTTTGAGCAGCGCTTCGAGTCTTCCCCGGCGCACGCCGGTATCGGCTTCGATTTCCAGCAAGCTGCGCCCGTCCGTGCCCAAACTCGCCAGGACTTTGGCCGCCGTGACGGGGTCTGGAATCGACGCGGTGGCGAAGTAATCCCAAATGCGCTCATCGGCGTCGGAAGGCAACAACACCCCTTCGGCATGCGCCACCGCCCGTCCTGCCCGGCCCACCTGCTGGTAATACGCCACCGGGGTCGAGGGGGAACCCACATGCACACAGAACCCGAGGTCGGGCTTGTCGTAACCCATGCCCAGCGCCGAAGTGGCCACCACCGCCTTGATCTGGTTGTGGCGCAAACGGTCTTCCACCAACCAGCGCGTGTCCGCGTCACTTTGTCCGGTGTAGGCATCGACCGCATGCCCGCAGCTGCGCAAAAACGCCGTCAGCCGTTCGGCTTCGGCCACCGTGAGCACATAGACAATGCCCGAACCAGGCAACTGCTCCAGGGCGTCGGCCAACCAGGCATAACGCTGCAAGGGGGATAAGCCGGGCACCACCGACAGCGTCAGGGAGGTGCGAGCCAGCGTGCCGCGAAAGATCACCGTGCCCACGCCCAGCTGCTGGCCAATGTCGTGCGTCACCCGCTGGTTGGCCGTGGCAGTGGTGGCGAGGACGCTGGCCGTGGGGGTGGACAAGAGCGCCCGCGCCAGCCGCTGGTAATCGGGCCTGAAGTCAAAGCCCCAGTCGCTGATGCAGTGCGCCTCGTCGATCACAATCAGGCCCACCCGGGCCAGCAAAGCGCCCAAGCGCGCCGCAAAGCGCGGGTTGCCCAGCCGCTCGGGCGAGACCAGCAACACGTCCAGCCTGTCTGCGTCCAGTTGCGCAAACACCTCGTCCCAGTCGTCAAGGTTGGTGGAGTTCACGGTGGCCGCCTTCAGACCCGCCCGCTCGGCGGCGCTCACCTGGTCGCGCATCAGTGCCAGCAGGGGCGAGATCACCAAAGTGGGGCCAGCGCCCTTGCTGCGAATGGCGTGAGTAGCTGCCCAGTACACCGCCGACTTGCCCCAGCCCGTGGCTTGCACCACCAACACGCGGGACGCCGGTTGCAGCGCAGCATGCACCGCGTCAACCTGATCGGCGCGGGGCAGAGCACCCGGCCCGGCCAGGCGGGCCAGGACGGTGTGCAGATGCTGCTCGGCAAAATGGCGTCCTGGCCCGTCCAAGGTGTCGGACATGTTCATATTTTCCACCCTGTTGCCTTGAAAGGCTTTTTAGAGAAAAGCCATTTTGCGAACAACACCCATTGACCGATGACGCGCATGGGTCTCAAGCCATTTGCGTTGAATCAGCCGTCTTGGCCAACGCAAGGTGATCATGTCGTAGAAGGGTCATCCGGCAAAGTGGCCAGCAAGGCCATGCCCAGCAGCATCACCCCAGCGGTCAACCACAAAGCGCCCTTGAAAGTGCCAGTGGCCTGCGCCATGGCGCCGGCCACCACGGGGGCAATCACCTGCGCTGCGCCATAACTCAAGGTCAGGCGGGCCATGGCTTTGCCCGGGTTGTTCGGGGCTCGCCGCCCGACCAACGCGAGTGTCAAACTGACAATGCCGATGAAGGTGGCGCCATAGCCGATGGCGCCACCCAGTGCGGCCGCCAAAGAGCCCGACAGGGCCGGCAAGATGACCGAGAAGGTCTGCAAACCAAAGGCCAGCAGCAGGGCCCGGGTGTCACCCCAGCGCCGCGCCACCTTGTCCCACAAAAATACCGCAGGCATGGCCGCCAGCCCCACCAGTGCCCAAGCCAATGCGCCCTGCCCGGCCCATGCCGGTTCTCGCTCGACAACGGCCACCGTGAAGGTGGCGCTGATCACAAAGCCCCAACCCGCCGCAAAGTAGCTGGCCGCCATGGTCAGCATCCAACGGCGCGACACTTTGGGCCCAGCCTCTGCAGAGGTCACGGCAGCCTGAGCAGGCGGCACGGGCGGCCGCCACCACCAGGCCGGCACCAAAAACACCAGCCCGATTGCCGACATGGCCAGCCATTGATGCGACCAATTCGCCCAGATGTGCGACACGCCCCAGGCACCCAGGGCCGACACCACGATGCCCAAGCCCAATCCGATAAAAAGCACCCCCAACTCGGGCCGTCGGCCTTGTCGCATCAGCCAACCCAACACCAAACCTGCACCGAGCAACATGCCGGTGGCACCGCACAAGCCCCCCAAATAGCGCCACATGGCCCAAGCAGGCATCCAAGTGGACAAGGCCATCCCGGCCACGGTGAGCAGCGACACCCAAAGTCCCATGCTGTAGAGGCGGTGCCGCCAGCGCACATCGTCGATCCAGGCAGCCGCCAGAACGCCTGAGATGTAACCCGCGTAGTGGGTGGCGGCCAGGCCCCCAGCTGCGGCATCGCTCAGGCCCGTCTGCAACTGCAGTTGGGGCAACAAGGGGGTGAAGGCGAACCGGGCCAGGCCGATGGACAAGACCAAGCCGCAAATACCGCCTGTGATCACTTGCCAGGGGTGTAGGTGGGACGGAGGATCGGAAGACATGTGCCTTGAATGTAACTGCAGGCGCTTGACCCGACAGTCACCCTGGGGCGTGGCCACGCAGAGATCCCCTTTGAATCTCATCAATTTTGTTAATTATTTTTAAATTTTCAATAAATTCAATCAAAACATCCCTAATTGGGGGTGTTCTGACGAATTGTTTTTCTTGAAAATTGAAAGCGCTGCGGCGGATGATTTTGATGCTTCATAGCACCGTGGCATCCACCAAAAAGTCAAAAATTTGGCAAGGCACGCCAGGGAATGTGCCAGCGGACCGAGCATCGCGCAACGCCCTAAACCACCCAGAGAGCCCACACACCATGACCGAAGCCGAACCCCTCGAAGCAGAAACTGCCGAGTTTCTGACCAGTTCACAGGCCGCCAAGCGTTTGGGTTTGTCGATGGCGACCATCCAGAAACTGGTCGACAACAACATCTTGCAGGCTTGGAAAACCTTTGGCGGACACCGTCGGATTTCGCTGTCCTCGGTGCTGAATTACCAAAGTGCCAACAATTTTTCTGAAGCACCGCGCTTGCCCACGGACCGGCGCGCCAAAGTCATGATGGTGATCGAGTCCCCAGAGCTGACCCACCGGCTCAAAAAGGACATGGCCCAATGGCCATTGCCACTTCAAATGTCGTTTTACGATTCCCTGACAGAAGCTTTGCTGGCGTTGTTGAACGAAAAGCACGACCTGCTGGTCGTTCAAATGACCGAGTCGCGCAAACAGCAAGAAAAAGCCTTGGACATCTTGCAGAAATTTGTGAGCTCCAGGCACACCGTGGCCCACACGCTGATCCTGACTGCGGAGGCAGATTTGCTGCCGCCGTCCAAATTAGCCAGCCACACGGCCAGTATTCAGGTCCTCAACAAGGCGCTGTCACCCGTCTGGATGTCGGCCTATTTGTCAGGCTTTGTCGCGCAGCGCCGCGCCTGACGTCCACACCCTACAAGACCGTTGGGCGACTCAAGGCCGCAGCGTCATGTGATGCATCACGGCTTGTGGCTGTTGCTGCAATGCGCGGTAGCTCCCTTTAGCCCAAAGCCCGGCCATGTCGCGACTGCGTGGATCAAACGCATGGCCAGACTGCCCTGTCTGGTAAATGAAAACCGACGGACCAGCCCCACTCAAGTCGTAGACCGCCCGCATGGAGGCCGCATGCCGGTTGGCAAAAGGGGCTTGCTTGTCATTGGCCCAATATTGACCCACATTCACGGTGAATAAATCCCCGGCACTTTCCACCCGCACATCGAACACGGCGTTGAGGTAAGGCACTTTGCCAAAAGGTTTGTGGCTGCTGATGGCCGGGTGCCACGCACCCCAACGCCAAGCCGACAGATCGCGCCCCTGGCTGGCCACAATCCGGTCAAGCGCCCGCTCCAGCGCCCCAGTCACTTGCGCGAGGCAGCCAGAAGGGCCACACCAAAACGCATCGGAACGCTCCAGGATGCCCTCCACGGCGGCCCTGAAATGGCGCTTCCCATACAGCGCTTGGAAACGCTCTGCGCCCAAATGCGGCACCAACAAGCCCCGCGTCAACTCATCGGCCCAGACATTCAGCACCAAAGCCGCTGCACTGTCGGTGCGCATCTGCCCATCAAAACCGGCCAACAGCTTCAAGGCAGCAGGGGCCAAGGCGTGCGCTGATGTGACCTGTCCGAGCTTGGCCTGCAAGTTTTTGGCACCCAGGGACAGCACATCGTTCTGAATGGCCTGCATGCTTTGCAGACTGTGGCGAGGCGTGGCCGCCAGCAGCTGTTCGATGCGCTCGAAGCGCTCGGGCGTGGTCCAGTCACCCCCCAAAAAATGGGCATACCCGGGCGGCAGGATGTTCTGGTTCGCTGTGGCGTGCCAGCCCTTTTTCTCGATCTGGGCGGCGTCCACCGCCGGGTTTTGTGCATAGGGCAGCCAACCGGTCCAGTCGTATGGGGCCAGCCAACCCGGGGATGGCGCCACGCCACGGATGTCGTTTTGGGCCGAACGCGTGGGCACTTTGCCCACGGCTTTGTAGGCCACATCGCCCAAGGCATCGGCCATCACCACACTTTGCATGGGCGCATGGTGTTCGGCAAAGGCCTCTAGCAGTTGCGGCACTGTTTGGGCCCAGTTGGCCTGCATGCCCGCTTCGATGGTTTTGTTGTCGGGCGTGAGCGCAGACCAACGCAGGCTGACGGCATAACGGCTCGCGTCGATCAGGCCTTGGTATTGCGGCTGCACATCGCTGATGACCGGACCATGGCGGGTGCTGCGCACCTGGAGCGCGACATCGGCCTGCCCTTTGACGCGGATGGTTTCGCTGCGCTGTGAAAAAGCGGCCCAGCCATCGGGTGTGCGGTATTGCCCGGGCTTGGCTGCATCAAGTTGCTCCAGATACAAGTCCTGCACGTCGGGGCCGGTGTTGGTGAAACCCCAGGCCACACCGGTGGTGCGCCCCAGCACCACAAAAGGCAGGCCGGGCAAGGTGGCGCCGATCACGTCGAGCGGCGGGTGTTGGTACCCACCGGGCAATTCACCCGCCGGGGCTTTGAGGTGGGCGTAGTACCAAATGGCGGGAGAACTCAAGGCCAGATGGGGATCATTGGCCAGCAAAGGCTTGCCCGACACGGTGCGGCTGCCAGGCAGCACCCAGTTGTTGCTGCCTTTGCCCTCCAGAATGCCCATGTCGCGCACCCACTCGGCCGACCATTGGGCCAAAGGGGTGTGGGGAACTGGCGCATGGGCCGCTTTGGCCGTCGAAGGGGCATAAACGCCCAGCCCTCGGTACAGTGCGGGCAAGTCCACGGATGTCGCCGGTTTTTCGCCGGGGTATGCGGGCAAGAGTTGCCACAGCTGCGCGTTGTTGAGCACCTGGCCTGCGGACAAACGGGCAAATTCCTGGCCCCAGTTGCCGCCCAAGTCCAGCGCCATCATCAATGCCCAGCCCACACTGTCTTCGGGCGTCCAGGCTTGGCCATCGGCACCGATGGCCTGGCTGCCCAACAATTTGAACTCGGGCGAAGGACGCACCGCACCACTTTGCCACGCGTTTTGAATGCCCTCGCTGTAGGCCTGCAACGCAGCTTGGGTGGCTGGCGACAGGCCTTTCAACTGCTGCTGGGCCATGCCAACAATGCCCAGCGTGCGCATCAGCTTGTCGGTGTCCAGTGTGGCTTTGCCCAAAATTTCAGACAACTCGCCGCGCATGAGGCGACGGTTGAACGCCATCTGCCAACCACGCTCTTGCGCATGGACAAAGCCAATGGCGCGCCAGGCGTCCAAGGCGTTCTTGGCGTTGATGTGGGTCACATCCGAGGCATCCCGGGTGATTTCAACCGCGCCAGACAGGCCCTTGAGTTGAACCTCACCATCGAGTTGGGGCATGCCGCGCAACAGATAGACGCTGAGCGCACCACCTGCTGCCAAGGTAGCGACCAAAGCCAGCCACAGGATTCTTGCGATCCATTTCATGTTTGTCTCCATTTTTTTCAGAGCGTCGGCACTGCAGCCGACTTCTGTGCGCCAAGGCCAGAGCAGACTGGCTTGAACACGCCCTTCAAATATGGCCCCAAACCATCAACGCGTCACGCCCCTCGGTGACAAGGTCCACCTTCGCCCCGACGGGCAGCAGCACTTTGGTCTCGACATGGCCAAAGGGCAGGCCCGTGAGCACAGGGGCCTTGATCTGGCTGCGCAGCCAGTCGATCACGGCGGTCAACTTGAAGCCCTTGTCGTGGGCGGGGACCAGCTTGTACCGGCTGAACTGCCCCATCAGCACCGCTTTTTGCTGGGCCAAAACGCCTGCGTGCAACAACTGGGTCAGCATGCGCTCGACGCGGTAAGGGTGCTCGCCCACGTCTTCGAGGAACAGCACGCCATTTTTGATTTGCGGGAAGTACGGCGTGCCCAGCAGCGAGGTCAGCACCGACAGGTTGCCGCCCCACAACGGCGCGTCTTTCACACGCACTGAGCGCTCGGTCTCGGCCTTGGGGCGTTGCCAGCCCGTGCCCTCGCCTTGCTCCAAAATCAGGTCGTCAAAGCAGGCCTGCATGATGTCGTCGGGCTCTTGCTCGGGGCCAAAGTCTTCGCCCAATGCCGGGCCCTGCCAGCTGATGCGCCCGGTTTGCGCATACACCGCTTGGTTGAACGCCGTGAAATCGCTCAGGCCTACGAACTGCATGCCCCCATCAATCGCTTTGGCGATCTGCTTGTAGGGCAAGCTGGGCAAGATGCGCGTGAGGCCATAGCCCCCGCGCGAAATGAGTGCGACATGGGCGCCACTGGCTGAGGCGCGGGCGATGGCCGCAATGCGCGTGGCGTCGTCGCCCGCAAAACGCATGTGGCTGGCCAGCGCCGCTTCATCGACTTCCACCTCATGCCCTTGGGCTTGCAATCGCTTGACGCCACGGCGGAATGCGGCCTTGTCGCGCACCGCGCTGGACGGAGAAAAGATGTAAATGTGGGCCATAGCGGGAGTCCGGATTCAGGGCTTGAAGTGTCGCACAGCCGCCTCGGCAATCACCCTGCCCTGCTCCTGCACAAAATGCCCGGCATCAGGCAGCAGCATCGGCTCGGGGCAGCCCAAGATCTGGCTTTGCAATTGGCGCATCACCGGTTCGCCCAGCACCGGGTCTTGCTGACCGATGGCCATGAACGTCTGGCCTTGCCAGTCCTTGCGCCAAAAGTCACGCGCTTGCCGCGACAAGCCAGCCCCCGGTGAATCGGCGAATTCCGGCACCATGGGCGGGAAGGCGCGCAGCGCAGCGCGGTAGCCTTTGTCCGGGAAGGGCACGTTGTAGGCCGCTGTCTCTTGCGGCGACATACCGGGGTTGCCACGCTTGAACAGCTTGCCCACATCGAACAGCGGTTGGCTGTGGCACCAGTTGCGCCATGCCAAAAAGCCGTCGCTCAGAGGCTGCTCCCCGGTGGCCAAAGTGGTGTTCATGACCAGCAGGCCCTTGAATCGCTCGGGGGCCGCCATGGGCAGGGTCAAGCCCAAAATGCCGCCCCAGTCCTGTACCACCAGCACCACGCGCTGCAGGTCGAGCCGCTCGATCAAATCGAGAAGGCTTTGACGATGCGTTTCGAATTGGTGAAAACTGTCCTTTTTGGGCTTGTCGCTTTTGCCAAAACCAATCCAATCAGGGGCGACCACACGGTGCCCTGCAGCCAGCCAGACCGGGATCATCTTGCGGTAGAGGTAACTCCAAGCCGGGTTGCCATGCAGGCACAGCCAGGTCAAGGGGGCCTTCACATCGCCCTCATCCAAGTAGTGCATGCGCAGCCCGGCGATGCTGGGCAGGTCGTTCATGTAGCGCGGCTGCCAGGGGTAATCCGGCAAATCGGCAAATGCCGCGTCGGGGGTGCGCAATGCGTCTTCTCTGAGGGGGTGGGGGTTCATTCTCTTGGGCTTGAAAAAGTCTTTGAGTAACTGGCCGCATTCATCGGCCAGCACGCCGCCCGTGACCTGGGTTTGGTGGTTCAGTTGCGTGTGGTCAAAGAGGTTGAGCACCGAGCCCGCCACCCCGGTGCGCAGGTCGGGCGCACCAAACACCACGCGGTCCAACCGGGCGTGCAGCATGGCTCCGCTGCACATGGCGCAGGGCTCCAGCGTCACATACAAGGTGCAACCGTCCAGCCGGTAATTGCCCAGCCCGCGAGCCGCTTCGCGCAGAGCCACCACCTCGGCGTGCGCCGTCGGGTCGTGGCTGGCGATCGGTGCGTTGCGGCCTGTGGCGATCACTTGCCCGTCCTTGACGACCACCGCGCCCACCGGCACTTCACCCGCCAAGGCAGCCTGACGCGCCTGTTCCAAAGCCAGGCCTATCCAGTGAGCGTCTTGAGGCTGCGCGTCCACGGTCAAGCCACCATGCCCAGCCGTTGCATCCACAGCGCCAAGGCCTTTTCCTGTTCGCCGCCTTGGGCATAAGCCGCGTGCATGGCCGCGTGCGATTCGGGTCGGTGCTGGTTGATCTTGACCTTGGTTTTGAGATCCAGAATCTTCAATTCAAACGCCACAATGCCGTTCAGCATGCCATGGGCATAGCTCTCGGGCAGCGCGCGCCACTGCGCGGCATAAGCGGGCTCGTGGTCGGCAATCAATTGTTTGAGCAAAGCATCTTTGGCCTCCTCGCCTTCGAGCAAGCGGGCCTCCACTCGCGCATGCACGGCCAGATAAGTCCAGGTTGGCACGCGCAGCAAATCGGGGTAAACCGCGGGCGACATGTAGGCCTGCGGCCCCATGAAGGTCACCAGCGCCTGCGGCCGCTCTTGCAAAAATGCGGCATGCGGATTGGCACGTGCACAGTGACCCAGCAGCGCCATCGGCTGGCCGCCCTCCTCGATCAGCTTGAGCGGCAAATGCGTGACAAAGGGGAAGCCATCACCGTCGGTGGACACCACATTGGCAAAAGGGTGCTCGCGCATGATGGCCGCAGCGTGTTGCGGGTGGTTGAATTGTTGGGGCAAGTACATGGAAAGACTGTACCAAAGCAAAGGCACCCGAAGGTGCCTTTTGTGTCACTCCCACTCGATCGTCGCCGGCGGTTTTGAACTCACGTCGTAGGTCACCCGGTTGATGCCGCGCACCTCGTTGATGATGCGTCCCGACACCTTTTTCAGCAGCGCATACGGCAGCTCGGCCCAGTCGGCGGTCATGAAGTCGCTGGTTTGCACAGCGCGCAAGGCCACCACGTAGTCATAGGTGCGGCCATCGCCCATCACGCCCACGCTTTTCACGGGCAAGAACACCGTGAAGGCTTGGCTGGTCAGGTCGTACCAAGTTTTGCCCGATTCGTCGGTGAAGTTGCGCAGCTCTTCAATAAAGATCGCATCCGCACGGCGCAGCAGGTCGGCGTATTCTTTTTTGACTTCACCCAAGATGCGCACGCCCAGGCCGGGGCCGGGGAAGGGGTGGCGGTAGACCATCTCACGGGGCAAGCCCAGCGCCACGCCCAGTTCGCGCACTTCGTCCTTGAACAATTCGCGCAGGGGCTCCAGCAGTTTCAAGCCCAGTTGCTCGGGCAAACCGCCCACGTTGTGGTGGCTCTTGATGGTCACAGCCTTCTTGCTCTTGGCACCACCCGACTCGATCACGTCGGGGTAAATCGTGCCTTGGGCCAAGAACGTCGCGCCCTTGTGGCCTCCATCTCCCGCCTTGAGTTTCGCGGCCTGCTCTTTGAATACATCGACGAACAAGCCACCGATGATCTTGCGCTTGGCTTCGGGCTCGCTCACGCCGGACAGTTTGCCAAGAAACAAGTCACTGGCATCCACACGGATGACTTTCGCGTGCAGCTTGCCAACGAACATCTCCATGACCATGTCGCCCTCGTTCAAGCGCAGCAGGCCGTGGTCCACAAAGACGCAGGTCAGTTTGTCGCCGATGGCGCGGTGGATCAAGGCAGCCGCCACCGACGAATCGACGCCGCCCGACAAGCCGAGGATGACTTCTTCGTCACCCACTTGCTCGCGGATTTTGGCCACGGCTTCTTCGATGTAGTCGCCCATGATCCAGTCAGGGCGGGCCTGGCAGATGTCCAGCACAAAGCGGTTGAGCAGCGCCTGGCCCTGCACGGTGTGCGTGACTTCAGGGTGGAACTGCACGGCATAAAAGTGGCGGGATTCATCGGCCATGCCGGCGATGGGGCAAGCCGGGGTGGAGGCCATGACCTTGAAGCCCTCGGGCATCTGGGTGACCTTGTCACCGTGGCTCATCCAGACCTTGAGCATGCCGTGGCCTTCGGCCGTGGCAAAGTCTTCAATGCCCTTGAGCAATTCGGTGTGGCCATGCGCACGCACTTCGGCATAGCCAAATTCACGGGTGTGCCCGGCTTCCACTTTGCCTCCGAGTTGCTGCGCCATGGTTTGCATGCCGTAGCAAATGCCCAGCACCGGAACGCCCAACTCGAACACGGCTTCGGGCGCGCGGTCGTCCACCTCGTAGACGCTGGCATGCGAGCCCGACAAGATGATGCCTTTGAGGTTGCCGTCTTTGGCGTACTCGCGCACCCAGTCGCTGCTCACATCACAGGGGTGGACTTCGCAAAAAACATGCGCTTCGCGCACGCGGCGGGCAATCAGCTGGGTGACTTGCGAGCCGAAGTCGAGGATCAGGATTTTGGAATGCTGCATGGCAAACGGCGTTCTTAGAGAAATGAAAAGGCGTCTGGGGTACAGACGCCTTGGTGATCAGGAGCAGATTTTAGTCGGCCCGGTAGTTCGGCGCTTCTTTGGTGATCTGCACGTCGTGCACATGGCTTTCACGGATGCCCGCAGCGGTGATTTCCACAAACTGCGATTCGTTGTGCATGGCCTCGATGGTGGCGCAGCCGCAGTAGCCCATGCTGGCGCGCAAGCCGCCGGCCATTTGGTAAATGATGGAAACCACCGAGCCTTTGTAAGGCACGCGCCCTTCGATGCCTTCGGGCACCAGTTTGTCGGCATTCGGGTTGCCGGTGCTGGACTCTTGAAAGTAACGGTCGGCACTGCCCTGCTGCATCGCGCCAATCGAGCCCATTCCGCGGTAGCTTTTGTAGCTGCGGCCCTGGAACAACACGATTTCGCCGGGCGCCTCTTCGGTGCCCGCAAACATGCCGCCCATCATCACGGTGCCCGCCCCTGCGGCAATGGCTTTAGCGATGTCGCCGCTGTAGCGGATGCCGCCGTCAGCGATCAATGGCACGCCAGTGCCTTTGAGGGCCGTGGCCACGCTGTCGACCGCCATGATTTGCGGCACGCCCACGCCCGCCACAATGCGGGTGGTGCAGATCGATCCGGGGCCAATGCCCACCTTGACCGCATCGGCACCGGCTTCGACCAGCGCCAAAGCGGCAGCCCCGGTGGCGATGTTGCCGCCAATGACTTCGATGTGCGGGTAGTTTTGCTTGACCCAGCGCACGCGGTCGAGCACGCCTTTGCTGTGGCCGTGCGCGGTGTCCACCACGATGGCGTCCACACCCGCACGGGCCAGGGCTTCCACGCGTTCTTCGGTGCCCTCGCCCACGCCCACAGCCGCACCCACACGCAATTTGCCCGCACCGTCGCGCGCGGCGTTGGGGAAGTTCAGCTGTTTGGTGATGTCTTTGACGGTGATCAGACCTTTGAGTTCAAAGGCGTCGTTGATGACCAGCAGGCGTTCCAATTTGTGCTTGTTGAGCAGGTGTTTGGCCTGCTCGGGCGTGGTGCCCTCGGGCACGGTGATCAGACGCTCGCGGGGTGTCATGATCTCGCTGACTTTTTGGTCATAGCGGGTTTCAAAGCGAAGGTCACGGCCGGTGACGATACCCACCACTTGGCGACCATCGCACACCGGAAAGCCCGACACACCCAGTTCGTCGCTCAGGGCCATGACCTGGCGCACAGTGGTGTCCGGCGTGATGACAACCGGGTCGCGCAGCACACCCGATTCGTAACGCTTGACCTTGGCCACTTGGGCCGCTTGCTCTTGCGCCGTCAGGTTTTTGTGCACGATGCCGATGCCGCCTTCTTGGGCGATGGCAATGGCCAAACGGGCTTCGGTGACCGTGTCCATGGCAGCGGACACCAGGGGAAGGTTCAGTCGGATGTTTCGGGTGAATTGCGTCGCCAGCGACGTGTCCTTGGGCAGGACTTGGGAGTAAGCAGGGACGAGGAGGACGTCGTCAAAAGTCAGGGCTTTACCGAGTAGGCGCATAAGCGAAGGCTCCAAAAAATGGATTGTACCCGTGCAGGCCAAGGGATTTCCCTGATTCGCGTCCAGAAATCAGGCCCCGTGCAGGGTAGAAAAGGCTCAGGCGTTTTGGTAGTGAAGCACCTTGAGCGACTTTTGCGGATCGATGTCGGCAAAGGCTGCCGGGTTGGCCAGGCGCTCAACAAAGCGCAAGCCGGGCGCCGCTTCGGCCACTTGCGCGTGCAAAAAAGCCGTGTCCAGCTCGGGCGCGTTCAAACACAGCAGCACATGGCCTTGCGGCTCCAGCAAATCGGGCAGGCGCCGGATCAGCTTGATGTAGTCTTTGGTGGCGATGAAACTGCCCTTTTGGTAGCTGGGCGGGTCGATCACGATCACGCCATAGGGCCCCATCTTGCTGATCTTGCCCCAGGTTTTGAAGATGTCGTGGCCCAGAAAACGGGCTTTCGCTGGCAAATCGTTCAGCCGGTGGTTTTGTTGACCCACCGCCAGCGCGGCCTGGCTCATGTCCAGATTGACCACCTGCGCCGCCCCGCCCTGCAAGGCCACCACGGAAAACGCGCAGGTGTAAGCAAACAGGTTGAGGATGTTTTCCTGTTGGGCGTGCCGTTTGAGCCATTCGCGCCCGTTGGCCATGTCCAGAAACAGGCCATGGTTCTGGCCCCGCATCACATGCACCTGGTACTTGGCCCCCAGCTCGTTCACCACATGCGGCTCGGGCACGCTGCCGGCCATGAGCCGGGTTTGGGCCTCGCCTGGCGCGCGGCACTGGAACACCCAATTGAGCGTCGCGTTGGGCGCCAACACTTGCCAGCGCGCTTGCAAGGCGGCATGGCACAAAGCCAGCTCATCTTCGCCGACGGGTTTGAAGCTGGTCAGGACCCAAACAGGCGAAAACCAATCCAGTGTCCAGTGCTCGCAACCGGGGTACAGGCCACCCCGACCATGAAACACCCGGTGTGCATCGGCGGTGACTTGCATCTGGGCAATGGCGTTCAACAGCGCTTGCATGGTTTTTTCAATACCCAGCGGCTGAGCCGTTTTTGCGGTTCGCAAAAAGACCTGTACGGCCTTTGCCTTGGCGCTTGAAGCGCTGGCGGCGCGCGACTTTGGGATCGACCTTGAGCGGACGGTACAGCTCAATCCGGTCATCGGCATGCACAACATGCGTCCAAGGTACTTTTTTGCCCCAGATACCAGGCTGCTGAAAGCGCAGGGAAGACAAAGAAGCGTTGTCCTTTGAACCCGGGTTTTGCACGCACTGCGCCACACCCAGTTCCAGCGCAGAGGCCACCGTACTGCCAGCGGGCACCAGCAAGCGCATCTCATGGACGTGTCGGGGCGCCAAGCTCCAGCAGAGCGTGACCCAAACGGCGGGCTCAGCCATAGACGGCTTCGGCGCGTTTCACAAAAGCATCGACCAGGCTGGCCGCGATCTTGTCAAAGACAGGGCCCACCAGCGCGGCCAAGGTTTTGCTGGAAAAACCGTACTGCAAATCCAGCTCGACTTTGCAGGCGCGTTGGGTGCCGTCGCCCACGGGTGTGAAGCGCCACATGCCGCTCAGGTTGGAAAACGGGCCTTTGACCAAGCTCATGCCCACCGAGCGCCCTTCTTCATGGGTGTTGCGGGTGGTGAAGGTTTGCTGGATGCCGCCCAGGCTGATGCCCACTTCGGCCATCATGCCTTGGGCGTCGGTTTCGAGCACGCTGGCACGGTCACACCAGGGCAAAAATTCGGGGTAGCGCGCCACGTCGGTCACGAGGCGAAACATTTCTTCTGGCGAGTACCAGATCAGAACGGACTTGTGGATATTCTTCATACAATGCAGCGATTGTAGTTTTTCAATGCGCCTTCGGGCGCTTGAGCCGACTGCACACCCTTGCGAACGGCCGTGCCGTCCTTATCTGCTCCTCATGGCCACCACCAAAAAGTCCCCTGCTGCCCCCGTTTTTGCCAAGATTGCCGAGAACAAAAAAGCGTCATTCGACTATTTTTTTGAAGAACGCTACGAGGCCGGCATGGTGCTCGAGGGCTGGGAGGTCAAGGCCATCCGCGAAGGCAAAGTGCAGTTGACCGATGGTTATGTGGTCATTCGCAATGGCGAGCTGTTCATCATCGGCTGCCTGATCAACCCGCTCAAAACCGCTTCCACCCACATCAACCCCGAGGCCGCACGCACGCGCAAATTACTGCTGAACAAGGAAGAGATCAAGCGGCTGATCGGCAAGATCGAGCAAAAGGGCTACACCCTGGTGCCAATCAATTTGCACTGGAAAGCCGGCAAGGTCAAATGTGACATCGCGCTGGCCAAGGGCAAGGCCGAGCACGACAAACGCGACACCATCAAAGACCGCGAAGGCAAGCGCGAAGTCGAACGCGCCATGAAAAGCCGCCACCGCGACCGCTGACGCGGCCTCAGCTCAAATCGCGCAGGGGGTGGTGGTCCGAAGGCCACGGACTCACAAAGAACCGCGCAGCTTCGGACAAATCCACATCCTCCACCCGGGCCGGTTTCCATTGGGGGCTGTGGTCCTTGTCGATCGCCAAGGCGCGGATGCCCTCCACCGTGTCACTGTCCGCCACCGCGCGCAAGTGGAAACAGTGGTGCACCATGTCCCGCTCTAGGCGCAGGTCATCGGCCAAGCTCATTTGACGGGCACGGCGGATCTGTTCGAGCACGACGTGCAGCATCAGGGGGGAGCGGTGGCGCAAGGTGTGGGCCGTTTTCTGGCTCCATTCATCGGACGACGATTCCAACCGGGTCAGCATGTCGGCCACCGAAGGCAAACCAAACACCTCGTCAATTTGTGGCTGTGGTGTGAGCTTTTCTGGCGTCATAGCCCCCGCTTGGGCCAGCACCCAACGCTCCACCGATTCGGCGTTCTCAAAGGGGCTGCTGATCAAGGTCTGCCAGATGGGCTCCAGCATGCCGCTGGGCAAGGCAATATCGGCCAGTTTGGCGGCCACGGCCTGTGCGCCGTTCAGCATCTGCCCCGTCAGCCCTAGGTATTCACCCAGACGCCCCGGACAACGGCTGAGGAAATAACCGCCGCCCACATCCGGGAACAGACCGATGTGGGTTTCGGGCATGGCCATCTTGGTGCGCTCGGTCACCACACGCACGCTGGCGCCCTGGCTGATGCCCATGCCGCCGCCCATGACGATGCCGTCCATGAAGGCGATATAAGGCTTGGGGTAGGTGTGGATCAGGTGGTTGAGGCGGTACTCCTCGGTGAAAAAGTCACCCAAGGAAGCGTCGCCTGCGTGTGCGGCCTGATGGAAAAATCGGATGTCGCCGCCCGCACAGAAAGCGCCGAACGGCCCTTCTTTGCCGGTGCCGCGCACAGCCACGGCCAACACTTGCTCATTGGCTTGCCAATCGCGCAAAGCTTGGGTCAAGGCCCGCACCATGTCGAGCGACAAGGCGTTCAGCGCCTTGGGGCGGTTGAGGGTGATGCAGCCGATGCGGCCTTCGATGTGCGCGATGACGTCAGACATTGTTCTGCCTCCAGCCTAACCATTCATTGAGAAGCAAGGCTCCCAAAACCAGAGTACCCCCAAAGAGCACGCTCAACTGAGGCGTTTCGTTGGCCCCCCACCAAGCCAATGCAATGCCAAACACGATTTCCAGCAAAGCCAGCAAGGACACTTCTGGCGCTTTGAGCACACGGGCACAAACCACGGACAAAGCGCAGGGAATGGCCAGTTGAAACAAACCCAATCCAGCCAACAAACCCACATCATGCACCGAGGCCTGAAATGGGGCGGCCAGTGGCAAGGTCAACACACATGAAAAGATGGCCCCCAAGAGGACCGAAGGAACCAGATCCAGGTTTTGCCCTTCACTCTGACTTTTTTGCACGATCGTCCATTGGATGGCACCCGCAACAGGCACACACAGCGCCACCAAAGACCCCAACAGGAAATTCGGATCGCCCAAACTCAGTTGGTTGCCATACATCCAGCCTATGCCGATACCCGCCAAAGCGATCGCCAACCAGGTTCGCCCAGGCAAGCGATGGCCCAAAAAAACCCGAGTGATCAAAGCCGTGAGCAAGGGGCCGACAGCCAAGGTGATCAAGACATTGGCGACGGCTGTCAATGTCAAAGCCACCATGAAGGCAGTGAACATGACACTCCAGCAAACGCCAGAAAGCCAGAAATAACGGTTGCGCCAGGGCAAGCGGGAAAAAATTCCCTTGCCCTGCCACAGCGGCAAGATCACCAGCAACGAGAGCACGGTGAAAAAACTGCGCCAGAAAGTCACTTCAAAGCTGCGTGCTTCTTCCAAATGCCGCGTCACCACGCCGGCTGTCGACCACAAGGCCGCATTGCCGACCATGACCCAGACGGCCATACCGTGTGACATTTTCATGGCGCTGATCGGATCACTTGTTGCGCTTGCGGTCGCTTTCCTTCAGGAAACGCTTGCGCAGACGAACGCTCTTGGGTGTGATTTCGACCAACTCGTCGTCCTCGATGAACTCCACACCGTATTCCAGCGTCAGGTCGATGGGTGGTGTGATCTTGATCGCGTCTTCCTTGCCGGACACACGGAAGTTGGTCAACTGCTTGGTGCGTGTGGCGTTCACCACCAGGTCGTTGTCACGGCTGTGGATGCCCACAATCATGCCTTCGTACACCGGGTCGTTCGCCTTCACGAACATGCGGCCACGGTCGTCGAGCTTGCCCAAAGCGTAGGTGAAGATTTCACCGTCGTCCATGGAAATCAGCACGCCGTTCTTGCGGCCGCCGATGTCACCCTTGTGGGCTTCGTAGCTGTCGAAGATGTTGGAGATCAGGCCAGAGCCACGCGTCAGGTTCAGGAATTCGTTGGTGAAACCGATCAGACCGCGCGCTGGAATGCGGTATTCCAAACGGACGCGGCCACGGCCATCGGGTTCCATGTTGACCAATTCACCCTTGCGCTCGCCCAAAGCTTGCATCACGCCACCCTGGTGGGTTTCTTCGATGTCCGCCGTGACCAGTTCGATGGGCTCATGGCGCTCGCCATTGACATCGCGGAACACCACGCGTGGCTTGGAAACAGCCATTTCGTAGCCTTCACGGCGCATGTTTTCCAGCAAGATGGTCAGGTGCAATTCGCCCCGGCCCATGACTTCAAAGATGCCTTCTTCGTCGGTTTCCTTGACGCGCAAAGCCACGTTGTGCTGCAGTTCTTTTTGCAAACGGTCCCAAATCTGGCGGCTGGTCACATACTTGCCTTCACGACCGGCCAAAGGGCTGGTGTTGACGCAGAAGTTCATGGTCAGCGTGGGCTCGTCCACCTTCAACATGGGCAGCGGTGCAGGGTTGGCGACGTCGGTGACGGTCACACCTATGTTCAGATCGGCAATGCCGTTGATCAACACGATGTCACCCGGACCGGCTTCGGTCACCTGCACGCGGTCCAAGCCTTGGAATTTAAGGACTTGGTTGACACGGCCTTTGATGGCTTTGCCGTCCGCGCCTTCCATGACGACCACATCCATTTGAGGTTTGATGGTGCCTTGGCTGATGCGGCCCACACCGATACGGCCCACGAATGTGGAGAAGTCGAGCGCAGAGATTTGCAGCTGCAATGGCGCCGCAGGGTCACCTTGTTGTGGCGGCACGTGCTTGAGCACGGTGTTGAACAAGGCCGACATGTCGGGGCCCCACTGCTCACCCGGTGCACCTTCTTCGAGCGATGTCCAGCCGTTGATACCGGAGGCATACACCACGGGGAAATCCAGCTGCTCATCGTTGGCGCCGAGTTTGTCGAACAAGTCAAAAGCGGCGTTCACCACTTTGTCGGGGTTGGCACCGGGCTTGTCCACCTTGTTGACCACCACGATCGGCTTGAGACCCAGGGCCAGGGCTTTCTTGGTCACAAAACGGGTTTGCGGCATGGGGCCTTCTTGCGCGTCGATCAACAAGACCACGCCGTCAACCATGGACAAGGCGCGTTCCACTTCGCCGCCGAAGTCCGCGTGGCCCGGGGTGTCCACGATGTTGATGTGGGTGCCTTCCCAGCTCACGGCGCAGTTCTTGGCCAAAATGGTGATGCCACGCTCACGTTCGATGGCGTTGTTGTCCATCACGGTGTCCACGATTTTCTCGTGGTCAGCGAAGGTGCCCGACTGGCGAAGCAGTTGGTCCACCATGGTGGTTTTGCCATGGTCAACGTGGGCGATGATGGCGATGTTGCGGATTTGCTTGGTCATGCTTTCTCTTCCTTTAAACCTGCTCGGCCAGCAACGGCTCGGTGGCAGGTGATTTTTCTAAAATCTGTTGAATTTCCATCGGGCTCAACAATCGACCCGGAATCAATTCGCCGCCGTGCACATGTGCTGTTCCCAGCAAGGCACGAGGATGTTCTCCATACACCACGACTTGATCACAATCAACCCAAGGGCCGCGTCTGCGCACCCCATTCAAAAAACGATCGGTGCTGTCTTTGTCCAACTGCACCTCGGTATAACCCGGCAACAAGACATGCACCGGCAGCAAAGCCGCCAAGCGCTGGCTTTCGTCCATGGCTTCAAGCTGCACGAGCGATACGCACAGGGCTTGCTCAAAAGGCCCGGTCACCACACGGCGCAAAGCGCTCAAATGGCCACCACAACCCAGGGCTTCGGCGATGTCTTCGCCCAGCGTGCGGATGTAAGTGCCTTTGGAGCAGCGCACACGCAAACGCAAAAAAGGCGCGTCGCCCTGCAGTTGCATGTCCAACAAATCCAGATCATGGATCACCACGTGGCGCGCTTCGCGCGCCACGGTTTCACCCTGTCGGGCATATTCGTACAAGGCCTTGCCATCCTTTTTCAAGGCGCTGTGCATCGGCGGCACTTGGCTGATGGGCCCCATGAACCTGTCCAGCACCTCGACCACCATACCCGCTGAACATGACACTTCTCGGACAGAAATGACCTCGCCCTCGGCATCGCCTGTGCTGGTTTTCAAACCCAAGCGAACCGTGGTCTCGTAAGTCTTGTCGGCGTCCAGGTGTTGCTGGCTGAATTTGGTGGCCGCCCCAAAACACAAGGGCAACACCCCAGTCGCCAAAGGGTCCAGCGTACCGGTGTGGCCCGCTTTTTCTGCGCGCAGCAACCATTTGGCTTTTTGCAAAGCCTGGTTGCTGGAAAGACCCAGTGGTTTGTCGAGCAGAAGCACCCCATGCACAGGGCGCCTCTGCACCCTGGTGCGTGGCGCGTTCATGCTCAGTCCTCCTGGGCGCGAGACGACACGGCCTTGGCAATCAATGCATTCATGTCCGACGCACGTTCGGTGGTCTGGTCAAACAAAAAGTGCAAAGTGGGCACGGTGTGGATGTGCAAACGCTTGAACAAGCCATTGCGCAGAAAACCTGCTGCGGCATTGAGGCCCTCGGTGGCTTCTTCGGGGTTGCCCGTCAACACACTGAAATAGACCTTGGCGTGCGCGTAGTCGGGCGTGACCTCGATCGCATTGATCGTGACCATGCCCACACGCGGATCTTTCAGCTCGCGCGCAATCAACTCGGCCAGATCACGCTGGATCTGGTCGGCCACGCGGAATCCGCGATTGGGCAAAGAGGACTGCTTTTTACGCGCCATTTACAGCGTTCTCGCAATTTCCTTGACGTCAAAGAATTCGAGTTGATCACCTTCTTTGATGTCGTTGTAGTTTTTGAGCTTGATACCGCACTCGAAGCCTTCTTTGACTTCGCGCACGTCGTCCTTGAGTCGCTTGAGCGAGTCGAGCTCACCGGTGTAGATGACCACGTTGTCGCGCAACAAACGGAACTTGGCGCTGCGGGTGACTTGACCTGAGGTGACCATACAGCCGGCCACCGTACCGATTTTGGACGCCACGAACACGGTCCGGATTTCGGCCATGCCCATGATTTCTTCGCGCTGCTCGGGTGCCAACATGCCCGACATGGCGGCCTTGAGCTCGTCCACAGCGTCATAAATGATGTTGTAGTAATGCAGATCCACGCCATTGCCTTCGGCCAACTTGCGCGCACCCGCATCGGCACGCACATTGAAACCGATCACGATGGCCTTGGAGGCGATCGCCAGGTTGATGTCCGACTCGCTGATGCCGCCCACGCCGGAGTAAACCAGCTGGACTTTGACTTCTTCGTTCGACAATTTGAGCAAGGATGCGCCCAATGCTTCCTGAGAACCCTGCACGTCGGCCTTGATGATGATGGGCAGCATCTTGACTTCGCCCGCCGAAATGTCGGTGAACATGTTCTCGAGCTTGGCCGCTTGTTGCTTGGCCAGCTTGGTGTTGCGGAACTTGCCCGCACGGTAAGTGGCGATCTCGCGGGCACGGCGCTCGTCGCCCATGACCATGAACTCGTCACCGGCTTGCGGCACTTCGGTCAGGCCCTGAATCTCGACGGGAATCGATGGACCCGCAGATTTGATGGTCGCGCCGTTTTCGTCCAACATGGCACGCACGCGACCAAAGGTCTGACCCGCCAGCACCACATCGCCTGTGTTCAAGGTGCCGGACTGCACCAGGATGGTGGCCACAGGACCACGCCCCTTGTCCAGACGCGCCTCGATCACGAGACCCTTGGCTGCGGCTTGCACCGGGGCCTTGAGTTCCAGCACTTCGGCCTGCAAGAGCACTTGCTCCAGCAGATTGTCGATGCCCATGCCGGTTTTGGCCGACACGGAGACAAAAGGCGATTCGCCACCGAATTCTTCGGGCACGACTTCTTCGGCAATCAGCTCAGCGCGCACACGCTCAATGTTGGCATCGGGTTTGTCCATCTTGTTGATGGCCACCACAATCGGCACACCGGCTGCTTTGGCGTGCTTGATCGCTTCCTTGGTTTGCGGCATCACGCCGTCGTCACCGGCCACCACGAGGATGACGATGTCGGTGGCTTGAGCACCACGGGCGCGCATGGCCGTGAAGGCCTCGTGACCGGGGGTGTCGAGGAAGGAGATCATGCCGCGAGGCGTTTCAACGTGGTAAGCGCCAATGTGCTGGGTGATGCCACCGGCTTCGCCCGAGGCCACTTTGGCCCGGCGAATGTAGTCCAGCAAAGAGGTTTTACCGTGGTCCACGTGGCCCATGACGGTCACCACGGGGGCACGGGAGAGCAATTCGGCGTGTTGGTCCGACACTTCGTCGTCGGTGAAGGCTTCCGGATCGTCCAGCGCCGCCACCACCGCTTTGTGGCCCATTTCTTCCACCACGATCATGGCGGTGTCTTGGTCCAGCGGCTGGTTCATGGTGGCCATCTGGCCCAACTTCATGAGGTGTTTGATGACCTCAGAGGCCTTGATGGCCATCTTGTGGGCCAATTCGGCCACGGTGATGGTTTCGGGCACATGCACTTCGAGCACACGCACTTCAGCAGGGGCCTGCTGACTTTGGCCATCGTCGCGGTCGCGGTCGTTGCCGCGTCGGCCACGTGGGCCGGTGCGCCAGTTGTTACGGCCCACACCTCCACTGGTGTCGCCACGTGTGGGAATGGCCTTTTTCTTGGCCGGATCACCTGCCCAGCTGGATGACAGCTTGGCCGACTTGACTTCTTTGTTCGCGCCAGGGGCAGCGGGTGCCGCAGCCTGCGCTGCAGCTGCGCGGGTACCGGGGGCGGGCGTGCCTGCGGGTTTGTGCAAGGTGCCTTTGACAGGGGCCTTGGCTTCAACTTTGGGCTCATCTTTTTTGGCGACCAACACCTTTTTAGGGGCGCTCATCATGGTCCGGATGGCTTCGGCTTCGGCCAAGGCTTTGCGACGACGTGCATCCAGGTCCTGAGCGCGGGCCGTTTCTTCATCGGCTTTGGCCTTTGAATCGGCTGCAGCTTTCAAGGAAGCAGCTTCGCGTACAGCGTGCTCTGTCTTGGCTTTGGCAGCAGCAGCTTCAGCCAACTCGGCAGCCTTGGCTGCAGCCTGGCTTTCGGCAGACACAACAGGCGCCGGCTTGGCCTGCGATGCCGCATTGATGCTGGCCGCTTCTGCGCGGGCCAACTGCTCACGGTCTTCGCGGCTGATTTGAGGCTTGGAAGGTGCGGCATGGCCAGCTGCCAAGGCTGCAGCTTCAGCGAGTGCCTGAACTTCAGCACGGGCCTTGGCCTCTTGCGCTGCCAATTCTGTTCGCTCCTGCGCTTCCTGCGCTTCACGCAAACGGCGTTTTTCGGCGAGCTCCTCTTCCTGACGGCTGATCAACTCGGCCTGGCGACGGGCTTCTTCTTCACGACGCGCCAAATCCGCATGATCGATCACGGGCTCTTCAGGCTGCGCGGCGGGTTCATCGTCACGCTTGATCAGGGTGCGCTTCTTGCGCACTTCGACCTGGATCGTACGTGCTCTGCCTGAAGCATCGGCCTGCTTGATCTCACTGGTGGACTTTTTCACCAAGGTGATCTTCTTGCGATCAGCTGTCACAGTGCCGTGACTGGCTTGCAAATAACTCAGCAGTTTTTGTTTGTCGGTATCGGTCAGCGTGTCGCTGTCCGAGGTCTTGGCAACGCCTGCTGATCGCAATTGATCCAACAAGACATCGGCAGATTTTTTGAGTTCATTGGCGAACTCGGCAACAGTGGTACTGGACATAATTTTGTTCAAGCCTCCATCAGACTTCAGGCCTGGCCAGCGAACCAATGTTCGCGGGCTTTCATGATCAGGGTGGTCGCCTCTTCAGCTGTCTGAGCGGTGATGTCAGTCAGTTCGTCGGTGGCCAAATCAGCCAAGTCATCACGGGTATGGATACCCGCTTCAACCAGCTTGGAAATGAGCTCAGGCGTCAGGCCTGGCAGGTCACGCAGGTCCTGAGACACGTCTTCAACACTCTCTTCACGCGCAATTTCGAGCGTCAGCAAGGCGTCTTTGGCACGTGTACGCAATTCGTTGATCGTGTCTTCGTCGAAGCTTTCGATCTCCTGCATTTCCTGGATCGGCACATAGGCCACTTCTTCCAGGCTGGTGAACCCTTCGCTGATCAGGATGTCAGCAATCTCTTGGTCGACATCGAGCTTTTCCATGAACAGCTGGCGAATGCCAGTTGTTTCTTCGGCCTGCTTCTGGGCAGACTCGGCCGCGTCCATGATGTTGATCTTCCAGCCGGTCAAGTCAGAAGCCAAGCGCACGTTCTGGCCGCCGCGACCGATCGCGATCGCCAAGTTTTCTTCGTCCACCACCACGTCCATGGCGTGCTTTTCTTCGTCCACCACGATGGACTGGACATTGGCTGGGGCCAACGCGCCGATCACGAACTGGGCCGGGTCTTCACTCCACAAGACAATGTCGACGCGCTCGCCAGCCAATTCATTGGTAACGGCATTGACACGGGTGCCGCGCACACCGACGCAGGTGCCGATGGGGTCCACGCGTTTGTCGTGTGACAAAACGGCAATTTTGGCGCGTGAGCCCGGGTCGCGGGCGCAGGTCTTGATTTCCAGCAGGCCTTGCTCGATCTCAGGCACTTCTTGGCGAAAGAGTTCGATCATGAACTCGGGGGCGGAACGCGACAACAAGATGGGCGCACCCCGCAAAGTCAGGTCCACTTCCATGATCATGGCGCGCACACGGTCACCGCTGCGCAGGTTTTCCTTGGGGATCATTTCGCTGCGACGCAGACGGCCTTCGATGCGGCCGGCTTCACAGATGATGTCGCCCTTGTCCATGCGTTTGACGGTGCCCACAAAAATCTTCTCGCCCCGCGACATGAAGTCGTTGAGCAGCATTTCACGCTCGGCGTCCCGGATTTTTTGCAGGATGACCTGCTTGGCCGCCATGGCACCGATGCGGCCAATGGGCACAGATTCGATCGGCTCTTCGATGTACTCGTCGACTTCAATGTCGGAGATCTGTTCTTTGGCTTCAAACAACAGGATTTCCTGTTCCGGCAACTGCAGACCGGCCTCATCGGGGACCACGTGCCAGCGGCGGAAAGTATCGTAGTTGCCGTTGTCACGGTCCACCGCCACGCGGATGTCCACCTCACCGGCGTACAGCTTCTTGGTGGCTTGGGCCAATGCAGCTTCAACGGCACCAAACACCACGTCGCGCTCAACGTTCTTTTCACGTGAGATGGCTTCGACCAACATCAACATTTCGCGATTCATGAATGACTCTCCTGTTCCACTGGGTCTGCGGTTCAGACCCGATAAAAATGCTCAAAACCTGACACCCGGTCAGGTTTCAACCTTTGGCTTGCGCCCTTTGAAATCCACCACGGGGGCCAAACGGGCCTCGCGCAATTCGTCCAATGTGAACCCCAGTGCATGCAACGGTGCAGGGGCTCGCTTTGGACTGACTTTTTGACCGGGCTTGACAGCGGGCGCATCGCTCCAGACGATTTGCCAGCCTTGGCCGGTGGCGTCACGCTCGAGCGTGCCGCGAAATTTTTTACGCGTCGGGTTGACCATCCCAGCAGCGCTCTCGCCCATAGGGGCTTTGAGGGTGAGATCGATCAACTCACCGACGAAACGCTCAAAGTCTTGCGCATTGCGCAAGGGGCGATCAATACCGGGCGATGACACCTCGAGCCGGTTGTAGGTCACACCGTCGACCTCAAGGGCAAACTGCAGCTGCCGATTGACTTTTTCGCAATCTTCCACGTTGATGAACAACTCCGAGCCCGGCTGCCAAGGCCAGTCGATGGTGATGCGCAACAAACCGCCCGCTGTGCGGTCAATCTCAACCAGGTCATAGCCCAGGCCGGTCACGGTTTCTTGAACAATTTGCTGCAATGCCACAGAGCTTCGGAATGTCAACGTTAAAAAAGAAAGACCCAAAAAAAACGGGCGGTGAAAACCCGCCCGTTTGGTCGTGAAGCCAGTATTCTAGCCGAAAAACGCGCTAAGTGCGTGATTTTGAAGGAAAACGAGACCCGAATGGCCCTGGGATGGCTCAGCCATCTGGAAAGGCGGCCAACAAACGGCGGGTGTAGTCATGCCCGGGCTGGTGCAGCACCTGCTCAGCAGGCCCCGCCTCCACAATCCGTCCGGCTTGCAGCACCATCACCTGATGAGACATGGCCCGCAAAACGTCGATGTCATGGGTAATCAATAAATACGCCATGTTTCGATTTTTTTGCAACGCCTGAAGTAACTTGAGGATTTGCTTTTGCACGGTGACATCGAGCGCACTGGTTGGTTCATCCAGCACCAGCAATTGCGGCGCCATGACCAGTGCACGTGCCAAAGCAATGCGCTGCCTTTGCCCCCCAGAAAAAGCATGGGGGTAGCGGTTGAGCAAGTCCGCAAAGTCGCTCGAGCTCAGCCCTACTTCGGCCAAGGTCGCCACCACCCGGGCTTCGATGACCGCTTCGGACCATTGCGGCTGGTGCAGTCGCAAGCCTTCCGAGACGATTTCACCCACCGTCATGCGCGGTGACAAGCTGCCGTATGGGTCCTGAAAAACCACCTGCACCCGCTGCCGCAAGGTCTGGTCTCTGCGGGGAACACCTTGCCAGGTCTGCCCCCCGAAGGAGAGCGCTCCACCAAAGGGGATCAAGCCCAACACGGCCTGCGCCAAACTGGATTTGCCAGACCCCGACTCCCCCATCACCCCCAAAGTGGTGCCCGGTGAAATGCTGAAGTCTGCCGGATGCAAGGCCGTGAAATGGTGCTGGCGAAACCAGTTCCGAAAACCTGGCACCGCCATGGGGTAGCGCACCTGCAATCCCTTGGCCTGCATCAAAGGGGTCGCTGCGGCGGGGACCTCGACCAAACCCTCTCGTCCAGGCCGGCTGTCCAAGAGCTTTTGGGTGTAGGGGTGCTTCGGATGCGAGAACACATCGGCCAAAGCGCCCTGCTCCACCAAATGGCCTTTTTCCATCACCGCCACGCGGTCGGCAAAGTGGCGCACCAGGGCCAAATCGTGTGTGATCAGCAGCACAGCCATGCCGGTTTTTTGCTGCAAATCGGCCAGCAGCTGCAGCATCTGCAGCCGCAAACTGGCGTCCAGGGCGGTGGTGGGCTCGTCCGCCAGCAGCAGCTTGGGCTCAGACGCGAGGGCCATGGCCATCATGGCGCGTTGGCGTTGGCCGCCTGACAACTGGTGCGGGTAAGCCCCAAAACGGCGCTCTGAGTCGTCGATCCCGGTTTCGGACAACAAATGCACGGCACGCGCATCGGCGTCGCGCCGATGCATGAGCTTTTTGAGCTGCAGCACTTCCGAGATCTGCGACCCCACCGTCATCAAAGGGTTGAGCGCCGTCATGGGCTCCTGAAAAATCATGGCGATCTCGTCGCCACGGATGCGCTGCATCTCAGCAGGGGTTTGCTGCAGCAAGTTTTGGCCTTGCCACAGCACCTGACCCGAAAGCTCGGCGGATTCCAGCAAACGCAGCACCGACAGCGCGGTGACCGACTTGCCCGATCCCGACTCCCCCACCAAAGCCACGCGCTCACCCGCTTGAATGCTCAGGTTCACGCCATGCACCACGGGCTGACCGCCAAAGGCGATGCGCAGGTCTTGGAGTTCCAACAAAGCTTGTGGGGTGCTCATGTGTCCACCTTTCGCGGGTCGAGTGCGTCGCGCAAGGCGTCGCCCATGAAGGTCAAGAGCAGCAAGGTCACCACCAACACCACGAAAGTGGACATCGATATCCACCAGGCGTCGATGTTGTTTTTGCCTTGGGCCAGCAACTCCCCCAACGAGGGTGTGCCAGGGGGCACGCCCAGGCCCAAAAAGTCCAGCGAGGTCAGGGCCAAAATGGCGCCGCTCATGCGAAACGGCAAAAAGGTCACCACCGGGGTCATGCTGTTGGGCAGCACATGCCGCCACATGATCTGCCAATGGCCCAAGCCCAGCGCACGAGCCGATTTGACGTAATCGAGCTGCCGGTTGCGCAAAAACTCGGCCCGCACATAGTCGGACAAACCCATCCAACCGAACAGGCCCAGCAGCAAGAGCAGCAATCCCACGCTGGGCTCGAACACGGCCGAGAAGATGATGAGCAAATACAGCTCAGGCATGGCGCTCCAGACTTCGATGAAGCGCTGAAACACCAGGTCGGTCTTGCCCACAAAAAAGCCCTGTACCGCGCCGGTCAACACGCCCAGCACCACACCAAACAGGGTGAGCGCCAAAGCAAACAGCACCGAGACCCGAAAGCCATAAAGCAAACGCGCCAAGACATCACGCCCCCGGTCATCTGTCCCCAGCCAGTTGCGCCCAGTGGGCGGGGCCGGGTTGGGCAAAGGCGCGAAATAGTCGAGGGTGCTGTGGTGGTATGGATTGAGGGCTTGCAAAGCCCAGTTGTCACCCTTGTGCAGCTGTTGCTGGATGAAAGGGTCCAGGTAATCGGCAGGTGTCTCGAAGTCACCGCCAAACACTTTTTCAGGCAAGGTCTGCACCACGGGAAAGTACCACTGCCCCTCAAAACGCACCACCAGGGGTTTGTCGTTGGACAAGAACTCGGCACCCAAGCTCAGGATGAACAGGGTGACAAAAATGATCAGGCTGCCAAAGCCCAGGCGGTTGCGCCTGAAACGCTGCCAAGCCCGGGCTGAGGGCGAGGTCTGGTGCAGCAAGGCGGTGTTGGTCGCTGCGGTCATTTGTCAAACTTCACGCGGGGGTCGACCCACAGGTAGCACAGGTCACTGATCAGCTTGGTGACCAGCCCGATCAGGGTGAACAAATACAAGGTACCCAGCACCACCGGGTAGTCGCGTCGGATCACGGCCTCATAACTGAGCAAACCCAGTCCATCGAGCGAAAACAGGGTTTCGATCAGCAGTGAACCGGTGAAAAAGGCGCCAATGAAGGCCGCAGGAAAACCCGTGACCAGCGGAATCAAGGCGTTGCGCATGACATGGCGGTAGAGCACCCGGTTTTCACTCAGGCCTTTGGCGCGTGCCGTCAGCACATACTGTTTGCGGATTTCTTCCAAAAATGCGTTCTTGGTCAGCATGGTGATCACGGCAAACGAGCCCAACACACTGGCCGTGACCGGCAAGGCGATATGCCACAGATAGTCGACCACTTTGGCACCCCAGCTCAGCTGCTCCCAATTGGACGAGGTCAGGCCGCGCAGTGGAAACCACTGCAGCTGTCCACCAAAAATCACCAGCAAGGCGACACCCAGCACAAAACCTGGAATGGCATAGCCCACCAGCACCAGCAAACTGCTGAGCGTGTCAAAACGCGTGCCCGCCCGCACGGCCTTGGCAATGCCCAAGGGCACCGAGACCAAATAACTCAGGAAAAACGTCCACAAGCCCAGACTGATGGACACGGGTAATTTTTCCTTGATCAGACTCCAGACGTCTTTGGGGTAAAAAAAGCTCTTGCCCAGATCGAACTGCGCAAATTGCTGGAGCATCATCCAGAACCGCTCCGTGGGGGGCTTGTCAAAACCGTACAGCGTTTTAATTTCGGCAATGCGGGCGGCATCCACGCCCTGCCTGCCCCGATAACCGCTGCCCGCGGCGGCTGCTCCCTCCCCGCCCGTGTCACGGCCTTGCAGCTGGGCCACCATCTGCTCAACCGGGCCACCGGGCACAAACTGGATCACCACGAAAGTCATCAACAACACGCCGAACAAGGTCGGAATCATCAGCAGCAAGCGTTTGAAAATGTAGGCCAGCATGGGTCAGGGGGCCTTGGGGGCCGCTTGAGCGGCCGTTGAAGTTGAGGCATCTGGGGACCACCACACGGTGGTCACCAATTTCTCTGGTTGGTAAAAACGCGGCAAATCGGCAGGACGTGCAAACACCTTGGCCCGCCAAGACACCCTGTGCACCGCACCGTACCAGTGTGGCACCACATAGTGGCCGTGCCGCAGCACCCTGTCCAAAGCACGCAGGCGGGTCACCAGCTCAGGCCGTGACGTGGCGCTCACCACCTTGTCCAGCAAGGCATCCACGGCTGGGTCTTTGAGGCCGATCACATTGCCTGAACCCTCGACGTCGGCCGATCGGCTGCCGTAGCGCTCGAGCAACTCGGTGCCAGGGGCTTCACTGCCCACGGTTCGGTTGCTGACGATGTCAAAGTCAAACACGTCCATGCGCTTTTGCAGCAACGCAAAGTCGATCACTTTGTACTGAACCTGGATGCCCAGTTTTTCCAAATTCTTGGCAAATGGCGTGACCACGCGCCCCATTGAGCCCGAACTGTCCAAAAACTCAATGCTGAAGGCTTGCCCCTTGGCGTTGCGCAAAGCGCCATCGCGGTAGGTCCATCCGGCGTCTTGCAGCAGACCACGCGCTTGGCGCAAATGGTCGCGCAGGGTGTGGCCCGAAGCCGGCTCCAGCGCGGTCTGTGGCGGTTGCGGGACTTCCTGCTCGAACACGGCAGCAGGCAGCTGGGCGCGCAAAGGCGTGAGCAAGGCCAACTCGTCGGCGCCCGGTCGGCCTTTGGCCTCAAAGTCGCTGGCCACAAAATAACCACGCACACGGCTGTAAGCGTTGTAAAAAAGTTGGCGGTTCAACCACTCGAAGTCCATGGCCAGCGCGATGGCTTGGCGCACCCGAACATCTTGGAATTTGTCGCGGCGCGTGTTGAACAAAAAGCCCTGAAAGTCGCCGGCATTGCCGTGCGGCAGCTCGGCCTTGATCAACTCACCCCGCTCAAAGGCCCGGCCTGTGAAGGCCCTGGCCCATTCCCTCGCGATGAAGGACTGCATGTAATCGAACTCGCCCGCCTTGAAGGCTTCAAGCTGGGCGGTGCTGTCCTTGTAGATTTTGTAGGTGATGCGGTCGAAATTGAATTGGCCTTTTCGGACGTTCAAGTCACGCGCCCAATACGCCGGATCGCGCTCGTAGGTGATGTCCTTGCCAAACTGCACACGGCCGATGCGGTAAGGGCCTGACGCAATCGGGATGTCCATCACGATCTGGTCCAAAGGCTTGTGAGCGCTGCCCTGCAGCCCCCACTTGTGGCTGAACACAGGCAAGCTGCCCACGATCAAGGGCAGCTCACTGTTGGGGCGAACAAAGTCAAAGCGGATGCTGCGCTCGGCGAGGACTGTGGCGCCTTTGACTTCGCCAAAAAACGTGCGGTACTGGGGCGCGGCCTGCTTGCTGGTCAAGCGCTCAAAAGAATGGCGCACATCGAGCGCCAGCACCGGGTCACCATTGTGAAAGCGCGCTTGCGGGTGAATCTGAAAGGTCACCGACATGCGGTCGGGGGCCACAAAGACATCCGAAGCCAGCAGGCCATAGGCCGTGGTCGGTTCGTCCATGTTGCCCACCAGCAAGGTGTCAAAAAGCATGCCCAACATGGACGGGGGAGCACTCCCCTTCAAGGTGAAGGGGTTGTATTTATCGAAGTTGGACTGCCGAGTCGGCGGCACCAGCATGATCTCGCCGCCTTTGGGCGCAACTGGGTTGACGTACGCGAAATGGGCAAACCCGGCCGGGTAGCGGATGTCCCCGAATTGGGCATAAGCGTGTGCGGCCCAAGCATTGGCCGCCAACCCCAGCCCAAGGGCCAAGCAGCAGTGTGTCCAGAAACGGGCCAAGGGTCTTCGCATGCGACAATTCTGCACACATTTTTCAGGAGTTGAAGACATGACTACAAAAACAGGATTTCTGTCGGGTAAAAAGCTGCTGATCACCGGCGTGCTGTCCAACCGCTCGATCGCTTACGGCATCGCCAAGGCCTGCCATGCGCAAGGGGCCGAGCTGGCCTTCAGCTACGTGGGCGAGCGCTTCAAGGACCGAATCACCGAGTTCGCGGCCGATTTCGACTCCAAATTGATCTTTGATTGCGATGTGGGCAGCGACGAACAGATTGAAAAATTGTTCACCGACCTGTCGGCCACTTGGCCCAAGTTCGACGGTTTTGTGCATGCCATTGGCTACGCACCACGCGAAGCGATTGCCGGTGATTTTCTGGACGGTTTGTCGCGCGAAGGCTTCAAGATCGCGCACGACATCAGCGCCTACAGCTTCCCCGCCATGGCCAAAGCGGCCTTGCCTTACCTGAACGACAAGTCGGCTGTGCTGACCTTGACCTATTTGGGCGCGATCCGCACGGTGCCCAACTACAACACCATGGGCCTGGCCAAGGCGAGCCTGGAAGCCTCGGTGCGCTACCTGGCCGAGTCGCTGGGCAGCCAAAACCGTGGCCTGCGTGCCAACGGCATTTCGGCCGGCCCCATCAAGACGCTGGCGGCCAGTGGCATCAAGGGTTTTGGCAAGATTTTGTCGGTGGTGGCAGAAGCCTCTCCGATTCGCCGCAATGTGACCATTGAGGACGTGGGCAATGTGGCCGCCTTCATGCTGAGCGATTTGGCTGCGGGCGTGACGGCCGAGATCACGTATGTGGACGGTGGTTTCAGCCAAGTGGTCGGTGGCATTGCGGAGCCAGCGGCTGCGGCTTGATGTTTTGTCTATGCCTCTGAAGCCCGCGAAGACGGGCTTCAGCTTTTGCAATGACCGCCTGAGGCGATGCGAGCGCTGTCCGGGCTCATCAATCGCTTCGCTCGCCAAATCGCCCGGTTCAGCACCCACCTCGTCTCGGGCTGAGTGGATGATCGTGTGCCCATGGGGCTGGTAAACGTGGCAGTAATGCTCAAGCGCACGGTCTGGTTCAACCATCAACGGTTGGACACTGGCCATAAAAAGTGGGACAGAACAAACATCTCCTGGAATTTAAAAAAGCGGCATCAGCCGCTTTTTTTAATGCTCCCCCGCAGGTGAGTTGGAGCCCTGTGCGGGGGCGATGTGGCTAAGCGAAGCGCCTCTGAGCCCCCGCACAGGGCCCCAACTCACCTGCCCCCTAAAGCCTTGAGACGCATCGCCAAGGCAAAAGTCTTAAACCTTCACGCAATCCGCAAAGTACCGCTTCTTGCCGTCATCGTCTTTGATCTCCACCAGACCATGGATGTCTGTTTCGAAGCCCGGGCACTTCTCGTTGAACTCACGCGCGAACTTGAGGTAATCGACGATCTTCTTGTTGAAAACCTCGCCAGGGATCAAGAGCGGAATGCCGGGCGGGTACGGCGTGACCAAACCCACGGTGATACGGCCTTCCAGGTGGTCGATTTCCACCCGCTCGGTCTTGCGGTGCGCAATGTGGGCGTAGGCGTCAGACGGCCGCATGGCCGGGGCCAGGTCGGACAAATACATGTCGGTGGTCAGGCGAGCGATATCGTACTTGGCGTACATCTCGTGCACATGCTGGCACAGGTCGCGCAAGCCCATGCGCTCGTAGCGCGGGTATTTCTGGCAGAACTCCGGCATGATTTTCCACATGGGCTGGTTCTTGGCGTATTCGTCCTTGAACTGCTGCAAGGCCGTGAGCAAAGTGTTCCAGCGGCCCTTGGTGATGCCGATGGTGAACATGATGAAAAAGCTGTAAAGGCCCGTCTTTTCCACCACCACCCCATGCTCGGTCAGGAACTTGCTAACGATGGATGCCGGAATGCCGGTTTTGTCGAACTTGCCGTCGAGGTTCAGGCCCGGTGTGACGATGGTCGACTTGATGGGGTCCAACATGTTGAAGCCATCGGCCAGTTGCTGGCCGAAGCCATGCCACTTGCTGGCCTTTTTGCGAGGGTCGTTGCGCAAGATCCAATCGTCGGCGCGGCCAATGCCCTCGTCGGCAAACTTTTCAGGGCCCCAGACCTTGAACCACCAGTCCTTGCCGTAATCCTCGTCCACCTTGCGCATGGCGCGGCGAAAATCCAATGCCTCTGCAATGCTCTCTTCCACCAGCGCAGTGCCACCGGGCGGCTCCATCATGGCGGCAGCCACGTCACAGCTGGCAATGATGCTGTACTGCGGGCTGGTCGAGGTGTGCATCAGGTACGCCTCGTTGAACAGCGGCCTGTCCAGCTTGGTGTTTTGCGCGTCCTGCACCAGCACATGGCTGGCCTGGCTGATACCCGCCAACAGCTTGTGGATGGATTGCGTGGCGTACACCATGGACTCTTTGGGTCGAGCGCGCTTTTTGCCCATCGCGTGGTAGGGGCCATAAAAGGGGTGAAAGGCCGCATGGGGCAGCCAGGCTTCGTCAAAGTGCAGGTTGTCCACGTAACCGTCGAGCATGCTCTTGATGGTTTCGGTGTTGTAGAGCACCCCGTCGTAGGTGGACTGGGTCAGGGTCATCACGCGGGGCTTGACCTTTTTGGGATCCACGCCTTTGAGCAAGGGGTTGGCCTTGATTTTGGCCATGATGGCCGCAGGCTCAAACTCGCTTTTGGGAATGGGCCCAATGATGCCGAAATGGTTGCGTGTGGGCTTCATGAACACCGGCACCGCACCGGTCATGATGATGGCGTGCAGGATGGATTTGTGGCAGTTGCGGTCCACGACCACCACATCGCCGGGTGCCACCGTGTGGTGCCAGACAATCTTGTTGGAGGTGCTGGTGCCGTTGGTCACGAAGAAGCAATGGTCGGCATTGAAAATGCGCGCGGCGTTGCGTTCGCTCTCGCCGATGGCGCCGTTGTGGTCCAACAGCTGGCCCAACTCTTCCACGGCGTTGCACACGTCGGCACGCAGCATGTTTTCGCCATAAAACTGGTGGTACATCTGGCCCACAGGGCTCTTGAGAAAAGCCACGCCACCGGAGTGGCCGGGGCAGTGCCACGAATAGGAGCCGTCTTCGGCGTAATCGAGCAGCGCCTTGAAAAATGGCGGCTGAACGCCCTCCAGATAGCTTTTGGCCTCGCGGATGATGTGACGTGCCACGAACTCGGGGGTGTCTTCAAACATGTGGATGAAGCCGTGCAATTCGCGCAGGATGTCGTTGGGCAAATGGCGCGAGGTCTTGGTCTCGCCATAAATGTAAATGGGCACGTCGGCGTTCTTGCGACGCACTTCGTCAATGAAGGCCCGTAAATTGATCACGGCCGGGTCCAAGTCCGGGCCCGGTGAGAACTCTTCGTCGTCAATCGACAAAATGAATGCACTGGCGCGGCTTTGCTGCTGCGCAAACTGCGACAAGTCACCATAACTGGTCACGCCCAAGACCTCGAAACCCTCGGCAATGATGGCATCAGCCAAAGCGCGTATACCCAGGCCCGAGGTGTTTTCGGAGCGGTAATCTTCGTCAATGATGACGATGGGGAAACGAAATTTCATGGGCTGGTGGGCTGTGCGCCAAAGAAAGGTCAAAGGGATTTGAAACAGTGGCGAAGTTTAAGGACAAAAAGGCCCCACTGAGCGACGCAGATCACAAATTGGCAAAAAACCTGTCCCTCAACGGCCAGCCGCGATCGCACAAGAATTGCCCAGGCGTCCGAAAACCCGTTTTTCCACTGCTACAATCGCAGGCTTCGGAGCGGTGGATGAGTGGTTTAAGTCGCACGCCTGGAAAGCGTGTGTGGGTTAATAGCCCACCGCGGGTTCGAATCCCGCCTGCTCCGCCAAAACAAAAAAGCCTGCACAGTGTGCAGGCTTTTTTTCGTCTGTTCATCTCATGCGCGGCGATTTGCCCCCCATGAAATGAAGCCCTCCCCTCAGAGGAGGGCCGGACAGATCAGCGAACCACAGCGAGTTGCGAGCGCTCGCCACCCTTGTAGGTGTACAGCGTCAAAGCGCCGTTCTTGATGTCGCCTTTTTCGTCAAAGGCGATGTTGCCGGTCACGCCTTTGTAGTTGATCGCTTTCAAAGCTGGCAAGTACTTGGCTGGGTCAGCAGAACCGGCGGTCACCATGGCCGTGGCCATGACTTTCACAGCGTCATACACATAGGGTGCATAGACCTGCACGTCGGCGTTGTACTTGGCTTTGAAGTCTGCACGGAACTTGTCCATGCCGGCCTTTTGCTCGCCTTCCACACCGCCGGCTTCAGCACAGAAAACCGACTCGTCCTTCATGGCATCGCCAGCCAACTTGGCCAACTCGGATGTGCAGATGCCATCGCCGCCAAGGAACTTGGCGTTGATGCCCAAGGATTTCATTTGACGCAGCATCGGGCCGGCCACAGCATCCATGCCGCCGAAGAAGACGATGTCAGGCTTCTTGGCTTTCAGGGTGGTCAAGATGGCATTGAAGTCAGAGGCTTTGTCGGTGGTGAACTCGTGGCCCACGATGGCGCCGCCTGCAGCGGTAGCGCCCTTTTTGAACTCTTCAGCCACGCCTTGGCCGTAAGCTGTACGGTCATCGATGACCGCGATGTTTTTGCCTTTGAGCGTTTCCACCGCGTATTTGCCGAGGGTACCGCCCAGGTGCACATCGTCAGCCACCACGCGGAATGCACCCGCATAGCCTTGACGGGTGTACTTGGGTTTGGTGGCCGATGGCGAGATCTGGGGAATGCCAGCTGTGTTGTAAAGCTGTGAAGCGGGAATGGTGGTGCCGGAATTGAGGTGACCAATCACGCCGTTGACTTTGGCATCGACCAGTTTCTGGGCCGCAGCAGTACCCTGCTTGGGGTCCGCGGCATCGTCTTCTGCCAGCAACTCGAATTTGACAACTTTGTCACCGATCTTGAGAGCCGCAGCATTGAGTTCTTCGATGGCCATGCGGGCACCGTTTTCGTTGTCTTTGCCCAAGTGAGCGATCGCGCCGCTGACAGGACCGACGTGACCAATTTTGATCACTTGAACATCCGAGGCGGCCTCTTTTTTGCCGCAAGCTGCCAAAACAACTGCAGCCACAGCCACAGCCACAAGGGTCAAAGTACGTGTACCAGAAAATTTCATGGAAACTCCGAAGAATAAATTGCTTCAATCAAGCAAGCCGCTAAGATACTGCAAAACAGTGCCTTTGTAGCCTAGGGAAAACCAAAATTCTCGCAAATCAATAGGGAATATTGGCGCCCACGACTCAGTCGCCTGATCGGGAACGCATGCGCCAAGCTTGGTGCAGGCTGTTGCGCACCAGTTCGGTGGCCATGCGCTCTATGTCTGGGCGCAAGGCATCCAGCATCGCGTCTGACATGGCCATAAAAGCCCGCTTGTCATGGTCAAGGCCATCCAGAGCCGCCCGCATCGCATCGCAGACGTCGGATTCGGGCACCACCGCCGTCAACACCGGCAAGGCGGTATCGGGCATGCCGGACGCGGCCGCCAAGATGGGAAGACTCATGATGCGGCCGTCTTGGACAAATCGTGCTGCACCAAGGTGTAGCCTTGCGCGGTGTAGTGCCGCCAGCGCTGGCGGGCCGTCATGCGGCCATGGTCATCGGTCGCCACGATCTCGATGAGGCGCTTGAACGACTCAAACCCCGTGGGAACATCATCGCCCAGGTTCACCAAGACATCCAGCCCGCTCAGTTGCAAAGGGTCAGGGTGCAGCCGGATCGGTGATGCGTTTTGAATTTCAGGGGAAGCGGCTGCGGTGCTGTGCGGCAAGAAGTCGACCTCCGAGAAAGCCCACAAGGCCGCATCGAGCTGGCGCAAGCTGGCTGGCGAGCCGACCACACCCATGCGCAAGGCTTGGCCATGCGCCTTGCGCAGCAGCCGGCAAGCGTATTGCAAACGCTCGGTGGTGTTGAAGTGGAACTCGATTTGGGTCATCGCCCGACCGTCAGCGGCGATGGCGTGTCGCGGTTTTGGCTGCGGCTGGGCCGGCCTGTGCCAGCAGATACGACAGCAACAAGCCCACAGGCCTGCCGGTAGCCCCCTTGGCAGCACCGCTGCGCCAAGCCGTCCCCGCGATGTCCAAGTGCGCCCAGGGGTAACGCGAAGCGAAGCGCTGCAAAAACTTGGCCGCAGTGACCGAGCCCGCCTGACGGCCAGCCACGTTGGCCACATCGGCATAGCGTGACTTCAGGCCTTCGGCATACTCCTCGTCCAAAGGCATGCGCCAGCAGGCATCGCCAGACGCATCCCCCGCCAACTGCAAGGCTTGCGCCAAAGCGTCATCGCTGGAAAAAAGCCCGGTTCGTACGCCGCCGAGCGCGATGACGCAGGCGCCCGTGAGGGTGGCAATGTCGATCACAGCCTTGGGCTTGAAGCGCTCTGCATATGTCAAAGCATCACACAGCACCAGACGACCTTCGGCATCGGTGTTCAAGATTTCAATGGTCTGACCGCTCATGCTGGTGACCACATCCCCCGGCTTCACTGCCAGGCCATCGGGCATGTTCTCGGTGGCCGGAATCAGGCCCACCACGTTGATGGCTGGCTTGAGTTCACCCAAAGCCTTGAAAACACCCAGAACACTGGCTGCGCCGCACATGTCGTATTTCATCTCGTCCATCTCAGCGGCGGGCTTGATGGAAATGCCACCGGTGTCAAAAGTGATGCCTTTGCCGACCAGAACCACCGGCGCCTGGGCCACAGGCGCACCGCTGTAATGCATCACGATGAAGCGCAAAGGCTCTGCCGCCCCACGCGCCACCGCCAAAAAGGCCCCCATACCCAGTTGGGTCACTTCTTTGGGGCCCATCACTTGGCATTTGAAGGCCGGTCCTTTGGCAATCGCTTTGGCTGCGCCAGCCAGCAAGGCCGGGGTGGCATGGTTGGCAGGCCTGTTGGCCCACTCCTTGGCCACCTCCATGCCAGCCACCAACGCCTGCGCATGCGACAAAGCCCCACGAAGCTCAGCGTTGACCGATTCGGCACTGAACACCACCTGCTTGAGCCGTCTGGGTTGGGGTTTGCTGAGGGTGCTGGTGTAGCTGTAACTGGCATCGGCCAGCGCTGAAGCGGCCACTTGCAGGGTTTTGCCAGAGATCGCGGTTGCGGCATGCAGACCGACTCGTTTGATTTTGGCTGACTTGAGTACGCCCCAAGCTGCGGTCACGGCGCTGCGCACCTGAGCGACAGTGCCTTCGCCGATACAAGCCACCACCACATGGCGCGCTTGGATGCCAGGCTGGGCGTACAAAGACAACACGGCGCCCGGTTTGTGCTCAAAATCGCCATGGGTGGCGGCCCCTCGCACCAGCCCGGAAATCGGGTCTTTGTCAGACTCCCGCGCCCCACCTTGCGAAGGCCACAAGACAATCAGGGCATCCAGATCGTCACGAATCACACTGGACAGGGCGCGCTTTTGGATTTCGAAGTTCATAATTCAGCTTTTCCTTCGCACCGATGTTATTCCATTCTTCTTTACGCAAAGACCTGGCCCGCAATTTCGGAGCCACTTTGGTGGTTTTGGTCACCATTGTGATCACCATCATTTTGATCCGGACACTGGGCCAGGCCAGCCGCGGCAGCGTCAACCCCTCGGAGGTTTTGCTGGTCATGGGTTTCAGTGTGCTGAGCCAGCTCACCACCATCATCACACTCAGCCTGTTCATCGCCGTGGTGGCCACCCTTTCGCGCATGTACGGCGACAGCGAAATGGTGATCTGGTTTTCGAGCGGTCAGGGCTTGGGCCGATTCATTCGGCCATTGCTGCGTTTTTCATGGCCCGTGTTGCTCATCGTGACCTTGCTGGCCCTCTTCGCCTGGCCCTGGAGCAACCAGCAGATCCAAGACCTGAAGCAACGCTTTGAAAAGCGCAACGACATCGAGCGCGTGGCACCCGGCCAGTTTCAGGAATCATCCGGCGGGCAGCGTGTGTTCTTCATTGACAAAGACACACCCGACAACCGTTTCGGCCGGCATGTCTTCATCTCCAGCGTGGACGGTCAGAAAGAAACCGTGACCACGGCTCAACAGGGACGGATCGAGTTGACAGGCCATGACCGCTTCCTGATTCTGGACAAAGGGCAACAATGGTTGACCGACCGGGAAACAGGTGAAATCCGAGTGACGCAGTTTGAACACTACGAACTGCTGATCGACGACGAGGTCAATTTGCCCTCTTTGGCCATGAGCAGCCGCTACACCAGCTCTTGGGATTTGTTGAAACAACCCAACCGGGAAAACTGGGGCGAATTGTCTTGGCGCTTGGGTATCGGCTTGGCGGGCATCAATTTGCTGCTGATTGCACTGGCGGTCTCAGCGGTCAACCCCAGGGCAGGACGCAGTTACCACCTGGCTTTGGCCTTGTTTGTCTTCATCGCCTACTACAACATGCTCAATGTCGGCCAAAGCTGGATCAGCACAGGACGCTTTGATGTCTTGCCATTCATGGTGGTGGTGCATGGCGGCGTCTTTTTGCTGGCGATGCTGTGGCTGTCGATTCGCCATTACAACTGGTCATGGCGCGTCCTCTGGCCGACACCAGGCCCTCACGACAAGGGCGCGGCATGAAAACCGTTCGCCGCTTGCTGCATGGCGAAATCATCCGGGCCGTCAGTTTTGTACTGATCGGATTTTTGGCACTTTTCCTGTTTTTTGACTTGGTCGATGAACTGCAGAACCTGAGCCGCTTGGCCAGCCAAGGTTATCAACTGCATCACGCCTTGTTGTACGTCGCCCTCAAAACGCCTTCGCATCTTTATGAGCTGTTGCCCATTTCGGTGCTGATCGGCTGTATTTTCGTGATGGCACGGCTGGCGCAAAGCTCCGAGTTCACCATTTTGCGCACAGGGGGTCTGGCCCCCATGAAAGCCCTGAACACTGTGTTGCAGCTGGGTTTCGTGTTTGTGACCCTGACATTTTTGATCGGCGATTACGCAGCGCCATGGGCTGACCGTCAGGGCGTGATGATGAAGGCCCGGTTTCAGGGGAGCCTGACCGTCGGTCAGACCGGGGCCTGGCTCAAGGAGCGGCAAGCGCAGCGGCACTTTGCGGTGAATGTCCGGAGCTTCGACGCCATCCGCCACATGGCGCATGTCCGGATTCACGAGTTCAACGAAAAAGGACAGTTGCTGGCCATCACCAGCGCGCCCAAAGCCGAAATTGGAGAAGGCGTTTGGCTGTTACATCAGGCCGAAGAAAAGACCCTCCAGACCGTGGATGCAGGCCCAACCTTGCGGTACCGATCCACCCAACACGCCAGCCTGACTTGGCCCACGGGCATCAGCGCCGACATGGTGGCCGCTGCCGTGCTCAGCCCGGACCGCATGAGGACTTGGGATCTGTTCAATTACATGCGCCACCTGTCCAACAACAACCAGAATGCGCAGCGCTATGAAATCGAGTTCTGGCGCAAAGTGTTCTACCCCTTGAGCTGCTTGGTCATGCTGGTCATGGCTTTGCCCTTTGCCTACCTGCACTTTCGCTCGGGGCAGATGGCCGGGCAAGTGTTTGGTGGCGTGCTGGCGGGCATCAGTTTTTCCTTGCTCAGCAACCTGTTCAGCTTTGCAGGCAATTTGCAAAACTGGCAACCTTGGTTGACCGCAGCGGCCCCTGGCTTGATTTACAGCGCAATTTCCTTGTTCGGATTTTGGTGGATGGTGTTACGGCGATGACCACTGATTTGTATCCCCAAACGGGCGTGATTTTGTTTGCCCACGGCTCGCGCGATCCACTCTGGCGTTTGCCCATCGACGCCGTGGCCGAGGACATGACCCGGCGCTGGCCGGGTATGTCTGTGGCCTGCGCTTTTTTGGAACTGACCACACCCGATCTGGCCACCACCGTCGAGACCTTGATGATGCAGGGCAAAACCCATTTGCGCATCGTGCCCATGTTTCTCGGGGTGGGCCGTCATGCGCGGGAAGATTTGCCCCAACTGGTGTCAGAACTGACCGAGGCCTACCCCCAAGTTCGCTTTGAATTGCTCCCCTCCATTGGAGAACACCCGGCGATGACGCGGCTGATGGCGGACATTGCCGCGGGCTCAGCGAGCACACCATAGACCGATAAAGCATAATGATGCAATTCAATATGATATTTACCATATGAACCTGCACCAATTTCGCTTTGTCCAAGAGGCGGCACGCCGCAACCTCAATCTGACGGAGACGGCCAAGGCGCTTCACACCTCTCAGCCGGGTGTCTCCAAGGCCATCATCGAGCTCGAGGAAGAGTTGGGCATCGAAATCTTTGCCCGCCATGGCAAGCGGCTCAAGCGCATCACCGAGCCTGGCCAGCATGTGCTGCAAAGCATTGAGCTCATCCTGCGCGAAGTGGGGAACTTGCGCAAAATCGGTGATCAATTCAGCGCCCAAGACAATGGCACCCTCTCCATTGCCACCACGCACACCCAAGCCCGCTATGTGCTGCCGCTGCCCGTGGCCAAACTGCGCGAAAAATACCCCAAGGTCAACATCAGCCTGCACCAAGGTGCCCCCGACCAAGTGGCCCAGATGTTGTTGCAGGATGTGGCTGAAATCGGCATCGCCACCGAATCCTTGTCCGCCTACGAAGAGCTGGTCACCTTGCCCTGCTACGAATGGCAACACGTTTTGGTGCTGCCCCTCGATCACCCCTTGGCCAACAAGTCGCATGTGTCTCTGGAAGACATTGCCCACGAACCCCTCATCACCTACCACCCTTCATTCACTGGGCGTGGACGAATCGATCAGGCCTTTGCCGCCAGGAAATTGCAACCCCGCATCGCCCTCGAGGCCATTGACTCGGACGTGATCAAAACGTATGTGCGCCTGGGTTTAGGCATTGGCATCGTGGCCGAAATGGCCGTCAAAGACGACCCTGTGAAAGACCTCGCCATCCGTCCTCTGGGCCACTTGCTGGGCATGAATGTGGCCCGGGTGGCCTTCAAGCGAGGGGCCTATCTTCGCCACTTTGTTTATCATTTCGCCGAGTTGCTGAGCGATCGCCTGACAGCCCCCCTGATCACCAAGGCCATGAACGGCCACGTCAACGACTACGAACTTTGAACGCCATGAACGCACGCACCCCCCACCTCGACTCCAAAGCGCCCCACATGGGCACCACCATATTCACCGTCATGTCGGCCTTGGCCGCAGAAAAAAATGCGGTCAATTTAGGCCAGGGCTTTCCGGATTTCTCGTGCGACCCCAAGCTGCTCGATTTGGCCAACAACGCCATGCGGGAGGGACTGAACCAATACCCCCCTATGACCGGTGTGGCCCCATTGCGTGACGTCGTGTCGAAAAAAATCGAGACCCTTTACGGCCGCCATTACGACCCGGTCACTGAGATCACTGTGACGGCCGGGGCCACCCAGGCCATCCTCACCATTGTTTTGGCGATTGTTCATCCCGGCGACGAGGTCATTGTGCTGGAGCCTTGCTATGACAGCTATGTCCCCAACATCGAACTGGCGGGTGGCGTGGTGGTGCGCGTGCCCTTGACACCCGGCACCTTCCGACCCGACTTTGAAAAAATCCGCGCAGCCATCAGCCCCAAGACCCGGGCCATCCTGATCAACTCACCCCACAACCCGAGCGGCATGATCTGGTCCCAGCAAGACATGCTGACGCTCCAGGAAATCCTGGCGCCAACCGACATCGTGCTCATCAGCGATGAGGTTTACGAGCACATGGTCTACGCGCCCAACCAGCACTGGAGTGCCGCGCATTTTGATGGCCTGGCCGCACGAGCGTTCATCGTGTCCAGCTTTGGCAAGACTTTCCATGTCACGGGATGGAAAATCGGCACCGTGGCGGCGCCTGCGGCCTACACCGCCGAATTTCGCAAGGTTCACCAGTTCAACGTGTTCACGGTGAACACCCCGATGCAGCATGCCCTGGCACGCTTCATGGCCGACCCGGCCCCCTATCTGGAACTGCCCGCGTTTTACCAACGCAAACGCGACCTGTTCCGGCAAGGTCTGGCCCAAACCCAGTTCAAGCTGCTGCCTGGCGAAGGCACCTATTTTCAGTGCGTGGACATTTCCGACTTGAAGGTGCCCGAAAAAAATCTGAGCGAAGCGGATTTCTGCAAATGGCTGACCACCGACATCGGCGTCGCCGCCATCCCGCTGTCCGCCTTTTATGGCAATGGTTTTGACCAGAAAGTCATCCGGTTTTGCTTTGCCAAAAAAGATGAGACGTTGCTGGCAGCGCTGGAAAAGCTCAAGGGGCTTTGACAACTTCGCACAGTGGCGATCCTTGGACAGCGCTCAGGCCCCGCCTGAGCGCAGCGCAAAAGCTCAGTCGTCTTGCGCCTCACTGATGCCCGGAAACAGCACCTCCGTGAAGCCAAAGCGGGTGAAATCTCGCACCCGCATGGGATAGAGCTTGCCGATCAGGTGGTCGCATTCGTGTTGCACCACCCGGGCATGGAAACCATCGACTGTGCGGTCGATGGGCTGGCCCTTTTCATTGAACCCGGTGTAACGGATGCGTGACCAGCGTGGCACCACCCCGCGCAAGCCGGGCACCGACAAACAACCTTCCCAATCCTCTTCTTCGTCTGCGCCCAAAGGCGTGATGACGGGGTTGATGAGCACCGTTTGGGGCACCAAAGGCCGGTTGGGATAGCGTGGGTTTTCCGCTGTGCTGCCGAAAATCACCAACTGCAGGTTCACCCCAATTTGGGGCGCAGCCAGACCTGCACCATGGACCGCAGCCATGGTTTCGCGCATGTCGACGATCAGGTCATGCAGTTCGTGGGTATCAAACAATGGAACAGGCTCAGCCACGCGCAAGAGTCGGGCATCGCCCATTTTGAGGATGTCCCGGACGGTCATGGTCTGTCTCCAGAAAGCAGCACGGCCAACCCCGCATCGTCCAACACAGGCAGGCCCAGCGCCAGGGCTTTGTCGAGCTTGCTGCCCGCCTCGGCACCGGCCACCACATAGTGGGTTTTTTGGCTGACCGAACCGGCCACTTTGGCCCCCAAGGCTTCGAGTCTTTCCTTGGCTTCATCGCGGCCCATGCTTTGCAAGGTACCCGTGAGCACCACGGTGATACCGGCCAGTGGCATCTCGGTTGGGGCCAGGGCCTCCCCTTCGGGCCAGGTGATGCCCGCATCCCGCAAGGCCTGCACCACCTCGCGGTTGTGCGGTTGGGCAAAAAAAGTGTGGATGCTGTGCGCCACCACGGGCCCAACGTCTGCCACTTGCAGCAAAGCGTCTTCGCTGGCGGCCATGACGGCGTCGAGTTGGCCAAAGTGTCGGGCCAGTTCCTTGGCCGTCGCTTCGCCCACATGGCGGATGCCCAAACTGAACAAAAAGCGGCCCAAGGTGGTTTTTTTGGATTGTTCCAGCGCTTGGAGCAGGTTCACGGCCGATTTGTCGGCCATGCGGTCCATGTTGGAGAGCGTCTCGAGCTTCAAGTGGTACAGATCCGCCAGGGTTTTGACGTGCCCGGCATCGACCAGCTGATCCACCAGTTTGTCGCCCAAGCCATCCACATCCATGGCGCGGCGGTGGGCAAAATGCCAAATGGCTTGCTTGCGCTGGGCGCTGCAAAACAGACCCCCTGTGCAGCGGTGGTCGGCTTCGCCCTCTTCCCGCTCGGCCAAACTCCCGCACACGGGGCAATGGCTCAGCATGGTGAACTGGGGGGCCTCGGCCGGGCGACGGTCCAGCACCACCGACACCACCTCGGGAATCACATCGCCTGCGCGGCGCACGATCACCGTGTCGCCCACCCGAACATCCTTGCGGCGGGCCTCGAGTTCGTTGTGCAGCGTGGCGTTGGTCACCGTCACCCCCCCCACGAACACCGGGGACAGTTTGGCCACAGGCGTGAGCTTGCCGGTGCGGCCCACCTGCACGTCGATGGTCTGAACGGTGGTCATTGCTTCTTGCGCCGGGTATTTGTGTGCCACAGCCCAACGCGGCTCGCGGGTCACATAGCCCAGCCGGGCTTGGAGCGCCAAATCGTTGACCTTGTAGACCACGCCGTCGATGTCGTAGGGCAAGGTGTCGCGCTCAGCCGCGATGCGCTGGTGAAAAGCCACCAGGCCTGCCGCGCCTTGCACACACGCAGTCTGCTCTGCCACCGGAAAGCCCCAGGCCTTGAGCTGCATCAGCATGTCGTGATGCGCAAGCCAGGCCGGCCCGCCGTCGGCAGCGGGCGTGATGTCGCCCAGGCCATAGGCAAAAAAACTCAAGGGCCGCTCGGCGGCGATGCCCGAGTCGAGCTGGCGCACGGCACCAGCGGCCGCATTGCGCGGATTGACGAAGGTTTTTTCACCCTTTTGCCCAGCAGCAATGCGTTGGCGCTGGCGCTCATTGAGCGCCTCGAAATCGTCACGGCGCATGTACACCTCGCCACGCACTTCGAGCACAGCAGGGGCATCGCTGGGCAAGCGCAGCGGGATTTGCCCGATGGTGCGGATGTTGGCCGTGACCTCTTCGCCCGTTTCACCATCGCCCCGGGTGGCCGCCAGCACCAGCACCCCGTTTTCATAGCGCAAGCTCATGGCCAGGCCGTCAAATTTGAGCTCGCCCACATAACTCACAGGCGGATCGGTTTCAACCCAGCCCAGCTCCTTGCGGATGCGGGCATCAAAGGCTTCTGCCCCGCTGGCTTCGGTGTCGGTTTCGGTGCGGATGCTGAGCATGGGCACACGGTGCGTGACCTGCGCAAAGGCGTCGAGCACCGCCCCGCCCACGCGCTGAGTGGGGGAATCGGACGTCAACAACTGCGGGTGCGACGACTCCAAGGCTTGCAGCTCACGAAACAGGCGGTCGTATTCAACGTCGGGGATTTCGGGCGCATCCAAGGTGTAATAAGCATGGGCATGGTGGTGCAAAAGCGTACGCAGCTTTTCAGCCTTTTCGGCAGCTGACGCCAATGTTGCGCTGCTGGGCAAGGAGACAAGCCCGGTGGGTGGCAGGTCGCCAAACAGGTCCGGATGGGACATGACGCTCAGCAACCGGGTCAGGAGAACAGACGACGCGCCTGAGGCGTGCCCGCCGACAGCTCACGCGCAGCCAGGGCGTCATAAAGCTGTTGCAAATCGGTCGCAATTTGATCGAGCACGTCATCGCCCAGCATTTGACCATTGCCATCGGTGACCACGCCATCCATGTGCTCTGCCAGCAAACGGGCCGCCTCGCGCAAGCGCTCGAAAGGCTGGTCTTCACGGGCAATTTGTGGCACATCCAGACTGAGCGAAAACTCTCGGATGGCTGACATGGCCGGGTCATCGGCCATGGCGGCCTGGGAATCAAAAGTCAGCGACAAAATGGGGGGCAAGCCAGTCACGGCGGCCGGCAGCACCATGCGGCCCGGAATCACCCCCGCGACAAACCCCAGTCGCGCAGCATGCTGCTGGATGTAGCCAGGACTCCAGGCCGAGGCCCGAGCGCACAGCGTGAAGCTCAACTGGGCATCGTGAGCGCTGGCAAATTGATCGAGTTCACGGGCACGCGCCACTTCTTCGAGCATGTCGCTGAAACTGGCGCTGCCGCCCACAGAGTCAGCAAAGGCCTGCGTTTTGACCACAAACTCTGAAAATTCGATGTTATTGAGCGCGCCCACTCGGTTGGCCAACTGAACGCCGGCCTGAAACGCCGAGTAACGGCGACCGGCCGCCAAAACTTCCCATTCGCCGCTGAGTTCACTGCAACCCTCGACATGAAAGGGCTTGGTGCCGACACGGCGTGTGACGGGCAAAGCCGCCAAAGCGGCATCCCCGGACACAGGGTGGTCCACCTCCATGGTGGCGATCACATCGATCAGGGCGTCCAGCTGGGGCTTGCGCTCGGGCTGGGGCAGGCTGGAAAAATCATCGGTCAGAACCGGTTCACGGGTTTCAGTCAGCTCGGGGGCCACCTCTGGCACGTCCAGCTGGGGTTCTGTTGGGGGCTCGGCCAAGCGCGGCGCATTTTTACGCGAGGTCCAATAGTTGTAGATCACCACGGCACCCACGGTGAGCGCCCCGATGGCGGCCAGACTCAACTGCAATGAGCTCATCGATTCCAAGATAAGTTCCTCAGGCCACGTCGGCCAATGACACCGCAGACTCCATGTCCACGGCCACAATGCGTGATACGCCCTGCTCCTGCATGGTCACGCCAATCAATTGCTCGGCCATTTCCATGGCGATTTTGTTGTGGCTGATGAACAGGAATTGGGTCTCTTTGCCCATGCCCTTGACCAGCTTCGCATAGCGCTCGGTGTTGGCGTCGTCCAGCGGCGCATCCACCTCGTCAAGCAAGCAAAACGGCGCGGGATTGAGCTGGAAAATGGCGAACACCAGCGCGATGGCTGTCAAGGCTTTTTCGCCGCCCGACAGCAGGTGGATCGTCTGGTTTTTCTTGCCTGGCGGCTGCGCCAGCACCTGAACGCCTGCGTCCAGGATCTCGTCACCGGTCATGACCAAGCGTGCATTGCCGCCACCAAACAACTCGGGGAACATGCGGCTGAAGTGCTCGTTGACGATCTTGAAAGTGCCGCCCAGTAAATCGCGCGTTTCGGCGTCGATCTTGCGGATCGCGTCTTCCAAGGTATTCATGGCATCGGTCAGGTCGGCACACTGCGCGTCCAGGAAGACCTTGCGCTCTCGCGACGTGGTCAGCTCCTCCAACGCGGCCAGGTTGACCGGGCCGAGCGCTGTGATGTCGCGGTGGATGCGGTCGATCTCAGCTTGCAGGCCCGTCACGCGCACTTGGCCCGTTTCAATGGACTGGGCCACTGCTTGCAAATCAGCTTGGGCATCGGCCAGCAGCTGGGTGTATTGCTCCAGACCCAGCCGGGCGGCTTGCTCCTTGAGCTGCAAATCGGTGATGCGTTGGCGCAAAGGGTCGAGTTCTCGCTCGAAGCTCACGCGCCGCTCGTCGCTGGCGCGCAGTTTGGCCGTCAGGTCGTCGTAGGCGCTTCGGCAAGTGCCCAGCGCTTGTTCGCGCTCGAGTTTGAGGGCCAGCACGTTTTGCAAACCGGCTTGGGCGGCGGCATCGGTCAGGCGACTGAGTTCGTCGCGGGCCCGCTGCATTTCGGCGTCGATGCTGCTCACCTGTTGCTGAGCGGTTTCAATCGTGCGTTGCAGTTCGGCCCGGCGGGCGTCCAGGCTGCGCTGCGAGAACTGGGCCTCTTGGGCACGGCGCTCCAAGCTGCGTTGCTGCTCGCGGCATTCGGCCAGCTTGCGCTCGGCCTCGATCACGCGCTCGTCCAGCTGGGCGTGGCGCTCTTGCTTGTCGGCCAGTTGCATGTCCAGCTCTTCGAAGCGGGCTTCGGCCGTGACACGGCGCTCTTGCAACTCGTCCAGCAAGGCCTCGACCTCGGTCAGGTCGTTGTTGATTTGCTCGCTGCGGGCACGCGTTTGGGCCACCAACTGAGACAAGCGCAGGGTCTCGACCTGCAACTCGTGCGTGCGCGACTGGCTTTCGCTGGCTTCGCGGCGCACCGTGATCAGGCGCTGCGAGGCGTCGGCATAGGCCGCTTCAGCCCGCACCAGAGCGCTGCGACTTTCCTCAGCGATCAAGGTCTGGGCGCGCAGCTGCTTGTCCAGGTTCTCAATGTCCTGAGCACGGGCCAACAAGCCGGCTTGCTCGGAGTCTTGGGCGTAAAACACCACGCTGTTGAGTTGAACCGCATGGCCTGCCTGCACCAACAGGGTTTCACCGGCTTGAAGCTGGCTGCGCCAAGCCAGCGCGTCTTCCATGTTGGGGGCGGTGTAACAGCCTTGCAGCCAGTCGGCCAAGAGGGCCGACAAACCGGCATCGTGCACACGCAGCAACTCGGCCAGAGGCTTGCAGCCTGCGGGCATGCCACTGCGCGGCGCTGCTTTGGCGGCCAAAGGCGAAGTGAAAAAACTCAATTTGGCGGGCGGCGCATCGTTGGCGAAAGCACGCACCATGTCCAGGCGCGAGACCTCCAAGGCCGACAGGCGCTCTCGCAGGGCCGATTCCAAGGCGTTTTCCCAGCCTGGCTCGATGTGGATGCGGCTCCACAGGCCCTCCAGGCCCTCCATGCCATGCTTGGCCAGCCAGGGTTTGAGCTTGCCATCGGTGCGGACTTTTTCTTGCAAGGCCTTGAGCGCCTCAATACGCGCACTCAGGTCAGCCAGCTTGGACGACTCCTGGTTCACAGCGCTTTGGCGCAGGCGGCGGTCGTCGTCCAGCGCCGGCACTTGGCTTTGCAGGTCTTGCAGGCGGGCTTCGGACTCGGCCGACAAGGCCTCGGCCTCGGCCAGTTGCTCTTGCAGCTGACTCAGACGGGCCTCGTCTGGCGCGGCCAGCGCATTGCGGTCGCTCAGCAGGCGTTCGCGGCGGTTGTCGAGTTGGCGCGATTGTTCTTCGACGTTGCGCTGGTCTGCGGCCAACACGCCGATTTGCTGCTGCACCTGCACCACGCTGGCGCGTTGGACGGTGGCCTCGTTTTGGGCTTTGCGCAGGGCTTCTTCCAGATCGGGCAGCGCCATGGCCTGGTCTTCCACTTGCGCGGCCAGTGTCATGCTCTGGTCTTCGGCCATGGCCGCTTGCTCGGCCAGGCTGTCCAGTTCGGCTTGTGCATCTTGGCTGCGGGTACCCCATTGCGCGGTTTGTTCCACCAACTGCTGCAGGCGCTGCTCGGCACGTTGGCGGCCTTCCACCACAAAGCGAATCTCGGCTTCCAGGCGGCCCACCTCGGCGCTGGCTTCGTACAAAGCCCCTTGCGCTTGGTTGACCTGGTCACCGGCGGCGTAATGCGCCTGACGGATGGTCTCCAGATCGGCTTCCACATGGCGCAGATCGGCCAAGCGCGACTCCAGCGCATTGACGGCCTGGTCCACGTCGGACTTCATACGGCCCTGGTCGGCCTCGGCGTCACGGCGCTTCAAAAACCACAGCTGGTGCTGCTTGAGCGTGCTGTCGGCTTGCAAGCTGTTGTAACGGTGCGCCACTTCGGCCTGTTTTTCCAGCTTTTCGAGGTTGGCGTTCAGCTCGCGCAAGATGTCGTCAACCCGGGTGAGGTTCTCTCGGGTGTCGGACAGGCGGTTTTCGGTTTCGCGACGGCGTTCCTTGTATTTGGAGACCCCGGCGGCCTCTTCGAGGAACAAGCGCAGCTCTTCGGGGCGCGACTCGATGATGCGGCTGATGGTGCCCTGGCCGATGATGGCGTAGGCCCGAGGGCCGAGGCCCGTGCCCAGAAACACATCCTGCACATCGCGCCGGCGCACCGGCTGGTTGTTGATGTAATAACTGCTGTTGCCGTCACGGGTGAGCACGCGCTTGACGGCGATCTCGGCAAACTGCCCCCATTGGCCGCCGGCGCGGTGATCGGCGTTGTCAAACACCAGCTCCACGCTGGCGCGGCTGGCCGGTTTGCGTGTGGTGGTGCCATTGAAGATGACGTCCTGCATGGACTCACCCCGCAGCTCGGACGCCTTGGATTCGCCCAGCACCCAACGCACCGCGTCCATGATGTTGGACTTGCCGCAACCGTTGGGGCCGACCACGCCCACCAGTTGCCCAGGCAGCAGAAAATTGGTCGGTTCGGCAAACGATTTGAAGCCTGAAAGCTTGATGGAATTGAGGCGCACGGCAGGTCGGTTCGTTGTCGGATCGCTGGGAGATCAGATAAAGGGGCCAGCCCAAAGGGCCGACACCGTGTAAAGCGTCAATATTACCCGACAGGCATGGTGAAAAACCCGCTGACCACCCCAGCGCCCAACAGCCCCCCTTCATCCCGGATAATCGGGGAATGAATCCCCTTCTCGCCAAGCTTCAACCCTATCCTTTTGAACGGCTCAAACAGCTGTTCGCCAGCGTCACCCCGAACCCGTCCCTCCAACCCATCAGCTTGGGGATTGGCGAGCCCAAACACGCCACGCCCGCCTTCATCCAAGAAGCGCTCAAGAACGCTGTGGCCACCGGCCTCTCGGCCTACCCGGCCACGGCCGGTGAGCCGGCCCTGCGCAAGGCCTGCGCGGCTTGGCTGCAAACCCGCTACCGGCTGACGCTGAACCCCTCCACGCAAGTGCTGCCGGTCAACGGTTCGCGCGAAGCCCTGTTTGCCCTCACGCAAACCGTGGTCGACCCGACCCGCTCCGGCGCCACGGTGGTCAGCCCCAACCCTTTCTACCAAATCTACGAAGGTGCGGCCTTGCTGTCGGGGGCCACGCCTTACTACGTGCCCAGCGACCCGGCCCGCAACTTTGCCAACGACTGGGACAGCGTGCCCGCCGAGGTCTGGGCACGCACCCAACTGCTGTTTGTCTGCTCGCCCGGCAACCCCACCGGCGCAGTCATGCCCCTGTCCGAGTGGGAAAAGCTGTTTGCCCTGTCCGACCAGCACGGTTTCGTGATCGCGTCTGACGAGTGCTACAGCGAGATTTATTTCCGCGAAGAAGCGCCTTTGGGGGGGCTGGAAGCCGCCCACCAGTTGGGCCGCACCGACTTCAAGCGCCTGATCGCCTTCACAAGTCTTTCCAAACGCAGCAACGTGCCTGGCCTGCGCAGCGGCTTTGTGGCCGGTGATGCCGCCATCATTCAACAGTTTTTGCTCTACCGCACCTACCACGGCAGCGCCATGAGCCCGGTGGTGCAAGCCGCCAGCGTGGCCGCTTGGGGCGACGAGGCCCATGTGGTGGACAACCGCAACCAGTACCGCACCAAATTCGCCCAGGTCACGCCCGTGCTGGCTGAAGTGCTGGACGTGAAATTGCCCGATGCCAGCTTCTACCTGTGGGCGGGGGTGCCGGCAGGGTGGCAAGGCGACGACGCTGCGTTTGCCCAAGCCCTCTACAAAGCAGAACACGTCACCGTGCTGCCTGGCAGCTATCTGGCGCGGGACGTCAACGGCAGCAATCCCGGGCGTGGCCGCATCCGCATGGCCCTTGTGGCCGAAACCGCCGAGTGCCTGGATGCGGCCGAGCGCATCGCCCGTTTTGTGCGGGCGCACTCCCAAAAGGCCTGAGCCATGAATGCCACCACCTGCCACGACACCCTTCGCTTGGCCGAGCAATTGATCTCGCGCCCGTCCGTCACACCCGACGATGCGGGCTGCATGGACCTGATTGCAGACGCCTTGAAGCCGCTGGGCTTTGTCTGCGAATACATGGACTCTGGCCCTGACACCTTCCGTGTGCGCAACCTCTGGGCCAAGCGCGCAGGCACATCGGGCCAGACGCTGGCCTTTGCCGGACACACCGATGTGGTGCCCACGGGCCCCCTCACGCAATGGGACAGTGACCCCTTCACCCCCACGCACAAAGATGGCAAGTTGTTCGGCCGGGGCGCGAGCGACATGAAAACATCGCTGGCGGCCATGGTGGTCGCGGTGCAGGAATTTCTGGTCACCCACCCCAACCCGGCATTGGGGATTGCTTTTTTGCTGACCAGCGACGAAGAAGGCCCGGCGATCGACGGCACGGTGGTGGTGTGCAAAGCGCTCCAAGCCCGTGGTGATTCGCCTCAGTTTTGCATCGTCGGCGAACCCACCTCGGTGCAGCAGACGGGCGACATGATCAAGAACGGCCGGCGCGGGACGATGAGCGGCAAACTGACGGTCAAGGGTGTACAAGGCCACATCGCCTACCCGCACCTGGCCGACAACCCGATTCACCGCTTGGCACCGGCACTGGCCGAGCTGGTCGCTGTCCGCTGGGACGAAGGCAATGCCTTTTTCCCGCCCACCAGCTGGCAAGTCAGCAACATCCACGCAGGCACCGGCGCAAGCAATGTGATCCCCGGCGACTGCGTGGTGGATTTCAACTTCCGCTTTTGCACCGAATCCACCCCCGAGAGCCTGCAGCAGCGCTTGAGCAACGTGCTCGACCGCCAAGGTCTGAAGTACGAGCTGAACTGGACCATCGGCGGCCTGCCCTTTTTGACCACACCGGGCACTTTGGTCGCCGCCATACAAAAAGCGATCACCGACGAAACCGGCCTCAACACAGAGCTGTCCACCACAGGCGGCACCAGCGACGGCCGCTTCATTGCGCAGATTTGCCCACAAGTGATCGAATTTGGCCCACCCAACGCGACGATTCACAAGGTCAATGAGCATGTGGTGCTGAGTGACATCGCGCCCCTCAAGGCCATCTACCGCCGCACGCTGGAACAACTCAACGCGGGCTTGTCCGCATGAGCGCCTTGACCCTTTCGGGTTTGATCGAGGCATCGTCACAGCGGCTCGCGAAAGCGGGCTTGGCCTTTGGCCACGGCACCCAAAGCGCTTTCGACGAAGCCGTCTGGCTCGTGCTTTGGCGCCTGGGCATGCCGCTCGACACCGATCTGGACGAGGTGGCCCATCAGGCCGTGTCGCCCGAGCAGCAAGCAGCCTGCAATGCGCTGATCGAGGAGCGCATCGCTGGCCGCAAACCCGCCGCCTACCTGACGCGTGAGACTTGGTTGCAAGGCGTGTCCTTTTATATCGACGAGCGGGCCATCGTGCCCCGCAGCCTGATCGCCGAGGTCCTGGCCGACGGCACCATCGATGCCTGGCTGGGCGACCAGACGCGGCAAGTGCTGGACCTGTGTACCGGCAACGGCAGCCTGGCCGTGCTGGCGGCGCTGGCCTGGCCCGAGGTGCAGGTGACGGGGGCCGATATTTCAGACGATGCGCTGGCCGTGGCCTCGATCAACGTGGCGCGACACGATCTGCAAGAGCGCGTGACGCTGGTGCACAGCGACGGCCTGTCTGCCCTACCCGGTCCGTTTGACCTGATCTTGTGCAACCCGCCTTATGTGTGCCAGGCCAGCATGGACGCGCTGCCCGCTGAATACAGGGCCGAGCCCGAACTGGCTTTGGCGGGTGGCACAGACGGCATGGACTTTGTGCGGCAATTGTTCAAGGATGCGCCAGCGCGGATGAGCGAGCACGCGGTGCTGGTGCTGGAGATTGGCAACGAGGTGGCTCACTTCACCGCGGCCTTTCCTGGGCTCGAAGTCGCCTGGCTGGACACCAGTGCGGGCGACGACCAAGTGCTGCTGATCACCCGGGAAGCCCTGCTCCAAAGCTGAAAACCTTGCGCCATCGCCGAGAATCTATGCCCCAATACTGAGAATCCCCGCTGACACCCAAATGTCATCCCCGCCCAGGCGGGGATTCATGCCTACCCTGACCGAACACCCTGGATTCCCGCCTTCGCGGGAATGACAAACCATTTACCCCCGGAGCTCTTCCGGACACTGCTTTTTCATGATCAACCTCAAAAACGTCACCCTCCGCCGAGGCACCAAGGTGCTGCTGGACCAAGCTTCGGTCACCCTGAACCCCGGCGAAAAGGTCGGTCTGGTCGGCCGCAATGGCGCGGGCAAGTCCACGCTGTTTGCGCTGTTCAACGGAACCCTGCAAGAAGACGGCGGCGACTTTGACATGCCGCGCAACTGGCGCATGGGCCAGGTCGCGCAGAACATGCCCGAAACCGACCAGCCAGCAGCCGACTTCGTCCTCGAAGGCGACACGCGATTGGCCGAACTGCGCCAGCGCTTGGTGGCCGCAGAAGCCAGTGGTGACGGCATGGAAATGGCCCATGTTTACACCGACCTGGCCGACGCGGGCGACCACGACGCGCTGCCCCGCGCTGAAGCCTTGATCTTGGGCCTGGGCTTTCGGGTCGATGAGCTCAACAACCCGGTCAACAGCTTCTCAGGCGGCTGGCGCATGCGCTTGCAGCTGGCCCGGGCGCTGATGTGCCCATCGGACATCCTGCTGCTCGACGAACCTACCAACCACTTGGACTTGGACGCCTTGGTCTGGCTGGAAGCCTGGTTGCAGCGCTATGCGGGCACCATGATCGTGATCAGCCACGACCGCGAATTTCTCGATGCGGTGACGAACGTCACGCTGCACATCGACCACGCCAAACTGACCCGATACGGCAGCAACTACAGCGGCTTTGAAATTTTGCGCGCCCAGCAAATGGAGCTGCAACAAGCCTCGTTTGCCAAGCAGCAAGACAAGATCGCCCACCTGCAAAAGTTCATCAACCGCTTCAAAGCGCAGGCCAGCAAGGCCAAACAGGCGCAAAGCCGGGTCAAGGCCCTGGAACGCATGGAAAAAGTGGCGCCGCTGCTGGCCGATGCCGAGTTCACCTTCGGCTTCAAGGAGCCCAACAACCTGCCCAACCCCATGCTGGCCATCAGCGAGGCGAGCTTTGGTTACATGGTCGATGGAGAAGCCAAAACCATTGTGCAAGGTGTCAGCAAATCGGTGCTGGCCGGTCAGCGCATCGGCATTTTGGGTGCGAACGGTCAGGGTAAATCGACCCTGGTCAAGACCATCGCCCGCACCATGCCTCAGTTGTCGGGCACCCTGACCGAGGGCAAGGGTCTGAACATTGGCTATTTCGCGCAGCAAGAACTCGATGTGCTGCACCCGAATGACAACCCGCTGGAGCACATGATTCGCCTGGCCAAAGAGCTGGGCCCCAACAGTGGCGAGCCCAGTCGCGAACAAGATCTGCGCAATTACCTGGGCACCTTCAACTTCTCAGGCGACATGGTCAAACAAGCCGTGGGCTCCATGAGCGGTGGCGAAAAAGCCCGTCTGGTGCTGGCCATGATCGTGTGGCAACGCCCCAACCTGTTGCTGCTGGACGAGCCCACCAACCACCTGGACCTGGCCACACGTGAGGCGCTGTCGATGGCGCTCAATGAATTTGAAGGCACGGTCATGCTGGTCAGCCACGACCGCGCTTTGCTGCGTGCCGTGTGCGACGAATTCTGGATGGTGGGCAGGGGGAAGGTGGAACCCTTTGATGGCGACTTGGACGACTACCAGAAGTACCTGCTGGAAGAGTCCAAGCGCCTGCGCGAAGCGGCCAAAAATGCTGCGCGTGACGGACTGGCCACGCCGACTGAACCCGTCCAGGATGCGGCAGCTTCGGCCAGTGCGGCAAGCGCAGCACCTGCGGGGGCGCCCACGGCAGCTGCTGAGACTGGCCTGAGCAGCGCAGAACAGCGCAAACTCGACGCCCAAAAACGCCAGCAACTGGCGGCGCAAACCCGCCCGCTCAAGCGGGAGTTGGAGCAAAACGAACAGCGCATGGTCAGCATCGAAGCTGAAAAGAACCAGCTGGAACAGCTGTTGACCACAACCGTGTCACCCGCCGAGATGGCCGATGCCGGACGACGCCTCAAAACACTGGCCGACGAGGTGGCCAAACTGGAGGAGCGTTGGTTGGAATTGACGCAGTTGCTGGAAGTCTCGGCCTGAGCCCGCTTGGGGCCGTTAAGACCTGAGCTTGAAGACCGCACAGCAGCGGTCGCTCGATCGCTTCAGCCGCCGATCACCGACCACCCTGCGTGTTGGTCAGCTTTGTTATTCTCGTATTCCCAGGCCGTGCCGCAACGGTCGCACCGATAGCGGGTGATGGTGACCTGACCCGACGCGCGTGGCTCCTTGCGGTTGGCGCCTTGCACCAATTCGGCATGGCCAGGCGCACGACGCCAATGGCGCTGAATACCCGAGCAGGGCTCGCACAGCACCATCTTGTTCAAGTCATCTGGGCGATTCGATTCGATGGTCATCAGCGGGCTCTTTCTTGGGGGTCGGGGCACACAGCGCACGCCCATGAAAAAAGCACTTTGTACCGAGATACAAAGTGCTTTTTTGCTATTTTTGGTGGGACCAGCGGGGGTCGAACCCACGACAAACGGATTAAAAGTACACTTTCCGAGAGTATACACTTCTTCAAAGCTATTATCCATGCGGCTTCCAAGAGATGGTTGACGAAAAGTATATAACTCTGTATAAAAGTCACAACTCACTCTTGGACTGACGACAAGTTATTAAAAAATTAATTATAAATTTATTGCAAATTTCTCTTCATTAACTCCGTAAAGAATGGTCTTATACTGTCAGTTTTAAAAGGACCATGCTGAAAATTGCACGTGTCCACTACGTTATCAGAGTCAATTAGTATAAATTCGAATTGACTTAAAATCTTGAAATCAATATTTTCGATACTTTTCAATACAGATGATTCATCAGATTCTATTTTATTACCTGTTTTAATTGATTCCAATATGAGTTTAGGGTCAGCTGAACCAAATACATCTTCGTACGAGATCTTTTTTTCGCCATTAATAGCATAAATCGTTGAAGTTAAATGACATTGATAAGGACCAGGTTGTTTTTCGGGAATGTGAACATATTCTTCCTTTTCAATTAGTATTTTCAAATCTGAAGAGATAGAGAAAATTTCGCCCCTATTTTTTAAACCATCAATAAAAGAAGGTGCTTCTGATTTTTGTACATCAGTTTTTTTGTCATCTGGATACCAGAGAATTGCAGGTTTAATTATCAACGATCTTAAAGTAGATTCTCCAGTCAAGATACCTTTTATACGTATTACTTGACCGGTTTTTAATCCTTCTATGAAATTCGATTGAAGCGTGTCTTTAGCAGTCAATTCAACAAATGTGCCAACATCACTAGTACCAATATTTAAACCACCCGATGTTTGAATTTTATAAGTTTTATCACTCTTTTTATCTATCTCATAGATTTCAACTTCCCAAATAATCAGTTGACCTTTGATTTGCTTTAAAAGATTTTCTCGTTGAACATCTGTGTACTTTGAGTTAAGATTAAAAGCTTTAGCCAATTCACCATCGATTTTATATTTAGAAACATCTTCTCTTGATTCGAGTGAATTTAACGTATTAGTAGTTGGAGCATCATTTTTGGCTGAAAAATAAAATAATCCGACCAAACAAAGAATGGCTATAAGTCCAATTAAAAAGCCAGAACCTCCAGAACTTTTAGAAACCACGCCCGTGCTTTGGATTTTTGCTTCTAATTTTTTATTTTCCAAAATTTCCTTACTTGTATTATCTATTATTGATTTTTCTGTGATGATATTATCTGATTGCAACTGAGCATCATCAGAGGAAATAATTGGATCCATTCCATCCAAGTACTCAAGAGCAATTCCTCTATCAATACTTTGAGCATATCTTAAAGCATCATATACTTTATCGAAGGTCTTATCTTGAGATTGAAACTTACCAATTGTTTCTATTTTTTCAATATGATATTGCTTGGTTAAGTATATTTTGTACGCCTCATTATTTAATGTCGCCTCTCCGGTATACTCATATTTTTCGACTCCGGACATGAATATAATTATTAAAAAAGTAATGAGCGGGCTAAAAATAAGTGCAGAAATTAACCACGTTGCAACAGATCTATTTTTTAACCAAGCGATACCAGCTACAAGAAGGGAAAGCCCCACCCAAATTATTGCGATTGATTGATATTCCATTTTTTCCCCGATACCGGTTGATTGATCTTTGCTTTATATTTTAAAATTATAAAACTTTTATTATCTACTTCGGCATTATATCACCGGCATATTTAATTCTATTGCTACGTATCCAACCCTCTACTACTGATCCTGACTTGCCGTAGTAAGTGATATGGGAAAATCCATGCATTTCGTTGTAGATAATCACTCGATCATTTGTAATTAAAAATACATCTTTTGAAATACATCGCTCAAACGGAGCCACATAAAAACGTGCACGACCTTTACCAACTATTTCCCCAGAAGTTGGAGAAGTATAACTATCAACTACGTCACTTATTTTGCATTCTTTTAACAAATCAACGATTTCCAACACTAGCAAAGAGATGCTTCACAGACTGTTGAAAACCTAGCGTTTGCCATTTCCAACAGGACCTTTATGGTGACACCGTTTTCTAACAGCAACACGGAGTCATCATGGCAATTTTTGGGTACGGACGAGTCAGCACCACAGTTCAAAACACTATAAACCAGAAGCTAGAGCTAGAGCAAGCTGGGTTCAACCTAGATTTTTGGTTCAGCGACACAGGCATCAGCGGCAAGACATGTGCATCACAGAGACCAGAGTTCGCTCGGCTGCTTGAGAAGATTCGTGACGGTGAAACAATTGTCGTGAACAAGCTAGATCGACTAGGGCGTGACTCTATTGATGTGCTTCAGACTGTTCGAATGCTCTCAGATAGACAGATCAAAGTCATCGTTCATCAACTGGGTCAAACTGATTTAACTTCACCAGCTGACAAACTACTTTTGACAATGTTGTCCGCTGTGGCATCGATGGAACGTGATCTATTAGTTGAAAGAACACATGCTGGACTTGCTAGAGCGAAAGCAGAAGGCAAGCGACTCGGACGTCCATGCAAAACGAGCGAAGCACAACGTCTAGAGATTCGTGACTTGCTGGCGCAGGGTAAGTCTGTCAGCGAAGTTGCTCGAACTTATGGTGTGTCGAGAGCAAACATCATCGGCATCAGGTCAGTTTGTTCCCAGTAAGAACTGCTATTGACTTTTGACCAGCTGGAGATGCTTCAAATATCACCGTGGTGTGTGCTTTGAATCAGCATTGACGATCTCGTACAGGTCTAAAAAGTATAAAACTCTTTGGTTATATACTTTAAGGCAGAAAAAAAGCACTTTGTACCGAGATACAAAGTGCTTTTTTGCTATTTTTGGTGGGACCAGCGGGGGTCGAACCCACGACAAACGGATTAAAAGTCCGCTGCTCTACCAACTGAGCTATGGTCCCTTTGCGAGAGCGTTTGCACACTGCAGCAAGACTCAAATTATAGCGTTATTTTTTGCCGTGGCGCAAGCCAGCGGCCAAAAAATTCAAAATTTCCGAGGCCGCGCACATGCCGAAGGTGGCCGTCACACTGACCACCGAGCCGTAGCCGTGGCAGTTGAGAGATCCATCGCCTTCCAGGGCGCACGAGGCATCCGGCGGCGCAACGGCCTCACGACTGAACACCCCCTGAATGCCGATTCGACGCTCTCCCTTGGCGGCACCATGGTGTTTGCGCAAGCGGTAGCGCACTTGGGCCAGCAAGGGATCGTGGGTGATCTTCGACAAATCATCCACATCGACTTTGTGCGCCATGCGCTTGCCGCCAGCAGCACCCACCGTGATGAAGCCCTGGTGGGTTTGCAACGCCCATTGGGCCATGGCCACTTTGGCTTTGACCTGGTCACACGCATCGACCACTGCGTCAGGTTGATCAGGCAACACAGACGGCCAATTGTCTGGCCCGACGAATTCATCGATGGCGTCGACCTGGCATGCCGGATGGATCCATGCGATGCGCTCTCGCATGGCCTGCACCTTGGCCTGGCCTGTGGTGCAGGTCAAGGCATGGATCTGACGATTGATGTTGGACTCGGCAATGTGGTCCATATCGATCAAGCTGAGCCGGGCCACACCACTGCGTGCCAAGGCCTCGGCCACCCAGGAGCCCACACCACCAATGCCCACAACGGCCACATGCGCGCGGCGGATGTTCTTAGCACCCTCCACGCCATACAGGCGTTGCAAGCCCCCGAAACGACGCGCCTCTTCGTCTTGCTCCGGCGGCATAAGGCTCATGCCTCGGCCCCAGCACGGCGCAACTGCCACTGCAAAGTAAGCACAGCGCCCAACACGATGCCCAGCACAGCGATGAAACTGCCCAGGCTCAAGGTCGACAAACCCGACAGTCCCTGCCCGATGGTGCAGCCCATGGCCATGACGCCCCCGATGCCCATCAAGGCACCCCCCAACAAATGGCGCGTCAGATCGGGTGTCTGCGTGAACCCTTCCCAGCGGAATGTGCCTTGCAGGCGGGCACTGACAAAAGCGCCCATCAACAAACCCAAAGCCGTGGCCATGCCCAAGGTCAAGCGTTTGCTGCCATCGCTGAAATACATGAAGGCATCCCACCAATAGGCCACGGGCGCGGTCAAACTCATGGACTCCATCCGCGCGCTGGCTGTGGTCAAGAACACGACCTCCAGGGTGTCGGGGTGCTCGGGCACAAACCCCATCACCCCGCTGATCCACCAAAGTGCCACCACCACAGCACCGACGCCCGCACCGGACAGGCGTGCAGATTGCGACACAGACTGTGAATCCTTGAAAATCCAAAGCAGCAAGAGGCCGGACACCACACATGCACTCATCAGCCAAGCCTGGGCTTGTGACCAGCCCGTGGCAAGGGCCAGCCATTGCCCGACAAAAGGACCCGGCCCAGTGCTCACCTGCACGGGATCCAGGGTGTGGACCCGCCATACAGCCGTCAAACCCCGCAAAGTAGCCAAAGCCGAAATGCCCATGGCCATCAAGACCACCAGCGATTTGAGATTACCCGCGCCCAAACGGATCAGCGATTTGCTCGCGCAACCAGACCCCAGCACCATGCCCACACCGAAAAGCAAGCCACCCAGCAACAGGGACAGCCAAGGCAGCTGCGGGCTGGCATAAATGGTGTTGAGCGGGCTGACCCAGCCCACCCAAGACATCAAACCAAACCCCAAAATGGCCACGGCAATGGCCGTGGCCCACTGCTTGGCACGGCCACTGTCCCCCATGATGACCCAGTCGCTGATGGCCCCCATGGTGCAAAAATGGCTGCGGTGAAACAAGCCCCCCGCCACAGCGGCCACAAGGAAGGTCAAAGCCAGGACCGAATTGCTCAGGAGGTGGAGCTGCTCAAGCGTGATCAACGCAATGCCCAGGCAGTCAGCGCAAACGCGTCAGGCGCTCGCGGGCAGTGGCCGCTGTGTCAGAAGCCGGGTACGCCTTGATCAACTCGTCCATGGTTTTGCGAGCCCCTTTCAGATCCTTCAATTCGATCTGGACATTGGAGATCGCCAGCATCGCCTCAGGAGCACGCGGATGGGTCGGTGCGGTTTTCAGCATTTGCTGAAAATTCGCCATCGACTCCTTGTAGTCCTTGACGGCATATTGGGCATTGCCCAGCCAGAACATGGCAGACGGGGTGTAACCACTTTTGCGGTAACGCTGGACAAATTGACCCAAAGCCGACTGGGCTGCCGCAAACTCACCCTTGCGGAAGATCTCCATGGCCGCTTCGTAGTCGCGTTTTTCGGAGGGCTCGGCCAGGAAGTCTTGGCCGTCGAGTGTGACCTTCACAGGCTCAAACCGACGCAAGCGCTCGTCCATGCCGGTGACCACATCTTTTTGACGCATTTGAACTTCAGACAAATCGCGGGCCAATTGCTCTTGAGCCCCGCGGCCTCGAGACAGTTCAGCCTTGAGCCCTTCGATTTGACCCTGTAAATCGAGCAATGCACGGCGCAACTGGCCGTTTTCATCGCCAAGACCCTTGATGGCCGCATTCGACTCTTTGATCGCCGCATTCGACTGCTCGACGCGCTGACGCAAATCCAAAATGGCCCTGCGGGCCTCGTCGTCTTCAAAAAGACTGGCATGCGCCGTGCCCAGCAGAGCAGACACCGCACACACCCAAACGCAACGGAAAATGGCCAAAGAAGACATCGCGCGCATGGTCATGGTGCTCAGTACCGGATTTCAACGCGACGGTTCTTGGCCAGATCGGCTTCGGAAGCACCTGGCGCAGCAGGTTTTTCTTTGCCATAGCTGACCGCTTCCAACTGGCTTTCAGACACACCCAACAGGCTCAAGGCCTGACGGACAGCTTCTGCACGTTTTTGGCCCAGTGCCAAGTTGTACTCACGGCCACCGCGCTCGTCGGTATGGCCTTCCAAATTGGCCTTGCGTTGCTTATTGGCTTGCAGGAAGCGGGCATGGTTTTCGATCACGGGACGGGCCTCGGCACGCACCACAAAACTGTCGTAATCAAAAAACACGACGTGCGCAACACCTGCAGGGCCGATGCCAGTTCCTGATTTGTCGACCACCACGCCGGCCACACCCGTTTGGGCGCCGCTCTGGTTGTTGTCAATGCCTTGTGTCGACACGCCCGATGATGTGGCCGACTTGTCCTCCACCGGCACATCGTCCAATTTCACACCAGATGCACAACCGGCCAGCAGAGCGGCCAACAACAAACTGCTCAGAAATGTCTTCTTCATGATTACCTCGTCAATTAAAAAAATGTCTGCTCAAACATCATTTGCGCACAGGGCCCCAATGGGGCTCCCGGATGTCGCCGCCCTGGCCCGCCAAACGCGCCTTCACGCGGCCGTCCAGCGAAGTGGTCATCAAGGATTCACGGCCTTGAAAAACCGTGGCATAGACCAGCATGCGGCTGTTGGGGGCGAAACTGGGGCGCTCATCGGCCGATGTGTCGGTCAAAGCAGTGACTTGGCCCGAGGACAGCTCCATCAGGTGCAAGCGAAATGACCCACCCATGCGTGACACGTAAGCCAACCAACGGCCGTCGGGGCTGACGGCGGGAGAGATATTGTAAGTGCCGGAAAACGTCACCCGCTCGGCCGGGCCCCCTTGGGCTGGCATGCGGTAAATCTGGGGGCTGCCACCCCGGTCACTGACAAAAAACAGTGCACTGCCATCGGGTGAGAAAGCGGGCTCGGTATTGATGCTGCCCGATTGGGTCAGACGCCGCGGCTCACCGCCTTGCAGATCGATCCTGAACAGCTGGGAGCCGCCATCGCGGCTCAGGGTGGCCGCCAAAGCCTTGCCATCGGCACTCCACGCAGGCGCACTGTTGGAACCCTTGAAGTTGGCCACAGCGCGGCGCTGCCCTGTGGCCAGTTCGTGCACGTACACCACCGGTTTGCGTTGCTCAAAAGACACATAGGCCAAGTGGGTGCCGCTGGGTGACCAAGAGGGGGAGATGATGGGCTCAGGACTGATCAGCGCCGAGGCCGCGTTTTCGCCATCAGAGTCAGCAATCCAAAGGGAATAGCGTCCAGCCGACTTGGTGACATAACTGATGCGCGACGCGAAGGCACCCGGTGTTCCAGTGAGCTGTAGGTAAACCCAATCGGCGATCCGGTGTGCAGACAAGCGCAGTTCTGCGGCGCTCACGGTGTCCTTGAAGTCGCCTTTGTCCTGGCCTTTGACCACATCCCACAAACGGGCACGCACATCGTATCGACCGTCGGCCAAGCGAGTGACCGAGCCGGCCAGCAAGGCTTCAGCCGACAACTGACGCCAAGGGGTCCATTCGGGGCGGCTGTTCTCATCCATCAAGGCGGTGCCTGCGGCCAGGCCCTTGAATTGGCCACTGCGCTCGAGATCAGCTTGAACAATGCCAGCCAACTTTTGCGGCGCGGTGGCTTCGCCCTTGAAAGGCACCATCACCACGGGCAACTGGGTCATGCCCACGCCCGCCACTTCGACCCTGAACTGGGCCCATGCGGGTAAAGCCAAAGCACTCAGAACCAACAGCTTCAACAGCCAGGGCAAACAGCCCATGCGCAAAAAAAGAAGATTCATGGGGACAGGGTGATTGTTCAAAACAGGAAAGCCCTGATCGTACACCGTAGAAACAGCTTTATGCCCCATCAGGGATGATTGTCGGCCGCTGATCTGCGGCGCCCTCCTTACAATCGAGGCATGAGCCAGCCACCCCTCCCTTCCACGCCCCCAGCCAGCATCTGGGCCCGGCTGCAACGACTGGTCCCCTACTTCGGCAGTCAAAGGGGCATCTGGGCGGTGGCGATTGCGGGCACCTTGATGGCGGCCCTGACCGAGCCGATGATCCCGGCCCTGTTTCAACCCCTGCTGGACAAGGGGTTTGCCGAGAACAAACTCCCGCTTTGGGCCATTCCTGCCGCAGTGGTTGGCCTGTTCACCGTGCGCGGCGTCGCCAACTTCATTTCCCAGTACGCGCTGTCCAGGTTGACCAACGATGGCATGGAAAAACTCCGGTCGCAGTTGTTTGCCCAACTGATGAAGGCCGATTTGTCCTTGTTTTCCAGACAATCGGCCAGCGCCTTGTCCAACACCATTGTTTACGAAGTCCAAAACGGTGCAGCGCAGTTGGTGTCGGCCGTCATCGCCCTGGCGCGTGACGGTTTCACGCTGATCGCCTTGCTCAGCTACCTGATGTGGCTCAACTGGAAGCTGACGCTGGTGGTCTTTACCGTGGCCCCGGGCTTGAGCTGGATCATCAAGGCCCTCACCCGTCGCCTTTACAAACTGACCAAGGAAAGCCAAACCGCGACCGACAACCTGGCCTATGTGGTCGAGGAAAACGTGCTGGCGCACCGGGTGGTTCGGCTGCAAGGCGGGCAGGCGCACCAGATGGCGCGCTTTGGCCAGTTGGCCCAGGTGCTGCGCCGACTCGCGCTCAAAACCACGGTGGCGTCCGCCGCCATGACGCCCCTGACCCAAATCATGGCGGCTTTGTCCTTGTCCATGGTGCTGGTGATCGCGCTTTACCAAAGCCAGAACGGCGCATCAGGCACCACCGTGGGTGGTTTTGTGGCCTTCATCACCGCCATGCTGATGCTGGTCGCCCCCATCAAGCGCCTGGCAGAAATTTCCAGCCCCATCACCCGCGGTTTGGCGGCACTTGAAAGAGGCCTGGCCCTGTTGCACGAGGCCAAGGAAGAAACCCAAGGCGCCTACAGCAGCGCCCGAGCCGGGGGGAGCATCGAGTGGCGCCATGTCCATTTGCAGTTCACGCCCGAAGGGCAAGCGGCCCTGTCGGACATTGATCTGACGGTCCAGCCAGGGGAAACCGTGGCCTTGGTGGGCACATCGGGTGCAGGCAAAACCACCTTGATCCAGTTGCTGCCCCGATTTTTGCAACCCAGCGCTGGCGTGGTCCTCATCGATGGCGTACCCATCCAGGAGTGGACTCTGGACAGTTTGCGCCGTCAGATCGCTATGGTCAGTCAGGATGTGGTCATGCTCAACGACACCGTGGCGGCCAATGTCTGCCTGGGGCACGACGCCGACCCGCAGCGCATTCAGGCCAGCCTGGAAGCAGCCAATCTGTGGGGCCATGTGTCGCAAATGCCGCAAGGCATGGACACGCTGCTGGGCCACAACGCCAACCAACTCTCGGGCGGCCAGCGCCAGCGATTGGCGATTGCCCGCGCCTTGTACAAGGACGCGCCGATCCTGATCCTGGATGAAGCCACTTCGGCACTGGACAACGAGTCTGAGCGCCTGGTGCAGGACGCGCTGCAAAAACTCATGCATGGCCGCACCACCTTGATCGTGGCACACCGCCTGTCCACCATCGAGCATGCCGACCGGGTCATCGTGATGGAGCACGGCCAGATTGTGGAACAAGGCGGCCCCGCCGAATTGCTGGCACGGGGCGGCGCTTACACCCGCCTGCACCACCGGGGTGAATGGGCCAGTGAAGCACCTGCCGAGACCCGCCCTTCCAGCTGAAGCGGCTCAAAGCAGGACGATGTCGTACTGCTCCGGCCCCATGGATGACTCGACCTGCAGCGAAATCGGCTTGGCAATAAAGTCCGACAAACCCGCCAGATGCTGGCTTTCTTCGTCCAGCAGCAAATCAATGACCGCCGAGGTGGCCACGATGCGGAACTCGCGCGGGTTGAACTGACGCGCTTCGCGCAGGATCTCGCGCAAGATGTCGTAGACCACCGAACGCGGCGTCTTGACAATGCCCTTGCCCTGGCAACTTGGGCAGGGCTCGCAGAGCATGTGGGCCAATGACTCGCGGCTGCGTTTGCGGGTCATCTCCAGCAAACCCAAAGACGAAAAGCCTCCCGCCATGGTTTTGACACGGTCACGCGAGAGCTGTTTGAGAAACTCGGTCAACACGGCTTGCTGGTGCTCGGGACGGGCCATGTCGATGAAATCGGCAATGATGATGCCGCCCAGGTTGCGCAGGCGCAGTTGCCGCGCCATGGCCTGTGCCGCCTCCAGGTTGGTTTTGAAAATCGTGTCCTCGAAATTGCGCGCCCCGACATAGCCCCCGGTGTTCACGTCCACCGTGGTCAACGCCTCGGTCTGGTCAATGATCAGGTAACCGCCGGATTTCAGCTCTACCCGGCGGCCCAGCGCCTTGGCAATTTCTTCGTCAATCGCATACAGGTCAAAAATCGGCCGCTCACCCTTGTAATGCTGCAAGCGTTCGGCCGCTTTGGGCATGAACTCCTGGCCAAAGGCCTGAAGCTTGGCAAACTGCTCCTGCGAGTCAATGCGGATGCTTTGCGTGGCCTCGCCCACCAAATCGCGCAGAACCCGTTGCAAGAGCGTCAGGTCCTGGTGCAGCAAGGAGGCCGCTGGCAGGCGCAGCGAGGCCTCCTTGATGCGGGCCCATGTCTTGCGCAGGTAAGCGATGTCGTCCTGCAACTCTTCGTCGCTGGAATCTTCCGCATTGGTGCGCAAAATGAAGCCCCCTCCGGCCGGCCCCACCAGGGCTTGCAGCCTTTGGCGCAACGCCTCACGTTGGTCAACCGGGATTTTTTGAGAGACGCCAATGTGGTCGTCTTGAGGCAAGAACACCAGGTGGCGGCCCGCGATGCTGATCTGGGTGGACAAGCGAGCGCCCTTGGTGCCCATGGGGTCCTTGATGACTTGGACCATGATGGCACGGCCCTCGAACACCTGCTTTTCGATCGGCACCAAGGGCTGACCTGTGCGCGCTGCTGCAGCCTCGCCTTCGGCGTGCTTTTGCCACACATCGGCCACGTGCAAAAAAGCCGCTTTGTCCAGGCCAATGTCGATGAAGGCCGATTGCATGCCGGGCAAGACGCGGGCCACTTTACCCAAGTACACATTACCGACCAGGCCACGCTCGAGCGTTCGCTCAACATGCAGCTCCTGCACCGCACCAAACTCCACCACCGCGACCCGGGTTTCCTGGGGCGACCAATTGACCAAAATATCTTGTTGCATGGAGGGCATCAGATGGGGAAAAATGAAAAAAACTCGGTAAAGGTGGCAGCGCAGTCAACGTGGGCAGCAAGCCCAAACACCCGACTGGGAAGACTCAAAAGCGCACGCCCAAGGATCGCAGCAAAGCGGCGGTCTCGAACAGCGGCAAACCCATGATGCCTGAATAACTGCCGCGGATCTGTTCAATATGGGCAGCCGCCTTGCCCTGCACACCGTAAGCACCGGCTTTGCCCATGGGCTCGCCGGTGGCCACATAGGCTCGAATCTGTGCGGTGGTCATGGGCGCAAAGCGCACCCAGGACTCGGACACCGCCGACATCCGCTTCGTTCCCATTTGCACCGCCACGGCCGTCAAAACTCGGTGGTTTTGGCCTGCAAGACGCTGGAGCATGCGCACCGCATCGGCCTCGTCCGCGGGTTTCCCCAAAATATCACGGCCTAGGCACACCGTGGTGTCGGCGCAGAGCACGGGCGCAGCAGGCAAGCCCTGACGTTTCAAGCGCTGCACAGCGGCGTCGAGTTTGAGCCCCGTGACGCGCGCCACATAACGCCCAGGCGCTTCCGCACCACGCACTTCTTCCAAAGACTCGGCGTCTTCATCGGGTCCGGCCAACAGCAGCTTGTGGGCCAGACCAATTTGGTCGAGCAGCTGACTGCGTCGGGGGCTTTGGGAGGCGAGGTAGATGAAGTCGCTCATTCGCGGTGGTAGGGGTGGTTGGCGTTGATGGACCAGGCGCGGTAGAGCTGCTCGATCAAGAGCACCCGGGCCATGGCGTGGGGCAAGGTCAGGTCAGACAAACGGATGCGCTCGTGAGCGGCTTGCCGGAACTCAGGCTCCAGCCCATCGGGTCCGCCAATGACCAAGGCCACATCGTCACCACTGAGTTGCCAGCTGGTCAAGCGCGCGGCCAGTGCCTGCGTGGTCAGGTGGGTGCCGCGCTCGTCGAGCACCACGATACGGGTGCCACGCGGAACTGCCGCTTCGATCCGCTGGCGCTCGGCAGCGTAAAGACTGGGCAGGGTTTTGGAGCCCCGAGGCTCGGTTTTCACGGCCTTGAGCTCGACCTTGAGCTCAGGCGGAAAACGTTTGGCGTAGTCATCCCAGGCCGTTTGGGCCCAGTCAGGCACGCGCAGGCCGACCGCAACGATCAGCAGCTTCATGCAGGATCAATCGGCTTTGCGGCGGCTGGCCGCTTGCACAGCCTTGCGCGCCGGGGCCTTTTTGGCTGCTGGTTTGGCAGCCGACTTGGCCGCTGCTTTGGCGGCAGGCTTGGCCGTGGGCTTGCCCACCGTCTTCACCGTGGGCTTGCTGCTGGGGCTGCTGGCTTTCGGGGCCGACTTGGCTGCAGTTTTTGCGGGCGCCTTGGCCGCGGGTTTGGCCGCCCTGGCAGGCGCCTTCAAAGCGGGTTTGGCCTTGGCCGCGGATTGGCTGGCGGGTGCAGCGGCAGTCTTCTTGGCAACAGGCGTTTTGGCCGCGGTGGATTTGGCCGATGCTTTGCCTGTGGCTTTTTTCGCCACAGAATTCCGGATATGGCCTTTGACTTCGGCCGTCGCGGCGGGTTTGGGCGCACCGAACTTCAAACGCACAGGGGTGCCACCCCAGATTTCTTCCAGGTTGTAGTAAGTGCGAATGGTCGGCTGCATGACGTGGACCACCGCCGGGCCGCAATCGACAATTATCCATTCGCCATTGTCTTCGCCTTCAATGCGGGGCTTGCCAAAACCGGCTGTGCGAACTTTGTCGCGCACGCTCGCGGCCAGCGCCTTGGTCTGTCGGTTCGACGTGCCCGAGGCGATGATGACCCGCTCAAACAGCGAAGACAGGTGTTCGGTGTCAAACACCTGGATCTCTTGAGCCTTGACGTCTTCCAGTGCGTCCACAATGGCCCGCTGGAGTTTCTGGATGTCTTTTTTGGCGGCGTTTTCGGTCATCAATGGGGCCTGTAAAGGTGGTGTTCGTGAATATAGCGCTCAACAGCGGGGGGGACCCAGCCCGTCAGGGTCTGCTCTGTGGCCGCCAGCACACGGATGTCCGTGGCACTGTGAGGCATCAGCGGCATGTCGAGGGACCGAATGCGCGCTGGCAGCGTGTCCGACATGGAAAAGGGTGAATCTGGCGCACCTGACGTGTCGCTCCAGGCATGCACAGCCATATCGCGACCTGCGGCACAGATTATAGCGATGCGGCCAATTTCACCGATCTGGTGCCAGGAAGGCAAAGAACGCCGCTGGTCGTCTCCGATGAGCAAATACAACTGGGCATGGGGGTGTTCGTGCTGCAACTCGTGCAAGGTGTCCACCGTGTAGCTGGGGCCTGCACGGAGGATTTCCCGCTCGTCCACCACCGCTTGGGGCACATGCGCAAAAGCCAGACGCGTCATGGCCAGTCGGTGCACCGCATCGCTCAGCTTGCGCGGTTTGTGCCAGGCTTGGCCCGTTGGCAGCACACGCACCAGATCGAGTTGCAACTGGGCCATGGCCGCTTCGACCAAGGCCACATGGGCCAGGTGCGGCGGGTCAAAGGCACCGCCAAAAACGCCCAGACGCTGCACACCGGCCTGAGCGTTTTGCGTGGCAGGCGACAGGCTCAAACCCAATCCTTGGGCACCAGAAAGTGGCTGAGCAAGCGCGCCTCAGGCGAGCCGGCCTCGTCCTGACGCTGGTATGACCAGCGCACCTCGGGCGGCATGGACAGCAGGATCGACTCGGTACGGCCACCAGACTGCAGACCAAAATGCGTGCCCCGGTCCCAGACCAGGTTGAACTCGACATAACGGCCACGGCGGTAGAGCTGAAAGTCTCGCTCACGCTCACCATAGGGCATGTCCTTGCGGCGCAGCACGATGGGCATGTAGGCCGTCAGCAAGGCATCGCCCACGCTTTGCAGCATGGCAAAACTCTGGTCCATGCCCAGCTCGGAAAAGTCATCAAAGAAAATGCCACCCACACCACGCTGCTCATGGCGGTGTTTGTTGCAAAAATAGTCATCGCACCAGGTTTTGAATCGGGGGTGCAAAGCCTCGCCAAACGGTCTCAGGGCGTCCTTGCATGTCTGATGAAAATGCACCGCGTCTTCGTCAAAGCCGTAATAAGGTGTCAGGTCCATGCCGCCACCAAACCAGGCCACGGGCACTCTGCCCTCGGGCTTAGCGGCGATCATGCGCACGTTCATGTGCACCGTGGGCGCATAGGGGTTGCGCGGGTGAAAGACCAAAGACACCCCCATCGCCTCAAAGGCCGAGCCGGCCAACTCGGGACGGTGCTGGGTGGCAGAGGGCGGCAACTTCGGCCCCGTGACATGCGAAAAACCACAACCGGCCCGCTCAAAAATAGGCCCCCCTTCCAGAATCTGGGTGATGCCATTGCCCTGGAGTGTTTCGCCAGGGTCTTTTTGCCAGACATCGGTCAGGAAAGGGGTGCCGTCCAAGTCGGTCAAGGCCCCCGTGATGCGGGACTGCAAGCCGACAAGGTAGTTTTTGACGGTGCCGAGTTCAAAACTGGAGCTCATGTTGGATTTGGACGTTAAAAAGGTTCAGAAAATAGTCAGGGTTTAGGGCGGGGAGATTTAACCGCTTGGCCCGGACTCCAGGGGAGTATGGGGCCCATCTGGTGTTCATGGAAGCCTTTGACGCCCTCAAAGACCTGGGCCATGTGGGCGTAATCGCGTTCGACTTGCCCAGTCAGATCGTAGAAATCGACCACACTGAAGCGGCGCTGACCCCAGTCGAGTTTGACGAGCGCCAAGGGCACTTGCGCACCCAAGGTCAGCTGGTAAAAACCGCTGCGCCAGCCCGGGGTGAGGCTGCGCGTGCCCTCAGGAGCCAGGCCGAGCCAGAGCAACTGGTCGTTTTGCTTGTGTTGCTCGAACACATGCACCATCTGCCCGACCACCCCGCGAGATGAACTGCGGTCAATCGGGATGCCGCCCACCCAGCGCATCCAGGCACCGATCACCGGGAACTTGAACAAGGCGTCTTTGCCCCAGAAGTGCGCCGGAATGCCCAGAGACCATTTGGCGAGCATGCCGATGGGAAAATCCCAGTTGCTGGTGTGCGGGTACACAATGGCCACCCCCTGTTTGGCGGGAAAACCCTCAAAGTCCACGCGCCACCCCAGCATTTTCAAAATCCAACGGGCCAGACGGGAGCCCTTGAAGGTCACAGGATGGCGCGTCAAGGGGCTCATGCGGTTTCGGTGCTTCAGTTTTTGATGGCGCGGTAACCAATGTCCTGGCGCATCTGCATGCCATCAAAGGCAATCGGGCCGGCGGTTTGGTAGGCTTTTTGCTGCGCTTGCTTGACCGAATCGGCGAGCGCCGTGACGCACAGCACACGCCCGCCCGAAGTCAGGATTTGACCGTCTTTTTCGGTGGTGCCCGCATGGAACACCATGGCATCGTCTTGGTCCTGGGGCAGGCCCGTGATGGCATCACCCTTGCGCGGGTTCATCGGGTAACCATGCGCCGCCATGATCACGCCCAAAGCCACACGGCGATCCCATTCCATGTCCAACTGGTCCAGGCCTTCCGAGGTCGCGGCCAAGAGCACTTCCAGAAAGTCCGACTTCAGACGCATCAAGATGGGCTGGGTCTCGGGGTCACCCATTCGGCAGTTGAATTCCAGGGTTTTGATGCGGCCTTGCGGATCGATCATCAGGCCGGCATACAGAAAACCGGTGTAGTTGATGCCGTCTTTGTCCATGCCCCGTATGGTGGGCAAGATGACCTCGCGCATGGCGCGGGCGTGCACTTCGGCCGTCACCACGGGCGCAGGCGAGTACGCGCCCATGCCGCCCGTGTTGGGGCCTTCGTCACCGTCTTGCAGGCGTTTGTGGTCTTGGCTGGTGGCCAGGGCCGCCACGTTTTGGCCATCGCACAGCACCATGAAGCTGGCTTCTTCGCCTTGCAAAAATTCCTCAATCACCACGCGTGCCCCCCCCGCGTTGTGGGCCACGCCCAGGGCGTTGTCCAAGAGCATGAAGTCGATCGCCTCGTGGGCCTCGGCCAACGTCATGGCCACCACCACCCCTTTGCCCGCCGCCAAACCGTCGGCCTTGACCACAATGGGTGCGCCTTGGCGGTCCACATAGGCATGGGCCAGCGCCGCATCGGTGAAGGTTTCAAACTCGGCCGTAGGGATACCATGGCGTTGCATGAAGGCCTTGGAAAAGGCCTTGGAGCTTTCCAATTGAGCGGCCGCCTGCGTGGGGCCAAAAATGCGCAGCCCGTGCGCCCGAAAGTCGTCCACGATGCCCGCAGCCAAGGGCGCTTCGGGACCGACCAAGGTCAGGCCGATGGCGTTGTCCAGGGCCCACTGGCGCAATTGCGCCCCATCGGTGATCGGTACATTCACAAGGTTTTTGTCTTTGGCCGTGCCGCCGTTGCCGGGTGCCACATAGACCAGCTGCACTTTGGGCGACTGCGCCAGTTTCCACGCCATGGCGTGCTCACGGCCACCATTGCCGACTACCAATACTTTCATCCAACTTCCTTACGCTTCAAATTCGGCATTGTGGAAAACGTTCTGCACATCGTCCAAGTCTTCCAATATATCCAATAATTTTTGCATTTTGGCCGCTTCGTCACCGGACAAAGACACAGAATTTTCAGCTCGCCAGGTGACTTCGGCCATTTCGGCCACCAGTCCGGCCGCCTCCAGCGCATTTTTGACCGCTTCAAAATCGGCCGGGGTGGACAGGACCTCGATCGCCCCTTCTTCGTCGGTGAGCACATCTTGGGCGCCGGCTTCCAGCGCCACTTCCATGACCCGGTCTTCCGAAGTGCCCGGCGCAAAAATCAGTTGTCCACAGTGTTTGAACTGAAACGCCACCGAGCCCTCGGTGCCGAGATTGCCGCCATGCTTGCTCAGTGCGTGGCGCATTTCGGCCACAGTGCGCACCCGGTTGTCCGTCATGGTGTCCACAATGATGGCCGCGCCGCCAATGCCGTAGCCTTCGTAGCGGATCTCCTCGTAGCTCACGCCTTCCAGGTTGCCCGTGGCTTTGTCCACATTGCGCTTGATGGTGTCGGCTGGCATGTTGGCTGCTTTGGCCTTTTCGATGGCCAGGCGCAAACGGGGATTGGCGCTGACATCACCTCCACCCGTGCGGGCAGCGACCATGATTTCACGGACCACCCGGGTCCAAATGCGTTGCCTTTTCTCGTCTTGTCTGCCCTTGCGGTGCTGAATATTTGCCCATTTACTGTGGCCAGCCATCGGGAATTCCTTGAATGTTGATTTAACCTAGAGGCTGAATTTTACTTTTCACTCCGGGGAGGGAATTTTCGATGGCTGATCCGATGTTGATTGCTCAAAACGATCAAGCGCAGTGCCACCTGCTGCCAGGTCTCGCCAACCGCCACGGCCTGATCACCGGCGCCACCGGCACCGGGAAAACCGTGACCTTGCAAACCTTGGCCGAAAACTTTTCGCGCATGGGGGTGCCGGTCTTCATGGCCGACGTCAAAGGCGACCTGACCGGGGTCAGTCAAGCAGGCAAGATCGGCGACAAACTGGCCGCCGTGTTGAAAGACCGCGGACTGGCACTGCCCGAGTCACTGGCCTGCCCCACCACCGTGTGGGACGTGTTTGGCGAGCAAGGCCACCCGGTGCGCGCCACCATCTCTGACATGGGTCCTTTGCTGCTCACGCGCATGCTGGGTCTGAACGACACCCAAGCTGGGGTACTCAACCTGGTGTTCAAGATCGCCGACGACAACGGCTTGCTGCTGCTGGACATGAAAGACCTGCGGGCCATGCTGCAGTACGTGGGCGACAACGCCAAACAGTTCACCACCGAGTACGGCAACATCAGCGCGGCCAGCATCGGGGCCATCCAGCGCGGCTTGGTGCAGATCGAGACACAGGGCGGCGACCGGTTCTTTGGCGAGCCCATGCTCAACATCGAAGACTTCATGCAGACCGACGCGCAAGGCCTGGGGGTGGTGAACATCCTGGCGGCCGACAAGCTCATGAATTCGCCGCGCCTGTACGCCACTTTCTTGCTGTGGCTGCTGTCTGAATTGTTCGAGGTGTTGCCCGAAATCGGCGACCCGGAAAAACCCAAGCTGGTCTTCTTTTTCGACGAGGCGCACTTGCTGTTCAAGGATGCGCCCGCGGCACTCATCGAGCGCATCGAGCTGGTGGTGCGCTTGGTGCGCTCCAAAGGCGTAGGGGTGTACTTCGTCACGCAAAACCCGCTGGACATTCCCGACAGTGTGCTGGGCCAGCTGGGCAACCGGGTGCAGCACGCCCTTCGCGCCTACACACCGCGCGATCAAAAAGCCGTGAAATCGACCGCGCAAACCATGCGCCCCAAGGCAGGCTTGGACATCGAAGCGGCCATCACCGAGTTGGCCGTGGGCGAGGCTTTGGTGAGCTTTTTGGACGCCAAAGGCCGCCCCTGCGAGACCGAGCGGGTGTTTGTGCTGCCCCCAGGCAGCCAACTGGGCCCCATCACACCCGCCCAGCGCCAAACGCTCATAGAAGGCTCCTTGGTGGCCGGGGTGTACGAGCAAGCCCTGGACCGCGAGTCGGCTTATGAACGCATCAAGGGCCAGGGCACGGCATCCGCCCAAGCCAGCGCAACGCCCCCTCTGTCGGGACAGACACCGGCTGGGAACGAGCCTGCCAGCGGCGGCTTGATGGGCGGCCTGTCTGACATGCTCTTTGGCAGCAGCGGCCCTCGCGGTGGGCAACGCGATGGCGTGGCCCAGTTGGTGGTCAAAAGTGCCGTGCGCACCGTGGGCTCGGCCATCGGGCGGGAAATCGTGCGCGGCGTGCTCGGCGGATTGCTGGGTTCCAGCCGTCGCCGCTGATCACAGACGAAAAAAAACCGCCGTGTGACACACGGCGGTTTTTCGCAGAGGGTCTGACGACGTTCAGGCTGTTTCGCCCAACACGGTCACGGTCAGGTCCACCACCACGTCGGTGTGCAAAGCCACCGCCACGGTGGATTCGCTCACGGTTTTGATGGGGCCATGCGGCATGCGGATCTGCGACTTCACCAGCTTGTAGCCTTGTTTGTTCAGCTCTTCGGCGATGTCGTGGTTGGTCACAGAACCAAACAAACGGCCATCGACGCCGGCTTTTTGCGACAACTTGACCACCAGGCCAGACAATTTCTCGCCTTCGGCTTGGGCTTGGGCCAGTTTGGCAGCAGCCGCTTTCTCCAACTCAACGCGGCGAGCTTCGAACTCGGCCTTGTTGGTCTCGGTGGCGCGGCGAGCGCGACCTTGTGGGATCAGGAAGTTGCGAGCGTAGCCGTCTTTGACTTTGACGATATCGCCCAGATTACCCAGGTTCACAACCTTTTCGAGCAGGATGATTTGCATGGTTGGACTCCTTAGACTTTGTGCTGATCGGTGTAGGGCAACATGGCCAAAAAGCGTGCGCGCTTGATGGCGGTGTTGAGCTGGCGCTGGAAGATGGCACGGGTGCCCGTCAAGCGTGCGGGAATGATCTTGCCGTTTTCGGCGATGAAGTCACGCAGGGTGTCCACATCTTTGTAGTCGATTTCTTCGACACCAGTCACGGTGAAGCGGCAAAAGCGCTTGCGCTTGAACAGCAGTGACTGGGTGTTGCGCTTGGGGCGCTTGTCTTTGTTGAATTTTTTGAACGTGGCCATGGGGCCTCCTGAAATTAATCTTGCTGAAACTCTTGAATGTGCAACACGACACTTTTGCCTTGTCGAGGGGTGGCCAAAAAGCCCCGAAACGTCCAAACACTGCCTACCGCTTGCTTGACCAGGGTTTCAGCCTGAGACCCGAAGGCCAAGGCACGAAGCTTCAACTGGACTTTGCGCATTTGCCCGGCCTCTTGTAGTTCAGAGGCATGCTCGAGAATCAAATCCAGAGCGGGCAAACCGGCGGGGGTGTATCGCAAAGCGGCTTGCTCGGCAATACAGGCGGTCAGTTCGGTACGGTTCACTCCTCAACAGGCACGTGTCAAGCGGCGAATTCGGCTTGTTGGGACTTGCGGGCTTCTTCGCGCTCGACGGTCTTCATCATGGACGAAGGGCCTGTCTCGGCTTTTTTCTTCAGCACCGTCAAGTGACGCAACACGGCGTCGTTGAACTTGAAGGCGTGCTCGAGTTCAGCCATGACCGCTTGGTCGGCTTCGATGTTCACGCACAGGTAGTGGGCTTTGCCCAGCTTGTTGATCTGGTATGCCAGTTGACGGCGGCCCCAGTCTTCAACACGGTGGATGCTGCCACCGCCGGCAGTGATCATGCCTTTGTAACGCTCCAGCATGGCTGGAACTTGTTCGGACTGATCGGGATGGATCAGCAAAATGATTTCGTAATGACGCATTGAGACTCCTTGCGGTTAACCCAAAAGGTTGGAAAAGCCGCCCCCAGCGTCTGTCGGGGTGCGGCAAGGCGAAGCCTGCGATTATAGCTTGAAATCAAAGCCCGGGATAGCCACGCGAGGCGTCTCCCGAAGGGGGTTCCAAGGGATTGCGGGGCTTGGCCCAGCGCTCAGGCAGCAACAAAGTCAACAAAACCATCACCCCAAAGCCTGTGGGAACACCAAAAACGCCCGCAGACAGCGGCTGAATGCCAAACCACAAGCCAGCACTGGGCTCCAAACCCCAAAAGTGTCGAAACCCAGGCGCATTGACCACCATGTAATACAGCGTCACCCCCAAACCTGCCAACATGCCAGCCACCGCAGCGGGTCGATGGACTTTGGGCCAAATCATGCCCAGAACCATGCCCGGGAAAAACGCGGCCGCTGCCAGCGAAAAAGAGGTCGAGACCAAGGCTAGGATTTCGGCCGGCTTGAAAGCAGCCACCACAGCCGCCAGCATGGCGACCGCCAAAAGGGCGAACTTGGACAGGATGACACGCCCTTCGGCTGATTTGGGCTTGCGTTCCCGCCCGGGCCCGATGTCGTGCACCAGGGCATTGCTGATGGTCAAAAGCAAGCCATCGGCCGTCGACAAGGCCGCGGCCAAACCCCCAGCGGCCACCAAACCCGACACCACAAAGGGCATACCGCCCATCTCGGGTGTGGCCAGCATGACCATGTCGGCCCCCAACTTGAGCTCCCCCAATTGCAGCACGCGGTCACCGTTGACATCGGAGAACTCCAGCAGCGCAGAATCCAGACGTGCCCATTGGGCCATCCAGCTGGGCAAATCTTCAAAACTGCTGCCCACCAAGTTGTTCATGACCTCAAACTTCACCAGCACCGCCAAGGCCGGCACGCTCCAATACAGCAAGCCAATGAAAAAGAGCGACCAGGCTACCGAACTGCGCGCCTGTGCCACCGAAGGGACGGTGTAAAAACGGGTCAGCAAATGCGGCAAGCCCGCCGTGCCCACCATCAGGCAAAACACCAAGGCCATGAAATTGAGACGCGACGCCTCAAATACTTGGACCTCTTGGGGACTGCCTTGGGGGTTGCCTGCAAAAGCCTGCGTGTGTGCAGGCATACCCCCCAACGGCTTGGCCCGTTCGCGGTTTTCATGCATGGCACGGGTCCATTGCTCACGGGCAGAGGCGGCATCACGAGGCACCGCCAACAACTCGCGCCTGGCGTGTGTGATGGCCGTGTAATCGGCCGATTGGTCCTTCAGCACCCGGATTTTGTCTTCCAGCTCCTGGCGCAGCGCCAACAGGGCACTTTCAACATGTTGCAAACGGGCCTCGTAAACCTGGGCGCGACGAGCAAACTCCTCGCGCACTTCGATTTCACCAGGGTCGTTGATCAACTTTTTCTCAATGGCCTCGATCTGTGCCAACTGCTGCCCGTACACCAAAGGGGCCAAAGGGCTTCCGAGTTGCTTGTAGGCCAGCCAGGACACAGGGATCATGAACGCCAGCAACAACATGATGTACTGGGCCACCTGGGTCCAGGTGATGGCACGCATGCCCCCCAGAAAAGAACACAGCAAGACGCCGCCCAGCCCGAGCAAAATGCCAATTTCGAACTGAACACCCGTCAGGCGTGAAGCGATCAGCCCGATGCCGTAGATCTGGGCCACCACGTAAGTGAAAGAGCAAAGCACAGAAGCGAGTGCGGCAATGATGCGCGGCCATCGCCCTCCATAGCGGTGGTGGAAATAATCAGGCAAGGTGTAGAGCTCCATCGCCCGCAACTGTGGCGCGATCAGCAAGGCCACCAGACAAAAACCGCCCGTCCAACCCAACACGTAGGCCAGACCACCGGGCTGTTGGCCACTGCCAGAAAAACCCTGCAGGTAAAGCGCTCCTGCCAGGCTGATGAAAGAAGCCGCGCTCATCCAGTCCGCCGCTGTGGCCATGCCGTTGTACATCGCAGGGATGCGCCGCCCGGCCACGTAATACTCATCTTCGTCGGTGGTCCGGCTCGAAATGCCAATCAAGGCATACATCATCACCGTGGTGAACAAAAAGATGGGGCCAATCAGGTTGCGCGACAAGCCCCATTGTTCAGCCCAGGCCATGGCGCCAATCAGGGCGCCCAGAATGGCGACATAAACCAGCACATTGCGATGAAGCCGCCAGTGGTAGGCGGCAGTGGAACGGTCTGCCATGGCGGGTTTCATCTCACAGTCTGAAGCGCCGGCATCAACGACCCAGCTGGGTCCAGGTCTCGATGACGGTGTCCGGATTCAAGGAAATCGAGCTGATGCCCTGGTCCATGAGCCAATGCGCGAAGTCCGGATGGTCGGAGGGGCCTTGGCCACAAATACCGATGTACTTGCCCTGTGCCAAACAGGCTTGGATGGCCTGCGAGATCAAGGCTGTGACCGCCGGATCGCGTTCGTCAAAATCAGCGGCCAGCAACTCCATACCCGAGTCACGGTCCAGCCCCAAAGTCAACTGGGTCAGGTCGTTCGAGCCGATGGAGAAGCCATCAAAGAACGCCAAAAATTGCTCGGCCAGGATGGCGTTGCTGGGCACTTCGCACATCATGATGACCTTGAGGCCATCTTCGCCACGACGCAAGCCTTGACTGGCCAGCAGCTGCGTGACTTTTTCGGCTTGGCCCAAGGTGCGCACAAAGGGCACCATGATCTGCACATTGGTCAGGCCCATTTCGCCGCGCACCCGCTTGAGGGCCTCGCATTCCATGGCAAAGGCTTCGCCAAAATCCCGGCTGATGTAACGTGCAGCACCGCGAAAGCCGAGCATCGGGTTTTCTTCTTCCGGCTCGTAGCGGCTGCCGCCAATGAGTTTGCGGTACTCGTTGCTCTTGAAATCCGACAAACGCACGATCACTGGCTTGGGCCAGAAAGCGGCGGCGATGCTGGCCACGCCTTCGGTCACTTTGTCCACATAAAAAGCGCGCGGGGAAGCGTGACCACGGGCCACCGATTCGACGGCTTTTTTCAAATCGGCATCGATGGCGGGGTAATCCAAGATGGCCTTGGGGTGCACACCAATGTTGTTGTTGATGATGAACTCCAACCGCGCCAGGCCCACGCCGGCATTGGGCAGTTGGGCAAAATCAAAGGCCAGCTGGGGGTTGCCCACGTTCATCATGATCTTGGTCTTGATTTCGGGCAGAACGCCGCGTTGGATTTCGCTGATTTCGGTTTCCAGCAAGCCATCGTAAATGTGACCGGTATCCCCCTCGGCGCAGCTGACGGTGACCAAAGTGCCTTCGCTCAGTTGCTCGGTGGCATTGCCGCAACCCACCACCGCCGGGATGCCCAGCTCACGGGCAATGATGGCGGCGTGGCAAGTGCGTCCGCCCCGGTTGGTGACGATGGCGCTGGCGCGTTTCATCACGGGCTCCCAGTTGGGGTCGGTCATGTCGGTCACCAGCACATCGCCGGGTTGGACCTTGTCCATCTCGCTGATGTTGTGCACCAAGCGCACGGGTCCTGTACCGATCTTTTGGCCAATGGCCCGACCCTCGGCCAAGATGGCACTTTTGCCCTTGAGCTTGTAACGCAACTCGGGCGTGCCTTTGGCCTGGCTTTTCACCGTCTCGGGGCGCGCTTGCAGGATGTAGAGCAATCCGTCGGTGCCATCTTTGCCCCACTCGATGTCCATGGGGCGACCGTAATGCTGCTCGATCACCACCGCATAACGGGCCAATTGCTCGACCTCATCGTCGGTCAGGCTGTAACGGTTGCGCAGTTCGGTGGGCACATCGGTGGTTTTGACCAGCTTGCCCGATGCGGCCTTTTCTTCAGGGGTGGCAAACACCATCTCGATGAGCTTGGAGCCCAGGTTTCGGCGGATCACGCTGCGCTTGCCCGCGGCCAGCATGGGTTTGTGCACGTAGAACTCGTCCGGATTCACCGCACCTTGCACCACCGTCTCACCCAATCCGTAGCTGGAGGTGATGAACACCACATCTTCAAAGCCAGACTCGGTGTCAATGGTGAACATGACACCCGCAGCGCCCAAGTCCGATCGCACCATGCGCTGCACGCCGGCCGACAAGGCCACGTCAGCATGGGCAAAGCCCTTGTGCACGCGGTAGCTGATGGCGCGGTCGTTGTACAGGGACGCAAACACCTCTTTCATCTTGTGCAGCACGTCCTCGATGCCGACCACATTCAGGAAAGTTTCCTGCTGGCCTGCAAAGGAGGCGTCGGGCAAGTCTTCGGCCGTGGCTGAAGAGCGCACCGCAAATGAAGCCTCAGGATTGCTGCCTTGCAGGCGTACAAACGCTTCGCGAATGGCTTGCGCCAGATCGGCTGGAAAAGGTTGGGCTTCGACCATGGCACGGATTTCGGCGCCTGCAGCCGCCAAGGCTCGCACATCGTCGGTATCCAAGGCATCCAAGCGGGCGTTGATGCGCTCGGTCAAGCCACCAAAAGCCAAAAACTGGCGGAAGGCATGGGCGGTGGTGGCAAAGCCCGTGGGCACGCGCACCCCCGAAGGCAACTGGGAAATCATCTCCCCCAAACTGGCGTTTTTGCCACCGACCGACTCGACATCGGTCATGCGCAACAACTCAAAGGGAACGACCAGGGCGGTCTCACTGAACAGATCAGACATACTAAAGCTCCAAAGTTAAAACCGGGCTTCCAGGCGCTGTTCGGGGTTTTGCTTGTTCTTCGAATGGAACCCCGAGCCGACCGTGGTAGATAATCGACTGATTTTAGGGGTCTTGTTGACCTCGGCATTTGAAATCTTTGCAAGCATGTCAAAACGCACTGTTTTTTTCGTGTCTGACGGCACCGGCATCACCGCCGAGACTTTTGGCAACGCCATCTTGGCCCAGTTCGACATGAAAACGCGGCATGTGCGACTGCCCTTTACCGACACCATCGACAAAGCGCACCAAGCGGTGCGGCAAATCAACCACACCGCTGAGACCGAAGGCAACAAGCCCATTGTGTTCACCACCTTGGTCAACATGGATGTGCTCAAGGTGCTGCAGGAACACTGCCAAGGCATGCTGCTGGACATGTTCGGCACCTTTGTCAATCCGCTCGAAACCGAACTGGGCATCAAGTCACACCACCGGGTGGGCCGCTTTTCAGATGTCAGCAAAAGCCAGGAATACCACGACCGGATCGAGGCCATCAACTTTTCCTTGGCCCACGACGATGGCCAGTCCAACCGGGATTTGGAATCGGCCGATGTGATTTTGGTGGGTGTGAGCCGCAGTGGCAAAACCCCCACCAGCTTGTACCTGGCCATGCAGCACGGTCTCAAAGCGGCCAATTACCCCCTGATTCCGGAAGATTTTGACCGCAGGCAACTGCCCCCAGCCTTGGTGCCGCACCGCCAAAAAATCTTCGGCCTGAGCATCCACCCGGACCGCTTGGCTGAGATCCGCGCCGAACGCAGACCCAATTCACGCTACGCGAGCTTGGAGAACTGCCGCATGGAAGTCTCAGAAGGCGAGGCCATGATGCGCCGCTCAGGCATCCGTTGGCTGTCCACCACGACCAAGTCGATCGAAGAGATTGCTACTACCATCTTGCAGGAAATCAAGCCGGAGCGGTTGATTTACTGAGTGCGCGCTTCAAGCCAGGGTGGCGGCGATGCGTTCGGCGCATTGTCTGGCCTGATCGGCATCCCGCGCCTCGACCATGACGCGCACCAAGGGCTCTGTCCCGCTGGCACGGATCAAGACCCGCCCCGACTCGCCCAATTGCGCCTCTGCCTCGCGTGTGGCGTCCCACAAAGGCTGATGGCCTTCCCAGTCAAAACCAGGCTTCAAACGCACATTGATCAGTGTCTGCGGAAACAATGTGATGCCTTCCAGCAATTGGGCCATGGTCTGGCCGCTGCCCATGCAAGCTTGCAGCACCTGCAAAGCGCTCACCAAACCGTCCCCGGTGGTGTGCTTGTCCAAGGCCAGCAAATGGCCGGAACCCTCGCCGCCCAACAGCCAGCCCTTCTCGTGCAAGACCTCCAGCACATACCGATCCCCCACCTTGGCGCGCACAAATTGCACGCCACGCTGTTGGAGGGCCACTTCCACCGCCAGGTTGGTCATCAGGGTGCCCACCGCACCCGGCACGGCTTCGTCCCGGGCCAGCCGGTCCACAACCATCAAATACAAGAGCTCATCCCCGTTGAAGAGTCGACCGCTCGCATCCACGAATTGAAGGCGGTCGGCATCGCCATCGAGCGCAATCCCGTAGTGCGCCCGGTGGTCCTTGACCGCCTGCACCAAGGCCTGAGGGTGGGTCGCGCCCACACCTTTGTTGATGTTCAGCCCGTCGGGCGAACAGCCGATGGCGATCACTTCGGCGCCCAGTTCATGGAACACTTTGGGCGCGATTTGGTAGGCGGCTCCGTGGGCCGCGTCCACCACGATTTTCAGCCCCTTGAGCGTCAAATCGTTCGAAAAAGTACTCTTGCAAAACTCGATGTAGCGACCTGCGGCATCGTCCAGACGCCGGGTTTTGCCCAAAGCGGCTGAATCCACCCAAACCGGGTCTTCGAGCAAGGTGGCCTCCACCGTTTCTTCCCAGCTGTCAGACAATTTCTGGCCTTGGGCACTGAAAAACTTGATCCCGTTGTCCGCAAACGGGTTGTGGCTGGCACTGATCACCACCCCCAAAGAGGCGCGCTGTGCACGGGTCAAATAGGCAACCGCAGGCGTGGGCACAGGTCCCAGCAAAACCACATCCACCCCCGCCGAGTTGAAGCCCGACTCCAGGGCGCTTTCCAGCATGTAGCCAGAAATCCGCGTGTCTTTGCCAATCAGCACCGTGGGGTGCGCTTCCTGAGACTTCAAGACACGGCCCACGGCATGCGCCAATCGCAAAATGAAATCGGGCGTGATGGGGCGGTGTCCCACCGTGCCGCGAATGCCGTCCGTCCCGAAATATTGACGTGCCATGTGTGACATCCTGATTGTTTTTATGAATAAAAGAATTTTAGCTGGCGCATCACGTCCGAAAACTGACGAGCCATCGTTTTCCGTGCGTCAAGACGCAGTACCGCTCTGGCGCATGGCACGCCAGATCTTGAGAGCGTCCGCCGTTTCCTTGACATCGTGCACCCGAACCACAGAGGCGCCCCGCTCCACCGCGAGCAAAGCTGCAGCCACACTGGCCACCTGCCTTTGGGCCGGTTGCGGCACTTGCCCATCTTGGGTCAGCGCCGCACCCAAAGCCGATTTCCTGGACCACCCCGCCAACACAGGTCGTCCCAAGCGCAACAAATCCGCCTGCCTGGCCAGCAGTTGGAAATTTTGCGCCACCGTTTTGCCAAAGCCGATGCCGGGGTCGAGCACCAGTCTGGACGCGGACACTCCTGCATGCAAAAGAGTGGCCACACGTTCTTGCAAAAAAATTTCGACCTGTTTCGGCGCATCGCCCGTCATCGGTTCAATTTGCATGGTTTGGGGGTCTCGGTGCATGTGCATCAAACACACGCCGCAGCTCGGGTGTGCCACCACCACCTGCTCGGCACCCGGCTGTCGCAAAGCCCAGATGTCGTTGATGATGTCGACGCCCCAATCGAGCACCGCCTGCATCACTTGGGGTTTGCTGGTGTCCACAGAAATGGGAACCTGCCAGCGTACAACCTCACGCAAAAAAGGTTCAAGGCGCGCCAATTCCTGCGCCCAAGGCACCACCGCAGCGCCCGGACGGGTGGACTCGGCACCGATGTCCAATATGTCAGCGCCGTGGCTCAACAGTTGCTCGGCATGGCGCAAGGCTTGGGCCAGGTCGGCATTTTGTCCACCGTCCGAGAAAGAGTCGGGCGTGAGGTTGACAATGCCCATGACCTGAGGCTGCGACAGCTCGAGATCAAAGCGGGTGGTTTGCCAGCGCATGGCTGTCATGGGGGGGGCGTTGGAAGCGTCCATCAAGGTGATTCCATGAAAAACGGGGCCCGAAGGCCCCGCTCTTGATGGCGGATCTTGAAGAATCAAGCCGCCGTGGTGGCTGGCTCTGGCTGAACCGCGGGGGTCCCGCCGCCGTTGCCGCCACCCGATGGCGGCGTGCGGGGTGTCCAGTCCTTGGGAGGCAAAGGATCACGGCCCGCCATGATGTCAGCGATCTGGTCTTTGTCGATGGTTTCCCACTCGAGCAAGGCCTTGGCCATGGCGTGCATCTGGGCGCTGTGTTCCTCAATCAAACGGCGTGCCAAGCTGTACTGCTCGTCGATGATGCGGCGCACCTCGAGATCCACCTTTTGCATGGTGGACTCGCTCATGTTGGTGGTCTTGGTGACCGAGCGGCCCAGAAACACTTCGCCTTCGTTTTCGGCATACACCATCGGACCCAGGGCATCGGTCATGCCGTAACGCATGACCATGTCACGGGCAATGGAGGTGGCACGCTCGAAGTCGTTGCTCGCGCCCGTGGTCATCTGGTGCATGAACACTTCCTCGGCAATGCGCCCACCAAACAGCATGCTGATCTGGTTGAGCATGAACTCCTTGTCGTAGCTGTAGCGGTCCTTCTCGGGCAAGCTCATGGTCACGCCCAAGGCGCGGCCACGGGGAATGATGGTGACCTTGTGCACAGGATCGCACTTGGGCAGCAAATTGCCGATGAGGGCGTGCCCTGCTTCGTGGTAGGCCGTGTTGCGGCGCTCTTCCTCGGGCATGACCATGCTCTTGCGCTCGGGGCCCATCAGGATCTTGTCTTTGGCCTTTTCAAAGTCGACCATCTCCACCACGCGGGCGTTGCGACGTGCCGCCATCAAGGCCGCTTCGTTGCACAGGTTGGCCAGATCGGCGCCGCTCATGCCGGGCGTACCACGTGCGATCACGGCCGCATTCACGTCCTGTCCGATCGGGACTTTGCGCATGTGCACGTTCAGGATTTGCTCGCGACCCCGGATGTCGGGCAAGGTCACATAAACCTGACGGTCAAAACGGCCGGGGCGCAGCAAGGCTGCGTCCAGAATGTCTGGCCGGTTGGTGGCCGCCACAACGATCACCCCCAGATTGGTTTCAAAGCCATCCATCTCGACGAGCATCTGGTTGAGGGTTTGCTCGCGTTCGTCGTTGCCGCCGCCCAGGCCTGCGCCACGCTGGCGGCCGACCGCATCGATTTCGTCAATGAAAATGATGCAAGGTGCGTTCTTTTTGGCGTTTTCAAACATGTCGCGAACGCGGGATGCACCCACACCCACAAACATTTCAACAAAATCAGAACCCGAGATGCTGAAAAATGGCACTTTGGCTTCACCGGCGATGCTTTTGGCCAGCAGGGTCTTACCGGTTCCGGGGGGCCCCACCAACAGCAAACCGCGGGGAATGCGACCGCCCAATTTCTGAAAGCGTTGAGGATCCTTCAGGAAATCCACCACCTCTTTGACTTCTTCTTTGGCTTCGTCACAACCGGCCACATCCGCAAAAGTGGTGTTGTTGTTGTTTTCGTCCATCATGCGGGCCTTGGACTTGCCAAAACTGAACGCTCCACCCTTGCCGCCGCCTTGCATCTGGCGCATGAAATACACCCACACGCCAATCAGGAGCAGCATCGGACCCCAGCTGACCAGCAAGGTCATGAGCAAGGAACCCTCCTCACGGGGCTTGACGTCGAACTTCACGCCACTGTTGATCAGGTCGCCCACCAGACCACGGTCCAGGTAAGTGGCCGTCGTTTTGATGCGGCGGTCGTCGTTGGTGATGGCAACAATCTCTGTGCCACCAGGGCTCTCGGAAATGGTGGCGCTCTTGATCCGGTTACCGCGAACCTCTTCGAGGAAATCTGAATAGCCAATGGCATTCGCACCAGCGACACCACGGTTGTCAAATTGCTTGAACAAGGTGAACAGCACCATGGCAATCACCATCCAGACGGCAATTTTGGAAAACCAAGGGTTATTCAAGAGAGACTCCAATCGAAATAAATGACTGTCACCATTCTAGGCCTGCCAGAAGCCCAAACAAGAGATTCAGGGGGTTTTGGCCCTCTAAAAGCTGGGAATTAAGGCATCAAGCCCCGTGAATCAGGCCCATGCCCACCAAAAAAGTCTCCGAAGATTTGTCCCGGGAGGATTTGGGCTTGATCGGCTTGACCACCTTGAAAGTCTCCTTGAACATCTTGACGATTTGGCTGTAACCGCTGCCGTGAAAGACCTTGACCACCAAAGCGCCCTGCGGCTTCATGTGATTTTGGGCAAATTCCACGGCCAACTCGATCAGGTGCATGATCCGCGCCGCATCCGACGACTCGATGCCCGACAGATTGGGGGCCATGTCGGACACCACCACGTCGGCCTGCCGCCCTTGCAATGCGACCTCAAGCAGGGTCGCCACCTCGTTTTCACGAAAATCTCCCTGAATGAACTGCACCCCCTCCACCGGGGCCATGGGCAAGATGTCCAGAGCGATGATGCAGCCATTGAGCTCGCCCACCGCCGCGCCATCCGGTGACAAACGTCGGCGCAGGTACTGGCTCCAAGCCCCCGGGGCCGAGCCCAGGTCCACCACCAGATCGCCAGGGTGAATCAAGCCGAGTGTTTCGTCGATTTCCTTGAGTTTGTAAGCTGCCCGCGCCCGGTAACCCTCTTTGAGGGCCAGCTTCACATAGGTGTCATTCACATGGTCGTTCAACCACGCTTTGTTGACCTTTTTACTTTTGGTTTTGACTTTCATTCTTTTGCGTCCTTGCGGGGATAATACGGGGATGCCCCAAATACAACTCACACCTGCCGAGCGCAAAGTTTTTCGCGCCGATGCCCACCACCTCGACCCGGTCGTCATGATCGGCGGTGATGGTCTGACCCCAGCCGTCATCAAGGAAACCGAAGCGGCCCTGAACGCCCACGGCCTGATCAAGATCCGCGTCCTGGGCGATGACCGTGCCGCACGTGAAGCCATGTTCACCCAATTGGCCGATCAACTCAGCGCCGCGCCCATTCAGCACATTGGCAAACTGCTGATCCTTTGGCGGCCACAGCCTGAAAAAGTCAAAGAACACGACGAAGACCGCAAAGCCGGACCACGCGACTTCAAGATCCTCAAATACAGCTCACGCGGCGGCCAACGACCAGAAGTCAAAACCGTTCGTGTGCTGGGCAACCAGCGCCTGGCCGCAGGCGGACAGATCAAGCGGGCCAAGCCCAAGCAAAAATCGGTCAAAAAAGGTCGCCACGACTGACAGCGAACCGCCCGCATCGGGCTGACAACACCCACAAAGGCCGCCCAACAGCGGCCTTTGTTTAGACTCAAACGTAAGACACGCCCACGATCTCGTAGCGGCGCACGCCACCTGGTGCCTGAACTTCGGCCACATCGCCCTCTTCCTTGCCGATCAAGGCGCGTGCAATCGGGCTGCTGATGTTGATCAGGCCCAGTTTCAAATCGGCCTCGTCCTCGCCCACGATCTGGTAGGTCACAGCCTCACCCGAACTCTCGTCTTCCAACTCGACGGTGGTGCCAAACACCACACGCCCGCCCGCATCCACCGATACCGGGTCGATGATCTGCGCGGCGGAGAGTTTGCCTTCGATTTCCTGAATCCGGCCTTCAATGAAGCCCTGACGGTCTTTGGCCGCATCGTATTCGGCGTTCTCACTCAGGTCGCCTTGGGCACGCGCTTCAGCAATGGCCTGGATCACGCCGGGGCGGTCCACCGTTTTGAGGCGGTGCAACTCGTCCTTGAGTTTTTCAGCACCACGTTTGGTGATCGGGATGGTTGACATGTTCTGTTCTCCAAAAGCAAACCGCCGAGTTTTGAAACTCGGCGGTCATTGACAGCATTATGCCCTGCACCCTGACAGGGGCACAGAGCTACAGGCCAGGGTTCAGGCCGCCAGTTGCGCGTGCATTTCCTGAATGGAAATCACGTCCAGCTGGTCCATGTACTTCATGCCTTCCACAGCCGCTTCTGCGCCTGCGATGGTTGTGAAGGTGGTGACGCGGTTGAGCAAGGCCGAGGTGCGGATGTGGCGCGAATCGGCGATCGCATTGCGGCGCTCTTCGACCGTGTTGATGACCAGCACCACTTCGTTGTTCTTGATCATGTCCACGATGTGCGGGCGGCCTTCGGTCACTTTGTTCACCGTGGCACAGGCCACGCCTGCGGCCTGGATCGCAACAGCTGTCCCCTTGGTCGCCACCAGCTCAAAGCCTTGGGCCACCAACTGGCGAGCCACTTCGATGGCACGCGCCTTGTCGTTGTTTTTCACCGAGATGAATACCTTGTCCGCAGACGTGCCATCGGCTTTGGTGGGACGTGGCAGCTTGGTGCCCGCGCCCATTTGGCTCTTCACAAAAGCCTCGCCAAAGGTCTTGCCAACGCCCATGACTTCGCCCGTGGATTTCATCTCGGGGCCGAGGATGGTGTCCACACCGGGGAACTTCACAAAGGGGAAGACGGCTTCTTTCACGCTGAAATAAGGGGGCGTGACCTCATGGGTGATGCCTTGCGACGCCAGAGTCTGGCCCGCCATGCAACGCGCCGCCACCTTGGCCAACTGGATGCCCGTGGCTTTGGAGACATAAGGCACGGTGCGTGAAGCGCGGGGGTTGACTTCCAGCACGTAGATCACGTCTTGGCCATCCACATGCTGGATGGCGAACTGCACGTTCATCAAGCCGACCACATTCAAAGCACCCGCCATCGCGGCCGATTGGCGCTTGAGTTCGCCCACGGTCGCAGGCGACAAAGAGTAGGGTGGCAGCGAGCAAGCCGAGTCGCCGCTGTGCACGCCAGCTTGCTCGATGTGCTCCATCACGCCACCGATGAAGGTCTTGCCTTCGGGGTCACGCAGGCAATCCACATCGCATTCGATCGCATCGTTCAAGAAGCGGTCCAACAGCACAGGCGAGTCGTGCGACACCTTGACCGCTTCACGCATGTAGCGCTCCAGGTCGCGTTGCTCGTGCACGATTTCCATGGCGCGGCCACCCAGCACATAACTGGGGCGCACCACCAAGGGGTAACCCAAGGCGGCGGCTTTTTCCAAGGCTTCGGACTCGGTGCGCGCCGTGGCGTTCGGTGGCTGCCGCAGACCCAAATTTTGCAGCAGCTTCTGGAAACGCTCGCGGTCTTCGGCCGCGTCGATCATGTCGGGGCTGGTGCCGATGATGGGCACGCCCGCAGCTTCCAGGTCCAGCGCCAATTTCAAAGGCGTTTGACCGCCGTATTGCACGATGACGCCCGTCGGCTTTTCTTTGTCCACGATTTCGAGCACGTCCTCAAGGGTTACCGGCTCAAAGTACAAACGGTCCGAAGTGTCGTAATCGGTCGACACGGTCTCGGGGTTGCAGTTGACCATGATGGTTTCATAACCATCCTCGCGCATGGCAAGTGCCGCATGCACGCAGCAGTAATCGAACTCAATACCTTGGCCAATGCGGTTCGGACCACCGCCCAGCACCATGATCTTTTTGTTGTTGGTGGGTTCGGCTTCGCACTCGCCGGCTCCCACGCCAAAGGCGTCGCCATTCCCTTCGTAGCACGAGTACATGTAGGCGGTGTCGGTCGAGAACTCGGCCGCGCAAGTGTCCACGCGCTTGTAGACGGGGCGGATGTTCAGGGCATGACGACGGGCACGCACCACATGCTCGGTGGTCTTGAGCAGCTTGGCCAAGCGGCGGTCAGAGAAGCCCTTTTTCTTGAGCGCGCGCAACTCTTCGGCCGTGATGGCTTCCAGCGTGGTGGTTTCCAGTTCCAGCTCGATCTTGACGATTTCTTCGATCTGCACCAAGAACCAAGGGTCGATTTTGGTCAAGGCGAACACCTCGTCCACTCTCAGGCCCATGGCAAAGGCATCGCCCACATACCAGATGCGCTCAGGGCCGGGCTCGCCCAGCTCTTTTTCCAGCACTTCGCGGTCTTGGGTTTTTTCGTTCATGCCGTCCACGCCCACTTCCAAGCCGCGCAGGGCTTTCTGGAAGGATTCCTGGAAGGTGCGGCCCATGGCCATCACCTCGCCCACCGACTTCATCTGGGTGGTCAAACGGCTGTCGGCTGTCGGGAATTTCTCGAACGCAAAACGCGGGATCTTGGTGACCACGTAGTCGATCGATGGCTCGAAGGAGGCAGGCGTAGCGCCGCCCGTGATGTCGTTGCGCAACTCATCGAGCGTGTAACCCACAGCCAACTTGGCGGCCACCTTGGCGATCGGGAAACCTGTGGCTTTGGAAGCCAAGGCCGACGAGCGCGAGACGCGGGGGTTCATCTCGATCACGACCATGCGGCCGTCTTTGGGGTTGATGGAGAACTGCACGTTCGATCCACCGGTATCGACACCGATTTCACGCAAGACGGCCAAAGAGGCATTGCGTAAGATCTGGTATTCCTTGTCGGTCAAGGTCTGGGCTGGAGCCACGGTGATCGAGTCGCCCGTGTGCACGCCCATGGGGTCCAAGTTTTCGATGGAGCACACGATGATGCAGTTGTCCGCTTTGTCGCGCACCACTTCCATCTCGTACTCTTTCCAGCCGAGCAAGGATTCTTCAATCAACAGCTCGGTGGTGGGAGAAGCCTCCAAACCGCGCTTGCAAATGACTTCAAATTCTTCGGGGTTGTAGGCAATGCCGCCGCCTGTACCGCCCAAGGTGAAGCTGGGGCGAATGACGGTGGGAAAACCCAGGGTCTTTTGCACGTCCCAGGCTTCTTCCATGCTGTGGGCAATGCCCGAGCGGGCCGAACCCAGGCCGATCTTGGTCATGGCGTCCTTGAACTTCAGACGGTCTTCGGCTTTGTCGATGGCTTCGGGTGTCGCGCCAATCAGTTCCACCTTGTATTTTTCGAGCACACCGTTGTGCCAGAGGTCCAAAGCGCAATTGAGTGCGGTCTGTCCGCCCATGGTGGGCAAGATGGCATCGGGGCGCTCCTTGGCGATGATCTTCTCGACCGTCTGCCAGGTGATGGGCTCAATGTAGGTCACATCGGCCGTGGCCGGGTCGGTCATGATCGTGGCAGGGTTGCTGTTGATCAGGATGACTTTGTAGCCCTCTTCGCGCAAGGCTTTGCAAGCCTGCACGCCAGAGTAGTCGAACTCGCAAGCCTGACCAATGATGATCGGGCCCGCGCCAATGATGAGGATGCTTTTGAGGTCGGTGCGCTTAGGCATTATTTTGTCTCCATCAAGTTGATGAAGCGGTCAAAGAGGTAAGCAATGTCGTGTGGGCCGGGCGACGCTTCAGGGTGTCCCTGGAAGCAAAACGCGGGCTTGTCGGTGCGGGCCAGCCCCTGCAAGGTGCCGTCAAACAAGGACACGTGCGTGGCACGCAAGTTGGCGGGCAAGGACTTTTCGTCCACCGCAAAACCGTGGTTCTGGCTGGTGATGGACACGCGACCGGAGTCGAGGTCTTTCACGGGATGGTTCGCGCCATGGTGGCCAAACTTCATCTTGAAGGTTTTGGCACCGCTGGCCAGGGCCATGATCTGGTGACCCAGGCAAATTCCAAAAGTGGGGATACCCGTCTCGATCAACTCGGCTGCCGCCGCAATGGCGTAGTCGCAAGGCTGTGGGTCGCCAGGGCCGTTCGACAAAAAGATGCCATCGGGCTGGTGTTTGAGGACATCCGCAGCAGAAGTTTTGGCGGGGACCACCGTGACTTTGCAGCCGCGTTCAGCCAGCATGCGCAAGATGTTTTTCTTCACGCCAAAGTCATAGGCCACCACATGGAACTTGGGGCTTGTCAGGGTGCCATAGCCATTACCCAGTTGCCACTCGGTTTGGGTCCAGTCGTAAGGACGGGCCACAGTGACTTTCTGCGCCAAATCGAGGCCCGCCATGCGGGGGGCCGACTTTGCTGCGGCAATTGCTTGGTCAATGAGCGCTTGGGTAACAACTTGGCCTTTGGCCAAACCCACAATGGCACCGTTTTGGGCACCCTGGGTGCGCAAGATGCGGGTGAGTTGGCGGGTGTCGATGTTGGCGATGGCAACGGTGCCGGCTTCAACAAGGTAGGACGACAGATTTTGGCTGGAGCGGAAATTGCTCGCCACCAAAGGCAAGTCTTTGATGATCAGACCAGCGGCATGGACTTTGTCGGATTCGATGTCTTCCACGTTGACGCCGTAGTTGCCGATGTGCGGGTACGTCAAAGTGACGATCTGCTGGCAATAACTGGGGTCGGTGAGGATTTCTTGGTAACCGGTGAGCGAGGTGTTGAACACCACTTCGCCGACGGTAGAGCCGGTGGCTCCGATCGAATTGCCGATAAAGACCGTGCCGTCTGCAAGCGCCAAAATGGCGGGCGGGAAGGTTCCCTGAAGAGACAAAAGCACTGGGTTCTCCGGAATAGTTCGGGTACGCCTCAGCACTCACCAGAGATGGGATCTCTTTTTGGCTGCTTGTTCGAGGATTGGGCCTGGGATGGACTGTGGCGTACAGGTTGATGCGGGAAAGCCTCTCATTATAGCTGAGGACCGCTAGTAAACCCTGACAAATCACGCGCGCTGACCCTGACCCTGAGCGCCCATGGGTTCAAGGTCCTGCGGTGGCGCTGGCGTGCAGGCAAATGGCCGCTGCCGTGGCCACATTGAGGGATTCTTCACCGCCAGGCTGGGCAATGCGAACCGGATACTGAGCCATGGCCATCAAGCCAGGGCTAACCCCCTGCCCTTCGTGCCCGAAGACCCATGCACAAATTTGGGGCAACTCCCGCGCTTGCAACAAGGCATGCAAAAAAGGCCCCTCGTGGGAGCTGGTGGTGAGCAAGGGCACCTGCAAAGCAGCCACATCGGCCTCGCTGAGCGCTTCGACCAGGTGCAGACCCCAATGCGCCCCCATGCCCGCTCGCAGCACCTTCGGTGACCACAAGGCTGCTGTGCCCTTGATGGCCAGCACCTGGCGGTAACCGAAAGCCGACGCACAGCGCAAGATGGCACCGACATTGCCCGCGTCCTGCAAACGGTCCAGCACCACGGTGGCCGCATCGGGCAGCACCTGATGGGCAGCCTGCCACGGCACCACAAAACCCATGCGGGCCGGAGACTCCAAGCCACTGAGGCTGGCAAACAAGGCATCGGGCACCACAAACACCTGATCGGTCAGCCCCAGCCATTGGCCACCCTGCTCGGCTTGAAATGACTCGCTCAATACCACCTGCAGCGGATGCACACCACGCTCCAAGGCAGCTCGGCACAGGTGATCGCCTTCCAACCAGAACTGCCCCGACTTGCGGTAAGCCGTGCTGTCCTGAGCCAAACGCCGCCAAATTTTGAGCTGCGGATTGTCCCGCGAGCTGATCGATTTCATCGCACACTCCTGGCCACCGGGGCAAATGTCATGCGGTGACAGGCGGCCGGGCCATGCGCTCGCAATGCGGCCAAATGCTGCGCTGTGCCATAGCCCTTATGCTGGTCAAAACCGTACAAAGGGTACCGCTCGTGCATCGCGTCGCACAAGCGGTCACGGTGTACCTTGGCCAAAATGGAAGCCGCCGAGATGGCAGGCACCAAAGCATCGCCTTGAACGATGGCTTCGGCACGAATGGACAAGGTGGGCAAGCGGTTGCCATCGACCCTGACCAACTTGGGCGGCAAACGCAAAGCCTCTACCGCCCGTTTCATGGCCAGCAGTGTGGCTTGCAGGATGTTGATTTGGTCAATTTCCTGCACGCTCGCCTCCGCAATCGCAAAACACAGGGCTCGCGCCCGGATCTCGTCAAACAAGGCCTCGCGGCGCTTGGCCGTGAGTTTTTTGGAATCGTTCAACCCGCGAATGGGGTTCAAATCGTCCAAGATCACAGCGGCGGCCACCACGGGGCCCGCCAAGGGTCCGCGCCCGGCCTCGTCCACCCCGGCCACCAGGCCATGGGTCTCCCAGTTCAAGGTTGTTTGCTCAAGCAGCAAGGACTTTTTGGATCGCATGGCTGGCCAGCGTCGGCATGTCCAAACGCAGTTGAAGGTGCAGGTCGTTAAATCGCTGCTGGATTTTCGCCACCGCTGCTGGATCGTCCAGCCAACGCAAAACAGCTTGGGCCAATGCTTGGGGCTGCACCTGCTCCTGCAAGAACTCGGGCACCAAGCCTTCGTTGCACAAAATATTGGGCAATCCCACCCAAGGCAACAAGCGCTGGCGGTTGGCAATTTGCCAGGAAAGCCATTGCATTTTGTAGGCGATGACCATGGGGCGTTTGTGCAAAGCGGTCTCCAGCGTGGCCGTGCCACTGGCCACCAAAGCCACATCACAAGCCGCCTGCACGTCGTGCGAACGGCCCATCACCAAGTGGACATGCGCCTGCATGCCGGCCTGGGCGATGGCCGCCTCGACCAGGTCCTTCAATGGGCCGTGGGTCGGCAGCACAAACTGCAAATCGGGTCTTTGTGTGTGCATGAGCCGGGCCGCCTCCAAAAAGGGCAAGGCCAAACCCTTCACCTCTGAAGGTCGACTGCCCGGCAGCAAGGCCACGACGGTGCCCTCTGCAGGCAAGCCCAAGGTTTGACGCGCATGCAAACGGTCGGGCTCCATTGCAATCACATCGGCCACCGGGTGACCGACAAACGTGCCGTCAATACCATGTTGGGCCAACAATTCCGGCTCGAAAGGGTAAATGCACAGGACATGGTCCACGCTGTCACGGATTTTTTGGACACGCTCCGGACGCCAAGCCCAAATCGAGGGACACACCAACTGAACAGTGGGCACGCCTTTTTGCCGCAGCAAGCGCTCCACGGGCAAGTTGAAATCGGAAGCATCCACACCCACAAACAGATCAGGGGGAGAGGACAGCAAATTTTGGATCAAGGCCTGCCGGATACCATTGATGTGGCGGTAACGCCAAAGTGCTTCCACCAAACCGCGCACCGACAGCTCGTCACATGACCAGCGCGACACAAAACCGGTCGCATCCATCTGCGGCCCGCCAATGCCTGAAGCTCGCAACAGAGGCCAGGTTTTTTGCATGCCTTGCAACAACAAGGCCGCGAGCATGTCGCCCGAACGCTCGGCCGCCACCATGCTCACACGCAAGTCTGGTGTGACCAGGGTCGCTGTAGGCCGTGCGTCTGGCATCACGCCTTCAAAGCCTGGCGAATCACGCCGCACACCTCGTCGATGGCTTCGTTGCTCAGCTCAGGATAGATCGGGAGCGACAAGCAGCGCTGCGCCACCGACTCGGTGACTGGGAAATGGGTCCCCGCAGAAATACCGGCAAACACCTTTTGCTGGTGCAAAGGCACGGGGTAATAAACAGCGCTGGCGATTTTGTGCTCAGTCAAAGCCTGTTGAATGGCCGCACGGTCATCGGTCAACACGGTGTACTGGTGGAACACATGCAAGCCCACGCCATCTTCGCAGGGCGTTTGCAAGTTCAGCAAACACAAGCCAGCGTTGTACCGGTGGGCAACGCGGCGACGCTCTTGGTTGTAATGGTCAATCAACGGCAGCTTGGCCCGCAGCACCACGGCCTGCAGTTCATCAAGTCGGCTGTTGTAACCCACGATGTCGTGGTAATAGCGCACCTTGCTGCCGTGGTTGCGAAGCATGCGCAGAGTTTCCGCCATGTCGTCCGACTGCGTTGTGACCATACCGCCGTCACCAAAGCAGCCTAAATTTTTACTGGGGAAAAAGCTGAAAGCTGCCACATCACCCATTGCGCCAGTCTGGATGCCACCGATGTCGGCACCAAAAGATTGTGCGCAGTCTTCCACCAATTGAAGCTGGTGTTCTTTGGCCAAGGCCATCAAAGGCGCCAAATTGGCGGGCTGTCCAAACAAATGCACCGGCAACAAGGCCTTGGTCTTGGCGGTGATGGCGCGCTGGGCCTGCGCCACGTCGATGTTGAAGGTGCAGGGATCGATGTCCACAAATACGGCTTTGGCCCCCACATATGCAATGGCCTCTGCGGTGGCGATGAATGTGAAAGGCGTGGTGATCACTTCGTCGCCAGGCCCAATGCCCGCAGCCAACAAGGCCAAGTGCAATGCATCGGTGCCGTTGGCACAAGTGATGGCGTGGGCGACACCCAGGTAGTCCGCCGCCTCTTTTTCAAAAGCTTGAACGTTGGGGCCCAAAATGAACTGCGCAGCCGTTAAGGCTTTCAAAAATGCAGGTTCCAACTGAGGCTGGAGATCGCGGTACTGAGCGACCAGATCGACCATAGGGATGGGCATGGCGGTCCTTTCAAATGTTCGGAAAATCAGGAAATCAGTCGGGTGGCTTCGGTGATGCGCTGAACAGCCTCCAACGCACGGCGACCAGCTTCACCGCTCACCTTGGGTGGGCGGCCTTGCCGAATGCTCTCGACAAAGTCGAGGATTTCGGAAAACAAAGGATCGGCCTCGCCAAACGACTGCTCGTGCCGCTCAATGGCCTGTTCGGGATCGGACAGAGGCGTGGTGGCACCGCGGTAGGTCGTCAAGGTCCGGGCCTGGAAGTCCAAGGAATGGCAAGCCTGATGTTGGAAGACACGCATTTTGCGCTCGCTCTTGGCGCTCACGCGACTGGCGGTCACATTGGCCACGCAACCGTTGGCAAAGCGAATCCGTGCATTGGCAATGTCGATGTCGGATGTCAACACCCGCGCCCCAGAACATTCCACACTTTCCAGCTCGCTGTCGACCAGCGACAGGATCAAATCCACATCGTGGATCATCAAATCCAACAGCACACTCACATCGGTGGCGCGTGGCTTGAACGGAGCCAAGCGCGAGCTGTCAATGAATCGAGGGTTGGACAACAAGGGCTCCAGCGCCAGGGCGGCCGGATTGAATCGCTCCAGATGCCCCACCGCCAACACGCATTGGTTTTCTTTCGCCAGGCGGATCAGTGCATCGGCCTGCTCCAGGGTGGTGGTCATGGGCTTTTCAACCAAAACATGCACACCGGCCCGCAGAAACTCGGCACACACTTCGTAATGACCTTGGGTGGGCACCACGATGGAGACCGCGTCGACCTGACCGATCAAGGACTTGTAGTCTGTCAGCGCCGCACAGCCCAAGGAGCCGGCGACAAGCTCGGCCTGATCCTGCCGACTGTCTACCACCGCGACGAGCTGACACTCGGGAATTTTGGCGTACTTTTGAGCATGAAACTTGCCCAGATAACCAACGCCAATGACGGCGCAACGCAACAGGGCCACATGGCCCTCCTTTCATGCTCGGGCCAGGAAAGTCCTGACCCTTGGGTTGTTCAATCGACCGACCGACGACGCGAACGCACAATGCCCACTTTGGGCGAAACGCCCGCCAAAAAGTCCAGCATCATGTCGACGTCGGCCTGAACCTCCGGTTTATCCTTGGCGATTTGCAAGATGCGTTCTTTGGAGGCTTCCAGAGTGAGGTTTTCGCGGTAAAGGGCTTTGTGCATGGCCCGCACGGCAGCGATTTGGGTCGGCGAATAACCGCGGCGACGCAAACCTTCGGCGTTCACGGTGCGGGCTGAAGCGGGCTGGCCCTGACATGTCACATAGGGCGGGAGGTCGGCAAACAGCAAAGTGCACATGGCCGTGAAGCTGTGCGCCCCCAGCCGCAAAAACTGGCGCACCACAGTGAAGCCGCCGAGGATGACCCAGTCGCCCACCACCACGTGACCCGCCAATTGCGAGTTGTTGGCAAAAATGGTGTGGCTGCCAATGTGGCAATCGTGCGCCAAATGGACATACGCCATGAACAGGTTGTCATCACCCACCCGGGTCACGCCACCGCCGTTGACGGTGCCGGCATTGAAAGTGCAAAACTCCCGAATGGTGTTGCCGTCGCCGATCACCAAACGGGTGGGTTCACCCGCGTATTTTTTGTCCTGCGGCGCAGCGCCCAAGGAGGTGTAGCTGTGGATGTGGTTGTTCTGTCCGATGGTGGTATGGCCCTCGATCGTGCAATGCGAGCCCACCGTGGAGCCAGCACCGATGACCACATTCGGGCCAATGAGGGTGTAAGGACCAACGGTCACGGAGGCGTCCAGCTGGGCGGCCGGATCGACCAAAGCGGTGGAATGGATAGTCGCCATAGGTCCTCAGGCAATTTTGCGCATGGTGCACATCAATTCAGCTTCGCAGGCCAGCTCGTCACCCACCTTGGCCTGGGCCTTGAACTTGAAAATTCCAGCCTTCATGCGGTCCAGCTGCACATCCAGCGTCAATTGATCGCCAGGCTCGACCGGACGCTTGAAACGCGCGCCGTCAATGCCCGCAAAATAATAGACCGTGTTGTCATCGGGCGCGGCGTCCAAGGTATCAAAAGACAACAACGCGGCCGCTTGGGCCAAGGCCTCCAGCATCAGCACGCCAGGCATGACCGGACGGTGAGGGAAATGGCCTGTGAAAAATGGCTCATTGATTGTGACGTTCTTCAAAGCCTTGATGCGCACGCCTTTTTCGAGCTCCAGCACACGGTCCACCAGCAAAAACGGGTAGCGGTGCGGCAGCTGCTTGAGAATTTTGTGAATGTCCATCATGGTCAATTTTCCTTGTCGTTTTGAATGTCCGCCTCGAGGGCTTTGATGCGATCGCGCAAGCGGGACAATTGTTTGAGGCTGGCGGCGTTTTTTTCCCAATTGGCATTGCTGTCCAGCGGAAACATCCCGGTGTAGTGGCCGGGTTGCGAGATGGAACGCGTGACCACCGACGCCGCAGAAATGTGCACATGGTCGGCCAGGCTCAGATGCCCCAGCACCACGGCGCCGCCGCCCACAGTGCAGTGAGCACCAATCTTGGCACTGCCAGCCACGCCAACGCACCCGGCCATGGCCGTGTGCTTGCCAACGTGCACGTTGTGGCCAATCTGAATCAGGTTGTCGAGTTTGACGCCTTCTTCAATGACCGTGTCCTCCAAGGCCCCTCGGTCAATGCAGGTGTTGGCCCCGATTTCCACATCGTTGCCAATGCGCACAGCACCGAGTTGCTCTATTTTTTCCCACTGGCCCTGGTGGGGGGCAAACCCAAAACCGTCTGCGCCAATGACCACGCCCGAGTGCACCAGGCAGCGCGCCCCGATTTTGCAGTCTTCACCCACTGTGACTCGGGACTTCAGCCATGTACCGGGGCCCACCACGGCACCGCGCTCAACCACGCACAAAGGGCCAATCACAGCATCCTCGGCGATATGGGCCTCGGGATCGATCACCGCACTCGGGTGGATCCTGGGTCCTGAAGGCTGGGGCAGCGCTCGCTTCCACAAACGGGTCAAGCGGGCGAAGTACACATAAGGGTCATCGGTCACGATGGCCGCAGGGCGCTGGATCACCTGGGCCTCTAACGCCGGGCTCACAATCACGCAGCCTGCCAAGCTGTTGGCCAGTTGGCTTTGGTAACGGGCTTGGCTGAGGAAACTGATCTGGTCGGGCTGCGCACTGAGCAAAGGCGCCAATCCCGACACTTGCATGTCGGACGGACCCAACAGTCGCCCTCCCAAGGTCTCAACAATAGCGCCCAGAGACAGCGACACGGTTTCAAACAGGCTGCGCGCCTGTTATTTACCCACCGAGGCGTTGAGGGCCTTGATGACTTTTTCTGTGATGTCGTGCTTGGGATTGAAGTAGGCCGCGTCCTGCAAAACCAGGTCGTACTTCTCGGACTCGGCCACTTGCTTGACAGCACGTCCGGCTTTTTCGAACAGCATCTGGTTTTCTTCGTTCTTGCGGGCACCCAAATCCTCTTGGAACTCACGCTGACGACGCTTCAAGTCACGGTCCTGCTCGATCAGCTGCTTTTGCTTGGCCACCCGCTGGGCTTCGGACAAGGTGGGCGCATCGCGCTCGAACTTTTCAGCCGCAGCCTTGAAAGAGTTGATGGCGTCATTGAGGTCTTTTTCGCGCTTTAGAAACTCAGACTCCAACTTGGCCTGAGCTGCCTTGGCCACGTTCGAATCACGCAAAATTCGGTCGGTGTTGACGATACCGATTTTGAAATCCTGCGCCTGCACCCAGCCGGTGAAAGCCGATGCACCAACCAGCAGTGCGACGAGAAGGTTCTTGCGAATCGTTTTCATTAGAAAGAGGTTCCGATCTGGAATTGGAATTTCTGGATTTTATCGCTTGTCTCTTGGCGAATGGGCATCGCATAAGAGAAGCGCAAAGGGCCCATGGGAGAGATCCAGCTCAGGCCGATACCGGCAGAGGCACGCAGATCACCGAGCGAGATTTTTTCATTGTCGCCAAAGGCTCGGCCGATGTCTGTGAAGCCAAACAAACGCAGGGTTTTGTCGTTGCCCGCACCGGGAAAGGGCACCATGAATTCGGCATTCAAAACGATTTTCTTCGGCCCTCCCAAATAAACAAGTGCCGAGTTCGATGAGCTGGTCGCTCTTGAAGGCCCCAAAGTCGATTGCTCAAAGCCGCGCACACTGCCCAAACCACCCACGAAGAAATTCTTGAAAATGGGGAATGGCTGACCGCTCAGGCCTTGGCCCCACCCCAAATCAGCATTCAAGGCCAAGGTGTATTTCTTGCTCAGCGGAAAATACTGCTGGTATTGGTAGTTGCTGCGGAAATAACGCACGTCGCCTGCGAAGCTCAAATCCGCATTGAAGCGCTGGAATGTGCCCTTGGTCGGAACCAAGGCGCTGTCTCGCCCATCCCTGGCCCACCCCAATGTCAGCGGGATAGCGGTGCTGGTGGCGCCAAATTGATCCGCGTACTCCGTGTACGGATCGGGCAAGCCTGTTCCTGCCTTGATTTGGGTCTGCTCAGCATTGGCACCCACAAAAACCGTGTCGGTCTCGGTCACAGGCACCCCGAAACGCAGGCCCAAGCCCGAGTTGATCAGGCTGTAGGAATTGATGTCGCCCAAATAAGGGCGGGTGGTGCGTTGAAAGACATCGATCGTGCGGGAAATACCGTTTTGCGTGAAGTACGGATCCGTCGTGCTCAGAACCAGGTTGCGGTTGTATTTGCTGGTGTTGACTTCAACGGCCAAATAGTTGCCCGAACCGAACGCGTTTTCCTGGCGGACACCAAAACTCAAGGTCACCTTTTCGGCCGAAGAAAAACCCGCTCCCAAAGAAATGCTGCCGGTTGGCTTTTCGGCCACGGTGAACATCAAATCGACTTGGTCGGGGGTGCCCGGGATTTCGACGGTTTCCACGTTCACGTCCGTGAAAAAGCCCAAGCGGTCAACACGATCGCGGGACAGGCGAATTTTGTCGCCGTCGTACCACGCCGCTTCGAACTGGCGAAACTCACGGCGGATCACTTCGTCACGAGTACGGTTGTTGCCAGAGACCAAAATGCGCCTGATGTAAGCCCGTCGTGAAGGCTCGGCCTGCAGCACAAACTGAACACGGTTGTTCTGGCGGTCAATTTCCGGCTTGGCTTCGACTTTGGCAAAGGCAAACCCAAACTTACCAAAATAATCGGTGAAGGCCTTGGTAGTCTCGGCAACGGTTTCGGCGTTGTAGGGCTTGCCCACACCAATCTTGACCAGCGCCTTGAATTCATCGTCCTTGTCGAGGTAGTTGCCTTCGAGCTTCACCCCCGAAACGACAAAGCGCTCCCCCTCGGTCACGTTGATCGTGATGGCCATTTCCTGCTTGTCGGGCGACATGGCCACCTGGGTGGAGTCAATCCGGAACTCCAGAAAACCACGGGCCAAATAAAAGGAACGCAGCGCTTCCAGGTCGGCGTTGAGCTTGTTGCGTGCATAGCGGTCTGACTTGGTGTACCAACTCATCCAACCGCCCGTGTCCAGATTGAACTGGTCGCGCAGGTCAGACTCGGTGAATGCCTTGTTGCCCACAATCTGGATTTGCTTGATCTTTGCCGGGCCGCCTTCGGTGATGGTGAAACTCAAATTCACGCGATTGCGGTCCAAGGGCGTGGTCGTGCTGACCACTTCAGCACCGTACAAACTGCGGTTGATGTACTGTCGCTTGAGTTCTTGCTCGGCCTTGTCGGCCAGGGCTTTGTCGTAAGGACGCCCTTCCGCCAGACCGACTTCCCTCAAGGCTTTGAGCAATACATCCTTGTCGAACTCTTTGAGACCGATGAACTCGACCGTGGCCACCGAAGGCCGCTCTTCCACCACCACCACCAGCACATCGCCTTCGGTTTCAAGGCGCACGTCCTTGAACAAGCCCAAAGCAAACAAGGCGCGAATGGCGGCTGCGCCTTTTTCGTCCGAATATTGATCACCCACGCGCAGCGGCAATGAGGCAAATACGGTGCCGGATTCGATTCGCTGCAAACCTTCCACTCGGATGTCTCTCACGATGAAGGGGTCAACAGCCCAGGCGGGCATGCAAGCCATCAAACTGGCGGCCAGCATCCATGCGGCAGGTTGAAGGCGTGAACGAATGTCAAAAAAATTCATGGAACAACCATAAAAAGATCAACGGCCTGAGGTGCGTGGACCACCCGAGCCTTAACCCATTTGAAAAAAGCAGATCTGCACGCCAAGGGCGAACAACGCAGCATTTTCGCCTGAAAACGCGGTCACAGTGGTCTGCACCGTGAAGTTTTGATGATACACCCCGCTAAGCGGCTTGCGAGGCCAGCGCCCAAGGGATGGCAACCCTCACGCCAGTTTGCCAAGCACTTGCCGAGCAGCGTCGCGACTTTGGCGGTCAATGGCCAGCAAGTCCGCCAGATTCTCGGGTGGAATGCTGTGCACAGCGTTGAGGGTCGCCTCGTTCACATGGTGAATTTGATCAAATCGAATGCGACGGTTCAAGAAAGCGTCCACCGCGATTTCGTTGGCGGCATTGAGCACCGCACAACTGCCGGGGGCACCCTGGAGGGTGGCCCAAGCCAGCTTCAAGCCTGGAAAACGCTCCGGATGACCATGCCCATCCATGGACTCAAACGTCATGGCGGCCAAAGTATGGAAGTCGAGCGCCGAAGCCCCTGAGACCATGCGCTCCGGCCAGCTCAAGCCGTAGGCGATGGGTACCCGCATGTCGGGCGTGCCCAACTGGGCCACCACCGAGTTGTCTTTGTACTGGACCATGGAATGGATCACGCTTTGCGGGTGAATCACCACCTCCAATTGCTCAGGTGCCAATCCAAACAAATACCGTGCCTCGATGACTTCGAGGGCCTTGTTCATCATGGTCGCGGAATCCACTGATATTTTGCGCCCCATCACCCAATTGGGGTGGGCGCATGCCTGCTCCGGCGTGACATCCTTCAGGCTCCCGGGCTCTCGCCCGCGAAATGGCCCACCCGAAGCGGTCAGGATGATTTTGTGGACACGCCGCTGCCAGGTGGCAGGGTCCTCGGGCAAGGACTGGAAAATCGCCGAATGCTCGCTGTCAATCGGCAACAATACCGCCCCCCCCTCGCGAACGGCCGACAAAAAGACCTCGCCGCCCACCACCAAGGCTTCTTTGTTGGCCAATAGGAGCTTCTTGCCGGAACGTGCGGCAGCCAAACAAGAGGACAAGCCTGCGGCACCCACGATGGCGGCCATGACGGCATCCACTTGAGGGGCACAGGCCACCTCGTCCAGCGCAGCAGCACCCCAGCGCACTTCGGTGCGCAAGCCCTCGGCCTTGAGCTTGTCTGCCAAAACACCTGCCGCGCCCTCATCGACCATGACCGCCACTTCGGGTTTGAACTGCGCGCACTGGGCCAGCATCAGATCCACTTGGGTCGATGCGGTCAAGGCGTACACCGCAAACTGCTGCGGGTGTCGCGCCAAAACATCCAAAGTGCTCTTGCCAATGGAGCCTGTAGAGCCCAGGATGGTGATCCGCTGGAGGGTTTGCATGTGATCCACTCTCATTTCAAATCCAATCAATCAGCATCATCGCCAAAGGCAGTGTTGGCAGCAAGGCGTCCACGCGGTCCAGCACACCCCCGTGGCCCGGCAGCAGGCCGGAACTGTCTTTCATGCCCGCACTGCGCTTGACCAAGGACTCCACCAAATCGCCCACCACACTCATGGCGGACATGAAGAACAATGCCGGCAAAGTCACCCACCAACCTTGGGCCCACAACAAGGAATAAAAACTCAGATCCGACAAAGCCCAGCGTCGGTCCACTTCGACCCAGAGGCCGGCCACACACAAGACCCCGAATATGCCGCCGAAAGCTCCTTCCCAACTCTTGCCGGGACTGATGCTGGCGGCCAGCTTGGTCTTGATCCAACGGCCGCCGAGGGCCTTGCCGAAAAAATAAGCAAAAACATCGGCTGCCCAGACCAGAACCAAAACCGACAAGAGAAAGTTCACGCCCCTTTGATGCGCTTGCGCCATCGCCAGCCAAGCCAGGGTCAGCAGCGCGATCCCGCCCAGCCAGCGGACAAAGCGTGGCCACCGTGCCCAGCCGGGCACCCCACGCTGAATCATCCAACTGCCCAGCAAGACCCACAGGGCACCCGCCATCAGCCACACCCATGGCGGCGTGCGTTGAACCCAGCCCATTTGTATGGCCGCACCGCATGCCAGCAGGCAAAGCAAGGCCCCCAACCAAGTCCGGGCAGCGGTCAAGCCATTGAGTCGCCCCCACTCCCAAGCGCCTGCAGTGATAAGGAGCAGTGTGAGCGCCATAAATGGCCAAGGATGGGCCGCAAACAAAGCAGGCAGCAGCAAGGCCAACAGGACCAAGGCGGTGATGATGCGTTGTTTGAGCACAGATTCTCCATAAAAAAGGCCGCCAAGGGGCGGCCTTACAGGCCGTGCAAAGCCACGGCGCCAGACTCCAACTCACACAGCCATGATTTCTTGTTCTTTGGCTGTCACCAGCTGGTCAATCTCGGTCATGCGTTTGTCGGTCAGTTTCTGGACATCGGCCTCGGCACGTTTTTGATCGTCCTCGGACACTTCCTTGTCCTTGACCAGCTTTTTAACCGACTCATTGGCATCGCGGCGCAAATTGCGGATGGCGATCTTGCTGTTTTCACCTTCGGTGCGGGCCAGCTTGGTCATTTCCTTGCGGCGCTCTTCGCTCATGGGAGGCATCGGCACGCGGATCAAATCGCCCATGGAAGCAGGGTTCAGGCCCAAATCGCTTTCACGAATGGCCTTCTCGATCTTGGCCCCCATGCCTTTTTCCCAAGGCTGAACGCTGATGGTACGGGCATCCATCAAGGACACATTGGCCACTTGCGACAAAGGCACCAGGGAGCCGTAGTAATCGACATGGATGGTGTCGAGCAGTGCCGGATTGGCACGCCCTGTGCGAATCTTGGTCAAATTGTTTTTGAAGGCCGCAATGGACTGGTCCATTTTGGTTTCGGTTGTTTTCTTGATGTCAGCAATGGTCATGGGGGTTCTCCTCGTCAGAACGGGCTCAAGCATAAACCAGGGTGCCTTCGTCCTCACCCAGCACCACGCGCTTCAAAGCACCGTTCTTGATGATCGAAAACACCTTGATCGGCAGTTTCTGGTCGCGGCACAAGGCAAAAGCCGTGGCGTCCATGATGCCCAGATTGCGCGAAATGGCCTCGTCGAAGCTGATTTCACTGTAACGCGTGGCAGAAGGGTCTTTTTTAGGATCGGCCGTGTAAACACCATCGACCTTGGTGGCCTTGAGCACCATCTCGGCACCGATTTCGGCACCGCGCAAAGCAGCCGCCGTATCGGTCGTGAAAAACGGATTGCCAGTGCCCGCCGCAAACACCACGACCTTGCCCTCTTCGAGGTATTGCAAAGCCTTGGGGCGCACATAGGGCTCAACCACTTGGTCGATGCCGATGGCCGACATGACACGGGCCGTCAGACCGGCCTTGTCCAAGGCGTCGGCCAAGGCCAAGGAGTTCATCACGGTGGCCAGCATGCCCATGTAATCGGCCGTGGCACGGTCCATGCCCACAGCACCCCCTGCCACACCGCGGAAGATGTTGCCCCCACCAATGACCACAGCGACCTGAACGCCCAGACGGTTGATCTCGGCGATCTCTTCGGCCATGCGCACGATGGTGGCACGGTTGATGCCAAAGGCATCGTCCCCCATCAAGGCCTCGCCGGACAGCTTGAGCAAAATTCGCTTAAAGGCTGGCTTGGCTGAAGACATGAGGTGCTCCTTGGGGTTCAATGGGGACAATGGGTTGGCAAATCAGCTGGGGCGTGAACTCAGGCTGCGCCTTGGGCCGCAGCCACTTGGGCGGCCACTTCGGCGGCGAAGTCGTCCACCTTTTTCTCAATGCCTTCGCCGACCACATACAGGGTGAATGCCTTGACGGTGGTGCCTGCGGCCTTGAGCATCTGCTCGACGGTCTGCTTGTCGTTCTTGACGAAAGACTGGTTGAACAACGACACCTCTTTGAGGTACTTCTGAACCGAACCCTCCACCATTTTGGTGACGATGTCAGCGGGCTTGCCGGACTCGGCAGCCTTGGCCGCGGCAACCGAGCGCTCTTTTTCAATCAACTCGGCAGGCACTTCGGCGCTGGTCAAGGACACAGGCTTCATCGCGGCCACGTGCATGGCGACGTCTTTGGCAGCAATTTCATCGCCTTCAAATTCGACCAACACGCCGATGCGGGTGCCGTGCAGGTAGTTGGCAATCTTGGCGCCACCGGAAGCACGCTTGAAGCGGCGGAAGCTCATGTTCTCGCCGATCTTGCCGATCAGGCCCTTGCGCACTTCTTCCAAAGTAGGGCCAAAACCGTCCTGGCTGTAAGGCAACTCGCCCAAGGCAGCGATATCGGCGGGGTTGTGCTCGGCCACCAACTTGGCGGCGGCGTTGGCCAAAGCCAGGAAGCTGTCGTTCTTGGTCACGAAGTCGGTTTCGCAGTTGACTTCGATCATGGCGCCAGTGGTGCCGCTCACGAAGCTGGTCACCACGCCTTCGGCGGTCACGCGGGAAGCGGCTTTGCCAGCCTTGGTGCCCAGCTTGACGCGAAGCAGTTCTTCGGCTTTGGCCATGTCGCCTTCGGCTTCGGTCAAGGCTTTTTTGCACTCCATCATGGGAGCGTCGGTTTTTGCGCGCAGTTCAGCGACCATGCTTGCGGTAATTGCAGCCATTTGATTTCTCCGTATTCAGTCTAAAAGTCAGATTAAAAAAAAGGGGCCACAAAGCCCCTTTCATCGAGTCTTGGGAACTCAGGCAGAAGCGTTGGCTTCTTCGACGAATTCATCAGCGCCTTCGGTGACGGCCTTGATCACATCGTTGACCGCATTGGCGCGGCCTTCGATGATCGCGTCGGCGATGCCACGGGCGTACAAAGCCACGGCCTTGGCCGAGTCGTCGTTACCAGGAATGATGTAGTCGATGCCTTCGGGCGAGTGGTTGGAGTCCACCACACCAATCAATGGGATACCCAATTTTTTGGCTTCCGAGATGGCAATTTTGTGGTAACCGACGTCGATCACAAAAATAGCATCGGGCAAGGCCGCCATGTCTTGGATGCCGCCGATGTCTTTCTCGAGCTTTTCCATCTCGCGCTTGAACATCAGTTGTTCTTTTTTGCTCAGACTGTCCAAGCCAACTTCTTGCTGAGCCTTCATGTCCTTCAGACGCTTGATCGAGGTCTTGACGGTCTTGAAGTTGGTCAGCATGCCGCCCAACCAACGCTGGTCGACGAAAGGCACGCCGGCGCGCTGGGCTTCTGCAGCAACCGTTTCACGGGCTTGGCGCTTGGTGCCGACCATCAAGATGGTGCCGCGGTTGGCAGACAACTGCTTGGCGAACTTGATCGCATCCTGGAACATCGGCAGCGATTTTTCCAGGTTGATGATGTGGATTTTGTTGCGGTGACCAAAGATGAACGGGGCCATCTTGGGGTTCCAGAAGCGGGTTTGGTGACCGAAGTGGACACCGGCTTCCAGCATTTCGCGCATGGTGACAGACATAAAAATACTCCAAAGGTTGGGTCTAAAATCCGATCCACTGATCGCACACAGCATCTCAAACACTGCGCGCAACACCTTGTCGGGACGGATTCGCGGATGAACTTCGCTTGACCTGGGTCACTGTTTGACGACATGTAGAACATGACACTCAAAAGACAGCGCTCAGGCTTTGCAAAGCCTTAGGATTATAGCATCCTGTCCCACTCGAAAGTGTCCCTTCCCCATGAAAGCCGACCTGATCGCCACCCGGCAAGCCATCCGGGCTGGATCTACCCATCCCCTCGAAGCCGCTCAAGCCTGCCTGGCCGTGGCGCAAAGCCCAGCCTGCGCCCACGCATTCATGCAACTCTCACCTGAGGCGGTGCAGCGAACGGCCAGCCAACCCCAAGTGGTCCAAACCCCGCTCGCTGGTTTGGCGGTATCCATCAAAGACCTTTTTGATGTCCAAGGGCAGATCACCCAAGCGGGCTCGATCGTCCTGAAAAACCAGCCCCCGGCGCCAGCGGACTGCCTGGCCGTGGCGCGTTTGCGGGCCGCAGGCGCGGCCCTGATTGGGCGCACGAACATGGTCGAGTTTGCCTTTTCTGGCGTGGGCACCAACCCGCACTACGGCACACCTGCCGCCTGGGACGGGTTGCACGACCAAGCCGTGGGCACCCCCGGTGAGCCCCATGTGCCCGGCGGCTCCAGCTCGGGCGCGGCCGTGTCGGTGGCCACCGGTGCCGCCTTCGTGGGTCTGGGCTCGGACACGGGCGGCTCCATCCGGGTGCCCGCCGCTTTGAACGGCATTGTGGGTTTCAAGAACACCGCACGCCTGGTGCCCACACAAGGCGCCCTGCCCCTGTCCACCACGCTCGACACCGTTTGCGCCATGACGCGCACCGTGCGCGACGCGATTTTGGCCCACGAGGTGCTGTCGGCCAGACAAGTCCCACGGGGGCTGCGACCGCTGTTCGGCTTCCGCCTGGCGGTGGTCAAGCACCTGATGCAGGACGGCATGGACGCGACCGTGACGCGGGCTTTTCAACGCAGCCTGAATACGCTGCAAGCTGCAGGGGCGCGCATCGACGAACTCGCCCTGCCTGAGCTGAACGAGTTGGCCCCGATGATGAGCACCGGCGGTTTCAGCCCGGCCGAGGGCTTTGCCTGGCACCGTGCGCTGATCGAGCGCGAAAGCGGTCACTATGACCCCCGCGTCCTGCAACGGCTGATGCGCGGCTCGGGCATGAAAGCCCACGAATACATGGATTTGGTTGAGGCACGTCGGCATTGGATTGGCCGCGTGGAAGCCGCACTGGTGGGTTACGACGCCGTGCTATCGCCCACCACCCCCATCACCGCCCCCACCATCAGCGACGTGGCCCCGGGAGCCGAGCGCGATGCCGAGTTTTTCCGGGTCAACGGCCTGCTGCTGCGCAACACCAGCGCAGTCAACACTCTCGACGGCTGCGGCATCTCTTTGCCCTGCCACGCGCCTGGCGAGCTGCCCGTGGGCTTGATGGCCTGGCACGCAGCCATGCACGACGACACCATTTTGCAGCTGGCCTTGCTGCTCGAGCCCTTGCTGCAGCAGCACTGACCCCATGCGCATCCTCAGCCGCTCACACGCTTGGCCCATCCTAGGGCCTGCGCAGATCCGGCAGCTGGAGCCGGCGCTGCAGGCCCTCAGCCCCACGCCCCTGATGCAAAGCGCGGGTCTGGCCTGCGCCCAACTGGCCCTGGCCGTGGCGCCGCATGCCCAGCGCATCTGGGTTGCCGCAGGTCCGGGTAACAACGGCGGTGACGGCCTGGAGGCTGCTTTGCACCTGCACCAATGGGGCAAAGACGTGGTGGTCAGCCTCGCAGCATCCGAGCGCAGCCCGGCAGATGCGCAAGCGGCCTTGCAAAGGGCGCAGCAAGCGGGCGTCTGCATTCGCTCTGGCGTGCCCACCGAATGGCTGCGCGCCATGGCCGCGCAGGATCTGTGCGTCGACGCCCTCTTGGGGATCGGTGCCACGCGGCCCTTGAGCGCCGATTTGCGGGCCTGCGTGCAGGCCATGCAAATCTGCGCAGCCCCGGTCCTGGCCATCGACGTGCCCACCGGTCTGAACCCTCAATCGGGCCAGTGGCTGGATGGCGACAGCGGCGGCAGCTTGTGTGTGCAGGCCCACCACACTTTGAGCCTCATCTCGGTGCAGGCCGGTTTACTCATGGGGCATGGGCGCGACGCCAGTGGACAAATTTGGCTCGAAGACCTGGGCTATCGGCCCAGTCAGCACCACTTAGCGCCCTTGGCCTGGCTCAATGCCCCATACGCATCGGCACCCAAAACCCACGCTAGCCACAAAGGCAGCCATGGCGATGTGGCGGTGGTTGGCGGTGAAGGCCTGGCCACGCACGGCATGGGCATGAGCGGCGCGGCCATTTTGGCGGCCACAGCCGCCTTGCACGCGGGTGCTGGGCGCGTCATGCTGAGCCTGCTGTCCGGACCGGCCAGCGACAGCGTGCCACCCGATGTGATGCAACGCGAATTCAATCGGCTCGAGCTTGAAAAACTGCATGTGGTGTGCGGCTGCGGCGGCGGCACCGCTGTGCAAGCGGTCTTGCTCGAAGTGCTGCAGCGCAGTGCCCAGCTGGTGCTGGACGCCGATGGCCTCAATGCTGTGGCGCAAGACCGTCCATTGCAAAACGCGCTGCGCCAGCGGGCCAACCTGCAAGGGGCTTCGCTAACTACCGTCCTCACACCCCACCCATTGGAAGCGGCCCGACTGCTGGACTGCAACACGGCGCAGGTCCAAAACGACCGCTTGAAAGCAGCACAAGAGCTGGCCGAACGCTTCCAATGCAGCGTGATCCTCAAGGGTTCGGGCACCGTGATTGCCGCGCCCGGACATGCGCCGCGCATCAACACCTCGGGCAACGGCAGACTGGCCACAGGCGGCACGGGCGATGTGCTGGCCGGACTGGTAGGGGCACGCATGGCGCAAGGCCTGAGCGCTTTCGGTGCAGCCTGCGCTGCCGTGGCGCAACACGGACAAGTGGCCGATGACTGGCCACAAGAGAAGGCGCTCACCGCCAACCGTCTGGCAAGGCGGTTGGCCTGAACGGTCTTCAGCGCCGAGGCTTGGTGGTCCTCGGGCCTTTTTTCTTGGCGGCTGCTTTTTTCACCGAAGCCTTGAGGGCTTGGATCGGTGAGCGGTTGCGCTCAGCGTCGGCTTGTCGGCGGTCCTGCGCGCCACGCTTCTTGTCGCGCCCGCCTTCTGCAGGGGCTGACACGCCTTTGTCACGCATGGCACGTGGCACCAAATCTTCGCCCGGTGTCACCAAGCGGAAATCGATTTTTCGCCCATCCAGATCGACCCGACTGACCTGCACCTGGACCCGGCTGCCAATGGCGTAACGGATGCCCGTTCGCTCACCACGCAGTTCTTGGCGCAACTCGTCAAAGCGGAAATACTCACCGCCCAGCTCGGTGATGTGGACCAACCCCTCGACATACAAAGTGTCCAAAGTCACGAAGATGCCAAAGCTGGTGGCTGCCGACACCACACCGCTGTATTCCTCACCCAAGTGCTCACGCATGTACTTGCACTTGAGCCAGGCTTCCACGTCCCGACTGGCCTCATCGGCGCGGCGTTCGTTGGCGCTGCAATGCAGCCCTGCCGCCTCCCAGGCACGCTGGTCGGCCGCCGACATGCGCACCCGTGGCGCAGACGACTCGGGCGCGTCGCCCTTGGCTGCACGGCTTTTCTCCAGCCGCTTGCTCAGCTTGGCATGCGCCTCGCCGGGCAGGGGCAAGCTTGGCAGCGTGTATTTGCGGTCCAGCAAAATGGCCTTGATGACCCGGTGCACCAGCAAATCCGGGTAGCGCCGGATCGGGCTGGTGAAGTGGGTATAGGCCTCGTAAGCGAGACCAAAGTGCCCACTGTTGACCGGCGTGTAAATGGCCTGCTGCATGGAGCGCAGCAGCATGGTGTGGATTTGTTGGGCGTCCGGGCGGTCCTTGGTCGCGAGCGCGATTTTCTGAAACTCGCTGGTGTGCGGCTCATCGCTGATGCCCATGCCCAAACCCAGGGCCTTGAGGTAATTGCGCAGGATGTCTTTTTTCTCGGCTGTCGGGCCTTCGTGCACCCGGAACAAGCCTGGGTGTTTGCCCTGCTGGATAAAGTCGGCGCTGCAGACGTTGGCCGCCAGCATCGCTTCCTCAATGAGGCGGTGCGCTTCGTTGCGCACGCGAGGAACGATTTTTTCGATCCGGCCGCTCTCGTCGCACACGATTTGCGTTTCAGTGGTTTCAAAGTCCACCGCACCCCGCACAGCCCGCGAAGCCAGCAAAGCCTTGTACACATCCTGCAGGTTCATCAGGTCGGTCACGCGCGCTTTGCGTTTGGCTGCTTCCGGTCCACGGGTGTTGGCCAAAATGGCCGCGACTTCGGTGTAAGTAAAGCGAGCATGGCTGTGCATCACCGCGGGGTAAAACTGGTAGGCATGCACATCGCCCTTGGCGTTGACCAGCATGTCGCACACCATGCACAAACGGTCCACATCCGGGTTGAGCGAACACAGGCCGTTGGACAGCTTTTCCGGCAACATGGGGATCACGCGGCGCGGGAAATACACACTGGTAGCGCGGTCGTAGGCGTCGATGTCGATGGCGCTGCCCGTTTGCACATAGTGGCTCACGTCGGCAATCGCGACCAATAAACGCCAGCCTTTGCCACGCCCCACCTTGGCTGGCTCGCAATACACGGCATCGTCAAAATCACGTGCATCCTCGCCATCGATCGTGACCAAGGGCACATCGCGCAAATCCACCCGGTCCTTGCGGTCCTTGGGCAGCACTTTGTCGGGCAATCCTTTGGCTTGGTCAATGCATTCGGCAGAGAACTCGTGCGGCACGCTGTACTTGCGCACAGCGATCTCGATCTCCATGCCCGGGTCGTCGATTTCGCCCAACACCTCTTTCACCCGGCCCACAGGCTGTCCGAACAAGGCGGGCGGCTCGGTCAACTCGACCACCACCACTTGGCCTGGCTTGGCGGTGCTGGTGGCACCTTTGGGGATCATCACATCCTGGCCATAGCGCTTGTCCTCGGGCGCCACCAGCCACAAGCCGCCTTCATGCAGCAAGCGGCCAATGATGGGCTGCTCAGGACGCTCGATGATTTCAACAATGCGGCCCTCGGGTCGGCCTTTGCGGTCCTGGCGCACGATGCGCACCTTAACGCGGTCCTTGTGCAACACGGCACGCATTTCATTGGGCGACAGGTAAATGTCCGACTCGCCGTTGTCACGGATCAAGAATCCGTGACCATCGCGGTGCCCTTGAACACTGCCTTCTATTTCTTCCAGCAAGCCGCTGGGTGGCGCTACTTTTTTGATATACAATCCTTTAATTCCTGAGGCGCCCAGATGGCGGAATTGGTAGACGCACTAGTTTCAGGTACTAGCGAGTAACATCGTGGAGGTTCGAGTCCTCTTCTGGGCACCAATCTTATCGAATCAGATAAGTTATTTACAGCACAAGCCGTTGATTCATGATCAGCGGCTTTTTTGTTGTCTGAAACACGCTGCTTGGCGTCCACGTTGGGCAAAACGCACCGCATCCGGGCCGCTGAAGGGCCGGCCCGCAGCGCACCATGCATCTTCAAACCGGCACCCCCACCAGGTCGTGGCCTTCCACGCTGACGATGCGCGCGCGGGTGAATTCGCCCACCTTGAGGGTTTTGCTCATCTTCTCGGGTGGCAACAAACGCACCACACCATCGATTTCGGGCGCGTCGCCAAAGCTGCGGCCCACACCACCGCGACGGCCCATGGCCGGAGCGCTGTCCACCAGCACCTGCATGGTCGAGCCCACGCGTTGGTGCAAACGGGCAATCGAGACCTCCTCTGCCACCGCCATGAAGCGGGCACGGCGCTCTTCGCGCAGCGCTTCGGGCAGCATGCCGGGCAAGTCGTTCGCTGCTGCGCCCTTGACTGGGCTGTAGGCAAAGCAACCGGCACGGTCGATTTGTGCTTCGCGTAAAAACCCCAGCAGGTGCTCGAACTCTTCCTCAGTCTCCCCTGGGAAACCCGCGATGAAGGTGCTGCGGATCACCAATTCAGGGCAGAGTTCCCGCCAACGCTGGATGCGCTCGAGGTTTTTCTCGCCACTGGCCGGCCGCTTCATGCGCTTGAGCACATCGGGGTGGCTGTGTTGAAAAGGCACATCCAAATATGGCAAGACCAGTCCTTCGGCCATCAAGGGGATGATGTCGTCCACACTCGGGTAAGGATAAACATAGTGCAAGCGCACCCATGCACCGTGCGCTCGGGCCATCTCGCCCAAGGTCTGTACCAATTCCAGCATCCGGGTTTTGACCGGCTTGCCGTCCCAAAAGCCCGTGCGGTATTTCACATCCACGCCATAGGCCGAGGTGTCCTGGCTGATGACCAGCAGCTCTTTCACGCCGCCTTCAAACAAGGCTTTGGCTTCTTTGAGCACATCGCCAATCGGGCGAGACACCAGGTCCCCTCGCATGGAGGGGATGATGCAAAACGTACAGCGGTGGTTGCAGCCTTCGCTGATTTTCAAATACGCATAGTGGCGCGGCGTGAGCTTGAGCCCGGCTTCGCCAAAGCCGCCAGGCACCAGATCGAGAAAGGGGTCGTGAGGCTTGGGCAAATGCGTGTGTACCGCGTCCATCACCTCTTGCGTGGCGTGTGGCCCGGTCACGGCCAGCACGCTGGGGTGCATTTCCCGCACCATGTTGCCGCCGCCCTCACCTGTTTTGGCTCCCAGGCAACCGGTCACGATCACTTTGCCGTTCTCATTCAGGGCTTCGGCAATCGTGTCCAGACTCTCCTGAATGGCTTCGTCGATGAAGCCACAGGTGTTGACGATGACCAGGTCAGCGCCCTCAAAAGTCTTGGAGGTCTGGTAGCCCTCGGCGCTCAGTTGCGTCAGGATCAGTTCGGAATCGGTCAGCGCCTTGGGGCAACCCAGGCTGACAAAACCCACTTTGGGGGCGGGCTGGCTTGCGGACAAGGGGGCGGTGGCGGTCATTTCACTCATCCCCGCATTGTCCCCGCAAAAACGATCGGCTTGTGACAAAAGGGTAAGAAGCGCCGATCAAGTCCTCAAACCCATCACACCCAAGAGTTGTTCGGTGTTCTTCTGGATTTGCTTTTGCATCTGGTCCTGCATTTGCGCCATGACGCTTTGCGAGGGGTTGGCCAGGCCGGAAAACATGTTTTGCATCAAAGGTGTTTGCCACTGCATGAACTGCGCCCACACTTCAGGGCTCAGGGCCGGACTGGACTCGCCCAGCTTGCTTTGCCAGTCCATGAAGGACTGAACATGGCTCTCCAAATAGGAGCCCATGTGGCCCTGCATGGCATGGCCATAAAAACGGATGATGTTGGACAAGACCGCCTCGCTGAACATGGGCACGCCTGCGGACTCTTCTTCCAGAATGATCTGCAGCAAGATGGAGCGCGTCAGGTCTTCGCCGGTTTTGGCGTCCAGCACCACCATGGGCGATGCGGCCATGACCAACTTCTTGATCTCGGCCAGCGTCACATAGGTGGAGGTTTGCGTGTCATACAAGCGCCGGTTGGGGTACTTTTTGATGGTGCGCACAACATCGGGCACTTTTGTGCCGGCGCTTGGGGCTGACTTGGCTTGGGGCTTGACCGGCAATGAAAACTCCTGATGGGGCACTGCAATTGAAAAATCTGCTGCAATGCAACATTCTAGGCAAACACCCTGGCCCTTGGTGCCTTGGTTTACCCTGAGCCCCCGAAGGCCGCCTGGCGGCAAGCCTCTTTGCTTTTTTGTTGCCAACCGATCCGATTCACCCTCTTTACCTGCGAAAATACACGGCTATGTTCACCGGAATCATCACCGGCGTGGGGCGCATCGTCGCCATTCACGACCTGGGTCGCTCTTTACACCATGGCAAGCGCCTCACCATCGAGGCCCCTGCCGGGTACCTTGACGATGTGGGCCTGGGCGACAGCATCGCCTTGAACGGCGCTTGCATGACCGTCACCACCTTCAGCCCCGAGAACCGCCAGTTCACCATCGACATCTCGGCCGAATCGCTGGACAAAACCAGCGGCTTGGACCAGCAAGGGACCGTCAACCTCGAAAAAGCCCTGCGTGCCCATGACCGACTGGGCGGGCACATTGTGTCCGGTCACGTCGATGGCGTGGGCCAAATCAGCTATTTCGCACAAATCGGCGAGAGTTGGGAGTTGCGCGTTTTGGCGCCCCAAGTGCTGGCCAAATACCTCGCTTACAAAGGCTCCATCACCGTCAACGGGGTCAGCCTCACCGTCAACCGCGTGGCCGATCTGGCCGATGGCTGCGAGATCAGCATCAACCTCATTCCGCACACTGTGGACAACACCGCACTTGGCAGCCTCAAAGCCGGCAACCAGGTCAACCTCGAAATCGACACCGTGGCCCGCTACGTGGAGCGCATGCTCAGCGCAGGCCTGATCCAGAAAGACACCGCATGAACGCCCCCGAAAAACTGTCGCCTGTGGCGATCTCGCCTGTCGAAGAGATCGTGGCCGAGATGAAAGCCGGTCGCATTGTGATCCTGGTCGACGAAGAGGACCGCGAAAACGAAGGCGACCTGGTGCTGGCGTCTGACCACGTCACGCCCGAAGCCATCAACTTCATGGCCCGCTTTGGCCGGGGCTTGATTTGCCTGACGCTCACCCGCGAGCGCTGCGAATTTCTCAAGTTGCCGCCCATGGCCGCCCGCAACGGCACCGTCTACAGCACCGCTTTCACCGTGTCGATCGAGGCGGCGGAAGGCGTGACCACCGGCATCTCGGCCGCCGACCGCGCCAAGACCGTGCAAGTGGCCGTGGCCAAGGCCAGCCAAGCCACCGACTTGGTGCAACCGGGCCACATCTTCCCGCTCCAAGCGGTGGACGGCGGCGTGCTGATGCGCGCAGGCCACACCGAAGCCGGTTGCGACCTGGCCGCCATGGCCGGCTGCAGCCCCTCGTCGGTGATCTGCGAGATCATGAAAGACGATGGCACCATGGCCCGCCTGCCCGATCTGCAAATTTTCGCGGCCGAACACGGCTTGAAAATCGGCACCATCGCCGACCTGATCGAGTACCGCAGCCGCAACGAATCGCTGGTCGAGCGCATTGGCAGCCGCACGCTGCAAACCGCACACGGCGAGTTCACGGCCCACGCCTTTCGCGACCAACCCAGCCAAACCGTGCACCTGGCGCTTGTCAAAGGCCAATGGTCGGCAGACTCTGAAGTGGCCGTGCGCGTGCACGAGCCCTTGTCGGTGCTCGACGCCCTTGAAGTCAACCGCGCCATGCACTCCTGGAGCCTGGACGCCAGCCTGAGCTACATCAACGACCAAGGCTGCGGCGTGGCGGTGTTGCTCAACTGCGGCGAGTCTGCAGACCAATTGCTGGCCCAATTTGAAGGGCGCGCCCGCTCGGCCCAAGCCCCTGAGCGCGGCAAGATGGACTTGCGCACCTACGGCGTGGGCGCACAAATTCTGCGTGAATGCGGCGTGCACAAAATGAAGCTCATGGGCAAGCCAAGGCGCATGCCCAGCATGACCGGTTATGGCCTCGAAATCACCGCTTACATCCCCAAGGAATAACCATGTTCGAAGCCCAAAAAGGCCAAGCCGATGAACTCGACGGCCAATTTCTGCACATTGGCATCGTCCAAGCCCGTTTCAACGAAGACATCACCAATGCCTTGGCCAAAGCCTGCATCGAAGAACTCGAAGCCCTGGGGGTGACCAGCATTGACCACGTCATGGTGCCTGGCGCGCTGGAAGTGCCGGTGGCCCTGCAGGCCATGGCCGAGCGCGCCGAATACGACGCCTTGATCGCGCTGGGTTGCATCATCCGCGGCGAGACCTACCACTTTGAATTGGTGGCCAACGAGTCGGGGGCGGGCGTGAGCCGGGTGTCACTCGACTACAACCTGCCCATCGCCAACGCCATCTTGACCACAGAAAACCTCGATCAGGCCATTGCGCGCCAAACCGAAAAAGGCCGCGATGCGGCGCGCGTGGCGGTGGAGATGGCCTGCATCATGGACGACCTGTCGGCCGATTTGGCCGAAGAGTTTGACGACGAAGAGAACGCCTGATGAACGACCAAAACAGCACGACGCTCATCACGGAAGAAGGCAAAAAACCTGTCGCCGGCACCCGAAAATCCTCGGCCAAGCCTGCCCGCAGCCGCTCGCGCGAATTTGCCCTGCAAGCGCTTTACCAACACATTGTGGGCCGCAACGAAGCCTCGGACATTGACGTCTTCACCCGCGACTTGTCGGGCTTTCACAAAGCCGACTCGGCCCATTACGATGCCCTGCTTTACGGTTGCATCGAACAATCGTCTACCTTGGATGCCTTGATTGGCCCCAAGCTCGACCGCAACTTTGCCGAAATTTCCCCCGTTGAGCACGCCATCATGTGGATCGGCGCCTACGAAATGCAGCACTGCCTGGACGTGCCTTGGCGTGTGGTGCTCAACGAGTGCATCGAACTGGCCAAGGACTTTGGCGGCACCGACGGTCACAAATACGTGAACGCCGTGCTGAACGGCTTGGCCCCTGAGTTGCGCAGCGCCGAAGTGCAAGCCGACCGCCAATCCGGCCGGGCCAAATAAATCCGATACCCCAGACACCATGCGCATTTCTGAGCGAGCCGAACGGATAGAGCCCTTTTGGGTCATGGAAGTGGCCAAGGCCGCTTCACAAAAAGCCCGCGAGGTCGCACACACCGACCGGCCCGTGGTCTTCTTGAACATTGGCGAGCCCGATTTCACCGCTCCGCCCCGCGTGCAAGCCGCTGCGCAAGCCGTTGTCGCCTCTGGCCAAACCCAATACACCCCAGCGCTGGGCTTGGATGTTCTGCGCCAGGCCATCAGCAACTGGTACGCCGAGCGCTTTGGCGTGCAAGTGCCCGCCAGCCGCATCGTGGTCACCGCGGGTGCCTCAGCGGCATTGCAATTGGCCTGTCTGTCGCTGATTGACCGGGGTGACGAAATTCTCATGCCCGACCCGAGCTACCCCTGTAACCGCCATTTTGTGAGCGCGGCAGAGGGCCATGCGGTCCTGCTGCCCACCACTGCTGAAGAGCGTTTTCAATTGAGCGCCGTCAAAGTGGCCGCCGCCTGGGGACCCCACACCCGCGGTGTCTTGCTGGCCTCGCCCTCCAACCCCACGGGCACGTCGATCGATCCGGCCGAATTGGCCCGCATTGTTGACGTGGTGCGCTCTCATGGCGGGATCACCCTGATTGACGAAATTTATCTGGGCCTGAGCCACGACGAGCAGTTCGGCCAAAGCGCCCTCGCCATGGGCGACGACATCATCAGCATCAACAGCTTCAGCAAATACTTCAACATGACCGGCTGGCGTTTGGGCTGGCTGGTGGTGCCCGAGCAGCTCACGCCCGTGCTGGAGCGCTTGGCGCAAAACCTGTTCATTTGCGCCAGCACCGTGGCCCAGTTTGCAGCACTGGCCTGTTTTGAGCCCGAGAGCCTGGCCGAGTACGAGCGCCGCCGTGCCGAATTCAAAGCCCGACGCGACTACTTCATCCCAGCCCTGAATGAACTGGGTCTGCAGGTGCCTGTGGCGCCCGACGGCGCGTTCTACGCCTGGGCCGACTGCACCGCGGCTTGCCAAAAATTGGGCCTGAAGGACAGCTGGGAATTTGCCTTTGCCGCTTTGGAGCACGCCCATGTGGCCATCACGCCCGGACGCGACTTTGGCACCGACCAGACCGCCCGCTTTGTGCGCTTTTCCACCGCCAACTCGATGACCGAACTGCAAACGGCCATCGCCCGCCTGAAAGCCTGGTTGCAGCCATGAGCGACAAGCGCGTTTTTGAACACCCCATCCGCATCTATTGGGAAGACACCGACGCGGGCGGCATCGTGTTTTATGCCAACTACCTCAAATTTTTTGAACGTGCCCGCACCGAATGGCTGCGCGCCCTGGGCTTTGGCCAACACGTGTTGCGCGACGCCTCGGGTGGCATGTTCGTCGTCAGCGAAACCGAGGTCAAGTACCATTCGCCCGCCCGCCTTGATGACACCCTGGCCGTCACCGCCGAGCTGCAAAGCGGCGGCAAAGCCAGCCTGACCATTGCCCAGCGCGCCTACCTGCGCGCACCAGGCCAAACCGACTGCTTACTGGCCGAAGGCACCATCCGCTTAGGCTGGGTCGACAGCACCACTTTGAAACCGGGCCGGATTCCGGCCACCGTTCTGGAAGCCCTGAAATGAACCAAGACATGTCCATCGTCTCGCTGCTTTTGCACGCCAGTTTTGTCGTGCAATTGGTGGTGCTCATTCTGATCAGCATTTCGGTGGCCAGTTGGGCCGCCATCGTGCGCAAGCTCACGGCCATCAAGCGCATCAAAAACCTCAATGAGGAATTTGAGCGCGTGTTTTGGTCGGGCACCAGTCTGAACGAGTTGTTCAACGCTGCCAGCCAAAACGCCAAACTGTCCGGCCCCATGGAACGCATTTTTGCCAGCGGCATGCGCGAATACCAAAAACTGCGCGAGCGCCAAATCAGCGATGCGGGCACCTTGCTGGACGGCGCCCGCCGCGCCATGCGCGCCAGTTTCCAGCGCGAGATGGACGTGGCCGAATCGCAATTGGCCTTCTTGGCCTCGGTCGGCTCCATTTCCCCTTATGTGGGTCTGTTTGGCACGGTCTGGGGCATCATGCACGCCTTCACCGGCTTGGCCAGTTTGCAACAGGTGACTTTGGCGACCGTGGCCCCCGGCATTGCAGAGGCCCTGGTGGCCACGGCCATTGGCCTGTTTGCCGCCATCCCGGCGGTGCTGGCCTACAACCGCTTCTCGCACGACGTGGACCGCATCGCCATCAAACTGGAAACCTTCATCGAAGAGTTCTCCAACATCCTGCAGCGCAGCCTGGGCGGGGCCAACAGCTCGGCCTCGGGCCACTGAAAGGAACGCCATGCCCGCTGTGTCATCCCGGGGCCGTGGTCGCCGCACCATCGCCGAAATCAACATGGTGCCCTTCATCGACGTGATGCTGGTGCTGCTGATCATCTTCATGGTGACCGCCCCCATGATCACGCCCAGCGTGGTGGACCTGCCCAGCGTGGGCAAAGCCGCCAAGCAGCCCGACAAAGTCATCCAGATCGTGATCCAAAAAGACGAGCGCTTGGAACTGGTCAGCGACGGCAAAACCGACAGCGCCACCCTGCCCAGCGTGGCGGCCAGCGTCAAGCGCTTGGTGGGCGACGAGCAGAACACCGCCGTGGTCATCAGCGCAGACCGCAGCGTCAAATACGAAACCGTGGTGCAAGTGATGGACAGCCTGCAACGTGCAGGCATTGCCCGTGTGGGCCTGTCGGTTCAACTGGCACCTTGACGAGGACATGGGTTTGAACGCCAAGGCGACGCCGCACCTCGAATTTGCGCCGCCGGTCCAGCCCGGCCAAGGCCGCGCATGGGTCGTGGCGGGCGTGGCGCACGCCTTGTTGTTCCTGGCGCTGGGCTTGGCCACCGCTTGGAAAACCCAACCGCAAACGGTGCAGGCCGAGGCTGAGCTGTGGTCCGCCATCCCGCAAGCCGCCGCCCCCAAACTGCAAGAGCCCCCGCCGGAACCCGAGCCCTCTCCCCAGCCAGCCCCCCAACCCGAGCCCGCCCAACCCACGCCACCGCCACCCGACCCTGCACTGGAGCGGCGCGACGCGCAAATCGCCATTGAAAAGCAAAAGCAACTGGACAAGAAAAAAGAAGCTGAGAAGGCTGAAAAGCTGAAGGCCCAAAAAGAAAAAGCCGAGACCCAACGCAAGGCGCTTGAAAAAGAAAAGCTCGCCAAAGAGAAAAAAGCACAGAAAGAAAAAGAACGCGACAAGAAAAGAGCCGAAGAAAAAGCCAAGGCCGAGAAAGCCAAAGCAGAGAAAGCCGACCAAGCCCGTGCCGATGCCCTGCGCCAGGAAAACCTCAAGCGCATACAAGGCATGGCCGGCGCCTCGGGCGGCGAAAACGCCACCGGCACAGCGCTCAAATCATCTGGCCCATCGGCCAGCTACGCGGGCCGCCTGGTGGGCAGCATCAAACCCAACATCACCTATTCCGGCGATGTGGTGGGCAATGCGCGCGCCGAGGTCGAGGTCAAGGTGGGACCGGAGGGTGTGATCTTGAGCCGCCGCATCGTGCAATCGAGCGGCAACAAAGCCTGGGACGATGCCGTGCTGCGCGCCATCGATAAGACAGAAATCCTGCCCAAAGACACCGACGGTCGTGTGCCGCCCGTGATCGTGCTGGGGTTCAGGCCGATCGATTGAGGCGAAGGCTGGCTGACTTACAAGTCCACCACCACATTGCCCACGATTTGCCCTGCTTCCACCGTTTGGTGCGCTAACGCGATTTGATCGAGCGTAAAACGGGCACCGATGCTGTGCTGCAACTGCTGTTGCGACAGCATGGCCGACAGGCGGGCCACGGCGCCTTGGCGGTCGGCGGGAGTCAGGTCATAGACCAAGAAGAATTTCACGCCCATCGACTGGAACAGCCAGGGCCGAAACGGCATGGCCACGTCCAGCGCATTCGAGCCATAACAGACCACTTGGCCGTGCGGGGCCAAAGCGCCTTCGGCGGCCCAACGCGCCGTGGTCGAAAAATCCATGTCGATGATGACCTCTGCGCCACGGCCTTGCGTCAAGGCCTTGACGCGTTCGGGCACCGACTCGGTCTTGTAAAAAATGGCCTCTTGCAGGCCTGCCGCGCGGGCGTGGGCGGCTTTGGCTTGAGAGCCGACGGTGCCGATCACGCGGCCACCGGCCAAGCTCACCATCTGGGTGATGTAGTGCCCCACGGCCGATGAAGCGCCAGTGACCAGCACGGTTTGTCCGCGCAAATCACCGGCCAGACGCTCTGCCAAAATCACCGCCTGCACTGCGGTCAAACCCGGAATGCCCATACAGGCCCCAGCCGCAAAGTCGGTGCCTTCGGGCAAGGCCACAGCCTGAGCCTCGGGCAAGGCGATGTACTGGGCGCAGGTGCCCATGGAGCGCTGCCACTGGCCATTCCAGACCCACACGCGCTCCCCGACCCGGCCCGGTGAAACACCGGCCCCCACCGCTTCGATCACGCCAGCGCCATCGCTGTGTGGCACCACCAAGGCGTCGGTCAAAGGACGGGCGCGGCGCGATTTCACGTCAGAGGGGTTCACGCCCGAGGTCAGCAAGCGAACCAACACCTCCCCCGCTTGAGGCGTGGGTGTGGGCAGCTCGCCGAGCTGCATCACGTCTTGGGCTTCGCCGTTTTGTGCGTACCAGGCTGCTTTCATGGGGAGATCCTTGGCTCGTTGGAGGGGTCAGTCGTAAACAATGCGCGCCTGACCCTGATCGGCCTGCGCCATCCAGCTGGCCAGGGCCGCATCGGTGGGGAAGAACTTGGCGGCTTCGCCCAGCGCCAGCTCGGCGCGGGCCGCCAGTTGGTCGTTGCTGCGCTCGAGCACCAGGCGCACCGGCAAGCCGCGCACCAAGTCACCTTGCTCGGTTTGTTCGCGTTGGGCGGGGAACTCTCGCACCAGGCGCGCAATGTCGGGTGCACGGCCTTTCACGGCCACGCGCAGGTATTTGCCATAGCGGCAACGGGCCGCGCCCAAGTCCATGATCTGCTCGATCTTGAGGCGAAAACCGCCCGAGAAACGGTCGGCCTGCATCTTGGCCGTGACGATGATCAGCTCGTCGTCCTTGAGCCAATGCTTGGCCGAGTGGATCAGGGCTTCGTCGGCGGTGGCTTCCATCACGCCAGTTTTGTCGTCGAGCTTGAAGATGGCCACCTTGCCGCGTTGGCCGTTGATGACGCGCAGATCGCCCACAATGCCGGCCAGCACCATGGACTCGCGGCTGTCGATCAGGTCGTCGATCTTGCGGCGGGCAAACTGGCGCACCTCGCGCTCGACCGCGTCGAACAAATGACCTGACAGGAAAAATCCCACCGCGGTTTTTTCCAGCAGCAGGCGTTCCTTGATGCCCCAGGGCATGACCTCGACCAAATCGGGCTCTTGCGTGCTGGAGCCATGCGAGTCGTCGCCCAGCATGTCGAACAGGCCGCCTTGGTTGACGTTGGCCGTCGTGGCGTTCGAGAATTCAAACGCCCGGTCGATGCTGGCTGACAGGGCGGCGCGGTTCATGTGCAGCGAGTCAAAAGCCCCCGCTTTGATCAGCGCGTCCACCGTGCGTTTGTTGATGCGGGTGCGGTCCACGCGCACGGCAAAGTCAAACAGGCTGGTGAAGGGGCCGCCCTCGTTGCGCGCGGCCACGATGGCGTCGATCGCCTGCTGGCCTGTGCCCTTGATGGCGCCCAGACCGTAGCGGATGACCTTGTCGGTCACCGGCTCGAAGCGGTGCGTGCCCCTGTTCACGTCTGGGGGGTCAAAGCAGATGCCGAATTTGATGGCATCCTCGTACAGCACCTTGAGTTTGTCGGTATCGTCCATTTCCACCGTCATGTTGGCGCAAAAGAACTCGGCGGTGTAATGCACCTTGAGCCAGCCGGTGTGGTAGGCCAGGAGGGAATAGGCAGCGGCGTGCGACTTGTTGAAGCCGTAGCCCGCAAACTTTTCCATCAGGTCAAAAACTTCGTCGGCCTTGTCCTGCGGGATGTTGTGCGTGGCCAAAGCGCCGGCTCGGAACTTTTCCCGGTGCTCGGCCATTTCTTCGGCTTTTTTCTTGCCCATGGCGCGGCGCAGCAAATCCGCGCCGCCGAGCGAGTAACCGCCCAGGATCTGCGCGGTCTGCATCACCTGCTCTTGGTAGACCATGATGCCGTAGGTCTCACTCAGCATCTCGGCCACGGCCGGGTGCGGGTACTCCACCACCTCGCGCCCGTGCTTGCGGGCCACAAAGCTGGGGATCAGGTCCATGGGCCCCGGGCGGTACAGCGCGTTCAAGGCGATCAGGTCTTCCAGGCGGCTCGGGCGGGCATCCCGCAGCATGCCCTGCATGCCACGGCTTTCAAACTGGAACACGGCTTCGGTCTTGCCGTCCGAGAACAGTTTGTAGGTGGCCGCATCGTCGAGCGGGATGTTTTCAAAGGCAAAGTCTTCCTGGCCTTTGTGCCGCTTCATGATGAACTCGCGCGCGATCTCCAAAATGGTGAGTGTGGCCAAGCCCAAGAAGTCGAACTTGACCAGGCCTGCGGCCTCCACGTCGTCCTTGTCGTATTGGCTCACGGCCGACTCGCTGCCGGGCTGCTGGTACAGCGGACAAAAATCGGTCAGTTTGCCCGGCGCAATGAGCACGCCCCCGGCGTGCATGCCCACGTTGCGGGTCATGCCCTCGAGCTTCTGGGCCAACTCGATCAGGGTCTTGACATCTTCTTCACGCTCGATGCGTTCGGCCAGGATGGGCTCCATGGCAATCGCATAGTTGTTCTTGTCGCCCTCTTTGGGCGTGGCGGGCGGGTATTGCAGCGTGACCGACATGCCCGGCTTGTTGGGAATGAGCTTGCTGATGCCATCGCAAAAGGTGTAGCTCATGTCGAGCACGCGGCCCACATCGCGGATCGCCGCCCGCGCGGCCATGGTGCCAAAGGTGGCGATCTGCGACACCGCATCGCGCCCGTATTTGTCCTTCACATAGTCGATCACCCGATCCCGGTTGCCTTGGCAAAAATCGATGTCAAAGTCGGGCATGGACACCCGCTCGGGGTTCAAAAAGCGCTCGAACAGCAAGCTGTATTGCAAGGGGTCGAGGTCGGTGATCTTGAGCGCATAGGCCACCAACGAACCCGCGCCTGAGCCCCGACCCGGACCCACCGGGCAGCCATTGGCCTTGGCCCACTGGATGAAGTCACCCACGATCAGGAAATAGCCCGGAAAGCCCATCTTCAAGATGGTGCCCAACTCGAACTCCAGCCGCTCCACATAGCGCGGCCGCTCGGCCTCGCGTTTGGTGGGGTCGGGGTAGAGGTGCTGGAGGCGTTCTTGCAGACCTTCAAACGAGACGTGGCGGAAATAATCGTCCACCGACATGACCACGCCATGAACGGGCGGGATCGGGAAGTTGGGCAACTGCGGCTTGCCCAGGACCAGTGTCAGGTTGCAGCGTTTGGCGATCTCCAGCGTGTTGGCAATCGCGCTGGGCACATCGGCAAACAAGGCACACATTTGCGCCGCCGACTTGAAGTATTGCTCGCGGGTGAAACGCCGCACCCGGCGCGGGTTGGCCAGAATTTCACCCTCGGAAATACACACCCGCGCTTCGTGGGCTTCGTAATCTTCGGCGACATGAAACTGCACCGGGTGGGTGGCCACCACCGGCAAACCCAAACGGGCCGCTAACGCCACGGCGCCTGCCACTTGGGGTTCGTCCTCCGGGCGCCCTGCGCGTTGCAACTCCAGATAAAACCGGTGCGGAAAGACCGAGCCCAGTTGCAGCGCCACGTCGGCTGCCTTGCGGGTGTCGCCTTGCACGATGGCCTGCCCCACCGGGCCTGCTTGCGCGCCCGAAAGCAAAATCAAGCCATCGGACAACTCCTTGAGCCAGGCCAGCTTGACCACGGCCACGCCTTTGACGATGTTTTGCGTCCAGGCACGGGCCAGCAGTTCGCAAAGGTTCAGGTAACCGGGGTGGTTTTGCACCAACAGCACCACCCGGCTGGTGGCCGCGGCATCGCCCCCCAGTCCTTCGAGGTTGATCTCGGCACCAATGATCGGCTTGACGCCTTTGCCCCGGCCTTCTTTGTAAAACTTGACGGTCCCAAACAAGTTGTTCAGGTCGGTGATGGCCAGTGCGGGCTGGGCGTCTTTTGCCGCGATCTTGACCACGTCGTCGATGCGGCAGGTCGAGTCAACAACAGAAAATTCGGAGTGAAGGCGCAGATGGACAAACATAGCCTGTCATTGTAGAAGGTACCCCTGCGGCAAAAGGTGTGCGTTTTCAGTCGCGCAGGACATGCAACACTTCGGAGCGGAACTCGCGCCCATACAAAATCAAAACCACCAAGGCCGTGGCCAGCACCAGCGCCATGGGCGAGAAAAACCAGGCCATGGCAGCGAATGAAAAGTAGTAGGCCCGCAAACCGTCGTTGAAGGTCTCGGCCGCAGCGCTCACCAAGTTGCCCGCACGCTCGGCAAAATGCTGGCGGTCATAAAGCTTCGCATCAAAGTCAGCAGGCGATGGCATGGCACCGATGACCAAGGCCACAAAGGTGTACTGGCGCATGGACCAAGAAAACCGGAAAAAGGCATACACAAAGATGCCCACCATCACCAGGATCTTGAGTTCGAAGACCAGCAAAGGGGTGGGCTCGGCAAACGGGATTTCGCCCACCAACTCGGCGGCTTTGTCAGTGGTGCCCAACAGCGCGAACAGCCCCCCAATGATGATGATGCTGGTGGAGGAAAAAAAGGCGGGGGTTTGAGACAGGTTTTGGGTGATCACGCCGTCCAGCACACGCGGGTCACGGTGGGTGGCTTGCATCATCCACATTTGGCGATAACGGTTGGTGTTGGCGATCAGACTTTGGTCGCGCAGACCGCGCACCTTGGCCAGCCAGGCATAACCCACCCACAAGGCAAAAAAAGTGATCAGTGCCAGCCAATCGGCCCACGGCAGCATGGTGATGATTTTCATGCTGCCATGCTAACCGAGAGGCGCTCCCATTGGCCGCAGGGGCGGCCTCCCAAAGGGACAGGCTGTTGGGTATTGTGTGGGAGCGAACCCCTGATCGCGAATGCGCGGTCTGACTCAGCGCACATTCGGCCGCAGGGGCTGCCCCCCAAGGCCTCAGCCGCGCAGCTTGGCAGCGACCGCGGCCACGCGCTCGCCATAGGCTTTGGCGGTATCCAAGTCACCTTGGGGGATGTCTTCGGCGGGGCTGGTCGGTCCGACTTGGGCCATCACACCCGAGTTGGAGCCGATGCGGTTGATGGTGCCGTCGTTCATGGCAGGCTGCCCCACCCAAATCATGCCTTGCTGCATGGCCAAGGTGATGAAGTACTGGATGGTCGACAACTTGTCACCGCTGGGGCTGGCCGAGATCGTGAAGCCGCCGGCCACCTTGTCTTTCCAGGCGCTGGTGAACCAGCGCTTGGACGAGGCGTCGGCAAACTTCTTGAACTGCCACGAAGCCATGCCCATGTAGGTGGGCGAGCCAAAGATGATGGCGTCTGCAGCGTCCAGCGCGGCCCAGTCGGCCTCGGTGATGTTGCCGTCGGCATCGATCGTGATCGATTGGGCATTGGCGCCTTGGGCCACAAATTGGGCCACGCGCTGGGTGTGGCCGTAGCCAGAATGGAAGACAACAACGGTTTTAGCCATGAGAAAAGCTCCTTGGAGGGGTTGAGAAAAATAGATGGGGACTTTGAAGGGGGCTGGATTCCTGCATTCGCAGGCATGACAAATTCATGGGCAAGAATGCTCAGGGGGCCAGGTCGAAGACAAGCACTTCGGCGTCCTGCCCATTGGCCAAAGCCAAAGACGGCTCGGATTGCAACATGGCCGCGTCACCCGCGTTGAGCTGCTGCCCATTGACCTGCAAGGTGCCGCGCACCAAGAACACGTAGGCCTTGCGCTCGGGGCTCAGCGGCAAGCTGGCGGCTTCTGCGCCGTGGAAAAGACCCGCATACATGCGCGCATCGGCGTGGATTTTGACCGTGTGCTCTGCAGCTTCGGGCGCGGCAACCAAGGCCAGCTGCCCCCTTTTGGCCGATTCGGGCACGGTTTTTTGTTCATAGCCGGGGTCGATGCCGGTCACATTGGGTTCGATCCAGATCTGTAAGAAATGGGTTTGTTCGCCCTTGGCGTGGTTGAACTCGCTGTGGCGCACACCGCCGCCCGCACTCATGCGCTGCACATCGCCGGGCGGAATGCCTTTGACGTTGCCCATGCTGTCTTGGTGGGCCAAATTGCCCGACAGCACGTAGCTGATGATTTCCATGTCGCGGTGGCCGTGGGTGCCAAAGCCGGTTTCGGGCGCAATGCGGTCTTCGTTGATGACGCGCAGGTTGCCAAAACCCATGTGGGCCGGGTCAAAGTAATTGGCAAAAGAAAAGCTGTGGAACGATTTGAGCCAGCCATGGTCGGCGTAGCCGCGTTCATTGGATTTGCGAAGTGTCAGCATGGGGTTCTCCAAGATGCAATGGTTTGACTTTAAAGATGGAACCTGTGCATGAAGTGCAATTGGTTTGCCGCCATCATTCGAATTATTTGAATTAAGATACGCCCATCATGCAAAGCCCCAAAGATTGGCTCACGCCAGACGCCCTGTTCATGCTGCAAACCATCGACGAGCAAGGCAGTTTTGCCGCTGCGGCCCGCAAGCTGAACCTGGTGCCCAGCGCCCTGACCTATCGGGTGCGACAGCTGGAAGACGCGCTCGATGTGCTGCTGTTTGACCGCAGCTCGCGCCAGGCACGCCCTACAGCAGCGGGTCAGGAATTGCTGCGCGAAGCGGGCCGTTTGCTGCACGACATCGACGCGGTGGCCAACCGGGTCAAGCGGGTGGCCACCGGCTGGGAGGCGGTGTTGACGGTGGCGGTGGACAGCATCATCTCGCGCAGCGTGGTGATGGATTTGTGCGAGGCCTTTCTGGCGCTGAACAGTCCGACACGCCTGCGCATCCGCCACGAAACCTTGTCCGGCACCATGGCCGCCTTGACGTCGGGGCAAGCCGATCTGGCCTTGGGCGTGGCGCTGGGTCAACACATGGCCGCCGACATTCAGCACATGGCGCTGGGTGAAGTGCCTTTCGTGTTTGCCGTGGCGCCTCAGCACCCCTTGGCCCAAGCGACAGAACCCTTGAGCGATGTCCAACTGGTGCAGCACCGCATGGTGGCCGTGGCCGACTCGGTGCAACGCGGCAGTGGCCTGACGGTGGGGCTCCAAGGCGGTCAGGACGTGTTCACCGTGCCCGACATGGCGAGCAAACTGCAAGCACAACTGCGTGGTTTGGGCGTGGGCTTTCTGCCCGAAAGCCTGGCCAGACCCTATGCGCAGCGAGGCTTGCTGGTGATCAAGTCAACCGACCAGTCCCGCCTGAGCGCGGTGCACGCCGCCTGGCGAGACAGTCGCATGAGCCCTGCTGGCCACGCCTTGCTGTGGTGGACCGCCCAGCTGGACAAGGCCACCACACGGACAGCCTTGCTTCAAGATGTCGCCAAAGCATGAGCTGCATTGGGAATAACCCACCCACGCCACATCGCGCGGCTTTTCTGGGCTAAAGTGGCTGCATGACCACACAACACATCGCCATCATCGGCGTCGGCATGGCCGGCGTCACTTGTGCACGCACCTTGCGCCAAGCTGGGCACAACGTCACTTTGTTCGACAAAAGCCGTGGCCTCGGCGGCCGCATGTCCACCCGCGCCAGCGCGTTTGGCAGCTTTGACCATGGGGCGCAGTACTTCACGGTGCGCGATCCGCGTTTCGAGCTGGCCATCGCCACCGCGCCCGGCGTGTGCAAACCCTGGAGCGCCAACGCGGTGCGCGTGCTGGACCCCAATGGCCGCGTGATCGAGGCCGGCCTGCCCGGCGGTGAGCGCCACTGGGTGGCCACGCCCGGCATGAACGGCCTGGTCAAAGCCTGGGCCGCCCCCTTAGTGGAAGACGGCAATGTCCAGCTGCAAACCCGGGTCACCCAGATCAGCGCGGACCCCCTGAAGAAAAACGGCTGGCAATTGCACACCGAAGGCGATGACGGTGGACAACACATCTATGCCGGTTTCGACAAAGTCATTTTGGCCATCCCGCCTGCCCAAGCGGTCACCTTGCTCAAGACCTCCGGCCTGAGCAACTTGGCCGATCCTCTCAAAGAGGTGCGTGTCGACCCTTGCTGGACGCTGATGCTGGCTTATCCGCAGGCTGTGCAACCGGGTTTGATCACCATCGGCCCACAATGGAATGCCGCCCGCAGCACGCACCACCGCATCGCCTGGATGGCCCGCGAATCGTCCAAACCCGGGCGCGAACGCATCGAGCGCTGGACCGTGCAAGCCAGCGCCCCTTGGTCTGCCGAACACGTCAACGACTCGGCCGAACGCATCACCGGCAAACTGATCAAAGCATTTGCCGAGATCACCGGCATCCGCGCCACCCCGGCCCATGCCGAAGTGCACCGTTGGCTGTACGCCAAAACAGCGCAGCCTTTGGGCCAAAGCTTCTTGTGGTCCAAAACCCAAGGCATTGGACTGTGCGGCGACTGGTGCTTGGGCCACCGGGTCGAAGACGCGTTTGTGTCGGGCCTGGAACTGGCTTTGGCGGTGCTCCAAAAACGCTGACACGGCATGCCTGAGGTTTACACAGGCCGGTTTGCGCCCTCGCCAACCGGCCTTTTGCATGCAGGCTCGCTGGTCGCGGCCTTGGCCAGCTGGCTCGATGCCCGCACCCACGGCGGGCAGTGGCTCGTGCGCATCGAAGACGTGGACACACCCCGCTGCGTGCCCGGGGCTGACCAGGCTATCCTGCAGCAATTGGCCAGCTGTGGCTTGACCCCCGACAGCCCCGTGCTGTGGCAAAGCCAACGTGCGCATGTGTATGCCGCTGCACTGCAAAGCCTGGTCCAGCAAGGCTGGGCCTACCCCTGCGGCTGTTCGCGCAAAGAAATTGAATCTGCCCAAGCGGTGAGCCGGCACAGCGCCGCCTTTTACCCTGGCACTTGCCGGCAGGGCCTCAAAGGCAAACCCGCCCGCGCCTGGCGGCTGAATGTGCAGGCCGTGCAACAAGCCTTGGGCCTGAACGCCGTCACACATTGGTCTGACCGCCGCCTGGGACCGCAACAGCAAAACGTGAGCGAAGAAGTGGGCGACTTTGTGCTGCGCCGCGCCGACGGCTTGTGGGCTTACCAACTGGCCGTGGTGGTGGACGACGCCGCGCAAGGCATCACGCATGTGGTGCGTGGCCAAGACCTGACCGACAACACCGCCAGGCAAATCGTGTTGCAAGCCGCCTTGGGCTTGCCCACCCCGCAGTACCTGCACACGCCCCTGGTGCTGGGCGCGCATGGCGAAAAGCTCAGCAAGCAAAACGGGGCGCTGGCGCTGGATTTGCAAACGCCACAGGCCGCGATGTCCGCGCTGAATGCTGCAGCGCTTGTGCTGGATCTGCCTGCCGTGCCCGCGCAAACCACCCCAGCGCATGCGCTCGATGAGTGGACGGCACTGGGCCGAACACCCCGATAATCACAGGCTTTGCACACACCCACTGCACGCCCATGACGACGCCTGAAGACACCAAGACCGCCCCGGCCGCTGAAGCCCCAGAAGCCAAAGAGGCCCCCTTCATGCGTCAAATCAAAACCTATGTGCTGCGGGCCGGGCGCATGGGCTCAGGCCAAGTCCGGGCGTTTGAGCAATTCGGCCCCCAGTTTTTGGTGCCTTACAGCGCCCAGAGGCTGGATGTGCAGTCGGCCTTCGGGCGCCCTGCCCCGCTGATTTTGGAAATTGGTTTTGGCATGGGCGACGCCACGGCCAAGATCGCGCAGGTGCGTCCGAACGACAATTTTTTGTGCTGCGAGGTGCACGAGCCCGGTGTGGGCGCCTTGCTCAAGCGTTGTGGCGAAGAACACATCGGCAACATCCGCATCGTGCAGCACGATGCCATCGAGGTCATGGACCACATGCTGGGCCCGGACAGCTTGGACGGCGTGCACATCTTCTTTCCGGACCCATGGCACAAGAGCCGCCACCACAAGCGCCGCCTGATCCAGTCGCCCTTTATCCAGCGCCTGGCCCAGCACATCAAGCCCGGCGGCTACCTGCACCTGGCCACCGACTGGCAGCCGTACTCTGAACAGATGATGGGCGTAATGCGCGCCGAGCCCTTGCTGGCCAACACCAGCGATGCCGGCGACGGCTTTGCCACCAAGCCCGATTACCGACCACTGACCAAGTTTGAAAACCGGGGCCTGAAACTCGGTCACGGCGTGTGGGACCTGGTGTTCCGCCGGATCTGACATGACCCGTTCGGGACGCGTTGCCCAAATGCCGATGCACGAGGGCGTGAGCGCCAGTGTGGTGGCCGTGCCAGCTGGCCATTGGCCTAGCCTGCTGGACTTTTTGGTGCAGCGCATGCCCGGCATCCCGCGCAGTGAATGGGCGCTCCGTCTGGAACAAGGGCTGGTGCTGCAAGAAAGCGGGCAAAGCGCCCAAGCCGATCAGCCCTGTCTGGCGGGTCAGCGTTTTTTTTATTACCGCAACGTGCGCGACGAGCCCCCACTGCCCCGGCAAGCGGCGGTGGTGTACGAAGACGATCACCTGCTGGTCGCGGACAAGCCGCATTTCATGCCCGTGACCCCATCGGGCCCCTATGTGCAGCAATGCCTGCTGGTGCAGCTCAAGCGCCTGAGCGGTCAGGCCGAGCTGGTGCCCTTGCACCGCATTGACCGCGAAACGGCAGGCTTGGTGCTGTTTGGCAAGCGGCTGCGCGAACGCGATGCTTACCACGGCCTGTTTCGCGACCACCGCATTCACAAGATTTACCAGGCTGTGGCCGCGCACCGCCCCGAGCTGCCACTGCCGCGTGTGCACACCAGCCGCCTGGCCGAAGACCCGGCGCATTTTTTCAAGATGCGCGAAGTCGAGGGTGAGCCCAACAGCGAAACCCGCATCGCCCTGCTGCAGGCCCAGGGATCCCGTGCGCTGTACCAGCTCGAGCCCGTCTCGGGCAAACGCCACCAGTTGCGCGTGCACATGATGGCCATGGGCATGCCGATAGAGGGTGACCAGTTTTACCCCCAGGTTTTGCGGGGGCCCCATGCGCCTGAAGACTTCGGACAGCCCCTGCAGCTGCTGGCCCATTCAGTCGAGTTCACCGACCCACTGTCGGGGCAAGCCCGTCAGTTCACCACTCGCCAAGAACTTTTGCTCTGAGCTTGGCCTCGGCCTGGTCCAATCGGCCCAAAAAAAAGGCACCTCCCAGTGAAGGGAGATGCCTTTTATCAGCCCATCAGACCCGCTCGGTCACCCAGGCCTGCACACTGGCCATCGCAGCAGGCAATGCCGCAGGATGGGTGCCACCGGCCATCGCCATGTCGGGCTTGCCGCCACCTTTGCCGCCCACTTGCCCAGCCACAAAGCTGGCCAACTCGCCCGCCTTGACTTTGCCTGTGGTGTCGGCGGTCACGCCCGCTGCAATCTGCACCTTCTCACCGTCCACAGCGGTGAGCAAGATCACGGCGGTTTTCAGCTTGTCTTTGAGCTTGTCCACCGTGTCGCGCAGGGTCTTGGCGTCCGCACCTTCCAGCTGAGCCACCAAGAGCTTGACACCCTTGATGTCCACGGCTTGGGTCATCAGCTCGTCACCCTGGGCAGAAGCCAGCTTGCCTTTGGCGGCAGCCAGTTCTTTTTCCAGCGCCTTGACCTGGTCCAGCACTTGGGCGATGCGGGCGTTCAACTCGGCCGGTTGGGCTTTGAGCGTGCCTGCGGCTTGGCTCACGGTGTCTTCGAGTGACTGCAGATAAGCCAAGGCATTCGCACCGGTCACCGCCTCGATGCGGCGCACGCCAGCGGCCACGCCGCCTTCGCTCACGATTTTGAACAGGCCAATGTCGCCCGTGGCTTTGACGTGGGTGCCGCCGCAAAGCTCACGGCTGGAGCCGATGTCGAGCACGCGCACGGTCTCGCCGTATTTCTCGCCAAACAGCATCATGGCGCCCGTTTTCTGGGCGCTTTCGATGTCCATCACACGCGCTTGCGCGGCGGCGTTGGCCAAAATTTCGGCGTTGACCTGGGCTTCGATCTGACGGATCTCGGCGTCGGTCACGGGCGCGTTGTGCGCAAAGTCAAAACGGGTGCGCTCGGCGTTGACCAAGCTGCCCTTTTGCTGCACATGGCTGCCCAGCACCTCGCGCAGGGCTTTGTGCATCAGGTGGGTGGCACTGTGGTTGCTCACGGTGGCAGCACGCAGGCCCAAGTCCACATGCGCCTGCACCGCATCGCCCACTTTGAGGCTGCCCGATGTCATTTCGCCATGGTGGCCAAACACATCGGCCTTGATCTTGAGGGTGTCGGCCACGTTGAACTGGCCGCCAGCGTTGTGCAGCAGGCCTTGGTCGCCCACTTGGCCGCCGGACTCGGCGTAAAACGGTGTGGTGTCCAGCACCACCACGCCAGCCTGCCCAGCCTTCAGCTCGGTCACGGCGTTGCCGTCAGCGTACAAGGCCAGCACTTTGGCATGGGCTGTCAGGTCGTCGTAGCCCACAAAGTCGTTGCCTGCACCGGTGTACTCCAGCGCCTTGTCCATCTTGAACTTGCCGGCCGCGCGGGCCTGGGCTTTTTGCTTTTCCATGGCGGTGGCGAAGCCCGCTTCGTCCACGCTCAAACCGCGCTCGCGGCACACGTCGGCCGACAGGTCGAGCGGAAAGCCATAGGTGTCGTGCAGCTTGAAGGCCACCTCGCCGGGCAGCACTTTCACGCCACCGGCCAATGCGGCATCCAGAATCTGCATGCCGGTTTCCAGCGTCTCAAAGAAGCGCTCTTCCTCGATGCGCAAGATGTCGGTGATGCGCTCGGCCTGGTTGGCCAGGTTGGGGTAGGCATCCCCCATGAGCTGGACCAGATCGGGCACCAGTTTGTGGAAAAACGGGGTCTTTTTGCCGAGCAAGTACCCATGGCGGATGGCGCGGCGGATGATGCGGCGCTGCACATAACCCCGGCCTTCGTTGCTGGGCACCACGCCGTCGCTCACCAAAAACGCGGTGGCGCGGATGTGGTCGGCGATCACGCGCAAAGATTTGTTGCTCAGGTCGGCGCAGCCGGTTTCGCGGGAAGCGGCCTTGATCAGCGCATCAAAAATGTCGATTTCGTAGTTGCTGTGAACATGCTGCAAGATGGCGGCCAAGCGCTCCAGGCCCATGCCGGTGTCCACGCATGGCGCGGGCAGCGGCGTCACCGCGCCGGTTTCGTCCATGTTGAACTGCATGAACACGTTGTTCCAGATCTCGATGAAACGGTCGCCGTCTTCGTCGGGGCTGCCGGGTGGGCCGCCGGGAATGTGCGCGCCGTGGTCATAAAAAATCTCGGAGCACGGGCCGCAAGGGCCGGTGTCGGCCATCATCCAGAAGTTGTCTGACTTGTAGCGGCCGCCCTTGTTGTCGCCAATGCGGATGATGCGGTTTTCTGCTTGGATGCGCTCAGGCGTCCAGCCGGCTTTGACGAAAATGCCCTCCCAAATCGCATGGGCCTCGTCGTCTTCCATGTAAACCGTGGCGTACAGCTTGTCGGCAGGCAGCTTGTAGACCTCGGTCAACAGCTCCCACGCCCATTGCAGCGATTCGCGCTTGAAATAGTCGCCAAACGACCAGTTGCCCAGCATCTCGAAAAAGGTGTGGTGGCGGGCGGTGTAGCCCACGTTTTCCAGATCGTTGTGCTTGCCACCGGCCCGCAGGCAGGCCTGCACCGAGGCGGCGCGCACATACGAGCGCTTGTCCGAGCCCAAAAACACGTCTTTGAACTGGACCATGCCCGAGTTGGTGAACATCAAGGTGGGGTCGTTGCCCGGCACCAAGGGACTGGACGCCACCACGGTGTGCCCTTTGGACTCAAAAAAGTCCAAAAAGGTCTTGCGAATGTCGGAGACAGAGAATGTGGCTTGGCTCATGGGGTGTTTCGCTCAAAGTGCAACCGTGCATTATAAGTTTGGCCTTTCGCACCTGATGCGTGCGAAAAGCGCACGGTCTTGAAGCCCTGAAGCGCGTTGCTCAAACCCGCTTAAAAAACGGCATGTTCCCCGCGATCGGGCGCGACCTCACCTTTGACCCATCGGGCGTAAGCATCAAAAAGCGTTTGTGAGCCGTGTGAGGGGGTGGCCTGCGCATCGTAGCGCTGGGCCTGAGCGTCCCAGACCAACATGGATTCGGTGGCGTAGTACCGCCCAATGCGGGCCAGCTCGGCCTTGTTTGCAGCCGCAGGAATGAGCTTGCCCAACACGCTCAACACACCCACGATGACATCCATCAGGCCCACTGGAACACGCTTGTAGCGAGGGGGCATTCCCAACAAAGCAAACAAATGCTCGCCTTGCTCCCGTGGCGTGATGGCAGGCCCCGGCCCCCCGATGGGCAAGATTTGGTTGTGCCGCGACACATCGTCCAGGCATCCCACCAGAAAATCGGCCAAATCGTCGTCGCTGATGGGCTTGCAGGCGGTCAACTGACCGTCACCAAAAATCAAGAATGGTTTGCCTTGTTTGACACGATCGAGCTGGCCCGACAGCGACTTGAAAAAAGCGGTTGGGCGCACGATGGAATAGGTCATGCCTGATTCAATCAGGGCTTTTTCAAAGGCCAGCTTGGCATGCTGAAAAGCCAGCAAGGGCTTTTGCACGCAGATGGCCGACAGTTGCACAAAATGCCGCACACCTGCAGCTTGTGCCGCTTTCAGCGCATCCACATGGGCCTGGTGATCGACTCGCCACGCGTCTTGAGGAGAACCCGTGCGCGAGGCCATGCAAGAGACCACCGCATCAAAACGGGCTTGAGTGAAAGATGGTTGGTTCCAAACTTCTGGATCGGCCGCATGGCCCCGCACCACGGTGGCCCCAGCCAGACATTCAGACAGACGTGTATCGGCTTGCGTTGCGCCCACGCCTTGGCGCGGCCTCACCAGACAAACCACCTCGTGTCCACGCAAAAGCAGTGCCCGTGCAGTGGCCATGCCGATTGTGCCGGTCGCCCCGAGCAAAAGCACACGCATGCCAGACTTGGACGCCAAACCGGACACAGGCGATGGTGTGGTGGCGTTTGGACCATTCAGATGGCTGGACGACTGGTCAATGGTCACGCCGCGAACTCCCGAAATTTCAGACATTCCATGTTACTGTTTTTCTACCGTCCGATGCCTCACTTTGAAGAATGCTGACGCGCGGCAGATCACAAGAAAGCCGCATAATTGGTTGTCCAAGAGGCGCATCTCACAAGGACAGATTCACATCTGCTCTGATTTTTTTCGCCATGTTCACATCTTTACCGGCCCACCAGATGCCGGGTATTCACTGACCACCTTGAAACCATGACCACATCGCCCCTCGCCTTGCTCAATGATCCCAGTTTGCTCAAGACCGACGCCCTGATCAATGGGCAATGGGTTGCTGGCAGCAGCCGTTTTGACATCACCGACCCCGCCACGGGAGCCGTGTTGGCCTCTGTGGCCAATCTCGGCCCAGCTGAGACCGAAGCCGCCATCGCGGCGGCCAACGCCGCCTGGCCGGCCTGGAAAGCCAAAACCGCCAAAGAGCGCAGCATCATCTTGCGCAAGTGGTACGACCTGCTGATGGCCAATCAGGACGATCTGGGCCGCATCATGACCGCTGAACAAGGCAAGCCATTTCCTGAAGCCAAAGGCGAAGTGGCCTACGGTGCCAGCTTTGTGGAGTGGTTCGCTGAAGAGGCCAAGCGCATCAACGGCGAGACCTTGCCGCAGTTCGACAACAACCGCCGCCTGTTGGTGCTCAAGCAGCCGATCGGGGTCTGCGCGGCCATCACGCCTTGGAACTTTCCGCTGGCCATGATCACCCGCAAAGTCGCGCCGGCTCTGGCGGCGGGCTGCCCGGTCATCATCAAGCCGGCCGAACTCACGCCCCTCACGGCCTTGGCTGCAGCCGAGTTGGCCATCCGCGCCGGCATTCCCGCAGGCGTGCTCAACATGGTCACCGCCGACGCCGACAACTCGATTGCCGTAGGCAAGGTCTTGTGCGCCAGCGACGTGGTGCGCCACATCAGCTTCACCGGCTCCACCGAGGTGGGCCGCATCCTGATGGCGCAGTCTGCGCCCACCGTCAAGAAAATGTCGCTCGAACTCGGCGGCAACGCCCCCTTCATCGTGTTCGAAGACGCCGACATCGACAGCGCCGTGGAAGGCGCGTTTGCCAGCAAATACCGCAACGCCGGCCAGACCTGCGTGTGTTCCAACCGCTTTTATGTCCAAGAAGGCGTGTACGACGAGTTTGTCAAAAAATTCGCGGCCAAAGTGCAGACGGCCAAAGTGGGCAACGGCTTTGAAGACGGTGTGAACCAAGGCCCCTTGATCGAAGAAGCGGCCTTGACCAAAGTGCAGCGCCATGTGGACGACGCCGTGGCCAAAGGCGGCCGTGTGGTGGTCGGGGGCAAGCGCCTGTCAGGCATGGGCTCGGGCCAATTTTTTGAGCCCACCGTGGTGGCCGATGCCACGGCCGACATGCTGTGCGCGAAAGAAGAAACCTTCGGCCCCTTTGCGCCGATCTTCAAGTTCAAGACCGAGCAAGAAGCGGTGGATGCGGCCAACAACACCGAATTCGGGCTGGCGAGCTACTTCTACAGCCGCGACGTGGGCCGCATCTTCCGTGTGAGCGAGGCGCTGGAGTACGGCATGGTCGGCATCAACGTCGGCATATTGGCCACCGAGCATGTGCCGTTTGGGGGCGTCAAGCAGTCGGGCCTGGGCCGTGAAGGCTCACACCACGGCATGGATGACTACGTGGAAATCAAATTCCTGTGCATGGGTGACATCCTGAAATGAGCGCCTGAAAGGACAAAAGCCGCCCGCCAGGCGGACGGCTTTTGAAGCCTCGCATCCAGGCACCCGTGGGTGCCTTTTTTCACGACTTTCTGGCCAAGCCCAAACGCTCAATGGTGGCGCGTTCGGCCTCAAAAGTGCGGGCACCGTAGCGGGTGTACTCCTCGGTCCCCATGTAAATCACGGGCTGGAAGAAACGGTCCAGCGTCTCCAGCACCTTGGGGTCTTCCAGCGTTTTCTTGAACGCATCGTGCAACACACGCACCACGGCCGGGTCCATGCCTTTGGGGCCGCCAATGCCAAACGGCGATTCGGTGATCGTGTCCCAGCCACTTTCTTTGACGGTGGGAATGTCCGGAAATGCTTTGGTGCGGTTGCGCCCCAGCGTGGCCAACAAGCGCAGCTTGCCCTCTTTGACCAGCGGTGCAAATTCGGTGGTGCCACTCATCACGCGGATGTGCCCGCCCAAAATCGCCTGCATCAGCTCGGCCGAACCTTTGTAGGGAATGTGGTTGAGCTCAATGCCCGCTTTTTGTGAAAACTCTTCGATCGCCAGGTGAGGCGTGGTGCCTGTACCCGTGCTGCCGTATTCCACTTTGCCGGGGTTGGCCTTGGCATAGGCCACCATCTCTTTGAGGGTCTTGAATGGAGCGTCCATCGTCGCCACCAGGCCAAAGGTATAGCCGGTCAGGCAAGCGATGTGGGTGAGGTCTTTGACCGGGTCGAAGGCCATTTTTTGCATGTGCGGCAAACGGTAAACGCCCAGCGGAAGTTGCGTGAGCATGTAGCCGTCGGGACGGGCATTGACCATGGCAGTGGCCCCCAAGGTGCCACCGGCACCTGGCCGGTTGTCCACAATGACCGACACGCCCAAGGAGCGGGAGGCACTTTCGGCAAAAGCCCGCATGACGGCATCGCTGCTGCCACCGGGTGGCCAAGGCGCGATCAAGGTGATGGGCTTGTTGGGAAATGCGCTCTGTGCCCAAACGCTGCTGCTCATCAGCGCGGGAGCGGCCATGCCGGCCAAAATACCGGCCATGCCTTGCAGGGTGTGGCGGCGCTCAGTTTCGGGGGCCTGCTCCACTTTGGAGTTGTCAATCGTCATGAGGGGGTCCTTCTTGTCGGTCTGCGGATGTTTCAATTTATGCAGACTGCGATGCCCCGTCCACCGGGTAAATCCCCAGAGAGCATGGGAACGCGTCACACCTGCGACAAACCCGCCGAGGGGGCATGGGCGTCAGTTCTTTTGGAACGATCGCTGCCTGAGCGCAAGTACAATCCATGTCATTGCGGGTGTCGTTCAATGGTAGGACTCTTGCTTCCCAAGCAAATAACGTGGGTTCGATTCCCATCACCCGCTCCAACTTTTTCGCCCCATCCAAGAAGGCCCTGCAAGGGGCCTTCGGCATTTCCCCCTCGACCATTCGCACTGCATCGGACTTTCAGCGCGGCGTGCTCAGGTGATCACCGCCAACGCCAGATCAGGCACTGCATCTTTGGTCACCGCCCCAAATGTTGCGCCCAAAGCCACCAGGCTCAGGGGCTTTTGACGCTCTCTTGCAAGGCCACGGTGGTGACGCTGGCGTCCGGCAAGCGCAGTCGAACACCCTGGAAATAAAGCTGGGCTTGTTGTGGCTGCTCAAAATGGACCGTCCAGGGCGCTGTGCCATAGACACTTCGGGCTTCGCTCGACCGCAAGGACAACACGGTGCTGCGGCCTGAACCGTCGATCACGCAAATTGCCCCCGATTTTTGAGCCACGACGTACACCATGTCGCCCGCTTTGCTGGGGCTGGCTGGCGTGAGCACGGCAGCCGCCTGATTTTTCTGACACAAGTCAGTCGCAGCAAGCGCCTTCTCAGCCGGAAGGGGTGCGGGTACGGGTGCGGGTGCAGCGACCGCTGCAGGTGCAGGCGAGGACAAAGCGGCAACTGTCGGCCCAGTCTCGGGCTGGGCGGGCGGGGCCCCATGGGAAGTCGATGCAGGCCACAGTGGCCAGGCGCGACCTACCGAGCCATGCTGCTGGAACCAAGCCGCGCCAACCACCAACAAACCCACGGTCAACAAGCAAGCCAGCAGCCAGCGATGTGGGCGAGCCAAACCCGATGGGGCTTGCGCGGCTTGGGCTCTTTGTTGCGACAACGCGATCAGCTCTTCCACCACCGAAGGAACGCCAACCCCAGGCGTATCGTCCATGGAGCGAATCACCGAGGCGGGATCCCCCCCGAGCAAGTGGGCCACCTTGCGGGCTGCGGTTTCCTTGATGGCCGGCGTGTAAAACAGCGATGTCCCACCCGACTCCAATTGGAGAATTTGGGCCACGGACAAATTGGCCCTGCTGGCCAGCGCGGTGACATCACAGCGCTGAGAGACGCGCCATTCTCTAAGCAGCTCGCCTCGGACGCGGTCTGAAGAGGGGTTCGACATTCTGGCCACCAGAAAAAAATCCCATCTTGCACGAACTTTTTCCAATATTGAATAAGGAAAAACCCACAAGCATTTTTTTATTTTTCTTTTGTATTCAAAAAATTCAAGAAACATCAAAAATAAAAAAACCGCAACGAATTGCGGTTTTGATGGGGCCAAGTGCGAATCTGCTCAAAAGATCAGCTTCACACCCGTCTTGCTTTGCAGTTGCTCGGGCGTCACGCCAGGGGCCAGCTCCACCACTTTCAGACCCGCGTCCGTCACGTCCATCACAGCCAGATCGGTGATGATGCGGTCCACCACACCGACCCCGGTCAGAGGCAAAGTGCAGCTGGGCAAAATCTTCAGGTCTTCGGTGCCGTCTTTCTTCTTGGCCACGTGTTCCATCAGGATGATCACGCGCTTGACGCCCGCCACCAAGTCCATCGCGCCGCCCATGCCCTTGACCATCTTGCCGGGAATCATCCAGTTGGCCAGATCGCCCTTTTCGCTCACCTGCATGGCGCCGAGGATCGACAGGTTGATCTTGCCGCCGCGGATCATGGCAAACGACTGCTCGCTGCCAAAGATGGACGAGCCCTTGATGGTCGTCACGGTCTGCTTGCCGGCGTTGATCAGGTCGGCATCGACCTCGTCTTCGTTCGGGAAAGGGCCAATGCCCAGCATGCCGTTTTCGCTTTGCAGCCAGACTTCTTTGTCTGCAGGCACAAAGTTGGCCACCAGCGTGGGGATGCCGATGCCCAAGTTCACATAAAAACCGTCTTCCAGTTCGTGGGCCGCACGGGCGGCCATTTGGTCTTGATTCCAGCTCATATCAGACTCCCGCCTTTTCAGTGATGGTGCGTTTTTCGATGCGCTTTTCCGGTGTCGCGTTCAGCACAATGCGGTGCACATAAATGCCGGGCAGGTGCACGCTGTCGGGGTGCATGGTACCGGTCTCGACGATCTCCTCGACCTCAACCACACAGATCTTGCCGGCCATGGCCACCGCAGGGTTGAAGTTGCGCGAGGTGTAGCGAAACTGCAGGTTGCCGGACTTGTCGGCGCGGTGCGCCTTGACCAGCGACACATCGGGCACCAAAGAGCGCTCTATCACATAGGTCTCGCCGTCGAACTCGCGCAGCTCTTTGCCATCGGCCACCAAAGTGCCCACACCGGTCTTGGTGAAAAACGCCGGGATGCCCGCGCCGCCTGCGCGCAGCTTTTCGGCCAGCGTGCCCTGGGGGGTGAATTCCAAAGCCAGCTCGCCGGCCAGGTATTGGCGCTCGAACTCCTTGTTTTCGCCCACATAAGAAGAGATCATTTTTTTGATCTGGCGGGTTTGCAGCAGCAGGCCCAGCCCAAAGTCGTCGACGCCCGCGTTGTTGGAAATTGCGGTCAAGTTCTGAACCCCGCTGTCGCGCAGGGCGGCAATCAGGGCTTCGGGAATGCCGCACAGGCCAAAACCGCCCACGCCAATGAGTTGTCCATCAGCCACGATGCCCTTCAAGGCCTCGGCTGCGGAAGGATAAATCTTGTTCACGCCAATCTCCAATCAGAGGATGAAAACGCTACGATACTACGTAATCAAATACGTAGTTTTTCGTAATGGTGTGCCCTGATGCCTGAACCCGACAATGACATCGATTACCGCCTGGCCTTTGATCTGGCCCCCATCGGCATGGTGCTCTCGCGCAACCGCGCCATCATCGACTGCAACCAGCGCGTGTGCGAGATGTTTGGGGTCAACCGCGAACAACTGATCGGTCAAAGCTTTCAGCTGCTCTACCCCAGCGCCGACGAGTACGAACGCACCGGACAGCGCATCACCCCGATTCTGAACGCCAAGGGCGTGTACGCGGATGACCGCGTGATGAAGCGCGTGGACGGCCGCTTCAAGGGCGAGACCTTTTGGTGCCATGTGACCGGGCGCGCCCTGAACCGCGACGCACCCCACGAAGCCGGCATCTGGACTTTTGAAGACCTGTCCGCCCGCAAACCCGTGAAAGCCGAACTCACCGCCCGCGAACGCGAAGTTGCCGCCCACCTGATGGACGGCCTGACCAGCAAAGAGATCGGCAAAGCCCTGGGCATCAGCCACCGCACGGTGGAAATCTACCGCGTGAAACTCATGCGCAAATACCAAGCTTCAGGGGCGGCGGATTTGATTCAGAAGTTGATGCGGGGGTGAGCCTGAAGAGACTCAGCCTCTGGGCAAACTCGCCACCCGCCGCAAATGCTGCGTCACCCCGCCAAACTGCTGCTCGATCACGGTGAGCCGTTTGAAGCCATGGCCCACGGCCAGCTCGTCGGTCATGCCCATGCCGCCATGCAACTGCACCGCGCCCTGCCCCACCAGCCTTGCCGCGCCCAGCACCGTCACATGGGCCGATGACACGCGCTCAGCGCGGCGTTCCGGGCTGTCGCTGGCCACATCGGCGCAAGCGCCCACGGCGGCAGCGGCTTGCACCAGCGCGAGGTACATGTCGGCCATGCGGTGTTGCAGGGCCTGAAATGCCGCCAAGGGCTGCCCGAATTGTTTGCGCTGGTTGGTGTAGTTCAGCGTGTCGCGCATCAGGGCCTGCATCACGCCCACGGCCTCGGCGCCTGCGGCCAGCGTCGCGGTGTCCCACGCTTGCGTGAGTGCAGCGATTGCGTCGCCTTGGCCGATGAGGGCTTGCACGGGCGCTTGGTCAAATGCCAGCTCGGCGGCCCAGGCACCGTCGATCAGGCGCACATCGCGCCGCTGCACGCCGCTGGCTGCAGGGTCGACCAAGCAGATACGCAACTGGCCTGCGTCATCTCTTGCACTCACCAGCCAGTGTGTGGCCCCGGGTGCGCCGCGCACCAAGGCTTTGCGCCCGCTGATGTCCAGCTGGCCGTTCGTGTGGTGCAAGCGGGTCTGCACCCGGCTGAGGTCCGTGCGCCCTGCAGGCTCCAAGGCCGCCACGGCCAAGCGCACTTGGCCGACGGCCAGGCCTTGCAGCAAAACGTCAGCCGCCGGGTCGCCCAGCGCCTGCAGCAAGTTGGCACCCAGCACGGCAGAAGTGCTGTAAAGCTCGCCCACCAAAGCCGCGCCCAGGGCCTGGCAGATCAGCATTTGCTCGGGCAAACCACCGCCCATGCCCCCCAGGTGTTCAGGGAGCGCCGCGCCCAAGAGGCCCAGCTCGTGCGCCAAACCTTGCCACAGCGGCCCGATCGCCTCTGGCGTGGCAATCATTAGCGTCCGCTTGTCAAACGGACATTTGTCTTGCAGCCAGCCTTGCAGACTGGCCAGCAGCATGGCCTGTGTCTCGTCCAGCGGCAGCAGAGGCTCCACCACCTCGGCCCCCAGAACGTGGCGGGCAATCAGGTTGCGCTGGACTTCATTGGTGCCACCATAAATCGACGCAGCACGGTCATTCAAATAGGCCCGCGTGGCAAAAACCGACTCCTCAGGCACCGCCAGCGTGTGGGCACAGGCCTCCTCGATGGTCAGGCTGCTGGCGCCGTAGGGGCCTGCGATGTCCAGGCCCAGCTCGGTCAGGTGCTGCTTGAGCTCGGTCGCCAGCACCTTGCCCATCGAGGGTGCCGCAGGCATCCAGGCAGGCTGTGTGCCGCCGCCAATGCGGGCGGTCAGCACTTGTTGCTCCCAGGCGTGCAAAGCGTCGATGCGGCACTGCGCGTTGGCCAAACTCAGAGCGATGTCTTCGTGCTCGGAGTCCGCTGTGCCTGGCGCAAAGGCTTCTTGCAAGGACTCGCGCAGGCGGGCCAGCCGCCCCCGCAAGAACGGCGCAGACGAGCCGCCTCGCTCGTGCTCCAGCAAAAATTTGGCAATGGTCCAGCCCTGATTTTCTTCGCCAATCAGGGCATCGGCCGGCACGCGGGCCTCGTCAAAAAAGACCTGGTTGAATTCGTGGTCGCCCGAGATGCTGATGATTGGGCGAATCTGGATGCCCGGGTTGTTCAGCTCGAACATCAAAAAGCTGATGCCTTGCTGGGGCTTGCCGCTGTTGTCGGTGCGCACCAAGCAGAACATGTGCGTGGCGCGGTGGGCGTGGGTGGTCCAGATTTTGGAGCCGTTGATCACCCATTCGTTCCCTTCTCGGCGGGCACGGCATTGCAGCGATGCCAAGTCGGAACCCGACCCGGGCTCGCTGTAGCCCTGGCACCAGTAGCTGACGCCGTTGCGGATGTCCGCGAGCCAACGCTCTTTTTGGGCCTGCGTGCCAAACGCCACCAGCACGGGCGCGGCCATCACCAGCCCCAGGGGGGAGACTTTGGGGGCGTCGGCCGCGGCCATCTCGCTGGCAAAAATGTCGTGTTGCTTGGGCGTCCAGCCGCAGCCACCCCACGCCACCGGCCAGTGGGGCGCCCCCCAGCCGCGCTTGGCCAAAACCCGCTGCCAAGGGATGCCGACCTCGTAGTCTGAAAAAATGCCCGAGGTGCGGTGTCCGCCCAGACGAATTTCGTCGGTCAACTCGGCCGCCAAAAAGGCCCGCACCTCGTCACGAAAAGCCAGCTCTTCATTGTTCAAAGTCATGGTTGTTTGCTCCGGATGAGAGCCACCCGGTCAAGCGGGCACCCCCAAAAAACGAGTGGATCAAAAGCCGACGTAACGCACAAAGTTGGCGGCGTCTTCGCGCACCGATTTGACGGTGTTGGCCACAAAAGAGTCGTCCGGGTAACCCAGGGCGATGCAGATCATGATGTTTTGATCGTCCGGAATGCCCGCATGCTCGCGCACCACGGCAGACTGCATGATCCCCTGCCCGTTGATCACCGTGCCCAGACCCCGCTCCCACGCGGCCAAGACAATGGCATGCGACAAAGCGCCCAGGTCGAACTGGCTGATGGCGGCGGGCTCCAGGTATTTGTCGTAGGTCAGCACCAGCGAGACCGGGGCGTCGAATTGCCGAAAACCCCGCATGACCCAGTCGGTGCGCCGCTCTTTGTCGTCTCGGGCAATGCCCATGGCGTCAAACAACTGAATGGCAATGTCCACCTGCCGTTTGCGGTGGATGCCCTCGTAGGACTCCTTCATCGGGAAGTCGCGCTTGGGCGGCACGCCTTGGACCATGTTGTCGGTGTTGCCGCGGCGAATGCGCTCCAAGGGCTCGCCCGTGACCACATGCACGTGCCAAGGCTGCGTGTTCATGGACGAGGGCGACCACTTGGCCACCTCGATGATCTCTTCGATCACCTGCCTGGGCACGGGTTTGGTCAAGTAACCGCGAACGCTTTTGCGGGCCTTGATGAGTTCTGAAAATTCCATGGCTTGTCTCCTCGGCCAAGAATCGGTGAAAAGCGCGCACCCGTCAACGCGGGCCTGTTGCATGCGTTACTCGGGCGCACTCAGGCCTGGGACTCCACCACTTCGGTGACAGTGCGAAACGCATCGATGGCAGTGGGAAAGCCGCAGTAAACGGTGGCGTGCAGCATCACCTCGCGCAACTCATCTGGGGTGGCGCCGTTGTTGAGTGCGCCGCGCACATGGGCTTTGAGTTCATGCTGCTTGCCCTGGGCTGCGAGCATGGCCACGGTGATGAGGCTGCGCGTCTTCAGGTCCAGGCCTGGCCGCTGCCAGACGTTGCCCCAGGCGTTGCGCGTGATGAATTCCTGCATGGGCAGGGTGTAGTCGGTGGCGTTGCCGAAGGCGCGGTCCACATACTCGGGGCCCATGACCTGAGCGCGGGTGCTCAGACCCGACTGAAAGGCCGCATCATCGGGGCGGGCTTGACGGGCTTGCTCGATCGGGGAAAGGGGTGTTGAAGGCATGACAGGCTCCTGAAAAGTTCGTCAGCATAATCTGTCGTGTGGCTGCCCCGGACAACCGAAGCCCATCCAACAGGCGACCCGCCTTCGCGGGCCTGACAGAACCAAGGACCTTTATGAGCGACCGTTACCCCGCCCCCGAAATCCATGACTTGCCTGAAGACATCAAAGCCAAGGTACTCGAAGTCCAGGAAAAAGCCGGTTTTGTACCCAATGTGTTTCTGGCCTTTGCCCGTCGCCCGGCCGAGTGGCGCGCGTTCTTTGCTTACCACGACGCCCTGATGGTGCCCGAGTCGGTCGGGCGTGAGAGCGGCCTCACCAAGGGTGAGCGCGAGATGATCGTGACCACCACCAGCGCGGCCAACCACTGCCTGTATTGCGTGGTGGCGCATGGTGCCATCTTGCGCATTTACGAAAAAAAACCCTTGGTGGCCGACCAAGTCGCCATCAATCACCGCAAGGCAGACATCAGCCCACGCCAACGCGCCATGCTGGACTTCGCCCTCAAGGTCTGCAACCAATCCCATGAAGTGGAAGACGCCGATTTTGCTGCCTTGCATGCCCACGGCTTCAACGACGAAGACATCTGGGACATCGCGGCCATCACCGCGTTCTTTGGCCTGAGTAACCGCATGGCCAGCTTCAGCGGCATGATGCCCAATCCCGAGTTTTATCTGATGGGCCGTGCGCCCAAGGCCAAACCAGCGGCTTGAACGGCCACCAGTCGCCTGCGCCTTTAACGGGCGTCCATCTTGGCGCGGGCCAGCAAGGCCCAGGCCATCTGCACCAGGGCCTCCTCAAACGCGGGGCTGCCCAGCAAAGGTGACTTTTCGAGGCTGGCGCTGCGCAGCGTGCCAATGACCGAGCGGGTCAGCACGAACAGTTGTGCAGGGCTGGGCGTTTGCAGCGCGGGGTGACCGATGCGCTCAAAAAAGATGGCCAGGCGGTCCGCCACCTGGCGCACAGCGCTCGCGGTTTCATCGGGCTTTTCCAGTGTCCAGCACAGGTGAATCAGGCTTTGGCTCAGGCCCTTGCCCGTGGCAAAGCCGCGCACCAAAATGCGAATGGCCTGGTCCAGCAGCGCGCGCCCATCGCGCTCGCGCACATTGGGCAGGGTTTCCAGCTCGCTCAGGTAGCGGCCCAGCTCTTGCAGCACCATCTCTTGCCCCCGAGCGGCCATGGCCCGCACCAGCACTTCTTTGCTCGGAAAGTACTGGTACAGCGTGCCAATCGAAAACCCGGCAGCCGCAGCCACCTTGTTGGTGGTCAACCCGCCCTCGCCTTCCTTGTCCAGAATCTGAGCAGCGGCCTTGAACAGGGTCTGCATGGTCTGCTGCGCCCGGGCCTGCGATGGCTGGCGACGCAGACTGAGATCGGCTTGGAGCTTGGCCTGTGGCTTGGTTACGGACTTTGCAACGGGTTTGGCAGCGGGCATGACGGGGCCTCGGTGTAAATCTGAGCAGATAGCGAGTTGCAAGGTCTTTGCAAAACCTGAACAATGCTCACATTCTGACCTGTTTGCACACGAGACCCACCATGAACAACCACCCCGCCGCCCCAACCGAGTTGACCGTGCGCCGTCTGAGCGTGGATTTGAGCCAAGGTTTCTCGCGCCACTGGAACGGGGGAGACGCATTTTTGACGGCCTATGCCAACGCCTTGTCCATGAGCTTTCCGGTCGGTGAGCAGTCGTTCATCGATGCCGTCAAGGCGGGCGCCAGGCAGCTGCCCAACACCCCCGAAAACCAGGAACTCCAGCACATTGCCAAGGGCTTTGTGGGCCAGGAAGCCACCCACCGCCACCTGCACGCTTTGTACAACGCGCACTTGGAAAAGCAGGGTTTTGTGAACCACTGGGGCCCCCGCGCCGAGCAACGTCTGAAAAAAGGCCGCGAAGAATTTTTCAGCAAAAGTGACAAAGGCTACCTGCACGAGTTGGCGATCACCGCCGCCTTTGAGCACTACACCTCCATCTTTGGCGATCTGACCTTGGACCGAATGGACCAGCCTGGCGACTGGTTTGCCAACGCCGAAGAACCCCTGAAAACCCTGTGGCGCTGGCACGCGGCCGAAGAGTCCGAACACAAATGCGTGGCCTTTGACCTGTACCAACGCTTGGGAGGCAACCACGCCTGGCGCATGCGTTGGTTCTGGTATGTGACGATCCAGTTCAGCACCGACGTGTTCCGCCAAACAATCAACAACCTCTGGCACGACAAGACGCTGTTCAAGCCCGCCACCTGGTGGTCAGCGGGCAAGTTTTTGTTCGGTCGCCACGGCATGGTTTGGCGTGTGGCCAAGCCCATCTGGGCCTACACCCGCCAAGACTTTCACCCCATGCAAGTGGGCAGCGCTACGCTGTCACAAGATTGGCTGCAAAGCCATGCCGACCAGTGGCGTGCGGTGGGTGGCACCGCGACATCGGCCACCTGAGGCTTTCGCGCACGGGGTGCGCACCTGCACAACAGCAACAGCGCTCAGTCGCTGACCAAGGCCCGCATCCAATCGGGCAGGGTCACGGCCTTTTGGTTGGGGAAATCCACCCAAATCGTGGTCGCGCCTCCGGCAGCAAACACCACGCCAGGCTGGTCGGTGCGCTCCAAGGTGCACCAACTCTCGAACGTGGTGCGGCCCGGATCGCTCACAAACATCTTCGCCAGGATGTCGCCCGGAAACTCGAATTGTTTGTAGAAGTTACAAAACGCGTTGACGATGACTGGCCCCTGCCCTTGGGGATTGACAGGGCAGCCGATCGCCGCAAACCAATCGATGCGCAGTGTCTCCATGTAACGAAAATACACGGTGTTGTTGACGTGGCCCATGGCGTCCATGTCGCCCCACCGAATGGGGATCACCAACTCGAAAACTTGTTTTTTGTGCTCAGGCAGTTCCAGCTTCATGGCCTGGTCCTGTTAAACCGCAAAACCGTCATCGGCCGACACCACTGCACCGTTGATGAAGTGGCTTTGGTCGCTGGCCAGCAGCATCAGCAAGGCGTCGAGGTCCTGGGGCTGACCCACGCGTTTGCGCGGCAGCATGCTGACGAGTTTTTGGCCCTGCTCGGTTTGCCAATGGTGGTGGTTGATCTCGGTGTCGATGTAACCCGGGCAAATCGCGTTCACGTTGATGCCGAACTTGCCCCACTCGATGGCAAAGGCCTTGGTCATTTGGATCACCGCCGCCTTGCTCATGCAGTACACGCCAATTTGCGGCAGCACTTTCAGGCCCGCCATCGAGGCGATGTTGATGATGCGTCCACCCGTGAAACTGCCCGGGGCCGCGCCCTTGGCCCGGGCCAGCATGCGTTTGCCCACCTCTTGCGCCACAAAAAACGCGCCACGCACATTGGTGTTCATGATGAAGTCGTAATCTTCTGCCGTCACATCCTGGATGCGCTGGGTGGTGCTCACGCCGGAGTTGTTCACCAAAATGTCGATGCTGCCCATCTCGGTTTCGGCGTGCGCCACCGCCGCCGCAATGCTGTGGCGGTCGGTCACGTCCATCTCGACCACATTGGCATCGCCCCCTGCGGCTTCGATCTCGGCCCGCAAGTCCTTGAGCTTTTCCATTCGGCGACTGGCCAACACCACGCCCGCACCGGCTGCGGCCAAGGTTTTGGCAAATTGGGCCCCTAAACCACCCGAGGCCCCTGTGACCAAGGCCACGCGGCCGGACAAATCAATTTCATAAGCCATCAGAACTCCTTCAAGAATGGACCCACCCGGGGCAATACTGTTGACGCCATTGTGCAGGCCAAGCCGGAAAGAGCCGCATAAAATGAGTCACACGCCCGACAGCATTGTGCTCAGGCATTTGTTTTGACCCATTTCCCAAGAAGACACCTTCATGAGCCCCGAAGAAATCCTGAGCACTTATGGCCCACGCGAATCCATGCCCTACGACGTGGTCGTGGTCGGTGGGGGCCCGGCTGGCCTGTCCACGGCCATCCGCCTCAAACAACTGGCGGCTGAAAAAGGCACCGACGTGTCGGTGGTGGTGCTGGAAAAAGGCGGCGAGCCTGGTGCACACATCCTGAGCGGCGCGATCATGGACCCCAAGGCCCTGACCGAACTCTTCCCCGACTGGAAAGAACGCGGCGCCCCGCTGAACCAGCCCGTCACCGATGACGCCTGGAGCTTTCTGTCTGAGTCCGGCGCCACCCGCACCCCCGGCATCTTTTTGCCCGAGTGCGCGCAAAACCATGGCAACTACATCATCAGCCTGAGCAATTTCACCCGTTGGCTGGGCCAGCAGGCCGAAAACCTGGGCGTGGAAATCTTCCCGGGCTTCACCGCCGCAGAAGTGCTCTACAACGACGACGGCTCCGTCAAAGGCGTGGCCACCGGCAACCTGGGGGTAGGCAAGGACGGCGAGCCGACCGAGAACTTCCAACTGGGCATGGAGCTGCATGGCAAGTACACCGTGTTCGCCGAAGGCGCGCGAGGCCACCTGGGCAAGCAGCTGATCGCCCAATACAAGCTGGACGAAGGCTGCGACCCGCAAACCTACGGCATCGGCATCAAGGAAGTCTGGGAGATCGATCCCTCCCGTCACACCCCCGGCTTTGTCATGCACACCGCTGGCTGGCCCATGAACAACGACACCTACGGCGGTGCGTTCATGTACCACATGGAAGACAACAAGGTGGCAATTGGCTACGTGGTCGGCCTGGACTACGCCAACCCCTGGCTCAGCCCCTTTGAAGAATTCCAGCGCTGGAAAACCCACGCCAACATCAAGTGGTACTTCACCAACGACAAGGGCGAAGTCAACGCCAAGCGCATCGGCTACGGCGCCCGCGCCATCACCGCTGGCGGCCTGATGAGCTTGCCCAAAACCGTGTTCCCGGGCGGCGCGCTGGTGGGCTGTGATGCCGGTTACCTGAACGTGAGCCGCATCAAGGGCAGCCACGCCGCCATCAAGACCGGCATGCTGGCCGCCGAAGCCGCTTACGACGCCATCGTGGCCGGTCGTGAGCACGACGAGCTGAGTGCCTACCCTGAGGCGTTTGAATCCAGCTGGCTCTACACCGAGCTGAACAAGTCCCGCAACTTCAAGACCTGGTTCAAAAAGGGCCTGACGGTGGCCACCCTCATGAACGGCTTTGAGCAGTTTGTGCTGCGTGGTCACATTCCCTGGACCCTTCGCCGCGACAAGGTCGATCACACCTATTTGAAACCTGCGGCCGATTGCCCCAAGATCGACTACCCCAAGCCCGATGGCAAGCTCACCTTTGACCGCTTGAGCAGCGTGTTCATCAGCAACACCAACCACGAAGAAAACCAGCCAGCCCACCTCACGCTCAAGGACGCCTCGGTGCCCGTGGGCACCAACCTGGCCAAGTACGCAGGCCCCGAAAGCCGCTATTGCCCGGCTGGGGTTTATGAGTATGTCAAGAATGAAGACAACTCCGACCGCCTGCAGATCAACGCGCAAAACTGCGTGCACTGCAAGACCTGCGACATCAAGGACCCCACACAAAACATCGTCTGGGTGACACCCGAAGGCGGTGGCGGCCCCAACTACACCGGCATGTGAGCCTGAGGCCCCCTAGAAGAGGCCCCAACATGGGGCCTTTTTGGGTGACCGGAACAGACCCCAGGGCGTCACCAAGGCATCACCACCCCCGCGAAAACCCGTAGTCAAACAGGCCTACCGGCACCCCATAATCAAACTTGTATGACAAGTTGATTCGCAACTTGTTGTCGTCCACCGATCCACGAGGAGCTTTCGAATGAAATTGAGCAAACTGATGTTGGGCCTGAGTTTGGCCGTAGGTGTCATGGCCACAGCCTCTGCGCAAATCACCATGCGCAACAGCATCTCTGTCGGCCAGAACTCCCACCAGGGCGAGGCCATCGACACCCTGTCCAAAGAGGTTGAAAAGCGCACCAACGGGCGCATCAAGATCCAGAACTTCTATTCCGGCTCTTTGGGCGGCGAACGCGAGTCGATTGAATCGGTCCAACTGGGCACCCAAGAACTGGCCACCACATCGACCGGCCCCGTGCCCAACTTTGTGCCCGAGTCGCGCATTTTGGACGTGCCCTTCTTGTTCCGTGACAAAGCCCACGCACGCGCTGTGCTGGACGGCCCCATTGGCCAAGAGTTGCTGACCAAGTTCGACTCCAAAGGCTTCAAGGCTTTGGCTTGGGGTGAAAACGGCGTGCGCCACATGACCAACAGCAAGCGCCCAGTGAACGCACCGGATGACCTCAAAGGCCTCAAGATGCGCACCATGGAAAACCCCGTGCACGTCGCGGCCTACAAGAGCTTGGGCATTGTGACCACCCCCATGGCTTTCCCTGAAGTGTTCACCGCCTTGCAACAAGGCACTGTGGACGGCCAGGAAAACCCCCTGTCCGTGATCATGGCGGCCAACTTTGACCAAGTGCAAAAGCACCTGACTTTGACAGGCCACGTTTATTCGCCCGTGGTGATCCTGATGAACAAGGGTTCTTTTGACAAACTCAGCGCCGCGGACAAACAGATCTTCCTCGACTCGGCCAAAGAGGCCGTCAAGGTCAACCGCGCCCGCGTGGACAAGGACGATGCCAACGGTGTGGCCGAGTTGCGTAAAAAGGGCATGACCATCATCGAGAACGTGGACAAGTCCAAGTTCTTGGCCACCATGGGCCCGGCCATGGCCGAATTTGAAAAGCAGTTCGGCAAAGCCAACTTGGACCGCATTCGCAACTTCAAGTAATCTGAGCTTGCGCACGACGCCCGACCGGCTTTGGCTGGCGGGCGTTTTTCAATTTGGTCGAGAAACGCTCCATGAAACAATTATTTTTACGCTTTGAGGCGCGGACCACCGCCCTCTCGATGATGCTGGCCTGCGCGATGATGGCCCTGGCTGCGGCGTTTGCCATTCACCAAATTGTGACCCGTTTCATCCTCGAGTCACCGGCAGAATGGACCGAGGTGTTGATCCGCTTTAGCCTGATCTGGATGGTGTTTCTCGGCATTCCCACCGCTTTTCGCACCGGCTCCATGGTCAGCGTGGACTTGCTCTACCGCTTGAGCGGCCATCGCATGCGGCGAATTTTGGATGCCGTGGTGGCCATCTCGGCCCTGGTTCTTTGCGGCGTGATTTTGTGGTGGGGCTGGGACTATGCCAACCGGGGCAGCGTCCAGTCCATGATTGGCTTGGAAGGCGTCTCCATGTTCTGGGCTTATTTGGCACTGCCCGTAGGCGCTGTTTTCAGCATCATCGGCGTCGTCGGTTTTTGGCTGGACCCCCAGCGCATGGAATTGGAGAACGCACAATGAGTTCAGTCATGCTTTTCACGATGCTGTTGTGCTTTGCACTGACGGTATCGGTGGCGGTTTCCATTGGTTTATCGGGGATTGTTGGCATTCAGATCGCCGACGCCAACATGCTCATTTCCGTCAAGGAAATGTTCAATTCCATCAACAAATTTCCGCTGGCTGCCATTCCCTTCTTTATTTTGGCCGGCAACCTGATGGAAACAGGCGGCATTTCTCGCCGTTTGGTGGAGTTTGCCAAGAGTATTGTGGGAGGCGTGCAAGGCGGCTTGCCCATGACTTGTGTGCTGACCTGCATGATTTTTGCGGCTGTTTCAGGCTCGTCGGTCGCCACAACTTTCGCGGTGGGTGCGATCTTGATTCCAGCCCTGATCAAACACGGTTACCCCAAACCTTGGGCCACCGCTTTGCAAGCGACCTCGGCCGAGCTGGGTGTGATCATCCCCCCATCCATTCCCATGATCTTGTTTGGCGTCAGCGCCGAAGTTTCGATTGGTGAATTGTTTGTCGCCGGTGTCGGTCCTGGCCTGCTCATTGGCGGCGCGCTGATGTTGTTTGTCTGGCTGTATTCCAAATACAAGGGTTGGGGCAAAAACGACGGTGATGGCCGCTTGAGCTTTGGCAAAGCCACTTGGCAAGCCAGCTGGGCCTTGCTCATGCCCGTCATCGTGTTGGGCGGCATCTATGGCGGCGTCTTCACCCCCACCGAAGCCGCGGCTGTGGCGGTGTTTTATTCCTTCATTGTGGGCACCGTGATCTACCGTGAAATCGGCTTCAAGGACATGTACAACATCCTGCGCAAATCGGTGATTTCGAGCGCGGTGATCATGTTCATCATCGCCAACGCCGGCTTGTTTGCATTCATGATCACCCGTGCCGGTGTGCCAGCGGCCATTGGCGCTTGGCTGCAAGAGGTGTTGCAATCGCCCATGTATTTCTTGTTGGGCATCAATGCAGCCTTGTTCATCATCGGCATGTTCATCGAGACCAGCGCGGCCATCATCGTGCTGGCCCCGATCCTGGTGCCGGTGGCGATGCACTTTGGCATTGACCCGATCCACTTTGGCATGGTGATGATCGTCAACCTGGCCTTGGGCATGATCACACCACCCTTTGGAGTGAACCTGTTTGCCGCCTGCACGGTGGCCAGAATTTCGCTCGACAGGATCATCAAAGACCTGATCCCCTTCATTGGGGTCATCTTGGGCTGTCTGATGCTGATCAGTTATGTGCCCGCCATCTCCTTGACCTTGCGGGATCTGATTTTCAACAAGTAAGGCTAAAATTTATCGTCTCTGATACCGCCTGGCCCTTCGAGGGCCAGGTTTTTTTTGTAAATCGACATGGCCATCCAATACTCCGAAGACCACACCTGGCTCCAGCTCACCGATGACGGCATCACCGCTGTCATGGGCATCACGGTGCACGCCCAAGACACCTTGGGTGACATCGTTTTTGTCGATCTGCCCGACATCGGCAAGCGCTTTGCCGCCCGTGAAGTGGCTGGCGTGGTCGAGTCGGTCAAGGCGGCTGCCGATGTGCACATGCCCGCCGGGGGCGAGATCCTCGAGGTCAATGAAGCCCTGCGTGCCGATCCGTCTTTGGCCAACTCCGACCCTTTGGGCGCCGGTTGGTTTTTCAAGGTCAAACTGAGCCAGCCGTCTGACTTGGATGCCCTGCACGACGAGGTCAGCTACAAAAAGTTGACCGACTGATTTTTGGCGAAATCTCTAGGCAGGCCTGAAATCAGGCCTTAGAATCTGGCCTGTTGGGGCAACGCCGGTTTTGCAACCATTGCCCCGAGTCGGACACCATCCGACGTTCACTGTGGGAGAGCTTGGGGGCTGAAAGTCCTCAACGCCGAAGGAGCAACCACCCCGGAAACTCTCAGGCAAAAGGACCGTGGTGAACACAGCACTCTGAAGAGCTGCCGGGATTCGTCCCCCGGCACACCGCAGGAGCAAGCCCCCAGCCTTTCAGGCTGCCGGGTGAATCTCTCAGGTTTCAAACAGAGGGGGTCGTTCTGCACACATCCGGTGTGCGGTTCGTCCACCCGTTTGAGACGCATCAAAGAGAGAAGCTTCATGAAAAAGCACATGGTCATCATTGGCGGCGGCATCACTGGCGTCACATCCGCCTACGCCCTGGCCCAACAAGGCATCCAGGTCACCCTGATCGAGAAAAACCGCTACCCCGGCATGGAAACGTCGTACGCCAACGGCGGCCAGCTGTCGGCCAGCAACGCCGAGGTCTGGACGCATCCGTCCACGATCCTCAAGGGGCTCAAGTGGATGCTCAAAAGCGACGCCCCTTTGCTCATGAACCCCGCGCCCACTTGGCACAAGCTCAGCTGGATGGCCGAGTTTGTGGCCGCCATTCCCAAGTACAAAGACAACACCATCGCCACGGCCCAACTGGCCATTGAATCGCGCGCGCACCACTTTGCCTGGGCCCAAGCAGAAGGCATCGACTTCGACCACAAGCGCGAGGGCATCTTGCACATCTACCGCGACAAAAAAGGCTTTGACCACGCGGGCGAAGTCTCCAAGCTGCTGGCCCAAGGCGGCCTGCCCCGCCGCGCCGTGACGCCCGAAGAGATGAAAGCCATCGAGCCGACCTTGCAAGGCCAGTACTACGGTGGCTACTTCACCGAGAGCGACTCCACGGGCGACATCCACAAGTTCACCTTTGGCCTGGCCAAAGCCTGTGAGCGCCTGGGCGTGAAGATCCTCACCGAACACCAGGTGCTGAACGTGGCCTCCGACGGCCAAACCGCCACAGTGCAGGTCCAACACCACGGCCAAACCGACACCTTGAGTTTTGACGGCATCGTTATTTGCGCGGGTGTGCATGGCCGGGGCCTGGCCGCGCAACTGGGCGACCGCTTGAACATTTACCCCGTCAAAGGTTATTCGATCACCGTGGGCTTGAACGATGCTGCCAGCCAGGCCGCCGCGCCGCAGGTGAGCCTGCTCGACGACGAGACCAAGCTGGTCACCAGCCGTTTGGGCGCAGACCGTTTCCGCGTCGCGGGCACGGCCGAGTTCAATGGCATCGACCTGGACATCCGCGCCGACCGCATCAAGCCCTTGGTCAACTGGGTCAATGCATGCTTTCCTGGCGTGGACACCCGCCGGGTGGAGCCTTGGGCTGGTTTGCGCCCCATGATGCCCAACATGTTGCCGCGGGTGGGTGCGGGCAAAAAGGCCAATGTGTTCTACAACACCGGCCATGGTCATTTGGGCTGGACACTGTCGGCCATCACCGCGCACCAACTGGCAGGCCATGTGATGCACAGCATGCAGCAAAATGTGCACGCCTACATGACCCCTGCCACCGCCTGACCATGCCCCTTCACATCCTGCCCGTTGATTACCGCAACCCCGTCCACCGCAATGCCTTGGTGATGCTGCTGGACGCTTACGCCCAAGACCCGATGGGTGGCGGCGAAGCCCTGGGGCAGGATGTGAAAGCGCGCCTGTGCGATGACCTGGCCGCGCGCACCGACGCGGCCAGCTTCATCGCATGGCTGGGTGATGTGCCTGTGGGTCTGATCAACTGCATCGAGGGTTATTCGACCTTCAAGGCCCGGCCCTTGATGAACATCCACGACATCGCGGTGCTGCCTGGCCACCGGGGCGCTGGTGTGGGCCAAGCCTTGCTGGCCGCCGCCGAGCAACACGCCAAAAAGCGCGGCTGCTGCAAGCTCACGCTGGAGGTGCTGACCGGCAACTCGCGGGCCTTGAAGAGTTACCTCGGCTTTGGCTTTGAGCCCTACGCGCTCGACCCGGCAGCGGGCCAGGCGAGCTTCATGCAAAAGTGGCTTTGAAAGAGGGGGCATCGCAGACTGTTGCGACGCCGTGAACAAGCGCCATCTCCTGTGAGCGCGAACACCGGCCCCCCATCAATATCCTAAGGACCAGGGCCTTTGCTCTTTGTCGAATCCCCCTGCTCGGCTGGTGGAGGCCAACTTGATCGTCAGACCACCAGCTTTTGCGCCACCAACTTCACGCCCAAGGCCTTGCACACCCGGGCGACGGTGTCAAAGCGAGGGCTGGCATCCGGACGAAGTGCCTTGTACAAAGCCTCGCGACCCATACCAGCATCTTTTGCGATCTGCGTCATGCCACGCGCCCGGGCAATGTCGCCCAATGTGGCGGCCAAGAGAGCGGGATCGCCATCTTCCATCACCAAAGTCAGGTACTCGGCAATGCTTTCATCGTCTTGCAGCATCTCGGTGATGTCGAAAGGACGGGTTTGGGGTTTCATGCTTTATTCCTTGAACAATCGGGCCAACTGCAAACACGATGCGATGTCGTCGGCTTGGCTTGACTTATCGCCACCGCCCAGCATCACGATCAAAACAGTACCTTGCAGGATGTAGTACATGCGCCAGCCTGGACCGAAAAATTCGCGCATTTCCCACACACCCTCGCCGACAGGCTTCACGTCGCCCAAGTTTCCCAATTGAGCCTTTCGAAGCCGCATACCCAAGCGCTTGCGGGTCAGACTGTCTTTGAGTCCATCCAGCCACGCATCAAAGTCTTTGGTCGTCTCTACCTGGTACATGGCTCGATTGTATTCGATCGAATACAATTTGTGTCAACCCATCAGCGGCCCACTGCATGTGAACGGCCAAATCAACCCAAATGCGCCTGCTCTTTGGCCAGTTGCCACTGTTCCTTGAGCCAGCGTTTGAGTTCAGCCTCGCTCTGGATGCGGCGCAGGTCGCTGGCCAGGCTGTCGGCGGTGTGGCGCTGGTCGGCCTGGATGCGCCGCAGGGCCTGCGTCATGACCGCCTCATCGGCCTCGGCCCGCACCGGCACGCACAACTCTTGGCTCAGGCGGGTTTGCAGCTGGTCCAGGTCGTCTTCGAGCGCAGCAACTTGCTCCTTGAGCAGCAAGGACAAGGCCATCAGCTTGTCATCGGCCATGCGCGCCGTGCTTTGCGGGTTGACCTGCGTCACCTGCATTTGCAGGCGCAGCAAGGTGCTCAAGTCGTTTTTTTCATAGGCGGCGTTCACCTCGCTCATCCAGCCGGTTTTGCGAAGCCGCTCTTGTTCGTCGGGCTCACGGTCGGGGTGCAAGGCGCTGGCCAGCTGGCGGTAAACCGTGCGGAGGGCGCTTTTCGCATCGGCCTCGCGCATCAAAGCGGGCGGCACATCCCCTTTTTCGGCCGCAGCCTGTTTCTTTTGGGCTTGTTTTTGTGCTTTGCGGGCCTCACGCTTGGCGGCCTTGCGTTGCTCGTCGGCCTCTTGCTGGCGCTGCCATTGGCGCATGCCGGCAGCCATCATGTCTTCGGGCGTCTGGTATTGGCCGGGCTTTTCAATCGGCTGACCCAACGCATCTTCGATGCGTTCGCGCAAACGCTGCGCCGCTTCGGCTTGTTCTTGGGCGAGTTCTTGTGCGTCCTCTTCGCTCACATACAGATCGGCCAGGGCCTGCACTTGCGCATCCGCGCTGCCCGCCAAGCGGTCGATCCAAACGCGTACCAGACCACGGGCCATGCGTTCCTGCCTGTCGCTGAGGTCGGCGGTTTGCAAACGCTCGTGCACAAACAGCAGCAAGCTTTTGCGGTGCGACTGGGCCAGCAGCACCGACTCGCGCAAGGCCTGAATGTGTGCGTAGCGGTGTCGGTCAGACCATGCCTGCAGCCGCTCGATCTGCCCCGTGAGCCGATCGATGCGGGCCAGCAGTTCATTGAAGCGCTGCTGGGCGGGCGTGAGCTTGGCTTGGGGGGCGGGCTGGATAGACAAAGCGCGTAAAGTGGCGGCAGTGTCCGAAGGCATATCGGGCATGGAAGTCTTCTGGAATATCAATCGGGCTGCGTTGGGCGCGGTGCTGGTGGATGTTAACGCTTGCCCCTACGGCCAACCCAGCCCACGGCGCCCGTCGATAATCGGCGCAACGACTGAAGAACAACGCCCCCCATGCCCAGCCCCTCCCCGTTCAAAGTGCTCAGCCTCATCCCACCGATGACGCAGCTCAACACGCCCTACCCGTCCACGGCCTACCTGACGGGTTTTTTGCGTTCGCGGGGTTTCGATGCGGTGCAAGAAGATTTGGCGCTGGCGACCGTGCTGGCTTTGCTCAACCGCGCGGGCCTCACGGCCTTGCGCGAGGCGGCGCTGGCCTTGCCGGAGTCAGCGCGTTCGGGGCCGGTGAACTTTTTCCTCGACCATTTCCAAAATTACGCGGTCAGCATCGACCCGGTGATTGCCTTTTTGCAGGGCCGCGACAGCACGCTCAGCCACCGCATCGCAGGCCGTGGTTTTTTGCCCGAAGGCCCTCGCTTTGCCGCCCTTGACGCCTACGAAGACGATGGCACCGGCGACCCGATTGGCTGGGCTTTTGGCGCTTTGGGCCAAAGCGACTGCGCCCGGCACCTGGCCACGCTGTACCTGAACGACCTGGCCGATGTGCTGCGCGATGCGGTGGACGAAGGCTTTGAATTCGTGCGCTATGCTGAGCGTCTGGCCGCCAGTCAGCCCAGCTTTGATGCGCTGGCCCAAGCGCTCGCGCAAGCCCCTAACCTGATCGACAGCACGCTGGAGCACCTGGCCTTGCAAGCGATTGAGCGCCACCAGCCCACGCTGCTGCTGCTGTCGGTGCCCTTCCCGGGATCAGTCTACGCGGCCTTTCGCATCGCCCAGTGCGTCAAGCAAGCGCACCCACACATCCGCATCGCCTTGGGCGGCGGCTTTGTGAACACCGAGCTGCGCGAGCTGAAAGACGCCCGCGTGTTTGACCATGTGGATTTCGTCACGCTCGACGGGGGCGAACGGCCCTTGCTCAGCCTGATCGAACACCTGCAGGGCCAACGCAGCGTGCAGCGCCTGCAACGCACCTTCATCCGCAACGGCGCAGGCCAGGTGCAATACATCAACCTGCAAGAGCCCGACATCCCCTTTGAAGAAGTGGGCACACCCACCTGGGACGGCCTGCCGCTGCACCAATACCTGTCGCTTTTGGACATGCTCAACCCGATGAACCGGCTGTGGAGCGACGGGCGCTGGAACAAGCTCACGGTGGCGCACGGCTGCTACTGGAAGAAATGCAGCTTTTGCGACGTGAGCCTGGACTACATCAGCCGCTATGAGACCGCCAGCGCCAGTACGCTGGTCGACCGCATCGAGCAGATCGTCGCCGAAACGGGCCAGACCGGTTTTCACTTTGTGGACGAGGCCGCGCCGCCCAAAGCCCTCAAGGCTTTGGCCGAAGAACTGCTGCGCCGGGGCGTGCAAATTTCCTGGTGGGGCAACATCCGGTTTGAGAAAACCTTCACGCCCGAGCTGTGCGAGCTGCTGGCACAAAGCGGCTGCATTGCGATGTCGGGCGGGCTCGAGGTCGCGTCCGATCGCTTACTGAATCTGATGAAAAAAGGCGTCTCTGTCGAGCAGGTGGCGCAAGTGACCCAAGGGTTTGCCGAAGCAGGGGTGCTGGTGCACGCCTACCTGATGTACGGCTTTCCGACGCAAACCGTGCAGGACACGGTGGACGCGCTGGAATACGTGCGCCAGTTGTTTGAAAACGGCTGCATCCACAGCGGCTTTTTCCACCGCTTTGTCTGCACCGTGCATTCGCCCGTGGGCCAGAACCCCGAGGCCTATGGCGTGAGCTTGCTGCCCCTGCCCGAGGGGACGTTTGCGAAAAACGATGTGGGCTTTGTGGACCCAACCCCCATGCCTGCCGGCGTGGACCACGACCTGCTGGGCCAAGGCCTGAAAAAAGCCATCTACAACTTCATGCACGGTGTGGGCGTGGACGCCGATGTGCGCCAATGGTTTGACCTGCCCAAGGGCCAGTGCCCCAAACCCACAGTGCCCCGCCACAAAATCGCCAAGGCACTGGGCTGATCAGCCCCACAGCCTTGGGCATCACCAAGGAATGTGCTGCCCCTGATGGTCTACAAATTGTGCTCGGCCGGTGGGCTGCAAGGCGTCCAACGCGACCAGCAAACGCTTCGCCGCCTCGTCGGGGCGCATGGCTTCGCCGCCCACAATGGGCTGGCTGAGGGCCGACTGCACCGTGCCCGGCTGCAAGGCAGCCACCACCGACATGGGCCGACGGCGGGCCACCTCTATCGCGGCGGTTTGCAGCAGCATGTTGAGCGCGGCCTTGGCGGCGCGGTAGCCGTACCAGCCGCCTTTGCGGTTGTCTTCGATGCTGCCCACGCGGGCCGACAACTTGCCCCAGATGACCCGCTCGCCCGATGCCAACAAAGGTGCGAAGTGTTTGAGCAACAAAGACGGCCCCACAGCGTTCAAGTGCAAGGCATGAAGCAAATGCGCAGCGTCCAGTTCATCCAAGCGTTTTTCAGGGCCTCGCCCGTTCAAGGTCAACGCACCTGTGGCATCGAGCACCAAATGAAAAGGCCCCTGCGCGGCCAAAGTCTGGGCGCAAGCGGCCATGCTGGATTCGTCCAACAAATCCAAGCCTGGCGTGCTTTGACGCGAGACGCCGTACACCTTGGCGCAGCGCGGGTCACTTTGCAAGGCTTGCACGAAGGCTTGGCCAATGGCGCCACTGGCGCCGAACACCAAAGCCCGGTAGCCCTCGGGCAAGGAATGCATCATGGGGGTGTCTTGCTCGGGTGGGTGCCTCTTGGCGTGAGGTCATAAGCGCAGCGAAAGCCGAGGTAGACCACATAAACGTCAGCAGGTTTGAAGGCCTGCACGTCGGCCTTCATGTTGAAAGCGCCGTACCACCACGACCCACCCACGGTGCGCCGCTGGTTGCCCTCCATATCGGTGGTCCACTCCCACACATTGGCGCCCATGTCGTACAAGCCGTTCACGCCCTGGCGCGTGGCGCCAGCAGGTGCTGCGCGGGGCCAGGGGTCTGGGTCGCTGGTGTTCGCGCCTTGGGGGCTGTCACCGGTGCTCCAGGGGTAGGTTCGGCCTTTCACCCAAGGCGCGGGGGGGTTGTCGCGCAACTCGGTGAACCCCGCCTTTTGCCATTCCGCGCCTGTGGGCAAACGCCCCCCTGCCCAGCGGCAGTAAGCCTGCGACTCGGCAAAGTCCAGGTGCACGGCAGGCAAATCGGCATGGGCAGGCACGCCATCCGGTTGGCGCCAAGACCAACCGGGCCGGCGTACCCATCCTCCCACATACTCAAAACCACCACCCTCTTTTTCGGCCCGGGTCACGGTGCCAGTGGCGCGCACGTAGCGCTCAAACTGGCCTATGGTAACTTCTGTACGGTCAATGGCCCAAGCACCCAGTGGCACTTTGTCGCCCACTTGCGCTTGCGCAAAAGCCACAGCAAACAAAGCGCCCAGAACACCGCCGGTACGCAAGCCCCTGTTGAATCGTCGCATCCACATGTTCACACAGCCCCCTTGTCAGACCAGCGCCGCACCCACTTTTGCAAAAAGGGGCGAAACACCAAAAACAAACGATAAACCCCTTCGGCCAGCCAAGACATCGGCGGCCATGCGATGAACCACCCCAGCCAGCGCCACCCCGGGAACGCACGCCACATCCGGGAAAACGCCGCTGCGCCACTGAACAACCGCCCCTGGCTGTCACGCACATGAAAGCGCGCCATGGCAGCCGAGCAGCTGAGTTCGCCCAGATCCTGACCCGCGCTCACATCCACCCAAGCCATGTGGGTGGCCTCTGGCAGACGGCGGTAAATGGCAATTTCTGCCCGGCACAAGGGGCAAGAGCCATCGAAATACATCGTGAGCAGCGCAGGGGCGTTCATACAGCCATGCGTCCACGGGCCAACAAACGGCCTTGCCGGTCGACCAAAAAGCCTTCGCCCATTTCGGGGTAAGCGCCCGTCAGCGCCGTCATGATGACCTGGTGCGTGACCCACACCTCGCTGCGGCCCTTGGGCATGGCCTGCAAGCGTGCGCGCAAGGCTTTTTGCTGGGCCGTCGGATCGCCCTGCCCGTCAAAGGTGGAATTCAAAGCGGTCCAGTCTTCAAAGGCACCGAACGCCAGCCGCGCCGTGTCTTGGCAACGGCACCATTGGCTGCTGAGCACCGCATCGGGTTTGAACTGCTGGGCCTTCATCCACGCGCCCATGGCGCGCGAAGCTTGACGCCCCGCATCGCTCAAGTTGCGCTGGGTGCTGCATTGCCCCAGTGCAAACCCAGGCGGATCGCCCAAGCCGGACTCCGTGACCGCATGGCGAACCAGCAAGGCGCCCCCATCACGTCGCCACAGCTTGGCCAACTCTGCATGAGCGGTTTCTGTGGATGCCTCGGCACGCCAAGCCAGCAGGCCGCCCAAACTTGCGGCACCCACACACTGAATCCATTCACGTCTTTGCATGCTGGGGCTTTCTTTACTGGCCAGCGGCAATGCGGCGCAAGGCTTGCTCGAACACCTCGACCGGTTGACCACCCGAGATCAGGTGTTGGTCATTGATGATGATGGCAGGCACCGAGCGGATGCCCGCTTGGGCATAAAACTGCTGTCGCTCGCGCACCTCAGCGGCAAAGGCATCGCTGGCCAGCACTTCGCCAGCGGCTGCGGCGTCCAGACCCGCCGCAGAAACCGCCGACAGCAGCACCTGGGCATCGTCGATGCATTCGGCGCGACCTTGGTAGGACGCCAAAAAAGACTTTTTCAAGGCGTGCTGCGCTCCCGCGCCTTGCTCGCCGGCCCAATGCAACAAGCGGTGGGCGTTGAAGGTGTTGTACACCCGGCCACGGCCACCAGGGTGGAATTGGAAGCCCACTTCGGCACCACGCGCCGAAATGGTCTGGCGAATTTGCGCTTGCTGCTCGGGTGTGGAGCCGTATTTTTCGGTCAAGTGCTCGCCCAAGTCCTGGCCGCCGGGCCCCATGTGCGGGTTCAGCTCAAAAGGCTGAAAGTGCAGGTCGGCCTGCACCTGGCCTTCCAGACGTTCCAGGGCTTTTTCCAAAGCGCCCAGGCCCACGGCGCACCAGGGGCAGGCAATATCGGAAACGAAATCGATTTTGAGGGTCGTGGTCATGGCGAACTTTCGCGAATTCAAGAACCATGATCTTGCCGCAATTCGGGCAGGCGCTCAGCTACGCGCCGAAAAAGCCCTGCTCTCAGGCCGCCGACAGCAACTGCGACAAAGTGGCGTTGAAGTGCTTCGCCGCCTCGTATTGCACCCAATGCCCGGCATCTGGCACCGTGCGCCACTGGCCCCAGCTCGGTGACGCGTCCTGCATGGCCTGCTGCAACTCGGGCAGACGGCCTTTGTACAAGGCGTCGTGCTCGCCATAGATGGCACTGAGCTGCGCCCGAAGGCGCGGCAAGGTTCGGGCCACGATGTCGGAGGACGACAGACGCCGACGTGGCATCCGGTCGCGGGCCACATTGGCCGCGTGCAGGCTCAGGGCCAAGGGGTCCAGCGACTCGGGCTTTTGGAGCATCAGGGCCATCAGGTTGTGGCGGTGCACCAATTCTTGGGCCTCGGGGGTGGGCAAATGCCGCCAGCCCTTGAGCGCAATGCGCTCGGTCACCGTCAGGCCCATGCCGGGGGCGCCCACCAGCACCAAGCGCTGGGCATCTTGCGGGTGCTCGGCCAACCACAAGGCGCCCGCCATGCCACCGAAAGAAAAGCCCACCACACTGACAGGCCCAGTCCACAGGCCATTGCGCTGCAACTGCTGCAAGCCGGCGTGCAGGTGTTCGGGTAATGCATCCACATCGGTGCAGCCCGCAGGCAGGTCTGAATCACCAAAGCCTGGCAAGTCGGGGACCAGCACGCGCCAGCCTGCATCTCGCAAAGGTGCGATGTTGCGCACCCAATGCGTCCAGCTGCCACTGCCGCCGTGCAGCAAAATCACCGTAGGCGATGCACGTTGGCCCCAGGCATGCCAAACCGTGCGAGCCGCTTGGCAGCTGGTCTCGTGGCGTTCAGCGCCCGCCAAAGCATGGGCCAATGGGGGCCACAAGAAATCAGGCAGGGCGGCAGCTGACATGGTGATGTGGTCTTCGAATGTTCAGCTCAACAGCTTGCGGGTCGTGGGCAAGCTCAAGGCCTTGGGTGCTGCAAGCGCCAGACCTTGTAGGCCGCAGCGGTGGCCACGGCGCTCGTGGCCATGCTGGCAAAAAACACACTTTGCAAACCCCAACGCTCACTGAGCAAGCCGCCCAACAAAGCGCCAATCACCCCAGGAAAGCCGTAGGCCACCACGGTGTACAGCGCTTGCCCGCGTCCGCGCAGGCGGCCCGGAAAATGGTGAGAAATCAAGGCGATGCACACGGTGTGGTGCGTGGCAAAGGTGATGGCGTGCAGTGTTTGCGCCAAGAGCAAGACCCACAGCACATCGGCCCAGACGGCCGTCATGCCCATGCGCAGCAGCATCACGGCAGAGCAAGCCACCAGCCAACCTGTCAAGGGCACACGGGGCAGCCAGCGCGACTGGGTGAAGAACCAGACCACCTCCACCGCCACCGACAGCGCCCACAGCACACCGATCATGGTCTTGCTGTAACCCAAAGAATCCAAGTAAAGCGAGAAGAACACATAGATGCCAATGTGTGACAGCACATGAAAGAACGTGGACGCAAAAAACCATTGCACGGGTCCCTGTCGCAGCACGGGCATGACCGACACATGTTCGCGCACGGGGTGTGCCGCCTCCTTGATGTCGGGCATCCACCAGACGCTCAGCAGGACTGCGGCCAAGCTGAGCACGGTCCAACCCGGAAAGTGTTGCATGCCAAAGGCCTCGAACCAGGCTCCGGCCACAAAAACCGTGACCAGAAAACCCATGGACCCCCACAGCCGCACCCTGCCGTAGCGCTTGGTGTCAAACGCTCCGTTTCGGCTAACCAGGTGCGCCATGGCCGCCTCGCTCATGGGCATCATGGCGCTGGTGTGGGTGAACATCAGCAGCAAAACCAAGCCCAAACCCACAGGACCCCAGTCCCAAAACAGCAGGCAAGCCGTGGCAAAGGCCACCCCCGCCCCGATGCGCAGCAGCTTGACCCGCTCACCGGTGCGGTCGCTGATCGCCCCCCAGGCATACGGCGCAAACAAGCGCGTCGTGGCCTGCACGGCCGTGAGCACGCTGATGGTCAACAGACTCAGGCCCATGTCCTGCAGCCACAGCGGCAAATAGGGGTTGAAAAATCCGATGTGCGCGAAGTAACTGGCCGACAGCGCGGCAAAGGGCATGAGCTGACGGCGATCAGCCATGGCCACCCCGTTCAGTGGTCAGTGGGGATGCTGGAGGCTGCCCCTGCAGCCGAATCTGCGCGCACAGCGGCAAACCCAGCATTCGCGAGCGGGGGCTCGCGCCCACAAAGAGCCGCATCAGGGTTTGGCAGCGGCGATCGGGGCCACGTCATGGGCCACATCACCGCACTGCGCGCGGTGCTGCAAGGCATGTTCCATGACCACCAAGGCCAGCATGGCCTCGGCAATGGGTGTGGCGCGGATGCCCACGCAGGGGTCGTGGCGACCTTTGGTCATCACTTCGGTGGGCTGGCCGTTCGAGTCGATCGAGTCGCGAGCGATCAAAATCGAGCTGGTGGGCTTCACAGCAATCGACACCTCGATGTCTTGCCCGGTGCTGATGCCGCCGAGCACGCCACCGGCGTTGTTGCCCACAAAGCCCTCGGGGGTGAGCGTGTCGCCTGCGGTGCTGCCCTTTTGCGTGACGCAGCCAAAGCCCGCGCCGATTTCCACGCCTTTGACGGCGTTGATGCCCATCATGGCAAACGCGATGTCGGCGTCGATCTTGTCAAACAGCGGCTGACCCAGACCGACGGGCACGCCACGGGCCACCACGCGCAGGCGGGCGCCGCAAGAGTCACCGGACTTGCGCAGGGCGTTCATGTAGTCCTCGAGGGCCGACACATCGGCCACCGGGGCAAAAAACGGGTTGTGGGGCACCTGGTCCCAACTCTCAAAGCCAACGGGCACATCGCCAATTTGGGTCATGCAGCCGACAAAAGTGGTGCCAAACTTCTCCTTGAGCCATTTTTTGGCCACCGCACCGGCGGCCACCATGGGGGCCGTCAGGCGCGCCGACGAACGGCCACCGCCGCGCGGGTCGCGCAGGCCATATTTGCGCCAGTAGGTGTAATCGGCATGGCCCGGACGGAAGGTTTGCAAGATGTCGCCGTAGTCCTTGCTGCGCTGGTCGGTGTTGTTGATGAGCAGGCAAATCGGCGTGCCGGTGGTTAGGCCCTGGTAAACGCCCGAGAGGATCTGCACCGCGTCGGGTTCGTTGCGCTGGGTCACGAATTTGCTGGTGCCGGGGCGGCGTCGGTCCAGATCGGGCTGGATGTCGGCCTCGCTCAAGGGCATGCCCGGCGGGCAGCCATCGATCACGCAGCCAATGGCCGGGCCGTGGGATTCACCAAAATTGGTGACCGAAAAGAGATGTCCAAAGGTATTGCCGCTCATGCAGGCATTATCCCAGAGCGGCGCGGGTGCTCAGAGCTTGACGTCCTCGGCTTCAGGTGCTGAGCCTTCAGGCCAGTCGCGGATGTAGGCTTTTAGCATCTTGTTTTCAAAGTTCTGGCTGTCCACCACGGCCTTGGCCACGTCGTAAAAACTGATGACGCCCATCAACATGGGGCCGTCCATGACGGGCATGTAGCGGGCATGGTGCTCCAGCATCATGCGGCGCACCTCGTCGATGTCGGTGCTGCCTGCGCAGGTGAGCGGCTTGGACTCCATGGCTTCGCGCACCTTGGTGTTGCCAACCTGCCCCCCGTTTTTGACAATCTGCTGAATCACCTCGCGAAAAGTCAGCATGCCGACCAACTGGCCCTGGGCCATCACCACCAAGGAGCCAATGTCTTTTTCGGCCATATCGGTCATGGCGCGTGACAGGGGCTCATCAGGCTGCACAGTGAACAATGTACCGCCCTTGACGCGGAGGATGTCGCTGACTTGCATGGTGTGTCTCCTTGGGGTCGAATTCGGTTCTGCTTGGGTACCAATATAGCCCACAATGATCCCTGACCGACAGCCCCCAATCGGGTCAAACGCTTTCTTTTTTCGGAGACTCCCATGGCTGGTTACAGCGATCCCGGTTTTGACACTTTGGCCCTGCATGCAGGTGCCGCCCCCGACCCGAGCACGGGCGCACGGGCGGTGCCCATCCACCTGACCACCTCCTTTGTTTTTGAGTCGAGCGACCAAGCTGCGGCCCTGTTCAACCTAGAGCGCCCAGGCCATGTCTACAGCCGCATCAGCAACCCCACCAACGCGGTGCTGGAGCAGCGCATCTCGGCGCTCGAAGGCGGCATCGGGGCCATCACCACCGCCAGCGGGCAGGCTGCGCTGCACCTGGCCATTGCCACCTTGATGGGGGCGGGCTCGCACATCGTGGCCTCCAGCGCTTTGTACGGTGGCTCACACAACCTGCTGCACTACACCTTGAGCCGCTTCGGCATCCGCACCACGTTCGTCAAACCCGGCGATCTGGATGGATGGAAAGCCGCCGTTCAACCCGACACCAAACTGTTTTTTGGCGAGACGGTGGGCAACCCCGGCATGGACGTGCTGGACATCGAAGCCGTGAGCGCCATCGCGCACGAGGCAGGCGTGCCCTTGCTGGTCGACTCGACGCTCACCTCCCCCTGGCTGATCAAGCCCTTCGACCACGGGGCCGATCTGGTTTACCACTCGGCCACCAAGTTTTTGTCGGGCCACGGCACGGTGGTGGGCGGCGTGGTGGTCGATGGCGGCAGTTTTGACTGGGACAAATCGGGCAAATTTGTCGAGCTGAGCCAGGCCTATGAAGGCTTTCACAACATGGTGTTCAGCGAGGAAAGCACCGTGGGCGCCTTTTTGCTGCGCGCCCGCCGCGAAGGCCTGCGCGACTTTGGTGCCTGCATGAGCCCGCACACCGCGTGGTTGATTTTGCAAGGCATCGAGACCTTGCCCCTGCGCATGGCCCGGCACATGGAAAACACCGCCAAAGTGGTCGAATTTTTGGCGGCACACCCGCTGGTCAGCCGCGTGGGCCACCCCATGCTGGAGAGCCACCCTTCCCACGCGCTGGCGCAAAAGCTGCTGCCTCGCGGTGCGGGTTCGGTGTTCAGTTTCGACATTCGGGGCTCCCGCGCGCAAGGCCAAAAATTCATCGAAACCCTCAAGGTCTTCAGCCACCTGGCCAATGTGGGCGACTGCCGCAGCCTGGTCATCCACCCGGCCAGCACCACCCATTTCCGCATGAGCGACGAGGCCCTGGTGGCCAGCGGCATCGGCCCCGGCACCATCCGCCTCTCCATTGGTCTGGAAGACCCGGCCGACCTGATCGACGACCTGAAAAAAGCGCTCAAAGCGGCAGAGAAAGCGGGAGCCTGACCATGCAAATCTCCGTTCAAGGCCACGCGCTTTACGCCTACACCGGTGGCAAGCCCTTCAACCCCGCCCAGCCCACGGCCGTCTTCATCCACGGTGTGCTGAACGACCACAGTGTCTGGATTTTGCAAACCCGCTACATGGCGCACCACGGCTGGAACGTGTTGGCCATCGACCTGCCCGGCCACTGCAAAAGTGAAGGCAACCCGCCACAAAGTGTGCAAGAAGCCGCCGACACCGTCATCGCCCTGCTCGATGCCCTGAAGATCGGCAAGGCTGCCTTGATCGGTCACAGCTTTGGCTCCTTGATCGCGCTCGAAGCCACGGCCCGCGACGCGGCGGCCAACCCCGGGCGGGTGAGCCACCTGGTGATGGTGGGCACGGCCTACCCGATGCGCGTGTCGCCCGCACTGCTCGAGCTCTCGGTCAGCGCCCCTTTCCAAGCCATCGACATGGTCAACAGCTTTTCGCACTCCACCCTGGCCCCACCACCGTCGGCTTTGGGCCCCGGCACCTGGCTGTATGGCGGCAGCAAAGCGCTCATGCGCCGCGTGCTGGCCAGCAACCGCCAAGTCAACGTGTTCCACACCGGCTTCAAGGCCTGCGACAGTTACAGCGGCGCAGAAGCCGCCATGCCGCAAGTCCCCTGCTCCACCCTGTTTGTGCTGGGCAGTGCCGACCAAATGACGCCGCCCAAGGCCGCGCAAAGCCTGATCGATCTGTGCAAGCAGCCCCAAGTGGTGAAGCTGCCCGCAGGCCACTCTCTGATGACCGAGGCCCCCGAAGGCGTGTTGCAAGCGCTCAAGGATTTTTTGAAGCGCTGAGCTTGCAGACCACTCCCCGACCAGCGTGCGCGCCGACGACATGAACACACTGACTGCCCACATCACCCCGCCCCTGACGGCTGAGAGGGCCAGCGCCATCGCCCAAAGTCTTGACCTGCGGGCCTTGCCGCGCGACTTTCTGGACAACCCCTACCCGGTGTATGCCGCGTTGCGCGAAACAGCGCCTTTCAAGCGCATGCCCGATGGCTCGTTTTTCCTGACGCGCCATGCCGACCTGGTGGCGGTGTACCGCGACGCCAAGGTCTTCAGCTCCGACAAGCAGGTCGAGTTTGGGCCCAAATACAACCACGCCCCGTTCAACCAGCCGCCTTTTGCCACCGCAGGCGGGGTCTCTCCGCTTTTTGAGCACCACACGAACAGCTTGGTCTTCAACGACCCGCCACTGCACACCCGGGTGCGGCGCCTCATCATGGGCGCCCTGACCCGCCGCGCCATTGAAGCCATGGAGCCCGGCCTGGTGCAGTTGGTGGACCGCTTGTTGGACCGGATCGAGGCCCAAGGTGGCGGCGACCTGATCGAAGACTTCGCCTCGGCCATTCCGGTCGAAATCATCGGCAACCTGCTGGACGTGCCACACGCCGACCGCGAGCCCTTGCGAGGCTGGTCGCTGGCCATTTTGGGCGCGCTGGAGCCGTCCCTCACGCCCGAGCAAGAAGCGCTGGGCCACCGCAGCGTGAGCGAGTTTCTGGCCTATCTGCGCGAATTGGTCGCTCAGCGCCGCCAGCACCCGGGCGATCCGGAGCACGATGTGCTGACCCGGCTGATCCAAGGCGAAGAAAATGGCGACACCCTGAGCGAAGTCGAGCTGCTGCAAAACTGTGTGTTCTTGCTCAACGCCGGGCACGAAACCACCACCAACCTGATCGGCAACGCGCTCATCACCTTGCAGGAGTGGCCCGAACAACGCCAACAACTCCAGGCCGACCTGAACGCAGCCGCCACCGAGGAAGCGCGCCAACCCATTTTGGGGCTGGCGGTCGATGAGTTTTTGCGCTTTGAATCGTCCAACCAGCTGAGCAACCGACGCGCTTTGCAAGCCACACAGGTCAACGGCGTGGATCTGCCAGCGGGCGCGCTGGTCACGCTGTGCATTGGCGCCGCCAACCGCGACCCAGCGGTGTACGAGCACCCCGAGCGGCTGGACCTGCGCCGCACCGGCAACAAGCACCTGGCTTTTGGTTTTGGCGTGCACCAGTGCGCGGGCTTGAGCCTGGCGCGGCTCGAAGGCCGCATCGCCATTGGCCGCTTTGTGCAGCGCTTTCCCGATTACCGGCTCTCGCAGGCGCCCGTGCGCGGCGGCCGGGCCCGGTTTCGCGGCTTTTTGAGTGCCCCGTTTGCGATCCGATAACACCCCCAGGAGGCCCGCCATGAACCCCGCTGAAACACCCGCACCCCGGCACGCCAGTTTTGCCGAGTTCTACCCTTTTTACCTGAGCGAGCACAACAACCGCATCTGCCGCCGCTTGCACTTTGTAGGCAGCACCTTGTCCCTGATCTGTTTGGCCATGCTGGCGATCACCGGCAAACCCCAGTATTTTTTGTACGGGCTGGTGTGTGGCTATGGCTGCGCCTGGATCGGGCACTTTGTGTTCGAGAAAAACAAGCCCGCCAGCTTCAAGCGCCCGCTCTACAGCTTCATGGGGGACTGGGTGATGTACCGCGACATGTGGCGCGGTCGTGTGAGCTTTTAGGACTCAGGGCTTTTCAGGCAACAAAGCTGACAGCCGAATGTGCTCCAGTCCGGTGTGCCGCCAGACCAGATCGGCCCCAGGCCCCCGCAAGACCAGCAGGCGATCGGCCAGCGGGGACACGTTCACTTGGGCAGGGTCGATCAGCAGCACTTGCCGTGCCTGCCCACGATCACTTTGCTCAGTGAGTCGGCCCACCCAATCGAGGCTTTGCAACACCTCCAAAACCTGTCGCAACTCGCTCAGTTCCACCCGCAAACGCACGGCCATCTCGTCGGTGCTCAAACCCCGGCGTTCTGACGCTTTGGCTGCATTCAACTCGGCCAAGACCTCCAACGCCAGCCGGAAGGTCCAGCCCGCACCGTCTGGCTTGCGCCACTCTTGGCGGCCCAATTCGGGCAAACTGGCAGCCAGCACTGCGCCCAACAGCACCAGCAGCCAAGTCACATAAATCCAGACCAACAAAATCGGCAGCGCAGCAAATGCGCCGTAAATCAGCGAATAGGTCGGCACCTGCAGCAGGTAAACGGCCATGCCTTTTTTGGCCAACTCCAGCGCCCCTGCCACCAAGAAACCTGCCGTGATGGCATGCCGCCAGCGCACACGGGTATAGGGCACATAAAAGTACAGCCCACTCACACAGGCCGTGAGCAGCAAAAACTCAAAACTGTCGAGCAACCACCGAATGGAACCCGGCAAGACATCCACCACATCGCGCGAGGCGGTGACCACGTACGAGGTGATGGCCAGGCTGGCCCCCAAAAACAAAGGCCCTAAGGTGATGGCCGACCAGTACAGCAAGACCCTTTGCGCGAAAGGCCGCTGCCGCTGCAAGCCCCAAATCTGGCCCAAAGTGCGCTCGATCGTGACCATCAAAAACACGGCCGACATCAACACCGCCACCAAACCCACCGAACCCAGACGGCTGGCTTTGCGCGAAAACTGTGTCAAATAGCTCAGCACCTGGCGGGCAATGCTCTCAGGCACCAAACTCTCGATCAACCAACGCTGGATCGTGTCTTGAAACTTGCCAAACACCGGGAACGCGGCAAACACGGCCAGACCCACCGCAAACAGGGGCACCAAGGCCAGCACGGTGGTGAAGGTGAGCGAGCTGGCGCTCACGCCCAATCGGGCATCGCGAAAGCGCTCGGCCAAGACGCCCGCCATCTGACGCCATGGAAAAACCAACAATTCTTGCCACCAAAGGGCAGCATGGGCTCTGAATGAGGGAGGGGACAAGGAGGAAGGCATGCCCGGTATGATGCCACCGCAATGAACACCAACACAGAAAACAAACCCGCTGGCGTCGATTTCACCCGCTGGATGGCCGTGAGCAGCCTGCTCGGCCTCATCGTTTTGGGCTTGGCCTGGGAACTTTGGCTGGCCCCCTTGCGTCCGGGGGGCTCCTGGTGGGCCATCAAGGTCTTGCCGCTTTGCGTTCCTCTGGCCGGCCTGCTCAAAAACCGCATGTACACCTACCGCTGGGTCAGCATGCTGGTCTGGCTGTACTTCATTGAAGGCGTGGTGCGCGCATGGGGTGACCCCTGGCCTGCGAACGCCCTGGCTGGCATGCAAACCCTGTTGTGTACCACCTTGTTTGTTGCTTGCGCGCTGCATGTGCGCATCCGCTTCAAGGCCGCCAAGGCCACGGGCAACTTTGTGCCCGTCCCCCGCGACTGAACGCCACCTGCACCCCCGTGTCCATGACCGATTTGTCCCTCGCCCAAGAAGCCCTGATTGCCGAACTGCGCCAAATTTGTGGCCCCGCCAACGTGCTCACCCACGGTGACCCGGGTGCCGACTTGAGCCCCTGGGAGCAAGACTGGCGCAAACGCGTCAAAGGTCGCGCCCTGGCCGTGGTGCGTCCGGGAGACACAGCCCAAGTGGCCGCTGTGGTCAAAGCTTGTGCAGCCGCCAACACCCCCATCGTGCCGCAAGGCGGCAACACTGGGCTGGTGGTGGGCGGCGTGCCCGACGGCTCGGGCACACAAATTGTGTTGAGCATGACCCGCATGAACGCCGTTCGTGCCATCGACCCGGCCAACCTCACCATCACGGTGGAAGCCGGTTGCGTGCTGCAAAATCTGCAGGCTGCCTCTGAAGCTGCGGGATTTTTGTTCCCCCTGAGTCTGGGGGCCGAAGGCAGCTGCACGATCGGCGGCAACTTGGGCACCAACGCGGGTGGCACTCAGGTGGTGCGCTATGGCAACACCCGCGAGCTGTGCCTGGGCCTGGAAGTCGTGACCGCCCAAGGCGAGGTCTGGCATGGCCTGTCTGGCCTGCGCAAAGACAACACGGGTTATGACCTGCGCAATTTGATGATCGGCAGCGAAGGCACGCTGGGCATCATCACCGCTGCCACCATGAAACTTTACCCCCAGCCTGCAGCCCAACTGACCGCTTGGGCCGCCGTACCCAGCATGGAAGCGGCCGTGAAACTGCTGGGCCTGGCCCACCAGCGCCTGGGGCCGGGCCTGACGGGCTTTGAAGTCATGGGCCAGTTCGCCCTGAGTTTGGTGGACAAACACTACCCGCAACTGCGCGTGCCTCTTTGGAAAGGCACCCCTTGGTGCGTGTTGCTGGAGAACTCAGACAGCGAAAGCGAAAGCCACGCCCGAGGACAGTTTGAAGCCCTGCTCGAGGCTGCGCTGGAACAAGGCTGCGTGACCGACGCCGTGGTGGCGGAAAACCTGATGCAGGCCAAAGGCCTGTGGCACATCCGCGAAAGCATCACGATGGCGCAGGCCACCGAAGGCCTGAACATCAAACACGACATCAGCATCCCGGTCTCGCGCATTCCAGCTTTTGTGGCCGAGACCGACGCCTTGCTCGCCCAAAAGGTGCCCGGCGTGCGCATGGTGGACTTTGGGCACCTGGGCGACGGCAACCTGCACTACAACGTACAAGCGCCCGAAGGCGCCGATGGCCCTGCCTTTTTGCGCGAATTCGAAGACCAGGTGAACACGTGGGTGTTTGACCAGGTCAAACGCTTTGGCGGGTCCATCAGTGCCGAACACGGCGTGGGTGAGCAGAAAGTCCACAAGCTCCCACACTACAAAGACCCCACGGCGCTGGCCATGATGCGGGCGGTCAAACAGGCGCTCGACCCGCAGAACCTGCTCAACCCGGGTCGGGTGCTGGGCTGAGTGCCTCTGGCTTGCCAGTGACCTGCCAGCGCTGTGCGGACGCAGCGTATTTGTGATTTTTTCGAAAAACGCTCAAGATTTTTCTGGCGGTGCCGATTTTGTCAATACTTACAGAAAGGTCACTTCCATGATCATCGAGCGGGTCGAGCTGGACAGCATCCGGCTGCATTCCCACATCGCCACACTTTCTTCGCTTGAAATCGGCGAGAGCATCTTCTGCACGGAGTTTAAACAGGCGCAAAGTCTGCGCACCTTGTCCTATTACATGATCCGGTCCAGAAACCTGGACCGCAAATTCACATTCCGCAAGATGGACCGCGGTTGGCGCATCATCCGGGTGCAATGAATCAAGACATACCGGACATGAGCAAGTAAGCCACCAGTTCCTTGTTCATGGTGTGGGATTGGGCCAGCATGGCCGTGGCCGCGTCCCGCTGGATCTGTGCAGAAGCGAGATTGGACGTCTCCTGGGCCATATCGGCGTTCATGATGTGGCCATAGGCCGTTGAGTAATTGGTGATGTTGCTGGTCGCCACATTGCTCTGAATGTCCAGCACATTCTCCATCGCCCCGATATACGACTGGTAATTGGACACTGTGCCGATGGCCGTATCGATCAATTCCACCGACGCGTCAGCATCGCTCGTGCTTGCGACGCTTAATTCAGTGAGTGACAAAGAAGAAACCGTCATTTCTTCCAGGCTCAAACTGGTGGTATCACCCGAATTGATGCCGCTTTGAATGCTCTTGGTGACCTCGTCGCTCATCAGCGATTCACCATTCCACATCGCGTTGCTGGAGATGCTGTCGATCACCGCCAGGTATTCATCGACCTGCGTCTGGTACATGTTCCGGTCATCGGTCGACAAGGTGCCCATTGAGGCGACGGATGCCACCCGCAAGGAGGACAGAGCATCCACCATTTGCGTCAAAGAATCGTCCACCACCTGGACGATGCCCGTGCCTTGGCTGAGATTGTCCAAGACTTTCGAAAACGAACCCACTTGGACTTTGAGTTTGTTGGCCACGCCAGCGCCCGCCGGGTCATCCGCCGCACTGTTCACGCGCAAACCGGTGCTGATCCGCTCCGAGGCTTTGGCGACCGCGGACTGGGCGGTGTGCATGCTCATGATGGCCGTCAGGGAATTTTGGATCGAGCTGATTTGCATGGGGCGCCTCCTTGCCTGCAATGGAAGCGGCAATTTTTTGCCGCTGGGCCCAACGATAAGTGCTCAATGCTGCATTTGCGAAAACTTTAGGGCTTTTTACGCTGTTTTCACCATTTTCACGATTTACACTTGCCAAGCCTCAAGTTTTTTATTTCCAAGTTTGGCTTTGCATGGCGATGACAAACCACGTGCAGAACCGCAGAATGCATGTCGTAAACTTCCCACCCATGAGCATCCCAGCCCACCCCATCCGCAGCCAATACGAAGACTTCATGCGCCACGTCTACACGACGGGCGTGCAAAAGGGCGACCGCACCGGTACCGGCACGCGCAGCGTGTTCGGCCACCAGATGCGGTTTGACCTGAACGAGGGCTTTCCGCTGGTCACCACCAAGAAGGTCTTTTTGCGGGCCATCATCGTGGAGTTGCTGTGGTTTTTGCGCGGTGACAGCAATGTGAAATGGTTGCAAGAGCGCGGTTGCACCATTTGGGACGAATGGGCGCGTGAAGATGGCTCGCTGGGCCCCGTGTATGGCGTGCAGTGGCGCAGCTGGCCCACCCCCAGCGGCGGGCACATCGACCAGATCCAGCAGGTCATGGACACGCTCAAAAACAACCCCGATTCGCGCCGCATCATCGTGAGCGCCTGGAACGTGGCCGAGCTCGACCAGATGGCGCTGATGCCCTGCCACGCCTTCTTCCAGTTTTATGTGGCGCCTCCTCAAAAGGCGGGCGACAAGCCCAAACTCAGCTGCCAGCTGTACCAGCGCAGCGCCGACATCTTTTTGGGCGTGCCCTTCAACATCGCCAGTTATGCCCTGCTCACCCACATGGTGGCCCAGCAATGCGACATGGACGTGGGCGATTTCATCTGGACCGGGGGCGACTGCCACATTTACAGCAACCACCACGAACAGGTCGAGCTGCAACTGAGCCGCGCGCCCATGGCCTACCCCACGCTCAACATCCAACGCAAGCCCGCTTCGATTTTGGATTACGAATTCGAAGACTTCGAGGTCGTGGGCTACGAATGCCACCCGACCATCAAGGCCCCTGTGGCGGTGTGAGTGACCGCCAGATGAAGTTGCACCTGATTTACGCCCGCGCCCGCAATGGCGTGATTGGCAAGGACAACCAAATTCCCTGGCATCTGCCCGAAGACCTGGCGCATTTCAAGCGCGTCACGCTGGGGCAACCGGTCATCATGGGCCGTAAGACCTGGGACTCGCTGCCTGCCCGCTTTCGCCCCCTGCCCGGTCGGGTCAACATCGTCGTGACCCGTCAGGCCGATTGGCGCGCCGATGGCGCACAACGCGCAGCCTCCCTCGAAGAAGCCCGGCAACTTTGCGCAGATGCGCCAGACGCCTGGATCATGGGCGGCGCCGAGATCTACCGCCAAGCCGAGCCCCTGGCCAGCACGGCGGTGGTGACGGAGATCGACGCCGACTTTGAAGGCGATGCCTTCGGTCCCGAATTGGGCGCAGGCTGGACCGAAATTCAGCGCGAATCGCATCTGGCGGCGAACGGGCTGGCCTTCAGCTTCGTCTCTTACCAAAACGTCATTTAAGGAACACGCCATGTCAGGACACGGTTTCCACGTCCACGGACCGCACGACCATGAGCTGGAGCATGCCGCACAAGGCGGGCATGGGAGCCATGGCGACAGCCACACCAGCTCGATCGCCATGTTCACCGCCATTATTGCCACCGTGGGGGCCCTGTTTGGCTACATGGGCGGCGCCACACAGGCCAATGCGGGCCTTTACAAAAACAACGCGGCCATCAAGAAGACCGAGGCATCCAACCAGTGGAACTATTACCAGGCCAAAAGCAGCAAGCAAAACCTGAGTGAGTTGGCAATGGAGTTGACCCCATCCAAAAAAGAGTTTTACCAGGACGAAATCAAGCGCTACAAGGGCGAAAAAGCCGAGATCAAGGCGGCTGCTGAAAAGCTGGAGGCCGAATCCCAACACTGGGACAAACAGTCCGACGAACAAATGCACCAGCACCACCGCTGGGCACAGGCCACCACTGTGCTGCAAGTGGCAATTGCCATGGCCGCGATTGCCCTGTTGTCCAAAAAGAAATGGTTGGAATACGTGATGTACGGCGCGGGTGTGATCGGCGTGGGCGTGGGCGCTTTGGCGGCCTTTCATATTTGAGACCCGCATGAAAATTGCCACTTGGAATGTCAACTCGCTGTCGGTCCGCCTGCCCCAAGTGTTGGACTGGTTGGCTGCACAAAAAGAGTCGGGCGGCATCGACGTGCTGGCCTTGCAAGAGCTCAAACTCACCGATGACAAATTCCCCATTTCTGCCTTCCAAGAGGCGGGCTACCAAGCGCATTGGTTCGGTCAAAAAACCTACAACGGTGTGGCGCTCATCTCTCAGGCCGAAGGCCTGGATGTGGTCAAAAACATCCCCGGTTTTGAAGACGATATGTCGCGCGTGATTGCGGCCACCTACCCCGACGGCGTGGGCGGCACGGTGCGGGTGATTGGCGCGTATTTCCCCAACGGCCAGGCGCCAGACAGCGACAAGTTTGTTTACAAAATGCGCTGGCTCGACGCCCTGCGCGATTGGGTGCAAAGCGAAATGACGCGCCACGCCCAACTGGTGCTCACAGGGGACTTCAACATCACCTTTGACGAACTCGACATGTGGGACCCGGTCGGCCTGAAGGACACCATCCATTGCACGGTGGCCGAGCGCGAAAAGCTGCAGGACCTGATCGATCTGGGCCTGACCGACAGTTTCCGGCTTTTTGAGCAGCCCGAAAAAAGCTACAGCTGGTGGGATTACCGCGAATTTGCGTTTCGCCGCAATCGGGGCTTGCGCATTGACCACATCTTGATTTCTCAGGCCCTCAAGGCCCGCGCCAGCGCTTGCACCATCGACCGGGCACCCCGCAAGAACGAACGCCCCAGCGACCATGCGCCGGTGGTGCTGATGTTGAGCGAGTGATAATCCACAATTCGCCCGGCCAGCAGGTGGGCGCTTCGTCGACGATCAAGCCGCTTGCGGCATCAGGAACTCGCGGCTGATGCGTCCGCCCAGCACATTCACCCGCTCCAGAAACTGGGTGAGGTACGCGTGCAGGCCCGTGGCCAGAATTTCGTCAATGCGCCCGAAAGCCAGCTCCGCACGCAAGCGCCCCGCGTGGCGCAGCGTGTCGCTGTCGGCATCGTGCGAGACCAATTTCAAGTTCGACAGGACTTCGTTCAGGCTGGCGTGCAATGAACGCGGCATGTCCGGGCGCAGGATCAGCAACTCGGCCACCCGCTCCGGGCGGATCACATCGCGGTAGACCTTGCGGTAGACCTCAAAGCCGCTGACGCTGCGCAAGATCGCGCTCCAGTGGTAGAAGTCATATTCCTGCGCGCTCTCCGTCTCGGGCGCACCGTATTGCGGGGCTCCGAAAAAGTCGCTTTGCATGGCGTGGAACTTCACATCGACCAGGCGCGCGGTGTTGTCGGCCCGCTCCAAGAAGGTGCCCATGCGCATGAAGTACAGCGACTCGTCCATCAGCATGGTGCCCACCGTAACGCCACGCGAGAGGTGCGAACGGAACTTGACCCACTCGAAGAACTGGCCCGGATCGCGCTCGAACTCGCCGCTTTTGAGCATGCGGTTCACTTCCAACCAAGTCTGGTTTTGGGTTTCCCACACCTCGGTGGTGAGTGTGCCCCGAACGGCGCGGGCGTTTTCTCGCGCAGCGCGCAGACACGACAAGATGGACGAGGGGTTGTTCTCGTTTTTGACCATGAAAGCCATCACATCGCGCGGCGTGATGCTTTTGTACTGCGCCAAATACAAGGGCAGCAACTCGCTGATGGACAAAATGCCCTCCCAACCGGCTTCGACAGCCGCCGCTGATTGGGGCAACAGCGAGGTCTCATAGCTCACATTGAGCATGCGGGCCGTGTTCTCAGCGCGCTCCATGTAGCGGGACATCCAAAACAAGTGGTCGGCAGTGCGGCTCAGCATATTTTTCCTTGGTGTGTCATGCCCGACTTGATCGGGCATCCATGGGTCCTCGGGTCAAGCCCGAGGATGACAGGGGTGAAATCAGTCTTGCAAAATCCAGGTGTCTTTGGTGCCGCCGCCTTGGCTGCTGTTCACCACCAGAGAACCTTCTTTCAAAGCCACGCGGGTCAAGCCGCCGGGCACCATCTGCACAGTGCGGCCACTCAGCACAAAGGGCCGCAGATCAATGTGGCGCGGGGCGATGCCGCTGTCCACGTAAGTGGGGCAAGTGGACAAACTGAGCGTGGGCTGGGCGATGTAGCCCTCGGGGTTGGCGAGCAAGGCCCCCCGGAAACGCTCGATTTCGGCTTTCGTCGAGGCCGGGCCGACCAGCATGCCGTAGCCGCCGGCGCCATGCACCTCCTTGACCACCAAGTCTTTCAGGTGGGCCAGCGTGTACTGCAGGTCATCGGGCTTGCGGCACATGAAGGTGGGCACGTTTTTCAGGATCGGCGCTTCACCCAAGTAGAACTTGATCATGTCGGGCACATAGGGGTAGACCGACTTGTCGTCGGCCACGCCCGTGCCCACCGCATTGCAAATGGCCACATGACCGGCTTTGTAAGCCTCCATCAGCCCTGCACAGCCCAGCGTCGAGGAGGGGCGAAACACGTTGGGGTCCAAAAAGTCGTCGTCCACCCGGCGGTAGATCACGTCCACCCGCTTGGGGCCGCGTGTGGTGCGCATGTAAACGAACTTGTCCTTGACAAAGAGGTCTTGCCCCTCAACCAGTTCCACACCCATTTGCTGCGCCAAAAAGGCGTGCTCGAAATAAGCGCTGTTGTACATGCCGGGCGTGAGCACCACCACGGTGGGCTCGGCCGTGGTGGCGGGGCTGCTGGCGCGCAAGGTTTCCAGCAGCAAGTCCGGGTAATGCGCCACCGGGGCCACGCGGTGCTGGTTGAACAACTCCGGAAAGAGCCGCATCATCATCTTGCGGTCTTCGAGCATGTAACTCACGCCGCTGGGCACGCGCAGGTTGTCTTCGAGCACGTAGTACTCGCCAACGCCTTGGGCGTCAGGGGCGCGCACGATGTCGATGCCGCTGATGTGCGAATAAATGTTGTTGGGCACATCCACGCCCACCATCTCGGGGCGGAACTGGGCGTTGCGCTCGATCTGCTCGCGGGGAATGATGCCTGCCTTCAAAATCTCCTGGTCGTGGTAGACATCGTGGATGAAACGGTTGAGCGCTGTCACGCGCTGCACCAGCCCGGCTTCCATGCTGTGCCACTCCTGGGCGGCGATCACCCGGGGAATCAGGTCAAACGGGATCAATCGCTCTGTGCCCCCCTCGTCCGTGTTCGCCTCTTCGTCCTTGTCACCATAAACGGCAAAGGTGATGCCCACGCGCCGAAAAATCATCTCGGCCTCTTCGCGGCGCGAGGCCATGGTCTGCGGGTCTTGCGCTTGCAGCCAGCGGGCGTAGGCTTGGTAATGGTCTCGAACTTCGCCGCCCAGCCCTTGTGCAGGCAAGCGGCTGTACATCTCGTCGAATTGGCGCATGGCTCTTCACTCCTGACAACACATTAGCAAGATGTATACCCACATTTAAAGGTGACTCATGGCCTCTGAACGTGGTGCCAATAGCGTTGGCGCTGTTGCCGCTCGCAGTGCACTTGGCCGGGTGTGTCGCTGCGCCAGGTGGCTGCGCCGCAACGGCTGGACTCGACCAGCGCGATGGCCTCCGCCCGGTAGCGGGCCACCACTTCGGGGGCGGGGTGGCCAAAACGGTTGCGGTAACCGGCTTGGACCAGCGCCAGCCTGGGCTGCAGGGCTTGCAAAAACGGCAGGCTCGACGAAGTCTTGCTGCCGTGGTGCGGCACGAGCAACACATCGACCGGAGCCAGTTGGGACCGGATCAAGGCCTGCTCCTGGGCGATCTCGATGTCTCCCGCCAGCAAGGCCGATGTCTGCGCCGTGCTGATGCGCAAAACGCAACTGACTTCATTGGGCTTGGGAGCACGGGCGAGCGGACCCAAAGAGGCCACCGGGTGCAACACCTCAAAGCGCACCCCGTCCCACACCCAGGCTTGCCCGGCCTCGCATCGCGTCCACCCCGGGCGCAGGGCGTGCAAGGCGTGCTCATCCTCCAGCGAAGACCACAGCGCTGCCTGCGGCTGCATGGCCAGCACCGCCGCCGCGCCCCCGGTGTGATCGCTATCACGGTGGCTGAGCACCAGGGTGTTGATGCGCTCGCCCATCTGCGCGAGCAAAGGCACCAGCACCCGGTGTCCGGCATCGCTCTCTGCCGAATACCGGGGCCCCGCGTCGTACAGCAGGCTGTGCGAGGCGGTGCGCACCAGGACCGCATTGCCCTGCCCCACATCGGCCGCCAACAACTCGAAATTGCCGGGCGCGGGGCGAGGGGGAGACCAAAACAGCACCGGCCACAGCAGCGGCAGACACAGGAGTTTCCAGGACAGTGGCAGTCGCAGCACCAAACCGACAGCCCCCACCAAGGCCAGCAAAGCCAGGCCCCAAGGCGGCATGGCGCTCGACCAAGTGGCCATCGGCCAGCCTGCCAGCCAGCCCAGTACCACCTGCAAAGGCTGCAAAGCCCAGGCCGCCGCGTCCCACGCCCCGGGCACCCCCACGCCCAGCATGGCCAGTGGCGTGACCACCAGCGTCACCCAGGGAATGGCCAGCAAATTGGCCAGCAAGCCCACCAGAGACACCTGCCCAAAAAACAACAGCGTCAAGGGGGCCAGAGCCAAGGTCACCGTGGCCTGCTCGCGCAGCAAAGCCAGCCACTTGGCCGCCAGCGTGCGCCCCCATTGCCGACACCCACCCACCTGCGCCCATGCACCCCAAAGGTGCTCGCGGGGCGTCGGCCCGGTCGCCGCACGCCATGTTGGTGCGTCTGGTGCATCCCTTTGTGGTGCACTTGCGTTCGGACCGATCGCACCCCAAGCGGCAGGCGCAGAGGCCATCAACACCCCCACGGCCACAAAGCTCAGCCAAAACCCGGGCTGCAGCAAAGCCCACGGGTCCCGGCCCAGCACCACAGCACAGGCCGCCAACCACACCAGTGCCCCATGCCACTGGCGCACCGACAGGCGCAGCACCAACACCACCCCCAGCATGAGCAAGGTGCGCTGCGCGGGCACGCCCCAGCCGCTGAACAACGCGTACAAAGTGGCCAGCACCAGGCCCGACCACGCCCCCACATGGACGGCAGGCCAACGCAAAGCACCGTCAAACCCCCACAGGGCCGAACGCCGCCACAACCAACCCACGACAGCCGCGGCCAGCCAGGCGAACATGGTCACATGCAGGCCCGAAATGCTCATCAGGTGCGACACGCCCGTGGCCCTGAACACGTCCCAGTCGCTGCGCTCGATGGCCGCCTGATCGCCCGTGACCAAGGCGGCGACCACGCCCGCCCGCCGGGCGGCATCGGCATCGCTGCCCGGTGGAGACAACTGGGTCAACAAACGGTCTCGCACCGATTGCCGCCAGGCCTCGATGGGGTGCGACCAGGTGCCGCCCAAGCGCTGCGGGGCCGGGTCTTTGGCGCGGTTGCGCACATCACCCGTGGCCCGAATGCCCTGCTCCCACAGCCACAGCTCGTAGTCAAAACCGCGCGGGTTCAGATGGCCGTGCGGCGCTTTCAGGCGCACACGCAAGCGCCAGCGCTCCCCGGCCTTGACAGGCTCGGGCAAGGGCGAGAGGTTCCAGCCGCTGTCGTGCGTGCCCTCTTGACCGTACCAGCCCAGGATCACCTGCGCGGGCACATCGGCACCAACCTGCAAAGGCTGGCGAGCCCCTGAAACGTCCGGCCACCAAGCCTGCTCGATGCGAAAACGAAAGCGCCAGCCCAGCCCTTGCCGCTGGGGCATGGCCTGCACCACGCCCACCACGTCCAGATCTCGGCCCTCCAGCGCCGGGTCGATGGTGTGGGCCCTTGTCCAGGCGTGCAAGCCGGTCACGCCAAAGGCCGCTGCCGAGCACAGCAGACACCCCATCACCCACCTGGCCCAGACAGCGTTTGGGCGATCTGTCGGCTCGTCGCGTGTCCTCCCGTGCAGCAGCCAGGCCATGCCCACCACCCCAAGCAAAACCCCACCATACGCCACCACGGGCCACAAAGCTGATTGTTGCAACTGCAACGCCACACCCAAACACCAGGCCATCAGGCCCACGCCCAGACCACGCGCCCAGACCAAGGACATCATGGGGCGCTCCACAGGACGCTGGCGCGCGCCCTCAAGGGCACGCACAAGCGCCGTTTCCTGGTCAGCCCCTCTTGCCCAAGGACTGGCCCTGCCCCCTTGGCCCGCTGGGCCAATGCACCGCATTGTTTCATCGCAGCCTCCCTGATTGGCTGTTTTTTTGTGTCGCGCACGCTGGCGCTCTGTGCATGGGGCTGCGCAGAACCGCACCGAAAACGGAGCGTTAACGCAGCGTCGAGAGCCCCTCCTGGCGCGTGTCTTGCTTGTTTGTAATTGCCCAAGCTGCATTTGTCATGCGTGCAGCCCCTGTTGCGCTCAACGAGATATGTCGATACAAGTCGCCCTGCACCACGTCACCCACTACACCTACGACCGTCCCGTGCAGCTCGGCCCCCAAGTCATACGCCTTCGCCCGGCCCCGCACAGCCGAAGCCGCATCCTGAGCTACAGCCTCCAGGTCGAACCCGCAGAGCACTTCATCAACTGGCAACAAGACGCTTTTGCCAACTACCAGGCGCGCTTGGTTTTCCCGGAAAAAACCACCGCCTTCAAAGTGACCGTAGACGTGGTCACCGAGATGGCGGTGTTCAACCCCTTTGACTTCTTTTTGGAGCCCTCGGCTGAAGAGGTGCCCTTCAAATACTCGGACATGGTGAAAGAGGAGTTGCAGTCCTACCTGGTCAAAGACGCCAAAACACCGCTGTTCAAGAAATACCTGGCCAGCTTGGACCGCCAGCGCCAGCGCACCATCGATTTTTTGGTGCAGATCAACCAACGCTTGCACCAGGACATCCGCTACACCATCCGCATGGCGCCGGGGGTGCAAACACCCGAAGAAACACTCACCCTGAAAAGCGGCTCCTGCCGCGACACCGCTTGGCTCTTGGTGCAACTGTTTCGGCACATGAACATCGCCGCCCGTTTTGTCTCGGGCTATTTGATCCAGCTGGCCCCGGACGTCAAATCACTCGACGGCCCCAGCGGCACCGAAGTCGACTTCACCGACCTGCACGCCTGGTGCGAGGTGTATCTACCCGGCGCGGGCTGGGTGGGCCTGGACCCGACCTCGGGCCTCTTGGCTGGCGAGGGCCACATCCCGCTGGCCTGCACACCCCAGCCTTCAGCGGCAGCGCCCATTGAAGGCCTGATGGACGAGGCCGAAGTTGAGTTCAGCCACACCATGGAGGTCACCCGCATCCACGAGTCGCCTCGCGTGACCAAGCCCTACAGCGATCCGCAGTGGGCAGACGTGCTCAAGCTGGGTGAGCAGGTGGATGCGCAACTGCTGGCGCAAGACGTGCGCCTGACCATGGGCGGCGAGCCCACCTTCGTGTCCACCCTTGACCGCGAGGGTGCGGAGTGGAACACCGACGCCGTGGGTCCCACCAAACGGGGCCTGGCCACCGAACTGGTGCACAAGCTGCGCCAGCAATACGGGCAAAGGGGGTTTTTGCACTTTGGCCAAGGCAAGTGGTACCCGGGTGAGCAGTTGCCGCGTTGGGCGCTCAGCATTTACTGGCGCGCCGACGGCACGCCCTGCTGCCAAGACCCGGCGGTGTTTGCCGACGAACGCGCACCCAGCGCCTACACCCATGCCGACGCATTGCGCTTCATGCAAGCCCTCACGCTGCAGCTGGGTCTGTCCAGCGACACTGTCCTGCCTGGCTACGAGGACACCTGGTATTACCTCTGGCGCGAGCGCCGCTTGCCCGTGAACGTGGACCCCTTCGACGCCCGGCTGGACGACGAAATGGAACGCAACCGCTTGCGTCGGATCTTCAGCCAGGGGCTGGACGCCGCAGTGGGCTATGTGCTGCCGCTGCAAGCCATCGATCCGCCTGAGGGTGTGAACCCCGTGCCGTCAGGCACGCAGTGGCAGACCGGCCGCTGGTTTGTACGCGAAGAACGCATGTATTTGATGCCCGGCGACTCACCCATGGGCTGGCGCTTGCCGCTGGACTCGCTGCCTTGGGCGGCGCCCACCGAGCGCTGGCACATGATCGAGCAAGACCCCTTTTCGCCGCATCTCGCGCCACGCAGCGCCTTGCCCGCCCCAGCCCCAGTGACGATGCAGACCCGCCATGCCTCGGCGCCAGCTGCATCGGTCACGCCTGAAAAATTCAAGTCCGACCCGTCCGTGGTGCGCACCGCCTTGTGCGTGGAAGTGCGCGACCCGCAACGGGCCAACGGGCCCAAGGCCGAAGCCCAGGCCCTGGCCAAGGCAGACGCATCCGGCATCCTCTACGTCTTCATGCCCCCGCTGGCGCGACTGGAAGACTATCTGAGCCTGGTCAGTGCGGTTGAAACCACAGCCAAAACACTGGGCGTCCGAATCGTCTTGGAAGGCTACCCGCCGCCGCGCGACCCGCGCCTCAAACTGCTGCAGGTCACGCCCGACCCCGGCGTGATCGAAGTCAACATCCACCCGGCCCACAACTGGACCGAGTTGGTCTCGCACACAGAGTTCCTGTACAAAGCCGCCTTCGAGACGCGTTTGTCCGCTGAAAAGTTCATGACCGATGGCCGCCACACCGGCACGGGCGGCGGTAACCACATGGTCATGGGCGGTGCCACGCCTGGCGACAGCCCGTTTTTGCGCCGCCCCGAATTGCTGGCCAGCCTGATCCTGTATTGGCACAACCATCCGAGCTTGAGCTATTTGTTCAGCGGCATGTTCATCGGCCCCACCAGCCAGGCCCCGCGTGTGGACGAAGCGCGCAACGACCAGGTCTATGAGCTGGAAATTGCGCTGCGCGAAATCTCCCGCCACCGCAAAAAATACGGCACAGACATGGCCCCTTGGGTGGTCGACCGCACCCTGCGCAACATTTTGATCGATGTGACCGGCAACACGCACCGCAGCGAGTTCTGCATCGACAAAATGTACTCGCCCGACAGCAGCACCGGGCGACTGGGACTGCTCGAACTGCGGGCCTTTGAGATGCCGCCGCACGAGCGCATGAGCATCGTGCAACAGTTGCTGTTGCGGGCCTTGGTGGCGCGCTTCTGGGACGCGCCGTATGCAGCGCCCGTGACGCGCTGGGGCACCGAGCTGCACGACCGCTTCATGCTGCCACACTGGTTGCAAAAGGACTTTGACGATGTGCTGACCGAGTTGGGCGATGCGGGCTTTCACTTCGACCCCAGCTGGTTTGCGCCGCATTTTGAATTCCGGTTTCCATTGCTTGGCCAAGTCCAGGTCGATGGCGCGGTGCTCACCCTGCGCAATGCGCTCGAGCCGTGGCATGTCATGGGCGAGGAAAATGGCGCAGGCGGCACGGCCCGCTATGTGGACTCGTCAATCGAGCGCATCGAGGTGCATGTCAGCGGCATCAACCCCGCACGCCACACCGTGACCGTGAATGGCACCCCCCTGCCTTTGCAACCCACGGGGGTGGTGGGCGAGTACGTGGCCAGCGTGCGCTACAAGGCGTGGAACCCGCCCTCGTCGCTGCACCCGAGCATTGGCGTGCACGCGCCGCTCACGGTGGACCTGGTAGACACCTGGATGAAGCGCTCGCTGGGAGGTTGCCAGTACCACGTGGTGCACCCCGGGGGCCGCAACTACGACAGTTTCCCGGTCAACGCCTACGAAGCCGAGAGCCGCCGCCTGGCCCGCTTTTTCCGCATGGGGCACACGCCCGGCGCCATGAAACAGTTGCCAACCCTGCGACCCAACGCCCTGCTGCACGCCAGTCCTGAGTTTCCGTACACGCTGGATTTGAGACGGGTATGAATGCCCATCGACTGGATCACCCCTGCGGGGGCTCGCTCCCACGAAGACCCATGAGTTCGCTCCAATTCCAGCGACAATGCTTTGATGAATGAGCCCTCACCGCAACAGGACCGCGCACCTGAAGCCCAAGCCATGAAATGGCTGTCGCTTGAGCAAGATCGCGCCCCTGCAGGGCACTGGGATGAACTGCGGGGTGAAGTCGCACCCTCTGCAGCGTCACAGCAAGCAGCCATAACGGCAAAGACCACCCCCTCGATCAGCGGGCCATGGCAATCCTTCATCGAGCCTCTGGCGTCGGAACCCCCAGGACAACGGTCAGATCTGAACACCCGCATGGCCAACTTGCAGCGGCAGGTGCGCGACAACGGCATCACCTACAACGTCTATGCCAGCGCCGACCAGCCGCAGCGCCCTTGGTCACTCGACCTGTTCCCGCTCATGCTCGGTCACAGCGACTGGCAACAGATCGAGGCAGGCATGATGCAACGCATGCAGCTGCTCGAGCGCATCATGGCCGATGCCTACGGCCCACAGCAACTGGTGTTGCGCGGCCAGTTGCCTCCTGCGCTGGTGCAAGGACACCCGGCCTATTTGCCTGCCATGCACGGCGTGACCCCGGTGGGTGGGCGTTATTTGTCCCTGGCTGCTTTTGATCTGGCGCGTGGGCCTGACGGGTGCTGGTGGCTGCTGTCGCAGCGCACGCAAGCGCCCTCGGGCATGGGCTACCTGATCGAAAACCGGCAAATCGTCTCGCGCCTGTTCCCGAAGGCCTTTGAGGCGTTTCCGGTGCAGCGGCTGGCGCACACCTACCGCACCCTGATCGACGGCATCAAGGCCCGCAGCCCGGCAGGGGCCTCTGCACACATCGCCCTGCTCACGCCTGGCCCTTACAACGAAACTTACTTTGAGCACGCGTACCTCGCACGCTACCTGGGCCTGAGCCTGGTGCAGGGCAACGACCTGACGGTGCGCGACCAAAAGCTGTACCTCAAAACCCTGCAAGGCTTGCAACCGGTACACGGCTTGCTCAAACGGGTGGACGACGACTGGATTGATCCCTTGGAGTTGCGGGCCGACTCGACGCTGGGCGTACCCGGCCTGCTGCAAGCGGTCCGCAGTGGGAACGTGTTGGTGGCCAACACGCCCGGCTCGGGCTTTTTGGAGTCCAACGCGCTGCTGGGTTTCATGCCCGGCCTGGCGCGTGAACTGCTGGGGCAAGAGCTGCAACTGCCCGCCATCCCGAGTTGGTGGTGCGGCGAAGCTGCGGCCTTGCAAGACGTGTTGCCGCGCATCGCGCATTGCGTCATCAAGCCCACCTACCCGTACCACACCGACCGCCAAAGTTTCGAGCCGGTGCTGGGCCACCGACTGTCGCGCCAAGAACAAAACGAATGGGCCCAACGCATCTTGCGCGACCCCGACGCCCACACCCTGCAGTCTTGGCTGCCGCTGTCGCACCAACCCACCTGGCAAACCGGCGCTGGTGGCGTGTCCAGCATCCAGTCCCGCCCGGTGGTGCTGCGCGTGTTCGCGGTGGTCGACGCCCAAGGCGGCTGGCAGGTTTTGCCCGGTGGTCTGGCACGGCTGGGCACGCGTGAGGGCATTGCCTCCATGCAGCGCGGCGGCTCCAGCGCGGACGTCTGGGTGCAAAGCCCCACCACCGCGCCACCGCCCCATGCGCAGACAGCCCACACCAGACAGGTGCCAACGCCATCCCCGTGGCAGGCCCCGTCGCTGTTGGCAGCCAAACCCACCACACCGCCCTGTGCAGCGTCCAGCATCCCGGCCGCCAGTGAAGCCATCGCGCAACGCCAACGGCTGGTCACCAGCCGCGCCGCAGAAAACCTGTTCTGGATGGGCCGCTACACCGAGCGCACCGAAAACACCTTGCGCCTGGTACGTCTGAGTCTGGAAATACTGGGCAGCGGAAACCAGAACCTGCCCTGTTTGCTGAACTTCATCACCCGCATGGCCATGCGCCACGGCCTGGTCAGGGCCGGTGTACCTGCCGCAGGGCAAGCGCACCGCGTGTTCGAGCGCTCCTTGATCGCCGGCTTGTGGGACCAAGAACTGGCCACCAGCGTGGGATTCAATCTGCGCTCGGTGCGCCTGGCCGCCGCTTCGGTGCGCGAGCGCCTCTCGCCCGAGCACTGGCGCTTGCTTGAACAGGCCGAATCGCGCTTTTTCCAACCAGCCAAAGCGCAAGCACTGCCACAGCCCACGTCTGAGGCCCTGCCCGAGTCCGTGGTGGTGCAAGGCCTTTTGGCCGACACCAGCCAGATGCTGGCCGCGCTCACAGGCGCACAAACCGACCGCATGAGCCGCGACGACGGCTGGCGTTTGCTCTCCATGGGCCGCCACATCGAGCGGCTTGAATTTTTGTCCCACGCCCTGAGCGAAGCTGTGCAGTTGGGCCTCATAGAAGAGCAAGCCGGGTTTGACACCGTGCTCGACCTGTTTGACAGCACCATCAGTTTCCACGCCCAATACCAGCAAAGCCGCACGCCCCAGGCCCTGGTGGACCTGCTGGTGACCGACCCGGACAACCCCCGTTCGCTGGGTTGGGTGGCGCACACGCTGCGCTCACGCTTGAAGCGCATGGGCCATCTGGCCGAAGGGGCGACCTTGCCTTTGGCTGAGCGCCTGCCCGCGCTGATCGAGTTGCGGCCCGAGGCGCTGTGGCCTCTGAACGCAAGCACCAACAACGCAACCACAGCAACAAACCAGCCCCTGCCCCTGCAGGCCACACTTGGCCAATGCCAAAGCGCCGCACGCGAAGTCTCGGACCAGCTGTGCAGCCTGTTTTTCACGCACAGCGGTGAAGCCCGCTACAGCGTGGGTGCTTGAAGCACAAGACACACCATGCGCCTGGCCATCACGCACGACACCCGCTACCGCTACAGCCCCTCGGTGCAAACCGCGCAGCATGTGGCCCATCTGCAAGCGGCCGACACGCCCTGCCAAAGCGTCTTGCGCCATACGATGCAGATCTCGCCCGAGGCTTCGGTGCAGCACAGCATCGACGCTTTTTTGAACCACCGTGCCTATTGGGCGCTGACTCATCCGCACGAGGGCCTGAGCGTGCGGGCCTACACCGAGGTCGAGACCCGAGCGATCTCTCCAGCCAGCGCCCTGCAAAGCTGGGAAGCCGTGCGTGATCATTTCCGCTACCGGGGTGGCCAGGCGGGAGATGTGCATGCGGGCATGGTCTTTGGCTCGCACCATGCCCCGGTGCACGCGGCCTTTGCCGACTATGCGCAAAGCAGTTTCACGCCCGGGCGTTCGCTCATGCAAGCGGCCCAGGCTCTGACGGCCCGCATGCACCGCGATTTCCATTACGAAACGGCCAGCACCGACATCAACACCCCCGCTCTGGAAGCACTTCAGAACAAACGGGGGGTTTGCCAAGACTTTGCCCACATCCTGGTGGCCTGCCTGCGCTCGCTGGGCCTGCCGGCACGCTACGTGAGCGGCTACCTGCTCACCCAGCCGCCACCGGGCCAAGCCCGCTTGGTGGGCAGTGACGCCTCGCACGCTTGGGCCTCGGTGTATATGCCCGAACTGGCCAGCCACGCCAGCCAAGGCTGGTTCGACCTGGACCCGACCAATGACCGCTGCGGTCTGGCCAGTCCGGGCGAAGACTATGTGCGCCTGGCTGTGGGCAGGGATTTCGCCGATGTCTCACCCCTGCGCGGCGTGCTGCAAGGGGGCGGCTCTCACACACTCGACGTCGCGGTCACGGTAGCGCCGCTGTAGGCTGCAAGGAGCCTGCATCCCACAAAGATGGCCGAATCGGTCCATCGGATTGAGCGACAATCCCGGTTCATTTTTGTCATTCCCGCGCAGGCGAGAATCCATCCCCCACTGCACAGAGGCTGAGCATGAGCGTTTACGACACCCTGAAATCCCTGAACATCGAACTGCCCCCCGTGGCTGTACCTGCTGCCGCTTATGTGCCCTTTGTGCAGACCGGCAACCTGGTGTTCCTGTCGGGCCACATCGCCAAAAAAGACGGCAAAGTCTGGGTCGGCCAACTGGGCAAGAACATCAGCACCGCCGAAGGCCAACAAGCCGCACGCGCCGTGGCCATCGACCTGATGGGCACCCTGCATGCAGCAGTGGGCGATCTGAACAAGGTCAAACGCATCGTCAAAGTGATGAGCCTGGTCAACTCGACCGGCGACTTCACCGAGCAGCACCTGGTCACCAACGGTTGCAGCGAACTGCTGGGCCAGGTTTTTGGCGCACAGGCCGGCGCACACGCCCGCAGCGCCTTTGGGGTGGCGCAAATCCCGATGGGCGCTTGCGTCGAGATCGAACTGATCGCCGAAATCGGCTGAAAAAAGTCCCATGCCCGGCTGATGCAAGGCGTGGGGTTTTGTCTGTGCGAGGCAGGGGCTGGCACCCCTCATGATCCCGGACCCGGGCCGGTCGGTTGGTGATTTGAAGATCAGCCGCGCCCCGGAATCTGCGCGAGCAGTTGCTCCACATGGGCTTTGGCTTTTTCGAGAGAAGCCATGCTGCCTGTGAGGTACATGCGGCCACTGGCACCGATCATGCTGCACTCGACCAAGGTCAAGTCGGGGGCGACCTTTTCGGCTTCGTTGGCCATGTGGGCACCGAACAGGGCCGGGGCCACTTCCATGAGCAGCATGTTCTGGCCAGGCAGCACCATGCTGGCTTGGCGTGTCCGGTTCATCAGCACGGCGTGCTGATCGGTCACATTTTCCAGAATGTCGCTGTACAGCAGATGCGGGCGCAGCTGGTCTTCGGCCTTCGCGCCCATCCATTGCAGGATGACCTTTCCGGCTCGCTGTAGCGCCGCGCTGTCGTTGCTGTGCAACTCCAGCACGCCAAACTGCCGCTCCACCGCCAGGATGCCGGGCTCGAGTGTGGGCTCGGCCTTGAGGGCCAAATCAATCACGCGTTGAATGGACAGACCGGGGGCGATCTCGACCAGCAGCGCGTTGGTGCCTTGCATCGCCACGTAGCCGCGTGCGCCCAGGGGCGAACTCATCCACGAGGAGAACTGGGGCTGCAGGTCGGTGAGCGTCAGGTAAACCCGAAGCTCAGCGGCCGGCTTGGCAGGCGGTTGGGCGGGCGCTGTGGCTTTTTTGCTTGTGGCCATGCGGCCTCCTTATCTGCAACAGCCTGCGATCACTTGCCGTCGAAGGCTTTGGACACGTCAGCGTGTGGACGTGGGATGACGTGGCAGGACACCACCTCACCGATCGCGCCTGCGGCTTCAGCACCGGCTTCTGTGGCAGCTTTGACGGCACCCACATCGCCCGAGACGATGATGGCGACCAGGCCGCCACCGACTTCTTTTTTGCCAACGATGTTGACGTTGGCGGCTTTGACCATGGCGTCAGCGGCAGCGAAAGCAGCAACATAACCTTTGGTTTCGATCATTCCGATGGCTTGTGACATGTGAGTCTCCTTGAGGGGTTAAAAAAAGAAAGGGTTGAAGGAAAGGGTGAGGGGAAAAAGTGCCGCTGCGTCAACGCATCGGGGTGGGGGTGTCATAGTTGTCGAGCGAGGCGATGATGAGTGCATCGGCCACCACACGCGGGTGAGCCGGAGCGAACCACCAGGCAGCCGGCGCGCCGATGGTGATCATCACGCGCTCGCCAATGCCGCAGCCCATGGGGTCGTAGCAGACCACCACGTCCTTGGGGTAGTCCAGTTGGACCTCCAGCAATGCGCCAGCGGGCAACTCGGGCAGTCGCTTGCTGGCCACGATGCGGCCGATCACGGTTCCTGTTTTCATGGGGTGGCTCCTCGTTCAATGGTGATGCCGCGCTTGCGCAGGGCTTCTTTGCCCAAAGGGGTCAGGACCGCTTTGGGGTGGATGCGAACAGTTTTGATGCTGGCGGGCAAGGTTTTGAGCAGCTTCTCGCCGATCACACCTTTGAGTTCAGGCACGGATTCGCCCGCCTTGCGTGCATGCAGGTCGCAATGCTCGTCCTTGCATTCGCAGGCTTTGCCTTCTTTGCACGAGGGGCAACAAGCAGCCGGGTCGATGGCGGTGGTGGCGGCCATGGCCGAGGCGCCGCCGGACGCGCCAGCAGAGGCTGCCACGGCTTTCACCGCCGCTTCGTCCACACGCATGTCAAAGCGCAGCAAGCCCGATTGCGCCGCTTGCAGCAGCGCGGGGCTGGCGGCCAGGCGCTTGAACAGGTCGGTCAGCGCGGCAGCTTGTGCGGCCGTGCCCACACGCAAGGGCACCACCACGCCTGCGGGGCTGGGAGCGGCATGTGCAGGCGCCGGAGACAATGGCGCTGCAGCTGCAGGCTTGGGCATGCCCACTTGCTTCCAGTAAGCGTCTTTGCGGGCGATCAGGCCATTGCGAATTTGGTAGACATCGGTGCCGTCGAGGGTAGCCATTTGGCCACCGGGCAGCGGTACGGACACTTTGTAGTTTTGCACCACGGTCTGACCCAGCACGTTCATGTGCGAGTCCGAAAACTTCGGGCCAGTGGGGCTGGCAAAGCGTTCTTTCAAAAATGCCAAGCATGCGGCGCGGCCATTGAGCACGCGCGAGTCGGGCAGGACCCAGACCACATCGGGCGCAAAGCAAGCCACGATCGCCTCGGCGCTCACGGTCTCGTAACCGGCTTCAAAGCGGCGCATCAAAGCCGCCACGGACGCGTCAGCCGCCGGGGCTGGGCTGGACGCACCGCCCAAAGCTTTTCGCACCTGCGTGCGAATTTGCTCGCGCAAGGCGTCTGTGCTCATGCAGCACCCCCCGCGTCACGGATCACCGCCTCGGCCACGGCCGCTGCAGCGCGCACGTCCGAGGCATTGCCCGACAGGTACAAGCGACCGGCTGGGCCCATGAAGCGGCAGTCGATCAGTTTCACGTTGGCGGCCTTCTCGGCCTCGTTGGCCACCAGCAGCGCATAAGACGAGGTGGTCATCTCCATGATGTAGAGCGACTCGCCGGGCAAGAGCATGCTGCCCGACTTGCTGCGGTTGATCAAAAAGGCGTGGTAGCCGTCGACCCGGTCAATGACTTTAGAGGCCAAAATTTCTGGCTTGAGCACGCTTTTCTCGCTCACACCCATGGCCTCAAGGACCGCAGCACCGGCGGACTTGACCGACGAAGAAGACTGACCGTGGAACTCCAGATAGCCGAACTGACGCTCGACCACCAGGTTGCCGGGCTTGACATCGTCGTGCTTGAGCGCGATGTCGGTCAACCATTCGATGTCCATGCCCGGGGCGACTTCGATCACCATGGCCGCGTCGTTGTGGCGCGGCAAGAAACCACGGGCGGTGGAGCCCAGCATGCACATCAGTTGTGGCTGCAAGCGGTCCAGAAAAATGTAACTGCGCAAAGTGGACATGTCAGGCTTTCAGCGAAGGTGTTCGAGTTCTTCCTGCACGATGCGCAGGACGGTGGCCTGAAGTTCAGGCGTGAGGGTGGACAGCTGGCCCGGTGCCGCTGGCAAAGCAGCGCCCGAAGCCATGGCACCGGCCCAACCGCCCGGCAGCGGAAAGGCCACGCGCTTCCAGTTGACCAGCAGCTCGGGGCCGACGTTGCAGTCCACCGAGCTTTTGCCCGCGTAACCCGTGCCGATGGTGAAGGTGTAAGGCAGGCCCGTGTTGGCACCGGTGCTGTCGTGCACGGTGGAGCCGTTGACGACCACACGGTAATAGTCGAGCGCCGCGCCCCAGTACACCGCCTGCTCGGCAGATGCCGAGTGGATGCCGGTGGTGTGGCCTGCACCGCTGTGCTGCAGCATGAGCCTCGCCACACCAATGCCCTGGTCAACGTCTTGGACCACCACGCAGCCCAGGATGGGCGAGAGCTTTTCCTTGAGCATCACATGGCCAGCCTGTGGGTTGGCGATGGGGCAAACCAGCGCTTGGCAGTCGCGCGGCACCTGCACGCCAGCGGCCTGCGCGATCTCATGCGCAGGGCGTCCGACCACTTTGCCGTTGAACTTGCCGCCCGCAAAGGCGTGGTTCTGGATTTTTTGCGCTTCTTCTTCCGTGCACACATGCGCCCCTTGGCGGGCCAGGGCTTGCTGCATGGACCCGGCAATGCCCGCGTGCAACAAGAGCACCGATGGGGCCTGGCAGGGGCTGCCGTGGTCAAAGTTCTTGTCCGCCACAATGGTTTTAGCAGCCGCTTCGATGTCGGCGCTGATGTCCACATAAATCGGCACATTGCCCGAACCCACGCCAATGGCGGGGTTGCCCGAGCCATAGGCCGCACGCACCATGGGCGTGCCACCGGTGGCCAAAATCACGTCGGTGCGGGCGTCGCGCATCAGCGCACCCGTGGCCTCGACGGTGGGACGGGTCAGGATTTGCAGCGCATGGGCCGGACCACCGGCTTTTTCGATCGCCGCCTGCAGCTCGTTCGTCACGGCAGTGCAGCAGCCCAGCGCCACTGGGTGCGGCGAGATGACCAGCGCGTTGCGCGTCATCAGGCACAGGATGGTCTTGAACAGGATGGTGGCCACGGGCGAGGTGGAGTTGGACAAACCCACCACCACACCGGCCGGGCGGCCGATTTCGACGATGCGCAGGGCATCGTTGCGGCGCACGCCGCCCAGGGCCACCTTGTCCCAAGCTGTAGGCGTCAGGGTGCAGGCGATCTGGTTTTTGGCGATCTTGTCGGCCACTTTGCCAATGCGACTTTCGCGCACGGCCCACTCGGCATAAAACTCGGCGCGCGGCAGCAAGGCCGCAGCCACTTCTTTGGCCACACGCTTGGCATCCTCAGGCGTCCACTGAGCCAGCGCGGCAGCGGCTTGACGGGCACGGCCCAACAAGTCGCGGGCCTCCTGCAAGGCGGCCAGGTCGTGGTCGGCCAGTTCGATGGGATTGCTTGAACTCATGAGAGGGTAAGGCTGAGGTTCAACGGCGCTGAGCGGCACTGGCCACGGCGTTCAGATCCACGCTTTCCAGCGCGCTGAAGATGGCTTCCACCGCCTGCTGCTCTCGCGGGTTGGCCGCTTGCATGCGGGTGGTGTCCAGCAACTGGCGCATCACCGAAGGCTGACCACCAGCCCCAGCACCGGGGTTGAGTGTGGGCACAAAACTGCCGCAAGTCATGCGCTGGCCTGCGCGGTAGTGCGGCGCGTAGTCGAACACGGCGTAGTGCTGCGTGGCACAGTTGTCCCACATGGCCAAGGAATCTTTTTCCCAGCGGAAACGCACCATGAACTCGGGCTTTTTGACCCACTCGTAGAGCATGTTCAAAACGGCCTCGGACAGGTCCATGTGCATGCCCAGCAAGCGCTTGGTCCAGATCGAATTGACGAACAAGATCTTGCGGCCGTTGTAAGGGTGGGTGATCACGGCAGGGTGCGACACCGTGGGCGTGTTCTCGATCATCTTGCACTCTTGCTCACTGGCCGTGACCATCATGCCGCTCTTGGCAGAAGCACGCTTGGCAAAGCGCTCGCTGGCGTTGATGCGGCGGAAGTGCCAAGGCAGGTCGTGGTCGGCCTGCAGGCCTTCGAGCATTTGCTGCATGCCGGGGTTGAGCGCATCGTAAGCCGCGCCCGCGTGCATCCACATGGTGTCACCGCCCGAGGGGGGCAAGTCGGTGATGCGCAAGATGGAAACCATGTTGGGCTTTTTGCGAAAGGTCACGTCGGTGTGCCAGCGGTCGGTCTCGGGGGCTTCGTTGCCTTGGTTGGAGATCAGTTGGATCTGGGGGTGACCCTCGATGTGCGGAAAGAATTCGTGCTGCTCCATCTCGCCAAAGTTTTGGCCCAGACGGATATAGGACTCGGGCTTCAAGGCCTGCTTGCGGAAGAACACCACGCCGTATTGCCACAGCGCTTTTTTGATTTCTTCGTAGACGTCTTCTGATCGGGTGTTGTTCAGGTCAACGCCGCTGATCATGCCGCCGATGGTGGGCGTCATGGGGTCGACCTGGATGTGACGGAAGTTCATTTTTTTATCTCCTTGATGTGTTTTGGCCAACGGGCTTCATTGCCAGTGCAGCAAACGGCGTTCGATCCAATTCATCAGCTTCATGATCAGGACGCCAATGAGCGCCAGATCAAACAGCAGCGACCAGACGCCGTTGACGTTGAATGTGGATCCCAGATAAGCGAGTTGTTGCCCGAGGCCGCGCTCGGAAGCAATCACCTCTGCGCCCACCACGCCCAGCAAGGCGTAGATCACACCAAGGCGCAATCCTGAGAAAAGCACCGGAACAGCGCCCGGCAATGTGACTGAAAAAAACATCTGCCGACTGCTGGCACCCAGAGTGCGGGTGAGCGTCACATGGTCTTGGCTGACGCCCCGAATACCGGCGACCGTGCTGGACAGCACGATAAAGAACGTCAGCGAAACCCCGAGAGCGATCTTGGAGCCAATGCCCAAACCAAACCACAAAATGAACAGCGGCACCAGCGCAATGCGCGGCAGCACATTGAAGGCAGAGACGTAGGGGTCGCAAAAAGCCTCGAACTTGGGCCAGGTGACAAAGGCCAAGCCCGTGATCATGGCGGCGACCGAGCCTATGACGAAAGACGCGAAAACGGCCAACAGGGTGTAGCCCAGATCGCCCCACAAGCGGGCGTTGGTCAGGTTGTCCAGCGTGAATGTGATGATGCCGAGCGGGCTGCCCATGAAACTCGGATCAACCCAACCTGCTCGTGCACCCCACTCCCATAAGCCCAGCACCACGCAAAGGAACAGGGCATGCCATGACAGCGTACGCAATGTTTCAGCCCTCATGGTGCACCCACCCTTCTTCGAGATGTTTCCAAACCTGGGCATAGGTGCGGTGGAATTCATCGCTGGTCTGCAGCTCACGGATAGAGCGCGGACGCGCCAGCGGCACTTTGACATCGGCCACGATGCGCCCTGGACGCGAGGACATCACCATCACCCGGTCGGCCAGCGCGACGGCTTCGGACAGGTCGTGTGTCACGAACAGCACCGTTCGGTGGCCGTCCTGACACAACTGCAATAGCAGGTCTTGAAGCTGCAACTTGGTTTGCGCATCCAGTGCCCCAAAGGGCTCGTCCATCAGCAGCAGGGGCGAAGGCATGGCAAAGGTGCGGGCCAGTGCCACGCGCTGGCGCATGCCATGAGACAGGGCTTTGGGCAGTCGGTACTCAGACCCACCGAGTCCGACCTGCTTGAGCATCAAAGCGGCCCGTTCCCGGGCATCCGCAATGGGCACGCCCCGAACTTTCAGGCCAAAGGCGGCGTTGTCCAGCGCATTGAGCCAAGGGAACAGACTGTCGCGGGCCAACATGTAAGCCACGTTGTGGCTGCCGAGTGCAGGCTTTTCGCCCGCCACCATCAGCCGCTGACCTGCAGGCAAATCCACCAGCCCCGCGCACAGGTTGAGCAAGGTGGTTTTGCCGCAGCCGCTGGGGCCGGCAAGCGCAACAAACTCCCCGGCCTTGACGTTCAGGTCTACGCCCTGCAACACCAAATGGGTGCCGTCAAAGCTCAGGTCGATGCGCTGCGCGTCGATCATGAATGCTCCCTGAAAATAGCGCGCCGCTCGAAGTTCAAGGCAAGACCGCTGGTGCCATGTTCACTTTGACCGGCAGCAGCTTGTTTTCGGTCATGGCATCGGCCACCGCCTGCATGGCGGGCACGGTGCCACGGGCCTTGAAGTTGCTGATGGAGTTGCGCAGGCTCACCTCAGCGATCTGGTCTGCGTTGGGCAATTGCAGGGCAAAGGTCTTGCGCAGGATCTCCAGTGTCTTGCCGAAGTTGGCTGGGTTGGACACAAAGGCATCCGACAAGTCCAGCATCCTGCGGATGGCGGCCACCGTTTGCGGATGGGCCGCCGCCCAGTCGGTCTTCACCGCCATGGCGCCAGCGCCTCCCCGGGTCGCCAGCATGCTCTTGGGTCCTTGCCCTTTGCGAGGGTCAACCACCAGGCGGCAGGCCTTGAGCACTTCACACATGCCATCGGCGGGCGGGAAGGTCATGATCAGGTCGACCTGGCCGCGCGTGAGCGCAGGAAAGGCGGTGTCGGGCGCACCCACGGCCACAAAGGTCACGTCGTTCGCGGTCAGGCCCACATCCGCAAGCATGTCGATGACTTGGAATTCAGCGCCCGAGCCACGCTGGGTCACGCCGATTTTCTTGCCCTTGAAGGACTTGACCACACCGGGGTAGCCTTCTTTTTCTGTTTCCAATTCGGTTTTTGCACCTGCGGCCATGAAAAACACCGGATCAACGAAGCCTGCGGCAATGATGGAAATGGGGGCCTTGCGGGCCACGGCGGCCACCGCCACTTCGGTCGGACCAAAAAACACTTCGATGTCACCCGAGAGCATGGTCTGCATGCCCAGTGGACCGCCCGCTATGGTGCGCAGTTCGCAGCGAATACCCGCTTGCTGGCAGAAGCCTTGCTCTTGGGCCACACGCACCAACAGATTGCCGGTGCCAGGATAGTCTTGGAAGCGGACCACGGACTGCGCCATGGCGCTGGCACCGAGGGTCAAGGCGATGGCACCCAAGGTGGTGCGTACAAATGCAGGGGCAGAAAATTTCATGTCGTCTCCAATGTGGTTCTTTGACTTGATCACCGTCAAGCTCGGTAACAACAATTAAATTCCTGCCGAATGCTGCAAATTGTTTCTGATGTGACAATTTAGGGGAAAGCACTCAAAACAAACCCCTTTCATCCAGACCCACCATGCCATCGCCATCCCCGCGCACACCGACCAAAAGCCGAACCAACAGCAAGCGCGCTCCTGTTTTCAAAGAGCTGGACGCTGATGAACTCAAGAAGGACTGGGCGCAAAACTCAGGCCTGACAACGCGCTCGACCCAAGCGCTGCAAAGCGTGGGCGTGCTGCGTACTTGGAACGATGGCCAGGTCTTGCTCAGCCGGGGCCAACCCACCTCGGCGGCATGGCTGGTTGTCAGTGGCCGCGTGCGCATCAGCGTGATCACCTCGGATGGCGAGGAGCAATTGCTGCGCTGGATGTTGCCCGGTGAAATCGCGGGCTTGAGCTCGGTGTTTGCCCAAGCCACCAATCCGGCCGACATGGTTTCCCATGGTTTGACGCAGGTCTTGCACATCGAACGCGCCCGATTGATTGAACTCATTGGGCGCGATCCGGTGGTAGCGCTGGACCTGCTGCGTATCCTGGGCCTGCGCATCAACCAGTTGTTTGACACCCTGGCCGACCAAGGCATGCACAGCCTGGAGCAACGTGTTTGGGCCGCACTGGAGCGCATTGCCAAATTCAACAGCGTGGCCGTGCCCGACGGGGTGATGCTGCGCGTGAGCCAGTCCGACCTGGCGCAAGCTTCCTCCGCATCACGCCAACGCGTCAACCAGCAGCTGCGGCACTTTCAGGAGCAAGGCCTGATCCGTTTGGGTTACCGTAACATCGTGTTGCTGCGCCGCTGACCCCTCGCCACCACTCAGGGCCAACACAGTCCTTTATTAACCGGAGACTCCCATGCCCCTTTCCATGTCCAGCGCCAGCTTGCCCGTTTGCACCCGCATGCTGAAGAACCTGAGCCACATCCTGACCAAGGCCGAACAATTTGTCGAAGCCAAAAAGATCGACCCTTCAGCGCTCACCACCTACCGCCTGGCACCCGACATGCTCCCCTTTACCCGGCAGGTGCTGATCGCTTGCGACGCGGTGAAGAACGGCGTGGCCCGCTTGTCAGGTCTGGAAGCGCCCAAGTTTGAAGACACCGAAACCACGCTGGCCCAGCTGCAAGAACGCATCCAGAAGACCTTGGCCTTCATCGCCACCGTGCCCACCTCGGCGCTCGACGGCACCGAAGACAAGGAGATCACCTTTCCTGCCGGTCCAGGCAAAACCCGCACCCTCAAGGGCCAGGACTACCTGACAGGCTGGATGCTGCCCAATATGTACTTCCACATCACCACGGCTTACACGATCCTGCGCCACAACGGTGTGGAGGTGGGCAAGGCGGATTACCTGATGGGCGCGCAGGGCTGATTGAACATCACTCCACCCGCGTCACGCGGTTGGGCTTGAAGCCCAGATCGGCCACTTTGCCTTTTTTGGCGCGAGCGACCTTGGCGTTGTTCAGGCTGCGAATTTCCAGGGTTTCCTCGCGGTCCTTGCCACCCCGGCCAATGCCCGCGATCTTGACGCTGCGGGTGTAGGCCGCGGCGCCCGCCAAGCTGTCTTTGGCTTCGAGGTCGATGAGCATCAGGCCCCGGCCGCCTTTTTCCATGGTCTTGAGTTCGCCGATTTCAAAAGTCAGCACACGGCCGCCCGTGCTGGCGCAGCAGACGCTGGTGGCGCTGAGCAGGGGCTGTTTGTCCGCGGGCACGGTGGCGCTGGAGCCGCTCACGTGGCTGGGGGCGCAGACGGTTTCACCGTCACCCAGGCTGATGAAGGCTTTGCCCGCTTTGTTGCGCGAGACCATGTTTTCTACCGAGGCCATGAAACCGTAACCGCCAGAGCCGCTGAGCAGCAGCGTGGCGTGGGCCGGACCTGCAAAGTAGTGGGCAATTTGCGTGGTGGCTTCCAGCTCGATCAGTGTGGTCACCGGCTGGCCGTCACCCCGTGCGCCGGGCAAGGTGGCCACGGCCACGCTGTAAATGCGCCCATTGCTGCCGAAGATCAGCAGCGTGTCCACCGTGCGGCATTCGAAGGTGCCATACAGGCCGTCGCCCGCCTTGAAGGCGAAGCTGGTGGCGTCGTGGCCATGGCCGGTGCGGGCGCGCACCCAGCCTTTTTCCGACACCACCACCGTCACCGGCTCGTCCACCACCTTGACTTCGGCCACGGCTTTTTTCTCTTCCTGGATCAGGGTGCGGCGCGGGTCGGCAAAGGTCTTGGCATCGGCTTCGATCTCCTTGACCATCAGGCGGCGCAGCGCGGCGGGACTGCCCAGAATTTCTTCGAGCTTGCCCTGCTCACCGCGCAGTTCGCTCAGTTCTTGCTCGATCTTGATGGCCTCCAAACGGGCCAGTTGGCGCAGGCGGATTTCCAGGATGTCTTCGGCTTGGCGGTCGCTGAGCTTGAAGGCTTCGATCAGCGCGGGCTTGGGCTCGTCGCTGTGGCGGATGATGCGGATCACCTCGTCGATGTTCAGCAGCACCAGCTGACGGCCTTCCAGAATATGGATGCGGTCCAGCACCTTGTTCAAGCGGTGCTGGCTGCGGCGGGTGATGGTGGTCTGGCGGAAGCTGCTCCACTCCACCAACATCTGGCGCAGCGATTTCTGGATGGGCTTGCCGTCGATGCCGACCGAGGTCATGTTGATCGGGGCCGATGTTTCCAAGCTGGTGTGCGCCAGCAAGGCCGTGATGAGTTCACCCTGTTCGATGCGGCTGGTCTTGGGCTCGAACACCAGGCGCACGGCGGCGTCTTTGCTGGACTCGTCGCGCACCACATCGAGCACATTGAGGATGCTGGCTTTGAGCTGGACTTGGTCGGCGCTGAGCGCTTTTTTACCGGCTTTGACCTTGGGGTTGGTGAGCTCTTCGATCTCTTCGAGCACGCGCTGCGAGCTCACGCCTTGTGGCAACTCGGTCACCACCAGCTGCCACTGGCCACGGGCGAGCTCTTCGATCTTCCAGCGGGCGCGCACCTTCAGGCTGCCGCGACCGGTGCGGTAGGCGTCGGCGATGTCGCTGGCCGGGCTGATGATCTGGCCACCACCGGGGTAGTCCGGGCCGGGGACGATGGCCAGCAACTCGCTGTCGCTCAGCTTGTCGTTTTTGATCAGGGCCACGCAAGCGTCGGCCACTTCGCGCAGGTTGTGGCTGGGGATTTCGGTGGCCAGACCCACGGCGATGCCGCTGGCGCCATTGAGCAAGCTGAAAGGCAAGCGGGCGGGCAGCTGGCGGGGTTCCTCGGTGGAGCCGTCGTAGTTTGGGATGAAGTCCACCGTGCCCATGTCGATCTCATCCAGCAGCAAGCTGGTGATGCGCGACAAGCGTGCTTCGGTGTAACGCATGGCGGCTGCGCCATCGCCGTCGCGAGAGCCAAAGTTGCCCTGCCCATCGATCAGCGGGTAGCGCTGCGAAAAGTCTTGCGCCATGCGCACCAAGGCGTCATAAGCTGCTGTGTCACCGTGCGGGTGGTAACGGCCCAGCACATCGCCCACCACACGGGCGCTTTTGACAGGTTTGGCCGCGGTGTTGTTGTTCGGGCCGCTGTAGGACAAACCCATGCGGTCCATCGAATACAAAATGCGCCGCTGCACCGGCTTTTGACCGTCGCACACATCGGGCAAGGCACGGCCTTTGACAACAGACAGCGCGTATTCCAAATAAGCCCGTTGGGCGTAAGCGCCCAGGTGGTCACCTTCGGGGGCGGCACTGGGTTCGGGGGTCAACAAATCAGTGGTCATCAGGGTCTTTCTTGGCGGGCGCGTTCGAACAGGCGTCTTGCCGGATCAGGGCATTCGCCCGCAGGGGCGAGCTCCCACAGGGAATTGGTCACACGTCGATTTCGATGCTGTCGCCGTGCAGCTCCATCAGCTCTCGGCGGGCGGCGGCTTCGCCTTTGCCCATGAGCTGGGTCATCAGATTTTCAGTGCCCGCGTTGTCCAGCGGGCCCAGCGCGATCGGCAACAGGCGGCGCGTGTCGGGGTTGAGCGTGGTGTCCCACAGCTGCTCGGCGCTCATCTCGCCCAAACCCTTGAATCGGCTGATGCTCCAGCCACCTTCTTTGACGCCGTCCTTGCGCAGTTTGTCGATGATGGCGGTGAGCTCGCCTTCGTCCAGCGCATACGCTTTGGACGCGGGCTTTTTGCCGCGCGCCGGCGCATCCACGCGAAACAGCGGAGGGCGCGCCACATACAGGTGCCCCGCTTCGATCAGCTTGGGGAAGTGGCGGAAAAACAGCGTGAGCAACAGCACTTGGATGTGCGAGCCGTCTACATCGGCGTCCGACAAGATGCACACCTTGCCGTAGCGCAGGTTGCTCATGTCAGGCGAATCGTTGGGGCCGTGCGGGTCGACGCCAATGGCCACCGAGATGTCGTGGATTTCGTTGTTGGCAAACAAACGGTCGCGGTCCACTTCCCAAGTGTTGAGCACCTTGCCGCGCAGAGGCAAGATGGCCTGGCTTTCTTTGTTGCGGCCCATCTTGGCGCTGCCGCCGGCCGAGTCGCCCTCGACCAAGAACACCTCATTGTGCAGGATGTCTTTGCTCTCGCAATCGGTCAGCTTGCCGGGCAGCACGGCCACGCCCGAACTCTTGCGTTTTTCGACCTTCTGGCTGGCTTTTTGACGGGTTTGGGCGGCTTTGATGGCCAGCTCGGCGAGCTTTTTGCCGTAGTCCACATGCTCATTGAGCCAAAGCTCCAGGGCCGGGCGCACAAAGCTGGACACCAAACGCACCGCGTCGCGCGAATTCAGGCGCTCCTTGATCTGGCCCTGGAACTGCGGGTCGAGCACCTTGGCGCTCAGCACATAGCTGGCGCGGGCAAACACGTCCTCGGGCATGAGCTTGACGCCCTTGGGCAGAAGGCCATGCAACTCAATAAAGCTCTTGACGGCGGTGAACAGGCCGTCGCGCAGGCCGCTGTCGTGCGTACCGCCAGCGCTGGTGGGGATCAGGTTGACGTAACTCTCACGCACCGGTGCGCCATCTTCTGTGAAGGCCACAGCCCACGAAGCACCCTCGCCTTCGGCAAAGCTGTCGTGGTTGGCGTCGGCAAAGCCTTCGCCTTCAAACAAAGGGATGACCGGGTCGCCGTTCAGGGTCTGCGTCAGGTAATCGCGCAAACCCGCTTTGTATTGCCACTGCTGGGTTTCCTTGGTTTTTTCATTCACCAAGGTCACCGTCACGCCCGGCATGAGCACGGCTTTGCTGCGCAGCAGGTGCGTCAGCTCGTTCATGGGCAGGGCGCTGGATTCGAAGTATTTGGCGTCCGGCCAGGCGCGCACGGTGGTGCCTTGTTTGCGGTCGCCTTCGCCTGTCGCGCGCTTGACCAGCGGCTCGGTCACGTCGCCGCCCGAGAACACCAGCGTGGCCACTTGGCCTTCGCGGTAGCTGGTGGCCTCCAGGCGCTTGGAGAGTGCGTTGGTCACCGACACGCCCACGCCGTGCAGGCCGCCCGAGAAGCTGTAAGCCCCGCCTTGGCCCTTGTCGAACTTGCCACCCGCGTGCAATCGGGTGAACACCAACTCGATCACCGGGGCGTTTTCTTCGGGGTGCAGGCCAAAGGGAATGCCCCGGCCATCGTCTTCGATGCTGACCGAGCCATCCACGTGCAGGATGACTTTGATCTTTTTGCCGTGACCCGCAAGCGCCTCGTCGGCGGCGTTGTCCAACACTTCCTGAATGATGTGCAGGGGGTTGTCGGTGCGGGTGTACATGCCCGGGCGTTGCTTGACGGGCTCCAGGCCCTTCAGGACGCGGATCGAGCCTTCGGAATATTCGGGAGGGGTTTTGACGGGAGATTGGGTGGCCATGGTGGCGGATTGTAGTGGGATTTCGCACCGGATACTGGATACAAAAACAGTGCCTGGCATTGGCATGGCCTGTTGGCATCTGAGCGACCTCAGGCCCGCAGCACATTGGTTAAAGTCGGGGGATGCAACACAAACCCCTTTCCCTGACCCAGGTGCTGATTTGCGGCGCGGCCATCGTCACCCTGTCCATGGGCATTCGCCACGGCTTTGGTCTGTGGCTTCAGCCCATCACCCAAGCCCAAGGTTGGGGCCGCCAGGAATTCGCCTTTGCCATGGCCATCCAGAACTTGGCCTGGGGCTTCATGGGCATCTTTGCAGGCATGGTGGCCGACAAGTTCGGCGCTTTTCGCGTGATTGCATGGGGTGCCGTGATCTACGGTGTGGGCTTGCTGGGCATGGCCTGGGCCACCGACCCGTGGGTGTTTGCCCTGTTCACCGGCGTCATCATCGGCACGGCCCAAGCTGGAACGACCTACGCGGTCATTTACGGCGTGATTGGCCGCAACGTGCCTGCCGAACGCCGTTCGTGGGCCATGGGCGTGGCTGCGGCGGCCGGCAGTTTTGGCCAATTTTTGATGGTGCCCGTCGAGGGCCTGCTGATCAGCCAAATGGGCTGGCAAACCGCTTTGGTCATTTTGGCGGCGTCGGCGATGCTGATCATCCCTTTGGCTTGGGGCTTGCGTGAACCGGCCATGAATACCCCAGGCCAGGTCAAGCGTGACCAGACCATTGCTCAGGCTTTGAAGGAAGCATTCAAATACCCCAGTTTTCAGCTGCTGATGGCGGGTTATTTTGTGTGCGGTTTTCAGGTCGTGTTCATCGGCGTGCACATGCCCAGCTACCTGAAAGACCATGGCTTGGCCCCCCAGGTGGCCAGTTATGCGCTGGCCTTGATCGGCTTGTTCAATGTGTTTGGCACCTACATCGCCGGCACCTTGGGCCAAAAAATGGCCAAGAAAAAGATCTTGGCCTTCATTTACGCGGCCCGCTCGGTGGCCATTGTGTTGTTTTTGCTGGCGCCGCTCACCCCCACCAGTGTGTATCTGTTCTCTGCGGTGATGGGCTTGCTGTGGTTGTCCACCGTGCCGCCCACCAATGCGGCCGTGGCCCAGATTTTTGGCATCTCCCACCTGTCCATGCTCAGCGGTTTCATATTTTTCAGCCACCAGATTGGCTCCTTCATGGGCGTGTGGCTGGGCGGCTATCTGTATGACAAGACCGGCAGCTACGACATCGTCTGGTACTTGGCCATTGCACTGGGCGTGTTTGCCGCCCTGGTGAACCTGCCCGTACGTGAAAGCCCGATCCAACGCCCAACACCCCAAACTGCATGAGCGCCAACATGCCTGATAGCCCGACTGACTTCCCTCGTGGGGGCGAGCCCCTGCTCGCGAATGCAAGCCAAGCTTCACCCTATCGAGCCTCAACCATGAACCGTCCTTCGGCCGCAGGGGCGGCCTCCCACAGAGCATCCTACAAAAAGACGGGGCTGGGGATCACGGCAGCCCTGCTCCTGGCCACCCCGTTCTGGCTTTATGCCAAACCCGACGTGGTCGTCATGCTGGCCGAACAAATGTGGTCGTGCTTTTGACGGGTCTGGACAGAAAACATGCACGGTACCGAAAACCCCTCGGCCTGGCTTGAGCGCTGGGCCCATTTGATCGCTCCGAGCAGCCGCGTGCTCGATGTGGCGTGCGGTGCGGGACGCCACATGCGTTGGCTGGCAGCACAAGGCCACCGTGTGCAGGGTGTGGACCGCAACCCTGAAGCACTGGCCTTGGCCCAGGCTCACGGGGAGGTCACCTGCGCCGACATTGAAAACGGCCCCTGGCCCTTCACTGGGCAAACCTTCGGCTGCGTCCTGGTCACCCATTACCTGTGGCGACCGCTGATGCCCGTCATCCTGAACAGCGTGGCCCCGGGCGGCGTCTTGATCTACGAAACCTTTGCCGCCGGCAATGAAACAGTCGGCAAACCCTCTCGCCCCGACTTTTTGCTGCACACGGGTGAACTGCTCACGGCGACCACAGGTCTGCGCACCGTGGCTTACGAAGATGGTTTTGAGTCATCGCCAGACCGGTTTGTGCAACGCATTGCGGCCGTCCGGCCCCTGACATCGGGCGACGCACAGCGCTGGTCTTTGCGCCCTGACTGAGACAAGGCTGGCTTTCACCGGCCCCGCCGGGTGAAATTCCACCGTCCACGAGTTCAGCAAGCGGTCTGCAATCGTTAGAATGGGTTTTTTCTGTTCAGAAACACCGGACATGACCACCGAATTTCGCCCCATCCGAGGCAGCATTCCTGCCCTGATCACCCCCATGCTCGAAGACGGCAAAGTGGATTACCCCACCTTGCGAAAACTGATCGACTGGCATGTGGCCGAAGGCACCGATGCCATCGTGGTGGTGGGCACATCGGGCGAATCGCCCACTGTGACCGTGGACGAGCACTGCGAAATCATCCGTGTCTCGGTCGAACAAGCGGCCAAACGCATCCCCATCATTGCCGGTTGTGGCGCGAACTCCACTGCCGAAGCGATCAATCTGGCCAAATTTGCACAAAAAGTCGGCGCTGACGCCCAGCTGCAAGTGGTTCCGTACTACAACAAACCCACCCAAGAAGGCCTTTACCAGCACTTCAAAGCCATTGCCGAGGCCGTGCCGACGCTGCCCGTGATTCTGTACAACGTGCCAGGCCGCACCGTGGCCGATCTTCAACACGAGACCGTGCTGCGCCTGGCCCAAGTCCCAGGCATCATCGGCATCAAGGAAGCCACCAGCAACATCGAGCGCGCCCAGTGGCTCATCCGTGACGTCCCCAAAGAATTTGCGGTATTTTCAGGCGATGATGCAACGGCTGTGGCCCTGATGCTGTGCGGCGGAGCCGGCAACATCAGCGTGACCGCCAACGTGGCGCCGCGGCTCATGCATGAACTGTGCATGGCAGCAACCCGTGGCGACGTCAAAGAAGCCATGCGCATCCAGTTCCAGCTGATGCCCATGCACAAAAATCTGTTTGTCGAAGCCAACCCCATTCCCGTGAAATGGGCCATGCAGCGCATGGGCCTGAGCGGCCCCACCTTGCGCTTGCCGATGACCGAATTGTCCGCGTCGCAACAACCTGTTGTCGAGGCCGCACTCCAGGCCAGTGGCCTGATTTGATTTCCACCTAAGGATTGCCTGTGAAATTGCCCCTTTTCTCGACGTCTTGCCAAACTGTCCAACGCACGGCCCTGGTTGCGGCCTTGGCCATTTCGGTCAGTGCTTGCTCCATTCTGGAAGAAGACAAGGTGGACTACAAAAGCGCGGCCAAGGCGCCCACACTGGAGATCCCACCCGACCTGAGCCAGCTGCGCCGAGACTCCCGCTACGCGATGGAGAGCAACTCCGCTACAGCTTCCGGCTTCCAAAGCGCCGGTGCACGCGTGGCCGATGCCGGCACCGCCGCGAACAGCTTGGGCGATGTGCGCCTAGAGCGCCAAGGCAACCAGCGCTGGCTGGTGGTCGCACGCCCGGCCGACAAGGTGTGGGAGCCTTTGAAGGAATTTTGGACCAGCAATGGCTTTGTCCTGACCACCGATTCCCCGGATGTGGGGATCATGGAAACCGACTGGGCTGAGAACCGCGCCAAAATTCCCCAAGACCTGATTCGCCGGACCTTGGGCAAGATGCTCGACTCCTTGTATTCAACGGGTGAGCGTGACAAATTCCGCACCCGCGTGGAGCGCAATGCACAAGGTGGCGTTGAGATTTACATCACCCACCGGGGCATGGCCGAGAACTACACCAGCTCACAAAAAGAACAGACCATCTGGCAACCCCGCGCCAGCGATCCCGAACTCGAAATCGAGTTTCTGCGTCGCCTGATGGTGAAACTGGGCGCTTCCCCCGAAGCCGCCAAAACAGCCGCCGCCGGTGCAACACCTGTCCAAGCGGCCACCGTCACCACCCTGGATGGACAAGCCACCATCCAAATCAATGACACACTGGACCGCGCTTGGCGGCGTACCGGCGTGGCGCTGGACCGCACCGGCTTCACAGTGGAAGACCGCGACCGCAGCAAAGGGGTCTATTTCGTTCGCTATGTGACGCCCGGCACCACCGGCGACCAGGAGCCCGGCTTTTTGGCCCGCATGTTCAGCAGCAAGAAAGAACAAGTGGCCTTGTCACGCTACCGAATCGCTTTGACCGACAATGGCAGCACCAGCTTTGTGCGTGTGCAAAATGCCAACGGTCAGCCTGAGACCTCGGGCAATGCCGAGCGCATCCTGAAGTTGTTGGCCAACGAACTGCGCTGAGGGCGCCCTGACCGGCGGCGGGCTGACCCGAGCCCGCTGTCACAACAGGTCGGCAAAAGCCCATAAAAAAACCCCGCATGGCGGGGTTTTTTATATGCGTCCCCGGCGCAAGCCGGGAATGCAGCCATTCATTACTTGGCAGCAGATGCGTCAGCAGCTGGAGCGGCAGCAGGTGCAGCAGAAGCGTCAGCAGCAGGTGCAGCTGGAGCAGCCACAGGAGCTGGAGCAGCAGGAGCAGCGGCTTCTTCTTTTTTGCCGCAAGCGGACAGAGCAGCAGCAGCGATGATGGCGGCCAAAACGAGGGACTTGTTCATGATGATTTTTCCTTATGGGGTTAAAACAATTTCCGGAAATTGTCGAAAGCAAACTCTAGAGCTGCTCAGACCGAGACAAAAGTACTCGAGCTCTTTTGTTCTCAGCCTGAAATTATATCGTTTTCCCTAGTGCCTCGCCGAACTGACGTCACTGAGCTGACGCGAACCCTTCAAACCACCCTTTCACTCGGGAAAGTCCTCACCGGGTTTCAACCAGTCGGCGACCATCCAATCCAGAAGAGCCTCCTGGGCGGAATCACTCAACATCGCACAAGAAGCTGCATTTAAACAACGTTTATCTGCCAATTGACGCAAGAAGCGGGCATCTTTGCCCGCCACCCGGAAACTTTCACCATTGATGAAGACGTGACGATCGTCGTACATCATTTTGGTGCGCCGATCGAGCTGCACGCCCGCCGACAAATCAGGCTCAACATCGGAGATTTCAAACCAGACATTGGACTTTGGCTCGGTCAGGTATTCCCCCAGCAAGCTGTCCAGCAAATTCGGATTTTGAAGCGCTTTATCTACCACTTGTCGCGCGAAGTCACCCAAAGACGGCGGAATGGCAGCAGGAGACGCCACTGCCATTTGTTTGGGATCCCGGTAAAGCGCATCGCCCAGACCCTCAAACGCCTCATCGGCCAAGCCCAGCAACAACTCTCGGGCCAACTCGCCTTCCTTGGGCGCCCGAAAACCCATCGACCAGGTCATGCACTCGCCCTCAGCGACACCCTCGTGGGCGTATTTGGGTGGCAGGTACAGCATGTCACCGGGGTTGAGTACGAATTCCTCTTCGGCCTCAAAATTTTGCAAGATCTTGAGCGGCACACCTGGCTGCAGGCTCAGGTCTTTGTTGCGGCCAATGCGCCAGCGGCGCTGGCCTTGGGCTTGCAACAAAAAAACGTCGTAGCTGTCAAAGTGTGGCCCCACACCACCGCCATCGGTCGCATAACTGATCATGACATCGTCAAGGCGCGCGTCGGGCACAAAGCGGAACTGTTGCATGAGCGCATGCACGCCGTCGTGGTGCAAGTCGACGCCTTGCACCAAAAAGGTCCATTTTTTCTGGCTTAAAGGCGGCAAGCTGCGCTTGACCAAAGGGCCATGCTTCATCTTCCAGCCCTTGGGCGAATCGACGATCAAACGCGACTCCACGCCCTCTTTTCCGGCCATCGCCACCAAATCGTTGCGGCCCACACAGGGCACAAAGCCCGGGATGGCGTTGCGCACCAGCAAAGGTTTTTTTTGCCAATGGCGTTTCATGAATTGGCTGGGAGTCAAGCCGCCCAGCAGGGCCAAGGGTTGTTCTGTGTTCATGGTGTCGATCGGGTGAACAGCACGCCAGGTGCCATCTGAAAGCCAAGGTAGCCCAAAAAAGGGGCCACCAAACTGCGACAATTGTCGTATGGAAATCAAGACACCTTCTGTGGTCGCACTGACCTGGACACTCAAAGACACGCTGGGCGAAGTTCTGGACACCCTGGACGAGCCTGTGGAATTTTTCATTGGCGGCCAAGACCTGCTGCCCAAGATCGAAGAAGCCTTGCAAGGCCACGAACGTGGCGCCAAGGTGGACCTGCATCTGGAGCCCGAGGACGCCTTTGGCGACTTCGATGAAAACCTGCTGTTTCTGGAGCCGCTCGCCCTTTTCCCTGAAGGCCTAGAGCCCGGTCTGACGATCGAAGGGACCGCCTTGCCCGAAGGCTGCCACCCCGACGCACCGCGCAATGCGCTGTACACCGTGACCGAAATTTACCCCGAGCACGTGGTGCTGGACGCCAACCACCCGCTGTCGGGCATCGCGCTGCGCTTGCACCTGAAGGTCGAATCGGTGCGCGAACCCACCGAAGCCGAGGTGGGCAGCGGCAGCTGCGGCACCGGATTTTTCAAAATTGAAGTGGGCGACGAGGGCAGCCAGACGATACCCACGCTGCACTGACCTCCTTGAACAGCGCCCGCCGAGGCGCTTATTTTTTGCCGGTCGAGCCGTAGCCGCCCTCGCCCCGCTCGCTGGGCGCATCAAACTCGGCGACCACGTTGAAGTTGGCCTGCAGCACCGGCACGATCACCATTTGGGCAATGCGCTCCATCGGCTCGATCGTGAACGCGACATCGCTGCGGTTCCAGGCACTGACCATCAGCTGCCCCTGGTAATCGCTGTCGATCAAGCCCACCAAATTGCCCAACACGATGCCGTGCTTGTGGCCCAAGCCCGAGCGCGGCAGCAGCATGGCGGCGTAACCCGGGTCTTTGAGGTGCACGGCAATGCCGGTGGGCACCAATTGCCAGGCGTTGGGCTGCAAGGTCAAAGGGGCATCCAGGCAGGCCCGCAAATCCAGGCCAGCGCTGCCCGGTGTCGCATAGGCGGGCAGCTGATCGACCATGCGGCTGTCGATGATTTTGAGATCGATGTTCATAAAGACTCCGGAATCCATACACAAACCGCCGGTCCCGTGAGACGAGGCGCGGGAAATAGCTATCAGCCCAAGCGACGGGCAATATCGGCGATGAGCTGCTGTGCCAGCGCCTGTTTGCTGGCGTGCGGCAGTTCGCGCGCTCCGGCTGCGTCCACCAGCAACAAGGCGTTGTCGTCTTGCCCGAAGGTGGCGGGGCCAATATTGCCCACCAGCAGCGGCACCCCTTTGCGGATGCGTTTGGCCGTGGCGTGCGCCAACAGGTCATGGCTTTCGGCGGCAAAGCCCACGCAAAACAAATCGCCCTTTTGTGCCGCAGCCGACTGGGCCACGGTCGCCAAAATGTCGGGGTTCTCCACAAAGCTCAGCTCGGGCGTTTGGCCTGTGCCGTCTTTTTTGATTTTCTGCTCTGCCGAAGTGGCCGGCCGCCAGTCGGCCACGGCAGCGGTGGCCACGAAAACACCTCGGGCAGGGACATGGCCTTGCACGGCCTCGAGCATGTCACGGGCAGAGCGCACGTTCACGCGCTGGACGCCCCGGGGTGTGGCCAGGCTCACCGGGCCAGCGATCAAAGTCACCTCGGCCCCGGCCATGCGTGCCGCGCGGGCAATGGCAAAACCCATCTTGCCGCTCGACAAATTGGTGATGCCGCGCACCGGGTCAATCGCCTCATAGGTGGGTCCGGCCGTGACCAGCACCGCCTCGCCCGCCAGCACCTTGGGGGTGAAGAAGGCTTCAAGTTCTTCCAGAATCTCCTCGGCTTCGAGCATCCGTCCATCGCCGGTTTCACCGCAGGCCTGATCGCCCTGCCCCACATCCAGCACATGGATGCCGTCCGCCTTGAGCTGCGCCACATTGCGCTGGGTGGCCGGGTTGGCCCACATCTCGCGGTTCATGGCGGGCGCCACGATCAGCGGCACTTGCTCAACTGGCCGGGCCAGGCACATGAGGCTGAGCAACTCATCGGCCCCGCCATGCAGCAGTTTGGACATGAAGTCGGCACTGGCCGGGGCCACCACAATCGCATCGGCCTCGCGGCTGAGGTTGATGTGCGCCATGTTGTTGGCCTCGCGCGGGTCCCACTGCGAGGTGTAGACCGGCCGGCCAGACAAGGCCTGCAGGGTCACCGCCGTCATGAAGTGCTCGGCCGCCTCGGTCATCACGATCTGCACGGTGACGCCGGCCTTGACCAAGGCGCGGCAGAGTTCTGCCGACTTGAAGGCCGCAATGCCGCCCGACAAGCCCAGAACGATGTGTTTTCTAGCCAATGTGCTCATGCCGGGGAATGTAGCAGACGCGACTGTCTATAATCACGATTTCCACCTACCGGGGGCCGATGGCTCCCGTCTTGGACATGACCAAATTCGTCTTCGTCACCGGCGGTGTGGTGTCTTCCCTGGGCAAGGGAATCGCCTCCGCCTCGCTCGCCGCACTCCTTGAATCGCGCGGCCTCTCTGTCACCCTCATCAAACTCGATCCCTACCTCAATGTGGACCCCGGCACCATGTCGCCGATCCAGCACGGCGAGGTGTTTGTGACCGACGACGGCGCAGAAACCGACCTCGATTTGGGCCACTACGAGCGCTTCATCAACACCCGGATGAAGAAGGCCAACAACTTCACCACCGGCCAGATTTACAAAAGCGTGCTCGAAAAGGAACGCCGCGGCGACTACCTGGGCAAGACCGTGCAGGTCATCCCCCACGTCACCAATGAAATCCAGGATTTCGTCAAGCGTGGCGCGGGCTACGGCACGCCCGAGGCCGTGGATGTGGCCATCGTCGAGATTGGCGGCACCGTGGGCGACATCGAATCCTTGCCATTTTTGGAGGCCGTTCGCCAACTCAGCCTGCGCCTGGGGCCCAACAACGCGGCTTTTGTCCACCTGACCTACGTGCCTTGGATTGCGGCAGCGGGCGAACTCAAGACCAAGCCCACCCAACACACGGTGCAAAAATTGCGCGAAATCGGCATCCAGCCTGACGCCCTGCTGTGCCGCGCTGACCGCTACATCCCGGACGATGAGCGCGACAAAATTTCGCTGTTCACCAACGTGCAAAGCTGGGGCGTGATCTCCATGCCCGACGTGGACACCATCTACAAAGTGCCCCGCGTGCTGCACGAGCAAGGCTTGGACGGCCTGATCTGCGACAAACTGCGCCTGAGCACACCACCGGCCAACCTCAAACGCTGGGATGATTTGGTGCACGACACCGAGCACCCGCAAGGCGAAGTGACGATTGCCATGGTGGGCAAATACGTCGAGCTGTCTGACAGCTACAAATCGGTCAACGAAGCGCTACGCCACGCCGGCATGCGCAACCATGTGCGCGTGAAAATCGAGCACATCGACTCGGAAACCATCACCCACGAAACCGTGGCCAGTCTGGCCCAGTATGACGGCGTGCTGGTGCCCGGCGGTTTTGGCAAGCGCGGCGTCGAGGGCAAGATCGAAACCGCCCAATTCGCCCGCACCCACAAAGTGCCTTACCTGGGCATTTGCCTGGGCATGCAGGTGGCCACCATCGAATACGCCCGCCACATGGCTGGGATGAAAGACGCCAACAGCACCGAGTTCGAACCCGAGACGCCCTTTCCCGTGATCGCCCTGATCAACGAATGGAAAGACGCCGACGGCTCCATCCAAGTGCGTGACGCCAACTCGGATCTCGGCGGCACCATGCGCCTTGGCGCGCAAAGCTCCGATGTGGCCAAAGGCACACTGGCGCACCAAATTTATGGCGATGTGGTGACCGAGCGCCACCGCCACCGCTATGAAGCCAACGTGAATTACTTGGACGCCCTGCGCCAAGCCGGTCTGGTGATTTCGGCCCTGACCCAGCGCGAGCAACTGACCGAAATCGTCGAATTGCCGCAGACCGTTCACCCCTGGTATGTGGGCGTGCAGTTCCACCCCGAATTCAAGTCCACACCTTGGGATGGCCACCCCCTGTTCAATGCCTTCGTCAAGGCGGCGATTGCACATCAGGCCGCCGCATGAAATTGCCAACGCAACGGAGCAAGCCATGAAACTTTGCGGATTTGATGTCGGCCTGGATCAGCCTTTCTTCTTGATCGCGGGCACCTGCTCCATCGAGGGCCTGGAGATGTCCATCGAGGTGGCTGGGCGCCTCCAAGAGGCCTGCACCGCCCTAGGCATCCCGCTCATTTACAAAGGCTCTTTCGACAAAGCCAACCGCTCCTCGGGCAGCACCCAGCGCGGTGTGGGCATCGATGCGGGCCTGAAAATCCTGGACGAGGTGCGTCGCCAAATCGGTGTGCCCATCCTCACCGATGTGCACGAGGAGTCGCAGGTCAAAACCGTCGCCAGCGTGGTCGACGTGCTGCAGACCCCCGCCTTTTTGTGCCGCCAGACCGATTTCATCCGCGCGGTGGCGCAGTCGGGCAAGCCGGTGAACATCAAGAAGGGCCAGTTTTTGGCCCCTTGGGACATGAAAAACGTCATCGACAAAGCCCGCAGCGCAGCGCGCGAAGTCGGTTTGCCCGAAGACAATTTCTTGGCCTGCGAGCGCGGTGTGAGCTTTGGCTACAACAACCTCGTGGCCGACATGACCAGCCTGGCCGAGATGCGCAAAACCGGCGCGCCTGTGGTGTTCGACGTGACCCACTCGGTGCAAAAGCCCGGCGGCCAAGGCACCAGCAGCGGCGGTGCGCGCGAGATGGTGCCTGTTCTCGCCCGCGCTGGCGTGGCCGCCGGTGTGGCGGGCCTCTTCATGGAAACCCACCCCAAGCCTGCCGAGGCCTGGTCGGATGGCCCCAACGCCGTGCCGCTGGGCAAGATGCGGGCCCTGCTGGAAACCCTGGTTCAGCTCGATGCCGTGACCAAGAAAAACCCATTTTTAGAGGATGACTTTTCATGAGCGGCTACATCATCGCGCACGTCCAGGTGACCAACCCCACCCAATACGAAGAGTACAAAAAATGGTCCACGGCCGCCATGAAAACGGCAGGCGCCGAAGTCTGCGTGCGCGGTGGCCAGGTGCAAGTGCTCGAAGGCGACTGGGCACCCGAGCGCATCGTTGTGCTGAAGTTTCCCTCGTTCGAGGCCGCCAAGGCTTTTTATGAACTGCCCGAATACCTGAAAGCCCGCGAAGCCCGCGCAGGCGCCGCCATCATGCGCATGGTGGCCGTCGAAGGTGTCTGAGCCGCCGGCCTGTGGAACCGTTTTATTTTTAAATTGAGAGAGTTGAAAAATGAGTGCAATCGTTGATATCGTCGGCCGAGAAATTTTGGACAGCCGTGGCAACCCCACCGTCGAATGCGACGTGCTGCTGGAGTCCGGCGTCATGGGCCGCGCGGCGGTGCCGTCGGGCGCGTCCACCGGCAGCCGCGAAGCCATCGAGCTGCGAGACGGCGACAAGAGCCGATACCTGGGCAAAGGCGTGCTCAAGGCTGTGGAGCACATCAACACCGAAATTTCCGAAGCCGTGTTGGGCCTGGACGCTTCTGAGCAAGCCTTTTTGGACCGCACCCTGATCGACCTGGACGGCACCGACAACAAGAGCCGCCTGGGCGCCAACGCCATGCTGGCCGTGTCCATGGCCGTGGCCCGCGCGGCGGCCGAAGAGTCCGGCCTGCCTTTGTACCGCTACTTTGGCGGCATGAACGGCAACCAGCTGCCCGTGCCCATGATGAACGTCATCAACGGCGGCGCGCACGCCAACAACAACCTGGATTTGCAAGAGTTCATGATCATCCCCGTGGGCGCACCGTCGTTCCGCGAGGCCGTGCGTTGGGGCGCTGAAGTCTTCCACGCCCTCAAGAAAATCATCCACGACAAGGGCATGAGCATTGCTGTGGGCGACGAAGGCGGCTTTGCCCCCAACATCGACAGCCACGAAGCGGCCATCCAGATGGTGCTGGACGCGATTGCCGCAGCCGGTTACACCGCTGGCGAGCAGATCGCCATTGGCCTCGATTGCGCGGCCAGCGAGTTCTACAAAAACGGCCAATACGTGCTGGCCGGTGAAGGCGGCATCAGCCTGACGTCCGAGCAGTGGACCGACATGCTGGCCACCTGGTGTGACAAGTACCCCATCATCAGCATCGAAGACGGCATGGCCGAAAGCGACTGGGATGGCTGGAAAGTGCTGACCGACCGTTTGGCCAAAAACGTGCAGATCGTGGGTGACGACCTGTTCGTGACCAACACCAAGATCTTCAAAGAAGGCATTGACAAAGGCATCGCCAACTCGATCCTGATCAAGATCAACCAAATCGGCACTTTGACCGAGACCTTTGAAGCCATCGAAATGGCCAAGCGTGCCGGCTACACCGCCGTCATCTCGCACCGCTCAGGCGAGACCGAAGACAGCACCATCGCCGACATCGCGGTGGGCCTGAACGCTGGCCAAATCAAAACCGGCTCCATGAGCCGCTCAGACCGCATGGCCAAATACAACCAGCTGCTGCGCATCGAGGAAGACCTGGGCGACGTGGCCGTGTACCCGGGTCGCAGCGCTTTTTACAACCTGCGCTGATCGCCGATGGGCAACCGCCTCGTTCCGATCGTGCTGATCGCCTTGCTGGCGATCATCCAGGCCCAGCTGTGGTTGGGCAAAGGCGGTGTGCCCAGTGTGGCCGAGCTCGAGCGTGAACTGCAGCAACAAAAAATGGCCAATGAAGAGGCACGGCTGCAGATCGAGCAACTCCATGCCGAGGTCAATGACCTCAAAGAAGGTCTGAACATGGTCGAAGAGCGGGCTCGCCAAGAGCTGGGCATGGTCAAACCCAACGAAATCTTCGTACAAATCGCCAAATGATGTCCACAACCGAGGTGGCTGGTTTCGTACTGGCCTTGGTGATGGTGGTCTGCAGCATCAAGGAGCTGCACTGGAGCTGGCCGCTGGCCATCGCCAGCTCGGTCCTGTACTTCTTTGTGTTCAAGGGCAGCCTGCTGTACGGCGAGGCCGGCTTGCAAATTTTGTTTGCGGCTTTGGCCCTCTGGGGCTGGTGGCAATGGCTGCGCAAGGGCGCGGATGCGCAACCTGCCCTGGTGATCCAGCGGCTGTCGAGCCGGGGTTGGTGGTGGGTGCTGATCGCCAGCGCCTTGTTGTGGCCCGCACTGGCCCTGCTGCTGCAACACTTCACAGACAGCGATGTGGCCTGGTGGGATGCCTTGCCGACCGCCCTGAGCTTGGTCGGCCAGGTCCTTTTGGGTCGCAAATACATCGACAACTGGCGGGTCTGGGGGGTGGTCAACGTGATCAGCGTGGCGCTGTTTGTACACAAAGAACTCTGGCTGACCGCCCTGCTCTATGTTTTGTTCACCGCCATGAGCGTGTGGGGCTGGCGCGCTTGGCAGCGCAAACTGCAGATGCAGACCGCATGACCCCCATAAAGCGCATCGCCCTTGTGGGCGCTGAAAGCACTGGCAAATCCTGGCTGGCACAGGCCTTGTCCAGCGCATTGCGCGCACGGGGACACGCCCTTGTCACCGTGGATGAAGTCCTGCGACAGTGGTGCGCACGCGAAGGCCGTACACCGCAGGCTCACGAACAAATGGGCATCGCGATTGAGCAGGCCCGCGCCGTGACACAAGCCCCGCCGGGCTGGCTGATTGCGGACACGACCCCCCTCATGACGGCGGTTTACAGCCATATGCTGTTTGACGACGACAGTCTTTACCCCATGGCTTTGGCACACCAAGCCCTGTACGACATCACCTTGGTCACCGGGCTGGACCTGCCCTGGGTAGCCGATGGACTGCAGCGCGACGGCCCACACGTGCGTGGCCCGGTGGACACGCTGTTGCGTCGGGCACTGGAGCGCGCGGGAATCAACTACCGCGTGGTTTACGGACAAGGCCACCAACGACTGAACAATGCTTTGCTGGCCTTGGGGCTGTCGGGTGAAGACGATGCGGCCCGCACGACCCGAGAAAACGCCCAATTTGCCATCAATCAGGGCCGCACCGTGTGGCAATGCAACGAATGCAGCGACCCGGCGTGTGAACACCAACTGTTCACAGGGCTGCTGGCCAAGCGATCAGACTGAAAACTCCTCTGGGAGGTCGCCCCCGCGGCCAAACGCGCGCCGTGGCAGGCTCCATCATTCGCGAGCAGGGGCTCGCGCCCACCAACGTTTCAGTGCACCGTGCCGCCGGGCAAATCGGTGGGCAGACCTGTGAACAGGCCCGCAGCATCCACCGGGTCAAAGCGGTATTGCGCACCGCAAAAGTCGCAGCCCACTTCCACTTGGCCCTGCTCGGCGATGATGCCCTCCACCTCTTCGGTGCCCAAGCTGCGAATCATGTGGCCCACCCGCTCGCGGTTGCAGCGGCAGGCAAAGCGGGGGCCGGACTCGCCCATGAGGGGCTCAAAACGGGCCAGCGGCTCTTCCCAATACAGGCGGTGCAAGATGGTTTCGGCGTCCAGCCCCAGCAGCTCTTCGCGCTTGAGGCTCTTGGTCAGGATCGCGATGCGGCTGAAGTCTTCGCTTTGGCCGAGCACCGACTCCCGCATGAGCGAATCCACCTGCCCGGCCAGATTGCCCTGACCTTCGATGGGCAAACGCTGAATCAGCAAGCCCGCCGCGACCTGGTCGTCGGCCGCCAGCACCAGCACGGTGTCGAGCTGTTCAGATTGCAGCATGTAATGCTCGAGCACCTCGCTGATGTTCTCGAGCTTTTCGCCCCGGTCGCCAAACAAAGGCACCACACCTTGGTAAGGCTGCTGGCCAGGCAAACGGTCTTGCGGATCGAGGGTGATGGCACAACGTCCGGCGTTGTTCACGTTCACCATCTGGCTCAGCGTCGCGTCTTCGGCCACCTCGCCCACCTGCGTGCAGGTGGCCCGCAGACTCAAATCGGGCTGCACCTCGACCACCCCCAACTTGACCGGGCCATCGCCAAAAATCTGCAGGACCAAAGCGCCATTGAACTTGATGTTGCCCTGCATCAGCACGCCGGCTGCGGCCATCTCACCCAGCAGCTGGCGCACCGGCGCGGGGTAGGCGCCCGTCTCGGAGTTGGCGGCGCGGCGCGCCAGGATGTCTTGCCAGGCATCGGTCAGGCGCACCAGCATGCCGCGCACCGGCAGGCCTTCAAAAATGAATTTATGGAGTTCGGACAAAGTGCAATCAACAGCCCCGTGGGGCCGATCCTCAAAAGTTAAAAAGCGTTTGGACTGGCCAAAAAATCATCCGAAATGTCAGCTGATTTTTTTCAGGCCTGCCTTGAATCGGCGGGCGTTTTCTACGTAATGGCGGGCGCTTTGGCGCAGGCCTTCGATCTGCTCAGGGCTCAACTCGCGCACCACCTTGGCGGGGGTGCCCATGATCATCGAGCCATCGGGAAATTCCTTGCCCTCGGTCACCAGCGAACCGGCACCCACCAGGCAGTTCTTGCCAATCTTGGCACCGTTGAGCACCACCGCGCCAATGCCGATCAAAGACTCATCGCCAATCGTGCAGCCGTGCAGCATGACCATGTGGCCCACGGTGACGTGCTTGCCCACCTTGATCGGTTTGCCGTGGTCGGCGTGCATCACGCTGCCGTCCTGGATGTTGCTGCCCTCGCCGATTTCAATCGTCTCCGTGTCGCCACGCACCGTCACGCCAAACCAAACACTGGCATCGGCCGCGATCTTGACCGCGCCCATGACCTGCGCGTTGTCGGCCACCCAGGCGCTGTCGGCGACGTTGGGGGTTTGATCATCCAGTTGGTAAATGGCCATGGCGGTCTCCTGTCGGTTGGGTTTTCTTGAAAACCTACAATTGTAGGGATGCCCACACCCCGCCGTGGGCGCTGTCAGCGATCACCATGCACACCCTGCGCTCCGCCGCCCTGCTTCCTTGGGCGCAAACCGACCCGAACCTGAAGGCCCAGGCCACTTTGGCGCTGGACCTGAGCCTGCCTGTGGGCGCACTCGACAGCCTGAGCGCTCCCGCTGCAAGCCCAGGCCGCGCCGCCCGCCCAGTGCTGGTGCCCCACACCCAGCTCAAAGCCAAATCCATGGCCACCCCCGAGGGCCGGGCCATGCTGGTGCACTCGATCGCCCACATTGAACTCAACGCCATCGACCTGGCGCTCGATGTGGTCTGGCGCTTTGCGGGGCTGCCCGAGGCCTTCTATACCGACTGGGTGCGCATCGCCCAGGAAGAGGCCAAGCACTTCAGCTTGCTGCGCCAGCACTTGCTGGACATGGGTTTTGACTACGGCGACTTTCCGGCGCACAACACCCTGTGGGACATGGCCGAGCGCACCCAGGGCGACATCCTTGCCCGCATCGGCATCGTGCCGCGCACCATGGAGGCGCGCGGCCTGGACGCCTCGCCAGGGGTGAAAAACAAGTTGGTCAGCGTGGGGGACCACCGAGCGGGTGAGATCTTGGACATCATTCTTGACGAGGAAATTGGCCATGTGGCCGCAGGCAACCGCTGGTACCGCTACCTGTGCGCGCAGCGGGGGCTGGACCCGGTCGGCACCTACGCCGAGCTGATCGCGCAGTACGACGCCCCCAAACTGCGCCCCCCCTTCAACATGGCGGCGCGGCGGCTGGCGGGTTTTGAAGAAGCCGAATTGGCCGCGCTCAGCTGAGCCCGATGTCCAGATCCGAGGCAAAGTTTTGTTGGGGTCGAGCCCTTGCTCGCGAATGAGGCCATGGGCCCCGCCAGCATTCGGCCTCAGGGGCGGCCTCCCACAAAAGGCAGGCCCTCATTCGATGCGCCATCAGCCCCTGGGGTGATGCTGGGCGTGCAGGATTTTGAGGCGCTCTCGCGCCACATGGGTGTAAATGGTGGTGGTCGAGATGTCGGCGTGGCCCAAAAGCATCTGCACCGCCCGCAAATCGGCCCCATGGTTGAGCAAATGCGTGGCAAAGGCGTGGCGCAAGGTGTGCGGCGACAACGGCGATGTGATGCCCGCCTCGATGGCATAGCGCTTGACCAGGCTCCAGAACATGACGCGCGACATGCCGGTGCCCGCCTTGGGCCCGCTGGTCGTGACAAAGAGGTCTTCGGTCTGGCGCTGGCCCAGCATGGCCGGTCTGGCCTGGCCCATGTAACGCTGCAGCCATTCGCGGGCTTCTTCGCCAAAGGGCACCAGCCGCTCCTTGCTGCCTTTGCCCATGATGCGCAGCACGCCTTCGTTGAGTGAAACGTGCAGGGTTTTGAGGCTGACCAACTCGCTCACGCGCAGACCGCTGGCGTACATGAGCTCGAGCATGGCGCGGTCACGCAAGCCCAATGAGGTGGCCACATCAGGGGCCGACAAAAGCGCATCGACTTGCGCCTCGCCCAAGGTTTTGGGCACACGCATCGCCTGTTTGGCGGCGAGCATGCGCAAGGTGGGGTCGGCCTGGGTGAGACGTTCGCGCAGAGCCCAACGGAAAAAACGCTTGAACACGGTGAGCCTGCGGTTCGCGGATGTGGCCTTGGTCTGGCCATGGCGCTCGGCAAAATAAGCCTGCAGGTGGTGTTCTTGGGTCGCCTCCAGCGCCAGCCTGTGCGTTAAAAAAAGCCAGGAGGCGTAGAGGGACAAATCCAGACGGTAGGCCGCCAAGGTGTTGGCGGACAAACCATCCTCCAACCAGAGGGCCTCGGCAAATCGGTCGATGGCGTTCTGGCTGGCCTCGTGCATGGACTGGGATCAGTCCAGCTTGAGTTTTTGCTGGTCCACCACCTTTTTGTAGACCTCGAACTCGGCCTTGATTTGGGCCGTGAACTCCTCGGGCGTGTTGGCCACGACCAAAGAGCCGGTGTCGTTGATGCGCTTGGTCACACCCGGCTCTTGCAGGGCTTTTTTCACGCCAGCGCTGATCTTGTCCACCACCTCTTTGGGCAGGTTCTTGGGACCCAGAATGCCGTAGTAGGCCATGCGGTTGACCGGCTCCAAACCCACTTCCTTGAAGGTGGGCACATTGGGCAACTGGGGCAAGCGCTGGGGCGCGGCCACCACAATCGGCACCAATTTACCGGTTTGGATGAAAGGCAATGCCGAGGGCAGGTTGTCAAAAATGATCGGCACTTGACCGGCCACCGTGTCGTTCAGGGCTGGGCCTGCGCCCCGGTAAGGGATGTGGGTGATGAACACGCCGGTCAGGCTCTTCCACAGCTCGGTCTGCAGGTGACCAATGCCGCCCGTGCCCGAGGACGCGTAGGAATACTTGCCTGGGTTCTTTTGGATTTCAGCCACAAAGGCTTTGTAGTCCTTGGCCGGGAAACTGGGGTGCACCGCGATCACGTTGGGCGTGGCCGCAATGTTGATGATGGGCGTGAAGTCGGTCAGGACGTTGTACGGAATCTTGGGATTGATGGCCGGGTTGGCGGCGGTGGTGGACACCGTGGCCATGCCCAAGTTGTAACCATCAGGTGCGACTTTGGCCGTCTCGTTTGCACCCACCACACCGCCGCCACCGGCTTTGTTCTCCACAATCACGTTTTGGCCCAAAGCTTTGCCCAAGGGCTCCGAAATCACACGGGCCACGATGTCGGTGGTGCCGCCGGGTGCAAAAGGCACTTGCAATTTGATGGGTTTGTTGGGGTAAGCCTGCGCCCACACCGAACCACTGGCTAAAACGGTGACAGCCAAACCAGCTGCGGAAACCAAACTGCGACGCTTCATTCGAACACTCCTAAAAAGATGCCACATGATAGGCAAAAACGGGCCCCTGTCGTGAGGGGGAAAACCCATAAAACCTTCAAAAAATAATGCACCCGAGGTGACATGGCCCGGCTGGAGCCACCTCAAGGGTCAGTTATCCTAGACCAGTGAACTTTGCCCAACTCCTCTTTCCCGATTTTTCCCTGATTTTGTGCGGCTATCTCATCTGCCGCTTCACCGCCTTGAACCGCCCCGTGTGGCAACAGGTGGAGAGTCTGGTCTATTTTTTCCTTTTCCCGGTTTTGTTGTTTCACTCCATCCTGAAAAGCCCGCTGGACCTGAATGCGGCCTCTGGCCTGATCGGCGCTGGCCTGAGCCTAGGCGTGTGCGCCATCGCTTTGTCCTATAGCCTGCCCTATTGGCCTATTTTGGGCAAACGGTTGGACCGACGCGATCACGCAGCCAGCGCCCAGGTGGCGTTTCGCTTCAACTCCTTCATTGCCCTGGCGCTGGCCGAACGCCTGGCTGGTCCCGAGGGCCTGCTCATGATCTCGGTGCTGATCGGCGTGTGCGTGCCGGCATTCAACATTGCGGCCGTTTGGCCCATGGCCCGACAGGCCAACACCGGGTTTTTGCGCGAATTGGTGCGCAACCCGCTGATCATCGCCACCGGATCGGGCCTGGCGGCCAACCTGCTGGGGTTTCGCATTCCCGAATGGCTGGACCCCAGTGTCAGCCGCATCGGTGCCGCGTCTTTGGCCTTGGGCTTGATGGCAGCCGGCGCAGGCATGCAACTGGGCACCTTGCGCCACGGCAAACTGCTGGGCATGGGCATGCTGATGATCAGGCACTTGGTGCTGCCTTTCATCGCCGTGGGCATGTCCCGCCTGTTTCAGCTCGACACCCTGCAAACCACTGTTTTGCTCGCATTTTCGGCCTTGCCCACGGCATCGACTTGCTATGTGTTGGCGGCCCGCATGGGCTACAACGGCCCCTATGTCGCGGGGCTGGTGACGCTGTCGACCTTGTCCGGCATGTGGAGCCTGCCATTTGCGCTGGGGGTTCTGCACTAACGCAGAATTTCGCGACGTATCACCCCCGACACCCGCAACTGTCACCCCCGACTTGATCGGGGGTCTATGCCTTCGCCTGTCATGGATACCCGCGTTCGCGGGTATGACAAATAAGGTCAAACCAAACTGATCACCCGCGGGCCAGCGACCAGGCCACCTGCTCTTGCAATACCGGGTCCGGATGGTCCACGTGCGCGGCCAAACCCTGCCGCAAAGCCTGGCGCTCTGATTCAGGCAAAGCCGGCGAGGTCAAGGCATTGCCCGCCGCCAAAGCCAGATTGCGCAGCCAGCGCGCATGGCCGATGCGGCGGATGGCGCTGCCCTCCGTGCGACGCAAAAACTCGGCCTCATTCCAAGCCATCAGTTTTGCGATGCTTTGCGCACCCAAACCCTCACGGGGCTGCCAATCGGCCAAAGGGCTGAGCTGCGCAAATTTGTTCCAGGGACAGGCCAACTGACAATCGTCGCAGCCGTAGATGCGGTTGCCGATCAGCGGGCGCAGCGCCTCGTCAATGGCACCAGCGTGTTCGATCGTCAAATAAGAAATGCAACGCCGCGCATCCAACTGGTACGGCCCCACGATGGCCTGCGTCGGGCACACATCCATGCAGGCTGTGCACTGGCCGCAATGCGCCGACACGCTGGGCGTTGCGGGCAGGGCAAAGTCGACAAACAACTCGCCCAGAAAAAACAAGGATCCAGCCTCACGGCTCAGTACCAAGGTGTGTTTGCCGCGCCAGCCCAGGCCGCTGCGGGTGGCGAGCTCGGCCTCCATCACCGGGGCCGAATCGGTGAACACGCGGTGGCCAAAGGGGCCAATCACCTCGGCGATACGGTCTTGCAGTTTTTGCAGGCGGCTGCGCAAGACCTTGTGGTAATCGCGCCCTCGGGCATACAGCGAGACCACCGCCTCGCCCGGCTGCAGGCTGCGGGCGGTTTCACGCGCCAGCCAGTCGAGTGGTGTGTCCGCAGGCAGGTAATCCATGCGGGCGGTGATCACGCTCACGGTGCCCGGCACCAGCTCGGCGGGGCGCGCGCGCTTCATGCCATGGCTTTCCATGTAAGCCATGCTGCCGTGAAAGCCCGCGTCCAACCAAGCTTGTAACCCGGGCTCTGCCGAGGACAAATCGATACCGCTCACGCCAATTTGGGACAATCCCAACTCACGCCCCCAGATCTGGATCTGGGGCCACAGTTCAAGAAGGTCGATTTGAGTACGTTGAGCAGTCACCCGCCGATTGTAGAAAGCCCCGCCGCTCCAGCGCATTGGGAGGGCTTGTGGCCGAACGAGGCCGCCACGCAGGCCTTTGCCACGCAACTGGCGCAAGGCCTTGGCCAATGGCCCGGCGGGCGCGATGCGCGCATCGAGCTGCGCGGCAACCTGGGCGCGGGCAAAACCACCTTGGTGCGCCACCTGCTGCGGGCGGCCGGGGTGAAGGGCCGGATCAAAAGCCCGACCTACGCCGTGGTGGAGCCCCACCAAGCGTGCAATGGCGACAGCGCTTGGCCCATCTGGCATTTTGACTTTTACCGCTTCAACGACCCGCAGGAATGGGAAGACGCGGGCTTTCGTGACATTTTTGCCGGGCCGGGCCTCAAACTCATGGAGTGGCCCGACAAGGTGGCCGGGCAACTGCCGCCCCCTGACTGGGTGATTGCGCTGGTGGCCCTCGACGAAGACCAGCGCCAAGTGCGCATCAGCGCGGGCACGGCGCTTGGCCGCACCTGGCTACAGGCCTGGACCCATGATGGCGTGCCAGACCATGCAGGCTGACCGCCGCCGCCTGCTCAAAGCAGGCTTTCTGGCGCTCAGCCTGGGCGCAGCGCAACTCGCACGCGGGGCCAACCTGCTGGCCGTGCGCATCTGGCCCGCACCCGACTACAGCCGGGTCACGCTCGAATCGGACACGGCCCTCAAAACCACCCAAACCTTCATCGCCTCGCCGCCGCGTCTGGCCATTGACATCGAGGGCATGGGGCTCAACGCCGCCTTGCGTGAATTGGTGGGCAAGGTGCAAGCCTCAGACCCCAACATCGCGGGCATTCGGGTCGGCCAGTTCAATGCGAACACCGTGCGTCTGGTGATTGACCTCAAACGGCCCATCGCCCCCCAAGTCTTCACCCTGCCACCTGTCGCCGCCTATGCCCACCGGCTGGTGCTGGACCTGTACCCCAGCGAAGCCATCGACCCGTTGGAACAACTGATTCAAGAGCGCGTCATGGCCAAAGCGCCTGCTGCGCCCCACGGTCTGCCCAGCACAAACGCCGTGGTCAATGACCCTCTAGGCGAGCTCATTGCCCGGCAAACGCTGCCAGGTGCCGCGCCCGCACCTTCCACCCGGCGTCAAGACCTTCTGCCGCCGCCTGCTGTGTCGATGGACCGTCCCGACCACCCTGCGCGGCCACAGCTGGCGCCTGGCCAAACCGACCGTCTGATCGTGATCGCACTGGACCCGGGCCACGGCGGCGAAGACCCCGGTGCCATAGGCCCCGGCGGCACGCGCGAAAAAGATGTGGTGCTCAAGATCGCCAAGATGCTGCGTGAGCGCATCAACGCCAGCAGTGTGGGAGGCAGCCCGATGCGGGCTTTTTTGACGCGCGATGCCGATTTTTTTGTGCCCCTGCATGTGCGGGTGCAAAAAGCCAGGCGCGTGCAAGCCGACCTGTTTGTCAGCATCCACGCCGACGCGTTTTACTCGCCCAGGCCCCAGGGGGCGAGCGTCTTCGCGCTCAGCGAGGGTGCGGCCTCCAGCAAGGATGCCCAGTGGATCGCACAAAAAGAAAACAAGGCCGACCTGATCGGCGGCATCAACCTTGGCAGCCAGGATGCCCAAGTGCAACGGGCCCTGCTCGACATGAGCACCGCAGCGCAAATCCGGGACAGCCTGCAGCTCGGCGGCAGCCTGCTGCGCGAGATCGGCAGCGTGGGCAAGTTGCACAAGCCCCGCGTTGAAAGGGCGGGTTTTGCGGTCCTCAAAGCCCCCGACATTCCCAGCGTGTTGGTGGAGACCGCCTTCATCAGCAACCCGGAAGAAGAAGAAAAACTGCGCAGCGACGCCTACCAGCAACAACTGACCGATGCCCTGATGCGCGGCATCGTGCAGTACTTTTCGCGCAATCCACCGCTGGCACGCAACCGAAGCCTGTGAGGGCGGCCATCAGGGCTTTTTAAGCACCCCTGTGTCCATCCAAACGGGTCAGAGCAACGGTCAGCGGGCCTGTCGGGCTTTCCATGCCCCGAACATGGCGATCAGCCCCGGCACGATGATCAAGGCCCAAATGATTTTGCTCAGGTGCGTTTGCACGATGGGCAAATTGCCAAACAGGTAGCCGGCCAGGGTCAGGCCCACCACCCAAATGAAGCCGCCCACCACATTGAACAGCGTGAACTTGCTGCGGGTCATCTCGGCCACGCCCGCCACAAAGGGCACAAAAGTGCGAATGAACGGCATGAATCGCGCCAAGATGATGGTGATGCCACCGTATTTTTCATAAAAGGCGTGGGCCTGGTCAAAGCCCTTGCGGCTGAAAAACCGGGAATCTTCCCACTGGAACACCCGGGGGCCGAAGTAGCGACCGATCGTGTAGTTGGTCTGGTCGCCCAAAATGGCCGCCACCAGCAGCAATCCCATGACCAGCGGCAAGCTCATCAAACCCGCGCCGCACATGGCCCCCACAATGAACAACAACGAGTCGCCGGGCAAAAAAGGCATGACGACAACGCCAGTTTCCACAAAAATGATCAGGAACAACAGGGCATACACCCAAGCGCCGTATTGGGCGACAAAAGCCTCCAAGTAACGGTCCACATGGAGGATGAAATCGACGAGTTGCAAAAGAATGTCCATGCGGCAATTATCCCCGGACAAACCCCTAAAATCAGCAGGTGACCGCCCAACAGACCCCGGCTTCCGCGCGCCGCCCCATCCGCGAACTCCCCGATGAACTGATCAGCCAGATCGCCGCAGGCGAGGTGGTCGAGCGCCCCGCATCGGTGGTGCGCGAACTGGTCGACAACGCGATGGACGCTGGCGCGCAAAGCATCACGCTGCGCCTGATGGGCGGCGGCACCCGGCTGATTTCGGTGGAGGACGATGGCGGCGGCATCGCCCCAGACGAGTTGGCCACCGCTTTGAAGCGCCACGCCACCAGCAAGATCGGCAACCTCGATGAGCTCGAATCGGTCATGACCATGGGCTTTCGGGGCGAGGCGCTGGCGGCCATCAACTCGGTGTCCGAGCTCACCTTGCTCTCGCGCATGGACGGGCAAGCCACCGCCTTTGCGTTGGACGGCCGCACGGGCGAGATCCGCCCGGCCGCCCGCGCCGTGGGCACCACGGTGGAAGTCAAAGAGCTGTTTTTTTCCACCCCGGCCCGGCGCAAATTTTTGAAAAGCGACAGCACCGAACTGGCGCACTGCATCGAGGCCGTGCGACGCCACGCCCTGGCCCGCCCCGATGTGGGCTTTGCCATCTGGCATGAAGGCAAGCTGGTCGAGCAGTGGCGTGTGCACCCCGGCGCTGCCGGCCTGGAACAACGCCTGGCCGATGTGCTGGGCGACGAGTTCGTGGCGCAGTCCATTGCCGTGGCATACCAAGCCGGGCCGCTCAAGGTGATCGGCCGCGCTGGTTTGCCCGACGCCGCACGCTCGCGCCCCGACCACCAGTTTGCCTATGTGAATGGCCGCTTTGTGCGCGACAAAGTGGTGATGCACGGGGCACGCAGCGCTTACGAAGACGTGCTGCACGGCCACAAGCAACCGGCCTATGCGCTGTTCATGCAGATCGACCCGACCTTGGTGGACGTGAACGTGCACCCGACCAAGATTGAAGTGCGTTTTCGCGACAGCCGCGCCGTGCACCAGGCGGTGCGGCATGCGCTGGAAAGCGCGCTGGCCGCACCGCGCTCGCAAAACCTGAGCGATGCACCGGCCGATGCGCCCAGCGACTTCGACTTGAAAACGCCCGCCTCCAAGGCCGTGCCCGAATCGGCCAGCTGGCAGCAAGGCGGCATGGCGTTTGAGCGCCCCGGACCGTCAAGCTTCAACGCCCCGGCTTACAAGCCCGCAGATTTTTCACGTCCCCGCGTCGATGGCGAACAGGCCATGGCCGACCTGAAGGCGTTGTGGAACCCGGCTGAGCGCAGCAACGCCGACGTCGCCCAAGAACCCGCCCCGCCCACATGGCCAGGGGGCGTTTTGACCGGTCCCGGGACAACGCGCACACCCGCCCAAGCCGACACCGCTTTCGCCCCCAAAAATACAGAAACCAACGCGCAGTCCACGCCCCTGCCCCCAGGCGAGTGGCCACTGGGCCGCGCCGTGGCGCAGCTGCACGGCGTCTACATCTTGGCCGAAAACAAGCAAGGCCTGGTGGTGGTGGACATGCACGCCGCACACGAGCGCATCGTTTACGAACGCCTGAAAAACCAGCTCAACGCTGCCGATGGCGAAGGCCCGCGCATCGCCAGCCAACCGCTGCTGATCCCGGCCACCTTTGCCGCCACGCCCACCGAGGTGGCCACGGCCGAGGCCTGCAACGAAGCACTGGCGCAACTCGGCTTGGAAATCTCGCCCCTGTCGGCCAAAACCTTGGCCGTGCGCGCCGTGCCCACGAGTCTCGCGCAAGGCGACGCGGTAGAGCTGGCCCGCAGCGTGTTGGCCGAGTTGGCCCAGCACGACGCCAGCACCGTGGTGCAGCGCGCCCAAAACGAGATTCTGGCCACCATGGCCTGCCATGGCGCGGTCCGCGCCAACCGGCGCCTCACGCTGGACGAGATGAACGGTTTGCTGCGTCAGATGGAAGAAACCGAACGCTCCGACCAATGCAACCATGGTCGTCCCACCTGGCGGCAGATGTCCATGCGCGATCTGGATGCTTTGTTCTTGCGAGGTCGGTGATGGTGCACCTCACTTTGAACGACCACCCAGCAATGCGCGAGGCCGGTGTGGGACCTACCGGATTTGGCGAGCGAAGCGCGTATGAGGGCAGCCGCGCACCGGCCTCGCCCATTGCGCTTCACGAAAAAACCACCGCAAAAGCAGCATGTCGCCAAAACTGATCGTCCTCATCCTCGCCCTGCTGCTCGGTCTGCAACCGGTCACCACCGACCTGTATTTGCCCGCCCTGCCCGCCATCACCCAAGGCTTTGGCGCGGGCATGGGTCAGGCGCAACTCACCCTCACGGCGCTGTTGCTGGCCTTTGGACTGTCGCAACTCGTCTGGGGACCGTTGTCTGACCGCTTTGGCCGCAAGCCCATCTTGCTGTGGGGCATGGGCGCTTACACCCTGGCCTCGGTGGCTTGTGCGCTGGCGCCCGACATGGCTTGGCTGATCGCCGGTCGCACGGTGCAAGGCATCGCCATGGGCGCGGGGGTCATGGCCGCACGCGCCATGGTGCGTGACCTGTTCCAGCCACTGCAGGGTGCCACGGTCATGTCGCAAGCCCTCACGGGGCTGGGCATCATCGCCTGCGCCTGCGCCCCGCTGGGCGGCATGCTGACCGACACCCTGGGTTGGCGCTACGCCCTGCTGGCACTGGCCGTGTTCGGTGCGGCCACACTGGCCTTGCTGGCCTGGCGCTTTGAAGAAACGCTGGCCCAACCCGACCCGCACGCCCTGAGCGCTGGCCCCCTCTTGCGGGCCAATCTGGACATCCTGCGCCACCCGGTGTTCCTCACCTGGTGCGCCCTGTCGTCCGGCTCGTACCTGGGACTGTTCACTTTTCTGGCCAGCTCCTCGTTTGTCTTCGTCACCTTCATGGGCTACAGCAAAACGGCTTATGGCTTTCTGATGCTGAGCATGTCGCTGTCCTACATCGTGGGCACTTTTTGGTGCCGCTGGATGCTGCGGCGCACCAGCGTGCACCGCACCGTGGGCATCGCCGCCCTCTTGACGATCACGGGCGGGGTGGGCATGGCCGCTTTGGCCTATGCCGGGCAAGGCCAAGACTGGTATGGCGCTTGGGCCGTGATGGTGCCCATGTACATCTTCATGCTGGGACACGGCGTGCACCAGCCTTGCGGACAAAGCGGCGCGGTCGCGCCCTTCCCGCACCGGGCCGGCACGGCGTCGGCCCTGAACGGATTTTTGATGATGCTGGGCGCTTTCTTCATGGGGGGCTGGCTGGGCACCCACATGGACCAGCCGGTCTTTGCACTGGCCCATGGACTGTTGCTGTGCGCCGTTTTCATCGCCTTCGTGGCCTGGACAGGCGTGCAACGCCACGGCCGCCCAGTGGTCACATCGGCCAAGCCCGCATGACGCAGCGCCCCGTCGACGCCATCGCCCTGGTGGGGCCCACGGCCAGCGGCAAAACCGCCGCAGCGCTGGCCCTGGCCGAAAGCCTCCAGCCCCAAGGCGGCGCAGAAATCATCAGCGTTGACTCGGCCCTCGTCTACCGGGGCATGGACATTGGCACTGCCAAACCCAGCCGCCAAGAGCTGACTGCCGTGCCGCACCACCTGATCGACACGCTGGACCCGCTGGACAGCTACAGTGCCGCCGAATTCGCCAAAGACGCCACCGGTCTCATCCAAGACATCCGCTCTCGCGGCAAAACCCCGCTGCTGGTGGGCGGCACCATGCTCTACCTCAAGGCCCTGCTCGAAGGGCTGAACGACATGCCCCCGGCCGACCCCGAGGTACGGGCACAAATCCACGCCCGCGCCGCGCAACTCGGCTGGCCGGCCCTGTATGCCGAATTGGCACAGGTGGACCCGCAGACTGCCGCCCGCTTGGCCCCCGGCGACAGCCAGCGCATTGGCCGCGCGCTCGAAGTCTGGACCGCCACCGGACAAAGCCTCTCGTCGTTTCACCAAAGCGCCAAAGCTTCCGCGCCCGACTGGCACATCCCCATCATCAGCCTCGAGCCCCTGGACCGCGCTTGGCTGCACCAGCGCATTGCACAGCGCTTTGACCAGATGATGGCGGCCGGCTTCATGGACGAGGTGAGGGCCTTGCGGGCACGCGGCGACCTGAACCCTGACCTGCCCTCGATGCGCTGCGTGGGTTACCGCCAGGCCTGGCAGGGGCTGGACGAGGGCTGGAGTGAAGCCGAGATCCGAGAGCGCGGCATCTTTGCCACCCGGCAGTTGGCCAAGCGCCAGATCACCTGGCTGCGCAGCATGCCTTCGCGTAGCCTGGTCCAAGCCGATGCCCCACACCCCTTGGCCTTGACCGTCACGGCACTGGCCCAGACCTGGATGTCCGCATGAGCCCAGTGACCCAAGGTCCTGACCAGCGCAGGCGGCTGAACCTGAGCCTGCATTTTTTGGGGCTGATGCTGTGGTGCTTCAGCCCGCTGGTGGGGTCCACACCCGCCCTGACAACATCCCCCATGGCGACGCAGTTGCTGCAGATCAGCAATTCAGGCGCTGCCCCTGTCAGCTTGGTCTGCCCACGCAAAGGGCCACCCACTGCGCGCCCCAGTGCCCCCGTGGCTGAACCCACCGAAATCCCCGACGACGACGAGGTTGCCCAAGCGCTGCAAGAGGCGAGCGCCGAGCGCACTGCCCCAGCGGCCCTGCCCGGCCAACGGCTGCAGGGCGACCCGCGTGGCTGGCGCATGGCCGTGTGGGGCGACAGCCACATGGCCGCGGCTTTTTTCAGCGACCAAATGGTGCGCCAACTGGCCTCGCCCGACGCACCTGTCACCAGCCGATTTGTCCATGCCGGCGTCGGCCATGGGGGGGTGCGAGCGCTGGTGCGCAAAACCTGTTTGTCCGGCGACTGGGCGCGCGAGATGGCGTATGCCCACGCCGATGCTGCGGCTGCGCCAGGCCCCGGCATGACGAGCCTGGTGGCCAAACGCCCCGGAGCCACACTGGCGCTGGACCTGCGCGGCGCCCAGGGGCTGGCCCGTCACACCGGCCTGCAGATCCTGCACCACGGCGATGGCAAAGGCCTCACCCGGCTGGCCATCAGCGTGGACGGGGAAGCCGAAACGTTGGTCATTCTCGAGACGGTTTCCGGTCCCAACGCCGTGCTGCTGGAAACCCGAGCGGCCCTGTCCACCTTGCAAATCCGGGTGGTCGAGGGTGCCTTTCGCTTTCAAGGCCTGAAGCTGCCAGAGCCCACTGCACCCGCCGCCACGACGCTGCAGCTGGATTTGTTTGCTTATCCTGGGGCCACCATGGCGGGTTGGGTGCGCAGCGATTTGGGCTATCTGTCGTCTTGGTTCACCGATCAGGCCTATGACCTGGCCTTGATCGCCTTTGGCACCAACGAAGGCAATGACCCGCGCTTCAACGAAGACGCTTACCGGGACATGCTCGATCGGGCATTGGGCAATTTCCGCCGGGCCTTTCCGAAAACGCAGTGCGTGCTGATCGGGCCGGGCGACCGGGGCATTCGGGTCGTCAAGTCCAGGGCCACCAAGCGATCCAAGGCCGCCATCGCCAAAAACCAGACTTCCAAAAAGCAAGCGTCGCCAAGCAAAGCCGCCCAAAAAGCCCCGCCTCAAACGGCCAAAGCAGCCCCAACCGCCCAGTTGCTCAAGTACGCGCGCATCCACGAACGCATTGGGCAAATCCAGGCCGACTTGGCCGCCCAACACGGCTGCCAAGCCTGGAGCATGCAAACCGCCATGGGTGGCGTCGGCAGCGCCTACACCTGGGCACGCAAGAGCCCGGCGCTCATGGCGCCTGACCTGATCCACTTCACCCCTGCCGGTTACCGCGAATTGGCCAACTCCTTCATGGTCGACTTCGGCCTGACCCCACCATGAGCGCATTGGCGCGTTTACCGGGACTGGACGGCCTGCGCGGCGTGGCCGTGCTGGCCGTGATCGGCTACCACCTGAACCTGGGCCATTTTTTGCCCGCAGGTTTTCTGGGGGTGGACATCTTTTTCACCGTCTCGGGTTTCATCATCACGGCGCTGCTGCTGCAAGAGCACGCCCAGTCCGGGCGCATCGATTTCCCGGCGTTTTACATGCGCCGGGCACGGCGGCTGTTCCCGGCGGCCTTGGTCATGCTGCTGTTGATGGTGCCGCTCACGCCACTGTTTCAGCCCGCTGCGCTGCCGCGCCTGCGCGAAGACCTGCCAGCGGCCTTTTTGTACTTGTCCAATTGGTGGCAGATCGTCGCGCAGCAGTCCTATTTCGAGGCGATCGAGCAACCCCGCCTGCTGCAGCACCTGTGGTCTTTGGCGGTAGAGGAGCAGTATTACCTTCTGTGGCCGTTGGCGGCGCTGTGGTTGTTGAACCGGACCGGCCGCACCGGTCTGGGCGTGGCTGCGGGCTGGATCGCCGCGGCCAGCACCGGCTGGATGGCCTGGCTGTACACCACGCAAATCGAGGGCGGCGACCCCAGCCGCGTCTACCTGGGTACCGACACCCATTTGATGGGGCTGCTGGCCGGATCGGCCCTGGCCGCTTGGTGGAACCCCTGGAAAGTCCGCATGGCCTCACAAGCCAGCGACGAAATCCTGAACCTGGCAGGCATCACCGCGCTGGCGGCGCTGATCTGGTGCATGGCCGAAACCCACGAAGGCATGCCCGGCCTGTACCAAGGCGGCTTTTTGCTGGCTGCCTTGCTCACCTGTGTGGTGATCGGCGCGGCCACCCGAGAAGGCACCTGGGTGGCCTGGATGCTCTCGACCCGCCCCATGCTGTGGCTGGGTGCCCGGTCGTATTCGCTGTACCTGTGGCATTGGCCGGTGGTGGTGTGGCTGCGCCCCTCGGCGCAGGCCGATGCCTTGGAGCTGAGCTGGGTCAACGCGGCCCGACTGGCCATCACCCTGCTGTGCGCCGAAGCCTCTTACCGCTGGGTGGAATCACGCTGGACGCAGAATGCACAGGCCAAGCCCTGGCGGCGCAGCAGCACCTTGGCAGCCGCGGCACTGGTGGGGGTGAATGCCGCGGTTCTGGGCTTCATGCCGGGTACCACGACGCCCGACCAGAACGGGAAAACGGAACCGGAATGGCCTGCAAGCTCCCGCCCCAAAGGCTTGCCCGGCACAGGCACAGCGCCCCAGGGCAGCATGGCGACGGACCCGTCGCGAACCGCCCCGGCCAGCACCACAACCACCACAGCTGCGCAAACCCCTGGGGCCCACTATCAGAAAGTCACCTTGGTGGGCGACTCGGTTTTACTGGGTGCAGGCCCCTACCTGTTGCGCCGTCTGCCCTCTGCCTCGGTGGAGGCCAAAGTAGGCCGTCAAGGCAGCGATGGGCTGAAACTGGTGCAAAGCCTGCGCCAGGACACGCTGCTGGGTGACGCCACGGTCATCCACCTGGGCACCAATGGCTATCTGGCAGAAAAGCAGTTCAGGGCTCTGCTGGAACAACTGAGCGACCGCAAAACGGTGGTGGTGCTGAATGTGTACGGTGCCCGGCGCTGGACCGGCCCGAACAACGAGCTGATCGGGCGGCTGAGCCAAAACTTTGACAATGTGCGGCTGATCGATTGGCACGCCATTGGCCAGGCCAACCCAAACTACTTTGTACAAGACGGCATCCACCTGTCGGGCGTCGGCATCCACGCTTACTACAACCAGATCCGCATGGCGCTGGGACAACCCGAGGTCATGGTCAGTGGGCCGACGCTGCGGCAAGTCAAACGACCACCATGGACCCAAGGCAGCATTTCAGCTGTCAGTCCAGCCTCGCCTGCGGCTGCAACGGGCACAGCACCCACGCCAACCGAAGTCAGCCCGACAACGGGAGGGGGCATTGCGGCCCCTGAGACGGCAGCGCCACTGACCTCTGCACCCACCACCAGCCCGCCTGGCGACTGAGCGTTTGGCCCTGCTTGTCAGGGCAGCACTTTGGGCATGCCCAGCTCGGCGTAAGGCGACTGGCGCCACTGCCGCGAACCCACCATGGGCAGCGCCGCAGCACCAGGCAACATGTTCAAAGCGCTCAGGCCAGCGTCCTGAGTCAACGCACCGCCGCTGCGCAAACCAAGGATCTGCGCCGTGGAGGGCACAGCGGTTTTGGCCAAAGCCGGCACGCTGTCTTGCATGCGCTCGGTGGTCTGGATGACCGAGGACAGCACCTGGGCGTAATTGGGCGCCGTGGCATACCCGGCTTGCTGCAATGCGGAAGCAAAGGCCTGCGGATCGCTAAGGTTGCGCATGGCATTGGCATAACGCGGGCTCTGGCTGATCAGGCGGGCATAGTCGTTGAACGACTCTTGGTAACTGCCGTAGGCGCGAAACTGCCCGCGCACTTTTTGGGCCGCGCCGTTGATGAATTCGGTGGTCCAGATCTCGGCCACAGGCCCCTTCCAATTGGCACCTGCGCGGATGCCAAACAGGTTGTGCGAGGTGCGGCCATCGTCAAACCGGATTTCATGTTGGCCCCAACCGGTTTCGAGCGCGGCTTGCGCCACCATGAACGTGGCCGGTATGCCGCTGCTGGCCTGGGCCTGTTGGGCAGCTTGGGCGTGCTGGGCCAAAAATGCCTTGGCACCTGCTGAAGCCGGCCCGCCAGAAGCGGCCGCCACGCGGCTGGCAGGTGCCGTGGGGTTAGCCCCGCGCCCCGCCCAGGCTGAGTTGGGTGTGTCGGGTTGCAAGACCTCGGCCATCGCCAAGGTCGAGGCCGACGACAAATCAATCCGTTGGTCCGGGTAAATCAGGTTGGCGTTGGGAATGCCGTTGTCTGCCGCCACTTTGAGTGCCACCCGGTACAACTGATCCCCCGAGAGCTGCAGCGAGGCATGCGAGGTCTGCAAGCGTTTTTGAATCAAACCACTGAGCGTATCGCCCGCGCGCACCGTCACCACCTCGCCCGGCTGAGTGACCTGGGACAAGGTCTGAGAAAATGCCCCTTGTATGCCCGAACGCGCAGACGTACCCACCAAGCGGTCCGATGATTCGGACGCCTGAGGGGTGAACGGCGTTAAAGCAAGCAAGGTCATGGCATCATGGGCAACCGGCACAAGAGGTGCTCGGACACCGAAAAATTGACGAATATTCCACAGTCAGATGGGGAAAAAGCAATTTTCGAGCCTGAAATCCAGGCCAAACCACCCCAAAAGTTCAACACCTAAGTGGTACAAAAACACCTCACTCGGTTGAAGGGACGCATTTTTTGACACCGGTCTTTGCCCGATTTGCCGCTGCACTCTTGGCGGCCTGCTGCTCGCTCGGCGTTTTTGCTGCGCCGGACATGGCGCTGCTGCGCGTCAGCGGGTCCAGCCTTCCGCCGGAGTTCAGCTGTCCGGCCCACAAATCTCGGGCATTTGCCAACGCGCCAACCTCCGGTCAGGCGGCAGAGCAGCAGCCATCCAGCTTCATTCCCACTTACACAGCACCCGAGCACCGCCACACGCAGGGACTCAAAATCGGCCTGTGGGGCGACAGCCACACGGCATCGGGCACCTTGACCGACAGCCTGCTCGAGGCCCTGCGCCTGCCCCGCACCCAAACCCACCCCAGCTTCATCGCCCCGACCTTTGGCGTCAAGGGCATCCGACACCCCCTGCGCCGAGCCTGCCTGAGTGACGACTGGCAGCTGAGTCTGGCCTTTCGATCGGCCAACGAAGGCACGCAAGCCTATGCCAAATCGATGGCCCACTTGGGCACGGAAAACCCGGGCGCTTACCTGTGGCTGGACTTTCGCTACCCCGATGCCCAAACCCGTCTGAAATGGGCCGACATCCACTTTTCCAAAGACCAGGCCGAGCGCACGCTGGTCCTGGGCATCCGCGTCGATGACGGGGCAGAGACCATCGTCAACCTGGGGCCCGGCAGCCCAGAGCGCCTGCGCGTGCAAGCCGATCAGCCGTTTGCCACGTTGCGCCTGCGGGTCATCGCCGGGCAGCTGCGCATCGCGGGCATCGCCCCGGTGTACGAGGGCAAAAGCCAGGTGATCTTGGATGTGTTCAGCATCCCCGGCGCCACCGCCAAGGGTTGGCGCGTGGTGGACACCGCCCACCTGAAACGAGAGGACCCGCTGGACGGCGGCTACGATGTGGTCATGCTCCAGTCGGGGACCAACGAATCGTTGGATCCGGACTTCAAGGTCGGGCTTTACGAAGCCCAGCTGAACGCGAGCATCACCCGCCTCAAAACCGCCTACCCTCGAGCCCGCTGCATCCTGATCGGCCCACCGGACGCCAAAAGATCGTCCAACACCCTGCGCCTGATCAACGACAGCCAGTACCGACTGGCCAGCTCCAAAGGCTGCGTGCACTGGCACTGGCAAAAAGCCATGGGGGGCCCGGGTGCCTCGGTTCAATGGTTGGCCAAAGGCTGGATGCAAGCCGACTTGCTGCACCTGACACCCGAGGGTTACACCCAAAGTGCACGCAGCATGGCGAGTGTGGTGCCGATCAAGCCGCGGTGAGTCGCACGTGCCAGGCTGGTTGGCTGAACCCTGTCAGTCCCTGTTCTGACGAGAAGCCTTGATCTTCGACTGCATCGACTTGCCCTCCAGCCGCCGCTGCACCGAGCCATAGGTCGGCTTGGTGGCTTTGCGGGCCTTGGGCGCCTTGGCGTATTGGTCCAGCGTTTCGTACAGGCGTGCCCAGGCGTCCACACGGTTGGCTTCTTGCGTGCGGTGTTTTTGGGCTTTGAGGATGAACACGCCTTCGAGCGTGAGGCGGCTGTCGCCCGACTGCAGCCAGCGCTGCTTGACATCGTCGGGCAAGGACGAGCCGGCCACATCGAAGCGCAGCTGGATGGCGCTGGAGACTTTGTTGACGTTTTGCCCGCCCGGGCCCTGCGCCCGGATGGCACTCAGCTCCACTTCAGCGTCGTCGATGTGCAGGGCGTGTTTCATGTTGCAGCCTTTTCTCTGTGGGCGGTCTCCCCTGCGGCCGAACGAACCTCTGGTGGGGCCGTCATTCGCGGGCGGGGACAAGCGCCCACACAGTCATTTTCCTCACGATCCCGCACAAAGCACAGGCTGTGCTTTTATTGCAGCGGACCCTTGAGGTTTTCTGGGATGGGCAAGGGCATGACATCGATGCCTTCATCGAGCAGGGCTTCGGTTTCTTCTCGGGTGGCTTGGCCCCGGATGTTGCGCTCTTCGCGTTCGCCGTAATGGATTTTGCGGGCCTCTTCAGCAAACTGGGGGCCGACATCTTCGGTGTTGGCCATCACGTGGCGCACCATGTTCATCATGGCTGCTTGCATGTGCTGCAAGGCACCGGGCGCCATGGGCAAATCGGGCTTGGGGCCGCTCAGGCTTTGAGACGCAGGCACCGCCGAGGCCGAGGCATTGGAAGGTGGGGTATCTGCCACCGGCGTTGCACTCGGGGCCACGCCATGCCCCAGATTCAAGCGGGGAGCCGAGAGCATTTTGACGATCTCACTGTCGTTGCACACCGGGCACGTGAGCAGGCCACGCGCACGCTGCGCGTCGTAGTCGTCTTGCGAGCCAAACCAGCCTTCAAAGCTGTGGCCCTGCGAACATTGAAGATCGAGGACTTTCATGGGCGGTGTGTTTCAGGGCAAGGATTGCCAAATCAGTGGCCAATGGCCTGACAAGGTATTTTGCAACCAAAGCGCACCCGTGAGGGTTTTGGCATCGGTCACTTGCCCGTCCCGGCACCAGGCCATCAACTGGGTGGGCGTGGCCGTGAACACATCCAGAAACTCTTCGGCATCGAGTTTCCGCTCGCCAAGAATCAGGTCTTTGGCAAACCAGATCTCGATCGCCTCGGTCGAATACGCGATCACCGGGTGCAAAACACCCGCCCTCGCCCACTGGCGTGCGGTGTACCCGGTTTCTTCTTGGAGTTCTCGCTGGGCGCACAACCAGGGGTCTTCACCCGCATCGAGCTTGCCTGCCGGGAACTCGATCATGACCTGCCCCACCGGGTAGCGGTATTGGCGCTCCAGCACCAGGTGCAAGCCCTCAGGGGTGTCCAGCATCGGTATGACCATCACCGCACCGGGGTGGACCACGTACTCACGCGTGGCCAAGTCTTGGTTGGGCAAGCGAACCGTGTCGCGAAAAGCGTGCAGAAAGTGACCGCGCAGCAATTCCTGCTGGCTCACCTTGTGCTCGATCAAATGATCGTCAGACATGCATGTAGGCCGGCAAGCGGCCGTTCAATGCTTGCGGTGCATCAGGTAACGGTAAACAAAACCGGGGAAGGCCAGCGTCACAAACATGGTGCCGGTGACGGCGTAAAACTCCCAGCCCTGGGGGGCGATTTGTCCGTTGTGGTTCTCAAGTGCCAGACCGATGCCGCCCACCACAAAGTAAAGCGCCACCAATTCGATCAAGCGCCAAAACAGCGGTTTGGAGCTGCGCTGCGGCCCCACCAACAAAATGCGCTGGTTGGCGAAGGGCAAGTTGGCCGCCAACAAAGCCAGCAACACCAAAAAGGCAATTTGCGTTGAGGTGGACATGGGGGTGGGCTCAGATGGCCAACATGCGGGCCACGGCGTTGGCGCACAGCGCCATCAAGGCCCCTGGGAAGACACCCAGAACCAGCACCAACAAACCATTGATCGACAACACCACGCGCACGTCGGCATCGGCCGATACGGTGGTGGCGGTGACCGGCTCATCAAAGTACATGACCTTAACCACGCGCAGGTAATAGAAAGCGCCGATCAAGGACATGATCACGGCAAAGATGGCCAAGCCGATGTAGAAGCCTTGGCCCGAGACCATGAGCGATTGCAAGACCGACAATTTGGCATAAAAGCCCACCATGGGCGGAATGCCCGCCATGGAGAACAGACAAATCGCCATCACGCCTGCATACAGAGGGCTGCGTTGGTTGAGGCCCGCCAGGTCGGTGATTTCTTCGCTCTCGAAGCCCTGGCGCGCCAGCAGCATGATCACGCCGAAAACCGCCAAAGTGGTCAGCACATACGAGACGATGTAGAACATGGCCGAGCTGTAGGCGTTGGCGGCCAAAGTGGTTTGGCCGTTGATGACGCCCGCCACAAAGCCCAGCAAGACAAAACCCATTTGTGCAATGGTCGAGTAAGCGAGCATGCGCTTGAGGTTGGTCTGGGCAATCGCTGCCAAGTTACCAATCAACAACGAACCGATGGCCAAGAGGGACAACATTTGTTGCCAGTCAAACGCCAAAGGCAGCATGCCCTCGACCAACAAGCGGATCATGATGGCGAACGCGGCCAGCTTGGGTGCGCCACCAATCATGAGCGTGGCTGCAGTGGGGGCGCCTTGGTAGACGTCGGGAATCCACATGTGGAAAGGCACTGCGCCGATCTTGAAAGCCAAGCCCGAGACGATGAAAACCAGACCAAAAACCAGCACCTGGCGGTTGACTTGGCCAGTGGCAATCGCCTTCATGACTTCGGACAACTCCAGGCTGCCGGTGGCGCCGTACATCATGGACATGCCATACAGCAAGAACCCCGAGGCCATGGCGCCCAGCACAAAGTACTTCATGGCCGCTTCGGTCGCTTGCGTGTGGTCACGGCGCAAGGCCACCAGCGCATAGCTGGACAAGGTGAGCAATTCCAAGCCCAAATAGATGACGATGAAGTTCTGGCCCGAGATCATGAAGCTCATGCCCAGCAAGGCAAACACACTCAGGCTGAACAACTCACCGCCGCGCAGCATGTCGCGGTCTGCCGCATAAGGGCGCGAATAAACCAAGGTCACCATGACGGCGATGGTGGCAAAACACTTGAGCCAGTGGCCCATGGGGTCACTCACCACCAAACGACCAAAGCCATAAAGGGTCTGGCCGGCATCGGCATACAGGGCATGCAACAAGGCCACGCCGCCCAAAGACAACAAGGTCAGGACATACGTGGCGGTGCGCTTGGGGCCTTTCACGAAGAGGTCGGCCAGCGCAATCACGCAAGCCATGACCAGCAACACGATCTCGGGGTAAACCGTCATCCAGCTGGAGTTGTCCATCATCTGTGATCTCTCAATTCTTCTAATCAGGCTAAACGTTCAAAACCGCTGCTCAAGGCAGCTTGGACAGGGCCACATGCGTGAGCAAGTCGGCCACCGAGGTTTCCATCACGTCGGTGAAAGGTTTGGGGTAGACCCCCATGTACAGCACAGCAGCAGCCAGCAAGGCCAGCATGAGGAATTCGCGGCCATTGATGTCGGTCAGTTCCTTGACATCGTTGTTGGCCACTGGCCCCAAATACACGCGCTTGAACATCCACAGGGTGTAAGCAGCGCCAAAGATCAGGGCGGAAGCCGACAGCAAGCCGATCCAGAAGTTGAACTTCACGGCACCCAGGATGACCATCCACTCGCCCACAAAACCGGCCGTGCCTGGCAAGCCGCAGTTGGCCATGGCAAAGAACAGGGCAAAGGCTGCGAACTTGGGCATGGTATTCACCACCCCCCCATAACTGGCGATTTCACGCGAATGCACACGGTCGTACAACACACCAATCGACAAGAACATGGCCGCCGACACAAAGCCGTGGGCAATCATCTGCACAATGCCGCCGGACACGCCCAGAGGGTTGAAGATGAAGAAACCCAGCGTCACAAAACCCATGTGCGCCACCGACGAGTACGCCACCAGCTTTTTCATGTCCTGCTGCACCATGGCCACCAAGCCCACGTAGACCACAGCCACCAGCGACAACACGATGATGAACATGCCCCACTCGCGTGCGGCATCGGGTGCAATGGGCATCGAAAACCGCAGGAAACCATAAGCGCCCAGCTTGAGCATGATGGCCGCCAGCACAGCCGAGCCGCCTGTGGGCGCTTCGACGTGCACATCGGGCAACCAGGTGTGCACCGGCCACATCGGCACCTTCACGGCAAACGCCGCAAAGAAAGCAAAGAAAAGCAAGGTCTGCACAGAGCCCGACAAGGGCAACTTGTGCCAGGTCAGGATATCAAAACTGCCGCCAGAAGCCACGTAGAGGTAAATCAGGGCAATCAGCATCAACAAAGAGCCGAGCAAGGTGTACAGGAAAAACTTGAAGGCCGCGTAAATCTTGTTCGGGCCGCCCCAGATGCCGATGATCAGGTACATCGGGATCAAAGTGGCTTCGAAGAAGACATAGAACAAGATACCGTCGAGGGCACTGAACACGCCAATCATCAGGCCCGACAGGATCAGGAAAGCGGCCATGTACTGGTTGACTTTGCGGGTGATGACTTCCCAGCCCGCGATGACCACGATCACGTTGATGAACGCGGTGAGCAGCACCAGCCACAGCGAAATGCCGTCCACGCCCAAGTGGTAGTGCACATTGAAACGCTCGATCCACGAGGATTTTTCGACAAACTGCATGGCCGACGAGCCGAGCTGGAAGCCCGAATACAGGGGCAAGGTGACCGCAAAACTGGCGATCGATCCGACCAGCGCCAACCAGCGCACCGCGCGGGCTTGGCTGTCTCGACCGAGGGCCAGCAAGACGATGCCGAAAGCGATCGGCATCCAGATGGCAAGGCTTAACAATCCCATTTTTATCTTGTCCTCAAAACCGTTAAGCGAGCCAGACGAAATACGTCATCAGCACGAACACACCCAAAATCATGACCAGGGCGTAGTGGTACAGGAAGCCCGACTGGAACCAGCGCACCATGCCGGAGACCAGGCCCACGACTTTCCAAGAGCCGTTGACAACCAAGCCGTCGATTATGGCGCGGTCGCCCACCTTCCACAGGCCCATGCCCAAGCCGCGAGCGCCCTTGGCCAGGATGTTTTCGTTGATCCAGTCCATGAAGTACTTGTTCTCCATGACCACGATCAGCGGACGCAAGGCCCGGGCAAAGAAGGCGGGGACCTTGGGGTTGACCAAATACATGTACCAGGCTGTCACCACACCGGCCAAGGCCAACCAGAACGGTGCTGTGCTCAGACCGTGCAGCGCCATGGCCACAGGGCCGTGGAACAACTCGCCGAGTTGCTGCATCGCGGGGTGCTTGGCCGCATCGACAAAGATCACGTCTTTGAAGAAGTCACCGTACAACATGGGCTGGATGGTCATGAAACCGATCACCACCGAAGGAATCGCCAGCAAGACCAGTGGCACGGTGACCACCCAAGGCGATTCGTGGGGTTTGTCGTGACCGTGATCATCATGACCGTGGTGGTCATCGTGACCATGGTGTGCATCCGGGTTCTGGTCGTAGCGCTCTTGGCCGTGGAAAACCAGGAAATACATGCGGAACGAGTAGAAGGCGGTGACGAACACGCCAGCGAGCACCGCGAAGTTGGCAAAGCCAGCGGCAGGCAAGGTGCTCAGGTGCACGGCTTCGATGATGCTGTCCTTGGAATAAAAACCCGAGAACAAGGGTGTGCCGATCAGGGCCAGAGACCCCAGCAAAGAAGTGATCCAGGTGATGGGCATGTACTTGCGCACGCCACCCATCCAGCGGATGTCTTGGTTGTGGTGCATGCCCATGATGACCGAGCCTGCCCCCAAGAACAGCAAAGCTTTGAAGAATGCATGCGTCATCAGGTGGAACACCGCCACCGAGTAGGCCGAAGCGCCCAAAGCCACGGTCATGTAGCCCAACTGCGACAAGGTGGAATAAGCCACCACACGCTTGATGTCGTTTTGGATGATGCCCAAAAAGCCCATGAACAAAGCGGTGATCGAGCCAATGACCATCATGAAGTTCAAAGCCGCGTCAGACAACTCGAACAGTGGCGACATGCGGGCCACCATGAAGATACCGGCCGTGACCATGGTGGCGGCGTGGATCAGGGCGGAGATGGGCGTGGGGCCTTCCATGGAGTCGGGCAACCACACATGCAGCGGGAACTGGGCCGATTTGCCCATGGCACCGATGAACAAGCAAATGCAGATCACGGTGATCAGCATGGCGTCCATGCCAAAAACGTACCAAGGAAAATCAATGGCCGCCAACTCGCCCGCTTTGGCAAACAGCTCGGTGTAATTGAGCGTGCCGGTGTAGGCGGCGATCAAGCCAATGCCGAGGATAAAACCGAAGTCACCCACCCGGTTGACCAAAAAGGCCTTCATGTTGGCGAAGATGGCGGTGGGTTTGTTGTACCAAAAACCGATCAGCAAATAGGACACCAAGCCCACGGCTTCCCAGCCGAAGAACAGTTGCAGCAAGTTGTTGCTCATGACGAGCATCAGCATGGAGAAGGTGAACAGCGAGATGTAGGCGAAAAAGCGGTTGTAGCCTTCATCTTCCTCCATGTACCCAATGGTGTAGATGTGCACCATCAGCGACACAAAGGTCACCACACACATCATCATGGCAGTGATGCCGTCGACCAAGAAGCCGATTTCCATCTTCAAACCGCCCACCACCATCCAGGTGTAGAGGGTCTCGTTGAAACGGGCACCGTCGATGACGCTCTTGAGCGTCATGGCCGAGAGGATGAACGCCACCAGCACACCCAGAATGGTCAAGGTGTGGGACAGGCGACGGCCAATCCAGTTGCCACCGAATTGGGTACCGAGAACACCGGCCAGCACCGAGCCCACCAGGGGCGCGAGCGGCACAGCCAGCAGCGTGCTTGCGTTGAGGGTTTGACTCATATTCTTGTTAACCCTTGAGCGAATTGAGTTCGTCCACGTTGATGTTGTTCTTGTTGCGGAACAACAGCACCAGGATCGCCAGGCCAATGGCCGATTCGGCCGCAGCGACCGTGAGGATGAAAAACACAAACACTTGGCCGTGCATGTCACCGAGGTAGTGAGAGAACGCTACAAAGTTCATGTTTACAGCCAGCAGCATCAGCTCGATGGCCATGAGCAAAACGATCAGGTTTTTGCGGTTCAGGAAGATGCCGATCACGGCCAATGCGAACAGCATTGCGCCGAGCGACAGGTAATGTCCCAGGGTCAGTGTCATCATTTCTTCACCTCTTCAGGCGTTGCTTCGACCGCCACCACCGGGGCAGGCGCCGCTTGGGTCGGGGCCATCTTGACCACTTGCATCCGGTCGGCCGCACGCACACGGACCTGGACGGACGGGTCAATCGCTTTGCTGTCCTTGCGCTCACGCAGGGTCAGGGCAATCGCCGCAATCATGGCCACCAACAAAATGGCCGCAGCGATCTGGATGGGCATCAGGTATTCGGTGTAGAGCAGGATGCCCAGAGCCTTGGCGTTGTCCACCGGCACAGCACCCGGGGCCATGGCTGGCGCTTCGGCCAAGCGGAAACCGGACAACAGCACAGCAGCCATCTCCAGGGCCACGATGGCCCCCAGGGTGGCGGCGAGCGGGAAGTTTTTCCAAAAGCCCCTGCGCACCGTGTCGATGTGGATGTCCAGCATCATCACCACGAACAAGAACAGCACCATCACCGCACCCAGGTACACCAGCACCAGCAAGATGGCCAGGAATTCGGCATTGAGCAGAAACCACACTGCCGAGGCTTGCGAAAACGCCAGCATGAGGTACAGCACGGCATGCACGGGGTTGCGTGCGGTCACCACCCGGAAAGCTGCAAACAGCAGCACCACCGAGAAGAGGTAGAAGAAACCGGTCTTGACGTCCATAGGTCTGTCTTTTTAAGTGTTCAGGACTGGGCGGCGTTCAACGGTAGGGAGCGTCAGCAGCCTTGGCGGCGGCGATCTCTTTTTCGTAACGGTCGCCCACGGCCAGCAACATGTCCTTGGTGAAGTACAGGTCACCGCGTTTTTCGCCGTGGTATTCAAAAATGTGCGTCTCGACGATCGAGTCGACTGGGCAGCTTTCTTCGCAAAAGCCGCAAAAAATGCACTTGGTCAGGTCGATGTCGTAGCGTGTGGTGCGGCGCGAACCGTCTTCGCGCTGGCCCGCTTCGATGGTGATGGCCATCGCAGGGCACACAGCTTCGCAGAGTTTGCAGGCGATGCAGCGCTCTTCACCGTTGTCATAACGGCGCAACGCATGCAGGCCACGGAAACGCGGCGACTGCGGTGTTTTTTCTTCCGGAAACTGCACCGTCACCTTGCGGGCGAAAGCGTAGCGACCGGTCAGGGCCATGCCCTTGAACAACTCCACGAGCATGAAGCTCTTGAGGAAGTCCTTGATCGAGAAAGAGGAAGCAGTCATTGTGGTCATGTGGTGCACCGCTTATTTCCAGATGTTCCATGGCGAGTGAAGCCAAACGCCCACCACCAGCAGCCACACCAGGGTGACCGGGATGAAAATCTTCCAGCCCAGACGCATGATCTGGTCATAGCGGAAGCGCGGGAAGGTGGCGCGAATCCAGATGAACATGGACACGACCAAGAAGGTCTTCAGACCCAGCCAGATCCAGCCAGGAATGGCGTTGAACAAAGCGCTGTCGATGGGCGGCAACCAGCCACCCAGGAACATGATCACGGCCAAGATCGACACCAGCCACATGCTGGCGTACTCGGCCAGGAAGAAGATGGCAAAGCCCATGCCCGAGTACTCGACCATGTGGCCGGCCACGATTTCGGCTTCGCCTTCGACCACGTCAAAGGGGTGGCGGTTGGTTTCTGCCACGCCCGAGATCAGGTAGACCAAGAAAATCGGCAGCAGCGGCAGCCAGTTCCAGGACAGGAAGCCCAGGCCCATGTGGGCCATCTGGCCCTTGCCTTGCGCCAACACGATTTCGGTCAGGTTCATGCTGCCCGAGACCATCAAGACCACCAGGAAGCAAAAGCCCATGGCGATTTCGTAGCTGACCATTTGGGCCGATGCACGCAGCGCACCCAAGAAGGCGTATTTGGAGTTGGAGGCCCAACCCGCGATGATCACGCCATACACCTCGATGGAGGTGATCGCCATCACCAGCAGCAAGCCGGCATTGATGTTGGTCAGCGCCTGCTCGGGGCCAAAGGGAATCGCGACCCAAGCGGCCAAGGCCGGCATGATGGCCATGATCGGGCCGAGGCGAAACAAACCCAAGCTGGCCGCTGTCGGGTTGATCAGTTCCTTGGTCAAGAGCTTGAGCGCGTCGGCAATGGGTTGGAGCAAGCCCATGGGACCCACCCGGTTGGGGCCATGGCGCACTTGCATGAAGCCCAGGAGCTTGCGCTCCCAGAGTGTCAGGTAAGCCACCGCACCCATCAGCGGCGCGAGGATGGCAACAATCTTGAGCAGGATCCACAAAACAGGCCAAACCAAAGTGGCCCACCAGCTGGCAGCCACCAAATTCAGGCCGCCGTTGTACAGCGCGTCAATCATGGGGTCACCTCCTGGCGAGCGTCTGCGGTCAGCTGCAAAGACGGCGCACGGCGAACGATGCCGTCAAGTTGGTAAATTGAAGCGCTCACGGGAGCTGTCGTCGTGGCGGTCAAGGTGATCGCGGCACGCGTGGCGTTGGACGCGGTCATGGGCTTGGCTGTGGCACGGGCCAAGACGTCTTGGGACGTTTCAAAAGCCACGCCTGGGATGTCGAGCAGATTGGCCAATACGCGCAGCACTTTCCAAGCGGGACGGGTTTCGGCCAAAGGCTTGACCACGGCATGGAAGCTTTGCAAGCGACCTTCAGCATTGACAAAACTGCCCGAAGTTTCGGTGAACGGGGCAATGGGCAACAACACATCGCTGAACGCCATGTTGGCTTTGAAGGGGCTGAGCGTGATGACCATGTCGGCCTGGCCCAAAGTCTGGGCTGCGGCAGCACCTGCAGCGCTGTCGAACTCGGGTTCGGTGTTCAGCAAGATCGCGGCTTTCAGGCCACCGGCCAGCATCTGGCCGGCGTGCTTGCCACCGGTTTGCGGCTGGGCACCCACCCACTGCGCACCCACGGTGTTGGCCGCTTCGGTCAGGTAACCGACGCTGGCACCGGTGTGCTCAGCGATCCAATTGGCCAGAGCCAACAGGGTCGACGCATTCGAAGCGTGGGCTGCGGCGTTGCCCAGCAACACGGCTTTGCGCTCGCCGCCGATCAAGGACTTGGCGATGGCTTGTGCTTGGGCGGTGACGTTGCCCGCACCGCTTGTGGTGCTCAAGGACACGGGAGCGCTCACACCCTTTTCTGCAGCAATGGCAGCGGCCACATCGGCCAAGGCTTGCGCCCAGCCCGAGGCATCGGTCAGCACCGACTGCGCCACGGGCATGGCCCAAGCGTCGGCGTGGCTGAAAGCCGCTGGCGATGTGATGACGTTCAGCTGAGCGCCATGGCGCACGGCGTGGCGCACGCGCAGGGCAAACAGCGGGTGGTCCTTGCGCAGGTTGGAGCCCACGACCAGCACGCGCTGCAATGTGCTCAGTGATGCGATGGAGGTGCCCAAGGTACGCACGCCCTCGGCTACAGCAAACTCGGCGTTGCGCAGACGGTGGTCAATGTTGTCTGACCCCAGGCCACGCATCAAGGCGCCAGCCAAGTACAACTCTTCCAAAGTGCTGTGCGGGCTGACCAATGCGCCAATGCTGCCCGCACCATGGTCGCGCTGGATATTGCGCAGGCCGTTGGCCACGTATTCGAGGGCGGTTTGCCAGTCGACCTCTTTCCACTCACCACCCTGCTTGAGCATGGGGCGTGTCAGGCGGTCGGGGCCGTTCAGGGCTTCGTAAGAGAAGCGCTCACGGTCGGCGATCCAGCACTCGTTGACGTCTTCGTTTTCCAGGGGCACGACGCGCATGACGTGGTTGTTTTTGACCTGCACGATCAGGTTGGCACCCGACGAATCGTGCGCGGCCACCGACTTGCGGCGCGACAACTCCCACGTACGGGCGTGGTAGCGGAAAGGCTTGCTGGTCAAAGCACCCACAGGGCAGATGTCGATCATGTTGCCCGAGAGCTCTGAGTCGATGGTCTGGCCCAAGAAGGTTTCGATCTCGGCGTGCTCGCCACGGTGAGACATGCCCAGCTCCATGGCACCGGCCACTTCTTGGCCAAAGCGCACGCAGCGTGTGCAGTGGATGCAGCGGCTCATCTCTTCCATCGAGATCAGCGGGCCGACTTCCTTGTGGAAAACCACGCGCTTTTCTTCTTCGTAGCGGGAGGTGCTGCCACCATACCCCACGGCCAAGTCTTGCAATTGGCACTCACCGCCCTGGTCGCAGATGGGGCAATCGAGTGGGTGGTTGATCAGCAAAAATTCCATGACCGACTTCTGGGCGGCAATCGCCCGGTCGCTCTTGGTGCGCACGATCATGCCTTGCGTCACGGGCGTGGCACAGGCTGGCATGGGCTTGGGGGCCTTTTCGACCTCCACCAGGCACATGCGGCAGTTGGCCGCGATGGAGAGTTTCTTGTGGTAGCAGAAATGGGGGATGTAGGTGCCCGCTTTTTCAGCGGCATGCATCACCATGCTGCCTTCGGCAACTTCCACTTTCTGACCGTCGAGTTCTATTTCAACCATGGGTCTTCACCGCTGTTGCATCGGCACCGACCAGGGAGGTCTTGTGTTCGATGAGGTGTACAAATTCGTGACGGAAATGCTTGAGCATGCCACGCACCGGCATGGCCGCTGCGTCACCCAAGGCGCAAATCGTGCGGCCCATGATGTTGCCGGCCACGCTGTCGAGCATGTCGATGTCGCTGGCACGGCCTTGGCCATGTTCGATGCGGTCCACCATGCGCCAGAGCCAGCCTGTGCCTTCGCGGCATGGGGTGCATTGGCCGCAGGATTCGTGCGAGTAGAAGTAAGACAAGCGCGCCAAAGCCTTGACCATGCAACGCGTCTCGTCCATGACGATCACCGCACCCGAACCCAACATCGAGCCGCCTTCTTTGGCAATGCTGTCGTAGTCCATGGTGAGCTTCATCATCAAGTCGGCAGGAATCACGGGCGATGACGAACCGCCGGGAATCACGGCCTTGAGTTTGCGGCCACCGCGCACGCCACCGGCGAGTTCAAGCAGCTTGGCAAACGGGGTGCCCATGGGCACTTCGTAGTTGCCGGGGCGCTCCACATCACCGCTGACCGAGAAGATCTTGGTGCCGCCGTTGTTGGGCTTGCCGCATTCAAGGTAAGCCTGGCCACCGTTGCGGATGATCCAGGGCACCGCCGCGAAGGTCTCGGTGTTGTTGATGGTGGTGGGCTTGCCGTACAAGCCAAAGCTGGCTGGGAACGGCGGCTTGAAGCGCGGCTGGCCTTTTTTGCCTTCGAGCGATTCAAGCAAAGCGGTTTCTTCGCCGCAGATGTAAGCGCCAAAACCGTGCGAGGCGTGCAGCTGGAAGCTGAAGGTGCTGCCCAGGATGCTGTTGCCCAAATAGCCAGCGGCGCGGGCCTCTTCGAGGGCCGCTTCAAAGCGCTCGTAGGTGTGGAAAATTTCGCCGTGGATGTAGTTGTAGCCCACGCTGATGCCCATGGCATACGCCGCGATGATCATGCCTTCGATCACGGTGTGGGGGTTGTACTCCATGATGTCGCGGTCTTTGCATGTGCCCGGCTCGCCTTCGTCCGAGTTGCACACCAAATACTTTTGGCCTGGGAACTGGCGAGGCATGAAGCTCCACTTCAGCCCCGTAGGGAAACCCGCGCCGCCGCGACCACGCAGGCCGGACTCTTTGACCGTGGCAATCACCTGGTCTTGGGTCATACCGGTAACACCGGTCTCCGCATTGGGCTCAGCACCGTCTTTGCCCAAAATTTTGCGCAAGGCCGCGTAGCCGCCACGCGCTTCGTAGTCTTTGATGCCCCAGTTTTGGCCATTCAGACCGGCATAAATTTGCGGATGGATGTGGCGATCATGGAAGCAAGTTTCCACGCCTGTGGCTTGGAATTGGCTGAGAATTTGTTCGACGTTCATCAGGCGGCCTCGGCTTTCTTCAGGCTGTCAACGAGTTGGTCGAGTTTTTCATGGCTCATGAAACTGCACATGTGGCGGTCATTCACCAGCAGCACCGGCGCATCGGCACAAGCGCCTTGGCACTCACTGGGCTGCAAGGTGAACAGGCCGTCGGGCGTGGTTTCACCCACATGCACACCCAACTTATGCTCCAGATGGGCCAGCGCCTGGGCACCGCCACGCAACTGGCAAGGCAGGTTGGTGCAAACGTTCAGCTTGAACTTGCCAACCGGCTTTTGGTTGTACATGTTGTAGAAGGTGGTCACTTCGTGCACAGCCATCACCGGCATGCCCAGGACTTCTGCCACGACTTGCTCACTCTCGGGGCTGACCCAGCCCTGCTCCTGCTGAACGATCGACAGGCAGGCCATGACGGCCGACTGCTTTTGATCCGCAGGGAACTTGGCGACTTCACGCGCAAAGCGCGCTTTGGTTGACTCAGAGATCATCGGTCAATCTCTCCAAAAACAATGTCCATGGTCCCGATGATGGCGACCGCATCGGCCAGCATGTGGCCACGGGCCATTTCATCGAGGGTGGCCAGATGGGCAAAGCCCGGGGCGCGAATTTTGAGGCGGTACGGTTTGTTGGCGCCGTCACTCACCATGTAAATGCCGAACTCGCCCTTGGGGTGTTCGACCGCCGCATAGGCCTCACCTTCCGGCACATGAAAACCTTCGGTGAAGAGCTTGAAGTGGTGGATCAAGTCTTCCATATTGGACTTCATGCCTTCGCGTGAAGGTGGCGCGATCTTGTGGTTGTCGGTGATGACGGGGCCCGGGTTGGCACGCAGCCACTTCACACACTGCTGGATGATGCGGTTCGATTCGCGCATCTCTTGCACACGCACGAGGTAACGGTCGTAACTGTCACCGGTCTTGCCCACGGGCACATCAAACTCCACCTCGTCGTAGGCGTCATAAGGCTGCTTCTTGCGCAAGTCCCAGGCGAAGCCGGAGCCGCGCAGCATGGGGCCGGTCATGCCCAGATTCAGGGCACGCTCAGGCGCCACCACGCCAATGCCCACGGTGCGCTGCTTCCAGATGCGGTTGTCGGTCAGCAAGGTTTCGTACTCGTCCACGCACTTGGGAAAGCGCTGCGTGAAGTCGTCAATGAAGTCCAGCAAGGAGCCATTGCGGTTGCTGTTGAGCTGCTCGATGGCCTTGGCGTTCTTGATTTTGCTGACCTTGTACTGCGGCATGCTGTCTGGCAGGTCGCGGTATACGCCACCGGGGCGGAAATACGCCGCGTGCATGCGTGCGCCAGACACGGCCTCGTACATGTCAAACAGGTCTTCACGTTCGCGGAAGGTGTAGATCAAAATGGTCGAGCTGCCGCAATCGTTGCCGTGGGAACCCAGCCACATGAGGTGGTTCAGGATGCGGGTGATTTCGGAGAACATCACACGGATGTATTGCGCACGTTTGGGCACTTCCAAGCCGAGCATTTTTTCGATGGCCAGGCAGTAGGCGTGCTCGTTGCACATCATCGACACATAGTCCAGGCGGTCCATGTAGGGCAGCGACTGGATGTAGGTTTTGTGTTCGGCCAATTTTTCGGTGGCGCGGTGCAACAAGCCAATATGCGGATCAGCGCGTTGCACCACTTCGCCGTCGAGCTCGAGCACCAAACGCAACACACCGTGGGCTGCAGGGTGCTGTGGACCGAAGTTCAGCGTGTAATTCTTGATTTCGGCCATGTCAGTTCAGGCCTCCATAGTGTTCTTCACGGATGATGCGCGGCGTGATTTCACGCGGCTCGATGCTCACCGGCTCATAGATCACGCGCTGACGCTCAGCGTCGTAGCGCATTTCAACGTGACCCGACAAGGGGAAGTCTTTGCGGAAGGGGTGACCGATGAAACCGTAGTCGGTCAGGATGCGGCGCAGGTCGTTGTGGCCTTCGAACACGATGCCGTACAGGTCAAACGCTTCACGTTCGTACCAGTTGGCCGAGTTCCAGATCGCGTTGACCGAATCCACCAAAGGCAGATCGTCATCGGGGCAGAGCACTTTGACACGCACGCGCTGGTTCAGGCTGACCGACAACAAATGCACGGTGACACCAAAGCGGGGGCCATCGGTGCCCACATCGCGGTAAGCAGAGTAATCGAGGCCGGCCAAATCAACGAGTTGCTCGAATTGGCAGCCCGGCGCATCACGCAAGGTTTGCATCACGCTCAGGTAATGCTGTGCGTTCACATGAAGGGTCACCTCGCCCAAAGCGATGGTGATTTTCTGCACCCGATCACCCAGGGCCGCAGCCAGGGTGTCTTGCAGGTCTTCGGGGCGAATGGCGAAATCGGTCATCGTCATTCCCTTCAAGCGCGCGCAATGGTGTGCGTGCGGCGGATTTTTTGCTGCAGCTGGATGATGCCGTAGATCAGCGCTTCAGCCGTGGGTGGGCAGCCCGGCACATACACATCCACCGGCACAATCCGGTCACAACCGCGCACCACCGAATAGCTGTAGTGGTAGTAACCACCGCCGTTGGCGCAAGACCCCATGGAGATCACCCAGCGCGGCTCGGACATCTGGTCATACACCTTGCGCAGGGCCGGCGCCATCTTGTTGCACAGGGTGCCGGCCACGATCATCAAATCGGCCTGACGTGGACTGGCGCGGAACACCTCGGCACCAAATCGGGCCAAGTCGTAGCGGGCTGTGGCCGAATGCATCATCTCCACCGCGCAGCAAGCCAGACCGAAGGTCATGGGCCAGAGCGAACCGGTTTTGGCCCAATTCACCACCGAGTCGTAACTCGTGGTGATGAAGCCTTCTTTCATCACGCCTTCAATCATTTTTTATCCTCAAGCAGGCTGAATGTTGTTGTCAGTGCGAACGGTCATTCCCAGTCCAGGGCGCCTTTTTTCCACTCGTAGACGAAGCCCACGACCAGAATGGCCAAAAAGATCACCACGGCCACAAAACCGGCCAAGCCCACCTCCTTGAGCGCAATGGCCCAAGGGAACAAGAAGGCGATTTCCAGGTCAAACAAGATGAACAGGATGGCGACCAGGTAGTAGCGCACATCGAACTTCATGCGGGCGTCTTCAAAGGCTTCAAAGCCGCATTCGTAAGGGGAATTTTTTTCCGCGTCAGGTTTGTTGGGGCCGAGGATGTAGCCCAAAACCTGGGGAATGATGCCGACAGCGATGCCGACCAAAATGAACAAGAGAATGGGAAGGTACTGGTCGAGGTTCATTTTGGACTTGCGGTATCACCGAATGAATTGCCCAAGCCTTTCGGCATGGGCTTTTCTGTTTATCTGGTGCCGTCGGCGAGACTCGAACTCGCACAGCTTTCGCCACTACCCCCTCAAGATAGCGTGTCTACCAATTTCACCACGACGGCTGGATACGTTTGACCGTGTTGCATGAGGCGCGCCGAGTGGCGCATTGAGCTCTCCGGACAATCACAAATTCTACTCTGAAAACGTCACCATTTCCTTCTGGAAACAGGGAAAATTGTGCAGAGCAACAAAGCTGAACAGCAACTTACTTCGCAGGTGCAGGTGGCACGCTGTTGTCAGGCTTGGCAGTGGGCGTGTTGCCCGGGATTTGTGCGGCGGTGCTGCTGTCAACGGGCAAGGCAGGCGCAACTGGCGCGGTCACTGCGGCCCCTTCGAGCACGCTGCCCGAAGGGGCAACGGGACGTGCGTTGCTGAAATAAGCCAGCATCAAGGTGCACACAAAAAATACCGCCGCCAACACCGCTGTGGTGCGCGACAGAAAGTTGGCACCGCCCGTGGCACCAAACAAGCTGCCCGAGCCTCCGCTGCCAAAGGCGGCGCCCATGTCAGCGCCCTTGCCTTGCTGGATCAGGATCAGGCCAATCATGGCCAAAGCCGACAACATCTGCACCACCAAAATCAAAGTCAACATCACGCTCATCTGAATACTCCGAAAATATGAAAAGAGGGATAGAAAGCTCAGCGCGAAGCGGCTTTCAACATCGATAAAAAATCAGTCGCCTTGAGCGATGCGCCACCGATCAGGCCACCATCCACATCGGGCTGGGCCAGCAAGGACGAGGCATTGGCGGCATTCATGCTGCCACCGTACAAAATGGACACCCGTTCAGCCTGCGCTGTAGCGGCCTGCAATTGGGTACGCAGCACAGCGTGCACACCTTGCGCCTGCTCGGGGGTGGCCGTCAATCCGGTGCCAATGGCCCAAACAGGTTCATAGGCCACCACGATTTCGCTGATGCAATGGCCGTTGGCATGAATGACAGCGGCCAATTGGCGCTTGACCACCGCCTCGGTCAGGCCTGCCTCGCGCTCGGCCAAACGCTCGCCCACACACACAATCGGCGTGATGCCCACAGACAAAGCGCGTTGCGCCTTGATAGCCACCACAGCATCGGTCTCACCGTGGTACTGACGTCGCTCCGAGTGGCCCACGAGGCAATAACGCACCGCAAAATCACGCAACATGGCTGCCGACACTTCGCCGGTGTAAGCCCCCGATTCGTGATCAGAGACATCTTGCGCACCCAGCGCCAAGGCTGAACCGGCCAACAAGCTCTGAGCTTGGGTCAGATAAGGTGAAGGCACGCACAGCGCAGCACGGCAATTCACGCCGCCCATGCCGCTCAAGATTTCTGACAACAAGGACGCATTGGCAGCCAAGCTGCCATGCATCTTCCAGTTGCCCACCATCAATTTGCTGGCCATGCCCATCACCAAGTCACCACCAATTTGCCCACATGTTGATTCGTCTCCATCAAGGCATGGGCTTGCGCCGCACCCGATGGCAAACCACCGCCAGCTTCCGTTGCAGCAAACACGCTGTGGATGACCGGCTTGATGCGACCCGACTCGATCCAGGGCCACACGGTTTGGCGCAAAGCCTGGGCGATGGCCGCCTTGAAGGCCACGGGACGTGGACGCAAGGTCGAACCTGTGATCGTCAAACGGCGTCGCAACACCAAGCCGGCATTGAACCCGCTTTGGAGGCCGCCTTGCACCGCGATGATGACCAGACGCCCGTCCTCGGCAAGAGACTCGACTTCACGCGCCACATAGTCGCCCGCGACCATGTCCAAAATCACGTCGACCCCCACGCCGCCCGTCAGGCGCTTGGCCTCGGCCACGAAATCGGTGGTTTTGTAATTTATCGCATGGTCAGCGCCCAATGCCAAGCAAGCCTGGCATTTTTCGTCAGAACCCGCAGTGGCGATCACCTTGGCACCCGCGGCCTTGGCCATCTGAATCGCCGTGACACCGATGCCACTGGTGCCACCTTGAATCAACAAGGTCTCACCCGCTTGCAAACGACCACGGTCGAAGACATTGCTCCACACGGTGAAGAAGGTCTCGGGCAGCGAAGCGGCTTCGATGTCCGTCAGGCCCTTCGGAACCGGCAAACACTGGGCCACCGGGGCCACGCACAGCTGCGCATAACCACCGCCAGCGACCAAGGCACACACCCGGTCGCCCACTGCGAAACCCGCTTCGGCCATGGCCACTGCATCGCCCGACACCACCACACCCGCGACCTCCAGACCCGGAATATCCGAGGCGCCCGGCGGCACAGGATAGTTGCCGGTGCGCTGGAGCACATCGGGGCGGTTGATGCCGCTGGCCGAGACGCGAATGAGCAGCTCCCCTGCCCCGGCCACAGGGTCGGGACGTGAGCCGGTCACCAGCACCGCTGGGGCGCCGTAGCTTTGGATTTCAATGACGTTCATGGTGAAGCCACGCGGTATCGGGTGATCAAAGACCCCCGACACCCGCGCTGTTTAGCCTTGAGCGGGACGGTCCAGCAAAGCCTTCATCGACAGCTTGATGCGGCCTTTTTCGTCGGTTTCCATGACCTTGACTTTGACGATCTGGCCTTCGCTCAGGTAGTCGGTCACTTTTTCCACGCGCTCGTGCGCGATCTGGCTGATGTGCAGCAAACCGTCTTTGCCAGGCAACAGGTTGATCAAAGCACCAAAGTCCAGGATTTTGGTGACCGGGCCTTCGTAAACCTTGCCGATTTCGACTTCGGCCGTGATCTGTTCGATGCGCTTTTTGGCGATGTCGGCCTTCTCGCCATCGGTCGCAGCGATGGTGATCGTGCCGTCTTCCTCGATGTTGATCTGGCAACCGGTTTCTTCGGTCAGGGCACGGATGGTCGCGCCACCTTTGCCGATCACGTCACGGATTTTTTCGGGGTTGATCTTCATGGTGAAGAGCTTGGGCGCGAAATCAGACACTTCGGTGTTGGCTTCGCTCATCGCCTCTTGCATCTTGCCCAGAATGTGCATGCGCGCTTCTTTGGCCTGAGCCAAAGCCACTTGCATGATTTCTTTGGTGATGCCCTGGATTTTGATGTCCATCTGCAGCGCGGTGATGCCGTTGGTGGTACCGGCCACTTTGAAGTCCATGTCACCCAGGTGGTCTTCGTCACCCAGGATGTCGGTCAGCACCGCAAAGCGGTTGTCTTCTTTGATCAGGCCCATGGCGATACCGGCCACGTGGGCTTTCATCGGCACACCGGCGTCCATCATCGACAGGCAGCCGCCGCAGACCGAAGCCATGGACGAAGAGCCGTTCGATTCGGTGATCTCGGACACCACACGCACGGTGTAGGGGAACTCTTCTTTGGTCGGCAACACAGCGGCCAAAGCACGCTTGGCCAAACGGCCGTGGCCGATTTCGCGGCGCTTGGTCGAGCCCATGCGGCCCACTTCGCCAGTGGCAAAGGGAGGCATGTTGTAGTGGAACATGAAGCGGTCTTCGAACTCGCCAGCGAGAGCGTCGATGCGCTGGGCATCGCGCTCGGTGCCCAAGGTGGTGATCACCAAAGCCTGGGTTTCGCCACGGGTGAACAGGGCCGAGCCGTGGGTGCGGGGCAGCACGCTGTTGCGGATTTCGATGGGGCGCACCGTGCGGGTGTCGCGGCCGTCGATGCGGGGCTCACCGGCCAAAATCTGGCTGCGCACGATGCGCGCTTCGATTTCGAACATCAAGCCGTCGAGCTTGACGCTGTCAAAGGCGACGCCTTCTTCAGCCAAAGCGACTTTGACCGAAGCGTAGGCTTCGCGGCAAGCGTGTGTACGGGCTTGCTTGTTGCGGATTTGGTAAGCAGTGCGCAGCTTTTCTTCGGCCAATGTGGCCAGCTTGGCTTCGAAGGCGGTGTCGCGGGCAGGCGCTTGCCAGTCCCAAACTGGCTTGCCAGCTTCGCGGACCAACTCGTGGATCGCGTTGATGGCAATCGCGGATTGCTCATGGCCATACACCACGCCGCCCAACATGATTTCTTCGGACAGTTGCAGGGCTTCAGATTCGACCATCAGCACAGCGGCTTCGGTGCCGGCCACCACCAGATCCATCACGCTGTCTTTGCGCTGTGTCTGGCCGGGGTTCAGGACATATTCGCCGTTGATGTAACCCACACGGGCCGCACCGATGGGGCCATTGAATGGGATGCCCGAAATGGACAAAGCGGCCGACACGGCGATCATCGCGGCGATGTCGGCGTCGACTTCAGGGTTCAAGGACACGGTGTGGATGACCACGTGAACATCGTTGTAGAAACCTTCGGGGAACAGAGGACGGATCGGGCGGTCGATCAGGCGGCTGGTCAGGGTTTCGTGCTCGCTGGGCTTGGCTTCACGCTTGAAGAAGCTGCCAGGGATCTTGCCTGCGGCGTAAGTTTTCTCGATGTAATCGACCGTCAGGGGAAAGAAGTCTTGACCGGCCTTGGCGATCTTGGAACCCACGACGGTGGCCAGCACCACGGTGCCTTCCATGTCGAGCAGCACAGGGCCGCCGGCTTGGCGGGCGACTTCGCCGGTTTCCATCTTGACCGTGTGCTGGCCCCACTGGAAGGTTTTGGTGACTTTGTTAAAAATAGACATGTTCAGAACTCCTGAAAACAAAAGCGCATGAGGCTGCACTGTGGGCCCGGAAGTTGACGCTCTGAACTCGATGCCATTCCACAAAACCTTGACTAAAAAGCCTTGTGGAATGACACAGCGCGGGTTCTTTGTGACAAATTCCGACTGAAAAAAAGAATAAAGCGCCTGAGCTAGTGAACTAACTCAGGCGCTTTTCATCTGGACAGACAGTTATTTACGCAGGCCAAGTTTGGCGATCAGCGCAACATAACGGTCAGCATCACGGGACTTGAGGTAGTCCAGCAGTTTGCGGCGACGGCTCACCATGCGCAGCAGACCGCGGCGACCGTGATGGTCTTTGGCGTGTGTTTTAAAGTGAGGTGTCAGCTCGTTGATGCGGGCTGTGAGCAAAGCCACTTGGACTTCTGGGGAGCCCGTATCGTTGGCAGCACGTGCGTTGGCCTTGACGACCTCAGCCTTGATTGAAGATGCAATCATGGGTTTTTCCTTGTTGTTTCGCTGGCCTTCAGTGACGAATTTCAGCGGGTGAATGACTTGCGCCAACGGCCGGAAAAGCTGTAGGCGTGCGCTTTGCAAATCGCAAAACAGGCGGATTATAGCCCGAAAGTGCCCCCGGAACACGCGGTCCAGCGGCGCCCACCCCGTCCTGGCGCCTGCGCCAAACCCACCAACGTCGGCCCAGAAAGAGCCGACCTGCAAGAATTAATTGGGGTCAGATCCCAATTAATTCTTGGCCAGCCACGCCTTGAGCCGTTCCACACCCTCACTCAAGCGCGCCTGGTCTTTGGAGGCAAAGCACCAGCGCAGCCAACCCGCCGCCTCGGGGGCAAAGGCCTCACCAGGGGCCAGACCAAGGCCGGCTTCGGCCACCAGGCGTTTGGCGGTGAGCACCGCATCCGGGTGCCCTTCGAGCTTGAAAAACGCGTACATGCCGCCCCGGGCAGGGGCCAGTTGCACGCCTGGCAACGCTTGCAGCAAAGGCACCAGCGTGTCGCGGCAGGCCTTGAGGTGGGCCACCACACGGGGGGTGATGTCGGCGGTGTGGCGCAGCGCCACCACGCCGGCCCGTTGGGTGAAAACGGAAGCGCACGAGGTGTTGAACTCGATCAATTTGCCCATGTGGGGTGTCATGGCGGCGGGCATGACCAGCCAGCCCAGACGCCAACCGGTCATCAAAAAGCTCTTGGAAAAGCTGTGCACCACCACCAGGCGGTCGTCGGGCTCGGCCACATCCAGAAACGACGGCGCACAGCCGTTGGCGGTGTCGGTTTCGTAATAAAGGCGCTCGTACACCTCGTCGGCCAGCACCCAGGTGCCGGTGCTGCGGCAATGCGCCAGGATCTCGGCCTGCTCGGCGCGGCTGAGCGTCCAACCCGTGGGGTTGTTGGGCGAGTTGACGATCAGCATGCGCGTGGCAGGGGTGATTGCCGATTTGAGCGCGGCCATGTCAAGCTGCCACTGCCCACCCACCGGGCGCAGCGACACGCACTTCAAATTTGCGCCCATGACCACCGCCTGCGCCGTGAGGTTGGGCCAAACCGGCGTGACGGCGACCACCTCGTCGCCCGCATCCACCAGCGCTTGCGCCGCCAGCATCAAGGCGTTCACGCCGCCCGAGGTGATGGCCAAGCGGTCTACGCCCATGGGTCCGTGCAACGACGACATGTAGTCGGACACAGCCTCGCGCAACTCGGGCAGGCCCAGGTTGTGCGAATAAAAGGTCTCGCCACGCTGCATGGAATCGATGGCGGCCTGGCGCACGAGGTCGGGCGTGACCTCGTCGGACTCACCAAACCAGAAGGCCAGCACATCGGGGCGGCCCATGCCTGCATTGGCGACTTCGCGGATGCGAGACTCTTCCAGGTCCATGACGGCCTGACGCATGAAAGGGGCAGTATTTCGGTTCATGTCCTCATCGTAACGGCTGGCCCGCACTGAAGGTGTCACCCCTTGCACAAGCGCAGCGCTTGCCTATGATGAAGGGCACAACAAGCAACAGGGAGAAAGCCATGACACCCAGATATTTGGGGCTCACGCTCGCCAGTGTGGTTGGGGGGCTGTGCTGGCTGGCCATGCCGCCGGCCAGCCTGGCAGCAGACCCGTTCACCGCAGTCACGGTGGCAGAAAAGCCTGCCAAGGCCCAAAAACCGAAACCAGCCAAAGCCCCCAAGCCGCCCGCCAACACGACCACGGGCGAGAGCAAGGCCGAGCGCGACAAACGCTTGCTGCGTGAATGCCGGGGCAAGGCCAATGCCGGGGCTTGCGAAGGGTTTGCCAGTTAGGTGCCCCAAGCGAGCACGGGTGCGTGCGACCTTTCGCGAGCAAGGGCTCGCGTCCACTCAGTCCAGAGCCCACGCCTGCGCCAGCCCACTGGCCCGCACACTGGGGCGGGCCATGGCCGCTTCCAGCAAGCCCGCCTCGGCCTCCATCAAGGTGAATTGTTCACGCGCCCGCGTGATGCCGGTGTAGACCAGTTCGCGTGACAAAACTTCGGCTCCGCCAGGCGGCAGCACCAGCGCGGTGTGCTCGAATTCAGAGCCTTGGCTTTTGTGCACCGTCATCACCCAAGCGGTTTCGACCTGCGCCAGGCGCATCACGCTCACCGAGCGCAGCGCCTCGCCGTCGAGGAACCAGACCTTGAGCTTGCCCTCGGTGTTGGGCAAGGCCACGCCCACGTCACCATTGAACACCCCCAGCTGTGCGTCATTGCGCGTGACCATGACGGGCCGACCAGCAAACCATTCACCCGAGACGTGGAGCAAGCCGCCATTAGCCAAGGCTTTTTGCACTGCGGCGTTCAGACCTTGAGTGCCCCAGTCACCTTGGTGCACCGCACACAAAATGCGAAAGCGCTCGAAAGCCTGGAGCACATCGCGGACCCAAGCGGTGTGGGCTTCGGCGTCCTGCCCTGCCGGCCCCTGCTGCATCCGCAGCAGGTAGTCGGCGTAAGACGGTTTGCCTGACGAGCCCAGGGCCAGCTCGCAGACGGCTTGGGGGCTGTTGGGCTGCAGGGCAAGCAGTGTGCTGGCTTCGGGGTGGGCGGTGCCTGCGGCGGGCGTTCGCGGGCGAGGGCTCGCTCCCACAGAAGTCAGGAGCGTTGCGCGGGCTGCAGCGGCGTCACCCCGGTTCACTGCAAGGGCCAGCTGGCCGATCGCGCCTTTGAAGCGGCGGCTTTCACGCAGCATAACGGTCTGTTGGGCCAGCGCGGACGCGGCACCTGAGAACAGGTATGGCACTGGCAAGGTCTGCCCGGTCACGGTCTGCACAAACTGCGCAGTGTCTGCGCTGTAGCGGCCTGCGGCGGCGTCGCGGCACAGGTCGCCCAACACCGCGCCCGCTTCCACCGAGGCCAGCTGGTCCTTGTCGCCCAGCAGCACCAGCCGCGCCGTGGCGGGCAGCGCCTGCAGCAGCGCGTCCATCATTTCCAAGTGCACCATCGAGGCTTCGTCCACGATCAGCACATCCACATCGAGCGGGTTGGCCGCGTGGTGTCTGAACTGGCGCGTGTCGGGCCGTGCACCCAGCAGCGAATGCAAGGTGCGTGCTGGACCCATGCGGGCGATCAGCGAGATCAAGTCCAGACCGCTGCCCTCTGGCACCTGATCTTGCAGGCTGGTCAGTGCGTTGTCGATGGATTGCTTGAGCCGCGCCGCCGCCTTGCCCGTGGGCGCGGCCAGCGCCACGCGCAGCGGGCTGTCGCCCTCGTGCAGTGCCAGCAGCAAAGCCAACAGGCGGGCTGCGGTGTAAGTCTTGCCTGTGCCCGGCCCGCCCGTGATGACCGACAGACGCGCACGCAGCGCTACGGCGCAGGCCACCTTTTGCCAATCGGTTTCGGCAGGTGCTTTGGTACTGGGCACAAAGAAACGGTCCAGCCAGCGGCGTGCCGCCGCCTCGGGCACAGGCAACGGTTCGCTGACCCGTTGCAACAGACCCTGGCCCACGCGCTGCTCGTAGCCTGCATAGCGGCGCAGGTACAAGAGCGGTTCATGGGCCGTGCCGCCCAGCACCAGCGGCTGGCCTTGGTCGGGTGCATCGCTCAGACGCGAACAGGCTCGGGATGGGCTGCTTTGCAAAGCGGCTTGCCAGTCGGCCAGCGTGGCGGGTAGGTGCGCCCAAAGCGCACGCAAGCCTTGCGGTCCATCGACCGCCACAGCGGGCCAAGCCAGCAGCGCCACAGGCGGTGTGCACAGGTCGGCCAAGGGCAGGCAGGTGTGGCCACGCCCTTCCATTTGCGCGAGCAAGGCCGCCGACACCAGAAGCGCGGGACTGGCTTGGCCATCGAGCCGCAGCAGTTGGGCCGCAAGGGCACTGTCGATGTGGCGCAGCAGGCCTTGTTCGGTCCACAGCTGCAGCCATTGCAACGTTTGAGCGGCGCTCAGGCCTTGGGCGGGTAGGTCGTTGAGCCAATCCATTTGCGTGGTGGCGACGGCTGTCAGGCGGGTTGTCTTGCGCAAGCTCATGACATGACCTCGGCATTGAGCATGGCGTCGAGCCCATCGAGCAATTCGAGCGACGCAGGCAAGGTGCAGCAGCCGCCCGCAGGCCCGTCGATGCCACGCAAGAACAGGTAAACCGCGCCGCCCAGTTGCTGCGCTGGGTTATAGGCCTCGCCCAGTCGGCTGCGCAGCAAGCGGTGCAGCGCCAGCATGTAAAGCGCGGCCTGCACCTCATAGCGGTGCTGGGCCATGGCCTCGTCCAGGGCCTGCGGCGTGTAGGCCGCATCGTCTGCACCCAAGTGGTTGGACTTGTAGTCGAGCACCCAGTAGCGGCCTTGGTGCTCGAACACCAAGTCGGCAAAGCCCATCAGCATCCCATGCAACTGCGCGTCGGGCAGTTGTGGGCGGCTCACGCCGGGCAACAGGTGCTGCTGGCAGAGCGCGTCCACCTCGCGGGCGTGCAGCCGCTGGGCAGGCAGCCAGAACTCCATCTCTGGCAGCAAGGTGCCCAGCGCGTTCAGCGGCACACCGGGACCGCGCAGGGGCTTTGCCACCACACGGGTGAGCCACTGCACCACGACCTCGGCTTGGGCTTGGTAGCCTGCGTTTTCGCAGCGCTTTTTCAGGCGCTCGACCTTGGGCGCGTCCAGCATAAAACCATCAGCGGCCAGCCACTCGAGTTGGTCGTGCAAAAAGTTGCCTGCGGTCGGGCCTTTGGCAAAGCCGTGCCACGGGGCCAAAGAACCCGCAGGGACTGCGGGCATGGGCAGGGTCTGTGCGTCTTCGGTCGGTTCGTCATCGGCCGGTCGCGACGCGACCATGTGCGTGCTCATCGATGCATGGGGCTGCGAAGACAGGTCGCGCGTGAGCCGCGAAAAACTGGCGATGGACCAAGACTTGTCGATGCGTGCGTTGCTGATCAACGCTTGGCGCAGTTCGGCGGTGCGCACAGGCCTTTGCCAAACGGTGCGCGGCACGACTTCGCTCGCACGCACCAACTGCACCGATAAGGACTGCTCTTTTGCATTTTTTTCCAGCGCTTGCAGCTTAGGCCACCAGCCCGCTTCATCGATGGCGTCACCGCCGCCCAACAAATGGCCGGCAGCACTGTTGTGGTTCACACAGCTTTTGCCCGAACCCCGCGTGACCGGGCTCCAGCCCACCCACAGGGCATGCCGCGCACGCGTGAGCGCCACGTACCAAAGGCGCAGGTCTTCCCGCAGGCGGTCTTGGTCGGCCGTGCGGGTGTCGTCCTTGTCAAAGTCCAAAGTCCAATGCCGCTCACCATCGCCGTCATCGCGCTGCAACACCGGGGTTTTGTGGGCCTCCATCATGCGGTGGCTGTGCGCAAAGGGCAGGCACACCACCGGGTACTCCAGGCCTTTGCTGGCGTGGATGGTGATGACCTTGACCAGGTCTTCGTCGCTCTCCAGTCGCACGGTTTGTTCTTCGCTGTCGCCTGCGCCCCCCGCTTTGACTTCCTCGATCTGCTGGGCCAGCCAGCGGATCAGGGGCTGCTCCCCAACCTGCTGACTGCTGGCGGTCTGCAGCAGTTCGGCCAGGTGCAGCACATTGGTCAAGCGGCGTTCGCCATCGGGCTGTCCGCGCCAGCGTCCGGCCAGTTGCAACACATGCAGCGACTGGCGCAACATGGCCAAAACGCCCTGCCCTTGCCAAACCCCTCGCAAGTCGCGCATCTGCTCCGCGCGTTGGTCGAGCAACTCGTCTTGCGTGGCCAAGTCGTGCAACTCGGCCAGTGACAGGCCCACCGTGCGCGTGCCCAAGGCGGCGCGCACGCGCCGCATGTCTTGCGGCTCGGCCACGCCGCGCAGCCACAGACACAGGTCCTGCGCTTCGTCGCTGGCAAACACCGAGTCACGGTCCGACAGGTAGACCGAGGCCACGCCCCGCACGCGCAAGGCATCGCGCACGGCAGCGGCCTCTTTGCCTGTGCGCACCAACACGGCGATGTCTTTGGGCTGAAGCGGCTTATCGCCCTTCTCTGGGTCCACAAAGCGGGCCCTTGGGTCACTCAGCCAATCCACGATCTGCTCGGCGCACAGGGCCGACAGGTGTGTCTGCGCATCGCGCTGGCTGCGCAGTGTGGCGTCGTGCACCACGGTCATGGCTTTCACAGCCCCGTCGCGGGCGGTGAACACTTCGCTGCGCCCATGGGCCTTGACGCTCTGAAAAGGCAGCGGGTTTTGCTCACCCCGCTGGTAGCCAAAGGCATCTTGGGGGATTTCAAACCAGCGGTTCACCACATCGACCACCGCTGGGGTGGAGCGATAATTGATGCCCAGCACATGGTGGCGACCTGCGGTGGCCAAGCGAGCCGCCAAATAACTGTCGATGTCGGCTCCGCGAAAACCGTAGATGGATTGCTTGGGGTCGCCGATCAGCAGCAGCGCGCAGTCCAGATCGTTGGTATCCGTGCGGTAGATGCGGTCAAAGATGCGGAACTGCAGCGGCGAGGTGTCCTGGAACTCGTCGATCATGGCCACCGGAAATTGCTCGCGCAGGCGCTTCGCCAGACGCGCACCCGACTCGGGTTCGGCCAGCGCCACATCCAGGCGCTGCAGCATGTCGGCAAAACCAAACAGCCCACTGCGACGCTTGAGCTCGGCCATGCGCTGCAGCACATGGGTGCGGGCGTGCAGGCGGGCGGCTTGTGCGGGTTCAGGCAAGGCCAACAAAGCGGCTTGCAGATCAGCGAAGGCCTGAGACTCGGGCGGCAGCTCAACGACATCGCCTTCTTTGCGACACTCCAGCAGGCCATTGGGTGTCAGACGATCCCAGCCTGTACCCATTGCATCTTTCAATGCCTTCGCATCCCCACAGCTTTGCGACCAGCCTTTGAGTGCATCCATCCACTTCTTGGAGCGCCCCACCTGCAGAATTGAACCATTCCATCCATGCTTCTTGGCGGCCAGCTGCCCTTCGATCCAGCCCAACAAGTTGTCGGCCTTCTCGCTCCAGCCCTGCTTGAGTGCCGTCAGTTGCACATCGCGCTCGGCCAGCGCCCCACCGAAGACCTGCGCCAGCGAGCCGGGAACAGGGTCGGCCAAAGGGACCGCCATCAGGGCACGCATGTCCTTGTCGAGCGCGGGCACATCGCGCCAGACGCGCTGCACCTGCGCCACCAGCGGTGTGGCCATGGGGTAGAGCTGCTGGCGCCAGTAGTCCTGCACGGCCTCAAGGCGCAGCGCGGCTTCGTCGCCGACCAGGGTTTCTTCAAACAGGCTGCCGCTGTCAAAGGCGTGCTCGCGCAACATGCGCTGGCACCAAGCGTCGATGGTGTAAACGGCCGCGTCGTCCATGGCCTGCGCGGCCAGCGCCAGCCGGTACGCGGCTTGTTCTCGAGGCGCACCTTCGGGGAATTCGCCCTTGAGTTGATTCAAGAAGGCGTCGTCCGTTTGGGCGACGCCCCGGAACACCTGCGCCGCCTCGGTCAGGCGGGCGCGGATGCGGTCTGACAACTCACGGGTGGCGGCGCGGGTGAAGGTCATCACCAGCACGTCTTGCGGCAGCATGGGGCGCACGGGTGCGGTGCCCGCGTCGCCATGGCCCAGCACCAAGCGCACATACAGCGCGGCAATCGTCCAGGTCTTGCCCGTGCCGGCGCTCGCTTCGATCAGGTGGCTGCCGCGCAGCGGAAAACTGTGGGCATCCAAGGCGTGGGCGGTCGTCATGCCAGATCCCCTTCATCGTCTGCAGGCGCATCGGGCAAGACCTCGACTTGGGTCTGCGCCGCCCAGTCCTTGAGCGGTGCATACACCGCCTGCGCCAGCCGGTCCAGGGCGCCCGTGGCCAGCAAGTCTTCCACCGTGGGGTAGGTTCGGGCCAGGGCCGGGTCTTGGTCTTTTTCAGCGCTCTTGAAATCGCTGCCTTCGTAGGCATCGGCCAACGCGTTGGTGTTTTCTTTGTCCTTGAGCCACTGCAAGGCCACACTCGGCGGCAGGGGCAGCGGCCAGCGCATGCCCTCGGCCCAGGTGGCCAGCAGCACCTGCAACTGGGCACGGGCGGCCTCAGGGTCTTGTGGCGGCACACGCACCACGGCATTGCGGCCCACCACCACACAGCGAAGTGAATGCCCCATGGCGGCAGCGGCCAGCGATTGCAGCCAAATGTCGATGAGTTTTTCAGGCATTGCCGTGGCCGTGCCCGCTTTGGAGATGCTGACCAGCTTGTTGGCACGCAGGCTCAAGCGCATTGGCCCGCCCTCACCGGCCAGCACACCGCCCAGCGCATCCTGCAAACTCACTTGTGGGTGAATCTGCGGGTGTGCTTGGTCGACCAGCACGCGCTCGGCCGCTTCGGGGTAAGCCTGTCGCTCGCGCAGCGCCGCGCTCAGCTGGGTTTGCAGGATGTGGGTGAGCTTTTGTGCTTCGAGCGTGCCCACACCCGCCAGTGGCAAGGCCCCGGACAAGCGCAGCCATTGCACCCCACGCGCTGCATGGCCGGGCAGTTCGTCTGCACTCAAATCGGCAGGCACATGCTGCAGTTCGTGGTCGAGCAACTGGTACAAATCCAGCCCGCCCAGGCCAAACAGTTCATCGTCGTGCAGCTCGCTGCGCTCATCTTCCAAATGCACCTGCAGCCGCTCACGAAAAAACGCCCCCACTGGTTTGCGCAGGAAGCGGGCAAGTTGAGACAGGGTGATGACGGGCGGCTGGTCGTTGGCCGATTGCAGTGGGGGCAGCCAGCATGGATCGCCACGTCGCTGCGCTCCTGGCGATGACGCTTCAAAAGCAAGCTCATCGCGAGCGGAGCGTGGCGATCCAATTTGTGCAGCTTGCCACTCTTTGGCATAAGTCTGCAAACCACTGCCCGCTTCAAAGTAAGCGCGGCTGAACGGCTGCAGCGGATGCACCGTGGTCAGGCCGTGGGCCGTGTCCTTGCCCCAGAGCAGGTCGATCTCATCGCGCAGTTGCGACACCAGTACCGAGGGCGGTTGTTCGCTGTTGTCGCGCACGCTGCGGCCGCTCCAGCTCACGTACAAGAACTGCCGCGCTGACAAGAGCGCCTCGAGCATGAGCTGGCGGTCGTCATCCCGGCGCGATCGGTCACCCGGACGCGCCATGCCCGGCAGGCCCATCAGGTCAAAGTCGGACCGCGGACTGCGGCGCGGGTAGTCGCCATCGTTCATGCCCAGCAAACACACCGCCTGGAAGGGGATCGCCCGCATGGGCATGAGCGTGCAAAACGTCACACCGCCTGCGCGAAAGCGCTGCTCCAGCCGGGGGGCCTTCAAAGCTTCGAGCCAAGCCGATCTGGCCACGGCCAAAGGCACGGCCTCGGCAAAGCCCGCTTCGCCGCAAGCACGCACCCAGTCGTTCAGCGCCTGGTCGAGTGCCGCCAGCGCGTTGCGGTCGTTGTCGTCACGCGGCTTGAACAAGGCCGCCAGCAAGGCGCGGCAGCGCTCGGCCCACTGCACGGGCGTGGCGCTTTGCGTGCAGGTTTTCCACCAGTCGATCAGGGCCTGCAGCAGGTGGGCGAGCGACCCCGCCAGCTCGGCGTCCAGCCCCCCCACCTCGGCATAGGGAGACACCCCCGATGCAAGGTCATCGTCCACCGCGTCGGCCCCACAGGCGTAGCCCATGAGCATGCGCTGCACGCCAAACAGCGCCGAGTTGTCGTCGCCGCACACGCCCAAGCCCAGACCCGCACGGTGCTCGGCCGACAGGCCCCAGCGGATGCCCGAGCCCGCCATCCAGCGCGTGAGCGTGGGTAAATGCACCTCCTTCAGGCCAAAGCGGGCCGCGAGTGCAGGCACTTCGAGCAACTCGACCAGCTCGCTCATGCGGCTGCGCTGATGCGGCAGGGCCAGCAGCCATTCGACCGCGTGGATCAGCGGGCTGATGGCCTGTGCGCCCAAGTCGGCAATGTCGTACGGGATGAAACGCGCATCGCTGCGTTTGTATTGGCCGAACACGGCGCGGATCGCCGGGGCCATGCGCTCGATGTCGGGCACCATGACCACCACGTCGCGCGGCGACAAAGACGCGGGGGAGGTGTGGAACCACTGCAGCAACTGGTCGTGCAGCACTTCGAGTTCGCGCACCGGGCTGTGCGCCACGCTGAACGTGACCGAAGCGTCATCCTTTTGCAAGGGCTGGGCTGGGGTGCCACCGCTGGAGGGCTCCAAATCGCGGATGCGCCGCTGCAGCTGCGCGAGCAAACGCGTGCCGTCATCGCCGGGCACATTCTGAAAAAAATCGAGACGGTTCAGCTGAGTGATCGCCAAGGCCGATTGCATGTCATCCAACGCATCGAGTTGGCGTATGAAATCACGCCCTTGTCGACCCCAGGCCGCCAGCAGGGTGGGTGCATGCGCATGCATCTTGGCCAGATTCACATCCGCCAAGGTTTTCCCTCCACGGGGTTGACCTCGAGCGGGCTTGTGTTGAAACAACTCGCGCCCATCGATGATGTCGCCCCAATGGTATTGGCAAGGGTTGGGCACGGCCAGCAGCACCTGGCTGTGCGCGGCCAGCGCCGCCAGCATCTCCAGCAACTGCCCCGGCATGTGGCTCATGCCGAACACCGACACACGCCGCGCCACGGGGCTGGCCAGCGGCTGGCCCGACTGCAGGTGCGCCAGCGCCCGCGCATGCAATGCTGGCCGGGTGGCTTGGCGCTGGGTGTCGTCCAAGGTGGCGAGCACCCGCCGCCAGAGTTCGGCCTGCCAGAGCTGGTCTTCGCCCAGCACATCATGGCCAGCGGCTTTGCGCAGCACGTTGCGCCCGGCGGCCCAGTCCTGCAGCCAGTCGGGGCGGTAGATTTGGTACTGGTCAAACAGGTCGGCCAGCCGGCTGGCCAGTTGCAGGAGGCGGTCGGGTTCATCCCCACGCAAAAAGCCCGCCACGGGTTGGAACACCGGGTCTGCCAAACACCCCGGCAGCAAGGCCATCAGCCGCCAGGTCATGGGCAGTTTGTCGAGCGGTGAGTCGGGCGGCACATTGGCCGCACCCAGCACTTGCCGGTAGGTGCGCCACAAAAAGCGCGAAGGCAACTCCACCCGCGTGGCGGCGCACACGCCGCCCAGAGCTCCACCTTGGCGGGCCAGCTCGATCTTGATCCACTCGGCCATGCCGTTGCTCTGCACCAGGACCACTTCGCTCTCAAGCGGCAGCAAAGGGTGCGCACGCAGCCAAGCCGTGAGGGTGTCGGCCAGCACCTCAGAGCGGTGGCTGTGCAGGGCAATGAAGCCGGGCGAAATGGAGGATGCAGGCATGCAGTGAAGAGCGCGCAGGAGCAAGCGAAGCGCTAAGAATAGCCGCAATCATGCCCTCCGCCAGGCTCAAGGCAAGAGCCCGGCGCTGCCTTATTTTTAAGCACACGCTGCCACACCAGTCAGGGTGCGGCTTGGCGCAGTTGTTCAAGGACTTATCCACACCTTTGGGCACGGTGTTTGGGGGTAAATCACAGCTCGGAGACAACTTCCCCCACGCCCCTCAAATGAAGGCCGCCCCAAGCTGGGGCATGCATGCACACTGGCGCCAACCTCAGCACCGGCTGCGAAAAGTGCTCGCTGGTTTAAGGGAATACGCTGAAAAGAAAAACCGGCATCCGGACCATACTTTGGTCATCGATACAAAAGGATGCCCCATGACCGTCTCCTGGATCAAACTCACGGCGTGCCTCACGGGCGCACTATTGGCTGTCAGTCTGCCCATGGGCACTTGGGCGCAAGCCTGGCCCAGCAAACAAGCCATCAAATTGGTGGCTGTATTTCCGCCCGGCGGATCGGTGGACCAAGTGGCACGCATCTTGTCAGGCCCACTGTCTCAGCAACTGGGCCAAAGCGTGGTGGTTGAAAACAAAGGGGGTGCATCGGGGGTGATCGGCACAGCAAGCGTGCTCAATGCCCCCGCCGATGGCTACACCTTTGCGGTGGTGTTCGACACGCACGGCGTCAACCAAAGCCTGATGCCCAACATGCCCTATGACAGCAAAAAGGACCTGACTCCTCTGGTGCTGGTGGGCACCTCGGCCATGATGCTGACCACGCACGCCAACACCGAATACAAAACATTCGCCGACGTGGTGGCCGCTGCCAAGGCCAAAAAGAACGTCGCCTATGGCTCCATTGGCAATGGCAGCCTGGCGCATTTGGCCATGTCTTTGCTGGGCAAAAGTGGCGGCATGGAATTCAACCATGTCCCATTTAAAGGGGGTGGCCCTTTGATGAACGATGCCATTGCGGGGCACATTCCATTGTCCATGGCCACCGTCTTTTTGAACAAACCGCACATCGAGAGCAAGCGTTTGAGGCCACTGGCCGTCACATCGGCCAAACGTGTCGCCGACTTTCCTGATGTGCCCACCATTGCCGAGGCGGGCTTTGCGGGATTCGAAGCGCCGGCTTGGTGGGCGCTGTTGGCATCGTCCAAAACACCTCCAGACATCATCCGGCGCATGAACGAAGAGCTGAACAAGGCGCTGGCCAACCCGGATGTTGCCAAACGCCTGGTGGCGCAAGGCATTGAGATTTCAGGTGGCAGTGTTGAAAAAGCCAAAACCTTCATTGACGGTCAGATCGACACCTGGGCCAAAGTGGTGCGCGACAACGGCATCAAAGCGGACTGATGTCAGGCAGCCGCATCCGGGGCTGGTGCATCCACCACCAAATCACCGTTCAATGAGCGCACCCGGTGGTCGACGTAATAGCCGCCAAACTCCGTGTACCTGAGCAGAACACGTTGGCAGCGGTTACAAGAAAAAACATCGCTTCGGTTGCAGGGGAAAAATTGAGGCGCAAACGGCGCCAAAGGACTGTCGTATCGGGTGCCCAAGGGATGAAATTCTTCAAACGTGGGCTCGATGACCGGCGCCTGTTCATCCTCAGCGGGTTCTGCACGAAGGCTTCCCACGGCGGTCATTTGTGGTCCGGGCCAGCGTTCTTCGGTCACGCTTTCCCAGCCGGCACAGGGCCCCAAGGCGCATTGGCATGTCTGGGGTGAAGAGGCCTGAGCCAGGGCTTTCAAAGCCTGGGCGTCCAAGCGGGGTAGATGGGGTGTCATGCGCAGGTGCTTGAAGGTTGATCGCGGCTTGCATCGGCTGATGCTGCACAGACGAACGAGGTCATTGTTGGGTTGAATTTTAACGATGCCCTTTTGCGAACCCCACCCGGCCCCACGCCTTGAACAAACCTTCAAGCCCCTCGCATGGGCAGCGCTCGATGGTGTGGCTGGTCGTGCCCGTGTGCCATGAGGAAGCCGAGGGCTTGACCCCTCCTTCCAGGACTGCTGGCGCCACAAAGGCCATTGGGCATTCTGGCCCAAGGGTTAAATGACACGATCGACAATGAATGGGTGCTTTGGGCGCGCCTATTTTTCTGGGAATGGACATGCACCACCGTTTTTTGATGGCTTTATGCACCTTTTTCTTGTCTTGCACGCTGGCTTGGGCGCAGCCAGTCAGTCCGCTTGAAACAACCCAAGGTGTGCCCATCGCCATGCCGCCAGAGCCTCTTCAAAGGGTGCTGCAATCGGTGGTCACGGTGCAAAGCCGCAGCGACGCGCAAGCCAACACCAGCCGCACCCTGGGCCAGCGCCGCGAAGGCTCGGGCGTGGTCATCGGCCCCGATTTGGTGCTGACCATCGGCTACCTGCTGCTCGAAGCCGAAAGCGTGGACCTGATCGACCACCAAGGCCGTCGCATTCCCGGCCAGGTTCGGGACGTGGACAACCTCAGCGGCCTGGGCCTGATCCGCGCCTTGATCCCTTTGCGCCTCGATGCCGTGCCACTGGGCGACTCGGACTCGCTGACCACGCCTGGCCAGCTGTGGACTCTGGGCCAAAACGAGCGCACGCCCACGGCGCTCGAGATGGTGTCCAGAAAAGCTTTCGCCGGCAGTTGGGAATACCTGCTGGAGTCTCCCCTGATGACGCTGCCCGCCGTGAACAATTGGAGTGGTTCGGGTTTGTTTGACACCCAAGGCCGCCTGGTGGGCATTGGCTCCTTGCTGGTGCAAGACGTGTACGGCGACCAAGTGCCTCTGCCGGGCAATTTGTTTGTCCCGGTCAACCTGCTCAAAGACGCCCTGCCCGACTTGCTGCGCAGCGGCAAACGCATGGGCTCGGGCACGCCATGGTTGGGCATCACCAGCCAGCGCCTGCCCAGCGGCGGCTTGGCGGTTTTGCGTGTGGCGCCCAACAGCCCTGCAGCGCTTGCGAACATCGCCGTGGGGGATACCTTGGTGGCCCTGCAAGGGCAAACCTTGCAAGACCTGCCCGATTTTTACCGCCGCCTGCGGGCCCTGGGGCCTGCAGGCAGCCGCTTGACACTGACTGTGCGCAGCCAGGGGCAAAGCCGCGACGTGGAACTGCTCAGCACCGATCGCTCCGGCTCACTCAAACGGCCCAGCGGGATTTGATGCTTGGATGGAATGGACCCCGCCGCGGCCCCTTGGCGGCCCCTGTTTGCTTTATTTCTAAGCGCGCCTCGCCAACCCCACCAACGTGCGCCGTGGCAGGCTTGTACCCGGACTTAGCCACACCTTTGGGCACGGGGTTTGGGGATACACTGACCCGCCCTTTTTCTGCTTGCCATGTCTGAAATCTACCGCCTTAACCAATACAAAACCTTGCTCAGCTCACGCCGAGCCATGGGCCCTGCGCATGAATGCAGTCCCAAGGTCGCATTGACCCCGTGGACTCAAAAAATGGGCCCCCCCGTGTGATCAAGGTCACTTGGGACCCAGTGCCTTGGGATGCTCTGAGATGAACCCCTTCACGCTTGACCTGACCGGTGCCCCAAAGTTCTTCGCCGCACTCGCCTGGCTGTGTTTGGCTGGCTGCAGCGCCCCTGCGACACCGCTGAACGCGCCTGTTGCACCCGACAAAATCACCCCAGCCCAGGTGATGCCGGCCACGCCCATGCGTTTTGATCTGCCCGGCGGCGACAGCCTGGCCGCACGTGTATGGACCACGCCTGCGCCCCGGCACATTGTGCTGGGCGTGCACGGCTTCAACGACTACAGCAAGGCTTTCGAGCCACTGGCGCAGCACCTGGCGGGCGAACTCGGTGCCATGGTCTACGCCTACGACCAGCGTGGCTTTGGGGCCAACCCTGGACCCGGCATCTGGCCAGGCACGGAGGCACTTTTGGCCGATTTGCGCCACATTGCGATGCAACTGCGCCAGCAACACCCTGGCTTGCCGCTCACGGTGATGGGCGAAAGCATGGGCGGCGCTTTAGTGTGGGTGGCAGCGGGTGAATCGCCCGGCTTGACTGCGGACCAAATTGTGCTCAAGGCCCCCGCCGTTTGGGGCGCACAAAGCATGCCCTGGTACCAACGCATCAGCCTGCAATTCATGAATGCCGTGGCGCCCGACATGACCTTCACAGGCCGGGGCGTGCAGTCGCTGGGCATCACCCCCACCAACGACCTCGAGGTCTCGCGCGAACTTGGGCGCGATCCGCTCTTCATCAAAGCCACCCGCGTCAGCAGCTTGGCCGGAGTGACCGCGCTCATGGGACGCGCTCAAAGCCTGAACACCCAGCCACCACAGCGCAGCCTGGTGCTTTATGGTCTGCGGGACCGCATCATTCCTCCCCTGCCTGTCTGCGACTGGCTCACCCAACTGAACGCGGCAGGCGCCCCGGGCACAGCGCTGGACTTTGTGGTTTACCCCGAAGGCTGGCACCTGTTGACGCGCCAGCTGCAAACCCGCGAAGTCATGCAAGACCTGCACCATTGGTTGCAGCGAAGTGCGCTGACGCGGCGACAAAGCCCACAGCAGGCGCAGGAAGCGGTTTGCGCCAAACGCCTTTGAAAACCCTCGCTGCAGATCGGGCGGGTGGATGGCGAACGCGTCTATGACGGCTCGTGGCGGCAGCTGGGTCGAATTGACGGAGACCGGGTTTACAGTGCCTCAGGCAGCCAGATCGGCCGCATCGACGGCGACCGGCTCTACAGTGCATCGGGTTCGCAGATGGGTCGCATCGACGGCGATCGCCTTTACGACGGCTCGGGCCGCCAGATCGGCCGGGCCGATGGCCTGCGGCGCATGCAGATGATCGTGTTCTTTTATTTCTTCATGTGAGGTGGTGGCTCCCGGCTATGGAGGACTGGCCTGTATGGGGTTCGCTGTCCCGTCTGAATTTGGCCCCCAGACACAAAGCACTTATACTTGCACATATACTTTTCACGCTGGAGCTGAACCATGTCACAAATCACGCTGTATTTGGACGATGCCACCCAAGCCTTGGTCGATGAAGCAGCCAAAGCCAATGGGGTTTCCAAGAGCCGATGGGTGGCGGACATCATCCGCACTTATGCTGCGCACGATTGGCCGCAAGACTGCCTGGCGCTGGCGGGCCGTTTTGCAGACTTCCCACTCCAGGAAGATGCCCCCCACAGCCAGCCCGCCGATGTGCCGCGCCTGATTTTTTGATGGCCGGCCATGTTGATCCTCGACAGCAACACCATCAGCTATTACTTCAGAGGTGACCCGCAGGTGGTGCCTCGCATGCAAGCGGTGAGACCGGGCACGCTCGGCGTTCCGGCCATTGTGGCGTACGAATTGCGCTACGGACTGATGCGCTTACCCCAAGAAGCAGCCGAACCTCGCCTGGCCGCCTTGGCACAATTTTTTCGCCCTTTGCAAATGCTGCCCTTTGATGATGAATGTGCCTTGCAGACCGCCAAAATTCGCATCGCTTTGGAAGCGGCAGGCACGCCCATCGGTCCTCACGATACCTTGATAGCAGCCACTGCCATGCGCCATCAAGCCGCACTCATCACGCGCAATGTGCGCGAGTTTTCTCGGGTAACGGGCCTGCAGTGCATCAACTGGCACGATCCGACTTAACCCAACCATCCCACGCGTTCAAGCGTCCAAAACACCCCCAGCACCACGATGGCCGCTGAGCCTCCAGCCACCACCAACCAGCGGTAAAAGCGGGTGTGGCGCAGCATCCAAGCCACCGGCAAAAAGGCCCCCACGATGGCCAGCTGCCCCAGCTCCACGCCAATGTTGAAGCCGCCCAACGCGGCCAGCAACGCGCTGGCGGGCAGCCCCAGGTCGAGCAGCACGCTGGCAAAGCCGAAACCGTGTACCAGACCGAAAACGAAGGCCAAGCGCCAGCGCTTGAGGGCGCTGAAACCCAGCAAGTTGTTCAGCGCTGCCAGCACCACCGACAGGGCAATGGCCGGCTCCACCAGATCGGCAGGCGGCGTGAGCCAACCCGTGATGGTCAAGCCCAGCGTGATGGAGTGCGCCACCGTGAAGGCCGTGACGACCGCCAGCACGTCCAGCACCACGGGCCGGACCTGTGTGGCCGCTTGCCAATGCACCACCCTTTGGCGCGAAGACTGCAAGGGGGCCAGGACCAAGAGGCTGAGCAGGAAAACGATGTGGTCGATGCCAATCCAGATGTGCCACACGCCTTCGAGGATGTAGCGACCGAAAACTTTCAGCGGGCTGCTGTTGTCGCGGCCGACTTGGGCCTCGGGCCTTTCCGGGCTGAGCAAGGCGCTGGTTGGGTGATCGCCGAAATCCACCTTGAGCAAGCCGCGGTGCAAACTGTCTTGCGAAAAAATCAAGCCATACCGCAGCGCCAGACGGGCATCGGCCGCGTCAGCGGCAGAAGACAGCCCTGGGCAATTCACAAGCCACAGGGCGCTCAGGTAAGTGCCGTCAGCATGCTCGCTGGCTTGCAGATCAGCACGGCCCAAGGCGCACTTTTGGCCCGCTGCCGTGATCGCAATGCCCTGGCCCAGCCAGTCGTTCAACTCGGGGCCTCGTGCCTGAGTCTCACCCCAAGTGACTTGGCCATCGCGGTTGGCGTCCAGGTCAAAAATCAGGTCCAGGTCTCGCAGGTGGACATCGGCCCGCAGCGTCAAGGCCGTACCCGATGTGCTGAGCGTGAGGTAGCTGTTGCTGCTCGAGTGCGCATGGGCCACAGGGGCACTCAGCACGCTGAAACACGCCAAAGCCGCCGCAACAAGCCAGCGCTGTGCCCTCCAGTTTGGGGACAAAAACATCATGGGCGTCCCCCAGCCCAGCTCGGGTGGGACTTGAGCTGCGCCAGCATCGGCGTCAATTGCGGATCGGTGTAACCGGTTGCCGCTGCCCAGTTGACCACGGGCTCGGCAGCCCGAGCTTGGCCCAGCGCCAGCGCAGCCTGCACAAACAAGACCGCATCGGGCGGTTCTTTTTGCAACTGCCAGTTGTCCACCGACAAAGCCAGCCCCGCTTTCAGGTCGCGCCCATAGGCGATTTGGTAAATGAGTTTGGGCCGCTCGATCAAGGCCTCTTGCCGCAGCGCTTGGGACTGAAGCCGAGCCTCGAGTTGGCTGGCCAAGCGGCTTTCGTCGGGGTCTTTCAAGCCGCGACTGGCCAACACGGCCTGCATCAAGAGGGCATCGGTCAGGGTGGTGGTGCTGTTGAGTGCCTTGCCGCTGGCGGCCATGGCGATGGTTTGGGCTTGACGGTACTGGCCTTGCTGGTTGTGCAGATCGGCCAGCGACAAGCGGATCAGGTGCGACCGCGGGCTGGCTTGGAGGCGCTGTCCCCAAACAGCCAGGGCGCGGGCAGGCTGCCCAGCCACACGGTGCGCCTCGCCCAAATGGAAGCCCAACCAGTCTTGCGAGGAGGCGTCTTGGTAGTTGGCGGAGCGAAAGGCCCGGCTCAGCATGTCCACCGCAGGCAAAGGCTGGCCGGTTCGGTACAGCAAGACAGCGCGGTAAACCTGGGCCTCTTCTTGGCCAAACAGCCGGCCCATCTCGTCAATGTCTTTTTGAGCCCCCGCCATATCGGCCAAAAGCAGGTGCAAAGCGAATCGCCAAGACCAAAATTCGGCGCGTGCAGGCTCCAAAGCAATGGCACGGTTGATGTCTTTCAGGCCCTCCTGAAAATCGTGAAAGCCTTGTTTGACCAAGCCCCGCAAAAAATAAGCCTCCGCAGGCAAATCGGCCGCCGTCCACCAGGGCGTCAAAGCCGCTTTGGCCGAGCCATACCAACGCAAATCACCCTCGGACAGACCCAATACAAAAACCGCCCGGGCATAGGCCAAAGCGGTGGGCAACTGTTGAGGCTGTGCGCGCCAGGCTTGGTCCAAAGCCCGCAAAGCATTGGGGCGTCCACTGGCGGCGTGCACCGACGCAGTCAAAACCACCGCAGACTCTGCAGGCTTAAAACGCTCTTGGGCAGGAACGGGCGACACGGCCACCCAGATCCCCAACAGCGCAGTGACGCGCAAGGCTGAAATCGGCGTGAAAGCATCACAGCGGCAGCGGTGGGTTTTGTCCATGGTTTTCATGTGCCTTTGATGCTTGATAGTATGCGTCTATGCGTTGGCTCACACCAGTTCACTGTTTTGGCCCTTTTTTTCAACCTCTCTCCTCCAAGGTGTTTTTATGAAATTCGTGATGACTGCTCTCGTTTCCGCTTTCATGTTGGTGTCCATGCCCGCCTTCGCAGGTGCGCACGGCGGCGGCAAAATGGACGACAAAAAAGTCGACTGCTCCAAGAAAGAAAACGAAAAGAACCCTGCTTGCGTCAAGAAGTAAACTTTCTTGACCTTTAGGCCAAACCCCTTTCGAGGGGTTTTTTTACGAGTTGACCACGATGCATTTTTACGAACCCCACCTGGGCCACGGCCTCAAGCACGACCCTTTCAACGCCATCGTGGGCCCGCGCCCCATTGGCTGGGTGTCCAGCCGCAGCGCCAGCGGCGTGCTGAACCTGGCCCCCTACAGCTTTTTCAGTGCCTTCAACTATGTGCCGCCGGTCATTGGTTTTTCGAGCATTGGGCGCAAGGATTCGCTCAACAACATCGAGGCCACGGGCGAGTTTGTCTGGAACCTGGTCACGCGCGAGTTGGCCGAGGTGATGAACCAGACCTGTGAAGCGGTGCCGCCCGAGGTGAGCGAATTTGATCTGGCGGGCCTGACGCCTGAGGCTTCGAGGGTGGTGGGTGTGCCGCGCGTGGCACAAAGCCCGGTGAGCTTCGAGTGCCGCTGCACGCAAATTTTGCAGCTGCAAGACCTGCAGGGCCAAAAGATCGAAACCTGGATGGTGTTTGGACAGGTGGTGGGCATCCACATCGACGAGCGCCTGCTCAAGGGCGGGGTCTACGACACGGCCCATGCCGGGCACATTTTGCGTGGGGGTGGCGCCGCCGATTACTTCACCATCGGACCCGAGCAGCTGTTCAAGATGTACCGCCCGGAAAGTGGTGCGCGCGACCTGCCCAAGTGAGGCCTTGCTGCGACCCCTGAGCGCACGGGCAGCGCCAGTGGGTGTCACCTGAGGCGCAGGCCGCACGGTCGTTGCTGGGTTAATCTGGCCCTTCCTCCCCAGCTCAGGACTCACACATGACCGCACCACTCACAGGACAAGTCGCATGGATCACCGGCGGAGGCAGCGGCATCGGGCTGGCCGGCGCGATGGCGCTGGCACAAGCCGGAGCGCATGTGGTGATTTCGGGGCGCAACGCCGCCACCAACGCCAGCGCTTTGGCCGCGCTGCAGGCGCTGGGCAGTGCCGAGGCCTTGCTCTTGGACGTGGCCGACAAGCACGCCGTCAAGGCGGCCGCGCAGCAAATTTTGGACAAACATGGGCGCATCGACATTTTGGTGACCAGCGCGGGCACCAATGCCACGCAACGCAATTTCGACGTGGTCACGCCCGAGGCTTGGGACGATGTGGTCGCCATCAACCTGTCGGGCTTGTTTTATTGCGTGCACGCGGTTCTGCCCGCCATGCGCCAGCAGCAAAGCGGCTTGATCATCAACGTGTCGTCGTGGGCGGGGCTGTACGCGTCCAAGCTCACGGGTCCGGCCTACAACGCCACCAAACGCGCTGTGCTGGCCTTGACCGAGTCCATCAACATGGAGGAGTGCACAAATGGCATCCGCGCCACCTCGCTCTTGCCCGGCGAAGTGGCCACGCCCATTCTGGACAAACGGCCCGTGCCGCCGTCTGCCGAGCAGCGCGAGCGCATGGTGCAGGCCGAGGACATGGGCCAGGCCATCTTGTTTGTGGCGCAGATGCCTGAGCGCACCTGCATCAACGAACTGATCATCTCCCCCACCTTCAACCGCTTCTACACCGGCGGGCTGGAAACACCCCCCAAGCGATGAGCCCGGCCCGATGAGCCAGCTATTCAGCGACAGTGCGAAGCACCGCCGCATCGGCATAGCGCTGGTCACCATCACCACCTTGATGTTTGCGGTGCTGGATGCATCGGCCAAGTGGCTGGTGCTCACCTTGCCTGTGATGCAGGTGGTGTGGATGCGCTTTCTCACGCACTCGCTGTTTTCCATCGCGGTGTTTGCCCCGTCGTTCAAAGGCGATTTGCTGCGCTGGCGGCACCCGCGCTTGCAGCTGCTGCGCGGCTTGATGCTGGCGGCCATGACCGCGCTCAATTTCTGGGCCTTGCAGTATTTACAGCTGGCCGAGACCGGGGCCATGCAGTTTTCCGTGCCCATCTTGATTGCCCTGCTGTCGGCTTGGTGGCTGGGCGAGCGGCTGGACGCCAAGCGTTGGCTGGCCATTGCGGTGGGCTTTGCGGGGGTGTTGGTGATCATCCGCCCCGGCAGCCAAGGCTTTCATCCGGCCATTTTGTTGTCCGCACTCAACGCGGTCTTGTATGCCTTGTTCAACATGATGACGCGCTACTTGGCCAGCAGCGAAAACCCGGCGACCACGCAACTGACCTCGGCGGTGGTTGCCACCTTGGTGTTGACGCCTGTGGCGCTGTGGCAATGGCAACAACCGGCCACGCTGCTGGAGTGGTTCGTGATGGCGCTGGCCGGTTTGTGCGGCGGCATTGGCCACTACTTTGTGGCCGTGGCCCACCGCTACGCCTCGGCGGCAGTGCTGGGGCCGTTTTTGTACCAACAGATCATTTACATGACCGTGCTCGGCTGGCTGGTCTTTGGCCAGGTGCCCGACCTGGCTGTGGTGTTGGGTGCCTTGGTGGTGGTGGCCAGCGGTCTGTATTTGCTGTGGCGGGAATTTCAAGGCCAAAGCGAGAAGTGAGCGGCCAAGACAGCCTTCAGTCAGATCGGTGACAGCCCGCCCACAGCCCAGCGCACAAGATGCGTGGCGCGCGTGTTGCGCTTGGGTTGTCATCACAGGAGTCCTGCATGTCCTCTTCTTCCCGCTGGAAACACCGCCCGCCGGGCTCGAACTGGGGCGACTTCGGGCCTGACGACCAATTCGGGCGCATGAACCTGTTGACCCCCGAGAAAGTGCTGCAAGGCATGCAGGAAGTGCGCACGGGGCAAACCTTCAACCTGAGCCTGCCGCTGGATTTTCCGGGTGGCAATGTGCTCAACCCCAGGCGCATGCCCCCTGTCCTGCGCCCCACCCTGCGCGAAGGCAAACCCAATATGAACTACCAACTGCTGTGCGACGACCCGGCCTGCACCGATGTGGTGTGCGACGACCTGGTCATCATGCACTTGCAGTACAGCACCCAGTGGGATAGTTTGGCCCATGTGGGCTCGATGTTCGACGCCGACGGGGACGGCGTGCCCGAGCCGGTCTATTACAACGGCTTTCGCGCAGGCACCGATGTGGTGGGCCCCGGCAGTGGCGCTGGGGCGGGCATTTTTGGTTTTCCCGAGATCGCCCGCGAATCGACCTCGGCGGCCAAAGCCTTAGGCATCGAAAAAATGTCCGAGCGCTGCGTGCAAGGCCGTGCGGTCATGATCGATCTGCATGCCCATCTGGGTCGTGAGCGGGTGCGGGTGGGTTACGACCTGCTGATGGACATCCTGAAAAAAGACCAAGTGGTGGTCGCGCCTGGCGACATGGTGTGCTTGCACACCGGCTTTGCGCAGATGCTGCTGGAGATGAACAAACAGCCCGACCCGCACGCGGTTGAAAATTCGTGTGCGGTGCTGGAGGGGCGCGACGAGCGGCTGCTGCAGTGGATCACCGATTCGGGCTTGGTGGCCCTGATCGCCGACAACTACGCGGTCGAAGGCTTGCCCGCCACGCCCCGGCCCGGCAGTTGTGCAGCGCTGCCCTTGCACGAGCATTGCCTGTTCAAGCTGGGGGTCCATTTGGGCGAAATCTGGCACCTCACCCCGCTGGCCAACTGGCTGCGCGCAGCCCATCGCTCACGCTTTTTACTCACCGCCCCGCCTTTGCGCTTGCCCGGAGCGATTGGCTCACCGGCCACGCCGATTGCCACCGTGTGAGGCCTTACCGCCCCCGGCACCCAGGAGACACCCCATGGTCCATTACTTTGACGAAGCACGCGTCCAGCAACTGCTGAGCGTGCCCGACCTGCTGCAAGGCGTGCGCGAGGCCTTGGTGGCGCTGACGCTGGGTCAAGTGGTCCAGCCGCTGCGCTTGGTCATGCCCATTGGCGAAGCCAGCACCGATGGCCTGCTGTTTTTGAAGCCCGCACAACTGGGCGATGCCCTGAGCACCAAGCTCATCACCCTGGTGCCGGGCAATGCCTCCAAAGGCTTGCCCACGCTGCTGAGCACCATTGTGCTGATGGACCCGGCCACGGGCCAGACGTTGGCGGTGATGGAGGGCAACACCATCACCGCCATGCGCACCGCGGCGGCCTCGGCCGTGGCGGCCGACGCGCTGGTGCCGAGCACCCCGCAGGTGGTGGCCATGCTGGGCAGCGGTGTGCTGGCCCGCAGCCATGCGCACATGCTGCGCGCCGTGCGTGACATTTCCGAGATCCGCGTGTGGAGCCCCAACGCAGCCAACGCGCAGCAATGCGCCCAAGACGTGGGCGGCGTGGCTTGCGCCAGCGCCGAAGCCGCCGTGCGGGGGGCCGACATCGTGTGCACGGTGACCAATGCGAGCGAGCCCGTGCTCCAAGGCGCTTGGCTCAAGCCGGGGGCTTTTGTGGCGGCCGTGGGTGCGCCCCGCCCCACTTGGCGAGAACTGGATGACGCCGCCATGGCCCACTGGGTGGTGGCCGATCAGCGCGAAGCGGCCGAAAAAGAATCGGGCGATGTGCTGCTCTCGGGTGCGCGGGTCGCGGCCGAAATCGGTGAAATTTTGTGTGGCCGTGTCGCGCCGCCACCGGCGGGCACCACCGTCATTTTCAAATCTCTGGGCCAGGCGGTCGAAGACACCGTGGCCGCTCGGCTGGTGTACCGCGCGGCTTTGGCCGAAGGCGCTCGACCATGAGCCAGACCGATGTGGTGATCGTGGGCAGCGGCGTGATGGGCGCGGCCACCGCCTATTGGTTGAGCCGCATGCAGCCCGGCCTGCGCGTGACCCTGGTCGAGTCGGACACGCGCTACGAACAAGCCTCTTCATCGCTGTCGGCCAGCTCGATCCGTCAGCAGTTCACCTGCCCCGTCAACATCCGCCTGAGCCAGTACGGCATCGCGTTTTTGCGCGAAGCTGAGCAGCACTTGGGCCTGCCCGATCACCCGGTGGACCTGGGTTTGCAGGAGCCCGGCTATTTGTACCTGGCCCAGCCCGAACAGGTGGCCGCCCTGCAAACTGCGCACCACATCCAAAAGCAAGCCGGGGCCGACGTGGCCTTGCTGGAGCCCGAGGCCCTGCGCCAGCGCTACCCATGGCTGCATGTGGACGATGTGGCCCTGGGCAACTTGGGCCTGAGCGGTGAGGGCTGGTTTGACGGCCCGGCCTTGCACCAGGCCTTCTTGAAGAAAGCCATGGCGCAAGGCGTGCAGCGCCTGCACGACCGGGTGGTAGGCATGGCGCTCACCGGCTCGCAAGTGACGGCTGTGCGGCTGGCCAGTGGCGCCAGCTTGCCCTGTGGCCAAGTCGTCAATGCGGCGGGCCCTTGGGGCCGCGAAGTGGCGGCCATGGCCGGGGTGCCTTTGCCGATTGAGGCGGCGCGGCGCACCGTGTTTGTGCTGTCCTGCCCCGAGCCGCTGCCGCAGTGCCCCTTGCTCATCGACCCGAGCGGCTGGTGGCTGCGGCCAGAAGGCCGTTTTTTGATCAGCGGCTCTGAGCCCTTGCACACCGAGCCGGGCCTGCCCCTGGAGCCCGACTGGTCCGAATGGAACGACGAACAATGGGCGTCCCTCGCGCACCGCATTCCGGCGCTGGCCGCGCTGCGGGTGGAGCGGGCTTGGGCGGGCTATTACGAGATGAACACCTTCGATCACAACGCCGTGATCGGACCACACCCTGAACTGCACAACCTGTATTTCATCAACGGGTTTTCGGGTCACGGCATGCAGCATGCCGCCGGTGCCGGTTTGGCGCTGGCCGAGTGGATGCTGCAGGGACAATCGCACACCATCGCGGTGGCTGAGCTGGGCTACGAGCGCCTGCTGCACAACAGGCCGCTGCGCGAGTTGCAGGTGATTGGCTAGTCCTGCACGTCTTCTCGGGCTTCGATTTGCAAGCGCTGCACCACCGCGCCCCGGGTGCCCGCCACCGCGCGGATGCGCAAGGCCGGGCCGGCTTCAAGCCGCACGCGACAGTGGTAATCGAGCCCATCGGTCTGGCCCGGGCAGCTGCTGGGAATGCGCCGATGCCATTGCCGCCGGCCGTCGATCTCCAACGTCAAATCGTGCCAAGCGTCGGCGTTGTCCTCGGGGACACGCACCAGCAGGCTGACATCGATGTCAAACGTGCGTGGGCGGTGGAGTGCGCCCGGAATGTTCAGCACAGCCACCGCATCGCCCACCTCGGCGCGCCACAACTCGGGTTTGGCAAGGGCCGCCATCTGGCTCAGGCTTTGAGCAAGGTGTTGAGTTCACCGCTGTCGATCAGGCGGCGCAAGTCATCGGCGCCGCCCACCAAGGTGCCGCGCACAAAAACCATGGGGAACGTGGGCCAGCCTGTCCACATCTTCAGGGCATTGCGCAAACGCCACTGCGAGAAATAGCTGCCAAATTCCATGTACTCGTGCGCCACACCTGCCGCCGCCAGCGCCTTGCGGGCCTTGCCCACAAAGGGGTTGCCCGACAAGCCGACCACCACCACAGGGTGCTGGGCGATGGCGTTTTGCACTTGCTGGATCACCGGCAAGTGGTGCTCGGCAATGCGCTGACGGATGGCCGGGTGGATGGCCGATTCGGCCAAAAGAGGTCGGGTCATGGAGGTCCTTGGTGAGCCGAAAAAAGGTGTACCGAAAAAAATGCCCCTGTTTCAGGCCTGGAGGGCGCTGGCCCCTTCGTGCATGAGTTGCGCGATGTTGGCCGATCTGAGCAACTGCATGGGGCTGTCGTTGGCCAAGTCAACGGCGGCCTGGCTGAAGACGCCCAAGCTCATGCAGGTGCAGGAAAAAGCATCCCGGCTTTCACGGACCGCCAGCAGTTCGCGCAAATGCTCAGCGCCCACGGTGGCGGCTTTCCAGCGTTTGGCACTGACCAAGGTGATGCGGCCATTTTTTTCGATCTGGAAATCGGCCGGACCCTCGTTCAATCGGGTCACCACAAAGCCCTGCTGACGCAGCGCTTCTTCGATCAAGACCGAAAAATCACGCCAACCCATGCTGCGGGCTTGCGCGGTCAGTTCCTCGATGCGGCTGGCCGAAATGGCGTCTTTTTGTCGCCAAGCGGCCATGACACCGATCACAAAAAATGGAAAGGCACCCAGCATGCCCGCTGTTTTGTAGGCCTCAGGCAGCAAGGCACCGGCCACCAGGGCCACACCAAACATCACCAAAAAGCTCACCCACCAAGGGGCGCGTAACAAAGTCGCAAAGAGCGACTTTTCGGACATTTTGAATTTCATGGGCAATCAAAGAAGAACAAGGGGTGAAAGGCCAGACCGTGTCGAAAAGCGGCGAGCCTCAATCCAAGGCTCGCCAGTGTAGTGGCTCCAACATCCCAACCCCAAAAGTCACGGAAAAGCCCCCTGCGTTTCCCGTCATCCAAGGGATGCGCCTTTGGGTGACCGGCTCGTCGTCCATTGGTGAATCAACACGGGGACCATCAACGCCACACCCAGCAAACTGATTTTCAGGCCCGGCGCAATCAGGCACAGGGCACCGATGGCGCACAGCGCGCGTTCCCATCGATTCATCACGGTCATCAGGTAACCGCTGAGCGCCGCAGCCAAGGCCACGATGCCCAGCACACAGCCTGTGAAGGTGACGGCAAAGTCGGCCCAAGTGAAGCCCTTGGCCACCAACAGCAAGGAGGGCGAGAACACGAATACAAAGGGCACCAGCACTTTGGCCAGCCCCAAGCGGAACGCCGTGTTGCCGGTTTTGAACGGGTCACCGCCGGCCATGCCCGCCGCCGCATAAGCGGCCAGCGCCACGGGCGGTGTGATATCGGCCAGCACGCCGTAATAAAACACAAAGAAGTGCGCAACCAGTGGCTCCACCCCCAGCTGCACCAAAGTGGGTGCGGCCACGGTGACCATGATGATGTAGTTGGCCGTCGTCGGAATGCCGCAGCCCATCAAAATACAAACGATGCCGGTCATGAACAGCGCCGCCAGCAGGGTCAAGGACTTGCTGTCGGCCATGAAGGCGGGCAACCAGTCCATCAAGAAAGCCGAGATCATCTGCGCCCAACCGGTGATGATGAAGCTGATCTTGAAGCCAACGCCCGTGAGCGTGACCACGCCAATCACAATGCCCACGGTGGCCGCAGCAGCGCCCACCGCCAGCGCGTATTTGGCCCCGGTTTCAAAGGCCTCCAGCAGCACGGCATTGTCTATGCGCCCCACCAGGCCCATCCACTTTTGCCCAGCCCAAATCAGGGCCACGCCCAGCGCCAAAAATCCCAGCTTGATGGCCTCGCCATCGCTGCCCCAGTCCACAAACGTCACCAGCGCCAGAAGCACATGCAGCACCACCAGCAAAACCCAGTTGGTCCTGTGGTTGCCCCACACGGTGGTGCTCAGGCCCACGATGATGCAAGAGGTGATCCCGGTGAAAGCCGCCAAATAAGGCGTGCGGCCCGACACCAAAATGGCAATCAGCAAGGCCAAAGGAATCAGGGTCGGCCAGCGCTGACGGAAAGACTCGCGCAAATTGGGCATTTCCTCCTCAGTCAGGCCGCGCAAGCCGTAGCGCTTGGCCTCGAAATGCACCTGCATGAACACGCCAAAGAAATGCATGAAAGCCGGTACGACAGCGGCCGCGATGATGGTCTGGTAGGACACATTCAAAAACTCGACCATCAAAAATGCCGCTGCGCCCAACACGGGGGGCGTGATCTGCCCACCGGTCGATGACGCGGCTTCTACCGCGCCCGCAAATTCGCGCTTGTAACCGACCCGGATCATGGCCGGTATGGTGAGCGAGCCCACCGTGACCGCATTGGCCACCGACGACCCGCTGAGCGTGCCAAACATGGCCGAGCCAAACACGCTCACTTTGGCGGGACCCCCTGCGTAACGCCCGGCCACGGTGGAGGCGATGTCCAGAAACAACTGCCCCAAACCAATGCGCGTGGCCAGCACGCCAAACAGCACAAAATGAAACACATAGGTGGCCACCACGCCCACGGCCACGCCATAAATGCCTTGGCTGGTCAGGTACTGGTGGTTGATCATCTGACTCCAACTGGCGCCCGCATGCTTGAGCAGGCCCGGAAAATACGGCCCGGTCAGGGCATAAGCCGTAAAGCCCAGCGCAATCAAAGGCAAGGGCCAGCCCATGGAGCGGCGGGTGGCTTCGAGCAAGGTCAGGAACAGGACCGAGCCCATGACCACGTCCATCGTGTCCGGGTTGCCCACCCGAAAAGCCAAGTCGTCAAACACATAGGGGATGTACATGACACTGGCCGCACAGGCCAGGCCCAGCAGCCAGTCGATCAGTGGCACACCGCCAATGCTCAGGCGGCTTTTGGACACGGTGGACTCCGCGTCAGATTTTGTGGCGGCAAACACCAGAAAAATCAGCCCCAGCACAAAGGCCAGGTGAACACCCCGGTGGGTGGTCTCGCGCAGCAAGCCAAAACCCGCCGTGTAGTAATGGAAACCCGACAGGATGATGAGCAGCCATTTCACGATCACCGTCGCTGGCGGCAGCGTGGGCCGAAAGCGCATTTCGGGGTCGAACTTTTCTTCCAGTTCCTGCAAATTGCGCACATTGCGCTCAAGGGCTTCGGCCATCACTGTCCTTCACAACACAAGGTCCTTGGGGCCTTGTTCACAACACACAGGGCGCCGTAGCGCCCTGTTCAAACATCATGGCCCACAACTGGGCCCCTACAAAAAGGTTGGCAATCAGGCCCGTGTGAACGACACACTGGGCCTGATGCGCCCCACTCACTTGAGCAGACCGGCTTCCTTGTAGAACTTCTCAGCACCGGGGTGGAAAGGAATGCCCACCCCCTTGACCGCGTTCTCCTTGGTGATGAACTTGCCTTTGGCGTGGCCAGCAGCCAGGGTGTCCTGAGCGGCTTTGCCATACAGGGCCTTGGTGATCTGGTACACGGTTTCGGTATCGGCCTTGGCGCTGGTCACCCACTGGGCGCCCATGGCCATGGTCTGCACGGCGGGCACGTCCTTGTAAGTGCCAGCAGCGATCGTGTCTACCGCCAGATACGGATTGGTCTTGCGCAGGGCATCGGCCTGGGGGCCTGCCAAAGGCACCAACTCGATGCCCGTGCCGCTCGATGCCAATTCGGCAATCGCGCCCGCAGGTGCACCGCCCACAAAGAAGAAAGCATCGAGCGCGCCGTCTTTGAGCTTGTCACCGGCCTGATTGGGCTTGATGTACTCGGGCTTGATGTCGCTTTCCTTCACGCCATAAGCGGCCAACACAATGCGGGCATTGACCAAGGTGCCAGAACCTGGCTCGTCCAAGGCCACGCGTTTGCCTTTGAGGTCGGCCACGGACTTGATGCCCGAGCCCTTTTTGACCACCAAGTGAATGCTCTCGGGGTACAGGTTGGCGATCATGCGCAGGTCTGTGACCTTGGGCTTGCCCTCGTACACGCCGGTGCCGGTGTAAGCCCAGGTGGCCACGTCCGACTGCGAGAATCCCGACTCCAAAGCACCACCGGCCACACCGTTGACGTTGGCCACCGAGCCGTTGGTGGCTTGGGCAGTGGCGACGATCTTGCCGGGCTGGCTCACCGCGTTGGCGATCATGCCGCCCACGGGGTAATAGGTGCCCGCGGTACCACCGGTACCAATTCGGAAGAATTGCTGTGCATGCACGGGGGCGGCCATGGCGGCAGCCAAACTCAAGACCCAAAACAGTTGACGACGCTTCATGTAATACCTCTTGAAAGAGTGGAAAAATCAGACCCTACTGTGTAGCACAACTTGCGCCTGAATTGACCTTCAAAGCGGGCCGCTCAGGGTAGACTCTCATATCGATGCCCCTAATGACAAGCTGCGATCCACTTGCACAAAGGTCGCGTTTCAATGCACAAAGGAAAACCATGCATGTTTGCGTATTGGGCGCTGGCATCATCGGCCTGAGCACCGCTTACGAATTGACCCAAAGAGGTCATCAGGTCACCGTGATCGACCGTGCCGCCCCGGCCGCTGGTGCCAGCGGCGGCAATGGCGCTCAGCTGAGCTACTCTTATGTTCAGCCTTTGGCCGACCCCGGCATCTGGGCACAACTGCCCAAATTGCTGTTGTCACCTTCTTCTGCACTCAAGATCAGGCCTCAATGGGACACCCGCCAATGGGCTTGGGTCTGGCAATTTCTGCACGCTTGCAATGCACAACAATCGCACAAGACCACGGCTGAATTGCTGACCTTGGCCGCGCAGAGTCGGCAGGTGTTTGATGCACTGCGCCAGCGAGAAAACATCGATGTCGACTACACCGCCTCCGGCAAACTGGTGTTGTTTCGCACCGAAGCCACATTTGCGGCGGCACGTCAGCAGATGCTGCTGCAACAGCAATTGGGGGGGGAGAGCCAGCGGGCTGTGACCGCATCTGAGGCGTGCGCCATCGAACCCGCCCTGGCACACCAGCAAAACGATTTCACGGGCGCCATCTACACCGACAGCGAATGCGCCGCCGATTGCAAAAAAGTCTGCGAAGCATTGGCGGCCATTCTCAAGGCAAGAGGCGCTGCCTTGCGTTGGGGGCAGGCCTTCAGACAATGGGTATCTGCGGGCGATCGGCTGGCGGCCGTCCAACTGGACAATGGCGATGAGGTGGTCGCGGATGCATTTGTGCTGTGCACAGGCCACACAGCACCTGCGCTGGCCGCCTCTTTGGATGTGGAATTGCCGATCTATCCGCTCAAGGGTTACAGCATCACCGTGCCCACCGATGGCACAGGCCTGGCCCCCAAGGTGAACATCACCGACAGCGCCCGCAAGATTGTGTTCTCGCGCTTGGGTCAACGGCTGCGGGCCGCTGGCATGGTCGAATTGGTGGGTCAGGACGCCAGCGTCCAGCGCCGCCAAATTGAAACCCTCCAGCAAGCCACCCAAGCCCTTTTTCCGGACTGCTCGCGTTATACCGACATCCAACCTTGGGCCGGCATGCGCCCGGCCACCCCCACGGGTCTGCCCATCGTTGGGCATCAGGGCGGTCCCCGCAATTTATTCATCAACGCAGGGCAAGGCGCTTTGGGCTTCACACTGGCTTTTGGCTCGGCAACGCAGTTGGCGAACACCCTCTGCTGAAGCACAGGCCCACGCTACAAGCCCGTGCTACAGTGAAATACACGCATTGAGGAAGGCACTTTTCATGTCACACACCCACGATCCCATGGCCCCGTCGCCCTCGTCCGGCCAGACGCCCACCGACTGGAAACACGACGGTGTGCGCGTGGTGCCGGGGGACCAATTGGATGGCAATGTGCCCTCCACACCGGGCATGGACCGCAAAGCCGCCATCAACTTTGCCCGCGTGGGGGCCCAAAAACTCTGGGCTGGCACCGTGCACATCCACCCCAACGCCAAAACCGGGGCGCACCACCATGGGCCCTTGGAAAGTGTGATCTATGTGGTCAAGGGCCGCGCCCGCATGCGCTGGGGCAATGCACTGGAGTTCACCGCCGAAGCCGGACCTGGCGATTTCATTTATGTGCCGCCCTATGTGCCACACCAGGAAATCAATGCCAGCGCAGACGAAACGCTGGAATGCGTACTGTGCCGCAGCGATGGCCAGGCTGTCGCGGTCAACATGGACATCGAACCTGCTGAAAAACCCGAAACGGTGCTCTGGATTGACCCCACGCACCCACAAGGCGGCGTTTAAACACGGCGCCTCCCGCTGAAACACGCCCCTTCGCCAGATCGTCGTCAAACACCCAAAGCCTGCGCCGAGCCCGAGGTTTCAACACAGGGCCCCAACGCATCGCTGCACAGCGAAGCACCCGTCAAGCGTTCGAGCTCCCGTTCTCCACAGGCCAGGCGATGACTTCTCGCTGTTCCACGGTTTTGGGGGGGCCTGCACTGTGACGCCAAAAGTCATGCGCCCCAGAAGGCTTCACGGGCCTGCTGCGCGGTGCAGAGGCTGCGGCCCAGCACGCGGGCCGAGTCGGCCACCTGACGGACCAGCGCCGCGTTGTCGGGGGCGACTTGCCCGTTGTTGAGCAAGAGGTTGTTCTCAAAACCCACCCGCACATGACCGCCCAGTGCGGCGGCGGTGGTGGCGCAGGCGTGCTCGCCCGCACCAAAGGCGCACATGGACCACGGCTCGTTGCCGGTGTGGGCCATGACAAAAGGCAACAGGTCTTGGGGCTCGGAGGTTTGCCCCACCGAATAACGGCCCAGCACGAACAAGAGCGACCAGGGTGCATCCGGGATCACCCCTTGCGCACGCAGGGCTTGCCAGCGCTGCAAATCGGCCACGTCATAGACGATGACCTGGGTCATCACGCGCTCTTTGGCCAACCAGCCAAAAAATTGGGCAAGGCCTGCGTCGCCAATTTCAGGCTGGTCCACTTCGCGCAGGCCCACCGACACGGCTTCGGGCTTGAGGGTGGTGACCATGGCGATTTGTTCGGGCGCTTTGTAAACGCGCGCCGCTTCGCTGGTGACTTGGATGATCATCGCATCGCCCACCGCCTGCTTGACCGCTTGCTGGGCGTCGCGGTAGCCCTGCACGTCCAGGCTGTGTCGGCCTTGCGCGTCGCGGATGTGCATGTGGATCATGGCCGCACCGGCATCCAGGCACAGCTTGGCGGTTTGGCCCAGCTCAGACGCCGTGATGGGCAAAGCCGGGTGGTCGGGCCGCTGCTTGTAGGCGCCGTTGGGCGCGACGGTGATCAACAGGGGATGCGGGAAAACAGCCATGGGGAAGCCTTTGATGAATCAATCGTGAGGGTTGAGGGGCGGCAGCTCCGCGGCGAGCAAATCCAAGCCTTGGCGCAGCAGGCGATCGTAGCGTTCGCGCTCGGCTTGTTGGGTCTCGGGCGTCCAGCTGAAAAAGCCCTGCCCGGTCTTCATGCCCAGGTCACCCCGGGCAACGCGCTCTTGCAGCACGCGCGCAGGCTCGGCATTCACGGCCAGGCTGGGGTACATGCTGGCCGCCGCCGCCGTGTGCACCTCCAGCCCCGCATGGTCGCGCTGCATGACCGGGCCTGCGGCCAGAAAGCGGAAGCCAAAACCAAAGCGCACGGCCGCGTCCACATCTTCGGGCGTGGCCACACCTTCGTCGATCAGGGCAAAGGCTTCACGCGCCAAGGCATGCTGCATGCGGTTGGCCAAAAAGCCCGGCTTGTCCTTGCGCACCAAGACCGGCACGCTGCCGCAGCCACGCATGAAGTCGCACAACTGCTCGGCCTCTTGCACATGGGACTGGGGGCCCAGCACCACCTCGACCAGCGGCACCAAATGAGCGGGCATGAAAAAGTGCAAACCCAGCATGCGCTCGGCCGTGGGCAGGCCTTGGGCGATGGCGCTGATCGGGAAACTGGAGCTGTTGCTGCACAGCAGCGTGTCGGGCGCGGCCAGCGGCGCCAGTTGCGCGAACAAGGCCTGTTTGAGGGGCAATTTTTCCGGGATGCATTCGATCAACAGACTCACCCCCGACCACGTCACCTCGGCCAAATCTGCCACGGCATGCACGCGCTCGCTGCGGTGGGCCATGCCCAGCAGCGCCAGGTTGTGGCGCACATGGGCGCCCAGCGCATGGCGCTTGGCCGCATCGGGTTCGACCACGGTGACCTGGCAGCCGCCACGGGCCAGCACGATGGCCACGTCCATGCCCATGGTGCCGCCGCCCACCACCACGGTGCGCGCTTGAGAAGGGTGTGAAGAAATCATGAATCGGGGTCGCCGTGAGTCAAGGTGCGCTGAGTCTAGAAAGCGCCAAGGCTTTCGTCCAGCCGTTTCTTGCACCTGGACAGCGCCGACGCAGGCCCAATTGGCCCCGGCCACTGAACACCCGCTCCCAAAGCACCTCACGTGCATGTCGTTTGGCCCGCTCTGGCATGATCGAACGCATCTGCCCCAGCACAACAGAACGCACCGTGAACGGGCAGCCCAACACTGGACGACATGCGTGAAAAAAACTGACCCTCACTCCGGCCTGGCCGCTTCTTTGTCAGAGGCTGACGTGTCGGGCATCATCGCCATGGCCTGGCAGGACGACACCCCGTTTGAAGCGATTGCCTTGCAGTTTGGCTTGTCCGAGCCCGAGGTCATCGCCTTGATGCGGGCGCAACTGAAAACCCGCTCGTTCCGGGTCTGGCGCATGCGGGTGCGGGGCCGAGTGGCCAAACATCTGGCCTTGCAGCAGGGCCGACCACCGCGCCAAGGCAGCGCTGAAGGCTTCGCAGGATCGGCTGCAGCCCTCGCGCGGCAGGGTGCGCAGACGCCCGAGGACTTTCCGCTGCCACCCTCACCCATCACGCGCCAGTCCCTGGGTTGACGGCCATCAGGCCCTTTTTTGAAGCCCTGCCGCATGGGGGGGGTGCTGTGCCTCGTCCCGACGGGCATGGGCCTGAAAGGTCGAGGCCTCAGGGGCAGACGGCCAGGCGTGCTGCAGCCCAGCCGTCGGGTTTTCAAAACCCGAAGGCTCAGGCAGGATCGACTGCAGCACGTTCAGCACATTTTGCAGACGCGGGTCGTGGGTCTGGGCATCGTCGGTGGTGTCGTTGATGCAGAAAAACTCGAGCGAACCGAAGTCGGCCACGAGCGCTTGCAACTGCTGGTTCTGGTCGGCCTCGCCTGTGGACACATAGCGATGGCGGTAAGGCCGGATGCTCGCCACCCCATGCGCCAGGGCCCAACGCAACACAAAGTCCGACACGATGGTGGGTTTGTCCCAACTGCGGAACACGGTCGAGCGGACAGCGGCAAACAACTCCGGGGCGGTGCTCTCGAGCTCCAGCAGGATCGACTTGAGCATGGGCCGAGGCGAATGCGCAAAGGTGCGGAAGGTGCTTTGGTACAAGGGGTCTTGCTCGCGCAACGCGGGCGTGCCCGAGCGGGCTTTTTCGGTGAGCCACTGGATCGACAGGCGGCAGGCGTTTTCGAGCGAGGTGGCGTCCATGCGCATGGCCTCGTCCGTGACCACCGGGTCGTCAGACCAGGTCACATGAAAACCACCCGGGTGAAACCAGTCATCGAGCCGCACCGGCGCACCGAAGAACACGTCGTCGTTGAAATAAAAGTAGCGCTCGGACAGCCCCGCAATGTGGTGGATCCAGGACTCGATGTGCCCGGAGTCAAAGGTGGGCAAAGACGCCTCGGGCATGAGCTCGCGGTGATCCACCAGCGTCAGGCGGTCCGAGGGGCGCAACCAATCGGGCGCCTGCGCGTCGGTGACGATGTAGACATGGCCGTGATCGGGGAAAAATTTCTCCAGCGCACGCAGGCTGTAACGCAGCTCGTGGTTGTCCCGAAAGCGCCCTTCCACATTGCTGTAGCGGGCCATGGCGGCGCTGGAATCGCTGGGGAGTTGCTGCAGGGCCGCTTGGCGCTTGGCGCGCCAGTTTGAATCGTTCCCGTCAACCCACAAGTAAACGATGTCGATGGACGAGTCGTAGGGCATGTCTGCGTTGGTTTTTTGAAGTCGCTGAGTCTAGCAGTGGGTCTGCGCGGGCGTTTTTTATACCCGCCCGGGTCTGAGGGCCACTGCACAGACAGGTCAGGGAGGGTGTGAATGGCCGCCTCCCCTCACCTGGTCCGGCCCCAGACAACAGCCGGTGGGCATTCAAGCGTCCAGGTGCACCGAGAGCAGGCCGGTCCAGTCGGTGGTGTAAGCGGTGGTCTTGTGCTCTTGCCGCATCGCCCACAACTTGATCGCCCTTGGTGCCCCCGCACTGGCCAGCTTCAGGGTGCCGCGCCCATAACGCTGGTTCATGGCGTCCATCGCCGCCATCAGCCGGATGCGGTTTTCGGGCATGGTCTCGTCAAAGTCCAGCGTGAGTTGTTCGCGGGTGGCCGGTTGCAGGTCCATCAGCATCACGCCCGCCTTCGCGTATTTGAAGCCCGGGCGGTAGAGGCGTTTCACGATGGCGTTCGCGGCCTGGGTGATGTGGGCGCTGTCGCTGGTGGGGCTGGGCAAGGGGATGCTGGCGCTGCGGCTGTATTGGGGGTCTTGTTGCCGGAAGGGGCTGGTGCGGATGAAGGCCATGATGTGGCCCGTGTGGCTGCCTTGTCGGCGCAGTTTTTCGGCGGCGCGGCAGGCGAATTCGGTGATGGCTTCTTGCAGTTCGATCAGCTCGGTCACCGGGTGGCCAAAGCTTCGGGTGCAGGCGATTTGTTGTTTGGCCGGTGGTTCGTCCTCGAATTCGATGCAGGGCGTGCCGCCGAGTTCACGCACGGTTTTTTCCAGCACCACCGACCAGCCCGCTTTGGCTGCGGCCGGGCTCATGCCTTGCAAGTCCAGCGCGGTGTGGATGCCTTGGGCCCTGAGTTGTGCGCCGATGCGGGGGCCGACACCCCACACCTCGCCCACCTCGGTGGCGGCCAGCAGGGCCTGGAGTTCTTGGGGGCTGCACGCGCCCAGGTGGCAAATTTGCGCATGGTGCGCCGGGTAGCTGCCGGGTTTGCGTTCGGCGCTTTTGGCGATGGCGTTGGCCAATTTGGCGAGGGTTTTGGTGGGGCCGATGCCGATGCAGGTCGGGATGCCGATCCACTGGTGAATGCGCCCGCGGATGGTGCGGGCACGCCGCACCAGGTCGCCAGGGATACCGCTCAGGTCCACAAAGCTTTCGTCGATGGAGTAGACCTCTTGTGTGTGGCCCAGGCCGGCGGCCAGGCTCATCATGCGGTCGCTCATGTCGCCGTACAGCGCAAAGTTGGCCGACAGGGCGATCAGGCCGGCGTCGCGCTCGAGCGCGCGCAGCTGGAAGTACGGCGCGCCCATCTTGATGCCCAGGGCTTTGGCTTCGTCACTGCGGGCAATGGCGCAGCCGTCGTTGTTGGAGAGGACGACGAGCGGGCGGTTTTGCAGCCAGGGCTGGAAGACGCGTTCGCAGCTGCAGTAGAAGTTGTTGCCGTCGATGAGGGCCAGCATGGGTTGGGGCAGGGACATGAAATACTGTACAAATGAACAGTATACAGACGATGCCTACCCCCAAACCCCCTGACTTAGACGTTTGAGCGGCTGCAGGCGGCTTGCGTACGGTAAGAGACTGATGCTGCTACGATGAATTTGATTCAATGCACCTTCTCCAACACCGTCTTGTCCCATGATGCGCTGGCTTTTCTCTCTCATATCTCCCCTCTTTTTCCTTTTTTGTGGAGCCGCCATGGCCGTTGAAGAACCGCGTTACACCGTGCTCGTCTCAGACCCGCCTTTTGAGGTGCGGCGCTACGCCGCCTTCACGGTGGCCCAAACGCAAATCCAGGGGGACTTTGACGCCGCCAGCCGCAGCGGCTTTCGGCGCATTGCGTCCTACATCTTTGGCGATAACGTGCAAGCCGGGCTGGGTGCGCAGCGGAAAATTTCCATGACCGCACCCGTCACCGTGGTGCCCGACGACCAAGGTTGGCGCGTGCATTTTGTGATGCCGTCCGCCGAAAACATGCAGACCCTGCCCCAACCGCTCAACCCGGACATCCAGCTGCGCCCCGTGCCCGAGCACGAGACGGTGGCGGTGCGCTTTGGCGGCTTCACCACGCAAGCGAGCATCCAGGAGCAGACCGAGCGCCTGCGGGCTTGGGCGCAGGCGCGCCAACTCAAGCTCAGCCCCAAAGCCCAAATCGCCCGCTACGACGATCCCTTCACCCTGCCGTGGAACCGGCGCAACGAAATCCTGATCGACCTGATGCCCTGAAAGCGACCGGGATCAATCGCCCGGTGCGTCCTGCGGCGCTGGCCGCCTGTTGTAGCCTTGGGGGAATGGTCACAACAGTCTTTCAGCCGTGACGGGGCGCATTCGCAAAAAACGCATTCAAGCCCAGCTTGAAGCCCTGCCCGCACCGCGCAGCGATACCGTGCTGTGCCCGCTGTGCGCGCGGCCCATTCCGCCCAGCCAACAAGACGCGCACCATTTGGTGCCCAAGTCACACGGGGGCGCGCACACCGTAGTGCTGCACCGCATTTGCCACCGCCAAATTCATGCACTGTTCACCGAAACCGAATTGGCCCGCACCTATGCCACGGTCGAAGCTTTGAAGCAGCCCGAAGAGATGACCCGCTTCATCCGTTGGGTGCAAACCAAACCCGACGCATTTTTTGAAAAAAGCCGCAAGAGCCAACGGCTCCAAAACCGGCGTTGAACCCTGCCCACCACCATGCCTTTATCCATGCCCACACTGCCCACGACCAGTCGGATCCGGTGCGTGCAGGCAGCGGCTCTTTGGGCGTGCGTTCGGTGGTGGACGGCGCGCAACTGCAGCGCATGCGAGACAACGCGCTCAGGGCGTGAGCCACTCCCAGGTGTTGGCGCTCAGCTGCGCCCGGCGATGCCCGTCGCGCGACAATTCCAGCCAGTCCATCTGAAGCACCTGCGCACGCAGCAAAGCCAAGTTGTGCGTTGGCGCGGGAGCGTTCGCCTTGGTTGCATCTGCCGTGCCACTGTCTGGTGGCAACACCGCGCCCGGCGGCCATGGTGACAAATAATCGCCCGCAGCCGCTGACTGGCTGACGCCTTGCCAAAGCGTATCGACCTCTGGGCCAGAGGTGATGACCGAGCAAGTCGCCCGCACCCGCAATTGCCAGCTCAAACGCGCACTCCAAAACACCAGCATCGCTGAGGCTTGAGCCTGCAATTGAGCCACTTTGGGGCTGCGGCTGTCGGTGTAAAAAGTCAGTTGGGCGGCCACCGCGTCCACCTGCCGCAGCACCACGGTGCGGGCATCGGGCAAGCCGTCTGCATCGGCACAGGCCAGCACGGGCGTGCGCCATTCATGGTGTCGGTCCAGACTGGCCCGGGCCAGCTCTTTCCAAATTTGCGAGCGGATGTCCTCGGGCGTTTGCAGGTGGATTTTCATGATGCTGGGCTTAGGTTGCGTTGGGTGAGGACTTCAACCGAATGGTCTGACGTGTCGTTCGGGCTCACAACAACACCATCTCCACACTTCCCGTGAGCACCGGGCGGCACAAAATCTTGTAGCCGTCGGCGTCAAAATGGGCGGCCACTTGGCTGGCCGACTGGCTCAGTTGGCGGGCCGCTTCGGCGCTGGGGGCGCTGCCCAGATAGCACCAGTGCTTCACAACGTGGATTTGTGTGAGTTCGCCATCGCGCTCGACCAAACCCACCGCACCCGGGTAAGGCCAGCATTCCACGCGCAGCGCCAGCAGGCTGCTGAACAGGCGTTCGCGGTGCGCATCGGGGGTTTCGTCGCCCCGGCACACACCGACGCATTGGCGAATGGCGGCCCTGAAGCAAGCTTTGCCGGTGGGTAATTTTTCGAGGCCCAGCGGGCCGTAGCACAGTTTGTTTTGGTCGGCGATGGCGCGCAGCGCACCGAGTGCGGCGTGGCGGCTGGCGTACAGACCGTACAGCTCGGGCTGGCTGGCAAAGTCGATGTCCCGCGCGTAGACCACTTGCGGCACCTCGCCCGTCAGTTGCAGGCTGCACAGCTGTGGGTTGCGGCGCAGTTTTTGGTTGAACAAGGGGTGCTGGGCCTTGATCATTTGCGCCTCCAGCAGCAACGCGCCGATCTCGCCCGCCGTGCGGATGTGGCTGATGCGCTGAGTTTGGCGCAGCATGCGCGCCTCGTCGGGTGTGCGCAGGTGCGACAGCAGTCGCGCGCGGATGTTGATGCTTTTGCCGATGTACAGCGGCAAGTCACCTTCCTCGCCATGAAAAATGTAAACGCCCGCCCCGGTGGGCGCGTCTTCGATGGCGCCCCGCAGGTGCTGGGGGTATTCGTAGACGCGCTCGGCCTCAAAGTCGTCGCGGCGGTGGCGTGGGGAGATGCTGGCCATGTCAGATCAGGTGGCGTGTTGGTGGATGGTGGCCACGACCACACCCCAGATGTCCACGCTTTGGCCGTCTTTGGGCACGATGTCGGGGTAGTCGGGGTGGGCCGCTTGCAGACGCAGGCCCTGGGCGTTCAAGCGCAAGGTTTTGCAAGTGAAGTCGCCATCGACCACGGCCAGCACGATCTGGCCATCGGCTGGGGTGATGGCGCGGTCCACCAGCACCACCGAGCCGTCCAGGATGCCCGCATCGCGCATGCTTTCGCCACGCACCCGGATGTAAAACGTGGCCTGCGGGTGTTTGACCAGCTGCTGCATGAGGTCGATGCGCTCGACCTGGTGGTCCTCGGCGGGCGACGGAAAGCCCGCGGCGATGCTGGCGGGCAAGGCCTGCAGCCACCAGTTTCCGGGGGGCAGGGCTTGGGGGGTGTCTGGGGCATGCATGGTGTGGGGGGTCTCAAATACTGTTTATATTTACAGTATACTGGCACGGTCATGCTTCTTGCAGTTGCCTGACATTTTTGTTGATTTACGCCCCAGGCTTTGCGGCTTGGGGCGTTTTTTTACGCCCCGGTCTGTGACGCACCTTGTGCGCACCATCAGCGCATGCGGGCGCTCAAGCGGCCCAGCGGCGCAGAAAATTCGGCCCGCCAACTCTCGCCCACTTGCAGAGGCCAAGCGTCGGTCCAGGTGCCGGTGGTGATCACGTCGCCCGCTTGCAAATCCACCGCGCCGGGGCATTGGCGCAGTTCTTTCAAAAAGTGGTGCAAGGCGTTGAGCGGGCTGTCGAGGACGTTGGTGCCACTGCCCTGCTCCACCGCTTGACCGTTTTTGAACAGTGTGACCTGGGCCTGCGCCAGCAGGGTGTGCAGGGCCTGCGCATCGGCGGCCAATTGCTGCACGGGCAGGCGCTGGCCCACCAGCAAGCGGGCGTGCAAGCCGCTGTCGGCCATGGTGTCGGTGGCCGTAAACTTCCAGTCTAGGCAGTGCGACTGCACGACTTCAAAACCGGGGGCCAGCCAATCGATGGCCTCAAACAGTTGCTGCAGGCCGGCGTGGGCAGGGGGCGTGGCCTTCATGCCGAAGACGATTTCGGGCTCCAGCCGGGGCTGGCAGGTGCGGTTCAGGTCGATGCTGCCTTGGGCCTCGCCCGTGGCAGCGGGCTCGGCAAAGCTGAGACCCGTGTCCCAGACCGTGCCCCACATGGGGCCAAACACCTCGTAGCGTTGCCACAGGGTGCGGTTGGTGAAGCCGATCTTGTAGCCCCTGGGCACTTCGCCACGCTGCTGACGCAACTGGCGCACAGCCAAAGCTTGTTGGTAGGCCGCGGCCGTGTCGGGGCCGCCCACCACGCCGGGGGCTTGGCCCCACAAAAGGGCCTGGTCGTGGTGCTGCAAGAGTTGTTCGGGGGTCATGAAAAGTCTCCTGATGACATGTTGAAAATCTTCACACCGCCACAAAGCGGCCGTCTTCTTGGGCCTGGATTTGCCCCTGCGCCAGCAGCTCGTCCAGGTGCATGGCAATGGTGTGGCGCTCGGCGCAGGGCACAAAGGGCACGTCGTAGCCTGCGGGGTACAACAGGCGGCGGTTGACGAGTTCGTCCAGACTGTGAGGGGCTTGCAAATAGCCCAGCAGCTGCGCACTGCGCTCGTCGATCTTGCTGGCAAAGCGGGCCAAATCGGCCAAAAACTGAGCCCGGTCGGTGATCACCGCTTTGTGGTGCGAGGTGGCCCAGATGCGGGCGTCCAGTTCGGCCACTTTGTTCAATGTGTGGCGGAAATCACTCAGGCTGGAGGTGGCGTCGCCGTAATACGGACCAAAACCGCTCAGGTCGATGTCGCCAATGAAGGCCAGGCCTTCGCTCTCCACCACCAGGGCGCAGTGGCCCGCCGTGTGGCCCGGCAGGTGGTGCGCCCGCACCCGTACGCCGCCGCCCAAGTCCCACACCGCGCCGTCGCTGTAGCCGGTGGCGTCGGGCCGGGGCTGGTAATGGAAATCCTTTTGCACGATGGCCAGCATCGCGTCCAGCACGTCCTGCGGGTAACCGTAGTGGCGGCACATGCCGTCCCACGACTGGGCGGCGGCCAGGTCGGCCTCGTGCACTTGCACGGGGGCGTGCGGCAGTCGGTGCAGACCGGCCATGTGGTCTTCGTGCACATGGCCCAGGATGACCAGGTCCACCGTGTCCAGCTCGGGGCCAATGCGGTTGGCCACCTCGGGCGTGTCAAAGGCCACCCGCATATCCGCTCCCTCAACGATGAGCTGGTTGCCGTCGGGGTATTTGCCCGACTTGGCACCCAAATGCACGCTCACCGCGCCAAAACGCAAAACAGAGGACATGACAGCCTTTCCAAAATGTCGGTCTGAGGTGTGCAATATAGCCAGCGTGACAGCGGCCAGCTGCCGCGCAAGCTACAGTCAATGGCATGAACACCCCGCCCAGCCCCGCTACCCTGGCCCCCACCGCCCTGATCGACAGCGACCACCCCGACGTGATCGCTTTTGCCCGCGAACATGGGCAAGGCGACAACGCGCGCGAACGGGCCGTTTCGCTGTATTTGGCGGTGCGCGACCGGTTTCGCTACGACCCCTACCGCATCGACCTGTCGGCCCAAGGCATGCGGGCCAGCTCGGTCATCGCCCAAGGCGCGGGCTGGTGCGTGCCCAAGGCGGCGCTGATGGCCGCTGCCTGCCGGGCGGCGGGCCTGCACGCCCGCCTGGGTTACGCCGATGTGCGCAACCACCTGAGCACCGAGCGCTTGCGCCAGACCATGCAGACCGATGTGTTCATTTGGCACGGCTATGCCGACATCTGGCTGGACGGCCAATGGGTCAAGGCCACACCCGCCTTCAACATCGAGCTGTGCGACAAATTCGGCCTGCTGCCGCTGGAGTTTGACGGACGCAACGATTCGATTTACCACCCCTTTGACAAGGCCGGCAACCGGCACATGGAATACGTGAACCAGCGCGGCACCTTTGACGACATGCCGCTGGCGCAGATCGTGGCCGACTTCAAGACCGTCTACCGCGGCTGGATGGCCGACAACGACCCCCTGCAAAACGCCAGTTTTGCCCAAGACGTCGACAAGGAGACGCGATGACCCAGCGCCAATTGGTCTTGCTCGATTCGATTGCGCTGGTCAACGCCTCGCATGCCGGCACGGTGATCGTTTCGGGCTCGCACGGCGGTTTGTCGGCCTCGCATTTTGTGACGGCGCAAACCCACAAACCTTATGCCGTGGCCTTCAACGATGCGGGGGGCGGCAAAGACGATGCGGGCCGCGTGGCGCTGCACGAGTTGCAGGCCGTGGGCGTGCTGGCGATTTTGTACGCACACACCTCGGCCCGCATTGGCGAAGCGCAAGACGGGCTGGACAACGGCGTGGTCAACGGCCTGAACGCTTTGGCGCTGGCGCAGGGCCTGCAACTGGGTATGCGCATCTCGGAGGCGGTTCGGCACTTGGGCGCGTGATCAGCGCCGATCAGGGCTGGGTGACATGCCCCCCATCGTTCAGTTTCTGGCGCCTGTTTCTCGCGCCAAAATGTGCTCAGAAGCTCAAGCCGCTGCCACGGCTGCCCGTTTGACACGCCACAGCAGCCACAAGGCGATGCTCAGGTTGAGCGCGTTCCACATCACACCATTGAGGAATGCGGCGTGATAAGAACCCGTCAGGTCAAACACCTTGCCCGACATCCAGCCCCCCAAAGCCATGCCCAGCAGCGTGGCCATGATGACAGCCCCCACGCGTGAGCCCGCTTCTTTGGCCGGGAAGTACTCGCGCACGATGATGGCGTAGGCCGGCACGATACCGCCCTGAAACAGGCCAAACAGGGCCGAGATGATGTAGAGCGACACCAGGCCATTGAAGGGCAAAAACAGCAGCAAAGCCACGCCCTGCAAAACCGAGCCCAACACCAGCGTGCGCAAGCCGCCAATGCGGTCGCATATGGCCCCGGAAATCAAGCGGCTGGCGATGCCGCTGGCCAGCATGAGCGAGAGCATTTCTGCGCCGCGTGCCGCGCCAAAGCCCAAGTCGGTGCAGTACGCCACGATGTGCACCTGCGGCATGGCCATGGCCACGCAGCACGCCACACCCGCCACGCACAGGAAAAACATGGCCTTGTTGGCGCTCAGGCCAAAGGGCCGCTGCGACTGCAAGGCCTGGGCGCTGCCCACCACCGGGGTTTGCAGCAAGGGCGGGCGCTGGCGCATGAGCAGGCTGAGCAGCACCATGCCGATGCCGCAAAACAGGCCCAGCGCCACGTAGGTGCTGCGCCAGCCCATGGTCTCGACACCGTGCTGGGCCAAAGGCGGCCAAAGGGCTCCGGCCACGTAGTTGCCACTGGCACACACCGCCACGGCGATGCCCCGGCGCTTGCGCCACCACAGCGAGGTGTCGGCCACCAAGGGCGCGAAGGTGGTGGAGCTGCCGATCAGCCCCAGGAGCAAGCCGTGCGCCAGCGCAAACCACCAAATATTGCCCGACAGACTGGCCGCGATGAACCCCAGGCCCGTGCCCACTCCGCCCAGAAACAATGGCACATGAACGCCCGCGCGGTCGGCCCAACGGCCCATGAACAAGCCGCCAACGCCAAAACCGATCATCATCAAGGTGTACGGCAAGGAAGCATCGGCCCGGCTGACACCGAACTCGGCCTGCACGGCGGGCAACACCACGGCCACCACATACATGCTGGAGCCCCCCAGCGTCATCAGGGCCAGCGTGACCAGCAAGCGCCGAGCGGCGTAAGCAGAGTCGATCAGGTGTTCGGCGGCGGCGGTGGTAGAGCTCATGCCCGCAGGTTAGCAGGCCAGACTGCGCGTGATTGGCAAATGCGGGACAAGCAGACGTCCCATCCAAAAATGCAAATACTGGCTATGATTTTGGTGAATTAACCACCAAAATCATCATGTCAAAACTTTTCGCAATTTTGGTTTCCGCGCTTTGGCTCACCTCGGCTCACGCCCAAGCCACCTCCTGCACCGCCGCAGCGGCAGAAAAAAAATTGGCGGGCGCTGCCAAAAATTCGTTCTTGAAGAAATGCGAAAAAGACGCCACAGCCCAATGCGAAGCGGCCGCGGCTGAACGAAAACTGGCGGGGGCAGCCAAAACCAGCCATGTCAAGAAGTGCGTCAAAGATGCGGTGGGCCCAGCCGATTGATTTGCGCCTCGCATGCGCACCCGCCCTCCGATCCATTGGCGCTCGCCATCCCCTGCCGGCCGATTCAGACGCTGGTGCTGGCTCGCCTGTCTGACGCTGGGCATCTATGCAGTCGCGGGTGCCGATGAACTGCAGGGCCGGGTGATCAAGGTCGCTGACGGGGACACCGTGACGGTGCTGGATGCCCAGCACCAATCGCATGTGATCCGGCTCGGGGGCATTGACGCGCCCGAGAAAAGCCAGCCCTACGGCCAAAAATCCAAAGCGCATTTGTCGCAAGCCGTGTTCGGGCAAACCGTGACCGTGACATTTGACAAGCGCGACCGCTACGGCCGCATCGTCGGCCAAGTGCGGGTGCGTGGCGAAGACGCCAATTTGCGACAACTGCAGGCGGGTTGGGCCTGGCATTACAAGCAGTACCAGCGTGAACAAACGCCCGAAGAACGCAGCGTCTACGAGGCCGCCGAGCAAGGCGCGCGAGAAAACCATCTGGGCTTGTGGCAAGGCCAAGGCCCGGCCAGTCCCGAGCCACCCTGGGCCTACCGCGCCCGACTCAAATCCGAACACCAGACCACGCCACACCACGACGCCTCGCGGTCAAGTCACGGGCAATGAAGCCACACCGCGGCCAGCGCAGGCGGCTGCAGGCAGATGGGCTCAACCGGGGCGCACCATCTTGCAACTGCTGGGCAAACGGGCCTGCTCGGCTTTGATCTGGCGCACCACTTTGAAGCCGTAGCCCGAACCTTCGACATCAAAAGGCACGCCCGCGGCACCTTGGCGTTGCATCACGCCCACCACCAAAGGCTGCTGAAACTGGTGGTCTTCGGCCCGCATGAAACCGGTTTGCCCGGCCATGCTGACGCGGGCTTTTTCCAGCGCCAGCGCCACGGCCACCGGCTCGGTGCTGCCCGCCTTCTCGACCGCCTGGGCCAGCGCCTCGACCATCAGCTGCATGCGCACATGCACATAGTCTTCCGAGGGCTTGGCAAAACGCTGGCGGAACGATTGGTAAAACGCCTCACTGGCTTTGCCCGGCACATTGGGCAGCCAGTCGGCCACAGCGATCACCCGGTCCACGCCCGCATCGCCCAAAGCCGCAGGCGCGCCCAGCGCATTGCCGTAAAAGGTGTAGAACTTGCCGTCATAGCCCGCCTCACGTGCCGACTTGACCAACAGCGTGAGGTCATTGCCCCAGTTGCCGGTGATGACCGCCTGGGCCCCGCTGGCCTTGATCTTGGCCGCGTAGGGCAAGAAATCTTTGACGCGGCCCATGGGGTGCAGCTCCTCGCCCACCACTTTCACATCAGGACGCCGCTCGGCCAACTGGCGCTTGGCTTCGCGCAGCACCGCCTGACCGAAGCTGTAGTCTTGACCGATCAGGTACACCGACCGGACCTTCTTGTCATCTTGCAGCACCTGCATCAGCGCGGTCATGCGCATGTCGGCGTGGGCGTCAAAACGGAAATGCCAGAAGCTGCATTTTTCGTTCGTCAGGGCCGGATCGACCGCCGAGTAGTTAAAAAACAGCACGCGCCTGCCCGGCTCGCGTTCGTTGTGTTTGTTGATCGCGTCGATCAATGCCGCCGCATTGGCCGAGGAGTTGCCCTGCAAAACCACTTGCGCCCCGTCGTCGATGGCGGACTTGAGGGCCGACAAGGCTTCTTCGCTTTGGCCTTTGCTGTCGTAACGCTCAAGCACCATGGGCTGTATGCCTTGCGGCGTTTTGACGCCGCCACGTGCGTTGACACGCTCAACCGCCCAGGCGATGTTGCGCACCACGGCTTCTCCGGTGTTGCCAAAGGGGCCACTCAGGCCCTCAATGAGTGCCAGCTTGATGGGGGCTGGCGACTGCGCCCCAGCGGGCGCCACACAAAAAGCCGCAGCCAGCAAAACCAGCGCACAACGGGAAGAGATCAAAGACAAACGCATATCAAAAATAGAACCCGTGCTGACACGGGTCGGGGCCAAAAGTCGCGCAGTTTAACGGCTCGGCTTAAACCAGTTCATGCAAAGGCCAGCGCGGTTTCACATCGAAGCTGTAACGCGCCTCGGCCACCTGCGCGCCCGACTGCAAACGCATGGCAGCGGCCATGGCGATCATGGCGCCGTTGTCGGTGCACAGGTGCAGCTCGGGGTAGTGCACACGCACTTGCACCTTGGCGCAGGCGGCATTCAACTGGGCACGCAACTCGCGGTTGGCGCCCACGCCGCCGGCCACCACCAGACGCTTCATGCCCGAGGTTTTGAGGGCATTCATGGATTTTTTGACCAGCACTTCCACAATCGCCGCTTGGGTCGACGCGGCCAGATCGGCTCGCTCGGGTGCGCCTTCGGTGTGGGCTGCGGGCCCGATTTTTTGGCTTTGGGTCAGCACGGCGGTTTTGAGGCCTGCAAAAGAAAAATCCAGATCGCCGCTGTGCAACAAGGGACGCGGCAGTTTGTAGGCCGCCGGATTGCCCTGCTCGGCCAGACGCGACAAGCCCGGCCCACCAGGGTAAGGCAAGCCCATGAGCTTGGCAGACTTGTCAAAGGCTTCGCCTGCGGCGTCGTCGATCGACTCACCCAGCAATTCGTAACGGCCCACGCCGTCCACCCGCATCAGTTGGGTGTGGCCACCCGAGACCAGCAAAGCGATGAAGGGGAATTCGGGCGGGTCGGCGCTCAAAAACGGCGAGAGCAAATGCCCTTCGAGGTGGTGCACGCCCAGCACGGGTTTGCCCAATGAAGCGGCCAGCGCACAGGCCACGCCCGAACCCACCAAGAGCGCGCCGGCCAGCCCCGGCCCCCGGGTATAGGCCACCACGTCGATGTCGCCGAGCGTGGCCCCTGCCTCGCTCAACACCTGGCGGGTCAGCGGCAGCACCCGGCGAATATGGTCGCGGCTGGCCAGCTCCGGCACCACACCGCCATAGGCCTGGTGCATTTCGATCTGGCTGTAGAGCGCGTGCGACAACAGCCGCGGCATGGCGTCCCCGGTGGTTTCCACCAAGGCCACACCGGTTTCGTCGCAGGAAGATTCGATACCCAAAATTCGCATACCAGCGAGTTTAAGCGGGGCATGGGCGGTGACACGGGGCTTGTCCATAATCCTGGGCAGCACGACTCTGCACTTGAAGCCCCGCACCATGACCACTCTCCGATTGATTTCCTCCATGGCCACCAAGCCGCTGCTGGCCGATTTGGTGGCGCTGTACCAAGCGCAGACCCCGGGCATCCACATCCAGGTCGAGTCGGTCGGCGGCGTCGATGCGGCCAAGCGCGTGCAAGCGGGCGAAGCCTTGGACGGCGTGGTGCTGGCCAGCGACGCCATCGACAAACTGACCGCCAGCGGCCATGTGCTGGCGGGCAGCCGCGTTGATCTGGTGCGCTCGGGCGTGGCGGTGGCCGTGCCCGCGGGCCAACCCGTGCCAGACATCTCGACCGAGGCCGCACTGAAGGCCGCCATCCTCGCCGCCCCCACACTGGGCTATTCGACCGGCCCCAGCGGCGTGCAACTGGCCAGGCAGTTTGAGGCCTGGGGCATCGCCGAAACCATCGCCCCACGCATCGTGCAGGCCCAACCCGGCGTGCCCGTGGGCTCGCTGGTGGCCCAGGGCCAAGTGGCGTTGGGCTTTCAGCAGCTGAGCGAAATGCTGGGCGTTCCCGGCATCACCATCGTGGGCGGCCTGCCGCAGGCGGTAGAGATCATCACCACGTTCTCTGGCTCAGTGGCAGCCAACAGCCTCCAAGCCGAGGCAGTGCGGGCCTTGTTGGCGTTTTGGGCATCGGCGGCTTGCACCCCACTGAAATTGCAGCACGGCATGCAAACGGCCTGATCGCGGGCACCTCTGCAAGTTCGTGGGCTGGGACCGCGTCATTCAACATATGCTAAATATGTATTTGTAAGCGCCGCCTATAGATCAGAAAATTGGAAGCACTGAATGCCCGTGCCGATTTCTGACCGCCCATGTCCCCACTTTTTACCCCAAGCTGCACCCTTGTCGGTGCCGGTCCCGGTGACCCGGAACTGCTCACCCTCAAAGCCGTCAAAGCCATTGCCAACGCCACCGTGCTGCTGGTCGACGACTTGGTGAACGACGACGTCTTGGCCCACGCCTCGCCCACCGCACGCATCATCCATGTGGGCAAGCGCGGCGGCTGCCAAAGCACGCCCCAAGCCTTCATCGACAAACTGATGGTCACCGCTTTCCGAGAAGGTGAGCGGGTGGTGCGCCTCAAAGGGGGCGACCCTTTCATTTTTGGCCGGGGCGGCGAAGAGGTGGAGCACCTGCGCGCAGCGGGCATTGACGTGGCGGTGGTCAACGGCATCACCTCGGGGCTGGCGGGCCTGAGCAGTCTGGGCGCGCCGCTCACCCACCGCGAACATGCGCACGGCGTGGTGTTTGTCACCGGCCACGCCAAACCCGGCGACAGCGGCACCGACTGGGTGCAATTGGCCACCACGGCCCACCAAGCCAAGTTGACGCTGGTGATTTACATGGGCGTGAGCAGCCTGCACAAGATCAGCCAAGGCTTGCTGCAAGGCCTGCCCGCCCACACCCCTGTGGCGGTGGTGCAGCACGCCAGCTTGCCCACACAGCGCCAAGCGCTCACCACACTGGGCGACTTGGTCGGCACCCTGCAGCGCGAACAGCTCCAAAGCCCCAGCATCATGGTGGTGGGGAACGTGGTGCAAGGTGCCCGGGCATGGCAAGCCGCCACGCCACAGTCATGGACCCAGCGGGCCGCCTGAGCTCAGAACCACTGTGGGGGCGAGCGCCCACGCACGACAAGCAACCCATCCCAGTCCCTACAACTCCCGTTGCCGGCAACCGCTGTTCACTGCCCATCCCCTTACACTCCCGGCCATGAACACATGGGATGCAGTGATTGTTGGCGCAGGGGCAGCGGGTTTGTTTTGCGCGGGCGTGGCAGGCCAGCGCGGGCTGAAGGTGCTGGTCATCGACCACAGCGACAAGATCGCCGAAAAAATACGCATCTCGGGTGGCGGGCGCTGCAACTTCACCAACCGACTGCTGGACGCTTCGGCCCCGCAAAAGCACTTCATCAGCCAAAACCCGCACTTTTGCCGCTCGGCCCTGTCGCGCTACACGCCGCAAGACTTCATCGAGCTGGTGCAAAAGCATGGCATCGCGTTTCATGAAAAGCACAAAGGCCAACTGTTTTGCGACCACTCGGCCGAGGACATCATCCACATGCTGCTGGCCGAATGCGCCGCGGGCGGCGTCGAGATCCGCACAGGCTGCAGCGTCAAGTCGGTGCAAGCGGTGCCAGCGCCCACCGAAAACACCCCCCGCTTCATCCTGGACACCACCCAGGGTGCGTTGCAAACCACGTCCTTGGTGGTGGCCACGGGCGGTTTGTCGATCCCAAAAATCGGGGCGAGTGACTGGGGCTACCGCATCGCCAGCCAGTTTGGCCTGCGCCTGGTGGAGCGCCGCCCTGGCCTGGTCCCACTGACCTTTGACGGCCAAGCCTGGGCACCCTATGCCCAGCTGGCCGGACTCGCGCTGCCTGTGGGCATCGAGACGGGCGAGAAAAAAGGCCGCATGCACTTTGACGAAGACCTGCTGTTCACGCACCGGGGCCTGTCCGGACCGGGTGTGCTGCAAATTTCCAGTTACTGGCATGAGGGCACGCCCATTCGCCTGAACTTGGCCCCAGAGCTGAACCTGCCTGAGCGCCTGCAGGAGGCCAAGCTGCGCTCCAAAAAGCTGCTGGGCAACGAGCTGGCCAGCCTGGTCCCGAGTCGCCTGGCGGAAGCCTGGGTCAGCCAAGACCCCGCCTTGCAGCGACCCGCCGCCGAGGTGCCCGACAAGGCCCTGCACAAGCTGGCGCAAGGGCTGTCGAGCTGGAACCTGACACCCACGGGCAGCGAAGGCTACAAAAAAGCCGAGGTCACGCTGGGCGGGGTGGACACCCGCGATGTGTCCTCGCAAACCATGGAGTCCAAACAGCCCGGTCTGTACTTCATTGGCGAGGTGATCGACGTGACCGGCTGGCTCGGCGGCTACAACTTCCAGTGGGCTTGGGCCAGTGCCCATGCCTGCGCCACGGCACTGACCGATCGTCTGGCGAGCCCGTCGAGGGCCTGAAAACAGACGGATTCAGCGTTATAATCTCAGGCTTTGCTGGCAAACCCCCGTCGGCCAAATACTAGTTCGTGACGGGGAACCGCCGAAACTGGGTTTCAAGGGCCCGATCTCCCTTGTGGCTGCAGCCGGCACATTTTTGGAAAATTGATTCAATGACCACCATCCGCGTGAAAGAAAACGAGCCGTTTGACGTCGCCCTGCGTCGCTTCAAGCGCACCATCGAAAAACTCGGCCTGCTGACAGACCTGCGTGCCCGCGAGTTCTACGAAAAGCCCACGACCGAGCGCAAACGCAAGAAGTCGGCAGCCGTCAAGCGCCACTACAAGCGCGTGCGCAGCATGCAGTTGCCCAAGAAGATGTATTGATCTTCCTTTTTGCTTGACCTGATCCAGGTCTGCAAACAAGCCCGCTGGAGGACGCTCAGGCGGGCTTTTTCGTTGATGCCCCGCTACTTTCCACACCACCAGGAGCCTCTCATGAGCCTCAAAGAACAGATCACCGAAGACATGAAAACCGCCATGCGCGCCAAAGATGCCGAGCGTCTGGGCACCATCCGCCTGCTGCTGTCGGCCATGAAGCAAAAGGAAGTGGACGAGCGTGTGGAGCTCGACGATGTGGCCGTGGTGGCCATCGTGGACAAACTGATCAAACAGCGCAAAGACTCGATCGCCGCCTTCGAGCAGGCCGCCCGCCAGGACCTGGCCGACAAGGAAAAGGCCGAAATGGCCGTGTTGGTGGCTTATCTGCCTGCACGCATGTCGGCCCAAGAGGTGAGCGCTGCGGTGCAAGCCATCGTGGCCGACCTGGGCGCCAAAGGCCCGGGCGACATGGGCAAAGTGATGGGCGCCGTCAAAGCCCAATTGGCAGGCAAGGCCGACATGGGCCAAGTGTCTGCGGCGGTCAAGGCGGCTCTGGCCGGCTGAGGCATTGCCGGGGCCAGGCCTGCACAGCGGCGCAGGCCTCAGCTGCCAGCGAGTTTCATGCGGTTGACCAAGATGGAGCCGGTGGTTTTGGCCCCCATGTTGTAGGTGTCTGCCCCGACGGCTTCGATGCCCATGAGCATGTCTTTCAGGTTGCCTGCGATGGTGATCTCATGCACCGGGTAAGCGATCTGGCCGTTCTCGACCCAGAAGCCGCTGGCCCCGCGTGAATAATCGCCCGTCACGTAGTTCACGCCCTGGCCCATCAGCTCGATCACAAACAGGCCTGTGCCCAGCTTTTGCAGCATGGCGTCCAGGTCGTCGCTCGACTGCGTCAGGCGCGAAGTGAGTGTCAGGTTGTGCGAGCCACCCGAGTTGCCGGTGGTCTTCATGCCCAATTTGCGGGCCGAGTAGCTGCTCAAAAAATAGCCCTCGACACGGCCGCCCTTGACCACTTGGCGGCGCACCGAGCGCACACCCTCGTCGTCAAACGGCGAGCTGCCTTTGCCGCGCAAGAGGTGCGGGTCTTCTTCGATATCGATGTGTTTGGGGAACACCTTCTTGCCCAGCGAGTCGAGCAAAAAACTGCTCTTGCGGTACAGCGCCCCACCGCTGACGGCCTGAACAAAACCGCCCAGCAAACCTGCTGCCACGGGCGACTCGAACAACACCGGGCATTCGGTGGTGGCAATTTTGCGCGCCCCCAGGCGCGACAAGGCGCGTTCAGCGGCGTAACGCCCCACCGTTTGCGGGGAGGCCATCTCGGCAGCCGCGCGCATCGAGGTGTACCAGGCGTCGCGCTGCATCTCGGCGTTGCGCCCGGGCAGCTTGGCAATCGGGGCCACCGAGATGCTGTGCCGCGAGCTGGCATAACCGCCGCGAAAACCGTGCGTGTGGGCACTGAAAAAATGGCTTTGCTGGGCCGATACGGCCGCGCCGTCGCTGTTGGTGATGCGGCGGCTGGTTTGGAGCGCTGCGGCTTCGCACTGCAAGGCCAGCTGGGCAGCCTCTTCGCTGTTGATGGCCCAGGGGTGAAACAGGTCCAGATCGCGGTGATTCGTTTCAATGTCGGCTTCGTCGGGCAGTCCAGCCGTGGGATCTTCGGCGGTGAAGCGGGCAATGTCATAGGCCGCCTGCACGGTGCGCTCGATCGCCGCTTTGGAAAAGTCCGAGGTGCTGGCGTTGCCCCGGCGGTGATCCACATACACCGTCACGCCCAGCGACTTGTCGCGGTTGCGCTCCACGTTTTCCAGCTCGCCCTTGCGCACGCTGACCGACAGGCCGCAGCCTTCGGATGCCTCGGCCCCCGCATTGGTGGCTCCCAGTTTCTTGGCATGCTTCAAAGCGATGTCGACCAGCTCTTCAAAGTGATCGCGCGAGTAGCTGAAGCCGTCATGGGCATGCGCATGGGCGGCAGCGTCAGATGCGTTTTTTTTCACGGAACTTTTCACGGAAGGGGTCTCAAAAAAAATGGCGGGCACCAGGCCCGCAGTGGCCGCTATGATACTTGCCACCCAGCCCCTGCGCTGCACCAGAGAACGAGTTCCCCCAGTCATGTCCCGTAAACCCAAAAAAGGCTATTTCGTCCGCGGTCAGTTTGTTGCCGAGGGCAGCGAACTCGACCTGGAGTACAAGCGCGAGCTCAAAGGCGGCTTGGATGGCCCCAGCCGCACCGAACTCAAGCGCGAAAGCACCGAGCTGCAAGAACTCGGCACCGCCTTGCTGACCCTGCGCCGCGACCTGATGGAAGGTCTGGCCTTGCCCGACAAACTGGTCGACGGGCTGGCCGAAGCCAAGCGCATCACCAACTTTGAGGGCAAGCGCCGTCAGATGCAGTTCATTGGCAAGCAAATGCGGCTGCTCAGCCCCGAAACCCTGCAAACCGTCCGCGAAGCACTCGACATCCAGCGCCTGGGCAGCGCCAAAGACACCCAGGCCCTGCACCTGGCCGAAGCCTGGCGCGACCGACTGATCGCCGACGACGACGCCGTGGGTGAATGGATCGCGCACCACCCGCAAACCGACATCCAGCAGCTGCGCGCCCTGGTGCGCCAGGCCCGCAAGGATGCCGTACCGGTCACCAACGCTGCGGTATCGCAAGGCCTGGCCCCGCGCCAAGGCCGCGCTTACCGCGAGTTGTTCAAGCTGGTGCGCAGCGTGCTCACGGGTGGCGAGAGTGACAACACCCCCGACGAGGATGCTGAAGATGAGTGAACCCCAGTTTGACCCGGTCAAGATCGGCATCGTGTCGATCAGCGACCGCGCCAGCACAGGCGTGTACGAAGATAAAGGCCTTCCCGCGTTGCAAGCGTGGCTCACCCAAGCCCTGCACAACCCCATCCGTTTTGAGCCGCGCCTGATCCCTGACGAAAAAGACCGCATCAGCGCCACCCTGATCGAGTTGGTCGATGCGGGTTGCAGCTTGGTCTTGACCACGGGTGGCACAGGCCCCGCCTTGCGCGATGTGACACCCGAGGCCACACTGGCCGTGGCCGACAAGGAAATGCCCGGCTTTGGCGAGCAAATGCGCCAGATCAGCCTGAAGTTTGTGCCCACCGCCATTTTGTCGCGCCAGGTGGCGGTGATCCGTGGCCAAAGCCTGATCATCAACCTGCCAGGTCAGCCCAAATCCATTGCCGAGACACTCGAAGGCCTCAAAGACGCCGAGGGCAAACCGGTGGTGCACGGCATTTTTGCAGCCGTTCCTTATTGCGTCGATTTGATGGGTGGGCCTTACATGGAAACCCGGGACGAAGTCTGCAAAGCCTTTCGCCCCAAAACGGCCATCCGAGCCCCACGCTGAGGCGCGCCTTGAAGTTCAGCGGCCGCAGGTCCCAGACTGGCGCGCCCACAAGGGTGTCCACCCTGCCCTGGCCCTGACCCGAGGCCGGCCCATGCCGCCGCCTTCGGGGCACACCTGTCCTTTGGGTATAATCCACGTTTTCGGCAAGAGCGACAGCAGCACCTCCGGCTAGACCACCGCCAACCGCGCGACGCCCCCATGTGGGCCGGTCACCGTTCCGCAAGGACTGCATTCCAAATGTTCGCCCACCATCTTGCCATTGCAGATTAAACGCCCATATAGGGAGTCTGTCTGTGTCTTAACCCACGCCCGCGCCGGGATGTATTTGGCGCTGACTGTGTCCGTTTCCTTGTCTGTTTTGATGTTCTGAGGTGTTCGTTCATGCCTGCTCAAAAGTCGAAGAAGCCTGCCCAGGCCGCTGCCAAAGCCAAACCCGTTGCCAAGACCGCTGTTGCCAAAAAAGCCCCCGCGCCCCTCGCCAAGCCCAAAGCCAAAAGCCCTGTCACTGCCAAAGCCCCAGCCAAAAAGTCAGCCCCCGTGGTGACCAAGGTCAAGGCGCCTGCCAAAGCCGCTGCCCAAGCTGCAGCGAAAACGGCAGCCAAACCAGCAGCCAAGGCAGCACCGAGCAAGGTCAAAGCAACAACAACCCCGGCGACTCCTGCAAAGCCTGCCAAGAAAGCCGCCTCCGTGCCAGCCAAGAAAACTGAAGTCCCTGTCAAAAAATCCACCGCCAAAGCCAAGGAGGCTGTGGCCGAAGTGGAAGTGAAGAAACCCGCCAAAGCCGCCAAAGTCGCGGCCCCGGTCGAAGACAAAAAACCTGCTGCCAAAAAAGTCGTCACCGGTGCCAAACGCGGCCCCAAGAAAAAGGGCAGCATCGCCGAGCCCAGCCTCGAGGACGATTTGGACATTGAAGCCGACCTCGAAGGCGAACCGGTCGTCGAAGCGGGCTCCGAAACCGCGGAGAAGGTCAAGCCCCTGCGCATGAAGATCAGCAAGGCCAAAGAGCGCGCCTTGATGAAGGAATTCGGCTTGGACGAAACCGTCCTGACCGAAGCCGAGATGAAGCAGCGCCGCGACCGCCTCAAGGCCCTGATCAAGCTGGGCAAAACCCGTGGCTACCTCACAAACGGCGAAATCAGCGACCACCTGCCCGACAAACTGGTCGATGCCGAAACCCTGGAAGTGGTGATCGCCACCCTGAACGACCTGGGTGTGGCGGTGTACGAGCAAACGCCCGACGCCGAAAGCCTGATCATCACGGACAACGCCCCCACAGGCTCGACCGAAGAAGAAGCCGAAGAAGCCGCCGAAGCCGCCTTGTCCACGGTGGACAGCGAATTCGGCCGCACCACCGACCCCGTGCGCATGTACATGCGCGAAATGGGCACCGTGGAACTGCTGACCCGTGAAGGCGAGATCGAAATCGCCAAGCGCATCGAAGGCGGCTTGATGGACATGATGGCCGCGATCAGCGCATCGCCCGCCACCATCGCCGAAATCCTGCGCATGGCGAGCGAAATCCGCGAAGGCAAAGTGGTGATCTCCACCGTGGTGGACGGTTTCGCCAACTTGAACGAAGCCGACGACTACGTGGCCGAGGAAGACTTTGACGAGTTCGACGAAGCCGACGACGACGATGGCAAAGGCGGCTCCAAGGCCCTGACCAAGAAGCTCGAAGAGCTGAAAAACCAGGCGCTGGAGCGCTTTGACCGCATCACCGAATACTTTGAAAAAGTGCACAAGGTGTACGACAAAGAAGGCTGGGGCACGCCAGCGTATGTGAAGGTGCAATCGGCCCTGTCGGAAGAGCTGATGACCATCCGCTTCACGGCCAAAACCATCGAAAAACTGTGCGACATGGTGCGGGGCCAAGTTGACGATGTGCGCAAGAAAGAGCGTGAGCTGCGCCGCATCATTGTGGACAAATGCGGTTACCCGCAAGACAACTTCATTGCCGATTTCAGCGGCCGCGACAAAAACGGCAAACGCATCGAATCCCATCTGCTCAACCTCAAGTGGATTGAAAAGCAGGCTGCTGCGGGCAAGAGCTGGAGCGCCGTCATGGGCCGCAACATCCCGCCCGTGCAAGACCTGCAGCAAAAGCTGATGGACCTGCAGTCACAGGTGGTGGTGCCCCTCGATGAGCTCAAGGACATCAACAAGCGCATGAACGCCGGTGAGCGTTCCTCGCGCGATGCCAAGAAAGAGATGATCGAGGCCAACTTGCGCCTGGTGATCTCGATCGCCAAGAAATACACCAACCGTGGCTTGCAGTTCCTCGACCTGATCCAGGAAGGCAACATCGGTTTGATGAAGGCGGTGGACAAGTTCGAATACCGACGCGGCTACAAGTTCTCGACCTACGCCACTTGGTGGATCCGCCAGGCCATCACCCGCTCGATCGCGGACCAGGCCCGCACGATCCGCATCCCAGTGCACATGATCGAGACCATCAACAAGATGAACCGCATCTCGCGCCAGCACTTGCAGGAATTTGGCTTTGAGCCCGATGCCTCGATCCTGGCCGAGAAAATGGAGATTCCGGAAGACAAGATCCGCAAGATCATGAAGATCGCCAAAGAGCCGATCTCGATGGAAACGCCGATCGGCGACGACGACGACAGCCACCTGGGCGACTTCATCGAAGACAGCACGCACACTGCGCCCATCGACGCGGCCTTGCAAGCCGGTCTGCGCGATGTGGTCAAGGACATTCTGGATAGCCTCACGCCCCGCGAAGCCAAGGTGCTGCGCATGCGCTTTGGCATCGAGATGTCCACCGACCACACCTTGGAAGAAGTGGGCAAGCAGTTCGATGTGACCCGCGAACGCATCCGCCAGATCGAAGCCAAGGCGCTGCGCAAGCTCAAGCACCCCAGCCGCAGCGACAAACTGCGCAGCTTCATCGACACGATGTAAACCACATCAGGGCGAAGCTCAAAGCCTCCTGACTGCCAAGTCAGGAGGCTTTTTTTATGCCCCAGCGCGCCTTCGACACGCCCCATTCAGCCCTGCACCGCCATCAGGGGAGCGACTTTGAGAAACCCGGTCAATGAAGAACTTATTTATGTACGCTACCGTACATTAAAAATGTAGATTTCAATTAAGATAATTATCAATAACTGCAAAAAGGACAGTAAATGCTCAGTCCAGCCAATAATTTAATGGTTAAGCAATTAATTCCAGAAAAATATGAAAAACTGTTGCCGTCGTTTCAGCTCGTTTGCCTGGAGGCCGATCAACAATAAAAATTGGCATTCAAAAGCCAAGGCCGTATAGGCGAGGCACCCAGTGCTTGCGGCACCTGTGCAAACACCACAGGGCCATCTCAGCGCGACTGGGCTTTGTTGCCGTAAGGGCAGTGGTTGGGGCGCGGCCCCACCTGAGGATGCAACCGGCAGGTGTTGGGCCGCTTGGCGTACACGGTGCAGCGGCGGGTCTTGGCATCGAGAAACTGGCAGTCGCCACTGGCGCGCCGCGCCAGGCTGAAAATGCTGTTCTTGAAGTTGAAGTGCTCGATCAGTCCGGCTTTGCTCAAGCGTTTGGCGATTTGCTTGGGGTCTTCGTGTTCGGCCTCAAAAGGGTCCACCAGTTCCAGCCGCACCAGATCGGCCAGCTTGACCTCGACCGGCATGGTGCAGCAGTTGGCGGCGCAGGTGTCGCACAAACCGTTTTTGTAACGGGTCCAGGTTTCGCAACGGTCAACGTCGACAACGGCAATGGGGGATCTCATGGGCCATGATTATCCCCGGATACAAGGTTTCAATCCGCCTGCGCCTGGCCCCAATAATGAAAAGTCATGGGGCTGGGACCCGCCAGATACGCCGATTGCGTGTTCGCAACAAAGCCTGCGGCGTCCAACAGAGCAGGAATGTCGCGCCCCAGATGACAGCCACCCGCCAGTGGCCCCCAAAAAGGTTGCAGCCGCTCTTGCCAGCGACGCACAGATTCGTCAGGTGCCAGGCCGTGCTCACAAAACAAGAGCTTGCCGCCCGGCACCAACACCCGGCGCATTTCGCGCAGGGCCTGAGCCGCATCCGGAATGCTGCACAGGGTGTAGGTGCAGACCACGGTGTCAAAGCTGGCATCTTCGGTTGGCAGTTGCTCGGCCGACAGGCCCATCAGCTCGACGGCAATGCCCGCCTCTCGGCTGCGTTTTTGGGCCAATCGGTGCATCTGCATGGCCGGGTCCACGCCCACCAAGCGGGTGATGCGGCTGCGGTCATAAAACGGCAGGTTGCGGCCAGTGCCCATGCCGACCTCCAACACCCGGCCCTGCGCTTGGGGCACCAACTGGCGGCGTTGCTTTTGCACCATCGGCAAGCCGCAGGCCATGTCGATGACATAGGGCAACACCACACGGTCGTACCAGTTCATGGTGTGCCCCTGTTGACAATGGGCCTCAGCCCTTTTTGGCCACCAGCGTCAGGATGTCGTAGCTGGCCACAACTTCACCCAACTGGTTGGTGACTTCCACGTCCCAGGCCACCACACCTTGGCCCACGCCGTTCGCGTCCTTCTTGTGGCGGTCGATCTTGCGTTTGGCCGTCAGGCGCGCTTGAATCGTGTCGCCAATGCCCACGGGCTTGACGAAGCGCAGGGTGTCCAAACCGTAGTTGGCCAGCACCGGGCCAGGTGCGGGCGAGACAAACAAGCCCGCAGCGGCCGACAACACGAAGTAGCCATGCGCGATGCGCTTGCCAAAGGGTGAATCCTTGGCGGCGATCTCGTCGAAGTGCATGTAGAAATAGTCGCCAGACAGGCCCCCAAAAGCCACGATGTCCGCCTCGCCCACGGTGCGGCGGTGGGTCAGCAGACTCTCGCCAATTTGCAACTCTTCAAAGTAACGGCGGAAGGGGTGGACCTCGGTCTCAATCAGCTTGGCGCCGCGCATGTATTCGCCCGTGACGGCAGCGATCATGGTGGGTGAGCCCTGCAGCGCGGTGCGCTGCATCAGGTGCTTGACGGCGCGGATGCCGCCGAGCTCTTCACCACCACCAGCGCGGCCAGGGCCGCCATGCTTGAGAGACGGCAGCGGTGAGCCGTGGCCCGTCGATTCCACGGCCGATTCACGGTCGAGGATGTGCAGGCGGCCATGCAAGGCCGCGGCCACCGGGATGATGCGGGCGGCGATGTGCGGGTCTTGGGTAACCAGAGTGCCGACCAGGCTGCCCTGCCCGCGTGCGGCCAGTTGCAAGGCTTGGTCGATGTCGTCATAGGGCATGAGCGTGCTGACCGGGCCAAACGCCTCTACGTCGTGCACGCTGTCGGTGTGCAAAGGTTTCTGGCACAGCAGCAGCGTGGGCTGGAAGAAGGCGCCGCCTTCCACGCCCTGCCCCACCGGTTGGAAATCGGCACCGCCGCCAAACACCAGCTCGGCACTTTGGCGCAACAGGGCCACGCGCTCGGCCACATCGGCTTGCTGCGCGTGCGAGGCCAAGGCGCCCATCTTCACGCCCTCCACCGACGGATCGCCCACCACCACCTTGGCCAGACGGGCTTTGAGTTTTTCAGCCACGGCGTCCAGGTGCTGGCGCGGCACGATGGCGCGGCGGATCGCGGTGCACTTCTGGCCGGCCTTGACGGTCATTTCACGGGCGACTTCTTTGACGAACAGGTCAAACTCTTCATCGTCGGGCGAGACATCGGGCGCCAGGATGGCGCAGTTGAGCGAGTCGGCTTCGGCGTTGAAGGGGATGCTGTGCTTGACCACATTGGGGTGCACGCGCAGCATGGCGGCGGTGTCGGCCGAGCCGGTGAAGGTGACCACGTCTTGGCCGTTCAGGCGCTCGAGCAGGTCGCCGGTCGAGCCAATGACCAGCTGCAAAGCACCTTCAGGCAGGATGCCCGATTGCGCCACCAAGCGCACCATGGCTTCGGTCAGATAACTGGTGGATGAAGCCGGTTTGCCGATGCAAGGCATGCCGGCCAAAAAGCTGGGTGCGAACTTTTCCAAGAGGCCCCAGACAGGGAAATTGAAAGCGTTGATGTGCACGGCGATGCCGCCGCGCGGCACCAGAATGTGCGTGCCTGCAAAGCCACCCTTTTTGCCCAGCGAAAAAGCAGGGCCTTCGTGGATCAAGTTACCGCTGGGCAGCTCGTTGCTGCCCATCCCCGCATAGGCAAACAAGGTGCCTGCGCCGCCTTCGATGTCGACCCAGCTGTCGGCACGGGTCGCGCCGGTGTGGGCCGAGATGGCGTAAAGCGTTTCCTTGTGCTCGCCCAGGTACTTGGCCAGGGCCTTCAGGCGCTGGGCGCGCTCTTGAAAGTCGAGCTTGAGCAGGTTGGGCAGACCCACCGTGCGGGCGTGGTGCACCGCATCGCCGAAATCAATGGCTTCGGCATGGGTTTGGTAAACGGTCTGACCGTTGATGGCGCTGCGCAGGGCTTGTGCACCTTGCTGGCCGATCCACTGGCCACCGATGAAACTTTGCAGGACTTGGGACATGGCATCGTGCTTTCTGAAAAGAAAAAAGCCCGGCTCAAGAAATTAGCCAACCGGGCGGTCGGGAAATTTTAGTCTCTTTGTGCCCTGACCCTGCTGGGCTCCATGCTGGAGTTTTCGAGCATGCCCCATCGAAATCTGGATTCAGCACACAATTAATAAGCATGCTTATAATAGATCTGCCCACATTCAACACCTGCTGGAGAACCCATGAGCACTGCACCTTCTCAACTTCCTGTCCTCGTCGCTGGCGGCGGTATTGGCGGTTTGGCAGCCGCTTTGGCGCTCGTGCGCCAGGGCTTTCAGGTCGCGGTGCTGGAACAAGCACCCCAAATCGGAGAGATCGGCGCGGGCATCCAAATTGGTCCCAACGGTTTTCACGCGTTTGACGCTTTGGGCGTTGGCGACAAGGCCCGGGGCCGCGCCGTCTACACCGACTTCATGGTGATGCACGACGCCATCGACGAGTACCAGGTCGGCAAGATCCCTACCGATGAAAAATTCCGCGCGCGCTTTGGCAACCCCTATGCCGTGATCCACCGGGCCGATGTGCATTTGTCGCTGCTCGAAGGGGCCCAAGAAACCGGGCAGGTCGCGTTCCACACCAACACGCGCGTGGTGCGCATCGAACAAGACGACACCAGCGTGACCGTGTGGGACCAAAACGGCAAAGCTTTCAAGGGCTGCGCCCTCATTGGGGCCGATGGCGTCAAATCGGTGGTGCGCGAGCAGTTTGTGGGCGACCCGGCCCGCGTCACGGGCCATGTGGTGTACCGCGCTGTGGTCGACAAAAAAGACTTTCCGCAAGACCTGCAGTGGAACGCTGCGGCCATCTGGGTTGGCCCCAACTGCCACCTGGTGCACTATCCGCTGCGCGGTGGAGAGCAGTACAACGTGGTCGTGACCTTCCACAGCCGCGAGCAAGAAGAATGGGGCGTCACCGACGGCAGCAAGGAAGAGGTGCAAAGCTACTTCCAAGGCATTTGCCCCAAGGCGCGCCAGCTGATCGACCTGCCCAAGACCTGGAAGCGTTGGGCCACCGCAGACCGCGAGCCGATTGGCCAATGGACCTACGGCCGCGTGACCTTGCTCGGCGACGCTGCCCACCCCACCACGCAGTACATGGCACAAGGCGCCTGCATGGCCATGGAAGACGCCGTCACCTTGGGCGAAGCCCTGCGCACGCACCACAACGACTGGCCCCAAGCGCTCGACATGTACCAACGCGCCCGCGTGGCCCGCACCGCCCGCATCGTGCTCTCGAGCCGGGAGATGGGCCGCATCTACCACGCCAAAGGCGTCGAGCGCCTGGTGCGCAACGACCTCTGGCGCGGCCGCAGCCCCGAGCGCTTTTATGATGCGATGGCGTGGCTGTACGGCTGGAACGTCAGCAACTGCCTGGACGCCGCACAGCACCATTGAATGGACGGAGACATCACCATGAACGACCTCGGACGACTCGAAGACCTGCCCGCAGACTATGTGCAAGACCTGCGCAAACTGAACTTGGTGCCGCTGTGGCCCAGCCTGCGGGGCGTGCTGCCCCCCAAGGTGCCGACGCGCCAGACCCAGCCGACTTGCTGGGCCTACCAGGACATCAAGCCACTGCTGCTCAAAGCAGGCGAGTTGACCCCGATCGAAAAAGCCGAGCGCCGCGTGCTGGTGCTGGCCAACCCCGGCCATGGTCTGGACAAGATGCAAGCTTCGGCCGCCATGTACCTGGGCATGCAACTGCTCATGCCCGGCGAGTGGGCCCCCAGCCACCGCCACACGCCCAACGCGGTGCGCATGGTGGTGGAAGGCGAAGGCGCTTGGACCACGGTGGATGGCGAAAAATGCCCCATGAGCCGGGGCGACTTGATCCTCACGCCCACAGGCCTCTGGCACGAACACGGTCACGACGGCACCGAGCCCGTGATCTGGCTGGACGTGCTGGACCTGCCACTGGTCTATTACATGGAGGCCAGCTACCACATCAACGGCGACCGCCAAACCGTGGTGCCCGGTCAGGGCGCCAAACAGTACGCCCGAGGTGGCGTGGTGCCATCGCACGTGTTTGAGCGCAGCAAAAAAGCCTACCCCATGCTGCGCTATGCCTGGAAAGACGCCAAGGCCGCGCTCGAATCACTGGCCTCTGACGAAGCCGGTTTGGAGCAGGTGCAGGTCACCTACACCAACCCCGAGACGGGCGGCGATGCGGAAAACATTTTGGGCTTTTACGCCCTGATGCTGCGTCCGGGCCAGACGCTGCGCTTGGCGGCCCGCTCGCCCGCACAGGTGTTCCATGTCATCGAAGGCGCGGTGCAAGCGCAGATCGTGGCCAGCACCTTCACCTTGGCCGAAGCCGACACCTGCTGCGCGCCCGGCTACGAAGCCGTGACACTGACCAACCTGAACGCCAGCCAGCCTGCGTTCTTGTTCATGGCCGACGAATCACCTCTGCACCGCAAATTGGGTGTGTACGAAAACCGCGGCTGACCTTTTCTTGATTCCCTCTTTGAACATGACCTCTTACCTCTTCACCCCGCCCAACGTTCAATCCCTGCCCATCCGTGGCCAAACCGAGCGCTTACCCATCAACCGCATCTTCTGCGTGGGCCGCAACTACCACGCCCACGCGGTCGAGATGGGCCGCCCCGTCGACAAAAGCGTGGAGCAGGCCTTCTATTTCACCAAGTCGCCTCAGACCCTGGTGGAAAGCGGCGCGACCGTCGCTTACCCCCCCCGCACCAGCAACTACCACTTCGAGATGGAGTTGGTGCTGGCCATTGGCAAAGCCGGCTTTCGCGTGAGCGAAGCCAACGCACACGAATTGGTCTATGGCTACGGCGCAGGCCTGGACATGACCCGCCGCGACCTGCAGCTGGTGGCGCGCGACAAGGGCCGCCCTTGGGACACCGGCAAAGACATCGAGCAAGGCTCGGTCTGCTCCGAGATCGTGCCCATGCCCGGCGTGGTGATCGAGAACGGTGCGATTGCTTTGGAAGTCAATGGCGACACCAAGCAATCGTCCAACGTGGACAAGCTGATCTGGAACATCCGCGAAATCATCGCCGACCTGTCCACCTACTACCACCTGCAACCCGGCGACCTGATCTTCACCGGCACCCCCGAAGGTGTGGGTGCGGTGGTCACCGGCGACAAGATCACCGGCCGTGTTGAAGGTGTGGCCGAGATCGCGCTGAACATTGGCGCTGCCGAGTAAGACCGCTGCTGACAAGACAAGTGCGGGCATCCATCACAATGCATGGTTTGCCGCGCTTCGCTCGCAATGAATCACCTTGAAAAATCCATGAAGCTCTACAGTTTTTTCAGAAGCGGCACCTCGCACCGCTTGCGCATTGCCCTCAACCTCAAAGGCATCGCCACCGACTATGTGGCTGTGGACTTGCGTGTGGACGAGCAATTGAAACCAACATTCAAAGCGGTCAACCCCCAAGGCCTGGTGCCCGCGCTGGACACGGGCGAGCAGGTCATGATCCAGTCGCCCGCCATCATCGAATGGCTGGAAGAAACGCATCCCACACCGGCCTTGCTGCCGACGGGTGCGCACGCGCGGGCTCATGTTCGGGCGCTGGCCGCCATGGTGGGTTGCGACATCCACCCCATCAACAACCGCCGGATTTTGCAAACCCTGCGCCAACAGTTCGGCGCCAACGAAGACGCCATCAACGCTTGGTGTGGACATTGGATCAGCGAGGGGTTTGACGCCTACGAAGCCCTGATCGCGGCTGACAAGACGCGCGGGCGCTTCAGCTTTGGCGACACCCCCACATTGGCCGATGTGTATTTGATCCCCCAAGTTGAAAGCGCTCGCCGCTTCAAAATCGACTTGAACCGCTGGCCCCTGATCAATGCCATTGACCAAGCCTGCAGCGAAATAGACGCCTTCAAGAAAGCCGCACCGGGGCAGCAGCCTGATGCAGGCTGATTGACAACCCGAAAAATCAAGGGCCCTGAGGGGCCCTTGGCAATGAAGTGCTGGAAGGGCGCGGTCAGCTGCAGCCGCCTTGTGATTTTTTTCAGGCGTTCAATGGCCCTAGCCGAGCTGTTGTTTGGGCAACCCGCCAGGTCTGCTTTGCAGCGTTTGCGGTCGGTCAGATCAGGTAGCACAAGCTACTGCAACCAGCCTTTTGAGGTCATCAAAAAATAAGACGATAGTAGGTGATCACAATTCCTGCTCGCCATTTCGTGTGTCGTCTTCCTCTGACGCAGAAATTTTTTGATCAATCTTTTCCATGTTGTCGAGCAACTTGAGGAAATAGTGCAGGGTGTGGGCCATATCGCCCATTGAAAAATCTTGCAGGGCCTGCTCGTAATAGGCCTTGATCTTGGGTTGCGCCAGATCCATCCAGATGTGACGCCCCGACTCGGTCATCACCACCAAGCGCGAGCGGCGATCACGCCCATCTGTACTAATCTCGATATGGCCATCGCGCGTCATGCGGGTGATCAAACCCGACAAGTTTTGTCGACTGACCATGAGGTATCGCGCCAGCTCCCCTACGCCCATCCCCTGTGCCGCCTCTGGGCGAGACAGCGCCCCCAGCACTGCCCATTGCTGTGTGGTCAGCCCTTCATCCTGAACTGCACGGCTGCCGGTTTTATGCAACATATTGGCACACTGATACAGCTTGAAGAAAATCCGATTGGCCAGTTCCATGCGAGCGTCTTTAATTTTTGGCATAGGGAAAACGATAGGTTATTGAACACGAAAAAAACTTGAGGGGAAACGTGGGAAAACCCTAGAATTAGTCAACATGTTGTCATATGTTCGACATTCAGAATTTTCCAATCCATTTCAATTCACGGAGAAAGTCATGAAAGACCTCAAAGGCAAAACAGCGATTGTGACCGGTGGCGGCGGCGGTATTGGCGGGGCCACTTGCCGCCGTTTTGCCGAAGAAGGCGCTCATGTTGCGGTGTTTGACATGAACTTGGAAGCCGCCCAGAAAGTGGCCGACGGCATCGTGTCCGCTGGTGGCAAGGCGCAGGCTTTTGCTTGCAACATCACCGACCGTGCCCAGGTCGATGCGGCAGTCGCGGCCGCTGAGGCTCAGCTGGGTCCCATCGATATCTTGGTCAACAACGCTGGCTGGGACATCTTCAAACCCTTCACCAAAACCGTGCCCGCTGAGTGGGACAAGTTGATCGCCATCAATCTGACAGGCGCATTGCACATGCACCACGCTGTATTGCCTGGCATGGCCTCACGCGGCGCAGGCCGCATCGTCAACATCGCCTCGGACGCGGCCCGTGGCGGTTCTTCCGGAGAAGCCGTTTACGCCGCTTGCAAGGGCGGTCTGGTCGCTTTGTCCAAAACCCTGGCACGCGAGCACGCCCGTCACAACATCACCGTCAACGTGGTCTGCCCCGGCCCGACCGACACCGCTTTGCTGGCCGGTTTCGCCGAAGGCGCTTCTAACCCCGAAAAACTCATGGACGCCTTCAAAAAGGCCATCCCACTGGGTCGTCTGGGTCAACCGGATGACCTGGCTGGTGCCATCGTCTTCCTGAGCAGCGCCGACTCTGCCTTCATCACCGGCCAGGTCCTGAGCGTCTCGGGCGGTCTGACCATGCACGGCTGATCCATCACCCCCATTCAACCGGAGAAACACATGCAATTCGAAGACATCCTTTACGAAAACCGCAACGGCGTGGCCTGGATCACGATCAACCGCCCCGACAAAATGAACGCCTTTCGCGGCACGACCTGCGACGAGATCATCAAGGCCTTGAACAAGGCCGGTTACGACCGCGACATCGGTTGCATCGTGCTGGCCGGGGCTGGTGACCGCGCCTTCTGCACGGGCGGCGACCAGTCGGCCCATGATGGCAACTACGACGGCCGCGGCACGATTGGTCTGCCGATGGAAGAGCTTCACACCGCGATCCGCGATGTGCCCAAACCCGTGATCGCCCGGGTGCAGGGCTTTGCGATTGGCGGCGGCAACGTGCTGTGCACCATCTGCGACCTGACCATCTGCTCTGAAAAAGCCATCTTCGGCCAGGTCGGCCCCAAGATGGGCTCGGTCGACCCCGGCTACGGCACCGCCTTCCTGGCCCGCGTGGTCGGCGAGAAGAAGGCCCGCGAAATCTGGTATCTCAATAAGCGCTATTCCGGCCAAGAGGCTGTGGACATGGGCCTGGCCAATATCTGCGTGCCGCACGAGCAACTCGACGCCACTGTGCAGGAATGGGCAGAAACCATCTGCGAGCGCAGCCCTACCGCGATTGCGATTGCTAAGCGCAGCTTCAATATGGATACCGCTCACCAGTCGGGTATTGCTGGCATGGGCATGTACGCGCTCAAGCTTTACTACGACACGGAAGAGTCGCGCGAAGGCGTGAAAGCTTTGCAGGAAAAGCGCAAGCCCGACTTCCGTAAGTTCGCCAAGTAAGCGCCCAAATAGAGAAATCTCAATGAATCCCAATCCTTACATCACCGAAGATCTTCAGGCTCTGGCACAGACGGTGCGCCGCTTTGCCGATGAAAAAATCAAACCCGGTTTTTTGGAGCGCGATAAGACACGCGAGTTTGACCGCGCCTTGCTGCGTGAAATGGGCGAATTGGGCTTTATTTGTCCTGAAGTCCCAGAGGAATTTGGCGGTATGGGCATGGGATGTGTGGCTGCTGGCGTTGTGCACGAAGAAATCTCAAGGGCAGACCTTAGCTTTTCATATCTGAACCTTCTGGCCTCGCTCAACAGCCAAATTCTTTACAAGTACGGAAACCCCGAAGTTGTGCGCCCTTGGCTTGACAAGATCCGCGAGGGTCGAGCGATCTGCGCCATCGCTTTGACCGAGCCACGCGGTGGTTCGGATGCAGCAAATCTGCGCCTGCGCGTGGAGCGTGACGGTGACTTTTACGTCATCAATGGCGAGAAAACTTCCATCTCAGCTGCCGACCAGGCCGACATCACTGTTGTCTTTGGCCGCACAGGTAAGCCCGAAGACGGCGCACACGGTGTTACTGCGCTGCTGGTGCCAATGGACACGCCCGGCTTAACCACCAGTCGCTTTGACTGCCATGGCCAGCGTTCGATCGGTCGAGGCTCTATCTTCTTTGAGAACGTTCGAATTCCCGTCAGTCACCGTTTAGGTGACGAGAACAAAGGCTTTGTGCAAGTCATGCACGGCTTTGATTACTCACGCTCTCTGATTGGCCTGCAATGCCTGGCCGTAGCGCGTGCGGCACTGGACGAAACCTGGGAATACATCACGCAGCGCCAAGCCTTCGGCCAGCCACTGTCGGCTTTCCAAGGTGTCACTCACCCGTTGGCTCAATATGACACGGAAGTAGAAGGGGCACGCTTGGTTTGCCTTCAAGGCCTCTGGCTCAAAGATCAAGGCCTACCTCATTCAGCCGAGGCCGGCATGGCCAAGTGGTGGGGTCCGAAGCTGGCCTATGACGTCATACACCAGTGCCTACTGTGCTTTGGGCACGGCGGATATGACAGGGGCCTGATGGAGCAGCGCCTTCGCGATGTGCTGGGCTTCCAAATCGGTGACGGTACAGCGCAGATCATGAAAACCATCATCGCGCGTACCCGCGCTGGTCGCAAAAACGTGCCAGCCTGAGATTTTCAAAACATAAAACCAACCCAAGGAGACGACCATGGAATTCGATGCCGTACTTTTGGCCCCTCGCCGTGCCCGCATGATCGCGCAAGGTCTGTGGCATGACCGCACCATCAACGCTGAACTCGACGCTTGTTTGTCCGCTTGTCCCGACAAGCTTGCGCTTACCGCTTACAGGGTTGAGGCTGGTGATGAAAAGCGTTTCACTTACCGCGAACTCGCCCGCATGGCCGATCGCATCGCGGTGGGCCTGACGCGCCTGGGCGTGCAAAAGAACGATGTGGTGGCCTGCCAACTTCCCAACTGGTGGCAGTTCACCTTGCTGTACTTGGCTTGCTCACGCATTGGTGCGGTGATCAACCCGCTGATGCACATCTTCCGCGAGCGCGAACTCAACTTCATGCTCAAGCATGGCGAAGCCAAGGTCATCGTCGCACCCAAGGCCTTCCGGGGTTTTGATTTCGAGCAAATGATTACCGCCATTCAGCCGAGCCTGCCGCATCTGAAACACGTGGTGGTCATCGACGGCCAAGGCCCCAACAGTTTTGAAGCCCTGCTGAGTGGCCCCGCGTGGGAAGACGAGCCCGATGCCGCCACCATTTTGAGCGCGCACCGCCCTGGCCCGGACGAAATCACGCAGCTGATCTACACATCGGGCACCACCGGCGAGCCCAAAGGGGTGATGCACTCGGCCAACACCGTGATGGCCAACATCATCCCCTACGCTCAGCGCCTGCAGCTCGATGCCGAAGACGTGGTGTTGATGGCTTCGCCCATGGCGCACCAAACGGGCTTCATGTACGGTCTCATGATGCCCATCATGCTCAAGGCCAGCGCCGTGCTGCAAGACATCTGGGAGCCGAAAAAAGCGGTCGAGATCATCAACCGTGAAAAAGCCACCTTCACGATGGCCTCGACACCGTTCCTAACCGACCTGACACGCGCCGTGAGCGAAGGAAACACCCCGGTACCCACGCTGAAAACTTTCCTGTGCGCTGGCGCGCCGATTCCCGGTCCACTGGTCGAGCAGGCACGTGCTGCTTTGAGCACCAAGATCGTGTCAGCTTGGGGTATGACCGAAAACGGTGCTGTCACGCTTATCGCGTTGAACGACCCGGACGAGCGCGCTTTCACCACCGATGGCCTCGCATTGCCCGGTGTGGAACTCAAAGTGGTGGAGATCGATGCTTCCGGCCCCGCCCTGCCTGCGGGCACACCCGGTAAGTTGTATGTGCGTTCGTGCTCCAACTTTGGCGGCTACCTCAAGCGACAGAACCTGAACGGCACCAATGGCGAAGGTTGGTTCGATACCGGCGACTTGGCGCGCATGGACGCGCAGGGCTACATCCGCATCACCGGCCGCAGCAAGGACGTGATCATCCGTGGTGGTGAAAACATCCCAGTGGTCGAGATCGAATCGCTGCTGTACCGTCACCCTGCTGTGGCCATGGCCGCGATCGTGGCCTATCCTGACGAGCGCTTGGGCGAACGCGCCTGCGCCGTGGTGGTGACCAAGGCCGGTCAAAGCATGGATCTGCCCGAAATCGTGCGTTACCTGAAAGAGAACCAGGTCGCCACGCAGTACATTCCCGAGCGCCTGCACCTGCTGGACGCCATGCCCGCGACCCCCTCGGGCAAGATCCAGAAGTTCAAGCTGCGCGAACAACTGCAAGCCATGCTGGCCCAAGGCTGATGGTCACCCACACCATGCCCGAGCCCACCGTCCTGACCGAGATCCATGGCCGCGTGGGCCTGATCCGACTGAACCGTCCCGCGCAACTGAACGCACTCAACGACGAGTTGATGGACGCGCTGGGCACAGCCTTGCTGGCTTTCGATGGCAACGCCGACATCGGGGCCATCCTCATCACCGGCAGTGGCAAAGCCTTTGCCGCCGGGGCCGACATCGCCGTGATGGCCGACTGGTCCTACATGGATGTTTACCAAAGCAGCTTCATCACCCGAAACTGGGAAACCATCCGCCATGTGCGCAAGCCGGTCATAGCGGCTGTGGCGGGTTACGCCATGGGCGGTGGTTGCGAGCTGGCTTTGGCTTGCGACATCATCTTGGCGGCCGAGTCTGCGCAATTCGCCTTGCCCGAAATCAAATTGGCCATGTTGCCCGGCGCAGGCGGCACACAGCGCCTGCCACGCGCAGTGGGTAAAGCCAAGGCCATGGACATGTGCCTGTCGGCCCGCATGCTGTCGGCGCAAGAAGCGGACCGTTATGGACTGGTCTCGCGTGTGGTACCTGACGTGGAACTGGAAACCACCGCATTGAAACTGGCCACACAGATCGCGGGCTACTCATTGCCTGCACTCATGGCCATCAAGGAATCCGTCAACCGTGCCCATGAGAGCAGCCTGAGCGAGGGCATCTTGTATGAAAGGCGCGAGCTGTATGCCCGCTTTGCCAGCGAAGACGCCCACGAAGGCATGCATGCCTTTTTGGACAAGCGCAAACCTGTTTTCCAGCACCGTTGATCCAATGTCCGACAAAGCCACTTTTGCTTGGGCTGATTCTTTGAACCTCGACGTTCAACGGGCCCAGAACAAGCGCCAAGTGCATCGCGCCAGCACAGACCTGCACTGGGGCCAGACCGGACCATCCGTACACCGCATGAACTGCGACCTCAAACTCAAGGCTCACATGGGAAAAGGTGCTCAGAAATGGGTCTGAACATCGCCGCCCATTTGCGCCAGAGACCTCGCTCGGTAGGCCTTGGGGGTGATGCCGATGTGTTTGCGAAAGAAGCGGCTGAAGTAGGCATCGTCCTCGAAACCCAGCTCAGAAGCCAATTGCTTGATGGGCAATGCGGTGTAAACCAGTTCGCGCTGTGCTTCCTGGATCAAGCGGTCATTGATGACCTGCAGGCTCGATTTGCCCAAGACCTCCCGACACAGGCGCGAGAGTTGCCCCACCGTCACGCCGACCTGGTTGGCGTAGCTTTGCAAAGAATGCTCGGTGCGGAAATTCTTGTCGATCAGGCTGCGGAACTTTTCGATCTGACGGGCCTTGCGCGAGATACTGTAGTGGGTGTGGGTGTCCGTCAGCTCGGACAATTTGCAAATGCGGTGGACTTGCACCATCAGGGCCAACAACAAAGACGTGCCTGCAGCCACCTGGCCTTCCGCAGGTGTGTGCGACTCCTGCTCCAGCGCCATGAACAAAGGCATGAGCTGGTCGATGTAGCGCATCTCCGACTGCAAAGAGAGCAAACGCGGCGTGCGTATGGTCTCCAGCAAGGGCGGCATCATCAAAGCCGCTGCCGACTCGAGCGCCTTTTGCATGGCCGTGACCACCGGACCATTGGTGTCTTTAGAAAACCTGAACCCGTGCACATGCCCCGCCGGGATCAGCATCACACAGGGCGCGTGCAGTGTCTGCTGTACATGCTCAATCTGCACATCCACATGCCCTTGCGTGAGGTACAGCACCTGGATGAACGAGTCGTGGCGGTGGGGATGGATGAGCCAGTTGTACAAGGTCGAGCGCTGCGGAATCCATTCGAAATTGAATGCCGACGATTCTTCATGGCTGCTCGAATCGCCATACAAATCGTAATTCGGGATTACCCTAGAAACTGCCATTTTCACACTCCATTCCGCACGAATTGTCCTGTTCTTCGTTCGATTCGTCAAAAAATAAAACGCCCCCCATTCCAACAATCTCCAACAGAGATCAGGAACAAGGACAAGAACATGACTGGAGACAAGAGCTGGCTTGAACTGCAAGACCGCGTGTGTGTGGTCACCGGGGCAGCCAGCGGCATCGGGGCCTCGGTGGCCGAGCGCTTGACACAGGTCGGCGCACGCGTGGCGATGCTTGACCGCGACGCACAGGGCCTGCACAAGGTGCAAGTCAGGCTGCAAGCCCAGGGCGCTCAGGTCATGGCCCTGAGCTGTGACATCAGCGATGCCCAAGGCGTGCAGGCCGCCGCAGAAAAAGTCCAGGCCACATGGGGTGCCCCCTATGCACTGATCAACAACGCCGGCCTCTTGCGCTCGGGCGGGCTGGCCGATGTCAGTCTGGACGACTGGAACGCCGTGTTGGCTGTGAACCTGACCGGTTACCTGCTGTGTGCCCGCGCATTTGGCGCGGCCATGCGCGAAGCGGGTGAAGGCTGCATCGTCAACATCGCCTCCATCTCAGGCCTGTTCCCACAAAGCCACAGCGGTGCCTACAGCGCCAGCAAGGCTGGTGTGCTGCAAATGTCGCGGCAACTGGCGGTCGAATGGGGCCCCCTGGGCTTGCGCAGCAACGCCATTTGCCCCGGCATGATCCGCACCGCTTTATCTGCCAAGTTTTACGAAGAGCCTGGCTTTGAAGCCAAGCGCTCCGCCGTCACGGCCAGCCGCCGGATCGGTGAGCCACACGACATCGCCGATGTCGCGATCTTTTTAGCCAGTCCACGCTCGGGCTACGTCAACGGCGCCGAGTTGGTCGTCGACGGCGGCATGTCCTGCATGTTGATGGACATGGTGCCGCGCCCTGGCTACAACCTAACCGCTTGAGGAAACCAAGATGACAAACCCGATGGCATGTGACCTTTTGGTGGTGGGCTCTGGTGCTGCAGGATTGACCTGCGCCATCACCGCCAAAAAGCGGGGCCTGAATGTGGTGGTGATCGAGAAAGAACCCGTGTTCGGCGGCACCACGGCGCTTTCGGGCGGCGTGCTGTGGGTGCCCCTGAACACCCATGGTCGCCAACAAAACCCGCAAGACACGCTGGACGCAGTGCGCACCTACATGATGCAAGAGACCGGCGCGTATTACGACGAAGCGGCGGTGGCGGCCTTCTTGGATCAAGGCCCCAAGATGGTCGACTTCCTCGAGCGCGAGACCGCGATGCAGTTCATCCCCACTCTCTACCCGGACTACCACCCCGATGTGCCTGGCGGCGCTGCCATTGGCCGCTCCATCCTGGCCAAGCCTTATGACATCCGGGGTCTGGGCAAAGACATGCCGCGCCTGAAGCCCCCACTCAAGACCATCACCTTCATCGGCATGATGTTCAACTCATCCAATGCGGACCTCAAGCATTTTTTCCAGTTCACCAAATCACTGACTTCCTTTGTGTACGTGGCCAAACGGTTGGTCAACCACATTAAGGAACTGGTCCTGTACCAACGCGCCATCAACGTGACCAGCGGCAATGCGCTGGCCGCGCGTCTGGCCCAATCGGCGCTGGACCTGGGCATTCCGATCCTGACCTCGACACCGGCCAAGCGGGTGTTGACCGAGAACGGCCAAGTGGTCGGCATGCAAGTGGGCGGCGAAGGCGGTGACCGCGACATCCGGGCAAGCCGCGGCGTGGTGCTCGCATGCGGCGGCTTTCCGCAAGACGTGCAGCGCATCGCCAAGGCTTATCCGCACCTGCAAAGTGGCGGGGAACACCTCTCCCCCACGCCCGAAACCAACACCGGTGATGGCGTGCGCATGGCCGAGACCGCCGGTGCCGATGTGGACTTACGCTTCAAAGACGCCGCCGCGTGGATGCCCGTGTCCAAAGTGCCCTTTGGCAACGGCGAGTTTGGGGTCTTCCCTCACTTGTTGGACCGCTACAAGCCCGGCGTGATCGGTGTGCTGCGCAACGGCAAGCGCTTCACCAACGAATCGAACTCGTACCACGATGTGGGCGTGGCGATGATCGAGGCCTGCAAGGGTCAAAAGGAAACCGTGATGTGGCTGGTCTGTGACAAGACCACCTTGGGCAAATACGGCCTGGGCTTTGTCAAACCCGCGCCCATGCCCATTGGCAAGTACATCCGCAACGGTTACCTCTTTGAGGGCAAGACCTTGGCCGACCTGGCCCAAGTCACCGGCATCGATGCGGCGGGTCTGCAAGCCACCGTGCTCGAATACAACACAGGTGCCGTCAAAGGTGTGGACGAACAACATGCCCGAGGCACCACCGCCTTCAACCGCTACCTGGCCGACCCCAATCACCAGCCCAACCCCTGCGTGGCACCGATCGAAAAAGGTCCGTTCTATGCGGTCAAACTGTTGATGGGTGACCTCGGCAGCTTCGATGGCATCCAGACCAGCGTGGTGGGTGAAGTCAAGAAAAGCGATGGCTCGGTGATTCCTAGTCTGTACGCCGTCGGCAATGACCGTGCCAGCATCATGGGCGGCAACTACCCGGCCGCAGGCATTACACACGGGCCCAACATGGTGTTCGCCTTTGTGACGGCCAACCACATCGCGGACAAAGTGGGTGCCTGAAATGAACACGCTCATCAAGCCGGTAAGGAGCGCAGCATGAGCGGCGCACCTGTGGCCATCGTCACCGGCGCGGCCGATGGCATTGGCTGGGCCACGGCACAGCAGCTGGCCCATGCTGGATGGACCGTGGCCTTGTTCGATTTGAACGGTGCGCTCGCGCTAGAACGTGCGCAGACCCTGGGTGTCCAACACTCGGGCTGGTCCTGCGATGTAACCGATGCGGACGCGGTGCAAACGCGTGTGAGCGATGTGGTGGCACGCCATGGCCGCGTCGATGGACTGGTCAACAACGCCGGGATCGCCGATCAGACCGCCCCGACTTTGCAGCAAGACATCGTCGCTTTTGACAAGGTGTTGTCGGTGCATTTGCGAGGTGTGTTTCTAATGTCCCAACAGGTGATCGCGCAGATGACCCAGCAGCCGCGTGATGCACGCGGCATCCGAGGCGCCATCGTGAACATCGGCTCCATCGCCAGCTTTGGCGGCATTCCCGGTCGCAATGCTTACTGCGCGGCCAAGGCCGGTGTGCTCGGAATGACACGGGCACTTGCCAGCGAGTGGGCTCACCGTGGCATCCGTGTGAATGCCGTGGCCCCTGGTTACGTGAAAACCGCCTTGGTGGCCAGTCTGGTCGAACGCGGCGCGATCGATGCACAGGCGATTGCCCGCCGAACCCCCATGGGCCGCATGGCCGCCCCCGAAGAAATTGCCCAGGTGATCGCCTTTTTGGCATCACCGATGGCCAGCTACATCACCGGTGCGGTGTTGCCGGTGGATGGTGGCTGGACCGCCTTGGGTGCGCCCGAGACGGCACTTAGCCCCCTTGAAGAAGATTAAAAAAGGAGACAACCTAGATGTTGACGATCAATTTATTCAACGGCCTGGTCTACGGCGCATTGCTCATTGTGATGTGCTCAGGCCTGGCCCTCATCTACGGCCTGCGCCGGGTGGTGAACTTTGCCCATGGCTCGCTGTACATGTTGGGCGCCTACCTGGGCTATTCGATTTCTCTGCACAGCAATTTCTGGGTGGCATTGGTCGCGGCACCGGCCATCATGGCCATGTTCGGCGTGTTGCTGGACCGCTATGGGTTTCGTCTGCTCCAAGACCGCGATCCGCTCACGGTGGTGCTCGTCACTTTCGGCTTGCTGTTGGTCATTGAGGATCTGGTGCAAACCACTTGGGGCAAAAGTAACCTGTCCGTACCGGTCCCTGAAGCCCTGGCCTTCAGCGTCGACTTGTTTGGCACGCCTGTGCCAGCCTATCGCTTGTCTGTGATCGTGATCGGTTTGCTGGTAGCGCTGGGCTTGAGCCTGTGGTTACGCTTTTCCAAGGTGGGTCTGTTTGTCCGTGCAGCCAGCACCGACCCGGTGACCACTTCCATGCAAGGCGTGAACACCGACTTTCTGAGCGCAGGCGTGGTGGGTCTGGGCACCGCGCTGGCAGGTCTTGCCGGTGTGGTGGCAGCGCCCTTCCTGTCCTTGTCACCGGCCATGAGTTCTGACGTCATCATCGACTCTTTCGTGGTGGTCGTGATTGGCGGCCTGGGTTCTTTGGCAGGCGCGTTCATCGCGGCCTTGGTGTTGGGTATGTTGCAGGCCATTGGTGCAGTCTACCTGCCCGATGTCGCCGTGTTACTGCCCTTCGTGTTCATGATCGGCATCCTGATCTGGAAGCCCTCCGGCTTTGCTGGCAGCCGCACTTGAGTGTCGGGAGTAGATGCTGATGAACTTGAAATTTTCTTCTCTTGGTGCCGTACTAGCCTTGATCTTGGGGGCGGCAGTTGCCTTTGGCGTGGGCTCGAGTACCCTTTTGTCGCTGCTCACGCAGTCCATCATCTATGCGGTTTTTGCACTGGGTGTGGGCGTGTTGCTCAAGCAAAACGGCATGGTCAGCTTTGGGCATGCCCTGTTCTTTGGGGGTGCCAGTTACTTGGTAGGCATCTTGCTGCAACTGCAACTCGTGTCGGCGGAGCTGGCCATTTTGGCGGCCTTGCTTGGCGTCACGGTAGCGGCCTTTCTGATCGGACTGGTCATTGTGCGCGTGCCTGGCGTGGCCTTTGGAATGTTGACCTTGGCCATTGGCCAGATGTTCTTTCTCACTGCCTCACGCGCCAGAGGTTTGACGGGCGGGGCCGACGGTATGAACATCGATTGGCCTTCGCGTCTGTTTGGTTTCCCGATGTCGCAGATGCTCAAGCCGGCCATGATGTTCTTGATTTGCTGGACCACTTTGGTGGTGGTGATGTTCCTTTTGTCTTGGCTGATGCGCACACGTTTTGGTGCCATCACCGAAGCAGTTCGGGACAACGAGGAACGGGCCCGTTTCATCGGCATCACTACATTGCTGCCACGCGCTGCGGTGTACGCCCTGTCGGCACTGGTGACTTCAGTGGCAGGCGTTTTGTCTGCACTGAACACTGGATTTGTCTCCCCTGAAAGCCTGCACTGGAGCTTGTCGGGGGTGGCTTTGATGATGGTCGTCGTAGGGGGCTTCAAAGCACTTTGGGGACCTGCCGTGGGTGCGGTGGTGTATTTCATGTTCAAAGACATTTTGGGTGAACACGCCACGCACTGGATGACGATTTTCGGCATGGCCCTGATCACGGTCATCGTCTTCTCCCCCACGGGGGTGGCAGGGCTGTTTGACCGCTGGGTCCTGGGCAAGAAGCCTTCGGTCAAGGTAGGTGGCCACTGAGCGGGAGAACAAGATGACAAATTACGTATTGCAAGCAGAAGACGTGGCCATCCATTACGGCGGGGTCAAAGCCGTGGACGGTGTCGCCCTGACTTTGGAAAAAGCACAAATCCGCGGACTGATAGGCCCGAACGGGGCGGGCAAGTCAACGGTGATCGACGCCATCACCGGACGGCGCAGGCTGACGCGCGGCAAAGTCCAGTTGCTCGGCGAAGACGTTTCGGCCCTGGGTGTGGTCGAACGCCGCATGCGGGGCTTGTCCCGCAGCTTTCAACGCACCAGCATCTTCGGCCAAATGACCGTGTACCGACAAATCGAACTGGCGTCTCACAAGATGGGCGTGAAGGACTCTGCCGCCGATGCCGAAGCTGTGCTCAAAGAGCTGGACCTGTGGCCCATGCGGGACTCCGCCGCCGATGACCTGGGCTATGGCGAGCAACGCCGTCTGGATCTGGGACTGGCTTTGGTGGGGCGCCCCACCGTGCTGCTGTTGGACGAGCCCATGGCGGGCTTGTCGGTCAAGGAATCCTTGGATCTGGCGCAGCACTTGAAAAAACTCACCTCCAGCTGGGACGTGTCGGTCTTGCTGGTGGAGCACGACATGGATGTGGTGTTCAGCATCTCCGATGTGGTAACGGTGTTTGAGTTGGGCCGTGTGATTGCCAGTGGGGTGCCAGCTGAAGTGCGAGCCAATCCACGAGTGCGTGAAGCTTATTTGGGGAGCGCAGCATGAGCGCCTTATTGAATCTGAAAAACGTCCACGCCTACTACGGTGCCGCGCACATCTTGCACGGTCTGGACCTGCATGTGAACCCTGGCGAGCGTGTGGCACTCATTGGGCGCAACGGGGTGGGCAAGACCACTGTGGTCAACACCATCTTGGGGCTGGCCAGTCTGCAAGACGGGCATGTGGCTTTTGGCGGCAAAGAGCACACCAAGCTGCGCGCCTACATGGCCGCCCAGCATGGCATTGCCGTGATTCCCCAAGGCCGTCGGATTGTGGCCAACCTGAGCGTGGAAGAGAACCTGATCCTAGGCGCTGCCGTTGGGCGCAAAGGCCCATGGACGGTGTCCGAAATTTACAAGCTCTTTCCCATCCTGCAAGAGCGCGCCCACACGCCGGGCACAGCCCTGTCGGGTGGTCAGCAGCAAATGCTGGCTGTGGGGCGGGCCTTGATGGCCAACCCCGAGCTGATCTTGCTGGACGAGCCCACAGAAGGTTTGGCTCCGGTCATCGTGGACCAACTGGCCGTCATCTTCAACCAGGTCGCTGACCAAGGCACCGCGCTTTTGCTGATCGAACAGAACATGAGTCTGGTCGTGCGTGTGGCAAGGCGTTACATGGCCATGGCCAAAGGCGCCATCGTGGCGCAAGGCGAGGTGGCGAATTCGCGCGAGGGTTTGCACGACCTTGAGCGCCACGTCATGGTATGAATTTTTTTCTCAAACCGATGTCCGGACGGTTTCCGGCAACTTTCCAACAAAAGGAGACAAGCATGTTCAAACTCAAAACCATCCAGCGTTCCCTCGCCGCTGCTGCGCTGATGGCTGCACTGCCCATGGCAGCTGTGGCCCAAGGCAAAGAGCCGGTCAAGGTCGGTCTGGTATCGTCCAAATCGGGCGTTTTTGCGCAGCAAGGCGAAGAGGTCATCCGCGCCATCAAGTTCGCCGTCGATGAAGCCAATGGCAAAGGTGGCGTGGACGGTCGCAAAATCGAAGTGAAGGAAGCCGATGACGAGGGCACGCCAGATGCCGGTCGCCGCGAGGCTGAAAAACTCGCCCGGGAAGGCTACAACCTCTTGATCGGTGCGATCCCCTCGTCCATTTCCCTGGCCATTGCACAGAACCTAGACCGTTGGGACGCGGCCTACTTTGTGGTGGCCAGCAAGTCTGACAAGCTGACTGGCGACACCTGCAAGCCACGGAGCTTTCGCACCAACCATTCCGATGCGATGGACATCGCGATGATCAACGCTTGGGCCAAGAACATCAAAGGCAATAAATTTGCCGTGATTGCAGCAGACTATGTATGGGGCCGCGACTCTGGCGAGTCCTTCAAAAAAGCCGCTGAAGCTTCTGGCAAAACCGTTCCGCTGAGCCTGTACGTGCCTATGGGCACAAAGGATTTCTCGCCCTATATTGCCCAGCTCAAAGCCGCCAACGTGGACGGCATTTGGGTGGCCGAGGTCGGTCGTGACGCCATCGCCTTCATCAAGCAAGCCGAAGAATTTGGCCTGATCCCCAAGACCCCGCTGATCGGTCACTCGCTGATCTTGAACTTCATGATCAATGCCACCGGCAAGGCCCTGGAGGGCACGCCTGGCACAACCGGCTACACACCTGACATCGACACGCCAAAGAGCAAGGCCTTTGTAGCCGCCTGGAAGGCAAAGTTCAACCGTCTGCCCACCGACAACGAAGGTCAGGCCTACAACGGTGCCCAGGTCATGCTGGAGGGTGTCAAGCTGTCCAAGAGCAACAAACCTGAAGATGTCAGCAAGGCCTTGCGTGGCGCTCAGCTCGACACCATTTATGGCAATGTGACCATGCGTGCTGCCGACAACCAATTGGTCTTGCCCAACTACGTGGGCCGCGCCAAGATGGCCGATGGTGTGTTGCGCCCCGTGGTCGAACAAACCTTCCCCGCGTCCATTGTTCCCGCAGCTTCGCCTCTGTGCAAGATGTGAGGCGATGAAGTTGTGAAAGAACAAGCCGCCTGCGCTTCATGCCCAGGCGGCTTTTTTACGGGAGATGAGTCATGCATATTTTGGTCACTGGCGCGACCGGGGGAATTGGCCGAGGCATTTGCGAGGTGCTGGCTTCGCAAGCGACCCCAAAGCTGAAGCTGACCGTGGCCAGCACACAAAACGGCGAACGCCTCGAATCCTTGCTTCAGGCCCTGCGTGACCTGGGTGTTCAGGCCCATGGCGTGGTGGGTGATGTGACCCGCCCAGAAGATGCGCAAAGTATGGTGAATGAAGCGCTGGACCATGGGGGCGACCTGGATGCCTTGGTCTGCGTGGCTGGCGCATCCGGGCCCGGCAAGCTGGCCGATTTGTCGGTGGCCCAGTGGGACATGACCTTCAACCTCAACACCCGCTCGGTATTCGTGATGGCACAAGCGGCTTACCCCGCGCTCAAACGCACAAGCGGCAGCATCACGGCCATTGCCTCGATGTCGGGTTTGCATCCGCACCCGGGGTATGGTGCTTATTCACCGGCCAAAGCCGCCCTCATCATGCTGTGCCGTCAATTGGCCCAAGAGTGGGGGCCCGAAGGCATTCGAACGAACACGGTGTGCCCCGGCATGGTCCGAACCCCGCTGACCGAAGCGGTGTACCAGGACTTTGACACCAAGGCTCGGCGTGAAGCCCTGGTGCCCGTGGGGCGCATTGGTCGGCCCGATGACATTGGGCACGCCGTCCATTACTTGATCAGCGCTCATGCAAGTTACGTCAACGGACAAAATCTCGTGGTCGATGGCGGCGTCGCCGACCACATGCTGAGCATGATCCCGGGCCGCCCCGGGAAATCACCCTTGAAAGCCTGAAATGAATCCCCAATACCTCGCCCAATCATTTGGCCTTCAAGGCCGCACCGCCCTGGTCACTGGCTCGGCCAGAGGCATTGGTCTGGCGATTGCCACCGCATTGGGTAAGGCAGGTGCGCGTGTCTTGATCAATGACCTTCGCGAGCAAGCCGCCGACGATGCCGTTCGCACACTACAGGCCCAAGGGATTGAGGCGCGTGCAGCCTGTTTTGATGTCGCGGACATGGCCGCGGTTCAGGCTGCGGCTCACCGCCTAGACCAGGACGGTTGGTCGGTCGACGTCTTGGTGAGCAATGCAGGCAACCAAAATCGCAAAGCACTGGTGGAGATGAGCAGGGAAGAATGGCAACAAATTCAGGATGTGCATGTAGGTGGTGCGTTCAACTGCAGTCGGGTATTTTTGCCCGGCATGTGTGCGCGAGGCTTTGGTCGGGTTGTCATGACGTCCTCGGTTTCGGGTCAGTCGACCATGCCGCTCATTGGTGCGTATTCCACAGCCAAAGCGGCCTTGGGGGCCATGGCCAGGGCGATCGCGGTGGAATATGGCGCCAATGGCATCACGGCCAATGCGATTGCGCCCGGCTTTGTCCGCACCGAATTCACCGCCGGCCTGCAGCAGCGCGAAGGTTTTGAAGATTTCCTGCGTCAGGAGGTTCCGCAAGCGCGTTGGGCTACACCTGAAGACATTGCGCCTGTGGTCTTGTTTCTGGTGTCTCCCGCAGCAGCCTATGTCAATGGCCAGACGCTAGCGATCGATGGCGGCTTGCTGGCTCAGATGTGAGTCTCTCAAAAGTGCTTCACTCTGAGCTTCAAAGGTGCAAGGGTTTGTCCTCGGTATATTTGAAACTTGAAGGCATTCCTTTGCAGGAAGCATTAAAACAATCGGCATGATCCGTATTGACTGATATGCACGGTATTGCAAGCACTTTGCTCAACCATGCCAGCAGCCTAACGGTGCTAGAGCATTCCCGGAACCATCCACTAGACTCCCTGCTGGCTACAAGCGCACGAACTTATGCACGCCATAAGCACTCGCTAAGTCATTGGATGTGATCATTCTGTGCGTTTGCCGGCACCCCCTAGGTAGAGGTCGTTTTCTTGGCCGACGACGGTGTTTTGAAGGACATGCGCCCCGGTACAGCCTCCATCGAAAAAGTCGCAGCCATAGTGATCAGACAGGGCGAGCATTTTTTGACATATCAGGGCTTTAGCTGATCAATGACCGTGTTCTTCTTTAAGCTCAGTCCGGCTTCATTGATACCCACTTGCCTGTCAAGCGACTGACCGGCGACTTGGGATTGGAATGTGACGTGTATTTCAGCCATTTTTTCCGCAAACACACAGACTTCAAGCCAATAGATTTACGCAACAGAGCCGTTCAGGGTTTGGGGTCAATCTGAACGGCTCGATGTAAGACAAGTGTGCAAACCCCTCAGCTCAGCCCGCGAAGACGCTTCCACCATTGCGTCTGACTGACCAAAGTAAACACGACAGCCGCCAAGATGATGGTTGAAAGAGGCGTTGTGAAAAATTCGCTGATAAACAACCACCCATCGTTGTTGGTGGCCATCATGGCCTGACGATAACTGCGGTCCATCATTGGGCCCAAAATCATGCCAAGAATGACAGGCCCCACTTGGAAGCCGTACATCTTCAAGAAGTACCCCAACACGCCGAAACCCAACATCCAATAAACATCAACGGGGTTGTTGTTGATGGCGTAGGCACCCACAGCCGACAAAACCAAAATCAAAGGCAATAAAACAGGCTTAGGCGTCTCCACAATTTTGGCAAAAATCTTGATGCCTGTGAGACCAAAGATCAGCAAGAAAATGTTGGCCAATGTCAGTGATCCCACCACAAACCAAAACAAGTGTGGCGTCTCGATCATGAGCATCGGACCAGGCTTTAGACCATGGATGTACAGCGCGCCAATGATGACAGCCGTCACCGCATCACCCGGGATGCCCAGCGTGAGCATGGGCACATAAGCGCCGCCGACGGCTGCGTTGTTGGCAGACTCGGGTGCCACAAGACCCTCATACGCACCTTCGCCAAAGGGCCGTGACGGATTTTTAACCGTGCGTTTGGCATGGTCGTAGGCCATCAGTGCAGCGATGTCACCGCCGGCACCAGGCAGAGCCCCCACCACCACACCGATTGCGGATGTGCGTGTGGCCAATGGCAGGTATTTTTTGAGCAAACCCCATGATGGAATGATTTTGCTCACGTTTTGTTTGACCGCCTTGAGGTTCAACTCATGGATTTGCGCGATGACTTCGGCCACACCAAAAAAACCTATCATGGCTGCCACATAAGAAATGCCCGCGGACATTTGAAGGCTGCCAAAAGTCAAGCGGTTCTCACCGGTCATCGGGTCCAAGCCGACGCAGGCGATCAGCGCGCCCAAGGCACCGGAAAAAATACCCTTTGATAGCGATTGCCCGGACAAACTGCCCACCAGCAAGATTCCCCACATGGCCAACAAAAGGTACTCGCGCGGGCCAAACATCAACGCCAGATCGGCGACGGCAGGTGCCGCAATCGCCAAAGCCAAAATGCCGATAAAACCACCGTAAACAGACACCACCGTGGTCAAACCAATCGCTTGCCCGGCCTCTCCGCGTTTGGCCAAAGGATAACCATCCAACCCTGTGGCAATGGCAGCGGGCGCACCAGGAATGTTCAACAAAATCGCACTGCGAGAGCCGCCGTACACACCGCCCAGATAAATGCCTGAGATCAATGCCAGCGCTTGGTTGACGTCCCATTTGAACGTGAACGAAATCAAAATGGACACCGCCATGGTGACCGACAGTCCCGGTATGGCTCCAATATATATTCCGGCGAAAGTACCTGCTGCCGTCAGCAGCAGCATCTTGATGTCCAGCCACGAGATAAAGAAATAACCCAGCGCTTCCATCATTTCAACCACTCTGGTGTGTAGGGCCCCATCAAGGAGCCTACAGGCAAAACCACAGAAAATGCCGTTTGGAAAACAATGAAAATACAAATCAACACCAAGGCACTGACCAATAAATTGACAACAATCTTCTTGCTGCCTAGGACCTGCATCGACAACAAAAGAAAGACGTAGGAAGAAAGCAAAAACCCTGTCACCTCCAGTGCCAACATATAGGCCACGATCAAGGACGTGAACAACACCAGTTTCAAAGGCGCTAACTGAATCACAAATTGCTGGAACACGGTATGTGTGTCATCCGCACTGGATGAGGACATCCAAGCCTGTCGCAAACTCATCAGGCCAGTCACCAGCATCAATCCTGCGCAGAGCATCGGAAAAACACCCGGTGATGAAATTGAATCGAATTTTGATATGTGAAACGATGTCCAGAGCATGAAGGCGCTGAATGCCACCATCAATGCCATAAAACTCAATTCACCTGGCAGTCGTGGACGGTTGGTGACCATGAATTTTTCCCTTAACAAAATTCCCCATTTGCGGGGCTTGCAATATCAGGCACATCGGGCCCTCACGTACGAGGTGCCCGATGTGCTTTGATGCATCAAGGCTTTGGGATACCCAGTGTGCCTGGATCGACTTTGGCAGCCCCAGCACTTTGGTACAACCAAGCGGTAGTGGACTGGAACTTCTTGATGAACTGCTCAGCCTCAGCTCCGCTGATGTTGAGCATCGTGGTACCCCGACCAGTCATCATTTCACGGTATTTGGGGTTGTCGCCTGCCTTCTTGAAAGCAGCAGTCAACTTGGCTTTGACGTCCTCTGGTGTTTCTTTGCGCACAAACACGCCATACCACGAGCCCCAAGGTAAAAATTTACTGATGCCCTTGAGGGAAGGCGCATCAGTTACGGGTGAAATGCCCTGAAACGGCTTGTTGTCGACCACGCCCAAAGCTTTGAGACGACCCGCCTTGATGTGCTCAATGGCAGCACCTGAGGCAATGAAGCCGATGTCGACGTGGCCCCCTTGGAGGGCTGCAATCGCTGGGCCATCGCCATCGAACGGGACTTTGATGGTGTCAAATTTGGTCAGCGTGCTGATCATGGCGTTCATCGTGAAAGGCACAGTGCCCTGTCCAGCGAGGTATTGCTTGACCTTGTTCGGGTTGGCCTGCACGTGGCTGAGCAAATCTTGCATGGTGTTCCACGGTGCATTAGGGCGCGCAACCAACAAAATACTGTTGGCGACTGCCGCAATGTTGATCGGGGTAAATTTATCGTAGTCAAAATCGGCGACTCCCATCACACGATAAAGTGATTGGGGCTCTGCACCCATCAATACCGTATAGCCGTCTGCGGGTTGTTGCAAAACAAAGTTAGCGCCGATCACACCCGCGGCACCGGGTTTGTTTTGCAAAACAATTTTTTTGCCCAAAGCTTCCTCGGCATAGGGTGCGTATCCGCGCATCGCCACGTCAGTACCACCGCCTGCGCCCCATTGAATCACAGCAGTCACATCACGTGCTGGATAAGCTTGCGCCATGGCTTGGCCGCTTATCGTGGCAGCTGTCACTGCCAGCAAAGCTGCGCTCAAAAATTGTCGTTTTTTCAAAGTCATTTTGTCTCCATCAAGTTTCAAAAAGTTAAAAGTCCAACCACCCGGACTCATGGGTCTCGCTTTTGCAGGACCCTTGAGTCACTGCACTTTAGAGAGGTACATGTCAGTTTCAATGAGCACGGACCTTCCAAAGTTTGATTATCAAACCCTAACGCTCGACAAACGATCGGGATAAGGGTTAACGTTGATTCATCCTCTACATTTCTAAATGTCCTTTTGCGGGTGACCAATTTTGACGATGCTCTCGCAGTTGGTACACGACGATTCATGCCATGAATAGGACATTTCGCACGCATCCCTATCTTGTGCCTGCTAATGCATTTTGAACTGCCAAGTTGGCAAACACCAAGCCTGGACCAAGGGTGATACCCGGAGCCGGATACACACCGCCCATGATGGAATTCATGTCATTACCCACTGCGTACAAACCACCAATGACCTGCCCCTGTGCATTGAGCACTTGTGCGTGTTCGTTGGTTTGCAGCCCTTGAGCCGCGCCAATGTCACCAGGGTAGAGCTTGACCGCGAAATACGGCCCCTCGCTGATGGCCCCCAAGTTGGGGTTGGGATCGCCAGCTGCAGCGTCGCCAATGTTCTGTTGGTAAGCCGTCTCGCCCCGATGGAACTGTGTGTCCACACCGGTTTGGGCAAAGGCATTGTTGTCCGCCACTGCTTGGGCCAGACCTGTTGATGAGATCCCCAGCTTGTTTGCCAGCTCCGCCAGGGTTTGGCCTTCCGTCAGATAGCCATCGGCCAAAAATGGGGCCAGGCCCTTGCCGCCGGGGCGTACCATGCCCATCCCATATTGGCGCAGGGCTTTGGCATCGGCGATCAAATAGGCAGGCACCGCTTGCTGGGCCGCCTGCATGCCCAAGGCAAACAGGTGGTAGGAAGTGCTTTCATTCACAAAGCGTTCACCGGCCTGGTTGACAGTGATCATGCCGGGCTTGGCGCGGTCCATCACGAAATGCGGAAACACAGCGGTGCTGCCATCTGTTCGCTTGCGCAAGGACACCGGTGCCCAAAACGCTGGGCTTTGCGCGCCCTGCCCTTCCACCGCACCCAAACCGCGCGCCAAAGCCAGTGCCTCGCCTGTATGGCCCGGTGCAGCGGGGCACCATTCAGCAGGAATGCCGGGGATTTTTTGAGCACGCAAAGCCGGGTCGCGGTTGAAACCGCCACTGGCCAGCACAACGCCCTGCTTGGCCAACACGCGGGCGTTGCCAGAGGTGCTGCTCAAACGCACCGCGACCACTCGGCCACTGGCGTCGCGCTCCAGTGCATCGACCGAAGTTTTCAGTGCCAGCGTCGTGTGGGCGTGTTGCATCAAGGCGTGCAGCAAACGGCCCACCAGCGCATTGCCCATCACCAATCGAGTGCCACGTGTGTGTGTCAGGCGATCTCTCAAATGGCGCCACAGGATACTGACCGAGTGTTTCAGCGAAGCCCAAGACTTCGTCATGGCCAGCAAATGGTTGATGTCGTTGCGGTCTACCATCATGCCGCCAAGCACCGTGAACTCGGGGATCGGCGGGCGCAACAAGGGAAACAAATCGCCCAGCAAACGGCCATCAAAAGGCACGGGTTCCAAGGCACGGCCACACAACGTTGAACCCGGCAAATCGCTGATGTAGTCGGGGTGTTTGGGATAGGGCCGATACTTCATCGACGACTTTGCTTCGATCTTGGCCACGGCCTCGGCGCCGTTGCGCAAGAAGGCATCACGCAATGCGGCGGGCGCTTGCTCGCCCACGGCGTTGTTCAGGTATTTCTCGGCTTCGGTAAGCGTATCAGTCGAGTTGACCTTGGATGCGTGGTGCGTGCCCGGCACCCAAGTTGTGCCGGCAGACCAAGCCGTTGTGCCGCCCACGAATTCAGTGTGCTCGACCAGCAGCACCTTTGCGCCCTCGATGCCAGCAAACACGGCAGTCGACAAGCCCGCACCGCCCGCACCGATGACCACCAGATCAAATTCGCAGCCGTCTTGCAAACCATCCAGACCGTTTTTCAGGAGTTGCATCTCAGGCCCCCATCAAAAATTCAACCATCAGGTCTTTCACCTGTGCAAACATTTCAGCGCCCGTGAGGGTGTTACAGCCCATAGCCCGTGCAGCCTCAATCATCGGCGTCACAGCGGGCGAAGTGATCACGCAGCCCACCCACATGGCGGGCTTGAATTTCGTTGAATCGATCGGGTGTGGATCGCCCGCTTTCATGCCGATCGGTGTGGCGTTGATCACGATGTCAAAGTCTGTGGGGTCACTGCTGCCCGCCACCACAGAGCATTGCCCCAACAAGGCCAGACGCTGCAACAGCGCGTCACGGCGCACGGTGTCTTCGTCATGTATAGCCAGCTCGCACACGCCGCCCGTGACCATCGAATACGCAATGGCCGAACCGGCACCACCTGCGCCCACCAGCAATACTTTTTTGCCTTGCAGGCTGCAGCCTTTGAGAGCCAATGCCTGTGCATAGCCCAGGCCGTCAAACATGTCGCCATGCCAGCTGCCATCGGCGTTGCGGCGCAAGGTGTTTATGGATTGGAGGAATGCACCCCGATCAGAGGTGGTGGCGCACAAATCAAAGTAAGCGAACTTGTGCGGCACCGTGACGATGATGCCGTCCACATTTTTGGAAATCGACACGCCGGATGTCCAGGTCACCAGATCGGCCTGGGTCACATGGGCCGGGATGCACAAGGCGTTCAGCCCAGCAACTTGAAAAGCCTGACTCACACCGGCAGGCGATTTGACCTGGGCGATCGGATCACCCACGATGAAATAGATACGCGAAGCGCCGTCCAACTGAAGTGGTTTGGTTATGGTCATGACTGAGATGATACATAAAAACAGAATTAAATTCCATTTATGAATTCATTTCCAAAAATCAATATACTTGTGGCATTGAGGCAGCACACACCCACCGAAACACCCATGCACAAGTTCCCTCTGGCCGTGATTGGCGCTGGCGTGATTGGCCGGACCCACATCGAACGCATCCTGAAAACACCCGAGTTCACTCTGGTGGGCGTGGCAGAGAAGGGCGAGGCCGGTCGCCAATGGTGTGTCGAGCGCCATATCCCCACGTTTGAAAACCACGAAGCGCTGTTGGAGTCCACCCGTCCCCAAGGCGTGGTGATCGCCACCCCCAACGTCACCCATGTAGATGTGGCCGCCGATTGCATGGCGCGCGGCATGGCGGTGTTGATTGAAAAACCGGTGGCCGACACGCTGGCCGCCGCCGAGCGACTGATCCAGATCGAACAAGACACTGGCGTGCCGGTGCTCGTGGGGCACCACCGCCGCCACAACCCGATCTTGCAAAGGGCCCGTCAAATCATTACCGACGGTCGCCTGGGCCAGGTGCTCAGCGCCAACGTGATGGCCAACTTCTACAAGCCCGAGGCCTACTTCGATGTGCCCTGGCGCCGCCAAGCAGGTGGCGGGCCGGTGCTGATCAACCTGATCCACGACATCGACATGCTGGTGTACCTGCTGGGCGAAGTGCGTGCCGTGCAAGGCAGTCTGTCCAGCGCGGTGCGGGGCTTTGAAGTCGAAGACACCGGCGCGGCCCTGCTGGAATTTGCGGGTGGCACGCAAGCGGTCATGACGGTGTCGGACACCACCGTCTCGCCTTGGTGCTGGGATTTTTGTGCCGGCGAGCAAGGCCAGTACCCCCGCCAAAATGTGCAGTCCCACTTTTTATCAGGCACACAGGGCTCGCTGTCTCTGCCCGATCTGGATTGGTGGCGCTACCCCGGCGAGCGCCACTGGCACCGCGAAATGGTGCGCGAACAAAGCCGAGTGCACGACACCGATGTGTACGTTCAGCAATTGCGGCACTTTCGCGCGGTGGCCGAGCGGCGCAAAACCCCCATCTGCTCGGCACTGGACGGCTGGCGCACTTTGCAAGCCACCTTGGCCTTGCTGCAAGCGGCACGCAGCGGTCAACGTCAAACCTGCTCGGCCTTCTCGGCGTCAAGGAATCCCACATGAGCGGCGTTCTCGAACGGACTTTGAGCATCCTCGAATTGCTCTCGCAACACGGCGAAGGCCTGGAACTGGCCGCCATTGCCGATCAGCTCGACATCCCGCGCAGCGGCACACACCGCCTGCTGACCGACCTGGTGCGCCTGGGCTATGTGCGCCAGACACGCGGCCACGGCGACTACCTGCTGACCACCAAGCTGGTCTCGATGGGCCTGAGCTACCTGAGCAACAGCGGCATCGTGGACATTGCCCAGCCCTTGCTCAACCGCTTGGCCGAAGTTTCGGGCGAGCTGGTGCGCCTCTCAGTGGTCGACGGCGAGCGCCTGACCTGGGTGGCCCGCGCCCAAGGCGCACGCCAAGGCTTGCGCTACGACCCCGACATGGGCAGCGATGCGCGCTTGTCGTGCTCGTCCTCGGGCTGGGCATTGCTGTCGACTCTGAGCGATGACGCGGCACTGGCGTTGGTGGCCAAACAAGGTCTGGGCCAGCCCGAGCAATTCGGTCCCGCCGCCCCCACCAGCTTGCAAGCCGTGATGGACGCCGTGGCCCAAACCCGCGAGCGTGGCTACAGCCTGACAACCGACACCTACACCGCAGGCCTGTCGGCCATGTCCGCGCCCGTGCGCTTTGCCGGACAGCCCGCTTTTGGCGTGCTGACCATCGCTGGCCCCACGGTGCGCTTTACAGCCGAAAAAATGACCGAGCTCGCACCCGAGTTGCAGAGCATCGCGCAACAGCTGGCCGCATCCAGTGGCGCATCGCCCTTCTTCAGCCTTACAGCCGAGACCGGCAGCGCCACCGCTACCGAAGGGCGCAAACCGATTTACGCGGTGTGATGTGAGCGAGCCGATGAACACAGTAACGCCTTCGACCGAACACTGCGACCTGCTGGTCGTGGGCTCTGGTGCGGGCGCGCTGTCGGCCGCCGTCACGGCGGCGCACCTGGGCTTGCAAGTCATCGTGGTCGAAAAAGACCCGCAATACGGCGGCACCACGGCTTGGTCGGGCGGCTGGATGTGGGTGCCGCGCAACCCGCTGGCCATCGAGGCGGGCTTGGTCGAGCGCATCGAAAAACCGCTGTCTTACCTGCGCCGCGAACTGGGCGAAAAGTTCGATGAGTCCCGGGCGCTGGCCTTCCTGAACAATGGCCCGCGCATGGTCGAGTTCTTTCGCCGCCACACCGCGCTGCAGTTCATCGATGGCAACGCCATTCCCGACTTTCATGGCCACACGCCCGATGCGGCACTGGGTGGCCGCTCGATTTGCGCAGCGCCTTTTGATGCCCGCCAACTGGGCGATCGCCTGCACGACCTCAAGCCCCCGCTGCACGAGACCACCCTGTGGGGCATGGGCATCGCTTCGGGTGCTGAGCTGCGGCATTTTTTGAACGCGCTGCGCCAACCCGCCTCATTCTGGTATGCCACGAAGCTGGTGCTGCGCCACTGGCGTGACCTCCTGGTGCACCGCCGTGGCACGCGCCTGGTCAATGGCAATGCGCTGATCGGCGGTCTGGCCAAATCCGCATTCGATCTGGGCGTAGAGATCCGCATGAACAGCCCCGCCGTACGCTTGCTCCAAAGCGGTGGTCGCGTGACTGGTGCCGTGATCAAAACAGCCCAAGGTGAACAAAGCATCCAAGCCCGTTGTGGCGTGGTGCTCGCCACCGGCGGCTTTCCGCACGATCCGGCGCGCAAACAGCAACTGCTGCCGCATGCCCCCACCGGCCACGAGCACTGGTCGGCTGGCAACCGGGGCAATACGGGCGATGGCCTGCGTTTTGGCGAAAGTGCAGGCGGCGTGGTGGCGGGCGATCTGGTGCAAGCGGCAGCGCTGGCCCCCGTGTCTCTGGTGCCCCGCAAGGACGGCAGCGTGGCGCACTTTCCACACCTGATCGAACGCGCCAAGCCCGGCCTGATCGCCGTCGCGGCCCAAGGTGCACGATTCACCAACGAGGCCAACTCGTACCACGACTTCATGCAAGGCCTGCTGGCTGTAACACCCGCCGATCACAAGCCCGAAGCCTGGCTGGTCTGTGACCACCCCTTTATCCGTTACTACGGCTTGGGTGCCGTCAAACCCGCGCCCATGCCGCTGGGGTCGTGGCTGAAAAACGGTTACCTGAAACGCGGCAAAACACTGGCCGAATTGGCCCAGGCCTGCGGCATCAACGCGCAGGGCCTGCAAACCACTGTGCAGCGCTACAACGCGCAGGCGCAAGACGGCAAAGACCGCGACTTTGGAAAAGGCGAAACGCCCTACAACCGCATCCAGGGCGACGCTATCAACGCCACGCGGCGCGGCATGCGCAACCCCTGCATGGGCCCCATCGGAAGCGGCCCGTTTTATGCCGTCAAAGTCGTCATGGGCAGCCTCGGCACATTTGCCGGTTTGCGCGTCAACGACCACGCACAAGTCATCAACGCCCAGGGTCAGGCTATCCCCGGTCTGTACGCCGGTGGCAACGACCTGAGCAGCATGATGGGCGGCCACTACCCCGCAGGCGGCATAACGCTCGGCCCCGCCATGACCTTTGGCTTCATCGCCGCGCACCACGCCGCAGGACGCGATCCAGCGTCCACCTGCGAATACCCAATCACCCACAAGTCAAACGACAACTCGAAAGCCAAGACCATGTACTACGAACTCGCCACCATGACCCTGCCCTTTGGCTCTGCAGGCCAAGCCGCCACCCATGTGCAGGCTTTTGCCACGGCCCCTGAGGCCCAAGGCGAACTGCTGGGATGCTGGTTCACCGACATCGGCGTGCTCAACCAGATGATCGTACTGCGCGGCTTTGCCACATTGGACGCTTTGCAGACCGAACGCGAACGCACCCAGCAAAGCACCAACCCGTTCGGCTGCGGCGAGATTTACCAGTCGCTGGAGCAACACAGCTACAAAGGCTTTCCCTGGATGAAGCCGGTGCGCCCCAGCGCTGAAAGCGGCATCACCGGACCGGTCTACGAGATCCGCACCTACGGCATCAAAACCGGCGGCGTGCAACCCACCATCGACCTGTGGGAACAGTACGTGCCCACCCGCGACAAGCTCTCGCCTTGCGTGGTAGCCATGGTGGCGCTCGACGGCCCGCTGCGTTTTACCAACATCTGGGCTTATGACAGCCTGAACGCCCGTAGCCAAATCCGCGGCGAAGCCGTGGCCCAAGGCATCTGGCCACCCAAGGGCGGCCCCGCGCACCTGACCACGAACATGGTCTCGACCATCGCCATGCCCACGGCAGTGTCCCCTCTGAAATAAAGCCCATGACCCGCATCTATTCCCTCGCTTACCTGAGCTCGCACCGCTGCACGCCCGCCGAGGCGATCGGTGTCGCGGCGAAAACCGGCTACAGCTTTGTCGGCCTGCGCCTGTGGCCCAACGCCGTGGGTGCGCCGCAGCAGCACCTGCTGGGCCAGCCTGACGCCCTGCGCGAAACCTTGGCGGCTCAAGCCGACACCGGCGTGGGTGTGTTCGATCTGGAAATCATCCGCATCGGCGAGCAGTTCGACCCGCACACCTGGGATGCACTGTACGACGCAGGCGCGGCTCTGAAGGCCAAGGCCATATTGGTGGCCGGAGACGACACCAACGAAGCGCGCCTGACCGAGAACTACGCCCGCCTGTGCGAGGTGATGAAGCCTTTTGGCATGACCGCCGACTTGGAGTTCATGCCCTGGACAGCGGTGAAAGACGCCAACGCTGCGCTGCGCATCGTGCAAGGCGCGGGCAGCCCGGCCAACGCAGGCATCCTGGTCGACGCGTTACACGTTGGCCGCTCCACCACCACACTCGATGACATCCGCGCCATCCCGCGTGAACTGTTCCATTACGCCCAAATTTGCGATGCTTTGGCGGGCTTGAACTTCAGCACCGAGCAAATGATCCACACCGCCCGCTGTGAACGCCTATTGCCCGGCGACGGCACCATCGATTTGCAGGGTCTATTCGACGCCCTGCCCGCCGACCTGCCGGTGAGCGTGGAAGTCGTGAACTTTGGCCGTGAAGCGAACACCTCGGTCAAGGACTGGGCCGCCGAATGCCTGGCCAAGAGTCGGACCTTTGTGGAAACCTGAAGCGATGTTCACACGTTTTGAAAAACTCTCCCGCCTGCCATTCTTCTTTGGCGCACGTTGGTTCAGCAGTGCTTGAATGGCGTCTTTTGCCCGACGAGAAACCACTTTCGAACATCTGGAGCACCCATGGACTTTTCCCTGAACGACGAACAAAAAATGATGATCGAAACGGTGCGCCGTTTCATCGCTGAAGAATTGCAGCCTCTAGAAGAGGAAGTCGAGGACAAAGGCTTTCTCGATAAAGACATAGCACAGGCCATCCACGACAAAGCCAAGGCTCTGGGTTTGTACGGCATGAACATGCCTGCAGAGCTGGGCGGTGGCGGCCTGTCCAACATGGACCGCATCCTGTGCGAAGAGCAGTTCGGCCACACCACCGACATCCTGATCCGCCGCGCCTTTGGCAATGTGTACGAACCCCTGCTGCACTGCAAGGGCTCGCAAATTGAGCGCTGGCTCAAACCCTCTGTGGCGGGCACACGCACCTGCGCCATCACCATCACCGAACCCGGCGCGGGCTCGGACGCCGCAGGCATCAAAACCAACGCCAAGAAAAACGAGCAAGGTTGGGTCCTGAACGGCTCCAAGCACTTCATCAGCGATGGCGAGTGGAGCGACTTCTTTTTGGTGTCGGCCAAGACCGGCGAGAAAGAAATCTCCATGTTCATGGTCGACAAAGGCCTGGCCGGTTTCACAGTGGGCAAAGACCAAAAAATGATGGGCCTGCGCGGCACGCCGCACCTGGAATTGTTTTTTGACAACGTGCAACTCGAAGACGCCGCCCTGTTGGGCGAAGCGGGCCAAGGCTTCAAGCTGGCCATGGGCGCGCTCAATGTGGTGCGTCTGGCCCAGGTGGGCGCTCGCGCCGTGGGTAAGGCCACGCATGTGTGCGAGCTGATGCTGAACTGGGCCAATGAGCGCAAGCAGTTCGGCACCAAGATTGGCGACTTCCAGATGGTGCAGCAGATGATCGCCGACAGCGTGATCGAGATCAACGCCGCCCGCTGGATGGTTTACCACGCCGCTTGGATGCTGGACCAAGGCTTGGACGCACGCGAGCAGATCGCCATGGTCAAGGTGCACGCCGCAGAAACTTTGGGCCGTGTGGTGGACCGTGCGGTGCAGGTGTTTGGCGGCATGGGCTTTTGCAAGGAGCTGTCCATCGAGCGCTACTACCGAGACGCGAGAATTTATCGCATTTACGACGGCACCAGCGAAATCCACCGGGGCGTGATCGCGAAAAGTACGATGAAAAAAGGCGCAGCGCTGTTTGACGTGAACCGCTGAGGCCCGACATGCAAAGCAAATTCATGACCGCCACACAAGCGGCACAACTGATACAAAACGGTGACACCGTGGGCCTCATGGGTGGCGGCGGCGGCTTGATGGAAGCGACCCATTTGTTTGAAGCGGTGCAAGAACGCTTCCTCAGCACACAAACACCTAAAAACCTGACCGTCATCCACGCCCTTGGAATTGGAGACAAAAAGACCAAAGGCATGAACTGCTTCGCGCACGAAGGTCTGGTCAAACGCGTGATCGGAGGCCACTGGGTCTGGTCACCGGCCATGCAGAAACTGGCCCTGTCTAACAAGATCGAGGCCTACATCCTGCCCGGCGGCGTGAGCAGCCAACTCATGCGCGAAATAGGCGCGGGCCGCCCTGGACTCATCAGCCATGTGGGCCTGGGCACGGTGTGCGATCCGCGCCACGGCGGGGGCCGCATGAACGATGCAGCCCAAGATAACTTGGCTGAGGTCGTCACCATCGATAACCGTGAATGGCTCCGCTACAAACCCTTCCCCATCCATGTGGCCATCGTAAGGGCCAGCGCGGCAGACGAAGACGGGAACGTCAGTTTCGAACACGAAGCGGCCAACCTCGATGCGCAATCATTGGCATTGGCCGCACGCAACAGCGGCGGGAAGGTCATCGTGCAGGTCAAGGAACGCTTGCCCAAGGGCGCACTCAAGGCACGCGAAGTACGCATCCCTTCGGCCTGGGTCGATGCCATCGTGGTGGACCCTGAACAGTCCACCAGCTACGCCATCCCGTTCGATCCAGCCTTCAGCGGCGAACTAACGGGCACAGCCCGTGCAAAAAGCGAAGCCGAAGACCATACCCGCGAAGTGGCCGCATCGCAAGAGACTTTCAGTGAACGGCAGGCGGTAGCTCGCCGGGCATACCAGGAACTTTTCAACACAGGCAAGGACCGCCCCGTCATCAACTACGGCGTGGGTGTGCCTGACGCTGTTGCTAAATTGATTGCGGCTCGCAACGAGCAACACCGTATCTACCAAACCATCGAGCACGGCACCTATGGCGGCACACTGATGGACGGTGAGCTCTTTGGTTATGCCCGCAACGCTACCGCCATGCTGGACGCTGCGACGCAGTTTGACTTTTATGGTGGCGGCGGTTTGGACATCGCATTTTTGGGATTTGGCGAGTTTGATGAAGAAGGCTCGGTCAACGTATCGCGCTTGGGCGGCGTTACCGTCGGCCCTGGCGGCTTTATCGACATCGCGCAAAACGCTAAGAAAGTGGTGTTCTGCGGCACATTGGCTGCCAAAGGTGTGAAGCTGGCGACCGGCGACGGCCAAATACGCGTGACCGCGCAAGGTGCTGTGAAAAAACTGGTCAAAAAAGTCGACCAAATCACCTTTTCGGGACCCCAAGGCCTGGTGCGAAAACAGGAAGTGCTCTATCTGACCGAGCGCGCTAGCTTTCGCCTCACTCCCAACGGCATCGAATTGTTCGAGATTGCGCCGGGCATAGACCTGCACAGCGACGTGCTAGAGCAGATGAAATTCACACCGCTGATTGCCCAAAACCTGAAGGTCATGAAGGCGGCCTACTTTAAGTCCTGATGCCCAAACAAAAGAAGATGTCACAGAAATCCTCGTACTTTTATACCAACCAAGCTTTTGTCAGACCAACGTCACGGTCTATTGCCAGATGGCAATATCTGTGTTCGGGCGAACGCCTCACCACCCAAAGGCTTCAACCGCTTGCTCCTCCACTATGCCAACACCGTCAGCCAAGTGGGTCACACACATGCTTGCTGCACGAGTTGTAGGAAAGGTGTAGGGCCTTTGTCATAGGCCAACTCATATGTCGGGCAATGTCGCGCTTTGTGAAGACTCGAATGTTGGCTTGGCAGCTTCATTTGCTGAATATATGTCTTAACTGAAAGACCGCTCCCAGCGGCGGATTCAACTGGTCGATGCAACACACTAACCACCGCATAGGCGGAAGGAGTGTTGCAAATGAAACAGCGACGAAGAATTTACTACTCTGAGAGCCAGAGAGCGCTGATGTGGGAGCGTTGGAAGCAAGGCTGGACGCTTCATGAGATCGGAAAGCTCTTTGATCGAGCTCACTCATCTATCCATCAAATACTCGCGCAGACAGGCGGAATCCGGCCAGTACCGCGATCACGCTCATCGACTGCATTGACATTGGCCGAGAGAGAGGAAATCTCAAGAGCTCTTGCCACTGGTGAATCGATTCGGTCAATCGCTGCTGGGCTTGGGCGAGCGCCATCGACGATCTGTCGAGAAGTTCAGCGCAATGGCGGACGTGACAACTACCGAGCCAGCCAAGCCGACAAATCTACGTGGGCGCGTGCGCAACGCCCTAAGCGCTGCAAGCTCAGCGAGAACCGCGCATTGGCCCGTATCGTGGCGGCAAAGCTGCGGATGTTCTGGTCTCCCGAGCAAATCTCAGGCTGGCTCAAGCATACTTACCCGTGCGACGAAAGCCATCACGTGTCACACGAGACCATCTACCGCAGCCTGTTCATTCAAGCGCGTGGCGCTTTGAAGAAGGAATTGCTGGCGCACCTCAGACGCACTCGGGGAATGCGGCGATCTCGCCATTACACCCAAAAGACAGCGATTCATGGTCAGATCGTTGATGCTGTTTCGATCAGTGAACGGCCTGCCTGCGTCGAAGACCGTGCGATTCCTGGCCATTGGGAAGGCGACTTGGTATTTGGAAGTGGCAACAGCCAGGTCGCAACGCTTGTTGAGCGCCAGACGCGATATCTGATGCTGATCAAGCTCGATGGCAAGGATTCGCAGACAGTGGTCAACGCCCTTATCAAGAGCGCTCGAAGGTTACCGCAAGAGCTCTATAAATCACTGACTTGGGATCGTGGCACGGAGATGCACGGGCACAAGAAATTCACGATGGCAACCGACATCCAAGTCTACTTCTGCGATCCCAAAAGTCCCTGGCAACGTGGCAGCAACGAGAACACAAATGGGTTGCTCAGGCAGTACCTGCCCAAAGGCATGAACCTGTCTGGCTACTCTCAAATTCAGCTCAACGCAATTGCACGACAATTAAACGAGAGGCCGCGCAAAACGCTCGGCTTCCAAACGCCCGCTGAGATGTTCAGCGAATGTGTTGCACTGACCAGTTGAATCCGCCGCCTTAACCAGACTCCCATAACCCAAACCAGCCACATGCTTGGTCAGTGATCGAGACATGGATCCTCGGGGCAAGCCCGAGGATGACAGATGAAACGGTTCCTCTGCTCAAACCTAGGACGACAGATCACTCAACCAAACACCTCGGTATCGACTTCGCTGTTGGCCTGTGCGTTGTAGCGGTCGCCGGCCACGGTTTTCTGGTTGATCAAGGCGTCCAAGCGAGCCATCATTTCTGCATCCAGTTTCACATTCACCGCCGCCAAATCGTCCAACAGGTGCTCGACCGAGGTGGTGCCAGGAATGGGGATGATGTCCTGGCCTTGGTGCAGCAGCCAAGCCAGTGCCAGCTGCGACGGGCTGCACCCGGCCTCTTGTGCAAGCGCGTGGTATGCGGGCAAGAGCTTCAGGTTGGCGGTGTAGTTCTCGGGCGCGAAACGCGGCATGCTGCGGCGGATGTCCTTGGCGTCAAATCCGGCCACGTCCAAAGCCGCGCCGCACAAAAAGCCCCGCGCCACAGGACTGAAGGCCACAAAGGCCACGCCCAGTTCACGACACGCTTGCAGCACCGCAATCTCGGGGTTGCGCGTCCACAGCGAATACTCGGTTTGCAGCGCCGCAATCGGGTGCACCGCATGGGCTTTGCGCAGCTTGCTGGCCGACACTTCGGACAAGCCAATCGTCTGGATCTTGCCCTGGCGCACCAAGTCACTCAAAGCGCCCACGCTGTCTTCAATGGGCACGCTCTTGTCCCAGCGGTGCAGGTAATACAGGTCGATCACCTCGGTCTGCAGGCGGCGCAGCGCGTCTTCGCAGGTCTTTTTGATCGTCTCGGGGCGCCCGTCAATCACCCGCACCTTGCTGCCGTCGCTTTGTTCCACGCCCTGCATGCCGCATTTGCTGGCCAGCGTGAAGCGATTGCGGTGCGGCTTCATCACTTGGCCGACCAGGGTCTCATTGGCGCCAAAGCCATAGAGCGCGGCGGTGTCGAAAAATGTCACACCCTGGTCCAGGGCGGTGAGCAGCACACGCTCGCCCTGTTGGGCCGAGACGGGCGCACCATAAGCATGGCTGAGGTTCATGCAGCCCAGACCGATGGCGCTGATGGAAAAGGAGGCGATTTGGCGGTTGTTCATGGCGATATCTTAGGCGCTCGCGTGCCCCCCCATGCGCGGCCCAAAGGCCGCTCTCTCGTGATCCGTCTCATCAATCCGTGGACACCACCAAAACCACTTTGGGCCACCATCCGGCGGCATCGGGCCGGATTTTGGTGTGATCTCGCCACCGAGCTTGTTTCGTTGATCCACGTGCCGGTTCCGCAAGCGTGCACGGGCCCTAAGACCTGTGGCTGACCCACTGCGGCAGCGGTGCTGATTTGTGCAGCACGTCCTGGTGCAGCCAGGTAGCGCTGCGCCGGGCGCGTTCGGCGACGGTCTCCAGAGGCAGCTGCTGGTAGTCGTCGTTGAAGACCTCAAAGCTGTAGTCGCCCCGGTAGCCAATGCGGTCCAGGCGCAGCACCAGATCGGCCAACTGCTCGCTGTGCACGCCTTCACCCGGGAACACGCGGAAGGTGCGGGCTGTGGTCATGCGCTCTTCAAAAGTGGGGGTTTCTTGCCACATGAAGTCGGACAGTTGAACCAGAAAAATCTTGGACGGGTCCAGCTCATCGATGGCGTCCAGCGAGGTTTTGGCGGCAAAGATGTGGAAGGAGTCGATGCCGATGCCCAGATTCGGACAGTCTGCGCGGCACACCACATCCCAGCTGGTGGTGAATTCGTTGACCGTGCGCCCCCAGGACAGCGCTTCGTAAGCGATCTGGATGCCCAGCGGTACCGCCAGCATGGCGAGTTTCTTCAGGTCGGCAGCGATGGCGTCGAGGTCTTGCGTGGCGTGGCGCGAAGTGGACGAGCACGCCAGCAAGACTTGGCTGCCGGTGGCCGCGCACATCTGGAGCATGGCTTTGGCGATGTCCAGTTTGTAGCTGTGCAGGTGTCCTGACAGACCCTCAAAATCGCGCAGCACCTGAAACCCTGTGGGTCGCATGCCGCTGGCCTGTACCGCCGCCACAGCGGCCTCTACACCCCCCGGATGCGTGACCAGATCTCGTGCCATCAACATCACCTGAGAAAACCCAGCACCTTTCATGGCGGCCAGCTTGGCCTCCAGGGTACCGGCCATGGTGATGGTGTCCATGCCGTAGCCGTCGAGCATGTTCATGCGTGGCCTCACTGGTGAACCAGCTCAAAAGCGACCGAACCCAGCGCAGCTCGGGTCAGCGCACCCCGGTCTTCGGGGTGCAGCTGGGTGGATTCGACAAACTCCACGCCGCGCGCCTTGAGCGCAGCCACGGCCTGCCCCACATCGGGCACGCCAAAGCCGATGCGCTGCAAGCACTCGGGGCTGTCGTCGGCGTCCATCCACGGCTCGGGCTCAATCAGCTGCCACAAGAAGGTGCCGCAAGGGCTTTTCATCAGCTTGCCCTTGGGCAAGATGCCAAAGCGCTCTTCATCGGGAATGCTGCTGAAGTCGAACATGTGTTCGTAATAGGTCTGCCAATCGGCGCTGCGGGCCGCACCGATGTACTGCACCACGCCAAAGTAGCTCATGCCGGCCAGCGCAGGGGGGTTGGGGTCTACCGTGGGAATGGGTTTGAAGTCGATGTCGTAGATCGAGAACTCTTGCCAGCGGTCCACAAAGTAAAAGCGGCTACCACCCGGGCCGTGGATGGCTGGGATGTGCAGCTCCATGGCCTGCGCGTGGCTGTCCACCTTCCAGGCGCCCAAATCCAGGCAGCGGGTGTGCGCCTTGAGGGCGTCCTGAACCCGAAAGGCCACGGCCGAGATCACCGGCTGGCCGTCGACCGTGCCGCTGACGCGGGCGTCATCCGGGCTGGCATTGACCACCAGATTCATGGCCCCCTGCCGGTACAGCGTGACTTCACGCGAACGGTGGCGGCCCACAGGTCGAAAGCCCATGTTTTCAAACACCTGACCCAGCGCCTGCGGGCGACTGGTGGCGTATTCGATGAATTCAATGCCCGCAATGCCCAAGCGGTTGGGCATCTCGGGAACGGCTTCGCGGTGTGCTGGGTTCAAGGTCATCTCGGGGCTCCAGTCAGGCGATTCCTCGCCATCGGACACAGGTTCAATAACTCAGTTGGGCCACACGGCGCAGCACATCGGCGGTGGTCGTGGGCAAACCAAAATACTCCAGGTAAGCCGGGATCTGCTCGTACAGCATGTCGGTGCCGACTTGGGTTCGGCAGCCGCGGGCCTGCGCTGCAGCCAAAAATGCGGTGGTCTCGGCTTTCATCACGACTTCACCCACAAAAGTGTTGGGCGACAGGCGCGACACATCCAAGGGCAGCGGATCGCCTTCGTTCATGCCCAGGGGCGTGGCGTTGACGACCAGATCGTGGCCTGCAGGGTCACGATCGCCTGTGCGCACATCGATCTTCGGGTAGTTTTCTTTCAGCCGCTGAGCCAGCGCCTCACAGCCGGCCGTATTCAAATCGAACAGGCCGATGGCGGCAATCCCGGCGCCTGCCAAAGAGGCCGCAATCGCACAGCCCACGCCGCCTGTGCCCACAACCAGGACTCTTTTGCCGGTCAAATCAAAACCCTTGCGCTGCACCCCGCGCACAAAACCGGCACCGTCGAACATGTCGCCCACCAGTCGGCCATCGGCCAGCCGCTTGACCGCGTTGCAGGCGCCGGCCACGCGCACGGTGGCAGTGACTGCATCGAGCAAGCCCACGGTGCTCACTTTGTGCGGCATGGTGATCAAGGCGCCCCGGATGTTCTCCAGGGTGAACACGGACTTCAGGAACAGCGGGTAGTTTTGAGCTTGACAGCCCATGGGCACCACCACGGCGTTGATGCCCGCTTCCTCGAAGTACGGGTTGTAGATCATCGGCGACTTGAAGGTGTGCGTCGGGTAGCCGATGTGGGCGATGAGTTCGGTGTTGCCGTTGATCATGGAAGGGACAAGGGGGAAGTCGGACGCATCAAGCGGCTTGGGCCGCCGACACGCCTGCGCGCAGGGCCAGCAAATAACTGTCTGCACCAAAGCCGCAGATCTGGCCTTTGACGATTTCGGCAAACACCGATTTGTGGCGAAATTCTTCGCGTGCGTGGATGTTGGACATGTGCAACTCCACGATGGGGCACGTCAACACGGCCAAGGCATCGCGGATGGCATAGCTGTAATGCGTCCAGGCACCGGCGTTGATCAGCACGGCATCGACCTGGTCGAAATAGGCCTGGTGAATGCGCTCGCACATGTCACCTTCGTGGTTGGTCTGGTAGCACGCGACTTCGGCGCCCAACTCCTTGCCCAGTTTTTGCAAGCTGGCATTGATCTCATCGAGGGTGATGGTGCCGTATTGCTGGGGATCGCGTTGGCCGAACATGTTGTGGTTCACGCCGTGCAGCATCAAGACTTTCATGGGGACTCCAGAAACAATTAAACATGGGGTCAACCTCTGCAGTTGACCCCCCGCATATGGGGCATTCACGCCGTCCAGACGGCGTGAATGCCACAAACCATCACTTGCGCAGCTTGGCCAGCTCGGCTTGCAACTCGGCCACGGTGGCCGCAATCGGCTCGCCGTGCTTGGCAATCACAGGCTTCATCTTCTCGCGCAAGATGGCCACTTCGGCTGCGGGCAAGGTGGTCACTTGCATGCCCCCTTTTTTCAGGTTCTCCAGCAAGCTCGCTTCCTGGGCACGGGCCTGGGCGCGTTGGAACTTGGACGACTCGGCAGCGGCGTCACTCAGGATTTTCTTGTCTGCGGCCGACAGGGTGTCCCAGAACTTCTTGCTGATCACGATCGACTGGGGGTTGTACTGGTGACCGGTCAAGGTCAGGTGTTTTTGCACTTCGTACAACTTGGCACCGTTGATGGTGGCCACGGGGTTTTCCTGGCCGTCCACGGCCTTTTGCTCCAGAGCGGCGTACAGCTCAGGGAACGGCAGGGGTGTGGGGTTGGCACCCAAGGCCTTGACCCAGTCCACGTTGATCGGGTTGGGGATCACGCGCAGCTTCAGGCCCTCGATGTCCGAGACCTTGTTGATGGCGCGGCGGCCATTGGTCAGGTTGCGAAAGCCCAGCTCGTAGTAGCCCAGACCGACCAGCCCTTTTTCTTCCAGTTTGGCGTGCATCTTTTTGCCAAAGGCCCCATCCACCACCACATCGGCTTCTTGGCCGCTGGCGAACAGGAAGGGGAAGTCAAACACGGCGAAGTCCTTGACCTGGGAGGCAAAGATGCCCGAGTTCATCGAGGCCATCTCCAGGGTGCCCCCTTGGATGGCCGAAACGTTGGCCTGGTCGCTGCCCAACGCACCGCCGGGGAACAGGTTGACCTTGAGTTTGCCGCCGGACTGCTTCTCGACGATCTCCTTGAACTTCTCCATGCCTTGGACGATGGGGTGACCCGCCGCGTTCTGGTTGGCGAACTTGATGGTCCTGTCTTGCGCAGAAGCCACGCCCATGGCGGCCAAGGCCACAGTGGCGATCAAGGACTTGATGAATACACGTTTCATGATGGGTCTCCAGAAAAAAGAAGGACGTACGCTGTGCATCAAAGGGAGAGTTGTCAGGCGTACCCGATCAGACAACCACTCCCGGGAATCAATAGAACCAACGGGCTGGCACCATCACCAAGGCCGGGAAAGCCACCATGGCGAACATGATGGTGAACTGGGCGATCATGAAAGGCATGACACCCCGGGTCACCTCGTCCATGCTGATTTTTCCGACGCCCGCCACGGCATTGAGCACCGTGCCCACCGGCGGCGTGATCAGGCCAATGGCGCAATTGATGATGAACAGCACCCCGAAGTACACCGGGTCGATCCCTGCGGCCTTGACCACCGGCATGAGCACCGGGGTCAAGAGCAAAATGGTGGGCGTCATGTCGAGCGCTGTGCCGATCACAATGATGATCACCATGATGGTGAACATGAGCAAGCGGGGGCTGTCGAGCATGGGTTGCAAAATCTCGATCAACTGGGCGGGCAAATTGGCGACCGTGATGAGCCAGGCCGAGACCATGGCCGCAGCCACCAAAAACATCACGATGGCGCTGGTTTTGGCCGAGCTCACAAACAAGGGGTACAGGTCTTTCAGGCCCAATTCACGGTAAACGAAGGTGGCAATGAACAAGGCGTAAACCGCCGCCACCACCGCCGCTTCGGTGGGGGTGAACACCCCGAACTTCAGACCAAAGACGACGATGAGCGGCATCACCAAAGCCCAAGTGGCTTCGCGCATGGCCACCATGATCTCGCCCATGGATTTGCGGGGCGGCACCTGCACCATTTCACGGCGCGCCAGCCACCACCAGGTGACCCACAAGGAAGCGCCCAGCAGGATGCCGGGCACGATACCGGCCATGAAGAGCTTGGAAATGGACACGTTGCCCGCCACGCCAAAGATCACAAAGCCAATGCTGGGCGGGATCACCGGGGCGATGATGCCGGCCGAGGCGATCAGCCCCGCCGAACGGGCGCGGTCGTGGCCGGCCGCCACCATCATGGGCAAAAGCAGGGCCGACAGCGCCGCCGCATCGGCCACGGCGGAGCCCGACAGCGCCGCCATGATCACGGCGGCCATGATGGTCACGTAACCCAAGCCCCCTTTGATGTGGCCCACGCAGGCCATCGCAAAGTTCACGATGCGGCGAGACAAGCCGCCTGCGTTCATGATCTCGCCCGCCAGCATGAAAAAGGGCACCGCCAACAAAGGGAAACTGTTGGCGCCTTCCAGCAGGTTTTGCGCCAGGATCTGGGCATCGAACATGTTCAGATGCCACATCAAGGCCACACCGCAGATCAGCAATGAAAAAGCGATCGGGATGCCAATGGCCATCGCACCCAGCAGAGAAAAAACAAAAATGGCAATCGTCATGTCGTTGTCTCCAGCGTGCTCAGGCTTTGTCCGAGCCGTGGGGGGACTCTTCAGATTCTTTGACCATGACCAGGTCTGCGTCGCGCACTTGACCGGTGAGCAATCGGAACAACTCGGTCAGCAAGATCAGGCCGGCCAATAACGCAAACACCACCCCGGGGGCATACACCCAGGCCATGGTCACTTCCATCACCGCGCTGGTGCTGCCCAGGTTGATCACGGTCTGCTGGTAAGCCCCTTTGAACAGCAGCCAGCAGATGAACAGCATGGCAAGGTAGGACAAGCCCAAGCAAAACTTTTTGCCCGCAGGCCCCAGTCGGCCTACCAGCATGTCGGTGCCCAGATGACCATGCTCCTTCAAGGCGATGACCGCGCCCATGAAGGTCATCCAGACAAACAGCCAGCGCGACAGTTCTTCGGACAAAGTGATGCCCGAGTTGAAGCCATAGCGCATGACCACGTTGCCAAACACCAGAACGACCATCACCGCCAGACACAGGGCAATGACCACGCTCAGGACTTTGCAAAACCCGTCAATGAATTTTTGAACCACCACAACGCTCCATGAAAGGACTGCCCATAATGTACGAACTGGTTAGTTTTTAGGGGATCAGTGATTACCCTGATCAATCGATGCCATCTGACGCTAGCAGTTATGCCGGAATCGAATGGCTGACAAAACGCAGAATCAACTCGACCACGTGGACCCGCTTGAGCGTGTTGGCCTTGTCTTGGCTGGCTCGGTCCTGAAAGATCAGGCCAAAGGTGTGGCGGTTGGAGACGTTGAAAAACGTGAAAGCCGAAATCGCCGAGTGGATGTCCACCGGGTCCAGCCCTTCCCTGAACACGCCATGCGCCACGCCCCGGTCGTACACCGCTTTCACGGAGGCAATGGCATTGGTGTTGAGCGCCTGAATGCTCTGACTTTGCCGCAAATAGTCACCGCGCTGGATGTTCTCGTTCATCACCAGCCGTATAAAGTCCTCGTTGTCCCGGTGGTGGTCATAGGTGAACTCCACCAGCTTTTGCAGCGCCTGCACAGGCGGCAAGTCGTCCAGGTGCAAGTCCGACTCGATGGCGCGCATGCGGCGGTAAGCCTCTTCGAGCACTGCCAGGTACAAGCCGTCCTTGCTGCCGAAGTAGTAATAGATCATGCGCTTGCTGGTGCGCGTGGCCGCTGCAATGGCGTCGATGCGCGCGCCCGAGAGGCCCTTGTCGGCAAACTCGTGCGTGGCCACTGTGAGGATCTCGGCCATGGTGCGGGCCGGGTCGTTGGTGCGGCCCGACTCCCTGCCCGGCTCGGTTTCGACCGCTTGGCTGTTGTCTGAATGTACCATTTGGTTCATTTGGTGAGTATAGATCGCCCGCAGCGCTCGGCAAGCCTTTTCAGCCCTTCAACTCATCGGCTGGGGTCATGGGTGCTTGGGCCATGGTGATCACCCCAAACGGGCAACGCCGAGCGCACAGGCTGCAGCCGGTGCAAGCTTCTGGACCGTGCAGCACCGAACGCTTGCGCCAGGCCACGACCTGCAAGCTCAGCACGTGCGGTGGACACACCGCCACACACCAGCCACAACCGGTGCAGCGCTGAGCGTCGATGTTCGGCAACAAGATCAACAGCGCATCAAACCAGCGCTACCGTGATTTGGCGAATGACTGTCGACGTGTCGGGTCGAACCCCACGCCACCAAGCAAACGCCTCCGCCGCTTGCTCGGCCAGCATGCCCACGCCGTCGGCCAGTTGCGTGACGCCCGCTTGCTGCGCCAGCTTCAAAAATGGTGTGAGGCCTTTGCCGTAGGTCAGGTCATAGGCCAAGCACCCGGGCGCAAACACGCTGGCAGGCAAAGGCGGCAACTCGGCCGTGAGGCTGGACGAGCTGGCGTTGAGTACCACGTCAAACGCCTCCCCCTGCAAGTGGGCATAACCCAGCCCCTGCACGGGCACTTGGCCAGTTTGATGCTGCTGCGCCAAGGCCGCCAACGCTTGCGCCTTGGCCACCGTGCGGTTCACGATCACCAGCTCGGCAGGCTGCTCGGCCAGCAAGGGCAGCAAAGCGCCTCGCGTGGCGCCGCCCGCACCCAAAATCAACACGCGTCGCCCTTTGAGCGGGCAGGCCAGGTTGTGCACCAAGTCGCGCACCAAGCCCACGCCGTCAAAGTTTTCCGCATAGACCCTGGCGCCCTCGAACTTCAGCGCATTCACCGCCCCCGCCATTTGGGCGCTGGGGGCCAGGTCGGTGGCGTAGGCAAAGGCATCGAGTTTGAAGGGGGCGGTAACGTTCATGCCCCGCCCGCCACTGGCGCGAAACGCGTCCACCACCGCGGCAAAACCGCCCAAAGGGGCCAGCAGCTTGGTGTACTCGATGTCCTGCCCCGTGACCTGTGCAAAGGCGGTGTGGATGAGGGGCGATTTGCTTTGTTCGATGGGGTTGCCGATGACGGCGTAACGGTCGGTCATGGGGAAATGTCCAGATGGCTTTTCAGAGGATCTTAGCGTCACCTGAACTCGCGCTGACGAAGTCACTCTGGAATGATGGTCGATATACTTTTGAAGTGATCGCCACGCCACCGACCCTTCCTCCTGCCGTCCCTCAACCCTCCCTGGCGGTGGCCGTCATTGTTCTGGCCCAGTGCCTGAGCACCTCGCTGTGGTTCAGCCCCAGCGGGGTGGCCGACAGCCTGATGCAGGCGTGGCAACTGAGCGCCACTTCTTTTGGCTGGCTGTTGGCCGCCACCCAGCTGGGTTTCATTGCGGGCACCCTGGCGTTTGCGTTCAGCGGCGCGGCCGACCGCTTTCAAGCCACGCGTATTTTTGTGGTGTGCAGTTCGCTGGGGGCGATGGCGAACGCCGCCGTCACCTGGGGCGTGACCGATTACGGGGTGTTCTGTTGCCTGCGCTTTGTCGTGGGCATGTGCCTGGCCGGCAGCTACCCGCTGGGCATGAAGATGCTGGTGCAGCGCGTGGGCAGCAAACCGGCCGCAGCCTTGGGCTGGCTGGTGGGCATGCTGACCTTGGGCACGGCCATGCCGCACGGTTTGCGGGCTCTTGGCCAGAGCTGGCCTTGGCCCGAGGTGCTGCTGGGCTCGTCGGTGCTGGCCTTGTTGGGTGCGGCGCTGGTGGCCTGGATGGGCCCGCCGCCCAAGCAGGCCGCTTCTCCGAGTCAACCCACAGCCCCTTCCCCCGTTCGCCTGAACACCCAGGCCTTGCGCGAGGTCCTGGCGGTGCGGGGCTTTCGCGCATCGGCGCTGGGCTACTTTGGCCACATGTGGGAGCTGTATGCCTTCTGGAGCGTCCTGCCTTGGCTGAGCGTGCCGATCAGCCGCTCACTGGTGGCTGCGGGCTACGGCTGGGCGCCGTCGGTGGCGCTGGTGAGTTTTGCGGCCATCGGCGTGGGCTTTTTCGGTTGCGTGCTGGGCGGCATGTGGAGCCGCCGCGTGGGCAGTGCGCGGGTGGCGGCCACAGCCTTGGCCGCATCGGGCCTGATGTGCCTGGGCTACCCCTTCATTCCCGACACCTGGCCCCTGGTGCAACTGGGGGCCTTGCTGTTTTGGGGCATTTGCGTGGTGGCCGACTCACCGCAGTTTTCAGCCATGTCGTCGCAATACGCGCCGCCGCAGTGGCTGGGCAGCGCCTTGGTACTGCAAAACGGTGTGGGCTTTTTGATCACCGTGCTCAGCATCTTGCTGCTGGGCTGGGCTGTGCAGCACTGGGGCAGCATGGCCTTGTGGCTCCTCGCCCCCGGCCCCGTGCTGGGCTTGTGGGCCCTGCGGCCCCTCCTGAAAGAAACCTGAAGCTTGCTGGTTCAGTGCCGTCCCACCAGCTTGAAAATAACACCCCCCAGCAGCAAAACACCCACAGCAGCTGCCGTGAACGCCTGGGGTAACCAGTCCAGGTCAACGGCCTGCGCCATCAGCACCACGCCGGTGGATTGGCCAAAGAACAGAGAACAGGCAAACAAGGTGACGGCGGTACCCCGAGAGGCCGGGGCCATTTGGGTGGCCTGAACCTGCAAGGTGTTGTGGAGCATGTAAAAACCAAACCCCGTGGCCAGGCAACCCAGCATGCCCAGGGCAATTCCATGCGCCCATGCCAGCGTGAGCAATCCCACCGCAATGCAGACAACGCCTGCTCTGACCAAGCCACGCTCCCCGCCCAGCCAGCCCAGCCAGCGCTTGGCCATCTGGCTGTAGACCAAACCACCCACTCCGTAAAGCATCATGACCGAGCCAGCCAGAACCACGCTCATGTCAAACTGCTGGTGCAAATGGGTGGGAATGAAGGCCATGGCGCCAAACACCAATGCGCCCTCAATGGCGGTGACCGTCATCACATGCCGAACACGCGCGGTGCGCAGCATCTGAACCGAGTTGGCAAAGTAAGCCAAGAAACTGCCGGATCCAGAAGCTGAAACGGAGGCAGGTGTGCTGCGCAATTTGCGCCAAAGCATCCAGGCGGCGATAGCGAAGAGCCCGGACACCACAGCGAATGCAGCGCGCCACCCCAAGTGCTCTGCCGCAAAGCCACCAAACCACAGGCCGACCATCATGCCGCTGACGGTATAGCCCATCAGTTTGGCCAGCGTCTCCTGCCTGCGATCGTAGGCCACCTGGTCGCCGATCCATGCCATGGACAGTGGAATGATGCCCGCTGCCGCTGCCCCCATGAAACCGCGCATGACGATCAGCAAGCTGAGATCAGACGCCATGCTGGTGATGGCACTGAACACCGCGCAGGCCAGAACCGCCAAAGAGATGACACGCAACTTGCCAAAACGGTCCCCCAAGGGCCCGTAAAACAATTGGAGCACGCCATAAGCCACGGCAAAAGCCGAGACCACCAGAGAAGCCTCGCCCGTGGTGACCTGGAACTCCTGCCCCAGCACCACCAGCATCGGGTCGCACAAACGCATCGAGGCCATGCTGGCAAAACCTGCCAAGCCCATCACGCGCAAGCTGTTGCGCTCAGCGTGCGCAGTGTTCATCGTTCAAGCATTCAGCTGCTGTTCCAGATCGTGCAAGACCTGGTAACACGGCAGCACCTGGGCAATCGAGCTGTTAGGCTCGCGGCCCTCTTTGATCGCAGCAAAGAATTCACGGTCTTGCAACTCGATGCCGTTCATGGACACGGCCACTTGCGACACATCGATTTTTTCTTCCTTGCCCGTGAACAGGTCGTCGTAACGCGCCAGATAGGTGCCCGTGTCACCGATGTAGCGGAAGTAAGTGCCCAGTGGGCCATCGTTGTTGAAGCTCAAGCTGAGTGTGCAGATTGCGCCGTTGGCTGCTTGGAGCTGGATGCTCATGTCCATGGCGATGCCGAGTGTGGGGTGGATCGGGCCTTGAACCGCATTGGCTTTGACGATAGGGCTGCCGCACTGGTACGCGAACAGGTCCACCGTGTGGGCCGCGTGGTGCCACAGCAGGTGGTCGGTCCAGCTGCGGGCCTGGCCCAGCGCGTTCATGTTGGTGCGGCGAAAGAAATAGGTTTGCACATCCATCTGTTGGATGTTGAATTCACCGGCCTGGATTTTGTGATTCACCCACTGGTGGCTGGGGTTGAAGCGGCGGGTGTGGCCCACCATGGCCACCAGACCGGTTTGCTGCTGCACGCGCAGCACCTCTTGGCCTTCGGCGTACACATCGCACAGCGGGATCTCCACCTGCACATGCTTGCCCGCCTTCAGGCAAGCCAGCGTCTGGCTGGCGTGCATTTGCGTGGGCGTGCACAGGATGACGGCATCGACGTCTTTCAAGGCCAGCGATTCGTTCAAGTCGGTGGTGACATGGCCAATGCCGTATTTGTCGGCCACCTCTTTGGTTTTGCCGAACTCGCGACCGATCAAGGAGACGACTTTGACGCCATCGATGTTCTGGATGCCGTCGAGGTGTTTGATGCCAAAGGCACCAGCGCCTGCGAGGGCGACTTGGATGGTTTTGCTCATGTTGCTGACTCCAGAAATTCAGGTGTTTTCAAGAATGACGTGCCCCACCGCCGTGTTGCTGGCAGGCACATGGTAGAAGCGGTGACGCAGTTTGGGCGCGGGGCCAGTGGCCTTGCCGCCCTCGATGTCGCCCATGGCGCCGCGGGCAATCAGCCACATGACCAGCTCGATGCCTTCGCTGCCCGCTTCGCGCACGTAGTCGATGTGCGGCGTCGCAGCGGCTGCGGCCGGGTCGCGGATCAGCTGGTCGAGCCAGGCGTTGTCCCACTCGCGGTTGATCAAGCCCGCTCGCGCGCCTTGCAGCTGGTGGCTCATCCCGCCCGTGCCCCAGATGTGAACATTGAGGTCTTCGTCGTAGCTCTCGACCGCTTTGCGGATGGCTTGCCCCAGATTGAAGCAGCGCTGGCCGCTGGGCACGGGGTACTGCACCACATTCACCGCGAACGGGATCACGGGGCAAGGCCAGGCGTCTTTCACCGGGTCGAGCTCGCCGCACATCAAGGACAGCGGCACCGTGAGGCCATGGTCCACGTCCATCTTGTTGACGATGGTCAGGTCAAAGTCTTGCTGGATGACCGACTGCGCGATGTGCGAGGCCAGCGCAGGGTGGCCTTGGACCACCGGCACAGGGCGCGGGCCCCAGCCTTCATCGGCGGGTTGGTATTGGGCAGCCGTGCCGATGGCAAAAGTGGGGATCAGGTCCAGGCTGAAGGCTGTGGCGTGGTCGTTGTAGACCAGAAAGATCACGTCGGGCTTGTTGTCCTTCATCCATTGCTTGGAGAAGTCGTAGCCTGCGAAAAGTGGCTTCCAATAGTCTTCCTTCGTTTTACCCAGGTCCATGGCCGCGCCGATGGCGGGCACGTGCGAAGTGAAAACAGATGCGGTGATTTTGGCCATGTTTATGCTTTCTTCCCGGCTGCGATGGACTGTCGCCCGGCTGCGCCTTGCGGTTGGTTTTGCGCTTGGGCGCTGCCGTTTTCGCCGATGTAGCGGTTGCCCTCGATGCTGCGGCCGCCTGCGATCATCATGTTGCGGTATTCCTCTTCGGTCATGCCGGTCATGGAGCCTGCCATTTGCTGGAAGCTTTTACCGTCGGTCGCACCGATCTTGGCGAGAAAGTAAATGTTGCCACCGGTGCGCATGCACCAGTTCAGGTCGCGCGCGAGCACCGCCTGCTTTTGCTCTTCGCTCATTGGCCACTCGTCCAGATAAGCGCGCTCGTCGGCTTTGAACCGTTCACGGTTGTCGGCTTTCATGAGCGACATGCAAAACTGGTTGAGCCAGTAGCCTTTGCGCGATTGCTCGGCGTCAAAAATGATCGTGCCGGGCACGTCGGTGTAGGGTTTATCGAGCGCCATCAGTTTTTCTCCTCGGGCCAGTACAAGCGCATCGGGTTGTCCACCAGCAGTTGCCGTTGCAACTCGGCCGTGGGGGCAATGTGCGGGATGAAGTCCACCAACAGGCCGTCGTCGGGCATGTGGTCTTTCAGGTTGGGGTGCGGCCAATCGGTGCCCCACAGCACGCGATCGGGAAACTCCTCGACGATGCGCCTCGCAAAGGGGATCACGTCTTGGTAAGCGTTTGGCTCACCCTTCAACGCTTTCGGGCCCGTCACCGACAAACGCTCAGGGCAAGACACTTTGCTCCACACGTTTTTGTGCTCCCGCATGAACTTTTGGAACAGCGCAAACTGCGGGCCATCCACAGGCAGTGACACATCGGGGCGGCCCATGTGGTCCACCACCACGGTGGTGGGCAAGGCGGTGAAAAAGTCCCACAGCTCGGGCAGGTCCACCGCTTCAAAATAAATCACCACATGCCAGCCCCATTTTTGGATGCGGCCTGCGATTTCCATCAACTCGTCCTTGGGGGTGAAATCCACCAAGCGCTTGACGAAGTTGAAGCGCACGCCGCGCACACCGGCGTCGTGCATGGCCTGGATCTCGTCGTCGGTCACGCTGCGCTTGACGGTGGCCACGCCACGGGCTTTGCCGCCGGAATGAACCAAGGCATCGACCATGGCGCGGTTGTCGGCGCCGTGGCAAGTGGCTTGCACCACCACATTGCGGGCAAAGCCCAGGTGGTCGCGCAGCGCATACAACTGGTGCTTGGACGCATCGCAAGGCGTGTACTTGCGCTCAGGGGCGTAGGGGAACTCAGCGCCCGGGCCAAACACATGGCAGTGGGCGTCCACCGCGCCTTCAGGCAGCTTGAATGTGGGCTGGGAAGGACCGCTGTACCAGTCCATCCAGCCTGCGGTTTTGGTGAAATCACCTGTCGTGGGTTTGCTCACTTGTCTTCTCCTGTTCATGCAAAAGGCCATCGCTCACTGCGATGCGCGGCTGTGGCCGTGTTGGGGCGATTTGCTGGCCGAAGGACTGATGAGCCCCGGCACGGCCGCAGCCGCGTATCACCCCCCACGAATGTTGGCATCAGTCGATGTACTTCAGGCCCGCAGCCGCCAATGGCTCGCGCATTTTGTACATGTCCAGGCCCAGCACACCCGAAGCCAACTTGGCGCGTTTTTCGCCTTCGAAGCTCTCGCGTTTTTGGGCCGCTTCCAAGGTTTGCACGGCACGGGCTGCAGGCACGCACACCACGCCATCGTCGTCGGCCACGATCACATCACCAGGGGTCACCAGCATGCCCGCACACACCACGGGGATGTTCACCGAACCGATGGTGGTCTTGATGCAACCCTTGCTGCTGATGGCTTTGCTCCACACGGGGAAGTTCATCTTGTGCAGCTCTTTCACATCGCGCACACCGGCATCAATGATCAGGGCGCGTGCGCCACGGGCTTGAAAAGACGTGGCCAACAGGTCGCCAAAATAACCATCGGTGCATTCGGCGGTGATGGCCGCGACCACGATGTCGCCGGGCTGAATTTGCTCGGCCACCACATGCATCATCCAGTTGTCGCCCGGGTGCAGCAGCACCGTGACCGCCGTGCCCGAAACCTGCGAACCGGGATAAATCGGGCGCATAAAGGGTTTCAAGAGGCCCACGCGGCCCATGGCTTCGTGCACCGTGGCGGAGCCCAATGCGCCCAGGCCGTCAGCGGCTGCGCGGTCCGCGCGGGTGATGTTGCGGTAAACAACGCCGAGTTCGTACATGTTCGTTCCTTTTTGATTTGTGGGTGACAGCGAGGTCGGTCTGTCACGCGCAATTTTTAGATGCCTTTGGCGCTCAGCTGGTCGTCCAGCCGTTTGAACACCCGTCGCGCATTGCCTTCGTAGACCATGTAACGCTCTTGGTCGTTCAGGTTCGCGGTGGCTTGCACATAGCGCTTGGTGTCGTCGAAATAATGGCCGGTTTCGGGATCGATGCCGCGCACCGCGCCGATCATCTCAGAGGCGAACAAGATGTTCTTGACCGGGATCACCTTGGTGAGCAGGTCGATGCCCGGCTGGTGGTAGACGCAGGTGTCAAAAAAGATGTTGTTGAGCAGGTGCTCGGACAGCAAGGGTTTTTTGAGCTCTTGCGCCAGACCGCGGAAACGGCCCCAGTGGTAAGGCACCGCGCCGCCGCCATGCGGGATCAAAAATTTGAGCGTCGGGAAGTCCTTGAACAGATCGCTGGTCAGGCACTGCATGAAGGCGGTGGTGTCGGCGTTCAGGTAGTGCGCGCCCGTGGTGTGAAAGCAGCTGTTGCAGCTGGTGCTCACATGGATCATGGCGGGGATGTCGTACTCGACCATCTTTTCGTAGATGGGGTACCAGGCCTTGTCGGACAGCGGTGGCGAGGTCCAGTGGCCGCCCGAGGGATCGGGGTTCAGGTTGATGCCGACGTTGCCGTATTGCTCGACGCACTTGACCAGCTCGGGGATGCAGGTGGCCGGGTCGACACCGGGCGACTGGGGCAGCATGGCCGCCGGCACGAAGTGGTCAGGAAACAGCTGGCTCACGCGGTAGCACAGCTCGTTGCAAATGGCCGCCCAGGTGGAGGACACATTGAAGTCGCCAATGTGGTGCGCCATGAAACTGGCGCGGGGGCTGAAGATGGTGATGTCCGAGCCGCGCTCTTTCATCTTGGCCAGTTGGTTGGTTTCGATGGTCTCGCGCAGTTCGTCGTCGCTGATCTTCAGCTCAGACACTTTGGGCATGGACGCGGGGTCTTTGATGCCGGCGATCTGGCGGTTGCGCCAGTCTTCCAAGGCCTTGGGGGCGGTGGTGTAGTGACCGTGCACGTCGATGATCAAAGGCTGGGTTTGGCTCATGGGCAATCCTGATGGGGGAAATGGTTTGCGCAGATTGTGCAGGTGCCAGACTGGTCAGCACAGTCCCCAGTGCATCTAGCAGCTAGAACAAATATGCATAACCACTCAATAGGTATGACAAAATCAATACAACCCAAAACCTACCACCCTCATGGATCTCAAACAGCTCGAATACTTTGTGCGCGTGGCCGAACTGGGCAGCTTCACCCGCGCCGCCCAGGCCCTGAACATCGCCCAACCAGCGCTCAGCCGCCAGGTGCGCCTGCTCGAAGTCGAGCTGCGGCAAAACCTGCTGGTGCGCAATGGGCGGGGTGCCATACCCACCCAGGCGGGGCAGCTGTTGCTTGAGCACGGCCGGGGCATCTTGCACCAGGTCGAACGTGCGCGGGAGGAACTGGGCCGCGTGCGCACGGGCCTGACGGGCCGGGTGGCTTTGGGCCTGCCGCCCAGCGTGGCGCGGGTGCTCACCGTGCCTTTGACGCGGGCCTTTCGCGCCAAGATGCCCGAGGCCCAACTGTCCATCAGCGAAGGTCTGTCGAGCGCCATGCAGGAAAACCTGCAAAACGGTCGCCTGGACATTGCGGTGCTGTACAACCCCAGCCCCATGCCTGGCATTGAACACACCGCCCTGGGGCAAGAAGAGTTGCTGCTGGTGCAGCCGCGCCCACCGGGCTTGCAAGAAGACCCGCCCCCGCCCGCCATCAGCCTGCAAGAAGTCGCCGCGCTGCCCTTGGTGATCCCCACCCGACCCAACGCGATCCGCATGCATGTGGAGTCAGAAATGGCTGCCGTGGGTTGTCGCCCCCACATTGCGCTGGAAATCGACGGGGTGAGCGCCATCCTGGACCTGGTGGCCGATGGCGCGGGCTACGCCATCTTGCCGCGCAATGCTGTGATGCGTTCGGTGCGGCCTTCGGCGTTTTCGGTGCGGCCACTGAAGCAACCGGCCCTGCACATCCAGCTGACCACCGCCATCAGCGCGCAACGCCCCAGCACCCTCACCCAACAAGCCACCTTGGCCCTGCTGACCGAAATGGCCGTTCAGTGGCTCAGCCCGCCTTGACGCCCACTTACAAAGGCTTCAGCGTCAGCAACCACAGCAGCGCATTGAGCGTGAAAAATGACAACACCGTGGTCACCAACAAGGCCGCCGCGCTCAGGGTGGCGTGGCCATGGCGCTGGTTCAAGATGGTGTAGATGCCCAGCATGGGCATGGCCCCTGTGAGCAAGGCTGCGGCGCGCAAAGCCGGGTCTTCGATGGGCACCAGCCACACCAGGACCGCCCACATGGCCAAGGGGTGCAACACCAGCTTACCCAGCGCAATCGGCAGCACAGTGCCCTGCAGCCCCCGCGCCTGCAGGCCCACCAAGGCGCCGCCAATCACAAACAGCGCCAGCACCGCACTGGACTGCGCAAACAAATCGATGGTGCGCCCCAAAGGCGCAGGCATCTGCAGGCCCGACAGCGAAAACACAAAACCAGCCACCACGCCCCAAATCATGGGGTTTCTGAGCACATTTTTCACAGTCTCTCGCAGCACACTTTTCCACTGCCCGGGTCGGCCCTGTGCATCGGCAACGGCCAAAAGCAAAGGCAACAACAAGAAGTTTTCAACCACCATGTTCAACGCCAGCGCCACCCCGGCCACCGGGCCAAACGACAACAAAATGATGGGGTAACCCACAAACCCGCTGTTCGGGCAGGACATGCCCATGGCCATCATGCTGCTGTAACTCAGACTCTGACCGAGCACCCGGCGCGCCCACCACAGGCCTAGGCCCACCATCACCAAAGAGCCCAAGGCATAGGCCAGCAAATAGTTCAGGTTCAGAATCTCCGCGACGCTGCGCTGCGACAAGGCGTTGAACAGCAAAGCGGGCAAGGCCAACTGCAGCGTGAAACGCCCAAACACCTGCATTTCGGCCTTGGCAAACAGCCCCATGCGGGTGCACACATAGCCCAGTGCAATGGTCAGGTAAATGGGGACGGTGATGCCCAGAATGTCGAGCATGAAGCCCTCCAGGATTCAGCGGGGTTGGCGCCCAAAAATCAGTCGGCGCTTCACAGGTCCAGCACCAGACGCGCGGTCTGGCTTCGCGAGCAGCAGATGAGCATCTGCGTGTTGGTCGCCTGTTCCTCGGGGGTGAGGAACATGTCCCAGTGGTCGGGCGTGCCCGCCACCACCTGGGTCAGGCAGGTGCCACACACGCCTTGCGAGCACGAAAACGGCACCTCGTGGCCCGCATCCTGCAGCGCGCTCAGGATGCTTTGGTCTGGCCGCACCTTCAAGGTCTGGTCACTTTTTTGCAAATGGACTTCGAAGTGGCCATCGGCATCGATGGGGGTTTGGGTCGGGTCTGGGATGCTCATGCGGTGATCTCGGGAGAATTTTCTTGGGCCAAAAGACGGTCGATGATACGGCGCGACTGCACGCCACCCGAATCGATGTTGAGCATCAAGAGTTTGCGGTCGGGCCACTGACTGATGTTGGCTTGTTGCAACTGCAGCATCGCCATGTCTTCATTGAAGATGCCGCCTTGCCCGGCACGGATTTTGTCGGTCAGCGCCGCATCTTCAGGCTTGAATTGACGCGCCATGCCCCAGTGGTACCAGTGCGATGTTTCGGTCTCTGGGGTGATGAAGTCCACCACCACGCTGTAGGCCTTGTGCTCGGGTGCGGCGTCAAAACCTCCCTGACCTGCCAGCGCCACGCCGACGTCGATCATGATGTGGCTGGGCGGCGTGAAGCGGCAGATTTGCCAGCGGTCCACCTTGGCCTGCGGGTCCAGACCATGGGCGCTCATGGCCATTTGCCAAAACGGTGGCGCTTGAATGCCCGTCATGTGGCGCTGCAAAATGACCTGATCACCCTCCACCGTGGTGGTGCAAGGCGTCTCATCGATCTCGGGCTGGCCAATGCTGTTGGCGTGCACATAGGTCTCGTGCGTCAGGTCCATCAGGTTGTCGATCATCAGCCGGTAGTCGGCCTTGACGTGGTACAGCCCGCCACCATAGGCCCAAGCGGGGTTGTCAAAAAATTCGAACACCGGCATCTTCGCTTCATCGGCTTGGTTCTGGTCACCAGGCCAAACCCAGACAAAGCCATAGCGCTCGAGCACCGCAAAGCTTTTGATGGCCGGGAAACCGCGCACACGCTGACCGGGCATCTGCACGGTTTTGCCATCGACGCCCATTTCGAGACCGTGGTAGCCGCACTGCAAATGGCCTTTGCACACCTTGCCCAGCGACAAGGGGGCTCCCCGGTGCGGACAAAAGTCCTCCACCGCCGCCACACGGCCGTCCGGTCCTTTGAAAAAAGCCATTTTTTCGTTGCAAACCGTGCGCCCCAGCGGCTTGTCGCCCAGGGCTTCGAGTTCGCTCAGGGTGCAGGCCACGTACCAGGTGTTTTTGATGAACATGTTTCAAACCTTTTTTCGAATGAGTTGTATGCCGGGTGTGACCGACTGTTGGGGGTTCTGCAAGGCCAGACCCAGGTTGTGGCGGGCAATGCGCGAGTGCTCACGCATGATGGCTTCTGCCCGTCCGGCTTCGCGTTGTTCAATGGCTTGAAGCACTTGTCTGTGCTGGTGCTGCGCCACCACCAACAAGTCGCGCGCATCGCTTTTGTGGGCTTGCACTCCCACAAAACCAGAAGCCGAGGCAAAGGGCATACTCGAAGCACGTTCGATTTCGCGAGCCAACACGGCGCTGTCAGCCATCTCAGACAAGAGTTTGTGAAACTGGCCATTCAACAGCACAAATACCGAAAAACTGTCGTCATCCAAAACGCTTTGGCGCAACAGCTCGTCAATTTGATCGAGACATTCGCCCGCTTGCTTGAGCACGGAAGGGCGCACACCTCGTTCCGCCGCCAGCCTTGCGGCCAATCCCTCCAAGGTACCCCGCAGCTCAATCGCATCGGCCACATCGCGCTCTGAAAATGTGCGCACCGCATAGCCGCCGTGACTCAAAAGCTCCAGCAAGCCCTCTTGCCCTAGACGCATCAGCGCGGCACGAATCGGAGTTCGGGACATGCCCAAGCGCTCAACCAAGCCCAACTCGGCAATGCGACTGCCCGCTGGCAAATCACCCGCCAAAATCCATTCGCGCAGGCGCTGCTGTGCCTTGATGGCTTGGGAGCCGCCTTCTTCAGCGGCATCTGCTGCAAGGGTTCGGACGGGGGATGTGCTCATGGAGAGATCGATAAAAAAGATATTTAACCACCAACCAGCCCAACAATGTATACAGGGAATCCCTTTATTCCAGTTATTTGCTCATTATTTAAGCAAAATAAATCATTAATGTATTCATAACATCATTGAACGAGAATTTTTGAGCGGCGACAATCTGAGCGCCTTGAAGGAACGCCCCGATGGATTTGGAATTATTGGACTTTGAATGCAGTGAAGACGCCGAGGGTGTGGTGTGCTGGGATGCGTTGGCGCAGCCGCACAAACACCACAACGCGGCCCTGCTCCAAGAGGTTTCCGAGGTCCTGGCGTGGGCCTACCTGTTTAACGCGCAAGGTCCCGGCCGTTTGGAAGACGGTGCCCAATGGGACTATGACCTGCAAGCCACACTGCACGCCGAAGACCAGGCGCCTTCGAGCGCGCAGATTGTGTTCAACCCGAGCACGGGCCAGACCACGATAACGCCCCTGTCCTTGCACCAACGTATCGAACTGGGCCTGAGTTTGAGCGGCACCCCGGCATTTGCCCAAGCCTTTCGCGACCACTGGGACGCCCCATGAACAACGCCGGCCCCCCTGCCCCGGTCAGCTTTGGACAGGCCCTGAAGTTCTGGGTCTGGCTGGGCTGCGTGAGCTTTGGCGGCCCCGCAGGCCAGATCGCCCTGATGCACGAAGAGCTGGTGGTGCGTCGCCGCTGGATTTCAGAAAAACGCTACCTGCACGCGCTGCATTACTGCATGCTGCTGCCCGGCCCCGAAGCGCAGCAACTGGCCACCTACATGGGCTGGCTGATGCACGGCACGCGCGGGGGGATCGCGGCGGGCGCCCTGTTTGTGTTGCCCTCTTTGTTACTGCTGATCGTGCTGAGCTGGGTCTACAGCGCCTGGGGCCAACACCCTTGGGGGCAAGCCTTGCTCTGGGGCCTGAAGCCTGCGGTGACGGCGCTGGTGCTTCAGGCCGCCCACCGCATGGCCACACGAACCCTCAAGGAACGCTGGCTGTGGGGGCTGGCGGCGGTGTCATTTGTCGGCACCCTTTGGGGCCTGCCTTTTCCGCTGACCATTGCGGCCTCAGCCGCTGTGGGTTTCTACATGACGCGTCAGCGCCCTGAAGCAACCGACATGGCCCATGCCAGCGCAGTGGTGAATCCCAAACCCACCTTGCGGGCAAACCCGCCGTCTTCTGATGCTGCAGGGTGGCTGGACGACACCTCACCTCAGCCCGCACACACACACCACAGTTCGAAGCGACTGCTTCGCGCACTGGCCTTGGGCGTCGGCCTGTGGGCGCTCAGCCTGGGCCTGATCGCCGGGCTGTTCGGCATGGGCCACACCCTCACCCAAATGGGTGGCTTTTTCACGCAAGCGGCCTTGCTGACTTTTGGCGGGGCTTATGCGGTGCTGCCCTTTGTGACTCAAGCAGCAGTGGTGCAATACGGCTGGCTCACGGCTGCCCAAATGATGGATGGCCTGGCCTTGGGTGAGACCACACCTGGGCCGCTGATCATGGTCGTGGCCTTTGTCGGCTTTCTCGGTGGACACAGCCAGGCCTTGCTCGGCCACCCGCTGCTGGGCGGCGTTGTGGCCGCGTGCGTGGTCACTTGGTTCACCTTCCTACCGTCCTTCGTGTTCATTTTGGCTGGCGGGCCACTGGTGGAGTCGACACGGAAAATACCCTCACTGAGCGGCCCTTTGCAAGGCATCACGGCCGCGGTGATCGGCGTCATCTTGCACCTGGCCGGTGTTTTCGCGCGCCAGACCTGGCTGCCCGGAGGCTGGCACGCGCTGCCCGACCTGAGTGCGATGGGGCTGACACTCCTGGCGATCTGGGCCTTGGTCTGGAAAGGCTACAGCGTGGTGCGCGTGCTGGGCGCTTGCCTCGTGTTGGGCCTGCTGCGGCAGGCCCTGTTGTGATGGCGCACAACAAGTGACGGATTGCGCTTGAAGTGCTGGACCCTGGCTTGACAGCCTGAGACAATGCCAGCCTTGACTTCGGGTTTTTTCATGGCTTCCAACACCTCCAGCGCATCTTCGGCTTTCGCCCCCCTCCAAAACGACACCTTCCTGCGCGCCTGCTTGCGCCAGGCCACCGACCACACCCCCGTCTGGCTCATGCGCCAAGCCGGGCGTTACCTGCCCGAGTACTGCGCCACCCGCGCCCAAGCCGGCAGCTTCATGGGCCTGGCCACCAACGTCGACTTCGCCACCGAGGTCACCCTGCAGCCCCTCGAGCGCTACCCGCTCGACGCGTCCATCCTGTTCAGCGACATCTTGACCGTGCCCGATGCCATGGGCCTGGGCCTGTCGTTTGCCCAGGGCGAAGGCCCCCGCTTTGCCAAGAACGTGCGCGACGAAGCCGCCGTGGCCCAGCTGGCCGTGCCCGACATGAACAAGCTGCGCTACGTGTTCGACGCCGTCACCAGCATCCGCAAAGCCCTGAACGGCCGCGTGCCCCTCATCGGCTTTTCCGGCAGCCCTTGGACGCTGGCGTGCTACATGGTCGAAGGCGCTGGCTCGGACGACTACCGCCACGTCAAAACCCTGATGTACAGCCGCCCCGACCTGATGCACCGCATCCTGGCCATCAACGCCGACGCCGTGGCCCTGTACCTGAACACGCAAATCGAAGCGGGCGCGCAAGCGGTCATGGTCTTCGACAGCTGGGGCGGCGTGCTGGCCGACGGGGCTTTCCAGGAATTCAGCCTGGCCTACACCGCCCGCGTGCTGGCCCAGCTCAAAACCGAGCACAACGGCCAGCGCATCCCCAGCATCGTCTTCACCAAAGGCGGCGGACTGTGGTTGCCCGAGATGGCCCCTTTGAAGTGCGACGTGTTGGGCCTGGACTGGACCATGAACCTGGGCCGCGCCCGGGCTCTCGTGGGCGGTCAAGTGGGCGGCCCCGGCAAAGCGCTGCAGGGCAACATCGATCCGAACATCTTGTTTGCGCCGCCCGCGCAGATCGCCACCGAAGTGCACCGCGTGCTCGACAGCTTTGGCACGCCGCACACGGACACAACCACCACCGGGCCCACGCACATCTTCAACCTGGGCCACGGCATCAGCCAATACACCCCGCCCGAGCATGTGACGGCGCTGGTCGAGGCCGTGCACAGCCATTCGCGCAAATTGCGACAAGCTTGAGTGACGGTATGGGCCAGTCGGCGGCTTCAGCCCCGACAGGGACCTGTGTCACAGCAGGCCAAGGTCGGACCTGCAGGTGCGACCTACGGGATGCGTCCGGTGATGTGGAGCACCACACCTTGTACGCCCGTCTTCACGCCAGGCAGCTCCACCTGAAAATCATCCGCCTGCTTTTGGGCTGCGCCTGTCTTGGAAATCCGCGCCACCAACCGAACCTGCTTCAGATCCGACAGCATCGGCGGCGCACCCATGCCCATGCTGTCGCTCAGGGCAAAGGGCACCGGCCATGCGGTGGGCGTGCCGCGCCAAATCGCCACGGGGCGGCGCGTGCCCTCTTCGGCCAGCGCGTACACGAACAAAGTGGCACCCGAGCCGATTTGGCTTTGCACCTGGGCTGACACACGCACTTCGCCCTGAATGAGGGCTCTGCTGTGGCCTGCTGTTGGCGCGCTCGCAGACATCGGCGCATGGGGCGAAGCCAGCGTTGCGGGCCGCTGCGCTTGTCCAGCCGGCGTAGACACAGCCGCTGCCTTGGCCATCTCGCCCGCTTGGGCCAAAGCCTGTTGCAGGCCTTGCGCTGCTTCGCTTTCGGCAGGCACCAAAGCCAGTGCTTGCTGCCAATATGTTTGCGCTGCGGCAGGCCGTTTTTCGGACAACGCGGCACTGCCCGCCAGCACCAATGCGTTCAGGTGCTGGGGTTGACCACGCAACACGTTTTGAATCCACTGCCAGGGCTCGCCGGTGTAGACACCCCCCGCGCTCAAGGCTTTCATTTGCGCGCGCTCAATCCACAGATCGGGCTCAGGCGACAAAGCCAGCACACGGGCCAGGGCTTGCTCGGCCGGGGCATGCGCGTTTTGGGCTGCGTGCAGCCGCGCCAAGGTCAACCAAGCCTGAGCATCGTCAGGGCGTTTTTGCGTGGCTTCTTGCCAGACGCGGGTTTGCTCGGCCAGTTGCTCGGGCGTGGTGGCGCTGATCTTGACCCGCTGGCTCAAGGGCTCTGGCCACCAGGTCTGGGGCGCACCCAATTGCACATAACTCAGTCCACTGAGCAACACCAGGCCCACGAGCAAGCCCAGCCATCGCGCAGGGGCAAGGATCGCTGGATGCTCATCAGCCCGCGCCGCATCGTCCAACAGATGGCGCAGCAACTCGTCACGGGCCGCCTGGTGCTGCAGCGCCGTCAAACGGCCTTCGGCCAAAGCACGGTCCAGATCGGCCAGATGCTCCTGGTGAATGAGGCGGTTGGTTTTTGACTGCAACTCGGGCCCCACGACCTGGACAGGGTTTTTCAGGCCACGCCGCAAGACCCACGCGGACACCCCACCCAAGGCCAACCATGCCAACAACAAACCCAGCCAAGGCGGCAACAAGGACATCAAGACTCCAAGAGTTGGCGAACGCGTGCGCGTTCGCTGTCGGTCAAGGGGGCGGGCGCAGCGGCTTTGCGACGCATCAAGCGCAGCGCCACGGCCAACGCGCCCAACAACAACACAAAGGGGCCGAACCACAGCAGCCAGGTCACGGGCTTGACCTCGGGCTTGTAGAGCACAAAGTCCCCGTAACGGCTGACCAAAAAGCTGCGGATGTCGGCATCGCTTTGGCCCTGCTCGATCAGGCTGCGCAACTCGCGGCGCAGGTCGACCGCCAGTTCGGCATTGGACGAGGCCAGCGATTCGTTTTGGCACACCAGACAGCGCAACTCGGCCGCGATGTGGTCCCAGCGCGCCTGCACGGCCGAGGACATGGGGGCCTCGGTGTGCGCCGCTCCTGGCGCGCCCACACCCGGCAAAGTGGCCTGCACCCCCGATTGAACAGCCACACCGCTTGTCGCAGCAACCGGCGCTTGGGCCGCCACACAGGCGCCCCACAACCAAACGCTGGCCAACAGCCACTGCAGCAGCGCGCGCATCAATTGAAACTCCGCAGCAAGGGCAGCAACTTTTGCTGCACCACATCCGGCGTCAAAGGCCCGGCGTGCTTGAAACGCACCACCCCATCGCGGTCCACCAAATAGGTTTCGGGCAAACCGTACACGCCAAAATCCAAGCCCACGCGGCCGTCCATGTCCATCAGGTTCACGCCAAAAGCCTGACCGTGTTTTTGCAACCAGGCTTGGCTGCGGTCAGTGGCTTTTTGCAACGCTTGGGCGCTTTGCGGGTCCTGCCCGGACAGCTCCGAGGCCTGCAGCTCTTTGTAGTTGATGCCCAGCATCTGCAGCCCCGGCTGGCGGGACAGCGCCATCAAGATCGGGTGCTCTTCCTTGCAACCCGCGCACCAGGTGGCCCACAGGTTGACCAGGGTGAGCTGACCCTTGAACTGCTCAGCACTGAACACGCCCGGCCCGCCCACCACCGGCAACTTGAAAGCGGGTGCATTCTGACCGATCAGCGGTGAGGGAATCTCTTGCGGGTTGCGCGTCAGGCCCACGGCCAAAAACACCACCATGCCCAAAAACAAGCCCAGCGGCACAAACACCCAGCGCGGCATCCGCCGAGCTGAGGCGTTGGCAAAAGCGCCGCTCATGACAAGGCTCCTTTGGCCACAGCGCCAGGCGCTGCAGCACGCACACCTGTCCCCTGTGCGCCCATACCCGCGCCCTGGTTGGCCAAAGCGCCCCGCGCACCGACTATCGATGGGGCTTGGCGGTAACGCCGATCCAAGGCGGCCAAACCACCACCCAAGACCATGAACACCGCACCCAGCCAGATCCACGACACATAAGGCTTGTGGTAGACCCGAAAACTCCACTGCGGCGGCTCGCCCGTCAAGGGCTCACCCAAAGACACATAGCGGTCTCGCCACAGGTTGCGGTCAATCGCTGCCTCGGTCATGGGCATGGCACTGGAGACATAGCGGCGCTTTTCTGGCTGCAGCGTTCCCACCTGGCGCTCACCCTCGAACACCTGCATCTGCGCGCGCAAGGCCAAGTAATTGGGCCCCAAATGGTTGTCCACGCTGATCAGTTGGTAACGCGCACCCGCCACCGTAACCGAGTCCCCCAGACCCAAACGCACATCGCGCTCCACCTGAAACGACTTGACGCCTGTGATGCCCAGCACCAGCACCGCGACGCCCAGGTGCGCCACCTGCATGCCCCACCAGGCCAGGCCCGGCGATCCGGGCAAGCGCAAGCGCTGCACGATTTGCCACGCGCCCGACAACACAATCCAGCCGCCCAGCGTGCCGCCCATCACCGTGAGCCAACCGCCTGCGGTGGTCACCGTCTCGGCATCTTGCGGCGCGGCGCCCCAGCTGGCCCAAGCGCTGGCCGCCAGCAACGCGAGCGCGCCCGGCACCAACACCGAACGCACGGCCGCCCAGCGGGCCACATGCCAGGGCACCACCGTGCCCGGCACCATGGCCAAGAGCAGCGGCACCATCAGGGGCACGAACACGCGGTCGAAATACGGCGGCCCGACCGACAGCTTGCCCAGGTTCAGCGCGTCGATGATCAAGGGGTAAAGAGTGCCCAACAGCACCGCCGCCATGGCCACCACCAAGAGCACGCTGTTGAGCAGCAAAAACGATTCGCGCGAGCCCGCCACCGGCTGCGAGGCATTAGCCCACTGCGGGGCGCGCCAAGCAAACAAGGCCAGCGACATGCCCACCACCACGGCCAAAAACATCAAAATGAAAATGCCGCGCGAAGGGTCGGTGGCAAAGGCGTGAACCGAAGTCAACACACCCGAGCGCACGAGGAAGGTGCCGAGCAAACTGAGCGAAAACGCGCCAATGGCCAGCAGCACCGTCCAGGCCTTGAACTGCCCGCGCTTGTCGGTGACCATGAGCGAATGGATGAGCGCCGTGGCCACCAGCCAAGGCATGAGCGAAGCGTTTTCCACCGGGTCCCAAAACCACCAGCCGCCCCAGCCCAGCTCGTAATAGGCCCACCACGAACCCAAGGCGATGCCCAGCGTCAAAAAGCCCCAGGCCGCGACCGTCCAAGGCCGCGCCCAACGCGCCCAAGCGGCGTCCAGCCTGCCCGAGAGCAGCGCCGCCATGGCAAAAGCAAAGGCCACCGACAGCCCCACATAGCCCATGTAGAGCATGGGCGGGTGAATGACCAAACCCGGGTCTTGCAACAAAGGCGTGAGGTCACGCCCCTCGTCAGGCGCCGGGAACTGCCGTGCAAACGGGTTGGACAGTGTGAGGATGAAGGCCAAAAAGCCCACCGACACCGCGCCCATGACGCCCAGCACCTGCGCAACCAAGCCCTGCGGCAAGCGCTTGGAAAACGTGGCCACTGCCACCGACCACAGCGCCAGCATCAGCACCCACAGCAGCAGCGAGCCTTCGTGTCCGGCCCAAATGGCCGACAAACGGTAAGGTGTGGGCAGCAAGGTATTGGAATGGTGGGCCACGTACTTGACGCTGAAATCGTGCACATAAAAAGCGTGCCACAAAGCGCCGAAAGCCAGCACGATCAAGACCAGCTGCAAAACCGCCAAAGGCCGCGCCAAGCTTTGCCAGCCGGCACGCCGCGCTGACAAGCTGCCCCACAGCGGCAGCACCGCCTGCGCCAAGGCGACCCAGGTCGCCATGATCAAGGCCAGATGGCCGACTTCAGGCCACATACACGGCTCCGTTCATGTCTGCGCGCGTCACCGCACCACCGCCGCGCCCACACGGGCCTTGGCCGCTTCGTCCAGCGCGTGCTGGGCCTCGGGCGGCATGTAGTTTTCATCGTGCTTGGCCAGCACTTCGCTGGCCACGAACAGACGGCCCGCGTCCAAGCGGCCTTGCGCCACCACGCCCTTGCCTTCTTTGAACAAATCGGGCAACAGGCCCACATAGCGCACCGGCACCTCGCGCTGTGTGTCGGTCACCACAAAGGCCACAGCCATGCCGTCGCGCTCGATGCTGCCTGCCTTGACCAAACCCCCGACACGAAAGTGCCCCTCTTTGGGCGCTTCACCCGCGGCCACTTGCGTGGGCGTGAAGAAAAACACCAGGTTGCTCTGGAAGGCGTTGAGCACAAAAAACAGCGCGCCGCACAAGAGCAGCACGCCCAGTCCGATGCCCAACAACCGCTGGTGGCGACTTTTCATGTCTCGGCTCCTTGGGGAAAAGGGAGGGTGCGGGATGCCACAGCTGGGCTGGCCGCCGCACCGCCTGGGGTTTCGGCGTCCAGGGCCTCGGCATTCATGGCCTCGCACACCGCGTCCAGCGCTTGCTGTCGGCCCATGCGCGCGAGCAGCACCTCGCAAGCCAGCAAGGCCGCGCTCACGCCCATGCTGCCCCACACGTACACGCCGTAGCCGCCCATGGCCCAAAACTCCGAAGCGCTGGACCAAATCATGCGGCACCTCTCACAGCGCGGTGCGCCAGCACCTCGGGCAGCTGGTGCACCCAGGCCGCATGGCTGTCGCGCGTCAGAATCAAACTGCGCACGCGCCACAAAGCGATCGCCGCCGCATACAACCAAATGGCCAAGCTCATCAGCAGCATGCCGGTCAGCATGATGCTGGCCATGCGCGGCGACTGGGTGAGCGAGACCGACGCCCCTTGGTGCAAGGTGTTCCACCATTTGACCGAGAAGTAAATGATGGGCACATTGACCGCGCCCACCACCGCGACCAAGGCGCCTGCCCGGTCCGAGCGGCGCGGGTCTTCGATGGCCGAGGTCAAAGCGATGTAGCCCAAATACAAAAAAAGCAAAATCAGCATCGAGGTCAGGCGTGCGTCCCATACCCAATAGGTGCCCCACATGGGCTTGCCCCACAAGGCCCCAGTCCACAGCGACAAAAACGCCAGCAAAGCCCCCGTGGGTGCGAGCGAGCGCGTCAACAGGCCCGACAAGCGGGTGTTGAACACCAGGCCCAACACACTCCAAAACGCCATGGCCAGGTAAATGATCATCGCCATCCAGGACACGGGCACATGGATGTAAATGATGCGGTAGGCCTGGCCCTGCTGCGCATCGGACGGCGCGACCATGAAGCCCACCCACAAGCCTGCCAAGGCCAGCGCCGTGGCCAGCAGTGCCAACACAGGCCACAGGCGCCCGGCCAGGGGGTAAAAGTGTTGCGGTGCGGCGTAATGAAACAGCTTCATGTCGGGTCCTTCATTCCAGTGCCAGGCGCAAAGCCGCAGCGCTTGCCCAAGGGCTGAACGCGGCTGCAGCCAACAACAAAGCCAGCAACACCGACACATGGGCTTGTGCGCCAAGACCGCGCAGCTGCGCATCGACCGCACCCGCGCCAAACACCAGCACCGGCACGTACAAAGGCAAAAGCAACAGCGACTGCAGCACGCCACCACCGCGCACCCCCAAAGTGAGGGCCGCGCCAATCGCGCCCAGCAAGGACAAGACCGGCGTGCCGATCAACAGTGTCAAAGCCAGCATGACCAAGGCATCAGAACCCAAACCAAACTGCAAACCCAACAGCGGCGACAGCAGCACCAAGGGCAGACCCGAAATCAACCAGTGCGCGGCCACCTTGGCCGACACCAGCCAGGACAGGGGGGCGGCCGACAAGGCCATCTGCTCGAGGCTGCCGTCCTGGTGGTCGGCCTCGAACAAGCGGCCCAAGCTCAGCATGCTGGCCAGCAAAGCCGCCACCCACAAGACCCCCGGCCCGATCAGGCGCAAAGTGGCGGGCTCGGGGCCGATGGCCAGCGGAAACAAGGCCGCCACCAACACAAAGAAAAACACCGCGCCCAACCACTCGGCCTTGCGCCTGAAGGCCAGGCGCAGGTCGCGGCGCAGCACGCCGCCCATGGCCTGCCAGGGGCTGGGCAATGGGTGCGGATGCGCTTGCACGGGGACGCTCATGGCGGGTGCGTTCATGCGTGGCCCGCCTCACGGCCAGTCACACGCCCCAACTGCAGTCGCGCCCCCGGGCCTTGCAGACCCACATCGTGGTGGCTGGTCATGACCACCGCGCCACCTGCGTCCACATGCGACTGCAGCAAGGCGCGGGCCGTGGCGGTGGCCTGCGCGTCTAGGCCCACCAAGGGCTCGTCCAAAATCCACAGCCGCGCCGGGCTGGTGCGCAAACGTGCCAAAGCCACGCCTTGCCGCTGGCCTTGCGACAAGACCCGCACGGGCAGGTGGGCACGGCTTTGCAGGCCTTGGGCGGCCAGCGCTTGCACCGCCTGCTCACGGCTGAGCGCCAAGCCGCTGACTTGGGCATCCACACACAGGTTTTCGCAAGCGGTCAGATCGGGCTTGAGGCCCAAGGCGTGGCCGATGTAATGCAGCACGGCGCGGTCTGGGCGAGCCAGGCGGGACGCAGGGGATTGAGGCCACAGCACCTGGCCGCGTGCCGCCGGAGACAGGCCACACAGGATGCGCAGCAAACTGGTCTTGCCGCAGCCGTTGCCGCCTTCGATGTGCAACCAACTGCCCGCAGGCACGGAAAAGCTCACGCCCTCGAACAAGGTCCGCTGGGCCTTTTGGCAGGCCAGGTCCATCGCTGTGAGCACCCAAGACGCCATGAAAAGGCTTTCCGGTCGGTTGAAGACAAGGCAAAGTGTAACGATGGATTGACACTTTGTGTGTTGAAAGCCTTGATTTAGACCGGTAAATCAGGGTATGCCCTGAGTTTGAGACTTGAAACGGACATCAAAAAACCGCCCTAAGGCGGTTTTTGAGGTCTTGGCGGGTCTCACCCCGCCATGGCCCGATGGCGCATCAGGCCTTTTTGGCCCAAGCCGAGCACCAGCCTTTGGCGGCCACTTGCTTGCCTGCAAACAAGGGGCAACCGCCCGCTGCCGCACCGGCCTTGGCCTGGAACAAGGCGCAGTTGGCGCAGTTGGAACCGGCAGCGAACTTGGGGTTCTTGGCTTTGTCGACCTTGCTGGCGTCGGCCTTGTAGGCCAAGCCCACAGCTTGCGGGTCTTTTTCATCGACCATGGCTTGGGCAGAAGCTTCGCTCACGGCCATGACGGCGGTGGCAGCAGTGGCCACTTGCATCATGAAGACGCGGCGAGTGGAAGGGGTGGATGTGAAACGGGACATGCAAGACTCCTCTGAGGGTATGTCAAAAATTACTGGACGGTTCATTGTGCGCCACATGAGTCACTTTGTCATGTGGCCCGGGATACTTGAGCAAAACACACAGGAAAGCCCTGCTTTATGAATGTCAACTGTATTGGACATGCCCATGTCAGAATGCGGCACAGATCCACACCGCTTTCACAAAGGTTTTGACATGCTGCAACTGCTGATCGGCTTGGTGCTCTTTTTGGGCATTCACTCTCTGCAAAGCCTGGCCCCACACATGCGCCAAAACGGCATCGCCCGCTGGGGGTCACTGGGCTTCAAGGCCGTTTATGCGGCGGTGGCCGTGCTCGGGCTTTACCTTCTGGTGCAAGGCTACAGCCAAGCGCGCATCGACCCTGTGGTGCTGTGGACACCGCCTCGCGGCATGCAGCATGCCACCATTTTGCTGATGTGGTTGGCCATGGTCTTGCTGGTGGCCAGTTATGTGCCTGGCAACCAGATCAAGGCCAAACTGCGCCACCCCATGACCTTGTCGGTCAAGGTCTGGGCACTCGGCCATTTGTTGTCCAACGGCAACTTGGCCGATGTGCTCTTGTTCGGCGGTTTTCTGGTCTGGTCAGTGCTGGTGTTCCGCGCGGCCCGCAAGCGAGACCGCATGAGCATGCACTCTGCGCCCGAAGGCAAACTGCTGGCTACTTTGCTCGCCGTGGTGGTGGGCACAGGCGTCTGGGCGGCTTTCCTGATGGGTGGCCTGCACGTTTGGCTGGTCGGCGTGATGCCCTTTACCCGGGCTGGCTGACCGGTCATGCGAACGGGGCCTGTGCCGCGAAGGGCCCGCTCGCATCTTCAACATGCTTGCGCAGCACGGCTGGAACTCGGCGGCCCGCCATGGACTGAAGCCCGAAATTGACACAGTGGACCCACCCACGCCAAAAATCCGACATCAAGTGTAAATTTAACTTGACACTTTGCCGCGTCTTTTGGATGATGGGCCGAGAACAGTTTTGCGGGACGCCCCATGGCATTGACCTTCCCTTTTGCGGCCATCGTTGGTCAAGATGAAATGACGCTCGCCATCCAGGTGGTGGCGGTCGACCCCTCGATCGGCGGCGTGCTGGTGCTGGGCGACCGGGGCACCGGCAAGTCGACGGCCGTGCGGGCCCTGGCCGACCTGCTGCCGCCCATCTCGGTCGTTAAGGGTTGCCCTTACCGCTGCGACCCGGCCAAACCGGCGGCTGCCTGCCCGGTCTGTCAGGCCCGTGACCCGAAAAACAAAGTCGTGACCGAGCGACAGAGCGTGGCCGTGGTCGACCTGCCCCTGGGCGCAACCGAAGACCGCGTGGTCGGTGCGCTCGATCTGGAAAAGGCCCTGTCGCAAGGGGTCAAGTCCTTCGCGCCCGGTCTGCTGGCCCAAGCGCACCGGGGCTTTTTGTACATCGACGAGGTCAACCTGCTCGACGACCACCTGGTGGACCTCTTGATCGACGTGGCCGCCTCGGGCGAGAACCTGGTCGAGCGCGAAGGCCTGAGCGTGCGCCACCCTGCCCGCTTTGTGCTGGTGGGCAGCGGCAACCCCGAAGAGGGCGAGCTGCGCCCGCAACTGCTGGACCGCTTTGGGCTGTCGGTGCAGGTGCGCACCCCACAAGACCTGGCGCTGAGGGTGAGCATCATCAAACGCCGCGATGCCTTCGACAAAGACCCAGAGGCCTTCAAGGCGCTGTGGCACAAGGACAACCAGAAGCTGCAAAAGCGCATCCTCAAAGCGCGTGAGTTGTTGGACCAAGTGGATGTGAGCGACGACATGCTGATGCTGTGCACCCGCCTGTGTCAGCAGCTGGGCACCGACGGCCTGCGCGCCGAACTCACGCTGCTGCGCGCCACACGGGCGTATGCCGCGCTGCAAGGCCACAAGGCGGTGAAGGCCGAGCACCTGCAAAGCATGGCCCCGCTGGCCCTGCGCCACCGCCTGCGCCGCAACCCGCTGGACGACACCGACTCGGGCGCGCGCGTGCAGCGCAGCTTGCAAGAAGTGCTGGCCGCCTGAAGTGGGCCTGGGCGCATGACCCTCGACAACACGCCGCCCAAGGCATCCTCTGACCCGCTGGAGCGCTGGAACGACGCGCTCACCTCGCTGCAGCTGCTGCAACTCGACCCCCACGGTTTTGGCGGCGTGTGCCTGCGCGCGCCGCACGGCCCGGTGCGCGAGCGCTGGCTGCAAGCCCTCTCGGGGCTGGGCCTTGGCCTGGTCAAAGTCCCCGGCTCGGCGGACAGCGAGCGGCTGCTGGGCGGCATCGACCTGGCCCAGACCCTGCAAACCGGGCAGCTGCACCTGCAAGCGGGCCTGCTGCAGCAGGCCGACCAAGGGCTGGTGTGCCTACCCATGGCCGAGCGCTTATCCCCGGCCCTGCTTGCGCCTTTGGTGCAGGCCCTCGAACAAGGCCAGGTCCCGGCCACCCGCCACAGCGCAGCCCCCACACCCACCCGTTTTGGGGTGGTGGCGCTCGACGAATCCTTGCCCGACGAACCCGGCTTAGGCGCGGCTTTGGCAGAGCGTCTGGGCCTGTGGTTGGACCTGCACGAACTCTCGCCCACCGACATCCACGCGGGCTGGGCCGATGCCGATGCGGATGCCGACCGCCTGCACATCCGCCTGAGCCCTGGCGCTTTGGCCCGCGCCCGCGAACACCTGCCGCTGGTGCAAGCCAGCGATGACCACATGCAGGCACTGTGCGCTGCGGCGCTGGGACTGGGCATTGCCTCTTTGCGCGTGCCCAGCCTGGCGTTGCGCGTGGCCTGCGGCCATGCCGCGCTGAACGGGCGCCAGGCATTGGACGCGGACGATCTGGGTTTTGCCGCGCGCTGCGTGCTCGCGCCACGCGCCACGCAGTGGCCGGCAGAGCCGTCAGCCGAAGAAACGGCCGCAGAACCCGCGCCACAGCCAGACACCCCACCGCCGCCAGCGCCCCCAGAAAACGCCGACACCGCGCCTGAGAACGACGCTGAAAACGACCAGAACACAGACGCACCCCCCGAACCCAGCGCCGAAGATTTGCAAGAGATGATGGTGGCGGCGGCTTTGGCCAGTTTGCCGCCGCACATGCTCGATGCCTTGATGACCCGCCAGGGCGCAGCCAGCCACAACACCTCCGGCCGCAGCGGCCAAACCCGCGCGGGCTCGCAGCGCGGCCGCCCCCTGCCCCCACGCCCGGGGCGCCCCGGCGGTCAGGCGCGCTTGCATGTGCTGGCCACCTTGCGCGCCGCCGCGCCCAAGCAGCGTTTGCGCCAAGCGCACAACACCGGCCGCGTGGCCATCCGCGCCGAAGACTTCCACATCCAACGCTACCAGCAACGCGCCTCCAGCTGCCTGATCCTGGCGCTGGACGCCTCGGGCTCGGCCGCACTGCAACGCCTGGCCGAGGCCAAGGGCGCGGTCGAATTGCTGCTGCAACAGTCCTACGCGCGGCGCGACAGCGTGTGCATCGTGGCCTTTCGGGGTGCCCAGGCCCAGCTGCTGCTGCCCATGACGCGTTCATTGGTGCGTGCCAAACGCGCCATGACCGGCCTGCCCGGTGGCGGCGGCACGCCCTTGGCGCTGGCCCTCAAAATGGCGCATGAACAAGCGGCGCAGTTACAACGCCAAGGCGTCACGCCGATTTTGGTGGTGCTCAGCGACGGCCGCGCCAACGTGACCCTGCAAGGCCTGGGCGGCCGCGCCCAAGCCCAAACCGACGCGCAAAGCTGGGGCCAACAGTGGCGCGCCAGCGGCCACCGGGCATTGTGGATCGACACGTCCCAGCACCCCGACGCGCAAGCGCAGCAACTGGCGGCCACGATGGGCGCGAGCTACTTGCCCATGCCGCAGGTGCAGTCGCAGCGCATGGCACACGCCATCGAACGGGTGCGCGCCCCCGGCGCATGAACCGCCATGTTTGAAAGCTTTTACCCCGGCATGGTCTGGGCCGCTCACCAAGCCACATGGCCACACGCGCAGCACAGCCGATTCGTGCAAGCCGGTGGCATCCAGTGGCATGTGCAGCAAATGGGCCAAGGCCCGTGCCTGTTGCTGTTGCACGGCACAGGCTCGGGCAGCTTCAGCTGGCGTGGCCTCATGCCCACGCTGGCCGAGCATTTCACCGTGGTCGCGCCCGACCTGCCCGGCCACGCCTTCACCAGCCGGGGGCCAGAGGGCGCGCTCTCGCTGCCCGGCATGGCCGAAGGCCTGCGGGCCTTGATGCTGCAACTCAATCTCACGCCGCAGGTCATCGTGGGCCACTCGGCAGGCGCGGCAATAGCCGCGCACATGGCGCTGCACTTTGACAGCGCCTCGCGCAGCACCCTGATCGGCCTGAACCCCGCCTGGTTGCCTCTGCCGGGCGTGGCGTCGTGGCTGTTCGGCCCGGCGGCCAAATTGGCGGCGCTCAACCCGCTCTCAGCCTGGGCCACCGCCAAGCTGGCGGCCAAGCCCGGCGCGGTGGCCGAGTGGATCGCACGCACCGGCTCCATGCTGGACACGCAAGGAATTGACCTCTACACCCACGTGCTGAGCGACTCGGGGCATGTGCACGGCGTGCTGTCGATGATGGCGGCTTGGCGGCTCAAGCCACTGGCCGCGCGACTGCACGACATCCGCAACCCGGTCTTCATGCACATCGGCGCGCAAGACCAGACCGTGCCGCCTGCCTTGGCCAACGACGCCTGCCAGCGCTTACCGCAAGCGCGCATGCACGTCCAAGCGGGTCTGGGCCATCTGGCGCACGAGCAGGACCCGGCCGGCACGGCACAAGCCATCCTGCGTTGGTGCCGCTCGGTGTGAACCCGATGGGATAGCCGCCAGCAGGCCGCTGAATTCAGCTGGACCGAACCAGGCGCTTGACCGCCCCCACGGCCTCGCGCGCATCCGTGAAGATGGCGTCTGCACCCAGATCCTGCGCCGTGCAAGGCTGCAACAGAAAAATCGGTCCGCCCAGCACCACCCGGACCTTCGGGTTGCCCGAACTGGCCCGCACATGCCCGATCAGCTCAGGCAGGGTCTGCAATTGCGCCTCAATGGCGACCGAAATCCCCACCACGTCAAACCACTCATTGGCCACGGCCCGAAGCAGCTCTGACTCTGTCGAAGAAATTTCAAGCACCACCTCGGCGCCAGCCTGCCGGAAAAAGTCGGCCACGATCGTGAGACCGAGAAAATGCTGGGAACCCGGCGCGCAGGCCAGCATGATCCGTTCGCGCTCCCCCTCACTGCTGGGCCCGGCAGGTGACTCGTAACCCAATCGGTAAATCATCTGGTGCATCATCGCCAAGCCGCAGGTCACCTGGGTGAAATCACACAGGTCCTGCTCCCACAACACCCCCAGATGTCGGGCAGCCGGGGTGATCAGCTCCAGGAAAATACGGTCTTGTGCCAAGCCCCGGGCCATCAGGGCATCGACGATCGCATTGGCTTGGCGGGTGTCCCCGCTCAGGCAGTGTTGCGTGAAAGCCAGAAACTCCGGCTGCTCTGCCACAGACGCCTCCTCACGCAAGGCCTGCACCTTGGCGGGAAATAACTGATGCACATTGAGCAAGCGGGGAATGATCTGCTGTTCGATCACGGCCTGCAGCGAGTCCTTGCAGTCGTCTTGCTGACTGGCCAGTGGCGAGTAAGCATGTGTCATACCACCCGAGTTGTTGAACCCAGACATGAGCGTTCCTTGCAGCATGAGCGTGTCACCCTTCAGGAAGGTAAAAACCGGGGCGTTGATCCGCCAGCAACATAGCATGCCGGTTCGCAGCTGCAGATGACTTTATAAAATCTTTAGCCCGGCTCTACAAGCATGAGAAACCCTAGGCTTGACACGCCTTGCAAGGCTTTTACGAGTACCAAAAGCCGCGCGCGCCCAGTGAGAAGAGCCCTTCGCAGAAAACCACTTTAGAGAAATGGGTAAAACGAATTTCAGACTGTGTTGTCACCAAAGACCGACAAATGGCCCATTGAGTTCGACGGTTTGAAGGTTCAGCACGGCGGCAATGCTGACCCAGACCCCGTAAGGGATGAGCAGCAAACTGGCCCAACGCGACAGTCGCCACAGGCCCACCACCAAGACCAGGATGGACAGCCACAGAAACACCACCTCCATCAGCGCCCAGTCCGGGCGTTGCAACTTGAAGTAAAGCGCACTCCAAACGATGTTGAGCACGGCATTGACGCCAAACAACCAAGCCACACGTCGGCGCAGCGCGGCCGTGTGGGCCGCTTGCCAGGCCAGCCAGCCACTGATCGCGCACAGCGTGAAGATGGTGCTCCAAATCACGCCAAACGCCGCATCGGGCGGCTTCCAGGGCGGGTGGCGCAACGCGAAATACCACGGCCCCAAATCGGTCATGGCGCCGCCAATGCCGGCCGTGGCGTAGCTCAGCCCAAAGGCCCACGCCAAGCAGATCCATGCTTTTTTTTCCATGCGACGTATTGTCCTAGACTTCAGGCCACTGGCCTTTTACCCCCACGTACCGAAGGCTTCAGCGCAAAAAATCGAGCACAGCCTTCAGCGAGACCTCGGCGGCTTCTTCATGCGGCAAATGCCCCACCCCAGGGCATAAAAAAAGACGGCTGCCGGCAATCGCCTGCAGGTAATCCTGCGCATTGCTCGCTGGAATCATGGCATCTGCTTGCCCCCAAACCAACAAAGTGGGGGCTTTGATTTGGCGCAGCATCGGCTGGGGCTCTTGCAAAACAGTTTGTTTCAACCGCTCCAGCATGGCCTGACGGGCGCCTGGCGCGCGCAACAAGTCGTGGTAGCGCGCAGTCAGCGCATCACTCAGATGATCGGCGTGTGCGTAAGCGCCTTGCAGGTTCATGCGCAGCACAAATTGGGGCAACACATAACGCATCCAGCCCAAAATGGCGGGCACCTGCGGGGGCTTGCCGTAGTCAAAGCCTTCGCTGGCAAAGCCATCCGGCGCAATCAGCACCAGCCGTTCGGTGCGCTCAGGATGCTGGGCCGCAAACGTCCATGCGATGCGCCCTCCCAAAGAGTGGCCCACGATCGTGGCGCGGGAGACGCCCAAATCGTCCAGCACATGCAGCAGCAGTTGAAGACTGCGCGCATCGGTGTAGTCATTGGCCGGGTCAGGCGGGCTCAGGCCGCTGCCGGGCAGGTCAAGGCGGATCACGCGGTGCGTTTTCGACAGCGCCAATGCCCATGGGTCCCAGGTTTGCAGGCTGGCCCCAAAGCCATGCAACAACACCACGACCGGGGCCTGTCGCGGGCCACGGTCACGGACATGCAATCGCCATGGCCCCACCGGGCGCAGATCAGCAGGGCTGTCCAGGTAGCGGGACTCCAACTCGGCTCGGGACAGGTCGGGTGTCCAAACGCCAAAGGACAGCAGCGCCAGAAGAAGCATCCACAGCATGACCCCAGGCCTTTTCATGTTTTGAGGTCCACCTGGGTGGACCATGCCACGGTTAGATGGCAAACATCAGCAGCAACACCATTTGCAAACCATAGACGATCATCAAACCCAATTTGTAGGTGTCGCGCAACATGTCCGACAGACTCAGCATTTTTCGATCCAGCCACCAATAGGCCGCCCCGCACAAGCCCGTCATGAGCAAGAAAATCGTGGCCATCAATGAAGGCTGCATGAACACACTCCTGGTCAAAAATCGGTTGCGAATGGACAAGGTCACATTGGGCCAAGCCAGCGCATCAGGTCCGCGCCAGCCCGAGCAGGTGGGCCATGTCCTTGAGGAAAATGCGCACATGGGCCATCGGGTCCTTGCGCGCCAGCTCCTTGTTCATGTAGGACTCGAACGTCAGGCGCTGCACATCGCGGTCTTCGCAGATCTTGACGAACTTTTCGCGGCGTTTGTCGTTTTGGTACCAGAAGTACTGCATCACGCCCAGGATCCAGAACACCCGGCCGTGCTGCTTCATGAAACTTTTGCGGCCTTGTTTCAGGCAGGCACTGTTGCCGGTTTTGAGCGCCTCGTGGGCGGCCTTGGCCACACGGCGGGCGCAGTCCATGGCGTAGTAAATGCCCTCGCCCGAAGAGGGGGCGACCACGCCAGCGGCGTCCCCGATCACCACCACATCGCGGCCGTTGTCCCACTGGGGCAAGGGCTTGAGCGGGATGGGCGCGCCTTCGCGGCGCAAGGTGGGTGCGTGGGTCAGACCCGCAATTTCTCGCAAACGCGCCGTGGCGCTGCGCAGCGAGTAACCTTTGTCGGCGCTGCCCATGCCCACGCTCATGGTCTTGCCGTGCGGGAAGACCCAACCATAAAAGTCGGGCGAGACCTCGCCTTGGTAGTACACGTCGCAACGCGCCGCGTCATAGCCGGGCTGGCCCACAGGCGACTCAATGATCTCGTGGTACGCGAACACATACTTGGTCTTGTGCGCGTTGGGAATGGCCTGGCGCGCCACTTCCGAGCGTGCGCCGTCGGCCCCCACCACCATGCGGGTCGACACCTTGACCGGCTGCGCGTGTTCCAGCGCCGCATGTTCTTTGGGCGTGACCGGGGTGTAATGCACCCACAACTGGCCGCTGTCGTCGTGCTGCAGCTTGTCAAAAATCGCCTGGCAGCGCACCGCGCCTGACTGGGCGGCGCGGTCACGCAAATACTCGTCGAACTCGTCGCGGTCCACCATGCCGACAAAGCCGTTGTCAATCGGGATGTCGACCTTGTTGTCGGTCGGCGAAATCATGCGGGCGCAACGCACCTTGGCCACCAGCAGGTGGTCGGGGATGTCGAAGTCCTGGATCAGGCGCGGCGGAATCGCGCCGCCGCAGGGTTTGGTGCGGCCCTGTCGGTCGAGCAGCAAGACGCGCCAGCCTTGGCGCACCAAGTCGTGTGCAGCGGTGGCGCCCGAAGGCCCTCCGCCCACCACCACAAAATCGTAATCGGTTTGGTTCATGAGCTTGACCCACCTTTGAGCAATACGGGACCGTCAAAACGCAAAGGCGCTCGCTGCATTGCTGGCCCGGTGCGCAGGCGCGAAGCCACCGCTGCCGAGACCGCAAACATGAGCGCTTGCATGCCAAACACGGCCGCATAGGCCGTGCGCTGTTCACCCAACAAGGCGTGGGCCAGGTCGCTGGCGGCAGTGCCCAGCAATCCACCCAAGCCAAAGGCCGCCGCTTGCGCCGCGCCCCACAAACCCATGCGTGTGCCTTCGCGGCCCGCGCCACCTTCGCCGGCCAGGCGCATCATGGTGGCGATCGCCGCGATCGAGAAGGCGCCGTTGGCCACCCCCAGAAACACCACGTTGGCCTTGAGCGGCCACCCCTGCGACAGGGCCGAGCTGACCAAGCCGACTGTGGCCAACGCCGAGACCAGGCAGCCCCCCACCATCCAGGCTTGCACCGATCCGAGTCGCCCAGCCACCCAACGCGAACCCGCCCCGGCCACCGCCAGCATGCCGATCAACACACCCATGTGGTGCCAGCCCGACAGCTGCGTGGTCTGCCCCGGCGTGAAACCGTGCACCGCGCCCGCAAAGGGCTCCAAAATCAAATCCTGTGCGCTGTAGGCCAGCATGGACATGAACACAAACACGGTGAAAGTGCGCGCCGCTGGCTCGGCCCAGACTTCTTGAAAAGCCTCTTTGAAATTTTGCTTTTGCAGGCGCTCGGTGCCCGCACTCGCTACGGCGGCCTGTGAGGGGTCACCGCCCTTTTCCAGGCCCCACAAACACAGCGCCGTGATCAGCGCCGTGAGCAGGCTCAGCCCTGCCGAGACCTGCAGCAGCACCTGTGGGCTGTAGGGGTCGATCAGCTTGCCCACCACACCTGCAGTGACCGCAAAGCCGACGATCATCATCAGCCACACGGTGGTGGCTGCAGGTGCGCGTCGCTCGTCGGGGACGCGCTTGGCCATCAGGGCCAGCAGCGAGGTGCCGCAGGCGCTCACGCCCAAACCAATCAGGCTAAAGGACAGCCAAGCCAGCAAAGCGCCATAAAAAGGCTGCGTGGCCATCCACACCGTGGCCCAGGCGGCCATCACACCGCCCACGCCCAGCACCAGCATGCCGCCCATCATCCAGGGCGTGCTGCGGCGCCCCTTGTCAGAGCCAAAGCCCATGCGCGGGCGTACCATCTGCACCGCGTAATGCCAGGCCACCAGAAATCCGGGGAGCAAGGCGGGCAACGCCAACTCGACCACCATGATGCGGTTGAGCGTGGACGTGGTCACCACCACCACCGCGCCCAAGCAGGCCTGGATCAGCCCCAATCGGATGATCTGGAACCAGCCAAACACCGATGCATTGCTCTGAGCGTTCATAGGCCCCCCACACTGCTGTGCAAGCCACTCCACTGGCGCAGGCCCCAAGCGCTGACCATCATGCCGCTGACAAACAGCGGCACACCAAAGGCCGACACATGCAAGGCACGCTCCACAGGCTGACGCAAAAACTTGGCCATCAAGGGCCCCTGCGCAACCGCCAAAGCCACAACGGCTGACGCGTGCCATGGCAGCTGCCAGTTCAGCAACAAAGCCGCCACCACCACTTGAGGCACCAGCATGAACACGCAGGCCATGCGCGCCGCACCGTGCGCACCCAGTTGCACCGGCAGCGAGGCCACGCCCATGCGGCGGTCGCCCTCGATGGCCTTGAAATCGTTGAGCGTCATGATGCCGTGCGCCCCGACGCTGTAAAGCAGCGCCAGCGCCACCGAATGGGGCCCCGGCCAGGCGCCGCCCAGCATGACGGCCGTGCCGGTCAGCCAAGCCAGGCCTTCGTAACTCAGGGCGCAAGCCGCGTTGCCCCACCAGCCGTTGTTTTTCAGGCGCACGGGCGGTGCGCTGTAGGCCCACGACAGCGCAATCGCCAAGGCGCAGGCCGCAAAACCCCAAGGCCCCATGAGCGTGGCCCAGATCAGCGACAAGGCGGTCCAGGCAATCGCTATGCCCAGCCCCCAGCGACCGGGCATGCGGCCCGAGGGAATGGGACGGTTCGGTTCGTTGATGGCGTCCACATGCCGGTCAAACCAGTCGTTCACCGCCTGGCTGCTGGCGCACACCAAGGGGCCGGTCAGCACCAGCCCCAAGAGCAACAAAGCCCAGTTCGCCCCCAAATCTTGGCCCGAGGCCACCACACCGCAAGCAAAGGCCCACATGGGTGGGAACCAGGTGATGGGTTTGAGGAATTCGGCCACCGTGCGCAAGGCGGGCCGACTCAGCGGCGTCGCGAGGGCCTGGGGGTGTGGCGCGTGGGCCAGGGGCGGGGTGTCCATGCCCCCATTGTGAAGAGAGTTTTAAAAATGTCAACCGGGATTGACACTTAATGTCAATTTAGACTGACAATCTTCAAGGTGCGTCGGTTTCCACCTCGGCCACCATGCCAAAGCGACGCAGCTTGACATAGAGACTCTGGCGCGACAAACCCAGCATTTCCGCGGCCGATGCGCGGTTGTTGTGGGTCAGCTCCAGGGCTGATTCGATGCACATGCGCTCGATGGTGTCCACCGTCTCCCCCACGATGTCCTTGATCGGGCGGCGCCCCACCAGCTGCGACAAGTCAGCGAAGGGGTTGCTCTGGCTTTGCGACGCCGACGCACCGCCTTGCAGGCGGCGGTCCATGTCGCGCACAAAAAAGGCGTACATCGGCTCAGGGCGACTCAAGTACACGGCAGAGACCTCCACCGGCAAGGTCATGCCCGACAAGGTCCGCACCTCGGTGGCGAAATTGCGCACCGGCAACTGCTGTCGCAAGCTGGTGTTGAGCACGCCCCAGTCCACCGCGCCGCGCAAGAGCCAGCGCTCCAGGCTTTGGCCCACCACCTGCGACGAGGCCGTCAGGCCCAGCAAGGCCATGCCCTCTTCGTTGACGCTCTTGACCAAGCCCGCAGTGTCCGTCAGAAGCCAGCCATCGGGGAAGCGCTCCATGGCTTCGCTCAAAGCGGCCGAAGACCCGGCTTCGTGCAGGGTGGCCGAGGCCGCCTCGCGGGTGACCAGGCGCACCAAAAACTGCGCCCCGCCCTCCTGACGAAACACCGTGGCCGACACCGTCCAGGCCGAGGACAAGCCCGCCACACGGGCCGCGCACATCTCGATGCGGCCGGTGGCCAGCGCGGTCCGCAGCAAGGACTGCACCTCGCCTTGGCTCTCGCCTTCAAAACATTCGCGCACATCGCGACCCACCAGGCGTTTGCCGGCATCTTTGAGCAGTGACTGCGCGCCCACGTTGGCCTCCAGCACGCGCTGGGTGCTGGCATCCACCATCAGCACGGCCTCGGATGAGGTGTCAAACAGCACCCGGTAGCGCGCCTCGATGTGGCGCAAGCGCAAATAATCGCGCTCCATGGACTGCTGGGTTTCGACCAAGCGCCTTTGCAATTCGGCCAGGCTCTCCAGGTCACGGCCCAAGGCCAGCAATTTGTTCCCGCCCAGCGGCAAAAGCACGTACTGCAAAGCCACCTCGTTGCCCAAGGGGGACATGTGGTTCACATGACGCCACCGCAACAGGTCGGGTGTGCCTTTGGACTGCAGCATTTCCTGGATTTTGACCCGGCTCTCCGTGGTCACGGTGTCGATCCAACGGCGACCGATCCAGGCTTGGCAGCCCAAGGCAGCCAGGGTGTCGCGCCCTGTCGACACGTCCTCGATCACCCCTTGGAGGTCCATGACCAGGGTGACGTCCGACACCACACCCAGCAACTGGGAAAAAGTGGAGGGGTCCAGAGAGGGTAGCTTCATTGTGTCAATCAACGGCGTTCAAGCATCAAGAAGTTGACACTTAGGTTTGTCATCCAAGTATAGGCGGGTATCGGCAGGAAAACCGCTAGCCCTTGCAGTTTCAAGGTGATGTGGCGCACACAAGGGGCCCATTTCATCTCAGGTTCACTGCCGCAACCGGCATGGCTTGGGTCACACGCAACACCGCAGCAGGAGCGTCCTCGGTCAGCACTTCGGCGGCCAGGCCCTGAAGGCGCTCTGGCGCCACAATGGCCATGGGCCCACCCACAAACACCTGCAGACCCAGGTTGTCCGAGCCCTCGCGCAGCGTTGGCAGCAAGGTGGCCAAGGTGTCCAGGTGGCGGTCTGTACTCACCGAGATGCCCACCGCATCGAACCAGTCTGACTGAAACAGGCGTTTGAATTCGTGCACATCCTGCGGCACACCCACGGTCACCAGCCAACCTGCACGCTTGAAGAATTCGCTGAGCATGAACAAACCCATGCTGTGCTGAGCACCCGGCTCGGTCAGCAACAGCAGGCTCCAGGGCTGGCGTTGCTGGGGGGCTTCCTGCAAAAACTCGCTGCTGAAATCGTGCAGCAGCTGCTGCAAATGGGCCGACGCGATGGTGGTCATGGCGAAGTCGAGCCGGTCGGCGCACCACCAATCGCCCAGCAAACGGGCACAAGGCGTGATGCCTTGTAAATAGATGTCCTCCAAGGACTTGCCTTGTCGCTGCCAGCCAAAGACCACTTGCCGCGCCGCGTCCAAGCCCTGCAGGCAAGCCTGCGCCAGGATCTGGATTTGTGCCAAATCGAGTGCCGATTTGCCGGTGAAGCTGGTGCCGCCCACCAAGCGCGGGCCGACCGGCGCGCCTTGGCGCAAAGCTTCGGGCAAGGCCTGACGAAAACCCTCAGCCAAGGGCGGGGAGTGTGCAGTTTCTGGATTGAATTGAGCCATGACAAGCACCGATCATCAGGAGGGATACACCAGCGGCAGGCTCCGGGGCGGCGGAGTGCTCGTCGCAAGAAGTGCGTGGTGTGAGACCCCGTAAAAGCTCTCACACAACACGGTTCCAAGTGTGATTTGATTTCTGGCTATTGTATCTAGTGTAAACCCTGACATCACAAATATATGTCAATTTGTGTTGACACACTGTATGTCCAGACTTACATTCAAAGCCAAGCCCTCCCTCCAACAAGGTCCTCCATGCCCGCTTCAAGCCCTCAGGTTTTGTACACGCCAGCGCAACGCGCCCGGCGTGATGCGACCGCCTGGACGCTGGTGCAAGGCGTGCTCGCCCCGGTGCAGTTCCTGATTTTCGGCATCAGCCTCTATTTGGTGGTCAACAGCTTGCACACCGGCGAGCACACCGACTGGGCCCTGACCTCGGTGGTGCTCAAGACCGTGGTGCTCTACGCCATCATGGTCACGGGCGCGATCTGGGAAAAAGTGGTGTTCGGCCAGTACCTGTTTGCGCCGGCCTTCTATTGGGAAGACGTGGTCAGCATGGGGGTCATGGTGCTGCACACCGCCTATGTTTGGGCGTGGTGGCAAGGCGCTTGGAGCGCCAATGACTTGCTCTGGCTGGCCTTGGCCGCTTATGGCAGCTACGCCATCAACGCGGCGCAATACATCCGCAAGCTGCGCATGGCGCGGCTGCAAAAGCAACCCTCTTCCACATCCATGCCCGACACGGGCGCACAGGCCAGCACATGAGCACTGTCATCCCGATCCGCGCCGAAACCTCCGCTGCAAGCACAGGTTGCACCGACGTCGTGCCTTTGGTCGAACGCGGCCAGCGCGAGGTGTTTTGCGGCCTCACCGGCATCATCTGGCTGCACCGCAAGATCCAAGACGCCTTCTTTCTGGTGGTGGGCTCACGCACCTGCGCCCACCTGATCCAGTCGGCGGCTGGCGTGATGATCTTTGCCGAGCCCCGCTTTGGCACCGCCATCATCGACGAACGCGATCTGGCCGGTTTGGCCGATGTGCACGAAGAACTCGACCGCGTGGTTGGCCAGTTGCTGGCCCGCCGCCCCGATATCCGCTTGTTGTTTTTGGTGGGCTCTTGCCCGTCTGAGGTCATCAAGCTCGATTTGTCGCGCGCCGCCGAGCGCCAAAACCAGATCCACCACCCCGCCGTGCGCGTGCTCAACTACTCGGGCAGCGGCATCGAAACCACCTTCACCCAGGGCGAAGACGCTTGCCTGGCGGCCATGGTCCCCGGCCTGCCCGCCAGTGCACCCGACACCGCCCCTGCCTTGATGGTGGTCGGCACCCTGGCCGATGTGGTCGAAGACCAGATGCGCAGCCTCTTTGATCGCATGGGTTTGCAGGTCAGCTTTTTCCCGCCGCGCAACAGCCAGGCCATGCCGGCGGTTGGCCCGAACACCCGCTATTTGCTGGCCCAGCCCTTTTTGGCCGACACCGCCCGCGCCCTGCAGTCGCGCGGTGCAGCGCATTTGCCGGCGCCCTTTCCACTCGGTGTGGAAGGCACGACCTCTTGGCTGCAAGCGGCCGCCACCGAGTTTGGCGTGGCCCCCGAGGTGTTTGAACAAGCCACCACCGCGCCACGCCAACGCGCCGAAAAAGCCCTGGCTGTGCAGCGCCAGATGCTGCAAGGCCAACGCATCTTCTTCTTCCCCGACTCGCAACTCGAAATTCCGCTGGCGCGTTTTGTGCACCGGGAACTGGGCATGGACTTGGTGGAAGTGGGCACACCCTATTTGCACCGCCAACACATGGCCGCCGAGCTGGCCCTTTTGCCCGCAGGCACCCGCATCAGCGAAGGCCAAGACGTGGACCTGCAGCTCGACCGCTGCATCGCCGACGCCCCCAATTTGGTGGTGTGTGGTCTCGGTTTGGCCAACCCGCTGGAGGCCCAAGGCATCACCACCAAATGGGCGATCGAGTTGGTCTTCACGCCCATTCAAGGCTACGAACAGGCGGCGGACCTTGCCGGCCTGTTCAGCCGCCCACTCAAACGCCGCCTGAAGCTGGCGGCCTGAAAGCGCAGGAACACCCCATGCAACTGACGCTCTGGACTTACGAAGGACCGCCCCATGTGGGCGCCATGCGCGTGGCCACCGCCATGACGGACGTGCACTATGTGTTGCATGCGCCGCAGGGCGACACCTACGCCGACCTGCTGTTCACCATGATCGAGCGCCTGCCACGCCGCCCGCCCGTCACCTACACCACCTTCCAAGCGCGGGATCTGGGGGGTGACACGGCAGAACTCTTCAAAGACGCTGCGCGCCAGGCCATGGCACGTTTCAACCCCGCTGCCATGTTGGTGGGCTCGTCGTGCACCGCCGAGCTGATCCAGGACGACCCGGGCGGCTTGGCCCAAGCCTTGCAGTTGACCATCCCCGTGGTGGCGCTGGAGTTGCCTTCGTACCAGCGCAAGGAAAACTGGGGTGCGAGCGAGACCTTTTACCAACTGTGCCGCCACCTGGTGCACAAACCTGCTGCGGAAAAGCCCGCAAAAGCCCGCCCCACTTGCAACATCCTCGGGCCCAGCGCCCTGGGCTTTCGCCACCGCGACGACGTCAAAGAGATCACCCAGCTGCTGAACCAACTTGGTGTGGACGTGGCCGTGGTCGCACCCCTGAGTGCCAGCGTGGCCGATGTGCAAAAACTGGCCGAAGCCGACTTCAACGTGGTGCTTTACCCTGAAATTGGCCTGGCTGCCGCCCAGTGGTTGCAGCGCCAGTTTGACCAGCCTTACACCAAGACCGTGCCCTTGGGCAGCCATGCCACGCGCGACTTCATCGCCGAAGTCTGCACCCTCACCGGCCTGCCCCAGCCCGCGCAAGACCCCGGCAACGCCCACGCCCACTGGTACGCCAAGTCGGTCGACTCGACCTACCTGACCGGCAAGCGGGTCTACATTTTTGGCGATGCCACGCATGTGGTCGCCGCCGCCCGCATCGCCAGCCAAGAGATGGGCTTTGAGGTGGTGGGCCTGGGCAGCTACAGCCGGGAATTTGCCCGCGAAGTGCGCGACTGCGCCAAGCGTTACGGCGTCGAAGCCCTGATCACCGACGACTATTTGGAAGTCGAAACGCAAATCAACGCACTCCAACCTGAATTGATCTTGGGCACACAAATGGAGCGCCACATTGCCAAGCGCCAAGGCATTCCGTGCGCAGTGATTTCGGCCCCGGTGCACGTGCAGGACTTCCCCGCGCGCTACGCCCCGCAAATGGGTTTTGAAGGCGCGAACGTGCTGTTCGACACCTGGGTGCACCCGCTGATGATGGGTCTCGAAGAACACCTGATCGGCATGTTCCGCGAAGACTTCGAGTTCCACGCAGGTGCTGCACCCTCGCATTTGGGCAGCACGCGGCCTGCGGCTGAAAACGTGGCACCAGCAGTGACCGCACCCGTTGCTACACCTGTTGCTTCACCCGTTGTTGTTTCAGCAGCGGCACCCGCCCACACCGACACCCTGACCACCGACAGCGTTCAAAAGGTCGCCGCCCCCGCACAAGCCGCTTCGAACCAGGCCACCTGGAGCCCCGAAGCCGAAAAAGAGCTGGGCAAGATCCCGTTCTTTGTGCGGGGCAAAGCGCGCCGCAACACCGAGCGATTTGCCCAAGACCTGGGCGTGGCGACCATCACCGTGGAGACGCTCTACGATGCCAAAGCCCATTTCAGCCGCTGAACAGACTGGCCCAACACCACCGCGCATGAGCGTGGTGCTGCTGACCATGGACAGCCACCTGGCCAGCGCCGCCGAGAGCGCTGCCGAGCGCCTGGCCCGCGACCTGCCCGGCCTGCACCTGCAAACCCACAGCGCCTCGGCCTGGCGCGACAGCGACAAGGCGCTGGCCGCTTGCCTGGCTGCCGTGGCGCAGGCCGATCTGGTGATCGTCACCATGCTGTTCATGGAAGACCATTTCCTGCCGGTGCTCGACGCCCTGCAGGCGCGCCGCGAACAGTGTGACGCCATGGTCTGCATCATGTCGGCTCCGCCAGTCACCCAGCTCACCCGCATGGGCAAGCTGGTGATGGGCCGCGAATCGAGTGGCCTGATGGCCTTGCTGAAAAAACTGCGCCCCAGCGCCAAGAACAAAGACACCGGTGCCGAGACCGGCGCACCCTCGAGTGCCGGGGCCAAGCAAATGGCCATGCTGCGCCGTTTACCCAAGCTGCTGCGTTTCATCCCCGGCACCGCGCAAGACCTGCGCCTGTACTTTTTGACCATGCGCTACTGGCTGGCCGGGTCAGAGCACAACATCGAGCACTTGGTCAAAACCCTGGTGCACCGTTACGCCCAAGGCCCGCGCGAGCCCCTGCGCGCCCTGGCCCAACCCGAAGACCCGATCGAATACCCCGAGGTGGGCCTGTACCACCCGCAGATGAAAAACCGCATCAGCGAGCAGCTGAGCGATCTGCCCGGTCACGGCCGCAAAGACCAGCCTGCTGTGGGCCTGTTGTTGTTGCGGTCCTACCTGCTGGCGGGCAACACGGCGCATTACGACGCGGTCATCGCCTCGCTGCAAGCGCGCGGCCTGCGCGTCATCCCCGCCTTTGCCAGCGGCCTCGATGCCCGCCCGGCCATGGACCGTTTTTTCAAGCAAGGGTCGGGCTCGAACATCCAGTCCCTGGTGTCACTGACCGGCTTTTCGCTGGTCGGCGGCCCCGCTTACAACGACGCCAGCGCAGCCGAAGTGGCCCTGAGCGAACTCGATGTGCCCTACATCGCAGCGCACCCGCTCGAGTTCCAATCCATCGAACAATGGGGCGACTCCAACCGGGGCCTCTTGCCGGTGGAAAACACCATCATGGTGGCCATTCCCGAACTCGACGGCTCGATCTTGCCCATGGTCTACGGCGGCCGCCCTGGCCCCGCCGGGCAAACTTGCCACGGCTGCGACAAGCGCTGCACCTTCCCCAGCGGCCCGCGCAGCCAGGACATGTTCACCTGCAGCGAGCGCACCGAGATGCTGACGGCCCGCGTCGAGCGCTTGGTGCGCCTGCGCGACAAACCTCGCGCCGATCGCAAACTGGCCATCGTGCTGTTCAACTTCCCGCCCAACGCAGGCAGCGTGGGCACGGCCGCGTACTTATCGGTGTTCCAGTCGCTGTTCAACACCTTGCAGCGCTTGTCGCTCGAGGGCTACCAGGTCACATTGCCAGACAGCGTGGACGACCTGCGCAACCGCCTGCTGCACGGCAACGCCAGCCAGTACGGTACGCAGGCCAATGTGCTGCATGCCATCGACAACGGCCACCATGTTCAAAACGAACGCTGGCTCAGCGAGATCGAGGCGCAGTGGGGCCCCGCCCCCGGCAAGCACCTGACCAACGGCCAGTCCATCTTTGTGCTCGGCGCAGACTTTGGCCAGGTGGTGGTCACGGTGCAACCGGGCTTTGGCTACGAGGGCGACCCGATGCGCCTGTTGTTTGAAACCGGCTGCGCCCCCACCCACGCCTTCAGCGCTTTCTACCGCTACCTGCGCGACGACTACGCCGCCGACGCGGTGCTGCACTTTGGCACGCACGGCGCACTCGAATTCATGCCCGGCAAACAAACCGGTCTGTCGGCCCAATGCTGGCCCGACCGGTTGATCGGCGCGCTGCCCAATGTCTACCTCTATGCGGCCAACAACCCGTCTGAAGGTGCCCTCGCCAAACGCCGGGGCGCGGCCACGCTGGTGAGCTACCTCACGCCCTCGCTCACGCACTCGGGCCTGTACAAGGAGCTGGTCAGCCTGCAGCAATCGATCGAGCGCTGGCAGCAAATGGGGCCCGACCAGGCCCAGGACCGCGAGAGCCTGACCACACTGATCCGCGAACAAGCGCAAAGCATTGACTTGTCGGTTCCAGCCCATCAGGCGGCAGACCCCACCGCCTGGATCGAGCAGCTGCAAAACCAGTTGCTGGAACTCGAATACGCCCTCATCCCCGAAGGCTTGCACGTCATGGGCCAAGCCCCCACCCGCGAGCAGCGCTTGGGCACCCTCAAAGTCATGGCCGACGCCATGGGTTTGACTGCAGCCCCAAACACGGCCCTGATGGAAGCCCTAGTCGACGGTGCGAGCGAAGCGCAACTGAACGCACAGTTCAGCACCGAACTGCATGCCAGCGACAAAGCCCAAGCCGAGACACTGCGCCAACTGGTGCGCAGCAACCGCCTGTTGGGCGAAGACCACGAAATGCAAGGCCTGATGCGCGCCCTGGACGGTCGCTACCTGCAACCCGCCCCCGGCGGTGACCTGATCCGCAACGCCAACGTGCTGCCCACCGGGCGCAACCTGCACGGCCTCGACCCCTTCCGCATGCCGTCAGCCTTTGCGGTGCGCGATGGCCAGCGCCAGGCCGACAAGCTCCTGGCCCGTTACCAGCAAGACCACCAAGCCTTACCCGAGACCGTGGCCATGGTGCTGTGGGGCACCGACAACCTCAAGACCGAAGGCAGCCCCATGGCGCAAGCCCTGGCCTTGATGGGCGCCGCCCCTCGCTTTGACAGCTACGGCCGCTTGGCAGGGGCCCAGCTGATTGCCTTGGCTGAATTGGGTCGCCCACGCATCGACGTGGTCATCACCTTGTCCGGCATCTTCCGCGACCTGTTGCCCATGCAAATCCGCTTGCTGGCCGAAGCCGCGTTTTTGGCCGCCAGTGCCGACGAACCGGTCGAGCAAAACTTTGTGCGCCAACACGCGCTGGCCTACTTGGCCGAGCACGAAGGCAGCACCATGGAATGCGCCGCGCTGCGCGTGTTTGGCAACACCGAAGGCGCGTACGGCGCGAACGTGAACCACCTGATCGACAGCAGTTGCTGGGAGAGCGAAAACGAACTGGGCGACGCCTTCACCCAGCGCAAGGGCTTTGCCTATGGCCGCGAAGGCCGCCCGGTGCGCAACACCTCGGTGCTGCAAAGCGCGCTGGCCAGCGTCTCGCTGACCTACCAGAACCTCGACTCGGTGGAGCTGGGCGTGACCAGCATCGACACTTACTTTGACACGCTGGGTGGCATCAGCCGCGCCGTGCTGCAGGCCAAACACCAGCGCGACGGCAATGCCGCCGAAGCCCCGCCGGTGTTCATTGGTGACCAGACCCAAGGCGATGGCGTGGTGCGCAGCCTGACCGAACAAGTCGCGCTGGAAACCCGCAGCCGCATGCTCAACCCCAAGTGGCACGAAAGCATGCTGCAACACGGCTACGAAGGCGTGCGCCAAATCGAAGCGCACCTGACCAACACCATGGGCTGGTCGGCCACCACAGGGCAAGTGCAGCCCTGGGTCTACCAGCAACTGGCCCAAACCTTTGTGCTGGACCCCGCCATGCGTGAGCGCATGGCCCAGCTCAATCCCACCGCATCGGCCAAAGTGGCCAACCGCCTGCTGGAGGCCACCCGCCGCCAGTACTGGCAACCCGACGCCGAAACCATGTCAGCTTTGCTGCGTGCCGGCGAAGAACTTGAAGACCGCCTTGAAGGCATACAAGAAGGACTCCCAGCATGATCGAAACCACCAGCATCCCCGTGAACAGCATCCAGAGGGTACGCGGCGCAGACGGCGAAGGCAGCGTGCAGTTCCAGATGGATCCCACCGTCAAGATCGGCACCGCCAAGGTGTTTGCGGTCTACGGCAAAGGGGGCATTGGCAAAAGCACCACCTCGTCGAACCTGTCGGTGGCCTTCAGCAAGCTGGGCAAGCGCGTGCTGCAAATCGGCTGCGACCCCAAGCACGACTCCACCTTCACCCTGACCAAAAAACTCATGCCCACCGTGATCGACGCCCTTGAAACGGTGGACTTTCATGCCGAAGAGCTGCGCCTCGATGACTTTGTCTTCAAAGGCTACAACGGCGTGATGTGCGTCGAAGCAGGTGGCCCGCCTGCGGGTACCGGCTGCGGCGGTTATGTGGTCGGCCAGACCGTGAAGCTGCTCAAAGAGCACCACCTGCTCGAAGACACCGACGTGGTGATTTTTGACGTGCTGGGCGACGTGGTGTGTGGCGGTTTTGCCGCCCCGTTGCAACACGCCGACCGCGCGCTGATCGTCACCGCCAACGACTTCGATTCGATCTTTGCGATGAACCGCATCGTTCAAGCCATCGGTGCCAAAGCCAAAAACTACAACGTGCGTTTGGGCGGCGTGATCGCCAACCGCAGCGACGCGACCGACCAGATCGACAAGTACAACGCGGTCACGGGTCTCAAAACCATGGCGCACTTTCCCATGCTCGACGAGATCCGCAAGAGCCGTTTGCAAAAGTGCACCCTGTTCGAGCTGGAGCCCACACCGGCCGTCAAGGCCGTGCAAGATGAGTACCTGCGCCTGGCCGCTGCGCTTTGGCTGGGGGCCGATGCCCTGCCCTCCATTCCCATGAAAGACCGCGACATTTTTGACCTGCTGGGTTTCGACTGACTCCCCCACGGAAAGCACCCGATGAACACCACCGCTTACGAACAACGCCGCAGCCAGATCGAGCACTACTTTGACCGCACCGCGGCCGATGCCTGGGCACGCCTGACCTCGAACGAGCCGGTGGGCCGCATCCGCGCCACCGTGCGCGCCGGGCGCGACACCATGCGCGAAACCCTGCTGTCGTGGTTGCCGCAAGACCTGCGCGGCAAGCGCGTGCTGGACGCCGGTTGCGGCACCGGCGCGCTGGCCCTGCAAGCGGCGCTGCGTGGTGCGCAAGTGGTGGCCATTGACCTGTCGCCCACCTTGGTCAAGCTCGCCGCCGAACGCATGGCGGCCGAGCACCCCACCTTGCCCGGCTCGGTGGAATTCATGTCAGGCGACATGCTCAGCCCCGATCTGGGCCACTTCGACCATGTGGTATGCATGGACTCGCTGATTCACTACGACAGCGACCAAATCGCCGAAGCATTGGCAGGCCTGGCCCAGCGCACACGCGGCTCCATGGCCTTCACGTTTGCGCCGCGCACGCCACTCTTGGCCTTGATGCACAGCGCGGGCCGCTTGTTTCCGCGCAGCGACCGCTCACCCTCTTTGTCACCCGTGGCGCATGCCGACTTGCTGCAACGCATGCAAAACCACATCGATCTGCAGGGCTGGCAAGGCGCGCGCATGCAGCGCGTGGCCAGCGGCTTTTACACCTCGCAAGCCTGGGAGTGGACCCGTTCATGAAACTGCGCGTTCCCATGCCCCGCTGGTTCACGGCCTACGGCACGCGCTTCATGCCGTTTGCCGATGCGGCTTCGCCCGAGCTGCCAATGGCGCGCTTGCTGCGCCTGTCGCTGTTTCAGGTGGTGATCGGCATGGTGACGACACTCTTGGTGGGTACGCTCAACCGGGTCATGATCGTGGAGCTGCAGGTGCCCGCTTGGTGGGTGGCGCTGGCCGTGGCCATTCCCATGGTGTTTGCACCTTTGCGCACCCTGATCGGCTACCGCAGCGACACACACCCCTCTGCGCTGGGTCTGCGCCGCATTCCCTATATGTGGACAGGCACTTTGCTCTTGTTTGGTGGCTTGTCCATCATGCCTTTTGCCCTGTTGCTCTTGTCAGAGCGCGAAGCCGCCAACCTGTGGGTGGGGCAGCTCGGCGCATGTCTGGCCTTTGTGCTGGTGGGCGCGGGCATCCAGGTCACGCAAACCGCGGGCATGGCGCTGGCGCACGACTTGGCCAGCGACGAGAAACGACCCCGCGTGGTGGCCTTGCTCTACAGCATGCTGCTGGTGGGCATGATCGCCAGCAGCGCAGTGTTCGGCCTGATCCTCAGTGACTTCAGCCCGCAAACACTCATCCAGCTGGTGCAAGGCTGCGCCGTCATGGTGGCGGTACTGAACTTGGCCTCCCTGTGGAAACAAGAGGCGCGTGGCGTCAAGCGCGGTCGCCGCGAAGCCGGTGGCTTTGCCAGCAGCTGGCGGGGCCTGATGGCCCAGCCGCAAATGCGCCGTTTTTTGTGGACGCTGGCCTTGGGCACCTTTGCCTTCAACATGCAAGACATCGTGCTCGAGCCTTATGCGGCCGAGATTTTGAAGCTCGACGTGGGCGCAACCAGCGCCCTCACAGCCTTGAGTGCCGGAGGTGCTTTGCTGGCTTTCCTCTTGTCAACCCGCTGGCTGTCGGGTGGCATGCACGCCTGCCGCCTGGCCAGCCTGGGCGTGCTGCTGGGCTTGCCCGCTTTTGCGATGGTGATTTTTTCGGGACCCCTCGAAGCGGCCTGGATGTTCCGCATCGGCGTGGGCCTGATCGGTTTCAGTGGCGGCTTGTTTTCTGTGGGCATGCTGGTCACGGCCATGGGCATGGCCCAAGACGGCAGCCCGCTGGGCAAGCTCGGCGGTCTGGTCATCGGCACTTGGGGCGCTGTGCAAGCGACCAGCGCAGGCGCGGCCATGGCACTGGGCGGTGCTTTGCGCGACGGCGTGTCGGTGCTGGCCATGTCGGGCGCTTTGGGCGAGGTGCTGGTCACCCCCATCACCGCCTACAGCTTCGTCTACCACCTGGAAATGTATTTGTTGTTTGTCGTACTGGTGGCCTTGGGCCCCATGTTGCGCGCCAGCCGCTTGGAAGCCAGGGCCAAAGCCCAGCGCCCCAGCACCCCCTCAACCCCCTTTGGTCTGGCACAACTGCCAGGCTGACGCACAGATTTTTTGAAGGAGCACAGCCATGGAAACAGGCGCTATCACACAGTACATCGATGTGGCCCAAATCGTTTTGTACATGTTCTGGGCATTTTTTGCCGGATTGATTTACTACCTCTTGCGTGAAAACCACCGCGAGGGCTATCCCATGGACTCGGGACGCGAGAACGGCCCGAAGATCGACGGCTGGCCCCCTGTGCCTGAGCCCAAGGCTTTCAAGACCCAAGACGGCCACACCTATTTGTCGCCCGATCTGGCCCGTCCTGACGGCACTTACAGCGGCCAGCCCACACACGGCTGGAACGGCGCACCCCTGGAACCCGTGGGCGACCCCTTGCTCGCAGGCGTGGGCCCGGGTGCCTGGGCCATGCGTGCCGACATTCCTGACGCTGACCCGCACGGTCACCCCAAAATCGTGCCGCTGCGCGTGGCCACCGACCACTCGGTGGCCAAGCAAGACGTCGATCCACGCGGCCTGCCCGTCTGGGGCGCTGACCAACAAATCGCGGGCACCGTGGTCGAACTCTGGGTGGACCGCATGGAGATGATGTTCCGCTTCGCCGAAGTGCAACTGGCAGGCTCCGAAAAACGCGTGCTGCTGCCCATGACTTTTGCACGCATCAAGAAAGACGGCACACATGTACAAGCCATCCTGGCGCACCAGTTTGCCAACGTGCCACAAACCCAATCGAACGAACAGATCACCCTGCTCGAAGAAGAAAAAATCACGGCCTACTACGGTGCAGGCACCTTGTACGCCACGCCTGAGCGTCAGGAACCCATCATATGAAAGCCACCCACGAACACGAGTGGGAAGCCGCCCCTGGCCTGCCCAGCGCCCTGCCCAAGGGCGAGCGTGTGGTCTGGCAGGGCGCGCCCGACTGGAAACGTCTGGCCATCCACGCGTTTCATGTGCGCAAGGTCGCGCTGTACTTTGCGCTGATGCTGGCCGTGCAAGCCCTCAACCTGACGGCCCCTGACAGCGGCACTGGCTGGAAGCCCCTGACAGAGGTCGACTGGAAACCCCTGGTCGTGGCCGCCAGCTTGTACGCCCTGGCCTTGGCCCTGCTCTTGGGCTCGGCCTGGATGTCGGCGCGCAGCACGCTCTACACCCTGACCAACAAGCGTGTGGTGATGCGCATCGGCATCGTGCTCACCCTGACCTTCAACCTGCCCTTCAAACGCATCGCAGGCGCCTCTTTGAAGACCCAAGGCGCTGGCACCGGCGACATCGCGCTGGCTTTGCACGCCGAGGACCGCATCGGCTGGGTCCACCTGTGGCCACACCAACGCGCCTGGCACATCACCCAACCACAACCGACTTTGCGCTGCGTACCAGACAGCCAAGAAGTGGGCGAGTTGCTGCTGAACCTCTGGCGTGCCGAGCGAGCCGGCCAAAGCCTGCACTTGGGTGACGCCCCTGTCAGCCAGCAGAACACCCCCACCCAAGGCATGCTGGCATGAACACCCTGCCCAAGCACGACTGGCAGCCCAGCCGCCCTGACACGCAGACCCAGGGCCTGAACCGGCCCATGGCCTGGATCGGCGTGATGCTGCTGGCCATGCTGGTGGCCGTGGGTCTGGCCCGCTGGTCGGGCCTGGACCCGCGCACGCCCGACGCAGCCGTGCAGTGGCAGCGCGACCTGCAATTCACAGACCTGCCCAGCGGCGACATCGCCGTGCTGGACCACCGCACCGGCCAAAAAGTGGCTGTGTTTTCTGGCGAGCAAGGTTTTTTGCGCAGCACTTTGCGGGCCCTCGCCCGTGAACGCCAGCGCGAAAGTCTGGGCAAAGAAGCCCCCTTTTTATTGATAGGCCGCGCCGACGGCCGCTTGACCCTGCAAGACCCCAGCACTGGCCAGCGCATTGACCTGGAGTCGTTTGGCCCCAGCAACGCGGCCGTGTTTGCCAGCTTGCGCTTGGCTGGCCACAAAGCCCCCTGAAATTGAAACGTCCCGCACCGGAGAACACCATGACCGCCACTGCTGTCCACACCATCGAAACCGCTGAAGACGCCAACAAAAAAGCCGTGCACGACGACATGATCAGCCCGCGCTTTTACACCACCGACTTTGCGGCCATGGACCGCATCAACATCGATCCGGTGCGCGCCGAATGGGACAAGATGATGGCCGAGTACGAAGGCGACAACAACCACGACCACTTCCAGCGTGACGAAGCCTTTGCCGGCGAAGTGGCCTCGGGCATGGCCAGCCTGTCGCCCGAGATGCGCCAAGAATTCATGGACTTTCTGGTGAGCTCATTGACCTCAGAATTTTCGGGTTGTGTGCTCTACAACGAAATCCGAAAGAACGTCACCAACCCCGACATCAAGCAGCTGATGACCTATTTGGCACGCGACGAATCGCGCCACGCGGGCTTCATCAACCTGTCCTTGCGCGACTTCAATTTGGGCATCGACCTGGGCAACTTGAAGCGCACCAAGAAATACACCTTCTTCAAGCCCAAATACATTTACTACGCGACCTACCTGTCCGAAAAAATCGGCTACGCGCGCTACATCACCATCTTCCGCCAGCTCGAAAAACACCCCGAAAAACGCTTTCACCCCATTTTTCGCTGGTTCGAGCTGTGGTGCAACGACGAGTTCCGCCACGGCGAATCCTTTGCCCTGATCATGCGCGCCAACCCCAAGCTGCTCAGCGGTGGCAACAAGCTGTGGATCCGCTTCTTTTTGCTCGCCGTCTACGCCACCATGTACGTGCGTGACCACACCCGCCCCATGCTGCACGAAGCCATGGGCCTCGATTCGAGCGAATACGACTACCAAGTGTTCCGCATCACCACCGAGATCACCAAGCAAGTGTTCCCGCTGGCGCTCGACACCGACCACCCCAACTTCCGCCGAGGCCTGGAGCGCCTGTTTGCGATTTCGCAAGCCATGGAAAAAGCCAAGGCGCGAGGCGGCGTCGTGGGCAAGCTGCAGCAAGGCGTGTGCGCCGTCAAAGCGGCGGCCACCTTTGCCCGCCTGTACTTCATGCCAGTGATTGAGCAAGACCTGTCGCCCCAAGTCCGCATGGAACCCGCATGGTGAATGAAGTCATTTGGGCCTGCGTGTTCACGGCCCTGTGCTGGTGGCTCGGCACGGGCGTGATCCTGTGGCTCGACCGGCTGCCCGCGCGCAGCTTCCGTTTCAGCTTGGCGGGCTGGACGGTGCTGTTGGCTTTGAGTTTTTGGGGCGTGGCCCACAGCATGCAAGAGGTCAGCGTGTTCAACGCTTACTTGGCCTTTGGCAGCGTGATCGTGATGTGGGGCTGGCACGAGCTGGCCTTTCTCACAGGCTGGATCACCGGCCCGAGAAAAACACCGCTGGAATCGGGCGTCACGGGCTGGCCACGTTTTGTGCAATCGGTGCAGGTCATGCTGTACCACGAGCTGGCCTTGCTGGCGAACTTCGCCGTGCTGTGGTGGATGCAAGAGGGCCAGGCCAGCCATGTGGCCATTTGCACCTTTGCGCTGCTGTGGTGCATGCGCCTGTCGGCCAAACTGAATTTGTTTTTTGGTGTGCCGCAAAACGGCGCGCAATACCTGCCCGCGCACCTCCATTACCTGGGCAGTTATTTCCGCACCACCACCGGCATGTCGCTGTGGTTTGTGCTCTCGATGGGTGTGGCCATGGGCACCTGGTTTTGGCTGGTGTGGCTGGCGCAACAAGGCGCTGTGGCCATCACCACCGGCTGGGTCATGCTGGCCACGCTGTTGGGGCTGGCGATCGTTGAACACATCATCATGATTTTTCCTTGGCCACTGGAGCGGCTGTGGGGTTGGGCCATGGGCCAGACCAACAAACCGGCTTTGACCTCACCCCCTTGAAGGCCCCCATGAACACCTTGACCCTCACCCCCGCCTTGCGCGCCGATGGCTTTGACACACCCAGCATCCCACCGCGCCCCCATGCCGGTGAGGGGAGCCGCACAACACAGCGCCCGGTGGCGGTGGTCATTGGCAGCGGCTTTGGCGGGCTGGCCGCCGCGATTCGCCTGAGCGTCAAGGGCTACGAGGTCAAAGTCTTTGAAAAACTCGACGCCCCAGGTGGCCGCGCCTATGTGCACCACCAGGATGGCTTCACGTTTGATGCTGGCCCCACCATCATCACCGCACCGTTCTTGCTCGAGGAGCTGTGGGCGCTGTGCGGCAAAAGCTTTGCGGGCGACGTGAAGCTGGTCGCCATGGACCCGTTTTACCGCGTGCGTTTTGCAGACGGCACCTGGTTCGACTACAACGGCGACCCAGAGCACATGCGCGCCGAAGTCGCCCGCTTTGAACCCGACGACCTGCCCGGCTACGAACGCTTTTTGGAAGAAGCCGAGCGCTGCAAAACGCTGGGTTTTGAGGGCATGGGCGACATGGCTTTTGACAAGGTCAGCGACCTGATGGCCGCCATCCCCGACTTTTTGCGCATGGGCGCTTGGCGCAGCCTGTACAGCCTGGTGGCCAAACACATGCGAAACGACAAGCTGCGCATCGTGATGAGCTTTCACCCGCTGCTGATCGGCGGCAACCCCTTTGCCGTGACCTGCGCTTACGCCCTCATCAACTCGCTGGAACGCACTTGGGGTGTTCACTCGGCCATGGGCGGCACCGGGGCGATTGTGAAAGGCCTGGTCAGCCTACTGGAAGAACGCGGCGTGCCACTGCGTTGCAACGCACCCGTCACACAAATTCGCATTGAAAACGGCCGTGCCTGTGGCATCGAATTACAAAACGGCGAATTTATACCCGCCGACATCGTGGTCAGCAACGGCGACACCGCCTGGACCTACAAAAACCTGGTGGCCTCCGAGCACCGCCGCGTTTGGACCGACCGCAAAATCGCCAACGGCAAATACTCCATGGGCTTGTTTGTCTGGTACTTTGGCACCTCCAAACAATACAAAGACGTGCCGCACCACATGATGGTGCTGGGCCCGCGCTACAAAGGCTTGCTGCAAGACATTTTCAACAAGCACAAACTGGCCAACGACTTCAGCCTGTACCTGCACCGCCCCACCGCCACCGACCCCTCGCTGGCGCCTGAGGGCTGCGACACCTTTTATGTGCTCTCGCCCGTGCCGCACCTGGACAGCGGGACCGACTGGCCCGCCTTTGCCGAAACCTACCGCGCCGCGATTGCCGAGAGCCTGGAGGCCAGCGTGCTGCCCGGCTTGCGCGACTGCATCGTGACCAGCAAGGTCAGCACACCGCAGGATTTTCAGGACAACTTGTGGTCCTACAAAGGCGCGGGCTTTGGCCTAGAGCCCTTGCTGCTGCAAAGCGCCTGGTTCCGCCCCCACAACCGCAGCGAGGATGTGCCGGGTCTGTTTGTGGTGGGCGCCAGCACACACCCGGGCGCGGGCGTTCCGGGTGTGCTCATGTCGGCCAAAGCTTTGGAATCGGTGGTCCCCCATGTCAACGTCTGAACGCACTCCCAACGCCGTGAGCTTGCAAGAACTCGACTTCGACTCGCAAGACCTGCAGGCCTGCGTGGCCATGATGCAGGGCGGCTCCAAAACCTTTTTTGCCGCCAGCCGCCTGCTGCCGCCCCGCGTGCGCACGGCCGCGATCGCGCTCTACGCCTTTTGCCGCGTGGCCGACGACTTGGTGGACGAAGCCGCTGCGGGCGACACCCCGCTCGATGTGCTGCAAGAGCGCTTGGACGCCATCTATGCCGGCACCCCGCACGACCATGTGGAAGACCACGCGCTGAGCCTGGTGGTGCAGCAGTACAAACTGCCACGGCATTTGCTGGACGCGCTGATCGAAGGCTTTGCCTGGGACGCTGGGGGCCGCTCTTACGACAGCATCGAAGACCTGCACGCCTACGGTGCGCGGGTAGCGGGCAGTGTGGGCGCGATGATGAGCTGGATCATGGGCCCACAAAGCATGGACACGCTCGCGCGCGCTTGCGAGCTGGGCGTGGCCATGCAGCTGACCAACATCGCCCGCGATGTGGGGCATGACGCCAGCATCGGCCGACTGTATTTACCGCGCCGCTGGCTGATCGAAGCGGGTGTGCAACCCGAAGCCTGGATGGCCCAACCCAGCTTTACCCCGGCCATCGCGCAGGTGGTGGCGCGTTTGCTCGATGAGGCCGATCGCCTTTACAAACAAGCCCACTCGGGCATTGCGGCCTTACCGCCTGACTGCCGCGCCGCCATTTGCGCGGCAAGCATGATCTACGCCGAAATCGGCCACCAGCTGCGCCGAGAAGGCCTGGACTCGGTCAACAAACGCACGGTGGTCAGCACCACGCGCAAGCTCATGCTGCTGGCCAGCGCCTGGACCCAGGTGCACTGGATCCGCGTGGCGGACCACAGCCCCGCCCCGTTGGCCGCCATCGTGGGCCTGGTGCAAGGCTGCCGCGACGCCGCTCAGCAAACCGGCAACAAAGCCTATTTTCCCAACCGGGCCATGCCCCAACGCGTGGCTTGGATGCTCAATTTGTTCGAGCGCCGCGAAAACGAGCGCCTGGACCGCAACGCCATGCACCACACACCATGAGCCCAAGACGATGAGGGTGCCCAGCCACAGCATCAATGTGCGCCTGCTGTACGTGAGCCGCGCCGTGGGCCCACAAACCACCACGATGACCACCACCATCTTGGCGCAAGCACAAGCCAACAACCCCGCGCAAGGCATCACGGGCGTGTTGTGCCAAGGTCAAGGCTTTTTCTTCCAAGTCATCGAGGGCGAGCGCAGCCGCGTGAATGCCTTGTACCGCCGCATCAGCGCCGACACCCGCCACCAGGACGTGGACATCCTGCACTACGAAGAAATCCACGAACGCCGCTTTGGCCAATGGTCCATGGCGCTGGTGCACCTGTCGGTGGACGACCCCATGGTCAAACTGCACCACCCCGACTTCGACCCTTACTCGGCCTCTGGTCCGCAGGTCATGCAGCAGGTGATGGATTTGCTGGAGGCCGGGCAGCCGATTCGGATGCCTGCGGCTTGATCCGCCTGTGGCTTCACATCTGATCAATCGCTGTGTGGACCGATGGCGCTTGACCGGGCTTGTCCGACAGTGAAAACCGGTCCTCGGTGCGGGTGTAAAAACTCGCACCAAAGCGGGCCACTGGCTTGTAGTCGCGCAGGTTGACGCGCCAGGCTTCGGTGTCGATCAGGCCCTCGCGAGCGGCCAGCCACTGGATACGGCCGATGAAGACGTAACGGCTGGGGGTCTCCAGCTTTTCGTGCAAGACGCACTCAAAAGCAATGGGCGCTTCCTGAATACGCGGTGGCGCCACAGTGTGCGAGGGCACAGGCGTCAAGCCCACGGCGGTCAGCTCGCTCACATCAGAAGGCATGGACTCGCCACAGTTGTGCATTTTTTGCGCCATGGGTTCATCGGACATGTGCACCACAAACTGGCCGTTGTGCAGGATGTTGGCGGCCGTGTCTTTGAGGCGGCCGTCTTGCAGGCGGTTGATGCTGATCATCAAAATGGGAGGGTCTTCACCGATCATGTTGAACATGGAAAACGGCGCGGCATTGATCACCCCGTTGGCCCCAAGCGTGGTCACCAGGGCGATGGGCCGGGGCACGATCAGGCTGGCCATGAGTTTGTAGCGCTGGTAGCTGCTGATCTGGTCAAAGTCGACTTCGGTCATGGGGGATTTCACAAGGTGCGGGTTATGGGTGGGGCAACAAAAAACGGCAGCATCCAGTCTAGCCCTCGCTGGATGCTGCCGCCGGGTGGTGGCATGAAAGCCTTGGTTGGCGCTCAGGCGATCACTTCGACCTTGGCGCGTTTGGCCACCGCGCTCCAGCTGGTGATTTGCGACTGGATGAGTTTCACGAAATCATCGCCCACTACCGGTGTTTTGCGCGGCAGGGTTTGCACCTCTTCCAGCCGAGCCATGACATCGGGTTTGGCCAAAATTTCAGGGATGAGTGCGGTCAGGCGCTGCGCAATCGGTGCCGGCAAATTCTTGGGTGCAGACAGGCCCAGCCACTGAGAGCCAGTCAGGGAGCCATAGCCCAGTTCGGCAAAGGTCGGAATGTTGGGGAAGGCCGCCATGCGTGTGGGCGTGGACACCGCCAATGCTCGCAGCGAGCCGGCCTTGAGCTGGTTGACGTTGGTGGTGACGGGGTCAAACACGCTGTCGATCTGGCCACCCAGCAGGTCTTGCATGGCTGGGGCGCTGCCTTGGTAAGGCACATGGTCGTGCTCGCTGGCCTGGCCTTCGATTTTGAGCAACTCCCCATACAGGTGGTTGGCCGAGCCGATGCCCGAGGTGCCAAAGCGCACGGGTTTGGTCCTGGCGGCGTTCACATACTGCGCCAGCGTTTGGTAGGGCGACTGGGCACGCACCAACAGGAGCATGGGTGCTTCCACCAGCATGCCCATGTGGGTAAAGTCGTTGACGGGGTCAAAGGGCATGGTGCGCCGCGTGGCGGTGGCGTAGATGTGCACCGACGCGTGGCTGACGAGCAAGTTATAGCCGTCGGCAGCTTGGCGCGATGCGAATTCGGTGCCGATCAGGCCACCCGCCCCTGCGCGGTTATCCACCACCACGGTTTGCGACAAAGCGCTCGAGAGGTGCGGCGCCATCATGCGCGCCACGGTGTCCACCAAGCCACCGGGTGGGTATTGGCAGATCAAGCGGATGGGACCTTTGCTGGGCCAGGCAGAAGACTGGGCGTGGACCCACGGGGCGGCCAATGTGGCGGCACCCGCTGCCAATAATTCACGACGTTTCATGGGGACTCCTAGAGCAAAACAGGGTTGAAAAAATGGCTTGGCCATCGGCCAGCGCTGTGGCTATGCAGGAGGTGTGCCAACTCGGCACGATGGATGCTTCTTGGTGCGGGACATGCACAATACCGACTGGCTTGGCATGGGCCTGGCCGCTTGGGCACACCAAAACGGTGCCGACCCACCCAGAGCCGCCCTGTTTTGAACCAGACTCGCGCACGGGTTTGGGGCAAAGAGCACCCACATGACCACAGGAAAACCCAGGATGGACACCACCCCACTGCGCCGCTATTTGCTGATCAACCCCAACACCAACCCGCTGACCACACAGCGGCTGCAGGACGTCTTGCAGCCCCAAGTGCCGCCAGGGGTTCAGTTGCTGGTGCAGACGGCCCGATTTGGCGCACCTTACATCGCCTGCGAAGCCAGCCATGCGGTGGCGGCCCATGCTTGTTTGGATGTGTGGACCACGCAACGGGGCACGCCAGAGCAACCGCTGGACGGCGTGCTGATTGGCTGCTTTGGCGACCCAGGTTTGTTCGCACTGCGCGAGGTCAGTGGCTGCCCTGTCACGGGTCTGGCCGAGGCCTCCTTCATTCAGGCCGCTTCGCACGGCCCCTTTGCCATCGTGACCGGCGGTGAGCGCTGGAAACCCATGCTGCAGCGCTTGGCCAACAGCTTGGGTTATGGCGCGCAACTGCGGCACATCGAAACCGTGGCCCCCACCGGGGCGGCGCTGCAGGCCGACCCGGACATGGCCATTCGCTGCTTGACGCAGGCTTGCCAGCAAGCGGCCCAGTCGGGTGTGGCCGCCATCATCCTGGGCGGCGCAGGTTTGGCTGGGTACGCCCGGCTGCTGCAAGCCCATTGCCCCCTGCCCCTGATCGACAGCGCCCAAGCCGGTTGGGAGGTTTTGCTGCAACAAAAGGCGCCTGCTGCGCCAACAAGCCGGGATGGTTTTTACGCCCCATGGGTGGGTCTGCCCCCAGCCTTCTCGCAGGTTCCGGCCCAGTGCCATGGCTGAGCAAACGCGGCACACACTCTCTCCAATGACTCATTTCGGGCTCTGAAGCGCGCAACGCATGGGTGTGCCAGCCAATGTGGCTGGGGCTTGGCCTGTATTTGTGCAGGGCATGGTCCTGGGCCGTGGGGCGCGCTGGCTGGCAACGTGGTTTGCAAAGCCGCGCGCCTGGCAGGTGATGGACGCGCTGATCGGTGTGACCATGTGGGTGCTGCCGCTCTTGATGGTGCGCCAAGTGGCGAGCGGGCTCTGGCCTCTTTAAAACCGATAGAAATAAAACAATTGACTTTTATTTCATTTGAGAATATATTAGCACCTTGTTCTGCATTACCCGCATGAACAACACGCAGAAGGCTCACAAGGCGTCTGCACTGGCATCGATTGACGTCGAACACCGTCTCCTGTTGAGCTGCAGGCCTCGGCATTTTTCTCACCGCTCTGCGCAAGCCCCTGGATGGTTTGCGACTCGATTGATTTTGATTTTCCCGATTACCACCCGCACGGGCTCCCCGGTCGCTTCGCCCTCGACACACCCTTTTTGCACCGGCCTTGGCCGAACAACAGCTGCCACGGCTTTGCGCCAGGCTCGCCCTGCTCTGCAAGGCCTGAACCTGACGCCCGCCCTGCACCGCACGGCCTGTGCTTTCACCCAACATGCTGCGCGCCATGTCCTCGACACCACGCGCGACTGGCTGCAAAACAGCCCCAGCCCCGAACAAATGCGCTGAGGCCTCACGGCCCTGGCGCGTTTTCCTGCGGCTTCCCGACCTTGGCCAGGAATCCGCTTTTCCCTGCATGTCGGCTTCGTTTTGAAGCCGCCACGCCACCTCTCTGAAAGGCTCAACCATGAGCAGCAAAATTTACGTGGGCAACTTGCCTTACACCATCGACGACGCCAGCTTGCGTCAAAACTTTTCTGAATTTGGCGGCGTTCTGTCGGCCAAGGTCATGATGGACCGCGACACCGGTCGCTCCAAGGGTTTCGCCTTTGTGGAAATGTCCAGCGCCGAAGAAGCCCAAGCCGCCATCACGGGCCTCAACGGCATGTCGGTCAGCGGTCGCTCGATCGTGGTGAACATCTCCAAGCCCAAAGAGCCCAGCACCGGCTACGGCAGCGGTTACCGCGACACACGCAACTGATCTGATTCAGTCGCCCACAAAAAAGCCGCTTCACAGCGGCTTTTTTGTGGGCGGGGCTTTTTGGAAAGCCCCAAACCTTGGGGCGGTTTACTTGCGTGGGCGCTTGGGACGGTTGAACCAGTTGGCCAACATGAACAGGCCGAAAACCACGAACATGATGATGAGGATGTGTTTGATTTCCATGGTGAGTCCTTGGGTTACAGGGTGATCTTGAAATGGCGTGGGTAGAGATTATGCAGAGTTGCCGGGCGGACGTACAGTGGGGGTCGCAGAACGCAGCAAAGGTCCCATGGCCCACAAGGTCATGCCCAACAAAAGAATTTCAATGGCGTAAACAGCCGAGTAGCCCATGACGGGGTCGCTGATCAAGGCCACGCCGTCGCGCACCAAGCCGCCTGCGGCCATGCCCACGCCAGCGGCCGTGGCCTGGACAGCGCCCCAGGCGCCCATGGCCAGTCCGATCTGGCCTGGTGGGGCCAGCTGCATGGTGGCGGTGAGGGTGCCGTGTGCAAACAAACCACCCCCCAAGCCAATCATGAAAATGCCCAGCACAAACAAGGCGGGCATGGCCAGAGGGCCAGAAGCAATGACGCAGACGAAGGCAGGCAAACCGACCCAGGCCCCCCAGCCGGACATGCGGTAGGCGTCGCCGCCGCGCCCCAGCACGCGCGAAGCCCAGGCAAAACCCAGCAGGCCGCCCAGCGCCAGAGTGGCCGAAAGCAAGGTGGTGCTGGACACGCTCATGTGCAAAATCTCGCCGCCGTAGGGTTCGAGCAACACGTCTTCCATGGTGAAGGCCATGGTGCCCAGGCCCACCGCCAGCAAGCGGCGCAAAGTGTTGGGTCCTTGGCAAAACAGTTGCCAAGCTTGTGCAAAGCTGTGCTCAACGGGTGTGCCGGGTTTGCGCAGCCGGCTGCGCGGCTCTTGCTTCCATAAGGCGACCACGTTCAGCACCAGCGTGGTCACCGCCACGGCCTGCACCACGCGAATCAGTTGACCGGGGCTGTAGTCGTGCAGCAAATAGCCGAGCACCAAGGCGCTGCCGATCATACCGATCAACTGCATGACATACATGAGGCCCACCACCTGGGGCTGGCGCTCGGGTGGGGCCAAGTCGGTGGCGAGCGCCAGACCTGCGGTTTGCACCGTGTGCATGCCCAAGCCCACCAACAAAAACGCGCCCGCCGCGCCCAGCTGGCCGACCCAGGCCGGCGCCTGGCTGGCTTGCCCGGCACCGGCGAGCACCAAGAGCGCAAACGGCATGATGGAAAAGCCGCCAAACTGCAGCAGGCTGCCCATCCAGATGTAGGGCACGCGCCGCCAGCCCAGTTGGGAGCGGTGGTTGTCCGAACGAAAACCAATGAGCGTGCGCAAAGGGGCCACGAGCAAGGGCAAGGCCACCATGAAGGACACCAGCGTGGCGGAGACTTTGAGCTCCACGATCATCACGCGGTTGAGGGTGCCCACCAGCATGACCATGGCCATGCCCACAGAAATTTGGAACAGTGACAAGCGCAGCAAACGCGACAGCGGTAAGTCATCACTGGCGGCGTCGGCAAAAGGGAGAAATCGGGGACCCCAACTGGCCAAAGCCATGCCCCAGTTGCTGCGATTTTTGGTGGTGTTCATAAGTCAAGAGAAAGACCAGGCGCTTGCGCGCCTGGCCGTTCGGGCTTTCACCCTTTACTTCTTCACTGCAGCATCCGCAGTAGGCGCTGTCGCGACCACTTTGGTACCACCGTTCAGGAAGCTTTTCACCCAGGTGGTGTTGGTTGTCAGGGCCAAATGCACGCTGAAAGACGAGATCGCCACAGCCGCAATGAACACCGGAATACCCACCGAAGGCTTCACCACACACCACATTTTCGAGTAGATCATGATGATTTTCCTTTACTTGAGCCAGGGTGAATAGATGTAGGCCAGCAGGTGAGCAAATGCGGCAATCATGCCGAAAATCTGCGTACCCTGGATGAGATTGCGGTGAATCTCTTCCGATTCGGCCTCGGTCAGTCCCGTTGGCCAGACTTTGTCTGAGTTAGACATAGTTTTCTCCTTGCAGAAGACGTGCACGGCCCGCACGAGGGCTATTCTTGGCCACCACGGCCAGGAATGGGGGTGCCTGAAACCGGGCGCAGCTGGGCCTCTTGGGCCCAGGTGTGGAAGGTGTCAAGCGAATCATCTCAAGCCCGCCTTGGCATGCGAAACGGCAGCATGGCTTGAACCACCGGTGACACCAGACGCGGCACCGACAGGGTTTCGTGAAAGGCGAGCAAGGGCTCGCCTGCGTGTTCAAATTGCAGCAAGGCACGTTGATAAAACGGCGTGTCTTCGAGTTGTTCGTGCACGCGCACGGCTTGCGCGCTGCGCATGCGGCGGTCGATGCGCCAACCGGTCTTGGACAAGCGCTGCACCGGGGGCGTGGCGATGGGCTCCACCGTCCCTTGTGGTGTGAAGCGCAGCGACAGCACGCGGTCTTCGGCACCGGGCGCTTGCATGTCATAAAACACCAGGGTGCTGCCGTCACGTTTGCGGGCCCGAGACCAGTCCCAGGTGTGAAAACCTTGCTCCACCGGCTCATCGCCTTCGTTCGAATCGAGGTAGGCGTGGCCTTGCCATTTCAAATCGGGGGCGTTCAGGTCCACCTCGATGCGCGAGGCCGGCGCCAACGGACCCCAACGGTGCCGGCCAGCCACATCCAATGGCGTGGAGTAGCCAAACAGTTGCTGCGGCCACAGCTTGATGCGGCCACGCACGCGACGCGGGATGGGCATGCACACCTCGTCGATGTCGATGGTCAAGCAGTCGCCATCCCAGCTCAGCTGGCTCGGGCCGATGGTGAACTGTCGGGCGCTGCGAGCGCAGTGGCGCTGGCCACGCTCGGTCATGGCCCAGCGGCCTTGGCCTTTGCTGTAAATGGCCACGTTCAGGGCGCAGTGGTGGTCCGGGTTGGCACGGCCGCGCCCACGCGCCCAAGCGTAATAAGGCGAGAACACACTGCCCACAAAAGCAATGAGTGTGATGCCGTGTTGGCCGTCGTCACTCATGGCGTCGACATACCACCAAAGGTAGCCCCCGTCGGGAACGTGCTGGTCGAAGCGAGGCTCGCCATCAGCGCCTCGGCCGCCCGCTGCCCGGACAAAGCCGCCATCGGCACGCCCGGCCCCGGGTGCACGCTGCCCCCCGCCAGATACAGGCCCTGCAGGGGTGTGCTGGAGCCAGGTCGGCTGAAGATGCTGGTCCAGCCGTGCGTCGCCTGCCCGTACAGTGCCCCGCCGCTGGCCGGAAAGCGCCGATGAAAATCCTGCGGCGTCGTGCGCAGGCTGTTGGTCACCGACGGTTGCAGATGCAGGCCCAGTTGACGCAGGTGCTGAAAGGTGTGCGTTTGGCATTGTTCTAAAGCCTCCTCGGTGATTGCGTTGCCGTCACCGCAGGCGGGGGCGTTGACCAAACAAAACAGGCGCTCGGCTTGGCCGTGCGGCAACTGAGCGGGTCGGTCTTGTGCACAGACATAGACCGTGGGCTGCTCGGGCAAGCGCTGGCGCTCGAAGATGTCTTCGAACTCGCTGGCATAGGTGCTCTGAAAAAACACGTTGTGCCGGTCCAGCGCCACGCCTTCGGCGGGGGTGTGCATGGACCAGGTCAAGGCCGACAAGGAGCGTGGCGGCGCGTCTGTTGGCACAGCGCGGCGCACGTCGTCGCCCAACAAGCCTTGGCGCAAAGCGGCGGCGTCGCCATTAAAAATAACGCGGTCGGCCGGTAAAAATTCGCCCGACTGCAGGTGAACACCGCACACGCGGCCTTGGCGCTGCTCAATGCGCTGGCAGCTGCTGTGGTAGCGGAACACCGCGCCTCGGCGGCGGGCCACACGGGCCAATGCCTGGGCCATGCCGACCATGCCGCCTTCGACCGACCAGACCCCGTCCATCTCGACTTGGGCGATCAGCATGAGGGTGGCGGGCGAATGCCAAGGCGATGAGCCGCAATACGTGGCGTAGCGCGCAAAAAGCTGGCGCAGACGCGGGTCGGTAAATTGGTGTCCCAACTGTTGCCACAGGCTGCGCATGGGCCCGAGTTGGGCCAACACGCCCAGGCCTTTGAATCCCAAGTCGCCCATGAAGCCGCCCATGCTGGGGCGCTGGGCGCGGATCATGGGGCCTTCGAGCGTGGCGTAGAGCTGGCGCGTGGTCTTGCAAAAATCCCGAAAGCGCCGGGCCTCATCACCACTGGACCAAGCGGCAATCGCCGCTTCGCTCTCGCGGGCATCGGCCGACAAATCGAGCTGGCTGCCATCGGGCCAAAAGTGGCGGGCGAGCACCTGCAGCGGCGTGATCTGCATCTCGGCTTCGACGCTGGTGCCCACACTGCGCAGCAAGGCATCGAACACCCAGCGCATGGTGAACACGGTGGGACCACTGTCAATGTGTGCGCCGTTCACTTCGCGGCTGTGCACCTTGCCGCCGGGCGCACCCGAAGCTTCGACCACGGTGACATCGAGCCCTTGGTGTGCGAGCTGGATCGCACTGCACAAACCGCCCATGCCCGCGCCGACGATGACGACGCGGTGCTCAGACATGGCTGACCTCCAGGCTGGGCACACCAGCCAGGCGGCTGCCGGCCAGCGCTGCATCGGCTGGGGCGGTGCTCTGAACGGCCAAGGCGGGCGCATCGAAACTGCGGCCTTGCCAGGCACCGGCCATCTGCAGCACCTGCATGCGCACGAACAGCGATTCAGAAAAAAACTGGTGCTTGTAAGCGGCGGCGCTGGCCACTTGGTGGGCGCCCTGGCGGGCATACTGCAGCATGGCGGCCGTGTCCTGCCACAGGCTGAAGGTGCATTGGCGCACCAAAGGCGCTTCGCCCAGGCCCATGGCCAACAGGCAACCGGGGGCTTGCCCCAAGTCAGCTTGCGCAGCGGGGGCATAACGCCAAAAAGCCATGGCCTTGGTGGGCACGATGCTGGCGCGGGTGAGCACAGCGAAAGGACCGCTGTGCGGCCTGCCCGCCCAACCCAGGCCTGGATCGCCCTGCTCGCCCTTGTCTTCATTCTCGCCAGACAAGCCCAGCGCTTGCGCGCTGCTCGCTTGCCAGGCTTGTTTGTCCCAATGGCCCCGGGCCGATTGCACGGACAACACACCCGTCCAGCATTCGCGGGCGCGGCTGCGGTAGGCCTGAACCGCAGGACTGTCCAGAAACTTCAGGGCCAGATCGAGGTGGCTGAAGGTGCAGATCAGGCCCTGGTGCGTGGCACTGGGGCGCAAGCTGAAGCCCCCGCCATGTCCACTGCCCATGACCTTGACCATGGTCAGACCGGGCACGTCCTTGTAGGGCGTGGCCCCGGCCACCAGACGCAACCAGCCCCAGCCCTGGTGCTGGCGCAAAAAATCGGCCAGCAACACCACCACCACGCCGGACAGCGGGTCATGAAGGGGTGTAAGGGCTTCCATGACGGGGTCCGGTCAGCAAGTCAAGGTGGGGCGAACTACTTGGCCGCCACTTTGGACGCAGCCAAAGCAGGTTTGAGCAACTCGGGGAAGTCCTTGGCCATGGGCGCACCGTTCAGCGGCTTGTAGGCCCCTTGGTGGCAAGTGGCGCAATTGAGCTTGGCCACATCACCCATGGGGCCCTTGCGGTGCGCCGGGAAGACTTCGGTCAAAGGCTCCATGAAGGTCAAGTTCAGGTCCCGCGCCATGCGGATGCCATGCCAGGCGGTGGTGCGTTGCGGTGGGCTGTTTTCCCAGTTCTGGAAGGACTGCGTGTTGTGGCAGTAGGTACAGTTCACGCCCAGCGAAGTCGACATGTGCGTCATCAATCCATAGGTCCACTCGGCTTGCTTGATCGACTGGCGGTTACCCGACGGCAGCGCGGTGGGGCCATTCACACGGATGTTTTGCTTGTCCAGCAAAAAGGGTGTGAAAGGATCGTTGGGCAAGGATGACAAATTGACCACGGGGGACGGCTCGTTTTGTCCGGCCTTGTCGCCCATGAAGTTGGAGCCATAAGGCTGCGGGTTGGACTTGAACCAGATGGCATTGGGCACAGGCTCGCCACGGTGGCAGGTGTAGCAGGTCACCCCGGTCTGGGCGACGTGTGGCTGCCAGTCGGCGTTGATGTGCTGGGTCATCTCGACCATGCGCCGCGCCACCACCTTGGTGTACTTGCTGTCGTCTTCAAAGTTGGGCAAGGCGTGGCAATAGGCGCAGCCTTCGTTGGGCGCCACCCAGCTGGTCATGGAGACCATCAGGCGGTTGAAATCGCCCACACTCAGGTCGCCCAAAACCTTGACGTTCTTGTAGACCTGCGAGGCCTTAGGCCCGTCAGAACCCGCCGATGGAATAGCCACAGGCGGCTGGTTCTTTTCGGTTTTGACTTCGAGCAAACGCGCGTTGTAGATCTGTGCCATGCCGGTGCCCCGGTAGCCGCTTTGCACCGATTCGGGAATCGGGCGTTCGCAACCGGCCAGCACGAGACCGACCAGTGCCAGGCCCAAGCCTTTGGCCATGCGGCCGAACCAGCTGGATGGGTGTGGGGTGTTCGGGTTCATGGCTTGACTCCTGTGCTCAGCGCGGGGTCAACCATCGCTGGAAAAATTTCGGGGTACGGTGGCGCCACGCCATGCTTGATGGCCCACAGGTACCAGTTATCCACCACGGTGCCGGTCAGCAAGATGCCAATGCCGCCGGTGATGGGGCAGAGGACGGCGAACCACCAGGCCCAGCGGTGAATCGATTCCATGGTGGCGTTGAAGCCCATGGTCCAGCGCCAGAACAAGGCCGCACGCTCCGAGGCTGTGCCCCGGTCAGTGATCTGCTCGATCTCGCGTTCACCACCGTAACGGGTCACAGCCAAAATGGTGGCACCGTGCATGGCGAACAACAAGGCTGAGCCATACAAAAACACAATGGACAGCGCATGGAATGGGTTGTAGAACAGGTTGCCGTAGCGCAGCGAAAAGGCCGCTGTCCAGTCCAGGTGGGAGAAGATGCCGTAAGGCACAGCCTCACCCCATGAACCCATCAAGATGGGACGGAACAAGCCCAGCACCAAGAACAACCAAATGGCTGCGGCAAAAGCCCAAGCGATGTGCAAACCCATGCCCAGCTCGACCGCGCGCCGGTAAGTGCGGGCCCACCAGAACATGATGGACGCAGTGAGGAACAGACCGACGATGAGGAACCATCCGCCCTGGTTGAGTGGAGGCATGCTCAGGCCATAACTGGGCGGCGGCGGCTCCAGCGAGAGCCAGAACAGCTGGCGCACGAACTGGATCGGGTCGTAGTTGACCGAGGCCAGCATGTTCATGCCGATCAAGGTGAAGGCGATCAAGCCACACACCAGTGAGGCCAAACCCAGGCCCCCCAGGTAAATCGGACCCAGCTGGGCGTTGCCCAATTTGCCGATCCAGTAATTGATCAAAGGTTGTCCGGTGCGCGGACTGTTTCCGTGACCCAGTTCAACCCCGTGATGGACTGGTCCCACGGCTTGCACCGTGGTGAACAGGTTTTGATAATCGGCCATTTACGGTACTCCTATATTCTTCAGATTCGGACGGGTTTTCTCGTCCGACTCACACAGGCCACTGAGACCAGATCGGCAGGTTCAGCCACCAGCTCCACCACTCGGGCCAGCCACGGCTCCAGAAAGGACCACTGAGCACGATGCACAGCGCACTGAACAAGACAGCCGCCAATGCCAGGAACAGGCCGACTCGGTGGATACCCAATGTGCCCACCGAATAGCCGATGAAGTCGCGGAAAAAGGTGTCCTCATGCTCTGGCGTTTTGACCACTTGTCCAGGCTGTGGATTGGTGGAGGAAAGGACCAGACCGCCGTGCAGCGACAGTGCAAACACGCTGGCGAAGAAGAAACTCACGGCGATCATGTGCGCCGGGTTGTAGTGAAAGTGCAGGTACTGGTAGCCCACGTTGGACACCCAGTCCAGGTGGCTGTAGATGCCATACGGGAAGCCGTGGCCCCAAGCGCCCATGAGCACCGGACGCACGACCACCAAAGTAACGTAGGCCGAGATGGCCACACCAAAGGCCACGGGCACATGAAAGCCCATGCCAAGCTTGCGGCAAATTTCGACCTCACGCATCATCCATGAGCCGAAGGCGCCAATGGCACACACCGTGATGAGCTGCCACAGACCACCCTCCATCAAGGGCGCAAATCGCAAGCCATACGACAAATCAGGCGGTGCGATGCTGATTTGCCAAATGTTCCAGGTAGGCCCTTGTGAGGCACCCCACAAGATGAGGGCTGTACCCAGGAACGAAAAGAACAAGGTTGTCACGCCGAAAAAGCCGACGTAAAACGGTCCGACCCAAAAGTCGAACAAATCACCACCCAGCAGGGTACCACCGCGAACACGGTACTTTTTCTCAAAATTCAGCATGGCCATGGTTGGGTCCTCCTGCTTTCAGTGGATGAACAGGTGCTGCATTGAACGGGTCCAATGACAGCACCTGGACGGCAAGTCCTGGATCAGGACTTGGGCGCTGGGAGCGAAGCCACTGCAGTCGGCAGCGGCGAGTTTTGCGCCGATGCTGCTACGGGCTTTTTCGCGCCGTCGAGCCAGTTGAATTTGTTGGTGCTGAGCAAGATGAGGTGAATCATCGCGGCCAGGCCAAACAAGAAAATACCCTGCAGTACCATGGCACGCAAAGGGTCGTAAAGTCGCCAAATTCTCCACATGGTGAATCTCCTAAATGATGTGGGACATGAAGGTGTACACAGCAGCTTTCACACCCTGACTCATGCTCTTGGCATCTTCTGCACCAGGCAGCAGATCCCGCCAGTGAACGCCGACCAGTTTGGCCAGTACGACGACCACAAACAGACATCCGAATCCGATGAGGAAAATGGACCAGTAAGCGGGAGACTCATCCGCACGCGAATGGGCCTCGTTGAGGTGGGTTGTGTTGGACATGACAGTGACTCCGTCAATCTATTGTTGAAAAAACAGGCTCTGAATCAGAACCAGGGACGCCACGCCCAGACCAGGATGTGTGCCAGCACAGCAACTGCTGTGAAGCCCACGGTGCCCTGCATCCAGTAGTGGTGGAACTCCTGGGCTTCCTCATCGGTGAGTCCGGAAATTGATGTCTTGGTGGACATGTTTTGCTCCTGTTAACGAGGCCTTGCGACCCGGGTTGCGCACAGCCCGCGCAGATGGGCATCCGCAGCCAAAGGCCACGACATCGGATAAGCCGTGCCGCACGCGGCGGCACCAGCTGGTGTGTTGTTGGGGTTGTGGCTCATGCCGCCACCCCCAGGCCCAGTTCGCGGCTGGCCGCGTTCACATGGGCTTCGGTCACCTCGCTGTGGCCCTGGGCCTGCGAGAGTTGTTCGGCCTGGTCGCGCAAGCGCTTGGCAGCGGATATCTGGACCAGCACGGGCTGGCTTTGCACCACATCGCGCAGGCGTTGCTGAGCCTGGTCTTGCCAGCTGGCATTGGGGGCCACGACGCCACGCGCTTGGGTGGCTTCGACTTTGTCCATCTCGGTACCCAAGGGCAGGATGTGGAACAGCGCATCAAACAGCGCATTGCACACCTCTTGGATCACATAGCTTGCACCGCTGTAGCCCATGAAGGGCGTGCCAGTGTGGCGGCGGATGATGGCACCGGGGAAGGACGCGGGAATGAAGGCCGCACGCATGGGGCTGCCACCCGAGATCTCGCTCAGGTACATGCGCTCGTTGTAGCTGCCGAACATGATCAATGGCGTTTGCGTTTTGACCAGCTCGCGCACAGCGGCGTTGTCGGTCTTGTTGCCGGCGGTGCGTGACACGCTGAAGCGACAGGGCAAGCCCATTTCGTTTTCAAGGAAGTTTTTCAGGCCCCGGGAATAGGTCTCGCCAGCCACCACGGCAAAGCTGGCGGTGGCAAAAAAGTCTTGCGTGACCGAGCGCCACAGGTCCCACATCGGTTTCAAAGTGGTGTGCTTTTCGCGCTCAATGAAGGGCTCAGGGTCCAGGTGCAGCAACTCGCCCAATTTGCGCAAGAAGTTGGTGGTGCTGTGCAAGCCAATCGGCGCTTGCAAATAAGGGCGCTCCAGCGCCTCGCACAGCATGCGGCCAAACTCTCGGTACATGCAGATGTTCACATCGGCTTCGACCAGGCGTGACACATCGGCCAAATGGCTGGTCAGAGGGAAGACCATGTTGACGTCTGCGCCGATGCCTTGCACCAGTCGCCGGATTTCGGCCAGGTCGCTCGGGCTGTTGAAGGTGCCATAGCAGGGGCCGATGATGTTGACGCGGGGCTTTTCGCCCACAGGACGCTCTTCAAAAGGCTTGCGTGCGGGCACTTTGCGCAGACCGTACTCGCTCCACAGCCAGTACATGGCACGGTTGGCGCATTGCCACTGGTCTTCGTCGATGGTGCGTGGCAAAAAACGTGCGATGTTGGTGCCTTCGGGCGTGACGCCGCCACCGATCATCTCGGCGATCGAGCCGGTCACCACCACAGCGGGCAGTTCGGGGTCCAGTGTGGCGTGGGCGCGTTTCATCGCGCCTTCCGTGCCTTCTCGGCCCAGCTGCTCTTCGGCCAGGCCCGTCACCACAATCGGCAACTCGTGGGGTGGCAAGGCGTCGGTGTAGTGCAGCACCGACGTCACAGGCAGGTTTTCGCAGCCCACCGGGCCGTCGATCACCACTTGCAAACCCTTGATGGCGGTGAACACATAGACCGCGCCCCAGTAACCGCCTGCGCGGTCGTGGTCCAGGATAAGCGGCGACTTGGGCTTGGCCACAGTGCTGGGGGGTGGGGACACTTGGTTCATGAACCCATCTCCTCGGCTTTGCGCTTTTTCAACAGCTTTTCAATCTGGCGGCGGGTTTCGGCCTTGAACTCGGGTCGGTCTTTGGGCACCGACTCCCACACGCCTGCGGCGTGACCTGCACCCACATCGCCAAAGAAATCCTTCATGGCGTCAAAGCGGGCCTGGTTGCCCATGGCCGCTTGCACCACCTGCACCAGCGAACCGGCACCGGCCACACCCATCAAGGGTCGGGCCGAGATCAGGTTGGTGAAATACAAGGAGGGCACACTGTTTTGCTTGGCGATTTGCACCACCGGGGTGGTGCCAATGGCCAGTTGCGGCCGGTATTCGTACATGGCGTTGAGGTCTTGCTCCAGCGAGGCGCGCATTTGCACCTGCACCCCTTTGGCTTTGAGCCATTCGATGTCGTGTGCGTTCCACTCGGTCGCAGGACAGGCCGAGCCCACATAACGCAAATCAGCACCGCACTCGACAAGCAGACGCCCGACCAGCAATTCAGAACCTTCGTAGCCGCTCAAGGTGATGCGGCCAGAAATTGGCTTTTGCATGAGGAGGCCACGCATTTGTGCAAGCGACTGGTTGCGCGCCAGATCGATTTGCGCCTGCGCGATGCCCGCAGACTGGCCAATGTTTTGCAACCAGTCTTGAGTGCCCTCCAGACCCACCGGGGCCGAACCCACCACTGGGCGACCGGCCGCTTTGAATTCGCGCACGCTGGCGGTGTAAAACGGGTGGATGGCGGCGGCCACCGAACAATCGAGCGCGGCATACAGCTCGCGCCACTCGCGGGTGGGCACCACAGGGCCAGCGGCCAGGCCCATGGGGGCCAGCATCTGGCCGATGATGACCGGGTCGGCCGGGAACATCTCACCCAACAGAGCCACAGTGGGCTTGTCACCGCGACCAGCGCGGGGGGCAGCCACCGGGCCGCTCATGATTTCTTCGCGGGCGTATTTGAGCATCGCGCCGGCCAGCACATCTTTGGCCTCGGCATGGGTGGGCACACCAAAACCGGGCACATCGATGCCGATGATGCGCACCCCGTTGATTTCTTTGGGCAGCAACTGCAGCGGCACACCACTGGCCGTGGGCACACACAGGTTGATGATGATGACGGTGTCCACCTTGTCCGGGTCGGCCTCGGCGTGCACCGCCTCGCGGATGTCCTCAAACAGCTTGCCCGTGACCAGCGACTCGGAGTTGAAAGGCACGTAGCCCACGCTGCGGCGAGCGCCGTAAAAGTGGGATGTAAAAGTCAGTCCGTACACGCAGCACGCCGAGCCCGAGAGGATGGTGGCGGTGCGCTTCATGCGCAAACCCACACGCAGCGAACCGAAGGCCGGGCACATGCTTTGTGGCTGGTCGTGTGGACCGGCATCGGGCTGGCGTGGGTAATCGCGGGCGTACTGGTCGAGCACCTCGGACTTGCCCGCCTCTTTGGCGGCAGCCACCATGGCTTCGGTGCCGGCGTGGCAACCCATGCCGTCGCCTTGCAGGCCTGCTGGGTTGGGCGCTTGTGGGCTGGGGTGAATCGGGATGGTGCGTGTCATGGCCGTGTCCTGTGGGTGTGTCAGCGCAGTTCAGGCCGCGTCGTAGACGACTTCCAGCGAGGGCTTGATGTCTTCGTGCTTGCCGACCATGTCGAACACGGTGGCGGGCTCGAGCACCACATTGCGGCCGACGACATCGGCGCTGAACAGGCCCAGCAACTGGTCCTGGGTCTGGGGTTTCGGGCGCATGGGCGGGGCTTCGGCCACGTTTTTGGCCAATTCGGCAAACAGCGGTCCCCACTCGCCGTCAGGCCGGCCAATGATTTCGTAGCTGGCGCTCTTGCGGCGGATGTCTTCGTTGGCCGGAATCGCGGCCAGCACCGGGATACCGGCGTGTTCGGCAAAGGCCTGGGCTTCGCCGGTGCCATCGTCTTTGTTGATGACCATGCCGGCCACGCCCACGTTGCCGCCGAGCTTGCGGAAATATTCCACCGCCGAGCACACGTTGTTGGCGACATACAGCGACTGCAAGTCGTTGCTGGCCACCACAATGACTTTTTGGCACATGTCGCGGGCAATGGGCAGGCCAAAGCCGCCGCAGACCACGTCGCCCAAAAAGTCGAGCAGCACGTAGTCAAAACCCCAGTCATGGAAACCGAGTTTTTCGAGCGTTTCGAAGCCGTGGATGATGCCGCGTCCGCCGCAGCCGCGACCGACTTCGGGGCCACCCAATTCCATTGCGAACACGCCATCGCGCTTGAAGCACACGTCGCCGATGCTCACGGCCTGGCCGGAGAGTTTGAGGCGGGATGACGTTTCGATGATGGTCGGGCAAGCTTTGCCGCCAAACAACAAACTGGTGGTGTCGCTCTTGGGGTCGCAGCCGATCAGCAGCACTTTTTTGCCCTGCTGCGCCATCATGTAAGAGAGGTTGGCCAGCGTGAAGCTTTTGCCGATGCCGCCTTTGCCGTAGATGGCAATGATCTGCGTCTCTTTGGTCACCTCGGAGGTGCTGACGGCGTCGGGCTCGACGTCGGCTTCGCGGCGAAGCACTTCGACAAATTTGATGGGCTGGGTGGTGGTATCTGTATTCATGCTGAGGCACTCCAATCAAGGATCATCTTGAGACAGCTCGCATCTCCGAAGGCAGTCTCGTAGGCAGAACCAGCTTGCGTCGATGGCTGGGTGTGGGTGATCAATCCGTCGAGCGACAAGCGGCCGGTGTGCACCAGCTCGTTGACGGCCAACAGGTCCGGGCGCTTCCACTCGGCGGCGATGCGCATGCGCGCTTCGCGCATGAAGGCCGGGGCATAGGCAAAAGAAAGGTCTTGTTTGTAAAAGCCCGCCAGCACCAGCTCGCCACCGGGGCGCAGGCGCTGAATCAGGCCGTTGAGCAGGCTGCCGTCACCGCTCACGTCGTAGATGGTGCGGTAGTCGCGGCGCGGGTCGTCTTGCGGCTGCACCACGGTGTAACCCTCGGCCCCGGCAGAGCGCTCGGCCTGGGTTTCCCACACAGTGGGCGCTGGCAAACCCGCCGCCACCGTCAAGCGGGCCAGCAGCCGGCCCATGACACCATGGCCCACGATGAGTTCCGGCGCTTCAAACGGGTCTTGCTGACCTCCGCCAGACACTGCGTGGTAGGCCGTGGCAGCCAGCGCCAGCAGCACCGATTGCGGGCCCAGGTGTTCGGCCACGGGCACGACTTTTTGCTCGGTCACGACCAAGCGCGAGGCGGCACCACCAAACAGGCTTTTGACGCCGGTGAAACAATTGGCCCCCGGCACAAAGACGCGCTGACCGGCTTGCATGCCGGTGTCTGAGGCGGCCCGGACCACACGGCCCACGGTCTCATAACCAGGCACCAGCGGGTAGCCCATGCCCGGGAAAGGCGGCATGCTGCCGTCCCAGAGCATGCGCTCGGTGCCGGTGCTGATGCCGCTGTATTCGACCGCCACATCCAGCTGACCGGCTTGCAGTTCAGGCAAGTCCAAGGCCTGCAAGGACAGGTGCCTGGGGCTGTTGAAAACGACGGCTTGGGATTTCATGCTTGTATTTTTTGCTTTACATCAAATTATGTCAAAGTTAATTGACACTATTTTGCGAAACCAAGGGTAAACACTGAGATTTACGCCCCACAAGGATGCGCGCATGGATGGGCATGGCGTTGGGCACCAGCTCGACATGGGTGAAACCGGCCTCTTGCATCATGGTTTGCAGCTCCTGCGGGGTGCGCAGACGACCTGCCCCCATCGCCAGCAGGTAAAAGTGGAAGTAGGCATCGGCCGAGGCCTCGGGCTGCCCGGCTTCTTCGTCGGGTTGGGCCATGGGTTCGGCCAACAGCAAAACACCGCCCACCGGCAAGGCGGCATGGGCTTTTTGCAAAATCTGTCGCACCACCGCATCGGGGTGGTCGTGCGCCACACGCACCAAGGTGATCAGGTCGGCGCCTTCAGGCAAAGGGTCGTCGAGAAAGCTGCCGGGGTGCAAGCTCACCCGCTCACTCAAACCCTGGGCTTGCAGGTTTTCACGGGCCAGCGCCAGCACTGGCGGCAAGTCGAACATCTTGAACTGCAGGTGCGGCGCGTGCACGGCCAGCTCGCTCACGAAGCGGCCCTTGCCCGCCCCCACGTCGAGCACGCAGCGGTGTTCGTCAAAAAAGTAGGACGACAAAATCTCCTGCACCACAAAGCCTTGCGAGGCCGCCATGAGCTGGGAGTAGCGGGTGAACTTGTCCACCTCAGCTGCTGGCATGGCCACAGCGGGTTTTTCGTGGGCATAGGGCCAGTACTCGGCCATACCGCCGCTCCAGGCGTTGTTCAGGAACTGCACCGGGTCCTGCATGTCCTGGTAGAGCAGGTGGTTGTGCTCGATCATCTGCGCGATGCCCTCGTGCTGGGCCAAAGGCACGCCCAGAGGCCCCAGGCCAAAACGGCCCTGGCTGCGGTGCTCCAGCAAGCCCAGTGCCACGGCCGAGAGCAACAAGCGCTGCAAGACGGCCGGGGCCAGGCCCGTGCGACGGGCCAGATCGGTCAAGCTGGCAGGGGCTTGGTGCAAGGCGCGAAACAGGTCCAGGCGCACGCAGCCCAGCAGCACCTGGCTGTGCACGAAACCGGCCATCAAATCAAACAACTGTCGGGTTCGGCGGCGCGTGAGCCAGCGGGTGAGCGGGTTACCCAATGACCAGCGGTACAAGCCAGGGTGCGCGTACCAGCGCTCGAGGCGGGCCTGCCAGGCATCCTTGAACGTGGGGGCGGTGTGGGCCTGCATGGCGGCCAGATCCAGGGGTTGTGACATGCGGCTTCCTTCGCTTTGGGCAGCTGGGGCGCTCAATGCGCGGCACCGATACGGGCCGGGGCGACGGCCGGGTGCGTCTTGAAATAGCCTTCGCACAGGGCCTTGGGCACCAGGCGTTCGGCTTCGAGCTGCACCAGCTGGCGCAACATATCGCGGCAGGAACAGGCGGGGATCGACGAGGCGGCCTGCTCGATCAGGTGGTCAAAGTGGGCAATGGCCCCGTCCAGACCCAGTGCTTGGGCCGAGCTGGGGCGGGCGTGCAAAACATCTTGACCTGCAGGTTTGCCCAATGTGGCGGCGTCGGCGATCACGTCACGGATATCGTCAGCCACTTGGTAGGCCTCGCCCAGGTATTGCCCCAAAGGCGCCCAGGGCTCGGGTTCGTATCCGCAACTGAGCGCGCCCGCACAAGTGGCCGAAACGAACAAAGCCCCGGTCTTGGCGCGTTGGTATTGGCCCAGGTCCGCACTGGTCTCGCACTCCCAGGCTTGCCCGGCCACGATGCCGTTGGGCAGGCCCACGCCCGTGGTCATGTTGTCCATCAACTGAATCAGGCGCTCGGGACGCTGCGCGCCCGCTTGCAGCAAGACGCGGTAGGCCATGACGATCAGGCCGTCACCGGCCAGCAGCGCCAGCGGCTCGCTGAAGGCCTTGTGCACCGTGGGCCGGCCGCGCCGCGTGTCGGCGTTGTCGAAAGCGGGCATGTCGTCGTGCACCAAAGAGGCGCAATGCATCAACTCGAGTGCCACGGCGGCGGCATTGGTCAACTCCGGCGCATCGTCGCCACAGGCAGTGGCCACCGCCATGCACAGCTGAGGGCGGATGCGGGCGCCGCCCGAAAACACCGCATGCCGCATGGCGGCCACCAGCCGGGTGGGGGCGCCCACACCCGCAGCTTGGTCAAAATGGGCGCTCAAAGCTTCTTCGGTGCGTGTCAACAGACTCATGGGACCTCCGGCAGGGAAGACCTGTCAATACAAACTGACAGGTATGAGTGTCAATATAACCTGATAATCAATACTGTCAACCTTTATTGACATATCAACACGCGGAAGGTCAAGCCATGGGAATTTGGTTGGAACTGGGCATTTTTGGCCTGGTCTTCGTGTTTGCCTTTTGGCAAATGCACGACGTGCGCAAGGCGCAGGAACTTACCCGCCAGCAGCGGGCACGGGAAAAGGCGGCGCAAGAGGCGCAGGATCAGGAAGCCGCCGCCAAGCCAGCGAGCGAAGAAACCGACAAGAGGTCGTGAGCCACAGGCATCTGCCAGATGGTTTGGGGGCGTATGCCACAACCATCGCCCACGGGGTGGGCTACTGCACAGCGGTCTTCAGACGCTGTGGTCGGCGTTGAACTGCAGCGCCGCCAGGCTGGCGTAGAGCCCGCCTTTGGCTTGCAGTTCGGCGTGGGTGCCCTGCTCCATCAGGCGACCGCGCTCGAGCACCCAGATCACATCGGCGCGTTGCACCGTGGCCAGTCGGTGGGCAATCACCAGCGTGGTGCGACCCACCATGGCTTTGTCCAGCGCGGCTTGCACCATTTTTTCGCTTTGCGCATCGAGCGCACTGGTGGCCTCGTCGAGTAACAAGAGTGGCGGGTTCTTCAAAATGGCCCGCGCGATGGCGATGCGCTGGCGCTGTCCGCCAGACAAACGCACACCCCGGTCGCCCAAATACGTGTCAAAACCCTCAGGCAGCTCGCGGATGAACTCTTGCGCATAAGCGGCTTCGGCCGCGGCGTGCACGTCTTCCAGGCTGGCATCAGGGCGGCCGTAGCGGATGTTCTCGATCACGGTGCCCGAAAAAATCACCGGCTCTTGCGGCACGATGGCCATGCGCTCGCGCAGGGCATGCAGGTCCATTTGGTCGATGGGCACCCCGTCGAGTACGATGCGGCCCGACTGCGGGTCGTGAAACCGCATCAGCAAATCAAACAAAGTGGTTTTGCCCGCACCGCTCGGGCCCACCACCGCCACGGTCTGTCCGGGGTGGATCTGGCCTGTCAGCTGGTCCAGCGCCCAGGTGTCGGGGCGCGAGGGGTAATGAAATCGAACCGATTCCAGCTGCAAGGACGAGCCGCCTTGCGGCCAGGGCGCTGGTTGCGGCTGGGGGGCGATTTTCAGATTCGACTCGGTGTGCAGCAACTCCATCAGTCGCTCGGTGGCGCCCGCCGCACGCAGCAAGTCGCCGTACACCTCGCCCAGCACTGCAAAAGCACTGGCCAACAAGATGACGTAAAACACCGTCTCGCCCAGCTGGCCTGCGGTGCTGGTGCCCGCGCGCACGGCCAGGGTGCCCATGTAAAGGCCCCAAAGCAAGACGGCGCTCGACGCCATGATGATGAAGCCCACCAGCACCGCCCGGGCGCGGATGCGGCCCAGAGCCGTACCCAAGGCTCGGGCTGTTGATTCCACGAAACGGCGGGTTTCGCGGCCCTCGGCGGTATAGCTTTGCACCACGCTGATGGCGTTGAGCACTTCGGACGCGATGGCGCTCGAGTCGGCCACACGGTCTTGGTTGGCCCGCGACAGGCGGCGCACACGGCGGCCCAGGTAGACGCTTGGAAAAATCACCGCAGCCAGCACGGCCACGACCTGCAGCATGAGCACCGGGTTGGTCCACACCAGCATGATCAGCGCGCCCGCCCCCATGACCAAGTTGCGCAAGCCCATCGAGAACGAAGAGCCCACCACGGTTTGCACCAGGGTGGTGTCGTTGGTCAGGCGCGAAAGCACTTCGCCCGACTGGGTGGTCTCAAAAAAAGCCGGGCTTTGTTTCAGCACATGGCCATACACCGCATTGCGCAGGTCGCCCGTGATGCGCTCACCCAGCCAACTCACGGTGTAATAACGCCCTGCAGAGAACACCGCCAAAGCCGCGGCCACCACAAACAGCTGCAAAAAATTGCCCGACAACTGATCGGCCGTGGCGCCACTGGCCAGGCCTTGGTCAATCAACTGGCGCAAGACCCAAGGAAAAGCCAACGTGGTGCCTGCCGCCAGCAGCAAAAACACCGCGGCAAAACCCATGGCCACGCGGTAAGGCTTTAAGAATGGCGTGAGACCGGTGAGCGATTTGGGGGTGGTGGCCATGTCAACAAAGGATAAAAACAGTCGCATCAAGCATAACGTCAAATGCACACTGCCCATTTCGACTGACAACCGCGTTCGTCAAAAAAGTCTGAGCCCCAAAAGAGGGATGCCTGCGCTGGAACCGACTGAATAGAGCGCCCGCCTGCGATGAGCAGATGAAAAAAGTCCCCGACGGCGCGTCTGTGCGTTAATTCACCCCTGATTTCATTGCGCCCCATGACCGAAGAATTCCAAATCCACATCCCGCCATCGTTCATGGCGCTTTACCTGCTGCCTGGCAAAGTCAAGCCCACACTGGGCCTGCGGGAGATGGCCGGGCGCTACGAGCTGTGCGAAGACTTGGCCAATTTATTGACCGACAAGGCAGCCAACATGCAGTTCACCTTGGGCATCACCGAGGAGCTGGCGTTGCAGCAGTGCGAGTTGGGCCTGCTCGCCGAGCCCTCCGTGGTCTCGCCCGTCGAAGCGCGTTGGGTGGTGTGTCGCTTGGCCGAGCTGCTCAACTGGCCGATGGACCAGCTGCTGCAAGCACCACCGCCCGGAGAGTCTGTCGCCTAAGTCATGACAAAGCCCGAGCCCCAAGTCACGATGCGCCCATGACCCCAGCCTCTAACGATCTGCAGCGCCTGCTCACCGCGCCCATCTTGCCCACCCTGCTGCGTTTGTCTGCACCCAATGTGTTGGCCATGGTCATGACGGTGTTGGTGGGTGTTGCCGAAACTTATTACGTCGGCCGCTTGGGCACTGCCCCTCTGGCGGCCATGGCGCTGGTCTTCCCGTTTGCCATGCTCACCCAAATGATGTCGGCCGGGGCCATGGGTGGAGGGGTGTCTGCCGCCATCAGCCGGGCACTGGGTGCAGCCGATGTGCCGCGCGCGCAAACCTTGTTGCAGCATGCCTTGTTGATTGGTCTGGGCTCTGGGCTGATTTACAGCGCCATCTTTGTGATCTGGGGGCCTTGGCTTTACCAACTTTTAGGCGGGCGAGATGCCGTTTTGCTGGAAGCGAATGCTTATGCCCTGGTCCTCTTCAGTGGGGCCCTCTGGGTTTGGCTCATCAACACCTTGGCCTCGGTGCTGCGCGGCACGGGCAACATGCGCACGCCCTCCATCGCATTGATGGTCACGTCGGCCCTGCAAATCATTTTGGCCGGTGTGCTGTGTCTGGGCGCGGGGCCTGTGCCCGCCATGGGCATGGTGGGGGTGGCTTGGGGCCACATCATCGCCACGGCCGCCGGCGTGGCTTACTTCCTCTGGTACCTGATCACGGGTCAAGGGCGCCTCACGCTCAAGCTTCAGGCCTTCGAAATGCAGCGCCGTGTGTTTGCCGACATCCTCAAAGTGGGGGCGATGGCTTGCTTGTCGCCCGTGCAATCGGTGCTGGCGATTCTGATTTTTACCGGTTTGCTGGCTCAGCTGGGCACCGAAGCCTTGGCCGGCTATGGCATTGGTCAGCGCTTGGAGTTTTTGCTCATCCCCATCGCATTTGGCATTGGCGTGGCCTCGGTGCCGATGGTGGGCATGGCCATAGGCGCTGGCCAAGTGGATCGAGCACGGCGCGTGGCCTGGGTGGCCGGTGGCGTGTCGGCTTTCAATTTGGCGCTGATCGGGGCCGTGGTCACACTGGCCCCTGAGCTGTGGGCACGGCTGTTCACGCAAGATGAAACGGTGCTGGGCTTCGCCCGGCAATACCTGGTAACGGCTGGGCCAGCTTTTCCGTTCTTTGGTTTGGGCCTGACCTTGTACTTTGCTTCGCAAGGCGCAGGACAGGTCATCGGACCCGTGCTGGCGGGCACGGTGCGCCTGGTCTTGGTGGCCGGGGTCGGTTATTGGCTGACCCAACACCAAGGCACAGCCGAGCATTTTTATGGGCTGGTGGCCGTGGCCATGGTGCTGTATGGCGTGGTCACTGCGGTGGCCATCAAAGTCACCCCGTGGGGTCAGCGCTGAGGCAGCCCCATCGCCCCTGAAAGGGTCACAGGGCCTTGTCCAGCCCCAACAAACGGACCGCATTGCCCTTCAAGATACCGGGCATCACCTCGGGCTTGAAGCCCGCCACCTCAAAGTCTTTCATCCAGCGTTCGGGCGTGATCAGTGGGTAATCACTGCCAAACAAGACGCGGTCTTTGAGCAAGGTGTTGGCGTACTGCACCAATTGCTTGGGAAAGTACTTGGGGCTCCAACCCGACAGGTCAATCCACACATTGGGCTTGTGCGTGGCCAGGCTGAGCGCCTCGTCTTGCCATGGAAAGCTGGGATGCGCCATGACGATCTGGATATCGGGCCAGTCGATCGCCACATCTTCGAGCAGCATGGGATTGCTGTTTTGCAAGCGCAGACCGCCTCCGCAACGCATGCCAGAGCCGATGCCGCTGTGTCCGGTGTGAAAGATCGCAGGCAGTTTGTGGTGGTTGATCACCTCGTAAATCGGCCATGCCATGCGGTCATAGGGCAAAAAGCCTTGCACCGTGGGGTGGAACTTGAAACCCTTGATGCCCTCTTCCTTGATCAGTCGCTCGGCCTCGCGAGCGCCCATCTTGCCTTTGTGCGGGTCGATGCTGGCAAAGGCGATCATCATGTCGCTGTTGTCGCGCGCGGCCTTGGCGATTTCTTCGTTGGGGATCCGGCGACGGCCCAACTGCGATTCGCTGTCCACGGTGAACATGACCAAACCGATCTTGCGCTCGCGGTAATAGGCCACCGTTTCTTCGATGGTCGGACGGCGGTTGCTGCCAAAGAACTTGTCCGCAGCGCGGTCGTATTCCTCGCCGTAATTGTCAAACGGGTTCCAGCAACTCACCTCCGCGTGGGTGTGGATGTCGATGGCGATCAGGTCTTCGTGTTTCATGGTTCGGTGTCTCCGTGCGTCCCGTGGACGATAGCCGATGACGGCGGCTCAGATCGATGGTTGCAAGCTGTCAACAAAGATTTCCGTTCAAACCTAGGGAAACCCCCAAGCAACAAAGTGCACCGACCTGCCCACAATATCGTTATCAATAATAACCTTCTTGACCCCTTGGTCAAGTCATTTGAGAGACCCCTGATGACCACGCAAAGCCACCCCATCCTTGACCGTGCCGCTGCGAATGGCGTTTCTCTGACCCTGCAAGGCGCTGTGGCCGTGGTGCGTTTGTGCCGTCCGGCCAAACGCAATGCCCTCAACGACGGTCTGATTGAAGCGCTGCGAGATGTCTTTCAGAACCTCCCCCCCGAAGCCGGCGCCGCCGTCATCCACGGCGAAGGCGACCATTTCTGTGCTGGCCTCGATCTGTCCGAACTGAAAGAGCGCGACGCGGGTGAAGGCATCCACCACTCGCGCAGTTGGCACGTCGCCCTGAATGCCATCGAGCAAGGCCGGGTGCCGGTGGTGACGGCGCTTCATGGCGCGGTGGTCGGTGGTGGACTCGAGTTGGCCAGCGCCAGCCACATCCGCGTCGCCGACGAGAGCACTTTTTACGCCCTGCCCGAAGGCACACGCGGGATTTTCGTGGGGGGTGGGGGCTCGGTGCGCGTGCCCAAACTGATCGGTGCGGCCCGCATGACCGACATGATGCTCACCGGCCGTGTCTACAACGCCCAAGACGGGGAACGCGTGGGCTTTGCCCAGTACCTGGTGCCCACCGGCACCGCCTTGACCAAAGCCATCGAGTTGGCCACCCGCATCGCCACCAACACCCCGCTGACCAACTTTGCCCTGATGCACGCCCTGCCCCGCATTGCCGAGCAGCCTGCGGACCACGGCTTCTTCACCGAAGCCCTGATTTCGTCCATTGCGCAGTCCGCGCCTGAAGCCAAAGCGCGTGTGCGCGCCTTCCTCGAAGGCAAAGCGGCTAAGGTGCAAAAAAGCTGAATCGGAGAAGCGCATGAACGCCCCTCAATTTCGCCCCCTCAAATTTGGCGTGACCCGCGTCACACTGGAAAGTGGCGTGTCCGGCACGCAATACCTGAAGGCCGACCAAGAACTGCAAGCTTTTCCGGAGCGCCTGACCGACCGCCTGCAGCACTGGGCGCGCGTCAAGCCTGGCCAAACCTTCATGGCACGCCGCGTGAAAAATGCCGATGGCACATTGGGCGACTGGCAGCACATCACCTATGACCAAGCTTGGACGACCGCACGCAGCATTGCCCAAAGCCTGATCCACAGAGGCTTGAGCGCCGAGCGCCCAGTGGTCATCTTGAGCGAAAACAGCCTGGAGCACGCCCTATTGGCCTTGGGTTGCCTGGTCGCAGGCGTGCCCTTTGTCCCCACCTCGCCCCCCTATTCGCTGGTCAGCGTGGACTACGACAAGCTCAAGCATGTGCTCAGCACCGTCACCCCCGGCCTGGTGTTCGCCTCAGACGCTCGCTATGCCAAAGCCATTGCCGCCACCGTGGGCCCTGACATGGAAGTGGTGATGGTCGAGGGCGAAGTGCCCGGCCGCACGGTCACGGCTTTTGACAGCCTGTGCGCCACCGCCGCCACACCGGCCGTGGACGCTGCCATGGCCGCCACCGGCCCCGACACCATCGCCAAGTTTTTGTTCACCAGCGGCTCCACCAAGCTGCCCAAAGCCGTCATCAACACCAACCGCCTGTGGTGCGCCAACCAGCAGCAAATGGCCCAGTCCATGCCCGTGTTGGCCGAGCAAGAATTGGTGCTGGTCGATTGGTTGCCTTGGAACCACACCTTTGGCGGCAACCACAACTTTGGCATGACCGTGTTCCACGGCGGCACCCTGTACATCGACGACGGTAAGCCCACACCGGCGCTGATGCACGAAACCCTGCGCAACCTGCGCGAAATCGCGCCCACGGTGTACTTCAACGTGCCCACCGGCTTTGAAGCGATCGCCCACGCGATGAAGGCCGACGACCAATTGCGCAAAACCTTGCTGTCGCGTGTCCAGATGTTCTTCTATGCCGGTGCCGCTTTGGCCCAACCGATCTGGGACAGCCTGTACGAATCGCAAGAGCGAGAGGTGGGCGAACGCATTGTCATGGGCACGGGCTTGGGCATGACCGAGTCGGGTCCGTTCGGCATTTTCGTGACCAACCCCTTTGTGCAGGCCGGCGATTTGGGCGTGCCCACGCCCGGTCTGGAGCTCAAGCTGGTGGACATGCAAGGCAAAACCGAGGTGCGCTACCGCGGCCCCAACATCACCCCCGGCTACTGGCGCAACGCCGAAGAAACCGCGGGCGCGTTTGATGAAGAAGGCTTTTTCAAAACAGGCGATGCGGTCAAGTGGATCGACGAGACCAATGTGCACCTGGGCCTGAAATTTGACGGCCGCATTGCCGAAGACTTCAAGCTGGCCACCGGCACCTTTGTCAGCGTGGGCCCGTTGCGGGGCAAGATCATTGCCGCAGGCGCACCCTACATCCAAGATGCTGTGCTGACCGGCATCAACCTGAAAGAAGTCGGCGCGATGATCTTTCCGACACCCGCGGTGAGGGCTTTGAGCGGTATGCCTGCGGACGCCCCCCTGTCCGAGGTGCTCGCTTGTGCCCCCGTGCTGGCCAAATTCCAAGACATCGTGAACGAATTGGCCAAAACCAGCACCGGCAGCGCCAACCGCATCGCCCGGCTGTGCTTGCTAAGCGAGCCGCCCACCATCGACAAGGGCGAAATCACCGACAAAGGCTCGATCAACCAACGCTCGGTGCTCACCCACCGTGCCGACACGGTGGCGGCCCTGCATGACGACACGCTCCACTTCATCGTGAAACCCCAAGCCTGAAACCGACGGCCTGAGCGCACGCATCGACCAACCCCTTCAACGACCTCGGACATGGATGTCCGACCGACCGAGACAAGAACATGGCCTCCCCAGGATTTTTCAACGCATTTGCCGATGTCTGGATGCACGAAGGCGTGCGCACGCCCATGGTCGACTACTGTGGCGCACTGGGCCACATCTCGCCCACAGACTTGGGCATCAAGGCCGCCCGCGAGGCTTTGAAGCGCGCGGGCATCGCCCCCACCGCGATCGGCTCGGTCATCACCGGCAACATGGCCCCTGGCGACTTTGACCAATTCTTCCTGCCCCGCCACATCGGCTTGTATGCCGGTGTGCCGCAAGAAGTGCCCGCCATCATGGCCCAGCGCATTTGCGGCACCGGTTTTGAGCTGTTTCGCCAGGCCGGTGAGCAGATCGAAGCGGGCGTGTGTGAGGCTGCGCTGGTGGTGGGAACTGAAAGCATGACGCGCAACCCGATCGCCGCCTTTGACCACCGCACCGGTTTCAAGCTGGGCGCGCCTGTGGGCTTCAAGGATTACATGTGGGAAGCGCTGAAAGACCCAGCCGCTGGCATCAACATGATCCAAACCGCCGAGAACCTGGCCAAAAAATACAACATCACCCGTGAAGAGGTGGACCAGTTCGCCTCAGACTCGTTTGCCAAGGCCGTGGCCGCGCAAGAAGCGGGCTTCCACGCGGGCGAGATCGTGCCCGTGGTCACGGAGACATTCGAGCTCGAAGGCTACAAACCCCGTGGCATCAAGCTGCAGGGCAAGGTCACCGAAGTGGCCACCGACACACACCCCCGCATCTCACCCGCAGAAGTTCTGGGCAAACTCCGGCCCGTGTACGAAGGCGGTGTGCAAACCGGTGGCAACAGCTCGGCCCTGGTCGATGCCGCGGCCGCTTGCGTGGTGACGTCAGGGGCTTATGCCAAAGCGCAGGGCAAAAAGCCTCTGGCCCGCGTGGTGGCTGCAGCGGCTGTGGGCGTGCCCCCCGAAATCATGGGCATCGGACCGGCCCCGGCGATTCGATTGCTGCTGGAACGCACCGGCCTGACGCTCGACCAAATTGGCCGTTTCGAGATCAACGAGGCCCAAGGCGCACAAACCCTGGCCGTGGGCCGCGAACTCGGGCTGGATCTGGCCAAACTCAACGTCAATGGCGGCGCCATCGCTTTGGGCCACCCGCTGGCAGCCACCGGCGTTCGCCTGACGATCACGCTGGTCCGCGAATTGAAACGCAGTGGCTTGCGCTACGGCATCTCCAGCGCCTGCGTGGGGGGCGGTCAGGGCATTGCGCTGTTGATCGAAAACCCCGAAGGTCAATGAATTGAACGGTGGGGTCAGTGGCTCAAGCCCTGACCCCATCTCCCCCAGCAACGGACCTGACGGTCCGCGCCACAACTGAAAGGTCTCGACATGAACATCCAAGGACAAGCAGCTCTGGTCACCGGTGGTGGCTCTGGATTGGGCGAAGCCACCGCCCGTGAACTCGCCCGCCTGGGCGCCAAGGTTGCGGTGCTCGACCTCAATCTGGAGAACGCGGAGCGCGTGGCCAAAGAGATTGGCGGCGTTGCAGTGCACTGCAACGTGTCGGACCCGGACAGCATGGCCCAAGCCATCGAAACCGCTGCCGCCGCCCATGGCCCCGCCCGCATCCTGATGCAAATTGCCGGCATCGGCACAGCCAAACGCGTGGTCGGCAAGGACGGCAATGCCGCGCCGCTGGAAGACTTTGCCAAGGTGATCAACGTCAACCTGATCGGCACCTACAACGCGGCCCGTCTGTTCGCAGCCGCCTGCGCCAAGCTCGATCCCATGGAGGACAACGCCCGCGGCGTGATGGTCTTCACCGCTTCTGTGGCGGCGTTTGACGGCCAAGTCGGTCAACAGGCCTACAGCGCCTCCAAAGCCGGGGTGGCGGGCATGACACTGCCCATGGCGCGCGACTTGGCACAACACGGCATCCGCGTGTGCACCATCGCCCCTGGCCTTTTCGCGACCCCCTTGCTCAAGGGACTGCCTGAGCCTGTGCAGCAATCGCTGGCGGCCAGCATCCCCTTCCCCGCGCGTTTGGGCAAACCCAGCGAATTTGCCGAGCTGGCCTGCCACATCGTGAGCAACGACCACCTGAACGGCGAAGTCATCCGTTTGGACGGTGCCTTGCGCATGGCGCCGCGCTGAAAGCCGAACATGAGCAAAACCGTTGTTTACGAAGTGCAAGTGATGTTCGGTGACTGCGACCCCGCAGGCATCGTCTTTTTCCCCAACTTCTCCAAATGGATGGACGCTTCGTCCTTGAATTTTTTTGTGAAGTGCGGCGTCCCGCCCTGGCGCGAGCTGGTCAAGACGCGCGGCATCATCGGCACCCCGCTGTTGGAAATCAACACCAAGTTCATCCGTCCAGCCACCTACGGCGAAACCATTCAGGTGCACACCAGTGTGCAAGAGTGGCGTGAAAAAGTCATTGTGCACAAACATGTGGTCATGCGGGGCGACACCGTGCTGTGCGAAGGCACCGAAGTGCGTGCTTTTTGCATCAAGCACCCCGATGACCCGGACCGCATCAAAGCGATCCCGGTGCCCGAAGACATCAAGGCCTTGTGCAGCTAACCGTTTTTTAACCACCCCCTAGAGGAGACAAGCATGACCAACCGTCGTGAATTCGTTCAATCCACCATCGGTGCAGCCATTTTGGGCAGCACCGTTTTCCAGCAAGCCTGGGCACAAAGCGGTTTGCCGATTGAGCAGGTCAAAGTGCTTTACGGCTTCCCACCCGGCAGCTCGGGCGACATCTGCGCCCGCCGTGTGGCCGAAAAATTTGGCGGCACGCCTTACAGCAAAAACGCCGGCATCATCGACAGCCGCCCAGGCGCTGGCGGTCAGATTGCCTTGAACCTGCTCAAAAGCGCTCCGGCCGACGGCTCGGTCTTGGCCATGACACCGTTCTCGGCGATTTCGCTTTACCCCCACATCTTCAAGAACCTGCAATACAAGCCATTTGAGGACTTCACGCCCGTGGGCACAGCGTCCATGATTCACCACGGCTTTGCGGTGGGCCCCTTGGTGCCTGCCAGCGTCAAGAACGTGAAAGACTTCATCGCCTGGGCCAAAGCCAACCCCGCGCAAGCCAGCTACGGCTCACCCGCAGCGGGCTCCACGCCGCACTTCATCGGTGCGCTGTTGGGCCTGAACCAGAACTTCGAGTTCAAGCACGTGCCTTACCGTGGTTCGGTGCCCGGCGTGACCGACGTGGTCGGTGGCCAGATCGCTTGCATGTTCACACCGCATGGCGACTTCATCGCCAACCACAAGGCGGGCAAGATGCGCATCTTGGCCACCTCGGGCAAAACCCGCTCGCCGTTTGTGCCTGACGTGGCCACCTTTGCCGAGCAAGGCTTCCCAGAATTGACCGTGGAAGAATGGTTCGGCTTTTACGCCCCCGCCAAGACCCCTGCCAACGTGATCCAGGCGGCCAATACCGCCATCAATGCGGCTTTGAAAGACAAAGGCGTGCAAGACGCTTTGACCGTTGTCGGCCTGATTCCATTCGGCGGCTCCACAGCAGACCAGCTCAAGAGCTCGCAAGTGGAACTCGAGCGTTGGGGCCCGCTGATCAAGCGCATCGGTTTCAGCGTGGATTCCTGAACTCACAGCCAACCCTGCAGAAGCACCTCGATGGCCCATGCGCTACAAGCGACACCATGGCCATCGAGTTGTTCTCTGTGACATCCAACACTGACTGCCAGAGGTCCAAACTGGCCTTGTGATTTTCGATTCTTCAGACAGTGCAACCACGACGCACTGTCATTCACCAAATTAGAGGGGCTGACATGGCGATCCGACTCATAGCTTTGGGAAGTTTATTGTGGCTGACAGGCTGCGCCGACGGTTTGACGACCCAAGCACCCGCCAGTTTGGCACCCGCACGAAGCGGTTCTTTGTTGCAATGCGATGAACTGCGTGACCAGTTCAAATATGCAGCGACACGCATTGAGTCGACCGAGTTGGTTCAGGCTGGGGTGGTGCGTACCGGCCCACAACCCACTGCTGTCACGGCTTACCAAACAGGCAGCCACTGTTTGATCAAGGGCAAGATGCAGGAGCGTCAAGGTGCCGATGGGCAGCCTTATGCGATTGGTTTTGAAATGCGCCTGCCCAAAGAATGGAACGGCCGCTTTTTCTACCAAGCCAACGGCGGCTTGGATGGCATCGTTCAGCCCGCGCTGGGAGCCTTGGGTGGCGGACCTTTGACGGGCGCACTCGCGCAAGGTTTCGCCGTGATCAGCTCAGACGCAGGACACAACCCCAGACAAAACCCTTACTTTGGCTCTGAGCCCCAGGCACGACAAGACTATGGGTACACCGCCGTGGGCAAACTCACGCCCATGGCCAAGGAACTGATCAAAACGGCGTATGGCAAATTGCCGGACCGCTCCTACATCGCGGGTTGCTCCAACGGCGGCCGGCACACTTTGGTGGCCGCTTCGCGCTATGCACAGCAGTTTGACGGCTACTTGGCCGGTGCACCCGGCTACCGTTTGCCCAATGCCGCTTTGGCCCAACTATGGGGCTCTTCCTTGTGGAACAGCTTGGCACCCGCGGGCCCCACGGTGAACCACCCCTTTAATCCCAATTTGAAATTCCCTGACATCGGCGTTGGCTTCAACGCCGAAGACCGACAGGTCTTGGCCCGTGCAGTTTTGGCCAAATGCGATGCCATCGATGGCGCAAGCGACGGTATTGTTCAAGATGTGTCGGCTTGCCAAAAAGCGTTTGACGTGCAAAAGGACATCCCCAATTGCACCGCAGGGCGTGACGGCAAATGCTTGAGTGTGATGCAAAAAAATGTCATCGCCCAAGTCTTCAAAGGGGGTCAAACCACGACTGGCGCTCCTTTGTACAGCCCATTTCCATACGACCCGGGGGTGTCTGGCGCCAACTGGGCCACTTGGAAATTTGTGTTTTCGCAAGCCCTGGACCCAGGCGCCTTGAGCCATGTGTTCACCAGCCCCAAACGTGACGTCAAGGCTTTTGATTCGGACTACGACAACTTGTATGCCGGTATTTTTGCCAAACCGCCTGGGTTCAGTGAAAGCGCAGATGAAACCATCACACCCTTGCATCACGCAAAACCCACCAATATGAAACAGGTTCAACAACGAGGCGCCAAGGTCTTGCTTTACCACGGTGTCAGTGACCCGGTTTTTTCAGAAACCGACACCCGTGCTTGGGTGGATCGTGTGGCGAAAGAAGTGCCCAACAGCGCCAATTTTGTGCGCCACTTCCCCATTCCCGGAATGAACCATTGCAGCGCAGGCCCAGCGACAGACCAGTTTGACGTCCTCACGCCTTTGGTGGCTTGGGTGGAGCAAGGCATTGCCCCTGACCGCATCACCGCGCAAGTGCGTGGAGCCGGTAATGCCGGAGGTGTGAACGCCGAGTTGCCCGCAAACTGGAGCGCACAACGCACTCGCCCTCTGTGTGCCTACCCCACAGTCGCCAAATACAAGGGCCATGGTTCACTGGAAAATGCCGACAGTTTCACCTGCCAATAAACCGGCCCCTTGACCCTGAATCTTTGTTTTTGAAATCGACCATGAACGCCTACCAACCCCGCACCGACGACATGCAGTTCGTTATGTCCCGCGTGTTGAACGCGCCAGCCCAGCTGCAAGCCCTGCCCGCATTTGCAGAGGTGGACCCGCAACTCATGCAGCAAGTGCTCGATGAAGCAGGCAAGTTCGTGGGGGAGGTTGTGGCCCCGCTCAACCGCGATGGCGACGAAATCGGCGCGCAATGGCAAGCCGGCGCGGTCACCATGCCGCCGGGCTTCAAAGACGCCTACCAAGCCTTCTGGCAAGCGGGATGGCCCGCGTTGGCGGCCAGCACCGAAGACGGTGGCCAAGGCCTGCCGACTGTGCTTGAAGCCATGCTCTACGAAATGCTCTCGGGCGCCAACCATGGCTGGACCATGGCGCCCGGCCTGCTGCACGGCGCTTACGAGTGCATCAAACACCACGCCAGTGAAGAACTCAAAGCACGCTATTTAGAGAAGGTGGCGACTGGAGAATGGCTGGCCACCATGTGCCTGACCGAGCCGCATGCCGGCTCGGATCTGGGCCTGGCACGGACCAAAGCTGTGCCATTGCCCGATGGTCAATATGAGGTCAGCGGCACCAAGATTTTCATCTCGGGCGGCGAGCACGACCTCACCGACAACATCGTGCACCTGGTGCTGGCGCGCCTGCCCGATGCCCCCCCTGGCCCCAAAGGCCTGTCGCTCTTTTTGGTGCCCAAGTTCTATCCCGATGGCTCGCGCAGTCGGGTGCATTGCGACCGCATCGAAGAAAAAATGGGCCTGCATGGCAGCCCCACCTGCGTCATGCGCTTTGACGAAGCGGTCTCTTCAATAGTGGGCGAGCCCGGCAAAGGCCTGAACGCGATGTTCGTAATGATGAACGCCGCCCGCCTGCACGTGGCCTTGCAAGGCATTGGCCTGCTCGACGCGGCCTGGCAAAAGGCCGACGCCTACGCACAGGAACGCCGCCAGATGCGTGCGCCAGGGAAAGGCAGAAGTGCTGCTGAAGCCGACCTGATTGCCGAACACCCCGCGATGCGCCGCATCCTCGACACACAGCGTGCCTGGGTCGATGCCGGTCGCGTTTTGGCCTACCGCACCGCGCTGGAACTCGACCTGATCAAACACAGTCCCGACGCCGAGACCCAAGCCGCTGCCCAACGTTGGTGCGCATTGGTCACCCCGGTCATGAAATCGGTGTTCACACACCAGGCCTTCCACGGCGGCAGCGACTGCCTGCAGGTGTTTGGCGGACACGGCTATGTGCGCGAATGGGGCATCGAGCAAATCGTGCGCGATGCCCGCGTGGCCATGATCTACGAGGGCACCAACGAAATCCAGGCCATTGACCTGTTGGTGCGCAAGGTGCTGGCCGATGGCGGCGCGGGCATGAACGCCCTGCTCGATGCCATCGCAGCGGACTTGCCCAAGACGGCCAAAGCCAGCACGCCTGCGCAGGCCCGCATCCAGACCCTGCGCGCCATCACCCAGCAAATCGTGCAGGCTGCGCCCAAAGACGCGGCGCTCGCTTACCGCGTGGCCGACGACTATTTGCGCGCCGTGGCGCTGGTGCTGATGGATTGGGCCTGGCTGCGCATCGAGGCTGGCCTGGACGAGACCACCCCCAACGCAGAGACACGCTGGAGATCACCCGCCCAAGCCCTGCGCAATTGGGTGCTGCCCGAGTTCCAGATGCGCAGCTTCATCATCGTGCAGCAGTGCGTGGCGGCATAATCCGGCCTGTTCAACCGCGCCTTCTTTTTCGCGCCGCCATGCCCCGCAACCCTTCCCACAAAGCACCGCTCAAAGGCCAAAGGCCAGAGACCACCGAGCCGGGCTCATCCCTGCCCGGCGCAGCAAGTCAGCCCCTGCCTGCCAAGGCGCGACGGGCGCGTGTGTCGCCCGCCCAGTCCTTCGCGCACGCGGTGGACACGGTGGACACGGCTTACTTGCAAACCCTGATGGGCTACAACGCGCGCCGAGCCGCGTTGAGCATCATCGAGCTGTTTTTGGAGCGCCTGGCCCCTTACGGCTTGAAGCCGGTGGATTTTTCGGTCATGTCCACCATCTGCCACAACCCGGGCGTGACCTCGCGACAGCTGTGCGCCACGCTCAACCTCTTGCCCCCCAATCTGGTGGGTTTGATCCAGTCGCTGGAGTCACGCGGCCTGATCGAGCGCAAACCCCACCCCCATGACGGTCGCGCCGTGGGACTGCACGCCAGCGACAAAGGGCAGGCCTTGATGGTGCAAGCCGAGCAAACCGCCACAGAGCTCGAAATTGAAAAAACAGCCAAGCTCACACCGGCGCAGCGCCAAACGCTGCTGGCATTGCTGCAAAAAATCTACCTCTGAGGTCAATGCCCAAGTCGCTGGGCGAAGATGGCCACCCGAACCAGTCGCTTGTGAGAAAAATCCCTTCGGCGGTGAGCTCTGTCCTGGGCATCAGCCCCACACAACCCATCTCAACGTGCTGTGGCTCGCTCGGCCAGGAAAATGTCAATGCGCCTGTTGCGGGCGCGACCCGCTTCGGTGCTGTTGTCAGCGATCGGCTCTCGAGAACCGCGACCATCGATGCTGATTCGGCTGCTGTTCACTCCGCGTGACACCAGATAATCGCGGGCACTTTGGGCCCGGTTCACCGACAAAGGGTTGTTGACGGCATCGCTGCCCATGCTGTCGGTATGCCCCACGATCCGCACCTCCATGCTGGCCTGTTGGCTCAAGCCTTGTGCAAACTGGTCCAGGATGGGGCGCAAATTGGCCCGAATGTCGGAGCGGCCTGAATCAAACGAGATGTCGCTGGGAATGCTGAGCTTGAGCTGGTTGTCTGCGGTCTGGGTCACCACCGTGCCGGTTCCGGCGGTGGCTTGCTCCATGGCGCGCTTCTTGTCCTCCATGCTTTTGGACCAGACATAGCCGCCCAAAGCACCCAAGCCCGCCCCAATGGCGGTGGACTTGGTGTCCCGGCCCAAAATTTGGCCAGCCACAGCACCGATCACAGCACCTGTGCCTGCCCCCCTTTGTTCAGGGGTCGACGTTGCACATCCGGTGAGAAAGATGGCCAAGGCACAGGTCAAGGTGCCCGCGGATTGGAGTGCACTCATGGTGTTCATCTGGAAGATCCTTTTCATCGAAACAGACCACTTTAAGGTCCATCGACGCCGATGAACGTGCGCCAACGCACAAGTTGCTCAACCATGGCTCGCCCCCACCCAGGAAATCGGCAGGCCTGTTCGCGACAGCCGCCCCGCCTGAACTTCTGGCAAGATAAAAAGCATTGATTTGGACACTTCAAACATGAACACCTCTGCACTGCCCCTTCTTTGTGACAACGCCCTCTTGATCGGTCGCATCTGGCAGCCGAACACGGGACCGGTTTTGGTCGCGGTCACGCCAGACAAGGTGCTGGACTTGTCCAGCCTGGCCCTCACCTGCAGCGAATTGCTTGAACTAGACCAGGTGGCAGACCGGGTCAGGCAAAGCATCAGCACCGGTCAGGCCAGCCCCCTAGGCAGCACGGCCGCCGTGCTGGCCAACAGCGACGAAGCGGCGCGTGACCCGGCCAAACCCTGGTTTTTGGCACCCTGCGACCTGCAAGCCATCAAGGCCGCAGGCGTGACTTTTGTGGCCAGCATGCTCGAGCGCGTGATCGAAGAACAGGCGCGTGGCGATGCCAGCCGCGCCGAAGCTGTTCGCCAGGCGGTGGTGGCGGTCATCGGCGACAACCTGCGCAGCGTGGTGCCCGGCTCCCCCGAGTCGGCCCAGCTCAAGCAAGTGCTGCTGGACCAGGGCATGTGGTCGCAATACCTGGAAGTGGGCATCGGGCCGGACGCTGAAATTTTCACCAAGGCACAAGCCATGAGCGCCGTGGGTCCTGGCGCACAAGTGGGCATCCATCCGGGCAGCCAGTGGAACAACCCCGAACCCGAAATCGTGTTGGCCGCCAACTCGCGCGGCGAGGTGGTGGGGGCCACCTTGGGCAACGATGTGAACCTGCGCGACTTCGAAGGGCGCAGCGCCCTGCTGCTGGGCAAAGCCAAGGACAACAATGCCAGTTGTGCCATCGGCCCCTTCATTCGCCTGTTTGACGAGCACTTCGGCATCGACGATGTGCGTCAATGTGAGCTGAGCCTGAAAGTACAAGGTACCGAAGGTTTTGTGATGCAAGGCAGCAGCGCCTTGAGCCAAATCAGCCGTGACCCGCTGGACCTGGCGGGTCAGGCCATGGGCAAATACCACCAGTACCCGGACGGCATGATGCTGTTTTTGGGCACCATGTTTGCGCCCACGCAGGACCGCCACGGCCCCGGCCAGGGCTTCACCCATGTGGTGGGCGACGTGGTCAGCATTTCCACCCCGCAACTGGGCACCTTGGTCAACCGGGTCACCACCTCGGACCAGGCACCAGCCTGGACCTATGGCGTGGGCGCGCTGATGCGCGATCTGGCCCAACGCCATCGGGCGAGCTGAAGATTGGCGGGGCTGGCATAATTTTGGGTTTTCCACATCCCGGCAGCCCGCCAGAGGCACCGGGTCATTTCTGACAGGAATCTCCCCATGAACACCACCCCCTCCGGCCTGCAATACGAAGACACCGTTGTCGGCGAAGGCGAAGTCGCCACAGCAGGTCAAGACGTCACCGTGCACTACACCGGCTGGCTCTTCAAGGACGGCCAGCAAGGCGCCAAGTTCGATTCAAGCCGCGATCGCCGCGACCCTTTTGTGTTCGGTCTGGGCGCAGGCATGGTCATCAAGGGCTGGGATGAGGGCGTGGCCGGCATGAAGGTGGGCGGTCAACGCACCCTGATCATCCCAGCCGAGCTGGGCTACGGTGCCCGTGGCGCTGGCGGCGTGATCCCGCCCAACGCCACCTTGAAGTTCGACGTGGAACTGCTGGCGCTCGATTGAGCCCAAGCCGCCGCGACCGCGGCACAACCCGACTTTCGGCGGGTTTACCGACCGACCCGCCTTTGGGCGGGTTTTTCGTGCCCCCTGCGGAACTGGAGACCCGCAAAGCCCCCTTGAAGCCTGAAACAACGCCCCTATTTAAATGGGGTATTCATTTTTTTGCGGACATTGTTCATGTCAGAAGCCACACCCAACCAAGACCCCAAGCCCCAGAGTGACGAAGCATTGGCTGCCGCTGCCGCTGCCGCCATGACCGCGACCGACCCTCTGGCCGATGCCCAGGCCGAGTTGGCCAACCTGAAGGCGCAAAACGCCGACCTGGCCGACCAGTACCTGCGTGCCCAAGCCGATGTGCAAAATGCCCGCCGCCGCGCCGATGACGAAATCGCCAAGGCCCGTAAATTTGCGGTGGAGGGTTTTGCCGACAGCCTGCTGCCGGTGCTCGACAGCCTGGAGGCCGGACTGGCCATCCCCAACGTGACGATTGAGCAGATCCGCGAAGGCTCCGAGGCCACCCTGCGTCAGCTCAAAAGCGCCTTGGAGCGCAACAAAGTGGCCGAAATCGCCCCCCCAGCCGGCACCAAGTTCGATCCGCACCACCACCAAGCCATCAGCGTGGTCCCAGCCGACCAGGAGCCCAACACCGTGGTCATGGTGCTGCAAAAGGGCTACCAAATCGCCGACCGGGTGTTGCGCCCAGCTTTGGTCACGGTCACCGCGCCCAAATAAGCCAAAACCTTTTGTGGCGTGTGGGGACTTGAAAAGCATATCCCCCGCCCCACTTGCAAACCATCTGCACTTTTTACCAATTTCGGAGCATCAAAATGGGAAGAATCATCGGTATTGACCTGGGCACCACCAATTCGTGCGTGGCCATCATGGAAGGCAACACGACCAAAGTGATCGAGAACGCCGAAGGCGCTCGCACCACCCCGTCCATCATTGCCTACCAAGAAGACGGCGAGATCTTGGTCGGTGCGTCGGCCAAGCGCCAAGCGGTCACCAACCCCAAGAACACCCTGTACGCGGTCAAGCGCCTGATCGGCCGCAAGTTCGCCGAAAAAGAAGTCCAAAAAGACATCGACCTGATGCCTTACACCATCGCCAAAGCCGACAACGGCGACGCCTGGGTGGAAGTGCGCGGCAACAAATTGGCGCCGCCCCAGATCAGCGCCGAAATCCTGCGCAAGATGAAGAAAACCGCCGAAGACTACCTCGGCGAAGAAGTGACCGAAGCCGTGATCACGGTGCCTGCTTACTTCAACGATGCGCAACGCCAAGCCACCAAGGACGCGGGCCGCATCGCTGGCCTGGACGTCAAGCGCATCATCAACGAACCCACCGCAGCCGCCCTGGCCTTTGGCCTGGACAAACAAGAAAAAGGCGACCGCAAGATCGCGGTGTACGACTTGGGTGGCGGCACTTTTGACGTGTCCATCATCGAAATCGCCGACGTCGACGGTGAAAAGCAGTTCGAAGTGCTGTCCACCAACGGCGACACCTTCCTGGGCGGCGAAGACTTTGACCAACGCATCATCGACCACATCATCACCGAGTTCAAGAAAGAATCCGGCGTCGATCTGGCCAAAGACGTGTTGGCCCTGCAGCGCCTGAAAGAAGCCGCCGAAAAAGCCAAGATCGAGCTGTCCAGCTCGGCCGCTACCGACGTCAACCTGCCCTACATCACGGCCGATGCCACCGGCCCCAAGCACCTGAACATCAAGCTCACCCGCGCCAAGCTGGAGCAACTGGTGGAAGAGCTGATCGAGCGCACCATCGCCCCTTGCCGCATGGCCATCAAGGACGCAGGCGTGTCGGTGGGTGAGATCGACGACATCATCTTGGTCGGCGGCATGTCCCGCATGCCCAAGGTGCAGGAAAAGGTCAAGGAGTTCTTCGGCAAAGAGCCCCGCAAAGACGTGAACCCTGACGAAGCCGTGGCTGTGGGCGCTGCGATTCAAGGCCAGGTCTTGTCGGGCGACCGCACCGACGTGCTGCTGCTCGACGTGACGCCTCTGTCCCTGGGCATTGAGACCATGGGCGGCGTGATGACCAAGATGATCACCAAGAACACCACGATCCCGACCAAGTTTGCACAAACTTTCTCGACCGCCGAAGACAACCAGCCGGCCGTGACGATCAAGGTGTTCCAGGGCGAGCGCGAAATCGCCAGCGGCAACAAGGCGCTGGGCGAATTCAACCTCGAAGGCATCCCACCTGCCGCACGCGGCACGCCCCAGATCGAAGTGTCTTTTGATATCGACGCCAACGGCATCTTGCACGTGGGCGCCAAGGACAAAGGCACCGGCAAGGAAAACAAAATCACCATCAAGGCCAACTCCGGTCTGTCCGAAGCCGAGATCCAGCAAATGGTGAAAGATGCCGAGCTGAACGCGGTGGAAGACAAGAAAAAGATCGAACTCGTGCAAGCTCGCAACGCCGGCGAAGCCGCTGTGCACAGCGTGAAAAAGAGCCTGACCGAGCACGGCGACAAGATCGAAGCTTCAGAAAAAGAAGCCATCGAGGCGGCCACCAAGGCCCTGGAAGAGGTGCTCAAGGGCGAAGACAAAGACGCCATCGAAGCCAAAACCGAAGCCCTGATGAACGCCAGCCAGAAGCTGGGCGAAAAGGTCTATGCCGACATGCAAGCCCAGCAAGCCGCTGCGGGTGCAGCGGCTGCCGGCGCAGAGGCCAAGCCGCAAGACGACAATGTGGTGGACGCTGAAGTCAAGGAAGTCAAAAAGGGCTAACACCCCACCCTCTGCGGCCTGGCCGCAGTCCCGCCGCGCAAGCTGATTCAGGTGACTGAATCGCCTTCGCGGCGTTCTTGTTCTAACGGTTGGATTTGCCCCATGGCGACAAAACGAGATTTTTACGAAGTGCTGGGCGTTGCCAAAAACGCCTCGGACGATGACATCAAAAAGGCTTATCGCAAATTGGCGATGAAGTACCACCCTGACCGCAACCAGGGAGAAGACGCCAAGGCCAAAGAAGCCGAAGGCAAATTCAAAGAGGTCAAAGAAGCCTACGAAATGCTGTCGGACGCGCAAAAACGAGCGGCTTATGACCAGCACGGCCACGCCGGGGTCGACCCCAATATGCGCGGTGGAGCCGAGGGCTTTGGCGGTTTTGGAGACGCTTTTGGCGACATCTTCGGCGACATTTTTGGGGGCCAGGGCCGGGGCGGACGCGGCGGTGGACGCCAGGTTTTCCGGGGCGCAGACCTGAGTTATGCGATGGAAATCACGCTCGAAGAAGCGGCCAACGGCAAGGACTCGCAACTGCGCATCCCCAGCTGGGACGCCTGCGACACCTGCAGCGGCTCGGGGGCCAAACCTGGGACCAGCGTCAAGGCTTGTGGCACTTGCCACGGCCAAGGCCAAGTGCAGATGCGCCAGGGCTTTTTCAGTGTCCAACAAACCTGCCCCACCTGCCGTGGCACGGGCAAGATCATCCCCGAGCCTTGCGGCACCTGCCAAGGGCAAGGCAAGCTCAAAAAGCAAAAGACGCTGGAAGTCAAAATCCCTGCCGGTATCGACGATGGCATGCGCATTCGCAGTGCAGGCAACGGTGAGCCGGGCACCAACGGCGGACCACCGGGCGATCTGTTCATCGAAATTCGCCTGAAGAAGCACTCGATTTTTGAACGCGATGGCGATGACCTGCACTGCGCCGTACCCATCAGCTTTTCCAAAGCGGCCTTGGGCGGAGAGATCGAAGTGCCCACTTTGGGAGGTAAAGCGGCCATCGACATTCCTGAGGGCACCCAAACCGGCAAGCAGTTCCGCCTGCGCGGCAAGGGCATCAAGGGCGTGCGCGGCAGCTACCCGGGCGATCTGTATTGCCACATCACCGTGGAAACGCCGGTCAAGCTGACCGAGCACCAAAAGAAACTGCTCAAGGAGTTTGAGGAGTCTCTGTCCAAGGGCGGTGGCAAACACCAGCCCAGTGGAGAAACCTGGACCGACAAGCTCAAAGGTTTCTTCGGAGCTTGAATCTGAACGGGCTCGCTGGGCAGTGCGAGAGGGGCTGCGGCGGGTTCCTCATGGCGGGTACGCAAAAAATCGTCACCCGCCGCAGCCCCTCTCGCACTTTGGTGGGTGTTTGACCCTGATCAATCTGTCGTCTTAGTTTCCGGCGCAGCATTCATCGAATGAGCGCCACCATCACTTTCCTCGGCGGGGCCGACACCGTCACCGGCTCCAAGTACCTGATCGAGCACAACCAAAAGCGGCTGCTGGTCGATTGCGGGCTGTTTCAGGGCTACAAACAACTGCGCCTGCGCAACTGGAGTCCTTTGCCCGCCAACCCGGCGAACATCGATGCGGTGGTGCTGACGCATGCACACCTGGACCACAGCGGGTATTTGCCCTTGCTGGTGAAAAACGGTTTTCGGGGCCAGGTGCATGCCACCTCGGCCACTTGCGATCTGGCCAGCATCTTGCTGCCCGACAGCGGGCACATCCAGGAGGAAGACGCGTTTTTTGCCAACCGACACGGTTTTTCCAAGCATGCTCCGGCTCTGCCGCTGTACACCAAGCAAGAGGCCATCCATTGCCTCAAGCAATTGCACGCGGAGCATCAAGGCCAATGGTTCGAGCCAATTCGCGGCTGGAAGGCCCGCTTTCAGCCCGCTGGGCACATCCTGGGCGCGGCCAGTTTGCTGCTGGATGTGGGCGGTCGGCGCATTCTGTTTTCTGGCGATTTGGGCCGACCTGACGACCCGTTGATGAACCCGCCCGAGCCCCCGCCACAGGCCGATACGGTGCTGATCGAGTCGACCTATGGTGACCGCCAGCACCCCAAGGAAAAGCTGTTCGAGGAGCTGGGACCGCTGCTGAAAAAACTGGCCGCTCGCGGCGGTGTGGCCGTGGTGCCGGTCTTTGCCGTGGGGCGGGCACAGGCCGTGCTCCACACCATCGCGCAGCTCAAGGCCGCGGGCGAAATACCCAAAGGTTTGCCGATTTTTTTGGACAGCCCGATGGCCATCCACACCACCGCTTTGTTTGAGCGACACCCCGGGGAACACCGCCTGAACGTGCAGGAAGTGCACAAAATGGACCATGTGGCCACCATGCTGGAGACACCCGAGCAGTCCAAATCATTGGTGCGGCGACATGGTCCGATGGTGATTTTGGCCGCCAGCGGCATGGCCACCGGCGGACGCGTCTTGCAACACCTGGCGCAATACGCGGGAGACCACCGCAACATGATCATCCTGACCGGTTACCAAGCCCCAGGCACACGGGGTGCAGCGCTGGCCAGTGGCCGCAGCACCATCCGCATTCACGCTCAGGATGTGGCGGTGCGCGCCGAGGTGGCGCAAATCGAATCGGCTTCGGCCCATGCCGACGCCAACCAACTGCTGAGTTGGCTGCACAAAATGCCCAGCGCACCCGCACAGGTGTATGTGGTGCACGGCGAGCGCGAGGCGTCGGACATGCTGCGCCAGCGCATCGAGCACGAGATCAAATGGCGAGCGCTTGTGCCCGAGCAGGGCTCGGTCTGGCCACTTTGAGGCGGCTCATAGAAAACGGTCCAGCAATTTGCGAGAGTGCTTGTCCATCGCGGCCAGGTCGCGGATCATGAACTGCACCCCATTGGCATCGTTGATCAGCAGCACCGTGCCCGTCAAACGCCGGATGTCTTCCTCCCCCTTGAGCAAGAACTGCGTGCTGCCCCGGTCGGTGAGCACCGACCAGGTGCTGGGCGTGGCAAAACTGCTGACATCGGTCAGCTGAAGAATTTCGGGCAAAAACTCCCGCTCGTTCAGGGCCTGAATGACCTGGGAGCGCAGGTCTGGCGGCAGCTGGCTCAGGGCATCGATCCATAAAATTTCATGTCCCTCGGCATCCATCAGCGCCACCCCATCGTCCGGTGCAGACACCGGGTAGGCCCGCAAGGCCGTCACAGGGGCATGGCGTGTGCCATCGGGCATGTGCAGCACCCAGCGTCCAAAGGCGTCGCGTTGCAAATCAAAGGGCTTCATGCGCTCACCTTCTTGTCGTCGTCGCTGCCACCCAAGACCGCCTCGGCCTTGGCCTGGCGCTGCTGCGCTTCGTACAAGCGCCAATAAGCGCCTTGGGCCTCAATGAGCACGTCGTGTGTGCCCTCTTCGACCACCACCCCTTTGTCCATGACCACCAGACGGTCGGCTTTGCGCAGAGTGGAAAGGCGGTGCGCGATGGCGATGGTGGTGCGGCCACGCACCAGGTTGTCCAGCGCTTTTTGAATCTCTTTTTCGGTCTCGGTGTCCACCGCCGAGGTGGCTTCGTCCAGGATCAGAATGCGCGGATTGATGAGCAAGGCACGGGCGATCGAAATGCGCTGGCGCTCGCCCCCCGACAAGCCTTGCCCGCGCTCGCCCACCAGCGAGTCGTAGCCCTGGGGCATGCGCAAAATGAACTCGTGCGCGTGGGCCGCACGGGCGGCAGCCACGATCTCTTCACGGGTGGCTTCGGGCTTGCCGTAGGCAATGTTGTCGGCGATGGTGCCGAAGAACAAAAACGGCTCTTGCAGCACCAGACCAATCTGGCGGCGGTAGTCGGCCACCTTGAGCTGGCGGATGTCAGTGCCATCGAGCTCGATGACGCCATCGCTCAGGTCATAAAAGCGGCAAATCAGGTTGACCAGCGTGCTCTTGCCTGAGCCGCTGTGGCCGACCAGACCGATCATCTGGCCGGGTTGGATATCGAGGTTGAGTTGGCGAATCACCGCGCGGTTGCCATAGCGAAAGCCCGCATCACGCACCGTGATGTGGCCTTGCACTTGGGGCGGCAAAGCCACAGGGTGCACTGGCTCGGGCACGCTGGAGACATGGTCCAGGATGTCAAAAATCCGCTTGGCCCCCGCTGCTGCTTTTTGGGTGTTCGAGACGATCCGGCTCATGGCATCCAGTCGACTGTAAAAGCGTCCGATGTAGGCCAAAAATGCGGTCAACACACCGACCGTGATCTGGTCGTCCGACACCAGCCAAATGCCAAAACCCCAGACCACCAGCAAGCCGATTTCGGTCATCAGCGTCACAGTGGGCGAGAACAGTGACCAGACGCGGTTGAGCCGGTCGTTGACCTGCAGGTTGTGCGCGTTGGCGTCCTTGAAACGCTGGGCTTCGCGGTCTTCCTGCGCAAAGGCTTTCACCACCCGGATGCCGGGAATGGTGTCGGTCAGCACATTGGTCACCTCGGCCCAAACGCGGTCGATCTTTTCAAAACCGGTGCGGAGTCTTTCACGCACCACATGGATCAACCAGCCAATGAAGGGCAGCGGCAACAAGGTCACCAGCGCCAAGGTGGGGTTGATGTAAAACAAGATGACAGCCGTCATCAAAATCATCAGCACGTCGGTGGCAAAGTCCAGCAGGTGCAGTGACAAAAAGACGTTGATGCGGTCGGTCTCGCTGCCGATGCGGGCGATCAAATCGCCCGTGCGGCGCCCACCAAAATACTCCAGCGAGAGCTTGAGCAAATGCTCATAGGTGGTGGTGCGCAAATCGGAGCCGATGCGCTCGGACACCAAGGCCAGGATGTAGGTCTTGGCCCATCCCAGGCCCCAGGCCAACAGCGCCGAACCGAGCAAACCCAGCAAATATAGCGCTACCAGGCCAGGATCGATGGCCTGGCCATTTTGGTAAGGGATGAGGATGTCATCCATCAAAGGCATGGTCAGGTAAGGTGGCACCAAGGTGGCGGCGGTGGCGGCCAAGGTGAGTAAAAATCCTGCCAAAAGCGAGCGCTGGTAGGGGCGGGCAAAACGCCACAGCTTGAACAGCGTCCAGGTCGACGGCGGGGCCAGATCCTCACGGCCGCAGCTGGGGCAGTCTTCGTCCTCTTCGCTCATGACCGTCTGACAGACCGGGCAGACCGAACCCGACAGCACACTTTGCAAAGGGCGACCCTGTTCAGCGCTGCCCCATTGGGACAATTGGCTTTCGAACTGTGCGACCCAGCGGGCCACAGCAGCCTGCAAGCCCAAGGTGAAGCGCCACACCGCCAACTGGCCTGCAACACTGCTCAGGGTCAGGCAACCCACACCCGCATGGTCTGTGAGTTTCAGCGCCAAACCCGACTGCAAAGTCCAGCTGGACCAGTTTTTTTCGCCAACGGCCCGGGATAAGACCCGCCGATCGGTCAAAATGATGGCACTTTTGGCAAATCGCAAGCTGCTGTCAAGGTCAACCTCCAGCCAGGCTGTTGCGTTTTCATCAGGTTGCAAACAAGAATGGACTTCAACCTGCCAAGCGTCAGGCAGAACCTGTCGGGATGCAGTGGCCAAAGAAGAAGTTGATGTCATTGAAGGATGAACCGGAAGCGACTCGAACGGCCCAGGCGGCCGACGAGACAAAAAACAACCATGGATGTCACCCACGACGGCAACCGAACTGCCCATGTATTTCCAAAAATTCAGAGCAATCCACCAGCGCCATGATGGGCCGGTCATTGTATAGCCGCCCTCTTCACGCATGAACGCCAAAAACATCCAATTTCTGCGCATGACGCATTTGCGCGGGCCCAACATCTGGACCTACCGTCCTGTCATGGAGGCGCTGATCGACATCGGCGACCTGGAAGACGCACCCTCCAACACCTTGCCAGGCTTCAACGAACGATTGACCGCCTGGTTGCCGGGTCTCATCGAGCACCGCTGCAGCGTGGGTGAACGTGGCGGCTTTTTACAACGGCTGGCGCAAGGCACCTGGGCCGGTCACGTGCTCGAACACGTGGCACTGGAACTGCAAACCCAGGCCGGCATGCAAACCGGCTTTGGCAAAGCCCGCGAAGCCGGTCCTCGGGGTGTCTACAAAGTGGTCATCCGCACTCGCCATGACGCCGTCAGCCGCAGCGCACTCGAATCCGCCCGCGACCTGATTTTGGCCGCCATTGAAGACCGCCCCTTCGACGTGCCAGCCGAAATCAACCGCCTCAAGCAGATGGTCGACAGCCTGTGCATCGGCCCCAGCACGGCCAGCATCGTGGACGCCGCAGGGGAAAGGGGCATTCCCGCCATCCGCTTGAACGACGGCAACCTGGTGCAACTGGGCCACGGCGCACAGCAGCGCCGGATCTGGACCGCCGAAACCGACCGCACCAGCGCCATTGCTGAAGGCATCTCCAAGGACAAGGACCTGACCAAGCAACTGCTCAGCATGTGTGGCGTGCCTGTGCCATCCGGTCAAATCGTGGACAGCCCCGCTGCCGCCTGGGCGGCCGCACAAGACATTGGCCTGCCCGTGTGCGTTAAGCCCACCGACGGCAACCATGCACGCGGCGTTTCTCTGGAACTGTCCAAACAGGAAGACATCGAAGCCGCTTACGCCATCGCCTTGGCAGAGGGCAGCGAAGTCATTGTTGAAAGTTTCATCCGTGGTGAAGAACACCGCCTGCTGGTGGTCGGCGACCAAGTGGCCGCCGCCAACAAAGGCGAAACCGCCAGTGTGGTGGGCGATGGCGTGCACACCGTGGCCGAGCTGATCGAGTTGCAGATCAACTCCGACCCCCGACGTGGCGAAGAAGAAGACTTTCCGCTCGACACCATTCGGCTCGATGAGCACACCACCTCGGTGCTGGAACTCAAACGCCAGGGCCTGACGGCCGACAGCGTGCCTGAAAAAGGCCGCGCCGTGTTGATCATGCGCACGGGCAATATGGCACTCGACGTGACCGATGAAGTCCACCCCGAAGTGGCTGCGCAAGCGGTCTTGGCCGCACGGGTGGTAGGCCTGGACATCGCCGGCGTCGATCTGGTGGCTCAAAACATCTCCCAGCCCTTGGCTGCTCAAGGGGGCGCCGTTGTCGAAGTCAATGCCGGCCCCGGTTTGCTGATGCACCTCAAGCCTGCCCTAGGACAACCCCGACCCGTAGGCCAAGCGATTGCCAACCATTTGTTCAAGTCCGCAGACACTGGCCGCATACCGGTGGTGGGCCTGATGGGCGACGGCGACACCACGCGCCCGGCCAAATTGGTGGCTTGGCTGCTGCACCTCAAAGGTCTTTACACCGGCCTGGCCTGTGCAGATGGCCTGTTCATGAACCAGCGCCAGCTGCAAAGCCAAGGCGGCATGGATTGGGACAACGCCCAACGTCTTTTGATCAACCGCTCGGTCCAATCGGCCGTGTTTGAGAGCGATGTCCGCCACCTGCTGGCCGAAGGCTTGCCTTATGACCGTTGCCAGGTCGGCGTGGTGACAAGCATGCCCAAGGCGCAAGGTCTGGATGATCTGTACCCGGGTGGCGACGAAAAAATGCCGACTTACTTGCGCACACAAATCGATGTGGTGCTGCCCCATGGCACTGCCGTCCTCAATGCGGGCGATGCGCAAGTCGCCCAGCTCGCCAGTTACTGTGACGGCAGCGTGATCTTTTATGCCGACGACGAAAACAACCCGACACTGGCCTTGCACCGGGCCGAAGGCGGACGCGTGGCATTCTGGCGGGACGGGCAACTGGTCCTGTGCGAAGGTCAGCGCGAGTCGTTCGTGCTGTCTGCCAAACGCCCCGCCGTGGCGCATCTTCTGCAAGACGGCAAACTGAGCACCACCGATATGCTGATCGCCGCCAGCGTCGCCTGGGCTCTGGACATCAGCACGGATCTGATCCGTGCTGGCGTCAAAAGCTTTGGTCAGCAGACCTCCCACTAACACCCGACGAGCCCTTCGGCCTTACCGCATCACAGGAATCCTGGTTCATGGAAGTGTCAAGAATTCGCGCACTGCGCGGCCCCAATTTGTGGAGCCGTCACACGGCCATGGAAGCCATCGTGACCTGCCCCGAGGCTGAACGCAGCCTGGCGGCCAATCACCCCATCGAACAGCGCCTGCGCCGTATCTTTCCCGAAGTCGGCCCCATCGAAGGCACCCGCCCGGGCCAAGCCCCCTCCATGGCGCATGCACTCGAAAAAGTCACGCTGGCCTTGCAAGCCCACGCCGGCTGCCCTGTGACCTTCAGCCGCACCACAGCCACCGAAGAAGCGGGCGTCTACCAAGTCGTGGTGCAGTACTCTGAAGAGTCGGTGGGGCGCCTGGCGCTTGAGCTGGCAGAGCAGCTGTGCAATGCAGCCATGGCTTCGCACGGTTTTGACCTTGAAAACGCGCTGGCTCAGCTGCACGAACTGGACGAAGACGTTCGCTTGGGGCCCTCCACAGGCGCGATCGTGGACGCGGCGGTGGCTCGCGGAATTCCATATCGACGCCTGACCGATGGCAGTTTGGTGCAGTTTGGCTGGGGCTCGCAGCAGCGACGCATCCAGGCAGCAGAGATCGACTCCACCAGTGCGATCGCCGAATCGATTGCCCAAGACAAAGATCTGACCAAAAAACTGCTGCACGCAGCAGGTGTCCCCGTCCCCTTGGGTCGCCCTGCGGAGTCCCCCGACGAAGCCTGGGCCATCGCACTGGAAATCGGTTTGCCGGTGGTGGTCAAACCCCAAGACGGCAACCAGGGCAAAGGCGTCACGGTCAACATCACCGAGCGCACGGCTTTCGACAACGCTTATGTCACGGCCGAGCGTTATGGCACGGTCATGGTCGAGAAGTTTTTACCGGGCAGCGATTACCGTTTGCTGGTCGTGGGCAACAAGCTCATCGCTGCGGCACGCCGCGAGCCGCCTTTGGTGGTCGGTGACGGCAAACACACGGTGCGCCAACTGGTGGACCTGGTGAATGCCGATCCGCGCCGTGGTACGGGTCACGCCACCTCTTTGACCAAAATCCGGTTTGACGACATCGCCATCGGTCGTTTGCATGCCCAAGATCTGGAGCCCGAATCGGTGCCCGAAAAAGGCCGCCGCGTGATTTTGCGCAACAACGCCAACCTGTCCACTGGCGGCAGTGCCACGGATGTGACCGACGACGTGCACCCCGAAGTGGCCTCCCGGGTCGTGGAAGCAGCCCAGATGGTGGGCCTCGATATTTGCGGTGTGGACGTGGTCTGTGAATCCGTGCTGCGTCCCCTGGAAGAGCAAAACGGCGGCATCGTGGAAGTCAACGCCGCCCCGGGTTTGCGCATGCACATCAGCCCGTCCTACGGCAAAGGCCGTGACGTGGGCAATGCCGTGATCGACCAGATGTTCCCCAACGGCGCTACCGGACGCATTCCGGTCATTGCCGTCACGGGCACCAATGGCAAAACCACCACCGTTCGCCTGACGGCACATTTGCTCAAGGCACAGGGTCTGCGGGTGGGCATGACCAACACCGATGGTGTTTACGTCAATGGACGCCAGACCGACTCGGGCGACTGCAGCGGCCCACGCAGCGCCCGCAATGTGCTGATGCACCCCGATGTGGATGCCGCCGTGTTCGAAACCGCCCGTGGCGGTCTGCTGCGCGAAGGCCTGGCTTTTGACCGTTGCAATGTGGCCATCGTGACCAATCTGGGCGGTGGCGACCACCTTGGCCTGAACTACATCACGACGCTGGAAGACCTGTCGGTCCTCAAACGGGTGATCGTGCTCAACGTGGCACAAAACGGCATGGCCGTGCTCAATGCCGCAGATCCGGCTGTGGCCTTCATGGCACCCCATTGCCCAGGCGATGTGACCTTTTTCGCACTCGATGGCAACCAGCCCGTGCTGGCCACTCACCGCGCCCAAGGCAAACGTGTGGTGTTCACCGAAGACGGCCACATCGTGGCCCAAAAAGGCAAGCAGGTGTTCCGCATTCCGCTGTCCCAAGTGCCCATCACCCGTCAAGGCCAAATCGGCTTTCAGACCGAAAACGTCATGGCCTCCATCGGCGCGGCCTGGGCTGTTGGCGTGCCATGGGACGCCATCGCCCAGGGCGTGGCCACCTTCATCAGCGACATCCAGGGCGTGCCCGGCCGCTTCAATGTGTTTGATTACCGTGGCGCCACCCTGATTGCCGATTACGGCCACAACCCGGATGCCATCCAGGCTCTGGTGCAAGCCGTGGACAACATGCCTGCCCAAAAACGCATGGTGGTCATCAGTGGTGCCGGTGACCGGCGCGATCAGGACATCCGCGACCAGACCAAAATTCTGGGCCAGGCCTTTGATGAAGTTTTGCTCTACCAGGACGCCTGCCAGCGTGGCCGGGAAGACGGCGAAGTGATTGCCCTGCTGCGCGAAGGCCTGCAAGGCGCTGCGCGCACCCTGCACGTCCAGGACATCCAGGGCGAGTTCAACGCCATCGACACAGCCCTCGCGCGCCTGTCACCCGGCGATTTGTGCCTGATCCTGATCGACCAGGTCGAAGAGGCCTTGGCCTACATCACCGAGAAAGTCAAAGCTTCAAAGGCTTGATGTGAAGTTCGCCATCATCAGGCGACCGGGTTGATGAAGAGGGCCAGCGCCACACTGGCCTTGAAAACCCCGACCCAAAGCCACCACCGCCAAAAAGACGGTGCGTGGCGCTCCACCAGCCGATACAGCAGCGCCCCAAAAAGCAGGGACAGCAGCAAGGCGCCCAACATGCCCAGCGCGTTGGCCCACAAGCGCTCGGGCCACAGCGCGGTGACCCCTGCATTCACGGCCAGGCTCACGCCAAAATGGATGAGAAACACCGAGTAAGACACCTTGGACAACCACGCCACCATTTGCCGCGCCCATGGGAAACGCACGGCCTCACCCTTGAACCAGCGGGCGGGCACAGCGATCAGCAAGCCCGAGATGGCACAAGCCACCGCCATGCGCCAGCGTGGCTCCAGCCACCAGGCCACCCCGCCCAACACCAGCAGCAACGCCCACACACGCCACCGCTGGCTCGGGCTGTAGGCCAGGCTTTCGCGCCGCCGGGCTTCCCAAGCCAGCAATCCGAGGCCATAAGCGCCAAAAAAATACACCCCATGGTCGTCCAAATCGGGGCGCAAGTTCCACCACCACAAGGATGCACTGGTCAAGCCCAACCACATGCCCCAACGCCAAGCTTGTGCCGCATGGCGCGACTTTGCATGGCCAAAGACTTTCACCACCGTCAGGCTGAGCAAGGCCATCACATACAACTGCAAGTCAATGGCGACATACCAAATGCCTGCCGACAAGGCCTCCAAGTCCAACACGTGCTGCAGCAGCACGATGTGCGCCAAAGCCTGACCCCAATCGGGAGGGGCAGAGAGGCTGGCATGCTCAAAGCCGGGCCGCAGCCACTCACTGACCAACACGGTGAAACTGAGTGCGGCCAGCAAAGGAATGGCCAGACGCAAATAACGCTGCCAAGCCAGCCTCAGGGCCTCGGACAGCGCCAAAGACTCATAACGCGCCAAACTGTCTGCCGTGAGAAATCCTGCACACACCAAGAAAAACTGCACCGCCAATCGGCCATGGTCGTACAGCCAACCCACGACAGCAGGCCAAGCAGCGGCCACCACGTCCGACATGGGTCCATAAAAGGCCATGTGGTGCAACACGATCAACAAACACCCTGCGGCCTTGATCGCATCGATCAAAAAAGAACGCCCCGAAGGGCGCTGTGCGGTGGTGGACAAGGGCGTCTCAGCCAGGTGCCATCAGAGGGCCAGGCGGGTGCGCGCCGCTTGGTACTGGGCTTTGAACTGGGCCACCAGATCGGCCGTGCTTTGCACGGACTGGATCACGCCAATGCCTTGGCCGCAGCCCCAGATGTCTTTCCAAGCTTTTTTGGCATCCCCACCAAAGTTCATCTTGCTGGGATCGGACTCGGGCAGGTTCTCGGGGTCCAGTCCCGCCGCGCGGATGGACGGGGCCAGGTAGTTGCCATGCACACCCGTGAACAAATTGCTCAAGACGATGTCGTCGGAGTTGCTGTCCACGATGGCTTGCTTGTACTCTTGGGCCGCACGTGCTTCGTGCGTGGCGATGAAAGCCGAGCCAATGTAGGCGAAGTCCGCGCCCATGGCTTGGGCCGCCAAAATCGCATCACCCGTGGCGATCGAGCCCGACAAGGCCACCGGACCATCGAACCACTGGCGAATTTCCTGGATCAAGGCAAATGGGCTTTTGACACCGGCGTGGCCCCCGGCTCCCGCGGCCACGGCGATCAGGCCATCTGCACCTTTTTCAATCGCCTTGTGCGCATGCTTGCTGTTGATGATGTCGTGCAGCACCACGCCACCATAGCTGTGCGCGGCGGCGTTGATCTCTTCGCGTGCACCCAGCGAAGTGATGATGATCGGCACCTTGTATTTCACGCACATGGCCATGTCGTGCTCCAGACGGTCGTTGCTCTTGTGCACGATCTGGTTGATGGCAAACGGCGCGGCCGGTTTGTCCGGATGGGCCTTGTTGTAGGCGGCCAGGGTTTCGGTGATTTCAATCAACCACTCTTCGAGTTGCTCTGCAGGGCGGGCGTTCAAGGCGGGCATGGAGCCGACGATGCCAGCCTTGCACTGCTCAATCACCAACTTGGGGTTGCTGATGATGAACAGGGGTGAGGCAATCGCTGGAAAGGGCAGGTTCGCCAGAACGGGGGGCAATTTAGACATGTTGTCTCCTCAAAATGATTGTGGGTATCAATTTCAGAACGCGTCGAGTGCCATCGCAGTCACGCTGCCTGCGCCTTCCACGATGCTATCGCGGATGCCGGGGGCCTTGGACAGGATGTGGTCGGCGTAAAACCGCGCGGTCGTGACCTTGGCGGCCATGAAGGCCGCGTCTTGGGCTTGCGCCTGCGGTGTCAGGGCCACCAGCAAGGCGCGGCCCATTTGCCAGCCCGCCATCAAGTTACCCGCCAGCATGAGGTAGGGCACGCTGCCAGCAAACACATCGTTGGGATGGGCCTTGGTGTTGCCTGCCACAAACTCGACCACGTCCACAAAAGCTTCGCGAGCGGCTTTGAGCCGCTTGGCCACGGCCTGCGCGTCGGTGTTGCCGGATTCTGCCAGTTCGCTTTCAGTCTGTGCCACTTGCGCGGCCAAGGCTTTGGCGGTTTGGCCGCCGTCGCGGGCAGTTTTGCGGCCTACTAAGTCGTTGGCCTGGATGGCGGTGGTGCCTTCGTAAATCGTCAAAATTTTGGCGTCGCGGTAGTACTGCGCCGCACCCGTTTCCTCGATGAAGCCCATGCCCCCGTGCACTTGCACGCCCAAGCTGGTGACTTCCAGGCTCATCTCGGTGCTGTAGCCCTTGACCAGCGGCACCATGAATTCGTAGAAAGCGGCATTTTGCTTGCGCACCTCGGCATCGGGATGGTGGTGCGAGGCATCGTAGGCCGCAGCGGCTGTAGCAGCCATGGCGCGGCAGCCTTCGGTGTAGGCGCGCATGGTCATCAGCATGCGGCGCACATCGGGGTGGTGGATGATGGGACCTGCAGCGGGCAAGCTGCCATCGACCGGACGGCTTTGCACGCGGTCACGGGCGTATTGCACAGCACGCTGGTAAGAGCGCTCGGCAATCGCGATGCCCTGAACGCCCACGGCATAGCGGGCGGCGTTCATCATGATGAACATGTATTCGAGGCCACGGTTTTCTTGTCCGACCAGATAACCCACGCCGCCGCCGTTGTCACCGAACTGCAAGACCGCGGTGGGACTGGCCTTGATGCCCATCTTGTGTTCGATGCTCACGCAATGCACGTCGTTGCGATCGCCCAAGGCGCCATCGGCCTTGACAAGAAACTTGGGCACCACAAACAAACTGATGCCCTTGACGCCTTCGGGTGCGCCCACCACACGTGCCAACACCAGGTGCACGATGTTCTCGGCCATGTCGTGCTCACCGTAGGTGATGTAGATCTTGGTGCCAAAGATTTTGTAAGTGCCATCCGGCTGGGGCTCGGCGCGGGTGCGCACGGCGGCCAAGTCTGATCCAGCTTGGGGCTCGGTCAGGTTCATGGTGCCGGTCCATTGGCCGGAAATCAACTTTTCCAAATAGGTGGCTTTGAGCTCGTCCGAACCTGCGGTCAGCAAAGCTTCAATCGCGCCATCGGTGAGCAAGGGGCACAACGCAAAGGCCATGTTGGCCGAGTTGAGCATTTCGCCGCAAGCTGCGCCAATGGTTTTGGGCAGGCCTTGACCGCCAAAGTCAGCGGGGTGCTGCAGGCCTTGCCAGCCGCCTTCGGCGTACTGCTGATAAGCCTCTTTGAAGCCGGGCGTGGTGGTCACGCCGCTGCCGTTGTGAAAGGACGGGTTTTTGTCGCCTTCCCAGTTCAGGGGCGAGATCACATCCTGGTTGAGCTTGGCGCACTCCTCGAGCACCGCCTGAGCAGTTTCCAGTCCGGCGTCTTCAAAACCGGGAATCTGCGCGATCTGGTCGATGCAAGCCAGGTGCTCGATGTTGAAAAGCATGTCCTTGAGGGGGGCGATGTAGCTCATGAATGTCTCCTGTCGGTCGGGGGTCGGGTACAAAAAAGACCTCTCACGGAGGCCTTTTTTGCAGTCTTCAAATCATCACAGTGCGTTGGTCAATTCAGGCACGGCGGCAAACAAATCGGCTTCGAGACCAAAGTCCGCCACGCTGAAGATCGGGGCTTCGGGGTCCTTGTTGATCGCCACGATCACCTTGGAATCCTTCATGCCCGCCAAGTGCTGGATTGCACCCGAGATGCCGCAGGCGACATACAACTGAGGCGCGACGATCTTGCCGGTCTGGCCTACTTGCAGGTCGTTGGCGGCGTATCCGGCATCGACCGCTGCGCGGCTCGCACCAATCGCAGCACCCAACTTGTCGGCCAAGGGCGTCATCACTTCGTTGAACTTCTCCGAGCTGCCCAAAGCGCGGCCACCGGAGACGATGATCTTGGCGGCGGTCAGCTCAGGACGGTCGTTCTTGGCGATTTCGCTGCCCTTGAAGCTGCTCTTGCCGCTGTCCGCTTGCGCTGTGGCACTTTCCACCGCTGCGCTGCCGCCTATGGCAGCGGCGGCGTCAAAGCCGGTGGTGCGCACGGTGATCACTTTGGTGGCATCCAGGCTTTGCACAGTGGCCATGGCGTTGCCCGCGTAGATGGGGCGCTCGAAGGTGTCGGCCGAGATGACCTGCGTCACATCGCTGATTTGACCCACATCCAGTTTGGCGGCCACACGGGGGGCCACGTTTTTGCCCGCCGCAGTGGCGGGGAACAAGATGTGGCTGTAATGGGCCGCAATGGCGAGCACTTGTGCTGCGACGTTTTCGGCCAAGCCATGCGCCAGCGCGTCGCTGTCGGCGTGGATCACTTTGGTCACACCGGCAATTGTGGAGGCGGCTTGCGCAGCGGCAGCGGCGTTGTGGCCCGCGACCAGCACATGCACATCACCACCGCACGCGGCAGCGGCCGTGACGGTGTTCAAGGTGGCGCCCTTGATGGAGGCGTTGTCGTGTTCGGCAATAACGAGTGCGGTCATGGTCAGATTACCTTTGCAACGTTTTTCAATTTATCAACCAAGGTGGCCACATCGGGCACCTTGATGCCTGCACTGCGCTTGGCGGGCTCGGCCACTTTCAGGGTCTTGATGCGGGGGGCCACATCGACACCCAGGTCTTCGGGCTTGAAGGTGTCGAGCTGCTTTTTCTTGGCCTTCATGATGTTGGGCAGCGTCACGTAGCGCGGCTCGTTCAGGCGCAGGTCGGTGGTCACCACCGCAGGCAGGCTGATGCTCAACACTTCCAAGCCGCCATCGATCTCGCGGGTGACATGGGCTTTGCCGTCCACGATCTCGACCTTGGAGGCGAAGGTGGCTTGGGGCAGATCGGCCAAAGCAGCCAGCATCTGACCCGTCTGGTTGCAGTCGTCGTCAATGGCTTGCTTGCCCAAGATGATCAGACCGGGTTGTTCTTTGTCCACCAAAGCCTTGAGCAGCTTGGCCACAGCCAAAGGCTGCAGGTCCAAGTCGGCGGGGGTTTCGACCAAAATGCCGCGGTCGGCACCGATGGCCATGGCGGTGCGCAAGGTTTCCTGGCACTGGGCCACACCGCAAGAGACGGCGATGACTTCGGTGGCGAAACCTTTTTCTTTCAAGCGAACCGCTTCTTCGACGGCAATTTCGTCAAAGGGGTTCATGCTCATCTTGACGTTGGCAATGTCCACGCCCGAACCATCGGACTTCACACGGACCTTGACGTTGTAGTCCACCACCCGCTTGACGGGAACGAGAATTTTCATGAAAGCTTCTCCATTGATATCTAAACCCAAGCACCTTGAAACGCCATGATGTCGTTGACGTTACGTAAACGTCAATTGTGCATCAAAACCGCCAAACAGGCGCCTCACACTGTAGAAAAAAGCACGATCGTTCGAATTTTAGACCGGTTTTTTGAAAACCATATGGAACACCTGCCTATCCTACCCCCGGGAATTCACCGACCAATCGGTAGGCCAATCAGGGTTAACATTGATTTTCTTGAAGATCGTTCAATATTACGATTATGTTTTGTAACCAAATCAATGGGGCAATTGGATGAAAAAAACTTTGATTTCCTTGGCGGCTGCAGCCTTGACCAGCTTCAGCGGCTTGGCTCAAGCACAAACCGTCTTGACGGTCTCCAGCTGGGTTCCACCCACACACGGCTTGTCGATGTCGCAAAAAGAATGGTGCGACGACCTGGCGGCCAAAACATCCAACCGCGTGCGCTGCAACATCTTGCCCCGCGCTGTCACCCCTGCACCGGGCACTTTTGACGCGGTCAGAAACGGTCTGGTCGATGTGTCCTTCACGGTTCACGGCTATACACCCGGACGTTTTGTGTTGTCCCAAATGGCCGAGTTCCCATTTTTGGGCGACCGTGCTGAACCCCTGTCCGTGGCGTTCCACCGCATTGCCAGCAAATACCCCGAATTCACGGCCGAACACCAAGGTGTCAAGGTCCTGGGTTTCTTCACCCACGGCCCAGGCATCGTGTTCAACACCAAAAAACCCATCACCCGTGTGGAAGACCTTTCAGGTTTGAAGTTCCGAGTGGGCGGCGGCATGGTCAACGAGATCTCCAAAACACTGGACATGAACGTCACCCTCAAACCCGCCCCTGAATCTTTTGAACTGTTGTCCAGCGGCGTGATGGACGGCACCTTGTTCCCGGCCGAGTCCACAGACTCCTTCAAGATCGACAAGATCATCAAGCACGCCACCCAGTTTCCGGGCGGCCTCTACAACACCAGCTTCGTCTTCATGATGAACCCGGCCAAGTACAACAGCCTCTCGGCCGACGACAAAAAGGTGGTGGACGAATTGTCTGGCGAAGCCGTTGCACGACGCTTTGGCAAAGCCTGGGACCGCGTCGACGATCAGGCTTTGACCAACATGCAAAAAAATGGCGTGAAAGTGATCAAGGCCGACAACAGCTTCGTCAGCGGCGTCACCGTTCGCGTCAACAAACTGGAGCGGGACTGGGCCCAAGCGGCGAAAGCCAAAGGTCTGAAAGACCCCTCGGGTGCTTTGTCAGAATTCCGTGCTGAAATTGCCAAGCTGCAAAAGCAAAAGTGATCTGACACGCCTCGGGTGAACCACCTGGGGCGTGGAGAGAACCAGCGGTATTTGCCCAACAGCAAATACCGTTTTTTTATGGGTGACAAGTTGAAAAAAATTCTCGAACTCTTCTGCGGAACGCTGTCAGGCCTGGCCTTGTTCGCCATCATGGTGCTGACTTTTCTGGATGTCTCGGGGCGCAAAATGCTCTCGCACTCCATCACCGGTTCTTTGGAGTTGACCGAGCTGCTGATGGTGGTGGTCATTTTTGGGGCCCTGCCCTTGGTGTCCCTCAAAGGCGAGCATGTGGTCTTTGACTCGCTGGACGCGGTGCTTCCGCACTGGATCAGAAAAATTCAACAAGGTCTGGTTCACCTGGCTTGCGCCGCTTTGCTTTTCGGACTGGCGTATTTGATGTGGCAAACAGGGGGCGAATTCGCGGTCACTGGCGAAACCACCGCCCAACTGAAGATCACCAAAGCGCCCTTCATCCAAGGCATGGGGGTGCTGTGCGGCCTGACGGCCTTGGTGCATCTGGTCAAAGCATTCTGGTCCGGCGACGAAACCGCGTCCGAAGGAGGCACGCTGTGACCGAAGCCTTGTTGGGATTTTTGGCCATCTTTGTGATGGCCCTTTTGCGCATGCCCTTGGCTTTTTCCATGGGCCTGGTCGGCATCGTGGGCATTGGCCTGACACGCGGCTGGCTGCCCGCCATGGCCAGTACGGCTCAGGTCGTTCATGAGACGGGCTTTGCCTACACCTTGTCGGTGATTCCCCTGTTCATCTTGATGGGCAATTTTGTGGCCCGGGCGGGTCTGGCGCATGAATTGTTCCACGCTGCCTACACCTTCATCGGTCACCGCAAAGGTGGGCTGGCGCATGCCACCATTGCTGCATGCGCGGGTTTTGGGGCGATTTGTGGCTCATCGATTGCCACTGCCGCCACCATGAGCAAAGTGGCATACCCTTCGATGCAAAAACTGGGTTACAGCGATGCCATGTCTACGGGTGTGATCGCCGCAGGCGGCACCTTGGGCATCATGATCCCGCCCTCTACCATCCTCGTCATTTACGGCATCATCACGGAAACGCACATCGGCAAACTGTTTGCGGCCGGTGTGCTGCCCGGGATATTGACCGCCTGCCTGATGATGCTGGCGGTGGTGCTGATGACCTGGCACGATCCGGAACATGCGCCCGCGGGCGAAAAATTCAGTTGGCACGAGCGGCTCAAAGCCGTGCGCGGCATCTGGGGCGTGCTGCTCTTGGTCGTGCTGGTGCTGGGCGGTATCTATGGTGGATTTTTCACCGCCACCGAAGGCGCGGGCATGGGGGCCACGGGCGCATTTCTCTTTGCCTTGGCGCGCAAAGCATTGACCTGGAAAGTTCTGGCTCAGGTACTGGTGGAGTCGGCCCGCACCACGGCCATGCTGTTCACCTTGCTGATCGCCGCCACGATTTTTGCCAATTTTGTCAACTACACCAGTTTGCCGTTTGAACTGAAGGACTGGATCACGGGGCTCGGCCTGTCACCGATCATGATCGTGGCCGCCATGATGCTCATTTATGTGCTGCTGGGCACTGTGATGGAAGAACTCACCATGGTCTTGCTGACCATCCCACTGTTCTTTCCCATCGTGGTGCAACTGGGTTTTGACCCCGTCTGGTTTGGCGTGCTGATCGTGATGGTGATTCAGATCGGCCTGATCTCGCCACCCGTGGGCATGAACCTGTTTGTGCTCAACACCTTGCTGCCCCATGTGGGTCTGGGCACGATCTTCCGAGGCGTCTGGCCCATGGTGCTGGTGCTGGTCATCACCCTGGGCATATTGCTGGCCTTTCCGGCCATCAGTCTGTGGCTGCCATCGATGATGGACTGACCATGTGCATGACCCGCTGCGGGTACGGGATCTCGATCTTGTGCTCGCGCAGGGCGGCCAAAATCAGCATGTTGATGGTCGAGCGCAAGGCCAGCTGTCCGTTTTCCGGGTCACCGATCCAGTAACTCACGGTGAACTCTAGGCCGTCAGCGCCAAATTGGCTCAAAAAGGCATTGGGGGCGGGGTCTTTGAGCACCCGCTCTTGGCTCTCGCAGGCTTCAATCAAGAGCCGCCGCACCAAGTCGACATCGCTGTCATAAGCCACCGAAACAAGGGTGGTCTGGGACAGCTTGGGGTCCATCAGGGTGAAGTTTTCCACCCGGTTGATGATCAAAAACTCGTTGGGTACGATGGATTCGCGGCCATTCAAGGCCCGGATCACGGTGTACCGCGCCTTGATGTCGACGATCCGGCCTTCAAAACCATCCACCAGCACCATGTCCCCGATGCGCATGCTGCGCTCGGCCAGGATCACAAAGCCGCTGACATAGTTGGAGGCCAGCTTTTGCAAGCCAAAACCAATGCCAACGCCCACCGCGCCACCCAGCACCGACAAGGCCGTCAGGTCAATGCCCACCGAAGACAGCGCCAGCAGCAAGCCCACAAACATGAGCAAGGCCCGCACCGTGTTGCTGATGACCTTGCGCAGCGACAAGTCGCCACCCGTGGCCGATTTGAGCAAACGTGCCTCGATGGCCGCTGACACCCACAGCGCCACAATCAGCACAGCCCCGGCCGTGAGCGCTCCCTCGATCAGGGTGCGCACCGACAGCACGCTGCCACCGATTTTCCAGTTGATCTGGTCCAGCTCATTGAGCACCAAGGGCAAAATGCCCGTGACCCACAGCACCACCGCACCCCAGGCCAGCCAAGAAATCGTGCGCTCGAGCACCCGCACAAAGGGCGCATGGGAAAACGCCACCTGCAGCACTTTCACGCCCAAGCGGATCACCGCCAACGAAATGCACACCGGCAGCAACACAGCAAACAATGGAACGGGCTGCTCCTGGGTCAGCAAGGTGCGGGCCACAAAAGTCAGCCCCAAAAGCAAAACCGGAAACAGCACCCCATCGACCAGTTTTCGACCCAGCAAAATGGCCATGTCTTGACCATGAAACACGCGGCGAACGCCCCAGGTCATCAGCCAGGCCAACACCAAACAAGCGGCAAAGGCACCCAAGGCCATCAAAGACTCGGGGCGCGCCAAAGCCAGCAACAAGCCCATCGGATCGATCACTGCCATGTGGCTCATGCCCGCCATGAGGGTGCCCTTTTCTCAATGAAAGCCTGCACACCCTCTTGCGCCACCTCATGAACCATGTTGCAAGCCATGGTCTGCCCGGCCAGTTGGTAAGCGGACTCGATGCCCATCTCGCGTTGTTGGTAAAACAAGGCCTTGCCCACCCGCACGGCCTCACGCGGCTTGGCCAAGATGGCGTTCACCAATGCATCGGCCTGTGCGTCCAACTCGGCGGCCGCACACACACGGTTCACCAGCCCTCGGCTTTGGGCCTCTGCGGCCGAAATAAACCCGCCCGTCAACAGCATCTCCATGGCCTGCTTGGCGTGCATGTTGCGCACCAGCGGAACACTGGGCGTGGCGCAAAACAAGCCCACATCGATGCCATTCACCCCGAAAGTGGCACTGTCTATGGCCACGGCCAGGTCACACTGCGCCACCAGCTGGCAACCCGCTGCCGTCGCCAGGCCTTGCACGCGGGCGATCACAGGCACTGGCAGCTTTTGTATCGTCAGCATCATGCGGCTGCACTGTGCAAACAGTTGCTGGTAATAAGCCAGCTCCGGCTGGGCGCGCATTTCCTTGAGGTTGTGGCCGGCGCAAAAGGCCTTGCCCGCCGCGCCCAGCACCACCACACGGGCTTGCTCGTCTTGCGCCACGGCATTGAGCGCTTGCTGAAGCGCGGTCAACATCGCCTCGCTCAAGGCATTGAAGCTGGCGGGGCTGTTCAGCGTCAGGCGGTGCACACCACGCGCATCGCGCTCATGCAGCAGCAAATCGGGGGTATCGGGGGTGTTGGAATCGGTCATGGCTTCGATTGTGCCAAACCCTCACCCCCAGCTGTTTTCACACGTCGGCCAGCACGCGCAAATGCGCTTCCACACTGCGCCCCAGCGCACTCAAGTTGTAGCCCCCCTCCAGACAGCTGACGATGCGGCCTTGGGCATGGCGCCAAGCCACCTCTTTGATGCGCTGAGTCATCCAAGCGTAGTCCTGCTCCACCAGGCCCATCTGACCCATGTCATCTTCGCGGTGGGCGTCAAAACCTGCACTGATGAAAATCAGCTCGGGCTTGTGTGCTTCCAGTCGCGGCAGCCACATCATGTCCACCAACTCCCGGATGTCCATGCCTTTGGTATAGGCCGGCACCGGCAAGTTGACCAGGTTGGCCGCATGGGAAGTGGAGCCGCCTTCCGGGTAAAAAGGGTGCTGGAAAAAGCTCACCATCAAGATGCGCTCGTCACCCGCCACGATGTCCTCGGTGCCATTGCCGTGATGGACGTCGAAGTCCACGATGGCCACCCTTTTGAGACCATGGCGCTCCAGCGCGTACTTGGCAGCAATGGCCACGTTGTTGAAAAAACAAAAGCCCATCGCCTTGTCGCGGCAAGCGTGATGACCGGGGGGCCGCACGGCACAAAAGGCATTTTCCAGCTCGCCCGCCAGCACCGCATCGGTGGCGTCGATGGCCGCACCTGCCGACAGCAATGCCGCATCCCAAGTGTGGGCATTGATCATGGTGTCAGGGTCCAGTGAGGTGTGGGTCGGGCCACCCGCGGCCATGTCCTCACGCAAAGCGTCACCCAGGCCACGCAAAGCCGCCACATGCATGCGCCCATGGGCCAGCTCGATGTCAGACAAGGACGCAGGCGTTGACTGCCTGCGCTGCAAAGCCATATCGACCCCACTGATCAGCAACCGGTCTTCAATCGCCCCGAGCCGCTCCGGGCACTCGGGGTGCCCCGCGCCCATTTCGTGTTTCCAGCAGGTGGGATGTGTGAAATAACCTGTCGCGCCCATACGCCTTGTCTTCCTACATACCAGCAACTGTGGGGTGCTGTTGGGTTGATTGATGCCTGCAAATCTGTGTGATTCAGCTTATCACGCCAAACCGACGCCTCATCGGATCGGCAGCGATGGCTCCATTAAACTGGGCGCAGCATGATTGATCACCCACTCCCCTCGTACACGCATCCGCAGCATCGCTTTCAGGCGGTTTTGACTGGTCTGATTTGGCTCATGCTGTCAATGGCCTGGCATGGCTCAGCCCAAGCGCAGGGGGCCAAGGCCCCTGCTGATCAGCACGCCCAGCACAAAGCCCAAAAACACAAAAAGAAAAACAAAGCAGCGTCCGCTCGACACCAGCGTGCACCCAAAGCTGCAGCGGCTTCGGGCAGCCCCCTGAATCAAAACCCCGAGCTGACACTCTGGGCACAGGAGGCGGCCACGCGGCTGCAACTCGACCCGGTATGGCTTGACAAAACCCTGGCCCAAGTCCGGCGCCTGCCATTGGTGGAAAAACTGGTGCTGCCACCCGCCAGCCCAGCGGCCAAAGACTGGGGCGCTTACCGAGCCCGATTCATCGAACCCGTGCGCATTCAGGCCGGACAGCGGTTCTGGCGTCAACACCAAGCCACGCTGGAACGGGCCGAGCGTGACTATGGCGTGCCCGCCGCCATCATCGTCGGCATCATCGGCGTGGAGACCCTCTACGGCCAAAACACCGGCAACTTCCGCGTGGTGGACGCACTGGGGACGCTGGCCTTTCATTTCCCCAAAGCCCACCCCAGAGCGGCAGAGCGCCAAGTCTTTTTTCGGACCGAGTTCGAGCAGTTTTTGCTGCTGACCTCGCGCAGCGGCGCGGACCCTCTGGCCATACGGGGCAGTTATGCAGGCGCCATGGGCCTGCCGCAATTCATGCCATCGAGTTGGGCCAGATTGGCGGTCGATTTTGATGGCGATGGCCGCATCGACCTGTTTGGCAGCGCGGCAGACGCGATCGGCTCGGTGGCCAATTACTTCAAGGCCTTTCAGTGGCGCCCCGGCATGCCCACACATTACCCCGTCACCTTGACACCGGGCCAGACCGATATGGACACCCTGATGGCCCCCGACATCTTGCCCACCTTCAGCGCGGCGAGCTTTGTGGGTAAAGGTGCCGCACTTGAAGGCGCGGCACTTTCGCACCCCGGACCACTGGCCCTGATCGAGCTGCGCAACGGCCCCAACGCCCCGAGCTATGTGGCTGGCACCGAAAATTTCTACGCCATCACCCGATACAACTGGAGCAGCTACTACGCCATGGCGGTGATCGAGCTGGCCGATGCGGTGACGCGGGAAATGCAAAACAAGCCTTAAGGGCCATCACCCATGAACCCCTTGAACCCCAAAAAATTGCTGCTGACCAAGTGGACGGCGGTCAAACCTGTGGACAAGCAAAAACACTTTTTGGTCAGCCGGGTGATCCAGCCAGAACAGCCCACCGACCCGATTGAACAGGTGGAGATCGAAGCGGTGTTTTCCAAGGCTGTGCAGGTAATTACCTGGCGCGATCTGCAGGACGACAGCATATGGCGGCAGGGTTGGGTTTGATAGCAATGCGTGCCAAAATCAGCATGCATAACAAACTGGAGTTCAAAATATGAAAATTAATGCCGCAATGCTTGTACTCGCAGCCGGCATGGCGATCACCCTTCCTGCCTTGGCCACCGAAAATTGCTCTCAATTGCCGGACTCATTGCAAGCAATTCCTGTCTACCATATCAGTCAAAACACTGAACTATTGAACCTAGACAACAAGTTGGATATTTATCTCAAACCATGTCTTAGCCCAGTGACTGAGCAAAACAAAAAAGCCATCTGTGCCAATGGCAAACTGGTTGCCGAGCAAGCATTGAGGGTTGTAGCCCGAATTGACCAAGCTGGTTTGAGAAATCCATTTTTAGCCAACGCAAAAATCAAGTCGTATAAAACCGCTTTAAATCTTTTAGACCGAACGAAGCAATTACGTGCCAACGGGACATGCATCTAGCCTTGATCAATTCGACATGGGGATCCATCTTGCCCAAGGCCGTGCAGTATTTCAGCGTTTGGAGCTAGGGTTGGGTTTGAAAACGGCTTGCGAAATGATTTGAGACACTTTCAACTCCTTGTGTAAATGAAACGCACTTCACCGCAAAGTGCAGTTTCAAATTTGACGCTGACAAGTTGAAAATTAAATTGGGCTCAGCACATTTTCTTATTAGTGTTTACCCAGGCATGAGATGACGAGAAAAATGGAGTTCTAAAACATAAGGTTGAAAAACCAGGAACCCGCTGAAACCCAAAAAACTGCTGCTGACCAAGTGGACTGCGGTCAAGCCCGTGGACAAGCAAAAACACTTTTTGGTCAGCCGGGTGATCCAGCCAGAACAACCCACCGATCCGATTGAGTTGGTGGAAATCGAGGCGGTCTTTTCAAAAGCCACCAAGGTGATCACTTGGCGTGAACTGCAAGACGACAGCGTGTGGCGGCAGGGTTGGGTTTGACGGCCCCTCAACCGACAGCAGTAACCGTGTCGTTTTCACGTCAGCAACGCTTGGCATCCAACCTGTGTGCGCATGCGATGGCGGTGAATGGGGTGGGTGCAAGAGGTGAAACTCAATGCAACTTCACCGTGGGATTGGTTTGTTTGGTGATCATGCGCGAAAGGGTATAGAGCGTGGTTTTGAGGATGCCGTGAATGGCAAGCTCATGCAGTTTGTACAACGACAGGTACATGAGCTTGGCAAAATAGCCCTCGATCATCAGACTCTTGCCGATCAAGCCGCCCATCATGTTGCCCACCGTGCTGAACTTGCCCAGCGACACCAATGAGCCAAAGTCTCTGTAGCGGTAAGGCTTGAGGGGCTGGTTGGCCAGGCGGCGTTGAATTTGCTGCCACATATGGGTGGCCTGCTGATGCGCTGCTTGTGCACGCGGCGGCACAATGCCAGCCCGGCCGCCATCGGCATCCGAGCAGGGGCAAGCTGCACAATCACCCAGAGCAAAAATATCAGGGTCGCGCGTGGTTTGAAGCGTGTCATGGACCACCAGCTGGTTGATCCGGTTGGTTTCCAGCCCGCCAAAGTCTTTCAAAAAATCAGGTGCTTTCACGCCTGCAGCCCACACCACCAGTTCGGACTCGATCTCGCGGCCATCGGCCAAGCGAATGCCCGTGGGCATGACCTCCATCACTTTGGAGCTGGTGAGCACCTGAACGCCCAGGCGAGAGAGAAGTTGTTCGGTGGCTTGCGACAATCGTGGTACCAAGGCCGGCAAAATACGGTCTGCGGCCTCAATCAAGCTGACTTTGATGTCTTTGTCCACATCAATGCGGTCCAGGCCAAAAGCCACCACTTCGCGCGTGGTGCGATGCAACTCCGCAGCCAACTCCACGCCCGTTGCGCCCGCGCCGATGATGGCCACATGCAATTGGCGTTTGTGGATGACCCCGGCCTGGTTGTGCGCGCGGATACAGGCATTGACCATCCTGGAATGAAACGACTTGGCGTCATGCTGCGTTTCCAGCTTCAACGCGTGCTCTTTGACGCCCTGGGTGCCGAAGTCATTGCTCAAACTGCCAATGCAAATCACGAGCGTGTCGTAGTGGATGTGTTGGGTGGGCGTCACATCTCGGCCCTGCTCATCCACATAGGGCGCGAGCTCTATGGTTTTGTTGGAGCGGTCAAGTCCCTTGAGCTCACCAATTCGAAAGGTGAAGTGGTTCCAATGGGCCTGAGCCATGTAATCCACTTCGTGGTCACCCAGATCCATGCTGCCCGAAGCGATCTCATGCAACTTGGGTTTCCAGATATGGGTGCGGTTTTTGTCGACCAGCGTGATGAGCGCGCGCTTTCGTCGGCCATAGCCATGACCCAATCGGGTCGCAAGTTCCAGACCGCCAGCGCCACCACCCACGATGACAATTTTGTGTTGTTTGCTCATTCAAATGCTCGCGATCAGGTCGGCCAGTTCGGCCCGAGAAATCAAGCGACGTGGAACGCCGCTTCCTATGAAAACCCTAGGTGGAAGAGTCTGAATGAATTTGGAGTTATTGGCAATCCAAACGCCAAATTTACAGAAATTGGATGTCGGCGCGACTTGCAAGATGAGATCGCATGGCAGCAAGGCTGACAGTCCCGACCGCTGGAGGCGCTGTGCCTCATGGTCTTCCGGGACTCAAGCAGCTTTCTTGCCTAACACCCTCAAGGCTTGATGGCTTCATCCCCTTGGATCTGTCGCCACAACGCCAATTCATCTGGCGTCAGCCGTTTCTTTTGTTGTGCCACGGATTCAAACCTGACAGCATCGGTCATGACGCCAAGCTGCCTGATCTGGGAAATCAGCATTTTGAAATGCTCAATGGCGTGTTCGGAGGTGGCCGCTATCTTGTGTAAAGGCAATACAGAGACATCTTCCTTCAGCTCCCTTTCTCGTCGGGCTTTCACGATCAAGCGGTTCACCTCTTCTTCGCTCAAGTGCAAGCGCTTGGCCTCGGTCATGATTTTCTCTGTCTCGCCTTCGTCCAATATTCCGTCTGAAAGCATTTCATAGAGCTCATTTTTCAGCGTCTCACGTTCGATCCGGAGTTGGTCGGTAAAGGCCGATGACAGCAAGGCCGCTGGAATGGCAAAGATGCCAATACCGAGCAAGGCCAGGATGATGGTCATCAAGCGGCCCATGGGTGTGACGGGCGAAATATCACCGTACCCGACAGAGGCGAGTGTGATCACTGCCCAATAAATCGATTGGGGAATGTTTTCGAACTTATCGGGTTGGGCATCGTGTTCGAACAAATAACCCAGGCTGGCGGTCATGATCACCAGCAGCAGCATGATGAATGCTGACGCGGCGAGCACCGGCCATTCACGGGAGATCACGCGGGTGAGGGTGGTGGTCGCACCGGTGTAACGGGTGAGCTTGAGCAAACGCAGCAAACGGAAAACCCGCAAGAACCTCAGGTCCAGCAAATGGTGCAGGAAAAATTCCAAAAAGAACGGCAAGATGGCCAGGAAGTCGATGATGGAACTGGTGGATTTGGCTTGCTTGATACGGCCGCCCAGCGCATGTTGCATGCCGGGATTTTCAACGCAGCTGTAGAGACGCAAGCAATATTCCAATGTGAAGATGCCGACTGCGATGGCATCCAGAATGATGAACTCCAGATTCAGCAGGTACTGGATGCTGTGTACCGATTCAAAAATCACAGCGATGACGGAAACGACCACCCAAAAAACAATGAAATTGTCAAAAATATGATGGAGTTCACCGCCAAAAGAACTGGGGAACACCAGGGCGTTCACTTTTTGTCGGAAGGTCCGGCCCTGATTGGCTTTCTTAAACTCATGAAATGCGGGCACCAGAACCCTGAACAGCTTGAGGATTCGCAGCAGCCGAAGCAGCCTGAGGGCGCGCAGATCCAGCGGAATAAAGGCCTGTAAATAAAACGGCAGCACGGCGATCAGGTCAATCAACGCAAACGGGCTGAGTGCATAGCGCACTCTGGGCCGGTGCGCAGCTTTGAACTCCTCATCTTCAGGCGCCAAGTAAAGGCGCATCAGGTATTCGATGGTGAAGATGCCCACCGAGAAAACATCAAAGGCATGAAACCATGTGCTGAACTGTGTGTGGATGGCCGGAATGTGTTCGGCCACCAATGCAATCAAGTTAACCACGATCAAGACGCTGATCCAATGGTCAATTACCTTGTGGTAATTGCCCTTTTGATTCGGAGACAACAGCCACAGATACAACCACCTGCGCAAAGGCAAATCACTTGGAATGGAACTTGTTGTCATGGGCGTTTTGGTGGTGCTCGGCTCTTTGATTTCCATACACAGTGCTTTCAAAATTCCAACTCACCAATGCGAATCACATGGGTACTCTTCGCGCAAACAGACAGTCGGATTTGAATCTTTTCGCCGATGTTGTCGCTGTCAGCCAAAGCGGACAACAAGGTTGGGACCGCCGAGTCAGGTGGGGTGGGCGTGTATTTTTCAAACACCAGTGAGCCAGCCAATGTCCTGTCTTGCGGATCGCATTGCACAACGCGCTGCAAACGGCCGCCCGAAAATGGATTGATCAGCTTGCCCAACGGGCCTTCGGGGGTGGCAAGACTTTCGAAACAATCTGCCCAATTTTGCTTGGCAGGTGGCGACTGCGCGGCACAAGTGGCCGGCAGGAACCCAGGTTCGAGCCGGTTCTTGGCGGATTCACTGAGCCATTTGAGCCAAGCTTCGCCATTTCGCTTGGACGCTTCCTCAATCCTTCCCCTTTGGTAGGTCGTGTAGCCCATAAGCGCCACCAAGCAGGTTATGCAAATCAAGAAAAAAATAAACGCTTTGTCTGTACGCCTCAATGGCGGGGGGGTGTCCTGGATGCTGGCTTGTTTTATATCCATACAAATTGGCAAAAGTGTCAAAACATCACACTAGGGCCTCAGGACCGCCAAGTCAATAGATTCTTCGGCGTAAAACACAAGGTGGTGTATCCCGGGCGATCTATCCCACGCTGCCCATCGATCCGATTGAACGGATGGAAACGGGAATGCTGACGCCACCAGCAGGCGGCTTGATGCAGCACAGCCTCACTTGCCCAAGGACTTGATCCAATCCGCAATTTGTACTGTGACCTCTCGCTCAATACCCCAAAATTGATGATGACCACGGTTACAGTTGTCTGAATGGTCTTGGCCGCCTTCAATGGTGATGAGGTCCACTTTGGGCGAGTTGGGAAATGACTTCGTATGCGCCAGCATGGGGGCATATGGCGTGTGTTCGCACAAATCGTTTTTGTGATGAACGATGAGGACAGGCACCTTGATTTTCGACAGATCCGCATCCGTGAAAACATGGGCGAATCTTGCGACCACGGCGGACTTGGGCTTGACCGTTACCGATGACGTCAGAACGATACAGTCGGGACCTTGGTCATTGATCAAAGCAGCGGCAGATGTTGCTGAAAGTGAACCGTTACTGGTTCCAATGAGACAAACGGGCTTTCCGGGTGCCTTTTTTCTCAAAAAATCCATCACCGCCGCGGCATCTTGGGCATGCTCAGCCGTTGAACGGAAGCCACTGTTCAGATTTCTCCGATCACTGGGTGTATCGAAAGCTGCAGCGGAAATCCCAGTGTCTGCGAAACGGCCTGCCCCCCCGGAAAGGAAGGCCGCATCGTTCCTCACCCACCCCTTACGTTCCGATCCAAAAGCCCCAATTCGGCCATCACCTCCCTGAAAAAGAACGGCAGATGCGACAGGGTCTGCGGCTTGTTGAAAAGCAAAGCCTTGCTTGACGCCATCTCGCGTGATCAGTTGTTGATAAGTCAAATCTTGCGCATGCATGGACGAATGACAAAACAAGAACGACGCCGCGATGAGATGGCTGATTTTCATTTTTGATGCACCTTCATTTAAGCAAATGAACGCCCCCTGGCGTGGAGGAAGTTTCACCCTTTCAAGGCTATGCGCACAGTCGATGAAACCCTCAAGCTGGCCAGCGTGTGGCATGCCCCAGCAATGCAGGACAGTCGGTTGAAGCCTTGAACCGCTTCGCAGAACTGTACCGTGACACCTGGCGGATCGAGCGCATCTGCAAGATGCTGCAGATGGCCCCAAGGCGCGACTGGCGCGAGGCCAATCGCAAGCGCAGCACCGAGCTGCGCAGTGCCTATGCCCAGCGTGTCATCAAGAATCGGCCTTGAAGCCCAGTGCTGTGACCAAACGCCGCGCCATGTCGGAGTCTTCGGCAAGACGGCGCGTGTGTTCAGCCGTGTTGCTGGCCTCGAGGTTGGCGGCCAACGGGTTCACAAAGTCTCGGATGTCTTGCTGGTTCATGGCCTGGCGCAGCGCCGCATTCAGGTTCTGCTTGACCGCCTCGCTCACGCCTGCGGGAGCGAAGAAACCAAACCATTCACGCACCAACAATTCGCCAAAGCCTTGCTCGCGGTAAGTGGGCACATCGGGGGTGAACACGGCCCGATCGGGGCCCGAGGTGGCCAGAATCCGGATCTTGCCGCCCTTTTGGTGTTGTACCCAATCGCCCAGGGGCGAGGACATGCCCGCGAGTTGCCCGCCCATGACTTGTGGAATCGCGGGGCCAGAGCCCGCGAAGGGGACGTTGGTGATTTGGAAACCGCCCAACATGGCCAAGCGACCGGCCAGCAAATGGGGCATGGAGCCCGCTGCGGGGTTGCCGATGCTGGCTTTGCCTGGGTTGGCCTTGGCCCACTCGACAAAGTCCTTGATGTTCTTGACCGACTCGGGAACCGCTGGACCCACCACGAAAGCGTGGTCTGTGGAATGTCCAATGCCGATGGGGGTCACATCCGATTGCGCATAACTCAAGCGGGTGTAGGAGTGTGGGTAAATCGTCAGCATCGAGGCTGGCGAGTACAGGATGTGGGCACCATCGGCCGCCGCAGACTTGAGGGTGGTGACACCGATCTGTCCACCGGCGCCGGGTTTGTTGTCCACGATGACGTTGTTGGCGTAGGTGCCACGCATCTTCTCGGCAATTCGGCGGGCAAATGCATCGGTCGTACCACCGGGAGGGAAACCCACAATGATGCGCAGATTTTCCAGGCGGGTTTGCGCAAAGTTGGGCAGATGGGTCAGGCCCAACATACTGGCGGCAGCGCCTTGCATCCATTGGCGACGGGTGGTCATAGGTTCGGACTCCTCAATTCATGTCAATAAAAAAACAAAATAGGCATTGGAACACTTCAAATGGCATCCATGAAGAGGGTATTCACCGATCTGGCAGGCATTGAATGCGGCCACCAGCCCTGGCGATTCTTGGTCTTTTTGCCCACAAAAATCTGGGCCCGAAGACCGCCTCAAGCGCCATGCGCCTTCATCGCCTTGCCCACTTCCAAAGCCCCCTGTTCTGAGCCTGAGCGCGGCACTGTCTCGCCCTGGCGGTCGGCGATTTGTGCCATGGCTGCAGCCAAACGCTCGGCGGTGTCCGGGCCAGTGCCCAGATGCACGCCCTGGGTCAGGGTGATGTGAGACACCTCAAAACTGCCCGCACCTGCACAAATGATGGTGCGGTTGGGGGCCCCCTCGCTGGCCATGACCAGCATGGCGGGCACCACGGCGCTGGGGTCCAGGGCTTGCAGCACCGCCTCAGGCATCAGGCCTTCGGTCATGCGGGTGGCCGCCGTGGGGGCCAAGCAGTTCACGCGGATGTGGTTTTTCTCGCCCTCGATCGACAGGGTTTGCATCAAGCCCGCCAGCGCCATCTTGGCCGCGCCGTAATTGGCTTGTCCGAAGTTGCCATAAAGACCGCTGGATGAGGTGGTCATGATGATGCGTCCGTAGTTTTGGGCCTGCATGAGAGGCCACACGGCCTTGGTGCAATGCACCGCGCCCATGACGTGCACGTCCATCACCAGCTTGAAATCGGCCAGTTCCATCTTGGCAAAACTCTTGTCGCGCAGGATGCCCGCGTTGTTCACCAGAATGTCCACACGGCCCCACGCGTCCACCGCCTGCTGGACCATGGCTTTGACGGACTCGAAGTCCGTGACCGATGCGCCGTTGGCCATGGCTTGGCCACCGGCGGCGCGGATTTCATCGACCACGGCCTGCGCAGCCGACACCGAGCCGCCCACACCGTGCACATCACCGCCCAGGTCATTGACCAGCACTTTGGCCCCCCGAGCGGCCAGCGCCAACGCGTGTTGCTTGCCCAAACCGCCACCTGCGCCCGTGACGATGGCCACGCGGCCTTTGAAATCGATGCTCATGAGTTCTTCCTTGATTGAATGGGATTGAGTGGGTGACAGGGGATGACGGCACCATCTGATAATCTGGCCGCTCTGTAAAAACTTTGACCGACTTTAAAACAAGCAGCCTCGAGGCTGTGTTGCACGATTGACACCTCGCCCATGGAACTGAACCACGACATCATCACCACCCCGCCGCTGGACTCCGCTTCGGTGGTTTTGCTGCGCGACAGTGCACACGGTCTGCAGGTGCTGCTTCTCAAGCGGCATCAGGCCTCCAACGTGCTGGGCGGCGCCCATGTGTTCCCGGGGGGCAAACTGGACTTGGCCGATCAAAGCCCTGCTTTGCTGGCCAAACTCAGTCAGGATGCGGCCACCTTGCACCAGCGGCTGGCCGAGCCCGAGCTGAGCACAGTGCGTGCCGCAGGCCTGTTTGTGGCGGCCATTCGAGAGGCGTTTGAAGAATGCCGCATCTTGCTGGGCCAAACCGACTCGGACACGCCCGATCTGCAGGCGCTGCAAAGCGCTTTGGCCCATGGTCAAACGTGGTCGCAAGCGTTTCAGAGCCTGTCGCTGCGCCTGTGCACCGATGCGCTGGTGCCCTGGACCCGCTGGATCACGCCCCGGCAGGCCTCGGTGACCCACAAACGCTTTGACACCCGATTTTTCATGGCCCGGGTGCCCGAAGGCCAAACCGCCGAACACGACAACCACGAAACCACCGAAACCCTGTGGATCAAGCCACGCGATGCATTGATCCAATATTGGGACCGACAGATCGAGCTGGCTCCGCCGCAAATCATGGGTCTGGTGCAGTTGTCCCGGCATCCGGACACCCACAGTGCGCTGGCCGAAGCCCAAAGCCGCCAGCCGCCCGTGGTCGAGCCCGAACCTTTTGAACAAGACGGCATCCGCACCATTTGCTACCCCGGGGACCCCCGGCACTCGGTACAACAATCGGCCTTTCCCGGCCCCACCCGCCTGATGTTCAAAAACAAACGCTTTGAGCCGGAAGCAGGCTTGGCCGGTTTGATCAATTGATGCGTGGGCCATTACAATTTGTAACCACAATGGATACATTTTCGTCTGTATGAGCCAAGCTGCTGCCCCTGTTTATTTGTCTGTCGAACGGGCCATGGAGTTCATTGGCGATGCCCATGGGGTTTTGTCGCTTTTGAACACCTTGCACCAGACCTTGGGCGAGGACCTGCCCAAAATCCAGGCCATGCTGGACAAAGACGATATGCACGGCTTCAACCGCCTGTTGCACCAGCTCAAAGGCTTTACCCCCGTGTTTTGCGTGGACAGCCTGGTGGAGTGGGTGGTGAGGGTTGAAGGCCTGAGCAAGCATGGCGATTGGACCGACATCCGCGCGGCTTACAGCCAACTGGCCCCACAGCTGGAACAGCTGCGTACCGAAGTGGCCACTCACCTGAGACTTCACCCGCCAGTCTGAGCGGCCAGCCACTGGTCGATCTTGGCCGGGTCGTGCAGCAAACGCAGCTGATCAAAGGCTTCTTGGGCCTCTGGGTACACCCGCCGCAAATAATTGAGCCATTGCTTGAGTCGACCGGCGCGGTGGCGCGGCGCCACCCGCAGTGCAATGCCCTGCCAGAACAGCCGCATCAAACCCACAATCTGTGCCCAGTTCACCGCGCTTGAGGCTGCGCCAGAGGCCATGGCGTCATGCTGGGCAATCGCCAAAGCCAGCCCCGGATCGGCCACCATGCCGCGCCCGATCATCAGCCGGTCACACCCGGTCACCTCGCGGCAACGCAAGGCATCCGCCAAAGTCCAGATTTCGCCATTGGCCACCAAAGGCATGCGCACGTGTTGGCGCAGGTCGGCGATGCGGTCCCAATAGGCAGGCGGGCGGTAACCATGGGCCTTGGTGCGGGCGTGCACGACCAAATCACTGGCCCCGGCAGCCTCGATGGCCAGGGCACACTCTTCGGCGCGGCTGTCATCGTTGTAGCCCAAGCGCATCTTGGCCGACACCGGGATGTGCGCGGGCACCGCCCGGCGCACCGCCGCCACGATCTGCCCCACCAGCTCAGGCTCGTCCAGCAAGACCGCACCCCCTCGGTGCTGGTTCACGGTTTTGGCAGGGCAGCCAAAATTCAAATCAATGCCTGCGGGGGCCAACTGGGCCAGAGCCGCTGCATTCGCCGCCAAATAATCGGGGTCAGACCCCAATAACTGCACCCGCACGGGCACACCCGCCACCGTACGACTGCCGTTGAGCAGCTCCGGGGCGACCCGAATGAAAGCGCGGCGCGGCAGCACCGTGTTGGTCACACGGATGAATTCGGACACGCACAAATCCACCCCACCGACCCGCGTGAGCATGTCGCGCAGGGTGTGGTCCAGCAGCCCCTCCATGGGGGCCAGCAGGATGCGTGCCCCAAGAGGCGCGAGGGGCATCAGCCCAACTTGCGCTTGAGGCGCACTTCTTCGACCTTGACACTGCCCAGAGGCACGGTGCGGGCAGTATTCATCTCGCGCTTGAAGCCGGCCAGGTCATGAAAGCGCAAGGTTTGCTCGTGCAGCAAGGGCAGCCAAACCGTGACGTCGGTGCAGCCTTCGTCTTGCAGGCCTTCTCGGGCAGCGTCCCACAAGGCCAGACCAATGCCTTGGCCAATGCGGTCGGGTGCGGCATAAATGGCCCAGATTTCGCCCGTGGTGTTTTTGCTTTTGGGGTCACGCGAGCGGTCAAAGCCCACAAAACCCACCACCTCGCGGCCGGCCATCGCCACCATGACTTGCGGCTCACCGTATTCGATCGCCTCTTTCCAGAAAGACACGCGTTTGGGCATGGGCGTGGCGTCCCAATGGGCATCGGGCACCTGCCCTGCGTAGGCAGCACGGCAGGCGCTGACATGCAAAGCAGCCACGGCAGGGGCGTCTTGGAGGGTGGCAAATCGGACTTGGATATCGGACATGGCTTGAACAGATGAGGAAATGAACAACGCACTTGGGCCACAGGGCTTTCGGCGCAAAACCCGACATTGTCGCCGCATCGGTTATCTTCAATGGATGAGGATGTTTTCAAGCCGTCAGAATATCGCCGTATCCAGGCCACTCTTGCCCCCGGATCACAACGTACCAGAGCGTTTTCGCCAACCTTGCGCCTGGTGGGTCGAAGGCCTGTTCAAAGGCCTGTTTTGGCTCGCAGCCGCCTTGTGTGCTGGCCCCTTGAGCGCCCAAACCCCGGCCCCCACACGTTTTGCCGACGACATGGCCGAACGCACCCGCGCCTGCACCGCCTGCCATGGCGAGCAAGGCCGCGCCGGTCCCGACGGCTATTACCCGCGCTTGGCAGGCAAACCAGCAGGTTACCTGCACAACCAGCTGCGCAATTTTGCGCAAGGCCGCCGCCATTACGACCTCATGGCCCGCTTGGTCGACCCCTTGACCGATGTCTACCTGGGGGAGATGGCGCAGTACTTTGCCAACCTGACATTGCCTTACCCCGCCCCCACGGCCAACAACGCCATCACACCCGAGCGCCTGGCAAAAGGCCAGCAGCTGGTCACCAAAGGTGACACCGCACGCGGCCTGCCCGCCTGCACCCAGTGCCATGGCGTGCGCCTGACGGGCGTGCAGCCCAACGTGCCGGGGCTGCTGGGCTTGCCACTGGACTACCTGAACGCGCAGCTGGGCGCCTGGCAAAACGCGCAGCGCCGCGCCCACGCCCCCGATTGCATGGCCGAAATTGTCAAGCGCATGCCCGCGCAGGACCTGATCGCTGTGTCCAGCTGGCTGGCCCGCCAGCCGCTGCCTGCCGACACCCGGCCAGCTGATCGCCCCCCAACGGGCCCAGCCTTGCCGGATGCCTTGCGCTGCGGCAGTGCACCCGAACTTTCAGCCATCCCATCGGCTCCGGCCCAAGCAGGGGGCCGGCCATGAAAGACGCTTTGCACAAGATGCACCCTGTCAAACGTCTGGGCTGGGTCACACTGGCCAGCCTGCTGGTGCTGGCTGTGGGCGTGGTGTGGGACAACTGGGGCGATGTGCTGAGGCCGCAAGCCGACAACACCGCCCTCACAGCCCCAGCCACCGAAGCCCAGATCGAACAAGGCCGCTACCTGGCCCTGGCGGGCAATTGCATGGCCTGCCACACAACACGGGGTGGCACACCTTTCGCGGGTGGTCGGCGCATCGACACCCCCTTTGGCGGCGTGTACAGCAGCAACCTCACGCCCGACCCCGAGACGGGCCTGGGCCGATGGACGGCGCAAGACTTCTGGCAAGCCATGCACCGTGGCCGCTCTCCCAACGGACGCTTGCTGGCCCCGGCTTTCCCGTACAACCACACCAGCGTCATCACGCGCCAGGACAGCGATGCCATCTTGTATTGGCTCAAGACCCTGCCACCGGTGGTGCAGGCCCAGCCGGCCCACAGCCTGGTCTGGCCTCTGGGCACGCAGCCCGCGCTGGCCGTGTGGCGCAGCCTGTTTTTTGAGCCCAGCCCTTTCCATGCCGATCAGAGCCAAAGCGCCGAATGGAACCGGGGTGCTTACCTGGTTCAAGGCCTGGGCCACTGCGCCGCCTGCCACAGCCCGCGCAACGCGCTCGGGGCAAGCGGTGCGGTGAACGACTTGTCGGGCGGTTTGATGCCCGTGGCCAACTGGTACGCACCCGATCTGACCCGCGATGCCGAAACCGGGCTGGCCAGCACGTCCCTGCCCGAAATCGTGCGCCTGCTGCGCAACGGTGCCTCAGAGACTGCCCAAACCAGCGGCCCCATGGGCGAAGTGGTGCAGCACAGCCTGCAGCACCTGAAAGAAACCGACTTGCAGGCCATGGCCGTGTACCTGCAGTCACGCGCCCAAAGCACACCCCAGCCAGCGCCTGCCAAGGCACCACCCGCCCGCATCAGCTTGCAAGTGGCCACTCTGGGGAGCACCGTTTACGAGCGCCAATGCCTGCAGTGCCACGGCGAGCAAGGCGAGGGCATGAAAACCGCCTCGGGCGAGGTGGCCTACCCCGCCCTGGCGGGCAACCGCGCCGTGCTGCTGAACGACCCCACCAACCTGGTGCAACTGGTTCTGTATGGCGGCTACGGTCCCGCCACCCAAGGCCACCCCCGCCCCTTTGGCATGCCGCCTGCGTTGCTGGACTTGCAAGACCGAGACATCGCGGCCGTGCTGACCCACCTGCGCACCCGCTGGGGCAATCAAGCCAGCGAAGTCACGCCCTTGCAGGTCAACCGGATCCGGGCCGCGCAAGGCGGTTGAGCGGTTCAAGCCATTGGCACATGGTGCCCCCCCTGCATGCATTCGCGAGCAGGGGCTCGCTGTCACACAACAATCTCTCTGCCTGTGGGAGGCCACCCCTGCGCACGAATGGCTCGGTAACCAGCCAGCCTGTCATGTGCGGCAACCACAGGACGGGTGCATGCCGCTAGCATTTCGGGCATGCCACACCACCTCTACATCCTCACCGGCGCCTCACGCGGCATGGGTCTGGCCATCGCCGAGCAACTGCTGCAAAAAGGCAACGCCCTGCTGTGCATCTCGCGCCACGCCAACCCCGATTTGGCCTCTTCCGCCCAAAAGGCAGATGTGCCGCTCACCCAATGGACGCTCGACCTGGCCGACGGCACAGGTGCCAGCGCTCGCCTTGGCCAATGGCTGCAAAGCCAGAACGCGGCCGATTTCGCCAGCGCCAGCCTGATCAACAACGCGGGCGTCATCCCGCCCATCGCCCCGCTGCGCCAGTCACAGCCTGCCGATCTGGCCCTGGCCCTGCGCGTGGGCCTGGAAGCGCCCATGGCCTTGAGTGCCACATTTTTGGCGGCGACAGAAAATTGGCCCCTGCCCCGCAAAGTGCTCAACATCTCATCGGGCCTGGGCCGCCACCCCATGGCCTCGCAAGCGGGCTACTGCGCGGCCAAAGCGGGCATGGACCACTTCACCCGCTGCTTGGCGCTGGACGAAGCCCTGCACCCCAACGGTGCCAAGGTCTGCTCGCTGGCGCCCGGCGTGATCGACACCGACATGCAGGTGCAACTGCGCGGTGCGACGGGCGAGGACTTTCCTGACCAGTCGAAGTTTTTACATCTCAAAGCCCAAGGCCTGCTGAGCTCACCCGCTCAAGCCGCCGAGCAGGTGCTGCGCTTTTTGGCCCGACCCGACTTCGGACGAGAACCCGTGGCCGACGTTCGGGGCTGAAAGTCCTGCACCCACCCACCCGACCCTTGTCAGGCCGCTGTAGCCATTGCGCCGGACACTGATCGGCGTTGTACCCCATCCCCCTGTGTCAATTTTTTCAATCTGGAGACCTCCCATGAGCCGTGAAGTTGTTGTGGTCAGCGGTGTGCGCACCGCCATTGGTACCTTTGGCGGCAGCCTGAAGGACATTGCCCCCACCGAGCTGGCTGCGCAAGTCGTGCGCGAAGCCCTGTCCCGCGCCGGCACCGATGGCAAGGATGTCGGTCACGTGGTGTTTGGCCATGTGGTCAACACCGAGCCCAAAGACATGTATTTGTCCCGTGTCGCCGCCATCAACGGCGGCTGCGGCGAAGCAACCCCCGCTTACAACGTGAACCGCCTGTGCGGCTCAGGCCTGCAAGCCATCGTGAACGCCAGCCAGTCCATCTTGCTGGGCGACTGCGACATCGCCATTGGCGGTGGTGCAGAAAACATGAGCCGCGCGCCTTACGCCAGCCTGGCCACCCGCTTTGGCGCACGCATGGGCGACACCAAAATGATCGACATGATGATCGGCGCCCTGCACGACCCCTTCCACAACATCCACATGGGCGTGACGGCCGAGAACGTGGCCGCCCAATACGGCATCACCCGCGAAATGCAGGACGCCCTGGCTCTAGAAAGCCATAACCGCGCTGAACGCGCCACGGCAGAGGGCCGCTTCAAAGACCAGATCATGCCGGTCATGCTCAAGAGCAAAAAAGGCGACGTGGCCTACGCCACCGACGAGCATTTCCGCCCCGGCTGCAAGCTCGAAGACATGGCCAAGCTCAAGCCCGTGTTCGTCAAGGAAAACGGCACCGTGACCGCAGGCAACGCCTCGGGCATCAACGACGCTGCTGCGGCCGTGGTCTTGATGGAAGCCGGTGCCGCCAAGGCCCGAGGTGCCAAGCCCATGGCCCGCCTGGTGGGTTACGCCCACACCGGTCTGGACCCCAAGATCATGGGCGTGGGCCCGATCTCGGCCACACAAGCCGTGCTCAAGAAAACCGGCCTCACCGTGAACGACCTGGACGTGATCGAGGCCAACGAAGCCTTTGCGGCGCAAGCCTGCGCCGTGACGCGCGAGCTGGGTCTGGACCCGGCCAAGGTCAACCCCAACGGCTCGGGCATTTCGCTGGGCCACCCCATTGGCGCGACCGGCGCACTGATCACCGTCAAAGCCCTGTACGAACTGCAACGCGTGAAGGGCCGCTATGCCCTGGTGACCATGTGCATCGGTGGCGGTCAGGGCATCGCCGCGATTTTTGAGCGCATGTGATGTTTCTGGGCTGATCAGAACAAAAAAATGGGCATCCAGTGATGCCCATTTTTTGACCTTAAAAAGCCAGATCCATCAGGACTTGACCGCCGCCGTGACCACCACCTCGATCAAATAGGCCGGATGGGCCAGTGCGGCCTGCACTGTTGCGCGGGGCGGGGCACTGCCTGCCACGACCCAGGCATCCCACACCTCGTTCATGGCGGCGATGTCGGCAATGTCTTTGAGGTAAATCTGGGTTCGCAGAATGCGGGTTTTGTCGCTGCCCGCCTCGGCCAAGCGCAGCTCGATCTGGCGCAGCACATCGGCAGTTTGGCTGCGGATGTCGGTCGCCTCGCACTCGGGCACCATGCCCGCCAGGTACACCACGCCATTGAAAACAGCCGCTTCGCTGTAACGGGCCGCCACGTGCAGCCTCTGAAGGTTTGGGCTCATGTTTTTTTCTGGCCGAGTTTGGTTTCGGTGCCCGCCAACAGGCGGTGGATGTTTTCACGGTGGCGCCACACCAACAGCAAGGCCATGACCGCCAAGCTCAAAACTTCGGGCGCTGTCGCCTGCCAGGCCACACCGTCGCCAAACAGGTAAAAGACGGGCGCAAACACCGCCGCCACCATGGAGGCCAGTGACACATAGCGGCTGAAATACAAGACGATGGCGAAGCTCAACACCGTGGCCAGTGCCAGCGTGCCATGCACGCCAATGACCACACCCACTGCTGTGGCCACACCTTTGCCCCCCACAAACCCAAAAAACACCGGGTAAAGGTGACCCAAAAACGCGGCCAAGCCCGCCAAGGCCGCCATGTCAGGGCCCAAACCGAGTTCAGGCCCCCAAGCCAGCACCATCGCCACCGGCAACCAGCCTTTGAAGGCGTCCAGCAGCAACGTCAGGATCGCCGCCTTTTTGCTGCCCGAGCGCAGCACATTGGTGGCCCCCGGGTTTTTGCTGCCGTAACTGCGTGGGTCGTTCAGGCCCATCAGGCGGCTCACGATCACCGCAAAACTGAGCGAGCCCAACAAATAACTGGCCATCACCACGGCCACCGGAATCAACGCATCCATCCCCATCTCCCTTGTTCTTGTAAGGCGTCATTCTGCCAGCGCGCAATTGACGGGCTGTGCACCGAGCAGTTGCACACACACCTGCGGGTCCATGCCCACCAGATAACCGCGCCTGCCGCCATTGATGCAGATGCGTGGCAAAGCCAGGATGCTTTCTTCGATGAACACCGGCATCTGCCTGCGCGTGGCAAAGGGCGATGTGCCCCCCACCAGGTAACCGCTGTGGCGGTTGGCCACCTCGGGGGCGCAGGGCTCGACCGACTTCAAACCGATTTGGCGCGCCAGGTTTTTGGTCGACACTTTGCGGTTGCCGTGCATCAGCACCACCAAGGGCTTGGCGTCTTGGTCTTGCATGATCAGCGTTTTGACCACGCTGAAAGGGTCCATGCCCAGCACCTGCGCACTGTGCTGGGCACCGCCATGCTCCAGATACTCATAGGGATGCTCGGTGAAACTCACCCCCTGCTGGCGCAAGAGCGCCGTGGCCGGGGTTTCACTGACTTTGTCTTTCTTGGCCATCGCCTCAGTTCACAAGGCGGGGTCGCGCAGTTCCCAACGGATGTCGTCAATCGCCTTGAGCACTTCAGGCGTGAGCTGGGTGCTCCAGGCCGCCAAGTCATCGTTGAGCTGCGCCACCGAAGTCACGCCGATGATGGTGCTGGCCACGCTCCAGCGGTGGTAGCAGAACGCCAGCGCCATCTGGGTGGGGGTCATGCCGTTGTCGCGGGCCAGCTGGTTGTAGCGGCGCGCCGCCACCAAAGCCTCCGGGCGTCCCCAGCGTTGCTTGCGCATCGAGTCATAACGGGCGATGCGGCCACCATCGGGCACCAGTGGCCCCGTCAGGTCAGCGTTGTCGTATTTGCCCGTCAGCAAGCCAAAACCCAGCGGAGAATACGCCAGCATCGACACATTCAGGCGGTAGCAGGTCTCGTCCAAACCGTTGTCGTAGGTGCGGCTGACCAAGCAGTAGGGGTTTTGCACCGTGGCCACTCGCGGCAGCCCATGCTGCTCGGCCTGGCGCACGAACTCGTGCACGCCGTAGGGCGTTTCGTTGGACAAGCCGATGTAACGCACCTTGCCTGCTTGGACCAATTTGGCCAAGGCTTCGAGCTGCTCGTGGATCGAGGTGACCGACTTGTCCTTGGCCGGATCAAAATAGGTCATGCCAAACACCGGGGCATGGCGTTCGGGCCAGTGGATTTGGTAAAGGTCAATCACATCGGTTTGCAGGCGGCGCAAGCTGGCGTCGCAGGCGTTCAGGATGTCCTGACCGGTCATGCCCGAGCCTTCGCGGATCCAAGGCATGCCACGCGAGGGGCCGGCGACCTTGGTGGCCAAGACCAGTTTCTGGCGGGCACTTGGATTTTTGGCAAACCAGTTGCCAATGTAGGTTTCGGTGAAGCCGCAAGTGGCTGCGGTGGCAGGCACGGCGTACATCTCGGCGGTGTCGATGAAGTTGATCCCGGCTTCGAGCGATCGGTCCAGGATGGCGTGCGAGTCAGCCTCGTTGACTTGCTCGCCAAAGGTCATGGTGCCCAAGCAGATGGGGGTCACTTGCAGGTCGGATTGACCGAGTTGTACGAGTTTCATGGTGTGTCCTGTGTTGAATTCAAGCCCCTTGGTGTTCCCCACACGGGGCAAGGAGATATCGCTTGATTTTGTCACGCGTCAACGCGCTTGGGCCTGCAGCGCTGTCGCGCGTGCTTCTTCCTGCAGCCGCAGCACCCGCCGCTGGACCTTGCCGGTGGTGGTCATGGGCAGCTGGTCGATGAACTCGATCTCTTTGGGGTATTCGTAGGGGGCCAACAAACCCTTCACATGAACCTGCAGTTCGCGGCGCACCTCGTCGTCAAAGCTGGCTTGGCCGGGCCCAGTGGGCCTGCGGGCCAGCCAGTCGGGCGACAGCACCACATAGGCCTTGACCACCGCGCCCCGATCGGCGTCGGGCTTGGGGACCACGGCGGCGTTGGCCACGGCGGGGTGCTTGACCAAGCAGTTCTCGATCTCGCCCGGCCCGATGCGGTAACCGGCTGCCTTGAACATGTCGTCGGTGCGGCCCTGGTACCAGAGGTAGCCGTCCGCGTCCGCCACCGCCATGTCGCCAGTGCGGCACCAGTTGCCCGTGTATTTGGCCTGGGTGGCTTTGTCGTTGTTCCAGTAGCCCAAAAAGAACACGGGATCGGGCTGGCCGTGCACATCCAAGCGGTTCACGGCCACTTCGCCGGTTGTACCCGGCGGGCACTGCTGCCCGGCCTCGTCGATGACCGCGACCAGGTGACCCGGATAGCCCTTGCCCATGCTGCCCGGTTTGGCAGGCCACAGGCGGGCGCAGTTGCCCACCACGTAGTTGATTTCTGTCTGGCCGAACATTTCGTTCACCGTGACACCCATCTGCTTTTGGCAATAGCCAAACACCGCGTCGCCCACCGCTTCGCCCGCACTCATCATGGCTTGCAGCTTCAGGCGGTAGCGGGATTTCACGTTGGGCACCGCCTTCATCATGGCTTTGAGCGCCGTGGGGAACAAAAAGGTGTGGGTGACGCCGTGCTTTTGCAAAATCTCGAACGCCGTCTCGGGCGAGAAACGCCCGTTGAAGGCCACAATGGGCCTGCCAAAGTACAAGCTGGGCAGCAAGGCGTCCATCAGCCCGCCGGTCCAGGCCCAATCGGCCGGTGACCAGAACACCGCTTTGGAAGGGCGGCTGGCGTCAAAGGGGTCAAAACCAAACCAGTTCTGGCTGCACACAAAACCCGTCAGGTTGCCCATCAGTGCCCGGTGCGGGATGAGCGCGCCCTTGGGGTTGCCCGTGGTGCCGCTGGTGTAGATCAGCACCGCCGGGTCTTCTGCCAGGGTACTCACGGCTTTGAACGTCGCCGCCTGACTCAAAACAGCCTGCGTGTAATCCAGGTCGGCCTGCGCGCCCGCCGAACCCACACCGATCAGGCTTTGCAAGCCGGGGCAATCGGGCCGAGCTTGCTGCAGGGCCTGCACGGTGGACTCGTCGCACACTGCGACGCGGGCTTGGCTGTCGTTGATGCGAAAGGACAACGCCTCAGGCCCAAACAACATGGACAGCGGCATGGCCACCGCCCCCATTTGCAGCACGGCCATGTAGGCCACGGCCGTTTCAAAGCGCTGGGGCAACACAATCGCCACCCGGTCGCCACGTTGTACGCCCAGACCCTGCAACACCCGGCTCAGGCGGTTGGCCGCCGTTTGCAGCTGCTCAAATGTCCAGCTTTGGCCCAGGCCTTGGCCGGCCACATGCTCGCAGATGGCGACTCGCCGTGCCGTGGCGGGCTGCGCAGCCCACTGGCCGCAACAAGCCTGCGCCATGTTGAAGCGCTTGGGCACTTTCCAGACAAAGCCCTGGTGAATGGCCGCATAGCGGTCAGGGGTGACAGGGCTCGGGCGGTCCTGGTTGCGACTGACGCTCATCGTTTGTCTCCTTATGATCGAAAGTATGTACCAAGTTTTACGCGAATCACAAAGCCACTGGTTGCCGCTGCGCAGCTGCCGCTACCACGTACGCCAATGGGGCACCCCGACACCCGGCGCGACGCCGCTTGTGCTGGCCCACGGCTGGATGGACGTGGCCGCCTCCTGGCAGTTCATGGTCGACGCCTTCAGCGAAGCTTTTGTCAGCCAACGCCCCATCATCGCCATGGACTGGCGCGGTTACGGCCTCACCGAGACCCCGCCCACCGACAGCTACTGGTTCCCCGATTACCTGGCCGATCTGGATGCCCTGCTGGATGCGCTCTACCCCGGCCAAGCCATTGATCTGGTCGGGCACAGCATGGGCGGCAACGTGGTCATGATGTACGCGGGCACCCGTCCCGAGCGCATCCGCCGCCTGGTCAACCTCGAAGGCTTTGGCATGGCCGCCACACAGCCTAGCCAAGCACCCAATCGCATGGCCCAGTGGCTCGACGAGCTCAAAGCCCAACGCGCAGGCGACAACACGCTCAAAGCCTACCCCGACGCCGCGGGTGTCGCAGCCCGGCTGATGAAGACCAACCGTCGCCTGGGCCAGGACCGAGCCGACTGGCTGGCGCAGCACTGGGCCCACCCGGGCCCAGATGGCCAGTGGCGCATCCTCGGTGACTCGGCACACAAGGTGGTCAACCCGTATCTGTTCCACGTCGAAGAAGCGCTGGCCATGTACCGCCGCATCAGTGCCCCCGTGCTGGTGGTAGAGGCCTCTGACGACTCGCTCAGCCAGTGGTGGAAAGGCAAATACACATTGGCCGAGTTTCACGAACGTCTGAAGTCCGTGCCCAACCTCCAAAAAGCCGTGATTCAGGACGCTGGGCACATGCTGCACCATGACCAAGCAGAGGCTTTGGCGGCTGTGCTCGAAAAGTTCATGGCCTGACAGGACCTAAAATCGGCTTGTTTTAGTTTTGATGACTGTTGGCCATGCCCCTCTTCTCCCTATCCCGCTTTGGCTTGGCTGCGGCCTTGTCGATCTTGTTTTCTACGGCGCACGCCGATTCATCCATCCGTTACTGCCCTGACTTTTTGGCCGTCAAAGGGGCACCAGCGCCCGCGCACCGGGGAGAGATCACCTTCTCGCCCTACACCCACCACTTCAGCAACAACCCGGAGCACAAAAAAGTGGTGCTGGTGGCCTTGGACGAGCAACTGCCCGGTGACCGCTTGTGCGGGATCAGCTTTTTCAGCAACTCGTTTGGGCAGCCTTCGGTGTACGTTTATGCCGGTCAGCAGTTCAACAACTTGTGGGGTGTGCCCCAGTTGTTCGCCAAAGTCACGGGTGGGATCATGTATGGCTACGTGTCCCCCTATGAGAACAAGGTCCCCCTCAACCACAACGGCTTTTCACCGGCCGTCATCCCGGCAGTGGGTTACAAACTGACCCCGCACGATTCGGTGCAACTCCAGTTTTTGGGCAATGCGGCCCTGATGTTCTCTTACGGACGTCAGTTTTAAGGCCTGACTTCGACTTGTACTCGGCCAACTCATGAGAAAATGCCCGGTTTACCGAACCGGACACTTTCCCCATGGACGCAGAACACATCAACCAAATCGGCGCATCCCTCACAGACCTGACCGCTCGTACCCACGAGTTACGGGGGTATCTTTGACTACGATGCCAAATCCGAACGGCTGAGAACCGTCAACGCATCGCTCGAAGATCCCTCGGTCTGGAACGACCCCAAGAAAGCCCAAGAATTGGGCAAAGAGAAAAAAGCGCTCGACAGCGTGGTGGTCACCATCACCAACCTGACGAGCGAGTTGGCCGACAACCTTGAACTCTTCGAGATGAGCAAGGAAGAAGGCGACGATGCAGGCCTGCAAACCATCGAAGCCGAAGCGGCCAAACTGGCCAAGCTCGTGGAAGACCTCGAATTTCGCCGCATGTTCCGCCATGAGGCCGACCCGCTCAATTGCTTTGTCGACATCCAAGCCGGTGCAGGCGGCACAGAAGCCTGCGACTGGGCCAGCATGCTGCTGCGCCAGTACATCAAGTACGCCGAACGCAAGGGCTTCAAAGCCACGGTGGAAGACGAAACCCCGGGCGACACCGCCGGCATCAAGGGCGCGACCATCAAGATCGAGGGCGAGTACGCTTTTGGCTTGCTGCGCACCGAAACCGGGGTGCACCGTTTGGTGCGCAAGAGCCCCTTCGACTCATCGGGCGGTCGCCACACCTCGTTCGCATCCTTGTTTGTTTATCCCGAAATCGACGACTCGATCGAGATCAACATCAACCCGTCTGATGTGCGCACCGACACCTTCCGTGCCAGCGGCGCGGGCGGTCAGCACATCAACAAAACCGACTCGGCCGTGCGCTTGACGCACATCCCCACGGGCATCGTGGTGCAGTGTCAAGATGGACGCAGCCAACACAGCAACCGCGATGTGGCTTGGCAACGCCTGCGCTCGCGCCTGTACGACTTCGAGATGCGCAAGCGCCTAGAAGAGCAGCAAAAGCTGGAAGACACCAAGACCGATGTGGGCTGGGGTCACCAGATTCGCAGCTATGTGCTGGACAACAGCCGCATCAAGGATTTGCGCACCAACGTCGAAATTTCGGCCACCCAAAAGGTACTCGATGGCGACCTCGATGCGTTCATCGAAGCCTCACTGAAACAAGGCCTCTGATGGCCATGCCAAGGGGCGACACGAGCAAAGATGCTTCCCAACTCGTCACTGCGAGCGAAGCGCGGCAGTCCAGATGCTCTGGATCGCCACGCTGCGCTCGCGATGACGGCGCAACGATCAAGACAGGACTCATGTGATGCGTGAAGGACAACCCACCGCGATTCACCGGGAGGCTTATGCCGCCCCGGCTTTCTGGATCGACACGGTCGATCTGACTTTTGACCTAGACCCGGCCAAGACCCGCGTGCTGAACAAAATGCGCCTGCGCCGCAACCCGGACGTGGCGGCACAAGCGCTGCGCCTGGATGGCGAAGACCTCAACCTGGCCCGTGTGCTGGTCAATGGCGGTGGCACCTCGTTCAAGATGGACGGCAACCAGCTGGTGCTGGAAAATCTGCCCGAAGGCCCAGAGGCCTTTGACCTCGAAATCTTCACCACCTGCAACCCGGAAAAGAACACCCAGCTGATGGGTCTGTACGTCAGCCAAGGCACGTTTTTCACGCAATGCGAGGCCGAGGGCTTCAGACGCATCACCTACTTCCTGGACCGCCCGGATGTGATGGCCAGCTACACCGTCACCTTGCGCGCCGACAAGGCCAAATACCCGGTGCTGCTGTCCAACGGCAACTTGGTTGAGCAAGGGGCACTGGAAGACGGACGCCACTTTGCCAAATGGGTGGACCCCCACAAAAAGCCCTGCTACCTGTTCGCGCTCGTCGCCGGCCAGTTGGTGGCACGCGAACAGCGCATCCTCAGCCGCTCTGGCACCGAACATTTGCTGCAAGTGTTTGTGCGTCCCGGCGATCTGGACAAGACCGAGCACGCGATGAACTCACTCATGGCCAGTGTGGCCTGGGACGAAGCGCGCTTTGGCCTGCCGCTCGATCTGGAGCGCTTCATGATCGTCGCCACCAGCGACTTCAACATGGGCGCGATGGAAAACAAGGGCCTGAACATTTTCAACACCAAATACGTGTTGGCGAACCCGGCCACCGCCACCGACATGGATTTCGGCAACATCGAAAGCGTGGTCGGTCACGAATACTTCCACAACTGGACAGGCAACCGCATCACCTGCCGCGACTGGTTCCAGCTCTCGCTGAAAGAGGGCCTGACGGTTTTCCGTGACCAAGAGTTCAGCCAGGACATGGCGGGCGTTGCCAGCGCCCGCGCTGTCAAGCGCATCGAAGACGTGCGCGTGCTGCGCACCGTGCAGTTCGCTGAAGACGCGGGCCCCATGGCCCACCCGGTACGGCCTGACAGCTACGTCGAGATCAACAACTTCTACACCGTCACCATCTACGAAAAAGGCTCTGAGGTCGTTCGCATGATGCAAACGCTGGTGGCCACCCCTGCTGACTTGCAGGGCCGGGACGGCTTTGCCCAAGGCATGAAGCTGTACTTTGAGCGGCATGACGGCCAGGCCGTGACCTGCGACGATTTCGCTCAGGCCATTGCCGATGCCAACCCTGGCTCAGCCTTGGCGCAAAACCTCAGCACTTTCAAACATTGGTACAGCCAGGCGGGGACCCCCCGTTTGCAAGCGACCGGCAGCTACAACGCGTCCGAGCGCACGTACACGCTCGCCTTGAGCCAAAGCTGTCCGGCCACACCGGACCAAGAACGCAAAGCGCCGTTCGTGATTCCCGTCACACTGGGCCTGCTCAGCCGACATGGCGTGGCATTGCCCTTGCAGTTGGCAGGTTCCAGCGACGTGTTGCCGCAACAAACCTTGGTGCTGACCGAAGCCAGCGCCAGCTACACCTTCGTCAACATCGACAGCGAGCCCGTGCCCTCGCTGCTGCGGGGTTTCAGTGCACCCGTGGTGCTGGAAGACGGTTTGTCCCCAGACGATTTGCTCATTTTGCTGGCCCACGACAGTGACCCGTTCAACCAATGGGAAGCCGGTCAGCGCCTGATGCTGCAAAGCGCCATTGACGCGATCCAGCAAAACAAGGATCTGACGGGCCAAGCTGTGCTGTCCGACGCCTTGGTGGCGGCGCTGCGCAACGTGCTGCGCCACCCCTCCTTGGATGCGGCCTTCAAAGACTTGGCGCTGACGCTGCCGAGCGAAAACTACATGGCCGACCAACTCGACATTGTCGACCCGCAACGCGTGCATTCGCTGCGGGAAAACATGCGCCGACAACTGGCCACAGCTTTGGAAGCCGACTGGCAATGGGCCTGGGAAGCCCACAAGCACAATGGCGCTTATTCCCCCGATGCGAAGTCCAGTGGCCGCCGCGCCTTGGCTGGGCTGGCCATGGGCATGCTGTGTGTGGCCGCCGTGCACAGCGGCGACGCCGTCACCCCAGGCCGTGTCTACCAGCAATTTAAAGACGCTGGCAACATGACCGACCGCTTCAATGCCTTGTCGGCGCTGGTGATCAGCGGACATGCCTTGGCCCAAGAGGCCCTGGCCCTCTTCCACAAGCTGTTCCAGCACGAAGCGCTGGTCATTGACAAATGGTTTGCTCTGCAAGCCGGGGCTCCTGATCGGGCTGGCGATGTGTTGCCCCGCGTGCGCCAGCTCATGCTTCATCCCGACTTCAGCCTGCGCAACCCCAACCGCGCCCGCAGCCTGATCTTCAGCTACTGCAGCGCCAACCCGGCCGGATTTCACCGCGCCGACGCGGCGGGCTATGTGTATTGGAGCGAACAGGTGCTGGCACTCGACGCCATCAACCCGCAAGTAGCAGCCCGCCTGGCCCGTGCGATGGACCGCTGGAGCCGCTTGGCCGAGCCCTACCGCAGCGCGGCCAAAGTGGCCATCGAGCGGGTGGCTTCCAAAGCAGACCTGTCGAACGACGTGCGCGAAGTCATCAACCGCGCACTGAGCAGCACCTGACCCCAAGGAATGAACATGAGCAGCAAAATTTCCCTCTCCCGCTATTTGGTGGAGCAGCAACGCGACAAAGGGCATATCCCGGCCGATTTGCGTCTGCTGCTCGAGGTGGTGGCCCGCGCGTGCAAAAGCATCAGCCATGCCGTGAACAAAGGCGCACTGGGGGGGGTTCTGGGCAGTGCCGAGAGCGAAAACGTGCAAGGCGAGGTGCAAAAGAAGCTCGACATCATTGCCAACGAAGTCTTGCTCGAAGCCAACGAATGGGGTGGCCACCTGGCGGCCATGGCCAGCGAGGAAATGGACAGCATTTACCTGGTGCCCAACCGCTACCCGCAAGGCGAATACCTGCTGATGTTCGATCCGCTGGACGGCTCGTCCAACATCGATGTCAACGTCAGCATCGGCACGATTTTCAGCGTGCTGAAAAAAGCCGACGACAACCAGGGTGTGACCGAACAAGACTTCTTGCAACCGGGCAAACAACAAGTGGCCGCGGGTTATTGCGTCTACGGCCCGCAAACCACGCTGGTGCTCACCGTGGGCGATGGCGTGGCCATGTTCACCCTGGACCGCGAACAAGGGTCATTCGTGTTGACGCACGAAAACGTGCAAGTGCCTGCGGACACCCAAGAATTTGCCATCAACATGAGCAATATGCGCCACTGGGACGAACCCGTGAGGCGCTACATCGACGAATGCCTGCAAGGCAAGGAAGGCCCGCGCGGCAAGGACTTCAACATGCGCTGGATCGCCTCTATGGTGGCCGATGTGCACCGCATCCTGACCCGCGGCGGCGTGTTCATGTACCCCTGGGACAAGCGGGAACCGCACAAACCCGGCAAATTGCGCCTGCTGTATGAAGCCAACCCCATGAGCTGGCTGATCGAGCAAGCCGGTGGCGCTGCCACCAATGGCAAAGAGCGCATTCTCGATTTGCAACCCAGCCAACTGCATGAGCGCGTGAGCGTGGTGCTGGGCTCTAAAAACGAGGTCGATCGCGTGACCCAATACCACGCCAAGGTTTAAGCGCCAGGCCCTGCAGCTTTGCTGCGGCAAGTCACTGATCAAAAGGCCCCAGACACTGGCGTGTCTGGGGCCTTTTGCCATTCATGACCGAAAGCCATTGGCTTGCGTGGTGAATCATTCGTCGTTGTCTGGCGGAAAGCCATCGCCAGCAGGCACAAGCGCTGCAGCCGCAGCAGGCTCGGCCACCACGGCACGCAAGGTTTCGCGCAGCATTTTCTTTTCGGGCAAGCTCAAGGCGCGTGCCAAGCGCTGGCGCATGCGCAGCAAGAGTTGACGATCGACTTCCTGAGGGATGCCACGGCTGACTTGCAGCGCATCGCGCAGGTCTTCGCGCAAATCTTCGGGCTCATCCGCCCACCAAGCGGTGATGACCTCGTGCATCGACTTGCGCAGCTCTTCCACATCTTCCACAGCCAGACCCATGCCGGTCGGCAACTTGCCTTGGAGCATGTCGGCCAAAGCCTGGGAATTGACCACCACACGGCGGTCGGCCTGAGCCAGCAAACGCGCCCAACCCGGATCGGTCCGCACCATTTGGGGCATGTTGCGGGCCGATTCATCGGCCAGCAGGTGAACGCTCAGGCCGCTCAACTGGGCCTCGTCGATGGTGGCCAAAAAGCGTTCGTCGTCGCTGGCCACCAGCACATGGTCGCAGGCATGGTGCTGGGCCAATTGCTGGAGGTCATGGCCCAATGACCGCAGCAAAGAAGCCCCACCGTCGGCATCGTGGGTTTGTACCAAGCGCACGATTTGGTCGTCGATGATCAGACCGTCAGAGCGGTCGCTGTACCAATAAATGCGGCGCAAATCGACGTCCAAGCCGGCATGCGCCAACGCTTGCGACAACAAATTGAGCAAGCCCTGGCGATTGACCGACTCGCCCGTGGTCCCCAAAGCGCCTTGCTGGGCCATCCAGATCAGGAAACGGCCATCGATCAGCGCCATGCAGGTGCCAGACCGGTGTTCACCAGAACGGCGATCAGAAGGGTTGTTTTGAGAAAAATAGTCACGCTTCATGGTGTCAACCTGTAGAGATAAAAATAGCGCTGCTAAAAGGTGCAGCGTCGGTCATTCTAAAGCTGGCGGTCTCTGTCTCGGTTATAAATGCCCTCTGTGTCCAGTCCTTTGTCTTTTGATCCCCGCAATGTCCCGGTTTGGCGCATCGATCACGATATGCCCGCGGTGCCGTCGGCCCATTTGTTGCCCGATGCCCTTCGAGCCCGGTTTGAGCAGCCTCCCGCCTGGCAACCCGAAGTCGAGCGGGAAACCTCCTTTTCCAAACGCGAGCCAGCTTCCGCAGCGGTGCTGGTGCCGATCGTCATGCGTGGGCCCGATTTTTCACAGTCGACCGTATTGCTGACCCAGCGAGCCAATCACATGTCGACGCACTCAGGCCAAATCGCCTTTCCTGGCGGCAAAGTCGACCCGCAGGACGCCAGCCGGCATGCCACGGCACTGCGAGAGGCCCACGAGGAGGTGGGCCTGGACCCCTGCCACGTGCAAGTCATTGGCGAATTACCGGTGTATGTCACCGGCACCTCGTTTTGGGTCACCCCTGTCATAGGGCTGGTCACACCGGGATTTGAGCTGAGACCCAACGCGGATGAGGTGCAGGACGTCTTTGAAGTACCGCTCGATTTCTTGATGAATCCAGCCAACCACCGTCGCCATACCGTGGAGTGGCAAGGTGCCAAGCGACAATGGTTTTCCATGCCGTACCAAGAGCCCCGTATGACGCCCAGCGGTGACCGCGACTTGGTCGAGCGTTTCATCTGGGGGGCGACAGCCGCTATGCTTCGTAACTTCTATCGTTTTTTGGTCGTCAACCCCTCCCCATGAGGACGCCATGAGTTTTTTTGCAATCCTGTTGGCGCTGGTACTGGAGCAGGCGCATCCATTGAACCCCGTGAATGCGATTTACACCGCCATCAAGCGCTGGGTCGCCTGGGTTGCCCGCACGTTTGACGCGGGCGTTCGGCACCAGGCCTGGATCACCTGGGGCATCACAGTGATCGGTCCGGCACTTTTGACCATGCTCGTGCACTGGGCGCTCGAATGGGGCCTGGGCTGGCTGTTTGCCATGGTCTGGAACGTGGCTTTGCTCTACATCACACTGGGGTTTCGTCAGTTCAGTCACCATTTCACGGCCATCCGCGAGGCCCTGGAGAATGGCGATGAAATCCAAGCCCGTGAACTTCTGGCCCAGTGGCAACAGGTGCAAGTGGGCCAGATACCCCGCAGCGAGATCGTACGTCACGTGATCGAGTTCTCCATGATCGCCGCCCACCGGCATGTGTTCGGGGTGTTCTTTTGGTATGCGGCCCTGTCCATCATTGGCTTGGGACCCGTCGGCGCTGTGGTTTACCGCCTCACTGAACTGGCGCAGCGCCGTTGGCAAGAGCCCACCACCGACGGCTCGGTGGTGAGCGAGGCTTTGCGTTCTGTGGCCTCAAGAGCCTGGCAGGCCATGGATTGGCTGCCCTCGCGCATGACCGCATTGGGCTTTGCCATTGTGGGCAGCTTTGAAGACGCCATGGATGGCTGGCGCAACCATGCGCAAAACTTCCCGCAAGACAACGACGGGGTCATCCTCGCGGCTACAGCAGGTGCCATCAATATCCGCTTGGGTGGTGCCGCCTTGCAGGCAGACAACGAGGACGATGAACGCCAGGAAATGACGGGCGGCAGCAGCACACCGGGACGCATTCCCGAAGTGGCCCACTTCGCTCAGGTGGTGGGATTGGTCTGGCGCACGGTGATCATGTGGCTGGTCCTGGTGGCCTTGCTGACCATGGCCAATTTGGTAGGCTGATGGTGGGTTGAGGGCAGCTGGCCTCTCACCAGCGCTGCTGACCCAACTCCTCAAACAGCTGCGCGTAAATGCGGTGACGGCGCACGCTGATGGTGCCAGGGTGCTCAGCGGATTCGACTTGCGCGAGCACGGCGCAACCGGGCTCGTGCAGATGCGTGCAGTTGTAGAACTTGCAACCGCCCAGGTGCTTGCGCAAATCGGGCATGCAGTCGGCCAGACGGGTGGGTTCGATGTGGTGCAAACCAAACTCTTGAAAGCCCGGGGAGTCGATCAATGCGGTGCGTGCAGCAGCCTTTTCAGCCAGCCCATCGAGCGCGGGCACCCAGTACCACCGCGTGCTGGTCGTGGTGTGCTTTCCCGAGTTGAGCGCCAGCGAAATTTCACCTGTCTCTACCTGCGCGTCCGGCACCAGGCGGTTGATGAGTGTGCTTTTGCCACTGCCGGATGGCCCCAACACCAAGGTGGTCAGGCCCTGCAAATGCGCGCACAAGGCGTCCACCCCATCGTCAGCCACCGGGCTGCGCGGGCTCAGGCTGATGGGCATGACGCTGTAGCCCATGTCGCGGTAGGGGGCCAGACGCTCCCAGGCTTGCGCAAAGGGCTTGGCCAGATCGCTTTTGTTGAGCGCGATGATGGGCGTGATGCGCTCGGCTTCGGCCGCCACCAAAGCGCGTGAGAGCTGGCTTTCTGAATACTCTGGATCGGCCGCGATCAGGATCAGCACGCGGTCCAGATTGGCGGCAAAGGATTTGGTGCGGATTTCATCTTGACGGTAGAAAAGATTGCGGCGCTCCTGCAGTTTTTCGATGCTGCCTTCGTCGCCGGCGATCTGCCACAGCACCTGGTCGCCCACCACCACCTGGTTTTTCTTGCCCCGGGGGTGGCAAATCAGGCGTCGACCCTCGGGCGTCTCCACCAGGCAATGGCGGCCATAGGTGGCCACCACCAGACCGGGTTCCAGCAAGATTTCCTGCCCGGGCGCTGAGGGAATGGCCTGGCGTGCTTTGGCTTTATTCATGCAGACTCATGCCGGTAGCAATGCGTCGGTCTGGGTGGCCGCCTCAAAGTCCAGTCGGCTCAAGCCGCGCACATCGTGCGTGTTCCAGCTCACTCGACAGCGGCGGTAGGTCAGCGCCAGCTCGGGGTGGTGGTTGAGCTTTTCAGACAACCAGCCCACGCTGTTGACGAAGAGCAATGCGTGTGTGTGTTCGGCAAATTCAAAAGTTTTTTCAATGGCGACGTTCTCACCATCGCCCGTCAACCGCCAGCCCGGTAGTTGGCCAAGCGCCATGATCACTTCGGTGGGCTTGAGGGCTCTGACTTCTGGGGTGCTCATGTGGCTTTCATTCTCAACAAACGCTCGCTCGCCGGTGGGTGCGAGTAATAAAACTTCACATACCAAGGGTCCGGTGTGAGGGTAGAAGCATTGTCCTGGTAGAGCTTGAGCAGGGCCGACGACAAGTCCGGACCTGGTGTTTGCGACACTGCATAGGCATCGGCTTCGAACTCCTGCTGGCGAGAGCGCCAGGACGAAACAGGCGCAAAAAACAAGGTGAACACGGGCGTGACCAACATGAACAAGACCAGCGCCAGAGCATCGTTGCTGCCCGACAGATTGGGCACCACGCCCAGGCCCGTGTAGAACCAGACCTGCTGCGCCAGCCAGCCCAGCAAGGCCAGGCCCGCCAGCGTCATGGCAAAGCTGGTCACCATCATTTTGAAGATGTGTTTGTGCTTGAAGTGGCCCAACTCATGGGCCAGCACCGCTTCCATTTCGGCAGGGCTCAGCTGCTTGAGCAAGGTGTCGAAAAACACCACACGCTTGCTGGCTCCAAAGCCTGTGAAAAAAGCATTGGAGTGCGCCGAGCGGCGACTGCCGTCCATGACAAAAAAACCTTTGGCAGTGAAGCCTGCACGCTGCATCAGGTCCTGCACGCGGGCCTTGAGCGAGTCGTCTTCCAAGGGCGTGAATTTGTTGAACAGCGGCATGATCACGTTCGGTGCAATCGCCATCAAAAACAGCTGCCAGCCCACCAAAACGCCCCAAGCCCACAACCACCACCACTGCCCCCCGGCTTGCATGAGCCACAGCACCACCCACAGCAGCGGCAGGCCCAGCGCAAGGCCCAAGACCAAGCCCTTGGCCATGTCGCCCAGCCACAAGGCAGGCGTGGTCTTGTTGAAGCCAAAGCGCTGCTCCACGCCAAAGGTTTGCATGAGTGACAAGGGCAAACCGATGAGTCCGCCAACCAACATGAACCCCAGCACCAACGCGATTTGCTGCGCCATGCCCGGGCCCATCCAGCCCAGCAGCAACTGGTTGAGTGCACCGAGCCCGCCCAGCAGCGTCCAGCCCAACAGCACTGCTGCATCCAGGGCGATGTCGATTTGCGAGAGCCGGGCCTTGGCCAGGGTGTAATCGGCGGCTTTTTGGTGGTCGGCCAGGGCCATGGTGTCGGTGTAAGCCTGCGGCACCGCATCGCGGTGGCGGGCCACATGCCGCACCTGACGGCCATTCAGCCAGAACTTGAGCGCCACATGGGCCAGCAAGGCCACCACCAGAGTCAGGGTCAAAGTCAGGGATGCATTCATGCCGCCATTGTAGGAGCCGCACCCTGAGTGCCGCTGAGGCAGGCCGCGATTCAAGGCCGCAACCAAGGGACTCGTGGCATCGGCGACAATCCCTGCATGTCTGATGCGAATACCCCTACCCCCGCCCCTGAGGCCGCAGAGCTGCCCAAATCGGACCAGAACCTGGTCTGGATCGATTGTGAAATGACGGGCTTGGACCCCGAAAAAGAACGTCTGCTGGAGATCGCCGTGATTGTCACCGGCCCCCATCTCACGCCCCGCATCGAAGGCCCGGTTCTGGTCATCCACCAAAGCGATGAATTACTCAACCAGATGGACAAGTGGAACAAGGGCACCCACGGCAAAAGCGGACTGATCGACAAGGTCAAGGCCTCCGTCATCAGCGAGGCCGATGCCGAAGAACAGATCCTGGCCTTTCTGAAAAAGTACCTGCCGAAAAACAGCTCGCCGCTGTGCGGCAACACCATCAGCCAGGACCGACGTTTTCTGGTCAAGTTCATGCCCAAGCTGGAGGCGTTTTTCCATTACCGCAACTTGGACGTGAGCACCCTCAAGGAATTGTCTCGCCGCTGGAAGCCGGAGGTCTACGCCAACTTCAAAAAGCAACAAAAGCACACCGCCTTGGCCGATGTGCACGAATCCATCGACGAACTGGCACATTACCGCGAGCATTTCATCCGCTTGTGATTTTTTAGGGAAAACCCTAGCGGTTTTCTCTGATCCGTGCCATAATCATGGGCTCGTTGCAAGAAGTTGCAGCGTTTCATACATCTCCCTTCATGCCTTGACCCAACGATAGGGTCACTCACAGCGGCCAGGCTCCACGCCCAGCGCCACTCGCGAGCACCGTTTGATGGTTGATGTTTTTTCAACCTAGCGGTGCCTGCGGCTCCATCCAACACACCTTTGTTGGCGGCCGTTGTTCCGTGCGAGTTTTATACATACACATGACTGACACTTTGAACACAGTGCAGGACGACTTGTCGCCTGCCGAAATCACATCCATCGCCACTGAGTCGACTGCACAGCCCGCTGCGACCAACCTGGCCACTGAAATCATGGTCGCCGCAGCGGCTGAAATCACTCCAGAGGCAGCACCTGAAGTCGATGCCGAAGTGACCGAAGAAGTTGAAGCCGTTGCCGACGTGCCCAACGGTTTCGTTGAGCTGGGCTTGGCGCCTGAGCTGGTGCAAGCCGTGGCCGATTTGGGCTACACCCAGCCCACCGCCGTGCAATTGCGTGCCATTCCCCTGGCCTTGCCCACGGCCGGTGGCTCCAAGGACGGCAAGTCCAATGGCTACACCGACCTGATGGTCTCCAGCCAGACCGGCAGCGGCAAAACCGCCGCCTTCTTGCTGCCGGTGTTGCACACGCTGATCCAGCAAATGGCCGAACAAGAAGCCGCAGAACGCGCCGAGTTCGATCAAGCCTGCGCCGATGCTGCCGCCAAGGGCGAACCCGCCCCCAAGCGCTCCAAGCGCAAAGACCCCACCAACCCACGTAACTTCAAGGCCCCCACACCCGGCGCCTTGATCGTCTGCCCCACGCGTGAATTGGCCCAACAGGTGGCGCAAGACGCCATCGAGTTGGTCAAACACACTCGCGGTCTGCGCGTGGCCAACGTGGTCGGCGGCATCCCTTACCAGTTGCAAATCGCCAAGCTGCAAAACGCCAACCTGGTCGTGGCCACGCCTGGCCGTTTGCTCGATCTGCAACGCTCCATGCAAATCAAGCTGGACAAGGTTCAGTTTTTGGTGGTGGACGAAGCCGACCGCATGCTCGATCTGGGCTTCTCGGACGACCTGGCCGACATCAACGACATGACCAGCCAGCGCCGCCAAACCATGATGTTCAGCGCCACCTTCGCGCCCCGCATTCAACAACTGGCCATGCGTGTGATGCACGACGGCGGTTCCTCGGTCCAGAAAATCCAGATCGACAACCCCCAGGAAAAGCACAACAACATCAAGCAGGTGCTGTTTTGGGCCGACAACGCCCAACACAAGCGCCAGATGCTCGACCACTGGTTGCGTGACGCGACGATTGACCAAGCCATCGTTTTCTCGAGCACCCAAATCGAGTGCGACGGGTTGGCCGCGGACTTGCAGCAAGATGGTTTCTCGGCTGTGGCCCTGCACGGTGCCCTGAGCCAAGGCATGCGCAACCGCCGCCTGATGGCGCTGCGCAACGGCCAAGTCCAGATCTTGGTGGCCACTGACGTGGCCGCTCGCGGCATCGACGTGCCCACCATCACCCACGTCTTCAACTTCGGCTTGCCGATGAAGGCCGAGGATTACACCCACCGCATTGGCCGCACTGGCCGGGCAGGCCGTGATGGCTTGGCCGTGACTTTTGCCGAAATGCGCGACCGCCGCAAAATCGGTGACATCGAGGCCTACACACGCCAGCCCTTCAAGGCCGAAGTGATCCCGGGCCTGGAGCCCAAAATGCGCATGCCCGAAGCGCGCAAGCCCATGGGCCGTGGCGGCGACCGCTTTGGCGGCGAGCGCAACTACGCCAATGCAGGCGGTGGTTTCCGTGGTGGCCGTCCCGCCCCCGGTGGCCGCGACTTCGGTGGCAACCGTGACCGCGACAACGGTGGTGGCTTTGACAACCGCGCCCCGCGTGGCAACTTCCGCGACGAGCAGCCCCGCTTTGACCAGCGCAGCGAACCCCGCTTCGATGCCCGCAAAGATGGCGGTCGTTTTGATGCCCCCCGCGGTGACCACCGCGGCGGTGATCGCTTTGAACAGCGTGGCGCACCTGCGCACCCTTGGGACAAGGGCGACAGCCGCCCTGCCCCGAGCCAAGATGCCCGCCAGGACGGTCCACGTCAAGGCGGCCGCTGGGAAGACCGTGGTGGTGACAACCGCAACGTCGCCCGTCCTGCCCCCCGCGGCGCGGCGGGTGCTGGAGACAAGTTCGCCCGTGGCCCTAAACAGTTTGGTGCCGGCAACTTCAAGCCCCACGCCGCAGGCGAAGGCCCTGCAGGCAAGCGTGGCGGCACTCGCGTTCTGAAAATCACGCGCGGTTGATTGTTTTCCTGGGGTCAACCCAGGACTTCAAGATCACATTCGAAGGTCTTGCCCCCACCGGCAAGGCCTTTTTTCATGGCGGGGCGAAACGGATGCACCGAAACAGATGCACCTTTTGAAGCGCCCATAAAAAAACCGCCCTGGGCGCAAACCCGGGCGGTTTTTTCGTAAGAACGAAAAGGCTTTACGCTTTGGCAGCTGGTGCTGCTTTACGCTGAGGCAACTTTTCTTTGATACGTGCCGACTTGCCGCTGCGGTCACGCAGGTAGTACAGCTTGGCGCGGCGAACATCACCACGGCGCTTGACTTCAATGCTGGCGATCACAGGGCTGTAAGTCTGGAACGTGCGCTCCACACCTTCACCACTGGAGATCTTGCGCACAGTGAAGCCGCTGTTCAGACCACGGTTACGCTTGGCGATCACAACACCCTCGTAGGCTTGGACACGCTTTCGCGCACCTTCGACCACGTTGACGCTGACGATCACGGTATCGCCGGGGGAAAACTCAGGAATTACCTTACCCAGACGGGCAATTTCTTCCTGCTCAAGAGTTTGAATCAAATTCATTTTTTGAACTCCGTCCGATCATGCCTCGCTACACAAGGGGCGTTCTGTTCTGTAGGGGCCATGCATTCACATGACTGAGCCAGATCGCGGCGGGTAGAGGATCGAAAAGCCCTTGATTATAGCTTTTTCGCTGGCACAGGCTCGTCCGAACCTGGCGTGCTGCCCAAAGCCTGCTTCAGAAAGGCCTCGTCATGACGACTGAGCCCCCCGGCCAAGCGGGCATCTTCGAGTAATTCGGGGCGGTGCAAAGCCGTCAATCGCAGGCTTTGCTCACGCCGCCAACGCGCGATGTTCGCATGGTGACCCGACATCAATTCAGACGGCACCGCCTGGCCTTGCCAGACTTCTGGACGGGTGTAGTGCGGGCTGTCCAGCAGACCGTCGAGCGCCGGGTTGAAGCTGTCGAGTTGGTGGCTGCCCTCGTCGCCCAGCACCCCCGGCTGCAAACGGGCCACCGAGTCCAGCAAGGCCATGGCGGCGATTTCACCACCCGAGAGCACAAAGTCGCCCAAGCTGATTTGCTGGTCGACGTATTGGTCAATGAACCGCTGGTCCACACCTTCGTAGCGGCCACACAGCAGCACCGCACCCGCGCTGGCCGACCATTGGGCCACCGCGTTGTGGTTGAGGGTCTGGCCTATCGGGGAAAAAAGCAGCAAAGGTGCAGCCGTTTCTTCTTGCCGATCAGCACGAATGGCCGTCAGGCATTTGAACAAGGGCTCGGCCAGCATGACCATGCCAGGACCACCGCCGAAAGAGCGGTCATCCACCCGGCGGTAATGGCCTTCGGCGTGGTCGCGCGGATTCCACAAACGCACGTCCACCAAACCGCTTTCGTAGGCACGGCGCGTGATGCCGCTGGTCAACAGTGGCCCAAACAGTTCGGGAAACAAGGTGATGATGTCAAAGCGCATGGGGATGGCCCTCCACGGCCGGAGCGGCTCAGTAGTCGGGCTGCCAGTCGACCGTGATGCGCTTGCCTGGCAAGTCAACGCCGTCGATGAAAGCTGCCACAAACGGGATCATGCGCTCGACAGGTTTGCCGCCTTCCGTCTCGGCAGCGGTTTCAATGACCAGAACGGTTTGCGGGCCGGTGGACATGAGGTCGCGCACCTGACCCAGATCCACACCTTCGCGGTTGAACACCTGCAGGCCCATCAAATCAACCCAGTAGTACTCGCCATCGGCGGCGGCCGGGAAGCTCGAGCGCGGCACAAAAATTCGGCCCCCGCGCAAGGATTCGGACGCATTGCGGTCGTCAATGCCTTGGGCACGCGCCACCACGGTGTCGGAATGGTCTTTGACTTCGAGGATGTTGAGCAGCAAAGGCTCATGCCAGGTCTGTTGCGCAAAGGCTGAGGCCTCTTGGCCACGCTGGGGTTTCATGGGCCGATCGGGCGGCAACAAAAACCAGCTTTTGGCAGAAAAAAGCGCCTCGGGCGAGGCGCTGTGGGGCAAGACCTTGAACCAGCCTTTGATGCCCCAGGCATCGGTGATGCGCCCGATTTCGATGGCGTCAGCCGGCAGTGCGGCTGTTTCCAAAGGCGGACGCATGACCCGTGCGAACCAATCAGGCGGCGGCTTTGCCGGCTTGACGGATCAGGCGCTCCACAGTGGGGGAAGCCTGGGCGCCAACGCCCTTCCAGTAAGTCAAACGGTCTTGCGCGATGCGCAGACCTTCTTCGCCGCCTTTGGCTGTGGGGTTGTAGAAGCCGATGCGCTCGAGGAAGCGTCCATCGCGACGCACGCGCTTGTCGGCGACGACGATGTTGAAGAAAGGACGTGCTTTAGAGCCGCCGCGGTTCAGACGAATAACAACCATGATTTATCCTTGGGTGGTTGGGCTTCTTGGGAACAATTGCCCAGATGCCCGGTATCCTTCAGCGTTTGAGACACGCAACTGGCCACCCGGCCAGTGACACACTGAAAAGCCGACCATTATACATCGGGAGCCTTGCCTTGCCTCTGATCCGACCCAGCCGCGATGAAGACGTCGCCTCCATCACGGCCATTTACCGCCACCATGTGCTGACGGGCACCGGCACCTTCGAGATCGATCCACCCACCGAATCCGAGATGGCCAGCCGCCGCGCCGATGTGCTGTCCAAGGGCTTGCCTTATCTCGTGGTCGAAGACCAAGGCCGCGTCATCGGCTTTGCCTATTGCAACTGGTTCAAGCCCCGTCCGGCTTACCGCTTTTCAGCCGAAGATTCGATTTACTTGGCGTCAGACGCCCACCGCAAAGGCATGGGCCGCGCCCTGCTGGCCGAATTGTGCGCGCAGGCCGAACGCGCAGGCGTGCGCAAATTTCTGGCCGTGATCGGTGACTCGGCCAATGCGGGCTCCATTGGAGTCCACACCGCCGTGGGCTTCAGCCACGTCGGTGTCCTCAAGTCCTGCGGCTGGAAATTCGACCGCTGGATCGATGTCGTGATGATGGAAAAGCCTTTGGGTGCAGGTGACAGCAGCCCTCCGCAATAATCGCCCCATGAAAAACAAAACACTCGCGACTTGGCTGGCTTTCTGGACAGGTCCATTGGGTCTGCACCGTTTCTACTTGTACGGATTGACGGACACGCTGGCTTGGTTGCTGCCCATCCCCACAGCGCTCGGTTTTTATGGCTTGGAGCGTGTACAGCAATTTGGCCAAGACGACACGATCAGCTGGATGCTCATCCCTTTGCTGGGCTTCACCATCGCAGGTTGCGCTCTGAACGCCATCATTTATGGCCTAACACCCATCGAAAAATGGAACACCAAATTCAACCCCCAAGCCGATGCACTCACACCGTCGGGTCGCACGCAATGGGGCACGATCATTGGCATTGCCGTGGCCTTGCTGCTGGGCACCACCGTCCTGATGTCCAGTCTGGTCTTCAGCTTTCAGCGCTACTTTGAGTACCAAATTGAAGCGGCTCGGCTGATCAGCCAATGAAAATACTCCCTGAGTGTTGCACTCAGGGGGTATGCCTTGGGTGAAGGGGGATCACCGGATGGCACCGGGGGCCGCACCATCAGTCGAAAATTTGAAAACTGAGCCAGTAGGAGATGGCCGCCACAAAGGCGCTGGCAGGAATGGTCAGCACCCAAGCCCAAACAATGTTGCCCGCCACGCCCCAGCGCACGGCACTGGCCCGCTGGGTCGAGCCTACGCCCACAATAGCGCCTGTGATGGTGTGCGTGGTCGAGACCGGAATACCCAGTGAAGTGGCCAAAAACAAGGTCATGGCACCGCCCGTTTCGGCGCAAAAGCCGCCCACAGGTTTGAGTTTGGTGATTTTTTGGCCCATGGTTTTGACGATGCGCCAGCCGCCAAACATGGTGCCCAAACCAATCGCGAGGTAACAGCTGACGATGACCCATCCTGGTGGGGCGGCATCGGCCGAAGTGGCGTAGCCTGTGGCGATCAAAAGCAACCAAATGATGCCGATTGTTTTCTGCGCATCGTTACCGCCATGCCCCAAGCTATAAGCCCCAGCCGAGACCAATTGCAAGCGCCGGAACCATTTATCCACTTTCGAGGGCCTGGATCGTCTGAAAAGATGCGCCACCGCCACCATCATCAAGGAACCCAGCAGAAAGCCAAGCAAGGGTGAGACAAAAATAAATGCCACGGTTTTCAGGATACCCGTCGAAATCAGTGCTGTGGCACCGGCCTTGGCGATGACAGCCCCCACAATTCCCCCGATCAAGGCATGTGAGGAACTGCTGGGAATGCCGTAATACCAAGTGATGATGTTCCAGGTAATGGCCCCCATCAGCGCACCAAACACCACATGGGTGTCGACCACGCCGGGCTGGACAATGCCTTTGCCCACCGTGGCGGCCACGCTCAGGTGGAAGACAAAAATGGCGATGAAGTTGAAGAAGGCGGCAAACACCACGGCTTGCCCCGGCTTGAGCACGCCCGTCGACACCACAGTCGCGATCGAATTGGCGGCGTCGTGAAAGCCGTTCATGAAGTCAAAAATGAGCGCCAGGGCGACCAGCAAGATCACCACCCACAAGGCGGCTTGTACGGTTTCCATGTTCAGGATTCCCGTTTCGGATCAGGAGTTTTCGAGGACGATGCCCTCGATCTGGTTGGCCACGTCTTCGCACTTGTCGGTGATGGTTTCCAACAATTCGTAAATGGCCTTGAGCTTGATGATCTCGCGCACATCAGGTTCATCTCGGAACAACTTGCTCATGGCGCTGCGCATCACACGGTCCGCGTCGGACTCCAAGCGGTCGATCTCTTCACAGGTCTTCAAGGCAGCCTCGGCCACAGAGGGTTCACCAATTTTGACCAACAACTTGACCGCATCTTGGACGCGCTCACAGCACTTGACCGATAAATCGGTCAGCCGGGTAATTTCTTCGGTCATGTGCCTTACGTCATACAACGCCATGGTTTCGGCCGAGTCCTGAATCAGATCGGCCACGTCGTCCATCAGGTTGATGAGGGCGTGAATTTGCTCACGGTCGATCGGGGTGATAAAAGTGGTGTGGATCAGGCGGTTCACCTCCTGGGTCACGCGGTCAGCAGCGTGCTCGGCGTTGTCCACATCACGGTTGTACTTTTCCCGCAGGTGAACATCGTTGTAATTGGCCACCAAGTTGGAGAAAGCGCGCGCCGCCTCGACAATGCGGTCTGCGTGTTGGTTGAAGAGTTCGAAGAAGTTGCCTTCTTTGGGCAGCAATTTGCCAAACAGCATAGAAAAGCTCCTGATAACGGGACAAAGTCAAATGTGACAATAGCGTGACAGCGGCGAGTTTAACCGTACGAAATACAGGAATTTCGACCGAGCGAATCAGGGGCTTCTGAAAATGAAATAAACCGCGCCCACCATGCACAAAGCCGCCCACAGGTAGTCAAGCTTGAACGGCTCTTTCAGATAAAAAAGCGCAAAAGGCACAAACACACTCAAAGTAATGACTTCTTGCATGATCTTGAGCTGCGCCACGCTGAACTGGGTGTAACCGATGCGGTTGGCAGGCACTTGGAACAAGTATTCCAACAAGGCTATGCCCCAACTCACAAAAGCCGCGGCATACCAAGGGGCTGTGGCCATGTTGCGCAGGTGCCCATACCAGGCCAAGGTCATGAACACGTTGCTGGCCAGCAAAAGCAAGATGGTCTGCAATGGCACGGGCAAGCTGTTGAAAAATGTCATGGTCACACCGCGCCATCACGTTCAATGGCCTGGCCCACCACGCGGGCAAGGTCTTCAGGGGCCACACGCTGCGGCCACACATCGGCCAAGGGGACCAGCACAAAAGCCCGATCGCGCCAGCGCGGGTGGGGCAAAGTCAAGCGGGGGCTGTGCATGCTGGCATGGCCATAAAAAAGCAAGTCCAGGTCCAAGCTGCGCGGTGCATTCACGTAGGGTCGCATGCGGCCCGCCTGGCGCTCGATGGCGAGCAAAGTGTCCAGCAAATCGGGGGCGTTCAACCGCGTGTCGATGCGGGCCACCGCGTTGATGAAGTCGGGCCCATGGGCTTCATGGGGCGCTGTGCGGTAAAGCGCTGAGCGGCCTGTGACTTGCATCTCGGGCCAAGAGGCCAGTGTCTCAAAAGCCTGCAGCACAGCGCTGCGGGCATCACCCAAATTCGCGCCCAAGGCCACATAGGCGGTGACTGGGTCTCGCAAGATCGCCCCTGGCCGTTCAGATCACAGATTCAAGCGGCACTGCCGCCGTCGCCCGCCTGATCGCCAGAAGCTCCGGGCTTGCGGCGACGACGGCGTCGTTTTTTGGCCGCACCCTCGTCGGCACTGTCAGCCTCCGCTGCAGGGCGGCTCTCGGCTGGCGAGGCGGATGCGCCTTCGGGCCGAGGTGCCCGGCGCACGCGGGGCTTGGCCGTTTGGGAGGCTTGCTGCTCGGCCTTGGCCGCATGCACCAAGTCTTCACGCTCTGAATCGCTGGCCATGCTGAACTCTTGCCACCAGTCGGCCAAGCGAATGTCCACTTCTTCGATGTCCGCACGCAAACGCAAAAAGTCAAAACCTGCGCGAAAGCGTGGCTGCTCCACCAGACCAAACGGTGTGCTGCCCACCCGCTTTTCAAAGCGCGGCTGCATCATCCAGATCTCGCGCATGTCAGCGGCCAGCTTGCCGCGCCCGGACACATCGCCGATGCGCGCATCGAAGACTTCGTCAATCGCATCCTGCAAAGCGGGGTGCGGGTGCTCTTTGCGCGCCAGGCGTTTGGCCCAACCTTCACGCACATCGGCCCACAACACACAGGCCAACAAGAAACTGGGGGCAACGGGCTTGCCCTCACCCACACGGCGGTCGGTATCGGCCAAAGCGACTTGTACAAAAGCACTGTCGGCTCGTTCCACGACGACGTCCAGCAAGGGATAAATCCCGGTGGCCAGTCCCAACTTTTTGAGCTGTTCGATCGACGCCAAGGCATGACCGGTCTGCAGCAGCTTGAGCATCTCGTCAAACAATCGGCTTTGCGGCACATCGGCCAGCAAAGTGGCCGACTGCGTCAGGGGCTTGGCGGTCTTGGCTTCGAGCTTGAAACCCAAGGGGTTGAGCTTGGCCGCAAAACGCACCGCGCGGATGATGCGCACCGGGTCTTCGCGGTAGCGTGCCACCGGGTCACCGATCATGCGCAGGATGCGCTTTTTGGAATCCTGGATGCCGCCGTGGTAATCCACCACGGTTTGCGACTCGGGGTCGTAGTACATGGCATTGACTGTGAAGTCGCGGCGCGTGGCGTCTTCGTCTTGCGGGCCCCAGACGTTGTCGCGCAGCACACGGCCCGATGAATCGACCGCATGCTGCATGCCCTCGAGCTGGCGTTTGCTGGTGCGCTCATTGCCCTTGACCTGCTCTGCGGCCACGTTGTCCAAGTGCGCGCGGAAGGTGGAGACCTCGATCACCTCGTTGTCGCGGCCGCGGCCATAGACGACGTGCACGATGCGAAAGCGCCGACCGATGATGAAAGCGCGGCGAAACAGGCCCTTGACCTGCTCGGGCGTGGCATCGGTGGCCACATCAAAATCTTTGGGACGCAGGCCCAGCAGCAGGTCGCGCACGGCGCCGCCCACGATGTAGGCCTCAAACCCAGCTTGCTGCAAGGTGCGGGTCACGTTGATGGCGCGCTCGTCGACCAAGCCTGGGTCGATGCCGTGGACAGACGCGGGCACCTCGGTGCGGCGGCCAAAATGGGGTTTGGTACTTTGGGGCGCTTTGCCCATCAGCTTGTCGATGAATTGTTTGATCATTCTTGAAAGAGGTCGAGGATGCGCCAGCCACGCTCTGTGGCCAATTGACGCAACCGAGCGTCAGGGTTCGTTGCCACCGGATGGTGGGCTTTTTCCAGAAGGGGCAGGTCGTTCATGGAGTCCGAGTAGAAGGTCATCTCCACATCACTCCAGTCCAGGCCTTTTTGGCCCAACCACTGCGCGACCCGGGTGACTTTACCTTCTCGAAACGACGGGGTGCCCCGGATCTCGCCGGTGATCCAGCCAGTGGCATCGCGTTCAAGATCGACAGCAATCAACTCGCTCACCCCGAAGGCCAGGGCAATCGGGCGGGTCACAAACTCGTTGGTGGCGGTCACGATCATGACCGTGTCACCCGCGTGCTGGTGCGATCGTACCAGCGCCAGCGCCTCGGGCGTGATGCGCGGGCGTATCACTTCATCCATGTACCGGGCGTGCGCCTGGGCGGCCTGGGCCGCGCCGCGTTCGCGGGCGGCGCGGGTGGCAAAGCGCACGTAGTCATGAATGTCCAGCGTGCCCGCTTGGTAATGGGTATAAAACTCATCGTTGCGCTGGCTGAAAACTGCCGGGTCGGTCCAACCCATTTCGGTCGTGAACACGCCCCAAGTGTGATCAGAGTCCAGCGGCAGCAAGGTGTGGTCCAAGTCGAACAGGGCGAGTTTCATTCGTTCTCCAGCATCGCGCGCACCAGGGGAATGGTCAGGGCACGCTGCGTTTGCAAGGCGTAGTGGTCCAGGTGGTCGAGCAGCTGCATCAGGCTGCCCAAATCACGCGAAAAGCGCTTGAGCATGTACGACATGACCTCGTCGCTCAAAAACAGGCCCCGGGCATCGGCCTCTTGGCGCAGCACTGCCCGACGCTCGGACTCGCCGAGCACCTGCAACGCGTCGATGTGGCCCCACCCCAAGCGGCTGCGCAAGTCGTCGCGCAGTTTCAGGTCGGCTGGAGGCAAGGCCCCTGCGGCCAAGACCCAGCGCGGCAGACCGCTGCGAGGCGTGAGGGCGTTGACAAACCAGTTGAAGGCGGTGTGCTGCTGCTCGGCGTTGTACAGGTGCACATCGTCCATCAGCACGGCGGCCCAATCGTCGTTGAACTCAGGCGGGTCCATGCGGTGGGCGTCCAGCCAGCCCACCTGTGCGCCCTGCTCTTGCAGCGCATGGTGCACGGCTTGCAACAGATGGGTTTTGCCCGAACCGCTCTCGCCCCACAAATAGCTGGGCACGGGGGAGCGGCTGGACGAAGCGGTCCACAAACGCAGATGAATCAGTGCGGCTGCGTTGGGGCCCGCAAAAAAATTGTCCAACGTGGGGATCGTGGCCAAGCCAATGTCCAAAGCCAGTTGCTTCATGCCTGATCGGGTCCTTGTTCAAGGGCACCCGAGCCGCTTTTCCGGTACAGATCACTTTGCAGGTATTGCGCACGCAAACGGCGCAAGCCCACCAGCAAGACCGCACTGGCGGGCAAGGCGATCAGCACGCCCACAAAACCCAGCAGCTGGCCAAAGACCATCAAGGCCAAAATAACGGCCAATGGGTGCAAGCCGATGCGCTCGCCCACCAGACGGGGCGTGAGCACAAAGCTTTCAATCAACTGCCCTAAGCCATAAACCACGGCCACCATCAGCAAGGCCTGCGACGGCGCCAACTGCAGCAAACCGGCCAACAGTGCCAGCACCAGACCGAGGCCAAAGCCCAGGTAGGGCACAAACACGGCCAGCCCGGTGAACACACCGATGGGCAGGGCCAGGTCCAGACCGAACAAAGTCAGCCCCAGCGAATAAAACACGGCCAAAGCCAGCATCACCAACATTTGCCCGCGCAGGTACTCGCCCAACACCTCGTCGCAGTCGTGCATGAAACTGTCAAATCGCTCGCGCCAGGCCGGTGGCACCAACTCGAGCACGCTGTTGACCAGCCGCGTCCAGTCGTACAGCATGTAAAACAAGGCCACGGGCACGAGCACCGAATAACCCGCCAAGGCCAAAGCCACGCTTCCGCCCAATTTGAGCGAGGACATGAGTGGCGCCCACCAGTCTTCACGGTTGGCGCTCAGATAAGTCACCAGCTGCTTTTTCAGGTCGGCCAGATCCAGCGAGACATTCAGCCCCAACTGGGCCAACAAGGGGTTGATGGCATCGCCCAGGCGGTCCAGCAGCAAGGGCAGTTGTTGCTGCAACAGAGGCCATTCGCGCACCAAAATTGGCACCAGCAACAAAAACAAACCCAAAAGGGCCAGCAAGGCCAGCGCCTCCACCAGCACCACGGCCAGCGCACGCGGCAAACGCCCACTGGCCACGCCCTCCAGCTTGAGCACCAAGGGGTGCAGGACATAGGCCATGACCGCCGCAATGACGAACGGGGCCAGCACCGGTGCCAACAGCCAGAAAACCAGCACGGCGACCAAGGCCAGGCCCAGCCAGGCGGCCAGTCGGGTCATGAAAAATGGAAGAGGGGCTTGCATGCGGTCTCTTGTGTTGCCGGGGTCTGGCCCGTGCGCTCAGGGCTAACCCTTAAAATAAGCCCTGATTTTAGTCTGCCAGCCCGTTTATTGGCCCTCTCCCCATTCACAAGCCCTATTCGGGCCCAAACCATGACTCAAACCCCTCTTTCCTACAAAGACGCTGGCGTCGACATCGTTGCGGGCGACGCGCTGGTCGAGCGCATCAAACCCCTGGCCAAAAAAACCATGCGCGAGGGCGTGCTGGCCGGCATCGGCGGTTTTGGTGCCTTGTTTGAAGTGCCCAAGCGCTACAAAGAGCCGGTGCTGGTGAGCGGCACAGACGGCGTGGGCACCAAACTCAAATTGGCCTTTGAATGGAACATGCACGACACCGTGGGCATTGACTTGGTGGCCATGAGCGTGAACGACGTGTTGGTGCAAGGGGCCGAGCCCCTTTTCTTCCTCGATTACTTTGCCTGCGGCAAGCTCGATGTGGACACGGCAGCCGCCGTGATCGGCGGCATTGCCAAGGGCTGCGAAATGTCGGGTTGCGCCCTGATTGGTGGCGAAACGGCAGAGATGCCTGGCATGTACCCTGCAGGCGAATACGACTTGGCTGGCTTTGCGGTCGGTGCGGTCGAAAAATCCAAAATCCTCACGGGTCAGAACGTGAAAGCCGGAGACGTGGTGCTGGGCTTGGCGTCGAGCGGCGTGCATTCCAACGGTTTCAGTCTGGTGCGCAAGTGCATCGAGCGCGCGGGCAGCAATGCCCCTGCAACCCTGGACGGCCAGCCCTTCAAGCAAGCCCTGATGGCGCCCACCCGCCTTTACGTGCTGAATGTGCTGGCCGCACTGGCCCAGCACCCGAACACAGAACATTCCTCTGGCATCAAGGCCCTGGCCCACATCACCGGTGGCGGCTTGCTGGAAAACATCCCCCGCGTACTGCCCGATGGCCTGGCTGCCCACCTGCAAAAAGGCAGTTGGCCCCAGACCGAGCTGTTTGCCTGGCTGCAAGCCACCGCTGGCATCGACGACATCGAGATGAACCGCACTTTCAACAACGGCATCGGCATGGTGGTGGTGGTGGACGCGGCCGAAGCCGAGCGCTGCGCGGCAACCTTGCGCGCTTCCGGAGAGCAGGTTTACACGATCGGCCGCATTGCTGTCCAAGGCGAAGGGGCTCAGGTCGTGGTCGCCTAAAAGGCTTTTGTGCCCTTGCGTACTGGGCCCCATCGCCTCGGGCCCACCCACTGACCTTGGCTCCAAGCCTGCTCAAGCCTTCAAAGCGCAGACAGTTCAGACACCCGATTTTTCAGCGCTGAGATATCGGGTGCCAAAGGTTCGGCGTCCAAATACACCTGTAAATCTTGCAGCGCCTCATGCACATGCCCCAGTTCGGCATGCACCAGACCCCGGTCGCGCCTTTCGGTCCAGACCTCTGGCAACAAAATCACCAGCCGGTCAAGCACTTGCAGCATGCGCGGCCAGTCCTCTTGCGATCGGAAAATTTCTTTCAAATTGCGCAGCATACGGGCCAATACATCTCGGGGCGGACAAGCTTGCAAATACAAACCCAAGGGGGTTTCGCCCTCGTCCAAGTCGGCTGATGCGGTCTGGTCAACGGGGTCTCGGAATGGGCTCAATCTTTCAGACAAAGTGTCCAGCCCCAAAGATTCGCCCGTGAGCGGGTCCAGGACCACCAAGCCATCCTTCAGCGTGACTTTCACCAAAAAGTGGCCAGGGAAGGAAATACCCTGCGCGTTCAGTCCCAAGGCCTGCGCCAATTCCAGCCACAGCACCGCCAAAGAAATCGGGATGCCCCGGCGTGTGCGCAGAACCTCATGGAGGTAGCTGTTTTCGGGTGCGTAGAAATCATTGGCATTGGCCCCAAACCCCAAATCTTGGTAGAAAACTTGGGTCAAGATGGCCAGCCGGGTCAGGTCATCGGCGTCTTCAGGCAAACGCGCATGAACCCGGCGCAGCAAACGCGCCACATCGTCCAGCACATGCTGCACGTCCAAACTGGGCTCTTCGTCCTGTGCCAAGCTGGCTGCAGCCTCCAGCAACGGGAAATGTTCATCACTTTGCACGAGACTGGCAAAGTAACTGAGCGGGGTGGGTGATGACAAATTCAACAGCATGACTGATAGGGCGACTCGTCAGCGTTTGAGAAAGGTTCTGAGCCGCAGACCCGTGGCCCACAACACCCCGAAATACAGCACACCCGAGCCCAGCAAAACAAGGCCCATCCAGCCGATGCGCAGCCAAGCCTCTTGGCGCATGGCCACCCACGGCAATTGGACCGCAGCGAACCACAGCAAACCCGTCAACAAGCCCGTGGCCAGCAGCACCTGCAAGCCAAAGCGCCACCAGCCAGGTTGGGGCTTGTAACTGCCCCGGCGCATAAGGCCGACCAGCAGCCACAAGGCATTGACCAATGCACCCAAACCAATGGACAGCGCCAAGCCGGCATGGGCCAAATACGGCACCAGCAGCACATTGAGGATTTGGGTGAGCACCAGCACCACCACGGCAATCCGCACAGGCGTGCGGATATCCTGGCTGGCGTAATAACCCGGCGCCAGCACCTTGATGGCCACCAAGCCCAGCAAGCCCACACCATAGCCCGTCAAGGCCAACGTGGTTTGTTGCACATCGCGTTCGGTGAATGCACCGTAGTGGTAGAGCACCGACACCAGGGGCTGCGAAAAAACCAACAAAGCCGCCGCACACGGCAAGGCCAGCATCAGCACCAGACGCAAACCCCAATCGAGCATGGCCGCATAACGCTCGCTGTCGCCCGTGGCTTTGGCGGCCGCCAGCTGCGGCATCAGGACTGCCCCGAGCGCCACGCCCAAAATGGCCGTCGGGAACTCCATCAAACGGTCTGCATAGGTCAGCCAACTCACACTGCCCGGAGCCAGGTGCGAGGCGATCTGCGTGTTGATGAGCAAGGAAATTTGTGCCACACCAACCCCCAGCAAAGCCGGGCCCATCAGGCGCAGGATGTTCAAGGTGGCTGGGTTGGTCCAGGCCTTTTGGATGGCGCGGGGCCGCAAGCCAAGGCGGGGCAGCAAACCCAAGCTGGCCAAGGCCGGAATTTGGAGCGCCAACTGCAAAAAGCCGCCCAGCATCACACCCACGGGCAAGGCATAAATGGCCTCAACACCTTGCTTGGCCAGCCAGGGCGACAAGAGCCAGGCCGCGGCGATCACGCTGACATTCAGCAGCACGGGCGTGGCCGCTGGCACAGCAAAACGCTTCCAAGTGTTCAAGATACCGGCCGACAAGGCCACCAGGGACATGAAAGCGATGTAGGGGAACATCCAGCGTGTCATCTGGACCGCTGCGCCGTAACCCCGGGCATCTTGCTGCAAGCCACTGGCCAGCGCCCAGACCAACCAGGGCGAGGCCAGCACACCCAAGACCGACAAAGCCAACACCGTCCAGGCCAGGGCCGTGGCCACGCTGTCAATCACCTCGCGCGTGGCCTCGTCCCCATGCTGGGCCCGACTGGCCGCCAGCACCGGCACAAAAGCCTGGCTGAACGCGCCTTCGGCAAACAGCCGCCGAAACAAATTGGGAATGCGAAAGGCCACATTGAAGGCGTCGGTCAAGGCGCTGGCCCCGAACATGGAAGCGATCAGCAGCTCGCGCGCCAAACCCGTCACCCGGGAGACCAGGGTAAAAATCGACACGACAGAGGCAGATCGAAGAAGGCTCACAGTGGGCGAGTGTAGCGGTCCGCTGAATGCCCCAATTGGGCGCATTGTTTAGACAGGGCGCCCGCCCGACGGGGTCCCTCAAATACCTGCAGCGGCTCTGCTAGAATGTTGGGTTCGCTGGACATCATCCTCAGACACTGAAAGAACCTCTATATGGCATCCGCTAAACCCAAAAAGAAAAATCCCCGTCTTGCTTCTGGCCGTAAACGCGTCCGCCAAGACATCAAAATCAACGCTGCGAACTCTTCGCTGCGCTCCAAATACCGCACTGCTGTGAAAAACGTCGAAAAAGCCGTTGCAGCAGGCGACAAAACCAAAGCCACCGAGTTGTTTGCCAAGATGCAAACCGTGGTGGACACCATTGCCGACAAGGGCATCTTCCACAAGAACAAGGCTGCTCGTGACAAGAGCCGCCTGAGCGCCAAAGTCAAGACTTTGGCTCTCGCCGCAGCCTGATCCGCTCCACCAGATCAACAGCCCGGCGAGGCTTGGTCCTCGCTGCCGTTTGAAACGGGTGCGCTGTCCGCGAAAACTGAACCGCCCAGGTGCAAACCTTGGCGGTTTTTTCATGTCCTGTGGGCAGATTGGCGGAGGCTGAGTTCGGGCCATCGCCAGGCTCCTCATGACTCGCTTCGCTCGTAGAAGTCGTCACCCGGCGATGGCCCCAACTCAGCGTGGTTCACCGCAACCTATCGAATCAAATCGCGCTGGCAATAAAAAACCGCCCTTGGGCGGTCAGTTCTTGAGTCTTACTTTTTGGGGGGCGGCTCAGGCAGCAAGCAAGCTTCTGCCACTTGCAGGCCATTGTCTCTGGCGAAATTCATCACAAAATCCCAGGCCATCACATCGTGATCGCGCAGGTCATGGTGCACCACCACGCATTTCACATGGCCCATGGTGGTGGGGACGCACCAAGGTGAATAACTCAAGTGGCTGCCCGGCACAGCGCCGCCGGGTCGGAACTGGCTCATCACGCCCGCCAAACGTTCAGCCCAGTCGCTGGGCCTGAATGTCTTTCCATCCTCGGTGATGCCTTGGATAAAGACTTCTTTGGCAGTGTTGGAGACCATCGGATAGAGGGGGTGAAGTGAACACCAAAAGCACCGGGATCACCACTGCTTTCGTTAGACCAGTATTGTATCTTATATAAGACTTGTGGCTTGTGACCGCTGGCGTTTGCGAATGATGGCTTCTGAGGGTCAGACAAAGCCTCTAAAATATTCCTTCAACGGCCCCTCACCATTGGGCCGCTTTTTATTTCAGGAGTTCACGCATGTCCGCTCACATTGAAGCCGCCTCACCGCACACCATGAACACCTATGGCCGACTGCCGATCGCACTCAGCCATGGTCAGGGTTGCCGAGTCTGGGACGTCAATGGCAAGCCCTACCTGGATGCGCTCGCAGGCATCGCCGTGAACACTTTGGGCCACAACCATCCCGATTTGGTGCCCGCACTGCAGGACCAAGTCAGCAAGATGATCCACAGCTGCAACTACTTCCATGTGCCCAACGCCGAAGTGCTGGCGGCCAAGCTGGTGGAGTTGTCGGGCATGACGAATGTGTTTTTCTGCTGCACGGGCCTGGAGGCCAATGAGGCAGCCATCAAGCTGGCGCGCAAATACGGCCACGACAAGGGCATCGATAAGCCCGAGATCGTGGTTTACGAAAAAGCTTTTCACGGCCGCAGCATCGCCACCTTGAGCGCCACGGCCAACGAAAAGCTGAAAAAAGGCTTCGGCCCCATGCTCGAAGGCTTTGTGCGCGTGCCGGTCAACGACATAGATGCCCTGAAAAAAGCCACCGAAGGCAACCCCAATGTGGTGGCGGTGTTCATGGAAACCATCCAGGGCGAAGGCGGCATCAACCCGATGCGCATCGAATACCTGCAGCAAGTGCGCGCCCTGTGCGACCAAAAAGACTGGCTGTTGATGATCGACGAGGTGCAGTGCGGCATGGGCCGTACGGGCAAGTGGTTTGCCCACCAATGGGCGGGCATCGTGCCCGACGTTATGCCGCTGGCCAAGGGTCTGGGCTCGGGTGTGCCGATTGGCGCAGTGGTGGCAGGCCCCAAGGCCGCCCACATCTTCCAGCCCGGCAACCACGGCACCACTTTTGGCGGCAACCCGCTGGCCATGCGTGCGGGGGTTGAGACCATCCGCATCATGGAAAAAGACGGCCTGATGGCCAACGCGGCCAAAGTCGGTACGCATTTGCGCGGTGCGCTGGATAAGGCTCTGGCGGGTGTGCAAGGCGTGAAAGAAGTGCGCGGCCAGGGTCTGATGCTGGGCATTGAACTGGACCGCCCTTGCGGCGCCATTTGGACACGGGCTGCCGAAGCCGGTCTGCTGCTGAGCGTGACGGCCGACAGCGTGATCCGCCTGGTGCCGCCGCTCATCATGACCGAAGCCGAAGCCGACGAAGTGGTCGCCATTTTGGCGCCCCTGATCAAAACCTTTTTGGCGGAGCCCGCATGAGCCAGACCCCACCTGTGCCCGTGCGGCACTACCTGCAGTTCACCGACCTGACGGCCACCGAGTATGCGCATGTGTTTGCCCGCGCCGCCGAGATCAAGCGCAAGTTCAAGGCCTACGAAAAATACCACCCGCTGGCCGACCGCACGCTGGCGATGATCTTTGAAAAAGCCAGCACCCGCACCCGCGTGAGCTTTGAAGCGGGCATGTACCAGCTGGGCGGCTCGGTGGTGCACCTGACCACGGGCGACAGTCAGCTGGGCCGCTCCGAGCCCATCGAAGACAGCGCCCGAGTCATCAGCCGCATGACCGATCTGGTCATGATCCGCACCTATGGCCATGACAAAATCGAGCGCTTTGCCTCGCACTCGCGTGTGCCGGTCATCAACGGCCTCACGAACGAGTTCCACCCCTGCCAGATCCTGGCCGACATCTTCACCTTCATCGAGCACCGTGGATCGATGACCGGCAAAGTGGTCGCTTGGGTGGGCGACGGCAACAACATGGCCAACACCTGGCTGCAGGCGGCCGAGTTGCTAGGCTTCACGGTGCACCTGAGCACCCCCAGCGGCTACGAGGTGGACCAAGCCGTGGCCGGTTTGCGCAGCACCGACAGCTACAAGATTTTCAAAGACCCCGAAGACGCCTGCCGAGGCGCTGACCTGGTCACCACCGACGTGTGGACCAGCATGGGGTTTGAGGCCGAAAACGAAGCCCGCAAGAAAGCCTTCGCCGACTGGTGCGTGGACGAAGCCATGATGCAAGTGGCCAAGCCCGATGCCCTGTTCATGCACTGCTTGCCCGCGCACCGGGGTGAAGAAGTCAGCGCCGAAGTCATCGACGGCCCGCAATCGGTCGTCTGGGACGAAGCCGAAAATCGCATGCATGTGCAAAAAGCACTCATGGAGTTTTTGTTGCTCGGCCGCGTCGAAGGCTGATCGGTCACCCTCGACCTCTCACACCGGACTGGATCCGGGAACCAGCGCGATCTTCACACCATGTCTTCCTGCACCAGTTGCGGCGCTTGCTGCGTGAGCTTCCGCGTGGATTTTTCCATCTGCGAATACGAAGAAGGTGGCGGCGCTGTGCCGGCAGGCTTGGCTTCACCCCTCACCGAGCACACCTGCCGCATGCGCGGCACCGACCACAGCCCGCCGCGCTGCGCCGCGCTCTATGGCAAGACAGGCGAAAAAGCAATTTGCGGCATTTACGAATGGCGGCCCTCGCCCTGTCGGGAGTTTGAAGAAGGCAGCCCCGCCTGCGAACAAGCCCGCCGCCGCCACGGCCTGCCTGCACTGAACCCCTGAAGTCTTTTTTCCGGGTGTTGGAAATAACCGACACCACGGTTTTTTGTAGGGTGCTACCTTCGCACACCATGAAAAGACTTTGGGATATTTCCCCGCCTGTTGACACACAAAGCCCCGTGTTTCCGGGCGACACGCCTTACACCCAGAAATGGGCCGCCACGCTGACGGAGAACTGTCCCGTCAATGTGAGTTCCATCACCCTCTCCCCGCATGTGGGCGCGCATGCCGATGCGCCGCTGCATTACGACCCGCAGGGCTTGGCCGTGGGCGCACTCGACCTGACCCCATTCTTAGGCCACTGCCGCGTCATCCATGCGCTCAACGCCAGCCCGCTCATCACCCTTGCGCACTTGCAGCACGCCCTGTCCGATCTGCCACCACGCGTGCTGGTGCGCACTTACCGCCAATTTCCACTCGCGCAGTTCGACACCCAGCTCACCGGATTTGACGCCACCTGCGTGCAGCGCCTGGCCGACCTGGGTGTGCTGCTGATCGGCACCGACAGCGCCAGCATCGACCCGGCCGACAGCAAAGCCTTGCCCAGCCACCAAGTCATTCGCCAGCGCGGCCTGCGCGTGCTGGAAAACCTGCTGCTCGATGACGTGCCCGAGGGCGATTACGAGCTGATCGCCCTGCCCCTCAAGCTCATGAGCGCCGACGCCAGCCCCGTGCGGGCAGTCTTGCGCGAACTTTGAGCACCACTTGAAAGACATCCCCATGATGAACATCACCCCCACCCTGCAAGACTGCGAACTGATGGATGCGCAAGACCCACTGCGCCCACTGCGCCACCTGTTCGACTTGCCACCCGGCGTGATTTACCTGGACGGCAACTCGCTGGGGGTCATGCCCAAAACCGCCCCGGCACGGGTGGCCCATGCCGTGACGCACGAATGGGGAACCGACCTGATCAAAAGCTGGAACAGCGCGGGCTGGTTCACCCTGCCCCAGCGCGTGGGCGACAAAATTGCCCGCGTCATAGGCGCTCAACCGGGCGAAGTGATCGCGGCCGACAGCACCTCGATCAACCTGTTCAAAGTGCTGGCCGCCGCGCTGCACATCGCAGCGGCCGACCACCCGCACAAAACCAAAATCGTCAGCGAACGCAGCAACTTCCCCACCGACTTGTACATCGCCGAAGCCTTGTGCCAAGAACGCGGCTACACGCTGCAGCTCGTCGAAGCCGACGAGCTCGCAGCCGCACTGCAAGCCGATGTGGCGGTGCTGATGCTCACCCATGTGAACTACCGCACAGGCGCCATGCACGACATGCAGGCAGTCACCGCCATGGCCCACGCGCAAGGCATCCTGACGGTGTGGGACCTGGCGCACAGCGCGGGCGCGGTGCCGGTTCATCTTCACGCCTCAGGGGCCGACTTTGCCGTGGGCTGCGGCTACAAATACTTGAATGGCGGCCCCGGCGCACCGGCTTTTGTTTGGGTGCGCCCTGAGCACACCGACCGCTTTTGGCAGCCACTGGCCGGATGGTGGGGTCATGCTGCGCCCTTTGCCTTCACGCCCGACTACCAACCCGCCCAAGGCATCACGCGCTACCAATGCGGCACGCAACCCATCCTGAGCCTCACGGCACTCGACTGCGGCCTGGACGCCTTTTTGGCCGCCGAGGCCTTGGGCGGCATGGCCGCGCTGCGCCAAAAGTCATTGGCGCTCACGGGTCTGTTCATGCAACTGGTGCGCACGCGTCTGCACGGACACGGCTTTGGCATCGCCACCCCGGCCGAAGAAGCCCTGCGCGGCTCGCAAGTGAGCCTGACCCGCGCAGAGGGCGCTTACGCCATCGTGCAGGCCTTGATCGCGCGCGGCGTGATTGGCGACTTCAGGGCAGGCGATGGCGGTCAGCACGCCGACATCCTGCGCTTTGGCTTCACGCCGCTCTATGTCGGTTATGCGGATGTGTGGCAGGCCGCTGAGCACCTGTACCAGGTGATGCAAAGTGGCGAGTGGCAAGACGCCCGGTTTGCGCAAAAAAACGCCGTGACCTGAAAGACACCTCATGAGTTCATGTCCTTTCCACACGCTGAACACCGACACCCCAACCAGCAACGCAGCCGGCGAGCGCATCGTGCACGATGAAAAAGCCCAGCTCGACTTTGATGGCCGCATGAGCTACGGCGACTACCTGCAGCTCGACGCCATCCTGAACGCACAAAAGCCCCTCTCGCCCGACCACAACGAGATGCTGTTCATCGTGCAGCACCAGACCAGCGAGTTGTGGATGAAGCTGATGCTGCACGAGCTGCAAGCGGCCATGACGGGCATCGCACAAGACCAATTGCCCGACGCCTTCAAAAAGCTCGCACGCGTCAGTCGCATCATGGAGCAGCTGGTCCATGCTTGGGACGTGCTGGCCACCATGACGCCACCCGAGTACAGCGCCATTCGCCCCTACCTGGCGCAATCAAGCGGCTTTCAGAGCTGGCAATACCGCTGCATCGAATTTGCAATGGGCAACAAGAATGCAGCGATGCTGCAGCCCCATGCGCACCGGCCCGACCTGTCGGCCACCGTGCAGGCCGCCTATGAAGCGCCTTCGCTGTACGACCAATGCCTGCGGATGTTGAAGCGCCGCGGCCTCGATGTCCCCCACACCCACACCCAACGCGACTGGCGACAACCCTACGCGGCCAGCGATGCGGTGGAAAGCGCCTGGCTGGTGGTCTACCGCAACCCGCAGCAGCACTGGGATCTGTACCAACTGGGCGAAGAACTGACCGATCTGGAAGATGCCTTCCGCTTGTGGCGCTTTCGGCATGTGACCACGGTAGAACGCGTGATCGGCTTCAAACGCGGCACGGGTGGCACAGGTGGCGTGAGCTATCTGCGCAAGATGCTGGACACGGTGCTCTTCCCGGAAATCTGGACGCTTCGCACCCAGCTGTAAAGCCCGGCTAACATCACGCCTCGTCATCCACCACAAAGACCACCGTGCAACTGAACATCAACGGCGAAAGCCGCACCGCCAATGCCGATCCCAGCACGCCCTTGCTGTGGGTGTTGCGCGATGAACTGAACCTGACAGGCACCAAATTCGGCTGCGGTATGGCCGCTTGCGGGGCCTGCACCGTGCATGTGGACGGCCAGCCTGTGCGCTCTTGCGTGACGCCCACATCTGCTGTGGCGAATCAAAGAATCAAAACCATCGAATCCTTGGGCTCAGCAGACAAGCCCCACCCCCTGCAAGCCGCATGGATCGCAGAGCAAGTGCCGCAATGCGGTTACTGCCAAAGCGGCATGTTGATGGCGGCTGCTGCCTTGCTGGACAAAACGCCACAACCCAGTGACGCCGACATCGACGCGGCCATGACCAACCTGTGCCGCTGCGGCACTTACCAGCGCGTGCGCGCGGCCATTCACCGCGCTGCGGCAGCCATGAAGAAAGGCGGCGCCGCATGAAACGCCGCACCTGGTTACTCAGCGCCTTGGGCGCAACTGGCGCCATGGTTGTGGGATGGTCCGTTTTGCCCGCCCGCTCACGCCTGGGTTCACCCGAGTCGATGCTGAAAACCGAAGGCGATCTCGCCCTGAACGGTTGGATCAAAATCGCTGCCGATGGCTCGGTGGTGCTGGCCATGCCCCGCAGCGAAATGGGCCAAGGCGTGCACACCGCGCTGGCCATGCTGGTCGCCGAAGAGATGGACGTGCCACTGAGCCGTGTGTGTCTGGAGCAAGCTGGAGATGACAGTATTTACGGCAACGTGGCCATGCAAGTGGCCAGCCTGCCCTTTCACCCTCTGGACAGCGAGGGCGAACACAAACCCACCCTCATCAAGATGAGCGAATGGGTGGTGGGCAAGGTCGCCCGCGAGCTCGGCATCAACGCCACAGGCGGATCGTCTTCAATCGCTGACCTGTGGGACCCCTTGCGCGTGGCCGCTGCCATGGCACGCGCCAGTCTGGTGCATGCAGCAGCTGCTGCATGGAAAGTGCCCGCCAGCGAAATCACCGTGGTCCATGGCGTGATGCAACACGCCTCAGGCCCATCGGCACATTACGGACAAATGGTCGCTGCCGCTTCGGGCAGCACGCCAACGGGTATCCAAATCAAATCGCGCGAGCACTGGCAGCTCATCGGTCAATTCGCGCCGCGCTCCGACATCCCATCCAAAGTCACAGGTCAAGCCCAGTTTGGTGGCGATGTGCGCCTGCCCGGCATGCTGTTTGCCACCGTTCAAATGTGTCCCATGCTGGGCGGCTCGGCAGCGTCCATGGACACGAAAGACACATTGGCCCTGAAGGGCGTGTCCAAAGTCGTGCCGCTGGACGCCTGGGGCGGAGGCACCGCTGGCTTGGCGGTGGTGGGCCAGACCACCTGGCACGCACATCTTGGTGCACAAGCCCTGAAGGTTCAATGGCAAGCCCCCGCTGCAGGTGTTCTGGACAGCCAACGCATCCAGGCCGATCTGCTCAAGGCCCTGAACACCGAAAGCGGCTTCACCTTCCACGAACAAGGCGTGCCCGCCCAAGCCGAAAAAGCCGCCGTCACGCGCATCGATGCGCTGTACCAAGCGCCCTATCTGGCCCACGCCACCATGGAGCCGATGAACTGCACCGCACAGGTGAAAGACGGCCAAGTAGAAATCTGGGTGCCCACGCAAGTGCCGCAAATGGTACGCGACATGGCCGCCAAAGTGGCCAAGGTGGACAAGACCCAAGTTGCCGTTCACGTCACGCAACTGGGTGGTGGTTTCGGACGCAGGCTCGAAGTCGACTTTGTCGGTCAGGCCGTGCAAGTGGCCATGGCCTGCGAGGGCCAGCCGGTGCAACTGAGCTGGTCGCGCGAAGAAGACATGACACATGACTTTTACCGCCCCATGCACTTGGCCAAATTCCAGGCCTCGCTCGATGACAAAGGCCAAGTCTCCAGCCTGCGCATCAAATCGGCGGGCGACGCCATCACCCCACGCTATGCGCAGCGAGCCGTTCCCATACTCTCCCTTCCCGTCGACATGCCCGACAAAACCACCTCGGAAGGCCTGTTCGATTTGCCCTATGGTTTTGCCAGCCAGCACATGAGCCATGTGGCCACAAGCTCAGGCGTGCCGGTAGGGTTTTGGCGCTCGGTGGGCCATTCGCACAACGCCTTCTTTTCGGAAAGCTTCATCGACGAGCTGGCCGCTGCCACGAAACAAGACCCACTGGCGTTCCGCCTGCATTGGCTGAAAGACGCACCGCACTACGCTGCTGTGCTGCAACTGGCGGCCGATCAAGCTGGCTGGGGCTTGCCATTACCTGCAGGCCGCGCACGGGGCCTCGCACTGCACCGGTCGTTTGGCTCGATCGTCGCCCAGGTGGCGGAGGTGTCCTTGATCAAAGGCCAAATACACGTGCACCGCGTGGTCTGCGCCATCGACTGCGGCACCGTGGTCAACCCCGGCACTGTGGCCCAACAAATGGAAAGCAGCGTCATCTTCGGCCTGAGCGCCGCACTCTTTGGCCAAATCGACATCGTGGGCGGTGTGGTGCAGCAAAGCAATTTTCCGAGCTACCCCATGGTGACGCTCAGCCAGGCGCCCACGGTCGAGACCCACATCGTGCCCAGCACCCGTCACCCGGCCGGCGTGGGCGAACCGGCGGTACCGCCGCTGGCGCCTGCGGTGGGCAATGCGCTTTTTGCTCTGACCGGCAAAAGGCAGAGGGCTTTGCCGCTGAAGGTGTGAACCCAGCCCCCGAGGGCCTCAGCCCCCGCGCAAAGCCTTGAGGATTTTCTGGCCGCCACGGCCATTGGCCTCATGGCCCAAGCGCTTTTGTTCGGCACGGATCGCCTCGCGCGATTTGTCGCCCAACATGCCGTCGATGGAACCAATATCGTGGCCGCGCACCGTCAGCAGGCCTTGCAACTCGCGCCGCTCCGCACGTGACAGGCCCGCGTCATCGGTGGGCCAGGGCGTGGCGAAGGGGCCGCCGCCGCGCAGACGATCGCTCAGGTGGGCAATCGCCAAACCGTAACTTTCGGCGGCGTTGTAGCTGTAGAGTGCATCAAAGTTGCGTGTCACCAAAAAGGCCGGGCCATTGGCACCGGCCAGCGTCAGCAAGCCCACGTTGCCCAAACTTTCTGGCAAAGCAGTGCCATCGATGCGGCGCACGCCACGGGCGGTCCATTCAGACACCGGGCGCTTGCTGCGGCGACCTTCTCCGGCCAAAGAGATGCCTGCTGGCAACTTGACCTCGATACCCCAGGGCAAGCCGCGTTGCCAACCTGCACGGGCCAAAAAGTTTGCGGTCGAGCCCAGCGCGTCCACGCTGCTGTCCATCAGGTCGGCGCGGCCGTCGCCATCAAAGTCCACCGCCAGGCGCTCGAAGGTACTGGGCATGAACTGGGTGTGGCCGAACGCGCCCGCCCACGAACCGACCAAACGCTCGGGCGCGATGTGGCCAGCTTGCAAGATGCGCAGCGCCGCAAAAAACTCACCCCTGAAATAATTTTGCCGCCGCCCGTGGCACGACAGCGTGCCCAAGGCCTGAACCAGCGGGTATTTGCCAAAGGTCTGGCCAAAATTGCTCTCAACGCCCCAGACCGCCACCACCGTGGCCGGGTCCACGCCAAAGCGCTCTTCGGCACGCGCCAACGCTTGGCGGTGCTGGGACAAACGCGCCGCGCCATCGGCCACGCGCTCCTCGTCCACCAAGGCCGACATGTAGTCCCAAATGGCAGTGCGAAATTCGGGCTGGAAGTTCAGCTTCTCAATCACGCTGAAGTCAGCCTGCAGCCCTGCCGTGTGGCGCGCCCAGGTCGCGTCGCTCACTTTCCCGCTGCGTGCTGCCGGACGGAGCTCGGCCATGCAAGCCGACAAATCGGTGCTTTGTGCCCAAGCTGCGGGTGCGAGCAAAGCGCTGGCCAGCACAAGGGCGGTGGTGCATGGGTTGGATGGACGTCGTGTCATGAAGAAGCGTTCCTGAAAATTTATTGACTGCCCGAAATCCGCCCGCCGCCATACAACCATGGCACATCCATCACCCGCTCACCCATGAGCCGCATCGACACGTTGCGCCCCAGTGCCACTGCGCCTTGAGCGTGAAATATGCGGCCATTGCGGATGGCGCGCGCCTGCACGCGCGCGTTGCGCGCCCAGCGTTGTTCGGCATAGTCTTGGAGCTGCTGGACGACCGATGCGCTGCCTGTACTCAAGCTCTGCGCAAGCACCTGAGCATCTTCGATGGCCATGCCCGCGCCCTGCGCCAGATAAGGCCGCATGGGGTGGGCCGCATCACCCAGCAAGGCCACGCGGCCTTGGGCCATCTGGCTGGCACGGCTCAAGGGCACGCGATCGTGCAGAGCCCACTGCCGCCATGCGGGCACCGATGCCAAGCGCTCGTGCAAATCACGGCCCACCGCGCCCATGGCCTGCATCAGCGCCTCGGTGTGCCCGATCTGATCCCAGTCTGGATCTGGGGCTGGCTTGGCACCGTGCACGATGGCCACCAGATTGAGCCACTGCCCGCTGCGCACCGGGTAATGCACCACATGCAGTCGCGCGCCCATCCAAACGGTGACCTGGTCGCTGCGCAAGTGCGCAGGCAGATCGGCTTGGGCCACCAAGGCCCGGTAAGCCAGGTGCCCGGTAAAGCGCGCCGGGGCATCGCCCAGCATTTGCTGGCGCACAGCGCTCCACACGCCATCGGCACCGATCAGGGCGCTGGCCTGGAGGCTGAGGCCTTCCAAGGTGTTCACATGCAAAGAATCTTGGGTGTCCTGCCAGTCGTGCACGGTCTGCCCCAGCAACAGGTCCACCCCTGCGCTTTGGGCTGCGCGGTGCAGCAAGCCTTGCAAATCGGCTCGGTGGATGGTGGCGTAAGGCGCGCCATACCGTGCCTGTGCCTGCCGGCCCAAAGTCAGGGTACCCAGCACCTGCCCGCTGTGGGCATCGCGCGCTTGCAACTGATGCGGAAAAGCCGCCACCTGCGCCATCGCCTCGCCCAATCCCCAGGCTTGCAAAATGCGCGTCACGTTCGGTCCGATCTGGATGCCAGCACCCACCTCGCTCAGCTGCGCTGCGCGTTCGACCAATCGCACTGGCACGCCGCGCTGCGCACACGCCACAGCAGCGGCCAGGCCACCAATACCGCCGCCCGCAATCACCACCTGTTTGAGCTCATGGCTTGTCATGCGCTGATTGTGCCCCGAGCAGGGTGCATCCGTGACCGACGCCATCCTGCTGGCGATCCAGTGGCCTGAGTTCAGTGGTCAATAGCAAAACACCACAAATTGTGCCAACACCTGCGCAGCGCCACAGGGGGTGCCCAAGAAGCCCGCCCCTGGTGATGTCAGCGCCCGTTCAAGGGGTAAGAAGGATCGTTGTAACCTGGCGTGGACGGGTGGCCAGGGGCCACCAAGCTGTTGACCAGGGCTTCGTCTTCGGCGGTGATGCTCACCTCCAAAGCGCCCGCATAGTCTTGCCACTGCGCCAGCGTGCGGGGCCCGGCAATGACCGCGCTCACATGCCGATTGGCCAGCACCCAGGCGGTGGCAAAGTGCGCCAGCGACACGCCCTTGGCCTCGCAATGCTGACGCAGGGTTTGGGCAATTTGCAGCGACTCTTCACGGAATTCGGTCTCCAGAATGCGCTTGTCGCCACGCGCTGCGCGGCTGCCCTCTGCGGGGGCCTGGCCAGGCGCATATTTACCCGTGAGCACGCCACGCGCAATCGGGCTGTAGGGCACCACGCCCAGGCCGTAATGCCCGCAAGCCTCCAGAATTTCCACCTCCGGCAAACGGTTGAGCAGGTTGTAATAAGGCTGACACACCACGGGGCCGGGCATGTTCATCTCACGGGCCATGTTGACCATCTCGGCAATGCGCCAGCCCCGGAAATTGGACACGCCCCAGTAGCGGATTTTGCCGTCGCGCAGCAAAGCCTCGATGCCCCGCAAGGGCTCTTCGAGGTTCATGCCGTTGTAGTCACGGTGCAGGTAATAAATATCCAAGTGGTCGGTGTCCAAGCGTCGCAAGCTGTCTTCGCAGGCCCGTAGCATCCAGCTGCGCGAATACCCTTGGCAGTTGGGTTGGTCCGACATCGGGTTGCCGACCTTGCTGGCCAGCACCCAGCGATGGCGTTGCCCCTTGAGAACCTGGCCCACCATGACTTCGGATTTGCCCAGGGTGTAAATGTCGGCGGTGTCGATGAAATTGCAGCCACTTTCTTGCGCATCGGCCACCATCGTTCGGGCATCTTCAAGCGGCGTTTGGTCACCAAACATCATGGTGCCCAAGCACAGGCGGGACACTTTCAGGGGGCTTTGGCCCAAGGTGGTGAATTTCATGTCGAGATCTCCGAAAAAACAGAAATGCGAAGCCCCCATGGGGGCCTCACGCTGGGTTCAGAAGACATATTAGCCAAGCCCCGGCTCAGCCCCTGTCCAAAACGGACACAAAAAAACCCGGGCTGTCTGGACCGGGCTTTTTTTCAGGGGCATCTGTGGCACCTGAACCATCGGGTTCGGTCAGGCCACCGGCACAAACTGGTAGCCATTGCCCGAAGGCGTGATGGTGCCAAAAGCCGGGAAGGGAAAGTGGAAACCACCGGCCATCATTTTTTCCTTGACCAACATGTCAAAGATCTTGCGGCGGCTTTGGCGGGCCATCTCGGGGTTCATGTCAAAGAGCACCGCCCAGTCGGGGTTGCGTGCAAACAAGGACGGCACGTTGGTGATGTCCGCCACGTAGGCAAACGACTGGCCTTCGGAGCGCGCGGTGAACAAGGTGTGGCCCGGGGTGTGGCCAAAGGCGGCCACCGACTCGATGCCGGGCGCCAAGGTGCTGCCCGGCTCAAACTTGACCAATTGCTCAGGTGTCAAGCCGTTCAGGGCACGTTTGACGGCTGCAAAAGCGCCTTGCATGGGCGCAGGCGCAGCCGCAATGCGGGCTTCGTCCGTCCAGAAGGCGTGCTCGGGCGCAGGCACATGCACGCGGGCGTTGGGGTAAACCAAGCTGCCATTTTTGAAGCGCAAACCATTGATGTGGTCGCCGTGAAAGTGGCTGAGCACCACGTTGTTGATGTCTTCAGGCTTGAAGCCGGCAGCGGCCAAATTGCCCAGCAGTTTGCCGGTGGTGGGTGGGCCATTGTCGGCAAAGCCGGTGTCAAACAAATAGCGCTGATTGCCATTGACCAACAAAAACGGGGTGAAAGGAATATCGATGTAGTCGGTGGGCAAATTTTGTGACGCCAACAGCGCCTTGATTTGGTCGAGCGGCACAGCGGGCACAAACTCCTGACCCAAAGGGCGACGCAATGCGCCATCGTTCAGGGCAATGATTTCCATCGTGCCAAGCTTCATGCGCTTGAAACCCACCGAGGGCAATTCAGGCGCGCCAAACTGGGGGGTGTTTTGCGACCAAACGGATGAAAAGGTCAGCGCGGTCGCCCCGGCAATACCTGTACCCAAAAAATGACGGCGGTTCAACATCTCGGTGTCTCCTAAAAAATCAGCCCCCCAGAATACGCGGGCCGCCATGGTCTATGACCAAGGTCCCCATTGCCCACGATGGACGCAGGGGTATTGCCGCACAAGATCTGGCGCGAAAAAAAGCCCCGCCAGCTTTCGTTGACGGGGCTCAGGTTCCAAGCGAGGGGGTCAGGCGGTCACGCCCTTGGCGTTTTCCACGTACTCGTCGATCTGGTTGAAGTTCAGGTACTTGTAGATCGCGGCACCATCTTTGTTCACGATGCCCATGGCTTCGTGGTACTCGGCAACAGTCGGGATGTGGCCCAGCTTGGACGCAATCGCCGCCAACTCTGCACTGGCCAGGAACACGTTGGTGTTCTTACCCAAGCGGTTGGGGAAGTTGCGGGTGGAGGTGGACACCACCGTGGCGCCCTCGCGCACCTGGGCTTGGTTGCCCATGCACAGCGAGCAGCCAGGCATTTCGGTGCGTGCACCGGCCGCGCCAAAGTTGGCGTAATGGCCTTCCTTGATCAGCTCGCTCTCGTCCATCTTGGTCGGTGGGGCGACCCACAGCTTGACGGGAATGTCGCGGCTGCCGCCGAGCAGCTTGGCTGCAGCGCGGAAGTGGCCGATGTTGGTCATGCACGAACCGATGAAAGCCTCGTCGATTTTGGTGCCCGCCACGTCGGACAAGAACTTGGCGTCGTCCGGGTCGTTGGGGCAGCACAAGATCGGCTCTTTGATCTCGTTCATGTCGATCTCGATGACATGGGCATATTCGGCGTCTTGGTCGGCTTCGAGCAGGTTGGGCGCAGCCAACCAAGCTTCGACTTTTTCAATGCGGCGTGCCAGCGTGCGGGCGTCCGCGTAGCCATCGGCGATCATGTTTTTCATGAGCACCACGTTGGACTTCAGGTACTCCTCGACCGGCTCTTTGTTGAGCTTGATCGTGCAACCCGCAGCCGAGCGCTCGGCGGACGCGTCGGACAATTCAAACGCTTGCTCAACCTTCAGGTTAGGCAGGCCTTCAATTTCCAGGATGCGGCCAGAAAACTCGTTGATCTTGCCGGACTTGGCCACCGTGAGCAGGCCCTTTTTGATGGCGTACAAAGGAATCGCATGGACCAGGTCGCGCAGGGTCACGCCAGGCTGCATTTCGCCTTTGAAGCGCACCAACACCGACTCGGGCATGTCCAAAGGCATGACGCCCGTGGCCGCACCAAAGGCCACCAAACCCGAACCCGCCGGGAAGCTGATACCGATGGGGAAACGGGTGTGCGAGTCGCCGCCGGTGCCCACCGTGTCGGGCAAGAGCAAACGGTTGAGCCAGCTGTGGATCACACCATCGCCAGGACGCAAGGCCACGCCGCCACGGTTGCTGATGAAAGCAGGCAACTCGCGGTGGGTTTTGACGTCCACCGACTTGGGGTATGCGGCGGTGTGGCAGAAGGACTGCATCACCATGTCGGCGCTGAAGCCCAAGCAGGCCAAGTCTTTCAACTCGTCGCGGGTCATCGGGCCGGTGGTGTCTTGTGAACCCACGGTGGTCATCTTGGGTTCGCAGTAGGTGCCGGGGCGCACGCCTTGGCCTTCTGGCAAACCAACCGCACGACCGACCATCTTCTGGGCCAGCGTGAAGCCTGCTTGGGTGGCCACAGGAGGCGCAGGCAAGCGGAACACGGTGGACGCGGGCAGCGCCAAGAATTCGCGGGCTTTGGCGGTCAAGCTGCGGCCAATGATCAGGTTGATGCGGCCGCCAGCGCGCACTTCGTCAAACAGCACATCGCTCTTGAGTTTGAACTCGGTGACAGTCGCACCATTTTTCACGATCTTGCCGTCGTAGGGCAGGATGTCAATGACGTCGCCCATTTCCAGCTTCGAGACGTCGACTTCAATGGGCAATGCGCCAGAGTCTTCTTGGGTGTTGAAGAAGATGGGGGCGATCTTGCCGCCCAAAGTCACGCCGCCAAAACGCTTGTTGGGCACAAAGGGGATGTCTTGGCCGGTGGCCCAGATCACGCTGTTGGTCGCCGACTTGCGGCTCGAACCCGTGCCGACCACGTCGCCCACATAGGCCACCAAGTGGCCTTTTTTCTTGAGGTCGTCGATGAACTGCATGGGGCCGCGCTTGCCGTCTTCTTCGGGCGTGAACGCCGCGCCGGTACGGGTGTTCTTGAGCATGGCCAGGTAGTGCAGCGGGATGTCGGGGCGGCTCCAAGCGTCAGGGGCGGGAGACAAGTCATCGGTGTTGGTCTCACCGGGCACCTTGAACACGGTGACGGTGATTTTCTTCTCAACTTCGGGACGGCTGGTGAACCACTCGGCATCGGCCCAGCTTTGCATGACTTCCTTGGCCTTGGCATTGCCAGCCTTGGCTTTTTCTGCGACGTCGTTGAAGAAGTCGAACATCAACAGGGTTTTCTTCAGGGCCTCTGCGGCCACGGCAGCGACTTCGGCGCTGTCGAGCAACTCGATGAGGGGGTGCACGTTGTAGCCGCCCACCATGGTGCCCAGCAGCTCAGTGGCCTTCGCTTTGCTCATCAGGGCAACACTCAGGTCACCGTGCGCCACGGCAGCCAAGAAAGAGGCCTTGACCTTGGCAGCATCGTCCACGCCTGGTGGCACGCGGTGCGTGAGCAGTTCCATCAAAAAGGCTTCTTCGCCAGCAGGCGGATTTTTGATCAGCTCGATCAGATCGGCCACTTGTTTGGCATCAAGGGGCAGGGGCGGTATTCCCAATGCAGCGCGTTCGGCTGCGTGTTCACGGTACGCTTTCAACATGGTTTTTTCTCCGGTCAGTCAAAGTTTCAAGATTTATCGCCCCATGCCGGTCGTGTCGATCAGGCTGGGCGGGGGATTGGTTTTCATGCTCTCGGCATAGGCAACTTGTTCGGCATGGGCACACTCATCGGCCAGCCGACGACCTTTGTTCTGGTCCATCAGCATGGACTTGTTGGCCAGTTGCAGCCAGACAGCGCCTGCCTTGCGGTCTTCCAGACGGATCGCGCCGGTGGTGGTGACCACGGGATGCATGCGGTAGCGAAACCCTTTGCCATGCAAATAAAAATACCCGGGTTGCTCGGCATCGGCTTCCAAGCGAACGGTGGCACCCAACTCACAGGGCAATCGACCTTGGTGAACACGGTCGGCGATTGCCAGTTCATCGGGCCCCATGGGCGTCACGGCTTCGCTTCGTGGTGGTGCTTTTGCTTTGACAGCCTTGGGGGCTGCCGTTCTGGATTGGGCGGGGGACGACTTGGCCTTGCTGGCCTCGGTTTGCGACCACGCCGGCGATATCAACAAGGACAACAGCACGATCAAGGCAGTTTTAGGCATGCATTTCCCCTTCAAGTAGATGGGCTTCATCATGCAACAACCCCGACAGGTTCGTTGAAAAATATACGCATCTGTGGAGGCAAACGCCGACCCGTCTTGTGCGCACGTTCAATCAATTGCCAGAAAAACCGGTAACTGGCCCGGTCGTGCAATTGCCCAGCATGGCTGATCGGTGCCCATTGGGCTGTTTGTGCCGCCAATATGATCTCACTGGCCTGATCGATTTGTGCTTCGCTCGGGGCCATGGCCTCCAAGATCGGTCGAATCTGGTCGGGGTGGATGCTCCACATGCGGGTGTAACCCAGCTCTCGCGCAGCTTTTTGGGCCGCCATACGGATCGCATCGAGATTTTTGAATTCGGTCACAACGCCATGCGAGGGCACTTTGCCGTGGGCATGGCAGGCACTGGCAATGTCGAGCTTGGCGCGCAACACCAAAGGGTGTGTGAATTGGCCTTCGATGCCCATGCCCTCCGCAGGAATGGCCCCACCGTGCGCAGACACAAAGTCCATCAGGCCAAAGCTGATCGATTGCACACGCGGATGCGCTGCGATGTCAAAGGCGCGGTGCACGGCAGCGGGTGACTCAATCAGCACATGCAATGGCAAATCGTGCGCACCGGCCTGAAGCAAGGCCTGTTCAGCCAGCTGCACATCGGCCACCGACTCGACCTTGGGCACCATGATGTGCGTCAAGCGGTTCGCCGCCTGGCCTGCAATGGTGGCCATATCGGCTTCAAAACTGGGGTGATCCACGGGGTGAACGCGCACACCGACTCGGGCCTGAGGCGCAGCACCCAGCGCCAGCTCGGTCACCAGCGCAGCATGCTCTTCTTCGCCACCCACCGGGGCGCCATCTTCACAGTCCAGGGTCACATCAAAGACACAAGCGCCAAACTCCTGCGTCATGTCAGCTTGCAGCTGCAAGCTTTTGCGCATCCTCGCGTCGACACCGCTGTAGTGGTCACAAACCGGCAGCTGAACGCTTGCGGCTTGAGCACCCAACAGAACGTCGCGAGGATGGCTCACTTGGACTTCTCTGCCTCAATCAGATCAGGTGCGCCACACCAGCTTGCTCGTCGGTCAGCTCTTTGAGCGTCTTGTCGATGCAACCTTGGCTGAATGCGTCAATTTCCAGACCTTCAACCACTTTGTATTCGCCGTTTTCGCAGGTCACCGGGAAGCCGAACATCACGTCTTTGGGAATGCCATACCAGCCTTGCGACGGAATGCCCATGGTCACCCACTTGCCCTTGGTGCCCAAAGCCCAATCGCGCATGTGGTCGATGGCCGCGTTGGCAGCCGAGGCGGCCGAGGACAGGCCACGTGCTTCGATGATGGCCGCGCCACGCTTGCCAACGGTTGGCAGGAACACGTTGGCGTTCCATTCTTGGTCGTTGATCATGGCCTTGACCGACTCGCCTTTGATCGTGGCAAAACGGTAGTCAGCGTACATGGTGGGCGAGTGGTTGCCCCACACGCACAATTTTTCGATGTCGGCCACGGCTTTACCGGTCTTGGCGGCGATTTGCGAAGCAGCGCGGTTGTGGTCCAAGCGCAGCATGGCGGTGAAGTTGCCGGGCTTCAAATCAGGTGCGGCCTTCATGGCGATGTAGGCGTTGGTGTTGGCAGGGTTGCCCACAACCAGCACTTTGACGTCGCGCGACGCCACGGCGTTCAGGGCCTTGCCTTGTGCGGTGAAGATGGCGCCGTTGATGGCGAGCAATTCAGCACGCTCCATGCCGGGGCCGCGTGGACGTGAGCCGACCAGCAAAGCGTAGTCCACGTCTTTGAAAGCGGTCATGGGGTCGCCATGGGCTTCCATGCCCACCAGCAAAGGGAATGCGCAGTCTTCGAGTTCCATCATCACGCCCTTGAGCGCTTTTTGTGGGCCTTCAACAGGCACTTCGAGCAATTGCAGAATGACGGGCTGGTCTTTGCCCAGCATCTCGCCAGAGGCGATGCGGAACAACAATGCGTAACCGATTTGACCTGCTGCGCCGGTAACGGCAACGCGGACGGGCTTTTTGCTCATGGTGGAAAACTCCGAAGTGTTGAAAACAAGCGTTGCAGTCCGCTGCCAACATCCATGTCAGCAAGGCCGTCCGGCGCACCGGACCCGCGCTGGCAGGTTTTTCCAAAAAAGCCGCAAACGCAAGCAAACAGCTTTCGAGTGTACCCGCGAAAACCCTGATTCGTCAATTTGTCTTATGTCTTATATAAGATATGATGGCGCTCCTGACATGGACCTGACCCGCAAGCCCTGCCCGCCCTCATGAACCACCCATTGCCACTGACCGACGCACCCGCTGTCGTTGCCGAATCCCCAGCGACAACCCCCGCATTCAGCCCGCTGTACCAGCAAATCAAGGGCTTGATCCTGCAAAGCCTGCAAGCGAGCGAGTGGAAGCCCGGAGAATCCATTCCCAGTGAAATGGAGCTGGCCGCGCGTTACCGGGTGAGCCAGGGCACGGTGCGCAAAGCCATCGACGAGCTGGCCAGCGGGCACTTGCTGATTCGCAAGCAAGGCAAAGGCACCTTCGTCGCGACCCACGCTGAACACCAGGTGCAATATCGGTTTTTGAAACTGGTGCCAGACCAAGGCGACCTCAACACCGAAGGCCCTGCTCAGCGCGAGATCGTCGACTGCAAACGCTTGCGCGCCTCGGCCGAGATCGCCCGCGCATTGGCTTTGCGTTCCGGTGATACCGTTTTGCAGGTTCGAAGAGTTCTTTCGTTTGCCAACGTCCCGACCATCTTGGAAGACCTGTGGTTACCCGGCGCCCCGTTCAAGGGCCTGACGGCCGAGCGCTTGGCCGACTACCACGGCCCCATGTACGCCTTGTTTGAAACCGAGTTCGGTGTGCGCATGGTCAGGGCCGAAGAAAAGATCCGAGCCGTGTTACCCGACAAGGCACAAAGGGAATTGCTGCAGTTGCCGGCCAATACGCCCTTGCTCAGTGTGGAGCGCATTGCCTACACCTACAAAGACACCCCGATGGAGCTGCGGCGCGGCTTCTACCGCACCGACACCCACCATTACCACAACGATTTGAATTGACCCCAAGCCGCCGCAACCGTCTTGTAGAAGACTGTCGCTGAAATGCTCCTGTCAGTTTGTTGCGTTGCAATAGAATTCACCGGCTTGTTATCTACAACACGAACGCGTTTCACCCAGAAAGTACCCAAATGACCGAACTCGTCCGCAAGCGGCCTGAATTCCGCAACATCAACGCCCTGAAAGACTTGCCCTCGTACCGTCTGCCGGCCGCTGGCATCGTCTCCATCCTGCACCGCATCAGCGGTTTCCTGATGTTTTTGCTCATGCCGCTGTTCATCTGGATGTTTGATAACTCCATCACCTCCGAAATTTCCTTTGCCAAGCTTTCGGCCGCTTTCGGCATCGGCATCGGTTTTGTCCCCGGCTGGTTCTTCAAGTTATTGGCACTGGCCCTGATCTGGGCCTACTTGCACCACTTCATCGCCGGTGTGCGCCATGTCTATATGGATGCTTTCCATGCCGTGACCAAAGAATTCGGCAAGTCCTCTGCCGTGGCCACCTTGGTGCTGAGCTTGGGTTTGACCGCCGTGCTGGCCGCCAAGCTGTTTGGCTTGTACTGATTTCTTCGCCCCTGACTCAAAACAACAAGGAAACTGACCTATGTCGTCCGTGAATTACGGCTCCAAACGCATCGTGACCGGTGCTGGCTACGGCTTTCGTGACTGGTTGGCCCAACGTGTGACCGCCGTCCTGATGGCTTTGTTCACCGTTGTCTTGCTGGCCCAAGTGATCTTCACCTCCGGCCCCATCGGCTACGAAGAGTGGGCTGGCATTTTTGCCTCGCAATGGATGAAGGTTTTGACTTTCAGCGTCATCATCGCCTTGCTTTACCACGTCTGGGTGGGCATGCGTGACATCTGGATGGACTACATCAAGCCCTTGGCCTTGCGCCTGGCCTTGCACGTTTTCACCCTCGTCTGGCTGGTCGGCTGTGCCGGCTGGGCTGTTCAGGCCCTGTGGCGCCTGTGATGCGTCAGCCCTCGCCTGTCATTGTGCTGAAACCACACCAACCAAGATAAACCATGAGCTATACCAAAGAGAAAATCACCACCCGCAAGTTTGATGTCGTGATTGTCGGCGCCGGTGGTTCGGGCATGCGTGCCTCGCTGCAACTGGCCCGCGCGGGCCTGAATGTGGCCGTGCTGTCCAAAGTGTTCCCCACCCGCTCGCACACCGTGGCCGCCCAAGGCGGTATCGGCGCCAGCCTGGGCAACATGTCCGACGACAACTGGCACTACCACTTCTACGACACCATCAAGGGCTCCGACTGGCTCGGCGACCAAGATGCCATCGAATTCATGTGCCGCGAAGCACCCAAGGTCGTGTATGACCTGGAGCACATGGGCATGCCATTTGACCGCAACCCGGATGGTACGATTTACCAGCGCCCGTTTGGCGGTCACACCGCCAACTACGGCGAAAAGCCGGTGCAACGCGCTTGCGCCGCTGCTGACCGTACAGGTCACGCCATGCTGCACACCCTGTACCAGCAAAACGTCGCTGCCAAAACCAGCTTTTTCGTGGAGTGGATGGCCTTGGACCTCATCCGTGACGCCGAAGGCGACGTGGTGGGCGTGACGGCTCTCGAGATGGAAACTGGCGATCTGCATGTCTTGCATGCCAAGACCGTGCTGATGGCCACCGGTGGTGCAGGCCGCATTTATGCGGCGTCTACCAACGCCTTCATCAACACCGGTGACGGATTGGGCATTGCCGCTCGTGCGGGCATTCCTCTGGAAGACATGGAGTTCTGGCAATTCCACCCCACCGGCGTGGCCGGTGCGGGCGTGTTGTTGACCGAAGGGTGCCGCGGCGAAGGCGCGATCTTGCTCAACAGCAATGGCGAACGCTTCATGGAGCGCTACGCACCCACCTTGAAAGACCTGGCCCCACGTGACTTCGTGTCCCGCTGCATGGACCAAGAGATCAAGGAAGGTCGTGGCTGCGGCCCAAACAAGGACCACGTGCTGCTCAAACTGGACCACCTGGGTTCCGAAACCATCCACAAGCGCCTGCCCTCGGTGTACGAAATCGGCGTGAACTTCGCCAACGTCGACATCACCAAAGAACCGATCCCAGTGGTGCCCACCATCCACTACCAGATGGGCGGTATCCCGACCAACATCAACGGCCAGGTCGTGACGCAAAATGCCACCGACCACAACGCCGTGGTCAATGGCTTGTATGCGGTGGGCGAGTGCTCTTGCGTATCGGTGCACGGCGCCAACCGCCTGGGCACCAACTCGTTGCTCGACTTGTTGGTGTTCGGCCGCGCTGCCGGCAACCACATCGTTGACTTCGCCAGCAAGACCAAGTCGCACAAACCCCTGCCCGCTGACGCCGCAGACTTCACCTTGAGCCGTCTGAACAAGCTCGAAGGCCGTGGTGGTGAATACGCCCAAGACGTGGCCAACGACATGCGTGCCACCATGCAGCAACACGCTGGCGTGTTCCGCACCCAGGCTTCCATGGACGAAGGCGTGCAAAAGATCGCCGCGATCCGTGAGCGCGTCAACGCGATCGGACTGAAGGACACGTCCAAAGTGTTCAACACCGCCCGCATCGAAGCCCTGGAAGTGGACAACCTGATCGAAGCCGCGCAGTCCACCATGGTGTCCGCCGCTGCCCGGCGCGAGTGCCGCGGCGCTCACACCGTGAGCGACTACGAGCGCCCAGTGGATGACGCCGTGGCCCCATTGGGCCGCGACGACGCCAACTGGATGAAGCACACCCTGTGGCACAGCGCCTCCAACAGCCTGACCTACAAGCCGGTCAAGCTCAAGCCCCTGACCGTGGACTCCGTGCCACCCAAGGTTCGCACGTTCTAAAGATTGTCTGGGCCGCGCACAAACAGTGGCGGTCCACCACCCGAATACACCAGGAGTTCTTTCATGACCCTACGCACTTTCCAGATCTACCGCTATGACCCCGACAAGGACGCCAAGCCCTACATGCAAACCATCCAGGTCGAACTGGACGGCAACGAGCGCATGTTGCTCGACGCCCTGATGAAGCTCAAGGCCGTGGACCCCAGCATTTCCTTTCGCCGCTCCTGCCGCGAAGGCGTGTGTGGTTCGGATGCGATGAACATCAACGGCAAAAACGGTTTGGCGTGCCTGACCAACATGAACACGCTGCCCGGCACCATCGTTTTGAAGCCCCTGCCCGGCCTGCCTGTGATCCGCGACGTGATCGTGGACATGACCCAGTTCTTCAAGCAGTACCACTCGATCAAGCCCTACCTGATCAACAGCACCATCCCGCCTGAGACCGAGCGCTTGCAAAGCCCGGAAGAGCGTGATGAGCTGAACGGTCTTTACGAGTGCATTTTGTGCGCCAGCTGCTCGACCAGCTGCCCCAGCTTCTGGTGGAACCCCGACAAATTCGTCGGCCCCGCCGGTTTGCTGCAGGCCTACCGCTTCATCGCCGACAGCCGAGATGAGGCCACCGCCGAGCGCCTGGACAACTTGGAAGACCCTTATCGCTTGTTCCGCTGCCACACCATCATGAACTGCGTCGACGTTTGCCCCAAGGGTCTGAACCCCACCAAGGCCATCGGCAAGATCAAAGAGATGATGGTTCGCCGCGCTGTCTGATGACCGTCACACCGATTCTTGAAGACGCATCCTTGGTGGGGGCGGACCGCCTGGCACCACTGAGTGAGCGTTCCTTGAGCAAACTGCGTTGGCGAAGCCGGCGCGGATTGCTCGAGAACGATTTGTTCATCGAGCGCTTCTTCAATCGGCACGATTCTCGCTTGACAGTTGGACAGGCTCGGGGCATGTATGTGCTGATGGACCTGTCTGACAATGATCTCATGGACTTGCTGTTGCGCCGCAAGGAACTGCAGCCCGAGATCAGCACCGAAGAGGTGCGTGAAGTCCTGGACATGTTGAGAGCGTGACCCAATCTGGATCACACCTGGAATTTTTGAGGAAACCCACCATGAAACTCGCTGATAACAAAGCCACCCTGTCGTTCTCCAATGGCAGCCCCAGCATCGACATGCCCGTGTACTCCGGCAACATCGGTCCCGATGTCATCGACATCCGCAAACTCTACGGTCAAAGCGGCATGTTCACCTACGACCCGGGTTTCCTGTCCACGGCTTCGTGTCAGTCGGCCATCACCTACATCGACGGCGACAAGGGCGAGCTGCTTTACCGCGGCTACCCCATTGAGCAACTGGCCAACAAGGCCGATTACCTCGATACCTGCTACCTGCTGCTCAATGGCGAACTGCCTGTCGGCCAGCAAAGCAAGGACTTCCACAAACTGGTCAACCAGCACACCATGGTCAACGAGCAGATGCAGTTTTTCCTGCGTGGCTTCCGCCGTGATGCGCACCCCATGGCCGTTCTGACTGGCCTGATCGGCGCCTTGTCGGCCTTCTACCACGACAGCACCGACATCAACAATCCAGAACACCGCCACATTGCAGCGATCCGATTGATCGCCAAGATGCCGACCCTGGTGGCCATGGCTTACAAATATGGCGTGGGTCAACCTTACATGTACCCTCGCAACGAACTGTCCTACGCCGGCAACTTCCTGCGCATGATGTTTGGCACCCCTTGCGAAGACTACAAGGTCAACCCTGTGCTCGAGCGCGCCATGGACCGCATCTTCACCTTGCACGCAGACCACGAACAAAACGCATCCACCTCCACCGTGCGTCTGTGCGGCTCGTCCGGCACCAACCCCTTCGCCGCCATTGCAGCGGGCGTTGCTTGTCTCTGGGGCCCTGCGCACGGCGGTGCCAACGAGGCCTGCCTGAACATGCTCGAAGACATCCAGAAAATGGGTGGCATCAGCAAAGTGGGCGAGTTCATGGAGAAAGTCAAGGACAAGAACTCCGGCGTCAAGCTGATGGGCTTCGGTCACCGTGTTTACAAAAACTACGACCCACGCGCCAAGTTGATGCAAGAAACTTGCGACGAAGTACTGAAAGAACTGGGCTTGGAAAACGATCCATTGTTCAAACTGGCCAAAGCCTTGGAAAAGATTGCCCTGGAAGACGACTACTTCGTCAGCCGCAAGCTCTACCCCAACGTGGACTTTTACTCCGGCATCGTGCAACGCGCCATCGGCATTCCCGTGAACCTGTTCACCGGCGTCTTCGCTTTGGCCCGCACTGTGGGCTGGATTGCCCAACTGAACGAAATGATCAGCGACCCCGAGTACAAAATCGGCCGCCCACGTCAGCTGTTCACCGGCTCTCCACGCCGTGATGTGATGCGTTGATCGGGATCACACTCAAACTCCGAAAGCCCGCCTTGTGCGGGCTTTTTTCTTGGGCAAGGCAATGCACCCAGTCGGCAAGCCGGATTGAGGGCACCGATGTTTTAAGGACCACAACTGGAGCGGCTGTGGCCCGGGGCTGACAGGCCGATTTGCTGGCGCGCAGCGACTGATGAGGCCTGGCAGCCCCGGGGCACAGCCGCGCAAGTCCCTGCGAGGGCAGGATCGTGTTCACGCAAGTCCCCACAGAGACCTCAGACCCTCAATGAATGGCCTGGATACGGCCCTCTATCCGCATAAAATGGCAAGTTGCACAGCAAGGAAGCACCATGGCACGCACGCTCTACGACAAGATCTGGGACGAACATGTCGTCCACACCGAAGAAGACGGCACCTCCGTCCTGTACATCGACCGCCATCTGGTGCACGAAGTCACCAGCCCGCAAGCGTTCGAAGGCCTGCGCCAAGCGGGCCGCAAGGTCTGGCGCGTCAGCTCCATCGTCGCCACCGCCGACCACAACACACCCACCACCGGCTGGGAACTGGGTTACGACGGCATCACCGACCCGATCAGCAAAGAACAAATCACCACGTTGGATGCCAACATGAAGGAAAGCGGCTCTGCCGCCTTCTTCCCCTTCCTGTCCAAGCGCCAGGGCATCGTGCACGTCATTGGCCCTGAAAATGGCGCCACCCTGCCCGGCATGACCGTGGTCTGCGGCGACTCGCACACCTCCACCCACGGCGCGTTTGGCGCACTGGCTCACGGCATCGGCACCTCCGAAGTCGAGCACGTCATGGCCACGCAGACCTTGCTGGCCAAAAAAGCCAAAAACATGCTCATCAAGGTCGAGGGCAACCTGGCCAAAGGCATCACCGGCAAAGACATCGTGCTGGCCATCATCGGCAAGATCGGCACCGCTGGCGGCACCGGCTACACCATTGAATTCGCGGGCTCTGCCATTCGCAGCCTCTCCATGGAAGGCCGCATGACGGTCTGCAACATGGCCATCGAAGGCGGCGCGCGCGCAGGCCTGGTGGCGGTGGACGACAAGACCATCGAGTACGTCAAGGGCCGTTTGCTCTCGCCAGGAACAGATCCAAAAACTGGCCAGTTTGTCGGTGGTGCCGAGTGGGACCACGCCGTGGCCTACTGGAAGACCCTGCAGTCCGACCCCGGTGCGCACTTTGACGCCGTGGTCGAACTCGACGCCAGCGCCATCGTGCCGCAAGTCACATGGGGCACCTCGCCCGAAATGGTGCTGGGCATCGACGGCCAGACGCCCGATCCGGACAAAGAAAAAGACGACGTCAAACGCGACGCCATTGAGCGCGCGCTGACCTACATGGGCTTGCAGCCGGGCAAAGCCCTGGCCGACATCACCATCGACAAAGTCTTCATCGGCTCGTGCACCAACAGCCGCATCGAAGACATGCGCGAAGCCGCTGCAGTGGTCAAAAAACTCGGCCAAAAAGTCGCCAAGAACGTCAAGCTGGCCATGGTCGTGCCCGGTTCGGGTCTGGTCAAAGTGCAAGCCGAACAAGAAGGCCTGCACGAGATCTTCAAGGCCGCAGGCTTTGAATGGCGCGAGCCGGGCTGCTCCATGTGCCTGGCCATGAACGCCGACCGCTTGGAGCCCGGCGAGCGCTGCGCATCGACGTCCAACCGCAACTTCGAAGGCCGTCAGGGCGCGGGGGGCCGCACCCACTTGGTCAGCCCGGCCATGGCGGCTGCGGCGGCCATCCACGGCCACTTTGTCGACATCCGCAAATTCGCCTGAAGCGAACGAGGAACCACACCATGCAGAAATTCACCCTCCTCCAAGGCATCGTGGCCCCCATGGACCGCGCCAACGTGGACACCGACGCCATCATCCCCAAGCAGTTCCTCAAATCGATCCGCAAGACGGGCTTTGGCCCCAACTTGTTCGACGAATGGCGCTATCTGGATGTCGGCCAACCCGGCGTGCCCGAGTCCGACCGCAAGCCCAACCCCGACTTCGTGCTGAATCAGCCGCGCTACAAAGGCGCCAAAGTCCTGCTGGCGCGCAAGAACTTTGGTTGCGGGTCTTCACGTGAACACGCGCCTTGGGCCATCGACCAATACGGCTTTCGCTGCGTGATCGCGCCCAGCTTTGCCGACATCTTCTTCAACAACTGCTTCAAGAATGGCCTCTTGCCCATCGTGTTGCCCGAGGCCGCCGTGGACCTGCTGTTCAACGAAGTGGCGGCCTTTCCCGGCTACGAACTCACGGTGGACTTGGAGCGCCAAGTCGTCGTGCGCCCCCAAGGCGAAGAAATCCCGTTCGAGGTGCAGGCCTTCCGCAAATACTGTCTGCTCAATGGCCTGGACGACATCGGCCTGACCTTGCGCCATGCCGACAAGATCAAGGCTTTTGAAGCCGAGCGCCTGGCCACCAAGCCTTGGCTGGCCCACACCGCCGTCAACGCATAAAAGAAATCTGGAATCCCCATGAAAATCGCAGTCCTCCCCGGTGATGGCATCGGCACCGAAATCGTCGCCGAAGCCGTCAAAGTCCTGAATGTGCTCGGCCTGAAGTTCGAGATGGAAACCGCTCTGGTCGGCGGCGCCGCCTACGACGCCCATGGTCACCCCCTGCCCGAAGCCACACTCAAGCTGGCGATGGACTCGGACGCCGTGCTCTTTGGCGCGGTGGGCGACTGGAAATACGACAAGCTCGACCGCCCCCTGCGCCCCGAACAAGCGATTTTGGGCCTGCGCAAAAACATGGGCCTGTTCGCCAACTTCCGCCCAGCCATTTGCTACGAGCAACTGGTAGGCGCGTCCAGCCTCAAGCCCGAGCTGATCGCGGGCCTGGACATTCTGATCATCCGCGAGCTGACCGGTGATATTTATTTCGGCCAGCCCCGCGGCCGCCGTGTGGCCACCGATGGCCACTTCCCCGGTGCCGAAGAGGCGTTTGACACCATGCGCTATTCCAAGCCCGAAATCGAGCGCATCGCCCATGTCGCCTTCCAGGCCGCCCGCAAGCGCAAAGCAGCAGGCAAAGAAGGTCGTGTGACCAGCGTGGACAAGGCCAACGTGCTGGAAACCTTCCAGTTCTGGAAGGACGTGGTCACCGAAGTCGGCAAAGAATATCCAGACATTGCGCTCGACCACATGTACGTGGACAACGCCGCCATGCAACTGGTCAAAGAACCCAAGCGTTTTGACGTGGTGGTCACTGGCAACATGTTTGGCGACATCTTGTCTGACGAAGCGTCCATGCTGACGGGCTCGATTGGCATGCTGCCCTCGGCCAGCCTGAACACGAAAAACCAAGGTCTGTACGAGCCGAGCCACGGCAGCGCCCCCGACATCGCAGGCAAAGGCGTGGCCAACCCGCTGGCGACCATCCTGAGTGCGGCCATGATGTTGCGTTTCTCCCTGAACCAAGGTGAAGCCGCAGAGCGCATCGAAGCGGCTGTGCAACAAGTGCTGGCCCAAGGCCTGCGCACAGGCGACATTTGGAGTGAAGGCACCACCAAAGTGGGTACAGCGCAAATGGGTGATGCGGTGGTCAAGGCCCTCGGCTGATCCAGCTGTCCCCCCAAAAAGCCCGGCACCGGCACAGGTGGTCGGGCTTTTTTCATGGTCAACCCGTTCAGTGCGTCAGGCCTGTCCCATGCGCACCAAACGCCCAGGGCGGGCATCGGTGATGGCGCCCTCGCGCTGCACCGCCTCACCCGCCACCCAAGTGGCCACATAGCCCTCGGCCTTTTGCACAAAGCGTTTTCCGCCTGCAGGCAAGTCGCGCACCAAACGGGGCAAACCCACGCTCAGGCGCGTCGGGTCGATCGCATTGAGATCGGCACGCATGCCAGGTGCGATCACACCCCGGTCTGACAAGCCCAGGTATTGCGCATTCCGACGGGTGAGCATTTCCACCGCCGCCTCCAAAGCGATGGGGTCACGCCCCCGATCACCCGCATGGCCCTGCACCCAATGCGAGAGCATGAAAGTCGGGAAACTGGCATCGCACACCGTGCCCACATGGGCACCCGCATCGCTCAGGCTGCTGAGGGCACGGGGGTGTGCCAGCATGCGGCGCACGGTGTCCAGTGAGCCCTCGTTGTAATTGAAGATCGGGAAATAAATCAGGCCGTCGCCACCGCCCGCACTCAAATGGTCGTAAATGGCCTCGAGCGGCGAGACCCCTGCTTGCTTGGCGCGCACCAAAAAGCTCTGCATCACCGAGGGCTCGTAGTTGAGCGTGTCCTCCAGTGCAAACATGCGCCCGCTGATCAGGTCGATTTTGGCCAACAAGATGTCCACCAGGGGTGGAATGGCGCTGCCGTCTCCAGCCAAGCGTTCTGACTTTTCAGACAAGATGCGGGCCTTGCGGGCCGGCTCGCGCAAAGCCTCGGCCCGCTGCGCGAGCGGCAGGTGCGCCACCGCCTTGTAGGACGGGAAACCCATGAAGGGGTGAAAGCTCGCGTCCAAGCCATTGAGCACCCCGATGCCGCGAACGGCCGTCTGCAAAAACAAAGGCAGTCCGGCCTGCACAGCCGCCTCGACCCGCTGCTGGATCTTCAGGTATTGCTCACCTCCGGGGTCGCGCTGCAGCCAAGTCATTGACACCGGCTTGCCGCTGGCGCTGGCGAGCGCTTCCACGCAATCGAACTCGGCATCCAACTGCTCCGGGCCATTCAGCAGGTTGAAATCGCTCACGATCTGCAGCACACCGTGGTCCAGCCCTTCAAAGGCGTGGGCCAGGCCCGTCAGCTCGTCCTGGCCCGCATTGGCGGCAGGTGTGTCTTTGCCTTCCGAGGTGCGGTGGTTGTCGCTGCGCCCGGTGCTGAAGCCAGCCGCTCCGGCCTCCAAAGCCTCGCGCAAAAGCGAGCGCATGCCCTCGATGTCTTGCGCCGTGGCCTTTTCATGCGCCAAGGCCCGCTCGCCCATCACGTACATGCGCAAGGGGTCGTGCGGCACCTGCACCAGGTAGTCCAAGCTGCGCGGTGTGGCCGCCAACGCGTCCATGTACTGGGGAAAGGTTTCCCAATTCCATCGAATGCCCTCGTGCAGCGCGGCCCCGGGAATGTCTTCCACGCCCTCCATCAACTTGATCAGATCGTCCTCATGGCCCGGGCGTTTGGGCGCAAAGCCGACGCCGCAGTTGCCCATGACCAAGGTGGTCACGCCGTGGTAAATGCTGGGTGTGAAGCACTCGTCCCAGGTGACTTGTCCGTCGTAATGGGTGTGGATGTCTACAAATCCAGGGGTGATCCACAGGCCCGTCGCGTCCATGGTTTGGTAGGCAGGCGCATCCACCTGACCCACCGCCACAATCCGACCCGCCTTTACGCCCACATCGGCCACGCGTGCCGGAGCACCGGTGCCGTCGACGACGGTGCCGTTTTTAATCAACCAATCAAGCATCTTGTCTTCTCCAATACAGGGCCAGGCCCATGCCGCTGACGATGTGCCAGATGCCCCACAGACTGGCCAAGGTCACCATGCCCAGATCGCTGCCAAACTGCACCGCGATGATGCCCAGCGCCAAGCCCGAGTTCTGCATGCCACCTTCGATCATGACCGCCCGCCGGTCGCGCTCGCTCACGCGCATGGCCTTGGCTGTGGCCCAACCCAACAGCAAGCCGCTGGCGTTGTGCAGCACCACGATCAGCAAAGTGGGCAACAGGCCCAGCGTGAGCAATTGCCGCTCTTTGATCAGGCCCGCGACAATGAACAGGATCAAGGCCCCAACGGCAAAGTGCCCCAGCGGCTTGCGAATGCGTTGCGTGAGCGCAGGCAGTCGGTGTGAAAACAGCAAACCCAGCGCCAGCGGAATGCCCAAAAGGGCCACCAAACTGAGCCAAATGCCCGAGGGGTCAATCGACAACTGGCGCAGCCAAGAAGCGGTTTCGGGGTTGGCCGCGATCATCCAGCTGAAATTGAAAGGCGTGGCAAAAAGCGCGATCACGCTGGCCACGGCCGAAATGCTGACCGACAGCGCCGTATTGCCGCGCCCCATGTGGGTGATCACGTTGCTCAGGCTGCCGCCCGGGCAGGCCGCCACCAAGATCATGGCCGCCTCGATGTTGGCGGGCAAGTCCAGCGCCAGGGTCGCCAACCAGGTGCCCACGGGCAGCAAGATGAACTGGGGAATCAGGCCACACAGCACAGCGAACGGGGTTTGCGCGACACGCCTGAAATCCGCCATCCTCAGCTCCAGCGACACCGAAAACACCATGGTCGCCAGCACCAGACTCAAAATCAATTGTTGTGTACTCATTCCGTCTTCCTTTCAAAAAGTATAGACAAGGGCTGCCCCCTGCGGGCAAAGGGTTTACGCGCAAGCCCGGGCTAGGCTGTCAGGCTCGCACAAGCCAATCCGGTACAATCAGAACCCATGTTTCACGCCCGCAAGTTCCCCCTGTACTTTGCTTCTGCCGCCGCGGCAGTGGTTGGCGCGCGCGTGATCACCACCAAAACCACGACCACGAAGGGCTGATCCGGCCTGGTTCGTCGTGCGCCCCTCCCGGCCAGACGAGCCGGGCAAACAGTCAGGTCAAACACTGTTTTAAAAACTGAAAGGGCGTTGAAATGAGCAAGTTAGTAGGTTTGGTCGGCTGGCGCGGCATGGTCGGCTCGGTTCTGATGGACCGCATGGTTCAGGAAAAAGACTTTGACCTGATCGAGCCGGTCTTCTTTTCCACCTCGAACGCGGGCGGAAAAGCCCCTGCGATGGCCAAGAACGAAACCACGCTGCAAGACGCCCACAACATCGACGCCCTCAAGCGCTGCGACATCATCATCACCGCCCAAGGCGGCGACTACACCTCCGAAGTCTTCCCCAAGCTGCGCGCTGCCGGCTGGAGCGGCCACTGGATTGACGCAGCGTCGACCCTGCGCATGGAAAAAGACGCGGTGATCATCCTGGATCCGGTCAACATGCCCGTGATCAAAAACGCCTTGGCGCACGGTGGCAAGAACTGGGTGGGCGGCAACTGCACCGTCTCGTGCATGTTGATGGGCGTGGGCGCTCTGTACAAGGCCGGTTTGGTGGAGTGGATGAGCACCCAGACCTACCAAGCGGCTTCGGGCGGCGGCGCACAACACATGCGCGAACTCTTGACCCAATACGGCAGCCTGAACGCCGAAGTCAAAGCCCTGCTGGACGACCCCAAGAGCGCCATTCTGGAAATCGACCGCAAGGTGATTGCCAAGCAACGCGCCCTCACGTCGGCTGAGACCGCCAACTTTGGTGTGCCACTGGGTGGTTCGCTGATCCCTTGGATCGACAAAGATTTGGGTATCGGAAAAAACCGGGATGAAGCCGGTTGGGGCACGTCCAAAGAAGAGTGGAAAGGGATGGCCGAGACCAACAAAATTTTGGGGCTCGGCGAAGGCTTTAACTCCGCCGCCATTCCGGTCGACGGTTTCTGTGTGCGTGTGGGCGCCATGCGTTGCCACAGCCAGGCCTTGACTTTCAAGCTGAAAAAAGACGTGCCTGTGGCCGACATCGAAGCCATGATCGCCGCCGACAACGAATGGGTCAAAGTGGTGCCCAACACCCGCGAAGCCACCATCCGCGACCTGACCCCCGTGGCGGTGACCGGCACCATGACCATTCCGGTGGGCCGTGTGCGCAAGCTGGCCATGGGCCCTGAGTATGTGGGCGCCTTCACCATCGGTGACCAACTGCTGTGGGGCGCGGCCGAACCGCTGCGCCGCATGCTGCGCATCTTGCTCGACGCTTGATGCTTGACCGAACCACGGCCCTCTGACGTCATGCCCAGCACACGCCACGCCAAGCCCCGTCACCCTGCACTGGCCAGGTCTTGGGCCATGGCCTCGGTGCTGGCCTGCGCCAGTTTGTCTGCAAAGGCTCTGAGTCTGGGTCAGGTTTACGTGGAATCGGACCTGGGCCAGCCCCTTCGGGCAGCCGTTGAAATCACCCAATACAAAGTTGAAGACCTGCGCAAGCTCAAGGTGCAACTGGCAGACCCTGCCAGTTTTGCACAAGCGGGGATGACCTTTCATCCGTCCCTGAGCGGCCTGCAGACCCGACTGGAGTTCCGTGGTGACGGCAAACCCTTCATCGCCTTGTCGGGGCAAACGCCCGTCAACGAGCACTTCATCGATGTCATCGTGGAGGCCCAATGGCCCTCTGGCCGTCTGGCCATGAACTACACGCTGCTGGTATCCCCAGCTGGGGCCGGCAAGACCAGCCCCGCAAATCTCCGCAGTGATGCGTCCATCACTGCCCCGGTGGTATCCCCCCAAGCCTTGACCGCCAAGGTGCCACCGTTGGTTGACAGCAGCGCTTCGGCAGAAGTCATCACGGTGCTATCAGGTGACACGGCCTCAAAATTGGCTTTACCTCGCATGCCCCAAGGGGTGTCGCTGGACCAGATGCTGTTGGCCATGGTGCGGGCCAATCCGGAGGCATTCATCGAAGGCAATGTGAACTTGTTGCGCGAAGGGGCCAAAGTGCGCATGCCCCTTGGCCACGAAGCTGCCCAAGTGTCGGCCGAAGAAGCTCGGCATACCGTGATTGCACAGACTGTGGACTTTGCGGCCTATGCACGGCGTTTGGCCCTATCCGCCCTGAAAGCCCAGGACGGCCCCAGCCGCGAAATGACCGGCCAGCTCGTCCCAGCGCTGCCACCCACAGCAACCCCTCTGCCTGAACGCGATCAACTGATCCTGAGCCAACGCGAAGTGACCGTCCGCAGTTCAGAAGCCCAACTGGCTGTTGAGCGCGAAATTCAGGACAAAACCAATCAATTGGCTGCCCTGAAAAAGAACTTGGAAACCCTCAAGTCCTTGTCTGCCACAAACGCTGCCACAGCGGCAAGCCCCACAGACAGCCCCGCCTTGAAGCCCAGTTTGCCTGTGGCGGTCGCCGAGCTGCCCGCCACCTCCTGGTTGGATCGGATCCGCCACAGCCCCTCCATGGGGTTGTGGGCCGCATCCCTTTTGGCCGCCATGGCGGCTTGGGTGTGGTGGGCCAGACGCCGCCCCAGCCGCGAAGCAAATTTATTTGGTACCCAGCCAACCCTGGCCCCAACTTCGGCGTGGACACAGCAGGATGAAAAGGGCATGCCCATGGCCCCTCTGCCCTCCGGCTTGCCCCCTCAATTTGCCAATCTGGACTTGAACCTGACCCCTGCACCAGATGCCCAAGCCAACCCTCCAGCGCCGTCCACACAGGGCCCCAAGACGTGAGACTCGCGCTGGGTATTTGCTATTCGGGCACGCGCTACCAAGGCTGGCAAAGCCAGGCCACAGGCCTGACGATTCAGGACAAGCTGGAAAAAGCCCTGGCACAGTTTGGCGACGTCCCCCGCGTCAGCACCTTGTGCGCGGGCCGAACCGATGCGGGCGTTCATGGCCTGATGCAGGTGGTGCACTTTGACACCCACTTGGACCGTGACACGCACGCCTGGGTGCGCGGTACCAACCGGTATTTACCCTCCGACATCGCGGTGCAATGGGCCAAGGTCGTGCCCGAGACTTTCCATTGCCGCGCCAGCGCCACAGGCAGGCGCTACATCTACGTGGTGCTTGATTCGAGCGTTCGCCCCAGCCTGGAAGCGGGACGCGTGGGTTGGGTGTACCGCCCACTGGCCGAAGCAAGCATGCGCGAAGCCAGCCAGCACCTCTTGGGTGAGCACGATTTTTCATCGTTTCGGGCCAGCAGTTGCCAGGCGCTTTCGCCTGTCAAAACGCTGCGGCACATCCGCATCACCCGGCACGGCGTTTATTGGCGTTTCGAGTTTGAGGGCAACGCCTTTTTGCACCACATGATCCGCAACATCATGGGTTGCTTGGTGACCATTGGGCAAGGCAACCAGTCCCCCGACTGGATGCGCGAAGTGCTGCTGGCCCAAAGCCGCGATGCGGCAGCGCCCACGTTTTCACCCGATGGCCTGTACTTTGCGGGCCCCATCTACAACCCCGAATGGGGCCTGCCCGACACCACCCCTGCTTTTGATTGGTTGCCATGAGCCCAAGTCACTCGCCAACCCGCCCCCCTGCGCAGCAACGCACCCGCATCAAGATGTGTGGTTTCACCCGCGAAGCCGATGTGCTGTCGGCCTGCGCCGTCGGGGCCGACGCCATCGGTTTTGTGCTCTACCCACCCAGTCCGCGCTGCGTGAGCATCGAGCGCGCGGCTGAGTTGGCCCGCCTGCTGCCCGCTTTTGTGAGCCCCGTGCTGCTCTTCGTCAACGAAACGCCCGAGCGCATCGAGGCGGCTTGCAAGGCCGTACCGGGTGCATTGCTCCAGTTTCATGGTGACGAATCGGCCGAATTTTGCGCGGCCGTGTCGCTGCGCACGGGCCGCCCCCACCTCAAAGCCGCCCGAATCCCCCTGTCTGAGGTCCACGACTTCGACTTGCTAGAATTTGCGGTCCTCCATCACGCAGCTCAAGCCCTCCTGCTCGACGCCCATGTCGACGGATACGGCGGCGGCGGAAAAACATTCCATTGGTCACTCCTGCCACCAAACGTCAATGCTCACCTCGTTTTGTCTGGTGGACTCACACCTGCAAACGTGGGCGATGGCATACGGGCGCTGCGCACGCATGGCCTGTCCCTGGCCGTTGACGTGAGCTCCGGCATCGAGGCAGGCAAGGGCCTCAAAGATGCCGACAAAATGCGGCAGTTTGTCCAGGCGGTGCGCACCGCAGACAACGGTCTCCCTTTATAAGCATTCCATGGGCTTTCCTCGGCCCCCTTAGCAGCATCCACCCCTGCAAGCACCGAGCGGCCCCGCCCCAACCAAGGCCAACACCATGTTCGATTACCAACAACCCGATGTCAAAGGCCATTTCGGCATCTATGGCGGCAGTTTCGTCAGCGAAACCCTGACCCACGCCATCAACGAGCTCAAAGACGCTTACGCCCGATACCAGCACGACCCGCAATTCATCGCCGAATTCAAGTCCGAGTTGGCGCACTTTGTGGGCCGCCCCTCCCCCATTTACCACGCCGCCCGCATGAGCCGTGAAATGGGCGGTGCACAGATTTTTCTGAAACGCGAAGACCTGAACCACACCGGCGCACACAAGATCAACAACACCATTGGCCAAGCCATGCTCGCCAAGCGCATGGGCAAGCCGCGCATCATTGCCGAGACCGGTGCAGGCCAGCACGGCGTGGCCACCGCCACCATCTGCGCCCGCTACGGCCTGGAATGCGTGGTTTACATGGGCAGCGAAGACGTCAAGCGCCAAAGCCCCAACGTCTACCGGATGAAACTTCTGGGCGCGACGGTGGTGCCGGTCGAATCGGGCAGCAAAACCCTCAAGGACGCCCTGAACGAAGCCATGCGCGACTGGGTGGCCAACGTGGACAACACCTTCTACATCATCGGCACCGTGGCGGGTCCACACCCTTACCCCATGATGGTGCGCGACTTCCAAAGCGTCATCGGCGAGGAGTGCCTCAGGCAAATGCCCGAGATGTTCAAGAGCCTGCAAATGGCAGAGCAGCAGCCCGATGCGGTCATCGCCTGCGTGGGCGGCGGCAGCAACGCCATGGGCATCTTCTACCCCTACATCCAACACGACAAAACCCGCCTGATCGGCGTGGAAGCCGCTGGCGAGGGCATGGAGTCAGGCAAACACTCCTGCTCACTGCAGATGGGCAGCCCGGGCGTGCTGCATGGCAACCGCACCTACATCCTGCAAGACGAGAACGGTCAAATCACCGAGACACACAGCGTCAGCGCAGGCCTCGACTACCCCGGGGTCGGCCCAGAACATGCTTTCTTGAAGGACATTGGCCGCGCCGAATACGTGGGCATCACCGACAAAGAAGCACTCGAAGCCTTCCACTACCTGTGCCGCACCGAAGGCATCATCCCGGCCTTGGAATCCAGCCACGCCGTGGCCTACGCCATGCAACTGGCCAAAACCATGCGCCCTGACCAGAGCATTCTGGTCAACCTGTCGGGTCGCGGCGACAAGGACATCGGCACCGTGGCCGATTTGTCCAACGCCGACTTCTTTTGCCGTCCCAGCTGCCAGGGCCAATCGGTCAAGGGTGGTGAGCAAGCTGTGAATTTTGTGAAGTGAGGGACAGAACATGAGCCGCATCGACGCCACCCTCCATGCCCTGAAAGCCCAAGGCCGCAAAGCCCTGATCCCTTATGTGACGGCAGGTTTCCCCCAAAAAAACACCACCGTGCCCCTGATGCACGCCATGGCAGGCGCCGGGGCCGACATCATCGAGCTGGGGGTGCCGTTTTCGGATCCATCGGCTGACGGCCCGGTCATCCAGAAAGCGGGCGACAAAGCCCTGGCTCTGGGCATTGGCACCGTGCAGGTGCTGGCCATGGTGCGCGAGTTCCGCCAGACCAACAACACCACCCCCGTGGTCCTGATGGGCTACGCCAACCCGGTGGAGCGCTACGACCAAAAACACGGCGCTGACAGCTTCATCCGCGACGCTTCAGCTGCCGGTGTGGACGGCGTGCTGATCGTGGACTACCCGCCCGAAGAATGCGTGGAGTTTGCCGCCAAGCTGCGTGCCCACAGCATGGACCTGATCTTCTTGCTGGCCCCCACCAGCACCGACGAGCGCATGCAGCAAGTGGCGCAAGTGGCCAGCGGTTATGTGTATTACGTGTCGCTCAAAGGCGTGACCGGCTCGGGCACGCTGGACACCGACGCGGTCGAGGCCATGCTGCCACGCATCCGCCAGCACGTCAGCGTGCCGGTGGGCGTGGGCTTTGGCATTCGTGACGCTGAAACCGCCAAAGCCATTGGCCGCGTGGCCGACGCGGTGGTGATTGGCTCGCGCCTGATCCAGCTGATCGATGCGGCCCCAGAAGCCCAAATCAACACCGTGGCCTCGGACTTTTTGCGCGGCATCCGCCAAGCCTTGGACGCCTGAACAAGCCTGCAGACGTTTCAACGATAATTTGCCGCACAAGGAGAACCCCTCATGAGTTGGCTCGAAAAACTGCTCCCCCCCAAGATCCAGCACACCGACCCGGCCGACCGCCGCTCAGTGCCTGAAGGCTTGTGGGTCAAGTGCCCCAGCTGCGAGACAGTGCTGTACAAAACCGACTTGGAAGAAAATCAGAATGTTTGCCCCGGCTGCTCGCACCACCTGCGCATTGGCGCTCGCGCCCGCCTGAATGCCTTTCTGGACGGCGAAGGCCGTTACGAAATCGGCCAGGAAGTCGTCCCTGTCGACGCCTTGAAGTTCAAGGACAGCCGCAAATACCCCGAACGCCTGAAAGAAGCCATGAACAACACAGGCGAAACCGACGCCCTGGTGGTCATGGGTGGCTCGGTCCACAACATCGAAATGGTGGTGGCCTGTTTTGAGTTCGATTTCATGGGCGGCTCCATGGGCTCTGTCGTTGGTGAACGCTTTGTCCGCGGCGTGGAAACCGCCATTGCGCAAAAAGTACCTTTTGTCTGCTTCACCGCCACCGGTGGTGCCCGCATGCAAGAAGGCCTGCTCTCGCTCATGCAAATGGCAAAAACCAATGCGGCCTTGACCCGTCTGGCCAAAAAAGGCCTGCCCTACATCAGCGTGCTGACCGACCCGACCATGGGTGGCGTGTCGGCAGGCTTTGCCTTTTTGGGCGACGTGGTCATTGCCGAGCCTAAAGCCCTGATCGGCTTTGCCGGTCCTCGCGTGATTGAAAGCACGGTGCGCGTGACCTTGCCCGAAGGCTTCCAGCGCGCCGAGTTTTTGCAAACCAAGGGGGCGGTGGACTTCATCTGCGACCGCCGCGAACTGCGCAAGACCATCGCCAGCACCTTGGCCATGCTGCAGCGCCAGCCGGCCGATGCGGTGAGCTGATCGGCCCTGCGCCCCCAAAACAAAGGCCCTCTTCGGAGGGCCTTTGTTGTTCAGCGCAGCTTTCAACGACTCATTGCCACCAGCCCATTTGCAGCGATGCCAACACCATGCCGATCAGCTGCAAGACCACCAGCAAGGCGATGGGCGACAAATCCACACCACCGATCAGGGGCACCACCCGCTGGAAAGGTCTCAAAAAGGGCTGGCTCAAGCGCGCCACCAGGCTGTACATGGGTGAGCCAGGGTTCACCCAAGACATCACGGCCAACACCAACACCAGCGCACTCAGGGCCGAGACCACCAGCTGGGCCATGCCCACCAGACTGACCAGTGGCAGCCACCCCAAATTGCCCTGCCCGCCCGCGACCAGCCACAGCAGCATGTACTGCACCAGCTTGATGAGGAAGGCCCCCACCAGACTCGACAAATCCCAAGCCGACCACGGCGGAATCACCCGGCGCAGCGGCAGCAGCAACCAGTCGGTCACTGCAAACACAAATTGGCCCAAAGGCTGGTGGAAAGAAATGCGCTGCCACTGCATCAAAAAGCGCAGCAAACAGGTGCCTGCAATCAGGCCCGCCACCACATCCAACACCAAGCTCACCATTTGGAACCACATCTTTTTTCTCCTGGTCGTGCGATGATACCCAGATGCCTGAACGCGATGCCCCATCCCCCGAAGCCCTGACGGAATTGCCCTTGTTCCCCTTGGGCACCGTGCTGTTTCCCGGCGCATTGCTGCCGCTGCAGCTGTTTGAACTGCGCTACTTGCAGATGATTGGCGAATGCGAGCGACAAGGCACTGGCTTTGGCGTGGTGACGCTCACCCAAGGCCGCGAAGTGCATCGGCCTGGCGTAGCCGCTGAACAGTTTGAAGCCATGGGCACCCGGGTGCAGATTGAGCGCGTCGAACGACCCCAGGCGGGCTTGGTGAGGGTCTGGTGCCGGGGTGTGGAGAAGTTTCGCATCGAAGCCGCGCAGCAGCGCAGCGACGGCTTGTGGCTGGGCCAGGTACTGCCCCTGCCGCCGGAACCCGCGGTGCAGGTGCCCGAAGACCTGCAGCACTTGTCGGCGCAAATGCACCAGGCCCTGACCCAGCTGAGCGAACAAGCCAGCGTGGTGCCCCACTGGGCCGAGGCCTGGCGGCTGCAGGACTGCAGCTGGCTATCCCACCGCTGGGGCGAGTTGCTGCCCTTGCCGCTTCAGATGAAATACCGGCTGTTTGCCCTGCAAGAACCCCTGATGCGGCTCGAGCTGGTGGGCGACATGGTGGCCCCTGCCGGCGCAACCGATCCACAGCCCGGCAAGAAGCCGTCCGCAAACTCTTAAAATAGAGGGCTTTGCGCCCTTGCGCACCCACCAACCCCGGATCGGGCCGCTTCCACGCGCCACGGTCCCAACAGCACCTCGCCATGTCTGACACGACTGCCCACCCCGCTCCCGTCACTCCCGCAGCGCCTGCACAGGATGAAAACCAGCTGATCGCCGAGCGCCGTGAAAAACTCAAGGCGATGCGCCAGGCGCAGGCCGACGGCAAAGGCGTGGCCTTCCCCAACGACTTCAAGCCCGAGCACCACGCGGCCAACCTGCACCAAGCACACGGTGAAAAAGCTGCCGAAGAACTCAATGGCGAAGGCGTCGCCAAAACCACCGCCAAAGTGGCTGGCCGCATGATGCTCAAGCGCGTCATGGGCAAGGCCAGCTTTGCCACGCTGCAAGACGCCACCGGCCGCATCCAGGTCTATGTGACCCGCGACGACGTGGGCGAAGACCTCTACGCCCTGTTCAAGCACTGGGATCTGGGCGACATCGTGGGGGTTGAAGGCCATTTGTTCAAGACCCGCACGGGCGAGCTGTCGATCCACGCCACCCGCATCCGCATGCTCACCAAGAGCCTGCGGCCCATGCCAGACAAGTTCCATGGCATTGCCGACCAGGAAGTGAAGTACCGCCAGCGTTACGTGGACCTGATGACCGACGAAGTCGCCCGCAAGCGCTTTGTGGTCCGCAGCAAGGCCGTCAGCGGCATCCGCGAGTTCATGGTCCAGCACGGCTTTTTGGAAGTCGAAACGCCCATGCTGCACCCCATTCCCGGTGGCGCCAATGCCAAGCCGTTTGTGACACACCACAACGCGCTGGACCAAGAGATGTTCTTGCGCATCGCGCCCGAGCTGTACCTCAAGCGCTTGCTGGTGGGTGGTTTTGAGCGCGTGTTCGAGATCAACCGCAACTTCCGCAACGAAGGCATCTCGGTGCGCCACAACCCCGAGTTCACCATGATGGAGTTCTATGCGGCCTACTGGAACTACCAGGACCTGATGGGTTTTACCGAAAGCCTGATCCGCGACGCGGCCATGACCGCTGCAGGCACCTTGGACTTGACCTACAACGGCAAGCCGGTGGACCTGAACAAACCGTTCGCCCGCATGACGATCCGGGAAGCCATCGTGAAACACACCGAAGCCGGCGAGAACGTCGACAACGCCGAATGGCTGATCAACGCCCTGAAAAAGCTGGGCATGAGCGAAGCCAAGGACAAGCTGTCCACCCGGAGTCTCGCCAGCCTGCAGGTGTTTTACTTTGAGGAGACCGTGGAAGACAAGCTCTGGGAGCCCACCTTCATCATGGAGCATCCCACCGAGATCAGCCCGCTGGCACGCGCCAACGACAGCCGCCCCGAAGTGACCGAGCGCTTTGAGCTGTACATCACTGGGCGCGAGTTTGGCAACGGTTTCAGCGAATTGAACGACGCCGAAGACCAGGCCGCACGTTTTCATGCCCAGGTTGCCGCCAAGGACGATGGCGACGACGAAGCCATGTACTACGACCACGACTTTGTGCGTGCGCTCGAATACGGCATGCCGCCAGCGGGCGGCTGTGGCATCGGCATCGACCGCCTGATGATGCTGCTGACCGACAGCGCCAGCATCCGGGATGTGATCCTGTTCCCAGCCTTGCGGCACGTGCAGGAATAAGGTCGCATCAAGGTCATGAAAAAACCCGGCCTTGGCCGGGTTTTTTCATGGTTCGGCGCATTTACGGGCGTCGGTCAGACGGCAAGCGGGGGGCGTCTTCCACCACCTCGCGCACCTCCACATCCACCACCTGGTCATCCCGCGCGAATGTGGCACCGCGCTCTCTGGGGTCCTGAAAACCTGCAGCAGAGTCAGCGCGAAAGCCGCCTTGTTTGAAGTTCTGGCGCATGGCGCTGAACTGTTGCCAGACCAGCACCACCTGGGGCTTGCGACCCGTCAACAGCCAACGCACCGTGGCATAAACCGTGTAGCAGGCCACGCCAAAGAGCAAGGCCACCAGAAAAGCCAGCCCGAGCAGGGCCATGAAAATTTTGGCGATCCAGTTCATCTAAGGGTCCTGTTCAGGTCAAGGCAGGCGGTCCAGCGCCTGCATGTAGTCGGCAGAGCGCACCAACTCGTCCCAAGGACGTGCGGAGGATCGGGGCAAGAGGTTCAAACGCCGCTCTTCGCTGATGTCGTTGGGCGTCCAGTGGCCTTTGACGGCGGCTTCGGTCAGGGCTGCCAACACCTCGTCGAGCTCAGCACCACCGTTCACCGCCGAGCGGTTGCACAACAAGGCCAGGTCGCAGCCCGCCTGCAGCGCCATGATGACGGCTTCGGTGTAGCTGAGCGTGCGCCCATCCAATTGTCGAGCGGCCGCCATCGACAAATCATCGGTGCAGACCACGCCCTGAAAACCCAGCTGCCCGCGCAAGATGTCTTGCAGCCAGCGCGGCGAAAAACCCGCCGGGCGGCTGTCGACCTTGCTGTAGATCACATGCGCAGGCATCACGGCCGTGAGCACGCTGGTGAGCCAGCGGTAAGGCTGTGCGTCATCGGCCAGGATGGTTTTGAGGCCTCGCTTGTCCACCGGCAGGGCCACATGCGAGTCGGCCTTGACGGCGCCGTGCCCAGGAAAATGCTTGCCGCAGTTGCCCATACCCGCTTGCAGCAGTCCTTGCATCAGGCTGCGGGCCAGCAAGCTCACCACCCGTGGGTCGCGGGCAAATGCGCGGTCGCCAATGACGCCACTCTCCCCGTGGTCCAAATCGAGCACCGGGGTGAAGCTCAAGTCCACGCCGCAGGCGCGCAACTCGCTGGCCAGCACAAAGCCCGCCGAGGTGGCGACCTCGCAGGCCTTGAGCACGCCCGAGCCGGGTTGGCCCTTGTCGTCATGCTCCCAAAGCTCGCCCAAGGCACGCATGGGTGGCAAATGGGTGAAGCCGTCGGTGCGAAAGCGCTGCACGCGCCCACCTTCATGGTCCACCGCGATCAACAGGTCAGGGCGAATGTTTTTGACCGCTTGGCACAGCTCGGTCAGCTGCGCGCGGCTGTGCCAATTGCGGCCAAACAAAATCATGCCGCCGACCAGCGGATGGGCCAAGCGAAGGCGATCCACGTCGGTCAAAGTGGTGCCAGCAATGTCGATGATCAGGGGGGCGTGGATGCTCATGCGTGTCTTTGTGCGTGAAAAGGCAGTTCGGGGCGAAGCACCACAAATCAAGGGGCGCGGGAGTTCGCTGAGAGGTTCGGTTCAAGTTCAGCTGAGGTCTGTCGGGTCTCGACCACACAGAAACTGGCCGCGTATTCGGACTCGTCGGTCACGGTGATGTGAGCGCTGAGGTTTTTGGCCTCAAACCATTCTTTCAGCCCCCCGTGCAACACGATGACTGGCTGGCCGCTGGGCAGCTTGCCCACCTCACACAGCCGCCAAGTCATGGGCATGCGCATGCCCAGGCCAATGGCCTTGCTGAACGCCTCTTTGGCCGAAAACCGGGTGGCGAGGTACCGTACACCCCGCTCGGGCCAACGGGCACTGCGGGCTTTCCAGGTGGCCATTTCGGCGTCCGACAGCACCTTGGCGGCGAAACGCTCGCCGTGCCGCTCCAGGCTGGCCCGGATGCGGCGGATGTCGCAGATGTCGGTGCCGATGCCGTAGATCATTTGTTCAGGCAGACCCAATAGGCTTGCACCGTGGCGGTGTAGCCCATCTCCAAGGCATCGGCCATGAAGGCGTGGCCGATCGAGACCTCTTGCAGGCCATTCACTGCGGCCACAAACGCGGGCAGGTTGTCACGGTTCAGGTCATGGCCGGCATTCAGGCCCAAGCCTGCTTGCGTGGCAGCCACGGCGGCATCGGCGTAACGCTGCAGCTGCTTGCCTTGCTCCGGCGTTCCAAAGGCGGCAGCGTAGGGCTCGGTGTACAGCTCCACCCGGTCAGCGCCCACGGCGCGGGCCCCGGCCATTTGTCCGGGCTCGGGGTCCATGAACAGGCTCACGCGCACACCCAAGGCCTTGCATTCGTCGATCAAGGGTTTCAGTCGATCCGCGTCCTGCGGAAAAGTCCATCCGTGGTCGCTGGTGAATTGGCCTTCGCTGTCGGGCACAAAGGTCACCTGGTGCGGTCGCACAGCGCGCACATGGTCCATGAGGTTGTGGAAGGGGTTGCCCTCGATGTTGAATTCTCGGTCTGGCCAAGCCTGCATGAGGGCCTGCAACTCAGGCACGTCGCTGGCGCGGATGTGGCGCTCATCCGGACGCGGGTGGATGGTGATGCCGTTCGCACCCGCTTGCAGGCACAGCTCGGCGGCGCGCGTGACGCTGGGTATGCCCAGGTGGCGCGAGTTGCGCAGCAAAGCGACTTTGTTGACGTTGACCGACAGGGCCACGCGTGAGTTGGAGTGGGTCATAGGGTTTGCAGGTCCAGCATCATTTGGCGGGTGCGCAAAGCGCCCACACCGCAATGGTAGTTGAGCAAGAGGCGCAAAGGGCGCTGCAGCTGCACCAGCAGGTCGGCGCACTCACGCAGCAAAGCCGCCAAGGGGCTGGGGGACGCCAGCGCCGCGTGCAGCGCCAGCCACTCTTCGCCGCGCAAGGCGTGACGCGGGTCATCGCCCACCCACTGCAGCCCCGCCTCGGGCACCAGCGCGTAGCTGTCCGTGGGCGACAAAGGCTTGAGGGTCAGGGTTTGCAGGTTCAGGGCAGGCAACAGGCCCATTTCCCGCAGCAGCAGCAACTCAAAGCCGCGCAACGCCCATTGCAAGGCATCGGGGTCGCCGCTGGCGAGCAAACGCACAGCGGCGGCATAGACCTCAAACAACAGGGGATGGGGGTCGTCTCGTGCGGTCAGCCGCATCAGCAATTCATTGAGGTAATAACCAGACAACAACGCTTCGCCCGTGGGCATGACGTGCCCGCCCACCCATTCGGCCGATTTGAGCGTGCGGATGTCGCCGTCCCCCCCGAAAGACAGCGACAAAGGCTGCAAGGGCAAAAGCACCGGGCGAAAGCTGGAGGTGGGCCGTTTCGCCCCTTTGGCCACCAGCGCCACCCGGCCGTGGTGGCGGGTGAAGACCTCCAGGATCAGGCTGGTTTCACTCCAGTCGTAGCGGTGCAGCACATAGGCTGGCTCGTCTGCGATCCGCTTGGTGGCCATTGAGGGTGGGATTATTCGTAGCCAAAGCTGCGCACGCGGGCTTCGTCATCGGCCCAGCCCGAACGCACCTTGACCCACAGCTCGATGAACACCTTGGCGTCCAGCAGCTTTTCCAGCTCGACGCGGGTCTCGGTGCCGATGCGCTTGAGCTTTTCGCCCTTGTCACCGATCACCATGGCCTTGTGCCCCTCGCGCTCGACCACGATGGTCGCCGCAATGCGCAGCATGCGTTTGGCCGTGCGACCCGCTTCTTCTTCGAACTTGTCAATCACCACAGTGGAGGTGTAGGGCAACTCGTCCCCAGTCAGGCGAAAGAGTTTTTCTCGCACCATTTCGCTGGCCAGGAACTTTTCGCTGCGGTCGGTCAGCTCGTCCTCGGCATGCCACCAGGCTTGCTCGGGCAGGTATTTTTCGCAAATGCCCAGCAGGCGCTCGATGTCCTTGGGCTGCTTGGCCGACATGGGCACAAACTCGGTGAAGGCATGGCGCTCTTGCATGCTTTGCAGCCAAGGCGCGATGTCCCCACGGCGGTGCACGTTGTCGAGTTTGTTGGCCACCAACAAGACCGGAATGCCGGGCTTGAGCAGCGCCAACACCTTGGCATCGGCCGTGGTGAAGCTGCCCGCCTCAACCACGAACAACACCAAGTCCACATCGCTCACGGCACCCACCACGGTTTTGTTGAGGGACTTGTTGAGGGCGGTGCCATGGATGGTCTGAAAACCCGGGGTGTCCACAAACACATACTGCGCCGCGCCCTGGGTGCGGATGCCGGTGATGCGGTGGCGCGTGGTTTGGGCTTTGCGCGAGGTGATGCTGATCTTTTGACCCACCAAAGCGTTGAGCAAGGTGGACTTGCCCACGTTGGGCTTGCCCACAATGGCCACCAGGCCACAGCGCTGACCGGCCACTGGTGCGGGCGCAAGCGCAGCGACGGCAGGAGGCAAAGCCGCGTCTTCAGACGCGTCACGCGGCTGGATGGTCACGCCAGCGATTTGAACGGGCCGTCGCATGGTTTGCTCCTGCGGCGTGCGTTCAGTTTCGGGCGTTTTTTTGTCGGTGCTCATGCGGCGCTTTCGGATTTCAAGGTGAGCAGCATGGCGGCGGCCGCTGCTTGTTCGGCGGCGCGACGCGATGCGCCCGAGCCCTGTTGGGTTTGGCGCAACTCGGTCACTTCGCAAGAGACCTCGAACTGCTGGCGGTGTGCCGCCCCGGAGGTGCCCACCACCGTGTATTTGGGCAAGGCCAACTTGCGCCCTTGCAACCACTCTTGCAATTCGGTCTTAGGGTCTTTGCCCACGGCCTGCATGTCGGGTTTGATGTCGACCTGGGCAAACAGGCGCTCGACCAAGGCTTGTGCGTCCTTGTAGCCGCCGTCAAGGTACACAGCACCGATGATGGCTTCGAGTGCATCGGCCAGGATGGAGGGGCGGTTTTGACCGCCCGAGCGCATCTCGCCTTCGCCCAGACGCATCACAGCCGGCAAATCCAGGGTTTTGGCCAGTTGGTGCAGCGTGTCTTGCTTGACCAAGTTGGCCCGCACGCGCGACAAATCGCCCTCGGGCAAATTGGCCAGTTGCGTGAACAGCAGGTGGGCCACCGACAGGTTGAGCACCGAGTCGCCCAAGAACTCCAGGCGTTCGTTGTGGTCGGCGCTGAAGCTGCGGTGCGTGACCGCTTGCTGCAGCAAAGCGTTCTGGCGAAAGGCGTAACCCAGCCGGATTTGCAGCTCAGACAAAACAGGAGAAGCAGCCACAGTCACCTCAATCGAAAGCGCCGATGCGCTTGAGGTTGCCGAAATTCATCCACACGAAGAAGGCTTTGCCCACGATGTTGGCATCCGGCACGAAACCAAAGAAACGCGAGTCCAGCGAGTTGTCGCGGTTGTCGCCCATCATGAAGTAGTGGCCTGCGGGCACCTTGCAAGTCACACCTTCAACGGTGTAGTTGCAATTCTCGCGCCCGGCAAACTGGTCTGCGCCGGGCACAAAGGCCGGACGGTCATCGTCCTGCAGCGTTTGGTGCGCCTTGGCACCCAAGGTTTCGCGGCGGTGCTTGTGGTAACGCATGCTGGACTCGTCAAAAAAGTCGGGCAGCACCTCGGTGGGCACGGCTTGGCCGTTGATGGTCAGGCTTTTGTTCAAGTAAGCCACCTCATCACCGGGCAAACCGACCACGCGCTTGATGTAGTCCACGCTGGGCTTGGGCGGGTAACGGAACACCATCACATCACCGCGCTGCACGGGCGTGCCTTCGGTCATCTTGGTGTTGGCCACCGGCAGGCGGATACCGTAATGAAATTTGTTCACCAAGATCAGGTCGCCAATGTGCAGCGTCGGGATCATGGAGCCCGATGGGATCTTGAAGGGCTCGAACAAGAAAGAGCGCAGCACAAACACCACGACGATGACCGGAAACAGCCCGGCGGTCCAGTCCAGCCACCAAGGCTGCATGAGCAGCTTTTCGCGGCTTTCGCGGATATCGGTGTCGACCTTGTCGATGCCCATTTTGGTCAACTCGGCACGGCGCTGGGCGGTTTCGGCTTCGAGCTGCGCCACCGATTTTTGGCGCTGCGGCAAGAACACGAAGCGCTCAGCCAGCCAATAAATGCCGGTGACCACGGTGGCCAAAAGCAGCAGCAGCGCAAAGTTGCCCTCGATGAAACCCAAGTACCACCCACCGGCATACCCGACAAAAGCGGCCAACACCAAAGACGTAAAAAACTGCATCAATCTTCCACCTGCAAAATCGCCAAGAACGCCTCTTGAGGCACCTCGACCGAACCAATCTGTTTCATGCGCTTTTTACCCGCTTTTTGCTTTTCCAGCAGCTTGCGTTTGCGGGAAATATCGCCACCGTAGCACTTGGCCAGCACGTTTTTGCGCAAAGCCTTGATGCTTTCACGGGCAATGATATTGGCACCAATGGCCGCCTGAATCGCCACATCAAACATCTGGCGGCTGATGATTTCGCGCATCTTGGCCACCACCGCACGACCACGGTACTGTGACTGTGAACGGTGCACGATGATGGACAAGGCATCGACCTTCTCACCGTTGAGCAAGATATCGACCTTCACCACATCTGACGCCCGGAATTCCTTGAACTCGTAATCCATGGAGGCATAACCTCGGCTGACCGATTTCAACTTGTCAAAGAAGTCCAACACGATCTCACCCAGCGGCATCTCATAGGTGAGCATGACCTGGCGACCATGGTAGGCCATGTTCATCTGCACGCCGCGCTTTTGGTTGGCCAGCGTCATCACGGGGCCCACATAGTCTTGTGGCATGTAAAGGTGCACGGTGACGATGGGTTCGCGGATTTCTTGCAGCTTGCCTTGGTCGGGCATTTTGGAGGGATTTTCGACCATGACGACTTCGCCACCCGGCTGGACCACTTGGTAGACCACGCTCGGCGCGGTGGTGATCAGGTCTTGGTCAAATTCTCGTTCTAGGCGCTCCTGCACGATTTCCATGTGCAACAAGCCCAAAAAGCCGCAGCGGAAGCCAAAACCCAGCGCTTGCGAGACTTCGGGCTCGTAATGCAAGGACGCATCGTTGAGCTTGAGTTTTTCCAAGGCGTCGCGCAGGCCATCGTATTGGTTGGCCTCGGTCGGGTACAAACCGGCGAACACTTGGGGCTGGATTTCTTTGAAACCGGGCAAGGCCTCGGTGGCTGGCCCGAGGTTGTTGGGGAGCTTTTTCTCCAGCGTGACGGTGTCGCCCACCTTGGCCGCTTGAAGTTCCTTGATGCCTGCAATGATGTAACCCACCTCACCCGCCTTGAGCGATTCACGCGGCTGGTTGGCGGGGGTGAACACACCCAGACTGCCCGCTTCGTACACGGCATTGCTGGCCATCATGCGGATGCGCTCGTTTTTGAGGAGCTGGCCATCCACCACGCGCACCAGCATGACCACACCCACATAGCTGTCGAACCAGCTGTCGATGATCATGGCGCGCAGTGGCGCATCGGGGTTGCCCTTGGGTGGCGGAATACGGGCCACCACAGCTTCCAAAATTTCTTCAATGCCCATCCCGGTTTTGGCCGAGCAAGGAATTGCATCGGTCGCGTCAATGCCGATCACGTCTTCGACTTCGGCACGCGCGTTGTCAGGATCAGCATTGGGCAGGTCCATCTTGTTGAGTACCGGCACCACCTCCACGCCCAGGTCGAGGGCGGTGTAACAGTTGGCCACGGTTTGCGCTTCAACACCTTGACTGGCATCGACCACCAACAAGGCCCCTTCACAAGCTGACAGCGAACGCGAGACTTCGTAGGAGAAGTCCACATGGCCAGGCGTGTCGATCAGGTTGAGGTTGTAAACCTGTCCGTCCTTGGCCTTGTATTGCAGTGCAGCCGTTTGCGCTTTGATGGTGATGCCACGTTCTTTCTCGATGTCCATCGAGTCCAAAACCTGCGCTTCCATGTCTCGGGCTTCCAAGCCGCCGCAGCGTTGAATCAAGCGATCGGCCAGCGTGGATTTGCCATGGTCAATGTGGGCAATGATCGAAAAATTTCTGATGTGATTCATCAAACAACGTCTGCAAGTATTTGTGGATCAAGGATCCGTAAAAGAAAAAAGGGCGCGTCTGGTGTTGACGCGCCCTGAACCAACAATCATTGGCAACTGCGATAGTTGGGACTTCATTGTAGGCAAATTGGCCCACGCGCACAGCCCCAAAAACACGTTGAACAGGACGTTGCTGCCATGCAACATGGAATTTATCCACAGGTTATTCACAATCCACCTAACATCTTGCTGAACAACTTGTGGGCCATCTGTGGATCACCGGTGGACTCCTTCAAAGAATCTCGCATCGTGAACTCAGCCCTGCGCTATATGCCATCAATCATGGGTCAAGACCCGATATTTTAGCCAAATTCGTTATGAGAGAAGAATAAAGTTAGTTGGCACAAACTTTAAAAATCTTTTTCATAGCCCACGAAATTTTCAAAAAAACCCTGCTTCGACTTGGCCATTGCCCCCAAAACCCTGCCGATCACAGAGGACTCTTGACAAGTCCAAGGCCTCATTGCGCGGGTCGAATCAGCACATATTGGGCGCCATCACCGCGTCGAATCAAGACACTGACGGGACGCGTCTTGTCCACGCGGGACATGATCAACTCAAACTCCTTGAGGGACGTGACTTCCGTGTTCGCGATCGCCAAGATCACATCGCCTTCACGAATACCGGCCCTCGAGGCGGCATCGGCCACGGCGTCAACACGCACGCCAGCGCGCACTCGCAGCTCGCGCTTCTGTCCCTCGGTCAAGTCACTGAGCGTCAGGCCCCAATGCTGTGCACTGGCCACCGGTGCTTTCTTTTCCGGGGTCGCAGAAGCCACTTTCTCAGCTTCGACCTCGGCCACCGTGATGCTCAAGTCCCTGAGGCCCCCTCGGCGGAACACGGTGATGCCCACATTGCTGCCGGGCTTGGTATTGCCCACAGCACGTGGCAAATCTGCGGGCTTGTCGATGGGTTTGCCATCAAAGCGCGTGATGATGTCTCCCGCCTCGAGGCCTGCTTTTTCAGCAGGCGAGGCTTCTTCAACCCCCCGCACCAACACGCCCTGCGCCTTGCCCAAGCCAATCGATTCGGCCACTTCCTTGGTGACCGGCGCAATCTGAACGCCAATGCGCCCCCGACTCACACGACCGCTGCTGCGCAGCTGTTCGCTCACACGCATCGCCTCGTCCATCGGAATCGCGAACGAAATGCCCATGAAGCCGCCGGAGCGCGAATAGATCTGGCTGTTGATGCCCACCACTTCACCGCGCATGTTGATGAGGGGGCCGCCAGAGTTACCCGGGTTGATGGCCACATCGGTCTGGATGAATGACAAGTAATCGCCCGTGTCGCGCTGCTTGGCGCTCACGATGCCTGCCGTGACCGTGTTTTCCAAGCCAAAGGGGGAGCCAATCGCCATGACCCATTCACCAACGCGCAAGCGGCTGACATCCCCCACCTTCACGGCGGGCAATCCCGTGGCTTGAATTTTGACCACTGCCACATCCGTGCGCTTGTCAGCGCCCACTATGCGGGCCTTGAATTCACGCTTGTCCGTCAGGGTGACCATCACCTCATCGGCGCCTTCCACCACATGGGCATTGGTCATGATGAAACCATCTGAGCTGAGGATGAAACCAGAACCCACTCCCCTAGGCTGGGCCTCCTCCTGGGGTCTTTGTTGACGTGGGGCCTGCCGGGGCCCATTGGGCATGGGCACGCCAAAAAAGCGCCTGAAGAGTTCCTGCATTTCCTCGTCGGGTGTCCCAGCCCCTGCAGCGCTGGGACGGACTTTTTCGAGCGTGCGGATATTGACCACAGAGGGTCCGACCTGCTCCACCAGATCGGTGAAGTCTGGCAAACCCCTCGCGCTCGGGGTTTGGGCCATGACGGGTGATGCGGGCAGCCATGCCAGTCCCACCGCCAAGCCACTGGCCAGTGCCATCGATGCAGCCGATTTGATCCAATATTGCTTCAGCACAAATGTCTCCTTGAGGTGCTCAATCCTGATGCCGGACAGACTGTAAGATGCGGCCAAAAATGGCCAATTCAAGCCACGCCGATCATGCTAAGTCAAAGGCGTCTCGGCGGCACGTGCTGCCTTCGGCCGCGAATATACAGCGCATCTAAATCCGTGCCACTTTGAGGGCATCGCAGACTCGCCAAGCCATGCACAGGCCAGTGTCCGATGGCATCGACCTTGTTCATCCAGCAAGCGAACCCAAAGCAACAACCCGCTTCCCATGTCCAAGGCTACAGACAACTCAAGACCCTGGTCTGGGTCAGACTCTGTTTGCCAGAACCAGGCTTCGCCGCTCCAGAACAAGCGCCCGCCTGACAGCACTTGCCGAGGCGACAGGGCCGCAGCCCCGCCCACACAGAGGACCCAAAAAACCCACGCCTGAAATACCCATGCGCTCGATGCCTGAGTCAGCATCTGCCAAATGAACAAGCCCATGGCTGAGGACAAGGCCATCCCCAGCCCAATGGCACGGCCCCAAACAAAACGCCCCACCGGGAAAGCCACAGGTGGGGCGTTGTGCATGATGCCGACTCGGATCAGATGCGTTTGAACACCAGAGAGCCGTTGGTGCCACCGAAACCAAAGTTGTTTTTCAGGGCCACATCGATTTTCATGTCCCGTGCCGTGTTGGCGCAGTAGTCCAGATCGCACTCAGGGTCGGGGTTGACCAAGTTGATCGTGGGCGGCACTTTTTGATGGTGCAGCGCCAGCACAGTGAACACGCTCTCGATGCCACCCGCGCCACCCAGCAAATGGCCGGTCATGGACTTGGTGGAACTGACCACGGTTTTGTACGCGTGTTCGCCCAAAGCCGCTTTGATGGCATTGGTTTCGTTGATGTCACCCAGCGGTGTGGAGGTGCCATGGGCGTTCAGGTAATCGATCTGGTCGGCGTTGACACCGGCATTGCGCATGGCGTTGAGCATGGCGCGGCGAGGGCCGTCCATGCTGGGCGCAGTCATGTGCCCGGCGTCGGCACTCATGCCGTAACCACCGAGCTCGGCATAAATTTTCGCGCCACGGGCTTTGGCATGTTCGTACTCTTCGAGCACCATGACGCCCGCGCCTTCTCCCAGCACAAAACCGTCGCGGTCCTTGTCCCAAGGGCGGGAAGCGGCTGAAGGGTCGTCGTTGCGGGTCGACAAAGCTCGCATCGCGGCAAAGCCACCCACGCCCAACGGCGACACGGTGCCTTCAGAACCACCGGCGATCATCACGTCGGCGTCGCCATATTCGATCAGGCGCCCAGCTTCGCCAATGCTGTGCAAGCCTGTGGTGCAAGCGGTCACAACGGCCAGGTTGGGGCCCTTGAAGCCGCTGCGCATCGACACATGGCCTGAGATCATGTTGATGATCGAAGCTGGGACGAAAAACGGGGAAATTCGGCGTGCACCGCGTGCGGTGTATTCAATGTGGGTTTCTTCGATCAGCGGCAAGCCGCCAATACCAGAACCGATCACCACACCGATGCGGCAAGCCTCTTCTTCATCCAGTGCATCACCAGTGGCCAGCCCTGAATCCTGAATGGCCTGCGAGGCCGCGGCAATGCCGTAATGGATGAAACGGTCCATGGTCCGCGCTTCTTTGGCGCTGATGTAGGACTCGAGGTCAAAATTCTTGACTTCACCCACGATCCGGCAAGACATCGCCGAGGCGTCAAAACGGGTGATGGGACCAATGCCGGACTGGCCGGCAAGCAGGTTGGACCATGCATCGGCGACCGTGTTGCCCACGGGACTGACGCATCCCAAACCCGTGACAACAACGCGGCGCCGGGTCATCGTCGATCAGGCCTTCTTGCTTTGGGCGTAGTCGATCGCAGCTTGCACCGTGGTGATTTTTTCTGCATCTTCGTCAGGAATCTCGATGCCGAACTCGTCTTCGAGTGCCATCACCAATTCCACCGTGTCCAGGGAGTCCGCACCCAAATCGGCCACAAAGGCTTTTTCGTTGGTGACTTGTGACTCTTCAACGCCAAGTTGTTCGGCAATGATTTTTTTGACACGTGCTTCGATATCGCTCATGGGGTCCCTCTGAGGGTTGTGAAAAATGAAGATTTTACCTGTCCGAAAGGGGTTTCCGGAAATCAGGCCATGAACATGCCACCATTGACATGCAATTCTTGTCCAGTGACATATCCCGCCTGCGGTCCGGCCAGGTAGGCGACCGCGTGGGCAATGTCTTCGGGTTGGCCCAGATGCCCCAGAGGAATCTGGCCCAACAAGGCTTTGTGTTGCTCTTCGGGCAGACTGGCGGTCATGTCGGTGGCGATGAACCCGGGGGCCACGCAGTTGACCGTGATGTTTCGGCTGCCCAGTTCGCGAGCGAGTGCACGGGTCATGCCCGCCACGCCCGCCTTGGCGGCGGCGTAATTGGCCTGCCCGGGGTTACCCGACGCACCCACCACGCTGGTGATGCTGATGATGCGGCCGTAGCGCTGCTTCATCATGGGGCGGATCACGGCGCGGCTCATGCGAAACACCGCCTTGAGGTTGGTGTCCAGCACCGCGTCCCAATCGTCATCCTTCATGCGCATGGCCAGCGTGTCGCGGGTGATGCCCGCGTTGTTGACCAGCACCTGCAGGCCACCATGTTCTTTGACAATGGCGTCGATCAGGGCTTCGCCTGCAGCCACATCGTTGACGTTCAGGTTGGCACCCCGGCAGCCGGGGTAAGCCGACAGCGCTTGGCTAATTTTGGCTGCACCATCGTCGCTGGTGGCGGTGCCAATGACCACGTAACCGGCCTGGGCCAAATGCCAAGCAATGGCAGCGCCAATGCCGCGTGAGGCGCCTGTGACCAGGGCCACTTGTTGTGGGGTGTCGCTCATGCCAGCAATCCTTTCACTTCGGCCAGGGTAGCGGGGTCGTACAACGCCACGCCGTTCATTTCGGGGTCAATCCGTTTGGTCATACCGGCCAGCACCTTGCCAGGGCCGCACTCGACCACGGTCGTCACGCCGCGGGCCTTGATGGCCTGCACACACTCGACCCAGCGTACTGGGCCGAAGGCCTGACGGTAGAGCGCGTCGCGGATGCGATCGGCATCGGTTTCGATGGCCACATCGATGTTGTTGAGCACCGGAATTTGCGGTGCGCCCAAGGTCAGGGTGGCCAACTTCTCGCGCAGTTTTTCAGCCGCAGGCTTCATCAGGCTTGAGTGGAACGGGGCCGACACGGGCAAGAGCAGCGCACGCTTGGCGCCCATGCCCTTGAGCACTTCGCAAGCCTTGTCCACCGCCGCTTTGCTGCCCGCGATCACGGTCTGCGCGGCATCGTTGAAGTTCACCGCCTCCACCACTTCGACGCTGCCAGCAGGGAATGTGGCTTGCGCCTCTTGGCAACCCGCCATGACTTTGTCCGAAGGCAAACCCAAAATGGCCGCCATGGCCCCGATGCCCACAGGCACAGCTTCCTGCATGGCGGCGGCCCGCAAGCGCACCAGCGGCGCGGCTTGCGCCAAGCTCAACACACCCGAAGCCACCAAAGCGCTGTATTCGCCCAATGAGTGACCGGCCACGACCGACGGCTTGGCGCCGCCTTCAGCCAACCAGGCGCGGTAGGCGGCCACGGCAGACACCAGCATCACGGGCTGGGTGTTGGTGGTCATGGCCAGCGCTTCCTTGGGGCCTTCGTGGATCAGTTGGGCCACGTTTTCGCCCAAGGCATCAGAGGCTTCTTGGAGGGTTTCAAGCACCACCGGGTGGTCGCCCCAGGCATCCAGCATGCCCACCGATTGGGAGCCCTGGCCGGGAAAAACAAAAGCAAATGTGGTCATGTGCAAATTCTGTATCTGGGAAGAATCCGGGAGAGCTTGCTGAGCTTGGCTGACCCGGGCCTGTCAAATCAAGAGCCGGTCAATAACGCAAAAGTACGGAGCCCCATGTGAAGCCGCCGCCCACGCCTTCGAGCATGAGGGTCTGACCACGCTGAATGCGCCCATCGCGCACAGCCGTGTCCAGCGCCAGAGGGATCGAAGCGGCCGATGTGTTGCCATGCTGGTCCACCGTCACCACCACCTTGTCAGCGCCCAGCTTGAGCTTTCTGGCGGTGCTTTGCATGATGCGGATGTTGGCCTGATGCGGGATCAACCAGTCGATGTCGGCATCGGTCAAATTGGCCTTGGCCAGGCTGGCGCGAGCGGTCTCTTCAAGAACGCCCACCGCCAGTTTGAAGACGGCCTGGCCATCCATCTTGAGCACGGGATCCCCCAGAATGCCGCCGCGGTTGACGTGGCCAGGTACGCACAAAATGTCCTTGTACTTGCCATCGGCATGCAAGTCTGTGGCCAAGATGCCGGGCTGATCCGAAGCTTCGAGCACCACCGCACCTGCGCCGTCGCCAAACAACACACAGGTCGTGCGGTCCTTGAAGTCGAGGATGCGGCTGAAAATCTCAGAGCCAATCACCAGCGCGCGCTTGGCCGAGCCAGACTGGATCATCGCGTCGGCAATGGTCATGGCATAGATGAAACCGCTGCACACGGCCTGGACGTCAAATGCCGGACAACCCGATGCGCCCAGTTTGTGCTGGACCATGGTCGCCACCGACGGAAACACCATATCGGGGGTGGATGTGGCCACAATGATCAAGTCAATGTCTGCCGCAGCCAGGCCCGACGCAGACAGCGCTTGGCGGGCGGCCTCGGTGGCCAGATCGCTGCAACCTTGGTTATCGGCAGCGAAGTGTCGGGCACGGATGCCTGTGCGCTCCACGATCCAGTCGTCCGAGGTTTCAACCCCTTGCTGCGCCAATTCGGCAGCGAGCTCGGCGTTGCTCAGGCGTCTGGCAGGCAGATAGCTGCCGGTGCCCAAAATGCGTGAATAAATTTTCATACAGACGTGACCGCGGGCTCAGATCGCTCAGCCTGAGCCCCCATCAACAAAGGAGCGGCGTGGGCAATGCGGTCCCGAACGCGGTCCAGCAATTGGTTTCGGGCTGCATCATAAGCCCGGATCAAGGCATTCTCAAAAGCCAACTCGTCGGCCGAGCCGTGGCTTTTGAAGACAAGGCCACGCAAGCCCAACAGGGCCGCGCCGTTGTAACGACGGTGATCTACGCGATTTTTAAACGCAGTTAACACCGGATAAGCCAATAAGGCGGCGGTTTTCGTGAAGATATTGCGAGAAAACTCAGCCTTCAAAAAACCACCCACCATGGTGGCCAGGCCTTCACTGGCCTTCAGCGCCACATTACCGACAAAGCCATCGCACACCACAATGTCCACGGTGCCTTTGAAAATATCATTGCCTTCGACGTTGCCGTGAAAATTCAAATCACCGGAATTCGCAGCAGATCGCAGCAATTCACCTGTTTTTTTGATGATTTCATTGCCTTTGATGGCCTCTTCACCGATGTTGAGCAAGCCCACCGAAGGATGATCCTTGTTCTGCAGGACCGAGACCAAGGCCGAACCCATGACCGCAAATTGCAGCAAATGCTCGGGCGTGCAATCGACATTGGCCCCCAAATCGAGCATGGTGGTGCCGCCGCCCTTGAAATTGGGCATCTGTCCTGCGATGGCCGGCCGGTCAATGCCGTCCATGGTTTTGAGCACATACCGGGCAATCGCCATCAATGCACCCGTGTTGCCCGCCGACACAGCCGCGGCGGCCTTGCCATCGCGCACCTGCTCGATGGCCACGCGCATGGAAGAGTCTTTTTTCTTGCGCAAAGCCACTTCCAGCGGGTCGTCCATTTCGACCACTTCAGTGGCTGCCACCACTTCAGCCCGAGGGTCGGCAAATGCCGCCAGCGCTTCGGCACGCCCGACCAGCAACAAGCGCGCGTCGGGGTGACTGGCCAGAAAATGGCGACAAGCCGCCAGCGTGACGCGAGGGCCGTGGTCACCCCCCATGCAATCGACTGCCAGGGTGATCGGGATGGGCGAGGTCATGGAATCCTAGAGCTCAAAACCGTTGATATATCCAAAGCCATAAAAACAAAAGCCCGAGGCTACTGGCAAAGTAGCGCCGGGCCTCTTGAGGCTTGGGGCTGACGCCGATCAGGCTTCGGATTTGTTTTTCAACACCTGACGGCCACGGTAAAAGCCGTTGGGGCTGATGTGGTGACGCAGGTGGGTTTCGCCTGTGGTGGGCTCGACAGCGATGCCGGGCACATTCAAAGCATTGTGCGAGCGGTGCATACCGCGCTTGGAGGGCGACTTTTTGTTTTGCTGAACAGCCATGATGGCTCCTTGGAAGCTTGGAGGCCGCGCAAATGAAGACGCAGCGTCTGGTTAATGAGAATGTCACCCAGCTGAGCTGAGCGAAGCCGTTGATTATAGCCTAAGACAAACCATGCGGGAAAGGACCAACTCTCTTTCAGCCGGGCTTGCCGGTTTTCAGGCCCGCCAAAACCCCGAACGGGTTCGGCCGCTCTGCCGCCTCTTCAAATGCCGGGTCCACGGCAGACATGGGCACGGCCTGTGGGCACACTTCGTGCAAAGGCACCAGGGGCAATGACAAAATCAATTCATCCTCCACCAGCGCCAAAGCGTCGAAGTCTCGGCTGATGACCAGAATGTCCTCTTCGGTCTCATCGTCCAGTGCCGCGGCGGTGGCCTCGTCGGCCACAAACCGAAACGAGCGCTCGGCCTCTACCGTGTCCAGCACTGGCGTCAAACAGCGCTGGCACTGCATGGGCAACCGCACCGAGGCACGCAGATCCAACCAAATTTGGTCTGCACCGCCGGATGGCGTCAGCGTTCGACCGGTCAATTGCCAAAGCACGGCACCGGCTGCCAGGGTGTCGCCGTGCTGTTCCTCGGCCAAACGGGGCCAATCGGCCAATGCGCCCTCGCCTTGCAGATGACCGGCGTCGCGGGCGAAAGCCAGCACATCCAGATGTTGGGGGTCTGATTTTTTTTCCATGGCTGCAGTGTAAGAGAATCACCCATCTGAATTGACTGGGAATTGCACTTTGACACCGACAGCAGATGCCTCGACCGCCCCACCACGCTCCGTCGTATTGGGCTCCACCTCGCGCTACCGCCGGGAATTGATGGAACGCCTGCGTGTGCCCTTCACGGTCGCGGCACCCCATGTGGACGAAACGCCTTGGCCTGGCGAAGCGCCAAAAGCTTTGGCCCTGCGACTGGCTTTGGCCAAGGCCAAGGCTGTGGCCACCCTGCACCCCGAAGCGGTCGTGATTGGTTCAGACCAAGTGGCCGATTTGGCGGGCCAACCGCTGGGCAAACCCGGCGAGCATGGACGCGCCGTGACCCAACTGCGCCAAATGCGTGGCCAAACGGTGATTTTTCAGACCGCCTTGGCCGTGGTTTGCCTGGCCACGGGCTTTGAACAGGTGGATTTGGCCCAGGTGCGCGTGGTTTTTCGCGATTTGAGCGACGAAGACATCGAGGCCTATTTGCTAGCCGAAAAGCCCTATGACTGTGCCGGCAGCGCCAAAAGCGAAGGTTTGGGCATCGCCCTGCTCGAATCGATCGACAACGACGACCCGACCGCCCTGATTGGGCTGCCGCTGATCCGCACCGCACGTTTGCTGCGCCAGGCTGGAGTGAAATTGCTGTGAACGCCTCCCAACCCCGCAAAGGTCGCTTGTTTTTGGTCCCTACACCCCTGGACTTTGGCTGCACCGAACAAGCCCCCATCACCGATGTGCTGCCGACCAGCACCCTGGCCACGGCTGCCCGCATCCAGCATTGGGTCTGCGAAAACGCCAAAAGCACCCGCGCCTTTTTGAAGCGCGTGGGTGAAACCCACCCCTTGATCGCCCCCTTGGCCGAACAAACCATCACCGAACTGCCGCGGCATGTGCACAAAAAAGGCGACCACCAATCGGGTTTTGATGGCAAACCTATGCTGGCTGCAGCGCTCCAAGGGCAGGATGTGGGCCTGATCAGTGAAGCCGGCATGCCTGCCGTCGCCGACCCCGGCAGCTCGGTGGTTCGGGCCGCGCACGATCAGGGCATCGCCGTGGTCCCACTGGTTGGTCCTGTATCGTTGTTGCTGGCTTTGGCCGCCAGCGGCCTCAACGGCCAAAACTTCGCCTTTGTGGGTTACCTACCGCAAGAAGCCAGCGAACGCGCTGCCCGACTGAAGCAACTGGAATCTCTGGCCCTCAAAACCGGCCAGACCCAGTTGTGGATCGAAACCCCTTACCGCAACGCCGCCATGTTGAGCAGCCTGCTGCAAAGCCTGAGCCCCAACACGCGCCTGGCCATCGCCAGCGGTTTGACGCTGGCCTCGGCCAGCATCCAGAGCCACGCCGTGTCGCAATGGAAAAAGGGCAGACAAGGCCCTGATGGTCACACGCCCGCGGTTTACGCCATCGGGCCTTGAGGTTTCATGGGCCTTGCGTCTTAGCGCAGACCTGTGCTGGTGCGCAAGGCGCGGACAGTACCTTCGCCCACCGCCGCGCCAAAGCGTTTGACCAAGCGCTCGGCCACGTTTTCACGCTGCGTGTAATCGATCACATCCGGGGCTTTGACCACCTCGCGGGCCACGCCATCCAAACTGCCCAAGCTGTCGGCCAACCCCAAGTCCACCGCCTGCTGGCCACTCCAAAACAGGCCGCTGAACATCTCAGGGGTTTCTTTCAGGCGATCGCCACGGCCTTTTTTCACCACCTCAATGAACTGCGTGTGAATTTGGTCCAGCATGGCCTGGGCATGCTTGCGCTGAGGCTCAGTTTGCGGGCTGAACGGGTCCAGAAAACCCTTGTTGGTCCCGGCCGTCATCAAGCGACGCTCCACGCCCAGCTTGTTCATCAGCTCAGTGAACCCGAAGCCGTCCATCAGCACGCCGATGCTGCCCACAATGCTGGCCTTGTCGACATAAATACGGTCGGCTGCGGCCGCAATGTAATAGGCGGCCGATGCGCAAGACTCTTCCACCACGGCATATATGGGTTTGTTGTGCAAGGCCCGCAAACGCACGATCTCGTCGTTGATGAGGCCCGCCTGCACCGGGCTGCCGCCGGGCGAATTGATCAGCAAGACCAAAGCCTTTGAACCCGAGTCTTCCAAAGCCAAACGCATGGACGACATGACGTTTTCAGCGCTGGCTTCGGTCTCTGAACCAATTTCACCCACGATGGACACCATGGCCGTGTGCGGCAAGCTGGGGTTGCTGGCGGTTGAATTCAAACTGAACGCCTGCCAAAACACCACGGCCAACAAGACCAGCCAAGCCACGCGCAAGCCCACTTTCCAGCGACGGGCTGTTTTTTGTTCATCCAAATTGGCAAAAGCCAATCGCTCCAAGGTCTGACGCTCCCAACCCGCTTCGGCGGTCGGGGCTGTTTTGGCGGGTTCTTGAGAGGCCGGTGCGGACGCGAGGTCCTGGGGGTCTTGCATGTTCAAAATTCAAGCGGTTTTAAGTTGTAGGCAGTATGCCAGTGAACCACGCCGTCACGTTCTGAAAGGTCAATTTTGACCAGGCCACCGCGGCAGGGGCCACCCGAGCAGGCACCGGTATCCGGCTGGTAAGTGGCGCCGTGCGTGGCGCACATCAACCATCGACCCGTGTCGTCATAAAACCGGTCGGGCTGGTAATCCATCTCCATGGCCACGTGGGTGCAGCGGTTCAGGTAAGCGTGCACCTGGCCTTGGTAACGGATGGCAAATGCCCGGCAAGTCTGACCGGCGTACACGATGTCAAATGGCACAGCCCGCCCACCATTGACCAGATCGGCGCTGTTGCACAAAGGGACCTTGGGCTCCATGAAGCATCCTTCTTTCAAGCGTGTTGCAGCAACCAATCGTGCAAATCTCGCACACTGTGCGCCACATGGCGCGGCTGGAGCACATGAAAGGCATCGGGCTCGTGGGCCCCATAACTGACGCCCACGCTGGCGCACCCGGCATTCAGGGCCATTTGCAGGTCATGCGTGGTGTCGCCGATCATCAAGGTGCGCTCGGGCTCTGCGCCAAATTCGCGCATCAACTCGTGCAGCATCAAGGGGTTGGGTTTGCCCGCCGTCTCATCGGCCGTGCGTGAACCATCGAACCGGTGTCGCAGCTCCACAGCCTGCAAGGCCTCGTTCAAGCCCTGGCGGCTTTTGCCGGTTGCCACGGTGAGCCAATGGTGACGGGCTTTCAAAGCGTCCAGCAAATCCAACACGCCCTCAAACAGGCTGATGTCGTTTTGGTGCTGGATGTAATGGTGGCGGTAGCGCTCCCCCAAGGCCGGGTACTTGTCTGTGGGCACATCGGGTGCAGCATGGGCCAATGCGGGCATCAGCGCCATGCCAATCACATAGGAGGCGGCCTCACGGCTCGGCTCGCGCCCCCCCACATCCACCACCGCCCGCTGAATACAGCGGGTGATGATGGCCGTCGAGTCAAACAGCGTGCCATCCCAATCGAAGGCGATCAGGTCAAACTGGCGGGGTCTTGAGTTGGGCATGGTCTACATACGCTTTCAATTCGGGAGGTAAATCGGCTTGGAGCGCCACGCGCTCGGCGGTCACCGGATGGTTGAACTGCAAGCGCCAAGCGTGCAAAAACATGCGTTTGAGGCCAGGACTGGCGCCGAACTTTTGCAACTGCCGATTCCAGTCGAAGTCACCGTATTTGTCATCGCCCGCGATCGGGTGCCCTTGCGCAGACAAATGCACCCGAATTTGGTGCGTGCGTCCGGTCTTGATGGTCACCTCCAACAAGGTGGCTCCGGGCAAACGCTGCGCCACTTTGACCAAGGTGATCGAACGCATGCCGTCCGGGTCTTCGGGCGTGGTCACTTTGACGCGGCGCTCGCCTTCCACACCGTCCTTGCCCGGCAACAAAAATTTGTGCAACGGTTGGTCAATCACTTTCAGTTTGGCGGGCCAGTCGCCTTTGACCAGCGCCAAGTAGGTCTTGCCGGTCTCACGCTCGCGGAACTGGTCTTGCAGATGCTTCAGGGCACTGCGTTTTTTGGCCACCAACAAGATGCCACTGGTGTCGCGGTCCAGACGGTGCACCAATTCCAGCAGCTTGGCCTGCGGACGCGCCTGGCGCAGTTGCTCGATCACACCAAAGCTCACCCCTGAGCCGCCATGCACGGCCACCCCTGCGGGTTTGTCGATCGCCATCAAGCTGTCATCCTCCAGCAACAGCGGAAACTCACGACTTGGCGCGGGATGTGCTGCCTTTTCGGCTACTTTTTCTGAAATGCGCACCGGGGGCAAGCGCACCTCGTCGCCGATCTCCACACGGGTTTCGGCCGATGCACGCCCCTTGTTGACGCGCACCTCACCGCTGCGGATGATCCGATACACATGGGTTTTGGGGACCCCTTTGAGGTGCCGCAGCAAAAAATTGTCCAAACGCTGACCGGCGGACTCTTCGTCCACCAACAACCATTTGACGGCGGGCGCCGCGGCAGCAGACTTGGCCCCTATAATGTGATTCACTGGCAATTGGCTGTAAGTGGTTGATTCAAATGGAAATGAATTCCTGACAGCAGGAGTTTAGTCCACCACCACCGCGCCAAACCAGATGGTCGATGCCACCCTCGGCACGATTTTGCAGACTGAAGGCCAGTGCCGACAGTGGCAAAACGCCCCGGAGGTTGGGCCGACGCCCAGAAACCCAGATACGGAATACCCCAAGTTCAGCAGCCACTCAATGGCTGTTGGACGGATCAAAGCGAGATGGTTGTGTTGTTCGGAACTTTGCTGATGTACTTGGAGTGGCTCACGAAGCCATGCTCCAGAGTCATGCCTTGTGCCCGGCAGTTTGTCTTGGACACCGGGGGAAACCCCCGGCAGTGGACGAATCTTTGCATGCCTTTTGCCTCGCCCCATCCACGCGCCACGATCCCCATTCCTGTGCTCACGCGCAGCTGAGTGGTCGATCACCTTCGGCAATTCCCTTCGTTTCAGGCGTCAGCTCCGGCAACGTGGGCTTTGCGGTTCTCATGAACCCAAAGCCGGTTGTGTAAACGGGTTCCAGCCCGCAGACCTGTTTCTGCGCTGGGCCAAGCTGATTCATAAAGGAACGCATCATGAAACGGATGCTGATCAACGCCACGCAAGCTGAAGAGCGCCGCTTGGCCATCGTCGATGGACAAAAACTCCTCGACTACGAAATCGAAATCGAAGGCCGCGAGCAACGCAAGGGCAACATCTACCAAGCGGTGGTGACCCGTGTCGAGCCCTCTCTCGAAGCCTGTTTTGTGGACTACGGCGAAGACCGCCACGGCTTTTTGCCGTTCAAGGAAATTTCGCGCCAATACTTTGCTGAAGGTGTGTCCGTCAGCCAAGCCCGCATCCAAGACGTCATCAAAGAAGGCCAGTCCTTGTTGGTGCAGGTCGAAAAAGAAGAGCGCGGAAACAAGGGCGCTGCCCTCACCACATTTGTCAGCCTGGCTGGCCGCTACGTGGTGCTCATGCCCAACAACCCACGCGGGGGTGGCGTCAGCCGCCGCATCGAGGGGGATGACCGGGCCGAGCTCAAAGAGGCCATGGACCAGTTGGAATACCCCAAGGGCATGTCCATCATTGCCCGCACCGCAGGCATCGGCCGCTCCGCGCCCGAACTGCAGTGGGACCTGAACTACCTGCTCAAACTCTGGACCGCCATCGATGGCGCCTCCAAAGGCGGCAAAGGCGCCTTCCTGATTTACCAAGAATCGTCGCTGGTCATCCGCGCGATTCGTGACTATTTCAACAACGACATCGGCGACATCCTGATCGACACCGACGACATCTACGACCAGGCTCAGCAGTTCATGAGCCACGTGATGCCCGAGTTCGCTGCCCGCGTGAAGCGCTATCGCGACGACGCCCCCCTGTTCAGCCGCTTCCAGATCGAACACCAGATCGAATCGGCCTATGCCCGCACGGTCCAACTGCCCTCGGGTGGCGCCATCGTGATCGACCACACCGAAGCCTTGGTGTCGGTGGACGTGAACTCGGCCCGCGCCATCAAAGGCGGCGACATCGAGGAAACCGCGACCCGCACCAACCTTGAAGCCGCCGACGAAGTGGCGCGCCAGATGCGCTTGCGCGACCTGGGCGGCCTGATCGTGATCGACTTCATCGACATGGAAGAGGCCAAGAACCGCCGCGAAGTGGAAAACCGCTTGCGCGACGCGCTGCGCCAAGACCGCGCCCGCGTGCAGTTCGGCACCATCAGCAAATTTGGCCTGATGGAAATGAGCCGCCAGCGCTTGAAACCTGCCCTGTCCGAAGGTGCGTCCATCCCCTGCCCACGCTGCGGCGGTGCGGGCCACATCCGCGACACCGAGAGCTCGGCGCTGCAGATCCTGCGCATCATCCAGGAAGAGTCCATGAAGGACAACAGCGCCGCTGTGCACGCCCAAGTGCCGGTCGAGGTCGCGTCTTTCCTGCTCAATGAAAAGCGTTCTGAAATCGCCAAGATCGAGCTGCAGCAACGCATCAACGTGCTGCTGGTGCCCAACAAGTCGCTGGAAACCCCGCACTACAAGCTCGAGCGCTTGAAGCATGACGACCCACGCCTGGACCGCATTGAAGCCAGCTACAAAATGGCCGAAGAGATCGAAGACGCGACCACCGTGACGCGCCGTTCGCAAGAGCCGACCAACAAGCAAACGCCCGTCATCAAAGGCGTTCTGCCCGATGCCCCCGCACCGATTGCACCGGTCAAGCCCGAAGCGCCCGTGGCTGCCGCCAAGCCTGGCCGCAAGGCCCCGGCAGCGCCTGTGGCCACTGCGGCAGCGCCAGCCGCCAGCGGCGGCTTTTTTGGCTGGCTCAAGAACCTGTTCGGTGGCGGTACTGCCGAAACAGCCCCCACAACCGTGGGCAAGATGGACGAGAAAGCCCGCCAAGGACGCAACGGCGAGCGCCGCAGTGAGACCCGCGAAGGCGGTCGCGATGGCGAACGACGTGATGGCCGCCGTGGCGGACGCCGTGGCGAGCGCAGCGAAGCGGCGACAGGCGAAATCCGGGCACCCCGTGAAGGTGGTCGTCGTGGTGAAGGCCGCGGCGAAGGACGTGCTGAAGGCCGCAACGAATTGCGCGAAGGCGAAGCTCGCCCCGCACGCCCAGAGCGTGCAGAGCGCCCTGCGGGCGAGCGTCCTCCTCGTGAAGGCCGCCGCGAGGGTCGTGGCGAGAACCGCAACGAAGGCCGCAGCGATGCACCGCCAGAGTTGAGCGCCGATGGCACCGAAGTGCGCAACGAGCGTGCACCTCGCGGCGAAGGCCGACGTGAACGCGGTGAACGCGGTGGTGATGGCCGCCGTGAGCGTGGCGAGCGTGGTGGTCAACGCCCCTCAGAGGCGATGACTGGCGAAGCCAACGTCCATGAAGCAGACACGATCTCCGCACAAGGGCAAGAAGCCAACGCGATCCAAGAGGGTGCGCCCCCTGAAAACAACAGCGAACGGCGCGAACGCCGCTCACGCGACCGCTACGGCCGTGACCGCCGCGAACGTGCAGGTGAACCCCGGCAAGACAGCGCAGACGAAGAAGCGCAAGGCAGCCTGAACACCGACACAGCCACTGCGCCAGCCGCAGAGGCCACGGGTGAAGACCGCCCTGCCCCACGTTCCTACTTTGAACGTGCACAGCAAGCCGCAGCCGCACCCGTTGCTGCTGCCGTTGAACCCACGGCCACCAGCCATGAAGCGCCTCAAGCCCCTGTGGTGGATGTCCCGGTTGTTGCTGCACCCGTCGAAGCCCCCGCAGCCACACCTGTGGCTGTGACACCACCTGCGCCAGCGGTTGCAGCGTCCACCACCGCAACACGCCCAGGCCTGCCTTCTGTGGCGAACTACAACCTGGAAATCGACAGCCTGCACCAAGTGGCCCAAAGCTCGGGGCTGGTTTGGGTGAACTCCGATGCCGCCAAAGTGGCAGCCGTTCAGGCCGCCATTGCAGCCGAACCCCAGCCAGTTCGCGTGCCCCGCGAGCGCCCGCCGGCGATGGTGCTGGATGAAGGTCCGTTGGTTCTGGTGGAAACACGCAAAGACCTGAAAGACATGAACCTGCCTTTCTGATCGACAAGCCCTATGGCTTGTCAGAAAACCGGGCGACTCGCCCGGTTTTTTTTCGCCTGCCCCAAGGCAGGGTCGGACCTCCATGGCTTGGCACGCGGCGCATCCAAATTTGGACTGCGGCGCCAGTACGGGTATGAACCGGGGGTTCGCGCTTGCGTCGTCAGTGAATCCCCGCTCACGCTTGGACTGAGCACAAACACCCCTTCAGATCAAACCAGACCCGTCCAAGAATGGTCTCTCAGGACTGCGTGACCCGTGCGGCCTGTTTCCAAGCGGCCGTGGCGACTGCGGGATCCTGCCGCTGCTCAGCCAATTCGGCCAAAGCGCACCAAGCTTTGCGCTGGAGTGCAGGCGCTTGCAAGCCCTTGACGGCTTGCGACAACAGACCTTGCGCCTTGCCCCACAACTGATGCCGCAAGCACAGCATGCCAGCGAGATACTGCCAACGCGCGTCCTGGGGATGGGCTTGCTGAGCGGCCTCAACCCGGGCCAACCATTGGCGCGCATCGCTGGTTTGCACGTCTGCCAAAGCGGCCTCCAGGGCCTGCACCATCCGCACCAACTGGTCGGTTGTCCAGTGGGATGAAAGCGACTGCAAAGGCCCCCACACAGGTTGTAACCACTGCCGCGCCGTGGCGGCTGATCCGCCAACCACCAGCAGGCGCAGCGCCGCCTCCGCGGCCAGATCGGGCATCTCACGCTGGGCTGCGCTCAAGCCCGTCCACAGACGCTGAACGCCATCCGCATCGTGCGTATGCGACAACCACTCCAGAATCAAGCTGCGGACCAGACTGTTGGCGGTGGCTGGCGAAAAGGCGCGGTGTTTGCCCAGCAAAAGTGCCGTGTCCAGCGCCTGCGCAGGCTGTCCCGCCAAGCGGGCTGCCTTGAGTTGCAACCGCATGGCCACCATGCGTCGGGCTGTTGCAGGCGGCAATGACTGCAAAATTTCCAGACTCCCGGCCGCATCGCGGTCATCCAGCGACCAACGTGCAGAACGCAACTGGGTGCCTTCGGTCAAAGTCTGACGCTCTGAAGATGTTCCGCCCTGCGCCGCTTCAAGGGCAGACTGCCCATGGTGCCGCCGCAGATCGCGGTCTTGCAAGGCATGTGCCGACTCGGCCACCATGATGTGCGCCAAGGTGCGCAAAGACACCGCATGGTCCAACTCCAGTCCCGCATCACGCAGCAGCGCTTCTTTTTCGAGCGCCATTTGCGCGGCCTTGCGGGCCCTCAAAAAACGACCCGCCATGAATTGACCGATGGACTCGAGCATCGCGGCATGGGCGGCCCGTTCTTTTTGCTGCAAACGCCAACGTCTGGCTTGCTGCGGCAAGGACAACAAGGCCGACAAGGCCTGCTGAGCCAAGACCACCACCAACACCACCAGGCCCACAACCAGCAAGACCAGGTTGAGCGACAAGTCAATCCGGTAGGGCGCCAAGAACAAGGTCACGGTGCCCTGGTTGTTGCCTGCCAGCCATGCAGCCGCCGCCGCCAAAGCGAACAAGCTGATGAGCCAAAGAGCTGCGCGCATAGGGGCTTACCTTCCAGCGGCAGCGGTGGCCAGGGCCGTCAAGGACCCGTCCAGGCGTGGCGTTTCACTGGCCTTGAGCTGCACAGCAGATTGATCCAGCAACTGAAGCATCTGGGTGGTCTTGCGAGACGATGCATCGGCATAACGTCGCACGATCACAGCCGCTGAAGCCAGATCGGCACGCGCTGCATCTTTTTGCCGCGCCAGCAAACCCAGACGGGCGTTGAGCAATTTGAGTTTGAGGTTTTCGCGCAGGAAAAAACCCTGCTCTGGGGTCAACAGAGCCGCCTCGGGTGATTCAATGCGGCTCACACGCACCAAGCCCTTGAGCTGATCCGCAAACTGGTTCAGGCCTGCCATCCACCAAGGCGGGGCAGGGGTCTGCCCTGGCGCCAAAGAACGGTTCATGGCGGCCGCTGGCAACTCCTGGTTGGCCAGGGCCAAACCGTCGACCAAAGCCACGCCTTCGTCCAGCTTGATCAACAAACCCGGCAAATCAAAAATTTGTACCGTGCTCAGGCGCTCCAGGTCTTTTTCAAGCGCTCGCAGCACAGGTGCCAGGCGAGGTTGTGCGGCCCGCTGAACACGTGTCTGGGCCGATTTGAGCGCAGCCACCAAAGGCTCAGCACTGCCCGTGAGTTGGGCCTGCTGCTGCGCCATGCGCAGCGCCGCTTCAATGTCCACCACCAGGTTTTCATCGCGCGACCGCGACAGGCTTTGCATCAATTCTTCCAGCTGCCCCCGCTGTAAGGCCACCTCACCCAGACGGGCCTCCACCAAGGCCAAGCGGGCTGCACTGTCTTTGACCGTTTCTTGCGCTTGCTTGGCCCAGGCTTTGGCCTCCAGGGATTGTTGCCCCGCGTCGGCGCTTTGACGCGCCAGTTGCTCTTGGATGCGTGACAGTTTTTGCCACAGCAAAACAGACGCCAGCATCGCCAGAGCGGCCAGTGCGATGGGCAACCAACGGACCCATGCGAGCTGTACCGACCTGAGTTTGGCGGAAGTGGCGTGGGTATCGGGAGTGGAAGTCATGCCAGTGATTTTATAGACTCGGCTTGGGCAGCCAAGCCCGCAGGCACCAGATCCACCCGCCCCCAGCCCGACTGCTGCAGCCGCAACGCAATGCGCGGGTGCGTGGCCAGCGCCCATGCCTGTGCCAAAGGCAGATCGGGGCAGGCCTGCAAGAGGTGTTGCGCCGCCTCGGAACTGCTGAACAGCCAAGCGCTGCCATCAACCACGGCCTGCCGTACCAGAATTTGCTGCGCGGGCGTCAACGCGGGCGCCTGGCGCACATAGGCCACAGCTTGCAACACCTTCAGGCCCGCACTTTCCAGCTGAAGTGACAGCCAGTCGCGCCCGGCCAACTGACCCCGGGGATCGGCACCGCGCACGATCAGCACCGAAGGCTGGGATGGGCCACCGGCCACGGCCGCCTGCACCCGCTGTGCGACCAAGGCCCACAGGGCTTCCGAATCGAACTGGGGCGCGTGCTCATCGGGTGAATCGATCAGGCCCTCAGGCCAGCCCGCCGCCAACAAGGCAGCACGGGTGCCAGGGCCAGTCGACCAAGCACGGCAGCTGGGCATTGGCAGGCCCGCAGGGCGGGCTGCCATGAAAAAACGCACCGCGTTGGCGCTGACAAACATGACCGCCAAATGGCCGGGCACCGCTTGCCAGTCTTGCGCCAAAGCCTCGGGCTCGGGCAAGGCAGCGATTTCGATCAGGGGCAAGGTCTCGCAAGGGACACCGCGCGCCTGCAAGGCCTCGGCCCAGACCACGGCCTCGCGCCCGGGTCGGGTCACGATCACCCGCCAAGGGGCTGGGGCCAAAGAACTTGCAGACGCCAGCGCCATGTCAGCGCCAGACCTCAATGCGCTCCGCCGTCGCGCAAAGCTTGCGCCACGCTCAGGCCCAGCACCTCGGCGGCTTGCAGGCCATCGGTGCTGGCTTGCGCATCGGCCGTGACCAAGGTGGCAGCGCCGTCCGGGTCGCCCCAAGCCGCTTGCAGCTTGAGCACCCCCCCCTCGATGGTCGCGTGCGCGGCCAAAGGCATGGAGCAGCTGCCGCCCATGGCCCGGCTCACCGCCCGCTCGGCCGCCACGCGCCGCCAAGAAGGCGCATCGGCCAGCTGCGCCAGCAAGGCGCGCAAATCGGCCCGGTCGCTGCGAATTTCAATGCCCAAAGCGCCCTGCCCTGCGGCGGGCAGCATTTGATCGGTTTCGAAAATATGGCGAATCCGCTCGGACAGACCCAGACGCTTGAGGCCCGCCGCCGCCAGCACAATGCCCGCATACTGGCCTTCATCGAGTTTGCGCAGGCGCGTGTCCAGGTTGCCACGCAGAGGCTCGATCTTCAAATCGGGGCGCAGAGCCCGCAACAACACGGTGCGGCGCAGGCTGGATGTGCCCACCACAGCGCCTTGCGGCAAATCTTCCAAGCGGGCGTACTGTGACGAAACCCAAGCGTCGCGGGGGTCTTCACGCTCCATCACGCAGGCCAACTCAAAGCCATCGGGCATGTCCATGGGCACGTCCTTGAGCGAGTGCACCGCGATGTCGGCGTGGCCCTCTTGCAGCGCCACCTCCAGCTCCTTGACGAACAAGCCCTTGCCGCCAACCTTGGACAGGCTGCGGTCGAGGATCTGGTCGCCCTGGGTTGTCATGCCCAGCAACTTGACCGAGCAGCCGAGTCCCTCCAACAAGGATTTGACATGTTCAGCTTGCCACAAAGCCAAACGGCTCTCACGGGTGGCGATGACGATGGCGGGTTGGTTGGACTCGGTCACGGCGGGGTTCCTGAAAAAAATTTTGATCCCATCAAAATGAAATCAATGGGTCATTTGTCTCCTCAGGCGATGCTAGCATGATGTCAAGGGAAATTGACACCCTGCAATACCCCAATCCATATCCCCGAGCACACGATGAAACAGGCTGCCCCAGTCACCGCCTTGCCCGACCCCGCCCCAATGCGCAGCACAACGCGCGAAAAACGCGACAGTGAGCGCCCCCTGGTCGAGGACATCCGCTTGCTGGGCCGCATATTGGGCGATGTGATCCGGGTGCAAGAAGGCCCCGAGGCTTACGAGCTGGTCGAACAAATCCGCAAACTCTCTGTCGCTTTCCGGCGCGACGCGGATCACGAAGCCGACAAGGCCCTGAAAAAACTGCTCAAAAGCCTGCCGGGTGACCGCGCCGTGAGCGTGATCCGCGCCTTCACTTATTTCAGCCACTTGGCCAACCTGGCCGAAGACCGGCACCACATCCGCCGCCGCGCCCTCCACGAGCGGGCTGGCCACACCCAAGAAGGCAGCATCGACGTGGCCCTGCAGCGCCTGCGCTGGGCGGGCATCACACCGCGCACCATCTCGGACATGCTGGCCACCAGCTACGTTGCGCCCGTGCTCACAGCCCACCCCACCGAGGTTCAACGCCAAAGCATTCTGGACGCCGAGCGCGACATCGCTCACTTGCTGACCGAGCGCGATGCCATCAAGGCCCGCGCCGCCGCCGTGAACGCCGCCAAAGACGCGCTCAGCCCCAAAGAGCTGGCCGCCAACGAGCTGCACATGCGCGCCCGGGTGATGCAGCTGTGGCAAACCCGACTGCTCCGCTTGACCAAACTCACCGTGGCCGACGAGATCGAAAACGCGCTGAGTTATTACGAAGCCACGTTTTTGCGCGAAATCCCCAAGCTCTATGCCGAGCTCGAACAGGCCCTGCCCGGCCAACCGATTGCCAGCTTCTTGCGCATGGGCCAATGGATTGGCGGCGACCGAGACGGCAACCCCAACGTGACGGCCCCCACGCTGGAACACGCCCTGACCCGCCAATGCGATGTGGCCCTGCGCCATTACCTGACCGAGGTGCATTTTTTGGGCAGCGAGTTGTCGCTGTCGGCCATGCTGGTGCCCTTCGGCCCCGAGATGCTGGCCCTGGCCGAGCGCTCACCCGACGCCAACGAACACCGCCAGGACGAGCCTTACCGCCGGGCCCTCACCGGCATGTACGCCCGCCTGGCCGCCACCCTGAAAAAACTCACAGGCGGTGACGCCGCCCGCCACGCCGTGGCCCCGCAAAACCCCTACGCCAGCGCCGAGGCGTTTTTGTCCGATCTGCGGGTGATCGAAGCGTCTTTGTGCAGCCACCATGCCGAGGCCCTGGCCGCCCAACGCCTGCACCCGCTGATCCGCGCGGTGGAGGTGTTTGGCTTTCACCTGGCCACGGTGGACCTGCGCCAAAGCTCGGACCAACACGAAACCGTGGTGAGCGAATTGCTGACCACCGCACGCTTGGAGAAAAACTACCGCCAACTTGACGAGCACGCCAAGCAAGCCCTGCTGCTGAACCTTTTGAACGATGCCCGCCCGCTGCGGGTGCCCGGCGCCGAATACAGCGCCCACACCGTGTCCGAAATGGCGATTTTCGAGACCGCTCAACGCATGCTCTCGAGCTTTGGTCGGCAGGCCATTCGCCACTACATCATCAGCCACACCGAAAGCGTGAGCGACTTGCTGGAAGTGCTGCTGCTGCAAAAAGAAGCAGGTCTGCTGCGTGGCACACTGGACGCGAAAGCGCACAACGACCTGATCGTGGTGCCCCTGTTCGAAACCATCGAAGACCTGCGCAACGCCGCGCCCATCATGCGCGACTTGTATGCCCTGCCCGGCGTGGCTGCGCTGATCCAGCGCTCGGGTGGCGAGCAAGACATCATGCTGGGCTACTCCGACAGCAACAAAGACGGCGGCATCTTCACCAGCAACTGGGAGCTGTACCGCGCCGAAATCGCCTTGGTGGAATTGTTTGACCAGCTCAAAAGCAGCCACGGCATCACCTTGCGCATGTTCCATGGACGAGGCGGCACCGTGGGCCGGGGCGGCGGCCCGAGCTACCAGGCCATCTTGGCCCAACCCCCGGGCACCGTGCGCGGACAGATCCGCCTGACCGAGCAAGGCGAGGTGATTGGCTCCAAATACGCCAACCCCGAGATCGGTCGCCGCAACCTCGAAACCTTGGTGGCCGCCACGCTGGAAGCCACGCTGCTGCAGCCCACCAAACCCGCTACCCGGGCCTTTCTGGACGCAGCGGCCGAGTTGTCAGAGGCCAGTATGGGCGCTTACCGCGCGCTGGTCTACGATACCCCTGGCTTCACAGACTATTTGTTTGGGGCCACCCCGCTCAAGGAGCTGACCCAACTGAACATCGGCTCGCGCCCCGCCTCGCGCAAGGCGCTGGACAAGATCGAAGACCTTCGGGCCATTCCCTGGGGCTTCAGTTGGGGACAGTGCCGCCTGACTTTGCCAGGCTGGCTCGGCTTTGGTTCGGCCGTGGCCGCTTTCCTGGACAAGCCCGATGCCACCGAACGCAAAGCTGCACTGGCCTTGCTGCAAAAGATGTACCGCCAGTGGCCATTCTTCCGCACCCTGCTGTCCAACATGGACATGGTGCTGGCCAAGAGCGACTTGGCCCTGGCCTCCAGATACGCCGAACTGGTGGGCGATGCCCGCCTGCGCAAAAAAATCTTCACCGCCATCGAAGCCGAATGGCACCGCACGGCCGACGCGCTCACGCACATCACGGGTGAAAAGAACCGCCTGGCCAGCAACCCGGCGCTTGACCGGTCGATCCGCCACCGCTTCCCCTACATCGACCCACTGCACCACCTGCAAGTCGAGCTGATCCGTCGATACCGCGCTGGCCTGGCCGACGAGCGCGTGCAGCGCGGCATCCACATCTCGATCAACGGGATCGCAGCGGGGCTGCGGAATACGGGTTGAGCCCTGATTTCGGGCGGCGGCTTGCCGCCCGATAAAATCCCCCACCTATGACAAACCAACTCGACAAAAAATCCCAAGCCTGGTCGGCGCTCTTTTCTGAACCCATGAGCGAGTTGGTCAAGCGCTACACCGCCAGTGTGTTCTTTGACAAACGCCTGTGGCAAGCCGACATCCAGGGCTCGCTGGCCCACGCCGAGATGCTGGCGGCGCAAAAAATCATTGGCGCACAAGACCTGGCCGACATCCAGCGCGGCATGGCGCAAATCACCCAAGAGATCGCGTCCGGCGCCTTTGAGTGGAAGCTCGACCTGGAAGACGTGCACCTGAACATCGAAGCGCGCCTGACCCAGCTGGTGGGCGACGCGGGCAAGCGCCTGCACACCGGCCGAAGCCGCAACGACCAAGTGGCCACCGATGTGCGCCTGTGGCTGCGCAGCGAGATGGACCTGATCATCGACCTGCTGGTCGACCTGCAAAAGTCACTGGTCGATGTGGCCGAGCAAAACGTCGAAATCATCCTGCCCGGCTTCACCCACCTGCAAGTGGCCCAACCGGTGAGCTTTGCGCACCACTTGCTGGCCTATGTGGAAATGTTCAGTCGGGACGCCGAGCGCATGGGCGATGTGCGCCGCCGCACCAACCGCCTGCCGCTGGGCAGCGCTGCATTGGCCGGCACCACCTACCCGCTGGACCGCGAACGCGTGGCCCTCACCTTGGGCATGGTCGATGAAGCGGGCCACCCGCAGGTCTGCCAAAACAGCCTGGACGGCGTGAGCGACCGCGACTTTGCCATCGAATTCACCGCTGCGGCCAGCCTGTGCATGGTGCACATCAGCCGCTTCTCGGAAGAGTTGATTTTGTGGATGAGCCAGAACTTCGGCTTTGTGCGCATTGCAGACCGCTTCACCACCGGCTCGAGCATCATGCCGCAGAAGAAAAACCCCGACGTGCCCGAGCTGGCTCGCGGCAAAACCGGCCGTGTGGTCGGCCACCTGATGGGCCTGATCACCCTGATGAAGGGCCAGCCCCTGGCCTACAACAAGGACAACCAGGAAGACAAAGAGCCGCTGTTCGACACGGTGGACACGCTCAAAGACACCCTGCGCATCTTCAGCGAAATGGTGGGCGGCCAAGTCAACCCCGCCACCGGTCAAAAAGAAGGCGGCATCACCGTCAACGCGGCGGCCATGGAAGCGGCCGTGAAAAAAGGCTACGCCACGGCCACCGACTTGGCCGACTATTTGGTCAAAAAGGGCCTGCCCTTCCGCGACGCGCACGAAGTCGTGGCCCACGCCGTCAAAACCGCCCAAGGCCTGGGTGTGGATTTGTCTGAGCTGCCACTGGAGACCCTGCAAAAGTTCGACAGCCGCATCGAAGCCGATGTGTTCGGCCCGCTCAGCCTGCAAGGCTCGCTGAACGCCCGCAACACTTTGGGCGGCACAGCACCCGCGCAAGTGCGTTTGCAGATCGCACGTCACCGCGCGCGCTGGGCCTGAACGGCCAGCTGCTGCACTCAACGTGCATCAAGCGCCTGCCGAGCCCGGGGGCGGCACATCGCGCCCCAGCATGCGCTGCCCCAACCATCGCAGACCCTCGCTCACGTTCATGCGGCGGCTGCGTTGCTCGGCCACAGGGTGGGCCTGGCCCGGTGACAAGGGCGCACCGATGTCGAAAGAAAACACATAGTCCGGCTCTTGCCCCATGCGCAGATCGGTCACGACCAGGTTCTCGCCTTGGCGCTCCATCTTGAAAAACCCGTCCGTAAACCGCGCCAAGCGCTGCAGCTGCGGGTGGGCGGCGTGTTGCGCAGCCAGCGCCCCACCTCGCTCGTGGGCCACAAAGCCCATGGGCCGGCCGCCATCCATGAGCGCGTAAAAGCCTTCGTGAAAGCGCTCACCATCGAGCGCCACCACACGCCACACCAGCGTGCTCAAAGGCGCGGGGGTGACCATCAAGTGCTGGCTGGGCAGGCCTTGTGATTGCAAGGACTGGCGAGCGTGTTGCGTGACCCAAGCCTGACCCAAGGCGCTCCAGGCCAGATAAGCGGTGCTGAAAGCCAGTGCCCAGCCGTTGATCGTCAAGGCCCGACCCACTGTTTTGACGCGCAGCGCCGCCACCACACCCGCCAGCAAGGGCAGCGAATACACCGGGTCGACGATGAACATGCTGCCGAGGCCATAGGCTTCGTCGGTGAAGGGCTGGAACACCTGGGTGCCATAAATCGTCATCAAGTCCAGCAAGGGGTGCGTGACCAGCGCCAGCATGAGCGCCCACCACCAACGGCCATACAGCTGAGGCTGACGGTGCAGACGACTCACCCCCCAGGCCATCGGGAACGCCAAGAGCGTGAGCAAAAGCAAGGCATGGGATTCTGCTCGGTGCCGGATCATGTTCAGGATCGGGTCGCCGTGGTCGAGCAGCACATCCAGATCGGGCAGCAGGCCGGCCACGCCGCCCCACAAGACGGACTTCCACAGCGCGGTGCGCCGCCCCATCACGGCCACACCGACCGAGGCGCCCAAAAGTACTTGTGTGACGGAATCCATGGTGAGTTTTGAGTCGATTGACTTGACGAAGGTCAACACCATAACGGCTTTTGCATGCCCCCAAAGGCATTGGGCCGTTGGCCCATGGCCAAAACGATCTACACCTGCGCCAGATGGCCAAGTCTTTGACCTGCATCAGACACGCGGGTGCTGCCCACTTTTAAAAGGAAAGGTTCACAGTACAAGGAGACAGGCCATGAGACAAGCGCGCCCGACCCACAGCATGCCGACGCTGGACGCGGTTCCCAGCACCTTGCTGGTGCCCCTGGTGGCCAGGGCGCGTGGGGCCTCGATTTTTCCGTGGCTGGACCCGCACGATGCACGGGCGCAGCAAGTGCTGCAAAACAGCCACCCGGCGGTGGATCCTTTGCTGCAAGACCGTGCCTCGGTGCTCAACGTGTTGTGGCGCACCCGCTTGATCAAGCAAATTGGCGATGCGTTCTTCCGGCAACACCCGCAGTCTGTGGGCATCAACCTGGGCGCAGGTTTGTCCGATTATTTCCAGTGGCTGAACAACGGACACAACCACTGGCTCGATGTCGATCTGGAGCCCGTGGTGACCCTGCGGCATGCGCTGCTGAGCCCGAACTCGGACACGGCGCACAACGGCCACATCGACCTGAGCCAACCGGGCTGGTGGCAGCGCTTACCCCGACATGTGCGCGAGGCGAACGCGCCACTGCTGCTGGTCTGCGAAGGGGTGCTGATGTACCTCTCACCCACCCAGGTCAAGGCCGTGCTGCAAGAGATTGGCGACAACGCGCACGAAAGCTCGCAGCTGGTGTGTGACTTCATGACGCCCTTGGGCATTGGCCAGGCCCGCTTGGCCCCCAGCGTGTCGGGCACAGGGGCCCAGTTTTTATGGGGTGCCCACAACGGTCTGGAATTGGCTCGGCAGCACCCTCGCCTGGAGTTGCTGGCGCAGCACACGGTGGCCGAAGCCTATGGCCCCGCGGGCTGCTTGGCCGAGATGTGCCTGAGCCCTTGGACAGGCGGGCCGCTGTACGGCCTGGCCCACTTGCAAATCACCGAGCCCTGAAACCAGGCCATCGTCCTGAATCGCCCCCCGTGCGGCAGGTCGCAGGCTTGGCGTGATAATTGGGCCTTATTTTTTGCCACCTTGTTCAGCCCAACGCCATGACCACCACCGCCACAATGGCCACCGCGCCCACCCTGATGCCTTGGACCGACGCGCTCCACACGGGGGACACCCGCATGGACGAAACACACCAAGAATTTGTGGACATGATCAACCAGATTCTGGCCACCCCAGAAGACCAGCAGCTCCCGGTCTACAAGGCGTTTTTGGACCACACGGTCGAGCACTTCGCGCAAGAAGAGCGCTGGATGCTGGCCACAGGGTTTTCAGCCGACAACTGCCACGCGGAACACCACGCCACGATATTGGAGACCATGCGCGTGGTCGAAGCCCACTACCTGGACAGCGACACCACCATCATCACCCGCATGGCCGAAGCGCTGGCAGAGTGGTTTCCCGGCCACGCCAACAGCATGGACGCAGGCTTGGCTGCCCACCTGAAATCGGTGGGTTTTGACAGCGTGACCGAAACCCTGGCCGACCCTTTGGCCATCAAGAATGTGACCATGTCCGGTTGCGGCAGCGTCAGCTGCAGCTAAGCCCTGTTCATTGGCCCCTCCAACCTGGGGGGCCTTGGGTGTGTCCGCTGGGGCTTCACTCGAGTTTGATATTGGCCGCCTTGATGACCTGGGCCCACTTCTCAATTTCGGCTTTCTGAAAAGCCTGCACCTGCTCTGGCGTCAGGGTCGAGGGCTGCATGCCCAGGCCCTTGATGCGCTCTTGCATCTCGGGCGTCTGGATGATTTTCAAAATCTCGGCATGCAATTTGTCCACGATGGGCTTGGGTGTGCCTGCGGGCGCAAACAGGGCTTGCCAGGACACCACTTCAAAACCAGCGGTGCCCGGCCAGCCCGATTCAGCCACGGTGGGCACATCGGTCAAGGCGTCGGTCAAGCGCTTGGACGAGGTGACCGCCAGCGCGCGCAATTTGCCACTTTGGATGTGGGCACCGGCCACCACCGTGGTGTCGAACATGAAATCCACCTGTCCGCTCATCACGTCTTGAATGGCGGGTGCGCTGCCCTTGTAGGGCACATGGGTGAATTTGACGCCCGCCTTGAAGGCCAGCAACTCTTGCGCCAAGTGCTGCGATGTGCCGTTGCCTGCCGACGCGCCCGACAACTTGCCGGGGTTGGCTTTCGCCGCGGTCAGCAGGTCTTTGAGCGTTTTGTGGGGGCTGTTGGCCGCCACCACCAGCACCACCGGGTTGGTGCCGTACAGGTAAACCGGCGTGAACGATTTGACCGGGTCATAGCCCAACTTGGGGTACAGGCTCACGTTGATGGCGTGCGAGCTGATGGTGCCGCCCAGCAGGTTGTAGCCATCGGCTGGCGCTCGGGCCGCGATCTCAGAGCCCACGCTGCCCCCCGCGCCACCTTTGTTTTCAATCACCAAGGTGGCGCCCAGTGCGGCACCCAACTTTTGCGAGATCACGCGGGCCAGGATATCGGTGGTGCCGCCTGGTGGGAAAGCCACCAGGTAATTGATCGGTTTGGCAGGCCAAGGGGCTGCCTGGCTGAAGGCTGTCGGGGCCAGCACAGCAGCGGCACTGGCCACGGCTGATTGAATGAAAAGTCGGCGCTGTGTCATGGAATGTCTCCTTTTGAGGTTGAAGTTGTCAGGTGATCGGTGCGGGGTTGAACAGGACCAGCGCATTGTGCAGTTTCCAGTGCTCGGCCCAAGTTTTGCGGCCACTGGCCACGTCCAGCAGCAGGCGAAAGAGCTCCCAACCGGCTTGCTCAATGGTGATCTCACCATCGGCGATGCGCCCAGCGTTCATGTCCATCAGGTCATGCCAGCGGCGTGCCAGATCGCTGCGTGTGGCCACTTTGACCACGGGGCAAGCCTGCAGGCCATAGGGTGTGCCGCGTCCGGTGGTGAACACATGCACATTCATGCCGGCGGCCAGCTGCAAGGTGCCGCAAATGAAATCGCTGGCGGGCGTGGCGGCAAAGACCAAGCCCTTTTGGTCGGGCTGGAGTTTGTCGCCCGGGGCCAGCACACTCGCAATCGCCGAGCTGCCGCTCTTGATGATGGAGCCCATGGCTTTTTCGGCGATGTTGGACAAGCCGCCAGCTTTGTTGCCGGGCGTGGTGTTGGCGGTGCGGTCCACACGGCCGCGGTCGAGGTACTGGTCATACCAGCCGAGTTCGCGCACGATCTCCTCGGCCACTTGGTGCGTGGCGGCGCGGCTGGTGAGTTGCTCCACCGCATCGCGCACTTCGGTGTTCTCGGAAAACATCACAGTGCCACCGGCACGCACAATCAGGTCGGCCATGTGGCCCACCGCCGGGTTGGCCGTCACACCCGAGAAGGCATCGCTGCCGCCGCACTGCACGCCCACCACCAAGGCACTGGCCGGCACCGTTTGACGTCGCCGGGCGTTGAGGCGCTCTAGGTGCGGCCGTGCGCTTTGCACGATGTGATCGACCATGGACATGAAGCCCACATGCGCATCGTCTTGCAAGCAAACCAGATCGGGCCCCTGCCCGGCATCGCGGACATCCTGGATTGGGAAACTGCCCGGTGGCAGCAAGCGTTCAGGCTGCAGCTTTTCGCAGCCCAGACTCACCACCATGACCTCGCCGCCAAAGTTGGGGTTCAGGCTGATGTGGCGCAAGGTCCGAATCGGGATCTCTGCGCCAGGCGCGTCGATGGCCACGCCGCAACCGTAGCTGTGCTCCAGACCCACCACACCGTCCACATTCGGATACAGGGGCAGCAGTTCTCGCTCGATGCGCTCTACCGCAATCTTGACCACACCTGCCACGCATTGCACGGTGGTGGTCAGCGCCAGCAGGTTGCGTGTGCCCACCGAACCATCGGCATTCACATAGCCCTCAAAGGTGAAGCCCTCCAGCGGGGCTTGCGGCGCAGGCTGCACAGTGGCCATGGGCAGGCCTTGCAGTTCACGCGCTGGCGGAATGTCCAGCAAACGCTCGTGTACCCAGCTGCCTGCGGGGATGGCTTGCCGCGCATAGCCCACCGGGACGTTGTAGCGCATGACCGCTTGGCCCGGCAACAGATCACTGAGCGCCACCTTGTGACCCTGCGGTACTTTCTCCCGCAGCACCAGGCCCAGCGCCACAACACTGCCAGCGGGCAAACCGCCATCGTTGACCACGATCGCCACGTTGTCCGCCGGGTGCATGCGCACCACACGCGGGGTCTCGGATTCTGTGGTGCCGTTCATGCCAGGATCTCCACCCAATTGGGGCCCTGACCCACCGCGATGCGTTGCTGCATGTCCAGGTGGCCCGTGTTCGGATCTAACGCCCAGCGGCTCAGGTGGTGTGACAACTGCCCCACCACCAGCAAATGCCGCCCGGACGGGTCGATCGCGAACCCCCGTGGCTGGGTTTCAACCGACGTGTGGCCTTGGGGCGTGAGACGCCCTGAAGCGGCATCGACCGTGAAGTGCGCCAATGTGCTGGACGTGCGCTCGCTGGTGTACAGGTGACGCCCATCGGGCGTCAGGTGCAAATCAGCGGCCCAGGGCTTGCCTGTGAAGCCCGGCGGCAAAATGCCCACGGTTTGCACAAGGCTCAAGCGGGCCTGGGCCGCGTCCCAAGCCAACACATCCACCGTGCCATCGAGCTCGTGGAGCAAGTACACCCAGCGGCCTTGTGGGTCAAACCGAAAATGCCGAGGACCAGCGCCTGCACGCGCTGCCCATGATGCGGCCTGTGTCAATTGGCCTGACTCGGCATTGAAATGCAAGACCATGAGTTCGCCACCACCCAGGGCTGTGGCCAGCACATAGCGCTGACAGGGGGAGGGCAAGATGGCGTGGGCGTAAGGGCCTGTAGCCAGTACCTGTTGCACAGGGCCTACGGTGCCATCGGCCGCGAGGGGGCTCACCGTGATCTGGTGCCCGGGGTAGGAGGCCGCCAGCAAAAACCGCCCCGCCAAGTCGGTGCTGATGTAGGCCATGCTGGCAGGCAAGGCCGTCTCATCCAGAAGCTGCAGATCTCGGCTGACAGGGTCAATGGCCAGACGGGCCACCGCCATCGGCTCGCTGCGCCGAACCGCATAAAGCACTTTCTGATTGGGGTGGATCGCCATGGGCATCAGGTTGCCCCCCACGGACACCGTACTTTGCAGACGCAAGCTGCCATCGGGCGCCATGTGCAGAACCGAGATGTCGCCGCTGTCGGCGTTGGAAACATAAACGTGGGGCATGGTCAAAATGGAAGAAAAAGCATCACAAGAAAAGCCAATGCCGGCTCAGGCCTCGAAACCGTACACCCGGGCCGGGTTGTCCACCAAAATGCGCTGAATGTCAGCAGCGCGAGACACCCATTGGGGCAACAGGTTCAGCAAGGCACCCGAAGAGGGCAAAGGGTTCTGATTGGGGTGCGGCCAATTGCTGGCCCACAAGCAGCGCTCAGGGTAATGCGTGGCCAGGTAGCGGGCCAGCAGACCCACGTCCTCGTAGCGCGGCGCGCCGGTGCGCGATGTTTCGTAAGGGGCCGACAGCTTGACCCAGACACGCCCTGTGTCCAGCAAGCGGCACAGGGCCTGAAATGCGACATCGTCGGTGCTGGCAGGAGGCACCAGAAATTTGCCCGTGTGGTCCAACACCAAAGGCACACCGAGGCCTTGCAAAAGAGGCAGCCGCTCTGCGAAGTCACAGCCGTTGAACTGCACATTCAAATGCCAGCCCCAATCTTTGATCTTCAGTGCCAAGGGTGCCAAGGCCTCCCAGCCCAGCGGCCCTCCGGGCAACATCATCATGCGAACGCCACGCACACCTGCCGCGTGCAAATCTTGCAGCGTGTCCTGTGTCACGGCAGGGGGGACCATGGCCACTGCACGGGCTCGGCCGCTCATACTGGCCACAGCCGCCAGTGTGCAGCGGTTGTCAAAACCATAGCCCGTAGGCTGCACCACCACGACGCGCGTGAGCCCTAAAGCGGCTTGCACTTTGGCGTAGTCGGCCATCGGCGCATGCGGGGGTTGGAAAGTGGCGGTGGGGGCCAATGGGTAAGCGTCGTCATAGGCGTGCACATGACAATCACAGGCATCTGCCGGCACCTCAAACGCTGCAGCATGGGGCGTGTTCAAAACAGCACTGCTCATGATGGCATTCGTGAAGTCAAACGGGATGCTTGAGCAGGATTGACAGCCCCGTCAGGCATGCGCCCTTGCAAGATGTCTCGCGTCTGCTCTACGGTTTCCAAGGCCTGGTGGGCAATCGCTTGCGGCGTGAGACCACCCACATGCGGCGTGGCAATGACACGGGGATGCCGCGCCAATTCAAGGGACGGCATCTGGTCTGCCGCACAGCCCACATCCAAAGCGGCGCCCGCCAGCGCCCCCCGCTCCAGCGCCTGCAACAGGGCCGGCTCGTCCACCAGCTGACCCCGCGATGCATTGATGAAAAATGCAGTGGGTTTCATGCACGACAAGGCCTGCGCATTGATCAACTTTTCGGTTTCGGGCGTAGCTGAGGCAAGGCAGACCACATGGTCTGCGCAGGCCAACAACTCATGCCAACCCAACGACTCGATGGCAGGGTCTGGCGACTGAACATGCGGGTCGTACACACACACACGCATACCGAACGCCTGCGCCAAACGCGCCACATGACGACCGATTTCCCCGTAGCCGATGATGCCCAAACATCCGCCGCGCAGTTCACGGCCCATGCGCGGTGGCGGGCACTGGCCTTGCCAGTAAGCTGCAGCCGATGGGCTGATGTGGCGACTCAAATCGATCATGGCGCCGATCACCCACTCGGCCACGGCAGGACCAAATCCGGCACTGGCCTGGGTCACCAAAATCCCCTCGCGACCCGCCGCTGCGACGTCGATGGTGCGGATGTCCACCGCACACCGCACGGCCGCCAGCAAACCCGGCACTGCAGCAAAAAAATCTGCAGTGAGTGCTGTCTGGCGGTAAGCGATCAACACATCGCAACCCTGCGCGGCCCCGATCAGCTCCGGGGTTGACCAGTCGTGTGAATCGGGGTTGAGTTTGACGCGGGCCATCTTCTGCAAACTGGCCAGCGCCTCCTCGCCGAAGTAAGTGGTCAGTCGCTCACGGGGATGGGTGACCAGCACCAAAGGCAATCGCATGGTTGCCATTTAAAGGCCCATGGTGCGTGGTAACCACAGCGAGATTTGCGGGACATACGTCACCAAAATGAGCACAAAGAGCAGTATCACAAAGAAGGGCTTCATGGCCTTGACCACTTGCTCGATCTTGAGTTTGGCCACCGCACTGCCCACAAACAGCACCGCTCCAACAGGTGGTGTGATCAGGCCAATGCCCAGATTGACCATCATGATCATGCCAAAGTGAACCGGGTCGATGCCGATGCTTTTGATGACAGGCATCAGGATGGGCGTCAAGATGAGAATCAGCGGCGCCATGTCCATCAGCGTGCCCAGCACCAGCAGCATGATGTTGATGCACAAAAGAATCACCCAGGCCTCCGTGCTCAACGACGTGAAGAGCGTGGTGATCTTGAGGGGAATCTGCATCATGGTCATGATGTAGCCAAAGCTTGCTGCAAAACCAATCAAGATCATCACGATCGTGACCGTCTTGACCGTGCGGTGCATCAGTTTGGGCAGGTCTTTCCACTTGTAGTCACGGTAAATGAACATGGTCACAAAAAAGGCCCACACCACCGCGATCGAGGCCGATTCTGTGGCCGTGAAAACGCCACTCAAGATACCGCCCAAGATGATGCCCATGGTGGCCAGCCCCCACATGGCCTCGGCACAAATCTTGAGTGCTTCCTTCAGGGGAATGACGCGGCCTTTGGGGTAGTTTTCCTTGCGCGCCACATACAGGCAGTAAATCGCCAGACTCAGCCCCAGCAGCAAACCTGGAAACACCCCCGCCATGAACAAGGCTGCCACCGACACCGTGCCGCCAGCGGCCATCGAATAAATGACCGCATTGTGGCTGGGCGGAATCAGGATCGCTTGCACCGAGCCACTGACCGTGACCGCCGTGGCAAATGGCCGTGGATAGCCATTTTTCTCCATCTCGGGAATCAGAACCGAGCCAATCGATGCCGTGTCGGCCACCGATGAACCAGAAATCGCCCCAAAGAACGTGGACGCCAAAATATTGACCAGCGACAAGCCGCCGCGCACAAAACCGATGAGCACCCCAGCAAACGCCACAAGACGCCTGGACATGCCGCCTTCGGCCATGATCGCGCCCGCCAGCACAAAACAGGGAATGGCCAACAAGGAAAATTTGTTGACGCCACTGGCCATCTGGATCATCACCGCGTCCAGCGGCAGGTCAATCCACATAGCCCCTATCAAGGCCGCCAAGCCCAAGGCGTAGGCCACCGGCATGCCCACCAGCATCAACAAGACAAAACTGCCAATCAAAACGAGTGCGTCCATGGTCAGATCGCCTCCGCCGATGCAGGTCCTTCGTGGTCAAACACCACCACGGCACGTTCGTGTGCAGGACCCCAAATCAAAATTTCCAGCACAAAAATCAAGGTCATCAATGCGCCCAAAGGCAAAGGCATGTAGGTCCAGCCAACCGCCAACCAGGGCAAGTCGCCCAGGGTCTGCCCCATGGTTTCGATGGCCAGCTTGCTGCCCCACACCATCACAAAAATACAAATCCCCAGCATGCACAAATGCACCAATGCGGCGCATGTTTTTTGCAGCGGCTCTGGCAAACGATCGGTCAGCATGCCCACGGCAATGTGTGACCCCGCCCGGTAACTCGCTGCAGCCCCCAAGAAAGTGAAAGTGACCATGAGCAGCACCGCCACAGGCTCGGGCCAGCTGGAGCCGGTACCCAGCACATAGCGGGTGAAAACGCCCCAGGGGATGATGAGGCTCATGAAAAAAATCGAGATGCCCGATGTCCAGATGCACAACAGATACAGGCGATCAAACAAACGCAACATGGTTCAAGCCCCAGGGAAATTGAGTCGGCCCCAACAAACGGGACAGGGCAAGCCCTGTCCCTAAAAGTGGCAGCACTTCCTGTGCCGCCGGTTCACACTCACCTGACGGCTTCGATGCGCTTGATCAGCTCAGCGTACTGGCTGCCGTATTTCGCACGCACAGGTGCTGTGGCGTCATAGAAGGCTTTTTTGTCCACCGTCTTGAATTGAATGCCTGCGGCTTGCAGCTTGGCGCTGTACTCGGCCACGCTCTTGTCCCACAGCGCGCGTTGCTCCATTTGGGCTTCGCGGGCAAATTTCATCAAGCTGGCCTGATCGTCTTTGCTCATCTTGTCCCAGGCAACCTTGGACATGACGAAAATTTCAGGAATGATCAGGTGGGTCGTCTGGGTGTAAAACTTGACCCCGGTGGAATAGTGGTTGGCGGTGAACAAGGTGGGCGGGTTGTTCTCTGCCCCATCCACCACGCCGGTTTGCAAGGCGCTGTAAGTGTCGTTGTGGCCCATGGTGATGCCGTTACCGCCCATGGCATTCATGGTGTCAACAAACAAGGGGTTGCCCATCACTCGGATCTTCAAACCTTTGAGGTCGGCCGGCGATTTGATTTCCTTTTTGGTGTAGAGGCTGCGCGAGCCGCTGTCCATCCAGCCCAATGCCACCAGGCGTGCCGGGCTGCTGGTGATCTTGTCCAGGATTTCCTTGCCCACGGGTCCGTCGATCACAGCACGCATGTGCGCTTCATCGCGGAACACAAAGGGCATGTTGAACACGTTCACATCGGGCACTACGGGTCCCAGAATGCCCAATGAAATGCGAGCGATCTGAATCGCACCAATCTGGGTTTGCTCCACGACTTCTTTTTCAGAGCCCAGAACGCCACCCGGGAACATTTGCAGCTTGAAGCGGCCATTGGTGGCCGCTTCAAGCTTTTTACCCATGTTTTCAACCGCCACCACGTTGGGATAGCCAGCCGGGTGCACGTCCGAAGCCTTGAGCACGGTTTGCGCCGAGGCCACGGGGATCAAAGCCAAAGACAGCACGGCCGCTGCCGTGGAGGAAATCAGGTTTCTGCGAAAGTTCATTGATGTCTCCTGTTGGGGGGTAAAAGCCATTGAAGCCAACCTATGAACCTGGAAAAACACTTCAAGTCATCAGTTGTCGTACAATAGAGCCTATATTATCGTTCCGCTTTGCCATTCAGTCAGCTAGGGATTACCCATGGATGCAACGACCACTTCTCTGAAAAAACCCGGCGGCCTGGCCATCCAACTGGTCCACGCCATGACCGACCAAATTCGCAGCGGCCGCCTCAAGGCGGGCGACAAACTGCCCACCGAAGCGGCGATCATGAAAGACTTCGGCGTGAGCCGCACCGTGGTGCGCGAGGCCATCTCCCGGTTGCAAGCCTCGGGCTGGGTCGACACACGGCACGGCATCGGCACCTTTGTCCTGCAGCAAAGCGAACACCCCTCTTTTCGGATCAGCGCAGAGCACATGGGCACCCTGCGTGAGGTCATTGCTCTGCTGGAGTTCCGTATCAGCGTTGAAACCGAGGCTGCCGCATTGGCCGCCGTGCGACGCGGGCCCGAAAACCTGGCAGAACTCCAGTCCGCATTGCTCGCCTTCAACAGCGCCATCGAGGAGGGCCGCGACGCGGTGGCTGCCGACCACCAATTCCACCAGGAAATTGCCCGCGCCACCCAAAACCACCACTTCATCGACCTGATGAACTCACTGGGCGCAGGCGTGATTCCGCGCGCCCGCATCAGCAGCATCCTGAGCTCCGACCCCGAACGGCAGAACTACCTCAGGCGGGTCAATCAAGAGCACGAGAGCATTTACAACGCCATCGCCGAGCAAGATGTGGAAGCGGCTCGCGCCGCGATGCGCACGCATCTGGCCAACAGCCGAGAGCGGCTGCGCAAAAGCGACCCCGACAGCCCCTGACACCGAAAACGCGCTGGCACCCGCGTTTTCCCCAATGTGCAAGCCGCGATTAAGTTGTACGATGTCTATTGACTAAAGACGCCCACCATGACCTCTGCAACCACCCCCCACGTCACACGCATGCAGGTGATCCCTGTGGCGGGACACGACGGCATGCTGCTCAATTTGAGCGGTGCGCACGGACCGTTCTTCACCCGCAACATCGTCATCCTGACCGACTCTGCCGGCCACACGGGTTTGGGCGAAGTGCCCGGTGGCGAAAAAATTCGCCAGACGCTGGAAGACGCAAGGCCCTTGATCGAAGGCCAAGCGATAGGCCAGTACAACCAAGTGCTCAACGCCATGCGCCAGCAGTTTGCCGACCGCGACAGTGGTGGCCGGGGCAACCAGACCTTTGACCTGCGCACCACCATCCACGCCGTCACGGCGGTTGAATCTGCCCTGCTCGATTTGCTGGGCCAGCACCTGAACGTGCCGGTCTGTGCCCTCTTGGGCGACGGCCAGCAGCGTCAACGCGTGCAAATGCTGGGCTATCTGTTTTATGTGGGCGACCGCCAGCAGACCGACCTGCCCTACCGCAGTGAGCCCGACCAGCCCGACGATTGGTTGCGCCTGCGGCACGAAAAAGCCATGACGGCCGAGGCCGTGGTGCGCATGGCCGAAGCCGCGCAGGCCCGCTACGGCTTTCAGGACTTCAAACTCAAGGGCGGCGTGCTGCGCGGCGAAGAAGAAGTCGAAGCCATCGTGGCCCTGCACGAGCGCTTTCCCCAAGCGCGCATCACGCTCGACCCCAATGGCGGTTGGCTGCTCAAAGACGCCGTTCGCCTCTTGCGCGACCACCGCAGCACCATGGCCTATGCCGAAGACCCTTGCGGCGCAGAAGGTGTGTTCTCGGGCCGCGAGGTGATGGCCGAATTCCGCCGTGCCACGGGTTTGCTCACCGCCACCAACATGGTCGCCACCGATTGGCGCGAGATGGCCCACAGCATCCAGCTGCAGTCGGTGGACATTCCGCTGGCCGATCCGCATTTCTGGACACTGCAAGGCTCGGTGCGCGTGGCCCAGCTTTGCAAGATGTACGACTTAACCTGGGGCTCGCACTCCAACAACCACTTCGACATTTCGCTGGCCATGTTCACCCAATGCGCCGCCGCCGCACCCGGCAAAGTCACCGCCATCGACACGCACTGGATCTGGCAGGACGGCCAGTTCCTCACCCAAGACCCACTCCAAATCAAGGACGGCTACATCGATGTGCCGGCCAAGCCCGGCTTGGGCATCGAGGTGGACATGGACGCGGTGATGCAAGCGAACCAGCTCTACCAACAACACGGCCTGGGCGCACGCGATGACGCCATCGCGATGCAGTACCTGATCCCCGGCTGGAAATTCAACAACAAGATGCCTTGCATGGTGCGCTGAGCACCCGGGCCATTCACTCCAAAGGAAACACCATGAAACTGGGATTCATCGGCTTGGGCATCATGGGCGTGCCCATGGCCGGACACCTGCTGGCAGGCGGCCACGAAGTTTTTGCTTTTTCGCGCAGCGGCGTGCCTGCTGCCGTGCTCGAACAAGGCGCCAAAGCCTGCGCCAGCCCGGCCGAAGTGGCCCAACACGCCGACATCATCTTCACCATGGTGCCCGACACCCCGCATGTGGAAGACGTATTGTTTGGTGACCAAGGTGTGGCCAAGGGCTTGAAGTCATTGAGCGCCGGGCCTGACGGCCGGGTGGGCAAAACCGTGGTGGACATGAGTTCCATCTCGCCCATCGCCACCAAGGCGTTCGCGGCCAAGATCAATGCACTGGGTTGCGACTACCTGGACGCGCCGGTGTCGGGTGGCGAAGTGGGGGCCAAAGCGGCCAGCCTGACCATCATGGTGGGCGGCAGCGAGGCCACCTTCAACAAAGTGCAGCCCCTGTTTGCCTTGATGGGCAAGAACATCACCCTGATCGGTGACAACGGCAGTGGCCAGACCTGCAAAGTGGCCAACCAGATCATCGTGGCGCTCAACATCGAGGCCGTGGGAGAAGCCTTGCTCTTTGCCGCCAAAGCCGGGGCCGACCCCGCCAAAGTGCGCCAAGCCCTGATGGGGGGCCTCGCTACTAGCCGCATTTTGGAACTGCATGGCGAGCGCATGATCAAGCGCACCTTCAACCCTGGGTTCCGCATCGAGCTGCACCAAAAAGACCTGAACCTGGCACTGGAAGGTGCCAAGGCCATGGGCCTGAGCCTGCCCAACACCGCCAGCACCCAGCAACTGATGAACAGCTGCGTGGCCAACGGCGGCGCCGGCTGGGACCACTCCGGCATCGTGCGCGCGCTGGAGATCGCGGCCAATTTCCAGATCGCAGGCAACTGAACATCCCGCCATTCATCGAAAAGAGACCCACCCCATGGACATGCCCATCAACCATTTCAAACACGCGATCCAATCGGGCCACAAGCAGATTGGCTTGTGGTCGCATCTGTGCAGCAACATCAGCACCGAGATCCTGGCGCATTGCAACTTTGACTGGCTGCTGCTGGACATGGAGCACTCACCCAACGACCTGACGGAAATCGTGGCGCAGTTGCAAGCCATGAAGGGCAGCCCGACCACGCCAATAGTGCGCCCCCCCTGGAACGACATGGTGACCTTCAAGCGCTTGCTCGATGTGGGCGTGCAAACCCTGTTGGTGCCCTACATCCAGAACGAAGCAGAAGCCCGACAAGCGGTGTCCTACACCCGTTACCCGCCCCACGGCGTGCGCGGCTACGCGGGGGCGCCCCGCGCCAGCCACTACGGCCGGGTGAAGGGCTACGCGCAGAACAGCAGCGAGGAAATTTGCGTCTTGCTGCAAGTGGAAACCGTCGAGGGCCTGCAAAACATCGAAGCGATTGCCAACGTGGACGGCGTGGACGGCGTGTTCATCGGCCCCGGCGACCTGTCGGCGGCGCTTGGCCACTTGGGCAATCCCAAGCACCCCGATGTTCTGAAAGTCATTGACGAATCCATTGCCCGCATCCGCGCTTGTGGCAAAGCCGCTGGCATTTTGACGGGCGACGAAGCCCTGGCCAAACACTATGTCGCGCAAGGCTGCCTGTTTGTGGCCGTGGGCGCCGACCAAAACGTGCTGCGCGACAGCGCCACCGCCTTGGCGGGCCGTTTCAAATCCTGAACACCGGACAAGCCATGCTGAACACCACCGCCTCCGCCGTCCGATTTCACCGCCTCTTGCTCACGGGCGCTGGCGGCAATCTGGGCAAAGAACTGCGCCCCCGCCTGAAAGCCTATTGCGATGTGCTGCGCGTGAGCCACCGCCGTGAGTTGGAACCTGCGGGCCTAGGCGAAGAGGTGCAACTCGCATCGCTTGAGGACAAGGACCAGATGATGAACTTGCTAGACGGCGTGAGCGCCGTGGTGCACATGGGTGGCGTCTCGACCGAACAGCCTTGGGAACCCATTTTGGCGGGCAATATTGTGGGCATGGTCAACCTGTACGAAGCGGCTCGCCTGAAGGGCGTCCAGCGCATCGTGTTCGCCAGCTCGAACCATGTGACCGGTTTTTACCGGCAGGACGAAGTCGTCAACACCCGCATGCAGCCCAAGCCCGACGGGTTTTATGGCTTGTCCAAAGCCTTTGGCGAAGATCTGGCCCAGCTGTATTGGGACCGTTGGGGCATCGAAACAGTGAGCCTGCGCATCGGCTCCTCGTATGCCGAACCCAAAGACCGCCGCATGCTGGCCACCTGGCTGAGCTTTGACGACTTGGAGCGCCTGGTGGTGGCCGCACTCACCGCGCCCATCGTCGGCCACAGCATCATTTACGGCATGTCCGACAACCAGACCTCCTGGTGGGACAACACCCACGCCCAACACATCGGTTACCGACCACTGGACTCGTCTGACGTGTTTCGCCCTGTTGTCGAAGCGCGCCAGCAGACCATCGACAAGCAAGACCCGGCTGCCATTTACCAAGGCGGCGCGTTCGTCAAAGCATCGCCCCACGGCTGAGCCCACGGCCCCAAAGCCTGAGCTCAGAGGCACGTACCTGGCAGTTCCACAAGAAATTTCAAAGGGGCTGTCTCAAGTTTCACAGCGCTCGCCCAAGCCTGCGGCTACGATGGGCGACTTTCAAAAATCGTCCCATCCAGCAGGAGACAACCCATGCCCGTGATCACCAACATCGAAGACCTGCGCGTTCTGGCCGAAAAGCGCGTGCCGCGCATGTTCTACGACTATGCCGACAGTGGCTCCTGGACCGAGGGCACTTACCGAGCCAACGAAAGCGACTTCCATAAAATCAAACTGCGCCAACGCGTGGCGGTGAATATGGAAAACCGCAGCACCGCCACCCAAATGGTCGGCATCGACACCAAGATGCCCGTGTGCATTGCCCCCGTGGGCCTCACAGGCATGCAGCACGCCGACGGCGAAATGCACGCCGCCATGGCCGCCAAAAAATTCGGCATCCCCTTCACCTTGTCGACCATGAGCATCTGCTCGATTGAAGACATCGCGGCCCACACCCAAGCACCGTTTTGGTTTCAGCTGTACATGATGCGCGACCGCGAAGCCATGGCCCGCATGATCGACCGCTGCAAGGCCGCCAACGTCAGCGCCATGGTGCTCACCCTCGATTTGCAGGTGATCGGCCAGCGCCACAAAGACCTGAAAAACGGCCTGACCGCGCCCCCCCGCCCGACACTGACCAACATCCTGAACCTGATGACCAAGCCGCGCTGGTGCTTAGGGATGGCTGGAACGAAGCGCCACACCTTTGGCAATCTGGTCGGCCACGTCAAAGCCGTGACCAATATGAAATCGCTGGCTTCTTGGACCAACGAACAGTTTGACCCGACCCTGAATTGGGAAGACATCGCCTGGGTCAAAAAGCAATGGGGCGGCAAGCTGATCCTCAAAGGCATCATGGACGTGGAAGACGCCCAACTGGCCGTGGCCAGCGGGGCGGACGCCATCGTGGTGAGCAACCACGGCGGTCGCCAGCTCGACGGCGCCCCCAGCAGCATCGAGGCCCTGCCCGCCATCGTGGCCGCTGTAGGCGACAAGATCGAAGTCTGGATGGACGGCGGCATCCGCTCGGGCCAGGACGTTTTGAAGGCCTGGGCGCTGGGCGCCAAAGGCACAATGATCGGCCGCGCCATGGTCTATGGCCTGGGCGCGATGGGCGAAGAAGGCGTGACCAAAGCCCTGCAAATCATCCACAAAGAACTGGACGTGACCATGGCCTTTTGCGGCCACACCAACATACAGAACGTGGGCACCAACATCTTGCTGCCAGGCACCTTCCCAACTGCCTGATGGCTGACAGCTAGCGCTATGCTTTGGGGGTGACCACCGCCCCAACCGCTCAACCCGTGCGCCGCATCGCCCACCTCGACATGGACGCGTTTTACGCGTCCTGCGAGTTGCTGCGCTACCCGCAACTCAAGGGCTTGCCGGTGGTCATCGGCGGCGGCCGGCGCAAAGAAGACGACCTGCTGAGCAAGCTGCAAGCGGCCTACCCTGAGGATGAGTGGACCGAAGCCACCTTTGCCGAACGGCTGGACCGCATTCCGGTGGACTTTTTTCCACGCATTGAGGGCTACACCGGGCGCGGCGTCATCACCACCGCCACTTATGCGGCCAGGCAGTTTGGCATCGGCTCGGCCATGGGGCTGATGAAAGCCGCCAAGCTCTGCCCGCAGGCGATCCTTTTGCCGGTGGACTTTGAGCGCTACCGGCACTTTTCGCGCACCTTCAAGGGCATCATTCTGGACATCGCCCCCTTCATGCAAGACCGCGGTGTTGACGAGGTCTACATCGACTTCACCGACGTGCCCGGGGGCCAGCGCGAAGGCGGGCGGGTGCTGGCGCGACTGATTCAAAAAAGCATTTTTGAAGCCACCGGCCTGAGCTGCTCAGTGGGCGTTGCGCCCAACAAACTGATCGCCAAAATGGCCAGCGAGTTCAATAAGCCGAACGGCATCTCGATCGTGCACGAGAGCGATCTGCAAACCCTGATCTGGCCGCTGGCTTGCCGCAAGATCAACGGTGTCGGTCCCAAAGCCGATGAAAAGCTCAAGGGCTTTGGCATCCACACCATTGGCGATTTGGCGGCGCGTGAACCGAACTGGCTGATTGAAAACTTTGGCAAAAGCTACGGCGCCTGGCTGCACGAAGCCGCCTGGGGTCGAGATGATCGCCCGCTGGAAACCGAGAGCGAGCCCGTCAGCATGAGCCGTGAAACCACCTTTGAGCGCGACCTGCACGCCGTGCGCGACCGCGCAGAACTCGGGGCCGTTTTCACCCGGCTGTGTGAACAAGTGGCCGCCGACCTGCAGCGCAAAGGCTATGAGGGCAAGACCATCGGCATCAAGCTGCGCTATGACAACTTCCAGGCCGTGACGCGTGACCAAAGCCTGCCCGGTTACACGGCAGACGCCAAACAAATCCGACAAATCGCGGGGCAGTGCCTGAAACGTGTGGACCTGTCGCGCCGCCTGCGGCTGCTGGGCGTGCGGGTGGGGTCACTGGTCAAGGCCGGGACAGCGTCGGCCCCCGGTGCCTCTTACAGTGAAGCCATTGCCAACCCACCACCCCAAGTGAATGACCATGGACAAACTCAACTGCTTTTCTTTGACGACTGAAGGCCACGTTACCCATCTGGTGATGAACCGCCCCGAGGCGATGAACACCATGCACCCCACCTTCTGGCGCGAGCTGCACGAGGTGCTGACCGACATCCACAAAGCAGGCACCGCCCGGGCGCTGGTGATCTCCAGCACGGGCAAACACTTCAGCGCGGGCATGGACCTGCAGACTTTTGGCAGCGCCATCCAGATGGACGACAGCAGCGCCGAAGGCCGCTCGGCCGTCTATGACCTGCTGACCGACATGCAGCACACCTTCACCCTGCTTGAAGAGCTGCGCATTCCGGTCATTGCCGCCATCCACGGCGGCTGCATTGGCGGCGCGGTGGACATGGTCACCGCCTGCTGCATGCGCTACGCCTCGGCCGATGCGTTCTTTTGCATCCAGGAAATCAACATCGGCATGGTGGCCGACGTGGGCACGCTGCAGCGCCTGCCCAAACTTCTGCCCATGGCGCTGGTGAAAGAACTGGCCTACACCGGCAGGCGCCTCAGCGCCGACAAAGCCCTGACCCACGGCCTGGTCAACGAGGTGCTGCCCACCCACGAAGCCACCGTGGCCGCCGCCCTGCAAGCGGCCAAAGAAATTGCCAGCAAACCAACCGTGGCGATTTGGGGCACCAAGCAAGTGCTGCACTACGCCCGCGACCACAGCACCGAAGACAGCCTGCGCCACATGGGCTGGCTGCAAGGCGCGATCTGGAGCAACGCCAATGTGCGCGAAGCCATCAGCGCCATGCAGCAAAAACGCGAGGCGAACTTTGGGCCGCTGCCAGCGCTCAAGGGGTTTCGGGAGTTTGGTTGAAGCGTTGGTAAGCGCTTTGCCAACGCCTAATGCGAAAATATCTACTTAGATGTTGGTGGAGAAACCCATGCCCAATGATCGCCCCGTAAAAGTGCAATTTTTCGACTCCGCTCACATTCGCACGGCATGGGATGAGGGCGAAGAAAAGTGGTGGTTTTCTGCCCTCGATATCGTTGGGACCCTCACCGATCAGCCGGATTACGCCAAAGTCCGCAACTACTGGAAGTGGCTCAAGAACAAGCTCAAGCAAGAAGGCAGTGAAGTGGTTAGTGCCACTAACCAGTTGAAGCTGGAGGCCCCGGACGGCAAACAGCGCCTGACGGATGTTTTGGATACACAGCAGGTTTTCAGGATCATCCAATCCATCCCTTCCAGAAAAGCCGAGCCCTTCAAACTGTGGTTGGCAGAAGTGGCGAATCAACGCCTAGACCAGCTGCAAGACCCCGAGCTCAGCATCGAGCAAGCCATGCTCGACTACAAGCGCCTAGGCTATTCAGACAACTGGATCAACCAGCGTATCAAAAGCATTGAAATTCGCAAAGAGTTGACCGACGAGTGGAAAAAGCACGGCTTGAAAGAGGGGCCGGAGTTCGCTTTTTTGACCGATGTGATTTACAAAACCTGGGCCGACAAAACAGCCAAGGAATACAAGCAGCACAAGGGCCTGAAAAAAGAAAACCTGCGTGACAACATGACCAACAAAGAGCTGATCATGAGCATGCTGGCCGAGCTGTCCACCAAGGAAATTTCAGAAGCCGTCCAGCCCCAGACGCTGGACGACCACGAAGATGTGGCCAAACGCGGTGGCGGGGTTGCCAAACAAGCACGGCTCAAGCTGGAGGCTGAGACGGGCAAAAAAGTGATCAGCTCTCAAAACGCCAAGCAGTTGCGGCTGTTGAGTCAAAGCCCTAGCAAAAAAATCACCGGCAGGACATCAAAGTAACCCGCCATGAAAATCTTTCACAACACCCGCCACGCCGAGCACGCTGGCCGTCAAGAAATGTTTCGCGGCCGCTTGGTCGATTGCCACGAAGTGCCCATGCGCCTGCAGCACGTTCTGGACGAACTGGCGCGGCGGCCTGTCGGCACGCTGGTTCAGCCTGCAGCCGACCTGCCGTTGGACGCGGCCTTGCGGCGTGTGCACAGCGCCGACTATCTCGACTTTTTGGCGCATGCTTGGCGCGACTGGGTGGCACTAGACCCGGCCAATGCCAACGTGGACGCCCTGCCTTCGGTATGGCCGCTGGCCGCCCGGCACGGCTTTCGCACCGATGCGCCGCCGCTCAACTTTGCGGCGCGGCTGGGGCAATACGCGTTTGACTCGGGCACACCCCTGATGGCAGGCAGCTGGGCTGCCGCTCGCGAGGGTGCAGCCTGTGCACTGGCCGCCGCGCAAGCGGTGCTGGGTGGCGAGCGTTTTGCCATGGCCCTGACCCGCCCACCGGGCCACCACGCGGGCCCCAATTACATGGGCGGGTATTGCTTCATCAACAACGCCGCCGTGGCCGCGCAAGCCCTGCGCGACGGCGGGTTGGAGCGCGTGGCCGTGCTGGATGTGGATTACCACCATGGCAACGGCACGCAAACTTGTTTTTACGAGCGCAGCGACGTGTTCACCGCGTCCATCCACGGCGATCCGCGCACCGAATACCCCTTCTTTTTGGGCCATGCGGACGAGCGCGGTGCGGGGCCTGGCGAGGGCTTCAACCTGAACCTGCCGCTGCCACGCGGCACCGGGTTTGAGGCCTGGTGGGCCACGCTGCAAACCGCCATGCAGGCGGTGAGTGACTTTGCGCCGCAAGCGCTGGTGGTGCCGCTGGGGCTGGACACATTCGAGGGCGACCCGATCTCGGGCTTCAAGTTGCGCAGTGTCGATTACTTGCAGATCGGCCGAGCGATCGCGCAGCTGGGCCTGCCGACAGTGCTCACGCTCGAAGGTGGCTACGCTGCGGCAGATTTGGGCGTCAACACAGTGAATGTGCTCGAAGGGCTTGGCCGCTGATCAGCCTTTGCGGTGTCATACCGTGCTGAGCGCTCGTCACCGTGTGGCGTAACCGAGCAAACCAATCCGTTCAAAAAAACTCTCGTGGCTTCTTCGCCGCGATGGCCATAACGAATTTAAATCTGTTTGACCACCTCATGCGCTGAGCGGTAGCCCCCAACGCCCTTCACATACGCCAACAACTCCCCAAAAAACGGATGCCTGCACAGCGTGGACGAATCGCCCACCAGCAGCAGCTTGCGCCGTGCGCGGGTCATGCCCACGTTCATGCGGCGGATGTCAGTCAGGAAGCCGATCTCGCCTTGGGGGTTGCTGCGCGTCAAGGTGATGGCAATGATGTCGCGCTCTTGGCCCTGAAACGAATCGACGGTGCCCACACTCAGCCTGCGTTGCAGCAGCAAATCATTCAGCACGGCGCTGTCTTCGATGGCGTCTTTCAAATAGTTGATTTGGGCGCGGTACGGTGCGATGACGCCAATGGTCAGTGGGCGTTGGTCGGGTGCGGTGGGTTCGCCCAGCGCCAGTAGCTGCGCCAAGCGGTCCAGCAGCAAGTGGGCTTCTTCGGGGTTGGCGGTTGAACGGCTCTCAGGAATGGCCAGTTCTTGAAAGCTGCAGCCCGCTGTGTCGATGAATTCCACAGGCAGGTCGGGTGCAAAGCGCGGGTCATCAAAGCGCGGGGAATTAAAGCGTGGGTCATAAGCGGCCAAGTCGGCGTGGCGCACGCTGGGGTGTGCCACCAGTTGGCCGCCATAAAACTTCTCGGAGCTGAAGCCCATGATGTGCGCGTGCATGCGGTATTGCACCTTCAGCATGCGGGCCGTGTTGGGTTGGCGCTGGATGCACTTTTCAAACAGGGTTTCGCGCAGGCCTTCGCGGGCGGCTTTTTCGCTTTTCACCGTGGGTGGCAGTTGGTGGTGGTCGCCCGCCAACACCAGGCGCTGGCCCTTGGCAATGGGAATCCAGCAACCCGGCTCCAAGGCCTGGGCGGCTTCGTCGATGAAAACGGTCTCAAAGCCCAAGTGGCGAATGGCGCGGTGGCTGGCGCCCACCAGCGTGCAGGTGATGACTTGCACCGATTCGAGCACGTCTTCGGTCATGAAGCGTTCCAAATCGTCGGCGGCTTGGCGCAGCGTGCGGGCTTCTTCGCGCAGCCACTGGCGGCGCTCTCGCTCTTCAAAACCAAAGTTGCGCACGCGTTCGCTGGCTGCCTCTCGGTGCTGTTCAGCGGTTTGACGCATGGCGTGCATCTTGGCGTAGCTGGCGTGGGCCATCACCCCGGCGTCCAACGTGTGCTTGAGCAGCAGGTCCGACACACGGCTGGGGTTGCCCAGGCGGATGACATTCACACCGCGCTCGGCCAGCTTTTCGGTCAGCAGGTCCACGGCGGTATTCGAGGGGGCGCACACCAGCACGCGCCGCTCACGCCGAATGGTTTCCAAAATGGCATGCACCAGAGTGGTGGTTTTACCCGTGCCGGGCGGGCCGTGGATGATGGCCACGTCTTGCGCCGTGACCACATGGCGCACTGCCGCCAGCTGCGAGTCGTTGAGCGCACTGGGGTAAAACAGGTCGTCGGCTTGGGGATCGCGAAAACGGGCTGCCTTGGCGCCCAGCAGCACGTCGCGCAGTTCGGCCAAGCGGTTGCCGTGTGCGGCCATGACGGCGCTCAGGGCCTGGTTCATCTCGCGGTAGCTGACCTCGTCAAAGGTCAGGTCAATGCCTAATGTGCTTCCGTTGAGGCTGCTGCCGTCCAGCACCCAGTCGGGCAGCGCTTCTTTGGTGGTGGCCAACAGCAGCTTGTTGCGCCGCACGCGGGTGACCACGCCGCTCACCACAGGCCTGTCTGGCCCCGAGTAGCCGGGCGCGCTGCTGAACAGCGCCGCCGCCGCCCCCACCTGAAACAAGTGCAGGTCTTGCCGATGCGCCGGGCGCTCCAGCTCCAGCACCACCTTGCCCCCGAAACCAATGTCTTCTTGGGTGATGGTGACGGGGTACCAGGTCAAGCCACGCCGACGGCGCTCTTTGATGCTGGCGCTGGCATTTTTGAGCTTGAACTGCGCCTGGTCTTCCTGTTGCTCCAGCTGCATGAGGGTGCGCACATGGCGTAACTCACTTTGAACAGCATCTTGAACAGGGCTTGGGGCGGTGGGGGTGGGGTCTTGGTCGGCCAAAGGTACAGGGAAAAGCACGAGGACTTAATGTGGTGAGTGCTGACCAATTGCTCAGGGTCTGCACGTCTGGGTAGAACGGCTCTTCGATGTCAGGGAACATCGCTCGCCTGGGCAGAAGCGGGCAATCCGAAGACCCGGTCGAAGCACCAGGTGAACGCGATGGCATAAAAGAAAAAGAACGCCAGCAGGCCCAAGTTGGCCACCAAAGCAGCGGTGGGTGAAATGTCCAGCCACAGCGACATGACGGGCAAGAGAATGATCACCAGCCCGCCTTCAAAACCGGCCCCGTGGGCCAGCCGCCTGACCCAGGAGCGGCCCCGCACGGATTGGCGCGACTCCCAGCGTTCAAAGAGCCAGTTGAAGGCGTAATTCCACGTCAGCGCAATGCTCGACAAAACGACCGCCAGGCCCAAGGTGGAAGCGGACGACTTGTCAAAGGCCACGCTCAACACCGGCCCGACCACGGCAATCGCAATGGCCTCGTACAAAAGTGCCTGGAGCACGCGTCGGGTGGTGGGGGTCATCTTGGGGAACGTGGTGAGTAGGACGGCAAGGCGTTGCAGGCATCAAGAAGGCAATACGTCCTCATCCTCTGGCGCTTGCCCACCTTGACGGCCCAAGAACGCCAGCGCTGCGTTCACATCGCCACGTTGAGCACGTTGCGCAAAGTAGTCGGCGGTTTTCATGGCCGAGAGCTTTTCAGCCACGGCACTAACAATAAATTGGTTTAAGGTGGTGCCGTCTTCACGGGCTAGTTGCTCTGCCCCCGCCTTCAATGACAGCGGCAAACGCAGGGCGTAATTGCTTTGAGTTCCCATATCAGGCTCCTTGAAAAAATTGCCGCGGTGTCATGACACCGATTCCAAACTTGCCCGCTTGTGGCAAAAAATCTTTTTGATTGGACGTGATGATGGCCACCGAATCACCCAGTCCTTGGCCATTCACTGCCAACTCCAACACCAAATCATCGTTGGGGTCACGCAATTGCGGGCGCCACAAATACTGAATTTCAACCCGAATCACCACGCCAGCCAAGGCATCGAGCAAGTTGATCACTTGATCCGCATGTGCACCCGCTGCTTCCAAATGCTCTGGACGCAGCAAAACAGCTTCGTATTCCATGAACAAAGGCACGCTGCACAGAGCGCCCACTTGCCTCAGTAGCACGCGTCGCAAAATTTCAGCCGATGCACCAGCAGGGCTACGCACTGCGGCTACGAGCACATTGGTGTCAAGAACATAGTTCATATTGCTGGCAATATATCACCAAGAACCCAATGCTTCAAGAAAAGAGATGCGTGCCCATGTCAATGAGTCCCCAGTTCACTGCCGCGCCGTGCGCACATTGGGTGGCAGCGCACCGGGCGCACTGGTACGCCAGGGGTTGATGTCCAGCCCGCCGCGCCTTGTGTAGCGGGCGTACACCGTGAGCTTGGTGGGCTGGCAGCGCGTCCAGATGTCCATGAAGATGCGCTCGACGCATTGCTCATGGAACTCGTTGTGGTTGCGAAAACTCACGATGTATTGCAGCAAACCCGCTTGCTCGATCTGCGGGCCGCTGTAAGTGATTTGCACACTGCCCCAGTCGGGCTGGCCGGTAACCAAGCAATTGCTTTTGAGCAAGTGGCTCACCAGCGTTTCGGACACGGGCTGCTCGTCTGAGTTGGCCGTGAGCAAGTCGGGCGCGGGCTCGTAGCGGGTGCATTCGATGTCCATGCGGTCCAGGTTCAGGCCGTCGAGCTCGTGCACCGGCTCGGCGTCAAAGTGTTCCTGCAGCAACAGCTTCACGCCCACGCTGGCTTGCACCGCACCGCCGTGCCAGATGGCCGCGCTGATGTCGCGGCGGATCATGTCGCGCACGGCGTCGGCGCTTTCCAAGCGGGTGTTGTTGAAGCTGTTGAGGTACAACTTGAAGGACTTGCTCTCCACAATGTGCGTGCTCTCAGCCGGCACGGTGATGTGCGCCAGCGCCACCTGTGGCTTGCCTTTGGTGTTGAGCCAGGACAGCTCAAACGCGGTCCACAAATCGGCCCCAAAAAACACCGGCTGCCCGGTGACGCCGATCTCGGCCCGCTTGGTGGCGCGGGGAATGGGGAACAGCAAGCTGGCGTCGTACTGGTCCACATAGGCGCTGGACTTGCCCAGCTGCGATTGCTCGGGAGAGTTGTTGAAATTGCTCATGCTTGCACTTTGCGGCGGAAGACCAGCCGGTCGGGTTCAGAGACAGCGGCGTCGTAGGCATAGGCTTCCTGGTCAAAACCCAGCAGGCCTTCGGGGTGGGTGATTCTGTTCTGGATGGCGTAACGGGCCATCAGGCCCCGCGCCCGCTTGGCGTTGAAGCTGATGATTTTGTATTTGCCGCCCTTGAAGTCTTCGAACACGCATTCGATCACCCGGGCCTTGAGGGTTTTGCGGTCCACCGACTTGAAGTATTCCTGCGAGGCCAGGTTGACGATGAACGGGGTTTTGTCCTTGGCCAGTTGGGCGTTCAGGTGCTCGGCAATTTGCGGCCCCCAAAACTTGTACAGGTTGCTGCCCTTGTCGGTTTGCAGCGTGGTGCCCATCTCCAGGCGGTAGGGCTGCATCCAATCCAGCGGGCGCAGCACGCCGTACAGGCCACTCAAAATGCCCACATGGGTTTGCGCCCAATCCAGGTCTTGCGCTGACAGGGTCTTGGCGTCCAAGCCTTCGTAAACATCGCCATTGAAGGCCAGCACGGCTTGCTTGGCATTCTTGGCCGTGAATTTGGGTGTCCAAGCTTCATAGCGGGCCACGTTCAGGGCCGACAGCGCGTCCGACAAGTCCATCAATTCGGCGATTTGCTGGGGCGACTTCTGGCGCAGCACCTCAATGAGGGCTTGTGACTGCGGCACAAACTGCGGCAGCGTGTGGGGTACGCCTGCTGCAGGGGTTTCGTAATCCAGCGACTTGGCGGGAGACAATAAGAACAACATGCTCGACATCCTTTATCTGGACGATTATCTCGCCATCGTGCACAAGCCTGCAGGCTGGCTGGTGCATCGCACCCCGCTCGACAAGGGAGAAACCCGCTTTGTGCTGCAAACCCTGCGCGACCAGATCGGCCAACACGTTTGGCCTGTGCATCGGCTGGACAAAGGCACCAGCGGCGTGCTGGTGTTTGCCCTGAGCGCCGAGGTGGCCCGCACCTTGGGGCAGGCTTTTGAAACAGGAGAGGGCCTGCACAAAACTTACCACGCCATCGTGCGCGGCTGGCCTTCAGCGCAAGGGCTGATCGACCACCCCTTGAAGCGCATGCCCGACGACATGCGCTCAGAGCGCGAAGAAATCCAGCCCGCGCAAAGCCGCTTTGCCACCTTGCGCCGGTTTGAGCTGCCGCTGCCCCAACAGGACTTTGCCGGCACCCGATGCGCCGAAGTGGCCTTGGCGCCGCTGACGGGCCGCCGCCACCAGTTGCGACGCCACATGAAGCACATCGCCCACCCGATCATCGGTGACGCCACGCACGGCAAGGGGCCACTCAACCGGGCGGTGGCCGATCTGCTGGGACTGCAGCGGCTGTGGTTGCATGCGCAAAGCTTGACGCTGCCCCATCCAGTGACCGGGCAGCCATTGCACCTGACATCGCCCTTGCCCAGCGAGTGGATGCTTTGGGATGTTTTTTTCACTGAGCCCTCGAATTGAGTCCCAAACTTGCTTCGCTCTGACCCCTCTTGGGCAGGGCCCCACCCATGTGGGCGCCTGCAAGGCGGTGCGGGCTGTCACACAACGGATACGCATTGGATCGGTTTTCCATAAGATACGCGGTCCGGCTGGCTGTCACAAGCCAAGCCTCCAACCACCCCCTATTGCCCCCCATGAGCCTGCTTTTCACGCCCTTCACCTTCAACGCCCCGTCCGGGCCGCTCACCTTGCCCAACCGCATCGTGATCGCGCCCATGTGCCAGTACTCGGCCGACAACGGCCAGGCCTCAGACTGGCACCTGACGCACTGGACCAACCTGCTCAACAGCGGCGCGGGCCTGTTCACCATCGAAGCCACCGCTGTGTCGGCCGTGGGCCGCATCAGCCCCGGTTGCCTGGGCCTGTGGGACGACGTCACGCAAGCCGCTCTGGCCGACAAACTCCACCGTGCCCGCCGCTTGGCACCCGCCATGCCCGTGTGCATTCAAATTGGCCATGCAGGACGCAAGGCCTCGAGCGCCGCACCTTGGCACGGCGGCATGCTGCTCGCGCCCGAAGACGGTGGCTGGCAAACCGTGGCGCCGAGCGCCCTGCCCCACCTGCCGCAAGAAGTCGCGCCGACCGCGCTGAGCTTGGCCGACATCGCGCAGATCAAGGCCGACTTTGTCAACACCGCCCGGCGCAGCCACGAATTGGGCATCGAGGCGGTGGAGCTGCACGCCGCGCACGGCTATTTGCTGCACCAGTTTTTGTCACCCCTCTCGAACCAGCGCACCGACGCCTATGGCGGCTCGTTTGAAAACCGCATCCGCTTTCCGATGGAAGTTTTCAAAGCGGTGCGCGAAGCATTTGGCGGCACGCTGGGCATGCGCATCTCGGGCACCGATTGGGTCGATGGCGGCTGGACCGTGGAAGAAACCTCTGCCTTGTCGGCCCAGCTCAAACAAGCCGGGGCGCAGTTCGTGCACATCTCGTCGGGTGGCGTGTCGCCCTTGCAGAAAATCACCTTGGGCCCAGAGTACCAAGTGCACTTGGCCAAAGCAGTCAAAGCCGCATCGGATCTGACCACCATCGCCGTGGGCCTGATCACCGAGCCGGCCCAAGCCGAAGCGGTGCTGCAACGCGGCGACGCCGACCTGGTGGCGCTGGCGCGCAGCTTTTTGTACAAGCCTCGATGGGGCTGGGAAGCGGCAGTGGCGCTGGGCGGCACCGTGGATGCCCAGCACCAGTACTGGCGCAGCCTGCCCCGCGAGGCCAAAAACATTTTCAATGACGCCAAAATTGGCATGCGCTGATTTCCAAAACCCAAAAGAGAGAGACACATGAACACTCGCCGCACCCTGCTGCAAAACACCACCCGCCTGCTGGCCCTGGCCAGCCTGTGCGCCCCCATGGCCCTGATGGCGCAAGCCTTCCCCACCAAGCCCATCAACTTGGTGGTGCCCGTGCCACCGGGCGGCTTGGTCGACACGTCGGCGCGTCTGATCTCCGAGCCGCTGGGCCGCTTGATCGGTCAATCCATCGTGGTGGAAAACAAGGGCGGCGCCAGTGGCAACCTGGCCTACCAACAAGTGGCGCGCGCGCCCAAGGACGGCCACACGCTGCTGGTGTCGTACTCGGGTTACCACGTCGCCAACCCGATCTTGATGAGCAAGCTGCCCTGGGAGCTGAAGGACCTCACACCCGTGGGCCTGATCACCGTGGCCACCAACGTGGTAGCAGTGCACCCTTCTGTGCCGGTGAACAACATGAAGGAGTTCATCGCCTACGTCAAACAAAACCCGGGCAAGCTGAACTACGCCTCGCAAGGCAACGGCTCGGTCTCGCACATCGGCACCGAAATCTTCAAACAGCAAACCGGCGTGAGCCTGGTGCATGTGCCCTACAAAGGCTCGGGCCAGGCCATTGCCGACGTGCTGGCTGGCCAAGTGCAGGTGTTCATGACCACACCACCCTCGGTGATGCAGCACATCCAGGCCGGCAAGCTCAAGGCGCTGGCTGTGACGGGCAAAAAACGCCATGCCGGCATGCCCCAAGTGCCCACCATGGCCGAAGCCGGCTACCCCAACTTTGACCTCGAGTCATGGGTGGCCTTGTACGCGCCCGCCGGCACACCACCTGCCGTGGTGAACCAATTGGCCGATGCCGTCAAACGCAGCCTGGACCTGCCCGAGAGCAAGCAACGCGCCGATCAAGCTGGCATTGAAGTGCGTTTTGTGGCCCCCGCCGAGATGACCAAACTGCTGGACCGCGACATTGCCGACTGGACACAGGCCATCAAGGCCGCCAGCATCAAGCTCGACTGATCGCCAGACGTCAAAAAGCCGGAGCAGGCCTTGGGGCCTGCTCCGGCTTTTTTTGTGGGCGGATCGAATCGGTTTACTTCAGATCGCCCGCCAAGCTGGCCAAGGTATCGGCTGCAATTTCAATGTGCGAGGGGTAATGCGTGTGGTCGCAGCCCATCTTGACCCCAGCGCCCGCCTTCACGGCCGCACACATGGCCGGCTTGAGTTCAAAGCGCACAAAGTGCACGGCCGAGGTTTTTTCTTCGGTCTCGCGGTCCAGGTCTTCGTCGGCAATCGCATACACGCGGCCATGTCCTTCGACCTCGACAAACATCCTGTCTTCCACGCCAATCAGCTTGGCCAGCTCGCGCTTGCGTTCGTTGATATCGGTGTACTCGATCATCATGGTGGCTTTCCAGTTGCTGCCGTCCGGCACCAGCGGGGCATAGGCCTCGATCTCTTGCAGGATGCCCTCTTCTTCGAAAACTTTTTCGATGCGCAGCATCTCCTGAATCTGGTAGCGGATGGTGGTCTCGCTCTCAAACTGCATGTTGATGTGCTCTCCCAGCTGCACGCTGCGCAGCTTGCGGTGGGCGATCACATCGGGCTTGTGGACTTTGCGCCACTTGGTGTAGGCCTCCAAAGACATCAGGGTCTCGGGCGTGATTTTTCCGGTCAGTTGCATGGCAGTGTTCCTTATTTGAGACCGTAGGCTTTGCGCACCAAGGTCAAGGGGTGGTTCAGTTCGGGGGCGCCCAGGCCATTGACCTCAAAGCCTTGGGCAATGTGGTGGCCGCCCAGAGGGCAGTCGGAGCTGATGAAGTCGGGCTTGGAGCCGTCCTTCATGGTGGCCATGGCCTTGAACACGGGCTTGCCGATTTTCATCGCCATCTCGTGTGAGCCTTTTTTCACGCCGTAGGTGCCGGCATGGCCCGAGCAGCGCTCGATGGTATTGATCTCGGTGTCCGGGATCATCTTGAGCATTTCCTCGGTCTTCTTGCCGATGTTCTGCACCCGGCCGTGGCAAGGAATCTGGTAACTCACGTTGCCAAGTTTTTGCGGGAATTCGGTTTTGAGCAAGCCATCGCGCTTGCGGGCCATGAAGTACTCGAACGGGTCCCACATCGCGTCCTTGACCAACTGGGTGTCGGCGCAGTCGGGGAACATCAGCGGGATTTCTTGCTTGAACATCAAGGCGCAACTGGGCACTGCCGCCATGATGGCGTAGCCGTCTTTGGCGTATTGGGCCAACACCGGGATGTTGGCTTCTTTAGACTGCTTGACCGAGTCCAGATCACCCAACTCCAGCTTGGGCATACCGCAGCACTTTTCTTTCTCGACCAGCACATAGGGAATGGTGTTGTGGTCGAGGATTTTGAGCAAATCGTGGCCGATGCCAGGCTCGTTGTAATTGATGTAGCACGTGGAATAGATCGCCACTTTGCCGGGTGTTTTCTCGCCATCCACGACTGTGACCGACTGGGCATCCGGGGCGCTGGAGCGAAACTTTTGCGTGGCCAAGGAGGGCAACCAGGCGTTTTTGTCCACGCCCGCCACGCTTTCCATGATGCTGCGCGCGGCTTCGGTCTTGTTGATGGCATTGATCGCCTGCACCACGATCGGGATGCCCGCAAAAGAGCCGTGCGTGTCGGTCGAGGCCAGAAACTTTTCAGCCGCGCCCACTTCGCCTTTTTTGAACTTGATGGCCTTGGCCCGCAGCATGGTGTGCGGGAAATCCAGGTTCCACTCGTGGGGCGGTGTGTAGGGGCACTTGGTCATGTAGCACAGGTCGCACATGAAGCACTGGTCCACCACTTTCCAGTAGTCCTTCTTGTCAACCCCATCGACTTCCATGGTGCTGCTTTCGTCCACCAGGTCGAACAAGGTGGGGAAAGAATTGCACAAACTCACACAGCGGCGGCAGCCATGGCAGATGTCAAAAATGCGCTCGAGTTCATCGAAGCATTTTTCTTCGTTGTAGAAGTCAGGGCTCTCCCAGCCGAGGGCGTGTCGTGTGGGGGCTTCGAGGTTGCCTTCTTTGGCCATGTTGTGCTCCTTGGGGATATTTATGGGGTTTTCCTGAGGACTCTGCGCACAGAGCCCTGAGAAAAACCCGCTGCCCCTTGCGGTGCAGCGGGCTGACCAAGCTGGGGAATCAATCCACCAGTTCGTTCAAGGCTTTCTGGTAACGGTTGGCGTGTGAACGCTCAGCCTTGGCCAGGGTCTCGAACCAGTCGGCGACTTCGTCAAAACCCTCTTCGCGAGCGGTCTTGGCCATGCCAGGGTACATGTCGGTGTACTCGTGGGTTTCGCCAGCCACAGCCGAAGCCAGGTTGTCACGTGTCGAGCCGATGGGCATGCCGGTGGCTGGATCGCCGGATTGCTCCAGGAATTCCAGGTGACCGTGGGCGTGGCCTGTTTCACCTTCAGCGGTGGAACGGAACAGGGCTGCCACGTCGTTCTGACCTTCAACGTCAGCTTTGTTCGCGAAGTACAAATAGCGACGGTTGGCCTGGGATTCGCCAGCGAAGGCGTCCTTCAGGCATTGTTCCGTGCGCGAGCCTTTGAGTGCTGCCATGGATATCTCCTTGTGGGTTTTGAGTCGATTGCCCTGGCAGGATCGCCAGAGACGCCGTAGGTTAACCTTGTACCGTCCAGTCTGCCCAATAGATTGATGCAATGGCATCGATTGGCCATCGCTATTGAACTATTCATTTGATTAATATCAACTAATTACAAATCTCCCCTTTCTTTGGCAGGCCTGAAAGCTCGGCACAAACCCGAGCACCGGCCCAGGCAGGACCATGAGAAAGGCTCAAGGGCTGGGTAAAATCATGGTTTTGGGACCTGACAGGGTCCCGCACGGCGTCCGCTGAGCTGCCGTTTTCTTATTGAAAAGACCCTCCCCATGAGCAACGCCCCCGCCACAGTGGCCCATCAGCCCGGCCTTGAGAGCCTGTCCAAATCCTTCGAGCCTGCTGCACTGGAAGCCCATTGGGGCCCCGAATGGGAAAAACGCGGTTACGGCGTGGCCGGTTTCAGGGGCACGGGCGCCGCGTCTGCGGATGCACCCGCGTTTGCCATCCAGCTACCGCCGCCCAACGTGACGGGCACGCTGCACATGGGCCATGCCTTCAACCAGACCATCATGGACTCGTTGACGCGCTACCACCGCATGCTGGGCCACAACACCGCCTGGATTCCAGGCACCGACCACGCGGGCATTGCCACCCAGATCGTGGTGGAGCGCCAGCTGCAAGCCCAAGGCATCAGCCGCCACGACATGGGCCCCACCCCCGCCGAAGCCCGCAAGAACTTTGTGAGCAAGGTCTGGGAATGGAAAGAAGAATCGGGCAGCACCATCACGCGCCAGATGCGCCGCATGGGCGACAGCGTGGATTGGAGCCGCGAATACTTCACGATGGACCCCAAGCTGTCCAAAACCGTGACCGAAACCTTTGTGCGGCTCTATGAGCAAGGCCTGATCTACCGTGGCAAGCGCCTGGTCAACTGGGACCCAGTGCTGCAAAGCGCGGTGTCCGACCTGGAAGTCGAAAGCGCCGAAGAAGACGGCTCGATGTGGCACATCCGCTATGACTTGGCCGATGGCAGCGGTAGCCTCACGGTGGCCACCACCCGGCCCGAAACCCTGCTGGGCGACGTGGCCGTGATGGTGCACCCCGAAGACGAACGCTACCAACACCTCATCGGCAAGCAAGTAAACCTGCCTTTGTGTGATCGCACCATCCCCGTGATCGCCGACGACTACGTGGACAAAGACTTTGGCACCGGCGTCGTCAAGGTCACGCCCGCGCACGACACCAACGACTACCAAGTCGGCCAGCGCCACCAGCTGGAGATGATCTGCGTGCTCAATCTGGACGCGACCATCAACCACAACGCCCCTGGAAAATACCGGGGTCTGGACCGCTTCGTGGCCCGCAAGGCCGTGGTGGCCGACCTCGAAGCCGCTGGCGCCTTGGTGGAAGTCAAAAAACACAAGCTCATGGTGCCCCGCTGTGCCCGCACCGGCCAGGTGATTGAGCCCATGCTGACCGACCAGTGGTTTGTGGCCATGAACCAAGTGGGCCAAGGCGACACGACCGGCAAGAGCATTGCCCAAAAAGCCATCGACGCCGTGCAGTCCGGCCAAGTGAGCTTTGTGCCCGAAAACTGGGTCAACACCTACAACCAGTGGATGAACAACATCCAGGACTGGTGCATCTCGCGCCAACTGTGGTGGGGCCATCAGATTCCCGCTTGGTACGACGAAGACGGCAAGGTCTACGTGGCCCGCAACGAAGCCGAAGCGCAGGCCCAAGCACCCGGTAAAACGTTGAAGCGCGACGAAGACGTGTTGGACACTTGGTACTCATCGGCCCTCGTGCCTTTCAGCACCATGGGCTGGGGCAACAACGAAAACACAAACAACGCAGCTGGCGAGCGTGCCGGAGCCGGACGCAGCGACATGGCGAGCGAAGCGAGTGGGAGCAAGACCGGTTCCGGCACGCTCGCCAGCGGAACCGACAACAACAGCCAAAGCGATTACGACCTCTACCTGCCCTCCAGCGTGCTGGTGACCGGCTACGACATCATCTTCTTCTGGGTCGCCCGGATGATCATGATGACCACCCACTTCACCGGCAAAGTGCCCTTCAAGCATGTCTACATCCACGGCCTGGTGCTCGATGCCCAAGGCAAGAAGATGAGCAAGTCCGAAGGCAATGTGCTCGACCCCGTGGACCTGATCGACGGCATCACGCTCGAGCCCCTGCTGGAAAAGCGCACCCAAGGCCTGCGCAAACCCGAGACCGCGCCCAAGGTGCGCAAACAAACTGAAAAAGAATTCCCCGAGGGCATTCCGGCCTACGGCGCCGACGCCCTGCGCTTCACCTTTGCGGCGCTGGCGTCTTTGGGGCGCAGCATCAACTTTGACAGCAAGCGCTGCGAGGGCTACCGCAACTTCTGCAACAAGCTGTGGAACGCCACCCGCTTTGTGCTGATGAACTGCGAGGCCCAAGACTGTGGCTTGAAAAAGCACACCAAAGCCGAATGCCAACCGGGTGGTCCGGCCCATGGCTACTTGGACTTCAGTCAAGCCGACCGCTGGATCAGCTCCCAGCTGCAGCGCGTTGAGGCCGATGTGGCCAAAGGTTTTGCAGAGTACCGCTTGGACAACGTGGCCAACACGATTTATGACTTCGTCTGGAATGAGTTCTGCGACTGGTACCTCGAAATCGCCAAGGTGCAAATCAACACGGGCAACGACGCGCAACAACGCGCCACCCGCCGCACTCTGATCCGCACCCTAGAGACCATCATGCGCTTGGCGCACCCCATCATCCCCTTCATCACCGAAGAGCTCTGGCAAAAAGTATCCGTGGTGGCGGGCCTTCCGGGTGAGTCGGTCAGCATCGCGGCCTACCCCGTGAGCCAGCCTGAGCGCATCGACGAACAAGCCGAAGCCCATGTGGCCAAGCTCAAAACCCTGGTGGACGCCTGCCGAAACCTGCGCGGCGAGATGAATGTCTCGCCCGCCACCCGCATGCCCCTGTATGTGCTGGGCGACACCGCCTTCATGCACAGCGTGGCACCAGTCCTGCAGTCACTGGCCAAACTCAGCGAGGTCAAGGTGTTTGACACCGAAGCCGAATGGATTGCTGCCGCACAAGCCGCGCCGGTGGCCGTGGTGGGTGAAGCACGCCTGTGCCTCTTCATCGAAGTGGATGCGGCGGCCGAAAAAATCCGCCTGACCAAGGAAGCCGCACGCTTGGAAGGCGAAATCACCAAGGCCAATGCCAAGCTCGGCAACGAGGCCTTTGTGGCCAAAGCCCCACAAGCCGTGCTCGACGAAACCAAAAAGCGCGTGGCCGACTTCGGTGCCACACTCGATAAAATTCGCCAGCAACTGCAACGCTTGGGCTGATCGCCTGCACACCAAGGACACCCCCATGAGCCACAACGTCATCCGCAAAGCCGTCTTCCCGGTGGCCGGTCTGGGCACACGCTTTTTGCCGGCCACCAAAGCCGCGCCCAAAGAGATGCTGCCCGTGGTGGACAAGCCGCTGATCCAGTACGCGGTGGAAGAAGCCTATGCGGCGGGGGTACGCCACATGATTTTTGTGACGGGCCGAAGCAAGCGCGCCATCGAAGACCATTTCGACACCGCTTACGAGCTTGAAACCGAACTCGAAGCCGCGCACAAGGATGAATTGCTGGCTTTGGTGCGCTCGGTACAACCGGACGACATGGTCTGTGCCTATGTGCGCCAAAACCGCATGCTCGGCCTGGGCCACGCGGTGCTGTGCGCCGAGCCCCTGGTGGGCAATGAGCCCTTTGCCGTGCTGCTGGCCGATGACCTGATGGTCAACCAAGGCCCCTCCATCTTGACCCAAATGGTCGAGGCTTACACCAAGCAAGGCCGCTCGGTCTTGGCGGTGCAAGAAGTGCCGCTCGACCAAGTCAAACGCTATGGCATCGTGGCCGGTGAGCCTGCGGGCAAGCAGCTCATCCGTGTCGAGCAAATCGTGGAAAAACCCAGCCCGGACAAAGCCCCTTCGCGCATGGGCGTGGCTGGCCGCTATATCCTCACGCCAGGCGTTTTTGAAGAGATCCGCAACCAACCCACGGGCGTTGGGGGCGAAATCCAGCTCACCGATGCGATTGCCCGTCTGATGCAGCGCGAAGCGGTGTACGCCTTTCAGTACGAGGGCAAGCGCTACGACTGCGGCAGCAAGGAAGGCTTTCTGCAAGCTACGGTGGAGCTGGCTTTGCAGCACCCGCAGGTGGGTGCGTCGTTCCGCGACTACCTCAAAAGCTTGAACCTCTGAGACTGCGCGAGGTCTTGTCAGCGGCGTTTGAGTGCGAAGACAAACGCCGTTTCGGTCTTTTCCTGCATCAGCAAATCGTTGCCGGTCTGCCGGGCAAAGGCCTCAAAGTCCCGCCAAGCACCCGGGTCGGTCGCCGTCACTTTGAGCACCTGACCGCTGCTCATCTCGTTCAGGGCCTTTTTGGCTTTCAAAATGGGCAAGGGGCAATTCAGGCCGCTGGTGTCAATTTCCTTGTCGATGTGCATCATGTGTCCTGATTTGATTCTTGGCTTTGGGCGGCACGCTCTTCCCAAGTCATGAACTTGGGCTCGATCCCGATGGTGCGCAACCAATCGCCCAAGGCGTAGCCAGTCCCTGCGGGCCAGCAGATCAAATCCTTGAAGTCAAACATCTTGTGCTCGGCCAACTCGGGCGACAAACGCACCTCGCCTTCGGCCACCGCATGGTAGGCAATGATCACCTGGTTCATGCGCTGGAAGTCGTAAACACCAATCAACTTGAGGGCTGACACCTTGAGGTTGGTTTCTTCGGCAATCTCACGCGTGATGCCTTCTTCGGGCGTTTCGCCCGCTTCCATGAAGCCGGTGATCAGCGCAAAACGCCTGCCGGGCCATGCGGCATTGCGGGCCAACAAAATCTGATCGCCCACCTGCACAATGCCTGCCAGCACGGGCGTGGGGTTGTTCCAGTGGGTGAAGTCGCAGGCGGTGCAACGCAGGCGCATCGTTTCGCCCCCGTCTTCCATTTGCGAAAGCCAGGCCAGAGGACTGGCACACATGGGGCAAAAGCGGTATTCAGCCATGAAGCCTCCGGTCAGGCGGGGAAAACGCCCGTGGACAAATAACGGTCACCGCGGTCGCAGACGATGAACACGATGGTGGCGTTTTGTGCCGTCTTGGCCACTTGCTGGGCCACCCAGCAAGCGCCTGCAGCCGAGATGCCAGCAAAGATGCCTTCGGTCCGCGCCATCTGGCGGCAGGTTTCCTCGGCGTCGTTTTGGCTCACGTAAATCAGCTCATCCACCTGGCTGGGGTCGTAAATTTTGGGCAGGTATTCCTCCGGCCATTTGCGGATGCCCGGAATGCGCGAGCCCTCACTGGGTTGAGCGCCAATGATGCGGATGGCCGGGTTCTTTTCTTTCAAAAACCGCGACACGCCCGTGATGGTGCCGGTGGTGCCCATGGCACTCACAAAGTGCGTGATGCGCCCACCCGTCTGCTCCCAAATCTCTGGGCCAGTGGTTTCGTAATGGATGCGCGGGTTGTCGGCGTTGGCAAACTGGTCCAGGATGCGACCCTTGCCTTGCGCGGCCATGTTGTCGGCGAGGTCTCTTGCGTATTCCATGCCGCCGCTCTTGGGCGTGAGGATCAGCTCGGCACCAAACGCCTTCATGGTCTGTGCGCGTTCAATGGACAGGTCCTCCGGCATGATCAACACCATGCGGTAACCCTTGATGGCTGCGGCCATCGCCAACGCAATGCCGGTGTTGCCGGATGTGGCCTCGATCAGGGTGTCACCCGGCTTGATTTCCCCGCGCTCTTCGGCCCGGCGAATCATCGACAAGGCAGGACGGTCCTTCACAGAACCCGCCGGGTTGTTGCCCTCGAGCTTGCCCAGGATCACATTGCCACGCGCAGCCATGTCGGCGGCCCCCAAGCGCTGCAAAGCCACCACAGGTGTTTTGCCGATCGCATCTTCAATGGTTGGATAAATCATCCCAATAATGTGCCATAATTCGGGTCTTCACAAATACCGCCCGGGTGGTGAAATTGGTAGACTCAGGGGACTCAAAATCCCCCGCCGCAAGGCGTGCCGGTTCGAGTCCGGCCCCGGGCACCATCAGCGGAAACCCACTAACCATGCGGGTTCCAAGCGAACTAAGGCCAACCCTCACAGGTTGGCCTTTTTCTTTGGTGGTCTCCATGTATGCCGTATGTATGCCGTATCCCCTTCAATCGGCACTTGCTGGCGCTGGTCTAGTAGGTCAGGTGTAGGTGAAATCTCGGGTGTGCACGGCACCCTAGAGTTGGGTGGTGGTCATGTGTCAGTCCTGACCTGAAAGTTTGATGGTGTGGCTTTGGGTGCAGTGGTCAAAATTCCAGTTCAAGCAGACCCCACCGGGAGGGCACCCCCCTAAACAGGGAAATGGAGTCCCTGTCTGATACGAATACTGTTTTGGACAAACGATGGCCTGTTGGCTCCAAAGCTACAACCTACGCAACCTCAGCCGCACTGTTTGAAGACCCCCGTCATTGTTCGCAAGTCGGCCCCCGGGGGGTATAAAAATTCTGAATATGCCTGTAGTCAGATCCGATAAAACATTGGTGCATTTACTTTTGAGTTGATCAAACGCCCCATCAGATGTTTTGCAAAGTCATGCTCATCGATGGGTTCCTCTTGTAAAGCTTGCATGGCTTGTTCAAATTGACCAAGCTCGCGATGCAGCTCTGCTCGAGTCTCGTTGTCATTACGAAGTTCTTCTTCGTGCAAACGAAGCAAAGCTTTGAGGTTGTCGCTTTGCATTTCGCTCAGTTCATAAAGCGGGTAACTAAAGGGCTGGTTTACCGTCTCCACATATTGAGGAGGCTGTGCTTTGCAGATACGTTGCCACCAAGAACGTTGATCCGGGTTTGCGGATATCCAGGCGGCCTTTTTCGAATCGTTATGGGCGCGATACAGCACGCGGTAAGGGTGATTCAAGAGTTGCCAATAATCGAGTCGAGCGGCCAATTCAATTTCGGATGTTCTTGCTTGAGCGATGGCAACAGGCAAGTACGTATCGGCAACATGCGCGGTATGAGGAGCGTTCGTCTCCTCGACCTGCTCGATGAATTCCATTTCTTTAACTAGGTAGAAGGCACCGCAGAGGCACTGACGTAGCCCGTGATCATTAGGCATTAAGGTGCCCTCCCGATAGCCATCGGTCCAATACTCCCATGCACTGAAGTTCATGGAACGGTAATTCAAGGTTCTGTAGATTGCTCCGCAGCAGGGAGCAGCGCAAAGGTTGTATCCGGCGATGGTGGTCATAAGCCAATTTGTTTGTGTTCTGGTTTTGCTTTTTTGACCACCACTTTGGGGGCTTTCTTCCTTGTTGACCTGATTACGAAGTCAACAAAAAATCATCACATCACTGACGAAAATTTCCGCAGTCTCCAATGACGATATCAAGCAAAAGTAGACTAACAAGCGCCCTGCTCACGACATCTGCGCCGTGAGACAGATAAACATCGAACCGCAGAAGCTCTTATGTTGGACTTGTACTCCATACACCTTCTTTTTTCCGACATGTTGTCTGATGGGGAGCATTCTTCGGCAACCGAGGAACTGTTCATCCATTCCAACTCCTTTTCCAACACAACTTTCTGTGCAATCCAAAAATCTCTAGGGTTAGACCTTTCCCTCCAAGAATTGATCATTCCATCAGGTTCACATGTAGCCATGTTTAAACGGAGTACATAGTCACGAGCGAACGCCGAGGACGATGCCATAAGCAAAATCACCACCGCTATTTTTAAAAGCCTCATGGGTCTTCAATCTTGAAAATTTTTTGGATCAGTTTATTAGTCTACCGCGTCTCTCCTACTATCAAAATTCAATCCCTCGCCCAAGGATTCCAAAAATTGCGCAAACCTAACGTGTGAACGCAGCTTGCTGTTTATTCAAACATTCCAAGAATTTCCCCAATAGCGATGGCAGTTTTCAGTCGGAGCCTGATTTCTTGACGCGTGAGTCTTTTGGCCCTTGTTTCGCGACCATGCAAAGTGTTCGCCATGGCGATACGGTCAATACCTTCTTGAGTCCTCGGACCACCACGTGCACCATGCATGCGGCAAACAGTAAAGCCCATGACTGCCGGATTCTTGCATTGCTGCTTTGAATGCTTGGCGCAGGCCGTGCATCGCAAGGCAGGGTTACCAAACGACAGGGTGGTGAGGATTGGTTTTTTCATATGCTCGGCCTCTTTCGGGGTGGGATTGACGAAATTCGCACATAACCTCAAGCAAGGGAGTGGTCAAAGGTTGCCGCAACTGGCAGGGCGAATATGGCTAGAAACCCCGGGCAGCGTTGCAATAACGTTATCAGGTCTGTCGCAATTTGTATGCTTGACTTGGTTGGTGATAACTGAGCAGCGTTGGCGTTGGCACACCATCGCTTCGTGTAGTGAACACACTCCAAACAGACCACGCGGTCGTCACTCTCACGATCACGGCGCACCAGTCTGTCGGCTACGGCCTCGGCAGCACCCCAGCCACGAGCGAGAAAAAGATTGTTCCGCCTATTGAAAACATCGATCTCTTGCCCGTTCATCGCTGGGCCGTTCGGCCAACACCAGCGGTCGGGGTTGCTTATCGGAAACACCTTTGCGGTCGTTGTGCCTTCACTTTTTGAAGAGGCCCCCATTGCGACAGTTGTGACAGTTGCGACACTTGGGGTTTGCCGCCCTGTTTTTTGCCCGCTGACACCATCTTTTGTGCCAACTGTCGCAATAGTCGCAACTGTCGCAAGCCCCCATGTTTTTTTTCTGAGTGCAAAACTCATGGCGCACCCTCCAAAACTTCCCGGCGAATCTGGATGTATTTTTGCCGCCCAGCCTTGATGATGCGCGCTCGGCCTAGGTCTGCCAGTTCTTCAAGCGCGGCATTGATGTCTTGTTTGTCTCGCACCGGGCTAAGCCTTTGAGCATTGCGCGTGCTGATCTTGTCGGTGTCGGTGCCTTTCAAATACTGAAGTGCCCATTCCTCGAGTCGGGCTGCATCTGACATGTTCTTCGGCTGGCTCATCTGGCCAAAGAATCTCAGGCTTTCGTTAAGGTGCCACTTCGCCACGTCACAGGCGTTTTCCATGGTGGTGCCGTCGATGGCCCCTGTCGTACCATTGAAAACATGAAACAGAGCGGCAAGTCGGGCGGCGTTGTCAGCGGTCTTGCTCGCAATATCGCGTATGTCACGCAGTTCGCCGCCCTCGGCCAAAGCCGCCTCTGTGTCGTTGTAATAAGCCTCCCAAACCGCTTTGGCTTCGCCACTTAGGTGAATCATGGCCTTGTCGTGGTCTTTAGTCACCGGGCGGTTGAGAATCTGCCGAATCCGTCCATTAAAGTGGTTCAGTGAGTCGAACCCGGTTGGCTGTTTGAATTGCCGGGTGCCTTGGGTGGATGCTGGCCAAGCCAACAGGCAGCGCGCAAAGAACCCCGTGCCTCTTGCCAAATCGCCAGTGCTTTTGATGAACTCGCGCAGGGTGGATTCTTGAACTTGCAAGCCAATGGTCAGCCGTGCGCCTTCGATAAAGGTGTCACCCCGGCCACGTCGATGCTGGCGGATGGTTTCTCCGGACCACAAAACATTCAGAGTGGCCAAGTGCCTCATGGCGCTGTCGCCCATGGCGTGCCCCCCTAGGATGGCTCCCGCCTCGGCGCTCATCACCCCCCCGGATTTCCAAGAACTCAGGCCATCAATCAAAGCCTCAGGGGTGGCATCTCCGTAAACAAGACGGGGAACTTTTGGCGGCTTGGGTTCTTTGATCTGATGGGCCAATAACTGACGTTTCAGGTCTGAGGTGTCTTGTCCTTCTTTGGCTTCGCGCTTGATAGCGGATTCAATCCCGGACTTCTCGGCGGCCCAAGCTGATCGTGAAGCTTCAAAAGCGGCCAGTTCAGGCTTGGCGGCTTCAAGTTGTTCAGCGTCATAGTCGCGCAGGGCCTTGGAAAAGTAACCATCACAGGAAGACTTACGCTCGCCACTTTCAGCAATGGCCAGCATGAACAACCCGGTCGGACCATGCAGTGACTTGGCGCGCTCCACGTCATAGAAAGTTTGGACAGCAAGGCTCACGCTCGATAAGGCGCTCAGGGCGATCAATGCGGTCGGCGCTTGAACAAAATCCTCGACCTCGCGCACTGCCTCGCGAATCAGGGGCGGCAGCGCCTCGGTGGGGTAGGGCATCGTCCCCAGCTTGGCTTGTAAGGGTTGCAGTTCAGGCCAAGCGTGTGCGGCTTTGGCGTAGGCGACCTGCAACTCGTAGTTGTCGGTGACTTCATCGGGCGGCATGGGCAAGAGATAGGCCAAAGCTTCTTTTTCAGAAATGAGGCGGTCCATTTCGGCCGTGACTTTGGGGTAAGCGTTCATGGGTAAGTTTCTCGAATTAGGTTGATACGTTGGGCGGCGGTTTGTAGCCGCGCAAGGTCATCTGATGTCAGTCGATTCCCATAGGCCAAATTTGATGCAGCAATGGCGGCTAGGTTCGCTTCGACTGCTAAAACACTGAGGGCTTCGCGGGTGCTGAACGGCTTGTGTGTTGCTGGCGCTGAGGTCCGGTCGTCATCCATCCATGCACCAAGTGAACGGGCAGCGGTAACAAAATCGGCCCCGGTGGACTGCATCTCGTAGGCAAGGACATCGCCTCCCTTTTGGCCGCACGACATACAAACCCACGCACCGGATTCAAGATTGATGCGTAATGTTGTTCGGCCCCCATGGAAGTGGCAAGTAGTTGTGCGCCACTTACCACGGCCTTGGAGAATCAATCCGGCGTTTTCAAAATAAGAATTCGGCTCAGGGAGCGCTTGGCGGTCGAAGCTCATCACGCCCACCTTGGCTTTGTGGTCAATCGCGCTTTAGAGTCTGCAAAGTCCCAGCGCACGGAGATGCCGACGAAACCGAAGTAGCCCGTTTGCAGGTCTGGATTTAGCTTGTACCAAGCCTGATTTTCTTTACCCTGAATTTTTGTGTCGAAGGTTTGGCGCTCGCCATCAGCGACGACTGTCACCGGCGGAAAAAGTCCGATTCCCGAAATCGAGTGTTGGAATTTTTGGATGGGGCTGAAGTCATCGATTCTCATGGTGCCACCCCCATGACGGCCTTGATTTGGCTAACAGGCCACTGCAAGCGTCCGTTGACTCGCAGGCACTTCACGGCCCCATCATTTTTTATGGCCCACATCCTGAGCGTTTGTTCTGCACGGTTCAGGTGATAAGCGGCCTCGTTGGTTGGCAATGCGGCGCGTTTTTCGCGCTCCAGCGGTATTGGTTGAAAAGTCTTTGCAGCCATTGAAAACCCCTAAGGTTTGTTGCGATGCTGCAATTAAAAATCTCAGTTTTCCCGCCGAGACGTTCCTTTATTGCTGATTTCCCGCCGAGACGTACCAAAGCCAGTATTCATGCGGGTTTGCAAGGTTTGTTTTTTTCGGATTCCTCTTGCAAAGCAGCATTGCAAGCTCTGTAATGCAGCCGCACCATGTGAACAATGTCATCTTTGAGCGTTTTTCCGATGACAAGCGGACGCACTATTGGGCCAATAATTTTTGCGAAGTCAGACACTCTAGTTTGACCGGTTGTGTGTCCTTTGAAAATCCGCCTTTGGAGAGGGGAATTGCAGTCAAGCATTTCTTCACAATACGTCAAGACTTTGTGAAAAGCCTTTGAGCGTTTTGAAAGCATGTGGATGCCACGACCCCCTTGATCGGCTAAATTTTCGTAGACCAGAAATTGATAATTTTGATTTTCGAGTTTGAAAAAACCAGAATTTAATGGCGTGACTTCTTTTCGTTTTGCGCGTGGCATGTGCGGCCCCTTCAAGGCACCCTTCAAAAGTGAGGTGCCCCAGGAGGTCGGCGAAGGTTTCCGACTTTTCGGCCCGGGTTGCAATCGGGCCTAGCTGGGGCAAAAAACGGTCAGGCGGCGATCAATGAATTACGCCGCCACCCTTGCTGATATGTGCACCACGCTGGCGCTGGTCTCGGTCAAATGTCGGTGCAGTGTGTCTAAAGCTTCCAGCTTTTCGGGTTCGTAGTCGTGCCCGTCGTAGCTGGCAGCTTGCACCCCCTTCACGCCATGGCTCAGCAGGTGCCCTCGAATCTCTTGGCTCACACGCAAACTGGCCAGTGTCGTCTCTACCCCGGACCGGAGGCGCTTGGCTTGAAACTGCCCCACGGGTTCGCCCAAGTCCTGCCATTCGATGCCTGAGGCGGCGGCTTTGGCCCACTCAGCGAAGGCTTTGGCGCTGATTGGAGTTTTGCCACCTGTCACCGATAGCGGGAAATCACCCCCGGCGTTCAACGCCAGCAGTTCGGCCATGGCGGTACGGGCGGCGGCATTCAGTGGCACGGTGTGCAGTCTTGCCCCACGGCCTGCCCTGCCCTTCGCGTCCAGCAGCGTGAAAGCCCCGGGCTTGACGTTGGACCGGACCAACAAACGCAGTTGCTCGATGCGCTGTCCACCTGTCAGCAGGTGAAGGCGGAGGGCGGCACCTTGGACCCCGGGTAGCTTTTCGATGGCTTGCCAATACTGGCGCAGGTGTGCTGGCTTCAAAGGGTTCTTGTCGGTCTCCAACTTGATGGCTACGGTCTCAGCGGCGGGATTATGTTTGACCTCGAAAGCTTTGAAGTGAACGGGCACTTCATGGTCCAGCTTGGCGGTGCGGGCCATCTCAAAGGCGGCGCGTGTGTAGCTACGCACCTTTCCAGCAGTCCGGCTCTTGTCGGCTTCACTAAGGCCACGGAGCAGATCGGCCACTTGTTCAGCGGTCACTTTGTTGGCGGGTGTGTTGGCAAGTTCTGGCCAGCCTTCCACCAGATGCAGGCGCATCATGGCCCGGACCTTTGCGTGTGAGGTCTTGCCTTGACGCTCCAACTCGTTGGCATAAGCGGCCATCAAGTTAGCAAAGGTGTAATGGGCGGCGCGGTCCTGTTCGGCTCGGGCGGCGGCTTTGGCTGCTTGCTTTTCACGGGCAATCTGGCGCGGGTCATCGCCCTTATCCAGTGTCACGGCCAAACGGCGAGCCTCTTTTTGAGCATCAGCAATTGACCACGCAGACACAGCCCCAATGGTCACACGCAGGCTTTGCCCGTTGACTTTGCGTTGGTACACGTAAGACTTGGACCCGGCGGCGGTCACGCGAACCTGCAAGCCGTTGACCTCAGCGCAGCGCATGAATGCCTGTTGCTTTCCATCAGGGCAGCGCAGGCGATCGATACTGTCCACCGTCAGGCGTTGGTTTTTGCTCAGGTCTGGCGCTATCGTCTTGGGTGTTCTTGCCATGATGTTGATACTCCATGTATGCGCCATGTATGCCGTGTATGCCGATTTAGACGAATATCAACCAACATGCGATACTGATATTGCATACAGTATTTTTACGCAAGCTGTTGATTTTTATAGAGTATATCAACAACCATCAACATTTCAAGATAAATACATCAGGGGACTCAAAATCCCCCGCCGCAAGGCGTGCCGGTTCGAGTCCGGCCCCGGGCACCAGACCAAAGCCGCAAGTTCCAGAAACTTGCGGCTTTTTTCTTTGGTTTTTCAGATCAATCGATCCCCGCACTCCAGCGATCGTTCCAATTGCGCTCGATTTGCCTGCGGTCACGTTTGGTCGGGCGGCCTTGTTCGATGCTGAGCGCGGGCTCGCGGGCCAGGCGGTGTTGCTCGGCAGCTTTTTGGCGGGCCTCGATGCTTTCCGGGGTTTCTGTGTACAGCAGCTGCGCCACCGGAGCGGGGCCACGCACGCCGCTCAAGGCCTGCACAATGACCGTGCGCACCACAGGGCCTTGGCGCAGACACACCGTGTCGCCGGGCTTGACTTCTTTGGAGGGTTTGGCATCTTGGCCGTTGACCTGCACACGACTCTTGCCAATTTCATCGCTGGCCAGGCTGCGGGTTTTGTAAAAACGGGCCGCCCACAACCATTTGTCGATGCGCAAGGAAGTCATCGCGCCACCGAAAACAGAGCGCCTTGCGGACTCAAACCGTCACGTACATGCGGGTAATGCAAGCGGACTTTCAATTCTTTTTTCATGCGGGTGTTGTCCAGACGTCGGGACTCGCTCATGAAGCTCAGCAGCATCAGGGGCAGCGCCGTGTTGGCATCGAGGCGCGATATCCGAGGCGGTTTGGGCAAGCCATACAGGCTGGCGGCCAGGTCGAAGTAATCGCCCATTTTGAGGTCGGTGTCGTCGGTGACGTTGACCACGCGCTGGGGCTTGCCACGCCACAAAGCGGCGGCGCAGGCGCGGGCCAGATCGTCGGCGTGGATGTGGTTGGTGTACACATCCTCCTTGGCCACCAACACGGGCGTGCCCTTGATCAAGCGCTCACGCGGTGTGCCGCCGTCGCGGTCAGGGGCGTAAATGCCCGGGATGCGCAGCACACTGACGCGCACCCCGCTGCGACCCAAAAAACGCATCAGGTTTTCGGCATCGACCCGGCGCTGAGCGCGGGGGGTGTGCGGGTTCGCGGTCCGGGTTTCATCCACCCTCCGGCCACCGCAGTCGCCATAAACGCCGGTGGTGGACCCATAAACCAGGGCATGCGGTGGTGAGCGCAAGCGCAGCGCTTGCACCAAGGCCAAACTGCGCGGGTCGCGCTCAGACGCCCCCCTGCGATCGGTTGGCGGTGGCGCCAAGTGAATGACCCGGTGCGCGATGCCTGCCAAGCGCTTCAGACTGGCCGCATCGTCGAGGTTGCCAAGCAAGGGGGTGATGCCACAGGCCCGCAGCAAACGCACCCGCTCGGGCGATGAGGTCAAGGCCATCAAGCGCACCCGTTGGCTTTGCGGCGCCCCCAATTGACCCGCCGTGCGCAGCCCCACATCGCCACAGCCCACGATCAAAACACGCTGACGGCGAAAGCGGGCGGGCAGTGCGCCCAAAGGGGTTTGGTTTGAAGGCAAAATCAGGGGTTCCGGGTCATATTCACGCCCTCTAGGATACCCAAAAGATGAGCTTCCAAATTTCCGTGCAGCCCAGCGGCCGCAGCTTCACCGCCGATGACAACGAAACCCTGCTGGCCGCAGGCATCCGCCAAGGCATTGGCCTGCCCTATGGCTGCAAGGACGGCGCTTGTGGTTCCTGCAAATGCAAAAAAATCTCGGGCACTGTGGTGCACGGCCCGCACCAAGCCAAAGCCTTGAGCGACGAGGAAGAAGCCCAAGGCCTGGTGCTGACCTGCTGCGCCACCGCGCAAAGCGATGTGGTGCTCGAATCCAAACAAGTCACCGCCGAAGGCGGCTTGCCCGTCAAGAAAATGCCGGTGCGCGTGGTCAGTCTGGAGAAAAAGTCGCACGACGTGATCGTGCTGAAACTGCAACTGCCCGCCAACGATGTGATGAAGTTCCACGCCGGCCAGTACATCGAATTTTTGCTGCGTGATGGATCGCGCCGCAGCTACAGCATGGCCAACGCCCCGCACACGCTGGAAGTGGCCCCGCCCACGGTCGAGCTGCACATCCGCCACATGCCCGGCGGCAAGTTCACCGACCCGGTCTTCACCACCATGAAAGAAAAAGACATCCTGCGCGCCGAAGGCCCGTATGGCAGTTTTTTCCTGCGCGAAGACAGTGACAAGCCCATGGTGCTGCTGGCCTCTGGCACAGGCTTTGCGCCCATCAAGGCGCTGATCGAGCACATGCAGCACCGCGGCATCACCCGCCCGGCCACGCTGTACTGGGGTGGCCGCCGCCCGGCCGATTTGTACATGGCCGACTGGGTCGAGGCCCGCTTGGCCGAGATGCCCAACCTGCGCTATGTGCCCGTGATCTCGAACGCCGAGGCCGAAGACCACTGGAGCGGCCGCACCGGCTTTGTGCACCAGGCGGTGCTGCAGGACTTTCCTGATCTGTCAGGCCACCAGGTCTATGCCTGCGGCGCGCCCATCGTGGTCGACTCGGCCAAGCGCGACTATGTGGCGATGGGCGGTTTGCCCGAGGAGGAGTTCTACGCCGATTCGTTCACCTCCGAAGCCGACAAAGCCAAGGCTTGACGTTGACCTTTTCCACGGAGATTCCCATGACCATTAGCCGTCGTCAATTTGCCGCCGCATCCCTCGCACTCAGCGCGCCCGCCTGGGCGCAAAGCAAACCCATCCGCATCATCGTGCCTTATGCACCCGGTGGCCCCATCGACGTCACCGCGCGGGCCTTGGCCGAGCGCGTGAAAGACAGCTTGGGCACGGTGATCATTGAGAACCGCCCTGGTGCAGGTGGCAATCTGGGCGCTGATTTGGTGGCCAAGGCCGCGCCCGATGGCCTGACGATCGGCATCGCGGCCACGGCCACGCACGCCATCAACCCTTGGCTGTTTGCCAAGATGCCCTATGACGCCAGCCGCGACTTTGCGCCCATCACGCAAATGCTGCGCGTGCCCAACGTGCTGGTGATGAACGCCGAGACCGCCCAGCGCCTCAAAATCAACACCCTGGCCGATCTGGTGGCTTATGCCAAGGCGAATCCGGCCAAGCTGAACTTTGGCTCGGGCGGCAACGGCAGTGCGGGCCATTTGGCCGGCGAAATGTTCAAGCGGGCTGCTGGCATTTTTGCGGTGCACATTCCCTACAACGGCGGCAACCCCGCGCAGCTGGCTTTGTTGTCGGGACAGGTCGATTTCAACTTCGACAACCTGGCCACGGCAGCTGCCAACATCAAGGCAGGCCGACTCAAGGCCCTGGCCGTGACCACCGCCCAGCGCAGCAACGCCCTGCCCGACATCCCGAGCATGAGCGAAACCCTGAAAGACTTTTCGATCGACACTTGGTGGGGGCTGGTCGCCCCTGCGGCGACGCCCCCGGATGTGGTGGATCGGCTGAACAAAGCGTTTGTGGCCGCGCTGCAAACGCCCGAAACCAAAACACGTTTTGGCCAACTGCTGGCCGAGCCGGTGGGCAACACCCCGGAGCAATTTGGTGCGTTCATGAAAAAAGAACTGGCACGCTACGAAAGCGTGGTCAAGGCCAGCGGCGCACGGGTCGATTGAGCCATCTGGCCCAGCATGCAAAAAGCCCGGCGAGCCGGGCTTTTTTGCTGAACCGCGGGTGACTCACTCGCCCAAATAGGCCGCGCGCACCTTGGGGTCTTCGAGCATGTCCTTGCCCACCCCGGTCATGGTGATGAGGCCAGAGTCCATCACATAACCGCGGTCGGCGATGGCCAATGCCCGGCTGGCGTTTTGTTCCACCAGCAACACCGTCACGCCCTGGGCGTACACATCGCGCACCACCTCAAAGATCTTGTCGACCATGATAGGCGACAAGCCCATGGACGGCTCATCGAGCAGCAAGACCTTGGGGCGGCTCATCAAAGCACGGCCCATGGCCAGCATTTGCTGCTCGCCACCGGACATGGTGCCCGCCAACTGGTCCTTGCGCTCACGCAGACGCGGGAAAATGGTGAACATCTTCTCGATGTCATCCGCAATGCCTGCCGCGTCCGAGCGGATGTAGGCGCCCATTTGCAGGTTTTCGGTGATGGTCATGCGGGTGAACACGCCACGGCCTTCCGGCACCATGGCCAAGCCTTGCTTGACCAGGTCCCAAGGGCCTTGGCCCTGGATGCTTTGGCCCAGGTATTCGATGTCGCCGGCTTGCAAAGGCAAGGTGCCGGTGATGGCTTTCATGGTGGTGGTCTTGCCCGCACCATTGGAGCCGATCAGCGAGACCAGTTCGCCCTCACGCACCTCGAGGCTCACGCCCTTGACGGCCTGAATGCCGCCGTAGCCGACTTGCAGGTCTTTGACTTTCAAAAGAACATTCGCCATCTCAGTGCCCTCCCGTGCCCAGATAGGCTTCAATCACTTTTTCATTCTTCTGCACATCGGCAGGCGTGCCCTCGGCAATTTGTTTGCCATAGTCGAGCACCGTGACACGGTCACACAAGCCCATGACCAGCTTCACGTCGTGCTCGATCAACAAGATCGTACGGTTGTCCTTGCGGATCTGGTCGATCAACTCGCGCAGCTGCACTTTTTCGGTGGCGTTCATGCCGGCGGCAGGTTCGTCCAAGGCAATCAGCTGCGGATCGGTCGCCAAAGCACGGGCAATTTCCAGGCGCCGCTGGTCGCCATAAGAGAGCGTGCGGGCCTTGAAATCGGCGTATTTGCCAATGCCCACATAGTCAAGCAACTCATGCGCCCGCTGGGCAATGGCGGCTTCCTCGGCCTTGAAGCCCGGCGTGCGAAAAATCGCGCCCAGCAAGCCCGAATGGGTGCGCACATGGCGGCCCACCATCACGTTTTCGAGCGCCGTCATCTCGGCGAACAGGCGAATGTTCTGGAAGGTCCGGGCAATACCGGCCTTGGCCACTTCGTGCACGGCCGTGGGCTGGTAAGGTTTGCCCGCCAGCTCAAAAGTGCCACTGTCGGGCGTGTACAGGCCGGTGATCACGTTGAAAAACGTGGTCTTGCCCGCGCCGTTGGGCCCGATCAGGCCATAGACCTGACCGCGTTGAATGGTCATGCCCACATCGGTGAGGGCCTGCAGACCGCCAAAGCGCTTGGAAATGCCCGAGACGTTGAGAACGGTGTCTGGGTTGGCTGTTGGATTCATGTTCGGCTCCTTCATTTCGTCTTGAGCGAATTGCCATGTTCAGGCGAAGGCCACAGCCCACGAGGACGCATCAACATGATCACGATCATGGCCAGCGCCACCAACAACTGACGCATGATGGACGCATCCAAACGTCCACCCGTCATCTCTTGCAAGGGACCGGCCACGTAGCGCAGCACTTCGGGCAAAGCCGACAACAAAATCGCCCCCAAAATGACGCCCGGCAAGTAGCCCAGGCCGCCGAGCACCACCATGGCCACGATCATCACCGACTCCATCAGGCTGAAGGATTCGGGTGAGATAAAGCCCTGGAAACCGGCAAACATGGCCCCCGAAACGCCCCCAAAAGTGGCGCCCATGCCAAACGCGAGCAGCTTGAGGTTGCGGGTGTTCAGGCCCATGGCCTTGGCGGCGATTTCGTCTTCACGAATGGCCATCCAGGCGCGGCCAATGCGGGACACTTCCAGGTGGTGCGAAATCAAAATCGTGACCAGCACCAGGCTCAGGAACAGGTAGTAATAAAGCGACACCGAGGCGATTTCAAAATCGCCGATCATCAACTTCTTGCCCAGATTGAGGCCAAAAATCGAGATCGGATCGATTTGGTCCAGACCCTTGGGGCCGTTGGTGATGTTGACCGGGTGGTCCAGGTTGTTCATGAACACTCGGATGATTTCGCCAAAACCCAAAGTCACGATGGCCAGGTAGTCACCGCGCAGCTTGAGCGTGGGCGCACCAAGCAACATGCCAAAGATACCCGCCAAGGCAGCGCCCACGGGCACGATCAGCCAAATGGGCATGTGCATGCCGTTGGGATAAGCCGCAGCGATCCACGCAAAGGTGTTGGTCAGATGCGGCGAAGACAGCAGGCCGTACATGTAGGCGCCCACGGCAAAGAAAGCCACATAGCCCAAGTCGAGCAAACCGGCATAACCGACCACGATGTTCAGGCCAATGGCCAACAAAATGTAGAGCAAGGCCATGTCGGCGATGCGCACCCAGGCATTGCCAAAAATTTGCAGGATGAGCGGCAAGACAATCAGCGCAGCACCGATCAGGATGTATTGAAGTGTTTTGTTGTTTTTCATGGTTGTCCCCATCAAGCGCGATCGGCCACACGTTCACCCATCAGGCCCGAGGGGCGCAGGGTCAACACGATGATCAAGACAATGAACGCAAAGATATCGGTGTAGTGGCTGCCCAGCACACCGCCAGTCAGGTGACCGATGTAGCCCGAGCCAATGGCTTCGATCAAGCCCAGCAAGATGCCGCCAATGACCGCCCCTGACAAATTGCCAATGCCCCCAAACACCGCGGCGGTGAAAGCCTTCAGGCCCGGCAAGAAACCCATGGCGTGCTGCGCGGTGCCGTAGTTGGAGGCGTACATCACGCCCGCAATGGCCGCCAAAATGGCGCCAATCACGAAGGTGGCCGAGATCACCATGTCGGGCTTCACACCCATCAAAGCGGCCACACGCGGGTTCTCAGAAGTGGCCCGCATGGCACGGCCCAAGCGGGTGTAATTGACCAGCCACATCAGGATGGCCAGCGACACGGCCGTGACGCCCAAAATCATGATTTGGGTGGGCGTGATGACCACGCCGCCCATGTTGATGGGGGTGCTGGACAGCAAAGTGGGGTAGGCCTTGTAATTGGGCTTCCAGATGATCATGGCCAGGGTCTGCAGCAAGATGCTCATGCCAATCGCCGTGATCAGGGGGGCGAGTTTGGGGCTGTTGCGCAACGGCCGGTAGGCGATCTTTTCAATGGAAAAGTTCAGGACCACAGCCACCACGCACGCGATCAATGTGGCCAAAATCAAAATGACCCAGCCTGGCGCGCCGGGCATGGCGTCCCGCATCATGCCAATGGCCGACCAGCTGGTCAAAGCCCCGACCATCAGCACCTCACCGTGCGCAAAATTGATCAGGTTGATGATGCCGTACACCATGGTGTAGCCCAAGGCCACTAACGCATACATGCTGCCCATGACCAGGCCGTTGATGACCTGCTGGAAAAAGACGTCCATGGATTCCTCCGTGTTTTGACCTGCGCTTAGCGGGTCTTAGCTTCGGTTGTTGTTTTAGGATCAAGAATCACCTTTTGGGTGAGACCTGACAACTAGCAAAAACCCCGCCAGTTCATGCGATGCTGGGCGGGGTGGCGGGATTGTAGTGAAAGAAAGTTCCCGTCAGTCTTCATTGCCGTCGGGACTTACCCTTTGGCCGCATTTTTCTTTCGCAGTTCTTCCAGTTTGTCGGCAATTTTGATTTCCAGACCCCGGCGAACCGGTTTGTAAAAGCCGGGTTCAGGCATGCCATCGGGCAGGTAATGCTCGCCTGCCGCAAAACCGTCTTCCTCGTCGTGGGCATAGCGGTAGCCCTTGCCATAGTCCAGCTGCTTCATGAGCTGGGTGGGTGCATTGCGCAAGTGCATGGGCACCGGCCGGGTGCCGTCTTTTTTGACCCAGGCCTTGGCCTGGTTGAAGGCTTTGTAAGCGGCATTGGATTTGGGGGCCACGGCCAAGTAAATCACACACTGCGCCAGCGTCAACTCGCCCTCGGGACTGCCCAGGCGTTCGTACACCTCAGCGGCGTCGAGCGCCATCCGCAGGGCACGCGGGTCGGCCAGGCCAATGTCTTCACTGGCCATGCGGATCAGACGCCTGGCCATGTAACGCGGGTCCGCACCACCGTCGAGCATGCGCACGAACCAATAGAGGGCAGCATCGGGGTCGGAGCCGCGCACCGATTTGTGCAAGGCGCTGATGGTGTCGTAGAACTGCTCGCCGCCTTTGTCGTAGCGGCGCATGCGCTCGCCCAGCACCCGCATCAACCATGCATCGGTCACCGGATCGATGCTTTCTTGTTGGGCCGCCATGGCCAGGGTTTCCAGCGTATTGAGCAAACGCCGGGCATCGCCGTCGGCATAGGCCAGCAAGCGGGACAAAGCTTGAGGTTCGATGGCGGGAATGGCTTGAATGCCTTGCGCTCGCAGCACGATGCTTTGCAGGTCCTCCTCGGTCAGGGGCTGCAGCACATACACCGCCGCCCGCGACAACAAAGCCGAATTCACCTCAAAAGAAGGGTTCTCGGTCGTGGCACCGATGAAGGTGAACAAGCCACTTTCCACGTGCGGCAAAAACGCGTCTTGCTGACTTTTGTTGAAACGGTGCACCTCGTCCACAAACATGATGGTGCGCTGGGGATGCAAACCTGTGCGGGCCGCTTCGGCTTTTTCCACCGCTTCACGGATGTCCTTGACCCCGCCCAGGACCGCGCTGATGCTCAAAAATTGCGCATCAAACGCGTCGGCCATCAAACGGGCGATCGTGGTTTTGCCCACGCCCGGCGGCCCCCACAAAATGCAACTGTGCGGCTGGCCCGACTCGAAGGCCAGTCGCAAGGCCATGCCCTCGCCCAACAAATGCTGCTGCCCTATCACCTCACCCAAATGATGCGGGCGCAAGCGCTCGGCCAAAGGCGCATGGGAGGACAAACTGGCGGCTTTCATCGGCACCCGGACAGCCTCAAGGCCGAATGACGTCCACCCCCGCCGGGGCTTTGAACACAAAGGTGCTGGCGGGCAAAACCGGGTTGAGCTCAAAGCCAGAGAAGGTCAGCACAGAACGCTGCCCCAAGCTGTCTTGCACATCGAGCACGGCCAGCTCGGGGCCAGATGCGGCTGCACGCAAGCCCACCATCACGGAGCGGATTTGTCCGTCTGGCGATTGGGGCGTGGCTCGCACCCAGTGCAAACCATCGCGATCGGGCTCGGGGGTGAATTGAAAATCATTTTTCAAGGCCTGCAAATCCGAAGCCGCCGTCAGCAAGGCGGCCGGGGTTGACCCCAGCACCTGGGACTGCTGGCGGGCTGTGACCTGGTTCAGGTCCACATCGTGCAGCCACAAGGTCTGCCCATCGGCCACCAGGGTCTGCACAAAGGGCTTGCGGTAATCAAAACGGAATTTGCCTGGGCGCTGGAACTCGAAACGGCCACTCGATGTTTTGGCCCGTGGGGTCTGGCCCGCTCGGCTGGGTGACGTGACCACCTGGGTGAAGTCGGCGCGGCCACTGCGGGCCTGCTTCATGAACTGGGCAAGCAAATCCACACTGCTGGCCTGTAGGGGGAACATCCAAACCGACAGCGCTGCGACCAGCATGCCTTTGCCCAGAAAATTCATGGCCATTCGGCGGTTGAAAAAAGAGTGGGGCATCGCACTCACTCAGCCCGGGCGGGCACCAAAATTTCCCGCTGCCCGCTGCCACTCATGGCGCTGACGAGGCCGGCTTTTTCCATGTCCTCCACCAAGCGGGCTGCACGGTTGTAGCCGATCTTGAGGTGGCGCTGGACCAAAGAAATGCTGGCCTTGCGGTTTTTCAAGACCACCTCGACGGCCTGGTCGTACATCGGGTCTTTCTCGCTGTCTTCCCCCTCGCCCAGCATGCCGCCATCGTCGTCCACCGTGCCGCCCTCGAGCACGCCTTCGATGTAGTCGGGCTCGCCCTGGCTCTTGAGGTAACTCACCACGCGGTGCACTTCCTCGTCGCTCACAAAAGCACCGTGCACCCGAATCGGGAACCCCGTGCCCGAGGGCATGTAGAGCATGTCACCCATGCCCAGCAGCGCCTCGGCGCCCATCTGGTCCAAGATGGTGCGGCTGTCGATCTTGCTCGACACCTGGAACGCGATGCGGGTTGGGATATTGGCTTTGATCAAACCGGTGATCACGTCCACGCTGGGGCGTTGGGTGGCCAAAATCAAGTGGATACCGGCCGCACGGGCTTTTTGGGCCAATCGCGCAATCAACTCTTCGATCTTCTTGCCCACCACCATCATCAAATCGGCCAACTCGTCGATCACCACCACGATGTGCGGCAGGCGTTTGAGCGGCTCAGGATCGTCCGGCGTGAGGCTGAAGGGGTTGTAGATGAACTCTTCGCGGGCGGTGGCTTCGTCAATTTTCTGGTTGTAACCGGCCAAGTTGCGAACGCCCATCTTGCTCATGAGTTTGTAGCGTTTTTCCATCTCGGCCACGCACCAGTTCAAACCATGGGCCGCTTGGCGCATGTCGGTCACCACCGGGGCCAGCAGGTGCGGAATGCCTTCGTACACCGACATTTCCAGCATCTTGGGGTCGATCATCAAGAGGCGCACATCCCGGGCCTCGGCCTTGTACAGCAGCGACAAGATCATGGCGTTGATACCGACCGACTTGCCCGAACCGGTCGTTCCAGCCACCAGCACGTGCGGCATCTTGGCCAGATCGGCCACCACCGGGTTGCCAATGATGTCTTTGCCCAGACCCATGGTCAGCATGGATTTGGCCTCGTTGTACACCTGCGAGCCCAAAATTTCGCTCAATTTGATCGACTGGCGCTTGGCGTTGGGCAACTCCAAGGCCATGAAATTTTTGCCCGGAATCGTCTCGATCACCCGGATGGACACCAGACTGAGCGAGCGCGCCAGGTCTTTGGCCAGGTTCACCACCTGTGAACCCTTCACACCCGTGGCTGGCTCGATTTCGTAACGCGTGATCACAGGGCCTGGGGCAGCCGCCACCACACGCACTTCCACACCGAAATCCTTGAGCTTTTTCTCAATCAAGCGGCTGGTCATCTCCAGCGTCTCGGGCGACACCGTTTCTTGCCGAATGGACAAGCTGTCGAGCAAATCGACCTGCGGCAGCTTGCTGTCGGGCAGTTCGGTGAACAGGGGTTTTTGACGTTCCTTGACGACCCGATCGCTGCGTGGCACCTCCATGACAGTGGGCTCGATGACCCTGGGGACGGGGGGTGGCACGGGCAAAGGCACGGGCTCGAGATCGAGTTGACCTTCAGGCGCCGTTGTCAAAGGGTTCAAATCCCATTGCGGCTCAATGGCCTGAAATGGTGTGCTTTGCTCACGTTCACGCAATGCTTTCTGGCCCAGGGCCAGATCCTCTTGAATTTCCCGCTTTTCATGGCGCGACTGGATCAAGCCGTCAATGCGCGCACCAATCGACTCGGCCAACTGGCCCCATGAAAAACGAAACACCATGGCGACACCCGCCACGACCAAGGCGATGCCCATCAGTGCAGCGCCGGTAAAGCCGAGCCATCGAACGCTGGTGCTGCCCACCAGATACCCCAGAATGCCACCGCTGTGCCCCGGCAAATGGGCCTCCAGTCGGTACAGACGGGCCCACTCCATGCTCGCACTCGCGGCCACCAAGACCATCAAGCCGATCCAGAAAGTCCAAGGGCTGCGCAGGCTGCCCGCCGCATGGGCCGACTGCTCCTCTTCGGAGGCGCCGCGCATCCACCGGGCCAAACCAACCAACCAGGCCCGGCCAGCCGCAGCCAAGCACCACCAAGCGGAATACCCCAAAGCAAAGTAAGCCAAGTCGGCCAACCAAGCCCCAAAGGGCCCCACCCAGTTGCGCACCCCCTGACCACTGCCCGATGTAGACCAGGCGGGATCGGAGGCTTGGTAACTGATCAAAGCCAACAGGCACAGCAACAACAAGGCGCCACCCATCAACAACACGATTTCCTGGGCAAATCGCGCCCAAAAAGTCTGAGGTGCCTCCAGCGCCTTGTCTCGGGCTGTCGGGTTGGTCAATGTGTGCAGGGAATAGGTCATAAATTAAGCCTCAAGCTTACCCGATCAGGCCCCATCCAGACCGCAAGACGCTTGCGCCTAAGCCCTCTTCACCCTTTGCCTTTGGCGGTTTCTTACAATCTGAAGATTCGGTGCACTGCACTGTCTTTTCTTTCAACCGTCTGTCCACACCGATTGCTCCACATGTCTGCCTCTGCCAAACACGCCCAAGTCCTGATTCTCGGCTCCGGCCCCGCCGGTTACACCGCCGCCGTCTATGCCGCTCGCGCCAACCTCAAACCCCTGTTGATCACCGGCATGGCGCAAGGCGGCCAGCTCATGACCACCACCGAGGTGGACAACTGGCCCGCCGACGTGCACGGTGTGCAAGGCCCGGACCTGATGCAACGCTTCCAGGAACATGCCGAGCGCTTCAACACCGAAATCGTGTTTGACCACATCCACACGGTGAAACTCGAACAGCGCCCCTTCACCCTGATCGGCGACAGCGGCACCTACACCTGCGACAGCCTGATCATCGCCACGGGCGCTTCGGCCAAATACCTGGGTCTTCCCACCGAGACCGCCTTCATGGGCCGCGGCGTGAGCGGCTGCGCCACCTGCGACGGCTTTTTCTACCGCGACCAAGTCTGCTGCGTGGTCGGTGGCGGCAACACCGCCGTGGAAGAAGCCCTGTACCTGTCAAACATCGCCAGCAAGGTCTATTTGATCCACCGTCGCGACAAATTCAAAGCCGAACCCATCTTGGTGGACAAGCTCATGGACAAAGTCGCCGCCGGCAAGATTGAGCTCAAGACCTTCCAGACCCTAGAGGAAGTGCTGGGCGATGCGACTGGCGTGACCGGCGTTCGACTGAAATCCACCAAAGACGGCAGTCTGCACGATGTCGAACTCAAGGGCTGCTTCATCGCCATTGGCCACGCCCCCAACACCGACATCTTCCAGGGCCAACTGGCACTGGAGAACGGTTACATCGTGACCCAAAGCGGCTTGAAGGGCTTTGCCACCCAGACTTCGGTGCCCGGCGTGTTTGCCGCGGGCGATGTGCAAGACCACGTCTACCGCCAGGCCATCACCAGCGCGGGCACAGGCTGCATGGCCGCGCTCGATGCGCAGCGTTTTCTGGAACAGAACAACGGTTAAATCACTGCCGCCATCGCACTCCAAGGTAAACCTGAGCCCTGCGGTCCAGAAGTTGACTGCCAACGAACACCGAAAGGGCGCAGGGTTGCCTGACGGGGTGATGTGGCCAAGCGAAGCGCCTCTGAACCCCGGCAGGCACCCGCAACGCCTCACGAACAAGACCCAAACCGCCCTGTATTTGTCACAAAAGACCAGCACAAGCGTCCAAGCCCCTGCTTTCTGGCTATAATTCGAGGCTTTGCTGGATCTGCCCGGATGGTCATTCGGGATCACAGGGCCAGCGATCTGGGATACCGCCACCCATCTTGGCGAGGTGAGGCTGGAGCGCCAGGCCCCGTGCAAATCTGCACGAGACCCATCGGCACCAGCTGTTTAAAAAGTATCGGAGTGTCCACATGGCACGCGTTTGCGACGTAACGGGCAAAGGCCCAATGACCGGGAACAATGTTTCCCACGCCAACAACAAAACCAAGCGCCGGTTCCTGCCGAACCTGCAATACCGTCGTTTCTGGGTTGAAACAGAAAACCGTTGGGTGCGCCTGCGCGTCTCCAGCGCCGCTCTGCGCCTGATCGACAAAAACGGCATCGATGCCGTGCTCGCAGACCTGCGTGCACGCGGTCAAGCCTAAACCCAGAACATTAGGAGTCATACACCATGGCAACCAAAGGCGGACGCGAAAAAATCAAGCTGGAATCCACAGCTGGCACTGGTCACTTCTACACGACCAGCAAAAATAAGAAAACCATGCCCGAGAAAATGTCGATCATGAAGTTCGACCCCAAAGCTCGCAAGCACGTTGAATACAAGGAAATCAAGCTGAAGTGATTCGGCCTGCACCTTGCAAGAAAAAACCCGCTGTTTGCACAGCGGGTTTTTTTATGTCCGAAACGGGGTGCATGAGGCGGTCCGTTCAGCCGCCGCCCAACCTCCTCGGCGCGTCTGTCAATTCCAGCCTGTCTGAGACTCAGCGACTTTGACCATCATGGCTGCCCGCATGCGCGGGCATGACAAAGAGGTACGGGCACACGCAATGGGCTTGGGGCATCACAGCCCCTGCGAATCATCTTGGACCCCAAAAGCCAACAGGGCCCGAAGGCCCTGTTGGAATGGCTGCCGAAAAAAAATCAGGCAGCTTGGCGCACGGCACGCAACTTGACCGAGAAGTCGCGCAATGCGGCAATGCCACTTTCTTCGGCCCGGCGGCACCAGGCCTGCAGGTCAGCGGCCAATTGCTCGCGGGAATGTGAGGTGTTGAGCCAAATCTGGCTCAACTCTTCGCGCATTTGCACCATCTTGTCCAGCACAGGGCTGGCATCGCGGGCTTGCTTGAGCTGGGCTTGCGCAGCCGCTGGCACCTTGGCCGCATCGCGGTGCAACCAGCGCTGCGCCGCTTGCAACACGCTGGCGTCCAATTTGAGTTTGCCCGCCTCCTGTTGCATCACGGTTTTCACATTGCGTGCATAGCCGGCCATCACCTCGTAACGGTTGGCGATCAGTGCCTCGAGAGTCTTCTCGTCGGCCACAGGGCGGATGTCGCCATAGGCCAGACGGGGCGGTGTTTTCTTGACGGTGGCCATGCCCAGGGTTTCGAGCACCCGGATGTACAACCAGCCGATGTCGAACTCGTAAGGCTTGACCGACAACTTGGCCGAGGTGGGGTAGGTGTGGTGGTTGTTGTGCAACTCTTCGCCACCGATCAGGATGCCCCAAGGCGAGATGTTGGTGCTGGCGTCGTGCGCCTCGAAGTTGCGGTAGCCCCAGTAATGGGCAGCGCCGTTGATGATGCCGGCCGCCGTGATCGGGATCCAGGCCATTTGAACCGCCCAGACCGTCAGGCCCAGGAAACCAAACAAAGCCACGTCGATGACCAGCATCAGGGCCACGCCTTGCCACGAAAAGCGGGTGTACAGGTTGCGCTCGATCCAGTCGTCGGGTGTGCCGTGGCCGAACCGCTTGATGGTGTCCAGGTTCTTCGATTCCTTGCGGTAAAGCTCAGCACCGGTGAACAACACCGTTTTGATGCCGTGCACATGGGGACTGTGCGGGTCTTCGGCTTGCTCGCATTTGGCGTGGTGCTTGCGGTGAATGGCCGCCCACTCTTTGGTCACCTGGCCCGTGGTCAACCACAGCCAGAAACGGAAAAAGTGCGAAGGAATGGCGTGCAGGTCCAAAGCGCGGTGGGCCTGATGACGGTGCAGAAAAATGGTGACACTGGCGATGGTGATGTGGGTCAGACCCAAGGTGACCAACACCATTTGCCACCAAGCCAAGTCAAACAGGCCATAGCCCATCCAATGAATCATGGCATCCAGAAAATCCCAATCAGGCAACAACATGTGTTCGTCTTTCTACTGAAGCCTGATTTCAGGCAATTTGTCAATTTTAAGTTTTCCTGCCTCAAAAAGACAGCTGTTTCGACAGAATTCAAACAGAATGAGTCAGAAAATCTACTTTCTGACCCAGGCTGCGGCAAAAAATCCATCCGTGGCATGGCGATGAGGCCACAGCCTCAAGAATGTGCCGGCTGGCGGGGCATCGGGGTGGGCATCGCCCGATGGGGCCGGTGAGCACAAACTGGCTGCGTGGGGCACTTTGAGCCTGTCGAGCTCTTGTGCCACGTTCAAGGGGACAAAGTACGGGTTGGCGGTGCTGAAGGCTTGCGCGATCCCTTCGTTTTCCTCGGGCAACACGCTGCAAGTGGCATACACCAAACGGCCGCCGGACTTGACCATGCGCGAGGCGCTTTGCAAGATGGCTTGCTGCTTTTCGGTCAACTCCTGCACAGTTTGGGGCTTTTGTCGCCATTTCAAGTCCGGGTTACGGCGCAAAGTACCCAGGCCCGAGCAAGGCGCATCGACCAGCACGCGGTCGATCTTGCCAGCCAGGCGTTTCACGCGCTCATCGCGCTCGTGCGCAATGGCCGCCGGGTGCACATTCGACAGGCCGCTGCGGGCCATGCGGGGTTTGAGCGCATCGAGACGATGACCTGACACGTCAAACGCGTACAAACGGCCTGTGCTGCGCATGGCCGCGCCCAGCGCCAACGTTTTGCCGCCTGCGCCCGCACAAAAATCCACCACCATCTCGCCCCGGTGGGCGTCGACCAACAAGGCCAGCAGCTGCGAGCCCTCGTCTTGCACCTCGATGGCGCCTCGGGTGAAGGCATCGGTCTTTTGCAAAGCAGGTTTGCCTTGCAGGCGCAGGCCCCAAGGCGAGTAAGGCGTGGGCTCGCAAGCGATGCCCGCTTGTGCCAGCTCTTTTTGGATGTCGCTGCGTTTGGCTTGAAACATGTTCACCCGCAGATCGAGTGTTCCAGCCTGTTGAAGGTTCTCGGCCAAGGCCCAAAAATCTTCGCCCAACTGGGCCTGCAGCGCCTGCGCCATCCACTCGGGCAGGTTGTGGCGGTGAGGGGCCATCAGGGCATCGGCTGGAATGGCGTCGCAAGTGGCCAGCCATTTCTTCTCGGTGTCGTTGAGCGCAGAGGCCAGAAAATCGCGCGGACCAAAAAAGCCCAAAATCGCCAATTTGCGTTCTTTCGCACCCGAACCTGAGCGGGCCAACTGCTCAAACAACAACTTTTTGCGCAACACGGCAAACGCGGTTTCGGCCAAGGTGGCGCGTTCACGGGGGCCCAAAGAGCGGTGTTCGCGAAAATAGCGCGACACCACGGCGTCGGCAGGATGTTCAAATTGGAGAACCAGCCTGACCAGATCGGCGCAGGCGTCTAAAAGGGCTTTTGGATGCATAGGGGTGCATTGTCCCATCCCCGACCCTTGGTCAGACACACATCACAGGAAAGACATGTCAGAACTACTGCCACCCCTGATCGAAACGCCCCAAGGCTTGTACCGACACTACAAAGGCGGCCAATACCGCGTGCTGGGCACCGTGCGCCACAGCGAAGACCTGCAGCCCATGACGCTCTACCAAGCGTTGTATGGGGAACAAGGCCTGTGGGTCCGGCCCGCTGCCATGTTTGCCGAGGTGGGCGAGTTCAACGGGCAAGTTCAGCCGCGGTTTACCCGCATTGGGGACTGAACAGGCTCTGCTCGGGGGAAGCCTTGATTCCCCCAAGGCCTAGGCCGGCAAGGCACGCAGGAATTCAGCCACGGCCCGCGGATACATCAAGTGCTCTTGCGACAGCACCCGTGACCCAAGGCTGTCGGCCGTGTCGCCCGGCAACACCGGCACCACCGCCTGCGCCAGAATGCCCCCGTGGTCCAGCTCGGCCGTGACCTGGTGCACGGTCGCCCCGGCAAAACGGCAACCGGCATCGATCGCACGCTGGTGGGTGTTCAGCCCCGGGAATGCGGGCAACAAAGACGGATGGATGTTGAGCATGCGTCCTGCGTAATGCGCCACAAAACCGGGGGTCAAGATGCGCATGAACCCCGCGAGCACCAGCAAAGCGGGCGCGTGCCGGTCGATCTCGGCCATCAGGGCCACATCAAACGCTTCACGGCTGGCAAAGCGCTTGTGGTCGAGCACCTGGGTCGCGATGCCATGGTCTTGGGCCAAAGCCAGGCCTTGGGCATCGGCCCGGTTGCTCAGCACGGCAGCCACCCGGGCGTTCAGCCGCTCGGCCCATCGGCCTTGCTCAGCCGCTCGCACAATGGCGGCCATGTTCGAGCCCGAGCCTGAAATCAGAATGACGATGTTTCTCATGAAGGGCCGAATTATCCCTGCAGCCCGACCTCATCCCCGGTATTTGTCGCACCAAGGACAAGCCGGATCGGCCTGCGCGTGATAAAAAGCACGGTCGTTTGATTTTGAGAGAAAACCCCATGGATTTGGCATTCACCCCCGAAGAGCTCGCATTCCGCGACGAAATTCGCACCTGGGTCAAGGACAACTTGCCCGCCGACATTTCACAGAAAGTGCACAACGCCATGCGGCTGACACGCGAGGACATGCAGCGCTGGGCCAAAATTCTGGGCAAAAAAGGCTGGTTGGGTTGGGGTTGGCCCACGCAATTTGGCGGCCCGGGCTGGACCGCCGTGCAAAAGCACCTGTTCGAAGAAGAATGCGCCCTGGCAGGCGCGCCGCGCGTCGTGCCCTTTGGCCCGGTGATGGTGGCGCCCGTGATCATGGCGTTTGGCAATGCCGAGCAGCAGCAACGCTTTTTGCCCGGCATCGCCAGCGGTGAAGTCTGGTGGAGCCAGGGCTACAGCGAACCCGGCTCCGGCTCGGACCTGGCATCGCTCAAAACACGCGCCGAGCGCGTGGGTGACAAGTACATCGTCAATGGCCAGAAGACCTGGACCACCTTGGGCCAATACGGCGAATGGATTTTTTGCTTGGTGCGCACCAGCACCGAAGGCAAGCCGCAAACCGGCATTTCTTTCCTCTTGATCGACATGAAGTCGCCCGGCATCACCGTGCGCCCCATCAAGTTGCTCGACGGTGAATGCGAGGTCAACGAGGTCTGGTTTGACAACGTCGAAGTGCCCGCCGAAAACCTGATCGGTGAAGAAAACAAGGGCTGGAACTACGCCAAGCACCTCTTGGCCCACGAGCGCACCAACATCGCCGACGTGAACCGCGCAAAACGTGAGCTCGAGCGCTTGAAGCGCATCGCCAAAGCCGAAGGCGTGTACGACGACCTGCGCTTTCGCGACGAAATCGCCAAGCTCGAAGTGGACATCGTGGCCCTGGAGATGCTGGTGCTGCGCGTGCTGTCGGCCGAAAAGTCGGGCAAGAACTCGCTGGACATTGCGGGCCTGCTCAAGATCAAGGGCAGCGAAATCCAGCAGCGCTACACCGAGTTGATGATGCAGGCCGCGGGCCCCTTCGCTCTGCCCTACATCTTCGAAGCGATGGACGCAGGCTGGCAAGGCCACTTTCCGGGCGGCACCTTGTCGAACGCCCCCCTGGCTGCCAACTACTTCAACATGCGCAAGACCACCATCTACGGCGGCAGCAACGAAGTGCAACGCAACATCGTCGCCCAAACCGTGCTCGGCTGACCCCAAAGGATTTCAAAATGGATTTCGATTTTTCTGACGACCAAGAACAACTGCGCGACGCGGTGCGCAAATGGGTGGACAAAGGCTACGACTTCGATCGCCGCCGAGCCATCGTGGCAGCCGGCGGTTTTGACCGCGCGGCCTATGGCGAGCTGGCCGAACTGGGCCTGACGGGCCTGTATGTGAGCGAGAACAACGGCGGCATGGGCATGGGCCCCACCGAAGCCATGGTCACCATGGAAGAACTCGGACGCGGCATCGTGCTCGAACCCCTGATCCAGACACTGATCAGCAGCGCCACCCTGCAAACCCATGCCCCGGCCGAGCTGCAAGCGGCCTGGCTGCCGCGCATGGCTGCAGGCGAAGCCATCGTCGTGCTGGCGCATCAAGAGCGCGGTGCCCGTTACCAATTGGGTCGCTGCGCCACCCTGGCCAGCGAGTCGGGCGGCGCATGGTCCGTGAGCGGCACCAAGAGCGTGGTGGCCGTGGGCGACCAGGCCGACGCCTTCGTGGTGCCTGCCACCGTGAATGGCCAAATGGCCCTGTTCTTGGTCGAGCGCAGCGCCAGCGGGGTCAGCACCCAGGCCTACATCACGCAAGACGGCTCACGCGCCGCCGAAGTGGTGCTCCAGCAAGCGCCGGCGCACTTGATCACCCTGAACGGCCTGAGCGCTTTGGAAGAAGCGGTGGACGTGGGCATCGCCTGCGCCTGCGCCGAAGCCGTGGGCGTGATGGACAAGACGGTGGCCATCACCGTGGACTACATGAACACGCGCAAACAGTTTGGCGTGGCCATTGCCAGCTTCCAGGCCCTGCGCCACCGCGTGGCCGACATGAAAATGCAGCTGGAGTTGGGCCGCTCGATGAGCTACTACGCCAGCCTGAAGCTGCATGCCCCCGCCGAAGAACGCCGCCGGGCCCTCGCCCGTGCCAAGTACCAACTGGGCGTGTCCATGCGCTTCATTGGCCAGCAAGCGGTGCAGCTGCACGGCGGCATTGCCGTGACGGACGAATACATCGTGAGCCATTACTTCAAGAAATTGACCCAACTGGACATGACATTTGGCGACACCCTGCACCAGCTCGGCGAGGTGTCGGCCCGCATGCAAGAAACGGCGGGCGTGTTCGCATAAGGGCAAGGGTCTTCGAACCTGAGCAAGGCGCAAGGGCGGCGCGGGTCGGGCGATGCGGCAAAGCCAAGCGCCTCTGAGCCCGAAACGCGCCGCCCTTTCGCCTTGCGGCTCACGGCCAGAATCGTCCGAATGTTCAGCCAAACAAAAGGGCCCCGAAAGGGGCCCTTTTTCATCCTCACTCCGCCTCACGCACCCGTAAAAAAGAAGCAAAACGCGGCAAGCCCGAGGGGGTGCGTTCGCGATAGCGGTAGGTGACCGTGGCCCCCACTGGCGGTGGCTTGCGGCGTTGTGCATCGCTCAGGCCCGCGCCCAGGGCAAAGCGCTGGCCCGAGGGCATTTGCACCAGCAAAGCCCCGGTCATCCCCCACAAGCGCCCTTTGCCCGCTTGATGCCCCACCACCAGCCCCTCTTCGTCGAACTCGGGCTTGAGCTTGAACAGAGCTTCGGTGCGGCCCGGCTGCCACAGGGCATCGGCCCGGTGCAACATCAAGCCCTCCCCACCTTGGCGCACTGTGTCACGCAAAAGAGTATCCAAAACCCGAGCGTCTTTCACCTCGCGCTGCGCCACCGGTATCAGCCAGGGCAGCTGCGCCTCGGCCACGGTGGACTGCAAAAAAGCCACCCGCCGGGCAAACGGGGCGGTGTGACCAGGCGCGTCAAACACGAGGTACTTCACCGCGCGCCAGGCCTCGTCGTCGGGCTCGGTTTGGCGCACCACACCGGAGAGCCGGTCAAACGCCCCGTGGGCCAGCCACAACTCACCATCCAAGGCCACGCGGGGCAAGGCCGACAAAAACCAGGCCGGGGCAGCGATCGTCCGACCACTGCGAAAGCGCAACAGCTGACCATCCCAGACGGCCCGCACACCATCAAATTTTTCACTCACCCAAAAGCCTTCCGGGGATCGCCCCAGAGGCCAAAGCGTGGCCAATTGCAAGCCTTGCACGGCGCCCCCCCCCACAGCCGGAACCGGCCCAAGGGTTTGGGCCCCAAGACCGGGCATCAGCCAAGGCGACAGGAGCAGCGCCGACACACTGGCGCGTCGGCTCAGAATGGCGCCGGGCGTGCGCGGGGCCATGGGCGCAGCTGTGCATAGGGGGGTGGATGGCAAAAGCTGAGGCATGACCGGTCTCCCTGAGGTCCCAAAGGGCCAAGAACTGCTTTGGAGGCAAGTCAGACCATTTGGATTCTTTTGTTTTCAGGAAGTCATGATGCGACGCTTTGCCCATCCGCGCAAGTTGCGTCGCTTGGTGGCCCGCTCAGACCATCAAACGGGAATTTTTCGGTACGTGTGCCATCAAAAACGCCATCTGGTCGCTCAGGATGCGGCGGTTGCGCAAAATGAAGTCTTCCCACAGGCTGGGCACATACGGGGCATACAACAAAGGCATGCGGGCCTGCTCGGGGGTGCGGCTGCTTTTGCGGTGGTTGCAGGAGCGACAAGCCGTGACCACGTTCATCCAGTGGTCGGGGCCGTTTTGGCACAGGGGCACGATGTGTTCGCGCGTCAGCACCGACTCGTGAAAATGCCCGCCGCAATAGGCGCAGACATTGCGATCGCGCACGAACAGCTTGGGATTGGTCAGGCCCGAGCGCATCTCAAACGGGTTGATGCGGGGCACGCCCTGTGTGCCGATGATGCTGTTGACGTGGATGATGGATTGCTGGCCTGTGAGCGCGTTGTGACCGCCGTGAAAAACGGCCACTTGCTGTCCCGCCTCCCAACGCACCTCGTCTGCCGCGTAGTGGGTGACCGCCTGCTCCAGTGTGATCCACGATTGCGGCAAGCCTTGGGCCGAGAGTTTCAAAACCTTCACAGACGCCTCCATCCAACAGTTTGAAAAACCACTGACACGAAAAGTTCCGTCTCGATCCGGCTGGGTGCGGCAGATGCCGCGGCCAAAGGGATCGGGCTCAGTCACAATATACCCTCTTACATTGACAAAACCGTGAAAGCTGGCGCTTGGGCCAGTGCACAGGCAGGACATGAGCAGCGACATGAAGGTTTTCCGAGGCTTCCACCACCCCGACCTGGCCCCCGCTTGCGCCCTGACCATTGGCAACTTCGACGGCGTGCACCGTGGGCATCAGGCCATGCTGGCTTTGTTGCGCAGCGAGGCCGCGCACCGGGGGGTGCCCAGCTGCGTGATGACTTTCGAGCCGCACCCGCGCGACTACTTTGCCAAGGCCCTGAACAAGCCTGAACTGGCCCCCGCCCGCATTGCCACCTTGCGAGACAAACTGCAGGAACTCGAGCGCTGCGGTGTCGATCAGGTGGTGGTGGTGCCCTTCGGTGCCCAACTGGCCAGCCAGTCGCCTGAAGACTTTATCCAGCACGTGCTGATCCAAGGGCTGGGCGTGCGCTATGTGCTCGTGGGCGACGATTTCCGCTTTGGGGCCCAACGCGCGGGCGACTACGCCATGCTCGACGCCACAGGCCAACGCCTGGGCTTTGATGTGGCCCGCATGAACAGCTATGAAGTGCGCGGTCTGCGCGTGTCCAGCTCGGCCGTGCGCGAAGCGCTGAACCGAGGTGACCTGCCAGCGGTGCAGACCCTGCTGGGTCGCCCCTACAGCATCAGCGGCCATGTGGTGCATGGGCGCAAGCTCGGGCGCGAGCTGGCCGCCAGCGCCGAAGGTGCAGGCGACGGCTTTCGCACCCTGAATTTGCGTTTTTCGCACTGGAAGCCTGCGGCCAGCGGCATCTTTGTGGTGCAGGTGCATGGCCTGGCCGGTCAGCCCTTGAAGGGCGTGGCCAATTTGGGCATCCGCCCTTCGCTCGACCCCCATGACGTCAACGGCGGGCGGGTGCTGCTGGAGACCCATGCCTTCGACTGGCCCGCCGAACTGGGCAGCGAAGGGGGCTACGGTAAAATCATCCGTGTGGACTTGCTGCATAAATTACACGACGAACTCCAATACGACGGTCTGGCCGCCCTGACACAGGGCATCGCCAAAGACTGTGAGGTCGCGCAGGCGTGGTTTGCTTCTCGCCATGGTGAAACCAGCCGCCAAACCACCCGCGACCGAATTTGACGCTCCGGCCCTCGTTTGCTGCCCTTCGACAGGCTCAGGGCGAACGAAAAAACGGCCCACCTCTTGCCCCTATCTCTCCGAACGGCCCGCCGCTCGGGCTGAGCTTGTCGAAGCCCTCTCGACTTGACGCACCATGACCGATAAAACCCAGAACCCCGACACCCACATCAACATGATGGACACCCCCTTCCCCATGCGCGGCGATCTGCCCAAGCGCGAGCCGGGCTGGGTGAGTGAGTGGAACGACGGCGGTCTGTACAAAAAACTGCGTGCTGCCCGGCAAGGCGCTCCGCTGTTCGTGCTGCACGATGGCCCACCGTATGCCAACGGCAAACTGCACATCGGCCACGCCCTCAACAAAGTGCTCAAAGACATGATCGTCAAGTCCAAGCAACTGGCGGGCTTTGACGCGCAATACATCCCCGGCTGGGACTGCCACGGTCTGCCGATTGAAAACGCCATCGAAAAACTGCACGGCCGCAAGCTCTCTAGAGACGACATGCAGGCCAAAAGCCGCGCCTTTGCCACCGAGCAAATCGGCCAGCAACGCGAAGACTTCAAGCGCCTGGGCGTGCTGGGCGACTGGGAGCGTCCTTACCGCACCATGGACTTCGCCAACGAAGCCGGCGAGATCCGCGCCTTCAAACGCGTGATCGAACGCGGCTTTGTGTACCGGGGCCTCAAGCCCGTTTACTGGTGCTTTGACTGCGGCTCTTCGCTGGCCGAGTTCGAGATCGAATACCAAGACAAGCAAAGCGACACGCTGGATGTGGCCTTTGAAACCGATGACGCAACCCAACTGGCTGCGGCATTTGGCCTGTCTGCTTTGCCCAACACCCCCGTGGGCCCCACCGGCTTTGCTGTGATCTGGACCACCACCGCCTGGACCATCCCCGCCAACCAGGCCCTGAACGCCCACCCTGAGCTGACCTATGCCTTGGTGCAAACGGACAAGGGCTGCCTGGTGCTGGCCGAGTCGCTGGTGGACAAATGCCTGGAACGCTTTGGCCTGCAAGGCGGCACGGTGCTGGCCACCGCCAAAGGCACGGCGCTGGGCGGCCTGAACTTCCGACACCCGCTGCATGACGTGGACGCGGGCTACAAGCGCCTGTCGCCCGTGTACCTGGCCGAATACGTCAGCGACAGCGACGGCACGGGCCTCGTGCATTCCTCGCCCGCTTACGGCGTGGACGACTTCAACTCCTGCATCGCCAACGGCCTGAAGTACGACGACATCCTGAACCCTGTCCAAGGCAACGGCACCTATGCCGAAGACTTTCCGCTGTTTGGCGGTCTGCACATCTGGAAAGCCATTCCTGTCGTGCTGGACGCGCTGCGTGGCGCAGGCCGCTTGTTGTCCACCGTGACCATCACCCACAGCTACCCCCACTGCTGGCGTCACAAAACACCCGTCATCTACCGTGCCGCTGCCCAGTGGTTTGTGCGCATGGACGAAGGCGTTGGCGTGTTCACCCAAGACAAGGCGCCCAAGACCCTGCGCCAGCTGGCACTCGACGCCATCGAGCAGACCCAGTTCTATCCAGAAAACGGCAAAACCCGCCTGCGCGACATGATCGCCAACCGCCCGGACTGGTGCATCTCGCGCCAGCGCTCATGGGGTGTGCCCGTGCCCTTCTTTTTGCACAAAGACAGCGGCGAGCTGCACCCGCGCACCATGGCCATCTTGGACCAAGCTGCGGACATTGTTGAAAAAGGCGGCATCGAAGCCTGGAGCCGCGTGACGGTGGAAGAAATTTTGGGCGCAGCCGATGCGCCCAGCTACACCAAGAGCACCGACATTCTGGAAGTCTGGTTTGACTCCGGCTCCACTTTCCAGCATGTGCTGCGCGGCAGCCACAAAGACGCTTACGGTGTGCCGCCTTTCCACAACTCACCCGACCATTCAAGCCCCGAGGCGGATTTGTACCTGGAAGGCCACGACCAGCACCGCGGCTGGTTCCACAGCTCGCTGCTGCTGGGTTGCGCGCTGTACGACCGCGCGCCCTACCGGGGACTGCTGACCCACGGCTTTGCCACCGACGGCCAAGGCCGCAAGATGAGCAAGAGCTTGGGCAACACCGTGGAGCCACAAACCATCACCTCCAAGATGGGCGCTGAAATCGTGCGCCTGTGGGTGGCCTCCACCGACTACTCGGGCGACCTCAACATCGACGACAAGATTTTGGCTCGCGTGGTGGACAGTTACCGCCGCATCCGCAACACGCTGCGCTTTTTGCTGGCCAATGTGAGCGACTTCGACCCGGCGACCGACACGGTGCCCGACGAGCAACTGCTCGAGATCGACCGCTTTGCCCTGGCCCGCGCCGCCCAGCTGCAGGCCGACATCCGCGCCCACTTTGATGCGTACGAGTTCCACCCTGTGGTCTCCAAGCTGCAAATCTATTGCTCGGAAGACCTGGGCGCGTTTTACCTGGACGTGCTCAAAGACCGCCTGTACACCACAGCGCCCAAGAGCCTGGCCCGCCGCAGCGCGCAAACCGCGCTCTACCGCATCACCCATGGCATGCTGCGCTGGATGGCGCCTTTCCTGTCGTTCACGGCCGAAGAGGCGTGGAAGACTTTCGGCACCTCCGAATCCATCTTCTTGGAAACCTTCACCGACTTCGGGCGGGCCGATGCCCAACTGCTTGCCAAGTGGGCCCGCATCCGCGACATCCGCGATCTGGTGAACAAGGACATCGAAAACCTGCGTACCGCAGGCCAGGTGGGTGCCTCTTTGCAGGCCGAGATCGCGCTGACCGCGGGCGCCGACGACCATGCGCTGTTGACCAGCCTGGGCGCGGACATCAAGTTCGTGTTCATCACCTCCAAAGTGACTTTGCTGGCGGGCGAAACTCTGGCGGTGCAAGTGAGCGCCAGCCAGGCCACCAAATGCGAACGCTGCTGGCACTACGCGGACGACGTGGGCCACGATGCTGCCCACCCCACGATTTGCGGGCGCTGCGTGAGCAACCTGCACGGCGCGGGCGAAAGCCGCCTCGTCGCCTGAACGCCTCAAAAAAAGAGAAGGCAAACCCATGGCCAGCAACAAAAAAATCGGCAAAAGCCACGCCAGCAAAAGCCAGGGCATGGCGCTTTGGCTGGGGATTGCCCTCTTGGTGATGCTGGTAGACCAGTTCACCAAAGTACTGGTGCTGGGGGCTTTCCAGTTGGGCGACAGCACGCCCATCACCTCGTTTTTCAACCTGGTGCGGGTGCACAACCACGGTGCCGCCTTCTCGTTTTTGGCCGGTGCCGGCGGTTGGCAGCGTTGGTTTTTCACCGGCATCGGTGTTTTTGCGGCCATCTTCATGGTCTGGATGCTGCGCTCGCACGCGGGCCAAAAACTCTTCAGCCTGGCCATCTCGCTCATCTTGGGTGGCGCCATCGGCAACGTGATCGACCGCCTGCTGCACGGCTACGTGGTCGACTTTCTGGACTTTTACTGGGGTGCCTGGCACTTCCCGGCCTTCAACGTGGCCGATGCCGGCATCAGTGTGGGCGCGGCCTTGCTGATCCTGGACGAAATCTTGCGTGTGCGGCGCGGGCGCTGAGCCGAACCCACAAAACTGCCAACTCGGTTAAGCTCCACCTCCTGATTGAAAAACACGGAGATCCCCATGCCCGGATTGCTGCCCCACATCGACCCCGATGGCCTGCTTGAGTTTTCGGTGGTCTACACCGACCGCGCCCTGAACCACATGTCCAAGCGCTTTGGCGGCGTGATGACCGACATCTCGCGCATGCTCAAAACCGTTTACGGCGCCCACTCGGTCGCGCTGGTGCCCGGCAGCGGCACCTTCGGCATGGAGTCGGTGGCACGCCAGTTCGCCACCGACCAGCACGTGATGGTGATCCGCAACGGCTGGTTCAGCTTCCGTTGGACACAGATTTTTGACATGGGCCAGATCCCCAAGAGCCACAGCGTGCTCAAGGCGCGCCGCATCGCCGAAGGCGCGCAAGCGGCCTGGGCACCGGCCCCGATCGCCGAAGTGACCGCCGCCATTGCGGCAGAAAAACCCGCCTTGGTGTTCGCCCCGCACGTCGAGACAGCCGCCGGCATGATCCTGCCCGACGATTACCTCAAGGCCGTGGCCGATGCGGTGCATGCCGTGGGCGGCTTGCTGGTGTTGGACTGCATCGCCTCTGGTGCGATGTGGGTGGACATGAAAGCCACGGGCGTTGACATCTTGATCAGCGCGCCGCAAAAAGGCTGGAGCAGCTCGCCTTGCTGCGCCATGGTCATGATGAGCGAGCGTGCCCGGCAAGCGATTGACAGCACCACCAGCACCACCTTTGCGATGGACCTCAAAAAGTGGTTGCAAGTCATGGAAACCTACGAAAGTGGTGCCCACATGTACCACACCACCTTGCCCACCGATGCGCTGCTGCGCCTGCAAGAAGCCATGCTGGAAACCGAAGCCTACGGCTTTGCCAAGGTGCGCGAAGAACAAATGGCCTTGGGTCGCCAAGTGCGCTCTTTGCTTCTGGAGCACGGCTTCCCCAGCGTGGCGGCTCCCGGATTTGAAGCGCCAGGCGTGGTGGTGAGCTACACCACCGACCCGGACATCCAGAGCAGCAAGAAGTTTCTGGCACTGGGCCTGCAAACCGCTGCAGGCGTGCCGCTTCAGTGTGACGAACCGGCTGACTTCCGCACTTTCCGCATGGGCCTGTTCGGCTTGGACAAGTGGCACCAAGTGCCCCGCACCCTGCAGATCTTGCGCGGTGCGCTCGAAACCATCGCCCCCAAGGCCAAGCTGGCAGCCTGACCCCGAACCCACGAAAAAAAAACCGCTGACCCTCCCAGGTCAGCGGTTTTTTCGTTTCGGCCAGGGTGGCCGTGCGTTCGGTGCCGAAGCACCCACGCCGCTTTACAAAGTGATGATGGTGCAACCCGTGGTCTTGCGGGATTCCAGCGCTTTGTGCGCTTCCTGAATCTGCGCGAGGGGGAAGGTCTGCTCAATGTGGATCTTCACACGGCCGCTGATGACGGCGTCGAACAACTCATCGGCCATGGCTTGGGTGTTTTCGCGCGTGGTGATGTGGTTGAACAAGGTTTGACGCGTGACATAGATCGAGCCCTTGTTGCCCAGGATGCCCGGCGCAAAAGGGGCGACCGCGCCTGATGCATTGCCAAAACTGGCCATCAAGCCAAAAGGTGCCAGGCAATCGAGCGATTTGTCCCAGGTGTCTTTGCCCACCGAGTCGTACACCACTTTCACACCCGCGCCACCCGTGATCTCTTTGACCTTGGCCTGAAAGTCTTCGGTCGAATAGTTGATGCAAAACTCCGCGCCATTGGCTTTGGCCAAAGCGCACTTGGCGTCACTGCCGGCCGTGCCGATCAGGCGCAGGCCCAGAGACTTGGCCCACTGGCAAGCGATCAAGCCCACACCACCTGCCGCCGCGTGGAACAGCACAAAGTCACCGGCTTTCAAACCGCCCTGGGGCTGGGTGCGCTTGAGCAGGTATTGCGCTGTCAAACCCTTGAGCATCATGGCCGCACCGGTCTCGAACGAGATCGCATCGGGCAACTTGCACACGCACTTGGCGGGCATCACACGCACTTCGCAGTAGCTGCCAGGCGGCTGGCTGGCGTAGGCAGCGCGGTCACCGACTTTCAGGTGCGTGACACCCTCGCCCACGGCTTCGACCACGCCCGAGGCTTCCATGCCCAGCTTGAGCGGCATGGGCAGCTGGTACAGACCGCTGCGCTGGTACACGTCGATGAAGTTCAGGCCAATCGCCTTGTGACGGATACGGATCTCACCGGGGCCGGGTTCACCCACCGTGACATCGACCAGTTTCATGACATCGGGACCGCCGTGTTGGTCGATCTGGACTTGAAGGCTCATGGAATTCTCCTGAATGATTGAAAGCAAACGATGCGTGACTTTGCCACGAATCACGTCCCTGTGTTCGGGGTGGGGACAGGTCGGCGACAGCGGGAAAACCCGAATGCCGATACAGTGCCGCATGTCCCAAAAACTCTCACCCGGCACCGCCCTGATGCTGACCGTGCCCCCGCTGCTGTGGGCTGGCAATGCGGTCATTGGCCGCATGGTCAATACCCTGGTGCCCCCGATCACGCTCAATCTCTTGCGCTGGGCCGTGGCCTTTGTGATCCTGTTGCCCCTGGCAGCCTGGGTTTTGCGCCGCGGCAGTGGCCTGTGGTCACACTGGCGGCGTTTTGCGCTGCTCAGTTTGCTGGGCGTGGGCTGCTACAACGCTCTGCAATACCTGGCCCTGCAAACATCCACGCCGCTGAACGTGACCCTGGTGGCCGCCAGCGGTCCGGTGTGGATGCTGGCCATTGGGGCGCTGTTCTTTCAGGCACCGGTTCGCCGCGCCCAGGTCTACGGCGCAGCGCTGTCCATTTTGGGTGTGCTGGTGGTGCTGTCGAGGGGCGACTGGGCGCAGCTCATGGCGGTGCGTTTGGTGGCGGGTGATTTGTTCATCCTGCTGGCCACGGCCTGCTGGTCTTGGTACAGCTGGCTGCTCAGCCGCAGGGACGAGCCCGAAGCCATCCGCAACGACTGGGCCGCATTTTTGCTGGCCCAAGTGGTGTTTGGCCTGGTTTGGTCGGGCCTGTTTGCAGGGATGGAATGGGGCCTGACCGATGCCCACATCACCTGGGGCTGGCCGCTGGTCAGTGCGCTGGCTTTTGTCTCTATAGGACCGGCCGTGCTGGCCTACCGCTGCTGGGGCCTGGGCATCCAGCAAGCGGGGCCTGCGGTGGCGGGCTTTTTTGCCAACCTCACCCCCCTGTTCGCCGCCATCTTCTCAGCCGCCTTTTTGGGCGAGTTGCCGCAACTGTTTCACGCGCTGGCATTCGCGCTGATCATTGGCGGGATTTGGGTGTCATCGCGCAGGTGACTTAAGCCCAGTCAGAAGGTCCCGGCGTAAGAGCCGCCATCGGCCAACACGTTCTGACCCGTCATGTAGGCCGCATGCTGGCTGCACAGGAAAGCGCAGATCGCACCGAATTCTTGCGGGTTGCCGTAGCGGCCGGCAGGGATTTGGGCTTGTTGGATCACGCGCAACTCCTCCACTGTCTTGCCGACTTTTTGAGCCATGGCGGGCAAGGTCGAGCGGATGCGGTCGGTGTCGAATTTACCGGGCAGCAGGTTGTTGATGGTCACGCCTTTGGCCGCGATGGCGCTGCGCGAAGCGCCGGCCACAAAACCCGTGAGGCCGCTGCGGGCACCGTTCGACAAGCCCAGCACGTCGATGGGCGCTTTGACGGCGCTGGAGGTGATGTTGACGATGCGGCCAAAGCCGCGTGCGGCCATGCGGTCGACGGTGGCTTTGATGAGTTCAATCGGTGTGAGCATGTTGCCGTCGATGGCTTTGAGCCAGGCCTCACGGTCCCAATCGCGGAAGTCGCCTGGGGGCGGGCCACCGGCGTTGGTGACCACGATGTCGTAGTCTTTGCCCGGGCCACCGGCCACGTTCCAGATGGCCTCGCGTCCGGCTTCGGTGGTGATGTCCACCGCCACACCGATCAACTGGACTTGGCCGCCCGTCTCGGCGCGCAAGTCATCCACGGCTTTGGTCAGGACATCTGCGCCACGCGCCACCATGACCACATTGACGCCCTCGAGCGCCAGTGCCCGTGCGCAACCCCAGCCCAAGCCTTTGCTTGCGCCACCCACCAAAGCCCATTTGCCTGCAATGCCCAAGTCCATGTCAATCTCCTGAAGTTGATGTTGTGCGGCCCGCTGGCCGTGTGACCCAAAACACACCGCTCAGGACCAAGGCGGTCCCGGCAATGATCCAGATGTTAAATGGTTCGTCCAGCAGCCACACACCCATCAGCAGAGTGGACATGGGGCCAATCATGCCGGTTTGGGCCGTGAGCCCCGGACCGATGCGCTCAATCGCCATCATGACCAAAAGCACCGGCAGCACAGTGCAGGCCATGGCGTTCAACAAAGACAGCCACAGCACCGGGTCGGGCACCTGTGCACTGGCGATGGGCCTGAGCACAACAAACTGGAGAATGCAGAAAAAGCACGCCACGGTGGTGGCCAGGCCTGCCAAGCGCAAAGCACCCAAGCGCTGCACCATCTGACCGCTGTAGGTCAGATAAAGGGCGTAAGTCACGGCACTCAGAAAAACCAAAAAAGCCCCCAGCGCAGCATGCGATCCAGCCAAGGTCACCTCGTGTCCGAACACCAGCAGCACGCCGGCATAACTGATGGCCATGGCCACGCCTTGACGGTGCGTGATGCGCTTTTTGAACAGGACCCAACCCAACACCAGGACCAAGGTGGGGTTGAGGTAAAGGATCAATCGCTCCAGCGAAGCGCTGATGTACTCCAGCCCCCAAAAGTCCAGAAAACTCGACAAGTAGTAACCACAAAAGCCCAGGCCCACCACGCCCAGCACATCACGCCGGGTCAAGGCCGCTTTGCCACGCCCGGCCCACCAAGCCATGAGCACAAACCCAGGCAGCGCAAACAGCATGCGGTACATGATCAGCGTGACCGCATCCACGCCATAGCGGTAGGCCAGCTTGACGATGATGGCCTTGCCGCTGAACGCGATGGAGCCAGCCATTGCCAGCACAAGTCCCGTGCTCAGTTGCTGCGCTGCGCTCACCACCTTCAAAAGCCCACCGCCTGCCCATCGCGACGCGGGTCGCTGGCGGCCTGATAGCCCTGCACCGCCGGGTCGCCCATGCGCCAAATGAACTGGCCTGCACCAAAGTCCTGGTAAGAATCGTTGATGATGTCGAGCTGGTGACCGCGTGTCGTCAACTCTTGCACGGTGGTGCCATTCATCGCGGCCTCGACGTTGATGTTCAGGCCGGTGTTGAAACGCCAGCGCGGTGCGTCGCAGGCCGCTTGCGGGTTCTGGCCGTAGTCGAGCATGCGCACCAGGGTTTGCATATGGCCTTGGGGCTGCATATTGCCCCCCATCACGCCGTAGCTCATGACCGGCTGGCCGTCTTTGGTCAGGAATGCCGGGATGATGGTCTGGAAGGGGCGCTTGCCGGGCATTACCAAATTGGCGGGGTTTTGTCCCTGCAAATCGGTGCTGAAACCATGGCCCCGGTTTTGCAGGCTGATGCCGTAAGTGGGCTCGACCACGCCCGAACCAAAGCCCATGAAATTGCTCTGGATGAAACTGATCATCATGCCGTTTTCATCGGCGGCCGTGAGGTAAATGGTGCCGCCCTTGACCGGGTTGCCCGCTTTGAAGTCTTGCGCCTTTTTCATGTCGATCAGCTTGGCGCGGCTGGCCAGATAGGCCGGGTCGAGCATTTGCTCGGGCGGCAGCTCCATGAAGCGCGGGTCGGCCACGTAGCGGTACACATCGGCAAAAGCCAGCTTCATGGCCTCGATTTGCAAGTGCTGCGAGTCGGCGCTGTCCACCTTGTGGCCGGCCAGATCAAAGTTGGACAAGATACCTAAGGCGATCAGCGCGGCGATGCCCTGCCCGTTGGGCGGGATCTCGTGCAGGGTGTAGCCCCGGTAGTCTTGCGCCATGGGTTTGACCCACTCTGGCTTGAAATCGGCCAGGTCTTTGGCGGTGATGCTGCCGCCGTTGTCTTTGGCAAAACGCTCAATGGCTTCGGCAATCTCGCCGCCATACAGCGCCTGGCCTTTGGTGGAAGCTATGGCTTTGAGGCCCCGCGCCGCATTCTTGAACTGGAACAGCTCGCCCACCTGCGGCGCTCGGCCCCAGGGCAAAAAGCTTTGCGCAAAACCCGGTTGCGACTGCAACTCGGGCGTGGCCGCGGCCCACTTTTGCTGCACCACCACCGGAATCAAATAACCGCGCTCGGCCACCTCGATGGCGGGCTCCAGCAAGTCGGCAAAAGGCAGCTTGCCAAACCGGTCACTCAAAGCCACCCATCCAGCCACCGCACCGGGCACGGTGACCGAATCAAAGCCGCGCTTGGGCGGTGTTTTGGTCTCGGCACCGTATTTGCGGTGAAAGTAATCGGGCGTCCAAGTGGCGGGGGCCGGGCCGGACGCGTTGAGGCCGTGCAGCGCTTTGCCGTCCCAAAGGATGGCAAATGCATCCGAGCCCAAACCGCAGCTGACCGGCTCGGTCAGGGTGATGACTGCGGCCGCAGCGATGGCCGCATCGACCGCGTTGCCGCCCTTGAGCATCATGCGCAGGCCAGCCTGTGCGGCCAAGGGGTGCGAGGTCGACACCACATTGCGCGCAAACAGCGGCAAGCGGGTGCTGTTGTAGGGGAACTGGTAATCGAAATTCATGTCAATCCAAAGTGATCTTGCGCTCGGTGATGATCTTTTTCCACTTGGCCGACTCTTTGGCCAGCATGGTGGTGAACTGAGCGGGTGTGCCGCCCACGGGCTCAATGCCCAAGCGTTGCAGCTTGTCGATGACCTCCGGGTCTTGCAGCACTTGGTTGGCCGCTGTGTTCACGCGGCTGACCACTTCAGGTGGCAAACCTTTGGGGCCAAACAGGCCAAACCAGGTGTTGGACTCATAACCCGGCAAAACATCGGCAATGGGTTGTACGCCGGGCGCCAAGGCGGTGGGTTTGAGGGTGGTCACGCCCAAAGCACGCAAACGGCCGTCGCGCACATGGGGCAAGCCGGTGGGCAGGCTGTCAAACAAGACATCGACTTTGCCACTGACCAAATCGGGAATGGCCAAGGCGGTGCCCTTGTAGGGGATGTGCACCACGAACAAATTGGCCTGGGCCTTGAACAACTCCGCCGACAACTGCACGATGGTGCCGTTGCCACTCGAGGCGTAGTTCAGACGGCCGGGGTTCTTTTGGGCGTAATCGATCCACTCCTTGACGGTCTTGGCCGGGGAGCTGTTGGGCACCAGCATGATGCTGGGCGCATTGCCCACTTGGCTGATGGGGGTGAAGTCTTTCACCGCGTCATAGGGCATGCGCGGGTTCAGGTTGGGGCCAATCGAGTGTGTGCTCGAGGTGGACAGGAGCAAGGTGTAGCCATCGGGACTGGCCTTGGCGGCCAGGTCAGAGCCCAAAGTGCCGCCGGCACCGGGACGGTTTTCAACCACCAAGGTGGTGCCCATTTTTTCGCTGAGCTTTTGCGACAGCGTGCGGGCAAACAGGTCGGTCGCGCCACCGGCTGGGAAGGGCACGATCAAACGCACAGGCTTGGACGGGTAATTTTGGGCTTGCGCACCGCCCCAAGCGAACGCCAAAGCCGCTGCAGCGCAAAGAGTGCGCAGCCAATTTTTTCTTTCCATGAAAGCTCTCCTCTGAAGGCCCAATTGCCCAACCATAATCGTGCGATTTTCTCAGACGTCGCGCAGCGGCGCTGCGCTCAAGTGACATGCCCACGATGCTTGTGCGCGATGGGCAGGGCATCAAAGACAACGGCCTCCGAGGAGGCCGTTGTCAAAAGTCAGATCAAGGAAGAACTTCAATCCTCGACGAAAGCCTCTTCGCGTTTGGACTTGATGGACGGCAAGGTCACGATGACCAGCAGCAACACAGCCGCCGCCAACAAACCCGCCGACAAGGGACGTGTGACGAAAACGCTCCAGTCACCACGCGACAACAACATGGCACGGCGCAGGTTTTCTTCCATCATCGGGCCCAAGATGAAACCCAGCAGCAAGGGCGCAGGCTCCATGCCGAGTTTGATGAAGCCGTAGCCAATCACACCGAACATGGCCACCATCCAGATGTCCCAGGTGTTGTTGTTGGTCGAGTACACGCCAATCGCGCAGAACAAGACAATGGCTGGGAACAACCAGCGGTAAGGCACCGACAGCAACTTGATCCAGATGCCGATCAAGGGCAGGTTCAAGATGATCAGCATGGCGTTGCCGATCCACATCGAAGCGATCAGACCCCAGAACAATTCGGGGTTGCTGGTCATGACCTGAGGCCCCGGCTGGATGTTGTGGATGGTCATCGCACCCACCATCAAGGCCATCACGGCGTTGGGCGGAATGCCCAGGGTCAGCAAGGGGATGAAGGAAGTCTGCGAGGCCGAGTTGTTGGCCGACTCGGGGGAAGCCACACCACGGATGTTGCCCTGGCCGAAAGGCACTTCGCCAGGACGGAGCTTGGTTTTCTTCTCGATGGTGTAGGCCGCAAAAGCCGCCAGCAGTGCACCACCGCCGGGCAAGATGCCCAAGGCTGAACCCAAAGCGGTGCCGCGCAACACGGCAGGCACCATGTTTTTGAAGTCTTCGGCGTTGGGCATCAGGCCGGTCACTTTGGCGGTGAAGACTTCGCGGTCTTCCTCTGGCTTGGACAGGTTGGAGATGATCTCGCCATAGCCAAACACGCCCATGGCGATCACGATGAAGCCCACGCCATCGGTCAATTCAGGGATGTCGAAGCTGAAACGGGCCACACCCGAGTTCACGTCGGTGCCGATGAGGCCCATCAGCAAACCCAGAACAATCATGCCCACGGCCTTGATCAGAGAGCCCGAAGCCAGCACCACAGCACCGATCAGGCCCAACACCATGAGCGAGAAATACTCGGCAGGACCGAACTTAAAGGCCACCTCTGTCAGGGGTGCTGCAAAAGCTGCCAAGATCAGAGTGCCGACGCAGCCGGCAAAAAATGAACCCAAACCGGCTGCTGCCAAAGCCGGGCCGGCCCGGCCTTTGCGCGCCATCTGGTAGCCGTCGATCATGGTCACGACCGATGAGGCCTCCCCGGGCAGGTTGACCAAAATCGCGGTGGTCGAGCCACCGTATTGCGCACCGTAATAAATGCCGGCCAGCATGATCAGCGCAGCCACAGGCGGCAGAGCATAGGTAGCGGGCAACAGCATCGCGATAGTAGCCACAGGGCCCACACCGGGCAAGACACCGATCAAAGTGCCCAGCAAACAGCCAATGAACGCGTAAATCAGGTTTTGAAAGGTGAAAGCCACCCCAAAACCAAGGGCGAGGTTGTCAAACAGTTCCATGAATTATTTCTCCTCAACCGGTGATGAATGTGGGCCAGACCGGGAACTGCAATTTGAGCAGCATCACGAAAGCACCATAGCTGCCGATGGACAGGACCGTGGCGAGGGTTAAAACCTCCTTGAGTTTGAAGGTGTCCCCTGCCAGGCTGACCACCAAGGTGGTGCCAAAAATCGCCACGATCAAACCCATGGCCGGCACGCCCAAGCTGGGCAGACCCCCCAGCAAAATGCCGAACAACACGTTACCGGCAATGATGAAGAACAAAGGCTTCCAAGCCCAGGAGCCGATCTTGTCGCCGTCCTGTGTCTCCACCGTCAAGGCTTTGAACATGACGAAGGCCCCAATCAGGGCCAGCAAGACGCCCAAGAGCAGCGGGAAGTAGCCCGGCCCCATGCGGGCACCCGTGCCCACGCTGTAGTTGGTGGCTCCATACGCGAAGGCCGAGCCTGCAACGGTGTAGAACAAACCGGAAAAAAAGTCTTTTTGACTCTTGATGTTCACGAGATATCTCCTCTGCTTTGAGTTGGGCCCATTCTGCGCGAACATACCCACAAGCTGGATGTGGGTTACACCTATGCGGGTAGACATTCAACCTCATGGTTTACCCTTGCTTTTAACCCTCCACCCCTCCACGCAGCAGGCGCGCACTCATGGGGTGATGGGCTTGAACACCTTGAGCCACTTGGAGGCGGGCAGTCCCCATTGGTCTTCGATGGCGCTGGCCGCTTGCAGCAGCGCATTCCTGGAGGGCCGGCTGGCGGTGCGCTGTGCCAGCACGATGGCATTGCCCTCGCGCGTGGGCTTGAAGGCCCAAACAGCGTCTTCGCCAAAAGCCGCGCAAATTTTCTCCACACTTTCGGCGTAACTCGAGGATCGGCCAAACAGGTTCACCGTCATGCACCCTTGTGGGCTGAGCAATTCGCGGCAATGGCGGTAAAAGTCGGGCGTGTCCAGCACTGGGGCGGCCGCTTCTTCGTCGTAGAGGTCCACCTGCAGCGCGTCCACGGTGCCGCGCCATTCGTCCTTCTGAATTTCCAAAGACGCATCGGCCAACACCACGCGCAAGCGCTCGTCGTCCGGTGGCAGGCGAAACCAGCCCCGGCATGCGTGCAAAACGCCAGGGTTGAGCTCCACGGCGGTGCAGGTCATCTTGAGTTTTTTGTAGCAAAACTTGGTGATGGTGCCGGCACCCAGGCCCAGCTGCATGGCATGCGCCCCCTTGACTTCCGAGAGCGGGAAAAACAACAACCAACCAAACATGCGCTGCACATATTCCAGCTCGATGTCAAAGGGCCGGTCCAAAAACATGGAGCCCTGAATCCACTCGGTGCCCAGGTGCAGGTAACGGATCTCGCCGTCTTCGGAAAAATTGACTTCGGGCAGTTCGACAGGGGGAGCAGAGGATTTTTTTCGGGTCATGGGGCGTGATGGTACAGAGCAGAGAGCTTGGGCAACACATGGCAGGCATTGGCGCTGGAGGCGGTGGCCAGATCGGTGAGCGGCAGTTGGCGCAAGCCTGCGAGCACTTGGGCGATGCGGGGCAACTCTGCCGGGCTGTTGCGGCCTTGGGCGGCGCCCTGCGCGCGCTGCTCGGCGGTTTGGTAGAGCCATTGCGGCGGGATGTCGGGGGCATCGGTTTCCAGCACGATGGCGCTCAAGGGCAGCTCGCAAGCCAGGCGGCGCAACTGCAAAGAGCGCTCGTAGGTCAAGGTGCCCCCAAAGCCCAGCGCGAAACCCATGTCCACAAAGGCCTGCGCCTGTTGGGTGCTGCCGTTGAAAGCGTGCGCAATGCCGGACGCCACCGGGCACTGGCGCAAACCCTTGAGCAAGAGGTCGGCCGAGCGGCGCACATGCAACAACACGGGCAGGCCGTGCTCTTGGGCCAGCTTCAGTTGCGCGGTGTAAAAAAACCATTGGCGCTCGCGCATGTCCGGCGTGCACAGTTCGGGCACAAAAAAGTCCAGCCCAATCTCGCCCACGGCCACGAGGCGCGGGTCATCGCGGCGCTCGATCAATGCATGCTCCAGCGCCAGCAGGTCGGCTTCTTGCGCCTGCGGCACATACAGCGGGTGGATGCCCAGGGCGTAGGCGTCCGCATGCCGCTTGGCCAACTGCGCCACATCGGCCCAATGCGCTCGGTGCACCGCCGGGATCACACAAAGCGCCACACCCGCCTGGCGGGCCGCTTGCCGCACCGCATCGCGGTCGGCATCAAACTCGGCCGCGTCGAGGTGGCAATGGGTGTCGATCCACATACCGCGGTGTGGGCTCAGAGTGGCGCTTGCAGCACACCCTTGACCAAGTGCAGCTGTCGATCACAACGGGCGGCCAGCGCCTGGTCGTGGGTGACCACCACAAAGGCGGTGCCGCGCTCGCGCGCCAGTTGGAGCATGAGCGCGAACACGCCGTCCGCCGTTTCGCGGTCCAGGTTGCCGGTGGGCTCGTCGGCCAACACGCAGGCCGGGTCGTTGACCAAGGCACGGGCCAGGGCCACACGCTGGCGCTCGCCACCCGACAATTCAGAGGGCCTGTGGTGCAATCGCTCGCCCAGGCCCACGCGCTGCAGCCACACAGTGGCCACAGCAGCGGCTTCGGCGCGGTCTTGACGCCGAATCCACAGGGGCATGGCCACGTTGTCGAGCGCGCTGAACTCGGGCAGCAAATGGTGGAACTGGTAGACAAATCCCAGATAACGGTTGCGCCACTGGCCTTGCTCGGCCGCGCTCAGGGCCGAGAGCAACTGGCCCTTGAGCTGCACCTTGCCTTGGGTCGGGGCATCGAGGCCGCCGAGCAAATGCAGCAAGGTGCTTTTGCCCGAGCCCGAAGCGCCCACGATGGCCAACGTCTGGCCCGCCTGCACGTCCAGGTCCACGCCTTGCAGCACGGTCACATCCAATCGGCCTTCGGTGAAACGCTTGGTCAGGCCCTGGGCCTGGAGCACCAGCGGGTTTTTCATGTCATTCATAGCGCAGCGCCTCCGCCGGATTGACCTGGCTGGCACGCCAGCTGGGGTAGAGCGTGGCCACAAAAGCCAACACCAGGGAGATGATGGCCACAGGCAGGATGTCCCTGGCCAAGGGCTCGCTGGGCATGCGGCTGATCAGGTAAATGTCGCGCGGCAAAAAGCTGGCGTTGAACAGCGTCTCCAAGGCGGGCACGATCACGTCGATGTTGAAGGCCACCAGCAGACCCAGCGCCAAACCACTGACCGTGCCGATCACGCCCACCGTGGCGCCTTGCACCACAAAAATACCCATGATGCTGCGCGGGCTGGCCCCCAGCGTGCGCAAGATCGCAATGTCGGCGCGTTTGTCGGTCACCGTCATGACCAGCGTGCTGACCAAATTGAAAGCCGCCACCGCCACGATGAGCGTGAGGATGATGAACATCATGCGTTTTTCGACCTGCACAGCGGCAAACCAGGTTTTGTTCTGCTGGGTCCAGTCGCGCACGAAAAAGCTTGGCCCCAAGTCCAGTTGCAAGTCGCGCGCGACTTCTCGTGCTTGGTGCAAATCGCGCAGCTTCAAGCGCACGCCACTCGGGCCCTCCAGCCGGAACATGCGGGCGGCGTCCTCGACCTGCATCAGTGCCAGCGCCGAGTCGTATTCGTAATGGCCCGACGAGAAGGTGCCCACCACGCCCATTTGCTTCATGCGCGGCACAACACCCGCAGGGGTGACCTGGCCAGACGGCGACACCAGGGTCACCGGGTCGCCGCTTTGCAAGCCCAGGTTGTTGGCCAAATCGCGCCCCAGCACCAAGCTGAACTCGCCAGGCTTCAGGCGCTGCAGCACTCCGGCTTGGGTGTCGCTGGACAAATCACTGACCTCGGGCTCGAGCGCCGGATCGATGCCACGCACCAGCACGCCCTTCATGTCCTCGCCTCTGGCCAGCAAGGCCTGTGCGGTGATGAAGGGTGCCGCGCCCAGCACCTGCGGGTGCGCCTTCAGGCGGGCCAGCAAGGCGGGCAAGTCGGCCACGGCCGCGCCATCGGCGGCATAAACCTCGATGTGCGACACCACCCCCAGCATGCGGTCGCGCACTTCTTTTTGGAAGCCGTTCATCACGCTCAGCACGATGATGAGCGCCGCCACCCCCAGACCAATGCCCATCATGGACACCCCAGAAATGAAGGAAATGAAACCGTTTCGCCGGGTGGCGCGGCCTGCGCGCGTGTAGCGCCAGCCCAGCACCAGCTCATAGGGGATGTTTTTGAAAAAAGCCATAGGCCTCTATTGTGACGAATGGACCCGACGGCCCCGCCAGGGGGCCGCCGCAACGGCCCGCCTCAGCGGCTGGCTTTGTCCAGCGCCTGGTCGATGTCCCACAAGATGTCGTCCAGATTTTCCAGGCCCACAGAAATACGCACCATGTCGGGCGGCACGCCGGCCGCCAGTTGCTGGGCCTCGTCGAGTTGGCGGTGCGTGGTGCTGGCCGGGTGGCTGATCAGGGTGCGGGTGTCGCCAATGTTGACCAGGTGGCTCATGAACTGGGCCGACTCGATGAAGGTCACGCCTTGCGCCAGCCCGCCTTTCACACCAAAAGCCAACAGGCCTGAGGCGCCGCGCATCTGGCGTTGCATCAGGGCGTGCTGTGGGTGGTCGGGCAAGCCGGGATAGTTCACCCAGGCCACACGCGGGTCGGCCTGCAAGAACTTCGCCACGCCCAAAGCGTTGTCACAGTGTTTTTGCATGCGCAAGGGCAGTGTTTCCACACCTTGCAGGATTTGCCAGGCGCTCATGGGGCTGAGCGCTGCGCCAAACACGCGCAGGCTTTCCATGCGGCAGCGCATGGCAAAACCAAAGTCACCAAAGGTCTCGTAAAACTTGACGCCGTGGTAGCCCTGCGAGGGCTCGGTCATGCCGGGGAACTTGCCGTTGTCCCAAGGGAATTTCCCCCCTTCGACCACCACGCCGCCCAGCGTGGTGCCGTGGCCGGCCAGGTATTTGGTGGCCGAATGCACCACGATGTCAGCCCCCAGCGCCAGCGGGTTGCACAACATCGGGCTGGGCACGGTGTTGTCGATGATGAGCGGAACGCCATGCGCATGGGCCACTTCGGCCACGGCCGCAATGTCCAGCACCACCATGCTGGGGTTGCCCAGGCTTTCGGCATACACCGCCCGGGTGTTGGGGCGCATGGCGGCGGCAAAGGCCTCGGGCTTTGTCGCGTCCACAAAGGTGGTCTCGATGCCGAACTTGGCCAGGCTCACGGCCAGCAGGGTGACCGAGCCACCGTACAAAGCCCCTGCCGCCACCACATGGTCGCCCGACTGCAAGATGGTCATCAGCGCCATCGTCTCGGCCGCCATGCCCGAGGCACTGGCCACCGCGGCGCGCCCGCCTTCGAGCGCGGCCACGCGCTCTTCCAGCACAGCCACGGTGGGGTTGCTCAGGCGCGAATAGACATTGCCAAAGGTTTGCAAGTTGAAGAGCGATGCCGCGTGCTCTGCGCTGTCAAACACAAAGCTGCTGGTCTGGTAAATCGGCAGGGCGCGGGCCCCCGTGGCCGCATCGGGAATCTGTCCGGCGTGGATGGCCAGGGTCTCAGGGTGAAATTGGCGGTCGGTCATGGCAGTCGGTATGAAAAGTCGGTTCAAAAATGGCAAGGGCCCATGGTGTCGGCCCTCACACCAGCCGCCGCGCCGAGATGATGCCGGTGTTCACGCCCACCCAGTTCAGGCCTCCAAACAAGCGGGCGTGTTCGATCTTGACGCAGCGGTTGCTCACCGAATCCAGCCCCGCCTGCAGGGCCAGCGCTTGGGCTGGCGCGTTGGCCACCCCCAACTGTTGCCACAGGCACCGCGCGCCGATCTGCACGGCTTGCTCGGCGATCGGCAGCACATCTTCGCTGCGGCGAAACACATCGACCATGTCGACCGGGAAAGGGATGTCGCCCAAACTGGCGTAGCAAGTCTCGCCCAACACTTGGCTGCCCGCATAGCGGGGATTGACCGGCACGATCCTGAAGCCGTGCGTCTGCATATACTTGGCCGCAAAGTAACTGGGGCGGTGCCATTCGGCAGACAAGCCCACCACGGCGATGGTGTGGCAACTTTGGAGGATGCGCCGCAGCGCGTGCAAATCGTTGTTCATGAGGTCAGTCTTTCTTGGCTCAATACTTCACATGGCCGCTGCGTTTCATCTGCCCTGAGGCCCAGGTGGCCATGAGCGACAGAGCGCCGCACACCGCCATCACACCCAGATAATGCCCGCTCCAGTCAAACGCCGCTCCGGCCAGCACGGGCCCCAGCAAATTGCCCAGGGCCGCGCCGCTGTAGAGCGTGCCCACCACACTGGCCACCGACCGGCCACCAAAGTAATCCATGCAAATGGCGGGCAAGAGCGACACGATGCTGCCATAACTGAGCCCAAACCACAGGGCAAACACCAGCAGCAGCCCCTGCCCCCCGGCCAGCCCCCACAGCGCATACGACGCGCCCATGGACAGCTGCATCAGCACCAGCGTCTGCGCCCGGCCGAGCCGGTCGGCCAGCAGGCCAATGGCAAAGCGCCCAATCAGACTGCCCACACCGATCAAGCCCACCAAGCCGACCGCAAAGGCCTCGCCCAGGCCCAAATCTCGGGCCGAAGCTGACACGTGCGCAAACGGGATGAACATCACCGGTGAGGCCAGCACGGTGGCCAGGTACAGCCAGCGAAAACTTGGGCTGTGCAGGGTTTCGCGCAAAGTCAGACCCGTGGCGGAACCGCCCGCCCCCGGCGACTGAGCTGCCGGCGCGCGCCGCAGCAAACCCGCTGCCAGCAAGCCCAGCACCAGCACCCCCAAGGCCAGCCACTGCATGGCTTGGCGCCACGGCATGGGACCAATCGCCATGGCCACCAGCACAGGCACCAGCAAGGTGCCCGCCCCCACGCCCGAGCTGGCCAAGCCCCCGGCCAGCCCCCGGCGGGTGGTGAACCAAGGCTGCACGCTGGCAATCGATGGGGTGTAGACCAAGGCAATGCCCAATCCCACCAGCAAACCATAGCTCAGATACACCGCCAGCAAGGACGTGGCCCAGCTGGTGGCCAGCAAACCCGAGGCGATCAGCACCATGCCGGCCGAGCACACCTTGCGCGGGCCAAAGCGGTCGGCCAAGACGCCGCCGCCTGCGCCCAACACAAAATAAACAAAGCCCGACAGGCCAAAAATCCAGGACACATCGGCCCGCTGCGCAGAAAACTCGGCCGCAAACGACTCAAAGAACGCTGCAAACGAATACGACACCCCAAAGATCACGGCCAGGCACACAAAGGTGGCCCACACCACCACCCAGGCATACGGGGTCTCTTTCATCGGGTCTCCGGTTTTTTTGAGTTGGCTGTCATTGTGCCTTTGAAGCCCTGGCCCTGGCCGGTTGGGATGACAGGCCCATCGCGACCAGGTGCCTCTGCCACAAAACCCCGCATGCCCTCTTGAGTCTGCGGATTCAAATCCAGCCTGCACCTGGTCCACTGGGTTTACCCATAATGGGCCTTCCTTGGCCCCAAAGGTGACCCGATGAACGCCTCAGAACGTGACCAGTTGCAGCAATTTTTGAGCGCTTTGCGCCAGACCCGAGCCGACCCGAAAGACACCACGGCAGACCAGCTGATCCGTGAAGCGGTCAGTGCCCAAGCCGATGCCGCTTATTTGCTGGTGCAGCGGGCCATGGGTTTGGGTTTGGCGCTGGAGGCGGCCCAATCCCGTATCCAGCAATTGGAGACGCAATGCATGCAGCAGTTGGCGCAATTGGCCGAACTCCAAAAAAACCAGGCCGCCCCAGTGCCTGCACCGGCCACCCAGGGGTCTTGGATGACAGGTGCGCAGGGCTGGGGCCGGGGTGCGGAAACAGCCGCACCGACCATGCCAAGCCCTACAGCCCCTTTCGCCACCCGCGCACCCACGGTCGCACGCCCAGCGGCCATGCCCGCCCAAGCCGCACCCACCAGCGCTTGGGGCGGCGGCATGATGACCCAAATGGCGACCACCGCGGCAGGCGTGGTGGCGGGGGGCTTGTTGTTTCAGGGCATGCAAAGCCTCATGGGGCAGTCCAAGTCCTCGCCCGAGTCCAACGCCGCATCCTCTTTGGGCCACGCCGCAGAGGAAGACTTACCCGGTCTGGTGTCGCCACAGGCTTCAGCTGAAGATGTGGGCGACATTTTTGGGGACGCTGGAGATGACTGGGCTTGACGCTCAGCCCAGTGGCCTTGACCTCCGGCCGTCCAACCCCCACGGACCAAAAACTGTGAATAGAACCCCATCGCCCCCGGCACGCCGCCAAAAGCCTCGAAGACGGGTTGCCCAACTGGATTGACAAAACAAGCGCGCGGTTTGGGCGGTGATCTTCGGCATGAACGCCGCCTGAAGACCCCCCAAGTCCAGCGGTTCAAGGTCATCGGGTGGCCTGCGACAATCAGGCCCCATGCACCTGATCATTCCCTTCGCCGCCAGCCACGCCCTCATCGGCCCCGAGGTTTGGGCCGGTTTGCAGTGGCCCCATTTGCAAGCCCTGCTGCCGCTGATGCAACGCCAGCAGGTGCTCCAAGAACCTGAAACCCCACCGCTGCACCTGCCGCACGAGCGCCTGAAAGCCCAGGCCCTGGGCTGGCCGCTTGACGCCCCCACCCTGCCCTGGGCCGCTTGGCACCTAGCGCTGCAAGGCCAGCACAGCGCAGCCCCCCAAGCCTGGATGACCCCCTGCCACTGGCAGATCGGCATGGACCAAGTGGTGATGGCCGACCCCGCGCATTTGCGCTTGAGCGACGATGAATCGCAGCAATTGCTGCAAGCCATGCAGCCGTTTTTGCAAGAAGACGGCTTGCAGGTGACCTGGCACAGCGCCTTGCGCTGGCACGCCCAAGGGGCGCTGCTGGCCAATCTGCCCACCGCCTCGCTCGACCGGGTGATCGGCCAGAACGTGAAAGACTGGATGCCCCAGCACCCCGCTGCCCGCCCCCTGCAACGCCTGCAAAGCGAGATGCAGATGCTGCTCTACAACCATCCCGTGAACGACGCCCGCGAGGCCCGCAGACAGCACACCGTCAACGCCTTTTGGCTGCATGGCGCAGGCAAGCTGCCTGCCCCCCCACCCGCCGCAGCCCAGCCCTTGACCGTGTCGGACGCCCTGCGGTCCAGCGCCTTGAATGGCGATCTGCAGACTTGGCGACAAGCTTGGCAGCAGCTCGATGCCACGGCCGTGGCCGACTTGTTGCAACACGTCAAGGCCACGGGCCAAGGCACGCTCAGCCTGTGCAGCGAACACACGGCCCACACTTACACGGCCGCGCCAGCGGCCTGGCACCAGCGGATCACCCGACTGTTTCAAAAATCTTCCCCTGCAGCGACACTTCAAGCCCTGCTCACCGCCTGATCTCCCCATGAATTTGCTCACCCGAGATGTCCCTCCCCGCAGCGCCTGGGCGCTGGAACAAGCGGGCATCCACCCTCTGCTGGCCCGGCTGTATGCCGCCCGGGGCGTGCTGTCCAAAGACGAACTTGACGACGCCCTGAACCTGCTGCTGTCCCCGGCCGAGATGCTGGGCACCACAGAAGCCGCCAAACTCTTGGCCGATGCCATGGCTCAGAACAAACGCCTGTGCATCGTGGCCGACTACGACTGCGACGGGGCCACCGCCTGCGCCGTGGGCGTGCGCGGCCTGCGCATGCTGGGTGCGCAAAACGTGGGCTATTTGGTGCCCGACCGGGTGGTGGACGGCTATGGCCTGACACCCCCCATCGCAGAGCGGGTGCACGCCCAAGGCGCCGATGTGCTGATCACGGTGGACAACGGCATCGCCAGTGTGGCGGGCGTGCAAGCGGCGCAAGCGCTGGGCCTGCAAGTGCTGGTGACCGACCACCATTTGCCCGGCAGTGAACTGCCCACGGCCGAGGTCATCGTCAACCCCAACCAGCCCGGCTGCAGCTTCCCCAGCAAATCCATCGCCGGTGTGGGCGTCATGTTTTATGTGCTGCTGGCCCTGCGCGCCGAGCTGCGCCAGCGTGGCGTGTTCGACGCCAGCAACCAGCCCCGGCTGGACGCCCTGCTGCCCTTGGTGGCCTTGGGCACGGTGGCCGATGTGGTCCGGCTTGACGCCAACAACCGCCGGTTGGTGGCCCAAGGTCTGCGCCGGGTTCGGGCGGGCGCTTTGCCACCCGGCATGGCCGCGCTCATGCGAGTGGCCAGCCGCGAAACTGCCAAGGCCACCACCTTTGACTTTGGCTTTGCCCTGGGCCCGCGCATCAACGCCGCAGGACGCCTGGCCGACATGACGCTGGGCATCGAGTGCCTGCTCACCGACGACACGGGCCGCGCCGACGAGCTGGCCCGGCAGCTCGATGCGATCAACCGCGAACGCCGCGTGATCGAGGGCGACATGCGCGAGATGGCCATGGAGATGGCCGAGTCGCTGTTCGACGAAGGTGAGGAGCCGCCGCCCGCCATTTGCGTGTTTGACCCGGATTTTCACGAAGGTGTGGTGGGCATCGTGGCCTCGCGCATCAAGGACAAGCTGCACCGCCCCACCTTTGTGTTCGCGGCCAGCAGCGCCCCGGGCAAAGAGCATGAACTCAAGGGCTCGGGCCGCTCGATTGCGGGCTTTCATTTGCGCGACGCGCTCGATCTGGTGGCCAAACGTGCCCCGGGCGTGTTGCTTCGCTTTGGCGGTCACGCCATGGCGGCAGGCTGCACGGTGGCCGAAGAGCACCTGGATGTGTTCGAAGAAACGCTCAACCAAGTCGCCCTGGAGTGGCTGGACGCGGCCACCCTTCAGCGCCGCTTGGAGACCGATGGGCCGCTGCCCGCCGAATACCGCCGGGTGGATCTGGTGGACATGCTGCACCACGAGGTCTGGGGCCAGGGCTTTGCGCCGCCCGTGTTTTGCGAAGAGATCGAGATCGTGTCTCAACGGCTGGTGGGAGAAAAACACCTGTCGCTCAAGATGAAGCACCAGGGTCAGCCGGTTGACGGCATCTGGTTTGGCCGCACCGAGCCACTGCCAGCACGGGTGAAGTTGGCTTACCGGCTGGACGCCGACGAGTGGCAGGGCCAAAAGCGGGTGCGCTTTTTGGTCGAAGGCGCGCAGCTGTGAATGGGTAGGCGTGCGCCCCGTGCGCGATGGTTTTCAGGCCGCTGTCAATGCTTGATCGCGACCTTGCCCTGCAAGGCGTTGAGCACGGGGGTGGACACCAGGCCCGAGACATCGCCGCCAAGTTTGGCGATTTCGCGCACCAAGGTGCTGCTGATGTGCTGCACGCCCGCGCTGGTGTGCAAGAACACCGTGTCCACTTCCGGGGCGAGGTGGCGGTTCATGCCCGACATTTGGGTTTCGTAGTCGTAATCGGTCACCGAACGCAGGCCGCGCACGATGACCTGGGCGTTTTGCGCGCGCACAAACTCCACGATCAAGCCATCAAAAGGCAGGGCCTTCACATTGGGGCAATCGGCCAACGCGGTTTGCGCCAGCGCCAGCCGCTCGTCCAAGGTGAACATCGTGTTCTTGTGGTGCGCCCGGGCCACCGCGATGATGACCTGGTCAAACATCTGCGCAGCGCGGCGGATCGCGTCTTCATGGCCCAAGGTCAGTGGGTCAAACGTGCCGGAGTAAACAGCGGTCACAGCGGTGTGGGCAGGTCGGCTCATGGCGTGTCTCCTTCGATCGGGGTAGCGGATGGGGTGGGCCCAGCCACGGGGCTCGTGCGTTGCAACAAGTGCGCATGCACCGCACCCGCTTTGAGGTGGCGCTCGCACTGCAGGCCCAAAGCCGCCAGCGCCTCGGCAGGCCAGGCCACCGGCGCTTCCAGGTAAATCCAGCCACCCACGGGCACGGCCCGGGTGGCGGCTTTGAGGGCCGGTTCAAACCAAGGGCCGTCAAAGGGCGGGTCGATGAACACCAGGTCCACACTGCCCGCAGGCAAACGGCCCAAAGTGCTCACCGCATCACCGCGCTGCACGCTGACCATGCTGGCTTTGAGGCGGGTGACATGGCCCTCCAAATCGCGCACGAGCATGGCGTCTTGCTCGACCATCAGCACATGGGCCGCGCCGCGCGAGGCGGCCTCCAGCCCCAGCACGCCGGTGCCGGCAAACGCGTCCACGCAGCGCCAGCCGCTCAGGTCCTGGCCCAGCCAGTTGAACAAAGTTTCACGCACGCGGTCGGGCGTGGGCCGCAGACCGGGTTTGTCCATCACCTTCAGCCGGGTGCGGCGCCATTGCCCACCGATGATGCGAATCTCATGGGAGGACGGGCCTTTGGGCACCGGATTCTTGGGCTTTTTTGCGGCGGCATGACGGACCGCGCCGCTCAGCGGTGGACGTTTGGATGGGGCAAAGGACATAGCTTGCGAGTGTAAAGGGCCAAAGCCTTGAAACCCATCTTGTTCTTGCCCTTCAGGGTTGACCGCCCACCACCACCGTGACCATGCGCTCGGGCTGCAGGACCCGGGCCATGGCGCGTTGCACATCGGCGGCGCTGACGCGCTCGATCTGCCGCGTCCAAGTGTTCAGGTAGTCCAAAGGCAACCGGTTCCAAGCAATATTGGCCACGTTGTCCAGCAGCTTGCGGTTGCTGTCGATGCGCAGCGCAAAGCCGCCCACCAGGTTGGATTTGGCCGCTTGCAGCTCGGCCTCGGTGGGGCCTTGGCGCACAAAGCCCTGCACCACCTCTTGGGCCACGGCCACAGCTTGCTTGGCCTGATCAGGTCGGGTTTGCAGGCCCACCATGAAAGCTCCGGCGTGCAGACCCGGGGCAAATGCGCTGTAGACGCTGTAGCTCAGGCCGCGTTTTTCGCGCACCTGCTCGGTCAGGCGTGAAACAAAGCCACCGCCGCCCAAAATGTGGTTGCCCACCAACAGGGCAAAAAAGTCGGGGTCGGTGCGTTTGTAGCCGGGCTGGCCCATCAGCACATGGGCCTGGGCCGAGTCAAAGGGCAGGTTCAGGTTTTGCGCGGCGGCCAAAGGGGCCACTTCGGGCACGGTTGGCAAGCTCTGGCAGCCTGATTCGCGGGGCCACTGCGCCAGCAGGCGCTGCACCAAGGCATCGGTTTGAGCGCGGCTCAAAGCCCCCACCACGCTCACCGTGGCGCGGCACGCCCGCAGGGCCTGAGCGTGCAGGTTTTTGAAGTCTTGCACGCCGATGCGCGACAAGCTCTCGGGCGTGACCCGTTGGCCATAGGGGTGCGGGCCGTACACGGCTTGCGCAAAGCGGTGCTGCACCACCGTACCGGGCTTGGTCAGCGATTCACGGATGGAGGCGCTGAGGCGTTCGCGGTCGCGCAGCCACATGGCCTCTGGGAAAGCGGGGTGCGCCATTTGCCGCGCCGCCAAGGCCACGGCTTTGTCCAGCAAGTCGGGGTAATTCAGGCTGCGCAGGCCAAAGCTCATGCGGTCACCGCCTGCACTGACCCCAAAGCTGGCGCCCAGGTCGGCCCAGGCCTCACCGATCTGGTTTTCGTCCATGGCCTGGGGGTAAAGGCCTTGGCCCTTCCCTTGCACTGGTGGCTCGGCACGTGTGCCGTTGGCCATTTGCCCGGCCATGACCGAGGCCAGGCCCGCCTTCGCTGCCGGGTCGCGGCGGCTGCCGGCATCGATGTCGATCTGCACATCGACCATGGGGATGGCGTGGCTTTCGACCAAATACACGCGTGCACCGCTGGGCTGGGTCCAGTGCTGGATGGGCAATGAGGCCTGTGCCCAGCTGGCCGCAGCCCAACAGGCCAGCGCCAAGGTCGAGCGCCTCCAAGCCAATGCGTTCAAGGAAAGGATCAGGGACATGGGGGTTTGGGCTTTCATGACAAGGCGCTTGAATGGCACAGCGCTTTAATGGCGTGCACCGGGCAGGGCACGGCGCGCCCGGGGCTGGCCCGACAGAGGCTGCGGCCGCAAAGTGGCCACGGTGAGGCTGTCGTCTCCAAAATACTTTTGCGCCACGGCCTGCACCTGGGCAGGCGTGACCTGCCGCAGCCGGGCGATCAACTGCGTGCCGTGGTCCGGCGGCAAGCCCAGCGTCCAAGCCACGCCCAACTCGCGGGCCTGGTTGAAGACGGAGTCCAGCTTGTAGATTTCGCTGGCCACCCATTGGGTTTTGACGCGCTGCAGCTCGGCCTCGTTGACACCTTCCGTCGCCACGCGTTGCACCTGGGCACGCAAGGCCGCTTCCAGCGCCTCGGGGCTTTGGCCCTTGGCCGGCACACCTTCCAGATAAAAGAACTGCGGGCCCCGGCCCATGAGGCCGTTGTAGGCCCCCACGCTGTCGGCCAAGCGGTTGTCGCCTTGGGTCAGCGCACGGTCCAGTCGGGCGCCACTGTAACCATCGAGCACGGCGGCCAGCACCGTCAAGGCCAGGGCATCGTCGTGTTCGGGCGAGACCGCCAGGCTGGCCAGGCGCGGTACCTTGAAGGCCAGTGCCACATACGACTGCTCGGCCGGGGCTTTGAATTCGAAACGGCGCAGACCTTGCTGCGCAGGCTCTTCCCGGGGCTTGCGCTCAGGCACTGCCCTGCTCGGGATGGTGCCGTAATACGTCTCGGCCAGCGCCTTGACTTGCAGCGGGTCCACATCGCCCGCCACCACCACCACCGCGTTGGCCGGGGTGTACCACTTGCGGTAAAAATCGCGGGCGTCTTGCGCCGTCATGGCCTCCAAGTCGCTCATCCAGCCGACAATGGGGCGGCGGTAAGGCGAGGCCGACAAGGCCGTGGCCGAGAGCATTTCGTGCAACTGGGCCCGGGGGTTGTCGTCGGTGCGCAGGCGGCGCTCTTCTTTCACCACCTCCAGCTCTTTGGCGAATTCGGCATCGGGCCACTGGTTGTTGGCAAAGCGGTCCGACTCCAGACGCATCACGGCTTCGAGTTGATTCGATGGGATTTGCTGGTAATAGCCGGTGTAATCCTTGGCGGTGAAGGCGTTTTCGCGCCCGCCCAAAGCGGCCACGCGCCTTGAAAACTCACCCACAGCCAAGGTGGGCGTGCCTTTGAACAACATGTGCTCGAGCACGTGGGCCACGCCGCTGGTGCCGTCCACCTCGTCCATGGAGCCCACGCGCAGCCACACCATGTGCACCGCGGTGGGGGCGCGGCGATCGGGCTTGACCCACAAGCTCATGCCATTGGCCAAGGTGAAGGTCTGCACCTGGGCCACGCTGACCGCTGGGGTCTGGCCAGTGGGTTGGGCGCTGCCCTGGCCTTGCGGGGCCTGCCCCGTGGCGCTGAAGCTGCTGGCCAGCAGGGCTGCTGCCCAGGAAAGTCCCAAGAGAAAGTTCGGTTTCATAGAATGCATGATCCTTGAAATCCACGCCATGTTCAGTTTCTTCAAAAAAAAATCCCCACCTGCCGAGGTCCCATCGGCTCCAGCGCTTGCACCACACGCTGCTCCACCCCCTGTTTCAGCACCCCTGGCCGGCAAGCCAACAGCGCCTGCCAACACCCCCTTAGCGCCCCCACCCAGTCCGACAGCAGCAACCCCTGACGCCCCCACCGCCCGCCAGGGCTGGCTCGACCGCCTGAAGGCCGGCCTGCGCAAAACGGGCGCCAGCATCACCACCGTCTTCACCGGCACGCGCATCGATGACGAACTCTATGAAGAGCTGGAAACCGCCTTGCTGATGGCCGATACCGGCGTGAAAGCGACCGAGCATTTGCTGCAAGACCTCAAACGGCGGGTGAAAGAAGCCAAGGCCACCGAGCCATCGCAAGTCAAAACCTTGTTGGCCGATGCCATCACCGAGCTGCTGCAACCCTTGCAAAAGCCTCTGGCCATTGGCGACCACCACCCCACCGTGATCATGGTGGCCGGCGTCAACGGGGCGGGCAAAACCACCTCCATTGGCAAACTGACCAAGCACCTGGCGGACGAGGGCCTGAGCGTGCTGCTGGCCGCGGCCGACACCTTCCGCGCCGCGGCCAAAGAGCAGCTCGCCGTTTGGGCCGACCGCAACACGGTCGAGATCATCAGCCAGCAAGGCGGCGACCCGGCCGCCGTGAGCTTTGACGCCGTGAGCGCAGGCCGCGCGCGGGGCCGAGATGTGGTGCTGGTGGACACGGCCGGACGCCTGCCCACCCAGCTGCATCTGATGGAAGAGCTGAAAAAAATCAAACGGGTGGTGCAAAAGGCCGACGGCACCGCACCGCACGAGGTGCTGCTGGTGATCGATGGCAACACCGGCCAAAACGCCCTGGCCCAGGTCAAGGCCTTTGACGACACCCTGGGCCTCACCGGCCTGATCGTGACCAAGCTGGACGGCACCGCCAAGGGCGGGGTGCTGTGCGCCATCGCCCGCGAAAAGCCCATTCCCGTGTACTTCATTGGCGTGGGCGAGAAGCTGGAAGACCTGGAAACCTTCAACGCCCGCGAGTTTGCCCAGGCCCTGCTGAGCTGAACAGCCCAGCCTGCGCCGTTGACCAGCGCACAGACGCGCCCGGCAGCCCCCCACAAAATCAGGGAAAACCCGAGGACCCTAGGCCCTGGGACGCCACCCTTTAGCACTCTTGACCAGAGAGTGCTAATATTGGGGTATTCTGAAAGGAGTTCTGGTATGAACATTCAAACTGGTTCGCCCGCCACAGCCATCGCGCTGAGCAACCCCTGGGCGGTCGTGCCCTCGCTCGGCCACTTGGACGCCTACATTTCTGCGGTCAACCGCATGCCCCTGCTCACCCTGGAGGAAGAGCAAGAGGCCGCCCGCCAGCTCAAGGCCAACGACGACCTCGAAGCCGCCCGCAAGCTGGTGCTCTCGCACTTGCGACTGGTGGTATCGGTGTCGCGCCAGTACCTGGGCTACGGCCTGCCCCACGGCGACCTGATCCAGGAAGGCAATGTGGGCCTGATGAAAGCGGTCAAACGCTTTGACCCCGACCAGGGCGTGCGTCTGGTGAGCTACGCGCTGCATTGGATCAAGGCCGAAATCCACGAGTACATCCTGAAAAACTGGCGCATGGTCAAGTTGGCCACCACCAAAGCCCAGCGCAAATTGTTTTTCAACCTGCGCTCAATGAAGCAAGGCTACAAGTCCGATGCCGACGAAGGCACGCACCGCGATACCCTGACGCCCGACCAAGTGGATGCGATGGCGAACAGCCTGAACGTCAAGCGCGAGGAAGTGCGTGAGATGGAAATGCGCATGTCTGGCGGCGATGTGCTGCTGGATCCGGCCCCCTCAGACGATGGCGAACAGGCCTTTGGCCCCATCGCTTACTTGGCCGATGTGAACCACGAGCCCACCGCCATGATCGAAGCGCACCAGCGCGACGTGCTGGCCAGCGATGGACTCGCCACTGCGCTGAATGTGCTCGACGAGCGCAGCCGCCGCATCGTGGAAGAGCGCTGGCTCAAAGTGAATGACAACGGCTCGGGCGGCATGACGCTGCACGACCTGGCCGACGAGTACGGCGTGAGCGCCGAGCGCATCCGCCAGATCGAAGTCGCGGCCATGAAGAAGATGAAAAAGGCGCTGGTCGAGTTTGCTTGACCACAGGCCTTGTGGGCCGCCTTTGATTCGGATACCCGGCATCGCCCGGGTATTTTTTCGCCGGCAGTGCGCTAAAGTCTGGGCTGTGATTTTTAGGACACCACCATGACTGCTCGCTCTCCCGCTGGTTTTTCTCGCCGCCATTTGGCCCAAGCCCTCGCTGCTGCTGTGGCTTGGGGTCTGACGCCGTCTTGGGCCAATCCTTCGGCCAACGCCGCCAAAGCATGGCCCACGCAAACTGTGCGCTTGGTGGTGGGTTTCCCGGCCGGCTCCAGCCCCGATCTGACAGCCCGGGCTTTGGCTGAACCGCTGGCCAAAGTCTTGGGCCACAACGTGATCGTCGAGAACAAAGTGGGCGCAGGCGGCAACATCGCCGCCGACTTCGTGGCCAAGTCCACCGACGGCCACACCTTGGGCCTGATGATCAATGGCAACATGACCATTGCCCGCATCCTGAACCCCAAGGTGCCTTATGACCCACTCAAAGACCTCGCACCCATCAGCCTGATCGGCAAAGCGCCTTTGGTCCTGACTGTGCCCGCGTCAGGACCCGGAGTGGCGCCTGGCCAAACCGCAGCCGAGTGGCTGAGCCAAGCCCAAAAAGCGGGAGACAAACTCAGCTACGCCTCACCCGGTGTCGGCACCGTGGCGCACCTGGGCATGGAGCTGCTCAAGACCAAAGCCGGCATTGCGCCCGTGCATGTGCCCTATCCCGGTAACCCGCAGATCATCACCGCCATGCTCGGTGGCCAGGTGCAACTGGCCTTGCTGCCACCCGCACTGTCGGCGGCGCAAGTGCGTGGCGGCAAACTGCGTGCCATTGGCGCATCGAGCACCGGGCGCAGCCCCGTGGCCGCCGAGGTGCCCAGCCTGTCGGAGATCGGGGTGAAGGACTACCAGCTGGAAATCTGGAATGCGTTGGCCGCACCGGCCTCGATGCCTGCGGCAGTGGCCAGCCAACTGTCGGCCTTGGTCAGCGAGATCGTGCGTGAGCCGGAAATGCGTGCGCGTTTGTTCCAGCAAGGCTGGCAAGTCGTGGGCTCATCGCCTGAAGGTTTGCGCAACCGGATTGCGTCCGACACGAAAGCGCTGGGCGACATCATCCGCAGCCAGAAAATCGAGTTGAATTGAAGCCCTGAATCGGCCCCCGAAGCGGCGTGTTCAGCTTTGGGCCTTGGAGCCCGGAATCACTTGCCGCTGAGCAAAATCTTCACATCGGTGGCCAGCGCCTCGGCTCCACTGGCGTGGCGGTTGTACAAGCGGATGCGGCCTTGGGGGTCAAAGGTGAAACTGCCCGCAGAGTGGTCCATGGTGTAACTCGTGGGGGTTTTGCCCTCGACCTTTTTGAAATAGATCTTGAAGTCTTTGGTCACTTTGGGCAGTTGCTCAGGCGTGGGATGCAAGCCCACAAAGTCCGGACCAAAGTTGGCCATGTAAGCCTTGAGCAACTCTGGGGTATCGCGTTCCGGATCAACGGTGATGAAGACGCCTTGCAGCTTGTCAGCGTCGGGACCCAGTAACTGCTTGGCTTGGGCCATTTCCTGCAAAGCGGTAGGACACACATCGGGGCATTGGGTGTAGCCAAAAAAGACCACCACCGCCTTGCCCGCAAAATCTTGGAGCGTGCGCACTTGGCCGTTTTGGTCACGCAGCTCAAAGCCTTGGGCGTAATCGGCCCCGGTGATGTCCACCCCCCGAAAAGCGGGTTTGTCTTGACCACAACCGGCCAAAGACCCCACGGCAACGGACACAGCCAGCAGCCAAGCGGCTTTTGCAAAAACTCTGCGCGTCATGGTCTAGCCTTAAAAAATGTAATGGTCCAGCAGCAAGGCGGCAAACAAAGCGCTCAAGTGGATCAAGGAAAAACGGAAAGTCTTGCGGGCCAACTCGTCAGAGTAAGCGCGGTACAGGGCCACCGCATAGCCAATGAAGCCGATGCTCAGCACCACCGCAGCGGCCAAGTAAAGCCAGGAGCTCATGCCGTAGACAAAGGGCATCAAGCAGGACGCCATGAGCACGATGGTGTACAGCAGGATTTGCAGCCGCGTGAACTCGTTGCCGTGCGTCACAGGCAGCATGGGCAGGCCCGATTTGCGGTAGTCCTCGACGCGGTAGAGCGCCAGCGCCCAGAAGTGCGGCGGCGTCCACAGAAAAATGATCAGGAACAGGATCAAGGCTTCCGGTCCGACCTGCCCGGTCATGGCCGCCCAGCCCAGCACAGGCGGCATGGCACCGCTGGCCCCGCCAATCACAATGTTCTGTGGTGTGAGCGGTTTCAAGATGACGGTGTAGATGATGGCGTAGCCCACAAAGGTGGCAAAGGTGAGCCACATGGTGAGTGGGTTGACCAGCACGTACAACACGGCCGAGCCCAAGGCGCAAAGCACGCCCGAAAACAGCAAGGCCTGCTGGTCACTGAGTTCACCCTTGGCGGTGGGTCGCCAGGCGGTGCGCTTCATTTTGGCGTCGATGGTTTTTTCAACCAGGCAGTTGAAGGCCGCAGCCGCGCCCGCCACCAACCAGATGCCGATGCAGGCCCACAGACCCAGTTTCAGCTCGGCCACGCTGGGCACGCCGGGCACAGCCAGCACCATGCCGATCAGGGCACAAAAAACGATCAACTGAACCACACGCGGTTTGGTCAGCGCGTGATACTGTTGCCAGGCAGTCAGAGGCAAACGGGCAGTGGCGACGGTCATTCGGCTAGCTTTTTGGAAAGAAGAGAAGGCCCTGAATTATCAGCCCGGCTGACACTCAAGGCCCAGGTCAGGGTCAAGGCCATGGCAGCAGCCCCCCCGGTGTGCATGACAGCGGCCAGCAAGGGCCAGCCCAGCACCACATTGCTCAAGCCGGTGGCGAACTGCAAGGCACACAGACCCAGCAACCAACGCCCAGCCACAGCCAAGCCAGGCTGTACCCGCAAACGCCAGCCCACCCACAGCAGCACCGCCAAGACCAGCCAAGCGGCCGAGCGGTGCACAAAATGGATCGACGCCAACGCCGAAAATGGCAAGAGCTCACCGCTTGGGGTGTACCCCAGCTCTCGCCAGAGGCCAAAGCCTTGCCAATTCATCTCGGGCACCCACTGGCCATGACAGGTGGGGAAATCGGGGCACGCCAATACGGCGTAATTGGTGCTGACCCAGCCACCCAAGGCAATTTGAATCCCCAGCAAAACAAAGCCGGCCCACAAAGCCCAGCGCAAGGGCGATGGCAAGGGTTGTGCGCCTGCGCCGTCATAGCGCACGGCTTGCGCCATCAACAAAACCAACAAGCCGATGCCGCCCATCAGGTGCAAGGTGACGATGGCCGGAAAGAGCTTCATGGTCACCGTGAGGGCGCCGAACGCCCCTTGCATGCAGACCCAAAGCAAGGTCACAGTGGGCAACCAGGGACTGACCTCCCGGCTTTGACGGCGCAGCCACCAGGTCATGGCGGCCAACGTCAGGATCAGAACACCCACCCCAGTGGCCAGATAGCGGTGCACCATCTCGATCCAGGCCTTGCTGTGCGTGACCGGTCCGCTGGGCATGGCCGTTTGGGCCGCCGTGATTTCGACCTTGGCCCCGATCGGCGTGGCGCTGCCATAGCACCCCGGCCAATCCGGGCATCCCAGGCCAGAGTCGGTCAGGCGGGTGAAGGCCCCGAACAGCACCAGATCAAAGGTCAGAAACAGCGTGATCAGGGTCAGGGCCTTGAGCCGCCCCGATGGCGAGGCGCTGCGCTGCCGCCACAGCCACCAGCCCAATGGCAAACAAGCCACGGCCAAGCCAACGGCCATCAACTCCAAAATGGGTTCGAGGTTGTACAGGTCCACTTCGGTCATGCTTCAGCGTCCCGCCTGGTCCCAAGACGAAGACGCCTTGAGCAAACGATCCAGATCGCGCTTGGCTTTGGAGGCACCGGGCACGTCCATGTTGGCCGGGAAACGCATCATGAAGTTGCCCATCGGATCGACCACGTACAGATGGTCCTGCAACTTCTGGCCCTGGGCCGGGCTAATCCAGCTTTGCACCGTGGCCGCATCCAGGCGCAGCACGTGCGCCATGTTCAAAGCGGGCAAGAGGCCGGGGGCAACAGGGGCGTCGTCAATAACCAACCAAACACGGTCAAGTCGGTCCTTTTCACGGCCCAAAATTTCACGCAACTGCCGCTGGAAATACAAGTTTTGCTGGCAGCGCTCGTCGCAATCGCCCGACGCCACTGTCACCAGCAACCACTGGCCTTTGAGGCTGGCCAGCGTCACCGGCTCACCTTGCAGGTTTTGGGCGCTGATCTGCGGCATGTCTTTTTGCGGCTGGATCAACTCGCCATACACACGACGGCCTTCTGGGCGAAGCACGTAGTAGGTGAAATAAGAGGCAATGACTGGAGAGGCGCACACCAACAGCATGGCGATCATTTTCCAGCGGCCCATTCGCGTGCGCTGGGCATCGGCTTGCACCAAGGCGCCCGGGCTGGGCATGTCGTGCACCGTCATGGCCAGGGGGCTGTCAGGCAGATCGTTTTTGGCGGCGGGGTTGGACAATTTGGAACCAGACATAAAGTAATGCGATCAGACCACTCAGGCCAAACCATTGAAATGCGTAACCGTGGTGTTTTTCAACCCCACTGGCCACCACGGGCCATTCGCGCAGCAGACCTTCGGAGGGCCCGCCCGACTGCAGCAAGGTGACTTCAAGCACCTTCAAACCCGTTTCTTGCCGGTAAGCAGTCAGGTCGAGATTTTGCCGTATCGGGCCTGTCTCGGCACCGCCAAAGTCATAGAGCCTTGATGGCCATGGGGCCAAATGCCCTTGCACTTGAACGGCGCCCTCTGGTGTTTGCACAGGGGGCAATGCGGTGCGGTCAGTGAACGAGCGCTGCGCCCAGCCGCGCTGCACCAACAAGACATCACCCGATCCGTCGATCTGCAACGGCGTGAGCACAAAAAAACCTGGCTTGGCGTTCATCTGCCGGTTGTCCAGGTACACCGTGTAGGCAGGCAGCCAACGTCCGGTCAAGGCCATGCGGCGGTGAATCAAATCGAGGCGTTGTGCCACGTTTTCAGACCCACCACTCAGGCTTCGGCCATCCAGCGTCGCTTTGGCCGCCTGCTGCGTTCGCGCGTCCTGCAAAGCGGTTTTCTCGCTGGCACGGCCGAGCTGCCAGAGGCCCAGCGAAATCGTGCTGGCGACACCCAAGGCAGCCACCGCCAGGACCAGCCATCTTTTCCAGTGAAGGGATTTGTCAGTCATTGGATAATGTGCGTATGAAAATTCTTGTCGCCATCGCGTTTGTCGCCATATTGCTCAGTCTGGGCTCGGCCCTGATGTACATGATGCGGGGCAGCGCCCCGCCCGTGGAGGGCCAAGCGCCCAAAAAAGGCACGATGGCCACCGCGCTGGCTTTCCGTGTCGGTTTGTCCATTGTCCTCTTCCTTTGCGTGCTGTTGTCCTGGAAGATGGGCTGGATCCAGCCAACAGGCATTCCGCCCGGGGCCTGATTTTTTCTGCATTTGGCAGACCGCGCAGGGGATCTGATCCAGCGCTGGGCACCCGATTTCCCCCAACAAAAAAGCGCCCTGAGGCGCTTTTTTGTTGGCCGGTGGCAGGCTTACATCCAATACACCAGGATGTACAGGCCCAGCCACACCACGTCCACAAAGTGCCAGTACCAGGCCGCGCCTTCAAAGCCGAAGTGACGGTCTTTGGTGAAGTGGCCTTTTTGCAAGCGCAAGGTGATGAACAAGAGCATCAACATGCCCACGAACACGTGGAAACCGTGAAAGCCGGTCAACATGTAGAAGGTGGAGCCATAAATGCCGGATGACAACTTGAGGTTCAGGTCACCCCAAGCATGGGCGTATTCATAACCTTGAACGAACAAGAAAACCAAGCCCAAAATCACTGTCATCCACATGAACATGATGGTTTTGCTGCGATTGCCCACTTGCAGAGCATGGTGAGCAATGGTCAGCGTCACGCCCGAAGTCAAAAGCAAAGCGGTGTTGATGGTCGGCAACCAGAAGGGGCCCATGGTTTGGAAGGGCTCGACAAAACCGGCTGGCGAAGTGGTCGCACCGGCCACCACGCTGGGCCAAGCGGCTTTGAAGTCAGGCCAAAGCAATGCGTTTTCCAGGCTGCCGAGCGCAGGAATCGAATGCGAACGGGCCCACCACAGTGCGGTGAAGAAAGCGCCAAAGAACATCACTTCCGAGAAGATGAACCAGGTCATGCTCCAGCGGTAGGACAGATCGATTTTGCGGCCGTACATGCCGGTTTCACTTTCGTGCACGGCCTCAGAGAACCACTGGTACAGGACGATCAACCACCAAGCCAGGCCGAAGAACAGGCAATACATGCCCCATTCAGCGCCGTTGATCCACTGGCCTGCGCCCAGGATGACGAAAAACAAGCCAATGGCCGACATCACAGGGTGACGTGACTCGTGCGGTACGTAGTAATAAGGCGTGCTGCCGTGTGCTGCTGAACTCATGGGAACTCCTGCTCTCTCTTCTATCGAAATCTTATCTTTGGCGGTTAAAGGCCGGTGGGCTGAACCACAACCCAATTGACCAGGGCAATCAGCCCCAGAACAAACAACAATGCCGCACCAATGGCCACACCGATGATGTGGAACGGGTTGAGCTTTTCAATGTCTTGCTGGTACTCGGAATTCTTGCGAAGACCGACAAAGGACCAAAGAACGGCCTGAATGGTGCGCAACCAGGGCGTTTTGGACACGGGCACCTCTGGCTGGCTCATGATCCCAGACCTGTCTTGAGGGGCAAGGGCTGAACGGCAGCGGCCAATGGCGCTGTCGGAGCCGCCGGCGTTTTGCCGCCCACCTCAAAGAAGGTGTAGGACAGCGTGATGGTGGTCACGTCTTTGGACAACTTGGGGTCGATCACAAAGGCGACGGGCCAGGATTTTTTCTCGCCGGGCTCCAGGGTGTACTGGTTGAAACAGAAACACTCGAGCTTGTTGAAGTGGTTGGCCGCGTTGCGCGGTGCATAGCTGGGAATGGCCTGAGCGGCCATGCGGCGGTTTTGCACATTCTGGAACTCGTACATCACGGTGCTGAGTTCGCCAGGGTGAACCTGCATGGAACGTTTTTCCGGCTTGAACTCCCAGGGGCCGCGCACATTGGCGTCGAACTCGACGGTGATGGTTCTGCTGGTATCGACCTGGCTGTTGCGCAACACCTCAGCGGCTTTGCCCGCCTTGGCGTTGCCCGGGACCTGGGTCTCGGATATCGACAAGATGTTGATGCCTGTGATTTCGCAAATGGCCTTGTAAATGGGGACCAGCGCGTAACCGAAGCAGAACATGCCCGCGGTCACCACCGCCAGCTTGCCCACCATCTTCAGATTTTCACCACGCAGGTTCATTGAGGGTCTTTCAAGAATTCAACAACAGCAACTTGGCCACGAATCCCAACAGCACCGTCAGTGCCACCGAGGCCAGGATCAGGCCCAGGCGGACATTGCTTTTTCTTTGTTCAGGGGTCAGGGCCATGGGCATCAACCGATCACGCGGGTCGCGGTGGCATCCAGCTTCGGAGGGTTCTCAAAGGTGTGAAAAGGTGCAGGCGATGGCACTTCCCACTCCAAACCTTCCGCAGCTTCCCAAGGCTTTTGCGGTGCTTTTTCGCCCTTGCCCATCATGGCAGGCAAAACGATGAACAGGAAGAAGTAAACCTGTGCAAAGCCAAAGAAGAAGGCACCCACCGAGGCGATCATGTTGAAGTCGGTGAACTGCATGGGGTAGTCGGCATAACGACGGGGCATACCGGCCAAGCCCAAGAAGTGCATCGGAAAGAACGTGACGTTGAAGGAGATCAGTGACCACCAGAAATGGATCTTGCCGCGTGTCTCGTGGTACATCACGCCCGTCCACTTGGGAATCCAGTAGTAAACACCGGCGAACAGCGCAAACAGCGAACCCGCCACCAGCACATAGTGGAAGTGGGCCACCACGTAATAAGTGTCTTGCAACTGGATGTCGATCGGCGCCATGGCCAAAATCAGGCCGGTGAAACCGCCCATGGTGAACACGAAAATGAAGCCCACCGCAAACAGCATCGGGGTTTCAAAGGTCATGGAGCCACGCCACATGGTCGCGATCCAGTTGAAGATCTTGACTGCCGTGGGCACGGCGATCAGCATCGTGGCGTACATGAAGAACAACTGACCCGTCACTGGCATGCCGGTGGTGAACATGTGGTGAGCCCACACGATGAACGACAAAATGGCGATCGACGATGTGGCGTAGACCATGGAGGCGTAGCCGAACAGTTTCTTGCGAGCGAATGCAGGCACGATCTGGCTGATGATGCCGAAGGCCGGCAAGATCATGATGTACACCTCGGGGTGACCGAAGAACCAGAAGATGTGCTGGTACATGACCGGGTCACCACCACCAGCGGGGTTGAAGAAACTGGTGCCAAAGTGGCGGTCGGTCAGGGTCATGGTGATCGCGCCAGCCAACACAGGCATCACAGCAATCAGCAAGTAAGCGGTGATCAACCATGTCCAAGCGAACATGGGCATCTTCATCAAAGTCATGCCAGGAGCGCGCATGTTGAGAATGGTGACGATGATGTTGATCGAGCCCATGATGGACGAAGCGCCCAGGATGTGCATGGCAAAAATACCCGCGTCCATCGATGGCCCCATTTGCAGGGTCAAAGGCGCGTACAAAGTCCAGCCGGCTGCGGGTGCGCCGCCAGGCATGAAGAATGAGCCCACCAACATCAAGGCGGCCGGAATCATCAGCCAGAAGCTGAAGTTGTTCATGCGGGCAAAGGCCATGTCGGACGCGCCGATTTGCAGCGGCAGCATCCAGTTCGCAAAGCCCACAAAGGCCGGCATGATGGCACCGAACACCATGATGATGCCGTGCATGGTGGTGAACTGGTTGAACAACTCAGGGTTCACGATTTGCAAGCCAGGCTGGAACAACTCGGCGCGGATACCCAGCGCCAAGACGCCGCCGACCATGAGCATGGCAAAGCTGAACAACAGGTACAAGGTACCAATGTCTTTGTGGTTGGTGGCATACACCCAGCGACGCCAGCCCGCAGGCGCGTGACCGTGGTCGTCATGGGCGTGATCGTGATGGTCTAGAACGGCACTCATCTTGATTTCCTTTGATTGGGATACGGTACGGCTTATTTGCGAGCGGCCAGAACTTCAGCCGGCTGCACGATTTGCCCGGTCTTGTTGGACCAGTTGTTCTTGGTGTAAGTGATCACAGCGGCGATTTCGGTGTCCGACAGCTGTTTCCATGCGGGCATGGCGCCGTTGTTTTGACCGTTCAGCATCACCGCGATTTGCTTGGACTTGTCGGCATCGAGCACGACCGCAGAGCCGTCCACAGCCTTGATGGCACCCGCACCTTTGCCGTTGGCCTGGTGGCAGGCCGCGCAGTTGGCCGCATAAACCTTTTCACCGCGCTTGGAGAGGTCGTCCAGCGCCCAGACTTTGGCTGGGTCATCGGCTTTGGCCGCTTGCTTTTTCTTCTCGGTGTCGACCCAGGCAGCGTAGTCAGCAGCCGACAAGACCTTCACGTGGATCGGCATGTAGGCGTGCTCTTTGCCGCACAGCTCTTGGCACTGTCCATAGAAATCACCTGTTTTTTCGGCGCGGAACCAAGTGTCGCGCACGAAGCCAGGGATCGCATCTTGTTTGATACCGAAGGCCGGCACTGCAAATGCGTGGATCACATCGTTGGCGGTGGTGATCACGCGCACTTTCTGACCGACAGGCACCACCAGTGGGTTGTCAACCTTGAGCAGGTAGTTGTCGCCTTGCGGCTTACCAGCGTCGGACATGGCACGCTGCGACGAATCGAGTGTGGAGATGTAGCTCAGACCTTCGCCCTGGCCCTTGATGTAGTCATAGCCCCATTTCCACTGGTAGCCAGTGACTTTGACCGTCAGATCGGCGTTGGTGGTGTCTTTTTGGGCTACCAGCACTTTGGTGGCCGGCAAGGCCATCAGGATCACGATCAGGAAAGGCACAGCCGTCCAGATCACTTCGACCGTGATGGACTCGGTGAAGGTGGCAGGTTTGTGGCCCACCGACTTGCGGTGCTTCCAGATGGAATAGAACATGACCGCAAACACGGCAATGAAGATCACGGTGCAGATGATCAACATGAACCAATGCAGCCATTGCTGCTCTTCGGCAATTTTGGTGACCGGCGGATGCAAATTGAGTTGGTTGACAGCAGGGCCGCCTGGCAAGTCATTGACAGCAAGTGCAGCGGTAGCCACCCAAGCGCCTGCAAAAATGCCCGCGCGCGACAGCAGCGAAGCCAATTGGTTGGAAATATTCTTCATGGTTCTCACTAACTTCCAAGACTCTGTTGAACTCACACCATTGACAAACCAGGCCAGGCCCTGTTCATCACCGGACATCACGCTGAACGCAATGCCCTTCTGATTTCTCGCGCCAAAACTTGGCGCAACTCGGGTCGCACAAAGCGCCCCACCTCGATCGAACGACCCTGGCCTGACAACTCGATCAGGCTGTGATCGCCGGATTTGGGCTCAACCCTCACCCACTGACGCGAAAACTCTGCACGCTCGCGGCGCCCGGCTGATTCTTTTTCCACCACCAGGCTGGTGCCCTGCAGTGAAATCCACTCGCCATCGGTCGCATGCCGGGCATAGGCCAAAAAGGCCAAACCGACCAACGCAATTTCCAGTCCTGCGAACGCAAGAACCAAAGTGGCCCCTTGCACCCAGAAGAACACACCGATGCCCAAGGACACGACACACAAAGACAGGTAAAGCCAACCCAACTGGGCAGGTGTTACCGAACAATTGCGTCGCAACTGCCACTGAATGGCCGGTCCGGACTCTTGTGCAAACTGGTAAGCTGGATTTGACACGCGTCAACTTTCAATAACCTAACACTCTTGAGGCAAGCATTCTGGCTAAAACCCGACGGATTTTACCCGAGATAAACGGGGGTTTTGATTCAACTCAAACTTTGTCGGATATGGGTTTGCCGCTGCGCAGCATTTGGCGCATCTGATCCAGACCGATTTCCGTTTGGGCACTCACGGCAGCGCGTGGCCGGGGTTTGAGCGCATGGCCATACACAATCTCGAAATTGAGCGACAAACGCCCACCCGCCTCAGGCCGAGCCAGTGACAGCAAGGCCTGATCGAGCTGTGCTCGCCAGAGGCGCCCCCGCAAACCCGCAAAGCGATTGACGTTCAGATTGCGCCCCCAAGCCCGCAAGTCGTCGAGCATGCGCTGCGGTGACTCATAGGTCAGTGTGATGCGCTCCATGTCCATGACCGGCTCGGCAAACCCCGCCTCGACCAGCATGTCCCCCCAATCGTGCATGTCGGTGAACTCGTGGGCGGGCTCGGGCCAGCCCTGCCGAGCATAGGCATCGCGCAACTCCCGCAGGCTGTCGGGTCCCAAACACGAAAACATCAAAAAACCGTCCACAGCCAAGGTGTTGTGCCAGTTTTTCAGCATTTGTTGAGGTTGCGCACACGTGTGCAGCAGCATGTTGGCCCACACCATCTGGGCCTGACCGTGCGGCGGCAAGCCCCGCTCGACGCGGGGTCCCCACCAACGCTCGGCCTGCCACCAACGCCCCTGAACCGCCTTTTGCGCAGCCAGGGCCACCCCCTCCCGCTCGCTGCAGAGCCAGGTCTGGGCTTTTGGATAGCGCTTTTGCAAAGCCCGCTGCGCCAACAAGCCGCCTCGCAATGGCTCCCAATGGACCCAGCGCTCGGGCTGCAGCTTGATGAAATCCAGCCGCTCCTGCATGCGGGAGGCCACTTCTTCGTGCAACCAGGGCGAAGCCTGGCCCACCGGATGCGCCAACCAACGGGCAGCAGCAACAGGGTCGAGTGAGGGGGGGCGTTCAGGTGCAGACATGGCCAAGGAGAAAGATGTCCCCTGCTTCAGGCCAACGACAGGTTCGCCTTGTGGTCAGGGGGTGGCGGCAGTATATTGATTTCATGTGGCCCAAATGGTTCCAAGGGATAGGCTCAAAGCTCTGGTCGCCTCGCCCCGACCTGGCTTGGGCTTGGCTGCCCAGCCGCTGCGCCATCTGCCAAAGCTGGCCCCAGTCGCCGTTGTGTGAGGCCTGCATCAGCCGCTTTGCCCAACCCGAGCACCGCTGCCCCAGTTGCGCCCTGCCCTTGCCCCACCCTGAACAGCGCTGCGGTGCTTGCCTGAAAACACCGGCTCCTCTGGCCCTGTGTCTGACGGCCACCGCCTATGCCTGGCCCTGGTCGGACCTGATCGCCCGCTTCAAGTTTCAGCAGCAACCCGGCTGGGCCGCACCCTTGGCCACCCTGATGTTGAGCACCCCCTTGGCCGAAGACACACTGGACGCAGCCGACTGGGTGCTGCCGATTCCGCTGTCGGCCCAGCGCCTGGCCGAACGCGGCTACAACCCATCTTGGCTGCTGGCCCGCCAACTCAGCCCACACAAAGCCGACGCCCGCATGCTGCTGCGCACGCGCGACACACCCTCGCAGCGCACCTTGCCCCGGGCAGATCGGCTGGCCAATCTGGTGGGCGCTTTTGCGGTAGAGCCTTTGCGGGCCGCACAGTTACGGGGCAAGAAGGTGGTGCTGATCGACGACGTGATGACCAGTGGCGCCACCCTGCACATGGCAGCCGGGGTGCTGCGCGCAGCGGGAGCGGCGCAGGTCAGCGCCTTGGTGCTGGCACGCACCGAAACAGGGGGCGAATCCTGAAGGCCAAGGCACAATACCGGCCATGTTCCATATCGTCTTGGTTGAGCCCGAAATCCCGCCGAACACCGGCAACGTCATCCGCCTCGCGGCCAATACCGGCTGCACGCTGCACCTGATCGAGCCCCTGGGCTTTTCGATGGACGACAAACACATGCGCCGCGCAGGCCTGGACTACCACGAGTACGCCGATTTGCGCCGCCATGCAGACTGGGCCTCATTTCTGGCCCAGGAAAAACCCAACCCCGAACGCATGTTTGCCCTGACCACACGTGGCAGCCGCGCTGCCCACGGTGTGGCTTTTGCACCAGGCGACTGGCTGGTCTTTGGCTCGGAAACGCGGGGCCTGTCAACCGAGCTGCGCGAACAGTTTGCACCGGCACAGCGCATCAAGCTGCCCATGCGCGAAGGCCAGCGCAGCCTGAACCTGTCCAATGCGGTGGCTGTGACCGTGTTCGAAGCCTGGCGGCAACATGGCTTTGCCGGGGCCAGCCCTGCGCCAAGCCCGAGTGCTCAGGCGTAAATGCGCACCAGCGACTCGGCAGCGCACACTGGTTTGTCGCTGCCCTCGCGCTCGACCGTCACGTTCCACTGCAGCTGCAGTCCATTGCCCTCGATGGGCGTGGCCGAATGCAAATGCAGGTGCGCCCGCAAACGGCTGCCCACCGGCACCGGGGCCATGAAACGGACCTTGTTCAGGCCGTAATTGACGCCCATGCTTTTGGCAGTGACCTGAATGGTTTTGTCAAAGAACTGAGACAACAAGGACAAGGTCAAAAAGCCATGCGCGATGGGGGCACCAAAGGGGCCTTGCTGGGCCCTTTCCACGTCGACGTGGATCCACTGGTGATCACCCGTGGCCTCGGCGAACTGGTTGACCTGTTGCTGGGTGATGGTCACCCATTCGGTCGCCGCCACATCCTGGCCAATACAAGCGGCCAATTCGGCCAAGTTTGCAAATGTTTTCATGGCCCTGACTTTATTCACCTGCGCGTCCTCAGGGTGTCGATGACGTGACACAAGCCGAAGGTATTCCTCGGGGTCAGGCAGGGGGTGCTGCCTCGCTGGCACGCATCTGCCGGAGTTCCTCACGCAAACGGGCCAATTCGGCGCGGTAGTTTTCGGCGTCGCCGTAATCGGCAAAGCCGTGGTAGTGCGCATGCGCCTGCATCCTACGGCGGGCATGCTTGATCGGGCACCAGTATTTTTCGGTCAGGGCCACCACCTCACGGCCGTAAGCCATCAGGCCATTGCCATAAGAACAGTACGCGCAGTTGATTTTTTCCAGCCAGTTCAGATAGGCCAGATGCGTGCGGTCGTACACAAAATACGCCGAGCGCTTGACCCGGGGGATGCCGCACAAGGGGAAACACACCCATTGGTAGAGCGTGATGAAGGCATCGAACAGCAGCATGGGCAGCAACACCGGGTAAATGAAGGGCACACACAGCACATGCCGCCAATCGGCGGTGAGCACATACCCGAGCAAACCCTCTTTGAAGCGCTTTTGCTGGGCCAGCACTTCTTTTTCAAAGCGCACCTTGTGCTCTTCAAAATCGGCCTGCCACTGCTGGCGACGGCTTTTGGCCTCTTGCTCAATGGCCGTTTCCAGCTGCTGGATACGGTCCAAAAATTCCTGAATTTGGGGGTTCATGGGATCTCCTTGATCAGGCTGGGGCAGGCATTGAGCGACACCATGGGCTTGCCTTGACGACGGTCAATACATGCAGGCGTGGGCGCTCTCAAACTGGCCGATGACCATGGCAGCCGATCACCCACCCGAACACCTTAACACCGCCCAAGGGCTGACAACAGCCCAGGCCCGCACACGGCTGGCAGAAGATGGCCCCAACGAAGTGGCGCAGGGCACACGTCGCACCGTGTGGCGACGCTTGGCCGACACGCTGCGCCAGCCCATGTTCGCCTTGCTGGTCAGCGCGGCGCTGCTGTACGTGCTGCTGGGTGATCTGGCAGAAGGACTGACGCTGTCGGTGTTTGTGCTGGCTGTGCTGGTGCTCAGCTTTTACCAAGAAGGCCGCTCCGAGGCCGCCATCGAAGCCCTGCGCCAGCTCACGCAAGCGCATGCCTGTGCTGCGCGATGGGCAAATGCAAGAGATTCCGGCCAACGAAGTCGTCGCAGGGGACAGTTTGCTGCTCTCCGAAGGCGACCGGGTCGCCGCAGACGGCTGGCTGCTGCAGGCCAACAACCTGCAAATGGACGAATCCCTGTTGACGGGTGAATCGGTCGCGGTAGACAAAAGCCCTGTGCAGGCATTGCCGGCAGGCAGCGACTTGTCCTCCCAACCGCCAACAGCCTCCTGCGTGCACGGCGGCACATTTGTGGTGCGCGGCAGCGGCCGACTGGTGGTCACAGCCACCGGCATGCGCAGCCAGATCGGTCAGATTGGGCTGGCCTTGAATCAGGTACGCGAAGCCGATACACCTTTGCAGCGACAAACCGCCAAACTGGTCCGGGTGCTGGCCAGTCTGGTGGGCGTGCTGTGCGTGGTGATGGTGCTCACCCTGGGCTGGCGCACCGGTCAATGGGTGCCGGCTCTGCTGTCGGGCATCGCGCTGGCCATGGCCATCCTGCCCGAAGAGTATTCCGTGGTCCTCACGCTGTTTCCGGCCATGGGTGCGCGTCGCCTGACGCGTGAAGGCGTGCTGACCCGGCACATCACCGCGATCGAAACGCTGGGGGCCATCAGCGTGCTGTGCACCGACAAAACCGGCACCTTGACGCAAAACCGCATGACGGTGACGGCACTGGCCGTCCCCAAAACGGTCGGCAGCGCAGAACCTTTCAACACCCTGCTCTGGCCAACACCTGCACCTGGCCAAGCCAGCGCTGCGCCGAATCGCGCACCGCCCTTGTCAGAGGCTTTCCACCCGCTGATTGAACACGCCATTTTGGCCAGTGCCCCCACGCCCTTTGACCCCATGGAAACCGCCTTCCACGCCATGGGCCAACACCATCTGAACGGGGGGCAGCGTGCATTCGGCAAAGGCCAGTTGGTGCAAACCTACGCCCTCAGCCCCAGCCTCAAAGCGATGTCGCATGTCTGGGCATTCGACCCGGCCGATCCGCAGGTGGTTTCGGCCAAAGGCGCACCCGAAGCCATCATGGACCTGTGTCACCTGAATCCGGCAGCGCGGCAGCATTGGCTGGGCTGCGTGGCGGACATGGCCGCTCAAGGCTTGCGGGTTCTGGCAGTGGCACACAGCCAATTCGATGGCCACAGTTACCCCGACAGCCCCCACGACTTTGACTTTGCGTGGTTGGGCCTGATCGGGCTGACCGACCCCTTGCGCCCCGAAATTGCCCAAGCCGTGGCCGACTGCCAAACGGCGGGCATTCAGGTCATCGTCATCACCGGTGACTTCCCAGCCACCGCCCAAGAAATCGCCAGGCAAGCCGGACTGCCCGCGGGGGACACGCTGACCGGTGAAGCCCTGGAGGGCCTGGATGACGTGGCTTTGGGCGAGCGGCTGCGGCGGGTCACCGTCTGCGCCCGCATCTCGCCGCACCAGAAGCTGCGCATCGTGCAAGCGCTGCAAACCCAAGGCCAAGTCGTGGCCATGACGGGCGATGGTGTCAACGACGCCCCGGCCCTCAAAGCCGCGCACGTGGGCATCGCCATGGGGGCACGCGGCACCGATGTCGCTCGGGAAGCCGCTGACCTGGTGCTGGTGGACGACAACTTCGCCTCGATCGTTCGGGGCATCCGTTTGGGCCGGCGCATTTTCGGCAACCTGCAAAAGTCCATGCAATACATCTTTGCCATCCACTTCCCGATCGCAGGCATGGCCCTGGTCCCCATGCTCATGGGCTGGCCACCCCTGATGCTGCCTCTGCATGTGGCCTTGCTGGAACTGGTGATTGACCCGGCCTGCTCCCTCGCATTCGAGAACGAGCCCGCAGCAGCGAACGTGATGCAGCAGCCACCCCGCGATACCCGTGCCGCCCTGTTTGGACCGCAAGCCATCGGCCTGGCCTTGGGGCAAGGGCTGTGCGTGTTGGGCGCTGTGGGCTTGACCTTCTACCTGGCACAACTCTGGCCGGGGGCAAACGGGGCGTCCTGGACAACGCTGTGGACACCTGCGCTGGCCAACCCGCTGTTCATGGCACCTTTGAGCGAAGCCCAAACCCGCGCCATGCTGTTCATCACACTACTCACCGGCAATGCCGCCTTGATCCTGTCCAATCGTGCAGGCGCTGGGCAGTTCTGGCGCAGCCTGAACACCCCCAATGCCGTGGCCTACGGGGTGATCGGCTTGGCCGGTTTTTTTCTGGCTTTGGCCATCCATTGGCCTTGGCTGTCAGGTCCTCTTCAATTTGAGCCGCCACCTCTGTGGCCCCTGCTCATCGCTTTGGCATCGGGTCTGCTCAGCGGCGTTGGCATCTCGGTTTTGCAGCGATACGGCAAATCAGCGCCTAGAAACTCATCCTTTTGAGCACACCCTGATGATGGCCTTTGAACTCAACTTCATGCGGGAGATGGGCAGTTTTGACTCTGCTGATTCGTGTCATCAAGCTTTCATCAAAGAAGAGGAAATTGCTCCCCTGATTCATCCTGTCTGTACGTCATGACCACCAACGCCATCACCGACATCCAATTAAGGCAACTTCGCGAAGACTTGCTTGACAGTCTGGATGAAGAACTGGAGTTGGAGTTGGATGACCGCTGGAGCGTTGAAGGTGCTTCCAAGGAATCCGCTTGGGGAGAAAGAACCCATTACTTCCGTGAACTCTTGCGGCTGCAGTCCGAATTGGTGATGCTGCAGGACTGGGTGGTCAAAACCGGCCACCGCATGGTCATCCTTTTTGAGGGCCGCGATGCAGCGGGCAAAGGCGGCGTGATCAAGCGAATCACCCAGCGCCTGAACCCACGCGTGTGCCGCGTGGCCGCCCTGCCCGCGCCGAACGATCGTGAGAAAACCCAGTGGTACTTTCAGCGCTACATCTCGCACCTGCCCGCAGCAGGCGAAATTGTGCTGTTTGACCGCAGCTGGTACAACCGCGCAGGCGTAGAAAAAGTCATGGGGTTTTGCAATGACGAAGAATACGAGGAGTTCTTTCGCTCGGTGCCTGAGTTTGAAAAAATGTTGGTGCGCAGCGGCATTCAGCTGGTGAAGTACTGGTTCTCCATCACCGATGACGAGCAACACGCCCGATTTTTGGGCCGCATCCACGACCCGCTCAAGCAGTGGAAACTCAGCCCCATGGATTTGGAAAGCCGCCGCCGCTGGGAAGATTACACCCGCGCCAAGGAAACCATGATCGAGCGCACGCACATACCTGAAGCACCTTGGTGGGTGGTGCAGGCAGTGGACAAGAAAAAAGCCCGACTCAATTGCATTGACCACTTGCTGGCACAGGTGCCATATCACGAAGTGGCTCACCCACAAGTGGAGCTCCCGGGCCGAGTTCGCAACCCCGATTACATCCGCCACCCGGTTCCTGCGGACATGATCGTGCCCGAGAAGTATTGACCTTGCCAACAAAGCACGGTCTTGGTCCACCGTGCCCGAGTTTGATCAACCAAGCCGTTCTAGCAAGGCCTGCCCCATCTGAATTCGCACGCCCGACGCAATGCCATCGGCCAAGGCAAAACCTTGAGGTACAAAGACCAAAATGGTCGAGCCATGCTCGAACCAACCCATTTCCTGGCCCTTGATATAGGCCGCATCACAGGGCATTTCGTTCGGGCCTTTGTAGCGCAGATTGAGCAAGACATCGACCGCATGAAAGCGCATGCTGGCCACCAACACAGCTGCCACGGGCACGATCAAGAAAGGCAAACCCTCTTGCGTTTGCATGTGCAAGACCGCCCGTTCATTTTTGCAAAACAGCTCTTGTACACGCGCCAGAGCCACCGGGTTCACATTCCAGGTGTCGCCCGAGATGTAAGTCACATGCTGGAGTTGCACATCGTGCGGCGCATGGAAGCGGTGGTACATGCTGCTGGTCAAGCGCAAAGTGACATAGGTGCCCCCTTCCAGGGCGGCAGGCCAATGCTGACAGCGCTCGGAAGTGCCGAGCAAGGTATGCAACTGGTAAGGAAAACCTTTGGCTTGAAAAACTTGGCCTTGCGTGATCGTGCCGCACGCGCCCACGATGGCATCACAAGGCGAGGTCATGAGCGCGGGATCCGGGTTGACCACCCGGGCCCCAGGCTTGAGCTCACGCGTGAAGCACGCATGCAAGCTGTCAAATTGGGTGTGCTTGGCTTCGCTCAAGTCCAGATCACTGAACAAACGCCAAACCGCCATGGACGACTTGACCACCCAAGGATGTCGGATCTGGCTCCACCAACCCATGAAGCGTGTCAAGGTGATGCGTGGGATGCGGTTGGTGAGCAAAAAATTCAGGTCTTCTTGCATCATCCACTTATGAAAAATTCGGCGAATCTTCATCATGTTGTCACTCAATTTGAATAAAAAGAAATTTCATTGACACAAGGAAACTGCTGTGAACTCCACTTGGATCAGTTTGGGCGTACTGGCCGCATTGGCCCCAAGCCTGCATCGGCGCATACAACTCTCGCGGGCCAAACACCGCTCGCTGGCCGGGCATTCGCGCATGGCCAAACGGCTGGCACGCTGGTTGCCCGGTTACGGCTTCGATGAGACTGAATTCTTCGGTTGTGACGGCGCTCCCGAAGACGTTCAAGCGCAACGACGCAAGGCATTTTTTGCCTTGGGCCACACGCTGCAAACGCGCCACCGCTTGAGCATCGAGGCCACCGCGGCGGCACGCGAGAACATCTCTGACATGCAATTCATCGCTGCCTACCGCGTGCCCTTCCAATTCAGCCCTGTGGTGCGCGAGCACCTGAAGGTTGGCTCGTTCTTGCAATCGGCCCATGGCGTGTACGTCACCGATTTGGACGGTCATGTTTTTTATGATCTGACAGGTTCTTATGGCGTGAACGTTTTTGGCGCTGACTTTTACAAACGCACCATGACCGAGGGCATGGCACGCACCCAAGACCTGGGACCGGTTTTGGGCTCTTACCACCCTGTGGTGGCTGGCAATGCAGAGCGCCTGAAGGCCATCTCGGGCTTGGACGAGGTGTCGTTTCACATGTCGGGCACCGAAGCTGTGATGCAGGCCGTGCGCCTGGCCCGCTACCACACGCGCCGAAAAAACATCGTGCGATTTTGTGGTGCATACCATGGTTGGTGGGAGGATGTACAACCCGGCCCGGGCAACCCGATGCCGCCGCGCGAGACCTACACCCTGAGCGACATGAGCGAGCGCAGCTTGCAGGTGTTGCGCTCCCGCAAGGACATCGCATGCGTGCTGATCAACCCGCTGCAAGCCCTGCACACGAATACCAACGCACCGGGAGACTCGACCTTGGTCGACAGCAGCCGCCGTGCCGCCTATGACCGCGAGGCGTACACCGCTTGGCTCAAGGCCTTGCGCCAAGTCTGCACAGAACGCGGCATTGCATTGATATTTGACGAGGTTTTTTTGGGCTTCCGATTGGCTGCAGGCGGTGCGCAAGCCTACTTCGGCGTGCAGGCCGATTTGGTGACCTATGGCAAAACCCTGGGAGGCGGCTTTCCGGTGGGTGTGGTGTGTGGCAAGCGCGAATGGATGCGTCGCTTCAATGAAAAACGTCCAGCCGACATTTGCTTTGCACGCGGCACCTTCAACGCACACCCTGCAGTCATGGGTGCGATGTCGGTCTTTCTTGAGCAACTGGAAACCCCCGAAATCAAGGCCATTTACGAAGGCTTGGACGAACGCTGGAATGCCCGCGCCACCCAATTCAACAGGACCATGCAAACGCATGAGCTGCCCTTGCAAGCGGCCAACATGTCGAGTGTCTGGACACTCTTCTACACCCAGCCCAGCCGGTACAACTGGATGCTGCAGTACTACCTCAGGCTGCATGGATTGGCGCTCAGTTGGGTGGGAACGGGTCGTTTGATCTTCAGCCTCAACTACAGCGACGCCGACTTTGAAAAAGTGCTTCAAAAGTTTGTCACGGCTGCTCAAGACATGCAACGCGATGGCTGGTGGTGGCATGCCCCCGAGATCACCAACAAATCCATCCGCCGCAGCATCCTGAAAGAAACACTGTTTCGCTGAAACCAAACCCCGGTTCACCATGGCAAGGTAAACCGGGGTTTTCAACCATCAGCGACCGCTGTGGAAAGTGTTGTCGGCGAAGCGCTCACCCCGCAGCAACTGCCAAGGCGCCCGGTGGTAGAGGTAAATGTCGTGAAACGGATCGGTAATGATCTTGGTCATCCAGACCAGTCCGGTTTGGACGTCGTGCAGAAAGAACAAATGCACCGTGCGGAACAGCAAAGCCGCCGCACCCAAATACAGCCACGCAAAACCCACAGCCCGCAAAAACTCAAACCAGTTTTCATGCACAGGCAGCAAGCCCATGAAGCCAGGATTCATGTAAATAGCCAACGGCAAAAGGGCCCAGACACTCAAGAGCACCACCTTACGCCGCAAGTTGTAGCCCACCTTGATCTCTTCCTTGAAGTCGTTGGTGGCTTCGTTGACGTGGTCATAGCCCAATGGTTCAAAGAAAAAGTGACCGGCTTGCCTGGAGGTCATGGAGACCATCCAGGCCAGCAATGCGGCCATGGCCGGATCGATCCACAACATCCCATAAGCCACCACAAAAGCCATCGCACTGAGCAAGTGCAAGGACTGGTTGATGCGGCAATGGTGGTAATAACGGTGATCGTCCCAGCGCTGCACTTCCAAAGCTTTCAAGAAATCTTTCACAAGAACCCCATGAGTTGAATGTGTGAAGATCATCATCAATTCATGTGAAAAAACAGTGACATTACTTTTGTCATCAAACTGTTAAAACCAGCGTTCACGATAGGGACATGCTTGAACCCAACAACGCGCCCTATTGCGTCGAAAATTTTGTGCCCGCCAACGCACCCTTGCGCATTGCGGTGGTGACCGAAACCTGGCCACCCGAGGTCAACGGTGTTGCACTGACCCTGTCGCGTTTGATCCAGGAACTGAGCCAACGCCAACACACGATTCAGCTCATCCGGCCCCGACAAGACCGCCATGAAACCGAAAGCCATCGGGAGGGCTGGAGTGAGTTGCTGCTCAAAGGCATGCCTATTCCGCGCTACCCACAACTCAAACTGGGTTTTCCCAGCAAAAAATCACTGGTCCAGGCCTGGACACAGCAAAGGCCCGACTTGGTTCACATCGCCACCGAGGGGCCATTGGGTTGGTCGGCCCTGCAAGCGGCCAGGGTCTTGCGTTTGCCGGTCACCTCTGACTTCAGAACCAATTTCCAAAGTTACAGCAAGCACTATGGCGTGGGCTGGTTGCAAAAACCCATCGTGGCTTACTTGCGAAAATTTCACAACCGCACCCTGTGCACCATGGTGCCGACCCAGGCCATGCACGATCAGCTCAGGGTCTTGGGGTTTCACAACCTCCAAGTGGTGTCACGTGGTGTAGATACTCAGCTTTTCAGGCCAAACAAACGGAGCGCTGACTTGCGCAAGCAATGGCAAGCCAATGACAAGACGCTGGTCATCTTGTCGGTGGGGCGTTTGGCGGCAGAAAAAAATCTGGATCTGACAGTCAAAACCTACTATGCCTTGAAACAAAACAACCGCCCAGTCAAACTGGTTTTTTGCGGTGATGGCCCCTATCGGACCAAACTGCAGGCCGATTGCCCGGATGCCATCTTCATGGGCATGGCCTCGCAAGCGCAGCTGGCTGTGACTTACGCCAGTGCAGATCTGTTTGTGTTTCCCAGCTTGACCGAAACATTCGGCAATGTGACTCTGGAAGCGTTGGCCAGCGGCACCCCAGTGTTGGCGTTTGACTGCGCCGCCGCCAAGGAAGTCATTGAGGACGAGCTCAATGGCTGGCTCGTTCCTGGAGAAGATGCACAACGCTTTGTATTGCGAGCCTTGGCCATCACACAAAACACATGCACTTTGCAAGAGGCACGCCTGAACGCCGCGGCCAGCATTCGTCAATGGGAGTGGCCCAGCATCGCCGTTGAAGTGGAGAACATGTTCCGAAGGGTCCTGAAGGGTTTTTTGACTGATCGTTGATCCAGCTTCGCGCCTAGCGACGCCACGGCATGATGGCCACCCACAAGGGCAATGACAAGCAAAGCATGATGGTCAACAGAGGCCATTCCCATGCCAGCAGCAAACTGTACAAACCCAGCATCAGCAACACACTCAGATTTTCATTGAAACCCTGCACGGCGATCGAGCGCCCAGGAGGCATGATCTTGTGACCCCGGTGTTGCAACAAGGCATTCATGGGCACCAGCAACATGCCGCCGGCCCAACCCGCGACCAACAGCATGGGCACGGCCAACCACAGGCTCTGCGTCAGCGCCAGAGCAGGCATCAGACAAGCCAACACCACGGCCCACACCATTTGTTTGCGGGCACGAAAAATTTGGCATTGAAGTGCGGCGATGACCGCACCACCGATGACGCCTAATGCGACCAAGCCCTGCAAATATGCGCCGTGTTGAAGCGTCAAACCAGCTTGGGACTGTGCCCACACCAGAACCACGAACTGCAGCGCAGCGCCCACCCCCCAACTCAAGGTGGTGACCCGCAAGGAAACGCCCCCTAAGGGGTCTCTCCACAACATTAAATGGTTGGCCCAAAAGGCCGACCAACGCAGATCGGACCATGCCCAGTCAGGGTGTTGAGGCGAGCGCAAGGCATACATGCCGAGGTTGAGGAAAGCTGAGAACACATACAACAAGCAGATCACACCCAAGCCCAAGCCAATTTGGGTTTCAACCAGCCAACTGGTGAGGGTTGAGTGCAAGACAGCTGCAGCCCCTTCGCCCCCTAAGGACCCTGCGCTCATCAGCCAACCACCCAACACAACACCCCATAGAACAGACAAGACCACCGACACCTCCAGGAAGGCATTGGCCTTGACCAAACCTGCAGCCGGCACAGTTTCACAGAGTAAACCGTATTTTGCCGGGGCATACACCGAGGCAGCAAAGCCTGTCAGTGCAAAGGCCAGCAGAGGGTGTGTTCCTGTCCACAACAAGAAAACGGCCATCAACTTGAGCAAGTTCATGGCCAGCATGACGTGGCGTTTTTGAAATGCATCGGCCACAGGCCCCACAATGCTGGCCAGCACCACATAGGACACCGTGAAAACCATTTTCAGCACGGGGGCCCACCAAGCGGGATGGCCTTGCTCTTGCAAAAAGAAAATGCCAAGCAACAAAAATGCGTTGTCTGCCAGCCCACTGAAAAACTGGGCCAGGATCAAAAACGGAAAACCCTTAGGCATTCATCCATTCGGACGCTGTGGATGCTTCGACTGCGCCCCCGAAATCCATCAGCTGAGCCAAATGATTGCGCCTGCCCACTCCTTGGTAAGCCATGCCGAGTTCACTCAAGGCTTCCGGGTTGTAAAGGTTTCTGCCGTCCAAAATGAAGGGTCTTTTCATCAATACCTTCATGGCCTCGAAATCCGGGTTGTGAAAATTTTTCCACTCCGTCAATACCATCAAGGCATCTGCGTCCTCCAACGCTTGCATGTCTGAAGCGGCCAATTCAAAACGCCTCAACAGATAGGGCTCCTGGCTCAGATCCAACCGCAAAGCCTCAAGGGCCTGAGACCCCGCCACGGGATCATAGGCGCTGACGTGCGCACCTTGCTGCAACAATTGACGAATCACCACGCGACTGGGTGCCTCGCGCATGTCATCCGTGTTGGGCTTGAAGGCCAGGCCCCAAATTGCGATTTTTCTACCTGTCAAATCAGGTCCCATGCGCTGCGACAATCGGTCCACCAAAATCGTTTTCTGACGCTCGTTGACCAACTCCGTGGCACTGACCACCGCCATGCTGTGCCCATGGGCCTTGGCGGTGTTGACCAAAGCCTGTGTGTCCTTTGGAAAGCAACTGCCCCCGTAGCCACAACCCGCATACAAAAAGCTGTGTCCAATTCGGCTGTCTGCGCCAATGCCCCGGCGAATGTGGTCCACGTCGGCCCCCAGCACATCGGCGAGGTTGGCCATCTCATTCATGAATGAAATGCGCGCAGCCAACATGGCGTTGGCCGCATATTTGGTCAACTCGGCACTGCGCACATCCATCCACACGGTGCGGGCATGGTGGCGGTTGAAACTGGCATACAGATCACCCATCATGCGACGGCTGCGGGCATGGTGCAGCCCCTCATCCACGCCGACCACAATCCGATCAGGACGCATGAAGTCATCAATGGCGGCCCCTTCTTTCAGGAACTCCGGATTGGACACCACATCAAACAAGTCCAGCGACATGCCCCTGTGCAGCAATTCATGGGAGATCGCAGCACGCACCTTGTCGGCCGTTCCTACCGGAACGGTGGATTTGTTGACCACCAACTTGAAGCCCTTCAGGTGTCGTCCAATGGTGGATGCCACAGACAAGACGTGAGCCAAGTCGGCCGAACCATCTTCGGCCGGCGGTGTGCCCACCGCGATGAACAGGATGTCACCATGCTCCACCGCCTCACAGGCATCGCTGGTGAATCGAATGCGACCATCGGCCCGATTGCGACTCAGCAGCTCTTGGAGTCCGGGTTCATAAATGGGCACATCCCCTTGTTGCAGGGCACGGATTTTTTCCTCGTCCTTGTCCAGACACAACACCTTGAAACCCAGGTCCGACAAGCAAGCGCCTGTGACCAAACCAACGTAACCCGAACCGATGACTGTGACACGCATGGCAAACCTCCAAGTTTGCTGGTCATGATCCACATCAACCGTGAATCGAGCGTGTCATTTGCATGAAGAAATCACGACAAGGTTGTCTGCTTGTGAATGCCCCGGATCCGGTCGGATCAGCTCATGCCAGGACGACTCGGCTTGGTGGAAACAACAGCCTGAATGTGGAGCCTTGGTCCAACACGCTTTCGATGCGCAGTTCGCCGCCGTGGCGTTGCATGACGTGCTTGGTGATGGCCAGGCCCAAGCCGGTGCCACCGGTTTCTCTGGACCGGCTGCGGTCCACCCGGTAAAACCGTTCGGACAAACGTGGCAAATGTTCGGCCGCGATGCCGGGGCCTGAGTCCTTGACGGCAAACACCAAGCCTTCGGGCGTGCTTGTCCACTGGATCTGGATGCGGCCCCCCAGAGGGGTGTAACGGATCGCATTGCTGACCAGATTGGAGACCGCACTCAACAACTCCGAACGCGCACCCAGCAAATACACATCGGGCACTGGGGCAAATTCCAATTGGTGCACAGGCCCCTGGCCTTTGCTGGCCATCCAGTCCGAAAAGCCCTGGGCTTCGGTGGTCACTTGCAGCATCAAGGCCGCCAGGGACACCTTGTCCTGGGTACTGGGCAACTGGCTGCCTTCGAGTTGCGACAGCATCAACAAATCGGCCACCAAGGACTGCATGCGGTCCGATTGCGCCGACATGAGCTGCAGGTAGTGCTGGGTTTCATGGGCATCCATGGGAATGGACTGCAGGGTTTCCACAAAGCCGCTGAGCACCGTCAAGGGGGTGCGAATTTCATGTGACACATTGGCCACAAAGTCGCGGCGCATGGCATCTGCTTGGGCGACGGCCGTGATGTCGCGCGTCAAAAGCAGCGAACGCCCTTCCCCATAGGCGTGCAACTGCACCGACAATTTCTGCCGGTTGACGACCGAGCTGGCACGGCCCTCAATGACCACCTCAGAAACATGGTCGTCCTGCGCAAAATACCGCGCAAACACCGGGTCGCGCACCAGGTGTGCGACGTGTTGCAGTCGGTCCCTTTGCGCATCCAGCCCCAAATGCGCCGCAGCGGTGTCGTTGCACCATTCGATGCGAGATTGCTCGTCCAGCAAGATCACCCCGTTGGGCGAAGCCTGAATCGCCTGCAAAAAATCCTGCAGCTGTTTTTGGTGTGAAGCGGCCAGCTTTTCCTGCTGGCGCACCATGCGTTGTACGCGAACAGAAATCTCGCGCCAAACACCATGCCACGGCGGGTCCTGGCGCAAAACCGGCGCACTCAGCCAGCGCTCAAGGCGGTCCAGCTTCCACAACAGCGTGGCGCCATAAATGAACACAGCAATCAGCGCGCCCAGCACAGCCCCAATGGCTCCCCCTAGGAACCAGCCAGGTGCTCCCGCCAAGCCCACCAGAAAGAGCATTTCGAGAAGCCAAAAAAACATGCAGGACCTGACTTCAAACGGAGGGAGTGGGGGTGAAACGGTAGCCCGCGCCGCGCACGGTCTCGATCATGTTGCCAGCATCGCCCAGCGACTCGCGCAGGCGTTTGACGTGTACATCCACCGTGCGCTCTTCGATGTAGACGTGGTCGCCCCAGACCTTGTCGAGCAAGGCCCCCCGGCTGTGCACCCGCTCAGGGTGGCGCATGAAATAGTGCAAGAGCTTGAATTCGGTCGGACCCACCTTCAGGGGTTTGTCGGCCAAGTTGACCCGGTGTGTGTCGGCATCGAGCTGCAAGTCGCCCATTTTGACCACGCCCCCCGAAGCCTCGGGCACACGGCGACGCAGCACCGCACGGATGCGCGCCAGCAGCTCACGCGGCGAAAACGGCTTGACGATGTAATCGTCAGCGCCGGCATCGAGTCCGGCCACCCGATCGGCCTCATCGCCGCGCGCGGTCAGCATCAAAATAGGCACCGCTTTGGTGCGTGACGATGCACGCCACTTGCGGGCCAGCGCCAAGCCACTCTCACCAGGCAGCATCCAGTCCAGCAAGATCACATCGGGCAGGATCTCGTCGAGTTCGCGCTGGGCGGTTTCGGCGTCGATGGCCCACACTGGTTGAAAGCCGTTGTGCCGCAGATTCACCGCGATCAGCTCGGCAATGGCGGGCTCGTCCTCGACAATCAGAATGCGAGGTGTGGTTCTCATTGCACCGCTTTTTCAATCTCGGTCAAGGCGGTGTGGCGCACGTCAGCGCCTTTGACCACGTAGATGACAAACTCAGCGATGTTCTTGGCATGGTCGCCAATGCGCTCGATCGCCTTGGCCACAAACAGCAAGTCCAAACTGGCCGAAATGGTGCGGGGGTCTTCCATCATGTAAGTGACCAACTTGCGCACAAAACCATTGAACTCGGCGTCGATCAGATCGTCCTCTTTCAGGATGACCAGCGCCGTGTTCACATCCAGGCGGGCAAAGGCATCGAGCGCCTTGCGCAGCAAACCTGTGGCCAAATCGGCGGCAATGCGCAGCTCCGAAGAGGGCAGGTTGCGTGGCGTGCCCTGATCCAGGATCAGCTTGACCATGCGGGCAATGCGCTCGGCCTCATCGCCGGCACGCTCCAGGTTGCCCGTGATTTTAGAGATGGCCATCAGCAAACGCAGATCGCGTGCTGTGGGCTGTCGGCGTGCAATGATCGAGGCCAATTCGGCATCGATCTCGACCTCCAGCGCGTTGACCTGCTTTTCGGTGGCCACCACCTGATCGGCCACTTCCGAACTGAACTGGGCCAGCGCATACACCGCATGGCGGGTTTGCGATTCGACCAGGCCACCCAGTTCCAGAACACGGGAAGAAACGCCGGTGAGTTCGGCGTCGAATTGGCTTGAAATGTGTTTGTCCATGGTGTGCTCCTGATCAGCCGAAACGGCCGGTGATGTAGTCTTCGGTTTCCTGCTTGGCGGGCTTCATGAAAATCTGCTCGGTCTGGCCAAATTCGACCAACTCGCCCAGGTACATATAAGCCGTGAAGTCGGAGACACGCGCAGCCTGCTGCATGTTGTGTGTGACGATGGCGACGGTGTATTCTTTTTTCAGCTCGCTCACCAACTCTTCGACTTTGGCGGTCGAGATCGGGTCCAAAGCCGATGTGGGCTCGTCAAGCAAGATGACCTTGGGCTTGACGGCCACCGTGCGGGCAATGCACAGGCGCTGCTGCTGACCGCCCGAGAGAGACAGGCCGCTTTGGCCCAGCTTGTCCTTGACTTCGTTCCAGATGGCCGCTTTGGTGAGGGCAGACTCCACACGCTCGTCCATGTCCGAGCGGCTCAGGTTTTCGTACAAACGCACGCCAAAGGCGATGTTGTCGTAGATGGACATCGGGAAAGGTGTGGGCTTTTGGAACACCATGCCGATTTGGGCGCGCAACAAGTTCAGATCTTGGCCTTTGTCCAGGATGTTTTGACCGTAAAAGTTGATCTGGCCCTCTGCGCGCTGGCCGGGGTAGAGGCTGTACATGCGGTTGAGCGTGCGCAGCAAAGTGGATTTGCCGCAGCCCGATGGACCGATGAAGGCCGTCACGCGGTGCTCTGCAATGTCGAGGTTGACGTTTTTCAGGCCTTTGAATTTGCCGTAAAAAAAGTCGAGGTTTCGCACTTCGAGGGCGTTTTGGGTCGGTTTCTTGTCAGGCATGAGAATTCCTGTAAATACAAATAGAAAAAGCTGTGGTGTTGGGAACTGTCAGCCTCAAGCCGACTGTTTGTCCCTGAAAAACACGCGGGCCAAGATGTTCAAAATCAGAACCGTCATGGTGATCAAGAGTGCCCCACCCCAAGCCAACCGAATCCAGTTGTCATAAGGACTCATGGCAAACTGGAAAATCACCACCGGCAAATTGGCCATGGGCTTGCTCATGTCGTCGTTGTAAAACTGGTTGCTCAACGCGGTGAACAACAGGGGCGCTGTTTCACCACTGATGCGGGCAATGGCCAGCAACACACCGGTGATCACCCCGCTTTTGGCCGCACGCAGGGTGACCGACAAAGACACCTTCCAACGCGGCGCGCCCAGGGCGAAAGCCGCCTCGCGCAAGCTCCCAGGCACCAGACGGAGCATGTTTTCGGTGGTTCTCATGACCACAGGCACAGCAATCAGCGCCAGCGCCAGGCTACCTGCGTAACCAGAGAACCCACCCAAGGTGGCCACCGCGATGGCATACACAAACAAACCGATCACGATGGACGGGGCCGACAGCATGATGTCGGTCACGAAGCGGGTGAGCTCGGCCGTTTTGCTTTGATCGCCGTATTCGGTCAGGTAAATGCCCGCCAAGATGCCTACAGGCGTTGCCACCAACACCGACAAGCCAACCATCATCAAACTGCCCACGATGGCATTGCGCAGCCCCCCGCCATCGGTGCCTGGCGCAGGCGTGTCCTTGGTCAAGATGTTCCAGTCCAATGCGGCAAAGCCGTTGGAAAACAAGACCACCAAAATCCACATCAAAACGGCCAAACCCAAACCCATGGCCAGCATGGATGTGACCATGCCCCAAGCGTTGGCCAAGCGGCGCCGACGATAGAGCGCGTGATTCATGTTCATGGACATGTCAGAACCCCTTGGCCTTTTCAGCCCGATTGATCATGATTTTGGCCAAGGCCAACACCACAAAGGTGATCGCAAACAACAAGAAGCCGAGCGCAAACAAGGACGACATGTGGAAGTCTGCGGCTTCGCCGAATTCATTGGCCAAAGTCGAGGCAATCGAGGTGCCCGGCGAGAACAACGAAGTTGGCATGCGGTTGGCATTGCCAATCACAAAGGTCACGGCCATGGTCTCGCCCAAGGCGCGACCCAGGCCCAACATGATGCCGCCGATCACGCCCTTTTGGGTGTAAGGCAGAACGATCTTGCGCACCACTTCCCAGGTGGTGCAGCCCAAGCCATAGGCCGATTCGCGCAGGATGGGCGGGGTGATTTCGAACACATCGCGCATCACAGCCGCCACAAAAGGCAAGACCATGAAAGCCAGCACAATACCGGCCGCCAAAATGCCCATGCCGTTGGTGGCACCACCAAACAAGAACCCGATCAGGGGCATGCCGCCCAACACCTCGCGCAGCGGCACCTGGATGTAATCAGCAAACAAGGGTGCAAACACAAACAGACCGAACATGCCGTAAATGATGGAGGGCACCGCTGCCAACAACTCGATGGCCGTACCCAAAGGGCGACGCAACCAGACGGGGCAGGTCTCGGTCAGAAAGACCGCAATACCAAAAGCCAAAGGCACCGCCACCAGCATGGCAATGCCAGCGCTGGCCAAAGTGCCCACGATCGCAATGGCTGCACCAAACTCTTCGTTGATGATGTCCCACTCCACGTACCAAATGAAACGCGCACCAAACTTGGCAAAGGTGGGCCAGGCGTTGATGAACAAAGACACGATGATCCCGGCCAAGGCCACCAGAACCAACAAGGAGAACAACTGCGTCAGGCGGTGAAACAACATGTCTTGCAGCCGCTGCCGCTTGACCACGGCCAGCATGTGGCTGTTGTTGTCCGCACTGGAGAGGGGTGATTGCATGTCTTGACCCATCAAACAAAGAGCATCGAATTAAACAAGAAATCCGTCGGTCGCTTCAGGACAACCGACGGATGAAAGGCCGAAGCGTGGATTACTTCTGAATTTGCGACCAAACCCGTGAACGGATCTGATCGGTCAAGCTGTCAGGCAGGGGCACATAGTCCAGATCTGCGGCCATTTTCTTGCCGTTCTTGAAAGACCAGTCGAAGAACTTGAGGGCTTCGGCCGAAGCGGCTTTGTCGGCCGGGGCTTTGTACATCAAGATGAAAGAGGCCGTGCTGACGGGCCAGCTGTTGTCACCTTTGGCATTGACCATGGACACGCCCATGCCTGGCACGCTGAACCAGTCAGCACCGGCTGCTGCTGCGGCAAAGGTCAAGTCGTCAGGGCTGACGTATTTGCCGTTGGCGTTTTGAATTTGCATGAAATTCATGTTGTTCTTTTTCACGTAGGCGTATTCCACATAACCCAATGAGCCTTTGATGCGGTTCACGTTGGCAGCCACACCTTCATTGCCCTTGCCACCGACCGAGGTGGGTGCTGGCCACTTGACGGCAGCGCCCTTGCCCACGGTGTCAGCCCATTCTTTGCTCACGGCGGTCAGGTAGTCGGTCCAGTTGAAGGTGGTGCCCGAACCGTCGGCGCGGTGCACCACGGTGATGGTCTCATTGGGCAGATTTTTACCGGGGTTCAAAGCTGCAAACTTGGGATCGTTCCACTTGCTGATCTTGCCCATGAACATCTCGGCCATCACGGGACCGGTCACGCGCAATTCGCCAGGTTTGAAGCCGTCCAGGTTGATCACAGGCACAGTGCCGCCGATGATGGCGGGGAACTGAACCATGCCGTCTTTGTCCAGGTCAGCGCCTGGAACAGGGGCGTCTGTGGCGCCAAAAGTCACGGTTTTGGCACGGATTTGGCGAATGCCACCGGAAGAACCGATGGACTGGTAATTCATGCCTGTGCCTGTGGCGGCTTTGTAGCCTTCAGCCCACTTGGCATAAATAGGGAAAGGGAATGTCGCGCCAGCGCCGGTGATGTCGGCGGCGAAGCTGGCCGCTGCCATGGCGCTCAGGCCAATGGCGGCTACAAAAGATTTCAGTTTCAACATATCAACTCCTGGTTGAGGGTGTGCGTTCAAGACCCCCAAGTAGGATTTCTTGAGGACTGATGTCACTTTAGAGGTGAATTGTGACAGTCTTGTGTCAAAGAGATGTTTTTTAAGTTCTTATTGATCTATCCCAGATTCTTGACTCGTGAAGCTTTCACCCAGCCGTTTTCATCTGTGTCCAGACCACGGTGACCCTCAAACATTGACTTTGACTTATATTGGTGCATTCACAGTCCAAGGGAAGACCCCATGCCCGCCCAAAATTTTTCACCACTGGCTTTTGCAACACGCAGGCAATTGGCCTTGGGCTTGGGCTTGGGGGCCTTGTGGCCTTGGGCCAGCGCACAGGCTCAGAGTCCCTCTGAAGCGGCCCTGGAAGCCACGGCTCCGACCATGCCCCGAGTCGGTGATGTGCTGAAAGTGCCGGCTATCCGTTTGCTCAATGGCCAGGACTTTCAGCACGAACGACAGCCCTTGTTGCTTTATTGGTGGTCCAGCACCTGCCCCTTTTGCGCCTTGCAAAGCCCCAGCATGCAGGCGCTGTGGCAGTCACAAAAAAGCCGGGGTCTGCGCATGCTGGCCTTGTCCATCGACAAAAAGTCCGAGGCCGCTCAGGCTTATTTGCAAAAACGAGGCTACACCTTCCCATCGGCTTGGGCCAGCCCAGCATGGCGCCAGCAGTTTCCCAAACCCAAGGGCTTGCCCATCACGCTCTTGATGGACAGCCAGCACAAAGTGCTGCTGGCCGAAAAGGGCCAAATGTTCGCCGAGGATGTCGAAGCCATCGCCCGCCTGCTTTGAACACTTGGCCCCTGGGCTTTACAGACCGACCACCCCACCATCCTTGCGGGTGATCACGATGGTGGCCGAGCGTGGACGGCCTTGGACACCGTAACCCTGGTTGCCGGGCCACATGCTTTGTGGCGCATTGCCCGAAGCCAAGGGCTTGGACAACTCGCCAGGGTGCTGGATGTTGACAAACAAGGTGCGGCCATCGGCCGTTTCGGTGATGCCAGTGACTTCTGCGCCGGCGGGTGCCACCAAGAAACGACGCAGTTTGGCGTCGCCCAATGCCGCCCCCATGAAGGTCTGTTGGGTGCCGGTTTGCTCGACACCATTGACCACCATTTTGTTTTTGACGGTGACTTTGCCGCCATCACCCACCTGGCCTGGAATAGCGGCCAGCATCATGCAGTTGGTTTCATCGGTGAAAGCACCGTCATCGGTCTGAATCCAGCAGATGCCCGTGGCTTTGCTGAACCACAAACCGTCGGGGGAGGAAAAAGCGTTTTTGGCGCTCAAGCCCGACAAGTTGGCATCGCCGGAATCTTCTTCTGCGCCGAACAGGAAGATGTCCCAAGCGAAAGCTTTGGCTGTGGATTTTTGCCCTGCCTCATGGAACCGGATGATGTGGCCATGCGGGTTGCCCATGCCTTTTTTGCCATCCATGTCCATGTAGGCGCGGGGGTTGGCCGGGTCCACTTTGGCGGGGGTGCGGTTGGCTGCGCTGTTGTTGGTCAGCGCAAAATACACCTCGCCATTGCGGTAGTTGACAGCGCCCCACTCCGGACGGTCCATCTTGGTGGCGCCCACGGCATCGGCAGCCAGGCGGGCGTTGATGAACACATCGGCCTGGTTGGCGAATTTGTAGGCGCTGTGGTTGGCAATGCGTGGATCGGCGATGGTCAACTCCAGCCATTCGCCTTGGCCTGTGGCATCGAAACGCGCAGCGTACAGTTTGCCTTCACTCAGGTACTTGTCACCTGCCACCAAACCACCGCCCACGTCACGCGGGTCCCAAACAGCGGTGGAGACAAATTTGTAGATGTACTCGTTGCGGGCGTCACAGCCCATGTAAAAGGCCAAGGGCTCGCCCGCCTTGGGCAGGCTGCAAACGGCGGCTTCGTGGGCAAAACGGCCCATGGCCACGCGTTTGGCCGGCGTGGAATTGGGAGCCAGCGGGTCGATTTCCACGTTGAATCCAAAGGTATTGGCTTCGTTGCGGAAATCTCTTTCAGCGTCGGCACCCACAGCGGCCAAGTTCCAGCGGGCAAAACGGTCGTCGTTGGACGAGACGGTGTGCCAACCCTGGCTGATGGCTTTTTGCACGCCTGCAGCGGGCGCTGCAGCAGCGACGCCATAGCGACGGCGTGCCGCCACTTCTTTGGCCGACAGTCCGGTGCCCGTGCCCGTGGCCTGAAAGTAAAAGGCCCAGTTTTCTTCACAGCCCAAATAGGTGCCCCAAGGGGTTTTGCCATGGCCGCAATTGTTCAGCGTGCCACGTGCCATGGCACCGGCCGTGTCCCAGCGGGTGACCATGAAGCTGCGGATCGCCTCAATCTGGGCGCGGGGGCCACTGATGCGCACAGGCGTTTGTGCGGTGATGCGGCGGTTCAGGGGTGAGTCTTGCTTGATGCGCCAGCCTTGCGGTGATTTAACGATCTCGACCACCGACACGCCGTGGTGGTTGATTTCCTTGAGCACTTCCAATTCAGGACGTGAACCCAAATCCCAAGAGCCAAACTGGTCAAACTTCTTGCCGCTCACGCCGTTGGAGGTTTGGCCATTGGGGTGCATGAAATGCGCATCGGCCGAGCTTTCATGGTTCACACACAGCACGGCGCGGCCTGTTTCTTTCTCGGTGTAGCGGCCATTGGCATCGATGTAGTAAATGTCCATCCCGTCGTGGTGATCACCAATGCGGCGCGACCAGTCGTCGGATTCGACACCCTTGTTGGAGTAAGCGGGCAAGGCTGAATCCAGTGCATCGCCCGTGGCGTGCAAGACCGTGTACTGATAGCCAGGCGGCAATATCACGTTGTCCAGCAGGCTCTTGTCCACGGATGGGAAGCCCAGCGCCTTGGGAACAGCGGCAGTCTGCGAACCCAAAGTGGCGCAACCGGGTAACAAGGACATGCCCGCCAAGCCCATACCCCCGAGCAGCAAACCACGACGAGCGGGGTTTTGCAGGGATTGGCGCAACACATCCTGAAAATGCGGGTTGTCAGATGTGTTGTGGATGGGATCGAGGTCGTGGTGAGACATGGATGACTCCTGTTAAAACGGCCATTTGAATGCGCAGTTGTGACAGTTTGATGGGGCTTTTTTGAAGTTTTCAAGTCAATCATTGGCTTGAAGGGCGAAGCCTTTGTCATCAAACCGTCATCACCACATGGCAAAGTTCATGAATTGACATTTCCAGAACCATCGAAAGATAAACCATGAAAGTTGGCATCAATGGAATGGGCCGCATTGGCCGTTTGGCCTTGCGTGCGGCCATGGGCGGTGCCGAGCGCCAGTCAGACGACCCCCGCGCAGGCAACCGCCTGGAGGTGGTGCACCTGAACGAGCTCAAGGGCGGCGCAGCAGCCACGGCGCATTTGCTGGCCTTTGACAGCGTGCAAGGCAAGTGGCGCGAACACATCGAGGCGCAAGGCGACCGCCAGATCCGCATCGGCGAGCGCACTTTGGGCTTTTCGTCCCACGCCAACCCGGCCGACATCCCTTGGGGCGACCTGGGTGTGGATGTGGTGCTGGAGTGCACCGGCAAGTTTTTGACGCCCGAAACCATTCAGGGTCACTTGGACCGGGGAGCCAAGCGCGTGATCGTGGCTGCACCCATCAAGGTGGGCGATGTGCTGAACATCGTGGTCGGCATCAACCACACGCTGTACAACCCCGCCAAAGACCGCATCGTCACGGCCGCGTCTTGCACCACCAACTGCCTGGCCCCGGTGGTGAAAGTGGTGCACGAAGCCATTGGCATCCGACACGGCCAAATCACCACCATCCACGACCCGACCAACACCAACTTGGTGGTGGACGCCCCCCACAAGGACCTGCGACGCGCCCGCAGCGCCATGATGAGCCTGGCCCCCACCACCACCGGCAGCGCCACGGCCATTGCTTTGATTTACCCCGAGCTCAAAGGCAAGCTCAACGGCCACGCCGTGCGTGCGCCCGTGCTCAACGCGTCGCTCACCGACTGCGTGTTCGAGATGAAGCGCGAGACAAGCGCCGAAGAAGTCAACGCCTTGTTTGCCGCTGCGGCCCAAGGCCCATTGGCGGGTATCTTGGGGTACGAGCCCCGCCCGCTGGTCAGCGTGGATTACGCCCGCGACACGCGCAGCGCCATCGTGGACGCCCTGTCCACCCTGGTGACCGATGGCACGCTGCTGAAAATCTACGCTTGGTACGACAACGAGATGGGCTACGCCTGCCGCATGGTCGACCTGGCTTGCCACATGAACGATGTGGGCATCTGAGATGAACGCTGCTGAACGCCATTACGGCATCGTCACCGCGGCGTATTGGGGCTTCACTTTGACCGATGGCGCTTTGCGCATGTTGGTGCTCTTGCACTTTTACAAGCTGGGGTATTCACCGTTCACGCTGGCCTTTTTGTTCTTGCTGTATGAAGGCGCGGGCGTGTTGGCCAACCTGATTGGCGGCTGGTTGGCCACGCGCTTTGGCATTGCCCGCATGCTCACCGTGGGCCTGGTCACGCAAATCATCGGCTTTGGTTTGCTCTCGGCCCTGCAGCCGGATTGGACAGCGGCCATATCGGTGGCCTGGGTGGTGCTGGCCCAAGGCGTGTGCGGGGTGGCCAAAGACCTGACCAAAACCGCCAGCAAATCGGCCATCAAGATCACGCAGGCACAGGCCAAAGACACGGGCAATGGCCAGCTCTTCAAGTGGGTGGCCTGGTTCACGGGCAGCAAAAACGCCATGAAAGGCTTTGGCTTTTTTCTGGGCGGTTTGCTCTTAGAGACGCTGGGCTTTCAAGGCTCGCTGTGGGCCATGTCGGGCCTTTTGGCCTTGGTGCTGGTGGGCGTGGTGAGCAGCTTGCCGCCCATGATGGGCAAGAGCAAGCCTTCGGGCTCGGCCAAAGAACTGTTTGCCAAAAACCCGGGCATCAACGCACTGGCCGCCGCCCGCGTGGCTCTGTTTGGCGCGCGTGACGTGTGGTTTGTGGTGGGTGTGCCGGTGTTTTTGTACTCGGTGGGCTGGACCTTCACCATGGTGGGCGGCTTTTTGGCAGCCTGGACGATTGGCTACGGCCTGGTGCAGGCCTTGGCCCCGCAACTGGTGCGCCGAAGCGCCGATGGCCTGAGCCGCGAAGTGCCCGCAGCCCGGGCCTGGTCGGCGGTGCTGACCCTCATTCCGCTGGGCATCGCCGCGGCCATGTATTGGCAAGCGCCCCAGCTGCAGTGGTGGGTGGTGGGCGGACTGAGTCTGTTCGGCTTTGCTTTTGCCATCAACTCTTCGGTGCACAGCTATTTGATACTGGCCTATGCAGGATCAGAAAAAGCGGCCGAAGACGTGGGCTTTTATTACGCGGCCAATGCGCTGGGACGCTTTACAGGCACGCTGCTCTCAGGCTTGCTCTACCAATGGGGCGGCTTGCTGTACGCACTCTTGGGCTCGGCGCTGATGCTCCTGCTGTGCTGGCTGGCCACACTGCGACTGCCTTTGGGCTTGCTGACCCACACCCCATCGACTGAGAACACGCCATGAACACCCTGTCACTATTGAGCGCGATGGACGAGGACGTGGCCGTCCAGGCCTTGTCCGCTTTGGCGCAAAGCTCTCGCCTGAAGGTGTTTCGCGCGATTGTGGGCACTGGCCCCGAGGGCATTCAGCCCGGACAGTTGTCTGCGGCGCTGGACATTCCAGCCAACACGCTGTCATTTCACCTCAAGGAACTGCACCATGCAGGCCTGGTGCGTGTGCAACGCGAAGGGCGGTTTTTGCGCTACCGCGCCGACTTGGGCGCCATGCAAAGCCTGATGGACTTTTTGACCGCGCACTGCTGCCAAGGTGTGCCCTGTGGCAAAACGCTCACTGTGATGTGCGCGCAGGCTGACATGGCCAAACCGCACTCGGCCAGCCTGGGGTCACTCCGAGCTTGACCCGAGGTCCCGCTGAGGGCTATGTGCCCATGGACTGCGGTGTGTCATGTCATCTTGATTTCACAATTCGGTCACATAATCTGCACTTTGCTCGCTCGCTCCACACCCACCACGCCATGCACAACAAGTCCCTGTACGCTGCCATCGATCTGGGCTCTAACAGTTTTCGCCTCGAAATCGGTCAGATGGATGCCGGCCAGCTGCGGCGCGTGGAATACATCAAGGAAACCGTACGCCAGGGCAATGGGCTCGATGCCGAGCGCAACTTGAGCGATGAGGCCATGACAAGGGGCTGGGACTGCCTGGCCCGATTTGGTGAACGCATTGCAGGCTTCAAACCCAGCCAAGTGCGCGCCGTGGCGACCCAAACTTTGCGGGAGGCCCGAAACCGCGATGTTTTCATGGCCAAAGCCAAGCGAATTTTGGGCTTTCCGATCGAAGTGATCGCAGGACGCGAAGAAGCCCGCTTGATTTACCTGGGTGTGTCGCACCTGCTGCCGCAATCGAATGAGCGTCGCTTGGTGGTGGACATCGGTGGGCGTTCGACCGAAATGATTTTGGGGCAATACGAAACAGCCAACACCCTCGAGTCTTACCGCGTGGGCAGCGTGGGTTGGTCGATGAAGTATTTCCCCGATGGCCTGTGGACCCCTCAAGCCTTCAAATCGGCTGAAATTGGGGCCATGGCGGTTCTAGACGAAGCGCCCATTTTGTTCAACCGCCAGCACTGGGACAAGTGCTACGGATCCTCGGGTACGGTGGGTGCGGTGGCTGAGGTGCTGGCTCAGGCCGGCTGGCCCGAGGGGCGCATCACACGAGACGGACTCGCTTGGCTCAAAGAACGGCTGCTCAAAGCCCAAAAACTGGACAACCTGCGCTTGGAGGGTGTCAAGGAAGAACGCAAGCCCGTCATTGGGGGTGGACTGGCGGTTCTGCAAGCGGTGTTTGATTTGTTGCAAATCGATGAGATGCATGCTGCGCAAGGCGCACTGCGCCATGGCGCTCTGTACGACCTGATCGACCGCGAAAGCCCCCAGGATGTCCGCTCGTCCATGGTGGACTGGCTGGCTCAACGCTTTGGCACCGATGGGCAGCAAGCCGAACGGGTCTCTCGGACAGCCCAAGGTCTGTTGCAAGCCATGCTCACATCGGGGACTGATGTCCCGCAAAACGAGCGCCAACGCCATTTGCAAAAACTGCACTGGGCATGCCAACTGCACGAAACCGGCATGCGCATCTCGCACAGCGATTACCACAAGCACGGTGCCTATATTCTGGACAACACCGATCTGCCCGGTTTCACCCTGGACGAGTTGCACCGCTTGAGCCAATTGGTGCTGGGCCACCGGGGTAAGCTGCGCAAACTTGAAACCGAATTGGAAGACCTCCGATTCGTGCAGCAACTCATGGCGTTGCGACTGGCGGTCATCTTGTGCCATGCCCGGCGCGACCCAGATTTGTCAGGCTTGCACATTCAATTCGACACAGATCGCCGGACGGCCAACCTTCAATTGGACGCCGCTTGGGCCGAACTCTGGCCACAGTCGGCGCATTTGCTGCGTGAAGAGAAAAGTGCTTGGCAAAAGACCGAATGGGTTTTACAGGTTTCGACAAACTGAACCACACCAAGGGTTGAGGGCAAAACTTGCTCGCTGGAAATCAACGGTATAAACTGTATATTCCGTTATTTTCCAAAATCGATCCACCATGAACACCACGTCAACACCTGCCAAACCGCGCAAAAAAATCGCCAGCGGCCAAGCTACTGCCAAGAAAAGCGCCACAAAAACAACACCTGCCACTGCGCCAAAAAATTCCGCTTCATCCCGAGCCGTGAAAAGCGCTCAAGCGCCAAAACGCAAACCCGTCCAAGCTGCAAAGCCAACCGCCAAGCAAGCCACTGAGCCCGCCAAAGCCAAGGCCACTCAAGCCAAAACAGCCCGTCCCCTGACCTTGAGCAATCCAAGTTCAACCCCAGCCACCAAGGCCAACAAGGAGAAAAAAGTCAAAGTCGTTCGCGACAGCTTCACCTTGCCCAAGACAGAGCTGCTGCAAATCACCGAGATGAAAAAACGCGCCATGGCCTTGGGTGTCGAAGTCAAGAAAAGCGAGCTGATCCGTGCTGGCCTCAGGGCATTGGCAGGTATGGCCGACACCGCTTTCAAAAAGGCCATGGCCGACGTGCCGACCATCAAAACTGGCCGCCCAGTCAAAGACTGAAAGCGTTCCCCAACACGCCGCTCACAAACGTTCAGGGCAGGTCACCGCCAACAGCACACTTTGCGGCTGGCCTTCGCGGATGCGGTGGCGCAGCCACCACACTGCGCCCTTGCGGATGGCACAGACGGCCTCGGGCATGCCCAGCAATTGCGACACCATGCCGCCCAACGCCGGTTGGTGGCCCACCAGCAAGACCGGGTAACGCGCCTCGGGCCAGCCCGAAGTTTCCAGCAGATCGGCCACGCTGGCCCCGGGGGACAGGGCATCGCGCACTTTGTATTTGCGGCCCAGGGCCCGTACGGTCTGCTCGGCACGCACCGCCGGACTGCTGAGTACGCGGGTGCCTTGTGGCAACTGGGCGTCAAGCCAGGTGGCCATGCGCTCGGCCTGCTTGCGCCCACGTGGCGTCAAGGCCCTTTGCATGTCGTCCTCGCCCGGCTCGACTTCATGGGCTTCGGCATGTCGCCACACGATCAAATCCATGGCGCTCACTCCTTCTCGGGCGATGCGTCGTAGCGCTGCATCAGCGCTTGCTGCGCACCGGGCCCTGGCGACGTCAGGCCCACTCGGTGGTACTGACCGTCTGGCGCCAAGTCCCAGGCGTCGCGCCTGTCGTGCAGGTAGGCAATCAGGCATTCGTCGATGATGCGTTGGCGCAGCAACGGCTCGGTCACGGGCCAGGCCAACTCGATGCGGCGGGTCATGTTGCGGCTCATCCAATCGGCGCTCGACAGGTACAGCGATTCATCTTGGTCAGCGCAAAAGTAAAACACCCGCGAGTGTTCCAGAAAACGGCCAATCACCGATCGCACCCGGATGTTGTCGCTCAAGCCAGACACCCCTGCGGGCAACATGCAGGCCCCGCGAACGATCAAATCGATCTTGGCACCTTTTTTGCCTGCCTCCAACAAGGCCTCCATCAGGGGCTGGTCGGTCAGGGCATTCATCTTGATGACGATGCGCCCGGTTGCCCCACGGGCAGCCGCATTGCCCACGGCCTCAATGAGGGTCTGCATCTGGGCATGCAAATTGAAAGGCGCGACCAGCAAACGCTTCATTTTGGGCAAGCGGCTTTGGCTGGCCAGATGGCCGAACAACTGGTCCATGTCGGCGGTGATCTCGGCATTGGCCGTGAGGTAGCTGATGTCGGTGTACAGCGCGGCTGTGCGGCGGTTGTAATTGCCGGTGGACAGATGGCCATAGCGGCGCAACACACGGCCTTCGCGTCGTGTGACCAGCAGCATTTTGGCATGTGTCTTCAGGCCCACGATGCCGTAAACCACCTGGGCCCCAATCGATTCGAGTTGCTCGGCCCAATTGATGTTGGCCTCTTCGTCAAAACGCGCCTTCAGTTCCACAACGGCCGTGACTTCTTTGCCCCGGCGCACCGCCTCGCGCAACAAATCCATCATGGTGGTGTCGCTGCCAGCACGGTAAATGGTTTGCTTGATGGCCAGCACATTCGGGTCCATCACGGCTTCACGCAAAAAGGCCAGGACGCCATCGAAACTTTCAAAGGGTTGGTGGATCACCACATCGCCTTCTTTGAGCCGGTTGAACACCGAGCCGTGCTGCGGCAACTGCACCGGAAAGCTGGCTTTGAAGGGTGGAAACAGCAAATCCGGTGCGGGCACCAGATCGATCAGTTGCATCAGGCGAACCAGATTCACCGGGCCGTTGACCCGGTACACGGACGCTTCGGGCAGACGAAACTCTTTGCGCAAAAATTCAGCCAAACGGGGCGCACAGTTGGACGAGACCTCCAGGCGAACCGCTTGGCCATAGTTTCGGTGCTGCAGCCCTTGGCGCAGAGCCATGCGCAAATTAGCGATCTCGTCTTCGTCGACGGCCAATTCCGAATGGCGCGTGACCCTGAACTGCGAAAACTGTCCGACTTCGCGACCAGGAAACAACTCGACCAGGTGGGCGCGGATCACGCTCGACAAGAGCACAAAGGCCTTGCTTCCCTCACACACCCGATCTGGCAGTGGGATCACGCGTGGCAACACACGCGGCACTTTGACGATGGCAATCTCATTGGCGCGGCCAAAGGCGTCCTTGCCCGACAACTGAACAATGAAGTTGAGCGACTTGTTGGCCACTTGCGGAAAAGGATGCGCGGGATCCAGACCCACGGGCACCAGCAGGGGCTGCACCTCGCGCTGGAAATAGCTGCGTACCCAGCGGCGTTGCTCGGCATTGCGCTCGCCATGCGACAGCAAGCGGTAACCATGGCGCTGCAAAGTGGGCAGCAAATCATCGTTGTACAGCGCGTATTGCCGCGCCACCATGGCGTTGGTTTTGTCGGCAATGGCCACCAAGCTGTTGTTGGTGTATTGGCCAGTCTTGATCTCCTGCAAGCTGGCCATCACATGCGGCTCGGCCCTGACCTCGAAGAACTCGTCCAGGTTGGATGACACGATGCACAGGTAGCGCAAGCGTTCAAGAACGGGCACTTCAGGGCGGTGCGCCCAGTCGAGTACGCGTTCATTGAACGACAAAATACTGAGGTCGCGGTCCAGGAAATCAGATGCTGGCTCTGCCGGACTGGGCTGTGTAATTGGATAGGCCATGGCACACGAGTGAATGAATTCAACTCAGTCTAAGAAGGCATCAAGTCAGTTTGATGACAATGGCGTGAACCCGTGTCATGGTTTTCCCTCGCCCTTGATGGACGTCAAATAGCCTTTGAATAAACCCACGGTATGCGGCCAACCAAAGGCCTGTGCCCTGTGCCTGGCTTCTTGGCGGGGTAACTGCAAAGCTTGCAATGTGGCCTCAGCCAAGCTTTGGCGCAGCACCCCCCCAGTAGGCTCCCCCTGGTCTGCCCCCATCACCTGCAATGGACCATCCACGGGGTAAGCGGCAACCGGTGTCCCGCAGGCCATGGCTTCGAGCATGACCAGGCCAAATGTTTCATTTTTCGAAGGAAACACAAACACATTGGCTGCTGCATAAACACGCGCCAATTGAGGACGCGGCAAGACCCCCATCCACACCACGTCGGGGTAGCGTGCCTTGAGCTGAGCGGCCAAAGGGCCCTCGCCACACACAATGCGCGTACCTGACCAATCCATGTCCAAAAAAGCATCGATGTTTTTTTCATACGAAACACGCCCCACATACAAGGCCCAAGGCCGTGGCAGATGCTGAAGTTCTGGCAAGTCGATGGGCTGCGGCTGGTAGGTGAACAATGACAGGTCCACCCCATGGGTCCAAGGCATCAGGTTTTTGAAACCCCGTGCTTGCAGCATGTTCAAAACACCTTGAGTCGGCACCATCACGCCTGAAGAGGGTCGGTGAAAGCGGCGGAACAAGGCGTAACCCATGAACAAAGGCACATGCAGTGCCGCCTTGAGAATTTCTGGAAATTTGGTGTGAAAAGCCGTGGTGAAACGCCATCCTCTTTTGAGGCAGTGTCGGCGAGCTGCCCAACCCAATGGACCCTCGGTGGCGATATGGACCGCATCGGGTTCAAGTCTGTCGAGCATCTCGGCCAAGGCCTTGTAAGGGCGAACCGCCAGATCGATGCCCGCATAACCGGGACATGGTCGGTTTTTGAATTGCCCCGGATGCAACACGCTGACCTGCACGCCCAAAGGCCCCAAAGCCTCCACCAACTCGTGCAAGGTGGTCACCACCCCATTGACCTGAGGGTGCCATGCATCGGTGATCAACGCCAGTTTCATGCGGGGACCGCCTGCACTGGCAAAGCATTGACGACCACCGCCTGACCAGCCCAATGGATGATTTCCAGACGGCCATCGGCGTGCTCGACCAAAGCGGTGCGGCTTTCCACCCAGTCGCCATCGTTGCAGTACAAGGTGCCGTTGATATCGCGGATTTCAGCATGGTGAATGTGGCCACACACCACGCCATCAAAGCCACGGCGCTTGGCCTCCTGCGCCACGGCCACCTCAAAATCACTGATGAAATTGACTGCTTTTTTCACCTTGAGTTTGAGATAAGCAGACAAGGACCAATACTCCAAGCCGATCCGGGCCCTGAAGCTGTTGAGGTGGCGATTGAGCCGCAAAGTCAACTCGTACAACCAGTCACCCACATAGGCCAGCCACTTGGCGCACTGGATCACGCCATCGAAATGATCGCCGTGCACAACCCACAGCTTCAGGCCTTTGGCCGTGGTGTGTGACGTGTCGTGAAGCACCTCCACCCCACCAAACGCATGGCCTACAAAATGCCGCGCAAACTCATCGTGGTTGCCGGGCACATAAATCACACGGCATCCCTTGCGCGCACGGCGCAACAATTTTTGCACCACATCGTTGTGACTTTGGGGCCAGAACCAACGCCTGCGCAATTGCCATCCGTCCACGATGTCGCCCACCAAATAGAGAACGTCACTGGGATGATTTTTCAAAAAATCGAGCAACGCCTCAGCTTGGAATCCAGGGGTGCCAATGTGCAGATCAGATATAAAAATGGCCCGCAAACGGGGTCGGCCTGCAGGCAAATTGTCTTCATCAGGGTCTTCCAATCCCGGCATCAACTGAGGCACAAGAGCCGGCGAAGTCTGAACCAATGTATCGCCTATATTCGAATGAGAGGTTTTGAACAATGCACCCGCATGTGAGGGTTGGGCCGTTGTAGTCATGAGGACCCCATGGAAAAGTGCTTGCGGTAGCGCTGGGGCAAATCGACCGTGCGCATCATCATGGGCAGATCGGCGGTATTGAAATCAGGGTCCCAGGCGGGCGCTCCCAGCACCTTGGCGCCCAGACGCAAATAACCTTTGATGAGCGCTGGCGGCTCGATGGACAAGCCATGGTCCAACTCTTCTACAGGCAAGGGCAGACGTGGGCGAACATGGAATTGGATATCCGCCAGATGGGTTTGACGCAATTGGTGCCAGATGCTGGCTGCAGCATCGCCCGTGACCAGACCGTTGTGCAGCATGGGGATGCTGGCGCAACCGATCATGGTGTCCAGTCGGTTTCGATCCATGAACTCAAACAAGGCCCCCCACAAGGCCATGATGACCCCACCGTGGCGGTGCTCGGCATGCACACAGCTGCGGCCCAATTCCACCATGCGGCCACGCCAATCACGCAGGCGCGTCAGGTCAAATTCAGTGTCGCTGTAAGTGCTGCCCGCCCGCTTGGCCTGTGCGGGCGTGAGCACCCGATACGTGCCAATCACTTGACCAGAGGCACTGTCGCGAACCAGCAGGTGTTCGCAATAATCGTCAAACAAGTCGATGTCATGGCCGGGCACCGTTTTGGGCAAACGTGCGCCCAATTCCGTCGCAAAGACCTGATGCCTCAGGCGTTGCGCTTCGCGAACTTCGTCGAGATGCTTCGCCCAGCTGACTTCAATGGTGCTTTGCACACGCCGCGGCAAAAAGTCCAAACCGGCGCCAGAGGACCCCGGATGAAGTGACCCCCTGGGCAACTGAACAGGGGACAGTGCGAAGGTGGGATTTGGTAACTCTTTCATGGCTTCAGCTCCTTTTGATCCTGCATGCCATGGTCCCCCTCATCCGTGTCAAAGGCGTGTCCTTTTTGTTAAATTTGAATGACGTGATCGCGCGCCACATCACGCATCAAGGCCTCCAAGTGGTCAAGGGCATCTTGACGTGTCTCCTCAAACCAACTGGACTTTTTCCCCAGGTCATCCCAAACACGCAGCTTCACAGCATCGGCAAAAAAAGGCTCCGCCTCAAAAGCCTTGCACTCGTGGGGCGCCATGGGGCCACCCTGCAAGTTGAGGCTTCGCACCGAGTCGGGTGACAGCTTGCGGGCATAGATCTCACGGGTGCTGACCAGGTAGCGCTTGGCCTGCACATGTAAGCGCACAGGCTCGGATACGGCAAGGCCAAACACAGGCAGCAGCACCTCGGCACCGATGCGCTCGTGCACATCGTCTTGACCCCTCAAGGTGGGGGTCCCCTCGAGGTTCACCCACAAATGGCCTACATCGTGCAGCCAGCTGGCCAATTGCAAGGCCGCACTGGCACCTGACTTTTCTGCCAGTCGCCCACACTGCCACGCGTGCATCAACTGGGTAACCGACTCGCCTGCATAGACCAGGTCACCACCTTGCTCGTAGAGCGACAAAAGGGTGTTCATCATTTTTTGCATGGCATGACTGTGAGCCCCAAGCGTGTCAAAAGCATGACAAATCAGAGGCGACATGCAAATGACATATTTTTTTCATGACAACGTCACAAGCACTTTGCAAGATGCCGCCCATGTCAAATCAACAACCGGCCATCCGTGTCATCAATGCCTGCAAATCCTTTCAAAAGGACCGTCAGGCACTTCAAGCCATCGATGTGTGCATCGACAAGGGCGAGTGCGTGGGCTTGCTGGGCGCTTCGGGCTCGGGAAAATCCACCTTGCTGCGCAGTCTTTGCGGACTCGAGCGTTTCGATGGTGTCAACAGCGAAATCCAGCTGTGGGGAGAAAGCCTGCAAAAGTCAGGCAAGCTGAGCTCAGAGGTGCGCCAGTTGCGCACCCACATCGGCATCATCTTTCAGCAGTTCAATTTGGTAGGCCGCATGGACGTGCTGACCAACGTGATGACAGGCCTGCTGCCGCACATTCCGTTACACAGAAGTTTGCTTGGCTTGTTCACGCCTGAAGAAAAGTTCAAGGCGCTCAAAGCCTTGCACTCTGTGGGCCTGTCTGAGCAGGCCATGCAGAGGGCCTCGACCTTGTCGGGTGGCCAGCAGCAACGTGCAGCCATTGCCCGTGCATTGGTGCAAGGCGCCCGCATTTTGCTGGCCGACGAACCGGTGGCGTCGCTCGATCCCGAGTCCACGCGCAGGGTCATGGACTTGCTGCGCCAGTTGCAAAGAGATCAGGGCATGACCCTGGTCATCAGCCTGCACAACGTGAACCTGGCGCGGCAGTACTGCGACCGCATCATCGCCTTGCGTGAAGGTCGCCTGGTCTACGACGGCCCCCCCATGGGCCTGGACAACCAAAGACTGCGTGAGCTGTACGGCACCCATTCGGACGAGTTGTTCATGGATCACCCCCCTGAAACACCGGAAACCCTTTTCAACCCGACGCTCCAACTCTTGGCGCATTGATTTTTCCAACCTGAGGACCACACCATGAAACTTGCCCACATCCTGGCCACCGGCCTGATTTCACTGAGCGCCATCGGCGCCTTCGCCCAAGACATCAGCTTTGGCATCATCGCCACCGACTCTGCATCGGCCCAACGCGAGCGCTGGGAGCCGTTCTTCCGCGACATGGAGAAAAAAACGGGCCTGAAAATCCAGTCGTTCTATGCCCCTGACTACGCTGGCGTGATCGAAGCCATGCGCTTCAACAAAATCCAAGTGGCTTGGTACGGCAACAAAGCCGCCATGGAAGCGGTGGATCGCGCCAACGGTGAAATCTTTGCCCAGCTGATGTACGCCGACGGCAGCTTCGGCTACCACGCCTTGCTGATCACGCACAAGGACAGCCCCTACAAAACGGTGGACGATGTGATCGCCAACGGCAAAAACATCAACTTCGGCATTGGCGACCCCAATTCGACATCGGGATTTTTGGTGCCCTCCTATTACATCTTTGCCCAGCGCAACATCGAAGCACGCACCACCTTCAAGACCGTGCGCAACGCCAGCCACGGTGCCAATATCCAAGCCACTTTGGCCAAACAGGTGGATGTGGCCACCAACAACACCGAGGACATGGGCAAGCTCGAAAGTGCCAAACCCGATTTGTTCAAGCAACTGCGAGTGATCTGGCAAAGCCCTTTGATTCCAAGCGATCCATTTGTCTGGCGCAAGGACATGGACCCGGCGGTCAAAACCAAGATCAAGAATTTTGTTCTGAACTATGCCAAGAACGATCCGGCAGAGAAAGCCGTGCTCAAGAACATTTACAACTACGGTGGCTTCCGCGAATCGAACAACGACCAGCTGATCCCGATCCGTCAACTGGAATTGTTCAAGGACCGCCGCAAGGTCGAGGGCGATGACAAATTGGCTGCTGCCGACAAAGCCAAACAATTGGCCGATATTGACCAGAAACTGGCCGCATTGAAGAAATAAGCATGTCCACAATGCACAACGCCATGGCCAGCGCCGATCTGGAAAAACTGCAGCTACTGGCCTCGCACAAAAAGAGCCAGGGCTTGAGCTATCTGGTCTGGCTCGTGGCCGCTGGCATTTTGGCTTGGGCTTGGCAGGGGGCTGAAATACGCCCTCTGGCCTTGATCCGGGATGCGGCCAATATGCGCACCTTTGCCGCAGATTTCTTTCCACCCGATTTCAAAGATTGGCAGTTGTACCTGCGCGAGATGGTGATCACGCTGCACATTGCACTGTGGGGCACTGTGCTGGCCATTGTGGCCGCTGTTCCCATGGGTTTGCTGTCGGCCGCGAATGTGGCCCCGGCCTGGGTTTACCAGCCGGTTCGCCGTTTGATGGATGCGTGCCGGGCCACCAATGAGATGGTGTTTGCCATGTTGTTCATTGTGGCTGTGGGTTTAGGGCCTTTTGCCGGTGTGCTGGCCTTGTTTGTGCACACCACCGGCACCTTGTCCAAACTGTTCTCTGAAGCGGTCGAAGCCATCGATCCGCGACCGGTGGAGGGGATACGCGCCACGGGCGCACACAAACTCGCTGAGATTGCTTATGGCGTGATCCCGCAGGTGATGCCGCTTTGGCTGTCGTATTCGCTGTACCGCTTTGAGTCGAATGTCCGCTCGGCCTCGGTGGTCGGCATGGTCGGCGCAGGTGGCATCGGCGTGATTTTGTTTGAGGTGATCCGCAGCTTTGAGTACGCCCAGACCTGCGCAGTTTTGCTGATGCTGATCGTCACCGTCTCTCTCATTGACATGGGTTCTTCATGGCTGCGACAGCGATTCATTTGACATGGTTCAACCCGGTTCAGCTTGAATGGGGTCCGAACCTCTTGCACACACACCGACCTGAACAGCCATTTTTTGTTCTGGCCGATCCGCATGCGATCTCTTTGTCCATGGAAGCCGATTTAAATAGGCAATGGGGCGCACTGTGCTTGGCCTGGATCTGGCAACGTTCGGCACAAAGCAGCATCACGGCAGCGCTGGAGGTGTGCCAGCAGCTTTGGCCTTTATGGGCCAAACAGCCGGACGCAGCCTTGCTGGCCATAGGGGGCGGTACCACGCTGGACCTGGCCAAACTGGCCCGTTTCGAACTCCATGACCTGGATTTGGCCCCAACGGTCTGGCGAGCCAACAAGCTGCCAGCCGATCACAAGCGGCACACCTTGTGGTGCGCCCCCACCACTTCCGGCACAGGCAGCGAGGTCACCCCTTGGGCCACGTTGTGGGATCTGGACACCCAACCCGCCCTCAAGCGCTCATGGTCTTGCGTCGAGGGCTTTGCCGATCAGGCCTGGATCGACCCGAACCTGACCCTGTCATGCCCCGAAGGTTTAACCCGGGACACTGCTTTAGATACCCTGGCGCACGCGCTGGAATCGATCTGGAACCACCATGCCAACGCGATCACACGCCCCTTGGCGGTACGTTCTGCGCGAATGGTTTTGCAGACCCTGCCTGCACTGCTGAAGAACCCCCAAGACACAGGTTTGCGCGAGCAGATGAGCCAAGCATCCTTACTGGCAGGTTTGGCGATGTCGCAAACCCAGACGGCCTTGGCCCACGCCTTGTCGTATGACCTGACCCTGCATGAAAAATTACCCCATGGTCACGCCTGTGCGGTGTGGTTGCCCATGGTGTTGGACATTGCAGCCGCCATCAGCCCACAGGTACAGGATGACCTGGCACTCATTTTTGACTGTCACTGGCACCAAGCGCGACAACAACTGTCCGCTTGGCTGCAAAGTCTCGGCATCACGCCGCGTGAACTGCGCAACAGCCCGCACGGCCATCATCAACTTCAGCAGGCACTCGGTTCATCCCGAGGCCGTAACTTTGTGGGCAGTACAGCATGACCAACGACGTGATCATTGTGGGCAGCGGCATCGTAGGCCTGGCTTGTGCCTGGGCCGCTTTGCAACAAGGCAAAAGTGTGCGCGTGATCGACCGCGATCCATTTTGTGTGGGGGCCTCGATTCGCAACTTTGGATTCGTCACCGTGACCGGCCAAGGCCGGGGAGACACCTGGCGGCGCGCGCGCAGGTCACGGGATGTGTGGGCCACGCTGGCCCCACAAGCGGGCATCTCGATTGAGCACGAGGGGCTGTATGTGCTGGCCCAAAGACATCAGGCCAAATTGGTTTTGCAAGAATTGTGCAGCCAAGCCGAGGGCCATGATCTGCAATGGCTCGAAGGCCAAGCCCTGCAAGACCATGCGCCGCATTTGGCGCTGAGCCATTTGCAGGGGGCCTTGTACAGCCCTTACGAGTTGCGCATTGAAGCCCGCAGCGCCATTGAAAAACTGCGCCTGTGGCTGGCCACCCAAGGTGTCGTTTTTCAGATGGGCCAGCATGTGCAAGAGGTCATCTCTGGCGCTGTCTTGACAGACGGCCAATGGTTGCAGGCCGAGCGCATCATGGTCTGCCCCGGCCCCGACATGCGCAGCCTGTTTCCTCAGGCCTTCACCCAGAACAACGCCCAGTTGTGTCAGCTGCAAATGCTGCGGATTCAACCGCCCAACGGCTACAAGCTCGGTGCCGGCGTGATGAGCGATTTGAGTCTGGTGCGCTACCGGGGTTACAGCGAATTGCCCGGCGCCCAATTGCTGCTCGATCAACTGCGCGTGGAAGCCCCCCAGGAACTGGCCCATGGTATTCACCTGATCGTGGTGCAAAGCCAGGATGGCTCTTTGGTGGTGGGAGACTCGCACCACTACGGTCAGGCCATGCGCCCTTTTGCTTCGCGCGAAGTGGAAGACCTGATCCTCTATGAAATGCAGCGCCTGCTGTGCCTGGGCCACTACCAGGTGACAGAGCGCTGGACAGGCATTTACCCCAGCGCCCAGCAAGACAGCCTGGTGCGCGAAACAATGCCCGGCGTGCAAGTGGTCAGCGTGACCAGCGGCACAGGCATGAGCACATCTTTTGGCTTGGCCGAAGACATCGTTCGCAACTGGAGCACCCCATGAATCCCAACACCCCCATGAATATCAAGGGCATCGTGCTCGACTGGGCGGGCACCATCGTGGACTTTGGCAGCCTGGCGCCGATGGGCGCCTTTGTAGAATTGTTTGCGCGCCACCAGATTGAGATCACCATTGCACAAGCCCGCGTGCCCATGGGCCTGCCTAAAATTGACCACATCGTGGCTTTGGGATCCCTGCCTGCGGTGGCGCAGCAGTGGCGAAACCAATACGGTCGATCATTCCAGTTCAAAGATGCGCAGAATTTGCTCAGCGAATTTGAGCCCATGAGTGCACATGCGGCCATGGATCGCAGTGACTTCATCCCAGGATTCATGGCCATTTACCGTGATTTGGCTGCTCAAGGCGTCTCTTTTGCCACCACCACCGGCTACACCCGAAAAATCATGACGCCCTTGATTGAGCGAGCTGCTGAACAGGGTTTTCATCCCGCCTTGGTGGTGTGCTGTGACGATGTTTTGCGAAGCCGTCCAGATCCCATGGGTGTCCTCCAATGCCTTGCTGCGATGCATTTGACTGGACAAAGCCATCAGGTCATCAAAGTTGATGACACAGCGCCAGGTTTGGCCGAGGGGCTTGCCGCTGGTTGTTGGACCGTTGGCGTGGCAGCCAGTGGCAATGCGCTGGGTTGGTCGCACGCCGAGTGGCTCAAGGCCAGCGCCGCTGAAAGAATGCAAGCCTTGGTGCCTGCCGTGGCGACCTTGCAAGCGGCAGGTGCGCACGAGGTGATCGACAGCGTGGCCGATTTGCCCATGGCGATTTCTCGCATTGAACTGCGCATCGCGCAGGGCCAAAACCCTTGACTTGACATGCCGCCCAAGCCATCCCATGCGCAAGCCTTTCTTCACCAGATTCGAGGCCATCAGCTCGATTGGTTGATCGAATTTGCGCAGTGCTCAAGAGCCGAGCCTCCTGAACATTGGCTGGCTTGGTCAGGTGATGGCCATCTTGTCGGTTGGGTATCACCCGAGCGAGCTGAGCAAATGGTGGTGCATTTGCCCGGATGCGTCCTGCGGGAGGGCCGATTAATTTGGCAATCCAATGCTGAAAATCCCATGCAAAGAAGCCGCAGCTTGCAGAATTTTTTACAGACTCAAGCCGATCGTGGACGATTGGAGGGGTGGCGAGACGAATATTTCAATTACTGGCTCAAACCGAACACACCGCCCTTGGTCACTGACGAGCCTTGGCTGTGTGTTGAGCGTGCCGGTTTTCGGCATTTGGGTTTGATGAGCCATGCCGTTCACATCAACGGCTTTTGTGCCAACGGGCAATTGTGGTGCGCAAAACGTTCAGCAGCAAAAGCCACAGACCCTGGCCTGTGGGACAACATGACTGCCGGGGGTTTAACCGCAGGTGAAGACGCCATCAGCACTGTGCGCCGGGAACTGAAAGAAGAGGCGGGATGGCACTGGAATGTGCGCCAGAATTTGAATGGGTGTGGCGCAGTGAGGACTCAAAGGACAGAGCCGCAAGGATGGCATGACGAAGTCTTGTTGGTTTACAACCTCGACATTCCAGATACATTCCAACCCATCAATCAAGACGGCGAAGTACAAGACTTTGCCTGCTGGGATCCCCACGAAGTGATCTCAGGCATGCAAGCGGGTGCATTCACAGCCGATGCCGCACACGCTTTGTGTCGAGGGTTGGGCTTGACACGCACAGAGTGAACCGATGGCAGTGCCAATTTTTCGCTTCGGCGCATGCAGCTGTCGTTGGGCATGGACTGGCAATGCCCACACCCGCACCCACCGACACTTCACTCAGAGCATCATGCTCAGCTGAAAAACCGAGTTGGGCGCCCGAGGCATGACCGGTGGCGGCAGTGGCTTGAGGCGAAACTGCCCCAACATGGAACTCACGCGGGCATCGCGCGGCATGAAGGGCACGGCCACATCGTCCAAGGTCTGTGACGCCAGTGTCTCTTGCAGGTGGCGTTGAATTTCTGACTCGAGCGACTTCATCGGGTGCCCGTCATCGGGGTAAACCTCGTCGAAGCTGTGGACCACTTCAAAGTGCTTGACCACATCCCACAAGCTGATCTCCTCGGGGTTGCCTCGGATCTGGTAACCCCCACCAGGGCCACGGTGCGCGCGGATCAAGCCGGCTTCACGCAACTCCTTGAGTATCGACTCTGTGTAAGAGGACGACAGCCCCAGGCCCGAAGCGATCTCCTCGGTCGTCACGGGCTCCACGGCTGAACGAGAAGTGATGAAAACCGCAATGTCTACGGCTTTGGCTGTTTTCTTCAAGATCATGATGCGCTCCTCATTAAGTTGATATTGTATGGTTTAAAACTTGAAAATCCACTCATTTCCTATTTTGTTTCGATAAAAATCAATTTATCCCTTAAAATATCTACTCAATATATAAACAAGACAATGACCAACACCTTTGCCACCCCCCGTCCGGCGCTTTACCGCATTGGCGCAGTCTCCAAGCTCAGCGGCGTGCCTGTGCCGACTTTGCGGGTCTGGCAAACGCGTTACAACGCGTTCGCGCCGGCCACCAGTCAAGGACAACACCGGCTCTACGATGACGAGGACCTGCGCAAGGCGGCCTTGCTCAAATCGCTGACAGGTCAGGGTCATGGCATCCGCTTGATCGCTGGACTGAGCACCCCGCAGCTGCAGCAGTTGTTGCAAACCGGCGCTGACCTGGCGCGCGCGCCAGCACCCACACCAGGAGCTGCCACCCCCCACCCTGGCAAATGGGCGCTGATCGGCCGCCAAATGGCCGAGCGCTTGCAATCCGAACGCTTCCGGTCGGCGCATCCAGGGCAGAGACTGCACATTCAAGCGGTGTGGGCCGATTTGCACGAAGCCCTCAACCACGCTGAGACCTCCTCAACCGATGTGCTGATGGTGTCGGTGAACAACCTCAATGAGGACAGTGCTCAGCAAATTTTGGACGCGTCCTCGCGCCACAGTGCAGGCCAGACAGTCGTGCTGTATGGCTTCGGGCAAATGAAGGCCATTGAAAACCTGAGCCGCGCAGGTTGCTGGGTGCACCGCGAACCTCTGAGCGATGCAGCTTTGGCCGACATCGTGCGCAACACACGCCCACCGCTGACCGATGCACCGTGGCAACTGCCCCAGCTCGATGAGCCCGTACCGCCACGCCGGTTTTCAGACGCGGTGCTGCAGCGCGTGGCCAACATTCCCAGCCAAGTGCTGTGCGAATGCCCACGGCATGTGGCCGAACTGATTGGACAGTTGGCCCGATTCGAAGACTACAGCCTGGACTGTCTCCAACAAAGCCCCAAAGACAGCGAGTTGCACACCCAGCTCAACAGGATGGCCGGCACAGCCCGTGCCTTGTTTGAAGCAGCGCTGCAGATGGTGGCTGAGCACGAAGGCATTTCCTTGCAAGAGCGCGTCTGAAACCCTTGCCACCGAACTGCGCATGAAACGACATGTGGCCGCCACCGTGCTGGGGGTGATCGGCTTTTTGATCATGGACAGCCACATTGACTGGGTTCGCCAAGACCACGGCACCTTGCTGGAGATCAACGGCCAAAAGTTCGATCTGCAAGGCTGGATGGCCGAGCAAGGGCGGCAATGGCGGCAAGACTGCCGCCGGGTTCAGGCCGAACCCACCCACACGGCCAACGCCCAAGCGGTGCTGCACACCATCGAGCAGCACAGTCTGCCGGACTCCTTAGAAGCTCAACTGCTGCAACTGCACATTCAGGCAGACTGGGCCATTGCAGAGGTCACATTCAAAACACTCAATCCCAGCATCGTGGTGCTGCGTCAGCACGGCAGTGACTGGCTCATCCAGGACAGTGCGGTCTGGAGTGGGCCCACAGCGCCTTGGCAAGCGGCCGATTTTGTACGGCGTTATTTGCAACAACAAAGCCCCGAACTGCCACGCGAATTGATCGACTGCGTGCCGATTGAGGCGCGTCGTTATGCAGCACTGTCCAAAGGGCTGTCGCCATGACTTACCGCGTCGTCTGGTTCAAACGCGACCTGCGCCTGCACGACCATGCGGCACTCGCGCACGCGGCCGCTCTTGGACCGGTGCTGTGCCTGTACATCGTCGAGCCGGATCTGTGGGCGCAGCCCGATGCGGCCTTGCAGCACTTTGAATTTGTGCGCGAATCATTGACCGAGCTGCACCAAGACCTGCAAGCACTTGGCGGCAGCCTGCAGCTGCGCGTGGGGCCTGCGGTGCAGGTGCTCGCTGACCTGCACGCGCAAGCGCCTTTTGCTGAACTGGTGGCGCACGAAGAAACTGGCAATGCCTTCACCTTCGCGCGCGACCTGCAAGTGGGCGCATGGTGCCGCAGTGCGGGCGTGGACTGGACTGAATTTGCGCAGTTTGGTGTGGTGCGCCGCCTCAAAAGCCGCAGCACCTGGCAAGCCCGATGGGAAGCGCACATGGCCGCGCCGCAAGTGGTGCTGCCTGCGCTGCACTTTTTCCATGCGCCAGAAAATTTCGGCCCCGAGGGGATGTGTGCGCCACCCGGCCTGCAGCACAACCCCGCCCAGCGCCAGCGCGGTGGCCGCAGCCACGCACTCGAAACCCTGCACAGCTTTCTGGATGCGCGAGCGCTGGCTTACCGGGGCGGCATCTCCTCGCCACTTTCTTCGCCCACGGCGTGTTCGCGCATTTCGGCCTACTTGGCCTGGGGCTGCATCAGCCTGCGCGAGGTGGTGCAAAGCACCCGCGCCACCTTAGATGCCCTGCCGCCGCAAGCCAATCGCCACCGCGCGGGTCTGATCGGTTTCATCAGCCGCTTGTATTGGCACTGCCACTTCATCCAAAAACTCGAAAGCGAGCCCGAAATCGAGTGGCGCAACATGCACCGGGGTTACGACGGCCTGCGCGAAGACGGCTGGAGCGATGCCCACTTTGCGGCCCTGACTTCGGCGCGCACCGGATGGCCCATGGTGGACGCTTGCGTGGTCATGCTGCATGAAACCGGCTGGCTCAACTTTCGCATGCGGGCCATGCTGGTGTCGGTGGCGGCCTACCCGCTGTGGCTGGACTGGCGGGCCGTGGGCCAATGGTTGGCCACGCAGTTTTTGGATTACGAACCCGGCATCCACTGGAGCCAGTTGCAAATGCAGTCGGGCACCACCGGCATCAACACCACGCGGGTGTACAACCCCATCAAGCAAGCGCAGGACCACGACCCCAAAGGGATTTTTGTGCGCCGCTGGTTGCCCCACATGCGCCGCGTGCCCGACACCTGGCTGTTCGAGCCCTGGCTCATGCCGCCCGAGGTGCAGCGCCACTGCGGCTTGACGGTGGGCACCGAGCCCGAGGCCGACATTCCCTGGCCCGTGGTGGACTTGGCCGAGGCCACACGCCAATCCAAAGCAGCGCTGCACGCACGCAGGGCCGAGCCCGAGGTGAGGGCCGGCAAAAAAGCCATCGTCGAGAAACACGCCTCGCGCCAACACGGCAACGGCCCACAACGCGGTGTGTTCACCCGCGACAGCGACACCCCCAAAACCAGCCGCCGAAGGTCAGGCAAGACAGCACCCGCCAACACCCCACCCAGCGCCCAGCTGGGCTTTGATTTTTAAACCATGCGCAGCACCATTTTCTGGTTTCGAAACGACTTGCGCCTGCATGACCAACGCGCACTCCAGCAAGCCGTTCAGCACGCCCAGGCCCACGACCAAGCCTTGGTGCTGGTTTATGTGCATGAACCCGTGCAAGACGAACCCACCGCCTGGGGCTTTCGCCGCATGGGCGTGCACCGCAGGCGCTTTGTGGCCGACACGCTGCAAGACTTGCAAACTTCATTAAAAGCTTTGGGCCAGCGCCTGGTCTTGCTGCACGGCAGCGTGGCCGATGTGTTGCCCGCCTGCGCCCGCTCGGTGCAAGCCGACACGGTGTTTTGCGAAGACATCGCCGCGCCCGAAGAAGAGGCGCAAGTGCAGGCGATGATCGGCGCGGGACTCACCGTCAAAACGCTGTGGCAATCCAGCCTGATCGAGCCCGACGCCCTGCCCTTTGCCGCCGAAGACATGCCGCAAGTCTTCACCGTTTTTCGCCAGCGCATCGAATCGGCCGGACTCCAGCCGCTGGCACCGCTGCCCGCGCCCACCCAGCTGCCTGCGCCGCCAAATGACCCATTGACCCCCTTGCCGGGCTGGAGTGACAACGCGTTCACCCTGCTGCAAGCCCCCGAGGGCGAGGCGCACGCGCGCTCGAACTTTCCGTACACCCAGGCCGCCTGCCGGGGCGGCGAGGCCAGCGCTTTGGCCCACCTGCAAAGTTACCTCACGCCCCCTTGGCCCGACCGCTACAAACAAACCCGCAACGCCCTGCAAGGCCAGCACAGCAGCAGCCACTGGTCGCCTTGGTTGGCCACGGGCGCGGTATCGGCCCGCCGAATTTGGGCAGACCTGGATGCCTACGAACAAACACATGGCAGCAACGACGGCACCTATTGGCTGTGGTTTGAGCTGCTGTGGCGCGACAACTTCCGCATGCTGCACCGGCAACACGGCCCGCAACTCTATGCGGCGCGCGGTTTGTCGCGCTTGCCCCAACCCTCGCACTTCCCCAAAGATTTTCAGCGCTGGTGCAGCGGCCAAACGGGCGAGCCCATCGTGGACGCCGGCATGCGCGAGTTGGCCGCCACGGGCTTCACCTCCAACCGCATGCGCCAGATCGTGGCGAGCTTTTTGGTGCACGACCTGTCGTGCGACTGGCGTGCAGGTGCGGCCTGGTTCGAATCACAACTGGTGGACTTTGACGTGTGCAGCAACCAAGGCAACTGGCTGTACGTGAGTGGCCGAGGCACCGACCCGCGTGTGGGCCGCCGCTTCAACCCCACCAAACAAACGCAGGACCACGACGCGCAAGGGCGCTATCGGCAAGTCTGGCTGGCCTGATAATCCTGAGCATGTATGCCATTCAATCTTGGGGAGACACCCTGCGCCTGCTGGTCGAGTTGTCGGCCACCGCCGCCTTTGCGCTGTCGGGCCTGATGGAAGCGGCGCGCAAGCGGCTCGACGCCGTGGGCGTGTGCGTGGTAGCTTTTTTGGCAGCCTTTGGCGGAGGCACGCTGCGCGATCTGCTGCTTGACCAGCGCCCTTTTTTTTGGGTGCAACACACCGAGATGCTCTGGGGCGTGTTGGCCCTGTGTGGGGTGGCCATGGTCTTCATGCGCCAGCGCCATTTTGAAGTCACCGAAAAAGCCATCCTCTGGCCCGACGCCCTGGGGCTGGGGCTGTTCACGGCCACAGGTGTGCACCACGCGCTGCAGGCCAACATGCCCGGCGTGGTGGCCGTGCTCATGGGCCTGATCACGGGCGTGTTTGGCGGCGTGCTGCGTGACATGGTGTGCAACGAAATCCCCACCGCTTTCAAGGACCACCGGCCCTACGCGGTCTGCGCCTTTGCAGGCGGCTGGGTCTATGTGGGCCTGTGGTCCGTGGACGCGCCCGGCTGGTTGGCCCTGATGGGGTGCGTGCTGGTCACCGTGGGGCTGCGTGCCCTGGCCTTGTGGCGCAACTGGCAGCTGCCCGCATGGCACACCTGAACATTTTCCCCTCATGCTCATGCCCATGCCCCAGCCTCCGGCTGCCCTGACCGGCGGCATCTTCTTGTCCTTGGCCGCCGGCATGCTGTGGGGCTTGGTGTTTGTTGGCCCCCTGCTGCTGCCCGACTACCCCGCCGCCTTGCACACCTTCGGCCGGTATCTGGCTTTTGGGCTGATCGCCTTGCCACTGGCCTACATCGACCGCGCCGAGATCCGGCGCCTGGGGCGCAGCGACTGGTTGGCCGCACTCAAACTGGCGGCCATTGGCAACGTGCTGTATTACCTGTTTCTGGCCAGCGCCATCCAGCGGGCAGGCGGCGCCCTGCCCACCATGATCATCGGCACGCTGCCGGTGGTCATCGCCGTCTCGGCCAACGTGCTGAACCACCAGCGCGATGGGCGCTTTCCGTGGCTCAAGCTGGCGCCACCGCTGGCGCTCATTTTGCTCGGCATCGCCTGCGTCAACCATGTGGAGTGGACGGCCTTGCTGCAAAACCCGGCAGCCGACACCACGCGCTACATCACCGGCGCTGTGCTGGCCGTGGGCGCGGTGGTCTGCTGGACCTGGTATCCCCTGAAGAACGCCGACTGGCTGCGCGGTCACCCCGACCGCAACCCGCGCGTTTGGGCCACCGCACAAGGCCTCGCCACCTTGCCGCTGGCCCTGCTGGGTTATGCCGCCTATTGGCTGTGGGCCAGCGCCACGAACGACCCGATGCCCATGCCGCTCGGGCCCCGTCCCTTGGAATTTCTGGGCCTCATGGTGGCCATCGGCCTGCTGGCGTCTTGGCTGGGCACCCTGTGCTGGAACGCCGCCAGCCAACGTCTGCCCACCGCCCTGGCAGGGCAGCTCATCGTGTTTGAAACCTTGGCCGCGCTGACCTATGCGTTTTGGCTGCGCGGTCAGTGGCCCGAGCCGCTGACACTGGCCGGTATAGCCTTGCTGATCGCGGGCGTCATTGGCGGGGTCAGGATCAAAGCAAAGACCCCTTGACCCCTCTTATGGGTTGAATGAACCTTGGGGCTGTGTTGAGCGCGGCAGCTGCCTGCTGGCCAACATCAGGCCAAGGCCTGTTGCGCGGCCACACGCGCCCGTGCCGCGTGCAGTTTTTTGTAACTGTCGAGCAAGCGCTGGTGACGGTCCAGGGTTTCAAGCTGGAGGCTGGTGGGCGTGAGGCCATGGAAACGCACACGGCCGTCCACCGAACCGATCGCCGCATCCATGCGCTCGTTGCCAAACATGCGCCTGAAGTTCACCGCATAGTTTTCCAGGGCCAAGTCGTCATCGAGTGTGACTTCCAGCACCACGTTCAAGGCCTGGTAAAACAAGCGGCGCTCCACCGTGTTGTCGTTGTATTGCAAAAACGCACCCACCAGCTCGTGCGCTTGCGCATACTGCGCCAATGCCAAATGGATCAGCAGCTTGAGCTCCATCACCGTCAACTGGCCCCACACCGTGTTGTCGTCGAACTCGATGCCGATCAAAGTGGCAATGTCGAGGTAATCGTCCAGCTCGTTGTTTTCCAAGCGGTCCAGCAAGGCCTCCAGCGCCTCGTCGTCCAGCCGGTGCAGGTTGAGCACATCGGCGCGGAACAAGAGCGCTTTGTTGGTGTTGTCCCAAATCAGATCATCGACCGGGTACACCTCCGAATAACCTGGCACCAGGATTCGGCAGGCGGTGGCACCCAGTTGGTCGTGCACCGCCACATAGGCTTCATTGCCCATGGCCTGCAAAATGCCGAACAGCGTGGCGGCCTCTTGCGCGGTGGCGTCGTCGCCCTGCCCGGCAAAGTCCCACTCCACAAACGCATGGTCGGCCTGGGCGCTGAAAAACCGCCACGACACGATGCCGCTGGAGTCAATGAAGTGCTCCACAAAGTTGTTGGGTTCGGTCACAGCGTTGCTGATGAACGTGGGCGCAGGCAGATCGTTCAGGCCTTCAAAACTGCGCCCCTGCAGCAACTCGGTCAGGCTGCGCTCGAGCGCCACCTCCAAGCGCGGGTGGGCGCCAAAGGACGCGAACACACCGCCCGTGCGGGGGTTCATCAGGGTCACGCACATCACCGGGTACAGCCCGCCCAGCGACGCGTCTTTGACCAAGACGGGAAAGCCCTGCGCTTCCAAAGCCTCAATGCCGGCCACGATGCCGGGGTATTTGGCGAGCACGTGCTGCGGCACATCGGGCAAGGCCATTTCGCCTTCCAAGATTTCGCGCTTGACGGCCCGCTCAAAAATTTCTGACAGGCACTGCACCTGGGCTTCGACCAGCGTGTTGCCAGCGCTCATGCCGTTGCTCACAAACAGGTTTTCCACCAGATTGGACGGGAAGTAGACCACCTCGCCATCGGACTGGCGCACATAAGGCAGCGCACAAATGCCACGCGAAGGGTTGCCCGAGTTGGTGTCGAACAGGTGCGAGGCCTTGAGCTCGCCATCGGGGTTGTAGATGCTGAGGCAATGCTTGTCCAGCAGGCCTTTGGGCAGCGCGTCACGCTTGCCGGGCTGGAACCAACGCTCCTTAGGGTCGTGCACGAAGTCGGCTTGTGCCAGGTCTTCGCCAAAAAACACGCCTGCGTAAAAGTGGTTGTTGTTCAGGCGCTCGATGTATTCGCCCAGTGCCGAGGCCAAGGCGCTCTCTTTGCTGGAGCCTTTGCCGTTGGTGAAGCACATGGGCGAATGCGCGTCGCGGATGTGCAGCGACCACACATTGGGCACCAGGTTGCGCCACGACGCGATCTCGATCTTGATGCCCAAATTGGCCAACACCGCAGTCATGTTGGCGATGGTCTGTTCCAGCGGCAAGTCTTTGCCTGCAATGCGGGTCTGCGCCTGCGCATCGGCCTTCAGCGAGAGCAAGGCCTGCGCGTCAGCGTCCAGGTTGTCCACCGCCTCAACGATGAAAGTGGGGCCCGCTTGAATCGCCTTTTTGACCGTGCAGCGGTCGATGGACCTCAGAATGCCTTGGCGGTCCTTGTCGGACATGTCGGCCGGCAACTCCACCTGGATCTTGATGGTCTGCAGGTAGCGGTTGTCCGGGTCCACGATGTTGTTTTGCGAGAGGCGAATGTGCTCGGTGGAGATGCCGCGCGTCTCGCAATACAGCTTGACAAAATAAGCCGCACACAAAGCCGAAGACGCCAAAAAATAATCAAACGGCCCCGGCGCCGAGCCATCGCCCTTGTAGCGAATGGGCTGATCGGCCAGCACAGTGAAGTCGTCAAACTTGGCCTCTAGGCGCAGTTTGTCGAGAAAATTGACTTTGATTTCCATGCGGTGATCCCTGGGAATGGCGGCACCCCAGCAGCTGGGGATGTGAAAAATGGTGTGTAGTGTGCCTGAGCGGGGTGAACTAGCGGCTGGACGAGTCCTGAACCCGACAGAGAACTTAACTATTTGAAAGACGGATTCTCTTAGCCCCAAGGAGCCTCATCCGCCTTCATCGCCCCATAAAAAAACGCAGCCGCCCAATCACCCAAGCGCTGCGTTTTTTGGTGCGAGCCTTCTCAGGCTTGTGGCTCAATACACCGGCTGATGCTGCTTCAAGCTCGCCACCACCGCATCGGTGAGCACAAATCCCGCACCGTACTTCTCGGCCAGTTCAGCGCAACGCTTGGCAAACGCATCCACCCCTTGGCCATAGATGAACTGCAAAGCGCCACCCGTCCAAGCTGGAAAGCCGATGCCGAAGATCGAGCCGATGTTGCCGTCGTGCACCGAGGTCAGCACGCCTTCTTGCAGGCAGCGGGCGGTCTCCACGGCTTGGCGGTACAGCAGGCGGTCTTTGATGTCTTGCTGGCTGTAGACCACGTCGGCTTTTTCAAAGCGGGTTTTCAGTTCAGGCCACAGCACTTTCTTTTGGCCAGCGGGGTAGTCGTAAAAGCCACCGCCTGCGGCGCGACCGGGGCGTTGGAGTTCTTTGACCATGCGCTCGACCAGCAGTTCGCCGGGCGTGGCGGTGTGGGTTTTGCCTTCTTTGGCAAAGTCTTCTCGGGTTTGGTCCAGCACATGCACCGACAGCGACAGCGCCGTTTCGTCCAGCACGGCCAGCGGCCCCACGGGCATGCCTACCTGCATGGCCAGGTTCTCGATCACGGGGGCGGGGATGCCCTCGCCCAGCATGGCCGCGCCTTCCATCACAAAAGTGCCAAAGGTGCGGCTGGTGTAAAAACCGCGTGAGTCGTTCACCACGATGGGCAGCTTGCCCAGCGCCTGCACATAGTCATACGCCCGTGCGATGGTCTCGTCGTCGGTCTGCGCGCCGCGAATGATCTCGACCAGCTTCATCTTGTCCACCGGGCTGAAGAAGTGGATGCCGACAAATTTATTGGGCGCGGTGCTGGCGGTGGCCAGGCCGCTGATGGGCAAGGTGGAGGTGTTGCTGGCAAAGAACCCACCTTCGGCCAGCATGGGCTCGGCCTCTTGGGTGACACGGGCCTTGAGCTCGCGGTTTTCAAACACGGCTTCGATGATCAGGTCGCAACCCTTGAGGTCTGCAGCGCTGGCCGTGGGCTGGATGAGTGACAACAAGGCCGCTTGTTTGTCCGCGGTCATGCGGCCTTTGTCCACGCGTTTTTGGGTGAGCTTGTGGCTGTAGGCCTTGCCTTTTTCGGCGGCCTCTTGGCTCACGTCTTTGAGCACCGTGGCCATGCCCCGGCTGGCTTGTGAATACGCAATGCCCGAGCCCATCATGCCTGCGCCCAAGATGCCCACCTTTTGCGGCTTGTAACGCGGTGCAGCCTTGGGGCGGCTTTGGCCGCCCTTGATGCTGTTCATGTTGAAGAAGAAAGTGTTGATCATGTTGCGCGCCACCTGGCTGGTCATCAGACCCGCCAGATATCGGCTTTCGATGCGCATGGCGGTGTCAAAGTCCACCATCGCACCTTCGACCATGGCGGCCAGCGCCGCTTCGGGGGCAGGGTACAGGCCGCGTGTTTTTTGTTTGAGCACGGCCGGGGCCACGCTCAGCATGCCCGCGATCTTGGGGTTGCTCGGCGTGCCGCCGGGCATTTTGTAGTCCTTGCGGTCCCACAGGTGTTGGGCGGCTTCGGGCTGGCCTTGGCTTGCCGCGATGTGGGCCAGAGCGCGGATGCGCAGCTGGTCGTCGCTGGCCACGATCTCGTGCACCAGACCGAGCTTTTGCGCTTCTTCGGGGCCAAAGAGTTGGCTTTCCAGCACATAGGGCTGCGCGGCCAGCAAGCCCAGCTGGCGTGTCATTTTGGTGATGCCACCACCGCCAGGAATCAGGCCCAGCGTGACCTCGGGCAAGCCAAATTGGGTTTTGGGGTTGGCGGTGGCGATGCGGTAGTGACCGATCAAGGCCACTTCCCAACCACCGCCCAGGGCCGAGCCGTTGAGGCAGCTGACCACGGGCACACCGAGCGTTTCGATGGCGCGAAAAGCTTTCTTGATGCCTTCAATCTCGACAAAGACACGCGGGCCGTCCGAGGCTTGCGAGCGCATCACACCTTTGAGGTCGGCCCCCGCAAAAAACGTGGACTTGGCCGAGGCCAGGATGACACCTTTGATCTGGGCTTTGTCTTTGAGGACTTGCTCGGCCGCTTGGGCCAGGTCGGCCTGCCATTGCAGGCACATGGTGTTGACCGGCGAGCCCTGCTCGTCAAAGGTGATGGTGGCGATGCCGTCCGCCAGTTCGTAGCGCAGTGTTTTCAAAATCATTTTGGTGTCTCCCTGGTCAAATCCGTTCCACAATCGTGGCAATGCCCATGCCGCCACCCACACACAAAGTGGCCAGGCCATAGCGCAGTTGGCGCCGGTGCAGTTCGTCGATCAGGATGCCCAAAATCATCGCGCCTGTGGCACCCAGCGGGTGGCCCATGGCAATGGCGCCACCGTTGACGTTGACCTTGTCGTGCGGCACATGCATCTCTTGCATGAACTTCATGGGCACGGCGGCAAAAGCTTCGTTCACCTCGAACAAATCGATCTGGTCAATCGTGAGGCCCGCTTTGGCCAGCGCTTTGCGTGCGGCGGGCATGGGGCCCGTCAGCATGATGGTCGGATCGGCCCCCGACAAAGCCACCGACACGATGCGCGCGCGTGGCTTCAGGCCATGGGTTTTGCCTGCGGCTTCCGAACCGATGAGCACCGCCGCTGCGCCGTCCACGATGCCGGACGAGTTGCCCGCGTGGTGCACATGGTGAATGCGCTCGACCTGTGGGTAGCGCTGCAAGGCCACCGCGTCAAAACCCATGGCACCCAGCTGCTCAAACGAAGCCTTGAGACCGCCCAGCGTTTCTACCGTCGTGCCCGGTTTGATGAATTCGTCTTTCGCCAAGATGACCTGGCCGAGCTTGTCTTTGACCGGCACCACCGAGCCATCGAAGTAGCCCGCTGCACGCGCAGCCGTGGCACGTTTTTGCGACTCGACCGCGAAGGCATCGACATCTTGGCGGCTGAAGCCGCTCATGGTGGCGATCAAATCAGCGCCAATGCCTTGCGGCACAAACAGCGTGGCGCTGTTGGTTTCGGGGTCTTGTGCCCAGGCACCGCCGTCAGCACCAATCGGCACGCGGCTCATGCTCTCAAGGCCCCCGGCCACGACCAGGTCTTCCCAGCCGCTGCGCACCTTCATGGCGGCCATGTTGACCGCTTCCAGGCCCGAGGCACAAAAGCGGTTGAGTTGCACACCCGAGCAGCGCCAGTCCCAACCCGCCGCCAGGGCCGCCACTTTGGGGATCACCGAGCCTTGCTCGCCAATCGGCGAGACCACACCCATGACCACATCGTCCACCGCAGCGGTGTCGAGCTGGTTGCGACTTTGCAGCTCGCGCAACACGCCCGAGAGCAGGCTGATCGGTTTGACCTCGTGCAGGCTGCCGTCTTTTTTGCCTTTGCCGCGCGGAGTGCGTATGGCGTCGTAAACAAATGCTTCGCTCATGGCTTGCCCTCCGCCGGGCCGCCCCAAGGAGGGCAAAGCCCCCTCGGGGGGCAGTGAGTACACGAAGTGACGAGCGTGGGGGTCATGAATCTCTCCTGGGGGTCATCAGGGGGTTTGCCCTGAGTTGTGGGTTTCAGCAATCAGTATAGACTTTTACCAAGCAAACGCTTTGTATAAATAAATCCCCAAGTCCTGAAGGTGACACCATGATTGAACGCACGCTTTTTACCGCCGACCACGAGGCCTTTCGCGACAGCTTTCGCCGCTTCATGGACAAGGAAATCGCCCCCCACCACGACGCCTGGGAGGAGCAGGGCTATGTGGACCGCGCTGTGTGGGACAAAGCCGGTGACAACGGCTTTTTGTGCATGACCCTGCCCGAGGCCTATGGCGGCTCGGATGCCGACAAGCTGTACTCGGTGGTGCAGATGGAGGAGCTCTCCCGGGCCGGGTTCAGCGGCATCGGCTATGGGCTGCACAGTGAGATCGTCGCGCCTTACATCCTGCATTACGGCACCGAGGCGCAAAAGCAAAAGTACCTGCCCAAACTGGCCAGCGGCGAAATGATCGGTGCCATTGCCATGAGCGAGCCGGCCGCAGGCTCGGACCTGCAGGGCGTGAAAACCACGGCGCTGTTGCAGCCCGATGGCACTTACCTCATCAACGGCAGCAAGACCTTCATCACCAACGGCTGGCACGCCGACCTGGTGATCCTGGTGGCCAAGACCGATCCGGCGGCCGGAGCCAAGGGCACCAGCCTCTTCCTCATTGAACGCGGTACGCCCGGCTTTGAAAAAGGCAAGCGCTTGAAGAAACTGGGCCTCAAAGCGCAAGACACCTCCGAGCTGTTTTTTGACAACGTCAAGGTCGGTGCGGACCAGTTGCTGGGCGGCGCGGCCATGCAAGGCAAAGGCTTCATCTGCCTGATGGAGCAACTGCCCTGGGAGCGCCTGCAAATTGCCATTGGCGGCATCGCCGCAGCGCAAGCGGCCATCGACTGGACGGTGCAGTATGTGAAAGACCGCAAGGTGTTTGGCCAGGCCGTGGGCAACTACCAGAACACCCGATACACCCTGGCGGAGTTGCAGACCGAGGTGCAGGTGGCGCGTGTGTTTGTGGACAAATGCAGCGAGTTGCTGCTGCAAGACAAGCTCGACACGGCCACGGCCAGCATGGCCAAGTACTGGTGCTCGGATTTGCAATGCAAGGTGATGGACGAATGCGTGCAATTGCATGGCGGCTACGGCTACATGTGGGAATACCCCATCACCCGCGCCTATGCCGATGCCCGCGTGCAGCGCATCTACGGCGGCACCAACGAAATCATGAAAGAAGTGATCTCACGCAGCATGGGTTTGGCGGGACGATGAACGCATGACCAAACTGGCCGAGCCCAAACGCACACGTGGTCGCCCGAGGAAGACCGAGGGCGAACGCGACGATGGCAACCGCCGCCAAGCCCTGATCTCGGCCGCGGCGCAGCTGTTTCACCGCAAGGGTTACGACGCCACCAGCACCCGAGAGATCGCGGCGCAAGTCGGCATGCAGCCGGGTTCGCCCTTTTATCACTTTGGCAACAAGCAGGACCTCTTGCTGGCGGTGATGGTCGAAGGCATGCGGCAGGCCATTGCGCGACAGCAGGCGGCTTGCGCTGTCAGCGCCGCCGGTGACAGCGCATACGAGCAACTGCGCCATCTCATCCGGCATCATTTCGATGTGCTGCTGGGCCCTGACAGCGATTTCATTCCCGTGATGCTCTACGAGTGGCGTTCGCTCGCCCCCGCGCAGCGCAAAGCGATTACCGAACTCAAAGACACTTACGAAGCCCCTTGGATACCCGTGCTGCAAGCCCTGCACGACACAGGCCAACTGCAAGCGCCTGTGGGTCTGGCGCGTTTGATGATTTTCGGCGCCCTCAACTGGTCGGTGCAGTGGTACGAGCCGGCATCGCCCAGCAACCCGTCCAAGCGCGCCAACCTGGACGAATTGACCGACACCGCTTTGCAATTGTTCTTAAAAGATCCCCCATGAGCACTTCATCCCCTGCAACACATTACCGCTCGGTCTTCACCCCCGGCTTGCTGCCCGGGCAAGTGATTCTCGTCACCGGTGGCGGCTCCGGCATTGGCCGCTGCACCGCCCACGAACTGGCCCACCTGGGCGCGCAGGTGGTGCTGGTGGGCCGCAACCCCGACAAGCTGCGCCACACCGCGCAAGAGATTGAGGGCGACGGCGGCAAGGCGAGCTGGCACAGCTGCGACATTCGGCGCGAGGGCGATGTCCAAGCCATGGTGGCGCAGGTGGTGCAGCAGCACGGGCGCATCCACGGCCTGGTCAACAACGCTGGCGGGCAATACATCTCGCCATTGGCAAGCACCAGCGCCAAAGGCTGGCAAGCGGTCATCGACACCAACCTCACCGGCGGCTTTTTGGTGGCGCGCGAGTGCTTCAACCAATCCATGCAACAGCACGGCGGCGCGGTGGTCAACATCGTGGCCGACATGTGGGGCTCCATGCCGGGCATGGGCCACAGCGGCGCGGCGCGGGCAGGCATGGTCAGTTTCACCGAAACCGCTGCATTGGAGTGGGCGGCCAACGGTGTTCGCGTCAACGCCGTGGCCCCCGGTTACATCGCCAGCAGCGGCATGGACCATTACCCGCCTGAAGCCGGCCCCATGTTGCGGGAGATCCGAAAAACCGTCCCGCAAGGCCGCTTTGGCAACGAGGCTGAAACCTCGGCGGCCATCGTGTTCTTGCTCTGCCCTGCCGCCAGCTTCATCAGTGGCACGGTGCTGCGCGTGGACGGTGCCCGCCCCCAAATGCGCATGGGCTGGCAGCAGACCGTGGCCTCACCCGAAGTGCAAGAACGCGATGCCGTCAAAGCCTTTGGCGGCTTTCACCGCGCCGTCACGCCGAAGGTTTTCCAATGACTTTTGAATCCACCTGGAACCCCCACAGCCCCTTGGCCCAACAACGGCGCGAAGCGGCGCTGGCCCGCCTGGCGCAGTGGCAAGCCCTGCAGGAGCGCTCCGCGCAGGCTTCCGCCCAATCCAAAGCCGTGTTCGACAAGCGCGGCCAGTTGCTGCCCCGTGAACGCGTGGCCTTGCTGCTGGACCCGGGCGCGCCCTTTTTGCCCCTTTGCGCCTTGGCGGGCTTCATGCAAGACACCGCCGACGCGGCCAAGTCGGTGCCTGGCGGCGGCATGATCGCGGGCATAGGCTTTGTCGAAGGTGTGCGCTGCATGGTGGTGGCCAGCGATTCGGGCATTGAGGCCGGGGCCATTCAGGCACGGGGCTTGGAAAAAATCTTGCGCGTGCAAGAACTCGCCCTCGAAAACAAGTTGCCTTTTGTGCACCTGGTTGAAAGCGCCGGGGCCAACTTGATGCAGTACAAAGTCGAGGGCTTTGTGCTCGGTGGCAGCCTGTTTCGCAACCTCGCACGCTTGTCGGCCGCAGGCTTGCCCGTCCTCACCGTGCAACACGGCTCGGGCACGGCAGGCGGGGCCTACATGCCGGGGCTGAGTGACACCGTCATCATGGTGCGCGGCAGGTCACGGGCCTTTTTGGCTGGCCCTCCCCTGCTCAAAGCCGCCACGGGCGAAGTCGCCACCGAAGAAGAACTGGGCGGGGCCGAAATGCACACCAGCGTGTCGGGCCTGGGCGAATACCTGTGCGAAGACGACCGCCACGCCCTGGGCACCGCACGCGATGTCGTGGCGCGCTGGGACTGGCCTGCGCACAAGGCACTGCGCAGGTCCCAGCCCCCGCGCTTTGACGCCCAAGAGTTGCTGGGTCTGATGCCGGCCCACCACCGCGAACCCATCGACATGCGCGAAGTCATCTTGCGTTTGGTGGACGATTCGGATTTTCTGGAATTCAAACCGCTGTATGGCGGGGCCACGGTGTGCGCCCAAGCCCGCATCGGCGGCCATGCGGTGGGCCTCATCAGCAACAACGGTCCCATCGATGTGGCGGGGGCCAACAAGGCCACGCACTTCATCCAGTGGATGTGCCAACTGGGCCACCCCATCGTGTATTTGCAAAACACCACAGGCTACATGGTGGGCAAGGACAGCGAGCAAGGCGGCATGATCAAGCACGGCTCCAAAATGATCCAAGCGGTGACCCATGCCACCGTGCCGCAAATCACCATCCAGTGCGGCGCCTCCTTTGGAGCGGGCAATTACGGCATGTGCGGGCGGGGCTATGCGCCGCGCTTTTTGTTCAGCTGGCCGGGGGCCAAAACGGCGGTGATGGGTGGCGAGCAAGCGGCTCGCACCATGCAGATCGTGGCCGAAGCCGGCATGGCCCGCAAAGGCATCACGCCCGACCCCGACAAGATGCAGGCCCAATTCGACAAGATCGTGGCGCTGTTTGAGGCCCAGGCCGATGCCTTCTACACCAGCGGTCTGGTGCTCGATGACGGCGTGATCGACCCGCGTGACACCCGCAGCGTGCTGGGTTTTTGCCTCGACACCTGCGCCGAGAGTGCCGCCCGCCAACCCCGCGCCAGCCCGTTTGGCGTGGCCCGGATGTGAAAACCCAACGGAGACAAAACCATGCAATACACCCACGAGCACCGCGAAATTCAAAATACGCTCAAGCGTTTCATTGAAGCCGAGATCAACCCCCATGTGGACGAATGGGAGGCGGCCGAAATTTTCCCGGCGCATGAAGTGTTCAAAAAGATGGGGGACTTGGGCCTTTTGGGCCTGACCAAGCCCGAGGCCTATGGCGGCGCGGGCCTGGACTACTCCTACAGCATGGCCATGGCCGAAGCGCTGGGCCACATCGACTGCGGCGGCATCCCCATGGCCATTGGCGTGCAAACCGACATGGCCACACCGGCGCTGGCGCGTTTTGGCAGCGACGAATTGCGCGCGCAATTTCTGGCCCCGGCGATTGCAGGCGACATGGTGGGCTGCATCGGCGTGAGCGAGCCCGGTGCGGGCAGCGATGTGGCCGGCATCAAGTCGGTGGCCCGCAAGGACGGTGACGACTACGTGATCAGCGGCCAGAAGATGTGGATCACCAACAGCCTGCAAGCCGACTGGATGTGCATGCTGGTCAACACCGGCGAGGGGCCCATCCATAAAAACAAAAGCCTGGTCATGGTGCCCATGCGCGAAAACGGCAAGCTGCTGCCTGGCATCGAGGTGGGCAAAAAGATCAAAAAAATCGGCATGAACAGCAGCGACACCGGGCTGATTTATTTCGATGAAGTGCGCGTGCCGCAGCGCTACCGCATCGGGGCCGAGGGCCAGGGCTTCATCTACCAAATGCAACAGTTCCAGGAGGAGCGCCTGTGGTGCGCCGCCAGCACGCTGCAGTCGCTGACCCACTGCATCCAGTGGACGGTGGATTGGGCGCAAGAGCGCAAGCTGTTTGGCAGCACACTGGCCGACCAGCAGTGGGTACAGTTCAAGCTGGCCGAACTCAAGGCAGAGGTCGAATGCCTGCGCGCCCTGACCTACCAGGCCTGCGAACACTACATTGCAGGCGAAGACGTGACCGAGTGGGCCACCATGGCCAAGCTCAAAGCGGGCCGCCTGAACCGCACCGTGCCCGACACCTGCCTGCAGTTCTGGGGGGGCATGGGCTTCACCTGGGAAAACAAGGTCTCGCGCATGTACCGCGACGGCCGTCTGGCCTCGATCGGCGGCGGCGCTGACGAAGTGATGTTGGGCATCCTGTCCAAGATGATGGGCATTGCCAAGCGACCACAAGCATGAGCACTGCGCCGCTTTTGATCGACCGCCAAGGGCCGGTGGAAACCTGGACCCTCCACGACCCAACCTCGCGCAACGCCCTGAACGACGCCATGGTGGACGGCTTGCACAGCGCCTGTGTGCGGGCCGCACAAGACACGACGCTGCGCATCGTGGTGCTGACGGGCGCAGGCGGCGCCTTTTGCGCGGGCGGCAGTTTGGGCGGCTTTGCCAAGCTGATCGGCCAGCCACTGCCTGCCGGACAGACCGACCCGCTGCTGGCCATGAACCGGGGCTTTGGTGACCTGCTGCACGCCCTCTCTAATCTGCCCCAGCTGCTGGTGTGCCGTGTCGATGGTGCGGCCATGGGTGGCGGCTTTGGCCTGGTGTGCTGCGCCGACCATGTGGTGGCCACCACGCGCTCGGTGCTGGGCACGCCCGAAGTCACGCTGGGCCTGCCGCCTGCGCAAATTGCGCCTTTGGTGTGGCAGCGCCTGGGCGAGAGCGCGGCGCGCCAATGCCTGCTGCAAGGCCTGAGCTACACCGCAGCGCAAGCGCTGCAAGTGGGCTTGGTGAACGAAGTCATCCAAGAGGACAGCGATGAAGCTTGGCAAACAACGCTGACGCGCCTCATGCGCGCTGCCCCCGCTGCGGTGGCCAGCACCAAAGCGCTGCTGCGGCAACTGCGGGGGCCGGTGCCCGACTTGCGCGATGCCGCAGCACAAGCGTTTGCCAGCGGTCTGCGCAGCGGCGAAGCAGCGCAAGGCCTGGCCGCCTTTGCACGCAAACAGCCAGCCCCATGGGCTCTTTCCGGCAAGGAGCCTGAATGACCGCCACTTTGCCCCCCCGCATCACCCGCCTGCTGATCGCCAACCGGGGCGAGATCGCCCGCCGCGTGGTCCGAACAGCCCGCCACATGGGCATCCAGACGGTAGCCGTTTATTCCGACGCCGACCGCGATGCCTTGCATGTGCTGGAAGCCGACACCGCGGTCGCTTTGGGCGGCAGCTTGTCGGCCGACTCGTATCTGCGCATCGACAAACTGCTGCAAGCCGCACGCGACAGCGGTGCGGATGCGGTGCACCCGGGCTATGGTTTTTTGAGCGAGAACGCCGACTTTGCGCAGGCGGTGATCGACGCGGGCCTCAACTGGGTCGGACCGCCACCTGCGGCCATCCGGGCGCTGGGCAGCAAGTCGGCGGCCAAAGCGCTGGCACGCCAACACGGTGTGCCCTGTCTGCCGGGCTACTTTGGCGCTGACCAGAGTGACACCACCTTCACCGCACAAGCGCAGCAGCTGGGCTTGCCGCTCATGGTGAAAGCGGTAGCCGGGGGTGGCGGGCGCGGCATGCGCCTGGTGACCGACATGGCGCAGCTGCTGCCCGCGCTGCACAGCGCCCGCTCGGAAGCGCTGGCCGGTTTTGGCCACGGTGAATTGCTGATGGAGCGCGCCTTGCTTCGCCCCCGCCACATCGAGGTGCAAATCATGGCCGACAGCCACGGCCACTGCATCCACCTGGGTGAGCGCGACTGCTCGGTGCAGCGCCGCCACCAAAAGATCATCGAAGAATCGCCCAGCCCCGCGGTGAGTGCCGCGCTGCGCGAGCAACTGGGACAAGCGGCCATTGCGCTCGCACAATCGGCGGGCTATGTGGGCGCAGGGACCGTGGAGTTTTTGCTGGACGAAGCACTGCCGGACAAACCGTTTTATCTGATGGAGATGAACACCCGCTTGCAGGTGGAGCACCCGGTGACCGAAATGCTCACCGGCTTGGACCTGGTGGCGTGGCAGCTGCGCATTTCACGCGGCGAGCCGCTGCCCCTGGCGCAGGCCGATGTGCGCCTGCATGGGCACGCCATCGAGGTGCGGCTGTGCGCCGAAGACGAGCACTTCACCCCGCAAACCGGCACGGTGCAGGCTTTTGTCGCGCCCGAAGGCTTGCGCTTTGACCATGCCCTGCACACGGGCGCGGTGGTCACGCCCCATTACGACGCCATGCTGGGCAAGCTGATCGCCCACGCGCCCACACGCCTGGAAGCCATCGACCGCCTGGGTGCTGGCCTGAACCAAACTGCTGTGCTGGGCTTGCCCACCAACCGGGCATTTTTGGCGGCTTGCTTGCAGCACCCGGTGTTCCGCGCGGGCGAGGCTTTGATTCCGTTTTTGGCCGAACACGCCGATGCGGTGCGCCAAAACCTGCAAGCCACGGGCGATGCACGCACCGTGGCCGTACTGACCGTGCTGTACGCCCAGCAAGCACCCGCCGCCACGATGCCCAGTCCGTTCACACGCCCAGTGCGCATGGTCTTGGGCGATGAAGTCGTGTCACTGAACCTGCAGGAGCTGGGGCAAGGGCAAGTGCGCATTGAAACCCAAGATGCCACTGACCACGCCCACGTGCAGGATCAAGGCGAGCTGCAGCACATCGCGCTCAACGGTCGCCACTGGCAAGCTCGCGCTGTGGCATGCATGGGCACAACCAAGCGCTGGCATGTGCAGCTGCAAGGCCCTGCATGTTGGGAGCTGTGGCTCACCGACCAAAGCCACAGCCCCCCCCTCACAGAAGCCAGCGCCCAAGCCGCGCAGTCTTTGCGCGCGCCCTTCAACGGCAAGCTGATCGCGCTGCATGTTCAAGAAGGGCAATCGGTCAAGCAAGGCGATGCCGTGCTGGTCATCGAGTCGATGAAGCTCGAACACATTTTGTGCGCCCCCCGCAATGCGGTGGTGCGCAACCTCTCAGCCAGCGTGGGTCAGCAAGTGGGCCCCGGCCAGGTGCTGGTGCAATGGAAGGACCCTGCATGAGCACCGCTGGATTCACCACCGATTTCACCGCAGAAGATCTGCAAAGCCTGCAGGCCACGGTGGAGCGTTTTGCCAAACAAGCCATTGCCCCGCATGTACCCGCCTGGGAAGAAGCCGGTCAGTTTGACCGATCGCTTTACACCCAAGCCGCACAGCTGGGCTTGCTGGGTCTGGGCTATCCCGAACACCTGGGCGGCACGCCAGCACCCTGGCGTGCGCGTAACCTGCTGTCACAAACTTTGGCGCGATACGGCGGCAGCGGTGGCGTGATGGCCAGCCTGTTTTCGCTCAACATCGGTTTACCGCCAGTCATGGCGCATGGCACTACCGAGCTGCAGGCCGAAGTGGTGCCGCCTGTGTTGCGCGGCGAGCGCATCGCGGCGCTGGCCATCACCGAGCCCGGCGGCGGCTCCGACGTGGCCGGCCTGCGCACCACGGCGCGTGCCGATGGTGCGGACTACGTGATCGATGGCGAAAAAGTCTTCATCACCTCGGGCCTGCGCGCCGACTGGATCACGCTGGCCGTGCGCACCAACCCGGCCAGCAAAGGGGCAAGCGGCATCTCGATGGTGGTGGTGCCCGGCGACACACCCGGCATCTCGCGCACGCGCCTGCACAAGATGGGCTGGCACAGCTCGGACACCGCACAACTGCGCTTTGACGGCGTGCGCGTGCCCCAGCGTTACCGGCTGGGTGACGAAGGCGCGGGTTTCAAGATGATCATGGGCAACTTCAACGGCGAGCGCCTGGCCATGTCGGCCATGGCACTGGGTTTTGCTGAGGCTTGTTTTGACGAAGCGCTGGACTGGGCACGCCAACGCCAGACCTTTGGCGCGGCCTTGATCGAGCGGCAAGCGATCCGCCACAAACTGATAGACATGCAGATGCGCATCTTGTCCACCCAAGCCTGGGTGGATGCGGTCACCCGGCAAGCCGATGCGGGCCAGACTGGCGCCGAGTGGGTGGCACAGGTGTGCCTACTCAAAAACCACGCCACCCAAACCATGCAGTTTTGCGCGGATGCCGCGGTGCAAATGCTGGGCGGCATGGGCTTCATGCGCGGCACCGTGAGCGAGCGGGTTTACCGTGAAGTGAAAGTGATGATGATCGGCGGCGGGGCCGAAGAGATCATGAAAGAGCTGGCGGCCAAACAACTGGGCATTTGAACGCTTGGGTCTTCATGGCAGGCCCAAGCGCTGACTGACTGAAAAGCTTGCAGAGAGTGGCCAGAAAGCTCAGTCAAAAATTTCATGCAGCCAGGACTTTTTGCGTTGGTAGTGATCCCGGTCACCCTGGCCATAACGCCCATCGCCATAGCCTTGTGGACGAGGCATAGGTGGTGCTGGCTGGGCAAGTTGTTGTGGCGCAGCGGCCAAGGGGGCGGCAGCCGCAGCACGGTCGAGCAGTTTGTCCAGCTCGCCACGGTCCAGCCAGATCCCCCGGCAAGCCGGACAGTAATCGATCTCAACGCCTTGGCGCTCGGCCATGACAAGAGGGGTATCGGTGCACACAGGGCATTTCATAATGATTCCTTTGAATTTGGACAAGCGCAGCATGGGGGTCAAACCTTCTTCCAATTCACGGCACCCTTTGGCAAGGCATTCGCGATGGCCGCTGTTGGAATCCATTGACCAAAACTCATGGGGTGCAGTTCAACTCTGCGCAGACTTTAAGGTCGCGATGAATCTTGTAAAAGCAGATAATGGCTGATCAATCCTCTTAAAAAATCTGCTCATGCGAACCACCTTCAACTACAAGCACCTGTATTACTTTTGGGTCGTGGCCAAGGAAGGTGGCATCACCCGGGCGGCCGACAAGCTCGACATGGCCGTGCAAACGGTGAGTGCCCAGGTGCGAGAGCTGGAGCGGTCTTTGGGCTATGCCTTGCTCAAACCCGCAGGTCGAGGCTTGGTGCTGACCGATGCCGGGCTGGCGGCCATGCAGCAAGCCGACCAGATTTTTCAGCTGGGCGAAAACCTGCCTTCCTTGGTGCGCGACGCGGTCAGTTCACCCACCGTTCGGCTGGCCGCAGGCATCTCGGACGGCCTGCCCAAACTGGTGGTTCGCCGCCTCATGCAACCGGTGATGGGTGAGCCGCATCTGCGTTTGCTCTGCCACGAGGGTGAATTCGACGACCTGCTGGGTGACCTGGCACTGCACCGCCTGGACGTGGTCCTGTCGGACCGCCCTGCGCCGGGCAACGCCAACATCAAGCTTTACAACCATGCACTGGGCGCATCCCCTGTGTCTTGGTATGGCACGGCCGCGCTGGTCAAGTCGGCCAAGAAGAAGTTTCCGGCCAGCCTGGCCGAGGTGCCGGTGCTGCTGCCCACCGGCCACACCGCTGTGCGCGCCCGGCTGGACCACTGGTTTGAACAGCACGGCATCCGCCCGCGCATCGTGGGCGAGTTCGAAGACAGCGCCTTGCTCAAGACCTTTGGCGAAAGTGGCATGGGCGTGTTCCCAGCCGCCGAGTGGATGCACGACGAGTTGCTGGCGCACTACGATGTGCAGCGCCTGGGGCCTTGCGAAGGGGTGAAGGAAAATTTCTTCGCCATCGGGACCGAAAAGAAAGTCCAGCACCCACTGGTGCAACGCCTCTTGCAGGCCAGCGTCGCGGCCCATTGAGTCACTGAAGTTTCAGACATGAAAAAGCCCCCAGAGCTTGTGACCCTGGAGGCTTCTTCAAGAGCGCAACGCGTCAGGCTTTGGCCGAGCGCACGCTCAGCAGCATGGTCGCGGCCAAGATGCCAACCACCACACCCAAGGAAACACCCACTGGAATCTTGAACACATCGATCAGGCACATCTTGGTGCCGATGAAGACCAGGATCACGGCCAGCCCGTAATTGAGCAAATGGAACTTGTTGGCCACCGCCGCCAGCAAGAAGTACATGGCACGCAGACCCAAGATCGCGAACACGTTGCTGGTCAACACGATGAACGGGTCCGAAGTGATCGCAAAAATCGCTGGGATTGAATCGACCGCAAAGATCACATCGGTCAAGGCGATCAGGCAGATCACCATGAACAGCGGGGTCGCGATCTTCTTGCCGTTTTCGACCGTCCAGAAATTCTCACCGTCGTAGTTCTTGCTCACAGGCAAGACCTTGCGCAGCAGCTTGAGCGCCGGGTTGTCATCGAGATCCGGCTCTTTGCCAGCAGCCCACCACATCTTGACGCCGGTGAGGATCAGGAAAGCACCGAACACATACAGCACCCAATGGAACTCGGCCAGCAACCACCCCCCCACCAAAATCATGATGGTGCGCAGCACGATGGCACCGATGATGCCGATCATGAGCACTCGCTTTTGGAAATGTGTGGGAACAGCAAAATAAGTGAAGATCATCAGGAAGACAAAAATGTTGTCCACCGCCAGTGACTTTTCAATCAAGTAACCCGTCAGAAACTCCAGCGACTTGGTGTTGGCCATCTCCACCGAACCGGTGGTGTCCTTGATGGCCCACCAGAACAAACCATTGAACAAAAAGCTCAGCGCAATCCAGATCAGCGACCAATTGAGCGCCTCCTTGACCCCGATGTCGTGGGAACCTTGCTTTTTGAGCACGACAAAATCCACGAACAACGACACCAAAACGATGGCCACAAAGGTGGCCCAGAGCCACAGGGGGGCAACGGTTTCCATGAAATACCTCTTTGTTATTGAAGACACTCATCATCCGAATCGACCCGTCTAGCGGCGTCACCCATGACCGACGCCGATGGACCGGAAGGTTCTTTTGAAGGCCTCTATTTTTACTGAATAAAACGATAATTCATTCTCAAAAAAAAGGAATATCAGACTGATTTTCCTTGCTGTTTCCTGAAGCCGCACATGGGCAACATGCCTCCATCAAACCATTGGACACGCCATGCCTGTCTTCCGCTCCTTTTGGGCTTCGCTGAAAAAAGCATGACCTACCCGCGAATCCTTGGCCCAACACACTGGCTTACGCCCGGTGGCATACCACCTGCTGCAGCCCCATCTGTGGCGGCTCCAGCATGAATCGGTGGCACGTGGGGTGGCCATTGGCACCTTTTGGGCGTTCGTGATTCCTCTGGGTCAGACTTTTGTCGCAGCAGCCCACTGCACCTGGTGGCGTGGCAACATCCCAGCGGCAGCGGTCATGACCCTGTTGACCAACCCTCTGACTTTCGGTTTTTGGCTGTGGCTGGCCTACCCGGTCGGAAACCTGTTCTTGGGCGAGACCTTTTCCGCACCTGACTTGCCCGATTCAAGCTGGGCCAACAGTCTGCAAGAAGTGGGTGGCCCGGTGTTGTTGGGCATGGGTATTTTTGGTGTGGGCGGCGGCGCTCTGGCTTATGTATTGGTGAAACTCGGCTGGCGCCTGCGCGTGGCAGTCAGACGCCATCGCTCCAACTCGGGCGGTTGACAGCCCATTTGAGACAGCTTGTTTGAGGGTTGACTGGCCAAAAAAAACCGCCAGGCCCTTGGGGGTGCTGGCGGTTATTTCAAGCAGCGCTTGCTGGTTTTACTTCTTGTCGCTGAAGTAGCCCGAGGTCACTTTCCAGCGGCCATCGGTGATTTGCGACATGCGCGAGGCATTGCTGCCCAGTCGCTTGGTGGCGGTGAAGGTCATTTCGCCTGTGCCAAAAATATCGGGCGGAATCACCATGGTGTCCATGGCCTTGATGATGCTTTCGGTGGTCACGTTGTTGCCGGATTTCTCCACCGCGCGCAAGAACGAGTCAATGGCGTTGTAACCGTAAACCGAGAAAACGGTTGGATCTTCGTTGAACTTGGTCTTGTACTTGTTGGCCCAGAAACGGATGGGCTGTGCGGCCTCGTCCAGATAGGGGTGCTGGGTCGACATGGTGGAATAAAAGCCATTCATGGCAGGGCCGCCCAACTTGTGGATCAAGTCGGTGTAAGACGCGCTCGAGCCCAAGAAGGTCGGGTTGAAACCCAAGCGACGCGCTGTGGCGATGCCGCCAATGGTTTCGCGGATGATGGTGCCCATGACCACGAAGTCGCACTTGGACGAGGCCAGTTTTTGCATCTGCGATGCAAAGTCGGTCGCGCCACGTTTGTAGGTGGTGACTTCGGCAAACTGCATGCCCATGGTCTTCAGACCCGCTTCGGCACCACGGAACACTTCCAGGCCGAATTCATCGTCCTGGTGCATGGCGCAGATTTGCTTGGCGTTCTTTTCCTTGACCAAGATGGGCAATCCCAGACGCATCTGGTCGTAGTAGGTGGCGGCAAACGAGTACTTGAGCTTGTGGAAGGGCTCGTACATTTCACGCGCGGCCGTGACCGGGAAGAAATTGATCACGTTCTTCTGGAACTGCACCGGCATGGCGGCCATGTTTTGCGCTGTGCCGATGTGGCCGATCATGGCGAAAATCTTGTCTTGGTTGACCAGCTTTTGCGCGGCCAGCACGGCGCGGCGAGGGTCATAGGCCGAGTCTTCGACCAGCAGCTTGAACTTGCGGCCGTTGATGCCGCCTTGCTCGTTGGCTTCGTCCACACGCAGCATCATGCCCAAGCGCACCTGCTTGCCAAAGCCGGCCAGCGGGCCCGACAAATCCTGGATGGAGCCGAGCGTGATCTCGGTTTTGGACACGCCTTGCGTCTGGGCCATGGCCGCGCCAGCGGTCAGGGCCATCGCAGCGGCGATGAGGCTGAGTTTGATTTTCATGTTGCAAGTCTCCTGTTGTAGAAATGGGTGGGTTCAATCATCGGTACATCGCCTCGATCTGGGGCGCGTATTTGTTCTCGACCAATTTGCGCTTGAGCTTCATGGTCGGGGTCAGCTCTTCGTCTTCGGCCGTCAGCTGCGTGTCGAGCAGCCAGAATTTCTTGATCTGCTCCACGCGGGCAAACTTCTTGTTGACCCGGTCCACTTCGGCCTGGATCAAACCCTGAACCTCGGCGCTGTGCGTCAAGCTGGCGTAGTTGGAGAAGGGCACGTCGTTGTCCTGGGCGTATTTCTCCACGTTTTCCTGGTCGATCATGACAATCACGGTCAAATAAGGTCGCTTGTCGCCGATCACCACCGCATCGGTGACGTAAGGCGAGAATTTCAGTTCGTTTTCCAATTCGCTGGGGGTGATGTTTTTACCACCAGCCGTGATGATGATGTCTTTCATCCGGTCCGTGATGCGGAAAAACCCTTCCTCGTCCACCACACCCACGTCGCCCGTGTGCAGCCAGCCGTCGGCATCGATGGTCTCAGCTGTTTTTTCAGGCAGATTCAGGTAACCCATGAACACATTGGGGCCGCGCACCAGAATTTCACCGGTCACCGGGTCCAGACGCATCTCGTTGTATTCGGCGGCCGGGCCAATGGAGCCGGGCTTGATCCGGTCGGCGGGCACGCCGGTGGCAGCGCCGCAGGTCTCTGTCATGCCCCAGACCTCGAGCATGGGCAAGCCCAAGGCCAAATACCAACGCACCAAATCGGGGGAAATGGGCGCCGCGCCCGTGACCAAAAAGCGAGCGCGGTGGATACCGATCATCTTGCGCACATTGTTCAGTGCCAACAGGCGCGCCACATGAAAGCGCAGCTTCAGGCTGGCGGGCACCGGCTTTTTCGCCAGCACCAAATCGGCCACCTGCTGGCCCACGCCAATCGCCCAGCCATACACCGCTTGCTGCAAGCCACCCGCTTCCTTGAGCGCGATCATCACGCCAGAATAAAACTTTTCCCACACACGGGGCACAGCGGTGAACACGGTGGGCGCGATTTCGCGCACGTTTTCAGGCACCGTCTCGGGGTTCTCAACAAAGTTGAGTTTGGCGCCGGTGTACATCGAGAAATACTCTCCCCCCATGCGTTCGGCAATGTGGCACAGCGGCAAGAAACACATGCACTCGTCGCGCTCGTCACGGGCGATCAGGGTGTTGTAGCCGCGCACGGTGTAGACCAGTCCATGGTGGCTGTGCATGCCGCCCTTGGGTTTGCCGGTGGTGCCCGAGGTGTAAACCAGAATGGCCAAGTCTTCCGGTTTGCAAGCCGCGCTGCGCTGCGGGAGCATGTCGGGGTGTTGCTGGGCGTGCTCGCGGCCCAGAGCTTGGAGCTGTTGCAGGCTGATGACCATCGGGTCGTGGAAGTCGCGCAAACCGTCCATGTCGAACACAACGATTTTTTGCAACAAGGGCAAGCCATCGCGCACGGCCAAGGCCTTGTCGAGCTGCTCGTCATCCTCGACAAACAGCACGCGGGTGCCCGAGTCTGCGCACAGGTAATGCACCTGCTCGGCCGCGTCGGTCGGGTAGATGCCGTTGGACACACCGCCCGCGCTCAGTACGGCCAAGTCGCACAGCACCCACTCGATGTTGGTGTTGGACAAAATAGAGGCGGTGTGCCGCGCCTCAAAGCCCAGCGCCATCAAGCCGTGGCCGATCTCACGCACGGCCTGGGCGGTTTCGTTCCAGGTCCAGCTGCGCCAGATGCCCAGGTCTTTTTGGCGCATCCAGACATTGGGGCCGCGTGCGGCCACTGCGTTCCAGAAAATGGCGGGAATGGTCTCGCCCGCCATGACGCTGTTTTTTTGCGGCGCAATGCCGGAGGTGTCCCAGAGTTGGCTCATGTCTTATCTCCAGGTTTTCTTCTTTTTCCAGCGGCGGTCGGCACGCACGCCTTCTTCCTTCATGCCCAAGTAGAACTCCTTGATGTCGTCCTTTTCACGCAAACGGGCGCAGCTGTCTTCCATCACGATGCGGCCGTTTTCCAACACATAACCGTAGTCCGAGGCATTGAGCGCCATGTTGGCGTTTTGTTCGACCAGCAAAATGGTGGTGCCGCGCTCGCGGTTGATGCGCACCACGATTTCAAAAATCTCTTTGGTCAGTTTCGGGGACAGGCCCAAGCTGGGTTCATCCAGCAAGATCAAGTCCGGATTGGCCATGAGTGCGCGACTGATCGCCAGCATCTGCTGCTGACCGCCCGAGAGCAAGCCAGCGTCCTGCGCGGCCCGCTCGCGCAGGATGGGGAAATAGTTGTAAACCGCTTCCATGTCGCGGGCCACGCCATCGCGGTCCTTGCGGGTGAAGGCCCCCATGAGCAAGTTGTCACGGATGGACAGCAGCGGGAACACCTCCCGGCCTTCGGGCACATGCATCAGGCCGCGTTGCACGATGATGGCCGGGTCTTGCGCGGTGATGCTCTGGCCTTTGAACTCGATCGAGCCCTTGCGCGGGTCGATGATGCCGCTGATGGTCTTGAGGATGGTGGTCTTGCCCGCGCCATTGGAGCCGAGCACGGTGGCAATTTCGCCGCGCCGCACCTGCAGGCTCACGCCGCGGATCGCCTTGATCGGACCGTAGGCGCTTTCCACGTTGAGCAGTTTGAGCATCAAGTCATCAGCAACGGGCTCAGCAGCCGCGTTCAGGGTGGGGTTGGCTGCGCTCATGCGGCACCTCCGGGCACGTGGTTTTCGCGGCGCAGACTGGACACATCGTCCACCGAGCCCAGATAGGCCTCGATCACACCCGGGTCGCTTTGCACCTGGCTGGGCGTGCCGGTGGCGAGTTCTTCGCCCTGGCTCATGGCCAGCACACGGTCCGACACTTTGGAGACCAGACTCATGTCGTGCTCGACCATGAGCACGGTGATGCCCAGCTCGTTTTTGATGTCCGAGATCCAGAACGCCATGTCTTCGGTTTCCTCGACGTTCAGACCCGAGGAGGGCTCGTCCAGCAGCAGCAACTTGGGCTCGGTGCACAAGGCCCGCGCCAGCTCGACCACTTTGCGCACACCATAGGGCAGGCCCGCCACCATCGAGTCGCGGTGGTGTTGCAGGTCCAGAAAATCAATGACCTCTTCGACCTTTTCACGTGCCTCGATTTCAGCCGCACGGGTTTTGCCGCTGAAAAACATCTCGCTCCAAACCCCCGTCTTGCGGTGCGTGTGGCGGCCAATCAGCAGGTTTTGCAGCACGGTGGCGTGCTCGAACAATTCAATGTTCTGAAAGGTGCGGGCAATGCCCAGGCTCGCGATCTGGTGCGGCTGCTGGTCGGTCAGGCGCAGCGTGCCTTGTGGCCCGGCGTAATCGATCACACCCGTGGTGGGCGTGTAGATGCGGCTGATGAGGTTGAACACGGTGGTCTTGCCAGCGCCGTTCGGGCCGATCAGGGTGAAGACCTCGCCGCGCTTGACGTCGAAGCTGACCTTGTTGACGGCCAACACGCCACCAAAGCGCACGCTGAGGTCTTGTGCGGATAAAAGGATGTCTGCGTTCATTTCAGGCGGTCCGACTTCTGGAACGATTTCTGGCGCTTGAACAGGCCACGGCGGTAAAACGGGAACAACTGGAACCAGGTGCGCACCTTGAGCCAGCGGCCATACAGACCCATGGGCTCGAACAACACAAAGGCAATCAGCACCATGCCGTACACCGTTCCCTGCAAGCCGGCGGCGCCCCCGATGGCAGCTGGCAAAAAGTCTTTGCCCAGGGCGATGAGTTGCGGCATCACGATCAGGAAAATGGCGCCCAAGAAGGCCCCATGAATCGAGCCCAGGCCACCAATCACCACCATCAAAAGCAAGTCAATCGACTGGATGATGCTGAATTGCTCGGGCGAGAGGAACTGGATTTTGTGCGCATACAAGGCGCCGCCAATGCCCGCCAGCGCGGCCGACAAGGCGAACGACAAGGTCTTGTAACGCGCCAGGTGGATGCCCATGCTTTGCGCCGATATTTCGGAGTCGCGGATGGCCACAAAGGCGCGCCCGGTGGACGAACGCAGCAAGTTGACGATGGCCAACGTGGCCCCCACCGTCACCAACAGGCACAGGAAGTAAAACTCTTCGGTGCTGTCCAGGGTCCAACCGCCCAGCTTCGGGTAGCTGACCATCAGGCCCGCATTGCCGCCCGTGACGCTTTCCCAGCGGGCCATGCCCTCTTCAACGATGAACCCAAACGCCAGCGTGGCCATGCCGAGATAAATGCCTTTGACCCGCAGCGCCGGCAGGCCCACGATCACGCCCGCGATGGCCGAGAACACACCTGCACAAACCAGCGCCAGCGGAAAGGGCACGCCCGCATTGACCATCACGGCCTGGGTGTAAGCCCCCACGCCCAAAAATGCGGCATGGCCCAGCGAGAACAGGCCGGTAAAACCCGCCAGCAGCATCAAGCCCAGGCCGACCACCGCGTAGATCAAAACAAAGGTCAACTGCGCCAGCCAGTATTCGGGCACAGCCCAGGGTGCGACCACCAAAAAGGCGGCCAGCAAGCTGTACCAGAACACATGGCCGCCATGTTTGGCCAGGGTGATGTCCTGGTTGTATTCGGTTTTGAAAATGAAACGCATGCCGGAGCCTCAGACTTTCTTGCGCAGTTGCTCGCCGAACAAGCCATTGGGCTTGAGCACCAGCATGAGCAACACCACGATGTAGGGCGCGATGTCCTTGAAGCCTTCGGGCAGATAAAAACCCGAAAGCGACTCGACGATGCCGATCACGAGACCGCCCACGATGGCACCGGGCAAACTGCCAAACCCCCCTACCACCGCAGCGGGAAAGGCTTTGAGGCCAATGAAGCCCATGTTGGCGTGCACAAAGGTGATGGGCGCCAAAAGCAGACCGGCTACCGCGGCCACACCGGCTGCCAGACCCCAGACCAGACCGTTGATGCGCTTGACCGGGATGCCCATGTAATAAGCGGCCAACTGGTTTTGCGAGGCCGCCTGCATGGCGATGCCCAGCTTGCTGTACTTGAACATGGCAAACAGGCCCAGGCACAGGATGCCCGTGGCGCCGATCACCACCATTTGCTCGGCCGCAATCACCAGACCACCCAAGCGCAGGACCTCGCCCGCATAGGGCACTGGCATGGTGTGGGTGTCGGTGCCCACGTCAGGGATCATGGTGATCAGCCCGCGCAACACATAACCGACACCGATGGTCAGCATGACGATGGAAAAAGCCGGTTGCCCGAGGATGGGGCGAATGACCAAGCGCTCGACCAACACGCCAAAAATACCCATGGCCACGATGGCCGCTGGCACCGCCATCCAGAAAGGAAAGCCCAGCAGCGTCATGGCAGCCAGGCCCGAAAAAGCCCCCACCATCATCAAGTCGCCCTGGGCAAAGCTCACCGTTTCGGTGGCCTTGTAAATCAGCACGAAACCCAGGGCAATGAGTCCGTAAATACAACCCTGGGCCACACCGCTGATCAGCAGTTGCAGCAATTGCACGCCTGTCTCCTCTTGGTTCTTTCTGGCCGAGTTCACTGGGCTTGGCCGGGCACTGTTTTGGCACCGGACAAAGCATTTGCGAACGACCGTGCGATTGTGCATGTCTTACACGAGACTTTCCCTAGGGGTTGTCCCCCATTCGAAGTCACACGCAAGACTTCAATATCCCTTCATGACAAATGCCATACGCATCGGTTCCGGGCTCGGGTTTTACGGGGACAACTGGGAGCCCGTGGTCGCCAGCATAGAGCGCGGCGATGTGCAATTCATCGCCAGCGACCACCTGGCCGAATTGACACTGGCCATCCTGCAAAAAGACCGCCAACGCGACCCGACCCTGGGTTATGCCCGCGATGTCTTGCCCATGCTTTTGCGCCTGTGGCCCCTGATGCAAGCACGTGGCGTGCGTTTTGTGTGCAACGCAGGCGGCCTGAACCCCATGGGCGCGGCGCAAGCGCTGCGCAAGGCTTTGGCTGGCGCAGGCTGGCACCCGCGCATCGCTGTGGTTGGCGGCGACGATGTGCTGGCCCAGCTGCAAGAGCCCCACGTGCGCTTTGACCACATGATGAACGGCGCGGACGTGGCCAGCGTGCGGGAACGCCTGGTCTTTGGCAACGCCTATCTGGGCGCACAGCCGATTGTGGATGCACTGGATCAGGGCGCCGACATCGTGATCACCGGGCGCGTGGCCGATGCCGCGCTGTTTTTGGGGCCGCTGGTGCACGCCCTGGGCTGGAAGCTCGCAGATGCGAGCACACCCGAAGACTTTCACCGCTTGGCACAGGGCCTGACGGTGGGGCATTTGCTCGAGTGCTCGGGCCAGGGCAGCGGCGGCAATTTCGGTAGCCAGGGCCACTGGCAAAACATCCCGGACTTGGCGCACATCGGCTACCCCATTGCCGAGGTTTGGCCGGACGGCACGGCCTTCATCACCAAAGCACCAGACACCGGCGGCTTGGTCAACTTCGACACCGTGCGCCAGCAACTGCTGTACGAGGTGCACAACCCCCATGCCTATTTTTCGCCCGATGTGGTGCTCGACATGGGGCAGATTGAACTGACCGATGAGGGCGACCACCGCGTGCGTTTGACGGGCGCACAAGGCAGCCCGCCGACCCACCAACTCAAGGTGGTGGCGGGCTTCAAAGACGGCTTCAAAGCCGATGTCACTTGGGGCTTTTCTTGGCCCGATGCCTGGGACAAAGTGCAAGCGGCCGAGGCGATCATTCGCAGCCAGCTGCGTGAACGCAACATCCCTTTTGATGAATTGTTGGTGGAATACCCGGGCTTGAACTCGGCACACGGCGCCTTGGCCCCTTTGCCCCCCCCTGCCGAACTCAATGAACGGCATGAAATTTGGGTGCGCATGGTGTTGCGCACGCCCAGCAAAGCCGCTGCCGATGGCTTTGGCAGGCTGTTTCCCTGGATGGCACTGAGCGGCCCGGCCTACACCTGCGGATTTCAGGGCATGAACCACAGCAGCGAGTTGCTCGGCATTTGGCCCACGCTGATCGATCGGCACCTGGTCAAAGCACACATTGAACTGCTGGAGGCCCAAGCATGAACACCACTGTGCGCATTGCGCTGGTGCAACTGGCCCACGCCCGCAGCGGCGACAAAGCCGACTGGGTGGACTTTGGCCTGTTTGCCTGGAACGAATCGGGCTACCGCATCCTGGAGCGCGAAGTCACCGCCGCCAAAGTGCAAGCGCACTTTGCGCCCTGGCTCCCCGGTCAGGTGGATGCTTGGGCGCTGCCCAACATCCTAGCCATGAAGTTCGTCCTGCATGGCGCACTGCAAGGCGGCGGTGCGCGCAACCTGCGACTGGACAATTTGGGCAAAGCCATGGGCGCTGCCCTGCTGCGCATGGAAATTGACGTCCACCCTGATGAACTCGAGCAGGCACAAAAAAGCCCCCGCAGGGGCTGGTGGCCAGAGGCTTCACCCCGGACTTGATCCGGGGTCCATACCTCAAACCCGCTCGATGATCAGCGCAATGCCCTGGCCCACGCCGATGCACATGGTGCACAAGGCATAACGACCGGCCGTTTGCTGCAAGCGGTTGATGGCGGTGGTGGCCAAGCGGGCACCGGATGCGCCCAGCGGATGACCCAAGGCAATCGCACCGCCCCAAGCGTTCACGCGGGCATCGTCGTCTTTGAGGCCCAGCATGCGCATCACGGCCAAGCCTTGCGCGGCAAAGGCTTCGTTCAACTCGATCACGTCCATGTGGTCGATGGTCAAACCGGTTTGGGCCAGCACTTTCAGCGTGGCAGGCGCGGGGCCAATGCCCATGACACGCGGGGCGACACCGGCAGTGGCCATGCCCACGATGCGGGCTTTGGGTATGAGGCCGTTTTTGGCGGCGGTGGCTTCGTCGGCCAGCAGCAAGGCGCAAGCGCCATCGTTCACCCCCGAAGCGTTGCCCGCGGTGACGGTGCCGTCAGGGCGCACCACGCCTTTGAGCTTGGCCAGTGCTTCCAAGCTGGTTTCACGCGGGTGCTCGTCGGTGTCCACAATGATCGCGTCCCCCTTCTTTTGGGGAATGCTCACACCCACAATTTCGCGGGCCAGGTGACCGGCTTGGATGGCGGCCACCGCACGCAACTGGCTGTTGTAGGCCATCAGGTCTTGCGCTTCGCGTTCGATCTTGTAGTCGGTCGCGACGTTTTCAGCAGTTTCAGGCATCGAATCCACTCCGTATTGGGCTTTCATCAGCTTGTTGACAAAACGCCAGCCAATGGTGGTGTCGTACACCGCGTTGTTGCGGCTGAAAGCGCTCTCGGCTTTGGGCATCACAAACGGCGCGCGGCTCATGCTTTCCACGCCGCCCGCAATCATCAAACCGGCTTCGCCCGCCTTGATGGCACGCGCTGCGGTGCCAATGGCATCCAAACCTGAGCCGCACAGGCGGTTGATGGTCGCACCGGGCACGTCGATCGGCAAACCGGCCAGCAAGCTGCTCATGTGGGCGACGTTGCGGTTGTCTTCACCGGCCTGGTTGGCGCAGCCGTACAGCACATCGGTCACCGCGGCCCAGTCCACTTTGGGGTTGCGGGCCATCAGGGCGCGCAAAGGCACCGCGCCCAGGTCGTCGGTGCGCACGCTGCTCAAGGCACCGCCGTAACGGCCAAAAGGGGTGCGGATGGCGTCGCAAATGTAGGCTTGGTTCATGTTTTAAGGCTCCAGATGAAAGTTTTATGCATTTTATTGCATGTTTTGTGCATGGGTTGAAATCATTCTAGGGGTTTAACCCGTCTGTAGAGGGCATGGCCCTGCCCGCACTCAGAGGCGCTTCGCTTTGCCACATCGTGCGAACAGGGCCATGCCCTCTACAGACTCGGTGCTCGCTGACCCCTGCCATCATGCCTGCGATGGGGCCATGGGGATGGGGCGATGTGGCAAAGCGAAGCGCCTCTGAGCCCGAGCCCCATGGCACCATCGCTGGCTACCCCATGCAGACATGAAGGACAATCCACCCCATGCTGATCCAACCATCACAAGCCGATGTCCGGCGCTTTTTTTGCGGCGTCTATGCCAAGGCCAAAACCGCAGCCCCTTTGGAGCCGATGGAAATGCTGGTGAGCCAATGGATTGAGGAACACCCGGAATACCACGCCGAACTGGCCGATGTGGAGGCGGCACTGGCCAACATGCACACAGCCGACCCCAACAGAGAGAACCCTTTTTTGCACCTGTCGATGCACCTGTCGATCAGCGAACAATGCAGCATCGACCAACCCCGTGGCATCCGCCAAGCGGTGGAATTGCTGACCCACAGGCTCAACTCCCTGCACGATGCCCACCACCAGGGCATGGACTGCTTGGGTCGCATGGTGCACGAGAGTCAGCGTTCGGGTCGCATGCCCGATGGCGAGGCTTACATCGCCTGCGTGCAACGTCACGCCACGCAAGACTGATCAGTCCACCGCGTGCAACCAGCGCCGCTGAGCCAGCTGCACCGCGTCCGGATAAACGGCTTGCCCACGGGAGCCGTTGTAACGCCCTAGGCCCATGAACAGATCACCGCCCTCGCGGTCAAGGTAATGCCGCAAGATCACGCAACCAAATCTCATATTGGTTTGCATGTGAAACAAACGGCTTGCATCGCCATCCCCGATCGAACGGGTCCAAAAAGGCATCACCTGCATGTAGCCCCGTGCACCTGCTGTGGAAACCGCATGCTTGCGAAAAGCGCTTTCAACTTGGATCAGACCCAGCACCAACGACAGTGACAATCCGGCTCGACGGGCTTCGTACCAGAGTGTTTGCAGGAACTCTTGCCGCTCCGTGGGGTCACGTTTGAACCGCCCCAGAAGGCGGCCCATGTCGCCCTGCCAGTTGGCATAGGCTTGCTGTTCGGCCGGAGTCACCAGCACTGGCTCGGGCGGTGCCGCATTGGCCACTGCAGCGCTCAGGGCGGTGCGCACGGCATGCGACAAGCGCTCCTCCAGCTGTGCCCCCGCGTGCACTGGCTGGACGATCAAAGCGCCGAAACCGCTGCCGATGACCGCAGCCTTTGCCAAGCACCCTAAAGCCTCGCGGCGTGAGCGCCCTTCAGACGGCTGGGGAATGAACGGCGTCATGCCCCAAGCACATCAAGCGGCCATGCGGGAATGGATGTGGGTCAGAACGTCCGACACCGCCACTTTGGTCGCTTCGGCATCGCGGCGGTGCTGGTACTCGACCTGGCCGTCCTTGAGGCCCTTGTCGCCAATCGTGACGCGGTGCGGTACGCCGATCAGTTCCCAGTCGGCAAACATGGCACCCGGGCGCTCGCCCCGGTCGTCCAGGATCACATCCACACCGTCGGCCAATAGAGCGCTGTAAATGCGCTCAGCTTCTGCCTTGACCGCGTCGCTGCGGTCCATGCCGATGGGGCAAATCACCACCGTGAACGGGGCAATCGCGTCCGGCCAGATGATGCCGCGCTCATCGTGGTTTTGCTCGATGGCCGCAGCGGGCAGGCGCGTCACGCCAATGCCGTAGCAACCCATCTCTAAAAACTGGGGCTTGCCGGTTTCGTCCAAGAAGGTGGCGTTCATGGCTTTGGAATATTTGGTGCCCAGATAGAACACATGGCCCACTTCGATGCCGCGCTCGATCGCCAGCTCGCCCTGGCCGTCGGGCGACTTGTCACCCGCGACCACATTGCGGATGTCGGCCACCAAAGCGGGCTCGGGCAGGTCACGGCCCCAATTGACCCCCGTGATGTGGAAGTCTTCTTCGTTGGCGCCACAGATCCAGTTGGCCATCACGGCCACGTCGCGGTCGACCACGAGGTGGACCGGTTTCTTCAGATTCAGGGGGCCCAGGTAACCCGGCTTGCAGCCAAAGTGATCCTCGATTTCGGACAAGGTGGCAAAGCGGAAACCGCCTTCCATGCCGGGCAGCTTGCCCACTTTGACTTCGTTCATGTCGTGGTCGCCGCGCAGCAACAAGAGCCAGACTTGCGATTTCACGATCTCGCCTTGCTCGTTCAGGCTGTCGGTGGCCAACACCAAGGACTTGACGGTGGTGGACAGGGGCACGCTCAGCAAGGCGGCAACGTCCTCGCAAGTGCTTTTTCCGGGCGTGGCGGTCTTTGTCATCGCCTGCGCGGCCGCAGCACGGGCTTGGCTCGGTGCAAGTGCCTCGGCTTTTTCGATGTTGGCCGCGTAGTTGCTGGTGGGGCAATACACGATGGCGTCTTCGCCCGTGGCGGCGATCACCTGGAACTCTTCGCTCAGGTCGCCACCAATGGCCCCGCTGTCGGCTGCCACGGCGCGGTAAGTCAGGCCAAAACGGTCAAAAATGCGGCGGTAGGCGGCCGCCATCACCTGGTAGCTGGCCTTGGCGCTGGCCACGTCCCGGTCGAAGCTGTAGGCGTCTTTCATGGTGAATTCACGCCCGCGCATCAGGCCAAAGCGGGGGCGACGCTCGTCGCGGAACTTGGTCTGGATCTGGTATAAATTCTTGGGCAGCTGTTTGTAACTGCGCACTTCCTGGCGCACCACGTCCGTCACCACCTCCTCACTGGTGGGCTGGATCACAAAGTCGCGGCCATGGCGGTCCTTGATGCGCAGCAACTCGGGGCCCATCTTGTCAAAGCGCCCGGTTTCTTGCCAGAGCTCGGCCGGCTGCACCACGGGCATGGTCATTTCGATGGCGCCAGCGCGGTTCATTTCCTCACGCACGATGGCCTCGACCTTGCGGATCACGCGCAAGCCCATGGGCATGTAGTTGTAGATGCCCGCGCCCAGTTTCTTGATCAGGCCCGCCCGGGTCATCAACTTGTGGCTGACCACTTCAGCATCGGCTGGGGCTTCTTTGAGGGTGGAAATGAGAAATTGGGAGGCTTTCATCGCGGCGGGCTAATTCAGACAAGGGGATCAGGGAAACATCCAACAGCCAGCGGCGGTGCGCCGTGCATAATGGACACAATTTAAAAATTTGAGGTTGATTATGCTTGACCGTGAAGGCTTTAGGCCGAACGTCGGCATCATTCTGCTCAACCAGAAAAACCAGGTTTTCTGGGGCAAGCGCATCCGCACCCACAGCTGGCAGTTTCCGCAGGGTGGCATTGACCGGGGCGAGAGTCCTGAACAGGCCATGTTCCGCGAATTGCACGAAGAAGTGGGGCTCCAGCCGGAGCATGTGCGCATTGTGGCCCGGACCCGCGACTGGTTGCGTTATGAGGTGCCAGACCGCTTCATCCGACGGGATGCACGCGGCTTTTACAAGGGCCAGAAACAAATCTGGTACCTCTTGCAGATGGTCACGCACGACCACCATTTGAATCTGCGCGCCACCGACCACCCCGAGTTCGACGCTTGGCGCTGGAACGATTACTGGGTGCCGCTCGACGTGGTGGTGGAGTTCAAGCGCGGTGTGTACGAAATGGCGCTGACCGAATTGGCGCGTTATTTGCCGCGCCAAGACCGCCAAAACCGCTATTTGCGCGGTGGCAGTCGGGCACCACGTGAAGGCGCGGAGCACGACGGCGCCCCACCGGAGCTGACGCCGCCCCTGCACATGGAGTTGCCGCCAGGGGCCAGTTTCGACCCCAACCCGCAAGGCTGACCCGCGCAGCAGCAGCCGGATCGAGCCTGCCGTGACTTCAGCGGCTGAGGATCAGGTTGTCCCGATGCACCATTTCGGGCTCGGCGGTGTAGCCCAACAAGGCTTCGTACTCATGCGAAGGCTTACGGCACAGCAACCGGGCCTCGGCGCTGGCGTAGTTGGCCAAGCCCCGAGCAATTTCTGCGCCTTGTTCATCCCGAATGGCGATCACATCGCCACGAGAAAAATCACCCGTCACGCCCGACATGCCAATGGGCAGCAAGCTCTTGCCTTCGCTGAGCACTTTGTGGGCTGCACCCGCATCCACCGTGACCGAGCCCCGCAGCTGCAGGTGGTCCGCCATCCATTGTTTGCGAGCCTGTTGCTTGGCGGTTTGGGCCACCAGCAAAGTGCCCATGTTGTCACCCCGGCTCAGGCGCAACAGCGCATCGGGCTCGCGGCCCCAGGCGATCACGGTAGAGGCACCTGAACCAGCGGCCCGCTTAGCGGCCAAGATTTTGGTGATCATGCCGCCCTTGCCGATGCTCGAACCCGCGCCGCCCGCCATGGTTTCCAGGGCTGGATCGCCGGCACGGGCCTCGTGCACAAAGGAAGCAGACGGGTCTTTGCGGGGATCGGCGGTGTACAGGCCTTTTTGATCGGTCAGGATGACCAGCAAATCGGCCTCGATCAGGTTGGCCACCAGGGCGCCCAAGGTGTCGTTGTCACCGAACTTGATCTCGTCGTTGACGACCGTGTCGTTTTCGTTGATCACCGGCAGCACGTGGTGCTGGAGCAGCGTCAACAAGGTGGAGCGGGCATTGAGGTAGCGCTCGCGGTCGGCCAGATCGGCATGCGTGAGCAGCACCTGGGCACTGCCCATGCCGTTTTCGCGCAACTTGGTTTCGTACATCTGCGCCAGCCCCATCTGACCCACAGCAGCCGCAGCTTGCAGCGCAGGCACTTCGCTGGGGCGGGTGGTCCAACCCAGGCGCTTCATGCCTTCGGCGATCGCGCCGCTGGACACCATGACCACTTCCTTGCCCTGGGCACTGAGCAGCGCCATTTGACGGCACCACTCCCCAATCGCGCCCTCGTCAAGCCCCCGGCCTTCGTTGGTCACCAGGCTGGAGCCCACTTTGACGACGATGCGGCGTGCATCGCGCAAGAGGGTGGAAACGGCGGCAGTGGTCATGCTGGGGTGTGGAGTTGGCGTTGAAACAGCGCTGGACAAGGACCGTGGCTGGGAGGGTCAGTCAGCGTCCGAGGGCAGCGGCTTGAAGCGCGGATCGTCGGCATCGGGCTCTTGTGGCTTGTCCTGCTCTTTGAAGCGGGGGTCGATGTCCACCACGCCTTGCTCGATGATTTGCTGGGCACGGATGTGCTTGTAGATTTCCTTGATCAGCGGCTCGCAGCCTTCACGGGTCAGGGCCGAAATCTGGAAAACAGGGCCCTTGTAGCGCATGCGCTTGATGAAGTCCTTGACGCGGGCTTCACGCTCTTCGGCGGGCACCATGTCCAGCTTGTTGAGCACCAGCCAGCGCGGCTTGTTGTACAGGCCTGGATCGTATTTTTTGAGCTCGGCCACAATGGCCTTGGCCTGTTGCACCGGGTCGACGTTCTCATCAAACGGTGCAAAGTCCACCACATGCAGCAACAAACGGGTGCGCTGCAAATGGCGTAAAAACAAGTGCCCCAAGCCTGCGCCTTCAGACGCGCCTTCGATTAGACCCGGCACATCGGCCACCACAAAGCTTTGCTCGGGGCCCACGCGGACCACGCCCAAGTTGGGGTGCAAAGTGGTGAAGGGGTAGTCGGCAATTTTGGGGCGGGCGTTCGAGACCGCCGCAATGAAAGTGGACTTGCCGGCGTTGGGCATGCCCAGCAAGCCGACGTCGGCCAGAACTTTCAATTCGAGTTTGAGTTCTTTTTTCTCACCCAACCAGCCAGGCGTTTTTTGCCTTGGCGCCCGGTTGATCGCGCTCTTGAAGCGCATGTTGCCAAAGCCGCCATCGCCGCCTTTGGCGATCATGATGGTTTCGCCGGGCACCAGCAACTCGTAGAGCACCTCGCCGGTTTCAGCGTCGGTGATGATGGTGCCCACCGGCATTTTGAGGGTGACATCGTCTCCTGCAGCGCCGAACATGTCCGAGCCCATGCCGTGCTGGCCGCGCTTGGCCTCGTGGCGGCGGGAGTAGCGGTAATCAACCAAGGTATTCAGGTTGATGTCGGCAAAAGCGAAGACATGACCGCCCCGCCCACCGTCGCCCCCGTTGGGACCGCCGAATTCTTTGTACTTTTCGTGACGGAACGAGACGCAGCCGTTCCCGCCGTCACCTGCGGAGATGTCTATATAGGCTTCGTCAACGAACTTCATGAGATTTCCAGTGTAGCTTGCGGCCCCACCGTCAATGCACAACAGGGCCAGAAAAGCGAAGAGCCCCGGCTTGCGGGGCTCCTCTTCGCCATGGGCGCGACAGGCTTAAACAGCCGGTGTCACGTTGACCATGTGCTTGCTGAGCTCGCCTTTGGTCGAGAACGACACGTGGCCGTCCACCAGAGCAAACAAAGTGTGGTCTTTGCCGATACCGACATTGTTGCCAGCATGGAACTTGGTGCCACGTTGACGAACGATGATCGAGCCTGCGCTGATCAGTTCACCACCGAAAGCCTTGACGCCGAGCATTTTTGGCTTGGAATCACGACCGTTGCGCGTAGAGCCGCCGCCTTTTTTCTGTGCCATGACCTATTCTCCTCAGGCAGCGATCACGCCGATTTGCAGTTCGGTGAACTGCTGACGGTGACCCTGACGTTTTTGATAGTGCTTGCGACGGCGCATCTTGAAGATGTGCACTTTGTCGTGCTTGCCATGTGCCAAAACAGTGGCTTTGACTGTGGCGCCGGACACCAGGGGCGTGCCGATCTTCAGGTCTGCGCCGTTGCCGACTGCAAGAACTTGATCAATCACGATTTCCTGGCCAACGTCCGCAGCAATCTGTTCTACTTTAATTTTTTCGCCAGCGACAACACGATACTGTTTGCCACCGGTTTTTATGACCGCGTACATATTAGACCTCTTGAATGGAAGTTTCCAAGGGCTGATCCCCAAGGAACCGGCGATTTTAGCATGATCCAGGCCAAACAGGCAAACACCAAGCCGTTCACCACATCACTAGGCAGGAACCGACCCAGGCGGTCCCTATAATGCACGCAGTTACAAAACCCACCCCGTTGACCGCCCTCGCCGCCCCGGTCATGCCGAGACACCCAGCCGGATCCTCCATTTGTCTGACTCTGAACACAGCACAGCCACCGTCCTGGCACTGGTAGCCCCCGACATGGCCGAGGTGGACCAGGTGATCGCCCAACGGCTCGATTCCGGTGTGCCCTTGGTCGGTGAAGTGGCGCGTTACATCATCTCTGCGGGTGGCAAACGCCTGCGCCCGGTCCTTTTGCTCTTGACTTGTGGCGCTTTGGGTTACACCGGCAGCCAGCGCCACAACCTGGCCGCTGTCGTCGAATTCATCCACACCGCTACTTTGCTGCACGACGATGTGGTGGACGAATCCACCTTGCGGCGTGGACGCCCTACGGCCAACGAAAATTTTGGCAACCCGGCCAGCGTGCTGGTGGGGGACTTTTTGTATTCCCGCGCTTTCCAAATGATGGTCGATGCGGACAGCATGCGGGTCATGCAAACCCTGGCCGATGCCACCAACGTGATCGCCGAGGGCGAAGTGCTGCAACTGATGAACATGCACGATGCCTCGCTCGACGAAGAAGACTATCTGCGCGTGATCCGGTCCAAAACTGCCAAACTGTTTGAAGCCAGCGCGCGCCTCGGAGCGATTTTGGCGGGCAGCCCCGCTGCCACCGAGGCCGCTTGCGCCCAATACGGCCAGGCTTTGGGCACGGCTTTTCAAGTGATCGACGATGTGCTCGATTACGACGGCAATGCCACCGAAATGGGCAAAAATCTGGGTGATGACCTGCGTGAAGGCAAGGCCACCCTGCCTTTGATTTTGGCCATGCAACTGGGCAGCGACAGCCAAAGACAAACTGTGCGCGAAGCGATTGAGACGGGCAGCGTCGAACGCCTAGCCGACATCGTGACCATCGTGCGCGAAACCGGTGCGCTCGAAGCCACACGCAATGCGGCGGCATCCGAGGCCCAACGTGCCATCGATGCGGCCATGCAGCTGCCTAACAACCGCCATCGGCAAGCCATGGTGGTGCTGGCCTCCCAGCTGCTCAACCGCAGGACCTGATGGCCTTTTCCCACGACCGATCGCGTCCGTCTGGCTCATCGACTGACCCATGAGAATCAAGCAATTCAAAGCTTTGGCAGTTTTGAGCTGGTTTAGTCTCTGGGGTGTGGGGGCGAATGCCACCCCCAAGTGGGAGCCCATCACCCTCAACGAGCAAGGTACGTTTTTCATAGACACCACGTCCATGTCAGAGGAAGACGGTCGTAAAAAAGTGTGGAGCGTCTTGGATTACAAGAAACAACAGCTCACCGGTGACGGCAAACCCTACCTGTCCTTACAGTCTCAGATCGAAATCCATTGCAAGAAGAAGATGGCCCGTGTTTTGCACATGACCTATTACTCCGGTCCCATGCAGGCAGGAAAAACGGTGTACCGCCAAGGCATGTTGCATGAATGGATGGTCATCGACCCATCCTCACCCATTCACAAAATTGCACGGAAAATTTGCTGACCAGGGCCTTGACGGGCTCAGTCTCAATGGCCGGTGTCGCGCAATCGGATCACTTCTTCGCGCAAATCATGGGCCCATGTGCGGCGATCGCGCCCATGGGCATGCTGCAGATCACCAAAATGGACCACGGCCGTGATGCCAGGGGCTTTGAGCGTGCGCCACATGGAGCCAATCAAGGTGTCATCGCCTATATAACAAGGCGCGAAGGTGATTGCACCGGTTTGATTGTCCAAAAACTGCAGCGACATGGGCTGAACGGGCGCCTGGGCATGAATCGCTGACTGGATCAAATTGGCATGAAAAGGGAGCAAGTCACGCCCGTCACTGGTGGTGCCCTCCGGAAAAATCGCCACCACATCGCCTTCTTGCATGGCGTTGGCGATGTCTTTGACCATGCGCAAAGCGTCCTTGCGGCTCGTCCGCTCAATGTATAGCGTTCCCGCCCCAGTGGCCAACATGCCGACCAGCGGCCAGTCTCGGATATCCGACTTGGATACAAAACGGCAGTGCCTGGCCGCGTGAATGACCAGGATGTCCAGCCAGGAGATGTGATTGGCCACCATGAGTGCCGGACCGTTGGCCACCGGTTGGCCCAGCACCCGCAAATGGATGCCCCACAGCGCTAGAAATTGCAGCGCCCAGGCCTGCACACGCATTTCCCGCTGCTCGGGACTGAGCTGTGGAAAACGGATGTAAATGGTCCACATGCCCGTGAAGACATGCCAAAGCCCTCTCAAGAATTTCCAGACAGCGATCAAAGAACTCATCTAAGCAGCACCCTGTTTCAGAGTGCTCAAGTGGCCTCAAACGCCACTTGCCCACCGACCACCGTGGCCAGCACGCGCCCGGGCAGCTCGTAACCGGAAAACGGGGTGCTCTTGCCCTGGCTGCGCAGCGAGGCCTCGGTCACCAACCAGTGGCCTTCGGTGGACAGCACGCACACATCGGCCACGCCCCCCACGGCCAGATGGCCGACCGAATCTTGCAAGCCACCCAAGGTGGCGCCCAGCACACGGGAGGGTTCGGCGGTGATACGCGAGAGCACTTGGGCCACAGGCAGACCGGCCTCCTGCCCCCACTTGAGCGCCAAGCTCCACAGCAGTTCCATGCCGGTGGCACCGGGTTCGGCCTCGGCAAACGGGAGGGCCTTGGCGTCCGCGTCGACCGGGGTGTGGTCCGACACCAGCACATCCAGCGTGCCATCGGCCAAGCCTGCACGCAAGGCATCGCGGTCGCGCTGCTGGCGCAGCACAGGTGTGAGGCGGGCACGGCTGTCAAAGTAGCCCATGTCGGCATCGGTCAGGTGCAAGGCATTGATGCTCACATCGGCCGTGACCGGCAAGCCCTCGGCCTTGGCCTTGCGGATCAGCTCCACCCCTTGGGCACTGCTGATACGGCACAGGTGCACGCGCGCTTGTGTCGAGCGCACCAGCTCGAAGATGGTGTGCAGGGCGATGGTTTCGGCGGCCACCGACACGCCGGACAACCCCATGCGCGTGGCCAGTGGGCCACTGGCGGCCACGCCCTTGCCCAAGTGCAGCTCCTGTGGGCGCAGCCAGACCGTGAAGCCAAAGGTGCTGGCGTATTGAAGCGCGCGCTGCAGCACTTGGGTGCTGGGGATCGGCACCTCGGCTTGTGAGAAGCCTACACAGCCGGCTGCGGTCAGTTGCACCATTTCGGTCAGCACATCGCCCTTGAGGCCCACGGTGAGAGCGCCCAGCGGCAGCACACGGGCCTGGTTCAATTTTTCGGCGCGGTAGCGCAGCATCTCGACCAGGCCGGGTTCGTCCAGCACTGGGTCGGTATCAGGCGGGCAGACCAGGCTGGTCACACCACCCGCAACGGCAGCGGCCATTTCACTCTCGAGCATGCCTGCGTGCTCTTGGCCAGGCTCGCGCAGACGCGCAGCCAAATCGACCAGGCCAGGTGCGACGATGCAGCCCTTGGCTTCGATCACGCGGTTGGGCTTGAAATCGGCGGGCACTTGGCCCATGGCCACGATGCGGCCTGCGGCGATCGCCACATCGGCCGTTTGGTCAAAGCCACTGGCGGGGTCGATCACGCGGCCATTTTGGATGATGAGTTTCATCTTTTTTTCCTTGTCGGCTTGTGTTTACGCCACGTTGCCCGCGACGATGCTCATGACCGCCATGCGCACCGCGATGCCAAAAGTCACCTGCGGCAAGATCACGCTTTGCCGGCCGTCGACCACAGCAGAGTCGATCTCCACACCCCGGTTGATCGGGCCGGGGTGCATGACGATGGCGTCGGGCTTGGCCAGTTGGAGTTTTTCGGGGGTCAGGCCAAAGCTCTCGAAGTATTCCTGGCTAGAGGGCAGCAGCGCACCGCTCATGCGCTCGTTTTGCAGGCGCAGCATGATGACCACATCGCAGCCCTTGAGGCCCTCTTCCAAGTTGTTGAACACGCGCACACCCATCTGGGCCATGTCCGCCGGCACCAGCGTTTTGGGGCCGACCACCCGCACTTCGGCGCAGCCGAGCGTGGTGAGCGCGTGGATGTCCGAGCGCGCCACCCGCGAGTGCAGCACATCGCCCACGATGGCCACGGTCAGGTCGGAAAAATCTTTCTTATAGTGCCGGATGGTGTACATGTCCAGCAGCGCCTGGGTAGGGTGGGCGTGGCGCCCGTCCCCGGCGTTGACCACGTGCACATGGGGCGCCACGTGTTGCGCAATCAGATACGGCGCGCCCGACTCGCTGTGGCGCACCACAAAGATGTCGGCCGCCATGGCGCTCAGGTTGGCGATGGTGTCCAGCAGCGATTCGCCTTTGCTGGCCGAGGAGCGGGCGATGTCGAGCGTGTACACGTCGGCCGAGAGGCGGGTGGCCGCGATGTCAAAGGTGGTGCGGGTGCGGGTGCTGTTTTCAAAAAACAGGTTGAACACGCTCTTGCCGCGCAAAAGAGGGACTTTTTTCACTTCACGGTCGCTCACGCTCACGAAACTGGCGGCTGTGTCCAGGATGTGCGTCAGGATGTCCTTGGACAGACCCTCGGTGGAGAGCAGGTGGATCAGCTCGCCGTTCTTGTTGAGTTGGGGGTTGTTGCGTTTGTAGAGCATGTTTTTCACCTCGTGGCCTGTGGATGCGCGTTCAAGAAAGCGGGGCTTTGGTCTCCACTTCAAAACTGAATCGGCCCGCCTCGTCGCGGGCCAGCGCCAGCGATTGGGTCTCGGGCAGGGCCACGCGGGCGGCGGCATAGTCGGCCTGCACCGGCAATTGGCGACCACCCCGGTCCACCAGCACGGCCAGCTGCACACGGGCGGGGCGGCCGTAGTCAAAAATTTCGTTCAGCACGGCGCGGATGGTGCGCCCGGTGTAGAGCACGTCGTCGAGCACCACCATATCCGCGCCATCAACCTCGAAAGGCAGATGGGTCTGGCCGCCCGCAGACAGGCCTCGCTGGGCAAAATCGTCGCGGTGCATGACGGAGGACACTTGGCCGGAGTCGCCAGGCAAGCCCAAATCACGCTGCAGGCGCTCGGCCAGCCAGGCACCGCCTGAGGTGATGCCCACCAAGCGGGTGTTGGCCGTGCACAGGCTGCGCACACCGCGCAGCAGCTCCAGGTACAAAGCCTCGGCGTTCAGGGCCAGTGCGCTCATGGAATGTTCCTTAAAAATTGGTCCAGGATGATCGCCGCGGCCGCCGCATCGGCGTCTTTGGCCCCATAAGAATGGGCTTCGGTGGTGGTGTAGCGCTCATCTACCTCGTACACAACGAGGCCAAAACGACCGCGCAGCTGCCGACCGAACTTGCGGGCGCGCAAGGTGTTGTCGTGCTCGCCGCCGTCGGGGTGGGTGGGGACACCGATCACCAGCGCATCGGGTTGCCACTCTTGGATGCGTTGGGCGATGCGCTCAAAGCGGGCATCACCCTCGGCGGCGATGGTGCCTTGGGGCGTGGCCGTTTTCAACAGGCGGTTGCCCACAGCCACGCCGGTGCGCTTGAGGCCGTAATCAAAAGCCAGAAAACTCTGGTGCTCGGCAGGGACGGTGTTCTCGGGGGTGCGGCTCATGCGTGTCCCGCATCTGGCGAGAGCATCCAGCTTTTGAGGCCCAGCAGGTCCAGAGCGCGGTCGTAGCGCTCGGCCATGGGCACCTCAAAAATCACATCGACCGAGGCGGGCACGGTCAGCCAGGTGTTTTCGCCCAGCTCGGATTCGAGTTGGCCCTCACCCCAGGACGCATAACCCAGCGTGACCAGCACGCGGCGCGGCCCGGCGCCCGAAGACAGGGCTTCGAGCACGTCGCGCGAGGTCGTCATCTCCAGCCCACCCGGCACGGTGAGCGTGGAAGCATAGGCCGAGCCTTCTTGTTCGGGTTTGGCCGTGGCCTTGGGATCATGCAAAGGGTCGTGCAGCACAAAGCCACGCTCGGTTTGCACCGGCCCGCCATGGCCCACCGGGTTTTGCATCAGGTCTTCCCGGCGCAGGGGCAGATCCACCTTGTCAAACAAGAGGCGCATGCTGATGTCAGCGGGCTTGTTGATGATCAGGCCCATGGCGCCGCGTTCGCTGTGCTCGCACATGTAGATGACGCTGCGGGCAAATGTCTCGTCCTCCAACCCGGGCATGGCGATCAGAAAATGATGCTTGAGGTCAATGGAGGCAGAATCGGCGGTCATGCACTGATTTTAGCGGCCCCGTTTCTGCGCAAGGGTCCACAGGTGCATTGTTTCACTCAAACCGGCATACCCCGATGGAAACCCCTTTTTCTTGTGGCCTGGTCTGGCTGCGGCGCGATCTGCGCGTGAGTGACCACGCCGCCCTGCACCAGGCCCTGAAGCACTGCCAGCGGGTGCATGTGGTGTTCGTGTTCGACACGGCCATTTTGGACGCCTTGCCCCGCGCCGACCGCCGGGTCGAGTTCATCCGCGAGTCACTGGTCGAGGTGGATGCGCGTTTGCGCGAGTTAGCGGGTCACCCCCAGGCTGGCCTGATCGTGCGCCACGGCGTGGCTCAGGACAAAATCGTCAAACTGGCCCAGCACCTGCAGGCGCAGGCCGTGTTTGCCAACCATGACGACGAGCCTCAGGCCCTGGCCCGCGACATCCAGGTGCGCGGCCACTTGGCCGACCACGGCATCGTGCTGCACACCTTCAAGGACCATGTGGTCTTTGAGCGCAATGAGGTGCTGACCCAGATGGCCAAGCCCTTCAGCGTGTTCACGCCCTACAAAAACGCCTGGCTGAAAAAAGTCACGCCGCAGGACCTGCAAGCTTTCGACGTGGCCCTTCTGGCCCAGCGCCTGGCCCCGCGCCCCGAGGACCTGGCCCACCCGGTGCCCAGCCTCAAAGACATCGGCTTTGAGCCCACCAACCTGCAGGCCCTGAAAATCCCCACGGGCGAGTCGGGCGCGCAGGCCTTGCTGCACGACTTTTTGACCCGCATTGACCAGTACGAAGACACCCGCAACTTCCCGGCGGTCAAAGGTCCCAGTTATCTGAGCGTGCATTTGCGCTTTGGCACCGTGTCGATCCGTCAGCTGGCGCGTGAGGCGCACCCGCGCATGCTGGCAGGCAGCGTAGGGGCGAGCGTGTGGCTTTCGGAGTTGATTTGGCGCGACTTTTATGTGCAGGTGCTGCACAACTTTGCCCATGTGGGCCGGGGCCAAAGTTTCAAGTCCGACTACGACGCCATCCATTGGGAACGCGGCCCGCATGCCCACAAGCTGTTTGAGGCCTGGTGCCAAGCGCGCACCGGCTACCCGCTGGTGGACGCGGCCATGCGCCAGATCAACCAGACCGGCTACATGCACAACCGCCTGCGCATGGTGGTGGCGAGCTTTTTGGTCAAGGATTTGGGCATCGACTGGCGCTGGGGCGAGACGTACTTCGCCACCCACCTGAACGACTTTGACTTGTCGGCCAACAACGGCGGCTGGCAATGGGCCAGTTCCAGCGGGTGCGACGCGCAGCCGTATTTCCGCATCTTCAACCCGATCAGCCAAAGCGAAAAGTTTGACCCGGAGGGCAAATTCATCCGCCGCTACATGCCCGAGTTGGCGGCCCTGCCCACGGCCGCGCTGCACGCCCCCTGGCTGGCCAAGCCCATGGAATTGCAAGCGGCGGGGGTGGTGATCGGCCAAACCTACCCGGCACCCATCGTCGACCATGCCCAAGCCCGCGAGAAAACGCTGGCCCGGTATGCGGTGGTCAAAAAGAACGCGGACTGATCAGATGGCGACCATCTCGAAGTCTTCCTTGCGGGCCGCGCATTCGGGGCAAGTCCAATTCATGGGCACGTCTTCCCATTTGGTGCCAGGGGCGATGCCGTGCTCGGGGTCACCTGCGGCTTCGTCGTAGATCCAGCCGCAAATCAGGCACATCCAAGTTTTGTGTTCCATCACAGTGTCGCAATCAGAGAGTCGAATAGAATGATTTGATTGTATCGGCCCATTCCACACACACCCGGATCCGGGTGTGATGGCCCTGACATTTGACCTTCAATGACCGATCCCAAGCCCGCCATCGCCGACACCGACCAACTTCCGGATGACGAAGAGTCGGCCTCTTTGGCCTGTGTGCTGTCCTTCAATGCCAACGACCCCAGCGGTGCGGGCGGCTTGAGCAGTGACGCGGTGGCCATGGCTTCGGTGGGCGCGCACTGCATGCCGATTTGCACCGGCACTTATGTGCGCGACACCAGCAGCATCACCGACTTTTTTGCACTCGACGACGAAGCCGTTCATGACCAGGCCCGCGCCGTGGCCGAGGACGTGCCAGTGCAGGTCATCAAAGTGGGCTTTGTCGGCACGCCCGAGAGCTTGGCGGTGATTGCCGAGCTGTCGGACGACTACGACGGTGTGCCGGTCGTTGCCTACATGCCCAACCTGTCATGGTGGGAAGAAGACAAGATCGACGCTTACTTGGACGCTTTTCGCGAATTGCTGCTGCCGCAAACCAGCGTGCTGGTGGGCCACCACAGCACGCTGCGCCGCTGGTTGCTGCCCGACTGGAGCGGCGATCGCAACCCCGGCCCGCGCGACATTGCCAAAGCGGCCGCCGAGTTGGGCGTGCCCTACACGCTGGTGACCGGGCTGCCCTTGCCCGAGCAACACATCGACAACGTGCTGGCTTCGCCCGAGACCGTGCTGGCCCACGAAAAGTTTGAACGCATTGAGGCGGTTTTTGCGGGTGCTGGCGACACGCTCACCGCAGCTTTGGCCGCCTTGCTGGCCACCGGCATGGACCTGCCCGAAGCCACCAGCGAAGCCCTGCATTACCTGGACCGTTGCCTGGACGAAGGCTTTCGGCCGGGCATGGGACAAGTCATTCCAGACCGCCTTTTCTGGGCCCTGCCCGAAGGCGAAGAAACCGACGACGATGGCCCCGAAGTGCACCCGGGGGCGGATTATTTTGAAGTGCCATTTAACGAAACCAAACACTGAAGCCAGAGACAAAAACCATGACCGACCGCAACCAAACCCTTTTTGACCGCGCCGCCCAAGTGATCCCCGGTGGGGTCAACTCCCCTGTGCGCGCCTTTCGCGCCGTGGGCGGCACACCGCGCTTTGTGCAGCGCGCCCAAGGCGCTTACTTCTGGGACGCCAACGGCCAAAAATACATCGACTACATCGGCTCCTGGGGCCCGATGATCCTGGGCCACGGCCACCCCGCCGTGCTCGAAGCGGTGCAAAAAGCGGCCCTCGATGGCTTCTCCTTCGGCGCCCCCACCGAGCGGGAGATCGAGCTGGCCGAAGAAATCCTGAAACACGTGCCGTCCATGGAAATGGTGCGCTTGGTCAGCTCGGGCACCGAAGCGGGCATGAGCGCGCTGCGCCTGGCCCGTGGGGCCACCGGCCGCAGCAAGTTCATCAAGTTCGAAGGCTGCTACCACGGCCACGCCGACGCGCTGCTGGTCAAGGCCGGCTCGGGCCTGGCCACCTTTGGCAACCCCACCAGCGCAGGCGTGCCCCCGGAAGTGGTGCGCGACACCCTGGTGCTCGAATACAACAACATCCAGCAGCTGGAAGAGGCTTTTGCCCTGCACGGCAAGGAACTGGCTTGCGTGATGATCGAGCCGATCGCGGGCAACATGAACTTTGTGCGCGCCAGCGTACCTTTCATGACGCGCTGCCGCGAGCTGTGCACAGAGCACGGCGCGCTGCTGGTCTTTGACGAAGTGATGTCCGGTTTCCGCGTGGCTTTGGGCAGCGCGCAAAGCGTGTACGCCCAATTGATCCCCGGCTTCAAGCCAGATATGACGGTGCTGGGCAAGGTGATTGGCGGCGGCATGCCGCTGGCCGCTTTTGGTGGCCCGCGCGAGATCATGCGCCAACTGGCCCCCACCGGCCCGGTTTACCAAGCTGGCACCTTGAGTGGCAACCCGGTGGCCACAGCCTGCGGCCTGACCACGCTGCGCGAGATCGCCAAGCCCGGTTTTTTTGATGCCCTGAGTGCCCGCACGCGAAGCTTGGTGGATGGCCTGAGCGGCGCTGCCGCTGCAGCGGGCGTTCCTTTCGTGGGCGATTGCCAAGGTGGCATGTTCGGCTTTTTCTTGCTGCCCGAGCTGCCGCAAAACTACGCCAAGGTGATGACCAGCGACAGCCCCAAGTTCAACAAGCTGTTCCACGGTCTGCTGGACGGCGGCGTCTACATCGCCCCGGCCCTGTACGAAGCCGGTTTTGTGAGCGCTGCACACACCGAAGCCGACATTGCCGAGACGGTGCGGGTGGCGGGCGACGTGTTCAAAACCCTGTAAGCCCGGGCATGAAACGTCTGGCTGGCCTGCTGTGCACCTGCACGGCCGCGCTGACGGCCCACGCCGAGTTCGATGCCAGCCGCCTGTGGGTCAACGCCGGGTTTTATTCGGTCCACTTTGACACCGACAAAGGGCTGCGCAACGCCAACCCGGGACTGGGTCTGGAATACACGCTGAACGACGACTGGCGTGCCACCGCCGGGCGCTTCATCAACAGCGACAACGCCCACTCCAGCTACGTCGGGGCGTATTACCAGCCCTGGCGTGTGGGCCCGCTCAAAGTGGGCGTGGTGGGTGGCGCCTTCAACGGCTACCCCAAAGCGTTCAACGGCGGCTGGTTTCCGGCGCTCATCCCGACGGCCAGCTGGGAAAGCGGGCACTGGGGCCTGAACGTGGCACTGGTGCCTCCGCTCAAGGACCGGCTGTATGGCGCGCTCAGTTTTCAACTCAAGTACAGGTTGCGCAGCGATTGAAGCCGACAAGCTGCCTTTGTGCCCCTTAGGCGCCCATGGATCCGGACCCCATCGGCACAAAGCTGGCGCGCGCTTCCCCATCGAGTTGGGCGTTGAGCAAAGACAACAGGCCCATGAACTGTTGGCGCTGGGCCTCATCGAAGGGGCTCAACAGGGTTTCATAGGCTTTTTGCACCGGCAGCCGCGCTTGGCGCAACAACTCGGTGCCTTGGGGGGTCAGTCTCACGGCCATCTGCCTGCGGTTGTCGGCCGACAAAGCGCGCTGACACAATCCACGCTCCTGCAGGCCTTTGATCACCCTGAGCACCGTGACTTTGTCAAAAGCCAAGGCCCTCGCCAGACTGGATTGGTCAATGCCCGGGTGATCTTGCATCACACGCAACACACCGTACTGGGCAGGCGTCAAAGCCAACTCAGAACAAGCTCTTTCAAAAATGGCGGCCGATATCTGATGCGCTCTGCGCAGCAAAAAGCCCGGACGCTGATAAAGATCTTCTGTGGCCATGTGTCAGGGATTCTATGGATGAGCGTCAAAGCCCAATTCGACAATAATCGTTGGCATACTAACGCAAGGAGAGCCCGCCCATGAACCCGTCACGCCGAAACGTCTCTGCCCTCTTGGGCGCACGACTTTGCATGTGGGGCGCCTCCCCTTGGGCCCTGGCCCAAAGCGCTGGCAGCGCAGTCCCTCTGAAACTGATCGTGCCTTTCACCCCCGGCACTGGCATTGACCTGATCGCCCGCACCCTGGGGCCCAAACTGTCGCAGCGCCTGAGCCGGCCCGTTGTGGTCGAGAACCGCGTGGGTGCATCGGGCAACATCGGCACCGAAGCGGTGGTGCGCTCTGCCCCGGACGGCTCCACCCTGTTGGTGAGCGTCAACACCTTGGTCATGAACCGGGCTCTTTACCCAGGACTGAGTTTTGACGCCGTGAAAGACCTGACGGCCGTTTCGCAAACCAGCTGGGGCCAATTGCTGCTGGTGACCCACCCTAAAACCAGTTACAAAACCGCTGGCGAACTGGTGCAAGCTGCACGCCAACAACCAGGCCGCATCAACTACGCATCGCCCGGTGTGGGCACGCCGCACCATTTGTCGATGGAACTGTTCAAGAACACGGCACGGGTGTTTCTGACCCACATTCCCTACAGGGGTACCGGCCCGGCGGTCACCGACTTGCTCGGCGGCCAGGTGGACGCGATGTTCCTGCCCATCCACGTGGCCTTGCCGCACATCCGATCCGGCCGGCTGGTGGCCTTGGGCATCGGCAGCGACAAGCGTCACGCCCTGTTGCCCGATTTACCCACCCTGGCCGAGGCCAAAGCAGGCCATGTGAACGTGGACATGTGGTACGGCATCTTTGCCCCCAAAGGCACGCCGGCCGATACCGTGAACCTCTACAACCGCGAGATCAACCAACTGCTCAGCGGCGAAGACGTCCAAAAAGCGTTTGTCTCGCAAGGCATGGACCCGAGTGGCAGCACGCCGCAAGCCTTTGCCCAATTGGTCGAACGCGATGCCGAGCGCTGGGTGCGCCTCATCAAAGACCAAGGCATCAAGGCCGACTGAGTCGGCTGCCGAATGGCGCGGGGGTGAGGCAGCCCAGCCCTTTCAGCCTGCCTGGCTCATCAGATCCACATTCAGCGGGTCGTAGGGGTACAACCAGTTGTTGCGTGAAGCCGCAATGTTGCGGTCTTTGAAAGCCTGCTTCATTTGCTGCGCATCGGCAATGTGGTACAGGTCCCCCATCTCTGTGGACTCTCGCACCACCCGCGCTGCACGGGGCGCACGGTGGTTTTGGAAGACCTGCAGCGCTTGGGCCATGGGCATGTCCAGTGCCAAGGCCCGGCTCAGCACCGCCGCATCTTCGATCGCCATGGCAGCGCCCTGCGCCATGTAGGGCAAGGTCGGATGAACCGCATCACCCAGCAACGCCACGCGGTCCGTGCACCAATTCATCACCGGCTTGCGGTTGTTCAGCGCCCAACGGAAACATTGGTCGCGGTCCACGTTGTCGATGGCCGCACGCACAATCGGATGCCAACCGGCGTAATCTTGGTCCAGTTCCTCCCAAGGCTGGCGTGAAGTCCAGGACTCTTCTTCCCAAGGGCGTTCCACGCAACCCACAAAGTTCAGCACCTGGCCTGCACGCATGTAATACATCACCGCGTGGTTGTTGGGGCCGCACCAGATGGACGAAACCAATGGGGGTCGCAGCTCGGGTGCAATGCGTTCGATGGGAATGGCCAGTCGCCAAGCCACCTGCCCGGTGAACACCGGAGGATCGGCATCGACCACATGCTTGCGCACCACCGACTTGATGCCATCCGAGCCGATCACCAAACTGGCCCTGACCTGGCGTCCGTCTTCGAACACGATGGAGGCGCTGTGCTCGTCTTCTTGCACCTCGATCGCCCTGTAGCCCAACTGCAAAGCCTGCGGATCGAGTTGCTCGACCACTTCCAGCAAGGCAGCATGCAGGTCAACCCGGTGGATTTGGTAATAAGGGTGACCATGGCGCTTTGCATGGTCTTCGCCCAGCTTGATCTCGTGTAGCAACTCGCCCGAGTCAAAGCGCCGAAACTCAAACGCGGTGGGTTTGACGGCTTGGGCTTCCAGGCGCTCTTGGAGACCCAGGTGGTAGAGCACCTTGACCGCATTGGCGCTCATTTGAACCGCAGCACCGATTTCACCCACATGACGGGCCTGTTCATAGATGCGCACACGGTGCCCATCGCGCAACAAACAAGCCGCGGCTGTCAAGCCGCCAATTCCCCCGCCGACCAGTGCAATGTCCATGGTTTGACTCCTGATGGTTATCGTTAGCATGCTACCAGAAGCCCGACACCACAGATCCCACCCGGGCCGCTGCGTGAAACGGGTGCACAGGTCTGCTTTTTGCGTGAACGCATCCCAACATGCAAGAAAGCGCCCCCACCTGCCCGTGCGCCAGCCCCGGGCTGGCCCCACAAACCAGCGATAATCCGGCCTCTGCATTCACGTCCGGACCGGGCGATTGCCCTGCCAACGAGAACCTCCATGAAAAAGAACTTTCCCCTGCAAGCCGAAGGCAAGCACCCCGATCGCGTGCTCGAAGCTGTCAAGCATGACATCCGCAAATACTTCAAACGCGAACGCAACCGCGACGTGCCCAAGGGTGTGGACTTTTGGGACTTTGACTGCAAGGTGGGCTTGAGCGCTGACAGCGCTGAAGTGGTGCGCGTGAGCGGCGTGATCGAAGCCGTGGACGCTGCGGCCAAAGCAGGTGCCCCATCGGTGTATGTGGAGATCTTGAGCAAGCACGGCGTGCGCGTGCTCAAGACGCCCGTTCAAGAAGACGGTGGCGCAGACCCCTTTGACGATCTGCAACAGACCTGAGCCGTGCTGACGGGGGCCGGGGAAAGCAGCGCCTGCTCCCCCAGCCGTTTGGCAAGGCGTGACACGACATCTTGGGGAACAGTGCCCCACCGCGGCGGGCGTCGGGCTTTACTTTGACAAATTCGCCGCAGCCGCTGCGGCCCGCAATTTGTCTTTCTTGCTCGGCCGAGAACCCTTGATGCCCCCATTGCTAGGAGATGGTGGTGGCGGAGATTCTGTGGGCTCAAATCCTGGCATTTGCTCCAAAGCGAGTTCCAGGCTTTCGCGTTTTTGAATCAATTGCCAGTGCGCCAGCGCGGCGGCCGTGACAAAGCTCACCGCATCGCCATGCGCACCCGCTCGGCCCGTGCGGCCGATGCGGTGGGTGTAATCGGTGGCCGAACGCGGCAGATCGTAATTGACCACCACGGGAAGCATGGCGATGTCGATGCCGCGTGAAGCCAGATCGGTGGTCACCACCACATCCCATCGGCCCGCTTTGAATTCGCTCAGCACATCCTGGCGCGCCCCTTGGCTCATCTCGCCATGAAAAGGGGTGGCAAACACCCCTGCTTTGTAGAGCTTGTTTGCGACATGCTCGCAGGCGTAGCGCGTGGCCACAAACACCAGCACTTGCTTCCAGCCGTTTTCCTGAATCAGGTGGCGCAGCAAGGCCGTGCGGCTTTTTTCGTCCACACGGATGGCGCGTTGGGTGATGTCGGGTTGGTGGCCCTCAAATGCTTCGACAGTGATGCGCTGGGGATCGCGCAGCAGCCTGGCGGCCAGGTCCTGCACCTCGGGCGCAAACGTGGCCGAAAACAGCAGCGTCTGGCGCTGGGCGGGCAACAGCGCCAGCACGCGTTGCAACTCCTCGGCAAAACCCAGATCGAGCAGGCGGTCGGCCTCGTCCAGCACCAGGTGCTGCACGTCGGCCAAGCGCACGGCGTTCTGGTCGATCAGATCGAGCAAACGGCCGGGCGTGGCCACCACCACATCGGCACCTCCGCGCAAGGCCATCATTTGCGGGTTGACCGACACGCCGCCAAACACGGTGTTCACCTTGAGGGACTGCGGCAGTTTGTAGGCCAGGTTGGCCAGCACATCGCCGACCTGCACCGCCAATTCGCGCGTGGGCACCAGCACCAGCGTGCGCACTGGGCGGCGGAAGTTGGTCTGGCGCGGCGAAGCCAGAAAATGCTGCAACAGCGGCAAAGCAAAGGCCAGCGTCTTGCCCGAGCCCGTGGGTGCGGTGGCCCAAACATCGGCCCCGTTCAGAGCGGCAGGAATCGCTTCGGCCTGAATGGGGGTGGGGGCGTACAAGCCCATGTCACCCACGGCACGCAAGAGCGCAGGGGTCAGGCCGAGTTGGTCAAAGTTCAAAATAAGCCGATCAATGGCGGAAATGTCGCACACCGGTGAACACCATCGCCACACCACGCTCGTTGGCGGCGTCGATCACCTCCTGGTCGCGCATGGATCCGCCGGGCTGGGCCACGCAGGTGGCGCCTGCATCCACCACCACATCGAGGCCGTCGCGGAAGGGGAAGAACGCGTCGCTGGCCACCACGGTGCCTTGCAGGCTCAGCTTGGCCGCTTCGGCCTTGATGCTGGCAATCCGGGCCGAGTCCAGCCGGCTCATCTGGCCAGCCCCCACCCCCATGGTCATGCCGTTTTTGCAGAACACGATGGCGTTGGATTTGACGAACTTGGCCACCTTCCACGCGAACAGCAAATCGTGCAGTTCTTCAGGGCTGGGTTGTTTCACGGTGACGATCTTCATGTCGGCCAATGCCAACTCGTGGTTGTCGGCGCTTTGCAGCAACAGGCCTGAGCCCACACGTTTGGTTTCCAAGGCATTGCGCACGTCGCCATAGTGAGCGGGCAAGGCGATTTTCATCAAGCGCACATTCACTTTGCTCTTGAACACTTCGAGGGCTTCGGCGCTGAAGTCGGGGGCCATCAACACTTCGACGAACTGCTTGCTCACCGCTTCGGCGGCGGCTTTGTCGACGGGCCGGTTGAAGGCGATGATGCCGCCAAAGGCGCTGGTCGGGTCGGTCTGGAAAGCCTTGCTGTAGGCCTCGAGTGCGGTGGCGCCCACGGCCACGCCGCAGGGGTTAGCGTGTTTGACGATGACGCAAGCCGTGCCCTCAAAACTCTTGACGCACTCCCAAGCCGCGTCGGCATCGGCAATGTTGTTGTAACTCAACTCTTTGCCTTGCAGTTGCACGCCGGTCGCGAGCGAACCCGCTGCCGGGGCCAGGTCGCGGTACCAAGCGGCTTGCTGGTGGCTGTTTTCACCGTAGCGCAGGTCTTGCACCTTGACATACTGCTCATTGAACTGGGCGCTGAATTGGGCGCGTTCGGGCACATCACTGTCGCTCAACTTGTCCGCGTCAAAGTTCACGCTGGAGAGGTAGTTGCTGATCGCACCGTCGTATTGGCTGATGCGGTTGAACGCCGCCACCGACAGCGCAAAGCGCAGTGGATCGCTGAGTTTTCCATTGGCCTTCAACTCGGCGATCACCGCAGGGTATTGGTTGGCGTCGGTGACGATGCCCACGTCTTTCCAGTTCTTGGCCGCAGAGCGCACCATAGCAGGGCCACCGATGTCGATGTTTTCAATCGCATCGGCCAGCGTGCAGCCGGGCTTGGCCACAGTGGCTTCAAACGGGTAGAGGTTGACGATGAGCATGTCGATCGTGTCGATGCCATGCGCCTGCAAGGCCGCCATGTGCTCGGGCGTGTCGCGACGCGCCAACAAGCCGCCGTGCACTTTGGGGTGCAGGGTTTTGACGCGACCGTCCAGCATTTCGGGGAAACCGGTGACTTCGGCCACCTCGGTCACGGGCAGCCCTTGCTCGGCCAGCAATTTGGCGGTGCCACCCGTGGAGATCAGGCCCACGCCCAAGGCGTGCAGTTCTTTCGCCAGTTCGACGATGCCGGTTTTGTCTGAAACGGAAATGAGGGCTCTCATGGGGACTTTCATCAAAATTCTGGAGGGTTCAAGGCGGGGCCGGGAAAAAAGTGCCGACAGGTGTTTGCCGCAATGGGCAAGGGCTTGGCGAGGCCAGGCCGCTCACGTTTCATTTCAACAAATCGTGTTCGAGCAGTTTCTTGCGCAAGGTGTTGCGGTTCAAGCCCAGCCATTCGGCAGCGCGCGACTGGTTCTGGCCCGACTGGGTCATCACCACATCGAGCAGCGGCTTTTCGACCAGCTTGACCAGCATGTCATAAAGACCTGCGGGGTCGGTGCCGTCCAGGTCGCGAAAGTAAATGTCCAGGTTGTCCCGGATGCAGTTTTCAATGGATTGGGGTTCGCTCATGGCGTGGTCTCTAAATCGGTGCAGGCCTCAGGGCTCAGGGGCTGGCGTTGGGGCAGGCGCTCCATCTGCTCGGCCAAGCCGTCCAGATAAGCGGCCACGGCGGCCAGTTGCCCGGCTGCAGTCTCCAAGGTGTTCATGTGTTCGCGAAAGGTGTCCCCACCGGGCAGCGTGCGCACATACCAGCCGATGTGTTTGCGCGCCGAGCGCACCCCCGTGTATTCGCCGTACAGGCCGTAGTGGTCCTGCAGGTGCTCCAGCAAGGCGCGGCGAACTTCGGCCACCAAGGGCGGCGCCAGGTGTTCGCCCGTGGCCAAAAAATGGCCGATCTCACGGAAGATCCAGGGGCTGCCTTGTGCGGCGCGGCCGATCATCACGGCGTCGGCACCGGTGATTTTCAGCACCTCGCGCGCCTTTTCGGGCGAATCCACGTCGCCATTGGCCACCACCGGGATCTTCAGGGCGGCTTTGACGGCCGCCACGGTGTCGTATTCGGCCCAGCCTTTGTAACCCTGCTCGCGGGTGCGGCCGTGCACGGTGACCATCTGCACCCCGGCGCTCTCGGCGGCACGGGCCAGGCTCAGGGCGTTTTTTTCGGCATCGCACCAGCCGGTGCGCATCTTCAGGGTCACAGGCACGCCATGGGGTAAAGCCGCTTCGACCACGGCGCTGATGATGGCCAGCGCCAGCGGCTCGTCTTGCATCAGGGCAGAGCCGGCCCATTTGTTACAAACTTTTTTGGCCGGGCAGCCCATGTTGATGTCGATGATCTGCGCACCCCGGTCGATGTTGTAGCGCGTGGCATCGGCCATCATCTGCGCTTCGGTACCCGCGATCTGCACCGCGATCGGGCCCGGCTCGCCATCGTGGTTGGCCCGGCGCGAGGTTTTGAGCGAGGCCCACAAGTCGGGGCGCGAGGTCACCATTTCGCTCACCGCATAGCCCGCCCCGAACTGCCTGCACAGCTGGCGAAATGGCCGGTCAGTCACCCCCGCCATGGGGGCGACAAACAAATTGTTCGGCAACAAATAGGGGCCAATCTGCATGACAGGTGGGTGTGCGAAAGGTGGATTGCTCAAAAAGGAGGCACGATTGTAGTTGCTTAATTTTTCAGCAAATGAAAGCTGACTGTGTTATATAAATCGCCTTGCTCAGAGGCTTGCTTGCCATCCTGCCATGGGCCGGCCGCTACACTGGCGGCCATGGAACTTTGGCTCAATGAACTACTGCAATGGCTGGCCCTGCCGCAACACGGCCTGAGCACTGTGTTCGTGGTCTCCTTCATTTCGGCCACCTTGTTGCCCTTGGGCTCTGAGCCTGCCGTGTTTGGTCTGGTCAAGCTCAACCCCGAGCTGTTTTGGCCCGCCATTTTGGTGGCCACAGTGGGCAATACGCTGGGCGGCATGGTCAGCTGGTGGATGGGCTGGGGCGCGCACCAGGCGGTCGACAAATGGCGGGACTCCAGCACCCACTTGCGGGCGCTGGCTTGGCTCGAAAAGCTGGGGCCCAAAGCCTGCCTGCTGAGCTGGCTGCCCGTGGTGGGAGACCCGCTGTGCGCCGTGGCGGGCTGGCTCAAACAACCCTTTTGGCCCTGCGCGCTGTACATGGCGATCGGCAAATTTGCCCGCTACCTGGTCATGACGACGGTGTTGCTCTGGTTTTTTCCTCAAGGGGTGATGGCATGAGAACGCTTCGTCTGCTGCCTTGGTTGGTTTTGGCGGTGATCTTGATGCTGCTGGCGGGCATCGGTCTGTCATGGGCGCCCGATCGAAGCGTGGACAGCCTCAAGGCCCGCTGGGCCACTGCCCCTTCTCAATTTGTGACCTTGCAAGGCATGCCAGTGCACCTGCGCGACGAGGGCCCCAGGGACGACCCCGAACCCATCGTTCTGATCCACGGCACCTCGGCCAGCCTGCACACCTGGGACGGGTGGACGCAGGCGCTCAAAGGGCAGCGGCGCGTGATCCGCATGGACTTGCCTGGCTTTGGCCTGACCGGCCCCGCCCCCGATGGCGACTACCGGATGGAACGCTACGCCGACTTCATCGTGGCGCTGCTGGACCAACTGGGCGTGCGCCAAGCGGTGCTGGCGGGCAATTCGCTGGGCGGTGGCATTGCATGGCACACCGCCGTGCGGCACCCCACGCGCGTCACCCGTTTGGTGCTGGTGGATGCCAGCGGCTACCCTTTGCAGTCGACGTCTGTACCGCTGGGCTTTCGGCTGGCACAAATCAGCTGGCTCCAACCCGTCATGCGCCAGCTCTTGCCGCGGCGCATGATCGAGTCCAGTGTGCGCAACGTGTATGCAGACCCGGGCAAAGTCACGCCCGAGCTGGTGGACCGCTATGTCGAATTGACGCTGCGCGCAGGCAACCGTGAGAGCCTGACACAGCGCCTGAAGCTGCGAGAGACCGATGCGCAATCTGCCGGGCTCATCAAAACCATCCGGCAGCCCACCCTCATCCTTTGGGGGGCGCAAGACAAGCTCATCACAGAGCCCTCTGGCCAGCGCTTTCACCAGGACATTGCGGCCAGCCAATACGTGGTGTTCGAGGGGCTGAGCCATGTGCCACAAGAAGAAGACCCTGCACGCAGCGTGGCTCCGGTGCTGACGTTCTTGACCTCCAGCCACTGAGCCGCCCTCAACCAGCCTCGTCAACGGGATGGCACAAAAAAACCGCGCCCTGGCGCGGTTTTTTGCTGGCCTCAGACCTCGAATCAGGAGCTGAACAGGAAGTTCATCACATCGCCGTCCTTGACGACGTATTCCTTGCCTTCTGCGCGCATCTTGCCTGCGTCCTTGGCGCCTTGCTCGCCCTGGAAAGCGATGTAGTCGTCAAACGCAATGGTCTGGGCGCGGATGTAGCCCTTTTCAAAGTCGGTGTGGATCACGCCAGCGGCTTGCGGGCCGGTGTCGCCCACATGGATGGTCCAGGCGCGCACTTCCTTCACACCTGCGGTGAAGTAGGTTTGCAGGCCGAGCAAGGTGTAGGCCGAGCGGATCAGGCGGTTGAGACCTGGCTCGTCCTGACCGATTTCCTTCAGGAACTCCAAGCGATCGGCGTCGTCCATTTCGGACAGCTCGGCTTCGATCTTGGCGCAAATGGCCACCACCGGTGCGTTTTGCTTGGCGGCAAAGGCCTTGAGGCGGTCCAAGAAGGGGTTGTTCTCGAAACCGTCTTCGGACACGTTGGCCACAAACATGGCTGGCTTGGCGGTGATGAAGAAGAACTGCTTGAGCTCGGCGCGTTCTTCCTTGCTGAAGTCGATGGTGCGCACCGGCTGCGTGTCGTTCAGGGCCGTTTGGCACTTTTCCAGGATCGCCAATTGCTTGGCGGCGTCCTTGTCACCCGAGCGGGCGATTTTGCTCACCCGGTGGATGGCTTTTTCGGCAGCCGCCAGGTCGGCCAGGCACAGCTCGGTCTGAATGACTTCGATGTCGGCAATCGGATCCACCTTGTTGGCCACGTGGATCACGTTGTCGTCTTCAAAGCAACGCACCACGTTGACGATGGCGTCGGTCTCGCGGATGTGGGCCAAAAACTTGTTGCCCAGGCCTTCGCCGGTGCTGGCCCCGGCCACCAAGCCGGCGATGTCCACGAACTCCACGATGGCGGGCACGATGCGCTCGGGCGTGATGATCTCGGCCAACTGCTGCAAGCGCGGATCAGGCACCTCCACCACGCCGGTGTTGGGCTCGATGGTGCAAAAGGGGTAGTTTTCAGCGGCAATGCCAGCTTTGGTCAGGGCGTTGAAAAGGGTGGATTTGCCCACATTGGGCAGACCCACGATGCCGCATTTGAGGCTCATGGAAGGCTTTCGGTGATTCGGGGGAAGGTTCGGAAATCAGGCGACGATTTTAACGGCTCAGCCCAATGCCACCGGCCCGGCCCCAAAGTCCCCGGCTGCCCAGCGCCATGGGCCGCCTCCTTACAATGCGGGCATGGCTCTTCCACCTGACATTTGCATCCGCGGCGCTGGCATCGTGGGCCGCACTTTGGCTTTGCTGCTGGCCCGTGAGCGGCTGAACGTGACCTTGGTCGACGTCCCCTCCCCCACAACCACCCCTGATGTGCGCGCTTATTCGCTCAACGGCGCGGCCATGGCCTTGTTGCAAGACCTGCGCTGCTGGCCTGAGGCCCCCGCCGTCACGCCTGTGCACCAGATGCAAGTGTGGGGCGACGATGGCGGCCAACTCAACTTTGGAGCCCGCGAGCAGGGTGTGGGTGAGCTCAATTGGATGGTGGATGTGCCCGTGCTGCAAGCGCTGCTGACCCAGGCCGTGCAGTTTCAGCCCCAGATTCAGGTGGTGCAGGCACCGGTGGCTGCACCGCTCACAGTGGTCTGCGAAGGCCGTGCCAGCCACACGCGTGCCGAGCTGGGCGTGGGCTTTGACATCACGCACTACGATCAACACGCCTTGGCCGCGCGCCTGTTGTGCGAGCGCCCGCACCATGGCATCGCCCGGCAATGGTTCGGCTGGAGCCACGCGCCCGGGCTGTCGCAGCCTCAAGCCGAAGTGCTGGCCCTGCTGCCCCTGGGGGGCGAAGGCGGGCGCGAAGTCGCGCTGGTCTGGTCGGTGCACCCTCTGCGGGCGCAAGAACTCATGGCGCTCAGTGCCCAAGATTTTGCCGACGCGCTGGCCCGGGCCTGTGGCCAAGCTTTGGGCGGCATGCAGTTGTCGGCCGAGCGTGCGCTGTGGCCGCTGCAACTGGCCCGGGCCGAGCGCTGGATTGGCCCCATGCCGGGCCAGGCCAAGCAGTCTTTCGCGCTCGCGGGCGACGCGGCCCATGCCATCCACCCGCTGGCAGGCCAAGGCCTGAATGTGGGCTTGGCCGATGTCGCCGAGCTGGTGCGGGTGATCCGCGCGAAAGAATTTTGGCGACCGTTGCACGACCTCAAGCTGCTGCGCCGCTACGAACGCGCACGCCAAGCCGATGTACAGGCCATGGGCTGGGTCACCGATGGCTTGCAACGTCTGTTTGCCCAACCCGGTCCGGTCTGGCAAAACCTGCGCAACTGGGGCATGAGCGGCTTTGACCGCAGCGGCCCTCTCAAACACTGGATGACGCAACGCGCGATGGGCCAAAGCACCTCGCCAAACCAAGCCAGCGCCAAGAGCACCCGCTGATCCGTCTTTATTTTTTGAACCCGAAAGCCCCCTCCATGAAGTTCGTTCTCTCCAAATGGGCCCTGATCGTGGCCACCACCGCCTTGTCGCTGGGCAGTGTGATGGCCCAAGAAGTGACCCTCCGAAAAAACCTGAGCGAACGGCTGCCCAACCTGCCCAAGATCGACGAAGTGAGCAAGACGCCGATGAACGGGCTGTTCGAGATCCGCATGGGCAACGAGGTGATGTACAGCGATGCCGATGGCAACTTCCTGATCCAGGGCGCACTGATTGACGTGAAACAAAAGCGCAACCTGACCGAAGAGCGCATGGACAAACTCTCAGCCATCCCCTTTGACCAGTTGCCCCTGAAAACCGCCTTCACCCAGGTGCGCGGCAATGGCAAACGCAAGCTGGCCGTCTTTGCCGACCCCAACTGCGGCTACTGCAAGCGTTTCGAAAAAGACCTGCAAAAACTGGACAACGTGACCATCCACCATTTCCTTTACCCGATCCTGGGCGAAGACTCCAAGACCAAGTCCAAAAACATCTGGTGCGCCAAAGACAAGGCCAAGGTTTGGAACGACTGGATGATCAACGGCACGCTCCCCCCAACTGCCAACTGCGACGCCTCGGCGGTGGACGCGATCGTGGCCTTTGGCCAGAAAAACCGCATCACGGGCACACCGTTGCTCTTGTTTGCCGATGGCACCCGCGTGCCCGGCGCCGTGCCCATGGCCCAAGTTGAAAAATTGCTCGCCGAGATCAAATGACGATTCCAATTTCCACACCTATGACCGAAGACCCAACCTGGCGACTGATCCGCCGCCTCGGTTACGCCGGTCTGATCCCTTTTGTATTTCTGGCCCTGTGCCTGTGGCTGGTCGGTCCCGAACTGCACCCGTATGTGGCCCTGTCCATGCAAGGCTATGGCGCGGTGATCGTGTCGTTTTTGGGGGGCATCCATTGGGGCGTGGGCTTTCGCAACGCCTTGATCAGCCCCAACGCGCCTCGCATCTACTTCACCTGGGGCGTGGTGCCCTCACTGCTGGCCTGGGTGGGCGTGATGATGCCCGCCTTCGCCGGCTTGCCCCTGTTGGGCTTTGTGCTGATCGGATGCTATGTGATGGACCGCCGCACCTGGCCCGCTGCGGGCTTGGCCCCCTGGCTGCCGATGCGCCTGCAACTGACCACCGTGGCCAGCCTGAGCTGCTTTTTGGCGGCGGGTGCAACATGACTGCCATCCACTTCACCGTTGAAGCCGCCGACCTGCATGCGCATCTGTTTCGCGTCACCTTGACCATTGCGCAGCCGCAGGCTTTGCAAACCGTGTCGCTGCCGGTGTGGATTCCAGGCAGTTATCTGGTGCGGGAGTTTTCCAAAAACTTGCAACACCTCCAGGCCAAACAGGGCCGGCGCAACGTGCCCATCCAGCAGCAGGACAAGTGCAGTTGGACCCTGGCCTGCAAGATCGAGCAGCCCTTGGTGCTGAGCTACGAAGTCTATGCCTTTGACCATTCGGTGCGCACCGCCTGGCTGGACAGCCAGCGCGGCTTCTTCAATGGCACGAGTGTGTGCCTGCGGGTGCACGGGCAAGAACATGTGCCGCACCAGCTGCAACTGCCCCCCATTCCAAGCCAGCCCAACTGGCAGGCCGCCACGGGCCTGACCGCCGTCAAAACCGACAAAAAAGGCTTTGGTCTGTACTCGGCCAAGAACTACGACGAACTGGTGGACTGCCCGGTGGAGCTGGGCGCATTTTGGAGCGGCAGCTTCAACGCCTGCGGTGTGCCCCACCGCTTTGTGGTGGCGGGGGCTCTGCCCTCATTTGACGGTGCCCGTTTGCTGGCCGATACGCAAAAAATCTGCGAGGCGGCCATTCGGTTCTGGCATGGCTCTGGCAAGGCTGCAGGCCGAAAAACGCCACACAAAAACTACCTGTTCATGCTCAACGCCGTGCACGACGGCTATGGCGGGCTGGAGCACTACAACAGCACCGCCCTGATCTGCAAGCGCGATGATTTGCCACGCCACACCGGTCTGTCCGCCAGCCCCCGCAAGCATGAGGGCTACACCACGCTGCTGGGCCTGATCAGCCATGAGTACTTTCACACCTGGAACGTCAAGCAGCTGCGCCCCGATGCCTTTGCCCGCTACAACTACAGCCAGGAAAACTACACGCCACTGCTGTGGTTTTTCGAAGGCTTCACCAGTTATTACGACGACATTTTGTTGCGCCGCGCAGGGCTGATCGACGATGCCACTTACATCGAGCTGCTGGGCAAAACCATCGCACAGGTGCAGCAAACACCTGGCCGGCATGTTCAAAGCGTGTCGCAGGCCAGCTTTGACGCTTGGGTCAAGTACTACCGCCAGGACGAAAACACGCTCAACGCCACCGTGAGTTATTACACCAAGGGCTCGCTGGTGGCTTTGTGCCTGGACCTGGCACTGCGCAGCGAATTCAAAGCGGAAGGCCACACGCTCGACAGCGTGATGCGCGGCCTGTGGAAGCGCTGCAAGGCCGGGCCCATGCGTGAGCAGGACTTGCTCGATGAGCTCCAAGCCCTGACCGGCCGCAGCTGGGCGAGCGAGATCCAGCGCTGGGCGCACAGCACCCAAGAGCTGCCACTGCGCGATCTGCTCTCGGCGCATGGCATCCAGGTGGAGGCCGAGACGTCGGGCATGGCGCAGCGCCTAGGCCTGCGCGTGAGCGAAGCTGCAGGCAGTGTGCAGGTCAAAATGGTGCTGCGCGGCAGCGCGGGCGAAGCCGCGGGACTGGCCGCTGGCGACGAATGGCTGGGCCTGGAAGTGGGAGCCAAGGGGCTCGGCGGCAGCTGGCGCCTGAGCAAACTCGACGAGCTGAGCGCCTTGCTGGGCAAAGAGCGCCAATTGACCGCCCTGGTCTCGCGCGACAAACGCCTGCTGCGCTTGCCTCTGACCGTGCCTGAGCAAGCGAGCGTTTGGAAATTGACGGTGCCCGCAGGACGGCCTCCAGGCTGGCCAGCCATCTAAGACAAAGCACCTGTGGGAGGCCGCCCCCGCAGCAGCATGCCTGCTCCAAGCTTGGCTTCACTTGGGTCGCAAATCCACCACGCGTTTGGCCTTGCCCTGGCTGCGCTCAACGCCGCCTTCGGGCTTGAGCTCGATGGCCACGCTCGAACCAATGAAGACCTTGATCTCGTGCTGCAGTTGCTGGGCTGCAGCGCGGGCTTGCCTGCTCTCGGGTGACACGCCGGGCTTGGTCTCGATCAACACCTTCAGGTCGTCCATTGGGCCCTCGCGGGTCAGCACGCACTGGTAGTGCGGGGCCAGTTCGGCACGCTTCAAGATCAACTCTTCGATCTGGCTGGGGAACACGTTCACACCCCGGATGATCATCATGTCGTCGCTGCGGCCGGTGATCTTTTCCATGCGGCGCATGCTGCGGGCGGTGCCGGGCAACAGGCGCGTGAGGTCGCGCGTGCGGTAGCGGATGATGGGCAGGGCTTCCTTGGTCAGGCTGGTGAAGACCAGCTCGCCCATTTCGCCGTCGGCCACCGGTTCGCCGGTCTCGGGGTGGATGATCTCCGGGAAGAAATGGTCTTCCCAGATGGTCGGGCCGTCTTTGGTCTCTATGCACTCGCTGGCCACGCCTGGGCCCATCACTTCAGACAGGCCATAGATGTCGACCGCGTCGATGGCCATGCGTTTTTCGATGGCGGCGCGCATGTCGTTGGTCCAGGGCTCGGCGCCGAAGATGCCGATGCGCAGTGAGCTGCTCTTGGGGTCGATGCCCTGGCGCTCGAACTCGTCGGCAATCGCCAGCATGTAGCTGGGCGTGACCATGATGATGTTGGATTGGAAATCCTGGATCAGCTGCACCTGGCGCTCGGTCTGGCCGCCACCGAAAGGCACCACTGTGAGGCCCAATTTTTCGGCGCCGTAGTGCGCGCCCATGCCGCCGGTGAACAGGCCGTAGCCGTAGCTCACATGGACCATGTCGCCGGGCTTGGCCCCACCTGCGCGGATGCTGCGCGCCACCACGGTGGACCAGGTGTCGATGTCCTTGAGGGTGTAGCCCACCACGGTGGGTTTGCCGGTGGTGCCGCTGGAGGCGTGGATGCGGGCGCAGTTTTCCCGCGGCACGGCAAACATGCCAAAGGGGTAACTGTCACGCAGGTCCGACTTGGTGGTGAAGGGAAACTTGGCAATGTCGGCCAAGCTTTTGCAGTCGTCGGGGTGCACGCCAGCGGCATCGAACTTGGCACGGTACACCGGTGAATTGGCATAGGCGTGCTGCAGGGTTTGCTGCAGGCGCTTGAGCTGCAGGCTGCGCAGCTCGTCGATGCTGGCCTTTTCAATTGGCTCGAGGGGGAAGGCTTTTGGACTCATGAAAACTCCACTGGATCAGCGGGAGAACGTGGGCGAACCCTGCTCCCTCTGCATTGATTTATGTCGGCACCACCGTGCCCTGGATCTGCGCACTCTTGCCACGGAACATGGCGATCACTTCGCCGTGCTGGTTGGTGACCTTCATGTCGTAAATGCCGTGGCGGCCACTCAGGGTCTGCTCCAGACCTTCGCAGGTGAGCACATCGCCGAGTTGACCGGGCTTGAGAAACTCGATGCTGCAACCGGCTGCCACCGCGTTTTTGTTGTAACTGTTGCAGGCAAAGGCAAAGGTCGAATCGGCCAGCGTGAAGATGAAGCCACCGTGGCAGATTTGGTGCCCGTTCAGGTGCAGTGCTTTGACCTGCATGCGCATCAGGGCTCGGCCCGGCTCGCAAGCGAGCAGTTCCATGCCCATGGTGTCTTTGGAGGCCACATCGACGGCGAACATGGTTTCGCCGACCCGGCGGGCCAAGGTGTGGGGATCGCTCATCATTCGCCTTTGAATTGTGCGGGGCGTTTTTCGAGGAAGGCTTGTACCCCCTCGAAATAGTCATGCGTGCGGCCCAGGGCCGATTGGGTGTCGCGCTCGGCGTCCAAGTGCTCGGACAGGGTGCGGGTGGTCGCGGACTGCAGCAAGGCGCGGGTGGCGACCAAGGCCTTGGTCGGCATGTTCGCCAGACGCTCGGCCATCGCCAGCGCGGCGGCCAATGCGTCGTCGGCCACGTCCCAAATCATGCCCCACTCTTTGGCTTTGTCGGCCGTCAATTTGTCCCCGGTCATGGCCAGCGCCATGGCGCGCGCGAGACCCAGGCGCTCGACCAACAACCAGCTGCCGCCGGCGTCAGGGATCAAGCCGATTTTGCTGAAGGCCTGGATGAAACTGGCTGCGGGCGCGGCAATCACGATGTCGCAGGCCATGGCCATCGAAGCGCCAGCGCCTGCGGCCACGCCGTTGACGGCCGCGATGGTGGGCATGCGCAGCGATTGCAAGCGGCGCGTGCTCGGATTGAAGGCTTGTTCAATGATCGGGCCGGGATCGGCGCGTTCGACACGGTTAGGGCCCGGTGTGAAATCGAAGTCCGACAAATCGGCCCCGGCACAAAAGCCACGCCCTGCGCCGGTGATGACCGCAGCCCGGATGGCCGGGTTGGCCTCGGCCTGATCGAGCGCGGCCCACAGGTCGTGGTGCATGGCGCGGGTGAAGCTGTTGAGGGCTTGAGGGCGGTTGAGGGTGATGAGCGCCACTGCGCCTCGCGCTTCGTACAACACCGTTGCGGTCGATTCGGTCATCTTCGGTCTCCAGAATGCATGACTGTACCATTAGCCGACCGCACGGTTGGTTAATGTTTTCCCCTATGCAGGCCCAGCGCCGGAGCGACAGACTCAGCATGGCTGGCGTGGTTATAGTCAGCGATTGATTTGACCCCACTGATGGAGAAACCCTTGAGCTACGAAAACATCGAAGTCCGCACCGAAGGCGGCCAAGTTGGCATCATCACCCTGAACCGCCCCAAGGCCTTGAACGCGCTCAACGGCGCCCTGATGGACGAACTGGGCCTGGCCCTCAAAGCCTTTGACGCCGACGAGGCGATTGGCTGCATCGTCATCACCGGCAGCGAAAAAGCTTTTGCAGCGGGTGCCGACATCGCCGCCATGGCCAAGTTCAACTTCCACGAGGTCTACAAACAGGACTTCATCACCCGCAACTGGGAAACCATCCGCAGCATCCGCAAGCCCGTGATCGCGGCCGTCAGCGGCTTTGCACTGGGTGGTGGCTGCGAGCTGGCCATGATGTGCGACTTCATCATCGCGGCCGACAACGCCAAGTTCGGGCAGCCCGAAATCAAGATCGGCATCATTCCCGGCGCAGGCGGCACGCAGCGCTTGCCCCGCGCCATGGGCAAATCCAAGGCCATGGATCTGGTCCTGACAGGCCGCATGATGGACGCGGCCGAGGCCGAGCGCGGCGGCCTGGTCAGCCGCGTGGTGCCTTTGGACAAGCTGATGGAGGAGACCCTGGGGGCGGCTTTGATGATTTGTGGCTACGGCCAGCTGGCCACCATGGCTGCCAAGGAAAGCGTGAACCGCGCCTTTGAAAGCGGCTTGAGCGACGGGGTGATGTTCGAGCGCCGCCTGTTTCACGGCTTGTTTGCCACCGCCGACCAAAAGGAAGGCATGGAGGCGTTTTTGAACAAACGTGCACCGAAATTTGTCAACGCTTGAGCTCTTTGCCCAGAACGCAAAAACAAAAAGCCCACAGTCGCAAAACTGTGGGCTTTTGATTTGGTGGTGATAGGTGGATTTGAACCACCGACATCAGCATTATGAATGCTGCGCTCTAACCAACTGAGCTATATCACCGGTAAAGGTTGACTTGATTCGTCAAGCCAAAAATTATACACACAATTGAAGGTCACTCGTCCTGACCTGCTGGACAATCCGAAAATGACTCACCCAACAAGCCACCCATCCAACGCCGCTGCCCAATTGCTTTGGGATCTGTGGCAATCGGGACAGGTCGTTCAAGTGCTGCCCCAAGCTTGCAGGCCCATGACCAGCGTGGCCGGTTATGCCGCACAGGCGCAGCTGCCCGCCGTTTCCGGCCGGGCTGTGGTGGGCTGGAAAATTGCTGCCACCAGCAGCAATGGGCAAGCCCACATCAACGTGAGTGGCCCTCTGGCCGGGCGCTTGTTATCAGGCCAAGTGTTTTCAAGCGGGGCCAGCGTGCCCTCCCAGCACAACCGCATGCGGGTGGCCGAGCCAGAATTTGCCTTCACCATGGGGCAAGACCTGCCGCCACAAACAAGTCTTTACAGCCAGGAACACGTGATGGCTGCCGTGGCCACGCTGCACCCGGCCATCGAAGTGCCGGACTCGCGGCTTGCGCCATTTACCCAAGCGGGCGAGGCGCAATTGCTGGCCGACAACGCTTGCGCGCGTCATTTCGTACTGGGCTCACCCGCACCCGAAGGGTGGCGCCACAACGACTTGAGCCAGCATGCCGTGCAAGCCCAAGTGTTGAAAGGCGATGCCATTCGATACAGCCGCACTGGCTCAGGCGCTTGGGTCTTGGGTGACCCCCGCACCGCCCTGACTTGGTTGGCCAACCAGCTGTCGCGTCTGGGCATCCCGTTGCAAAAGGGGCAGGTGGTGACCACAGGCACCTGCATGGTCCCACTGGAGCTGGAGCCCGGTGACAGCGCTTGGGCCAACTTTGGGACTCTGGGACAAGTCCACATGCATTTTTCGGACTGAATTCAGGGGGCTGATTCACCCTGGTGAAGATGCCCTGAGAACATCCCGCGCCGAACAACGGCGCATCTCAAACAAGCCAGAAGGCCTAGACCACTGGGGGCAAGCGGCGCCATGCATGGCCGCAGCCCGCTCAATACCTTGCGCCACCGCAGTGACAAAGCACCGACCACCGAGTCGCCCAAATGACTGACCCCTCGCCCCTTGTGAGCCCAGCCTGGGTGACACTCGCATCAGGCTGGGCCTCTGGCCTGAACCCCTTGACCTTCACGCTCTTTTGGATGGAGTCCTCTCATGCTGAAATTCTTCTTCAACGCCGCCCCCAATCCCATGAAAATTGCCCTGCTGCTCGAAGAGCTGGGGCTGCCCTTTGAACCCGTGCCGGTGGACACGCGCAAAGGCGAACAATTCGCGCCCGCCTTCTTGGCCGTCAACCCGAATGCCAAAGTGCCCGCCATCACCGATGGCGACGTGACCGTGTTCGACAGCAACGCCATCTTGCTGTACCTGGCCGACCGCGAGCAAAGATTCATGCCCGGCATCGCACAGGCCAAGGAGCGGGGTGCGGCCCTGTCCTGGCTGCTTTTCATTGCCAGCGGCATCGGGCCTTTTTCTGGTCAGTCGGTACACTTTCGCCACGCCGCGCCCGAGCCCAAAGACTACGCCCTGAACCGCTACGACTTTGAAGCCCACCGCCACTGGACCGTGCTGGAAAAGCACTTGGCGCACAACACCTACATGCTGGGTGAACACTACAGCGTGGTGGACATGGCCCTGTGGGGCTGGGCCCGCATGCTGCCTTATGTGCTGGGCACGGGTGATGCCACCTGGACGCAATACCCCCACATCAAACGCCTGCTCGATGGGGTCAACGCCCGTCCAGCGGCCCAGCGTGCCGAAGCGTTCAAAGCGAAATACACCTTCAAGACCGAGATGGACGCGGACGCCAAAAAGTTCATGTTTCCGCAAAACGAGCGGCTCTAGCAGGGCTGAGCTTCAACGCATGCCCCAAGCGGCTTGCGGGCCCCACGCCGCGTGGGGCCTGCGCCCCCTTCAATGGCGAAACCAGCGCATGGACAAGCCCATGGCCAACAGCACCAACACGCCCGCCAGCGCCGCCATCAAAGCGCTGATTTCGGTATCGCGCCGCTCCAAGGTGAACTTGGACGACAGGTGCTGGTAAATCATGGCCAAGTCATTGGCATTGGTGGCCCTGAAAAACTCAGCGCCCGTGGTCTCGGCCACCTTTTGCAAGGCTTCTTCATCGACCTTGGCGTAAAAAGAAAAACCTTCGAAGCCCGGAATGAAGCCATTGGGCGTACCAAAAGCCACGGTGTAGACCCGCACCCCTTTGGAGGCCGCCCACTTGGCCACCTCGACCGGGTCAGGCCCTGTGGTGCGGCGACCATCGGACAACAAGATCACCGCCCCAGCCGTGTATGAGCCCACAGGCACCGACTTGGGCCCCTCGGCCGCCGCTGGCGCGGGTCGCTGGTCCAGCGATCGCCCCGCCAAGCTCCCCCCTTGGGCGACCAGGCTGCCGGACTTGAACTCGGCGCCGTACAACACCGACTCCAAGTCGATGGCCGACTCGGGCAGCAAGGTGTTGAGTGCCACCAACAAGCCGCTGCCCGTGGCGGTGCCCCGCTGCAACTGAAAGCCGTCGATGGCGGCCAACAAAAGGTCTTTTTGGTCCGTCACGCCCTGCACCAGCTGGGCGTTGCCTGCAAAGGACACCACGGCCACGCGCACATGACCGGGCAGTTCCTGAAGAAAGGATTTGGCCGCCTGCTGGGCGGCCACGATGCGGCTGGGCGGCACGTCTTCGGCCAACATGCTGCGCGAGACATCCATGGCGAGCACCAGGGTCAGGTAATCTGCAGGCAGGGTCACCCGAGCACTGGGCCGGGCCACACCCAGCAACACGAGCGACAAGGCACACAACAGCAAGGCGGGGGGGATGTGTCTGCGGATCCGGTGTCCCGGACCCAATGCAGGCCGAATCAGGTTCAAGCTGGGGTAACGCACCGCCATGGTGCGTTTGCGTCGCAAAGCCCGGATGTACCCCACCACCAACAAGGGGATCAACAACAATAGCCAAAGCAGCTCAGGCCAGATAAAGTGCATGGTGTGTGGCGGGCGATGAAGTCTGGCCACTGTATCACCGAAGGCCCCAACGACGATGAAACGCGCCGCACTCTACAGCCGAAAGCAGCTTGAACCAGGTGCCCAGAGGCTGACTTCATCGCCCGCCTCAGCGGCCGCACCCAGCCCATCACACACAACGGCCTCCAGTCCCATCCGCATCGACCTGAAGGGCTTTGTGCGTCTGCCTCTTTGGGCTGCTTTGCTGCTGTGCGCCCTGCTCTCAGCCACACTGATGTGGGCTTTGAGCCGGCAAGTCGGCACACCACAGCGGCTCACACAAGACGACATCAACGCGGCAGTGCTGCACACCCTGAACACCCAGGACCTGCCCTCGCGGGCCGCCCGCGCCGCTCAGCTGATTGCCCCCTCGGTGGTGCATGTGCGCACCCAGGATGAAGACCAGAAAAACCCCCAGCGTGGTTTGCAAGACAGCGGTGTGGGTTCGGGTGTGGTGATTTCAGAAGAAGGCGTGATCCTCACCAATTTGCATGTGGTGCAGGGCGCCAAACGCATCAAGGTCACCTTTGCCGATGGACTGGAATCGGATGCGCAAGTGATTGGCGTGCAGCCTGAAAACGACTTGGCTGTGCTCAAAGCCCAACGCTTGCCCGACGACTTGCAGCCCGCCACCTTGGGCAGCAGCCAGAACCTTGTGCCCGGTGACGAGGTGGTGGCCGTGGGCTTTCCCTTTGGCATCGGACCCTCGGTCTCGGCCGGTGTGGTCTCAGGGCTGAACCGGCAATTTGGCGCCAAAGACAAACCCGTGATGCGTGGCCTGATCCAGGCCGATGCGGCCGCCAACCCCGGCAACTCGGGCGGACCGCTCATCAACATGGCCGGAGAGGTGGTGGGCATTGTCACCGCCATCCTCAACCCCACCTCGGCCCGCACCTTCATCGGCATCGTGTTTGCAGCCACCATCGAAAGCGCCGGTGGTGGCATGGGCATGCCGCCGTTCTGATTCAGACCACCCCCAATCCTGAAAGGCATTGCGCATGAACCCCACTGAATTGGCTTGGAACCAAGGCCAGACGCCCCAAAGTGTTACCGTCAACGCCGCCCTGATGGAACGCGTGCTCTACGAAGTCAAGCGCGTGGTGGTCGGGCAAGACGCCTTTCTCGAACGCATTTTGGTGGCCATCTTGGCACAAGGCCACTTGTTGATTGAAGGCGTGCCGGGTCTGGCCAAAACCCTCACCGTCAACACCCTGGCACAGGCCGTGCGCGGCAGCTTCAAGCGCATCCAATTCACACCCGATCTGCTGCCCGCCGACTTGGTGGGCACCCGCATCTACAACCAAAAAAGCAGCGAATTCAGCACCGTGCTGGGGCCGGTGTTTGCGAACTTGTTGCTGGCCGACGAAATCAACCGGGCCCCAGCCAAAGTCCAAAGCGCCTTGCTTGAAGTGATGCAGGAGCGACAAGTGACGATTGCGGGCGAAACCCATGCGGTGCCCCGCCCCTTTTTGGTGATGGCCACACAAAACCCCATCGAAACCGAAGGCACCTACCCTCTGCCCGAAGCGCAGGTCGACCGCTTCATGATGAAGGTGCTGGTGGGCTACCCCACGGAGGAAGAAGAGTTCGTCATCGTGCAACGCGTCACCGGCATGCCCGCCACCGCAGCGGCCGTGGCCGACACGGCACAACTCATGGCGCTGCAAGCGCAGTGCCGCCAAGGCTATGTGGACCCGGCTCTGGTTCAGTACGCGGTCAAGCTGGTGGCCGCCACGCGCGATCCCCTGCGCTGCGGTTTGCCCGACTTGGCGCCCTATTTGAGTTTTGGTGCCAGCCCTCGCGCCACCATCGCCCTGATCGAAGGAGCAAGGGCATTGGCTTTCCTGCGCGGTCGGCCCTACGCCCTGCCCCAAGACCTGATCGACTTGGTGCCCGATGTGTTGCGCCACCGCTTGGTGCTGACCTACGAAGCCTTGTCCGATGGCATGACAGCCGATGCATTGATTTTGAAAATCCTCCAGGCCGTGCCCGCCCCCGACAAACCCCTGGACCGCCATGTTCAGCTTTCTGCGCAAACCACCCACTGAGGCCGCAGCCAGACCAGACCAGCCCCAGGCCCCGGTCGCGGGCTCGGCGGGTACCGACACGCGCCTGCCCGATGCAGCGCAATGGCTGCAGCGACTGGAATGGACCGTGCTCAAACGGCTCGATGGACAGCTGCAAGGTGACTACCGCAGCCTGTTCCGGGGCAGTGGACTGGTGCTGGCCGATCTGCGCGAATACCAAGCCCATGATGACGTGCGCCACATCGACTGGAACGTGACCGCGCGCATGCAAACGCCCTATGTGCGTGAACATCAGGAGGACCGGGAAATCGCCGCTTGGTTTGTGCTGGACCTGTCTGGCTCCGTGGCCTTCGGTTCGGGCCCCACCAGCAAGCGCGAACTGGCTTGCAGCATCGTGACCGTGTTGTCCAAACTGCTGTCTCAACACGGCAACCGCGTGGGACTGATGCTGTTCACGGGGCAAGCGCGCGCCCACAGCGTGGTGCCCGCGCGCTCTGGCAAACGCCACTTGCTGCACATCGTGCACCAGATGCTGCGCGCAGACCCACCCCCAACCCATGCCAAGGCCGTGCAGACCAGCGCGCTGGGGCCATGGTTGGCGCAGGCGCAGTCGGTGCTGCGACGCCGCTCGGCCGTGTTTGTGGTGTCGGACTTCATCAGCCCAACCGGCTGGGAAAAACCCCTGGCCCAATTGGCCAGACGCCATGAAGTGGTGGCTGTGCGCCTGCACGACCCACTCGAGATGGCCTGGCCTGACAACACCGGCATGCTGCTGGTGCAAGACGCAGAGTCGGGTGAGCAACTGCTGGTGGATGGCAACGATGCGGCTTTTCGCCAGCGCTTTGCACAACACGCCCAAGACCGTGAAGCGGCTTTGCTGGACAGCCTGGCCCGCGCTGGCGTGGACTGCCTGGAGTTGAGCACCGACGAAGCACTGGACCAGGCTCTGCTGCGTTTTGCACAACTGCGCAAACGCGCCAGCCAGCTCAGTGCCGCAAGCACGCGGCCGATGGCGGCGGGGGGCGCGCATGCCTGAATGGCACTCGATCCAGTTTGTCTGGCCACGTTTGTTGTGGCTGCTGGCCACCTTGCCTGTGTGGCTGGGCCTGTACATCGCATGGCAAGCACGCGGCGTGCAGCGGGCTTGGCCCGCGGCGGCCCAGGCGCGCTCGGGCCCTGGCGTTCCCTCCGGGCGAATCACACGTCACGCCCCTGTGCTGCTCATCTGGCTGGGCCTGGCGGGCTTGCTGCTGGCCATGGCCAGACCCCAGGCCATCTTGCTCTTGCCCAGCCGCATCGACACCGTGATGCTGGCCATCGACAGCTCGGGCAGCATGCGGGCCAGCGATGTGCAACCCAGCCGCATCGAAGCGGCACAAGCTGCCGCCAAAAGCTTTGTGCTGGGGCAGCCTGCTCAGGTCAAATTGGGCGTGGTCAGCGTGGCAGGGGCGGCTGCGCTGGTGCAAGCCCCCACCGACCAGCGCGATCTGATCATCCAAGCCATCGATCAACTCAGTCTGCAGCCAGGCTCGGCCCTGGGCAGCGGCATTGTGATCGCGCTGCATGCGATGCTGCCCGGCTCGGGCCTGGACGTGCGTGGTTTGATCGACGGCGAAGCCAGCCCTCAAACTCCAGCAGGGAAGCCTTTGGACGGGTCAACGACCGCCCCACCCGGCTCCCCATCCAACGCCTTGCCATCCAAGTCCGTCAACCTGCCCAAAGTGCCGCCCGGCTCCAACAGCGCAGCGGCCATCGTCTTGCTCAGCGATGGCCAGAGCAATGTGGGGCCTGACGCCCTGAAAATGGCCCAGGTGGCTGCCGATCTGGGGGTGCGTGTCTACACCGTGGGTGTGGGCACAGCGCAGGGCACTGTGCTCAAGGCCCAGGGCATGCAAATGCGGGTCAAGCTCGACGAGGCCAGCCTGAAAAAAATCGCCGAGATCACCCGCGCCGAATACTTCAGCGCCGACAACCGCCAGGACCTGCTGCAGATTTACCAATCTTTGAGCAGCAAGATCGTGCTCAAAAAGCACCGCCGCACCGAAGTCTCCGCTGTGTGCGCCTTGCTCGGCATGCTGTTGGTGTGCTGGGGCTGCGCCTGGGCCTGGTGGCGACATGGGCGGATCATTTGAATCCACCGATGTCGGTCAAAACGCCTCGCACAGGGTTTAAAGTTCGTTCATGAACCTGACTGGCGGATGGCATTGGCATTGGCGCGCTTGGCGCTCCCAAGAACGTTGGGCAAGTGCGTCGGCACAAATTGCCAACTGGTTAACCACCCAAACCATGCCACGCAAACAGCTGGTTTTGCTGGGGGCGAGTGCTGGCTGGATGCTGCCCACCGACTGGCTGGCGCAATTTGAAGAAGTCCACGCTTGGGACATTGACCCCTTGGCCGCCCCCCTGTTTCGCTGGCGGCACGGTCGGCACTTGCCTCAACAGGGCACGCGGCTGCACTTGCACACCGGCGACGGACTGGCCCAGTTGACCGCATGCACGCGGGACATGCCTGAAGCCTTTTTTTGGTTCGACAATCTGTTGGGCCAGCTGCGGTTCACCGACGAATCCCTCAATGCGGTGAGCCACCGTTTGCAATCGCTGTCCACGACCCTGCAGCATGTCGCTTGGGGCAGCGTGCACGACCGCTTGTCTGGCCGCACCTTGCCTGGCACCGCCATGCCTGTGTCACGCCAAGGTCTGGCCGGGGTGGCGATGGAGACGCACGAAGGGCAAGCTTGGTTGCAACAGTTGGGCGCCGTCAGCCCCTGGCTGGACCATCTGACCGAAAAGGTCTTGCCGGCCGGCACGCCGGTACAACACACGGCCTGGCCCTTCAAGCCTGGCTATGCGCACTGGCTTGAAATGGGCTGGTGCCCGCCCCGGATAACGCGTCCATAAGGCAGACACGGGCGCAAGCGGTGTCAGATCATGGGATGGCGCGAAGGTCCAGTGACCAGTACTGCCCCACCAGGTCGGCGCCAAAAGAATGGTGCGGCTCTTCGGACACCAAGGTGAAACCCGCCTCCTGGTAAATGCGGCGAGCAGCATGCAGGATGTCATTGGTCCACAAAGTGAGCTGGGCATAGCCTTTGGCTCGGGCAAACGCGATGCACTGGGCCGTGAGGCGACGACCCAAGCCTGCGCCACGCGCATCGGGCTCCACATAGAGCAAACGCAGCTTGGCTTCTTGCTCGGACACCTTGACCAGAAACACCGAGCCCACCACCTGGCCGTCGCGCTCGGCCATCCAGGCGTTCTCCCAATCAGGGTCGAAGTTCTTCACGAACTGCGCTGCAATCTCAGCCACCAACGCCTCGAAGGTGCCATCCCAGCCGTATTCCTGGGCATACAAAATCCCCTGGCGGTGCACCACCCAACCGATGTCACCAACTTGCAAACCCCGCAAAACAAGGGGCTGCGTCATGTCTTTTCAAGGCCTTCGTAACGCTGCCCCAGGGCCAGCAGTTGCGGAGTTTCGATGACCGCGTTCAAGCCATCAAAGTCGAGCATGTGGTCTTGCCAGGGGCGCGTGGTCTGGTGCGCATGCAAGCTCGCGTAATAGCCTTGCAAGGTGTGCAGCACCGCCCGCGCTGTGCCGCCGGGAAAAATCACGATCTTGAAACCGCGCGCGCCCAACTCGGCCGCGCTTTGCACCGGCGTCTTGCCGCCTTCGACCATGTTGGCCAGCAGCGGCACGCGCTTTGAAAACTGCGCACAAGCCCGGTTCATCTGCTCGTCCGAACGCAGGGCTTCAATGAACAGCGCGTCCACCCCGCATTCCAGATAGCGTTCGGCCCGCTCCAGCGCGGCGTCCAAGCCTTCGACCGCCACCGCATCGGTGCGCGCCAGAATCAAGGTGTTCTGGTCGTGCCTGGCATCAAGTGCTGCGCGCAGCTTGCCCTGCATTTCGGCCACGGGCACCACGCCTTTGCCGTCCAAATGTCCGCAGCGTTTGGGGAAGGTCTGGTCTTCAATCTGGACCATGGCAGCGCCGGCCCGCTCGAAGTCGCGCACCGTGCGCTGGGTGTTGAGCGCGTTGCCAAAACCAGTATCAGCGTCCACGATCACAGGAATGCTCACCCGGTCGGTGATGTGCGCCAAGGTCTGCGCCACTTCGGTGGCGGTGGTGAGACCGATGTCAGAGCGGCCCAGGCGGGTGTAGGCGATGGAGGCGCCAGACAAGTAAACGGCCTCAAAGCCAGCTTGCTGCGCCACCAAGGCGGTGAGCGCGTCGTACACGCCGGGGGCCAGCAGCGCTTGGGGCTGCTGCAGTCGCTTGGCCAAGGTGTGGGGGTGTCTCATGATGCCGAATCCTTCAACAGTTGTTGCGCCGTGTGCGCGGCGATGTGGCCACCGGCGATGGCGCTGAGCAAACCATTGCCCGACAGATAGCCCCACACCGCCTGCCCCGACACGCCCCGCGCCGCGCCGCCTGCGGCCAGCAAATTGGGCAGTGGCGTGCCGTCTTGTCGCAGCACACGGGCGTGCGCGTCGATGTCGAGCCCGCCTTGGGTGTGGAACAGGGCCCCGGTGACCTGGATGGCGTGAAAAGGGGCTTGCAATGCGCGCTGGAACGTGCGGCCAGTGGCCGGGTCGGTGCCTGGCTGCACCGCGTTCAAGGTGGCTTGCAAAGCTTCGGGCGGGCAGCCGATCAGGCGCGCCAGCGCCACCGCATCGGCCGCGTGCTGCACCGCGCCTGCGCCTTGCGCCGCCACAAAATCGGGGAACTCTTGCGCAAAGGCCAGCAATGCGTCGTCGAACACATTCCAGGCCACACCGTCCGGCTGCGCGAGCACGTGCACCGCCGCCTCCGAGTAACCCTGGGTTTCATCGTGAAAGCGCTGGCCTTGGGCGTTGATCTGCACACCGCCCTCCATCATCAGCGCCCAGGAAATCAAGGCCCCTTGCGGCACGGCCCAAGAGCCGTGGCCCTGGTAAGCCCCCAGATCAGCCAGGCGTGCGCCGAGTTGCCGTCCCCAGGCGATGGCGCTGCCGTCGTTGCCCACATGGCCGGCATAGGTGGCCTCGGCCATCTCGGGCAGCAGGTCTTGCACCATGGCCGCAGCGCCGCCAAAACCATTGCAAGCCAGAAGCACCGCATCGCAGCGGATGCGCTCGACCTGCCCATCGGGCCGCACAAAGCCCACGCCCTGGATGCGCTGGCTGGCGTCGGCCCACAACTCGGTGACCTGCGCCTGCGTGAGCACCACCACGCCCGCGGCGTCGGCGGCCGCTTGCAGGCGGCTCATCAGGCCCGCCCCGGTTTTTTCGGGCACGGCGTGCATGCGGTGGGCGCTGTGTCCGGGGTACAAAAAGTTGTCCAGCACCTGCCAAGGCAAGCCGTGGTGGGTCGCCAAGGCGTCCATGGCCGGGCCGATGTGTTGGGCATAGGCCTGCACAAGGTGCGGCGCGGCCTGACCGTGGGCCTTGGCCTGGATGTCGGCCGCAAAAGCGGCCACGCTGTCGGTGATGCCCTGGGCCTGTTGCGCCTGTGTGCCGGGCGCCGGAATGAACCCCGACGACAAGGCGGTGGAGCCTGCGGCAAACGCGTCACGCTCGAGCACCACAGACTCCACACCCAAGCGGTGCAAGGCCAGCGCCGCCGTGAGTCCACACGCGCCGGCCCCCACCACCACAACCGGCGTGTGGACCTCGGCTTGCAATTGGGCGGCAGGGCGAACTTGCGGCTGCGGTGCGCTCACGGCTTCAGCCCAGCTGTTTCAAGAAAGAGGCGCTGTCCATGACGGTGGCGACCGAGGCCATGTCGGCCAACGCGGCCTGGTGGGCGGCATCGCTGAAGGCGGCGCAACCGTCCGACAAGACGATGACATCGTAGTCGCGCACATGGGCGTCGCGCACCGTGCTGGCCACGCCACCGTTGGTGACGATGCCGCACACCACCAAGGTGTCGATGCCCGACTTCTTGAGCACCCAGTCCAGCTGCGTGTTGAAGAAGGCCGAATAGGCCACCTTGAACACCGACACATCGACCAGCGGTGCCAGCAAGTCCACATTGGCCTGGCCACGGCTGCCGGGCGCGAAATCGCCTTGGCGCAAAAACGGGCGGCGCTCTTTCAGATGCGCCGAGATCATGGGCTCGCCTTGTGCGTTGGGCCACAGCGTGAACAGGCTGGCGGTGACCAGGCCACCGCGCCCCTTGATGGCACGCGCCACCGGGGCCATGCGTTCGGGCAGCAGCACCGCCTCGGCACTCAGGGTGTTGCCCCGGGCATAAGCCCCATCGGGGGCCAGAAAATCGTTTTGCAGGTCCACGATGACCATGCCCAGTTTCGCGTTGTGCAGGTTCATGCCGTGCGCTCCACCAACAAGTTGCCCAGTTTGTCGACCCGGCCTTCAAAGCCGGGTTCCAGCCACACCGTGGTGTCGGGCTGCTCCAAAATGGCCGGGCCTTGCACCACGGTGCCCACGGGCAGACTCAGGCGCTCGTAGCGCTGAGCCGTCCACCACTGGCCCTGGTGGTAAACGGGCTGCTCGCCCACCGGGGTGGTGCGACCTTCACCTTGTGGGGCCAGCACCGCCAAGTCGAACTTGGGACGCCGCCCGATGCGGGCATAGCGCAGGTTCATCACGCGGATCACCGGGCCTTGCAGCACACGGCCAAAAGCGTGTTGGTAAGCCGCTTCAAACGCCGCCAGAACCCCTGCGGCATGCAGCTGATCGCGCTTGACGGACACTTGCAAGGTGTGGGTTTGGCCCATGTAGAGCATGTCAAAGCTGATCACCTCGTCCACCTTCACAAAATGCACCCCGGCGGAATCGAGGCGCAGTTGGCAGGCCTCGGCCAAGCTGTCCACACGCTGGATCAAGGCGGGCCAGGCCACATCGGCCAAGGCCACGTTCAGGGTCTGCACCGCGTCGTGGCGCATGTCGGCCATGACGCAGCCCAGCGCCGAGGTCACGCCCGGGTAACGCGGCACGATGCCGGTGGTCACGCCCACCTCGCGCATCATGGCGCACACATGCAGGCCACCGCCACCGCCAAAGGGCATGTAGGCGAACTGGCGCGGATCGTGCCCGCGTTCGATCGAAACCACGCGGATCGCGCCGGCCATGCGGGCGTTGGCCACCGTCAAAATCGCTTCGGCCGCGGCCAAGGCCGTCAAGCCCAAAGGCTCGGCCACATGCTGGGCAATGGCTTTTTCGGACAAGCCCGCATCGAGTTTTTGCAGCAGACCGCCGCCCAAAGGCCGGTCGGCCGCAATGCGGCCCAGCAGCACGTTGGCGTCGGTCACCGTGGGGCGGGTGTTGCCCCGCCCATAGCAAGCCGGACCGGGATTGCTGCCCGCAGATTCGGGGCCCACTTGCAGCATGCCGCCCGCATCGACCGAGGCGATCGAGCCGCCACCGGCGCCAATGGTCTCGATCTGGATCATGGGCGAGCGCACCACCAAGCCAAACTCGATGGATGTTTGCGCAGCCAAAGCCGCCTCCCCCCCCGCCACCAGCGACACGTCAAACGAGGTGCCCCCAATGTCACCGGTGATCACATTGTCAAAACCCGAAGCGCGCGCAATCTCGGCGCAAGCCATGACGCCCGCAGCCGGGCCCGACAGCGCGGTGCGCACCGGCACATCGCAGGCCGTCTGTCGCGACATCACGCCGCCGTTGCTTTGCACGATCAGCAATTCACCGCCAAAGCCCTGCGCGCGCAGATCGCCATCGAGGCGCTGCAAATAGCTGCCCACCACGGGCTGCAAGGCCGCATTGAGCGTGGCCGTCGAGCAGCGCTCGAACTCGCGTATTTCAGGCAGCACTTCGCTGGCCGCCGTCACATGGCTGTTGGGCCAGATCTCGCGCACCGCCGCCACTGCGGCTTGCTCGTTGGAGGGGTTGGCATAGGCGTGCACAAAGAACACGCACACCGCTTCGCAGCCTTCGGCCAGCAAAGCGCGGGCCTGTTCGCGCACCTGCGCCAGATCGACCGGCGTGTGCAACTGGCCATCGGCCAGCACACGCTCGTCCACCTCCAGCCGCAAAGCGCGGGGCACCACTGGGGTGTAGCTGCCGCGCAGTCCCCAGGTTTGCGGGCGGTCGCGGCGGCGCATCTCCAGCACATCGCGGAAACCCCGCGTGGTGATGATGCCGGTGCGCGCGATCTTGCGCTCGAGCAAGGCGTTGGTGCCCACCGTGGTGCCGTGCACGATGGTGGCAATGTCCTTGGCGCCATCAGCGCCGGTGTTGCCGGTCACTTGGGCGATGCCGTTCATGAAGCCCCGGGCTTCTTCCCCCCGGGTGGAGGGCACTTTGACGATACGGGCTTGGCCGGTTTTTTCGTCCAGCACGAACAGGTCGGTGAAGGTGCCGCCCACGTCCACGCCCACCACCCAATGAGGTTGATTCACTGACTGCTCACTCATGCTTGTTCCTTGGTGTAACCCAGTGCGCTGTCCTTGGCGCGGTCCTGCGACGTGCGATCGGCGGGGGCACCCCAGCCGCCGCCACCCGGGGTTTGCAGGCGCACGCGGTCGCCCTTTTTGAGGTGAATGCCCAGCATTTTCGAAACCATGGGCGGAGTTTTCCATTCGCCGTTTTGGCAGTACTCAAACACATTGGGCAGCGCGGGCTGGCCGCCGTGGATGCCCTTGGGCGCGGATTTGCCGCGCTCGCCAAAAATAAAAGCTTCGGCACTGTCTTCCAGCAACTCCATCTCGTAAATCGCCCCCAGCCCGCCTCGGTGCTGGCCATCGCCGCCCGAGCCGGGGCGCAAAGCCCATTGGGTGAAGCGCACCGGGTAGGCGGCCTCCAAAATTTCCATGGGTGGGATGGTGGCGGTCGAGATCGGCGCATTGCCGTGCGACAAGCCGTCGCCGTCCGAGTGGCCGCCGTGCCCGCCGCCAAAAAAGCTGAACATCACCCAGCGCTGGCCCTTGCGTTTGTCGTCGGTGCGGTGCCCCGCGATCGACAAGGCGTTGATGGTGCCGTAGGCATGGGCCACGGCCCGCTTCGGGTCGGCCAGTGCCGTGGCGCTGAAGATCACATCGATCATGCGCAAGATGGTCTCGGTGTAGCCCCCCACCGGGCGCGGGCGCGAAGCGCTGATGACCAGGCCATCGGGAATCACAAAGTCCACCGCGTCGAGCACGCCGGCGTTGGCCGGCACATCGGGAAACACGTGCTTCAAGGCCACGTAGCACGCGGCCACCGCCGTGGCGCGCGAGATGTTCACCGGGCCTGCGCATTGCGCCGAGGTGCGCGAAAAGTCGAGCGTCAGGCGATCGCCGGCCACGGTCATGTCCAGCGCAATGGTGAGCAGCTCGTCTTTGACGCCGTCGTTGTCCAGCACATCTTCAAAGCTGTAGCGGCCATCGGGCAAGCTGCCGATGTGCGAGCGCATCAGGCGCACAGCGCGGCTGCGCAGCTCCACCAAGGCTTGGGCCACTTTGGCGTCGCCGTATTCGTCCAGCAAACCGTCCAGGCGGCGTGCGCCCAATTCGAGGGCGGCCAGCTGGCCGTTCAGGTCACCCCACAGGCTGTCGGGCAAGCGGGTGTTGGCCCGCAAAATGGCCAGCACATCGTCGTCCAGCACACCAGCGCGCAAGATGCGCACCGGCGGGATCTGCACCGCTTCTTGCCAGCATTCGGTGGCGGCCGGGTTGTAGTTGCCGGGCACCGCGCCGCCCACGTCGTGCCAATGCGCAGCCGATGCGAGAAAGCAATACAGCTGCCCTTGGCGAAAGCAGGGCTTGACCAGCTTGAAGTCGTTGGCGTGCGTGCCGCCCTCATAGGGGTCGTTGAACAGCCACACATCGCCCGGCTGCATGCCGCCACGCTCGGCGGCCACGCGCATGGCCGCGCGCACCGCAAAGGCCATCGCCCCCACAAACACCGGCAGACCGGACTTGCCCTGGATCAGAGTGTCGCCGGTGGTGGCGTCGTACAGACCGTGGCAAGCGTCGTGCGCCTCGGCAATGATGGGATTGAAGGCGCTGCGGTAGAGCGTCGCGTCCATTTCATCGGCGATCTGTTCAAGACGGCCGCGCAGCACCGCAAGGGTCACCGGGTCCATCACAGGGTGGACGCCCGTCGGTTGAGATTTGGAATCCATCGGGTTCATGCTGGCTTTCTTTGTTTGAGCAGGGGCAACAAGCCGCCTGCATTGACCATGTCCATCAAAAATTCAGGGATCGGCGCGCAAGCCAAACGCTGGCCTTTGGCCCGCACCACCACCGGTGTGTCGCCTTCCAACGTCACACCCACCCGCTCGCCCTCTTCGATTTGATCGGCCTCGGGGCAGGTCAAGAGCAGCAGGCCCAAGTTGAAGGCATTGCGAAAATACAAACCGCTGTAAGACGGCGCAATGACTGCCGCCAAGCCCAAATGCCGCAGCACACCGGCGGCCTGCTCGCGCGATGAGCCAATCCCAAAGTTGGCCCCGGCCACGATCACATCGCCTTCGCGCACGCCCGAAGCAAAGTCGCTGCGCACCGCCTCCAAGCAATGCCAGCCGATCACCTCAAGACCGTGCTTCATATAAGCCCCGGGGGCCAGGGCATCGGTGTCCACATCGGCACCGAGCCGCCAAACACGGGCGTTTTGAAAAACGTGTTTGTTCATGCCAGCACCTCGCGTGCATCGCTGATGCGCCCGCGCAAAGCCGAAGCGGCCACGGTGTAAGGCGAGGCCAAATACACGTTCACGCTGGCCGGGCCCATGCGGCCCTTGAAATTGCGGGCGGTGGTCGAAATCACGGTGGCGCCTTCGGGGAAAGTCGCGCCGTAACCCGCACACGCACCACAACTGTTGGGCAGCACCGTGGCGCCGGCGTCCAGCAAGATTTGCATCACGCCTTCTTGCGTGGCCTGCGCTTGTTCGCGGGCACTGGCAGGCGCCACCATCAGCTGCACGCCAGCGGCCACGCGCTGACCCTTGAGCACCGAGGCGGCGGCCCGCAGGTCTTCGAGTTTGGCGCCGGTGCAGGCACCGATGTAGGCAATGCTTGGCGCCACATCCGCAAATTCGGCCACATCTCGGGTGTTGGCCGGGCTGTGCGGTGCGGCCACCTGCGGGCTGAGGCGGGCGGCATCAAAGGTGTGCTGCTCGTATTCGGCGTCTTCATCGGTGTGCCATTGCTCGGCCCCGGCCAGATGCTCAGAGGCCACGCCCACGCCACGCAGGTAGTTCAAGGTGGTCTCATCGGCCGCGATCAAACCGGCCTGAGCCCCCATCTCGGCGCTCATATTGGACAGGGTCATGCGCTCGGCCATGGACAGGGCCTGCACCGCAGACCCCGCAAACTCCACCGCCTGGTATTGGCCGCCATTCATGCCAAAGCGACCCACCATGTGCAGCATCATGTCTTTGGCCGACACACCGGCTTGCAAGCGACCCGACCAGTGCATGCGCAAGGTGCGCGGCACCTGCACCCAAATTTGGCCGGTGACGCACACGCCCAGCATCTCGGTCGCACCGATGCCAAACATGTAGCAACCAAAGGCCCCGCCCGTGGGCGAATGCGAGTCGCCACCGACACAAAACATGCCCGGCTTCAAATGGCCGCGCTCGGGCAGAACCACGTGGCAAATGCCCTCGCTGTCAATGACGTGGGGCAGCTTCCACTGCTTGGCGGTGTCGCGCGCGATCTGCACAATCTGCTGGGCATCCGCGTCTTGCGCGGGCACGTAGTGGTCCAGCACCAGCACCACTTTGTTTTTGTCCCAGATCTCGGCGCCCAATTCGTCCAGCATAGGCTTCAAGCGGCGCGGACCCGACGAGTCGTGGAACATGGCCAAGTCCACGTTGCAGGTGAGCAACTCGCCCACGGCCACATGGCTGCGGCCTGCGGCGCGGGCGATGAGTTTTTGGGCCAATGTTTGTGGCTGAAAATCGCTGGGTTTCATTCGGGCTTGGCTCCGGCATACTGCACCACCGCGCGCCAACGCACGATCTCGCTGTCCACAAAACGGGCAAATTCTTCCGGGCTGTTGCCCACGGCCGTGGCCCCTTCGCTTTCAATGCGCCGCTTGACATCGGGCGACTGCACCGCAGCGCGGGCCGCATCGGCCAGGCGCTTGCTCAGATCAGGGCTCATGCGCCCCGGGCCAAACAATCCAAACCAGGCACTCGACTCGTAACCGGGCAAGCTCTCGCCAATGGCGGGCACGTCCGCAAAAGCGGGCAGGCGTTTGGCGCTGGTCACGCCCAGGGCCTTGAGTTTGCCCGCCTTGATGTGCGATTGCACGTTGCCAATGGCGGCGAACATCAAGTCCACTTGCCCGGCCAACACGTCTTGCACCGCAGGGGCCGTGCCCCGGTAGGGGATGTTCACGATGTACACACCCGACTGCATCTTGAAGGCGTCACCCGCCATGTGCAAGGACGAGCCCATTGCGCCAATCGCAAAGTTCAGCTGCCCGGGCTTGGACTTGGCCAGAGTGATCAATTCTTGGACGCTGTTGGCCGAGACCCTGGGGTGGGCCACCAGGATCGACGGTGAGGTCGACACCATGGTCAAAGGGGTGAAGTCTTTGACCGGATCAAAAGGCAAGCGGGGGTACAGCGAGGCATTGATGGCGTGGCTGGTGAAGCTCATGAGCAGCGTATGGCCATCGGGCGCGGCCTTGGCCACCGCGTCGGCGGCCAAGTTGCCACCTGCACCGGGTTTGTTCTCGACCACCACAGTGCGCCCCAGCTGTGTGCCCAGCACCGTGGCCAGCGTGCGGGCCATGGTGTCGGTGGTGCCGCCTGCGGGAGCACCCACCAGAATTTTGATGGGCGGCTGCGCTTGGGCACGGGCCATGCCCGCCCAGCACACCAACGCCATAGCGGTGGTCCACATCAGAACGGTGCGGTCAAAAGCAATGCGTACGGTCATGTCAAACAAGATGGAAGATCAAGGGGTCAAACGGGTTGAAAAACCGCAACAGGCCAGGCGCTGCACTGCGGCCTCACATCCCCAAATAGGCTTGCCTGAGCGTGTCACTGCCCAACAACTCGGCGGGTGTGCCCGTGAAACGGATTTGTCCGTTTTCCATCACATAAGCCCGGTCGGCGATGTCCAGAGACTGGCCCACGTTTTGCTCCACCAGCAAGATCGACAGGCCGCTGCTGCGCAGCGAGGCGATCAAGCCAAACAACTCTTCCACCAGCAGGGGCGACAAACCCAGTGAGGGTTCGTCCAGGATCAACAAGCGCGGCTCGGCCATCAGGCCCCGGCCAATGGCCAACATCTGCTGCTCGCCACCGCTGAGCGTGCCCGCCAACTGGGCCACGCGCTCTTTCAACCGTGGGAATGTCTCGTAGACCTTGTCCAGGTTCTGCAAGCGTCGCTCACGCCCTCGGGTGAAGGCCCCCAGCTCCAAGTTCTCGTGCACGCTCAGGTTGGGGAACACTTTTCGGCCCTCAGGCACCTGGATCAAGCCATGCTTGACCACCTGGCGTGAATGCAGACCGGTGATGTCCTGCCCATCGAACCCCACCCGACCCGCGCGCGTGGCCACCAAGCCGCTGAGTGTGAGGTTGAGTGTGGTCTTGCCCGCGCCGTTGCTGCCCAAAAGCGCCACCAGCTCGCCGGGCATGACCTGCAGGTCCACACCGCGCAAGACCTCGACCACACCGTAGCCGGATTTGAGGCCCTGCACATTCAACAAAGCGGTCATGCCTGTGCCTCCTGCGCTGTTTTGTCTTGGGCTGCGTTCTTTTGCAAGCGCTCGGCCGTGCCGTGGCCCAGATAAGCCTCGACCACGGCTTTGTTGTTCGTCACCTCGGCGGGTGTGCCTTGGGCAATCAACTGGCCTTGCGCGAGCACCCAAACCTCTTGCGCCAGGCTCATCACCGCTTGCATGACGTGTTCGATCATCAGCACCGTCACACCGCTTTGGGCAATGCCTTGCACCACCGGGATCATTTCGGCGATTTCTTGCGGGTTCAATCCGGCCAGCACCTCGTCGAGCAACAACAGGCGCGGCCGCGTGGCCAATGCACGGGCCAGCTCCAGCCGTTTGCGTCCGGCCACCGTCAAGTCGCTGGCCAGCTTGTCCAGTTGCGGGCTCAGACCCACTTGCTGCGCAACCGACTCAGCCCAGTCAAGGGCCTCGGCGCGGCGTGGCAAATGCAGGTGCGCCCCCACCGCGATGTTCTCGCGCACGGTTTGCGCGGCAAAGGGCTGCACGATCTGGAAGGTGCGCGTCAGGCCCATGCGGGCGTTCAGGTGCGGCGGCTGACCGGTGATGTCCTGGCCTGCAAACACCACACGGCCCGTGTCCGGCGTCAGAAAGCCCGACATGAGTGCGAACAAGGTCGTCTTGCCTGCACCGTTGGGGCCAATCAAGGCGCTCAGACGCCCCTCGGTCACCGACAGGCTCACATTTTGTACGGCCTTCAAACCGCCAAAGGACTTGGACACGCCCTCGATCTGCAGCAGCGTGCTCATGATTTGTCTCCATCCGACTTGCTGCCGCGCAACCATTGCAGCGGCGTGATGGTGCCCAGCCCCGCAATGCCGCGCGGCAAGAACATCACGATCACGATCAGCACCACGCCATAAATGACCATGTTGATGCCGGGCAGCTGCCCAAACAAGTTGCGCGTGACATCGGCCAGGATGTGCAAACTCACCGCGCCCAAGAGCGGGCCCCACAGCGTGCCCATGCCGCCGACGATCGCACCCACCAAGGCCTCGACAGAAGTGTGCGCCCCAAAGGCAATGCCAGGGTCGATGTACTGGAACACCTGCACATAAAAAGCGCCACCTGCACCCATCAGGCCACCGGACAAAATGGTGGCAATCAGCTTGACGCTGAAGGGGTTCACGCCGATGGCGCGGGCCGCGTCTTCGTTGTCACGCACCGCTTGCAGGTAAGCACCAAAGCGCGAATGGCGCAGCCAAGCCGTGATGCACAGCGCCAGCGTGACCAGGCCCAGCATGAGCCAGATGAAACCGGCACGGCTGCCAAACTGCATGTTGGCCGCCGACTCCTTGAGTGGCAGCATCAGGCCCACACCGGCGCCCGTGAAAGGCACCGAAGTGGCCACAATGCGGAACACCTCGGCAAAGGCCAGCGTGACCAGCGCAAAGTACGAACCCTTGAGGCCATAGCGGAACGAAGCCGCGCCCACAAACGCCCCCACGCCCGCCGCAAAAGCCATGGCCAAAGGCAATGCCACCCAGGGGCTCAGGCCCCACTGCATTTGCGCAATCGCCTGCACATAAGCGCCTGTGCCAAAAAACAGCGCATGGCCAAAAGAAAACTGCCCCCCATAACCACCCAGCACGTTCCAGGCTTGCGAGAGCAAGCAGGCGTACAACGAGGTCATGACGAAGTTGAGCATCACGCCCGAATCGGTGAACAAGGGTACCGCCCCCACCAGCACCACAAACAGCGCGATGTTGCGAAAGTCTTTCATGCCTTCGCTCCGAAAAATCCTTGCGGCCTGAGCAAAAGCACTGCAATGAAAATCACAAAAATACCCACCTGGCCCAATGACTCACCCAGCAGCAAGCCCCCTAGCGACTCCACCACGCCGATCAGCAGTCCTCCCAGCAAAGCCCCGGCAAAACTGCCCATGCCGCCCAGCACCACGATCGTGAAGGCCACCAGCACAAAGCCGTTGCCCACTTGCGGGTTGACGTAATAGGCCGGCATCAAAAAGCAGGCGGCCGCGCCCAGACTGGCCAGGCCCAGGCCAAAGCACATGGCGTACACATGGTCCACATCGATGCCCATCAAACGCGCGCCTTGCTTCTCTTTGGACACGGCGCGAATGGCGCGACCCAAGTCGGTCTTTTGCACAATGAGCAACATCACCGCCGACACCACCAGGGCGCCAGCAAAGGACACCAGCTTGGGCAGGGCGATGAAGGCTGGCCCGATCTCAACGGTGGTCAAGGTGTAGGCTGTCTCGATGGTGCGCGTGTCTGACTTGAAGTACAAAAGCGCCAAATTCTCAAGCACGATGGAGATGCCCAGCGTGACGAGCAGGATGTTTTCATCCTTGCCATGGCTGGCGCGGTTGATGACCCCGCGCTGCAGCGCATAACCCAGCACAAACATGGCGGGCACCATGATGGGCAGGGCCATGTAGGGATCGACCCCGAAGTGTTGCTTCAACATGTACACGCCATACAGCGCCACCATCAAAGACGCGCCGTGCGCGAAATTGATGATGTGCAACACGCCATAAATCAGCGTGAGGCCCAGCGCGATCAGCGCGTACACGGCACCTGTGGTGATGCCGTTGAGCACCGAAGGAAACAGGATGTTGAAGTCCAGCATCGGGGTCTTTCAGGTCAACGTCAATCAACCCTTGAGCGGGAAAATCGGCTCAATCTCGCGGTAGTCGCGCGGCACGATCACCTTGATGTCGCCTTTGTGGACCTGGGTCATCAAAGGCTGTGCGCCCATGTTCTGGCCGTTCACAAACTGCGTGGGGCCGTAGGGCATGATGTGGTTGGCGAACTTGCTCGAAGCCAGCGCATCGATGATGGCGGCGCGGTCTGTTGACTTCGCACGCTCAATGGCATCGGCCAGCAGCATCATGGCGGTGTAGGTCATGAACACTTCGTAGCTGAAGAACTGGCCTTGTGCTTCCACGCGTTTACGCAATTCGGCCGAGCGCTTGTCCTTGGGGTTGAACCAGTGGTTGCAGTCGATGATGCCGTTGGCCGCCTCTGGAAACTCCTTGACAAACTTGTAGCTCGACGCAGCACCACCCAAGACCGAGTAAATGGCTTTGGGCGTGATTTTTTGCTGTTGCAAGGTGCGCACCAGCAGGGCGTATTCGTTGTAATAGTTCGCGGGGATCAGGATGTCGGGGTTGACCTGCTTGATGCGCAGCGCAATGTTGTTGAAGTCACGCGTGGGGTTGGCGTGCTTGATGATTTCCTTGACCTCGTAGCCATAGCCCGGCAGCTCTTTGGCCAAAAGGTTGGCGGTGCCGGTGCCGAACAGCGACTCTTCGTGCACGATCATCACGGTGCGGGCCGGTTTGCCTGCGGCGGTGTTCAAGACGTGCAGGCTGGACACCGCCACTTCGGCGCACTTTCTGTAGCCAGGGCCAAAGCGGAAGGTGTTTTTCAGGCCGCGCTCGACGATCTGGTCGGCCACGCCGACATCGACCACGTGGGGCAGGTTGTATTTGGCAGCCGCTTGCGTGGTGGCCAGGCAAATGGCCGAAGCAAAAGCCCCGACCACGGCGCTGACGCCGGCTTCGTTCATCTTCTCGATCTCGGCCGTACCCGCTTGCGGGCTGGACTGTGCATCGCCCAGCATGGCTTCGATTTTGGCGCCGCCCAGCGACTTGATGCCGCCCGCTTTGTTGATGTCTTCAATCGCCATCAAGGCACCCATGCGGCACTGCTGGCCCGAATAAGCCAAGGCACCGGTGACGGGGTGCAAAACACCCACTTTGATGGGCTTGGGCTGAGCCCCGCCCACCAGTGGAAACGCGAGTGCCGAGGCCGCCGCAGCGGACTGGCCCATGAAAGTGCGACGTGAGGTCATGAGAACATCCTTTAAGTAGGTCAATGAAAGTTGGCGGACAGCTCTTGGCTTACCCACACCTTGGCATCGATGCTGCCAACGCGGGATAACTGCATCTGGTATTCGTACCGGTCCGGTCGGTACAAGCCATGCAGCCATTGGACGGGACGTTCGTCCTCGTCATAAATCAAACGCCGCACCGCCATCAAGGCCGATCCGACGGACACATCCAGATGTTGGGCCATGCCCACATCGGCCAGACGGGCCGAAATGGTTTGCTCGGCCCGGCCCACCTTGACGCCCGACTCTTCGAGCAGCACCAAAATGGGTTTTTGCGCCAGCTCGCGCTTGCCAAAGCCGGCTGAAATCGCATCGGGCACCCAGGTGGTGATGTGCGACAGGGGGCCTTCGGGCGTGCTGCGCACGCGCTCGGCTTTTTGCACCAGCGCAGCGCTGTGGAGCTTGAGCGCGGCGGCCACGTCCACTGGGGCGCGCATGCGCTCCACGCTCAGCACCTTCACCTTGGTGCGCATGCCCATGGTGACCAGGTTCTCCAGCAATCCCGTCAGGCGTGCCTGCTGGCCTGTGGCCATGGTCGAGGCCTGCATCTGAACCTCTTGCGCACGCGCGGTCACCGGCCTTGTGCCACGCCCGGGCTCGCGCTGTATCAAGCCCTCTTCGGCCAGTTGCGACAAGGCACGCCGAACCGTGACACGGGCCACACCAAACTGCCCCATCAAGGCCATCTCGCCCGGCAAACCGTCGTCAAAGCGGCCTTCGCGCAACTGCTCGCGCAGCACCAAATAAATTTGGTGGTACTTGGGCAAAGGCAGATGGGCATCCATGGCCTCGATCGTGGAACAGTCCCATTGTCCTGTCAATAGAACATTCAGGTCTTATGCATGGGACATTTGATCAGGGATTTCCCTTGGTTATGAGCCATGCTTGCTGCGAATCGCGCGATCGCTGATTTTTCCTGTCACTGCGAGGAGCGCAGCGACGCGGCAGTCTGTGTCACGCGTAGCGCACCCGTAAATCGCGCTTGAGCAGTTTGCCGCTGGGGTTCTTGGGCAGCGCATCGGTGAAGACCACGCGTTTGGGCGTCTTGAAACCCGCCATGTGTTGGGCGCAGTGCGCGATCACGGCGGCCTCGTCCAGCGTTTGCCCGACCTTGACCACCACCACCGCCGTCACGGCTTCGACCCACTTGGGGTCGGGCAGCCCGATCACTGCCACTTCGCTCACCTGCGGCAAGCGGTAAATCATTTCCTCGACCTCGCGGCTGGCCACGTTTTCCCCACCGGACTTGATCATGTCCTTCTTGCGGTCCACCACCGAGATATAGCCCTCCTCGTCGATGACCCCCAAATCGCCGCTGTGGAACCAGTCGCCTTCAAACGAGGCTCGGGTGCGCTCGTCATCATGGAAATAGCCCAGCATCAGGTGCGGCGAGCGGTGCACGATCTCACCCACCTCACCCACGGCCACATCCTGCATGTCGTCGTTCACCACACGGGTCTCGACGTTGCGCACCGCTTTACCGCATGAACCCAGTTTGCGCAGCTGGTCCTCTGGGCCCAGCATCGTGGCCAGAGGCGCGATTTCGGTTTGGCCATACAGATTCCACAGCCTCACCTTGGGCAGGCGCGCGGCCAGTTCCTTGAGCACCTCGACCGGCATGATCGATGCGCCGTAGTAGCCCTTGGCCAGCTTGGAGAGCTTGCCCGCATCCATCAGCGGCGAACGCAGCAGCGCGATCCAGACCGTGGGCGGCGCAAAGAAACTGGTGATACCGAACTTTTCAAGCATGGGCAGCAGGTTGTCGGGCGTAGGTTTGGCCGTGATGACGTTGGTGCTGCCCATGTAAATGGCCGGGCCAAAAAACACATCGAGCTGGGCGCAGTGGTACAGCGGCAGCGCGTGCAGGGCCACGTCGGCCTCGGCGATTTCGGCGTCGATCACGCAGCTAACGTACTGCCACATGACCGCGTCGTGCGTGAGCTGCGCACCTTTGGGCGAGGACTCGGTGCCGCTGGTGTAGACGATTTGCGCCACGTCATAGCTGCCCAGCTGCACATCGGGCAGCGCATCGGGGCACGCGGCCAATGTGTCAAAACTGTGCATGCCCGGCACGGGCTGGCTCGGGTCTTCGGACGGCAGCCAGATGAACTGCTGAACTTTCGTATCCAGTTTGGCCGCAGCCTGCGCCAGCTCGGCCAGGCCGCTGTCCGTGGCCAAAAACTGGGCACCCGCGTGGCGCAAGATGAAGGCCACCTCTTCGGCCTTGAGCATGAAATTGATCGGCACCATGACCGCGCCACGGCGGGCCAGCGCAAAGCGCAGCGCGGCAAAACCGTGCGAATTGCGCGCCAGCACCGCCACCTTGTCGCCCTCGGCCACGCCCACGCTGGCCAGGCCTGCGGCCAGGCGGCTCACCAGCGCATCGAACTCGGCATAGGTCCAGGTGGTGGCACCGCACACGATGCCGGTTTTGCTGGGCAAGCGGATGGCGGTGCGACGCAAGGCATCGGCGATGGTCTGGCGGCGAACAGCGGGGTGAACAGCGGTTGGGGCTTCGTGCGACATGTCTTGGGCTCCTGCATCGATATGATCGGGAGATTGAACACCAGACCCGCGAGAAATCCATTGGCACTACCCCCAGCATCCCCCCGAAAACTGTCACATACGCGAACCGTGGTTTACCAGGGCTATGACCGCGAAGACGGCCTGTGGGACATCGAAGCCGAACTGACCGACGTGAAAACCTATGGTTTTTCGGTCCCCAATGAGCGGCCCTTTCCGGCCAACGAACCGATCCACGGCTTGAAAATCCGCGTCACGCTGAACAACAAAATGGTCATCCAAGACATCGTGACCGCCATGGACGACATCCCCCACCCCGAATGCGCGGGCGCACCGCACGGCATGCACACACTGATCGGGCAAACCATGGGCCCGGGCTGGCGCAAAGTCATCAACGAGCACGTGGGCGGCACCCAAGGCTGCACCCACCTGCGCGAGTTGCTGTTCAACATGGCCACCGCGGCCTACCAAACCCTGCCCGCAGGCCAATGGCAGCGCCGCGAACAGGCCGGCCAGCCCCACCCTGAAGTCACCAAACCGCCGTACCACCTGGGCCAATGCCACAGCTGGGCGTATGACAGCCCGACGGTGCAAAGGGCGTATCCGATGTTTTTCAGGCCGAAGGCGGCCGAGGGCGCCGAAAACTGAGCTGCGGGCTCCGACTGCGATAATCCCTCTCCTGCGGCGCCCCCAGCGCTTTTCCCAACAGCCTCTGGATCTACACCATGAACCGCTGCACTTTGGCCCTTCGCGGGCATGCTCTGCTTTGCCTTGAACCCATGACCTCCGTGGAGGCCGCATGAGCAAGAAGGTCTTCATCAAAACGTTTGGCTGCCAGATGAACGAGTACGACTCGGACAAGATGGCCGATGTGCTGGGCGCGGCCCAAGGCTATGTGCCTACGCAGGACGTGGACGAGGCCGATCTGATCTTGTTCAACACCTGCTCGGTGCGCGAGAAGGCGCAAGAAAAAGTGTTCAGCGATCTGGGGCGGGTGCAGCACCTCAAAGCCAAGGGCGTGCTGATTGGCGTGGGCGGCTGCGTGGCCAGCCAGGAAGGCGCCGAGATCATCAAGCGGGCGCCCTACGTGGACGTGGTGTTTGGCCCACAGACCCTGCACCGCCTGCCGGAGCTGCTGGCCGAACGCGAGCGCAAGCAGCGCCCGCAAGTGGACATCAGCTTCCCCGAGATTGAAAAGTTTGACCACCTGCCACCCGCCAAGGTGGACGGCGCGACGGCCTTTGTGTCGATCATGGAAGGCTGCAGCAAATATTGCAGCTACTGCGTGGTGCCCTACACCCGGGGCGAAGAAGTTTCTCGCCCGTTTGACGATGTGCTGGTCGAGGTGGCCGGGTTGGCCGCCCAGGGCGTGAAAGAGATCACCCTGCTGGGCCAAAACGTGAACGCCTACCGGGGCAAGATGGGCTGCACCTCAGACATTGCCGACTTTGCGCTGCTGCTGGAATACGTGGCAGACATGCCAGGCATCGAGCGCATCCGCTATGTGACCAGCCACCCCAATGAATTCACACAGCGCCTGATCGACGCTTATGAAAAGATCCCCAAACTGGTGAGCCATTTGCACTTACCGGTGCAGCACGGCTCGGACCGCATTTTGATGGCCATGAAGCGCGGCTACACCGCCATGGAATACAAGAGCACCATCCGCAAGCTGCGGGCGATCCGCCCTGACCTGTCGCTCAGCAGCGATTTCATCGTGGGCTTCCCCGGCGAGACCGAGGACGACTTCAACAAGATGATGAAGCTGATCACCGATGTGGGTTTTGACACCAGCTTCAGTTTTATCTTCAGCCCCCGCCCGGGCACGCCAGCGGCCAACCTGCACGACGACACGCCGCACGAGGTGAAATTGCGCCGACTGCACCACCTGCAAGCGACCATCGAAGAGAACGTGCAGCGCATCGGTGACCACCGCGTCGGCACGGTGCAACGCATTTTGGTCGAGCGCCCTTCCCGCAAGGACGCGACCGAGTTGGCTGGGCGCACCGAGTGCAACCGCGTGGTCAACTTCCCCGGCGGCCCAAACATGGACCGCCTGATCGGTCAGATGGCCGATGTGCGCATCACGCAAGGCCTGTCGCACTCGCTGCGCGGTGAGCTGGTGATCCGGGATTGACCATGAATCGCCCACAGGGGTGGGCAGCCGCGCATGACACTCAAGATTCGCGCCCGACCTCTCGGATGTAGCGGCGGTAGTCCCCGTGCGCGATGGCTGTGCAGCCATCCACAGGGCGGTTGTACACATAGGTTTGTACCGGCTGGCCTTGCATCGGGCCGCCCGTCACCGTGACCACTTCGCGCCAGTAGTGTGATGCGGCGCGGTCACCGGGCGCCACGCCCTCCACCCCATCCAGACGGGCCAGGTGCGCGTCATCGACCGCATAGACCTCCCCCGTCACCAATCCCTCGCCTTGAACGAAACCGGGATAGCGTCCCAGATCGACCAAACGACCGGGCACCTGAGCTGCCCCCAAAAAACGGGCGCCCTGCATTTCAGCTTGGAGCCGAAGTCCAGGCATGAGCGTGCCGTAAATGAAGAGAAGCGTCATCCGCTGTTGTGCTGTGAAGATCAGCGCGGCATGCCAGGAAAGCCACCGCCGCCCATCATGCCTTTCATGGCACCCATGCGTTTCATCATCTTCATCATCCCGCCGCCAGACATTTTTTTCATCATGTCCTGCATCTGCTCAAATTCTTTGAGCATGCGGTTGACGTCCTGCACCTGAACACCAGCCCCCGCCGCAATGCGGCGCTTGCGGGTGGCTTTGATCAGCTCTGGCTTTCTCCGCTCTTGCGGCGTCATGCTGTGGATGATGCCTTGCTTGCGGCCAATGTCTTTTTCGACCTTGTCCATGTCCATGGAACCGGCCTTGGCCGTCAGCTGACTGGGCAATTTGTCCATCAGACTCGACAAGCCGCCCATTTGTTTCATCTGCTGGATCTGGGCCAAAAAGTCATTCAGATCAAACCCGCCCCCGCTCTTGACCTTGGCGGCCAGCTTTTGCGCGGCCTCCATGTCCACGCCAGCGGTGACCTGCTCGACCAGGGCCACGATGTCGCCCATGCCCAGAATGCGCCCGGCGTGGCGCTCGGCGTCAAACACCTCCAGACCGTCAATTTTCTCGCTGGTACCGGCAAACTTGATCGGCACGCCCGTGATCTGGCGCACCGACAGGGCTGCTCCACCGCGTGAGTCGCCATCGAGCTTGGTGAGCACGATGCCTGTCAAGGACAGCGCGTCGCTGAAGGCCTTGGCGGTGTTGGCCGCGTCCTGGCCCTGCATGGCGTCGACCACGAACAGGGTTTCAACCGGCTTGAGTTCAGCGTGCAGCGACTTGATTTCGGCCATCAAGGCTTCGTCAATGGCCAAGCGACCGGCGGTGTCGACCAGCAGCACGTCAAAGAAGTGCTTGCGGGCGTAGTCGATGGCGGCGCGGGCGATGTCGATCGGCTTTTGGTCGGGTGAGCTGGGAAACCACTCGGCCCCAGCTTGTGCGGTCACGGTTTTGAGCTGCTCAATGGCGGCGGGTCGGTAGACGTCACCCGAGACCGTCAGCACTTTTTTCTTGCGCTTTTCAATCAGGTGCTTGGCCAGCTTGGCGGTGGTGGTGGTTTTACCGGCACCTTGCAAACCGGCCATCAGGATCACGGCGGGCGGCTGCGCGGCCAGGTTGATGTCCGACACGCCCTCGCCCATGGTGGCGGCCAATTCGCGGTTGACCACCCCCACCAGGGCTTGGCCAGGCTTCAAAGAACCCATGACCTCCTGGCCCAAGGCTTTTTCCTTCACGCGGGCAATGAAATCGCGCACCACCGGCAGGGCCACGTCGGCTTCGAGCAAGGCCATGCGCACCTCGCGCAGCATGTCGGCCACGTTGGATTCGGTGATGCGGGCCTGTCCGCTGAGGGTCTTGACGAGGCGTGAGAGTTTGTCGGTCAGGGCGGAGGCCATGGGGAAAATCCAGAATTTTCCGGTCCAGCTTGTTGGCACCGCCCCAGCGGCAGCGCCTGAAAGGCTAAACTCGGTGTCATGATTTTAGCGAGTCCCCCATTTTGGATGCTGCCCGCCACCGTGCTGGCGGCGTTGGCCTATGGCCTGCCAGCCTTGGCGGGAGAGCGGCTGACACACACGCAAGCACGTCGCCTGTTGTGGCTCGCTTGGGCCGCGCATGCCCTAGCGCTCTTGAGCTTGCTGGTCGGCCCTGTCCACTTCGGCTTTGCACCAGCGATTTCGGTGACCGCTTGGCTGGTGGTGAGCGCTTATATATTAGAGAGTCAGTTTTTCCCCAAATTCAAAGCCCGCTGGGCCATGGGCAGTTTGGGGGCCATCGCCGTCGTTCTGGCCTGGTTTTTCCCGGGCACCCCCCTGTCAGCGCAAGCTTCGGCTTGGTTGCCCTTGCATTGGGCTTTGGGTTTGTCTGCTTACGGCATGTTTGGTGCAGCCGTGGCGCACGCCTGGATGATGACCCGCGCTGAACGGGATATTCGGCAAGCCCATGACGCGAGCAGTGGCGTGCCACTCTTGACGCTGGAGCGCCTGACCTTCCGTTTCGTGCTGGCCGGTTTTGTTTTGCTGACCGCCACCTTGGTGGCGGGCATTTTGTTTGGTGATGCGCTTTATGGACAGGGACAAGGCCGCTGGCGGTGGGACCACAAAACCATTTTTGCCATGCTGTCCTGGTTGACATTTGCCGTCTTGCTTTTGGGCCGCAGCCAATGGGGCTGGCGAGGTCGCCGGGCCGTGCGGGTGCTCTACATCGGCGCGAGTTTGTTGCTCCTGTCTTATGCAGGTTCCCGATTTGTCATGGAAGTCTTGCTGGGGCGCATGGGATGAAATATCTGTTTTTGCTGTTGGTGGTTTTGTTGGTCATCTGGGCGATCAAGCGCGGCAAAGTGGCAAAACAGGACAAGCCGCCATCCACCCCAAAGGCTCCGACGCCCTCGGAAATGGTCACCTGTGCCCATTGCGGGATTCATCTGCCGCAAGAAGAAGCGGTGTCAGGCCAAAAAGGGCTTTACTGCAGCACCGAGCATCGGACTGCAGCGCAAGACCGCAACCCCATCTGAAATGATGGCATTCATGCGGGTGCCTGATTCAGACCACACCTCGCCTGCCACTTGGCAAGAAGGCTGGCATGCACATGCTCAACGGCTGAGGTCGCCCAATTTCGGGCCACGGCCAGCAAGGGCCTGCATTGACCTGATCGTGATCCACTCGATCAGTCTGCCTCCCGGACAATATGGCGGAGACAGCGTGCAGCGCCTGTTCACCAACCAACTCGATTGGGATGCCCATCCCTATTTCCAGAGCATCCGAGGGCTGGAAGTCTCATCGCACTTTTACATCCGCCGTGATGGCTCGCTTTGGCAATTTGTCAGCTGCGACGACCGGGCATGGCATGCCGGACAGTCCCAATACAGGGGCCGGCCCCACTGCAACGACGACTCGATCGGTATTGAACTTGAAGGTCTGGAAGGCGACACCTTCGAAGACGCGCAATACCAACAACTGGCCCAACTGTGCGGGGATATCCGCCGCCACTATCCCATCGCCCATCTGGCTGGGCACGAACACATTGCGCCGGGCAGAAAAATGGATCCGGGCCCGGGCTTCCAATGGCTGCGTTTGCAGCAACTGTTGGATTTTCCGCCTCAGGTGTTTCCCTGATCCGTCCTCGCCGCCCAAGGCAAAAAATATATTTTCATGGCCCCAACTCAAGCATCCAGGAGACGGGTGGTTTGGACTTGGGAGACAACTGCGATCACGCGCATCGCGTCAATCAAGGCTTTCAAAACAAAAATTGCTTGGCAAGCCGCATCAGGCCTGAATCGGCCACATGCAAACCAGTCAAAACCGGCCTTCCCGGGCTTTTTTTCAGCAAGTGAAAGATCGCAGCCCCAACGCTGGCGCATGGATTTTTTGGCCCACTTCCCAGTTGACTGATAAAACAGGCCGGTACACTACCTGTAGTGGCTTGTGTAGATGGCAGACACCAGATATAGTGTCTCTTACAAATTTTCACAATTAAACAAGACGCCAGTTCAAGTGTCTTGTCTCACAGCCCAAGATCACCAAAATTCAAAGAAATAACCATGCAATCAGCCCTGAACATCGCCTCCCCATCACCTGCCCTGATTCGCCAGCCTGAAGCTGGACAAAGCAGCCTCCCCAGCTTGCAGGCACTTGCCAATTACCAGATCATTCGCCGCAATGGCGCCGTGGTGCCCTTTGAACCGAACAAGATCGCCGTTGCCCTGATGAAAGCGTTTTTGGCGGTACACGGCACCCAAGGCGCAGCGTCTGCCAGCGTGCGGGAAGTGGTCGAAGAATTGACCCAAAACGTGGTTCGCGCTTTGGTCCGTTCACGTCCCGGGGGCGGCACCTTCCACATCGAAGACGTCCAAGACCAAGTCGAGCTGGGCCTGATGCGCAGCAGCAACCACGAAGTTGCACGCGCCTATGTGCTTTACCGTGAGCGTCGCACCCAAGAGCGTGCGCAACAACAGCAAGTGGCGCCCACACCTGCCGAGCCACGTCTGCACGTGATCGATGGCGGTCAACGCGTCGCACTGGACCTGGATTACCTCAAAACGCTGATGATCAATGCCTGCGCAGGCTTGGGCAAGGATGTGAGCCCCGAGCCCATCGTGGCTGAAACCATGCGCAACCTGTATGACGGCGTGCCCATGGAAGAGGTCTACAAAGCATCCATCCTCGCATCACGCACCCTGATCGAGAAAGACCCGGACTACACCTACGTCACTGCCCGTCTGCTGATGCACACCATCGCCAAAGAAATCCTGGGCAAGGAAGTGACGCAAGACCAGATGGCCGAGGAGTACATCAACTACTTCCCGCAATTCATCAAAAAGGGCGTGGACAACGACCTGCTGGATGAGAAACTGCTCCAGTTCGACCTCAAGCAACTGGCCGCAGCGCTCAAGCCCGAGCGCGATCTGCAGTTTGATTACCTGGGCCTGCAAACTCTGTATGACCGCTACTTCCTGCACGTGCGCAAGACCCGCATCGAGATGCCTCAGGCCTTCTTCATGCGCGTGGCCATGGGCTTGTCGCTCAACGAAATCAACCGCGAAGCCCGTGCCATCGAGTTTTACGAGATCCTGTCCTCGTTCGACTTCATGTCTTCCACACCCACGCTGTTCAACAGCGGCACTTTGCGTTCGCAACTCTCCAGCTGCTACCTGACCACCGTGCCCGACGATCTGGACGGCATTTACGAGTCGATCAAAGAAAACGCTCTGCTGTCCAAGTTTGCGGGCGGCCTGGGCAACGACTGGACACGCGTACGTGCCATGGGCTCGCACATCAAGGGCACCAACGGCGAATCGCAAGGCGTGGTGCCTTTCCTGAAAGTGGTCAACGACACAGCCGTAGCAGTCAATCAGGGCGGCAAGCGCAAGGGTGCCGTCTGCACCTATTTGGAAACCTGGCACCTGGACATCGAAGAATTCCTGGAACTGCGCAAGAACACTGGCGATGACCGCCGCCGCACCCATGACATGAACACGGCCAACTGGATTCCCGATCTGTTCATGCGCCGCGTGATGGAAAAGGGCAGCTGGACCCTGTTCTCGCCATCGGACGTGCCCGATTTGCACGATCTGTTTGGCTTGGCCTTTGAAAAAGCCTACGTGGCTTACGAACAAAAAGCCGCACGCGGCGAAATCAAGCCCAGCAAGACCTTGCCCGCCACCGACCTGTGGCGCAAGATGCTGTCGATGCTGTTTGAAACCGGCCACCCCTGGATCACTTTCAAGGACCCTTGCAACGTGCGCTCGCCGCAGCAGCACGTCGGCGTGGTTCACTCGTCCAACCTGTGCACCGAGATCACGCTCAACACCAGCGACACCGAAACCGCGGTCTGCAACCTCGGCTCGGTCAACTTGTCGCGCCACCTCAAAGACAGCGCCGACGGGAAAGTCATTGACCACGACAAATTGAAAAAGACCATCACGATCGCCATGCGCATGCTGGACAACGTGATCGACATCAATTACTACGCCGTCAAGAAAGCCCGTGACTCCAACATGCGCCACCGTCCTGTTGGTCTGGGCTTGATGGGCTTTCAGGATTCGCTGTACGAAATGCGCGTCCCCTACGCTTCCCAAGCGGCGGTGGAATTTGCCGACCAGTCCATGGAAGCGATTTGCTATTACGCCTATTGGGCTTCGACCGAACTGGCCAAAGAGCGTGGTCAATACGCCACCTACAAAGGCTCGCTGTGGGATCAGGGCATCTTGCCTCTGGACACGCTGAACCTGCTGGAGCGCGAACGCGGCGGCTATGTCGAAGTCGACCGTTCATCCACGCTCGATTGGGATACGCTGCGCCAAAAAATTGCTGCTGACGGCATGCGCAACTCCAACTGTGTCGCCATTGCCCCCACCGCCACGATTTCCAACATCATTGGCGTCGATGCCTCGATCGAGCCTTGCTTTGGCAATCTCTCGGTCAAGTCCAACCTCTCTGGTGAGTTCACCGTGATCAACGGCTACTTGGTGCGTGACTTGAAGCGCTTGGGCCTGTGGGACGACGTCATGGTCATGGACCTGAAGCACTTCGACGGCTCGCTGCGCCCCATCGACCGCGTGCCACAAGAAATCAAAGCGCTCTACGCCACCGCGTTTGAGGTTGAAACCACGTGGCTGGTGGAAGCTGCAGCGCGTCGTCAAAAATGGATTGACCAAGCCCAGTCGCTCAACATTTACATGGCTGGTGCGTCGGGCAAAAAGCTCGATGACACTTACAAGCTCGCTTGGTTGCGTGGCCTGAAAACCACTTACTACTTGCGCACATCCAGCGCTACGCAAGTTGAGAAATCCACGGTGAATTCCGGCTCACACAACGCGGTGTCTTCCTCGGGTTCTCCCGCCAGTGGCACAAGTGCCATGGACGCCGCTGCAGCCGCCGCGCAAGCAGCAATGAATACGTCACCCGCCACCGACGTCAAGTTTTGCGCGATCGACGACCCTGGTTGTGAAGCCTGTCAGTGATTTGAAAAGCATTGCACTTTGCTGTGACAAGCCAAGTGCGATGCAATTGAACAACACTTCACGGTCGTGCACATCGAAAAAGTGAATCGCTTCTTTGATTTTTGTGCGCTTGCTTTCATAATTTGAGAACTGGAATTTTTTATGTTGTCCTGGGACGAACAAGTCAAACCTGCATCGCCGACTGCGATGCCCTCATTCTCCGGCGCTGATGCAGGCTCAGCGTCTGCTGCTGCATCTCCAACAGCCAGCCCTCGCCGCATGACTGCGGCCGACAAACGCATCATCAACGGCCAGACCGACGTCAACCAGTTGGTGCCTTTCAAATACAAATGGGCTTGGGAGAAATACCTGGCCACCTGCGCCAACCATTGGATGCCGCAAGAAGTCAACATGAACCGCGACATCGCCCTGTGGAAAGACCCCAACGGTCTGACCGAAGACGAGCGTCGCATGGTCAAGCGCAACCTGGGGTTCTTTGTGACCGCAGACTCTTTGGCGGCCAACAACATCACCCTGGGCACTTACCGCCACATCACGGCCCCCGAATGCCGCCAGTTCCTGTTGCGCCAAGCCTTTGAAGAAGCGATCCACACCCACGCTTACCAATACATCACAGAGTCGTTGGGCTTGGATGAGAGTGAGATTTTCAACGCCTACAACGAAGTCAAATCCATCCGCGACAAGGACGAATTTCTGATCCCGTTCATCAACGTGATCATGGACCCGCACTTCAAGACCGGAACGCAAGAAACCGATCAGACTTTGCTCAAGTCCTTGATTGTGTTTGCTTGCTTGATGGAAGGTCTTTTCTTCTACGTCGGCTTCACACAAATTCTGGCCTTGGGCCGTCAAAACAAGATGACCGGTGCCGCTGAGCAGTACCAATACATCCTGCGCGACGAATCCATGCACTGCAACTTTGGTATTGACATGATCAACACCATCAAGCACGAGAATCCTCAGTTGTGGACTGCGGAGTTCAAAGCAGAAATCAAAGAGCTGTTCCTCCACGCGGTGGAATTGGAATACCGTTATGCCGAAGACACCATGCCGCGTGGCGTGCTGGGCATGAACGCATCCATGTTCAAAGGTTATTTGCGTTATATCGCCAACCGCCGTGCCACCCAGATCGGCTTGGAAGCCCTCTTCCCCAACGAAGAAAATCCCTTCCCCTGGATGAGCGAAATGATTGACCTGAAGAAAGAACGCAATTTCTTTGAAACCCGGGTCATCGAGTATCAAACTGGCGGGGCTTTGTCCTGGGACTGATCTTCTGAACACCCCTTCAATGCAACCCCTCTTCAAGCCACAGTTTGCAGCGCCCTCGGGTGTTGTGCGCTGTGGCTTTCCCGCGTTCATGGTGTTGGGGGTTTCCTCAGCGCCATGGATCGCTTTGTGCAATCCAACAAGCACCAAGCGTTCCCTTTCCGTTGAGTTCTCAACTTGATCAAGGAGAAAATCATGGCAACTGCAAAAAAAGCAGCAGCAAAAAAAGCTGCTCCCGCAAAGAAGGCCGTCGCGGCCAAGAAACCTGCAGCTAAAAAAGTAGCCGCAGCCAAGAAGCCAGCAGCTAAAAAGGCAGCTCCGGCCAAAAAGGCTGTTGCAGCCAAAAAGCCAGCAGCTAAAAAAGTAGCCGCTAAAAAGCCAGCAGCCAAAAAAGCCGCTCCAGCTAAAAAAGCAGCTCCTAAAAAAGCAGCCGCCAAAAAGCCAGCAGCCAAAAAAGCCGCTCCAGCTAAAAAAGCAGCTCCTAAAAAAGCAGCCGCCAAAAAGCCAGCAGCCAAAAAAGCCGCTCCAGCTAAAAAAGCAGCCGCCAAGAAAACTGCTGCCAAAAAACCAGCTGCTAAAAAGCCAGCTGTGAAAAAGGCCGCTAAAAAGCCTGCTGCAAAGAAGGCATCTAAAGCACCCGCTGCCCCCGCTGCACAGACAACGCTGAATCCTCAAGCTGCATGGCCGTTTCCTTCGGCCGCTAAGCCCTGATTCGAACGTTAGACGCTCGTAGCGCAAAGCCCAATACTGGCAACAGTGTTGGGCTTTTTTACGAACGGTTCGCAGCAGCCGTTCAAGTCATCGCACCCCAAAACCCGGGTTCAGGGGTAAAAACTGAGCAACCTGTAACCCGATGGCGAGAGGCCAACTTCAGGCAACAGATGCAATTGCCCCTCCCATGTTTGTCCAGGCTCCAGAGAACTGGGCGCTCCCTGCTGTCGCACCAGCAAAACCCGCCGCACCAAGGTTTTGTCTTGCGCATCCAGCAAGCTCAATTCCAATGCGGGCATTTGCACGGCTTGTGCAGTGACATTGCGCACAGACCAGCTGAGCCCCAAACCATCCACAAGTGGTGTCAGACTGGAGCTTTCGATGAGCACACCATCCTTGATCTGCAAGGGCAATACCTCACACCCCAGCACGCGGCACACCGTGTTCAGGCCTTTGGCAACAGCCGGATCCATGCTGGCCAACACATGTCGCTCGATCCAGAGCCATTGAAGTCCCAATGCAAGCAGCAACAGGAAATTCGACACGCCGAGCAACCAGGATCGAGGCGGGCGCTCACCCACTTGCGCTTGGGCATGATTGGGCGTGCCCCCAGATTTTGAAAGCAGCTGGTCTTCGGCAGGTAACAGAGGCTGAGGTTTAAAGCTAGACAGCGCCTCGCCAAAGGCGTCCACCGCGGTCATGGCTGGCGCCAATGGCGAACGGTCTTCCTGCTTGAGGAACTCATCGATGGGCATCCTCTGACCACCAGGCGCTGACACCTGATCGTGCGATGCATCTGGACTGGCGTCGGGCCAGTCGAGGACCAGGCCCGAGCTGTCAAAAGCCTGCTGGCATTGCCCGCAACGCAACCAACCTTGGGCAATTTTGAGTTGATCGGGCACCACCTTGTAGGTCGTGCCGCATGCAGGGCAACGGGTGATCCAACTCATGCGATATCCGTGATTTTGGCCAGCCTCGGCACCGCACAGATCAGGACGGGATGGCGGGCGAGGTCGCCGTCATGAGGATCCAGCCATCTTCACTGTCGGCCACTTCAAGCTGGGTCCAGGGCGCATAGGCAGCTTTCAGCTCATCGGCTTGACGCGCCAAAATGCCCGCCAACACCAAGGCACCCGATGGGGCGACATAAGAGCACAACAGCGGCGCCAGAACCTTCAGCGGCGTGGCCAGAATATTGGCCAGCACCGTTTGGTAGGGCCCCTTAGCCTTGTCAGGCAAACCGGCCAGAAGGTTCACCCCATTGGCTTGGGCGTTCAAAACCGTGGACGTCACGGCCGCTTCGTCGATGTCCACCGCATCGATATCATTCGCGCCGTATTTGGCCGCACCGATCGCCAAAATGCCCGAGCCACAGCCGTAATCGAGCACACGTTGACCCTGCACGCCATGCTGCGCAATCCAGCGCAAGCACATGCGGGTGGTCGGGTGGGTGCCCGTGCCGAAAGCCAGCCCAGGATCGAGACGAATGATCTGTTGGGCCTGGGCGGGCGGTTCGTGCCAAGTGGGCACGATCCAGAAATCGGGGGTGATTTCAACGGGGGAAAACTGCGATTGGGTCAAACGAACCCAGTCTTGGTCGGCCACGGCTTGAACACCCAGAATGCGGCAGCCATCGAAAAAGTCTTGGACAGACAAGAGATGAACCGCCTCTTGGGCTTGGGCCTCTTGCGCAAACAACGCCACCATGCGCGAGCGCTGCCAACCATCCTTGGGCGGCGGCATGCCGGGCTCACCAAACAGGGCCTGCTCTGCAGGGGTCTGGGCATCGGCGTCTTCGACCGACACACTCAAGGCATCCAGGGCATCGAGGGCATCGCTCAAGACATCGACCCGGTCTTCCGGGCACAGCAGGCTCAGTTCAAACATACAGTGTCAGCGCTTGTGCTGGCTCAGCCAGTGTTCCAGATAGTGGATGTTGGTGCCACCTTGCATGAACTTGGCGTCCACCATCAACTCGCGGTGCAAAGGCACGTTGGTGTTGATGCCTTCGATCACCGTCTCGTTCAAGGCGGTTTGCATGCGGGCCAGGGCCTGCTCACGGGTGTCGCCATGCACGATCAGCTTGCCGATCATGGAGTCGTAGTTCGGCGGTACAAAGTAGTTGTTGTACACATGCGAATCAACCCGCACGCCGGGACCACCGGGCATGTGCCACGATGTGACGCGACCTGGCGAAGGTGTGAACTTGAAAGGATCTTCGGCGTTGATGCGGCATTCAATGGCATGGCCTCGAATTTCGATCTGCCTTTGGGTGAAAGGCAATTTTTCGCCTGCAGCCACCATGATCTGGGTCTTGACGATGTCTATGCCTGTGACCCATTCGGTCACCGGGTGCTCCACCTGGACGCGGGTGTTCATTTCAATGAAATAGAACTCGCCATTTTCAAACAAAAACTCGAACGTCCCCGCACCGCGGTAGCCAATCTTCTTGCAAGCGGCCACGCAACGCTCACCAATCTTGTCGATCAGTTTGCGGGGAATACCAGGTGCCGGCGCTTCTTCGATCACTTTTTGGTGACGGCGCTGCATGGAACAATCGCGCTCACCCAAATAAACCGCATTCTTGAACTTGTCGGCCAGAATCTGGATCTCGATGTGCCGTGGGTTCTGCAGGAACTTTTCCATGTAGACCGCCGGATTGCCAAAGGCTGCACCGGCTTCGGCTTTGGTCATTTGCACGGCGTTGATGAGCGCCGCCTCGGTGTGAACCACACGCATGCCACGACCACCACCGCCGCCAGCGGCCTTGATGATGACCGGGTAACCCACGGCTTTGGCAATGCGGCGGATTTGCACCGGGTCATCGGGCAATTCGCCTTCGGAGCCAGGCACGCAGGGCACGCCAGCGCGGATCATGGCCTGCTTGGCCGACACCTTGTCGCCCATGATGCGGATCGACTCGGGCGTGGGACCAATGAACTGGAAACCGCTTTTCTCGACCCGCTCGGCGAAGTCGGCGTTTTCACTCAAGAAGCCGTACCCGGGGTGAATCGCCTCGGCGTCCGTCACTTCGGCGGCCGAGATGATGGCGGGCATGTTGAGGTAGCTCAGCGGCGAAGCGGCTGGACCAATACAAACGGCTTCTTCGGCCAGTTTGACGTATTTGGCTTCTTTGTCGGCTTCGGAATAGACCATCACCGCCTTGACGCCCAGTTCGCGACAAGCGCGCTGGATGCGCAAGGCGATTTCGCCTCGGTTGGCGACCAGGATTTTCTTGAACATGAAATCCCCGATGCGTTATTCGACGATGAAAAGAGGCTGACCGTATTCCACAGCCTGGCCGTTTTCACACAGGATTTGCGTGACGGTGCCGGACTTGTCGGACTCGATCTCGTTGAGGATCTTCATGGCTTCAATGATGCACAAGGTGTCGCCCTCTTTGACCACCGAGCCGATCTGGATGAAAGGGGCTGCGCCGGGGCTGGACGAGCGGTAGAACGTGCCCACCATGGGTGATTTGACCGCATGCCCAGCAGGCGCTGAAACAGGTGCCGCCGCCTCTACCGGCGCAACGGGAGCCGCCACCATCGGCGCCGCAGCAACAGGCGCAGCAGCCTGCATCACGACCGGTTGGGCCACGCCCATGCTCTTGACGATGCGCACCTTGCCTTCGGCTTCGGTGATTTCCAGCTCCGACACATTCGAGTCGGACACCAAATCAATCAGGGTTTTCAGTTTGCGCAAGTCCATAGATCCTCCATTGCGGTAAGCACAGGTAATGGCTTGAATTTACACCAAATTTCAGTAAAAACCCTCGAAATCGTCTTTTCTGGTCAGAATTGGAACAGTTTTACCGTTGCCGCCGGCCATGGCGAGCGGCAAAAGCCCAGCACATCAAGTGCCGGAGCTACTCAAATACGAACATCGCGCCATTGGGCGAGATCATCCGATGTCAATTGACCCATCTTCTGTCGCCAAATGCTGCCATCTTCTTTGAAAAAGACGGTAAATGGCAAACCACCCGCCGCATTGCCCAGTGACTTGGCCAGTTCTGTGCCCGCCAATCCCGCCATTCCGACAGGGAAGCCCAGCGGCTGTCGCCCCAAAAAGCGACGCACTGCACTGGGCTGATCAATGGCCAAAGCCACCACTTGATGACCGTTGGGCCTATTTTCTTGCCAGAAGGCCTCGATCATGGGCAACTCTTCGATGCAAGGCGGGCACCAAGTGGCCCAGAAGTTGAGCAGCAGGGGTTTGCCCTGAAAACCCGCCATGGCCAAGGCTTCGCCAGAGGGCGTCTCGAATTGCTGAGCCCAAAACGGATGGCTGGCAGCTTGGGCCACGTCGCGGGGCTCAAACCGCCACAAGGCCACGCCCACACCGGCAACCGCAGCGGCAGCACCAGCCCCCCAAATCAGGTGGCGTCTGGAGGAGTTTGAAGTGGATGGGTTCATGCTCGAATTGTCTTTCATGCCGCCAGCAAGCGCTCTAAAGCAGCCAAATCCCCCCGGGGAGAACGGCCTTGGGCATCGGGCAGCAAAGCCCCACGCATATCATCCAGATCGTAAATGCGCAGGTGCACGCCCACATCTTCGTTCAAAGGTGCACAAAAACTGTGCAGACTCAACACCTCCACATCGTCCCCATGCAGGCCGCGCACGCTTTGCGTCTCGTAGCGCTGATTCTGGTTGATCAGGGCAATTTCGGCCGATTTGGGGTCGTCACAAAACAAAGCCAGGTCCACATCACACAAGCGCGTGGCCCAGCCTTGCCAGACCGCACCGCCCAGATGCGGGCGAAATTCGGCCAGACGCTGCATCCATACCTTGGCCAGTTCGCGCAAGGCCAGCAGCTCGCCGGGCTGCGTGTCGGCGCAAAACAAGGCGATGTAGTCGCGCACCTCAGACTCGACCACATCGTTGGCAGGTAAAGCCGTCCGGGCGGGCAGGCCAAGCTCTTTGAGGGCGCGGTGCTTGGCTGCACCAAAAGCCAGGCCTTCTTCGACCACCAAACGGGCGGCGGTTGCAGCAATTTCAAGGGCAAGGTCGTTCATGGGCACCGATTGTGACCGGCCCCAATGGGGCGCTGTCCAGTTTGCGGCCGATGGCCCCCTAAAATCGGGGGATGCATATACATATATTGGGCATTTGTGGGACCTTCATGGGGGGCTTGGCCGCGTTGGCCCGCGAGGCAGGGCATCGGGTCACAGGGTGTGATGCAGGCGTCTACCCGCCCATGAGCGACCAGCTGAGGGCTTTGGGCATCGAGCTGATCGAGGGCTTTGACACTGACCAGATGGCCCTCCAACCCGATATGTATGTGATCGGCAATGTGGTCAGCCGCGCCCGATTGGCCGACGGCAGCCCCAAATTCCCCTTGATGGAAGCCATTTTGGAAGCCGGCGCCCCCTACACCAGCGGCCCCCAGTGGCTGTCCGAACAGGTGCTGCAAGGCCGCCATGTGCTGGCCGTCGCCGGCACGCACGGCAAAACCACCACCACCTCGATGCTGGCCTGGGTGCTGGAGCAGGCTGGGCTGGAACCCGGTTTTTTGGTGGGCGGCGTGCCGCTCAACTTTGGCGTGTCGGCCCGCTTGGGCGGGGGCCAGTATTTCGTGATCGAAGCCGACGAGTACGACACCGCCTTTTTCGACAAGCGCAGCAAGTTCGTGCACTACCGCCCGCGCACGGCCATCCTGAACAACCTCGAATTCGACCACGCCGACATCTTTGACGACCTGGCCGCTATCGAGCGCCAGTTCCACCACCTGGTGCGCACCGTGCCCGGCTCGGGTCGCGTGGTGGTCAACGGCCTGGAAGAAAGCCTGACCCGCGTGCTGGCTCAAGGCTGCTGGAGCGAGGTGCGCAGCTTTGGTTCGGCCGTGAGCGACTTCGTGGCCGATGGCGAACCCGCCAGTTTCAACGTGCTGCAAGCCGGCCAAGCGGTCGCCCATGTGCAGTGGGCCATTGGCGGCGTGCACAACCAACTCAATGCGCTGGCTGCCATCGCCGCGGCCGATCATGTCGGCGTGTCACCCGCAACGGCCGCGCAAGCGCTCACCACGTTTGAAAACGTCAAGCGCCGCATGGAAGTGCGCGGCAGGGTGAACGGCATCACCGTCTACGACGACTTTGCCCACCACCCCACGGCCATCCGCACCACCGTCAACGGCCTGCGCCGTCAGGTGGGCGCGGCCCGCATCCTGGCGATTTTTGAGCCCCGCAGCAACACCATGAAACTGGGCACCATGAAAGCCCAGTTGCCCTGGAGCCTGGAAGAAGCCGATCTGGCGTTTTGCCATTCGGGCGGTTTGGGCTGGGACGCCCAAGCAGCACTCCAGCCTATGGGCGACAAGGCGCAGGTGGGCGCCAACATCGACGAGATGATCGCACAGGTGCTGGCCCAAGTCCAACCCGGCGATCACCTGCTGTGCATGAGCAATGGGGGCTTTGGCGGGATCCATGCCAAGCTGCTGGCAGCCTTGGCAAGTCGCTGACAGCTAGCCCTTGATTGGAAGCGGGGCCCCTGCTTGCGCATGCTGGCAGGGGTCATTCAAGCATTGGCTAGCAGGGGTGAACGACCACAAAGGAAGGGCCGCGCCCGCCATCATCCCGCGCGTCTTGCCTTCACCGCATCCGACAACACCTGCAACACGCCTTCGCTGTCGTCCCAGCCGATGCAGGCGTCGGTGATGCTCTGGCCGTAGGTCAAGTTCGCCACATCGTGCTGTCCTGGCGTGAACTTCTGGGCACCGTCTTTCAAGTGGCTTTCGACCATGACGCCGAAGACCTGGCGTGAGCCGCCGCTGATTTGCGCCGCGATGTCTTTGGCCACATCGATTTGGCGCTCGTGCTTTTTGCTGCTGTTGGCGTGGCTGCAGTCGACCATCAAGGTGGCGGGCAGTTTGGCAGCTTCGAGTTCCTTGCACGCCGCAGCCACGCTCTCGGCGTCGTAATTGGGCGCTTTGCCGCCGCGCAAGATCACGTGGCAATCTTGGTTGCCCTGGGTCTGCACGATGGCGACCTGACCGTTTTTGTGGACGGACAAAAAGTGGTGGCCACGGGCGGCCGCCTGGATCGCATCGGTCGCGATCTTGATGTTGCCATCGGTGCCGTTCTTGAAGCCGATGGGGGCCGACAGGCCCGAAGCCAGCTCGCGGTGCACCTGGCTCTCGGTCGTGCGCGCACCGATGGCGCCCCAGCTGATCAGGTCGCCGATGTACTGCGGCGAGATCACATCCAGGAACTCACTGCCTGCGGGCAGGCCTTGGCGGTTGATCTCGATCAGCAGCTGGCGTGCGATGCGCAGGCCTTCGTCAATGCGGTAACTCTCGTCCAGGTAGGGGTCGTTGATCAGACCCTTCCAGCCCACGGTGGTGCGGGGCTTTTCAAAATACACGCGCATCACGATCTCGAGGGTGTCGGCGTACTTGTCCCGCAAGGGCTTCAAACGGCGGGCATAGTCCAGGGCGGCGGCCGGGTCGTGGATCGAGCATGGGCCGATGATGACCAGCAGGCGGTCGTCTTGGCCGTGCACGATCTTGGCGATGGATTGGCGAGTTTGGGAAATCAGGGTTTCCGTGGCCGTTCCGGCAATCGGGAAAAAGCGGATCAAATGCTCCGGGGGCGGGAGCACGGTGATGTCCTTGATGCGTTCGTCGTCGGTCTGGCCGGTGCGGTCGGCGGCATTCGGATACCAACTCTCGGGGGCTGCGGTTTTGGCGTTCATCGTGGACTCCTCAGATTGAAAAAACAGGTCAAAAAAAACCGCCGGGCTTTGGGGCTCCGGCGGTGTGTGTCGAGATGTTCGGGTGCTTATGCGCTCGCCTCTCGTCCGCCGGGGACTGAGAATCCAAAATAAAAAAAGTAAAAAGCAAAGCGCAAAGACATGGGTTCAATGTATCACAGGTGAATGACCGTTCCTGACAGGCCGATCCGGGGACAAACCCGGAGGGCTTTTGTGTGCTTCAGGCCGTGCCCCCAACGGTCAGGCCATCGATGCGCAAGGTCGGCTGACCCACGCCCACCGGCACGCTCTGGCCTTCCTTGCCGCAAGTGCCCACACCCGAGTCCAGCTTCATGTCGTTGCCGATCATGCTGATCTTTTTGAGCGACTCAGGTCCGCTGCCGATCAGGGTGGCGCCCTTGACGGGGTATTGGATTTTGCCGTTTTCGACCCAGTAAGCCTGGCTGGCAGAGAAGACAAACTTGCCGCTGGTGATGTCCACCTGCCCGCCCGCAAAATTGGTGGCATACAAGCCCTTCTTGATGCTGGCCACAATTTCTTCAGCGCTCTTGTCACCACCCAACATGTAGGTATTGGTCATGCGCGGCATGGGCACATGGGCGTAGCTTTCGCGTCGGCCGTTGCCTGTGGGCTTGACACCCATCAGGCGGGCGTTCATCGAATCCTGGATGTAACCGCGCAGGATGCCGTCTTCGATCAGCACATTCTTCTGACTGGCGTGTCCTTCATCGTCCACATTCAGTGAACCCCGGCGGTCGGCAATCGTTCCGTCGTCAAGCACGGTGACCCCTTTGGCCGCTACACGTTGGCCAATGCGCCCGCTGAAAGCGCTCGAGCCCTTGCGGTTGAAGTCTCCCTCCAGGCCGTGGCCCACGGCTTCGTGCAACAACACGCCGGGCCACCCATTGCCCAGCACCACCGTCATCTCGCCCGCCGGTGCAGGGCGAGCTTCGAGGTTGATGAGCGCGGCCGACACCGCTTCTTGCACATAGCTCTCGACCATGGCGTCGTCAAAATAGGCCAGGCCGAAGCGGCCACCACCGCCCGCGCTGCCCACTTCACGGCGGCCGTTTTGCTCGGCGATCACCGTGACCGACAGGCGGATCAAGGGGCGCACATCAGCGGCCAGTGTGCCGTCGGCGCGGGCGACCATGACCACGTCGTATTCGGTGGCCAAACCGGCCATGACCTGTACCACACGCGGATCCTTGGCGCGGGCGAGTTTTTCGACTCGGCCCAGCAAATTGACTTTGGCCGTGCTGTCCAGTGTGGACATGGGGTCCAGCGCGGGGTAGAGCGAGCGGCTGGCCGAAATCTTGCGCGCCGGCACCTGGATGCGCTTGTTTTGCGCCGCTGAGGCAATGGCGCGTACCGTCAAGGCGGCGTCCATCAAAGAGGCTTCGGAAATATCGTCCGAGTAGGCAAAAGCGGTTTTCTCGCCCGACACCGCCCGCACGCCCACGCCCTGGTCGATGCTGAAGCTGCCCGTCTTGACGATGCCCTCTTCCAAGCTCCAGCCTTCGGAGCGGGTGTATTGAAAATACAGATCGGCGTCATCGACCGCGTGGGCCTTGATGGCGTTGAGCGCTTGGCTCAGATGCGTTTCGTTCAGACCAAACGGGTCAAGCAGCAGGGACTTGGCCGTGGCCAAGCGTTCGATGGTGGGTTCGCGTGAAATCATGCAGGCATTGTAGGCACTGATCAAGACCCTTGCCGGCAGCGGACGGAGACCCAAAGTCCGCTTGAACCCTCATCTCCAGGACCCCTGCCCCATCCCTGGCCCGCCTTCAGCGCTGGCGCATGAGTTGGAGCAAGGCCGCATCGTCCAGCTCGGCCCAACCTTGCTGCACCGCTTGTGCAAATGCATCCCTTGCCAAACGCCCCAAAATCGGGTCAAAGGCGACTTCATCTGCGGCCTGTACAGCCAGCCCGGTGTCTTTGGCCAGCAAGCTGACGTGGGCACGCGGCGCAAAATCACCCACCAATGCACGGCGCATCCGATCCGAGCCGATCCAGCTCTGACCACTGGAGGCCTCGATCACCGACAAAGTGCCTGCCGGGTCCAGCCCCAAGCGTTCGGCCAGCGCCATGGCCTCGGCGGCCCCGGCCAGATTCACCGCTGCGAGCAAATTGTTCACGAGCTTGGTGCGGGCGCCATCTCCGGCGCGGGTCCCGACACGAAACACCCGTTGGCTCAGCGCATGGAGCAGTTCCTGGCTGCGCTGCCAAACGGGGTCCGAACACGCCACCATCAGGCTCATGCTGCCGTCCTGCGCGCGCAAAGGTCCGCCAGACATGGGGGCATCGATGACATCAACACCTTGGAGCGCCAGCCGTTCAGCCTGGCCTTCTACCGTGGCAGGCCCCAGTGTCGGGCACAGCATCACCGTCTGACCCGGCTTCAGAGCCGGGGCCGCACCGTTTTCACCCCAGAGCACCGCCTCTGTTTGAGCGGCATCGACCACCGCCACGAGCAAGACACCGTCATCGCTCAAGTGTTGCGCCGCCTGCAGGGCAGACCCACAATCCATTGCCCCCAGCGACACGGCTTTGCGTTGGGCTTGGGCGTCAGTGTCGTGCACCCCCAGCGCCCAACCGAGCTGGCGCAGCCGCATGAGCATGCCGCCGCCCATATTGCCGGCACCCACGATCGCGATCGGTATCAGTTGTTTCATGATTGCACCAGTTGTTTGGCTTTGGCTATTGACATGAGGATTCCCAGAGCCAAGCCCAAGGTGACCATGGCCGTACCGCCGTAGCTGATGAAGGGCAAAGGCACCCCCACCACCGGCAAGATCCCGCTGACCATGCCCATGTTCACAAAAGCATAAGTGAAGAAAATCATGGCCATGCTGCCCGCCAGCAGCCGGCTGAACAGCGTCGGGGCCTCTGCGGCGATGACCAAGGCCCGGTAAACCAGAAAAAAGAACCAGAAAATCAGGAACAAGCCGCCCACAAAACCAAACTCTTCACCATAGGCGGCAAAAATGAAGTCGGTGGTGCGCTCAGGGATGAATTCAAGGTGGGTTTGCGTGCCTTGCATGAAGCCTTTGCCCCATACCCCGCCAGAGCCGATGGCGATCATGCCCTGGATGATGTGAAAGCCCTTACCCAATGGGTCACGCGCCGGATCCAGCAAGGTGCACACGCGCTGGCGCTGGTACTCGTGCAGCACTCGCCAGTCCACGCCGTCGGCACACAAGGTCGGATCCATGATCACCAGGACCATGATGCCCAAGACCCCCAACACCATCGGCGGCAAAATCCAGCGCCACTTGAGTCCAGCAAAGAAAATCACCGCCAAACCCGCGGCCAGCACCAGCAAAGAGGTGCCCAAGTCCGGCTGCTTCATGATCAACCCGACCGGAACACCCAAGATCAACAAGGCCACCGCAAAGTCAAAGGGCCTGAGTTGGCCTTCGCGCTTTTGGAACCAAGCTGCCAGCATCAAGGGCAAGGCAATCTTCAAAATTTCGCTGGGCTGAATCACGACCCCCAAATTGATCCAGCGCCGAGACCCTTTTTTGGTGATGCCAAAAATGGCCACCGCCACCAGCAAAATCACCCCCACGGTGTAGATGGGCACGGCCCAGGCCATGAGTTTTTGGGGCGGCATTTGGGCCACCACGAACATGATGAAGCCGGCCAGCAGCATGTTCCGGCCGTGGTCCACAAAGCGGGTGCCATGGTCATAGCCCGATGAAAACATGATCAGCAATCCGGCACAGGCGAGCATGAACACGGCAAATGCCAAAGGGCCATCGAAACCCCTGAGCAAATACACCATGCGCTGCCACAGCGTCGGCTTTTGAATGACTGAACCCATGGCGCGGATTATCTCAGGCAGGCATGGGCCATACAGCGCAAGCCCCGGGTCAATGGCTGCGTCCGCTGCGGAACATGCCGTGGGTTTTACGGTTGAGCACCCCCTGAGCGGCCAGTTTGTTCATGGACGGACTGGCATGCGCATGGGTGATCGCCATGCCCAAAGCGTCTGCCGCATCCTGACGCGGCACCACCGGCAACTGCAGCAAGCGTTTGACCATTTCTTGAACTTGCGACTTGGCAGCCCGCCCGTGCCCTGTGACCGACTGCTTCATCTGCAAGGCGGTGTATTCGGCAACCGGCAAGTCGCACGACACCAAAGCCGTGACACAACAGCCCCGCGCCTGCCCCAGCAGCAAGGTCGCTTGCGGGTTGACGTTCACAAAAACAATCTCGACGGAGGCCACATCGGGCTGGTAACGGGCATGGATTTCGCGAACGCCGTCGTAAATCACCTTCAGCCGGGCGGGCAAATTGCCCATGTCACCCCGCGTCGTCTCGATCACCCCGCTGGCCACGTACTGCAGGCGCGAACCGGTCATGTCCAACACGCCGAAGCCTGTGGTTTGCAAACCCGGGTCAATGCCCAAGATGCGCACCGTTTGAGGGACGGCCGTGGTCAAGGTGCTCACGGCAGCACCACGTCGCCCATGCGGGCCATGATGGTTTCGGCCCGGCTGGCCAAGTAGGCCGATTGCGCCCTTTGCTCAAAATACCGAGGCCGGGGCAGCATGACGGCCAGGCGCGCAGCCTCCCACGGGTTCAGCCGGTCGGCGCTTTTCCTGAAGTAATGCTGCGCCGCAGCCTCGGCCCCAAAAACGCCCTCACCCCACTCCACACTGTTGAGGTAAATCTCCAAAATGCGTTGTTTGGACAAGAAGGTTTCCAGCGTCAACGTGATCAGCATCTCCTGGCCTTTGCGCAGCAAAGTGCGCTCACCGGACAAAAACAGGTTCTTCGCCAGTTGCTGGGTGATGGTCGAGCCGCCCACAATTTTCACCGCAGGGGTCTTGGCGTCGGGGCGTCGCTGGGCGCGCTGCTCGGCCAAGGCTTTGGCCTTGGCATTTTTCTCCCAAGCCTTTTCCAGGGACTCCCACCAGACCCCGCCATGCTGCGCAAACACCGTGTCTTCCGATGCGATCACCGCTCGCTGCAAGTTGGGGGAAATGCTTTGGCGATCCACCCAATCCTGCCGCCAAGGCAAGCGCCCCTGCCGGGTCACGATTTGCCAAATTTGCGAGCGCTCAAAACTGGTGGATTCCGGTGCCAGCACGCCCATGCTGGCAATGCGCAGCGCAAAAAACAGCTGCAAACCCAAGCCCGCCAACACGACCAGCCCACACCAACGACCAAAAGCACGCATCAATATCCTTTGTCTTCAGGTTTCAAGGGATCTGCCCAACCGCTCAAGGCGGTGAGGCATCGGGCGTCAACATGCGCATGTCCAGCGTCCCCTCTTTGGAGAACTGAAAACGCGTGACCACCACAATCTGATCGGCCTGCCGCCGCATGTTAGCGCTGAACACGTCAAAAGGCGCGGCACTGCGCACAATCGCCACCGCCCGCTGATCCAGCAGGGGCTGGCCCGAAGTACGCGCGACCTCGGTCTGCACCAGACGTCCTCGGGCATCCACGGTGATCGCCATGGTCAACTGCCCATAGAGTTTTTGCCCGTCCACTTGCGGAAAATTGAGCGTGCCGCGTGTCTCAATGGTTCGCCGCAACTTGTCGTAATACAGCGCGTACACCGCTTCGCGCGTGGCGGGGCTGATGAATCGCTTGCGAGGGCCGCCTTGTGATCTGTTCACCTTTTGCTCGATCTGGGCCAGCTCCCGGGTCAGCTGGCGTTGGCGCTCTTGCCGGGCCAGACGCTCGGGCGCTTGGGCCGTTTCACCGGCTGGGTCTTGCGTCAAGGCCGATAACTCCTGCTGCAACTGGGTGAGCAAGCGCCTTTGCTGCAATTGCAGGGCTTCAATCTGTCGCTGCATGGCCCCGATGTCGGTGCCCGACTCGGCGAGGACAGAAGGCGGCAAGGGGGAGCTGGCGCGTGTGTCTGCTGCACCTTGCCCGCCTCCCGCCAGATTCACTTGGGCGATGGCTTGCGCCCGCTCGGGTGCCTTGTCGCTGCGGGCGTTCACAAGCACCACTTCCAAAGCGGTGTCTTCAAAAACCCGATTGAAGCTGATCGGATCGGCAAAACGCCAAGCCATCAGGGCCGCATGCAGCGCCAGGGACACCCCCAAAGTCCACCACAGGGTGTGGCGGTGAATCGCCAGTTGGAGCCAAGAGACCGGCCCGAGCATCCGAGCCTGACCGCATTCAGGCGCCATCGCTGTGTGTGTTGTCGTTCAAATCGACCGCGATGGTGAGCGGGCCGGCCGCCATGGCTTCGTCCTCTTCCGCATCATCGGCTTGCGGGTCGTCTGCCGCCTCAGGGGCATCCAGATGGGCCACCACCGTGCCCACCACGTCCAGCGCCATCAGATCCAGCGCGCCCAGTTTCACGCGCACGCGCGCGCCCCGCATCAAGCCCTGCGCACCCATGACGCTGAACATCAAAGGCAAGGCGTCCGCTCTGACCAGCCAAACGCCACCCCCCATTTCCTTGACCAAGCTGGCCTCGAGTTCCTCGATGCCTTGCTGCTGCACATGGCGCAGGGTCCAGTAGCGCTCCATGCTGGACTGCACGCTGTTGTAGGCGCTGTAGGCGGCATCGAAACCACTGATGATGGAGAACAACTCGGCGTCTTTGGGCTTGAAGGGCGCAGCCAAGGCGGCAGTGGCGCCATGGCGCGCGCACGCAATGATTTGCCACTGGTTGACCAAATCGGTGTAGCGGCGCAGGGGCGATGTGCTCCACGCATAACTGGGCACACCAATACCCGCATGCGGCAGCGCCTTGGTGCCCATGCGCACCTTGACACCCGGCGCCATGCTGGCCTGGCTGCGGTAAATCCCCGGCACGCCCAAGCTGGCCATCCACTGGCCCCAGGTGCTATTGGCCAAAATCATGGCCTCGGCCACCATCAAGTCGAGCGGCGCACCGCGCTTGCGCGTGCCAATCAGAACCATTTCTTCGCCGGTGGGCGGGTTGTCGTTGTGGGGACGCTCGAGTTTGAAACTGTAATCGGGTCGGTTGAAGTTCTCAGGCTTGCCCCGCACCACTTCGCGCCGGGCTTTGAGGGTTTGCGCCAAGCGCCAGAAAAAGCCCAAGGTGGCCCGGCTGACCGGCACATCGGCATGGTCGCTCAGGTCCTCCCCTTCGAGCCATTCTTGGGTGATGCGCTCGTCCAGTTGGTCGTGTCGCAAATTGACCAAGATCGGCACCCGCTCCAGCCGGGTTTCGGTGTTTTGCACCTCCAGCGTGTCTTCGCTGAAGGTCACATACAAAGACACGGCCGGGCAATCGCGCCCTTCGATCAAGGTGTAGGCCTGCACCACGCTGTCGGGCAGCATGGTGATCTTGTAGCCCGGCATGTAGACCGTGGACAGGCGCTGACGGCCCAACTGATCGATCGCACCGCCGGGTGTCAGGGCCAAGCCCGGTGCCGCGATGTGGATGCCCACCGTGACCATGCCGCTGCCCAAGCCCTGCAGCGACAAGGCGTCGTCAATTTCAGTGGTGTGCGAATCGTCGATCGAAAAAGCCTGCACCGGGGCCAGTGGCAACTCGTCGGTGATGGCCGGAGCCTGCAAAGCCGGGAAACCCGTGCCTTTGGGAAACAGGTCGAACAAAAAGCGCTGCCAATGGAAGTCCCAAGCCGAGGCAATGGCCCCGGCCTTTTGCAGCAAATCCAAAGGTGCCGTCTGGCTGGCCTTGCTGGCCTCGACCACGGCTTTGTACTCGGGCGTGTTCTTGTCGGGGCGAAACAGGATTTTGTACAACTGCTCCCGGATCGGTGCAGGGCAGGCGCCCGCCATCAGCTCGGCCGACCAAGTTTCGATTTGCGCCTGAACCTGCTTTTTCTTTTCAATGGCGAGCAAGGCCTGCTGCACGATCTCGGCAGGCGCTTTGCGAAAACGCCCCTTGCCGCCACGGCGGAAATAATGCGGGGCCTCGTGCAAGCGCAGCAATGCCGCGACCTGCTGCACCGTGTGGGCCCCGTCGCTGAAATAGTCTTTGGCCAGATCGGCAAAGCCAAATTCCTCGTCGGAGGCGAATTCGTAGGCCAGCTCCAGGTCGATGGTTTGGCTCAAAGCCGCGGCATCGCTCAGCAAGCTGGCGGGTGTTGGTTTTTCAAACTTGAGCAGCATTTGCGCCGCCTTGACTTTGACCCGTTTGCCCGAGTCGAGCTCCACCTGAGCCGAGGCCTCGGCCTCGGAGAGGATGCGTCCGGCCATGAATTTGCCGGCTTCTTCAAATAATGCGTACATGGGCCGATTTTCCCACGCGGTACCGGCTTGGCGAGGGCCGGGGTTCAGGCCAAGCGAAGAAATTCCAGTATTTCGGGCAAGTGATCGTCAAAATCACTCAGCGCGTGGTCGCTGCCCTCCAGCAGGCGCACCTGCCCCGTCTGATGCCGGGCCAGCATTTCACGCCAGTCCAGCACTTCATCGCCCTTGGCAATCACCGCCCAGGTTCGGGCCTTGGCGCTGGGCGGCTGCGCTTGCATGTCGGCCAGTTCTTGCACATGCTCTGCCTTGAAAAAGATGCTTTGTGCGGGGTCATGCCACGCCGGTTGCTCGCCGATGTGGCGCACCAAATCACGGGCGGGGAACACGGCCGGGTTGAGCAAAACCGCCAGGCAGTCGAACTGTTGGGCGAGCCAAGCGGCATAAAAGCCGCCCAAGGATGAGCCCACGATGGCCATCCGATCTCTGGGCCAGGTTGCGACGCCTTGCAGCACCTGCGCCATGGCCTGCTTCGGCGAGGCGGGGAGCTGGGGGCACCACCACGTCACGCTGGGGTGCTGGGCTTGAACGGTATCGGCCATCTTGCACGCCTTGACCGAGCGGGGTGAAGACCGGAAACCGTGCAGATAAAGCAGATGGGTGACGCGGTCCATCACCAAGCCGGTTGCAGGGCGGCGAAGCCGCGGGGCGCATCGGCGGCCTTGTCGAACGTGACCACCTCGTAGGCGTCCGGGTGGGCGAGCAATTCGCGCAGCAAACGGTTGTTCATGGCGTGGCCCGAGCGAAATGCGCTGTAGGACGCCAACAGGGGTTTGCCCAAAATGTACAAGTCGCCCATGGCGTCCAGTATTTTGTGTTTGACGAACTCGTCGTCATAACGCAGGCCATCGGCATTGAGCACACGGTAATCGTCCATCACGATGGCGTTGTCGAGCCCGCCCCCCAAGGCCAAGCCATTGGCGCGCATCATTTCCACATCTTTGGTGAAGCCAAAAGTGCGGGCGCGGGCGATGTCGCGCGAATAAACACCTTCAGACATGTCAAACACCACCTGCTGGCCCGTGGAATCCACGGCCGGATGGCGGAAATCAATCTCGAAGCTCAGTTTGTAGCCATGGTAAGGCGTCAAACGCGCCCATTTGATGTTCTCGCCTTCGCCTTCGGACACGGCCACCGGCTTGAGCACACGGACAAACTTCTTGGGCACTTGCTGCTCGACCACGCCCGCGCTTTGCAGCAAGAAGACGAAAGACGACGCCGATCCATCCAGGATGGGCACCTCTTCGGCGGTGATGTCCACATACAGGTTGTCGATGCCCAAACCCGCGCAGGCTGACATCAGGTGTTCCACCGTCAGCACTTTGGCTTGGCCCGCAGAGATGGTGGACGCCAAACGGGTGTCGGTCACCGCCTCGGCGTTGACCGGAATGTCCACCGGCTCAGGCAAATCGATCCGGCGAAACACAATGCCCGTGTCCGGCGCGGCAGGTCGCAGGGTCAGCTCCACACGCTGACCGCTGTGCAAACCGACGCCAACGGCTTTGGTCAAGGTTTTGAGGGTGCGTTGAGCGAGCATGCGGGTATTTTAGTTGGCGAGAGATATGGAAGTGTGAAAAAGGAATAGGCGTGCAGTCGACAAGGACCGCCACGACAGATACGCAGTCCCGGTGGTTTGCCCGGGGCTGGCGGGCGATATGGAGGCGCGAAGCGACGACGAGCCCGACGGCCCTGGGCAAAACGCCGGGACGACAAAACCCAAGTGCCCCTCTTCAAGCAATGACAAAAAGCGTTTTAGCAGAACGAACACGCAAAAAGGGGCCAGACAGGCATCCACCTGTCTGGCCCCAAAAGCACCTGAAACGAAACTCAGATCAACAAATCAGTCCGCTTGCTTGCGCAAGAACGCGGGGATCTCGATGTCGTCCATGCCGGCATTGGCCATGCCGTCCACGCGGGCCGCTGCATGGGTGCGGTTGCTGCGCCAGTAGGCAGGCACATTCAAACCACTGTTGTTCATCGGCGCTGCAGCGCTGTTGGCAGTGGCGGCGGCGTCCTGACCGCCCATGGTGAAAGGCACGTTGTCGGTGCCGGTGCGCAGCACTTGCAGCGGAGGCGCGGTGCGGCGTGCACCGGCCTTGGACAAACCCGTGGCCACCACGGTCACGCGGATCTCTTCGCCCAGGCTTTCGTCATAGGCGGTACCGTAGATCACGTGGGCATTTTCCGAAGCGTAAGCGCGGATGGTGTTCATCGCCTGCTTGGACTCGGACAACTTGAGCGAGCCTTTGGCAGCGCTGATCAAGACCAGCACGCCTTTGGCACCCGAGAGGTCCACACCTTCGAGCAGCGGGCAAGCCACGGCTTGCTCGGCAGCGATGCGGGCGCGGTCTGGGCCGCTGGCGGCGGCGGTACCCATCATGGCTTTGCCGGGCTCGCCCATCACGGTGCGCACGTCTTCAAAGTCGACGTTCACATGGCCGGGCACATTGATGATCTCGGCAATGCCGCCCACGGCGTTTTTCAGCACATCATTGGCGTGGGCAAAAGCCTCGTCTTGGGTCATGTCCTCGCCACCGGGCAATTCCAGCAGTTTTTCGTTCAACACCACGATCAGCGAGTCGACGTTGGCTTCGAGTTCTTGCATGCCGATGTCGGCATTGCTCATGCGACGGCCACCTTCGAATTCGAAAGGCTTGGTCACCACACCCACTGTCAAAATGCCCATCTCTTTGGCAATGCGGGCAATCACGGGGGCTGCGCCTGTGCCAGTGCCGCCACCCATGCCGGCGGTGATGAACAACATGTGCGCGCCTTCGATGGCGGCGCGGATGTCGGCTTCTGCACTTTCAGCGGCTTCACGGCCTTTTTCGGGTTTGCTGCCGGCGCCCAGACCGGTTTGACCCAACTGGATGAAGCGGTGTGCCGCGCTGCGGGCCAGGGCCTGCGCATCGGTGTTGGCACACACGAATTCAACGCCCTGGACCTGGCGCTCGATCATGTGCTCGACAGCGTTGCCGCCGCCTCCGCCAACACCGATCACTTTGATCTGGGTGCCTTGGTTGAATTCTTCTGTCTGGATCATTTCGATGGTCATGGTGCTACTCCTAAAATTGTTTGCAGTTGCCGAAAATGTTTTTGTGAATACTGGGATGCATGAGGGTGTCAACATCGACACGGTCGTGACACCGGGGGGCTGCTCCTGGCCAGGAATCTTTTTTTCCAATTCATCAGAAGTTCCCCACAATGAAATCTTTGAAGCGGCCAAAAGCGTTGTTCACAGAACTCTTCTTTTGCGTCACTTTGTAACCGCGCAGGCGGGCCAAGCGGGCTTCTTCCAGGAGGCCCATCACGGTCGCGGCACGGGGCTGGCTGACCATGTCGGCCAGGCCCCCCGCATATTTGGGCAAGCCACGGCGCACGGGCTTGAGGAAGATGTCTTCACCGAGCTCGACCATGCCCGGCATGACCGCGCTGCCGCCCGTGAGCACAATGCCTGAGGACAGCACTTCTTCGTAGCCCGACTCGCGAATGACTTGATGCACCAGCGAAAAAATTTCCTCGATGCGCGGCTCGATCACACCCGCCAAAGCTTGGCGGCTGAGCATGCGCGGGCCACGGTCACCCAAACCGGGCACCTCCACCTGCGCATCGGGGTCGGCCAGCAATTGCTTGGCGTATCCGCTTTCGACTTTGATGTCCTCTGCATCCTTGGTGGGGGTGCGCAAGGCCATGGCGATGTCGCTGGTGATCAGGTCACCTGCGATCGGGATGACGGCGGTGTGGCGGATCGAACCGTTGGCAAAAATCGCCACATCGGTCGTGCCCGCGCCAATGTCCACGCAAACCACGCCCAGCTCGCGTTCGTCTTCCGACAAAACCGCCAAACTTGACGATTGGGGGTTGAGCAACAACTGATCGACTTCCAGGCCACAGCGGCGCACACACTTGATGATGTTTTCGGCCGCACTCTGCGCACCGGTGACGATGTGCACCTTGGCTTCCAGACGCATGCCGCTCATGCCAATCGGCTCTTTGACTTCCTGGCCATCGATCACAAACTCTTGCGGCGCCACCAACAGCAAACGCTGGTCGGTGGAGATGTTGATGGCACGGGCCGTTTCCATCACGCGGGCCACATCGGCTTGCGTGACTTCCTTGTCCTTGATGGCCACCATGCCGCTGGAGTTGATGCCGCGAATGTGACTGCCCGTGATGCCGACATTGACGCGGGTGATTTTGCAATCGGCCATCAGCTCGGCTTCTTTGAGGGCCTGCTGGATACTTTGCACCGTGGCATCGATGTTGACGACCACGCCCCGCTTGAGGCCATTGCCGGGCGCAATGCCCAAGCCGGCGATCTTGAGCTCACCGTCTGGCATCACCTCGGCCACCACCGCCATGACTTTGGAGGTGCCAATGTCCAAGCCCACCACCAAATCTTTGTACTCTTTTGCCATTTGATTCACCGTTTCCGTTTCATTCTTTTGTCTTGAACCATCAAAGCTTTTTCTTGCCGTCTGCTTCCAAGGTGGTGACACCCCGCAAGCGCAAGGCATAGCCATCCTTGTGACGCAAATCCGCCCCGGCCAAAGCGGTCGGTGTGCGGCCATAACGGGCTGTCACTTGCGACAGCGTCCTGAAAAACACTTTGAGCTGGGCGGTGATCTCCGCCTCCGTGCCACGCCCCAACTCCAGCAGCGCGCCGCTGTCGGTCACCACACGCCAGTTGCCCCGGGGCGTGAGTTCCAACTGTTCAATGCCCATGTCCACCGCCTCGAACATCGGCAGCAAATGGCGGTACATCTGCACCACGCTCTGGGACTGCGCATCGGGGCCTTTGAGGCGCGGCAGTTTGTCCACATCCACGTCTTCGACATTGGCCTCGAACACGCGGCTTTGTTGGTTCACCATCTTGTTGGCACTGTCGTCGCCCCACAACGCCATGGGTTCATGCTCGACCAAAACCGCTTTGAGGCGGTTGGGGAAATCACGGTGCACCACCGCCTCCCGAACCCAAGGCACGGTCTCGAAGGCGTCGCGCGTGTGTTTGAGATCGATGGTGAAAAAATTGCCACTGAGCTGCGGCATGACGTTGGCCCGCAAGGTCACAGCATTGTTGCGCGTGACCTCGCCTTGCACCGTGATCGCCTGGATCGCAAACACGGGATGGCGCAGCAACCACCAGGCTCCGCCCCCCAGGACCAGCAGCGCGAACACCGCTGTCAGCCAAGCTGCCGCCATGTTCATGAGCCGGATGTCCAGTGGCAAAGCCAACGAGGTTTTCACGCGCGCGCCTCCTGCACATGGTCCAGCGTGGCCGCAGCAATCAACTGGCAGCACAGCGCCTCATAACTGATGCCAGCGGCTTTGGCCGACATGGGCACCAACGAGTGACCGGTCATGCCGGGCGAGGTGTTGATCTCCAGCAGGTAAGGCTGGCGTGTGATGGCATCGATCATCACATCCAAACGACCCCATCCCCTGCAGCCGAGAACCTGGTACGCCTGGATGACCAGCGCCTCGATGGCGGCCTCTTCTGCGGCAGGCAGGCCACTGGGCACCAGGTACTGGGTGTCGTCGGTGAAGTACTTGTTTTGGTAGTCGTAATTGCCCTCGGGGGCCACGATGCGGATCACCGGCAAGGCCTTGGCCGACTGCGCTTGCCCCATGACCGGGCAAGTGACCTCATCGCCCACAATGCACTGCTCGCACAGGATGTCGGTATCGCACTGCGCGGCTGTCGCCAGCGCCGCAGGCAGGTCTTGGACACGCTCCACTTTGGTCACACCGATCGACGAGCCTTCGCGTGCAGGCTTGACAATCATGGGCAAGCCCAAAGCCTCAATCAAGCCAGCCATCGACACACTGCCCAGCTCTTCCCGTCGCACCAGCACATAAGTCGGAGTGGGCAGGCCTTCGGCCAACCAGACGCGCTTGGTCATGACCTTGTCCATGGCGATGCTCGACGACATCACACCCGAGCCGGTATAGGGGATGCCCAGCAACTCCAAGGCCCCTTGCACTGTGCCGTCTTCGCCATAACGGCCATGCAGCGCAATGAAGCAACGTGAGAAACCGTCCCGCTTGAGTTCACTCAGGTCCCGCTCGGCCGGATCAAACGCATGGGCATCCACGCCCGATGCCCGCAAAGCGTTCAACACGCCCTGCCCCGACATCAAGGAGACCTCGCGCTCGGCCGATTGCCCTCCCATGAGCACCGCCACTTTGCCCAAAGACATGGCCCCCACGCTCCCCACTGCGTGTGGTTCGCTGCCCCCCAAGGGGGCCTTCGCAACTTGGGACGGCCCGGCGTTGCTCAATGCATTCATGCGGCACCTCCCAATTCGACCACTTGGGCGGGCACGGCCCCGATGGAGCCTGCCCCCATGCAGATCACCACATCGCCATCACGGGCGTTGCCAAGCACGGCTTGGGGCATGTCGGCAATCGCGTCCACAAAGACCGGTTCGACCTTGCCCGCCACCCGCAGTGCTCGCGCCAACGAGCGGCCATCGGCGGCCACGATGGGGGCTTCACCGGCCGCATAGACCTCGGACAGCAGCACGCTGTCGCAACCCTGACCAATGACTTTCACGAAGTCTTCAAAACAATCCCGCGTGCGGCTGTAGCGGTGCGGTTGGAACGCCAACACCAGACGGCGTCCCGGGAATGCGCCACGGGCGGCTGCCAGCGTGGCCGCCATCTCGACCGGATGGTGGCCGTAATCGTCGATGACGGTGAAGCGGCCTTGTCCATCGGCCGTGGCCACTTCCCCATAACGTTGGAAGCGGCGGCCCACGCCCTTGAACTGGGCCAGTGCGCGTTGCACAGCCGCATCATCCACACCCAATTCGACGGCCACGGAAATGGCGGCCAAGGCATTGAGCACGTTGTGCACACCGGGCAAATTCAACACGATGGGCAGGTCGGGCAAGGTCACACCGTTGCGCCGTTGCACCGTGAAGTGCATCTGCCCGTTTTGGGCGCGCACATCCACCGCGCGGACCTGGGCACCTTCGTTGAGGCCATAGGTGGTCACCGGGCGGGCGATGCCCTCCAAAATGGACTGCACGCCATGGTCGTCCGAGCAGACAATGGCCGTACCGTAAAAAGGCATGCGGTGTAAAAACTCGACAAAAGCCGCCTTGAGTTTGGCCAGGTCGTGGCCATAGGTTTCCATGTGGTCGGCGTCGATGTTGGTCACCACCGCCATCACGGGCAACAGGTTCAAAAACGAGGCATCGGACTCGTCGGCTTCCACCACGATGTAGTCGCCCGTGCCCAACTTGGCATTGGCGCCTGCACTGTTCAATCGGCCGCCGATCACAAAGGTCGGGTCCAGTCCGGCCTCGGCCAGCACACTGGCCACCAAGCTGGTGGTGGTGGTTTTGCCGTGTGTGCCGGCAATGGCCACACCTTGCTTCATGCGCATCAACTCGGCCAGCATGACAGCCCGCGGCACGATGGGGATGTGGCGAGCCCGTGCGGCCAGCACCTCGGGGTTATCGGCTTTCACGGCGGTCGATGTGACCACGGCATCGGCGTCTTGGACGTTGCCCGCGCTGTGGCCCACATGGGTGTCGATGCCCAAAGCCGCCAGGCGCTGCAGCGTGGCACTTTCGGACAAATCGGAGCCGGAAATCTGGTAACCCAGATTGAGCAACACTTCGGCAATGCCGCTCATGCCCGAGCCGCCGATGCCGATGAAGTGGATTTTCCGGATGGCGTGTTTCATGCCACCAACTCCTCACAAGCCATCACAACCTCCCTGGTCGCATTTGTTTTTTTCTGTGCATGGGCTTTTTGCGCCACGTCCCGCAATGTGTCTCGGCTCAAGCCCGTCAGGCGCTCGGCCAGACTTTGCGCTGTCAAGTCGGCCTGAGGCACCAGCCAGCCGCCGCCGGATGCCACCAAAAACCGCGCATTGGTGGTCTGGTGGTCGTCGACAGCAAACGGGAAAGGCACCAACAAAGCGGCCACGCCTACCGCGGCGAGCTCGGTCACGGTGCTGGCGCCAGCGCGGCAGATCACCAAATCGGCCTGTGCAAAGGCGCTGGCCGTGTCGTCGATGAACGGCGTCAATTCGGCTTGCACACCTGCGGCCGAGTAGTTGGCACGCAGCGCATCAATTTGTTTGGCGCCGCTTTGGTGAATGACCTGCGGACGTGTGGCCTCGGGCATCAAGGCCAAGGCCTGCGGCACGATGTCGTTCAGGGCCTTGGCCCCCAGGCTGCCGCCCACCACCAGCACACGCAAGGGGCCACTGCGTCCGGCAAAGCGTTCAGCGGGTGCGGCCTGTTCTGTGAAAGCGCGGCGCAAGGGGTTGCCCACCCATTGCCCGATTTTGAAGACACCGGGGAAGGCGGTGAACACGCGGTCGGCCAATTGCGCCAGCACCTTGTTGGCCAGACCCGCCACCGAATTTTGTTCGTGCAGCACCAAGGGCTTGCCCCACAGGCTGGCCATCATGCCGCCCGGGAAAGTGATGTAGCCGCCCAAGCCCAGCACCACATCGGGCTTGACCCGGCGCACCACCAGCAGGCTTTGCCAGAAAGCACGCAGCAGCTTGAGTGGCAAGAAGGCCAGTGTTGCGAGCCCCTTGCCGCGCACGCCGCCAAAAGCCACCGCCTCAAAGGCGAAGCCGCGCGGCGGTACCAACTGGCTTTCCATGCTGTCCGGCGCGCCCAACCAGTGCACGCGCCAACCTGCATCACGCAAGGCCTCGGCCACAGCCAGACCCGGGAAGATGTGTCCCCCCGTGCCGCCTGCCATGACCAGTGCGCATTTCTGCGTCATGCCCGGCCCCCACGCATCATCTGTTTGTTTTCGGCGTCGATGCGCAACACCACCGCGATGGCAATCAGATTCATCATGATGGCCGAACCGCCGTAACTCATCAAAGGCAGTGTCAGGCCCTTGGTGGGCAACGCGCCCAAATTCACACCCATGTTGATGAAGGCCTGAAAGCCGATCCAGATGCCCACGCCTTGCGCCACCAGCCCAGAGAACACCTTGTCCAGGGCGATGGCTTGGCGGCCAATCACCATGATGCGGCGGCTGAGCCATAAAAACAGGCAGATCACCAAGCTCACGCCCACCAAACCAAACTCTTCACCGATCACCGCCAATAAAAAGTCGGTGTGGGCCTCTGGCAACCAATGCAACTTCTCGACACTGCCGCCCAAACCCACGCCCCAGACTTCACCGCGACCGATCGCAATCAGCGAATGCGACAGCTGGTAGCCCTTGCCCAAAGCGTGCTCGGCACTGAAGGGGTCCAGGTAAGCAAAGATGCGGTCCCTGCGCCAAGGGGATGCGGCAATCATCACCACAAACGCCCCCACCAGCACCGCAAAAATCAGAAAGAACATGCGGGCGTTCACACCACCCAAGAACAGGATGCCCATGGCAATGATGGCGATCACCATGAAGGCCCCCATGTCAGGCTCGGCCAGCAAAAACACCCCGGCTAAGGCCACGGCCGCCCCCATGGGCAAGACGGCGCGGAAGAACCGCTCTTTGACGTCCATCTTGCGCACCATGTAATCGGCCGCATAAATGATGGTGGCAAATTTCGCCAATTCAGAGGGCTGAAAATTCATGACGCCAAAGGAAATCCAGCGCCGCGCACCGTTGACGCCCTTGCCGATGAAAGGAATCAGCACCAAGGCCAGCAGCACCAAGGACACCACAAACAAGGGTCTGGCTACTTTTTCCCAAGTTTCGGTGGGCACCTGAAAAGCCAGCAAAGCCATGACACTGCCCACGAGCATGGAGATCACATGACGCGTCAAAAAATGGGTTTGTGTGTAACGCGAAAAACGGGGGTTGTCCGGCATGGCGATCGATGCCGAGTACACCATGACCATGCCCCACATGAGCAAGGCAACCACCACCCAGACGAGGGCTTGGTCCACGCTTTGCAAGCGGGTGCCCGATCCCGCAACGTTGCGTGCGAAATCGTAACTGCCCAAATTGACAGGCAAACCCTGTGCGCCCGCTGCCTGACCGCCCGATGCACGACCCGTGATCACCTGGCCCCAATGGGCGACGCCTGCCTGCAGTCGTTGCGGGAATGACAGCGCTTCGCTCACAGCACGCCCTCCATGGCCACACCTGCCGCTTCGGCCAAACCGGCCACAGCGTGAACAAACACCTCGGCACGGTGGCCGTAGTTGTCAAACATGTCAAAGCTCGCGCATGCGGGCGACATCAAGACCGCATCACCACTGCGGGCGATGGCCGCAGCTTGCTTGACGGCGGCATGCATATCGGCGGCGTCGTGCAGTGGCACGTGGGTGCCTTGCAGCGCTTCACGGATCACGGGCGCGTCGCGGCCGATCAAGACCACGCCCCGGGCAAAACGCTGGACGGGATCGGCCAATGGGGAAAAGTCCTGACCTTTGCCGTCGCCGCCCAAAATGACCACCACGCGGCGGTCTGCGCCCAGGCCTTGCAAGGCGGCCACCGTCGCGCCCACGTTGGTGCCCTTGCTGTCGTCAAAAAATTCGACCTCATGGACAATCGCCACCGGTTCGACACGGTGCGGCTCGCCTCGGTATTCGCGCAGGCCATAGAGCATGGGACCCAAAGCGCAACCTGCGCTGCTGGCCAGCGCCAGCGCAGCGAGCGCATTGACCGCATTGTGGCGACCGCGAATGCGCAAGGCGTCAGCAGGCATCAGTCGCTGAATGTGCAACTCTTCTGCCGCATCTTTGCGACGGCGACGTGTTTCATCGGCTTCCAGAGCGCGCACCAGCCAGGTCATGCCGTGTGTGACTTCGATGCCAAAGTCGCCCGGGCGCTGGGGCATGTCGCCACCAAACAGCACGCCAGCGCGCTCGACAGGCTTTTGCAACTTCACGCGCACAGGCTCGGGCCGCATGGCCATGACCAGCCGGTCTTCCCGATTGAGCACCATGAGGGCCTGCGCACCAAATATGCGGGCTTTGGCGGCGGCATAGGCGGCCATGCTGCCATGCCAGTCCAGGTGGTCTTGCGAAATGTTGAGCACCGTGGCGGCAGTTGGCTCAAAGCCCTCACTGCTGTCGAGCTGGAAGCTCGACAGCTCCAGCACCCACACCTGGGGCAGTGCCTGGGCCATGGGGTCCTGCACCGCAGGCGCAACAGGCAGCGGCAGTTCAGCGGCGGTCTCGTCATCCAAGCTGTCCAACGCCTCGTCGGCATCGGGGGTATCGGGGGTATCGGCAGCTTGGCTTGCGGGTTCATGCTGAGCTTGGACTGGGGTGGCAGTTTCTGGGGCCGTCATGACCGATGGCTGCTCACTGACCTCGTCTTGGTTTTCAAGCGCAGCGGCGGCGCGCTCTGCTGCTTCTTGCTCGACCTGAACTTGCGCTTGCGCCATGGCTTCGGTCAAGGTGTCCAGCAGCGTGGGGCCGATGTTGCCGGCCACTTTCACGGTTTTGCCCGCACGCGCCACCAACTGCCCAGTGAGCGATGTGACCGTGGTCTTGCCGTTGGTGCCGGTGATGGCCAGCACCTGCGGGGCATAGCCAAAGCGTGCCTTCAAATCTTCCAAACCAGCGGCGAACAAGCTCAGCTCGCCGCCTTGCCAAAGGCCCATGCTGCGCGCTGCATCCATCACAGGGGCCACCACCTCAGGGGCCAGGCCCGGGCTGCGAAACACGGCACGCACCGATGCGCCTTCGACCAAGCTGGCCTCAAAGGGGCCGGGCACAAAGCGCACAGCAGGCCACTCGGCCTGCAAAGCGGCCAACTGTGGCGGCGTGTCTCGGGTATCGGCCACGGTCACGTCGGCTCCGGCATGCGCGCACCAGCGGGCCATCGCCAAGCCCGAAGCACCCAAACCGAGAATCAGAACGTGTTGACCTTGGAGCTGCATGTCTTACCTCAGCTTCAGGGTCGACAAGCCGACCAGACACAGCAGCATGGTGATGATCCAGAAACGCACCACGACTTGCGTTTCCTTCCAGCCGCTCTTTTCAAAATGGTGGTGCAAGGGCGCCATCTTCAGGATGCGTCTACCCTCGCCGTATTTTTTCTTGGTGTACTTGAAGTACGTGACCTGCGCCATCACCGACAAGGCTTCGACCACGAAGATGCCGCCCATGATGGCCAGCACGATTTCGGCGCGCACGATAACCGCGATGGTGCCCAGTGCTGCGCCCAATGCCAGCGCGCCCACGTCACCCATGAAGACTTGGGCCGGATGGGTGTTGAACCACAAAAAGGCCAGGCCCGCGCCCGCCATGGCCGCGCAAAAGATCAGCAACTCGCCCGAACCCGGAATGTACGGAAAGAACAAGTACTTGGAATACACAGCGCTGCCCGTGACGTAGGCGAACACCCCCAGTGCCGAGCCCACCATCACCACCGGCATGATGGCCAGCCCGTCCAAACCGTCGGTGAGGTTGACCGCATTGCTGGACCCCACGATCACCAGGTACGTCAGCAACACAAAACCCAACACACCCAGCGGGTAGTTGATTTCCTTGAAGAAGGGCACCTGCAAACCGGCTTTGGGCGGCAGGCTCACGTCAAAGCCCGACATGACCCACTGGCCAAACAAGTCCAGCACGCGCAGGTTGGACACTTCGGAAATGCTGAAGACCAGATACAGCGCGGCCAGCAAGCCGATGACCGATTGCCAGAAGTACTTTTCGCGTGAGCGCATGCCCTCCGGGTCTTTGTTGACCACCTTGCGCCAGTCGTCGACCCAGCCAATGGCCCCAAAACCCAGGGTGACGATCAACACAATCCAGACAAAACGGTTGGACAGGTCAAACCACAGCAAAGTGGAGATGGCGATCGACAACAAGATGAGCACGCCGCCCATGGTGGGGGTACCGCTTTTGGCCAGGTGTGACTCCATGCCATAGCCACGGATGGGCTGGCCGATCTTGAGCGAAGTCAAGCGGCGTATCACCCAAGGGCCTGCAGCCAAGCCGATCAAGAGCGCCGTCATGGCGGCCATCACAGCTCGGAAAGTGATGTATTGGAAAACACGCAAAAAACCCCATTCAGGGGACAAACTTTGCAACCATTGGGCCAGGCTAAGCAGCATGGGGCTCCCCTTTTTTATCTTTGTTTTGACTGTTCTGGCCTTCGACATGCGACATCAGCGCCTGAACCACGCGCTCCATCTTCATGAAACGCGAGCCTTTGACCACCACACTGCGGAACTCGCCCAACTGCCCGGTGACCGCCGCCAGCAAACTGTCCATGTCCTGGAAGTGCCGGGCGGCACCAAAGGCCTGGGCACTGTGCAGGCACAAATCGCCCAAGGTGAAGAAAGCTTCGATCTCGCGCTCGGCGGCATAGCGGCCCACCTCGGCGTGGAACTCGGGGCCTTGGTTGCCCACTTCGCCCATGTCGCCCAGCACCAGCAAACGTGGCGCAGGCAACTCGGCCAAAACATCGATGGCGGCGCGCACCGAGTCGGGGTTGGCGTTGTAGGTGTCGTCGATCACGGTGATGCCGTGGCCACTGCTTTCCAGCACCAGCGCACGCGAACGCCCCTTGACCGGCTCAAAAGCCACCAGACCCTGGACCACGGCGGCCAAGGGCACGCCAGCGGCCAAAGCGCAGGCCGTTGCGGCCAAAGCATTTTTGACGTTGTGTCGTCCAGCAATGTGCAAACGAACGGGCGCAGTGCCCTCGGGCGTTTGGAGGGTGAACTGCCAAGCGCCCGACTGCCAGGCCAACACAGCAGCGCGCACATCGGCCTGTCCGTGAGACGCCATGGCAAAGCAGCGAGTTGCGCGCTGACCTGACAAGCCCTGCCAGATCGGGGTGTAGGCATCGTCGCCTGGGAACACCGCCAAGCCTTCGGGTGGCAAGGCTTGCAGCACGGCCCCGTTTTCATGCGCCACGGCCTCCACCGTGCCCATGAACTCTTGGTGCTCGCGCTGCGCATTGTTGACCAGTGCCACAGTGGGCCGAGCCAGTCGGGCCAGGTAGGCGATTTCGCCGGGATGGTTCATGCCCAACTCGACCACGGCGATGCGGTGGTGAGCCCGCAAATTGAACAAGGTCAGGGGCACGCCAATGTCGTTGTTCAGGTTGCCCTGGGTGGACAAAGCCTTGTCACCTGCATGGGCACGCAAGATGGACGCGATCATTTGCGTCACGGTGGTTTTGCCGTTGCTGCCGGTCACGGCAATCAGCGGCAAACTGAATTGCGCACGCCATCCAGCCGCCAGCTCACCCAAAGCGATGCGCGCATCGGGCACCACCAGCGCGGGCATACCGAGCGCTGCTGCTTGAGCCTGCCCAGAGGCCTCGCAAACCACCGCGACGGCGCCTTGCGCCTGGGCTTGGGCGATGAACTGGTTGCCATCAAAACGCTCACCGCGCAAAGCGACAAACAGGTCACCCGCTTGCAGGCTGCGGCTGTCGGTGTGGACCCGGTCGGCCACCACGCCTTGCACATTCACGCCATGGGCCTGGCTCAACCAGCTCAGAGCGAGGTTCAAATTCAGCTTCATGGACACCGGAGCGATCATGCGAGCACTCCCTGCCGCTGTGCAGCGCGTTGCTGCAAAGCCCTGCGCGCCTGCGCCACGTCCGAAAACGGGTGGCGAACACCCATGATGTCCTGCTCGCTTTCGTGGCCTTTGCCAGCCACCAGCACCACGTCTTGCGCGGCCGCTTGGGCCACCGCTTCGGCAATGGCCTTGGCACGGTCAAGTTGAATGTGTGCCAATGGCGGACGGCTCAGGCCTTGGACCATCTCGGCCGCAATCGCCTCGGGCGATTCGCTGCGCGGGTTGTCGCTGGTCAGCACCACTTGGTCGGCCGCTGCTTCGGCTGCAGCCGCCATCAAGGGGCGTTTGCTGGCATCGCGATCCCCCCCACAGCCCAGCACACACCACAGGCGACCACCACGCAGGGCCGCCTGCGACCGCAGCGAGGCCAAGGCCTGGCTGATCGCGTCGGGCGTGTGGGCATAGTCCACGACCACCAGCGGGCATGCGCCATCAGCCTGCGCACCCGGCATGTCAATGGACACGCGCTCCATGCGTCCGGGCACCGCTGCCAGCCGCCCACAGGCCTGCACCGCTTGCGCCAAATCGAAACCCAGGGCGCGCAAACTGCCGATCACACCCAACAGGTTGTCCATGTTGTAGTCGCCCATCAGTTCGGTGTGCAGAACGTGCACGGCGTTGCCCTCGATCACCTCAAATGCCAAACCCTGGCCATGGGGCAAAGCACGCGCTTGCAGACGCGCAGCGCCGCGCCGCGAGCAAGTCCAAACATCCAGCGGCCCGCCCTGTAACTGCTGGGCCAGCACAGCGCCTTGCGCGTCGTCGATGTTGACGACGGCCGACTGCAAGCCGGGCCAAGCAAACAAAGCGGCCTTGGCCGACCAATAGCGGGCCATGTCGCCGTGGTAATCCAGGTGGTCCTGGGTGAAATTGGTGAACACGGCCACGCGGATGGCTGTCCCGTCCAAGCGGTGCTCGGCCAGACCGATGGAAGAGGCTTCGATGGCGCAGTGCGTCACCCCTTCGTGAACAAACTGCCGGAACTGGCGCTGCAGCAGCACCGGGTCGGGCGTCGTCATGCCGGTGCTCACCAGTTCAGGCAAGCGGCCTGCGCCCAAGGTGCCCACCAGCCCACAGGCTTGTTGCAATTCGGGCGCAGACAGCGCCTGGGCCAACCACCAGGCCGTCGATGTTTTGCCATTCGTGCCCGTGACCGCCAGCACGTTCAGGGCCTGGCTGGGGTGTTCGTAATAGGCATCGGCCACCCAGCCCGTTTGCGCCTTGAGTCCTGACATGACCGCCAACTTTGGGGCAACTTCAGCCTGCAGGCCCTGGAGCCAAGGCGCATGGTCCTGCTCCTCCATCAAGCACGCCGCAGCCCCCTGCGCCAGCGCTGCTGCCAGGTAACGCCGTCCGTCGGTGGCGGCACCCGGCCAGGCAATGAAGCCATCACCCGCCTGCACCAAGCGGCTGTCGGTGCGCAGCTCTCCCGTCACGTGCGTGCGCAACCAGCGGGCCGCTTCGGGGGCGTTGTGCAGCATCTGCATCAGAACGACTCCTCCACCGATCTGGCCACGATTTGTGGTTTGACCGCCATGTCGGGCTGCACGCCCATCATGCGCAAGGTTTGCTGCACCGTCTGGCTGAACACAGGCGCGGCCACATCGCCACCGTAATAGCGGCCGTTGCTGGGTTCATCGATCATCACGGCCACCACGATGCGCGGCGCCTCAATCGGGGCCAAACCGACAAAGAAACCCCGGTATTTTTTACCGGCGTAGCCTTTGCCCTCTTGTTTGTGTGCTGTCCCGGTCTTGCCGCCCACCGAGTAACCCATGGTCTGGGCTTTTTGCGCGGTGCCCCCGGGGCCTGCGGCCATTTGCAGCATCTTGCGCATGGCCTTGGCGTTTTCTGCACTGATGACCCGCGTACCTGCAACCTGATGCTCGGCCTTCATCAAGGTGGCGGGCACCACTTCCCCGTCGCGTGCAAACACCGTGTAAGCCCTGGCGACCTGGAACAGGCTGCTGGAGATGCCGTAGCCGTAGCTCATGGTGGCCTGCTCGATGGGGCGCCAGGTTTTGTAGGGCCGCAAACGGCCACTGACGACACCTGGAAAAGGCAGTTGCGGCTTTTGCCCGAAGCCGACCTGCGCAAACATTTCCCACATCTCACGGGGCTGCATTTGCATGGCCATCTTCACCGTGCCCACGTTGCTCGATTTCTGGATCACCTCGTTGACGGTGAGCACACCATGCGGATGGGCGTCGGTGATGGTCGAGCCGGTGATGGTGATGCGACCGGGGGCGGTCTGGATGGGGGTCTCCGGCTTGACCAGGCCTTTTTCCAGCGCCAAGGCCACGGCAAACGGCTTCATGGTCGAGCCCGGCTCAAAGGTGTCGGTCAAGGCCCGGTTGCGCAGCTGCTCGCCACTCAAGTTGACACGTTTGTCTGGCGAATAGCTGGGGTAGTTGGCCAGCGCCAAAATTTCGCCCGACTGCGCGTCGAGCACCACCACACTGCCGGCCTTGGCTTTGTGCTCCAGCACCGCCTCGCGCAGCTTTTGGTAGGCAAAAAACTGGACCTTGCTGTCAATGCTCAGTTGCAAATCCTCGCCATCGACGGGAGGGACCGTCTCGCCCACATCCTCGACGACACGGCCTAAGCGGTCCTTGATCACGCGGCGCGAGCCTGGCTTGCCGGACAGCTGATTCTGAAACACCAGCTCCACACCCTCCTGGCCTTGGTCTTCCACATTGGTAAAGCCCACGATGTGGGCCGCAGCCTCTCCCTCGGGATACAAACGCTTGTATTCCTTGATGTCGTAGACACCCTTGATGCCCAAGGCCAGGATTTGCTTGACCACCGGCTCATCGAGTTGCCTGCGCAACCAGACAAAGGTCTTTTCATCGTCCTTGAGTTTTTTGTCCAACTCGGCAGGGCTCATGTCCAGCAGACGCGCCAGTTCACGCAGCTTGGCCGGATCGCGCTCGATGTCTTCCGGGTTGGCCCAAATGCTGGGCGCCGGCACGCTCGACGCCAGCAGCATGCCATTGCGGTCGAGCACGCGCCCCCGGTTGGCGGGCAAAGTCAGCGTACGCTCAAAACGCACTACACCTTGGCGGATGAAAAAATCATTGGCAATCACCTGTACATAGGCCGCACGCGCAATCAAGCCTGTGAAGCCCAGCGCAATGGCCGCCACAATCAGCTTGCTGCGCCAAACCGGGGTTTTGCTGGCCAGCAGCGGGCTCGATGAGAGCTGGACACTGCGGCTCATGGGCGAGCCTCCTGGCCTGCTGCACCCTGGCTAGAAACGTATTGGGTGATGGCGGGTGAAGCCGTCCGCATTTGCAGTTGCTGTCGCGCAATTTGCTCCACACGCAGCGGCGTGGCCTGCGCCCGGCGTTCCACCTGCAGGCGGTCGTGGTCCACCTCCAGACGCTTGGCTTCTTTTTTGGCCGACTCCAGCGCCATGAACAAACGCCGCGTCTCGTACTGGCTGTGCACCAAAAGCAGCGCACTGACCAAAGCGGCCAGCAGCAAAAAGATGCTCAAGCGCGTCACGCCGGCACCTCGGTGCGCTCGGCCATGCGCATGATGGCGCTGCGCGCACGGGGGTTTGCGCGCACCTCCGCCTCGCTGGGCCGCACACGACCACAGGCCTTCAAGCGCATCTTCACAGGCGCGGCAAAAGGCACCCGGCGGTCCACCACTTCTTTGGAGTGCTTGGCAATGAATTGCTTGACGATGCGGTCTTCCAGCGAATGGAAACTGATCACCACCAACCGCCCCCCAGGAGCCAGCACCTGCAAGCTGGCCTCTAGCGCCTGTTCGAGCTCTTCAAGCTCGGCGTTGATGAAAATCCGAAAAGCCTGAAATGTCCGCGTTGCAGGGTTCTGACCCGGCTCGCGGGTTTTGACCGTGTCAGCCACGAGCTGGGCCAGATCGGTGGTGGTTGAAATTGGGCCCCGCTCTTGTCGGCGAGCCACAAGCGTCTTTGCAATCTGAAAAGCAAACCGTTCTTCGCCATAGTCACGTATCACCTCCGTGATTTGATCCACCGTGGCCGTTGCCAGCCAATCGGCCACACTCTCGCCGCGCGTGGTGTCCATGCGCATGTCGAGCGGGCCCTCAAAACGAAAAGAAAAACCCCTCTCGGGGCTGTCAATTTGGGGAGAGCTGATGCCCAGGTCCATCAGCACACCATCGACGCTGCCAGGCGGCAGTTCACCCAGGTGCGAAAAACCTTCGTGGCGGATCGAAAAACGAGCGTCTGCAATGCGTCCAGCTTCTGCAATGGCTTCGAGGTCTTTGTCAAAGGCTTGCAAGCGGCCTTGCGCCGAAAGGCGAGAAAGAATCAGGCGGGAATGCCCGCCGCGCCCAAACGTGGCATCGACATAAGCGCCGTCAGCGCCCGCAGAGGCCTCGAGCAATTCGTCCACGGCCTCCTTCAAGAGCACGGTGGTGTGGGTCAGTGCAGCTTCGGTCATGGCGTTCAGAACGAGAAATCCTTGAACACATCGGGCATCTCGCCCTGCATGGCCTGCGCTTCTTGCGCGTCATAACTGGCTTTGTCCCACAGCTCGAAATGGTTGCCCATGCCCAGCAGCATGGTGTCTTTGGAAATACCCGCAGCCTGGCGCAATTCGGGTGAGATCAGCACGCGCCCCGTGCCATCCATCTCCACGTCCATGGCATTGCCCAAGAAGATGCGCTTCCACCACTGGGCGGACATGGGCAACTGGGCGATGCGTTCGCGGAACTTCTCCCACTCGGGACGGGGAAACACCATCAGGCAGCCGTGCGGGTGCTTGGTGATGGTCAGTTGGCCTTGCGCTGTGGCGCTCAGGACGTCACGGTGCCGGGTCGGTACAGACAACCGCCCCTTGGCATCCAGACTCAGCGATGAAGCCCCTTGAAACACAGCCACGACCTTTTCCAGTTGAAAGGCACCAGCAGAGACACTTTTCCCCACTTAATTGCACTTTTTTGCACTGTATCAGGAATTCGGTGCAACTCAACAGGTGTAGACCGATTTTTTTCAATGAAATCAATGGCTTAGCGCTGAATTTGAAGACAAGTGGAACAGGAATTTCTTTGTAGATTAGGCACTTACAGATGGCTCTGAAAGTAACCTGTGAAGGAATTAAAAAAATCAAAAGTGACAAATGCATTAAAAGCAAATCGGCTTTTCCCGTCCCAGCCGGCACACCCCAGACATGAAAAAGCCCCTGAACAGGGGCTTTTTCATGCATGAGCAAAGGGCCTGCCACGTCAATCACCGAACATTTTTTGCTTCAACTCGCGACGTTGCTGCGCTTCAAGGGAAAGGGTCGCGGTCGGCCGGGCCAACAAACGGCCCACACCGATGGGTTCGCCCGTTTCATCGCAGTAGCCGTATTCACCGGCATCGATCAGGACAATCGACTGTTCGATTTTCTTGAGCAGCTTGCGCTCGCGGTCACGGGTGCGCAGCTCCAGGGCATGCTCTTCTTCGATCGTGGCGCGGTCAGCGGGATCGGGCACCACCACGGTGTCCTCACGCAAGTGCTCGGTGGTGGCGCCGGCACTGTTGAGGATGTCTTGCTTCAAAATCGCCAACTTGCGGCGGAAATACGCCATCTGCACACTGTTCATGTACTCCGCATCGGGCATGGCCAGAATTTCGGCATCGCTCAAGGCTTCCACCGGCTTGCTCTTCCAGTTGTTGGCCAGTTTGGGGTCTTTCTTGATGGGCGCAAAAGGCGCAGAAACCGTTGCCACCGGGGCGCTGGGCATGAAACTGGCCTTGGCGGCCGTGGAGGCCACGGCGGGGGGCAAGGAAGGCACCGTGATCTGGGCCAGACGCGCAGAGGGCCGGGTGGCACGAATCAATTGGTCAGGCGCCGCAGCCGCCACAGGCACCGTGGCCGGCGCGGCAGCTTGGGCGACCTCAGGAGTCGGTGTCGCCACTTTTTTAACAGTCATAGGTTTCGCTTCAGGTACAGAAATCGTTTTGGGAACAGCCGGCTTCGGGGCCGCCTTGGCCTTGGGTGCCGGACTTGGCTTGGGGCTTGCAGCACGGGGCTTCGAAGCAGCGGGTGCAGCGGCTTTGTGGGGTGTCTTGACGGGTGCGACTTTGGCAGTCGCAGCAGGTTTGGCGGTCTTCACGGCTTTGGCCGGGACCACCACCGTTTTGGCTTTCGCCTTGACGGAGGTTGCAGGTTTGGAGGATGCAGGGGCTGCCGATTTGACGGTCGCTGACTTTTTCACAGGCAGGGGCGTTTTGACTGGCGCGGCCTTTTTGGCCGGTACTGGCTTTTTGGCTGGCGCAGCTTTTTTGGTCGGCATTGCCTTCTTGGCTGGCACAGCTTTTTTGGCCGGCACTGCCTTCTTTGCTGGCGCAGCTTTTTTGGCCGGCACTGCCTTCTTGGCTGGCGCGGCTTTTTTGGCCGGCGCCGACTTGGTTTTGCTGGCCGTCACTGGGGTGGCCGCTTTTTTGTTCGAGGTCTTCACGTCTTGTCTCCTAGCCGTGTGAAAGGGCAGGCCCAAACCTCTTGCCACACTGCAGCAACCGATTGAAAAACCTGTTCATTTGCATTCCAAACCCTTGTTGTCGACCTTGTAGGGTTCACCAGCCCACCCGGAAAGGGGGGGCTTCAGGCGGGCGATTGTAGCGATAAGAACGATCAAATCATGCAGTGCGGCCTATTAAACACACGTTCAAGTCCGCCGCCTGGCTGGCCAAGGGTGCGCTGACCATCGCCTCAGACCAGGCACTGCTCCAAGCCCTGGAGCAAGATGTCTTTGGGCAAATCGATCCCAATGAATACCATCTTGCTCATTTTGACTTCACCATCGGCCCACATGGGGCCCAAATCGCTGCCCATGAGCTGGTGCACGCCTTGGAAAATCACCTTGCGCTCGGTGCCACGCATGTTCAAAACGCCCTTGTAGCGCAACATGCGCGGGCCATAAATGTTCACGATCGCACCCAGAAAATCTTCCAGCTTGGCCGGGTCAAAGGCTTTGTCCGAGCGAAAAACAAAGCTTTTGACATCGTCATCGTGGTGATGGTGGTGGCCCTGCTCATGGGCGTGCGAGGGGTGATCACAGTGCTCACCATGTTCGTGGTCATGTGCGTGGCCGTGTTGGTGAGAGGGGTGATCGCAATCCTCACCATGCACATGGTCATGGGCATCGTCTTTCAAAAAGTCCGGGTCAATGTCCAGCTTGGCGTTCAGGTTGAAGCCCTTGAGGTCGAACACCTCGGACAAAGCCACCTCCCCGAAATGCACCACTTTTTGCGGGGCACGGGGATTCATGTGTTTGAGGCGGTGCTGCAAGGCGTCCAGCTCCTGGGGCGAGACCAAATCGGCCTTGCTGATGAAGATCTGGTCGGCAAAGCCCACCTGACGGCGCGCTTCTTGGCGATCATTGAGTTGCTGGGCCGCGTGCTTGGCGTCTACCAGGGTCAAGATGGAGTCGAGCAGATACGTCTCAGCGATCTCATCGTCCATGAAAAAGGTCTGCGCCACCGGGCCGGGGTCGGCCAGGCCGGTGGTCTCGATCACGATGCGGTCAAAGTCCAGCAAGCCCTTGCGGCGCTTGGCGGCCAACAACTGCAGGGTGACGCGCAGGTCTTCGCGGATGGTGCAGCAGATGCAGCCATTGCTCATCTGGATGATCTGCTCATCGGTGTCCGAGACCAGGATGTCGTTGTCGATGTTCTCTTCGCCAAACTCGTTCTCGATCACCGCGATCTTTTGGCCGTGGGCCTCGGTCAAGACCCGCTTGAGCAAGGTGGTTTTGCCCGAACCCAAAAAGCCGGTCAGGATGGTGGTGGGGATCAGGGACATGGCGCGGTTCCAGTTCAGGACAAGAAAACAAGAGTTGGGGAGTGTAGCGATGAATTCAATCGCCAAGCCTGCGCACTGGGCTTGGCCTTAGACACCGCCCGCGCAAGCCCCACGGGGCTTCATTTGCGTTTGGCGCGGGGGTGGGCTGCGTCATAGGTTTTGGCCAGGTGCTGAAAATCCAGCCGTGTGTAGACCTGGGTGGTGCTGATGTTGGCGTGGCCCAGCAACTCCTGCACCGCCCGCAAGTCGCCGCTGGACTGCAACACATGGCTGGCAAATGAATGGCGCAACATGTGGGGGTGCACCGGGGTGGCCAGGCCCGCGAGCAGGCTGCGGCGCTTGAGGCGTTGGGCTACGCCGCGTGGCGTCAGGCGCGTGCCATACCGCCCGGGAAACAGCGCCAGCGCCAAAGGGGACGCACCCGGTGTGGGCTGCGTCAGCATGCCGGTCAACTGCGAGCGCACGCTCAGCCAGTGCGTCAGGGCCTCGCTGGCCGCACGGCCCAAAGGCACGGTGCGGCGCTTGCTGCCTTTGCCCTGGACCTGCACCTCGGCATTTTGCAGGTCGATCCAGCCGCGCCCGGCACGCGCCGCCTCGGTACTGGCCACCACGTCCAGCCCGGTCAGCTCGGCAATGCGAAGGCCGCAGCCATACAACAGCTCCACCATGGCCGCATCGCGTGCTTCCAGCCAGGGGTCGTCGCCGTCCTCCTCGTGCTCGGCCAGCTGCACCGCTTCGTCTACGCCCAGCGCTTTGGGCAGGGGCTTGGCCACACGCGGGGCCCGCACATCGGCCACCGGGTTGTGCGGGATCAGGCCCTCGCGCCCCAGCCAGGTGTAAAACCCGCGCCAGCCCGACAAGATGAGTGCAATGCCGCGCCCGCTGCGGCCGGCGCTGTGCATTTGTGCCACCCAACGGCGCAAATGACCGCTTTGCACCTGCAGCAAGGGCACTTGGGACGCCGCAGCCATTTCGGCCAAACGCGTCAAATCAAGTTGGTAAAGGGTGCAGGTGCGCTCGGCCAGGCGCTTTTCAAAACGCACATGGTCCAGATAGCGGGACACCAGCGGGTCGGTGGCCGCGGCGTCCGACATGGTTCAGGCCTGTTGATTTTGCAGGACCGACAAGGCCGCGCCCGCCAGCTCGGCCAAGCGCTCCAGCAGGTCGGTGCCCATCTGGCTATTGAAGCGTTGGGCGTCAGGAGACGCCAGCACCAACAAACCGAAAGCGGGCTGTCCCGGTGCTGGACGCAAAGCGAGCAGCGCCAAAGAAGCCGCCTGTGTCGGCACGTCCAGCCACTGCACGGCTTCATAACCCGAGTTCGGTCCGACGAAAGGCGTGCTCAGTGAGGTGGCCAATACCTGCACCGCCTCGGTCACGCCCTGCGCATAGGCCGCCTGCGCATGTTCGTCCTGCAGCGACCACAAGCGCAAAGCCACTTGCGGCACCTGAAACAGTTCGCGGATGTTGTCCACCGCCGACGCGACCAGTTGGTCCTGCGGTGTCACCAACAGCTCGCACGACCAGCGGTGCAGCTTGTCGGTGAGGATCATGTTTTCGTTGCCGTGCCGGATCATGTCCATGATGCGGTGTTCCAGGCCCTTGATCTTGTCGCGCAGCATTTGCGCTTGGCGCTCTTGCAAGCCCACCGCGCGGTGACTTTGCGGGTGCGTCAGCTGCACTGTGGCCAAAAGCGAGGCGTGTCGCTCGAAAAAGTCCGGTGTGTTCAACAAATAATCGGCGATGTCGTCTTCGGTGATCGGGCTCATGGGTTCAGGCGTCGTCATGGGGAAGCTCCAGAAATTCAAAGGGTGTCGGGCACATCGATGCTGCCCTCAAAAACAGAAGTGGCTGGACCGGTCATCCGCACCGGGCTGTCGGCCTGGCCGGCCCACTCGATGGTCAGCACACCGCCGTGGGTTTGGACATCCACACAAGCGTCCAGCCAGCCCTGGCGAATGCCCGCGACCACCGCCGCGCACGCGCCCGTCCCGCAGGCCAGGGTCTCCCCCGAGCCGCGCTCGAACACGCGCAATTTGATCTGGCTGCGCGAGACGATTTGCATGAAGCCTGCGTTCACGCGTTTGGGGAAAGCCGGGTGGTTTTCAATCAGCGGCCCCTGGACCAGCACCGGAAAAGTTGCAATGTTGTCCACGCGCTGCACCGCATGGGGGTTGCCCATGGACACCACACCCACGCGCGCAATGCCCTGCTCGCCCAGAGCCAAATCGAACACTGGCCAGCCATTGACTTGGTCGCTGATGAGGCCGATGGGGTTGAAGGGCACACGCTCCCAATCAAAGACAGGGGCCCCCATGTTCACGGTGACACGGCCGTCGGGGTTCATGGTGAGCTCAATCTCGCCTTGCTGCACCTTCACGCGCACGGTGCTTTTGTCGGTGAGGCCCTTGTCGCGCACGTAGCGCACAAAGCAACGGGCCCCATTGCCGCAGTGCTCCACCTCGCCGCCATCGGCGTTGTGGATCACGTATTCAAAGTCCAGGCCGGGCGCGGGCGATGGCCGCACGGACAAGATCTGGTCGGCCCCCACGCCAAAGTGGCGGTCGGCCAGGAAGCGGTACTGGGCCGAGTTCAGGCCCAAACGGGCTTGCGTCTCGTCGAGCACGACAAAGTCGTTGCCGGCCCCTTGCATCTTGGTAAAGCGGATGTGCATGGCCGTGATTATCGCCTTTGGGCCACACCGGCAGAGTCCTGAAGTCCCCCGATAATGGGGCATGGCCCGCACCTCCCAACTCCTCTACCCCCAACGTGAACCCGCGCCCCTGCGCCCAGCCGCGACCGTGCTGCTGCTGCGCGACGGGCCGCAAGGCATCGAAGTGCTGATGACCCGCCGCTCCATGACGGCCAGTTTCGCGCCCGGCGCCTATGTGTTTCCGGGCGGCGGCATCGACGCCGCCGATGCCCAGGCGCACGGCATGGCGCAGCGTCGTCCCACGCAAAGCGACCTGCACCTGACGCAGGCCATCGCGGCCATCCGCGAGAGCTTTGAAGAGCTGGGCATCTTGTTCGCCCGACATGCCGATGGACGCTGGGCAGACCCCAGTGACATCGCCGCCATCGACCGCCAAGCCCCTTTTGCCGCCCAATGCCAGGCGCGGGGTCTGACGCTGGCGGCCGAACAGGTCTTTGTGCTGGCCCACTGGATCACCGACCGCGACCTGCCGCGCCGCTTTGACGTCCCATTTCTGGTGGCCCGCATGCCCGAAGGCCAGACCCCGGTGGCCGACGAGTCCGAGCAGTTCGAGCCCGTCTGGGTGCGCCCGGCTGACGCCCTGAACCGCCACGAAGCGGGGGATTTCTTCATGGTCTACCCGACCATCCGCACGCTGGAGCGCCTCAAAGCCTTTGCCAGCGTCGACGCTCTGCTGCAGGCCTGCGCCATCAACGACGAGCCGCTGTGGACCAGCTGCCCCCGCGCCGGGTGGCTCGCGGGCAACGAAGCGCGTTACATGGAGCACGAAGCCCCGTTTGGCGAACTGGCCCTGGTCTCGCCCGATGGGCAAATCCACCACCACCTCGACTGGAAAACCGACCAGCCCGTCTCGCTGCTCCAAAACGTGCAGCGCCTCACGGCCCCCAACCCCGGCGTGATGACCGGCCCCGGCACCAACAGTTATTTGGTGGGCGACCCCAACACCGGCTACATCGCTGTGGACCCCGGCCCGGCGGACGACGAGCACCTGCAGCGCCTGTGGCGTGCCGCAGGTGGTCAAATCAAAGCCATTGTGTGTACCCACTCGCACCCGGACCACTCCCCCGGTGCGGCGCCACTGCAGGCGCTGTGCACCCACAAGCCGCCCATCCTGGGCCTGGCCTCGAAGCCGACCGCCCGCGCCAACAGCCGATTCACACCCGAGCGCGAGCTGGCCGATGGCGAAAAATTGGTGCTGCAAGGCATTGGGGTGTGCGGTGAAATCACCCACACCCTGCGCGTGTTGCACACCCCCGGCCACGCGGCCAACCACCTGTGCCTGGTGCTCGAAGAAGATGGCTTGCTGTTTTCAGGCGACCATGTGCTCAACGGCAGTACCACCGTGATCGACCCGCCCGACGGCCACATGGGCGACTATTTGGATTCGCTGGACAAACTGGCCGCGGCCTGCAAGGGCGGCAACATCGAGTTCATCTTGCCAGCGCACGGCCATGTGCTGGGCTTTGCCCACCAAGCCATCACGCACCTGAAAGCGCACCGCTTGAAGCGCGAAGCCAAAATCGCCGCCGCGATGCAGGCTCTGCCCCATGGCAGCTTGCAGGAATGGGTGGAAAAAGCCTACGACGATGTGCCGCCGCGCCTGTGGCCGTTGGCCGCACGCTCACTGCAAGCGCATGTGGACCACATCCGCGAACAAGCCCTGTCTTGATTCGCTTTGAGATTTTTTGAAAGCATGGATGATTTCCTCTGAAGAAGGCATACGCTTGGCCAAACGCGTGGCCGCCGAGCAAAACTGCTCGCGCCGCGAAGCCGAAGCCCTGATCGTCGCCGGTGGCGTGCAAGTGGGGGGCCAAGTCGTCACCGACCCGGCCCGGCGAGTGCGTGAAGAACAAGCCGTGCAGGTGAACCGCTTGGTCTCGATGGCCGCGTTGGCCCCCATGACCCTGGTGCTGTTCAAACCCGCGCACCGGGTGGCCAACCTGGCCTGGCTGCAAGACACCGTGGGCCTCAAAGCCCCCCAGCCCGGCATTTGGGGCCCTGAGCGCTTGGCCAAAATGCAAATGCCCCTGCAATTGGCCAAACCGGCCAGCGGCTTGTGCATTTTCACGGACGATGTGGGTGTGCTGCGCCACCTGGAAGACCGCCGCAGCCCGATGGAGCAGGAATGGATGGCCACCGTGGACGGCCAAGTGCCCGAGGGCCTGATCAAGGCCCTGAGCGGGCCGGGTATTCGCGCCAGCATCAACCGGCAAACCGACACCGTCACCGTGCTGCGCATCGCGGGCAAAGACATCGACGGCCTGGAGTTGGGCCGCTGGCTGGACGAACAATGCCCACTGCAGGACTTGCGCCGCCAACGGGTGGGCCGCCTCGGCCTGGCCCCGCTGGAAGCTGGACAGTGGCGACAACTCGAGGGTTACGAGCGCTTCTAGTTGATTTCCGACAAAAATACACAGGATTTACCCTTGAAATCCAACGGGCAATCCCCATTTGTGTCAAGAGTCTGAGAAAATTACCATTCAGTCACATTTGCGTACCCCGCACCCCGTGACCGGGGCGATGCCCATGAGGGCTTGTCCAACGAATTAAGGAGCACACCATGCGTTTGAGCACCAAAAGCCGATTTGCCGTGACCGCCATGATCGACGTTGCACTGCGCGAAGACCGCGGTCCCGTGTCGCTCGCCGCCATCAGCGTTCGCCACCAGATTTCGCTGTCCTATCTGGAACAGCTGTTCAGCAAGCTGCGCCAGCAAGGCCTGGTCGAAAGCACCCGCGGCCCCGGCGGCGGTTATTCGCTGTCGCGCAATGCCGAAAAGATCACCATGGCCGACATTGTGGGTGCTGTGGATGCGCCATCGGACGACGAAGCAGGTGCCGATGGCAGCTGGATGAACAGCGAGCTGTGGGCCAGCCTGAATGAAAAAATGCTGACGCACCTGCAATCCATCAGCCTGCGCCAATTGGTGGCTGAGCAACGCACCAAAGGCGTCACTGTGGAGCCTGCTCCGCAGCCTGCCGTCAAGCGCGGCGTGTTTGCCAAGCCCAAAAGTGCTTTGAAGATCACCGCGCCCAATTCGGTGTTTGCCTTGGCGGGCACCCTGATGCCTTCACGTGGCTGAACCTGAGCCTCCCACCCCCAAAAAACCCGCTTCGGCGGGTTTTTTATTGCCTGAACGCGAGTGCTGTGGGAGGCTGCAACTGCAGCCCCACGGGCTAGAAAAAGTGTGAAGCCCGCCGATAAGCCGGATTCTGTGCACAGCGGTTGCCCGCTGCGTGACCGCCATTACTCTGGGCCGGGGGTTGCCCACCCGGCTCGGTGCTACCTACCCGCCAACTCACCCCGCGGAACCACAGGGAGAAGGAGAGCGGCGAACCGCGCCCCTTCAGGAAGGCCTACTTGGTATTGCTGCGCGTAGAGATTGCCCGTTTCACCCGAACTCAATCGGCTCGTCTCTGTTGCTCTGATCCTCACCTCACGGTGGAGAGGTGTTACCTCCTACGCTGTCCTGTGCAGTCCGGACGTTCCTCCAGTGCCTCCTTTCGGAGATTACACCAGCGACGGTCTGGCGTGCTTCACCTGTTGATTATCGCCTGATCGCAGGTGACGGGCCCAGATCTGGGTGGCCGCCACACCGGCCGCCTGGATGCCCCCACCACTTGAATCCTCCCACTTCAACAGCTCATCCCGGACTTACTCCAGGATCCAGGCCCCTCGCAGATGGACCCCGGATCAAGTGCAGGGATAATCTCCGCTTCTTGCTTGATAACCACAAGCCACAGAGGTTGCCATGATCCGGATTTCAGAACTCAAACTCCCCCTTTCGGCGCTGCCGATTGAATCGCGCCGCGCCGCCGATGCGCCGTCCGAAACCGACGAAGACCGGCTGCCCACTCCCCACCCGGAAGCGGCCTTGCGCCAACTGGCCGCCCAAGCGCTGGGCATCCAGGCCGCCGACATCGGCCAACTGACCGTTTTCAAGCGCAGCTTTGACGCCCGCAAGGCCGACTTGCTGGCGGTCTACATCGTGGACTTGTCGCTGGCCGATGCGCTGACGGAAAACCGCTTGCTGCAACAGTTTGAAAACAACCCCCACATCCAGCCCACCCCCGACATGGCTTGGCACCCGCCCTGCCGTGCGCCCGAGGGCTTTGGTGCCCAAGCGGGCGAACGCCCGGTGGTGGTGGGGTTTGGGCCATGCGGCATGTTCGCGGCTCTGGCACTGGCGCAAATGGGCTTTCGGCCGATCGTGCTGGAGCGCGGCAAACCTGTGCGAGAGCGCACCAAAGACACTTGGGGCCTGTGGCGCAAAAAGGTACTCAACCCAGAAAGCAATGTGCAGTTTGGCGAAGGCGGCGCAGGCACCTTCAGTGACGGCAAGCTCTACAGCCAAATCAAAGACCCTCGGCATCTGGGCCGCAAGGTGATGGACGAGTTCGTGCTGGCTGGGGCGCCTGCCGACATCTTGTATGCGGCGCACCCGCACATCGGCACCTTCAAACTGGTCAAGGTGGTCGAACACATCCGCGAGCACATCATCGCGCTGGGCGGTGAGATCCGCTTTGAGCAGCGCGTGAGCGACGTGTTGCTCTCACCCACGGCCAGCGGCCAGCAAGTCACAGGCCTGCAGGTGCAGGACCTGCGCACCGGCCACAGCCACACCTTGCCCACCCGCCATGCCGTCATGGCCTTGGGGCACAGCTCACGCGACACCTTTGTCATGCTGCACCGCCGAGGTGTGGCCATGCAGGCCAAGGCGTTTTCGATTGGCGTGCGCATTGAACACCCGCAAAGCGTGATCGACCAAGCCCGCTGGGGCCGCCACGCAGGCCACCCGCTGTTGGGGGCAGCCGATTACAAGCTGGTGCACCACGCGCAAAACGGCCGCGCCGTCTACAGCTTTTGCATGTGCCCCGGCGGCACGGTGGTGGCCGCCACCAGCGAGCCAGGGCGCGTGGTCACCAATGGCATGAGCCAGTACTCGCGCAACGAACGCAACGCCAACGCCGGCATGGTGGTGGCCATCGACCCACCCGACTACCCGCTGGACACAGCCGCCTGGCAAGCCGCCTTTGGCGAGACTGACGGCACTCAGCTGGCGCAAGAGGCTGCGGCCCTGGCCGCACAGCAGCCACCCCAAGCCCATCCGCTGGCCGGCATCGTGCTGCAGCGCCAATTGGAAACGCGCGCCTTTGAAGTGGGGGGGAGCAACTACGAAGCCCCTGGCCAGTTGGTGGGTGATTTTTTGGCGCAGCGTGCCTCCAGCACTTGGGGCAGCGTGCAGCCGTCTTACAAACCGGGCGTGAAACTGGTCGATCTGGCCGATGTGCTGCCCGACTACGCCGTGGCCGCCATGCGCGAAGCCTTGCCGGTGTTTGGCCGCAAGATCAAAGGCTACGACATGGCGGACGCGGTGATGACCGGGGTGGAAACGCGTACCTCTTCGCCCTTGCGCATTCCCCGTGGCGAAGACCACCAAAGCAGCAACACGCGCGGGCTGTACCCGGCAGGCGAAGGCGCCAGTTACGCGGGTGGCATCTTGTCAGCGGGAGTGGACGGCATCAAGGTGGCCGAGTCTTTGGCGCGGCAGATCACGGCCCGACTCAACCCGGCTTGACCGCCCTGAACTCAACAGAGTGCTGAATTCGAGTTGGCTATGGTGGCATGGCACGAGCACGCCTGTGCCAAAAGTTGCGCCTTGGCGGTGGTGCGCAAGCAGCCATCTTTCACGGTGTAGCCTGGTTCATGGATGGCCTGCGCCTCGACAGCGTATGACGAGGACAGCCATTGCTGCATGACCAGCGGCAGGGCTTGCACGCTCAACAACAATTCGGTTTTGGGTGACTGCGCCAAGCCATGCAGCAGCCAGCTGGCCAAGCGTTGCGCAGGGCTGTGGTGCAGCGCGCAAAATGACCATTGGGCGATTTGACCGATGAGGCTTTGCGCAGCCGATGTGGTGTGCCAAAGCCATGGCGTAAAACGGGAAGGATCCTGGCGCACCGAGGTCCCGGCGTTGCAGGATGCATGTCCATTTCTCCGTGAAGGGCCAGCAGCCAAAATGTCTGCCGGGGTCATTGCCCAATCTAGGCGTCAGATGCACCGCCTTTTGTGCGCTGCAACACCCTGCACAAACCAAGAGACAATCAGGCCATGCAAGCCCCACCCCATGACACCCCTCAACCACGCAACCCACTGCATGGCCTGACCCTGGAGACCCTCGTCACCCAATTGGCAGACCATTACGGCTGGGCAGAATTGGGCGTACGCATTCCGATTCGCTGTTTCACACACGACCCGAGCGTGGGCTCGAGCCTGAAGTTTCTGCGCAAAACACCTTGGGCCCGTGACAAGGTGGAGAGCCTTTACCTTTTCATGCTGCGTGAGATCAAACGCCAACAAGCCTCAGAACCTTAAGCCGGGTGTGTCAGATCACAGACAAACGCGTCCACCGCATTTAGGGTGAAGGCTTGTTCTTCAACCACTTGGAAAGCGATTGGACATGAAAGACCCTCAAGCCACCATCGACAAACTGGCCTCAGCAGCCGCTGACGTTTCGGCCAGTGTGCAAGAAGCAGCACACGAGGCCAAACCCGCCTTCGAACGGCTGGCCGAGAGACTCTCGGACAGCATCAGCGACATGGCACACCACAGCCGGGATACGGCCATCGAGACCCGCAAATTGTTGGCACAAAAAACGCATCAAGCCACATCCACAGCCGAACACTGTATCCAGCGTGCCCCCTTCAAATCCGTGTTCATTGCCGCGGGTGTGGGCGCGGTGGCAGTGACCTTGGTCAGCTGGCTCATGCGCCCACGCGACCACTGACATGCCTCAGGCCGTGGCACTAGCGGCCATCGACACCTGCGGCCATCTCACGGAGCGCCAACATCGTGCCACGGCACTTTTTGGCCCCGCAGCGGCATGCATAGCGGGCCTTCAGGGTTTCGCTCATGGGCTCGTCGCTGAACAGGCCATAGTCAAAGGTCAACTCTTCACCCTGGAACACATTTCTGCGCGTCTGAATGAAGATGCGGCCATTCACCTCGTCAGGCACGCAATTGGGACGGCATGAATGGTTGATCCACTTGGAGGCGTTGCCACCATTGAGCGCATCGATCACCCGGCCATCGTCCAGATGGAAATAAAAGGTGTGGTCGGGGTTGGCCACATCGTGCGGGTGGCGGGCAATTGCCTCGGCCATGGTGATGACCTCGCCCATATACTCGATGACCGTTTCACCTGCCGCGATGTGGCGCGTCGCGAACACGCCTTTGCCGTGCAAGGCTGAAGCGTGCACCCAAATCGGGGCATCGGGAGAAGAGGTCACTGATAAGAAGAGGCCGTGTGAAGAGGCGTCATTCTAACGAGGCGATGCTTTGCAACGTGGTTCGGACAACATGCGTCCAGCCCAACATCGGACCTCAGGCGAATACAAGCGCATCTCGGCGTGGTCGACTCTCGTACCACGTGGAGACTGCTCGTTTAGCCATCACGCAGCCAAGATCAATGGCGCGCACAGCAAGCTGTTCAGGTCAAAACGAGCAGTGAATCAAAAAGACCGACGGGCTGTGTTACAGGGTCAAGGCGACTTACCCACGATCAAATTGACGCATTGCATTCTCGATAAACCTCAAAAACTTCGGATCGCTGGCATAGGCGACATTGATCCTCAGTGCCGGCAAGTGTGTCGCGCGTGTTGGGTAAAAAACGGATCCAGGAGCGAGAAAAATTCCAGCTGCAGCAGCATTCTGAATCAATGACAGCTCGTCAACATTTTGGGGCAACTCCAGCCAGATGTAATAGCCGCCTGGGTCGGACGAACGAACCGTTGCGCCAGCCCGGCGCAAAGACTTGACTGCCGCTGGGTGCAGTTCTTGTAGGCGATTTTTGAGTTTTTGAACATGCCGGCGGTAATGTCCCGCCGTCACCATCTGAAAGACCACTCGCTCAACATAATCTGAGGTGCTCACCATGGTGAGCATCTTCAGATCGCACAGATCCGAAATCAGATGCGCTGCACCAGCAACATAACCAACACGAAGTCCCGCCGACAGTGTTTTTGAAAAGCTGCTGACATAGATGACACGCTCGAGTTGGTCGAGCGCAGCAAGGCGAGGCGCTGTGGGTGGGTGCAGATCTGCGAACGGATCATCCTCGACAACCAGGCAGCCATGTTCTGCTGCCAACTGAAGCAACTTGTGCGCCTTAGACAGACTGATGGAGTTGCCCGTTGGGTTGTGTGCCAATGATTGCGTGAAAAATAAGCGTGGACGTTCGTTTTTGAGCAACTCTTGCAGGACCGCCAGATCCGGACCGTCTTCAAGACGAGGAATGCCCAGCATCTCCACTTTGGCCAGTTTCAGTTTTCCGAAGAGTGGGTAATAGCCGGGAGAGTCGACTAAGACCTTATCTCCAGGACTCAGAAGATGGCGAATGATCAGATCGAGCGCATGGTTGGCGCCTTGGGTCAGCAAAATTTGCCGACTATCGCTTTGTATGCCGCGCTCGGCCAAAAGCCGTGCAATGGTTTCTCGCAGGGGTTGGTAGCCCCACGGTGTGCCATAGCCATGCCCAATATCATCGGGTTCACCCGCACGTGACCGCCGCAACTGCCTGCCAATTTCCGAGTCCTCGATCCAAGATGCGGGTGGCCTGCCATCGCCTACCCGCACTTCGTAGTGTTGTTCCAATTGCTCACGCAGCAAGGACACCACATCAATGGCCGCGGAGACATGCGGTGCCGGCGCTTGAGTCCACGTTGATGGGCCGTGACGGATGTAGAAACCCGATCCAGGCCGCGCTTCGACGTATCCACGGGCAGACAGGCGGTTATAGGCTTCGAGGACGGTGTTGATGCCCACAGCTTCCTTGTTCGCGGCATCACGCACCGAGCGCAGCTTCGAGCCCGGTGCGTACAACCCCTTTTCTATTTCCATGATCAGCCGATGTGTCAGCTCGTCGGTCTTGGTCTTTGTGGCGTTAATCGATGACATGGCAGGCTGGTATTTGGGTTTAACTGTTTCCATCAATAAATAGAAACAGTTTTTAAATGTGTTCCCAAACTGTATCCAATAAATCGATGACTTGTCCATAAACTTTCATCATCGCTCTAGCAGTTGTAGTTCAGCTTTTAGGCGAAATGCAAGTGCCGTGGTTTGTTTAAGCGGTACACGACTTCATGACCAACAGGAGACAAAAACATGTCGAAACTTCCCATCGCGCGTCGCAACATTCTCAAAACCGCCCTGGCAGGCGCAACCGCCGCCGCTGTGACAGCGCCTCTGGCAGTGCATGCTCAAGGTGCCAGCGTGACGTGGCGAATGCAGGCTCTTTGGGATGGTGGTACCACGCCTCAAAAATTCGAAGAGCGGTTTGTCGCGAGAGTGGCCGAGTTGACGGGCGGACGTTTCAAGATCAATCTGTTTGCTGCGGGACAAATCGTGCCTGCCGCGCAGGCCTTCGATGCAGTCAGGGGTGGCGCGTTTGAATTGATGAAAACCTTTGACGGGTATGAGGCAGGCAAGATTCCTGCCTTTGCGTTCACCAGTACGATCCCGTTTGGCTTTTCAGAAAGCGACGACTACGAGGCCTGGTTTTATGAAAAAGGCGGCCTTGATTTGGTTCGACAGGCTTATGCGCCTGCAGGCCTGCACTACATTGCCCCGACCGTTTATGGTCAAGAGCCTTTGCACTCTAAAGTGCCGATCCGCAAGATCTCTGACTTGGCAGGCAAAAAGGGGCGCTTCGTTGGCCTGGCTTCAGCGGTCATGGGAGCCTTGGGCGTTTCGGTGACCCCTTTGCCAACGGGTGAGGTTTATTCAGCACTGGACAAGGGCGTGATCGATATGGCCGATCGGGGTGACTTGACTGCCAACTTTGAGGCAGGACTTGCAGAAGTGGCCAAGTATGTGGTGGTGCCAGGTTTCCACCAACCCACCACCGCCACCGCTTATGTGGCCAATCGTGCGGCTCATGACAGGTTGCCACCTGAGTTCAAGGCTGCGCTGGCTGTCGCTGCAAGAGAGGTCTCCGCCGCATTGCGTCAGAACATCTTGGTCAATGATGCAACAGTGCTTGCCAAATACGCCGCCAAGGGATGCGAGATCATTCGCTTCAACCCGGCCGACGTGCTGGCTGCACGACCCAAGGCGATGGCAGCTTGGCGTACAGCCACCAAAGGCGATCCACTGGCGACCAAGATATTGGATAGCCAGATCGCCTTCATGAAAGAGTTGGGTCTGATGACCTGATTGCGCAGTGCAGCAGGCATCTTTGGCCGGTGCCTGCTCGCTCTCATCCAAATTGCTGGGGACCAGCTATGCCCAAATTACTGTGGACCGCCACATCCGCCGTCACCCGAGTCAACCATTGGATTTTCATGGTGACTGTTTGGTTGATGGCGGTGGTGGTGCCTGTCATGCTCTACGAGGTCATTGCCCGATACCTCTTCAATGCGCCCACGGTGTGGGGGATGGAGTTGGCGGTGCTTTTGTTTGGGCCCTATTTTTTATTGGGTGGACCATACCTTTTGCATCTCAAGGGGCATGTGGCCCTTGACCTGGTTCGCCAGCGTTTGAACCCCATCTGGCAACGGAGAATGGATTTGGTCAATTACCCAGTGATCGTGTTGTTTTGTGCGATCTTGCTTTACTTCAGTGTTCCTGCTGCTTGGAGTGCCTGGAATTACAAGGAAACCAGCTTTTCTGCCTGGAACCCGCCCATCTGGCCAGTCAAAGTCACAGTGCCTCTGGCCTTGGCGCTGATGATGCTGCAGGCCATGGTCGAGTGGCTTTGTGTCTTGTTCGAACACTCTGATGCCGGTGGTGATAACGGTGTCGCTGAGGGAGCGGCGCTGTGAGTCCGAACGAAATACTGCTGCTGATGTTTGGCGGGTTGACCCTGTTCATGCTGACAGGGCTGCCCATTGCCTTTGTGTTGGGTGGACTGTCATTGCTGTTTACGGTCACGCTTTGGGAGACCAATGCGGTCATCGTGTTGATCTTGCAGATTTTTGACACGATGAAGTCGGAGGCTTTGCTGGCGATCCCCTTGTTCATCTTGATGGCCTGCATACTTCAGCGCTCCGGCGTGATCGAAGACCTCTACAAGGCCATGGCTCTGTGGTTCGGTCGTGTCCGCGGTGGGTTGGCCATTGGCACCGTCATCATCTGTGTCGTGATGGCTGCGATGACTGGCGTGGTGGGGGCCGCCGTGACTGCGATGGGCATTTTGGCCTTGCCGGAAATGCTGCGCCGAGGCTATAAGCCGGAGTTGGCACTGGGCACGATCTGCGCATCAGGAACGCTGGGCATCCTTATTCCCCCATCGGTGCTGACCATTGTGTATGCGGTCACAGCACAGATTTCTATTGGTCAGATGCTCATTGCCGGCATCGTTCCAGGACTCATTCTTGCGACTCTTTACATTATTTACATCGTTGTGATCGGTTGGCTACGGCCTGAGTGGGTTCCCTTGGAGGAAGGTTTTGTTGCTGCGCCATGGTCTGACAAACTGCGCGCGTTGAAGACACTGGTGTATCCGTCCATGCTGATCTTGATGATCCTTGGATCCATCTTCTTCGGAGTTGCTACACCAACCGAATCGGCCGCAGTGGGCGTTGCTGGCGCCATGATTCCCGCAGCGATCAAAGGGCGTCTCAATATGGGGATGCTCAAGGTGTCTGGCGTTGACACCCTCAAAGCCACATCCATGATCTTGTGGATCACCCTGGGCGCCAAAGCCTATGTGGCTATTTTTACGGGGCTCGGTGGAGCAGATACGTTGCTCGAATTCATCAAGGGCCTGGACGTTGACCGTTGGTTGATTCTTGGCGCGATGATGCTCATCCTGATTTTTCTGGGTACGGTGCTTGACGAGCTCGGGATCATTTTGTTGACGGTGCCGGTTTTCTTGCCGATCGTGCGCTTGCTTGGCTTTGATGAACTTTGGTTCGGAGTGTTGTATGCCATCACCATCCAGATGGGTTACATCAGTCCACCGTTTGGCTACACGTTGTTTTATATCAAGGGAACTTTGCCTGCGCACATCGGCATGGGCATGGTTTACAGGGGGATCATTCCCTTTTTTATCCTACAGTTCATCGGTTTATTGATTTGCGCTGCATGGCCAGATCTCGTGACATTTCTTCCTCGACTAATGACCTCACGTTAATGGAAAGTCCAAAAACATGAAAACGAATATTCGCAGCAGCCGGATTGGTGGATTTCACAAACTGGCCGTTGATCAGCGCGTCAAGGCAGTTGCCGAATTCGCTGGTCTCAGCCTGGATGAGCAGGCGCATCTCTTGAATACGGGGAATCTGCCGTCGGACATGGCGGACCACCTGATCGAAAACGTCGTGGGGACCATGAATATCCCTCTCGGCATCGCCACCAACATGCGAATCGATGGGCTCGACTGGCTAGTCCCCATGGCGTCCGAAGAATCTTCTGTGGTGGCAGCGGTCTGCAATGCAGCCCGCCAGTGCTACGACAACGGTGGTTTCGTGACATCCATGTCAGGCACGCTGATGATTGCCCAAATCCAGTTGGTTGGGGTCCGCGACCCTGAGCATGCGCGCATCAGGATCCTTGAGCGCAAGGCTGAAGTTGAAAATTTATGCAATGAATGTGACCCTATTTTGGTCAATTTAGGCGGGGGGTTCCGAGACCTTGAAGTTCGCGTCTTAAAGACGCAAAGCGGCCCCATGGTGATTACCCATCTGATCGTTGATACCCGCGATGCCATGGGTGCAAATGCAGTCAACACCATGGCCGAGGCGATTGCACCGCGTATTTCGGAGTGGACCGGCGGCCAAACCAATTTGCGTATCCTTTCCAATTTGGCAGATCGTCGTCTGGCAAGGGCTCGCTGCATCTGGCGGACACAAGACATTGGCGGTGAATCTGTTCGTGATGGCATGATTTCGGCCTACCACTTTGCAGACGCCGACCCATACCGTGCCGCAACGCATAACAAGGGCATCATGAATGGCATCAGTGCTGTTGTTTTGGCGACGGGAAACGACACCCGAGCGGTAGAAGCAGGCGCTCATGCGTATGCCGCCCGAAAGGGACATTACGGAAGTCTGACCCGTTGGGAGGTCACTGCCGAAGGTGATCTGGCTGGTAGCCTTGAAGTCCCGATGGCCGTTGGTTTGGTCGGTGGGGCCACCAAATTGCATCCAACGGCTCGGATTGCACTCAAAATTTTGGGGGTTGCTTCCGCCGAACAACTGGCCCGTGTGATCGCGGCAGTCGGTCTGGCGCAAAATTTTTCTGCGCTCAAGGCACTGGCAACTACCGGCATCCAAAAAGGCCACATGGCACTGCATGCCCAGAACATTGCAATGATGGCCGGAGCCGTTGGCGAGGAGATCGATCATGTTGCCCAAGCACTGATTCAGGCCGGAAAAGTCAGGCTGGATCTGGCGGAAAAAGCTTTGAACGATTTACGAAGTCGCTGAGATGAACGGGGAATTGTTGGTGCCCCTGAATGAAGAATGACCGAAACGTTGCCAGGTGACAAGCCTTTCATCGATCGGTCTGCGCAAGACGGAAACAAGTTCCGACACTCGGTGGATTTCATCGATGACGACGAGCTTGGAGGCTTGAGCCCGCAACTAGGTTTGGGGGTCTTGCTGGTGACGGCAGTCGAGGTCAGCTCCAGATTGAGGTACACCGCGCCTTGGGGTCAATGGGCCGCTAGAGGACGCGCCAAAGTGGTTTTCCCAAACTGCGGCAAGGAAGGCCACAGCCGGTAAGCCGCATTTGTGCCTCTGCGGAACGATAGCGGCGATTTCTGAGGAATTAAATGATCAGCCCTAGGCTTTTCGACTGAAGAAAACGGATGGCTGACCAAACAGTCAGGGCTGATGTTTTAGGATTCTTGGCCAGCGGTTTGATCGACATACGAATCTGCATCTCGCCAAATACACCCTTGGCATGAAACTCATGTGTGTTTTCAGTCATGTCAGGGTCCGCAATCAGCTGCACTTGCGTGCGATCAAACCCGATGCCAGCCAATGAGACGGTGGCTGCCACATTGGCATTCTTTGGAAATGTGGCCACAGCCAGCCTGGCGCTGCCAGAAAAAAAAGTAACAGGCCCGTGCAAGGTGGTGAGGTCGATGCTGTTTTCTGCAGCGGTACCTTTCCATGCGTTCGGGGGCTTTCGACCCCTATAGACAACCGAATCCAAGCCCAATCGTTGCGCAGCGGCTAAGGCGTCAATCCCGCCAATGGCGCCAGACAAAATATGCAAACGTGTCCGGCCTTCGATGGCCGCTTGTTCTAAATCCTGTGTCAATTGAGCGTCATGAAGCGCGCCAGAGGAAACGATTGCCGACTCAACACCCGAGCGCAATGCATCAAGCACAGTGGTTCTAACTGCCTCATGTCCGGCGCACTCTATAAGTAAATTGATGTCAGCAGGCAGTTCAGAACAGACCCGAATGCCTGAGCCCAGGGCGTGAGCAGTTTCTTGACAAGCTGCACGCCTCACAATCACAGTGTCAATCTGAGGTCCCAAAGGCATCAATCGACAAGACTTGATGATTTCTTGGCCTATGGCTCCATAGCCCAAGAGTGCGACCTTTTGCTGTTGCATTGGTAGACAGTTAGACTTTTATGACATGTTCTTGAAACACAGCGCGACAATCCATTTCGTACTCTAAATCGACGACAGGTGGCCGATTGAAGTGCCATGTAAGACCATGCCCAAGGGCCTTGGTTGCCTTGAATTGCTCCGCCAACAGGCTGTGAAAATCATGGACAGTGTATATCTGGGTGGCCGTAACATCAGGCCAGTCAAACCCAAGCTGCTGCATTCGACGTTGCATTTCATGGATGACGAAGGTCATTTTTTTGCGAAGACCTTCATTTGATAAATCACCCAATGCCACAGTCACCTCGCGATACGAGCCATGCCCCTCGGGGGCCTCAGCACTTCCGGCGACAACAAAAGATGGTTGTGCATCGGTTTCAGGCATCGTGTAAGTGAAGGCATGCAGGCTGGGCTCGGCAGGAGGGGCAATCTGAGGACAAACATTGCTTCGAGCCACTGGATTGACGCCATCTAGAAAAATGCCCCATCGCTTGAGGGTGCCAATATAAATCTCATTGAAGTCACGAAAACCTTGTTCGGTAAATGGTGCGGGTGAGCGAAGTTCACATGCACAGAAGGCTTGAACTGGGCGTCCAATGCCTTGTAGATAAGCCTCGATGCGTTCAAAACCCTGCGCAAGGGGCAAAGGCGTCGTGAAACGGACTCGATGCAATGCATAGCCAGGTTGCGCAGCGACGCCTGCAGAATACTGCGAGACTCCTGGCGCATAACGGTAACCACCTGCCTCAAATACAGTTGCTGTCATGTTGATCTCACTTGAAAAATTGAATGATTGGCTGTGGAACTATTGAATCAAATATCGATTCGACTAGGCGAGTTCGCCCAAATATGCAGCACGAATAGAGGGATCCGCCAGAAGGTCTTTACTTGCACCTTGGCGAACAATGCGACCTTGGTCCATGACCAAGCTAGCCTGAGAAACCTCAAGAGCTGTCACCACATCTTGCTCCACCACAAAGATCGACAAACCCTCTTCATTGAGCTTGATCAATGAGCCTATCAGCTGCTCAATCAGAACTGGCGCCAAGCCTAAAGAAAGCTCGTCGATCATCAGCAAAGTCGGTGCGCTCATAAGCCCACGCCCGATGGCACACATCTGTTGCTCTCCGCCCGACATGGTCGAGGCAGCCTGTCTGCGTCGTTCATAGAGCTTGGGGAAAATCTGATAAACCCGATCTAGATCTCTGGCCAATTCAGCTCTCGATAACTGCGTTCGAAGATAAGCACCCATCATCAGGTTTTCTTCGACAGACATCGCGCCAAAAAGCCTTCGTCCTTCAGGCACATGGGCAATTCCACGGGCCAAAATCTGAGCTGGAGTCTCTTTCCCAATTGATGCGCCACCAAACAGGATCTCACCTTCAGTTGGGGCAATCAATCCAGACAAGGTGCGCATCAATGTGGACTTGCCAGCGCCGTTTGAGCCGATCAACGCTGTGATCTCTCCCTTTTTGATGGTGAAATCAACGCCCCACAAAACATTGATCTCACCGTAACCGGCCCGGAGTGAGCTTACTTTTAAAAAATCAGTCAAGGCTTACCTCGGCATTCTTTAAGTGGTCCTTTGCTGCCTGCGAGTAACGTTTGCCAAGATAGGCTTCCACCACTTTAGGGTCATTCACCACTTGGCGAGGGTCCCCCTCAGAAATCAGCTGACCGTTGTGAAGCACCACAATCCTGCTGCAAACAGTCACTACCACTTTGATCAGGTGCTCAATCAGCACGATGGTTGTTCCCGTTGCTGCAATCTTCTTAATGAGCGACATAGCCTGCTCGACCTCAGCTGAATTCAGGCCCGCATTGACTTCATCTAGGAACAGCAATTTGGGGCGCATGGCCAAGGTCTTTGCCAACTCAAGGCGTTTACGCATGGCCAGAGTCAAACTCGCTGCAGGCAGATTGGCTTGAGGGAAAAGTCCGACAAATTCTAGCTGCTCCTGAGCGAAGTCCTGCGCCTGGCGAATTGAAAAACCTGACCTTGAAAAAAGGGCAGCTGCAGTGACGTTGTCCAAGACTGTCAGATCCGGAAAAGGCTGAACAATCTGAAATGTTCGTGCCAGTCCAATTCGTGCTGTCTCATAGGGCTTGAAGCGAGTGATATCTTGACCTTGGTAAAGCACTTGTCCGCCCGTTGCCGTGTGCACCCCGGTAATCACATTGACCAAGGTTGTCTTGCCAGCACCGTTGGGACCAATCAGGCCCACAACTTCGCCGGCTCCAATAGAGAGCGAGACATTTTCCAGGGCTTGAAGGCCGCCGAAACGCCGGCTCAAGTTGTTCAGCTTCAGTAGCTCAGTCACGTGAGCCTCCATTTTGGCGAATTAGTCGTTTTCCCAGCCAGCTGCCACCAAATGAGACAAGGCCTTTGGGAAGAAACAGCAGCAACACCACAATTAAAAGTCCAAGCACACCAGTGTGTAGATTGAGCAGATTGCGCCAGACAAACTCTTCAATGCCCAAAAAGAGAAAGGCTCCCATCACGGCGCCCAGCGTCGACCCCAAGCCTCCCAACAGGGCCATCACGATAGGCTTAACCGAGTAAAGAATATCGTAAACATCGGGGGGTTCAATGTAGTGAACCCAGCCTGCGTAAATGACACCGGCCATCGCAACGAAGATGCCTGAGAAGCCAAAAGCCAAGCTTTTATAAAGCGTTGAATTCACGCCAATCATGTCCGCTGCAGACTCGTTTTGACAAATGCAGCGAAGACCAAAACCCAACTTTGATTTTTCAATGACGATGACAACCATCAAGGTCACAATCAGAAGAGACCACATGACATAAAAGAAAAACTGTGCTTCTCCTTCAACGCTCTTGACCATCGACGACATTGGGATATTCAGTCCCATCCCGCCTCCTGTGAGCTCCGTTGCTGCGTTGGTGAGCTCTCGCAGGACTTCGGCCACAGCAAGGCTTCCAATTGCAAAGTAATGGCCCTTGAGTCGAAGCAAGACCACGCCAAATAAGAATGCTGCAATAAACGTCATGAGCCCAGCAGCGACCGTTGCGAAGGCCAACGACGCTCCACCAGCCAGCATCACACCACCAGCGTAAGCACCAAATCCGAAAAAAGCAGCCGTTGCAAAAGACGGGTAGCCCGCCATGCCGCCGATCACATTCCATGAAACAGCCAAGATCGCATACATGCTGGCAAATGTGCCAATGCGAAGTGCATAAGCGCCTCCCACCAAGGGCAGAAGGCTCAGCAGTCCAAGCAGTCCAACAATTATCCAAAGGCTATTGCGGCTCATTCGTACCCCTTCTTGCCCAAAATTCCTTGAGGACGAAGAATTAAAAAGACAATCAACAATGAAAATGAAAGTGTCACCGAATGCTCTGGTCCAAAAACGACTGCCCCAATGCTCTCAGTAACACCCAGAAATAGACCGCCCAAGATCGCACCAGGAACACTTCCTAAACCACCTAGGACGCAGACAACAAAGGCTTTGCCCAAGTAGGCTCCGGCCGACAGCGGTGAAATAGGAAAAATCAAAGCCAGTAGAACGCCTGCACAACCAGCCATGGCTGCTCCAAGCCCAAAGGCAACTGCATAAATGATTTTGATATCGACGCCCATCAGCAAAGATGCATCGCGATCCATGCGAACAGCAATGATGGCGCGCCCGATGCGCGAGTGCCGCAAAATTAAATAAAGTGCAAAAGTCAGACCCAATGCCAGCACCATGGCGAGCAATCGGTCAACTGGCACCACAATTCCCGCTAGCAAAAATGTGCCAAGGGGCGGCGAAAGAATAAGTTTCCGATAGTCAGCGCTGAAGGCAAGAAGCATCCCGTTGTTGAGGATCAGATCCATACCGAACGTGAGTGTGAGCGTGACCAAAACTGGTGCAGCAATAACACGGTTCAGTATTCCGCGCTGAATCAGATAGCCAATACCGAAAAACAAAGGGGCGGCAATTAAAAGCGTAAACCAAGGATCGATGCCCATGCTGCTGTAAGCGAGCCATGCCAGGTAAGACCCCGCCACGATGAAACCACCGTGCATGATGTTGATGACGTTGAGCACACCCCATACCAGCGAGAAGCCTGCAGCGATGCACGCATACAGGCATCCCAGTACCAAGCCATTCGTTAGAACTTGTAAAGCCAGCATGATTGAGGGTTTTCTTTAGTCAATATCAATGGAGTTGAAAGTGCTGTGGCAGAACCTGCCACCACAGCACGCACACCGAACCAACTTACTTGACACCAATTTTCAAATCACCCTGCTTGATTCCTGCGGGGTGAACAACGATCGGCTTAGCATTCTGAATTTGGAAAACTGGTGGCTCCAATGAAGTGATTTGGCCATTGGGTCCAAATTTCACTTGGCCCCAGAATGTTGTGACATCCATCTTGGCCAGCTCATCTCGTACCTTTTGACGATTGATCGTGCCCGATTTCTCGATGGCAATCTGAAAGAGTGCACCCGATACAGAAGCTGATGCGTTCGCGTAATCAGGATCAGCTTTGTATGTGTCTTTGAAAAGTTTCACATAGCTCTCGGTTGTGCCGAAAATATCGATGCCTTTATAGCGAACGGCTGGATGCCACCAAGCGGCACTGGTGATGTTTTCAGCTCCCTTGCCAGCGGCGTCAATGAACTCTTGATAGGCCGGTGCAGCAATCATCGTGACCACAGGGGCCTCAATGCGCTGATCTGTCATCTGCTTTCGCATAAGTACAAGGTCGTTCGTGTAACCCGTGGCAAAGATCCACTGTGGATTTGCCGCCTTGATTTGCGCTAATGCTGAAGAGTGATCGAGGGTGTTGATGGCGAACTTTTCAAAATACACCACCTCCAAGCCACGTTCTTTGGCAGACTTTTCCATTTCTTGGGCGATGGCCAAGGGGAAAAGATCGTTACGCGCCAAGATTGCGACTTTTTTCACATCCGGAAGACGCTGCCGAATAATTGTTGTGAGTGGATTTGTAAGGGTTTCATTGGGAGTGAAGGTGCCAAACAAGAACTTATAGCCTTGGTCGTAGACCTGTGAGGAAGAAGCAGTGGCCGCAATCATGGGCACACCATAACGCTCTGCCACTGTGCTGGCCGCTTTGGCCGCTCCAGATCCAAACGGTGCGAAGACAAATTGGACATTGTCTTGGGTGATCAAGCGCTCGGTCGCCTGAACGGCGCGCGGGGTGTTGGATTGATAGTCGATGTAAACGATCTCGACTTTCATCTTCTTGCCTGCGACGTTGATACCTCCGGCAAGATTGACTTGGTTCGCCCACAGGTCATAGCCTTGCTTTTGTTTCAATGCCTCGGGTGCCAAAGGTCCGGTGATCGGAAGCGGTGCACCGAATTTAATCACCTCCTGAGCATGGGCAGCCTGGAGACCAAAAACTGAAGCTGCAGCAATTGCAGCCATCCAGAGCGGTACCGCTCTTCGCCCGCGGTTCACCGTGGCGCGTAGTAAATCCATCGTCAAGTTTTTCATGCCATTCTCCTATTGTGTCGTTCAAGAAACCAGGGACTGCAAAATCAGTTTAACCAGACCTTCCGAAGCCGGGAATCCTATATAGTTCAGGCGTGTGTTCTCATTTCGCGAACAGGGCCGCTACAGATGCTCCAGCCTCATGTCCTCAAATATTTCGCTGATGTTGCCCGCAATGGCTCGTTGCGTGTGGCTGCTGACCTGCAAGACATCGCACCCAGCGCTCTGAGCCGTCAGATTTCTCAACTTGAGAAATTTCTAGATGCAAAGTTGTTCGTTCGCACAGCCAAAGGCATGCAACTCACTGAAGTTGGCCGCGAGCTTTTCTTGTTCGTTGAGGAAAGCAACCGGGGAGTTGAAGCACTTTTACATCGTATTGAAGACATTGATGAGCTCAGACACGGGGCTGTAAGAATTGCCACTATTGAAGGTGCAACCACCAGTTTTTTGCCTGATGTTCTTGCCCGTTTTTCAGCTTCTTTCCCCGGCATCAAGTTTGAAGTCGTTGTTTGTGGCTCAAACGATGTCGCTCATCGTGTGGGTCGAGGTGAGTCTGAAATTGGCTTGGCATTCAACTGCCCCTCCAGGGAGGATGTGATTCTTCGGGCGCGAATTGCCCAACCCCTGAACTTGGTGGCTCGTCCCGGCCATCCCGTTTTTCAAGACGGCGAAACCAGCTTTTCTCAACTCAAAAATTTTCAATTCGCATTACCGAATCGTCGATTTGGCATTCGTCGGCTCATCGACCAGACCATGCATGCGACTCAGTCAGAGCTCACCATCGCCTTCGAATCTGATTCGCTGCAGCTCATCAAACAGCTCGTCTCTCAAACGGATATGCTGACATGTTTGCCTCGAATTGTTTTCGAACGGGAGGTCTCAAATCAAACCTTGGCAGCCATCCCTATAAAAGACGCCATCTGCTCCGCAGCAAGTATTGACATCATCACTCAGCAGTCCCGCACCCCTTCTGGCGCGGCACGTAAATTTTTAGCCATGCTGCTTGATACGGCCAAATCGACTTACAGCTAAATCATGCCTTGCATCAAGACTGTTCTAGTTTGAGCAACATATGGTTGCGGAGGACTGACTTCTCTGTCTGGTGGTTTAAGAATCTAATTGCAAGCACTGTTCGCCTTGTTCTTTTGGAGTGCTTCCATGAAAACCGTCAAGATTTTTTCCCCCTACAACCAAGCCATCGTTGGCGAGATGCCTGAGTCAGAAAGTCAGGATATTGAATCAGCAATTCAGCGCTCTCAGGCCGCTTTTCAAGTCATGCGAAAGTTGCCGCGATTTGTTCGGGCAGACATCCTGATGCGCGCATCAGAGGGACTCAAAGCTCGTCGGGAGGAATTTGCCAAATTGATTGCTCAAGAGGCGGGCAAGCCTCTTTACGACGCACGCGGCGAGGTGTCCAGAGCCATCTTTAACCTCAGCAATTCCGCCGCTGAGGCCCGGCGGTTCAGTGGAGAGGAAGTTCCACTCGATATGGATGCGGGTGTTTTCGAATACCAGTCAACTGACGCCAGCGGCAAACCAATCGCGCTGCAAGATCTCAATCTCGACAAGCTTTCTGGCATGCGCCGGCGTATTGGCATCGCACGACGTTTCCCTATTGGTCCGATTTTGGCGATTGCACCTTTCAATTTCCCTTTGAATTTGGTGTTGCACAAAGTTGCGCCAGCGTTGGCCGTTGGAAATAGCGTGGTTTTGAAGCCAGCACCTCAAACCCCTTTGACATCCGTTCTACTCCAAGAGCTGCTTCGTGATGCAGGACTCCCCGATGGTGCACTTGAAGTTTGTCATTGCTCGGTACCCTTGGCTGAATCCATGGTGAAAGATGAACGCTTCGCCATGGTGAGTTTTACAGGAAGTGCGAAGGTGGGATGGCACATCAAATCTATCGCCGGCCGAAAGAAGGTGGCTCTAGAGCTGGGTGGCAATGGGGCCGTGATCGTGGCAGAGGATGCCGATATAGACCAGGCTGTAGCGCGTTGCGTTCGGGGCGGCGTGGTTTATGGGGGACAGTACTGTATTGGCGTACAACGGATTTTGGTGCAGCGATCGGTTTACGATAACTTTCTGAAAAAACTGATTGAAAAAATCGAACAATGCAAGGTCGGAGACCCTCTTGAGGAAGGTATCGATATCGGGCCCGTGATCGACGAGGGCTCAGCCATTCGCATTCAAGGCTGGGTTGAAGAGGCGGTGGCTCAAGGCGCAAAAATTGAGACAGGTGGTCGCCGTGATCGTGCTGTTGTCCAGCCCACCGTGCTCAGCAATACTCAGCCGCATATGAAGGTGGAAGCTGAAGAAATCTTTGGCCCTGTGATGACCGTCAGCGTTTACGATGAATTCGAAGAAGCCATTGCCCGGTGCAACAATTCCAAATACGGTTTACAAGGTGGGTTCTTCACACAAAACCTGAAAAATGCATTCCGTGCAATTGAAGATTGGGAGGTTGGCGGACTGATGATCAACGATGTACCCATCTACCGAATCGACAATATGCCTTTTGGTGGGTGGAAGGAATCCGGTCTTGGCCGTGAGGGCACGCGCTATGCCATGGAAGACATGACAGATATTCGGCATCTTGTCATCAATTACGCCTAACCCATCTACGGGAGCCGACTCAAGACAAGGCTGTTGGCATTCTTCATCCTATTTTTTGCACATCCATCCAGCCGCCTTTGGTCAATTTAACTCTCTACTCCACCGTCACCGACTTCGCCAAATTGCGTGGCTTGTCCACATCCGTTCCCCGCGCGCACGCCGTGTGGTAACTCAGCAGCTGCAGCGGCACCACATGCAAGATGGGTGACAACACGCCGTAGTGCTCGGGCATGCGGATCACGTTCACCCCTTCGCTGCTCTCGATCTTGGTGCCGCCATCGGCCAGCACATACAGCACACCGCCACGGGCACGCACTTCCTGCATATTGCTTTTGAGCTTTTCCAGCAGCTGGTCGTTGGGGGCCACGGTCACCACGGGCATGGCGCTGGTGACCAGCGCCAGTGGGCCATGCTTGAGCTCACCGGCCGCATAGGCTTCCGCATGGATGTAGGTGATCTCCTTGAGCTTGAGCGCACCTTCGAGTGCGATGGGGTAGTGCGTGCCCCGGCCTAGGAACAAGGCATTTTCTTTGCTGGCAAATTCTTGAGACCAAGCGATGATTTGCGGCTCCAGCGCCAGCACGGCTTGCAGCGCAGCAGGCAGGTGGCGCATGGCTTTGATGTGCCCGGCCTCTTCTTCGTCGCTCAAGCGGCCCTTGGTCTGCGCCAGCGCCAGCGTCAGCAAAAACAAACCTGCCAGCTGGGTGGTGAAGGCTTTGGTCGAGGCCACGCCAATCTCGGCCCCGGCGCGGGTCACGTAAGCATGTTTGCACTCGCGCACCATGGCGCTGGTGGACACGTTGCAAATCGTGAGGGTGTGCGCCATACCCTGGCTTTGCGCGTGTCGCAAGGCGGCCAAAGTGTCGGCGGTCTCGCCGCTTTGGGTGATGGTCACGATCAGCGTGTGGGGGTTGGGCACCGATTCGCGGTAACGGTATTCACTGGCGATCTCCACCTGACAAGGCACTTTGGCGATCGCCTCGATCCAGTACTTGGCGACGCAGCCGCTGTAGTAGCTGGTGCCGCAAGCCAGGATCAGCACGTTGTCAATCGCCTTGAAGGTGCTGTACGCACCATCGCCAAACAGCTCGGGCGTGATGCCTTCCACGCCTTCGAGGGTGTCGGCAATGGCGCGTGGCTGCTCGAAAATTTCTTTTTGCATGTAGTGGCGATAGGGCCCGAGTTCGGCCGCGCCGCTGTGCGCGTGCACGGTTTTCACGGCGCGGGTCACGGCCTTGTGCTCACGGTCCACCACCCAGTATTTGCCCAGCTGGATGTCCACCACGTCGCCTTCTTCCAAATAGACGATTTGATCGGTCACGCCGGCGAGGGCCATCGCGTCACTGGCCAAAAAGGTTTCACCCTGCCCTTCGCCCAAGATGAGGGGCGAGCCCGCACGCGCACCGATCACCCGCTGCGGCTCGTCTTTGTGGAACACGGCAATGGCATAAGCGCCGTGCAACTGGCGAATGGCGGTCTTGACGGCTTCAAAAATATCGCCGTCGTACACGCTGTCCACCAGGTGGGCAATGACTTCGGTGTCGGTCTGGCTCAAAAACACATAGCCTTTGGCTTGCAGAGCGGCGCGCAGTTCTTCGTGGTTTTCGATGATGCCGTTGTGCACCAGCGCCACTTTGCCGGGCTTGGTGTCTGCTGCGCCCGTGCCATGGCTGAAATGCGGGTGCGCATTGTGCACGGCAGGTGCACCGTGCGTGGCCCAACGGGTATGGGCGATGCCGGTGCCGCCTTCCATGTGGTCGGCCAACACCTGGTCCATCAACTCCGCCACGCGCGAGGTACTGCGAGCGCGCTGCAGCCCTTTCGTGCCCCCATTCAGGCTGGCCGCATGCACCGCCACACCACAGGAGTCATACCCCCGGTATTCGAGCCGTTGCAGGCCCTGAACCAAGATGGGAACGATGTTGCGAAAAGAAACTGCGCCGACGATGCCACACATCCTGGGGCTCCTTAAAAGGGGGAATGGCAACGATGGTAGGCACCCCAAACAAAAATATCAGATCATTTTTGAATTGATTTTGATTTTTTATTTCATAAACAATTATTTATGGAATTTTATTTCATTAAAATTCATTTTATGGAATCAATTGAACTCGACGCCATCGACCTGCAACTGCTCGACAGCCTGCAGCGCGACGCCAGCCTGAGCAATGTGGCACTGGCAGAAAAGGTCCATGTCTCACCCCCCACTTGCCTGCGCCGCGTCAAACGCCTGGTCGAGGGCGGTTGGGTCGAGCGGCAAGTGGCCGTGCTCAGCAACGACCGGCTTGCCACCACGCTGGGCCACGGCCTGACAGCCTTGGTGGAAGTGTCTTTGGACAAGCAGGGCAGCGAACACCTGGAGGCCTTTGAAGCCAGCGCCGTGGCGCACGATGCGGTCCAGCAGTGCTGGCGGGTCTCACCCGGGCCGGACTTCATGTTGGTGGTGCAGGCGCGTGACATGCCGCACTACCTGGCCATCAGCCAAGCGCTGTTTACACAAGATGGCAATGTGCGCAATGTGAAGGCTTTTTTCGCGACCAAACGGGCCAAGTTCACGACGACCTGGCCGGTCCTCGGATAAGCCCACAGACACCTGACCCGATGCGCCGGTTCAGGCTTTGGGCTTTTTGGCCGGGCGCGCCCAGTTGGCGATGCTGATTTGCTTGCCACGCGCCACGCTCAAGCTGCCCGGCTCGGTGCTCTTGGTGATGGTGGAGCCGCCGCCCACGGTGCCGCCTGCGCCAATCGTGACCGGGGCCACCAGCACGCAGTTGCTACCGATGTGCACATCGGCCTCGATCACGGTGCGGTGTTTGTTGGCGCCGTCGTAGTTGGCGGTGATGCTGCCCGCGCCGTAGTTCACACGCTCGCCCACCGTCGCGTCACCCAGGTAAGCCAGGTGGTTGGCTTTGGCGCCCTGGGCCAAGGTGGAATTTTTCACCTCGACAAAGTTGCCGATGTGCACCTCGGGCCCCAGTTGCGCGCCAGGGCGCAGGCGGGCAAACGGGCCGATCAAGGCGCCCTCGCCCACGCTCACGCCGAGTTGTTCGCCGTCAATGTGGGTGAAGGGGTGGATCACCGCACCCGACGCAATGGTGCAGTTGGCGATCACGCAGTTCGCACCGATTTTCACGCCCTCACCCAAGGACACGCGGCCTTCAAACACGCAGTTCACGTCAATCTCGACGTCTTGCGCGCAGTCGAGCTGGCCGCGCAGGTCAAAGCGGGCGGGGTCTTTCAGGCGCACGCCTTGCGCCATGAATCGGTGCGCTTGGCGCAGTTGGTGGGCGCGCTCGAGCTCGGCCAGTTGCACCGGGCTGTTGATGCCGGCCACTTGCAATGGATCGGCAATTTTGTGCGCCACCACCGGCACCCCATCGGCCACGGCGAACTTGACCACATCGGTCAGGTAGTACTCGCCTTGGGCGTTCTGGTTGTCCAGCCGGGCCAGCCAGGCTTTGAGCAGCTTGGCGGGCACCGCCATGATGCCGCTGTAGACCTCCTGGATCAGGTGCTGGGCTTCGGCCGCGTCCTTGTGCTCTACGATGGCCTTGACGGCATCGCCATCGCGCAAGATGCGGCCATAGCCCGTGGGGTCGGCCAAGTCGATGGTCAGCAGTGCCAACTTGTCACCGCCGCATTGGGCCATCAAGGCTTGCAGGGTTTCGGCCTGCGTCAACGGCACATCGCCCGACAAAACCACCACCACACCGTCGTCGGCCAAGGCGGGCACCGCCTGCTGAACGGCGTGCCCCGTGCCCAATTGCGGTTCTTGCCGCACACACTGCACGGCCAGTGCTTGGCCAGGGGCCAGCAGCAGCGGCTCCACCTGCTCGGCCCCGTGGCCGGTGATGACCACCGCGGAGCGGGCGTTGAGTTGGGCGGCCGTGTTCAGCACATGCTGCACCAGCGGCACGCCGGCCAGACGCTGCAAGACCTTGGGCAAACGGCTTTTCATGCGCGTGCCTTTGCCGGCAGCCATCACGACGACGTCAACAGGGAACGGGGCGGTCAAACTCATGGGGGTCTTTCAAAAGCGGCCCTCTGACAGGACGCGGCAAACAAGGCTGAATTATCGCCAGACTCCAGTCCCACAAGGCGCGTCGGCCTTGAGGCGTTTAGAAAGAAGGATTTGGCAAAAGGTAGAAAATGCTCGATATTGCCAATTTGAGGTCTCATCCAGTCCCCGGGCTGTCAATGGAGATCTCTACACTTGCGGAACATTGCATGCCATTTTTTTTGCGAACAAACACTTTGCTCGCCCTGACCTTTTTAATGGCCAGCTGCGGCGGAGGAGGCGGCGATGGCGCCCCGACCCCATCCAGCAGCGTGGTTTGCGACTCCAGCACCTTGTGGGCAGCCTACCCTGCCACATCCGGCAGCGCCATTCCGGACAACAACAGCACAGGCCTATCGGTCAATTGGGACAACCAAAACTGTGCATTGCAAACCGTCTCGTCCGCCACGCTAGAGATCTGTCTCGACCATCCACGCCCGGCGGACCTGACTTGGACCATTACTCCGCCAGCATCCAGTATTGCCTTGGCTCTGACGCCTCCTGCCAACTGGAATAGCACCAGCTCATCCTGCGATTCGGGCCAAGGAAAATTTCAGCCCATTGATCTTTTATCAACGGTTTCGTCTACGGTCTCTACCCAGGGCAATTGGACGCTCAGCGTCAAGGACCAAGCCTTGGGCGACTCCGGTACATTGATTCAGTGGCGCGTGGTGATTCGCGGCAACACATGATGCGCGCCTGGTTTCTGCCTCTTGCACTGTTGGTCCTGCAAGGCTGCAGCACCATCAAGCTGGGCTATCAACAGCTGCCCACCTTGTCTTACTGGTGGTTGGACAGTACCGTGTCGTTCAGTGGCGCGCAGTCGCCGGGGGCCAAACAAGCGATTGACAACTTGCACCAATGGCACCGCCGCGAGGAGTTGCCCGCTTATGCCGAGCTGTTGCAGCGCGCAAGTCAATTGTCTGCTGGGCCTGTGCAGGCCGAACAGGTGTGCCGCATCTGGACCGATGTGCAAGCCAGGATGGACACTTCGATGCGCGAAGCGGTGGCTCAAGCCGCACCTGTGGCCATGGCCTTGGGCCCTCGGCAGCTGAGCCACATGGCCCGGCACTGGGAAAGTCAGAATGAGGCATGGGAAAAAGAATGGTTGCAGGGCAGCGACAGCGAACGGCTGCAAAGAAGGCTGGACAAGACGCTGGAGCGCTACCGCTCCTTTTATGGCGAATTGAGCGCTGTGCAAGTCAGCCAGATCAAGGCGCAGCTGGCACAGTCACCCTGGACTGCGGAGTGGGGCCGTCAGGACCGCCAGCGCCGCCAACAGGATTTGTTGTCGGCTTTGCAGCGCATCAGCCAAACCAGCGTGACGCCCGCGCAAGCGGAAGCGCTGCTGTGGGGCGTCTGGCAGCGCTGGCTGCAGCCGCCTGAAGCCGCGCAGCGCGCCGTGATGCAAAGCCTGTCGCAACGCACTTGCGAGAACCTGGCCCAGCTGCACAACACCACCACCCCGGAGCAGCGCCAACAAGTGACACGCCGATTGCGCGCCTACGAAAGGGACATCAGGGATTTGATCAAGCCCTGATCCGACTCAAACCAGCCCCCAAAAAGCAAAACCCCGCCGGATCAAGGGCGGGGTGGGTGCCTCTGACCGAAGCGGGCTTCAGCTTTGCAGCGCTTTCCACATCTCCATGTCGCGCTCGGCCGTCCAGATGCGGGGGTTCTTGATGCCGCTGGCTTCGTCGTAAGCACGGGTCACGTCAAAGGGCAGACAGTGCTCATAGATGAACACATGGCCAAACACCGGGTCCATGCTTTGGCGGGTGTGGGCCATGGCGGCTTTCAGGTCCATCTTGGCGGCCACGGCTTCTTTGCCCGCTTGGAACAAAGTGGTGACCCAGCGCTGGGTGTAGTCCAAGGCCTTGTTGACGTTGGCGTTGCCCTTCATGGCTTCGCCGCGGCCGGGCACGATGAATTCGGCTTTGAGGGCACGCAAGGCTTCCAGGGTGGCGGGCCACTCTTCAAGTTGTGCGTCGCCCGTGTACACACCGGCTTCGTACTCGACCAGGTCACCTGAGAACAGCACTTTTTCTTCTTCCACCCAAGCAATGGTGTCGCCACGCGTGTGGCCCGGGCCCGGGTGCCAGATTTGCACCACCACGCCGCCGAGGTTGATGCTGAGCTTGCCGGGCACTTCGCTCTTTGTCGGGTCGCCACCGCCCACCACCATGGTGGGCCAGGTCAGTCCGGGCACGCTGTCGGCGCCACGGAACAGGCGGGGAAAGCGCTCCATCTCGCTCTTCATGTCTTGTGCGCCACGCTCCTTGATCAGGTCCAACGTGCCCTCGCTGGCGATGATCTCGGTCGCGCCTTCGGCGGCGTAGGCGTAAGCGCCCAGCACACGCACCGCGTGGTAATGGGTCAGCAGCACGTATTTGATGGGCAGGTCGCTGACGGTGCGGATCTTCTTGATCAGGTCTTGCGCCATGGCCGGGGTGGCCGTGGCATCGCTGACCATGATGAAACGGTCACCGATGATCACACCCGAATTGGGGTCGCCTTCGGCGGTGTAGGCCCAGCAATGGGGGCTGAGTTGCTCGAAAGTGATTTTCTTTTCGCTCAGATCGGCCTGGCTGGCAAAGGCTTTGGTGGGGGCTTGGGACATGCGAAGGGCTCCAGTCAATGAATGGGATGGATTTTACCTAAACGAAATGCGTTACGCATTGGTAAATCCCAGAAGGCATCAGCCGAGGCCTTTTTCAAGCATGGCGATGACCTCTTCGGCAAATGCGGCGTAGCTGATCGGTCCACCCGGGCGCAGCCAAGTGAAGGTCCAGTTGATCATGCCCAGCAGCATCATGGTCAGCGCAGTCTGGTTGGTGGGGGTGAGCCGATCGGGGTAGGCGCGTTTCATGAAACGGGTCATGGCGGCCACGATGTCACGCTGTCGGTTCAGGATCAATTCTCGGGGCGAAACCGTGCCAGAGGGCAAGGCCGCCTCGGGGGCATCGCTCAAAAACTGGGTGTCATTGAGCAAGGCCGCGTGCCGGGTGGCCGAGGTTTCGTACTCCCGCAAAAACGCCCGCACCAGCTCGTGCAGCGTGGCGCGCTCGTCCAGGTTCTTGCGCTGGGCCGTGGCCTCGGTCTGCGCAATCAGCGCCAGCAAGCGCTGCGTGTGGCGGTCCAGCAGGTCAAACAGGATCGCTTCTTTGCTCTCGTAATAGTGGTAAAGCCGGGCCTTGGAGGTGCCGCACGCAGTGGCGATCTCGTTCATGCTGGCCGCAGGGTAACTGCGCTCGGCAAAGCATTGCGCGGCGATGTCGAGGATCGCGTCACGCTTGATGTCGTGGGTAGCTGATTTGGGGCGGGCCATAGGTCTACTGCTGCTCGCTCAAACCGGCCAGACCACGCCGTTGTCGTTCAGGATGGCGTCCAGTGGCTGGTCGTGGTCTTCGGGTTCGAGGTCATCGACAAAGCCGTGGGTGAAACCCAAACCGACCGTGAAAGGCTTGGGCTGCAAGGTGGCCAGTGTGCGGTCGTAAAAGCCGCCGCCATATCCCAGGCGGTAACCGCCCGTGCCGTAGCCCACGCAGGGCACAAACAGCAAGGTGGGCACGATGACTTCGGTGTCTTTGGGTTTGGGGATGCCGTAGGCGTCTTCTTCCATGGCGCAGCCGGGGTACCAGGTGTGGAATGTCAGGGTTTTGTGCAGCTTGTTGACCACAGGCAGGCCGATGCGGCGGCGCTGCGGCTCGCCGTTCAACTCACCGTCTTCCTTCCAGCGGTGCAGGACGGGCAAGGGGTCAAACTCGCCCTTGATGGGCCAATAGGCACCGATCACGGTGTCCGGGCGGTCAAACAGCCAAATGCGCATGACGCGCTGCAAGGCTTCGGCCCGCGCCAGGCGATCGGGCAGGTTCAACCTTTCTTCAATCAAGGCTTTTCTCAAGGCGCGTTTTGCTTCGGCTTTGTCCATAATCGACCCATGAAATTGACTCAGATTCTGACACTGGTTTGCGCATGGGCAGCAGCAGGCCTTTGGAGCCCCCACGCACAGGCCCAAGCCCAACCCGCCAACAAGGGCGATGCGCTGATCCTGGAGATGCACCAAGCCTTCAGAAAAAGTGACAAAAACCGTTTGTCTGCGCTGCTGCCGCAAGTCCGGGGCCATGTGCTGGAGCCTTTGGCCGCTTATTGGGACATGCGCGTGCGCCTGGACACCGCGCCCGAGTCTGAAATTCGCGGTTTCCTGCAGACCTACGCAGGCAGCTACTACGAGGACCGCCTGCGCAACGACTGGTTGCTGCAGCTGGGCAAACGCCGCAACTGGGCCACCTTCACCGCAGAATACCCGCGCTACCGCATGCGCGATGACCGCGAATTGCGCTGCTACGCGCTGGCCACTGAAGCGATGAACAGCAAAGCCGACGTGGCCGAGGAAGCCAAGCGCCTGTGGTACAGCCTGCGTGAAGCCGATGACGGCTGCACCTACGTGGCCGACCACCTGCATTCAGGCAAACAGATCAACGGTCTGGATCTGTGGCGCAAAGCCCGGATCGCCATGGATGCGAACCGTCCAAAGGCTGCACAGGCGGCGGTCGACATCGAAGCGCCCCGACTGTCCGAACAGGTGGCCCTGATCCACGCGGACCCCGCCAAATACCTGGACAAACGCATCCTGGCCATCACCAAGAGCCGCAAAGAGTTGGCGGTGCTGGCCCTGATCCGTCTGGCCGCCAAAGACCCGGACGAAGCGGCCGATTGGCTCAACCGGCGCTGGGCCATCCAGCTGAGCCAAGAAGAGCGCAACTGGACATGGGGCGTGATTGGCAAACAAGCCGCCTGGAAACTGCAAGACAACGCCGCCAGCCACTTTGCCAAAGTGCAAAAAGACAGTGACCTGAGCGACGACCTGCTGAGCTGGAAGGTGCGGGCAGCATTGCGTCAAGGGCAGTGGCGCCAAGTGTTGACAGCCACCCAGGCCATGAGTCCGGAATCACAAAAAGACCCCGCCTGGGTGTATTGGCGAGCCCGCGCCCTGATGGCGACGGCTCAGGACGCGGCCCCGCGGCAAGAGGCGCAAGGTCTGCTGCGCAGCATCGCCAGCGTGAAGGGTTTTTACGAGCAACTGGCGCTGGAAGACCTGGGGCAGCCCATCACCGTGCCAGAACGCCCCACGGCGCTGACGCCCCAAGAAAAAGCCGCAGCCCTGATCAACCCCGGTCTGCAGCGCGCCTTGTACGCCATCCAGATCGGTCTGCGCCCGGAAGGCAACCGCGAATGGAACTACAGCACCAATTTGCACACCCCAGGCGGCATGAACGACCGCGAGCTGCTCGCTGCCGCCGAGCTGGCTTGCCAGCGCCAGGTGTGGGACCGTTGCATCAACACCAGCGAGCGAACCAAAGACGCCATCGACTTTGACCAGCGCTTTCCCATGCCCCTGCGAGAGATCGTGGTGCGCCGCGCGGGCGAGATTCAACTCGACCCGGCTTATGTCTATGGCCTGATCCGCCAGGAAAGCCGTTTCATCATGGACGCCCGCTCGCATGTGGGCGCGTCCGGCCTGATGCAAGTCATGCCCGCCACCGCCAAATGGACCGCCAAGAAAATTGGCTTGAACAATTTCACGCTGGACCAAATCACCGACCGCGAAGTCAACGTGGCCATTGGCACCGGCTACCTGAAACTGGTACTGAACGATTTTGAGGGCTCCATGCCCATGGCCACGGCCGCTTACAACGCCGGCCCCAGCCGCCCGCGCAACTGGCGCAACGGCCCTGTGCTCGAAGCCGCCATCTGGGCCGAAAACATCCCGTTTCAGGAAACGCGCGATTACGTGAAAAAAGTGCTGTCCAACACCACCAACTACGCCGCCATCCTGACGCGTCAACCCCAGTCGCTCAAAGCGCGCCTGGGCCACGTGGGGCCTCGCAACGCCACCCTGGCCGAGGTGAACAAAGATTTGCCTTAAGCTGACTCAGGCCACGGGGCCCAACAACTCGTCCAGATTGGCCCGGATTTTTTCTTCGATCTTGCCGCTGTAAGCGCCCAGCAAAAAGCCCAGCTTCAAGTGCAGGTCAAAGCGGGTGCTGGTCACCGTCAACTGGCCGCTCACGCCGCTGCGCTCAAAGCGCATGCGGTCTTCGGTCTCGCCAGGCTCTGAAGCGCAGGTCATGCCCCACTCCTGCTGAGCCTGCTCTCGCCAGCGCTCGGCCACAGTGCGCGCCCCCGCCAAACCCAAGGCATGTTCACGTTCGATCTTCAATTCAGGCATGGTTGCTTTCTGGGGCGATGGGAGGCATGAGTTGGGTTGAAGGGTCGGTGTCGGGGGCCACTTCGACCAAGCAGTCGTAAAACACGGGTGCTCGGCCCAGATCGGTCAGGTTTTGGCTGGTCAGCTCGTTGACGTTGGTGCCATTCAGGCCGAGCTTGCGCCACCAGATGCCCAAGCCATGGACCACGCCAGAGCGCGCCCGCTGGTTCAGCCTGGCTTTGCAGTGGTAAGTGCCGCGATCGTTGAAAACACGCACCACAGCCCCATCAACAATGCCCCGCGCGGCGGCGTCTTCCGGGTGCATTTCCAACACCGGCTCTGCTTCGATGTCGCGCAGGCTTTGCACGTTGACAAAGGTCGAATTCAAGAAGTTGCGCGCAGGTGGCGAAATCATGGCCAGCGGGTAGCGGCCTCCGGGCGCGGCCAGCTCGTAGTTGGGCAAGTGGTCGGGCAGACCGTCCAGGCCCTGATCGGCCAGGCGTTGGCTGAAAAATTCACACCGGCCAGAAGGCGTGGGAAAGCCGCCCTGCGCGAATGGCGCCTCGGGCACCGGCAATGAGGCAAAGCCATGCGCCAGCAGCTGCTCAAAATCTTTTTCGTCACCGATGGCGCTGCGGCACAGGCTTTCGTCGCTCTCGGCAAAACAAGGGTCGTCAAAGCCCATGCGGGCAGCCAACGCCCGAAAAATATCGGTGTTGGTGCGTGCGTCGCCCACAGGGGCAATCGCCGGGCGGTTCAGCAACACATCGGTGTGGCCGTAGCTGGTGTGGATGTCCCAGTGCTCCAGCTGCGTGGTGGCGGGCAAGATGAAATCGGCGTAGTCGGCCGTGTCGGTCTGGAAATGCTCCAGCACCACGGTGAACAGGTCTTCGCGGACAAAGCCCTGCACCACTTTGCCCGACTCGGGGGCGATGGCCACCGGGTTGCTGTTGTAGACAATCAAGGCCTCAATTTTGGGGCCAAACACAGGCGAGGCCGGGCGCAGCAAATCGTCGCCAAGGGTGGTCATGTTGAGGGTGCGGGGCCGCCGCTCACCCAACAAGTCGGGCCGCTGCAAGGCCGCGCGCCGCACCGGAAAATGCCCCGAACTGCTCAGCAGCACCCCGCCCGCCCGGTGCCGCCAAGCCCCGGTGAGCGCAGGCAAACAGGCGATGGCCCGCACCGCATTGCCGCCGCCGCGCACACGCTGCATGCCGTAGTTCAGGCGAATGGCCGCAGGCTGGGTCGTGCCCCAGTCGCGGGCCAGCTGGCGAATTTGCGCCGCCGGCACACCGCACACCTCGGCCGCACGCTCGGGTGACCACTGCAAGGCGCGGGCTTTCAAGGCGTCCCAGCCCAGGGTGTAGCGGTCGATGTAATCCTGATCCAGCCAGCCGTTCACGATCAGCTCGTGCATGAGGGCCAGTGCCAGCGCAGCGTCGGTGCCGGGGCGCAGGGCGATGTGTTCGTGGCATTTTTCGGCGGTCTCGCTGCGGCGGGGGTCAATGCAGACCAGCTTGGCGCCGTGGCGCTTGGCCTCTTGCGCAATGCGCCAAAAGTGCAGATTGGAACCAATCGAGTTGCTGCCCCAAATGACAATGAGCTTGGATTCGGCAAAAAACTCGACCTTCATGCCCACCTTGTTGCCCAAGGTCTGGGTCAAGGCTTCGGCCCCGGCCGAGGCACAGATGGTGCGGTCAAGCAGCGATGCACCCAGTTGGTGGAAAAACCGCGCTGAGATCGATTCGCCCTGCACCAAGCCCATGGTGCCCGCATAGCTGTAAGACAGGATGGCCTGCGGGTCGCGTGCAGCGATGGTGCGCAGGCGAGCGGCAATCGCGTCCAGGGCTTCGTCCCAGCCCACAGGCTCAAACTGGCCCGAGCCCTTGGGCCCGACCCGGCGCAAGGGTTGCAGCAGACGTTCAGGGTGGTAGGTGCGCTCGGTGTAGCGCGAGACCTTGGTGCACAGCACGCCATCGGTGGGCGCGTGCGCCGGGTTGCCCTGCACTTTGGTGGCGTGGCCGTTTTCCACCGTGGTCAGCAGGGCGCAGGTGTCTGGACAGTCGTGCGGGCACGCGCCGCGCACGGTCTGAGGGGCCAAAAGGGAGTCTGTCATGGGGCTGTGCGAAGGGGCGGTCTGGCTGGAGACGAAGGTTCGATGCCATTGTGGCCCAAACCCGGCCCTCGACGGGTGGCTCGCTTGTCCCCCATGTGCACAGGGGTGTTGGCAACCCTGTTCAAGTGTGGCTAGACTGTGACCATGAAAATCCTCGACTCCATCCTCACCGACGCGGCCAGCATCGCGGCCATTCGCAAAGACATCCACGCTCACCCCGAGCTGTGCTTTCAGGAAGTGCGCACGGCCGACGTGGTCGCCCAGCAGCTGACCGACTGGGGCATCCCCATCCACCGCGGCATGGGCACCACCGGGGTGGTCGGCATCGTGCACGGGCGTGACGGCGGCGCATGCGGGCGTGGCATTGGCTTGCGGGCTGACATCGACGCCCTGCCCATGCAGGAATTCAACACCTTTGCCCACGCCAGCAAACACCAAGGAAAGATGCACGCCTGCGGCCACGACGGCCACACGGCCATGCTGCTGGCTGCGGCCAAACACTTTGCCAAGCACCGCGACTTTGACGGGACGGTTTATTTGATCTTCCAACCCGCCGAAGAAGGCGGCGGCGGTGCCCGCGAGATGATCAAGGACGGTCTGTTTGAGAAGTTTCCCATTCAGGCCGTGTTTGGCATGCACAACTGGCCCGGCGCTGCCGTGGGCACGTTTGCAGTGAGCCCTGGCCCGGTCATGGCGTCGAGCAACGAGTTCAAGATCATTATTCGCGGCAAGGGCAGCCATGCTGCGCTGCCGCACAACGGCATCGACCCGGTGCCGATTGCCTGCCAGATGGTGCAGGGTTTCCAGACCATCATCACCCGCAACAAAAAGCCGGTCGACGCGGGCGTGATTTCGGTCACCATGATCCACGCGGGTGAAGCCACCAACGTGGTGCCCGATTTCTGTGAGCTGCAGGGCACGGTGCGCACTTTCAGCATCGAGGTGCTCGACCTCATCGAATCCCGCATGAAGCAGGTGGCCGAGTCGCTTTGCGCCGCTTTTGGCGCCCAATGCGAATTCGAGTTCGAGCGCAACTACCCACCCACCATCAACAGCGCGGCCGAGGCCGACTTTGCGCGCCAGGTGATGGCCGGCATCGTGGGGGCCGAGCAGGTGATGCATCAAGAACCCACCATGGGCGCAGAAGACTTTTCCTACATGTTGCAGGCCAAGCCCGGCGCGTATGTGTTCATCAGCAACGGCGACGGCGCGCACCGCGAAATGGGCCATGGCGGCGGCCCCTGCACCTTGCACAACCCCAGCTACGACTTCAACGACGACCTGATCCCGCTGGGCGGCACCTATTGGGTGGAACTGGCCACGCAGTGGTTGGCCCATCCGACACAAACCACTTGATCGCCCTCCGCATGAACGACATCCAAAACGGCTTTTCCAAAAGCTACGCCCAGGCGCGTGAAAAATTCCTGAATGCCGCCCAGACCGCAGGCCTGCAGGTGGACTCGAACATCCACCCCCTGCCCGGGCGCGATGGTGAAACCCTGGCCATGGACGTGGTGCTCGACGGTGCGCCCGATGCCAACGCCTTGCTGGTCATCAGCAGCGCTTGCCACGGCGTGGAAGGTTATTGCGGCTCTGGCGTGCAAATCCATGCCCTGAAAAACACCGCTTGGCGTGAGGCGGCCCGTGCGCGGGGTGTCGCGGTGCTCTACATCCACGCCCTCAACCCGCACGGGTTTTCGCATGTTCGCCGGGTCACCCACGAAAACGTGGACATCAACCGCAACTTCCAGGATTTCTCCAAGCCCTTGCCCGACAACCCGGCCTACCGCGAGATCCACACCTTGCTGCTGCCCGAGGTCTGGCCGCCCGACGCTGCCAATGCGCAGGCCACCGCGCAATACATCGCCGAACGCGGCATGAAAACCTACCAAGCTGCCGTCTCCAAAGGTCAGCACGAGTTCCCAGATGGCCTGTTCTTTGGCGGCCAGGCGCCCACCTGGAGCAACCAAACTTTGCGCTCAGTGCTGAAAAAGTACGGGCAGCGCTGCCAAAAAATGGCCTGGATCGACCTGCACACGGGCCTGGGACCCAGCGGTGTGGGCGAGCGCATTTTTGCCTGCGCCGACGATGCAGCGGCCTTTGCCCGCGCCAAAGCCTGGTGGGGCCAGGGCATCACCTCGATTTATGACGGCTCTTCCAGCTCCCCCATGCTCACAGGGCTCATGTGGATGGCGGCTTACCAAGAGTGTCGGCAGGCCGAGTACACCGGCATTGCCATGGAATACGGCACGCAAGCGCCAGACAAAGTCATCTATGCCCTGCGCGGTGACCACTGGTTGCAAGGGCATCCCGAAGCACCTGAGGCCCTGAAAAAACAGATCAAGCAAGACCTGATGGATGCGTTTTACGTGGACACCGACGAATGGCGCTCCCAGATCGTCGAGCAAGCCATGGCAGCGATGCACCAGGCTGTCACGGGTTTGAAGACGCCATGAGCACCCCACGCGTTCTGGTCTTGGGGGGCAGCGGCTTTGTCGGTCGCCACGTCTGCGAGCAGCTGGCCCGCTTGGGCTGGCACATCACCGTGCCTACCCGACGCGCGGTGAACGCGGCCAGCGTTCAAAGCCTGCCCGGGCTGACAGTGATCGAGGCCTCTGTTCACGAAGAAGCCGATCTGGCCCGGTTGATCCCCGGGCACGACGCGGTGGTGAACCTGGTGGCCGTGCTGCACGGCAGTGAAGAGCGCTTTGAAAGCGTGCATGTGGATTTGCCTGGCAAGATCGCCAGTGCCATGAAAAAAGCAGGTGTGCAGCGTCTGGTGCATGTCAGCGCCCTGGGTGCCGACCCTCAAGGCCCCTCCATGTACCAGCGCAGCAAGGCGCGGGGCGAGACGGTCCTGCACAACGCGGGGCTGAACCTCACCATCTTGCGACCCAGTGTGATTTTTGGTGCCGAGGACAAATTCCTCAACCTCTTCGCCGACCTGCAGGCCGTAGCCCCCTTCATGCCACTGGCGGGCAGTGGCACCCGTTTTCAGCCGGTGTGGGTGGCCGATGTCGCCCGCGCCGTGGTGGCTTGTCTGCAAAAACCGGACACCATCGGCCAGACTTACGAGTTGTGCGGCCCCGACGTCTTGACGCTGGGCGAGTTGGTCCAGCGGGCTGGCCAGTGGGCCGGTGTCAACCATGGCCGAGGACGGCCGGTCATCGGTTTGCCGATGTGGGTGGGCTGGCTGCAAGCTGCGGCCATGGAATTGGCCCCGGGTGAGCCCTTGATGAGCCGGGACAATTTGGCGTCCATGAAGGTGGACAACATCGCGACGGGTCAGCTGCCGGGCCTTTCTGACTTGGGCATCAGCGCAGCCTCTGCAGCGGGTGTGGCGCCCAGCTATCTGGGCCACCGCGGCCCACGCAGCCGCCTGAACGGTTGGCGTGCTCGCGCTGGGCGCTGATTCCTGTTGCGAAGCGCTTGGGTGGATGTGTGAGGGGATGCGGCGGGTTCCTCATGACGGGGTACCGAAAATCGTCACCCACCGCAACCCCTCACACACCTGAGTTGTAAATCGTCTACGACTGGCTTCGTTAACATGCAGGGTCAGATTCACGGGAGAAAAGAATGATCCAGCTCTACATCGCCAACAAAAACTATTCGTCCTGGTCCATGCGCCCCTGGGTGCTGCTGCGCCAAGCGGGCATCGACTTTGAAGAGGTGTATGTTCGCTTTGACAGCTTCGCCTCTGACTCACAATTCAAGAGTGCGCTGAAAGACGTGAACCCGGTGGGCAAAGTGCCTGTGCTGGTGCACGACAGCTTGGCCGTGTGGGACACCCTGGCCATTGCGGAATATGTGGCCGAGCAGTTTCCCGACAAGCATCTCTGGCCGCAAGACCGCACCGCCCGCGCACGCGCCCGCAGCGTCTGCGCCGAAATGCACAGCGGCTTCTCGGGTCTGCGCAGCGCATGCCCCATGAACATCGAAGCGCACCTGCCCGAGATCGGCGCTTTGGCCCTGCGCGACAAACCCGCCGTGCGCGCTGACCTGAGCCGTATCTGCAGCCTGTGGAGCGGTCTCCTCAAAGAACACGGCGGGCCCATGCTGTTTGGCCAGTTCACCGTGGCCGACGCTTACTTTGCACCGGTGGTGATGCGCCTGAAAACCTACGCCCTGCCCGTGCGTGCCGAGGTGGCTGCCTACATGGACCGCGTGTGCGCTCTGCCCGGTGTGAAAGCCTGGATCGACGACGCACTGGCCGAGCAAGACTTCATCGACTTTGAAGAGCCCTTTCGGGTGGCGCGCTGAAGGCAAGTCACCATGAAGGTTTTTGTCGTCGGCGGTGCAGTGCGCGATGCCTTGATGGGTTTGCCCGTCAATGACCGCGACTGGGTGGTGGTGGGCAGCACGCCCGAGGCCATGACCGCTCAGGGCTATGTGCCCGTGGGCAAGGACTTTCCAGTGTTTTTGCACCCGCAAACCCGCGAGGAATATGCCCTGGCCCGCACCGAGCGCAAAACGGCGCGCGGCTACAAAGGTTTTGCCGTGCAGGCTGCGCCCGACGTCACGCTCGAGGAAGACCTGGCCCGACGCGACCTGACCGTGAACGCCATGGCCTTGCCCAACGCGCTGGCACACCAGCCCCTCAGCGCCTGGTCAGGACACATCGTCGACCCCTACGGCGGCCAGCGCGACCTGCAAGCCAAAGTGCTGCGCCATGTCACCGACGCGTTTGCCGAAGACCCCGTGCGGATCCTGCGGCTGGCAAGGTTTGCGGCGCGTTTTGCCGACTTCACAGTGGCCGACGAGACCACAGCCTTGATGCGCCAGATGGTGGAGGACGGCGAAGTGGACCACCTGGTGCCCGAGCGCGTTTGGCAGGAGCTGGCCAAAGGCCTGATGGCCGCCCAGCCCTCGCGCATGTTCGAGGTGCTTCGCGCCTGCGGTGCCTTGCGCGTGTTGTTGCCTGAGTTGGACCGACTGTGGGGTGTGCCCCAGCGCGCCGAATACCACCCCGAGATCGACACCGGCGTGCACATGATGCTGGTGATGGACATGGCGGCCAAGTTGAACATGCCTTTGGCTGTGCGCGTGGCCTGCCTGATGCACGACTTGGGCAAAGGCAGCACGCCCGCCGACGTGCTGCCGCGCCACATTGGCCACGAAGTCCGCAGCGTCAAGCTATTGCACAAGGTGTGCGAGCGCCTGCGCGTGCCGACCGATTGCAAGGAGCTGGCCGAGGTGGTGGCGCGTGAGCACGGCAACATCCACCGAAGCGCCGAGCTGGGGCCAGAAGCCTTGATGCGCTTGTTGGAGCGCTGCGACGCCATTCGCCAAGCTGAACGTTTTGCGCTCGTGCTACAAGCGTGTGAGTGCGATGCACGGGGACGCCTGGGGTTTGCGCAAACGGCTTACCCGCAGGCTGGGCGCTTGCTCAAAGCGCAACAAGCAGCCCTATCGGTTGAGACCGCGCCCATTGCCCAAGCTGCAGCAGCCCAAGGCCTCAAAGGGCCTCAAATTGGCGCGCAGATCACCCAAGCACGCATCCAAGCCATCGCACTGGCGTCGCTCTGAACCTGTCTTTGTGGGCGCGAGCCCCTGCTCGAAAAAGTGTTTTGTGGCTGTGCAGAGATTCGGCTGCAGGGGCAGCCTCCCACAAAGCCAAAAGCTCGGTGGGTGCAGACCCGATCGGAGGTCCGAGTCAAAGGTGAGAGCGCGTCCAATCGGCGATGTCTTGCGCGGTGCGGAATGCGCCGGCTTGACGGGCCACTTCCTTGCCGCCGACAAACAGCGCCAGCGTGGGGATGCTGCGGATGTTGAAACGGGCAGCGATGGCCTGAGCTTCTTCGGTGTTGAGTTTGGCCACCCGCACTTGGGGCTCCAAAAGGCCTGCGGCCTGTTCGTAGGCCGGGGCCATCATGCGGCAGGGACCGCACCAAGGCGCCCAAAAATCCACCAGTACCGGCACATGGCTGCGGCCAATGTGCTTGTCAAAGCTGGCAGCGTCCAGCGTCAGCGGGTGTCCGTCAAAAAGAGCTTGGTGGCACTGCCCGCAATCGGGGGCGTTGTGCAGGTCGGCCACACGCACGCGGTTGGTGGTGTGGCAGTGCGGACAAACAATGTGCAAGGCGTTGGCTGAATCGGTCATGGAGCTCCCTGTGTTTCAAAACCACTTGGGGGCCATGCTGCACGATTCAAGGCCCGGGCGCCTTGTCTCAAGTCAAGGCCAGGCGCCGGACAATTTCAGCGAGCGGGAGGGCGGCGAGGCGCCATGGGTGCACGGCCAGCCAGGTGACGGAAGCTGATGCGACCTTTGCTCAGGTCATAAGGCGAGAGTTCCAGCGTCACTCGGTCCCCCGCCAAAATGCGGATGTGGTTCTTGCGCATCTTGCCGGCCGAATAAGCGATCAGTTGGTGGCCGTTGTCCAGCGTCACGCGAAAACGCGTGTCGGGCAAGACCTCGTTGACCACGCCCATCAGTTCAATCAGTTCTTCTTTAGCCATTTAAAACGTCTTTCTCAAAGCAGGATCGGTTTCGTCGTCTGGCGCTCTACCCACAACAGGCCTTCATCGAGGGCGTATTGGCTGGCGGCGGCCGGCGTGGCGAATTCGGGCACAAACCGCATCACGCGGTCGGTGCTGGCGCTGCCGCGGCCACTGGCCACGGACACTTGCGCACCAAATGCGCCGTTGGGCAAAGCCCTGGAGCACGGTTGAATTCGGAATTTTCCCATGGAGATGGGTTGGTGTGAACAGTATGAAATAGTCATGTATTTTAACGAAGGGGGTCGAACCACTTTTTTCGGCCCTCTTGGGGGCTGTGCAGCGGCACGGGTTTTGGCATGTCCTGCTGCCAAAAAGCTCCCTCGAATGCCAGCTGTAAAACTTGGCGAACAACCGCACCGTGCAGAGGTGCATGAAAAGGGAAGCAAAAAATCGTCTGGGCCCAGCTTGGAAAAGCATGGCGGGCGATGTGCACAGTGGAGGACAAGACTGGCATCCCTCTGCCGGGATGCGCTATCGGCTCGGCTAGAGCGAGATGGGCATAAGTCGCCAATGGCGTGCCGCACTGTAACACGTTCGTGTCTGGGGTGCTTTTTGCTGGCTGGGCCGCTCACACCCAGCGCGCTATCCCTGCCGCCACCATGCTCAGCAGCAAGGTGCTGGTGATGGGCAGGAAGAACTCGCGTCCGAACAAGCGAAACCGAAAGTCGCCGGGCAGGCGACCAAACCCCAGTTTTTGCAGCCATTTTTGCAAGCCACTGAAAATGATCAGGGCCAGAAAAACCACGATGAGCCAACGCAACATAGCCAGCCTTTGTGCCGTTTACAGGCGGTGGGAGCGGTCACCCCGGACAAAGCCCTGGGCTGACCAATCGGCCGATGTGGCAAAACCAATCACCTTGAACAGCTCGCCCATTTCGTGCTCATTGATCAGGCGCTGCGCTTGGCTGCGCTCGGCCAAAGAAGCATCGGCCATCCGTTCAGCCAGCCCCAGATTCAACAAAAACCAGGCTTGGCTGGCATACCCCAGAACCTCCAACCCGGCGTTTTGTCCGGCCAAGGCCACCCCGGTGAAGTTGACATGGGCCGTGATGTCTTTTTGGCCCACGGCCACCAAGGGGTTGTCGTCGGCTTGGTGCAGCTGGTGGCACATGACGGTGCCCATGTGGCGCTGCGGGTGAAAGTATTCGGCCTCAGGAAAACCGTAATCCAAAAAGAACGCCGCCCCGCCCCGCCCGGCCAGCAGCCGCTCGGCCAGGCTGGCCAAAAAAGCCTCGGCCTGGGGGTGGATTTCGGTCAGGTAGTCGTGCTCGCCTTCGATCTCGACGGGCGGGCGCAAGTCGGTGATGCGGTCTTGCCAAGCGAAATCTTTGCCTTTGCTGACCACGCCACGCTCGTGCCAGACACCTTGTGTGCGCTGCAAGAGTTGCACCGGCATCGCATCCAGCACCTCGTTGCCCACCACCACACCCTCGATGGCATCGGGCCAGGCGTCCAGCCAACGCACTTTGTGGGCATATTTCAGCAAAGTCTCGGACTGTCGGGCCCGCAAAGTGCCGGACACATCGATGATGGTGTAGCGGCTGAGGGCATCACCCAAGCTGTCCAGCAACTGCAAAGCCAGGGCTCCGGTGCCCGCGCCAAACTCCCAGACTTCTTCTGTTCGAGTCGCTTCAAGCGCCTGTTTCACCTGCACCGCCAGCGTCTGCCCAAACAAAGGCGACATGCCTGGCGCGGTCACGAAATCGCTGCCCGATGAGGGCATGGCACCGAACTTTTGCAGGGCGTTGGTGTAGTAACCCAAGCCCGGCTCGTACAGGGCCATGGCCATGAAACGGTCAAAACCGATCCAACCTCCAGCTTGCGCGATGGCGTGGTGGATCAATGGGGTCAATTCAGCAGGGGGTGAAGGGTTGGGCATGGACACGCACGGATTGTCGCCGAAGGCGTGCAGGACTTTGTGCACCTTGGGCGTCTGAACCAGACCGCTTGCCCGATAATCAGGGCCCCAACACGCCATCTGCAACCCACCCCTTTTTCATGAAACAAGTTCTGGTCACCGGAGGCGCTCATCGCCTGGGCGCAGAGATCGTTCGCCAATTCGCGGCGGCAGGCTGGCGCGTGTGGTGCCATTACCAGCGCTCAGAAACGGTGGCAAGGACCCTGCAGGCCGAACTGCGTGCCCAAGGGGCTGTGGTCGAGTTGGTGCGCTCCGATCTGGCGCAAAGTGCCGATGTCGAACGCATGATGGCCCACATCGTGCACGACAGCGGGCCGCTCGATTGCCTGGTGAACAACGCCTCACTGTTCGAGCCGGACGAGGGCACGCAGATGGACCTGCCGGGTACGCGCCTGCAACTGGAGGTGAACCTGATCGCGCCCATGACGCTGGCTTCGCTGATGGCCCAGCAAACTGCGCCCGAGGCCACGCCCGGCCAGCGCAGCGTGATCCACATCCTGGACCAGAAGGTGTTCAACCTGAACCCGGACTATTTCTCCTACACCGTCTCCAAGTTGGCCCTGGAGCGCGCGGTAGCCCTGCAGGCGCAGGCCTTGGCCCCTTTGCGTGTGTGCGGCGTGGCGCCGGGACTGATGTTTCTGAGTGGCCCGCAAACCCAGGACAACTTCGACCGGGCCAGCCGCGTGAACCTGTTGCGCCAGCCCATCGACCCAGCCCAGGTGGCGGCGACGTGCCTGTTTCTGGCGCAAAACCCCTGCATCACCGGCACCACAGTGTGCGTGGACAACGGCCAGCACCTGGTGCCTCTGGCGCGCGATGTGATGTTCTTGGCCGACAAGAAAGACACCGCATGAGCGACGCTCTGAACAACCTGGCACTGAGCTGCCGCCGCCTGTTTTTGCGCAACCACACCGTGGACGTGCGCATCGGTGCGCACGACTTTGAAAAGCTGGGGCCCCAGCGCATTGTTTTCAATGTGGAGCTGTTTGTGCCGTACAGCGCGTCCACCCCCACGCAAGATGACTTGGCCGAGGTGGTGGATTACGACTTCATCCGCGAGGTGATCGCACGCCGCGTGGCCCAGGGCCACATCGTGCTGCAGGAAACCCTGTGCGACGACCTGATGCGCGAGCTGATCGCGCACCCGCAGGTTCAGGCGGTGCGCCTGTCCAGCTGCAAACCCGATGTCTACCCGGACTGCGAAGCGGTTGGGGTTGAAATTTTCCAGACCAAAACTGCCTCATGAAAACCCCTGCTGGCCAACAAACCCTGGAGCTGACTGGTTTGCGCTTTGACGCCAACCTGGGCATCCTGGAACACGAAAAAACCGATCCGCAGCCGATCCAGGTCGATGCCGAGCTGAACCTGGGCACGCAGCCCTTGCTGCCCAGCGACGACGACATCCACCATGTGCTGGACTACCGCAAGGTGCGCAAAATCATCATCGATGAGTGCACGGCCGAGCACATCAACCTGCTGGAAACGTTGATCGGTAAAGTCTCGAACCGCCTGATGCAGTTGCCAGGAGTGCTGGGCGTGCGCGTCAAGATTGCCAAACTTGAAATTTTTGAAGACTGCGAAGTGGCCATTCGCATGGAAACCGGACAGTGGTGAACATGAACACAGCAACTGAAAACACCTGGGTGGACGCTGAAGCCGAAGCCAGTGCAGCGGCGGCCAAGGCCGTCAAGATCGAGCGCGAGACCCACAAACTCGAAAAACGCCTGTGCCGCCAGATGGGCCAAGCCATTTCCGACTTCAACCTGATCGAAGCGGGTGACCGCATCATGGTCTGCATGTCGGGTGGCAAAGACAGCTACGGCATGCTGGACATCCTGCTCAAGATGAAGGCTCGCGCCCCGGTCGACTTTGAGCTGGTGGCGGTCAACCTGGACCAAAAGCAACCCGGCTTTCCCGACCACATCCTGCCCGCCTACCTGAAAGAGCTCGGGGTGGCGTTCCACATCGAGACGCAAGACACGTATTCGATCGTGAAAGACAAGATCCCCGAAGGCAAGACCATGTGCAGCCTGTGCTCGCGCCTGCGCCGGGGCATTTTGTACCGCGTGGCGCGAGAGCTCAAATGCAACAAACTGGCGCTCGGCCACCACCGTGACGACATGCTCCAGACCTTCTTCTTGAACATGTTCTTCGGCGGCAAGCTCAAAGGCATGCCGCCCAAGCTGGTCAGCGACAACGGCGAGTTCATGGTGATCCGTCCGCTCGCTTATGTGGCCGAATCCGACCTCATCCGTTGGGCTGCGCACCGACAATTTCCCATCATTCCGTGCACCCTGTGCGGGAGTCAGGAAAACCTGCAGCGCTTGCAAGTGGGCAACATGCTGCGCGACTGGCAAAAAAAGCATCCTGGCCGCATTGAAAACATGTTTGCGGCTTTGCAAAATGTGGTGCCTTCTCATTTGATGGACCCCAAGCTGCATGCTTTCAAGGACCTGAAAATCACGGGCATCGCAGACGATGCGGGCGACAAGGCTTTTGACGAGGAAGAATTCCAGGAAACGTCTTTGCCGGGCATCCAGGTCATCTCGATGTGAACCTCAAGGGGACAGCTCATGCGCTCAAAAAGTCGGCAGCTCACGCGGTGGTTTTCGCTGGGTCTGGCCGCGCTGGTCTTGAGCGGCTTGACGGGCTGCGCTTCGATGCGGCTGATCGACAGCGATGTGGTCTCGGTGGCCGCCGTGCCGCCCGGCATGAGTTTGCAGGGCGCCAAATACCGCTTTGAGCGCTTGCCCTCCCAAACCCACAACCCCGAAGCGGGGTTGGCCGAGCAACAAGCGCAGGCCGCGATGACGGCCGTCGGTTTGGTGCGTGACGACGCCGGTGCCAGCCTGAGCGTGATGGTGGGCTTCAGTGGTTCGCAGTACTTGGCCGACCCTTGGGGTCGCCCGATCGCTGCGGGCTGGACACCCTATGGCAACGTGTCCATCGGTTCGGGTATGGGCTCGCACATCGGCTTGGGGGTGGGCATGCGATTTCCACCGCCCACGCATTACCTGCGCGAAGTCAGCGTGGTCATGCGCGACCTGAAATCAGGTCAGGTGGTCTACGAAACACGCGCCAGCCACTCCGGCCCTTGGCGCGACAACGCGCCCATTTTTGCCACCCTGTTCCAGGCCGCTCTGGCCCACTTCCCCAATCCGCCTGCTGGCCCGCGCCGGGTCAACATCGAACTGCCCCACTGAACCCGATACCTCATGGAACCGACCCGCATTTTGGCCATCCGCCACGGTGAAACCGCCTGGAACGTCGACACCCGACTGCAGGGCCATCTGGACATCCCGCTCAACGACGTGGGCCTGATCCAAGCGCAGCATCTGGCACAGGCTCTGGCCCAAGGCGAAACCATCGATGCGATTTACGCCAGCGACCTGTCGCGCGCCCAGAACACAGCCGAGGCGATTGCTCAGCGTGTCGGCCAAACGGTCAGCACACATGCCGGCCTGCGCGAGCGGCACTTTGGCGCGTTCCAAGGCCGCACTTTTGCCGAAATCGAAGTCGAGTTGCCCGAGCACGCCTGGCACTGGCGCAAACGCACACCCGACTGGACACCTCCAGAGGGCGGTGAATCCTTGCTTGATCTGCGCGAGCGGATTGTGAACACCGTGGACGAACTCGCTGCCCGGCACCCGGGTCAGCACATCGTGATGGTGGCGCATGGTGGCGTGCTGGACATCCTGTACCGCGCCGCCACCCGCCTGGATCTGCAAGCGGCGCGCACTTGGGATCTGACCAACACCGCCGTCAATCGCCTGCTGTGGACACCGCAAGGCCTGTCGCTGGTGGGCTGGGGTGACACCACACACCTCGATGCGCTGGGCCAGGACGAAGCGAGCGTTTGAAGCCCAGGCGCGAGGTCTTCTGAAGGCAATTGCCGACCCCCACTGAGCAGGCCTGCGCAAGCAATGGCTCGTGCCCACGCAAGGCACAACAGTTTGAAACTTTAAATCCGTTCGCCAAACGACTTCGGCGGTGTCACGCCCAGATGCCTGAAAGCCGCCAGCGTGGCCATGCGCCCGCGCGGTGTGCGCTGCAAATAACCTTGCTGAATCAGATAAGGCTCGATCACATCTTCGATCGTGTCGCGTTCTTCGCCGATGCTGGCCGCGATGTTGTCCAGCCCCACAGGCCCCCCGTCAAAACGGTGGATCACCGCTTCGAGCAGTTTGCGGTCCATCAGGTCGAAACCTTCGGGGTCGACGTCCAGCATGACGAGCGCTTTTTGCGCCAGCCCTTTGTGGATGGTGCCATCGCCCTTCACATCGGCGTAGTCGCGCACACGGCGCAGCAGGCGGTTGGCAATGCGCGGCGTGCCGCGTGAGCGGCGGGCGATCTCGAACGAACCTTCGGGATCGATGGGCGCTTTGAGCAAACCGGCGCTGCGGGTCACGATGCGGGTGAGCTCTTCGGGGGTGTAAAACTCCAGGCGCGACACGATGCCAAAACGGTCGCGCAGCGGGTTGGTGAGCATGCCGGCGCGTGTGGTGGCCCCCACCAGGGTGAAAGGCTGCAAATCGAGTTTGATGCTGCGCGCCGCGGGGCCTTCGCCGATCATGATGTCGATTTGGTAGTCCTCCAGCGCCGGGTACAAGATCTCTTCGACCACCGGTGACAAGCGATGGATCTCGTCGATGAACAGCACATCGTTGCGCTCCAGATTGGTCAGCAACGCGGCCAGGTCCTTGGGCTTTTCCAGCACCGGGCCGCTGGTCTGGCGCAGGTTGACGCCCAACTCGGCGGCGATGATGTGGCTGAGCGTGGTCTTGCCCAGCCCCGGCGGGCCAAACAGCAACACATGGTCCAGTGGCTCTTCGCGCATCTTGGCCGCGCTGATGAAAATTTCCAACTGCTCACGCACCTTGACCTGGCCGACGTATTCATCCAGCAGCTTGGGTCGCAGGGCGCGTTCAATGGCCTCTTCCTGGTGGGAAACCGGGGCGGCCGAAATGACCCGGGGCTCCGGTTGCGGGGCAAAATCGTCGGTGCGGATGCTCATGGCTCAGTGCATTTTCATTTGTTGAGGGCTTTGAGGGCCAGCTTGATGCCCTCGCTCACGCCCACATCAGCGGGCAAGCTCTTGAGGGCCACCGTGGCTTCCTTGTCGCTGTAGCCCAGTGCCAGCAAGGCTTGCTGGATGTCGCTTTGCGCATCCGGGGTGTTCACGGCGAACAAGCCGCCGAGGTCACCGCCCAGCTTGCCTTTGAGTTCCAGCAACAGGCGCTCGGCGGTTTTCTTGCCGATGCCGGGCACCTTGACCAGACGCCCGACTTCTTGCGTGGTGATGGCCTGCGCCAGATCGGACACGCTCATGCCTGAGAGCACGCTGAGCGCCGTGCGGGGGCCAACACCGGAGATCTTGATCAATTGCCGAAAGGCTTCGCGCTCGCTCAGGGTGGCAAAGCCGTAGAGGATTTGCGCGTCTTCGCGCACCACAAAGTGCGTCACCAGACTGACTTTTTCGCCCGTGGCGGGCAGGTTGTAAAACGTGCTCATCGGCACATTGACCTCGTAGCCCACGCCATGGCAGTCCACCACCACCTCGGGGGGGTTCTTGTCGCTCAGGATGCCGGTGAGTTTGCCAATCATGGGGGGCCTTTGGGTTGCATGGATATGGAGGAGAATCGGGGCTCCTTGGTCTGCAAATCACCCAGCGAAACCACCCACGAACAGGATTATCCACTTGATCGTCAGACACACCTTCACGCCGCACAACAACACCCGCTTGTCGCACCTGTGCGGCCCCATGGATGCGCACCTGCGCACCATCGAAGCGGGCTTGCAGGTGAGCATTGCGCACCGCCACGAGCAGTTCAAGGTGGACGGCCCCAAAGCGGTGGCCCTGCGGACCATGGAGATTTTGCAGGCCATTTATGAACGTGCCGACCGCCCGATTGCGCCCGACATGGTGCAACTCATGCTGGTGGGCGACAGCGGGGGCGAAGAAGCCGACCTGCCGGCCTTGCAAACCCGCCGCGCAGACCTGAAGGCCCGCACCCCGGTCCAGGCGGCTTACCTGGAGAGCATCGCCACCCACGACATCAGCTTTGGCATTGGCCCGGCCGGCACGGGCAAGACCTATTTGGCCGTGGCTTGCGCGGTGGACGCTTTGGAGCGCGCCAGCGTCCAACGCATCGTGCTGACCCGCCCGGCCGTGGAGGCCGGCGAGCGCCTGGGCTTTTTGCCGGGCGACCTGTCTCAAAAGGTCGATCCCTATTTGCGCCCGCTGTACGACGCTTTGTACGACCTGATGGGCTACGACAAGGTGCAAAAAGCCTTTGAACGCAACGCCATCGAGATTGCCCCACTGGCCTTCATGCGTGGACGCACCCTGAACAACGCTTTCGTGATCCTGGACGAAGCGCAAAACACCAGCACCGAACAGATGAAGATGTTTTTGACGCGCATTGGCTTTGGCGCCAAGGCGGTGGTCACGGGGGATGTGAGCCAGATCGACTTGCCCAAGGGACAGCTGTCGGGCCTGATCGACGCCGAGCGCGTCTTGAAGCGTGTCAAAGGCATTGCCTTCACACGCTTTTCCAGTGCCGATGTGGTGCGCCACCCGCTGGTGGCCCGCATTGTGGACGCCTATGACGTGCAAGGCAGCGCCGCCATGCGGGCGGGTGTCACCACCCGTCGCAAGCCTTTGCCTACAGACGATTGAATTGCCAACAGAACCCATGCCCCTGCAACAACTCCAGCTGTCCCTGCAATTCGGTGACATCCCCAACGCGGCGCGCCACCGCGCCGCCCTGCCGCGCCATGCAGTGACCCGAGCCATCCGGCACGCATTGGCGGACGATGCCGAAATCACCGTGCGCATCGTGGGCGAAGAAGAAGGTCGGGCTCTGAACAAGGCTTATCGCAAAAAGGATTACGCGACCAATGTACTGACCTTCGACTACACGCAGGAACCTGTGGTGGTGGCCGATTTGGTGTTGTGTGCGCCGGTGGTGGCGCGTGAGGCCAAAGAGCAAGGCAAGACGCTGGCAGCGCATTACGCGCATTTGCTGGTGCATGGCACTTTGCATGCGCAGGGCTGGGACCATGAGACCAGTACCGCGGATGCGGAGGAGATGGAGGCTTACGAAATTGCGATCTTGGCGGGTTTGGGGTTGAAAAACCCTTATTTGTGACTGTGTGAGGTTTTGGTTTGGGTGGGGCCGGGTTCCTCATGACGGGGTACCGAAAATCGTCACCCAGCCCCTCCCCATTCAAAGCCGTGGTGCATTTTCAAAACCCGCTGAGCATCTATGGCGCGTCGGGCCTGCAAGCTTCTGACCGAAAATCAGTCAACAACCGCCGATCTCTTGCACAAATAACCACTCAGGTGAGTGAGGGGATGGGGCGGGCACCGATTTTCGGTACCCCGTCATGAGGTGACCGCCGCATCCCCTCACTCACCGACCCCAGCAAAAGACAAAACGGTCAGAGCAACCGAACCTTCACGCTCTTGCCCTTGATCTTGCCGTGTGATAACTGCGCCTCGACCTTTTTGGCCAGCGCCGCCTGCACCGCCACATAGGTCGAAAACTCATTCACATTGATCTTGCCGACCTGCTCACGGGTCAGGCCGCATTCGCCAGCCAAAGCACCCATCACGTCACCTGCGCGGATTTTCTCCTTGCGCCCACCCACAATTTGCAAGGTGCGCATGGGCGGCTGCAAAGGCCCGCCTGCAGCAGGCGTGAGACCCGACAGCGGCTCCCAGGTCGATTCACGGCCTTGCATCAGCTCGATCTTGCCCACCGCCCCCATCTCGTCCATGCTCGCCAGTGTCAGCGCCAGGCCTTCGGCATCGCCGCGGCCTGTGCGGCCAATGCGGTGGATGTGGATTTCGGGGTCGGGCGTCACATCCACGTTGATCACGGCTTCGAGTCCTTCCACGTCCAACCCGCGCGAGGCCACATCGGTGGCCACCAACACCGAGCAGCTGCGGTTGGCAAACTGCACCAAGACTTGGTCACGCTCACGCTGCTCCAGCTCCCCAAACAACGCCAGCGCGCTGTAGCCTTGGGCTTGCAACACTGCCACAAGGTCGCGGCACTGCTGCTTGGTGTTGCAAAAAGCCAGCGTACGCTCGGGCCGAAAATGCGCCAGCAGTTTGGACACGGCATCCAGCCGTTGGGACTCGCTCACCTCATAGAACACCTGACGGATTTTGTGCGCGCTGTGCTGCGCCTCCACCTTGACGGTCTGCGGTGCGCGCATGAACTGCGCCGCCAGCTTCGCGATGCCTTCGGGATATGTCGCTGAAAACAACAGCGTCTGTCGGTCCTTGGCGCACTGACGCACCACCTTGGCGATGTCGTCGAAAAAGCCCATGTCCAGCATGCGGTCGGCTTCGTCCAGCACCAGCGTGTTCACCCCCGACAGGCTGAGTGAGCCGCGCTCGAGGTGGTCCAGAATTCGGCCGGGTGTGCCCACCACCACATCGGCGCCATGCTCCAGGCTCAGCGTCTGACCGCGCAAGGCCACGCCGCCGCACAAGGTGACGACTTTCACGTTTTGACGGGCTCGGGCCAGTCGACGGATTTCTTGGGTCACCTGGTCGGCCAGCTCGCGGGTCGGGCACAAGATCACGGCTTGAATGGCGGCACTGGGCGAACCCGCGCTTTGCAAGCGCTCGATCAGGGGCAGGCCAAAGGCGGCGGTTTTACCGCTGCCCGTGCTGGCTTGGGCGATCAGGTCCTGCCCCGCCAAAGTCAAGGGCAAACTGGCCGCCTGAATGGGCGTCATCTGGGTGTAGCCCAGTTGCTCAAGGTTTTGAAGGGTGGCGTGTGCCAGCGCAAGCTGGTCGAAGCGAGCCGAACTCGCGGCAGAAGAAGTTGCAGTCATAAAGGGATTATCGTTGCCCACCCCGAGCAGCAACTCAAGCCGTCATGCGCATCGGGATGGTGATGGGACCGTCGTTGATGAGCGCCACTTTCATATCGGCAGCAAACTGACCCGTTTGGACCACCGGGTGTGCTTTTTGGGCCTGTGCCACGAAGTATTCGTACAAGCGCCTTCCTTCCTCCGGCGCAGCCGCTTGGGTGAAGCTCGGGCGGTTGCCCCCCGCAAGATCGGCGGCGAGGGTGAACTGGCTGACCACCAGCAAACCACCGCCCACGTCCTGCACACTCAGGTTCATCTTGCCGGCCGCATCACTGAAGATGCGCAGCTTGAGCATCTTGGCCAACATGCGCTCGGCCACGGCTTCGGTGTCGCCTTTTTCAACGCACAGCAGCACCAGCATGCCCGAGCCAATCTGTCCGATCACCGCCCCGTCGACGTGCACGCTGGCTTCGCTCACCCGTTGCAACACTGCGATCATTTCAAGTCCCTGGCATCGTCAAAGTGCGCTTCCACATCGCTGGGCAAAAGCTGGATGGTGGCCCGCAAGCCAGGCACCTCACTCATCAGCGCCTGCTCCACACTGGCGCGCAAGGCGGCGGCCCGGCCCAGCGTCCAACTGGCAGGCATGTGCATGTGCACATCCACAAAACGGCGTTGCCCGGCTTTGCGGGTGTTCAGGTGGTCAAAGCGGATGATCTCGGTCTCGCCGCGCTGGTGCGCAAAACCATCCAGGACTTTCTGCACATCGGCCAAAACCTCGGGCTCCAATGCCTCGTCCATCAAGCCCTGAGAAGAACGCCAAACCAAACTCCAGCCTTCTTTCAGAATGTTCAGGGCCACGCCGATGGCGACCACCGCATCCAGCCACAACCAGCCGCTCACGCTCACCAAAACAATGCCGAGCACCACGCCGGCCGACGTCCAAACATCGGTCACCAGGTGCCGGGCATCGGCTTCGAGCGCCAGCGAGCGGTGTTGATGGGCGGCACGAAACATCAACCACGCCAGAAAACCGTTCAGGGCCGAGCTGCCCACCGACAGGGCCAGTCCCCAGCCAACCTGCTCGATGGGCTGAGGGTCAAACAAGCGATGCACGGCCACCCAAATGATGCCCAGAGCCGCGACCAGGATCAAAATGCCCTCGAAGCCAGAAGAAAAATACTCGGCCTTGTGATGCCCATAAGGATGGTCGTCGTCGGCAGGGCGCGCCGCGATGGTCACCATCATCAAGCCGAACACCGCACTCGCCAGATTGACCAATGACTCCATGGCGTCCGACAGCAAACCGACCGAACCAGTGAGCCACCAAGCACCGGTCTTGAGCGCGATGGTCACCAGCGCCACCACCACAGAAGCCCACAGCATTCGGGTGGGCGTCATCCAAACGTCGAATCTTTTCATGGGCTCAGCATACCCCCGGTGCAAGAGCTGTCCGTGCGCCAGCCCCCGATCAAGCCAGCGTGACCTTGGCAAATTTGCGCTTGCCCACCTGCACCACGTAGGTCCCGGCTTCGAGTTTCAGGCCCTTGTCGCTGACCACGCTGGAGTCCACGCGCACACCGCCCCCGTCAATCAGGCGCCCAGCTTCGGTGGTGGAGGGGGCCAGGCCCGCAGATTTGAGCAAGGCGCCAATACCCATGGGTGCGCCCGACAAGCTGACCTCGGGGATGTCGTCGGGCACGCCGCCCTTGCTGCGGTTGATGAAATCCTGCTCGGCCACATCGGCAGCGGCTGCGCTGTGAAACCGTGCCGTAATTTCCTTGGCCAGCATGACCTTGGCGTCCTTGGGGTTGCGTCCGCCTTCGACTTCTTTTTTCAGCGCCTCGATCTCGGCCATCGACTTGAAGGACAGCAGGGTGTACCAGCGCCACATCAAGGTGTCCGAAATGCTGAGCACCTTGGCAAACATGGTGTTGGGTTCTTCGGCAATGCCAATATAGTTGTTCTTGGACTTGGACATCTTGTCCACCCCGTCCAGGCCCTCGAGCAGCGGCATGGTCAGGATGCACTGCGGCTCTTGGCCGTATTCGGCCTGCAAGTGACGGCCCATCAACAGGTTGAACTTCTGGTCCGTGCCGCCGAGCTCCAAGTCACTCTTGAGCGCGACCGAGTCATAGCCCTGCATGAGCGGGTACAGGAACTCGTGCACCGAAATCGGTGTGCCGGCCTTGAAGCGGTCATGGAAGTCATTGCGTTCCATCATGCGCGCCACGGTGTACTTGGCGGCCAGCTGAATCATGCCCATGGAGCCCAATGGTAGTGACCACTCACTGTTGTAGCGAATCTCTGTTTTAGAGGGGTCCAGCACCAAACTGGCTTGCTTGTAATAAGTTTCGGCGTTGGCCTTGATCTGCTCGGGCGTCAGCGGTGGGCGGGTGCTGTTGCGGCCCGACGGGTCCCCGATCAGGCTGGTGAAGTCGCCGATCAAAAAGATCACTTGGTGACCCAGATCCTGCAGCTGGCGCATTTTATTGAGCACCACGGTGTGGCCGATGTGGATGTCGGGCGCCGTCGGGTCCAAGCCCAGTTTGATGCGCAAAGGCACCCCTGTGGCCTCGGATTTGGCCAGTTTTTGCAGCCAGTCCTCCTTGGGAATCAGCTCCTCACTCCCCCGCAAGGTGACCTCCATGGCGTTCAGGGTCTTGTCCGTGACCGGAAATTTTGTAACAGGCGCTTGATTCATAAGGGTTTTTTCTAAAGTCAAATGGGTATAGACCAGTACAATGGCCCAATATCCTCAAGTCGCCCATTTTAGGGGCGGCCTGACTTTGCAGATCGTGCCTTCCTATCGCTTCAACGAAAGGCGGCGCGAAACTCCCCTGAATTGATGCAATTTCTCGCTTCCATCCAGTCTCGACTGGTCTCTTTGTTGGTTGGCTTCCTGTTCCTTTGCACCGCCGTGCTGGGTGCGGTGCTCGTGGTCGTTCAGCGCACGTTGAACTGGCTGGATGGCCAACATCCCCAATTGGTCAATGGGTTGCAGGCTTTCGCTCAATGGCTGGCCCGTCACCCCAAAACCATCAGCGCCACATTGGCCTCTGTTTTGCTGGCTGGCGGCGGCGGTGCCTTTGCCATCGCCAACCTGGGGCCTGACATCGCCGAACAGCCTGTGGTCACGGTCACCGTCCCTGTAAAAATCGCCAAACTGCAAGAGCAAGCCCAAGCGCTCGACCTGATCCAGTTGAGCCTGTTGCGCACAGACAGCACGCGCGCCTCTGACACGCCTGAGAGTTTGCTGCGCCGTTTGGGGCTGGTTGACCCGGAGGCTGCCGCTTATTTGCGCAAGAACCCCTTGGCCAAACAAGCGCTGAAGCAAGCGGGTCGCTCCGTGGTGGCCGAAGCCGATGGCCAACAGCGCCTGATCAAGCTCAATGTCCGCTGGCTCAACAACGAGACCGACACCTTTTTCCAACGGCTGGCCATCAAACGCACGGCCGATGGCCTGCAGGCCGCGCTGGAAACATCCCCCATGAACACCAGCCTGCGCATGACCGGCGGTACAGTGTCCAGCTCCCTGTATGACGCTGCAGACGAGGCCCGTTTGCCAGATGCCGTCATCAGCCAATTGACCCAGATTTTTTCCAACCAGATCGACTTTCACCGCACTTTGCGCAAAGGCGCTCGGTTTTCTGTCGTCTACGAGGTGCTGGAGGCCGACGGGGAGCCGGTGCGTACCGGTCGCGTATTGACCGCCGAATTCAACAACGGCAACAAGACTTATGAAGCCGTGTGGCATCAGGAACCAGGTCAAAAAGGCAATTACTACAGCATGGACGGCAAAAGCCTGAGCCGAACCTACTTGGCGTCGCCTGTGGCCTTCTCACGCAAGACCAGTGGTTTTGCCATGCGCCTGCACCCGATCTTTCAAACCATGAAAGCCCACTTGGGCGTAGATTACGCAGCCCCAACGGGCACTCCTGCTCAGACTGTGGGTGACGGTGTGGTCGAATTCGCAGGCGTTCAGGGTGGCTATGGCAACATGGTCATTGTTCGCCATGGCAACAACCACTCCACCGTTTATGCCCACCTCAGCCGCATCCAGGTGCGCAAGGGACAGACCGTTCAAAAAGGTCAGACCATTGGTGCCGTTGGTTCTACAGGGTGGTCTACGGGCCCTCACCTGCACTTCGAATTTCGCGTGAATGGCACCCACGTTGACCCACAAAAAGTGATTCAGCAAGCCCAAAGCGTGCCGCTGAGCCCCGCTGCCATGGCGCGGTTCAAATTGGTGGCCGAGCAGGCCAGAACACAGCTTTTGGCTGCCGCACAAATGCGGGAAGTGACCGCACAGTGATCTCCAAGGGCCGCAAGGCCCTTTTTTCTGGCCATCCCTGAAGACGCTTTGACCGCCAAAGGGGTACTTGGACCACCGTGCACCATTGACACCCATGCAAACGATTGATCATTTCATTGGCCTGATGTCCGGCACATCCTTGGATGGCGTCGATGGCGTGCTGGCCCAGATCAACGCACAGGGTCATGTGGAAGTTCAGGCGCATGCCTTTTTGGCTTTCGAGAGCCCCTTCAAAACCGAGCTCCTGGCTCTGAATCAGAGTGGACCGGATGAACTGCACCGCAGCGCTTTGGCGGGCAACCAAATTGCCCGCCTCTACGCCGGAGTGGTTCACGCTTTGTTGCAACAAAGCGGCTTGCAGGCCAAGGACATCGCTGCCGTAGGGGCGCATGGGCAAACCGTGCGCCATCGCCCACTGGAGTTCGATGGCAATGCTGCCAGCGGCATTGAGGCTGTGGGCTACACACTGCAGCTGATCAACCCGTCCCTGCTCGCTGAGCTGACCCGCATCGACGTGGTCGCCGACTTTCGCAGCCGTGATCTGGCGGCAGGCGGACAAGGCGCACCGCTGGTACCCGCTTTTCACCAAGGCGTCTTCGGGCGCACGGATACGACAGTGGCCGTGCTCAACATCGGCGGCATCTCCAACCTCAGTGTGCTTCGGCCAAGGGGTGACGTCCTCGGCTGGGACTGCGGGCCGGGCAACGCGCTCATGGACCATTGGTGCGCCACGCACACAGGGGCCGCATTTGACCGCGGTGGTGCCTGGGCAGCCGAGGGCCGTGTTTTGCCAGGATTGTTGGAAGACTTGATGAACGAGGGCTTTTTGCACCGGGCCCCCCCAAAAAGTACAGGGCGTGACCTGTTCAACCCGACTTGGTTGCAGGCACGCTTGCCCAAGGCGTTGCTGGCTGCTCAAGACGTTCAGGCCACACTGACCGAATTCACGGCACTGGCTTGCGCCAAGGATGTTGTGGACCATGCGGCCGACGCACAGACGCTGATTGTGTGTGGAGGTGGCGCCTTGAACAGCCATTTGATGCGTCGCTTGGCCCACCATTTGCCAGCTGTGCAGGTGATCAACAGTGAGCAGAGGGGCTTGCCCCCTTTGCAAGTGGAGGCCGCCGCCTTTGCCTGGCTGGCCTTCAAAACTGTGCGACGCGAAACGTCAAGTCTGCCAAGCGTCACGGGCGCCCAAGGCGCCCGTGTGCTGGGGGCGATCTACCCCCGTTGATTCAAGGTCAGCCCAGCTGACCAATATCGCCCATCAGGTCGAGAAAGACGAGCCGCAACCACAGGTGGAGGTGGCATTCGGGTTCTTGATGACGAACTGGGCACCCTGCAAATCTTCCTTGTAGTCGATCTCTGCACCAATGAGGTACTGGTAGCTCATGGCGTCGATGAGCAAGGACACGCCATTTTTGCTCATGGTGGTGTCGTCTTCGTTGGTGATTTCATCGAAGGTGAAGCCGTACTGGAAGCCTGAGCAGCCACCACCTTGGACAAACACGCGCAGCTTCAGTTCAGGATTGCCCTCTTCGGCAATCAGGTCGGCCACCTTGGCGGCCGCGCTGTCGGTGAAGACAATCGGTTCAGGCATTTCGGTCTGGATATTTTCAGCAACAGCGCTCATGGTGTTTCTCCGGTTCAATGCCAAATAGTATAGCGCGCTGGTCGGGAATTACCGCCAAGCCTGCCCAGTAACGCTACTGGGCTCATGGGCTTTTCAAACCTTAAGCGCCCAAACAAAAAGCCGCTGCGGCGAACCGAAGCGGCTTTTTGACCAAACAGGCGAAGCGGATTAACGCTTGGAGAACTGCTTGCGGCGACGAGCGGAGTGCAAGCCAACCTTTTTACGTTCGACTTCACGGGCGTCGCGGGTGACGAAACCAGCTTGGCTCAGCATAGGCTTGAGCGAAGCATCGTAGTCAATCAGGGCGCGGGTGATGCCGTGGCGCGATGCGCCGGCTTGACCGGATTCGCCACCGCCGTGCACGTTGATCATGATGTCGAAAGTTTCGGCATGGTTGGTCAACATGAGGGGTTGCTTGGCGATCATGATCGAAGTCTCGCGGCCGAAGTAGGCTTGGATGTCCTTGCCGTTGACCGTGATCTTGCCAGTGCCTTTTTTCAGAAACACGCGGGCGACGCTGGATTTGCGACGGCCTGTGCCATTGTTCCATTCACCAATCATCTCAAGGCTCCTTAGATGTCCAGCACTTTAGGCTGTTGGGCGGTGTGTGGGTGCTCTGCGCCGCCATACACCTTGAGTTTCTTGATCATGGCGTAACCGAGTGGGCCCTTGGGCAGCATGCCCTTGACAGCCTTCTCGAGTGCGCGGCCGGGGTGCTTGGCTTGCATGTCGCGGAAGTTGGTTGCAGTGATACCGCCGGGATAGCCCGAGTGACGGTAATACACTTTGTCGATGGTCTTGGTGCCCGTCACTTTGAGCTGGGCAGCATTGATGATGACGATGAAGTCACCGGTGTCGACGTGAGGCGTGTAAATGGCCTTGTGTTTGCCGCGCAAACGGAGAGCAACTTCGCTGGCTACTCGTCCGAGGACCTTGTCGGTCGCGTCAATCACAAACCACTCGTGCACGACCTCAGCGGGTTTGGCGCTGAAAGTTGTTGTCATGAGTTTTCTCTTTGAAGAAAGGTTTGTCGGGCCCTTTTCCACGGTCGGTGTTCCTCTGTTGGGAACCTCTTAGGTGGGAGCTTGCTTGTACCTTTTCGGGTATGGGCGTCTTCGCCGCGGGGCCACAAAATCGCTGCGAAGCCTGCCATTATACGAAAAATCAAGGACATGCAGAAGTTATTGGTTACCATCGACGGATGTTCAGTTACCGACACGCTTTCCACGCAGGCAACCATGCCGATGTGCTCAAACACATCACCTTGCTCGCCACCCTGCGCCACCTCATGCAAAAAGAGGCCGGCATCACCCTGATTGACACCCATGCCGGGGCCGGCTTGTACCGCCTGGATGGCGATTACTCTCAAAAAGGGGCCGAAGCCGAGGATGGCCTGTTCAAACTGCTGGGCGCTGCCGAAAAGCTGGACAACCTGCCCGAGCCCGTGCAGGACTATCTGGAACAGATCGCCAGCTTCAACCCCAACGGTCAGGCCAAAATCTACCCGGGCTCACCCTTTTTGATGCACCGCCTGATGCGCCACGAATCGCGCGACCGCTTGCGCTTGTTCGAGTTGCACCCCACCGACAGCAAAGCGCTGATGTCCAACATCGCCCAGCTCGAAGCCGGACGCACGGTCACCGTCAGCCGCGAAGACGGCTTTGAGGCCCTCAAAAAGCTGCTCCCCCCACCGCCCTCGGCCACCGGCTCCAAGAGGGCCATGGTTTTGATCGATCCCAGCTACGAGATCAAGTCGGATTACAGCAAAGTCGCCAACGTCATCCAAGAATACCTCAAGCGCTTTTCGACGGGCACCTACCTGGTCTGGTACCCGATCATCCCGCGCCCTGAGGCGCACGACCTGCCCAAACGCTTGCGCACCTTGGCCAACCAGTCCCAAAAGCCCTGGCTCAACGCCACGCTGGCGATCGGTCGTGGCCCAGGTGACGAAGGCGGCTTGGTGGCCAGCGGCATGTTCGTCATCAACCCGCCCTTCACCCTGAAAGACCAGATCCGCCAGGCGCTGGATGTCGTCGGCCCCGCCTTGGCGCGGGGATCGGGGAAAAACTGGGCCGTTGAATCCTCCTGAATGGTCTTGGACATGGGCGTGCTGAAGCCGGCGTTTCCTGTGAAAAACACAGGGATCAGGGAAAGACCTGAGCGCAGGGGGCTGAGATTAACCGACCGCACGGTCGGTTAATGGGTATACTGGCACCCGCGCCGCGATCATTCCATCCTGTTTGGCGCAGGAGAAGCCTATGTACACGCAATCTTTCAGCGTCCCGGACGCATCCGATGACGCCAAGTCGGCCGGTCTGAAGGCCGTCCCCCAAGCCCTGAGCGCACAAAACGCCGCACTGCAAGCCGCGTTTGACGCCCGCATCGATGCCGATGGCCGCATCGAGCCGCGCGAGTGGATGCCCGAGGCCTACCGCAAAACCTTGGTGCGCCAGATCAGCCAGCACGCGCACAGCGAAATCGTGGGCATGTTGCCTGAAGGCAACTGGATCAGCCGCGCCCCCAGCCTGAAGCGCAAAACGATTTTGATCGCCAAAGTGCAAGACGAAGCCGGCCACGGCCTGTACCTGTACAGCGCCGCCGAAACGCTGGGCACCAGCCGCGACCAAATGCTGGACGCGCTGCACACCGGCAAGGCGAAATACAGCTCCATCTTCAACTACCCCACGCTCAACTGGGCCGATGTGGGCGTGGTCGGCTGGCTGGTCGATGGCGCAGCCATCATGAACCAGGTGCCCCTTTGCCGCTGCTCATACGGCCCCTACGCCCGCGCCATGGTGCGTGTGTGCAAGGAGGAATCCTTCCACCAGCGCCAAGGCTACGAAGCCCTCCTGGTGATGATGCAAGGCACCGCCGAACAAAAAGCCATGGTGCAAGACGCGGTGAACCGCTGGTGGTGGAAATGCTTGGCCATGTTCGGTCCGCCTGACGCCGACAGCCCCAACAGCGCGCAAGGCATGCGCTGGGGCATCAAGCGCATCAGCAACGACGACCTGCGCCAAAAATTCGTGGATGCCACCGTCCCCCAAGCCAAGGTGCTGGGCGTGACCCTGCCAGACCCGGACCTGAAATGGAACGAAGCGCGGGGTCAGCACGACTACGGCCAGATTGACTGGGACGAGTTCTGGGCCACCGTGAACGGCAACGGCCCCTGCAACAAGGAGCGCCTGGGTGCCCGCGTCAAGGCCTGGAACGACGGCGCTTGGGTGCGCGAAGCGGCCCTGGCCCACGCCAAGAAACAACAGCAACGTCAGATGAAGGAAGCAGCATGAGCACACCGGCGCTGAAAGAATGGCCTCTGTGGGAGGTTTTCGTCCGCTCCAAGCAGGGTCTGGAGCACAAGCATTGCGGCAGCTTGCACGCCTCGGATTCGGAACACGCTTTGCAAATGGCCCGGGACGTCTACACCCGCCGCCAAGAAGGCGTGAGCATCTGGGTGGTGCCTTCGGCCAGCATCTCGGCCAGCGAGCCCAACGACAAGCCTGAATTTTTCGACCCGGCCAGCGACAAGGTGTACCGCCATCCCACCTTCTACGAGATCCCTGAAGAAGTGGGACACATGTGAGCACAACCATGAGTGTCCCCATGAACGCCCCCATCGATTACCTGCTGCACTTGGCCGACAACGCGCTGATCCTCGGTCAGCGCAACGCCGAATGGTGTGGACACGGCCCCATCCTCGAAGAAGACATCGCGTTGTCCAACAACAGCCTGGACCTGGTGGGCCAGGCCCGCATGCTTTACCAACACGCGGCCGAGCTGCAAGGCGGCGACGCCACCGAAGACACGCTGGCGTATTTCCGCGACGTGCCCGACTTCAAAAACTACACCCTGTGCGAATTGCCGCACCTGCCTTTGATGTCGGCCACCGCCCAAGGCGATCGTGATTTCGCCATGACCATGGCGCGCAACTTCTTGTACAGCAGCCTGATGGTGTTGGTCTGGGACCAGCTGCAAAACTCCCAAGACGCTCAGTTGGCCGCGATTGCCGCCAAGTCGCTCAAGGAAGTGCGCTACCACCTGCGCCATTCGCGCGACTGGTTGGTGCGTCTGGGTGATGGCACCGACGAGTCCCACGCCAAAGCGCAAGCGGCGCTGGACCAGTTGCTGCCCTACACCCAGGAATTTTGGGCCAGCAGCCCCCATGAAACCGCCGCGCTGGCCAACGGCACGGGGATCGACATGGCGGCATTGCAAACCGACTGGAACCAGATCGTGGACGAGGCACTGCGCGAGGCCACCCTCCAGCGCCCGGTCGATGGCGGCTTTGTGCCCACAGGCAAACAAGGCATCCACTCCGAACACCTGGGTTTCGTCTTGGCTGAAATGCAAAGCTTGGCCCGCGCCCACCCGCAAGCCACCTGGTAACGCCAAGCCATGTCCGCCCTCACTTCGCAGCCCAGCGCCACCGATGTGGCCCGCGCCTGGCATCTGCTCGACAGCTTGACCGACCCGGAAATTCCGGTGGTCAGCTTGCGCGAGCTGGGCATTTTGCGCGACGTGCGCGCAGGAGAAACGGGACTGGACGTGGTCATCACGCCCACTTACAGCGGCTGCCCTGCCATGGGCCAGATCGAAGACGATGTGAAAGCCCTGTTGTTGGCCAACGGCCTGCAAGGCCGTGTGGTCACCCAACTGGCGCCGGCCTGGACCACCGACTGGATGAGCGAAGCGGCCAAAGACAAGCTGCGCGCTTACGGCATTGCCCCGCCGCACGCCTGCGCAAGCCCCACCACAGGGGCAGCCAGCGTGGTGCAGTTTGCGGCGCGCGGGGCCAAGCCCGAGGTGGTGAACTGCCCGCAATGCGGCTCGGCCAACACCACCGAAACCTCCCATTTCGGCTCGACCGCCTGCAAGGCCCTTTACCGGTGCCTGGCCTGCATGGAGCCCTTTGATTACTTCAAACCCTACTGAGTCGCCTCGCGCCACCCAGTCCCAGAGCCTCAAGCCATGTCCGCAGCCCCCCGATTTCATGACCTCCCCATCGCACGCATCAGCCCAGAAGCAGCCGGTGCTGTGGCGATCACGCTGAACGTGCCTGCCGATCTGCGCAGCAGCTTCGACTTCCAGCCTGGCCAGTTCCTGACCTTGCGTGCCGACATCGATGGCACCGACGTGCGCCGCAGCTACTCCATCAGCTCGGCACACAGCCAACTGCAAAAGCAAGGCGTTCTCGAGGTGGGCATCCGACCCGTGGAAGGTGGGGTGTTCTCCAACTGGGCCGCCACCCAACTCAAGGCGGGCGACACACTGCGCGTGATGCCGCCCGATGGCCGCTTTGTGGTGCAGCGCCCCCGCGCCATCCACCGCGTGGGCTTTGCCGCAGGCTCGGGCATCACGCCCATCCTGTCCATTTTGGCCAGCACCCTGGAAGACCAGCCCGAGAGCAAATTCACCCTGGTCTACGGCAACCGCCGCATGGACAGCGTGATGTTCAACGAAGCGCTGCAAGACCTGAAAGACCGCTACCCGGACCGGCTCACGCTGATCCATATCCTCTCGCGCCAAGCGCAGGAAGTGCCCTTGCTCGAAGGTCGCATTGACGGCGCGAAAGTGCAGGCCATCATCGACGCCTTCCTGCCCGTGGGCAGCATGGACGAGGTGTTCGTGTGCGGCCCCGAGGCCATGATCGAAGCCACGGAGCAAGCGCTGCTGACCGCCGGCGTGAAAGCCGAACGCATCCGCACAGAACGCTTCAGCTCGCCCACACTCGATGCGCTGCCCCCCGACGCCCGCGCCAAAGCCGTGCTGGGTCACCCCGCCACACGTGCGCAAGGCGAAGTGCAACTCACCGTGGTGCTGGACGGCAAGCCGTACAACATGCCGATGAACCGCAACGAAAAGATCCTCGACATCGCCTTGTCACTGGGTCTGGACCTGCCCTACTCTTGCAAAGCCGGAGTTTGCTGCACCTGCCGCTGCAAGGTGATGGAAGGCACGACCGAGATGGAGAAAAACTTCACCCTCGAAAAACCCGAAGTGGAACAAGGTTTCGTCCTGTCTTGCCAAGCCCGCCCAACCAGCGAGCGCGTGGTGATCAGTTTCGATGAACGCTGAAACTCAGCGTGAGGCCCGCCTTGAAAACGCCCTGCACTGCAGGGCGTTTGACTTGACTCAACCCCGTCAGTAGCGGTAACCCAAACCCACCCCCACCAAGACAGGGTCCAGCTTCAAAGTGCCCTGATTGACGCCGCCGACAAAGACATTGGAGCGGATATAAAGCTTTTTGACATCGAAGTTCAAGGACCAGTTTTTATCCAAAGGTAAATCCATGCCAACCTGCAGCGCACCACCCCAGCTGTCGTCTTCTAGGTCAGCCCCTCCGCCGAGCAAATTGACCCGGGTGATGCGGGTGTAGTTCACGCCCGCTCCGACATAGGGCTTGTAACCATTCAATCCAGTAAAGTGGTACTGCAGCAGCAAACTGGGTGGCAAATGCTTGAAGGTACCAATCGATGTTCCGCCCATCGAGACCGTTTGTTTTTGGGGCACGGTCAGCATCAATTCGGCCGCCATGTTCGGGGTGAAAAAGTAACTGACGTCCACTTCCGGGATGGTCTTGTTGTTGACCGACAGACCCAGACCCGTGCCATCTTTGTTGGCCATGTCCAGGTGCACAGCGCGAGCGCGCACCACCCAAGGGCCTTCACCTGAAGCTTGGGCTATGGCGGCAGTCGCGGAGCAAGCAACCAACACGGCTGCAGCGATGGTGAGTTTTTTCATGTTGAGTTTCCTTATGAACGAAGAGCTTTTTGCTCGACTTCATTGGAAATTCAAACCACCCGCCATGGTTTGAGCAAGGTCAAATACAGCGGCAAGCCAACACCGGATTTCAGCTGAAATTGTGTTGAATCAATGCCAGCGCAAAGGTCCCAGAGTTCTGTGTGTTTCAGAACCGACGGCAGATTTCTGCCGTGGCAGCACTCTGGTTCATCGTGTAGAAATGGAGGGCTGGCACGCCGCCATTGACGAGTTGCTGGCACAAATCACTGACCACATCCAAACCAAAGGCCTTGATCGACTCCACATCATCGCCATAGCCCTGAAGACGCAGCCTGATCCAGCGCGGAATTTCGGCACCGCAAGCGTCTGAAAAACGCAGCAACTGAGACGAACTGGTGATCGGCATGATGCCCGGCACGATGGGCACATCCACGCCCAGCTTGTAGGCATCGTCCACAAAGCGGAAATACGCATCGCTGTTGTAGAAGTATTGCGTGATGGCCGAGTTGGCACCGGCTTTCACTTTGGTGGCAAAGGCCTGCAAGTCGGCATCGGGGGACTTGGCTTGCGGGTGGATTTCGGGGTAGGCCGCCACCTCGATGTGGAAATCGTCACCGGTTTCGGCACGGATGAACGCCACCAAATCGCTGGCGTAATGGAACTCGCCGCCAGCGCCGTAGCCACTGGGCAAGTCACCGCGCAGAGCAACCAGGCGCTTGACGCCCATGGCCTTGAGCGTGGCCAGCTCTTCGCGCACCGAAGACTTGGTCGCACCGATGCACGAGAAGTGAGAAGCGGCCGCTACGCCTTCGCTCAGGATGGCGCTCACGGTGGAAAATGTGCCCTCTTGCGTCGAGCCGCCCGCGCCGTAAGTGACCGAACAAAACTCAGGCTTGAGGGCGTACAGCTTTTCGCGCACCCCGCGTAATTTATCCGCGCCCTCGGGCGTTTTGGGTGGAAAAAACTCCAGACTGATGGGCAACTTCAAACCAGACATCACAACACCTTCCAAAATTCAATCGTCGTTGGCCTTGGCATAGGCCTTGGCAGCCCGATCGGCCTCGTGCGCGATGCGCGTGGCCTCGCGAGCAGGCAACACCGCCTCAGGGTCAGGCCAGCAAGCCTGCACAAAAAATTCATGGTTGCCGTCCCCCCCCGCAATCGGGCTGTCCAGCCAGGCCGTGACCTTCATGCCCAATTCGGTCAGTGCCGTGCGCACCCGGTTTTCGATGAAGGGGAAATGCGTGTCGTCTTTCACGATGCCGCCCTTGCCCACTTGCCCCGGTTGCAGCTCAAACTGGGGCTTGACCAGCATGAGCAACTGGCCTGTGGGCTTGAGCAAATGCACCACTCCCGGCAAGACCAAAGTGAGCGAGATGAACGACACATCGCCCACCACCAAGTCAAAGCCTTCCAATGCCTCAGGAATGCGCTCGTCGCCAGGCTCCAGCTCGCGGGCGTTCACGCCTTCGATGCAGACCACACGCTCGTCGCCCATGATGCGCGGATGCACCTGGGCATGACCCACATCAATGCCCACCACCTCGGCCGCGCCGTGCTGCAGCAAACAGTCGGTGAATCCCCCCGTGCTTTGACCCACGTCCAGGCAGCGCAAGCCGTCGACCCGAACGCCCGTGGCCTGCAAAGCGCCTTCGAGCTTGAGGCCGCCGCGAGAGACGTAGCGCGACTCGGCATCGTCGAGCAACTCCAGGGCTGCGCTCTCGGGCACCTCGTCGCGGTTTTTGACGACGGTGCGCCAAACGCCGTCAGGCTGCTGCCACTTCACGCCCCCAGCGATCAGTCGCTGGGCTTGTGAACGAGAGGCGGCCAAGCCACGTTCGACGAGGAGTTGATCAATGCGCATGGGGTGGGGTCAGCCAAACAATCAATGGAACAAGGGGGGTAAGCGATGCGGGCCAGCCCACACCGTGGTCAATCCGCGAGAAGTCATTCCCGCGCAGGCGGGAATCCACTCGCAACAATCGACATCATGCCTACCCGCCTGCGCGGGCAGGGCAGTCCATCAATAACGGTAAGTGTCGGCCTTGTAAGGACCGTTCTTGGACACGCCGATGTAAGCAGCTTGCTCTTCGCTCAATTCGGACAGCATCGCGCCAACTTTCTTCAGGTGCAGGCGGGCCACTTTCTCGTCGAGGTGCTTGGGCAGCACATAGACCTTGCCGGACTCGTACTGGTCTTGCTTGGTGAACAGCTCGATCTGGGCGATGGTCTGGTTGGCAAACGACGACGACATCACGAAGCTGGGGTGGCCGGTGGCGCAGCCCAGGTTCACCAAACGGCCTTTGGCCAGCAAGGTGATCTTCTTGCCATCGGGGAAGATGACGTGATCGACCTGGGGCTTGATCTCGTCCCACTGCAACTTTTCCAGAGAAGCGACGTCGATTTCGTTGTCGAAGTGACCGATGTTGCAAACAATGGCTTCGTCTTTCATGGCGGCCATGTGCTCGTAACGGATCACATTCTTGTTGCCGGTGGCCGACACGAAGATGTCGCACTTGTCAGCAGCGTATTCCATGGTCACCACTTTGAAGCCTTCCATGGCAGCTTGCAAGGCGTTGATCGGGTCGATCTCGGTCACCCAAACTTGGGCGCTCAAGGCGCGCAAGGCTTGGGCCGAGCCCTTGCCCACGTCACCGTAACCGGCGACGACGGCCACTTTGCCGGCGATCATCACGTCGGTGGCGCGCTTGATGGAGTCGACCAACGATTCGCGGCAACCGTACAGGTTGTCAAACTTGCTCTTGGTCACCGAATCGTTCACGTTGATGGCACGGAACATCAGGCTGCCCTTGGCGGCCATTTCGTTCAAGCGCAACACACCGGTGGTGGTCTCTTCGGTCACGCCGATGATGTGCGCGCCCTTGCGGCTGTACCAGGTGGGGTCCACGGCCAACTTGGCCTTGATGGCGTTGAACAGGCAGGTCTCTTCTTCGCTGGTGGGGTTGGCGATCAAGGACGCGTCTTTTTCGGCGCGCTTGCCCAGGTGCATGAGCAAGGTGGCGTCGCCGCCATCGTCCAGAATCATGTTGGGGCCTTCGCCTTCGGTGCCAGCGGGGCCGAAGTCAAAAATACGGTGGGTGTAGTCCCAGTAATCGGCCAGGGTTTCGCCCTTGATGGCGAACACGGGCGTGCCCTTGGCGGCAATCGCGGCAGCGGCGTGGTCTTGGGTCGAAAAAATGTTGCAAGAGGCCCAACGCACATCGGCACCCAAGGCTTGCAGGGTCTCGATCAACACGGCCGTCTGGATGGTCATGTGGAGCGAACCGGTGATGCGCGCACCCTTCAAAGGCTGGGCCTTGTTGAATTCTTCGCGGATGGCCATGAGGCCGGGCATTTCGGTCTCGGCGATTTTGATTTCTTTGCGACCCCAATCGGCCAGACCGATGTCGGCGATCACGCAATCGGCGTTGACGGTGGAAGGCATACGTGCATTCATGAGAAAAGCTCCAAGCAATGTGAATGAACCACACGCTGGCGTTGCACTGAATGGAAATTACAGGCTCACCGCACGTCGTGTGGATGAGCGTCGTTGCTGTTGAAGTGTTCCGAGCCTCACGCCCCGCTGCCGACTTGTTAACAAGTCAGGGGGCGCTGCAACGCTCCTCGGAAGCAATAATTCTACCGCAGCTTGACCCCAACCCCTCACCACCTTGGAGAAAGCTCGACCTGACAGGGGGTGATTCCGCTAGACTGGTTCGGTTTGCAGCTTTCCAGCCCCTCCCCATGTCAGACCTGATGCTTTACCTCCCCAATTACTGGCACCTGTGGGCCGTGGCGGCCGTGATTGGCCTGGTGGCCTGGAACTACGGCACCCAATTCATCCAACCCGCGCTGCGGCTCAAAACCGATCTGTCCAAGGTCCATGACCATTTGGCGCAGTTGTCCCAACAAGCCCCAGGCACCCACATCGATTTGGCCCAACTGAAAGACGATGTGATGACATCACCCGCCTTGCAGCATGCCTGGCAGCAATATGCCTGCACGCTGCAAGTGCAATGGCAAGCGCCCGATGCCGGACCCCTTGGGGCAGCCCGGCAGCGGGTGAGCCATTTGTCACGGTCATTCTTCGCCCACATGGACATGGCGGCCAACGGTCAGCGGCTTGACCTGTCCCATCTCGAACAGCTGACGCAAAACGACCCGAACCTGGGCAAACTCTGGGCCGAATACAACCAGGCTCTGGAAGCGCTGCAGCAACTGGAAACCTCGGCACACAACACCAGCGGCCAATGGCAAGCCCAAAGCCATGCCGAAAACTACTTCACCGAACAAGCCCTGGTGGACTCCCCGCTGCAATCGAATTTCTACAAGCACATCCCAGGCATCCTGACCGGTGTGGGCATCATCGGCACCTTCTCGGGCCTGATTGCCGGGCTCGTCAACTTTGATGTGTCCAACCCGGAGCGGGTGCAAGCCGAGCTGAGCCAACTGGTGCAAACCGTCGGCCATGCCTTCTTGGTGTCGGCCCTGGCCATCACTCTGGCCATGGTGTTCACCTGGATCGAAAAATCCCTGCTGACGGGACGTTACAGGCAGGTCGAACAACTCCAGCAGGGCCTGGACACCCTGTTCAACCCCCAAGGCGGTGCGCAACACATGGAGCGCCTCACGTTGGCGGCAGAAATGCAAGCGGCGTTGTCTTACAAAATCCTCAGCCAACTGCGCCTTTCCCCAACGCCGCCGCCCACACGCCCCGCCCCATGATCGGCCCCAGAAAAGCCCCTGCCCGCAAGCGCACCGACGAGGCAGAAAAACCCTTCTGGATTTCTTTTTCAGATCTGATGACCGCCCTCATGGTGCTGTTTTTGGTGGCCATGGCGGTCGCGCTCTTGAACGTCACGCAAGGCTTGCGCCAAATGGACGAGCACCGCACCACGCGCGAGCAAGCCATCTCCAGCTGCCTGAGCGAAGTCCAGCAACTCACGCAGCAAGCTGAATTTGCAGGGGTCAAGCTGCGAGGGCAAACCCTCGAACTGGGCACTTTGGCGGAGTTCAAAAAAGACAGCAACGAGCTGGAACCCCAACGCATGGCTTTTCTGCGCAGCTTCGTCCCCCAAATGCTCCGTGTGGCGCACACCCCTGGCTGCAAGGAGTGGCTCAAGCGCTTTGTGCTCGAAGGCTATGCCAGCCCCGAAGGCTCTTATTTGTACAACCTCAACCTCAGCCTGGAGCGGTCCCAGCGCGTGCTGTGCGTGTTGCTCGACGCCAAGGCCCCCGATGCCCCCAGCCTGGCAGATCGCAAAACGGTCCGGGAAATGTTCTTCGTGGGCGGCTCCTCCTTCAACTCGGCCATCCTGAACCAACCGGAAAAAAGCCGCCGCGTCGAACTGCGACTCGAATTCAAGGACCTGCGCCCCCAATGCACCGCCGACACACCCGGCTGCGAAGCCGATGAGGCGCGCCCCATTCCCTGGGACGACGACTTCAAATGCCCTGTGGCCTCCCGCTGAGCGGCCAGACCTTGGCCTGAATCCCCGGCGGCGAGGCGGACCGCAGAGCGTTTGCGCGCTGCTGGCCCGGTAAAATCACGCTTTCGCCAGCCCGACCGGGCCTGGCCACCGCGCAGGCGACTGGCCGAGCGCACGATTTCAGGACCCCTTGTGACCTACGCCCACGAAACCCGGCGCCGCCGGACGTTTGCCATCATTTCCCACCCCGACGCGGGTAAAACCACGCTGACCGAAAAGCTCTTGCTGTTCTCGGGTGCGATCCAGATCGCCGGTTCGGTCAAGGCCCGCAAGGCCTCGCGCCACGCCACCTCGGACTGGATGGAGATCGAAAAGCAGCGCGGCATCTCGGTGGCCTCATCGGTCATGCAGATGCTGTACCGTGATCACGTCATCAACCTGCTCGACACCCCTGGCCACAAAGACTTTTCGGAGGACACCTACCGCGTGCTCACGGCGGTGGACTCGGCGCTCATGGTGATCGACGCGGCCAACGGTGTGGAAGCGCAAACTCGCCGCTTGATCGAGGTTTGCCGACAACGCGACACGCCCATCATCACCTTTGTCAACAAGATGGACCGCGAAGTGCGCGACCCCCTCGACATCCTGGACGAAGTCGAGCGAGAACTGGGCATGCCCTGCGTGCCCATGACCTGGCCCATCGGTCAGGGCAAATCGTTTGGCGGCATCGTCAACCTGCGCACGCAGGCCATGACGGTGTTCGACTCCGGCAGCGAACGCCTGCCGCAAGACTTCGAAACCATCCCTCTCACCGAGCAAGCCCAACTGGCCGAGCGCTTTGGCCTGGAGTGGCAAACCGCCATGGACAGCATGGAACTGGCCACCGGCGCATCGCCCGCGTTCGATGAAGCCGCTTTTTTGGCGGGCAAGCAAACGCCCGTGTTTTTCGGTTCTGGCGTGAACAACTTCGGCGTGATGGAAGTGCTGGACGCCTTGGTCGATTTGGCCCCACCGCCACGCCCCCGCACCAGTTCGGTGTTGGTGAACAAGCAGCCCGTGGTCAAAGAAATCCAGCCCGAGGACAGCGCGTTTTCGGGCGTGGTGTTCAAAGTCCAAGCCAACATGGACGCCAACCACCGCGACCGCATCGCCTTTGTGCGCATGGCGTCCGGCAAATACACGCCCGGCATGAAGCTCAAAGTGCAACGGACCGCCAAAGAGCTGCGCCCCACCAGCGTGGTGACCTTTCTCTCGCAAAGACGCGAAGCGGTCGACGAAGCCTATGCCGGCGACATCATTGGCTTCACCACCCACGGCGGTGTGCAGTTGGGCGACACCATCACCGACGGTGCCAACCTGCTGTTCACCGGCCTGCCCTTCTTTGCACCCGAACTGTTCATGACGGTGATTTTGAAAAACCCCCTGCGCACCAAACAACTGCAGCAAGGCCTGGACCAGCTGGGTGAAGAAGGCGCAATCCAGGTCTTCAAACCCGAAATCGGCGGCCCCATGCTGCTGGGTGCGGTGGGCCAGCTGCAGTTTGAAGTGGTGCAACACCGCCTGAAAGCCGAATACGACTGCGATGTGCGCCTGGAGGGCTGCCAGTACACCGGTGCGCGCTGGATCACCGCCGACACCCCGGCCGAGTTGCGCGAGTTCACCAACGCCTACCCGCAGCGCATGTCGCTCGATGCGGCAGGCACGCTGGCGTACCTGTGCACCAGCCCCTACGACGTGCGCCTGGCGCAAGAGCGCTTCCCCAAAATCCACTTCCACCCGCTGCGCGAGCACGCAGGTCTGGCCCTGGGCAGCGCGGGCTGATCGCTGCATTGGGGTCAGATCCCCATTGAATCGACAAGATTTACAACCATGCGCCCCCTTTCCAGTTGGCAGGTTCCGCAAGACATCCTCGGCGTCTTCACCGACATCGACGACACGCTGACCACCGAAGGGGCGATCACCCCAGACGCCTTGCAAGCCCTCGCCAATCTGAAAGCGGCGGGTCTGCATGTGGTGCCAATCACCGGACGACCGGTGGGTTGGAGCGAAGCCTTTGCGTCAAGCTGGCCGGTGGATGCCATCGTGGCCGAAAACGGGGCCGTGGGGCTGCAACATTCGGCCACACGGGGCCTGCGCAAGCTGTACCAGCAAGATGCGCCGACACGCCAAGCCAACTTCACCCGCATGCAAGCGGTGCTCGCGCACATCGAAAAAAATGTGCAGGGCGCTGTGCGCTCCCAAGACAGCGGCGGGCGTGAAACCGACATCGCCATCGACCACAGCGAATTCACGCAACTGCCACAAGACGCCATCGAAGAGGTGGTGCGCCGGATGCAAGGCGCTGGCATGACCGCCACGGTGAGCAGCATCCATATCAACGGCTGGTTCGGCACGCACAGCAAACTCTCTGGGGCGCGCTGGATCGTGCGCGAGTTGTGGGGCCGTGATCTCGATGCCGAAATCGAGCGCTGGGTTTATGTGGGAGACTCGACCAATGACCAAGTGATGTTTGAACACTTTGCCCACAGTGTGGGCGTGGCCAACATCCGGCGCTTTGAAGCACAACTCACACACCCGCCGCGCTTCATCACGCCCAGCGAACGCGGTGCAGGCTTTGCCGAATTGGCCAGCCAACTGCTGACGCGTCTGCGCTGAAACTCTGTTGAAACCCCTTCGTGGCCATCTGCGCGATACCTACACACACCGACTGGACCTGCGCATGAATGCCCCCATCCTTTTGACTTGGTCTGAAAAAGACACCCCACGCTCGGCCCTGTGGCGCTCCGACCAAGTGCTGCCCAAAACCGTGGTGCTGGCCGATGACACCATGACCGCCGACACCGCCTACCGCCTGGCCTGCGCCGGCACCGGCTTGCTGTGGCGCAGCGACTTTCAAAACGCGCGGCAAATGCTGCAAGCATTGACACGGCGCATCGACAAGCCCAAAAAGGTTCGCGCCAAAAAGCAAGACCCGGATGCGCCAGTGATCCCCGGTGCGGCCTTTCACACCCACCGCCAGGCGCAAGCCCAGCGCACGCGAATTTTGAGCCAGGTCTTGATTGAACTTGATGGCGATTACGGCATTGCCTTGCGTCGCGCGCCCGATGCGAAAGCCGCCTGCATGCAGGCCTTTGGACCGGCCGATGGGCAAGCCTCGGTGATCTCACTGCGAAGTTTGCAGGGCGTGATCGGCGCGTTTGAATGGCGCAAGAAGGGCGTTGAAGTGCCTGCCATGGGCGAAGCCTTGTGCATTTACCCGCACTACGGCGTGTTCTCACCGGTGCGCGGCGAATATGTCGAGTTGGTGGCCAAGGCCCCGCTGCCCGATGCTTTTTCTGCGCACCCGGTGGCCTTCGACATCGGCGTGGGCACGGGCGTCTTGTCGGCGGTGCTGGCGCGGCGGGGAGCACAACAAGTGGTTGGCACCGACCAGTCTGAACGCGCTTTGGCTTGCGCTTTGGACAACCTGCAACGCCTGGGTCTGCAAAACCAGGTGCAACTGCTGCAGACCGACCTCTTTCCAGCCGGTCAAGCGTCGGTGGTGGTGTGCAACCCCCCTTGGCTGCCGGCACGTCCCACATCACTTTTGGAGCAAGCGGTGTATGACGAGGGCAGCCAAATGCTGCAAGGCTTTTTGAAGGGCCTGCCCCAACACCTGAGCGACGGTGGTGAAGGCTGGCTGATCTTGTCCGACCTGGCAGAGCACCTGGGCCTGCGCAGCCGCGATGCCCTGCTGGGCTGGATCGCACAAGCCGGCCTGACGGTATTGGGGCGCATGGATGTGAAGCCTGTGCACGCCAAAGCCCAAGATGCCAGCGACCCACTGCATGCCGCACGGTCGGCCGAAGTCACCTCGCTGTGGCGGCTTGGTGTGACCGGCTGATCACACCCGCGCCAGCACCGGCCCCAAGGCCACGCCCGTGTGCGTGCCCAACAGCACCAGCGCCTCGGGTGTCATGGCCGCCACAATGCGGCCGCCGGCATTGCCGCCTTCCGGCCCCAGGTCAATCACCCAGTCGGCCTCGGCGATCACATCGAGGTCGTGTTCGATCACGATCACGCTGTGACCGGCGTTGACCAAGCGGTGCAACACGCTGATCAGTTTGTCCACGTCGGCCATGTGCAGGCCCACGGTGGGCTCGTCCAGCACATACAGGGTGTGCGGGGCTTTGTTGCCGCGCTTGCCCACTTCGTCGCGCACCTTGGTCAACTCGGTCACCAGCTTGATGCGCTGCGCCTCGCCACCACTGAGCGTGGGTGAAGGCTGGCCCAAAGTCAGGTAACCCAGCCCCACGTCCTTGAGCAGCTGGAGCGGGTGCGCGATGCTGGGCATGCTGGCGAAAAAGTCCACCGCTTCGTCCACCTCCATCTGCAGCACATCGCCAATGCTCTTGCCACGCCAGGTGACGGCCAGCGTTTCAGGATTGAAGCGGGCACCCCGGCAGGTTTCGCACGGCACTTTCACATCGGGCAAGAAACTCATCTCGATGGTGCGCATGCCCTGGCCTTCGCAGCCGGGGCAACGGCCTTCGCCGGTGTTGAAGCTGAAGCGCCCGGCCGCATAGCCTCGCGCTTTGGCTTCGAGTGTTTCGGCAAACAGTTTGCGGATCGTGTCCCAAAAGCCGATGTAGGTGGCGGGGCAGGAACGCGGTGTTTTGCCAATGGGCGTTTGGTCGACTTCGAGCACGCGGTCAATGCCCTCAAAGCCTTGCACATCGCTGCATGCGCTCAAAGCCACGCGCTGACCGGCGTCTTGGGCGGTACGCCCGGCAAAAGTGGCGCGCTGACTGACCAGCGCCTGCACGTTGGTCAGCAACACGTCTCGGGCCAGGGTGGATTTGCCGGAGCCACTGACACCGGTCACGGCCACCAGACGCTTGAGCGGCACTTGCACATCGACTTGGCGCAGGTTGTGCAAGTTGGCGCCAGTGAGCGTGAGCCATTGCATCGGCGCCGCCCCAGCCTCTGCGTGGGGCGGTGGCGTGGGCACCGATTTTGGCTTACCCCCGCCACATGAGGCGCCCGCGCCAGCGCCCCATGCAGAGGCATCCACCACCCGACGCAATTGCATCGGGTGCTTCATCGCGTGCAACAAGTAGCGACCGGTCTGCGAGTCGGCGGCAGCGGTGATGTCGGCCACCGAGCCCTGCGCCACCAAACGCCCACCGCGTTTGCCCGCACTCGGACCAATGTCGATGATGTGGTCGGCACGGCGAATCGTGTCTTCGTCGTGTTCCACCACCACCAAGGTGTTGCCCTTGTCGCCCAGCTTGTGCAGGGCTTTGAGCAAGATCTGGTTGTCGCGGGCGTGCAAACCAATGGTGGGTTCGTCCAGCACGTAGCACACGCCTTGCAGATTGCTGCCCAATTGCGCCGCCAAGCGGATGCGCTGGGCCTCCCCACCCGACAGCGTGGGCGCACCCCGGTCGAGTGTGAGGTAGCCCAGGCCCACTTCTTCCAAAAATTCGAGGCGGCTTTGGATCTCGGGCACCAGATCGCGAGCGATGTCGGCATCGCGCCCGGTGAGTTGCAGTTTTTCCACCCACTGGCGGACATCGCTGACCGACAAACTGGCGATGTCGGTGATGCGCCAGCCTTGGCCCGGCGCTGCGCCCAAGCGCACGGCACGCGCAGTGGCATTCAGGCGGGTGCCTTCGCAACTGGGGCAGGCCACGTTGGCCAGGTCTTCGATCTCGGGTTCGGCAAAGGTTTGCTCGCGGCCTTTGTCCTTGTCGTCACGCACCGAGTCATCGAACACTTTGCGTTCGTCCTTGCTCAGTTGGACCCCTGTGCCCACGCAGTCCGGGCACCAGCCGTGTTTGCTGTTGTAGGAGAACAAACGGGGGTCCAGCTCCGCGTATGACGTGTCGCAGGCCGGGCAAGCCCGCAAGGTCGAGAACACGCGGTGCTGGCCAATGCGGGCGGTGGATTCGCCGCTGAACATGGCTTCGCGCAAACCGTCCAGATCGCTCAACACATGCACCACCCCTTTGCCATGCTCCAGGGTTTTGGTCAGGGCTTGGCGCAGGATGCTTTCTTGGGCGGGCGACACATCAAGACTCGCCACCGGCAGCTCGATGTTGTGCTCTTTGAAGCGGTCGATGCGGGGGAACGCTTGGGTCGGCAAAAAGTCGCCATCGACCCGCAGATGGGTGTAGCCACGAGGCCTGGCCCAATCAGCCAATTCGGTGTACACGCCCTTTCGGTTGACCACCAGCGGTGCCAACAGGCCGATGTGCTGGCCCTTGAACTGCGTCATCAGCTGCGCCACGATGCTGTCGGGCGTTTGCGGTTGCACCGGCGTGTTGTCATACACGCAATGCTGAATACCCAGCTTCACATACAGCAGGCGCAAGAAATGCCAGACCTCGGTGGTGGTGCCCACGGTCGATTTGCGGCCGCCGCGTGACAGGCGCTGCTCGATCGCCACAGTGGGCGGGATGCCGTACACCGCATCGACCTCCGGGCGGCCTGCGGGCTGCACGATGGAGCGGGCGTAAGCGTTCAGGCTTTCCAGATAACGGCGCTGGCCTTCGTTGAACAGGATGTCAAACGCCAGCGTGGACTTGCCTGAACCGCTGACACCGGTGACCACGTTGAACTTGCCGCGCGGGATGTTGACGCTCAGATTCTTGAGGTTGTGCTCTTTGGCGTTGACGATTTGGATGTTGTTGTTCAACACAGTTTTACGACGAGCGGCAGGAGCAATTGAACTTGCAGCAGCGCCGCCACGAACACTCGCCAGCGAGGCTGCGGTGTCGGGGGGTGACGATTTTGGCGTACCCCCGCCGTATGAGGAACCCGCCGACACCGCAGCCTCGCCCCCATAAACAGTCGAACGCTCAGCAGCGCCATGCATTTCCCCCATGGATTCGGCGTACTCGCGCAACGCCAGCCCCGTGTGGGATGTCGCGTGCTGACGCACATCGTCCGGCGTGCCCTCGGCCACGATCAGGCCCCCGGCATATCCGCCCTCTGGCCCCAAGTCGATCAGCCAATCGCTGGCGCGGATCACGTCCAGGTTGTGCTCGATGACGATGAGCGAGTGCCCCGCTTCGAGCAACTTGCGCAAAGCCCTCATGAGCTTGGCGATGTCGTCAAAGTGCAGGCCGGTGGTCGGCTCGTCAAACAAGAACAGCGTGCCTTTGCGCGCCAGACTCTGGCGACTCTTGGATGCGCTTTTGGCGGCCTCGGCCAAAAAGCCGGCGAGTTTCAAGCGCTGCGCTTCTCCGCCCGACAAAGTCGGCACAGGCTGGCCCAGCTTCACATACTCGAGGCCCACATCCACAATGGGTTGCAGGGCGCGGATCACATCACGGTCTTGCGCGAACAAGGCGGCGGCCTCACTCACCGTCAAGTCCAGCACATCGGCCACGTTCAGGTGGCGCGGCTGGGACTGGCCCAAGGCTTGGCGCTCGACGGTGATCTCCAGAATTTCGGGACGGTAACGCTGGCCATTGCAGTCTGGGCAGCGCAAATACACATCGCTCAAAAACTGCATTTCCACGTGCTCAAAGCCCGAGCCACCGCAGGTGGGGCAGCGGCCATCGCCACCGTTGAAACTGAACTTGCTGGCGGTGTAGCCGCGCTGGCGCGACAGCGGCGCGGTCGCAAAAATTTCGCGGATCGCGTCCCATGCCCCCACATAACTCACCGGGTTGGAACGCGCCGTTTTGCCAATGGGCGATTGGTCCACAAACACCACATCGCTCAGGTGGTCAGCCCCCAGCAGGCGGTCGTGTGCGCCGGGGGTTTCAGTGGCTTTGCCAAAGTGGCGCATCAGCGCCGGGGCCAGCACGTCCTGGATCAAGCTCGATTTGCCCGATCCGCTGACGCCGGTGATGGTGACCAAGCGTTGCAGCGGAAAGTCCACGCTGATGTTTTGCAGGTTGTGTTCGCGAGCGCCTTCCAAAATCAAACGCGGCGTGCTGTCGGTCACCATGCGCTTGAAGCCCAATCCCACCTGCTTGCGTCCACCCAGATAGGCGCCGGTGAGGGTGTCGGCGTTGCGCAGGTCGGCTGTGGTGCCGTCAAACACAATTTGCCCACCGCGCTCGCCGGGACCAGGCCCCATGTCGATCATGCGGTCGGCCGCCATCATCACGGCGGGGTCGTGCTCCACCACCACCAAGGTGTTGCCCGCATCGCGCAGGCGGTGCATGGCCAAGGTGATGCGGTGCATGTCGCGGGGGTGCAGACCGATGCTGGGCTCGTCCAGCACAAACAAGGTGTTGACCAAGCTGGTGCCCAAGGCGGTGGTCAGGTTGATGCGCTGCACTTCGCCGCCGCTGAGGGTGCGGCTTTGGCGGTCGAGGGTGAGGTAACCGATGCCCACGTCGCACAGGTATTTCAGGCGGGTGGTGATTTCTTCCAGCAGCAGTTGCAGCGCTTTTTGTTCGGCGCTGGGGCCTTGGTTTTTGGCCTGGATTGCTTCGGTGGTTTCTTCGGAGGTTCGGTCTGCATCAGAGCGGGGGGCGGGCTCCTCATGAGGCGGGGGTACGCCAAAATCGTCGCCCGCCCCCCGCTCTGACGCAGACCTTGTGGTCGATCGAGCGTCCAGTGCCTTCTCTATCGATGTCGATGGCTGTTTCTGCGTCTCTGCACCCACGGCTTCGGCCGGGGATGGGCTGGGCGACGATTTTGGCGTACCCCCGCCGTATGAGGAGCCCAGCCCATCCCCGGCCGGAGCCTCCCCTGCCATACCCACAGCAGTCTGCGCCAAATGACCCGACGCCGACACCCGGTCAAAGAACAAGCGCAACCGGTCCAGCGGCATGATCATCATGTCGTGCAAACTCAAACCCGGCAGCGCCTCGAGTTGCGCACGCGACCACTTCACACCCGCGGGCATGAAGCGTTTTTCCACCGGCAAAACCCCATCGGCATCCGAGTGGCTGCCAATGCGCCAGAGCAGGCTCTCGCTCTTCAAACGCGCCCCTTGGCACGTCGGGCACTCGGTGTAACTGCGGTACTTGGACAAGAGCACCCGGATGTGCATCTTGTAGGCCTTGCTCTCCAGGTACTCAAAAAAGCGCTTCACGCCATACCACTGGTGGTTCCAGCGGCCCTTCCATTCGGGCGAACCGTGGATCACCCAATCTTGCTGGGCTTTCGTCAGCTTGTCCCAAGCGGTGTCACGCGGAATGCCTGCGGCCTCGGCGTGGCGCATCAGGTCGTCCTGGTTTTCTTGCCAGGCGGGCGTTTGCAGCGTCTTGATGGCCCCGGCCCGCAGCGTGAGCTTGGGGTTGGGAATGACCAAGCCATAGTCGACACCGATCACCCGACCAAAGCCCCGGCAGGTCTCGCACGCGCCCACGGCCGAGTTGAACGAGAACATCGACGGGATCGGGTCGGTGTAGCGCTGGTCGCTGTCGGGGCAATGCAGGCCGGTGGAAAAGCGCCAGATGTCGAAACTGCTGGCCGGCTCAGAGGTGGATGGCCGCGCTTCGCTCGCCATGACAGGACCCTCGTCATCGCGAGGCACGAAGCGATCCATAGATGAAGCAGTCACACCCGCACTGGCAGAAGAAAAATGGGGATCTGACCCCAATTTCTCCACATACACATTCAGACGGCCGCCGCGTTTGAGGGCCACTTCGATGGCTTCGACTACGCGGGCTTTTTCGGCCTTGCCCAAACGGAAACGGTCGGCGATCACGTCCAACACTTTGCGCGGGCCGGTGGGGGTGGCCACTTCGCGTTCGGCCTGCACCTTGGTGAAACCGCTGGCAGAGAGCCACTGCTCGACTTGCTCGGCGCTGGTGTTGGCGGGCAACTCCACAGGGAAGGTCAGGTACAGGCGCGGATCGCCCGCTTGCGCGGCACGCTGTGCCAGTTCGGCGTAAATGGTGTCGGGGTTGTCGTGGCGCACAGGCTGTGCGGTGTCTTTGTCGAACAGCTGCCCAAGACGAGCGAACAAGAGCTTGAGGTGGTCATTCAGCTCGGTCATGGTGCCCACGGTGGAGCGCGAGCTGCGCACCGGGTTGGTCTGGTCAATCGCAATGGCTGGCGGCACGCCTTCGACTTTGTCCACCGCCGGTTTGTCCATGCGGTCGAGAAACTGGCGGGCATAGGCGCTGAAGGTTTCCACATAGCGGCGCTGGCCTTCGGCGTAGAGCGTGTCAAACACCAGGCTCGACTTGCCAGAGCCGCTGGGCCCGGTGACCACCGTCAACTCGCCCGTGCGGATGTCCAAGTCGATATTTTTGAGGTTGTGCTGACGGGCACCACGGATGCGGATGAGACCTTGGGACATGGACAGGCTTTATGGGGTGAAGGCCAAACATTCTAGGGCGCAGGTCATGACATTTCCGGCGCCCAAAAGAAAAGCCACGCTCAGGCGTGGCTTTGGACGGATCACCAGGGCCAGGCCCTGATGAGCGTTGGCACTGGTTTACTTGGCTGCGCTGGCGTCAGCTGCCGGTGCGGCGGCCGGTGCTGCAGAGGCGTCGGCCTTGGCAGGCTCCACATGCACAGCGTCAGCGCCATGCTTTTCCCCGCTCATGTCCAGGCTGTCACCGCCTTTGCTGATCACATACAGCGCCAAGGCAGCAAAGATCACGAATCCCACAACAATTTTCCACATGATTCATCTCCAATCAAAAAAAAGGCCCTCCACAGAGGGAAGGCCCGGAATTTAGCACCCGAGTCACCCCGGGTTGCTTACAAGAAAGATCAGTCGTCAGCGTAGATGTCGACGTCTTTGGTTTCTTTGATGAACAAGCCACCGATCACAACGGTTGCACCGGCGATGATGATGGGGTACCACAAGCCGTTGTACATGTTGCCGGTCTGGGCCACGATCGCGAAGGCGGTTGTGGGCAGCAAACCACCGAACCAGCCGTTACCAATGTGGTAGGGCAAGGACATCGATGTGTAACGGATGCGGGTGGGGAACATCTCCACCAGCATGGCGGCGATCGGGCCGTACACCATGGTCACCAACAGCACCAAGTAGGAGAGGATGATGATGACGGTGACTTTGTCGAACTTGGCCATGTCGGCTTTGACTGGGTAGTTCGCAGCCTTCAGCGCAGCGCCCAGGTTGGAAGCCAACAAAGTGGCACCAGCGGTCTTCTCGTTGCTCAGGTCTTTGACAGACTTGGTGGCAGCTTCGATGGCCTTGGCATCTTTGGGGTCTGCAGCGTTCAGAGCCGCCAGCTTTTCCTCGGCCTTGGCCTTGGCAGCAGCGACGTCTTCAGCCGAGTACTTCACGTTCACCACGGTCTCGCCCACCTTGATGATGGCAGGGGTGCCAGCAGGTGCGACTTCGTTGGAGTAGCTCACCGATGCGCCAGCCAAACGTTGCTTGGCGACGTCGCAAGAAGAAGTGAACTTCTTGGTGCCTGTGGGGTTGAACTGGAACGAGCACTCGGCTGGATCAGCAATCACCACCACTTGCGATGCGGCTTGGGCAGCGTACAAGTCTGGGTTAGCAGCCTTGGTCAATGCCTTGAACACGGGGAAGTAAGTCAAAGCGGCCAACAAGCAACCAGCCAAGATGATCGGCTTGCGGCCAATCTTGTCAGACAAGGCGCCGAACACGATGAAGAAGGGGGTGCCGATGATCAGGGAGATCGCGACCATGATGTTGGCGGTGGCGCCGTCCACTTTCAACGCTTGTGTCAAGAAGAACAAAGCGTAGAACTGACCAGAGTACCAAACCACAGCTTGACCAGCAGTCAAACCGATCAGGGCCAAGATCACGATCTTCAGGTTTTTCCACTGACCGAAAGACTCGGACAGAGGCGCCTTGGAGGTCTTGCCTTCGGCTTTCATTTTCACGAAAGCAGGCGATTCGTTCATGCTCAAACGGATGTAGACCGAGATGATCAACATGATGATCGAGACGATGAACGGAACGCGCCAGCCCCAGTCGGCGAAGGCTTCTTCACCGATGATGGTCCGTGTGCCCAAGATCACCATCAAGGACAAGAACAAGCCCAAAGTGGCTGTGGTCTGGATCCAGGCGGTGTAGGCGCCGCGCTTGCCGTGAGGGGCGTGCTCGGCCACGTAAGTGGCAGCACCACCGTACTCGCCACCCAAGGCCAAACCTTGCAGCAAGCGCAAGCAGATCAGGATGACGGGAGCGGCCACGCCAATGCTGGCGTAGTTGGGCAAGATGCCCACGATGAAGGTCGATGCACCCATGATCAAGATCGTGACCAGGAAGGTGTACTTGCGGCCGATCATGTCGCCCAAGCGGCCGAAAAAGATCGCGCCGAATGGACGCACGATGAAACCAGCAGCAAACGCCAGCAAAGCGAAGATGAAAGCAGAGCCTTCGTCCAAGCCGCTGAAGAACTGCTTGGCAATGATCGCGGCCAACGAGCCGTACAGGTAAAAGTCATACCATTCAAAAACGGTACCCAGAGAAGAGGCAAAAATCACCTTCTTCTCTTCCGCCGACATCGGACGGGGTTCAGTTGTAGCCATAGAGCTGTCTCCAAAAAAGAGTCTCCGACAGGGAAACTTGGCGCGATTCTTAGGGCTTGCACTTGCCCCTGTCTGACGGGCAACCAACATGGGCTTACATACCTAGTGGTAACCCTTGGTATTTATTTCACATGGCAGGAAAACCTCATTTACCAAGGGTAATTACCCGGTACCCATGGTCACGCCAGATTCAACTTCTTTGTCCAATCTGTTCATGATTTCAGGTCAACGTCTCAAAATCACTCAGCCCAACCAGTTGTTCACACCCGCCTCCCTCCTTTTTTCCATCCATTACAGTCGTGCGCACAGCGAAATTCGCATTGACATCCGCAGACCACACGAACAGACCCATGAACGACAACACCTTTGACTACATCATCGTGGGCGGCGGCACCGCAGGATGCCTGCTCGCCAACCGCTTGAGTGCCGATGCCAGCAAGCGCGTGCTGTTGATCGAGGCCGGCAAAAAAGACGATTACCACTGGATCCACATCCCCGTGGGCTACTTGTATTGCATTGGCAACCCGCGAACAGATTGGCTGTACCAAACCGAAGCCACTGAAGGCCTGAACGGGCGCAGCCTGCGTTATCCCCGTGGCAAGGTCTTGGGTGGCTGCTCCAGCATCAACGGCATGATTTACATGCGCGGCCAATCACGCGACTACGACCAGTGGGCGCAGATCACCGGCAACGACGAATGGCGCTGGGAACAAGCATTGCCCTACTTCAAGCTGCACGAAGACCATTACAACGGGGCCAACGAATTTCACGGGGCCAAAGGAGCCAAGTCTGAACTGCTTGCCCCCAACGATTTGCCCAAAGGCGGCTACCTCCACACCTTGCGTGGACGCAACACGGGTGGCGAATGGCGCATTGAAAAGCAGCGCCTGCGCTGGGACGTGCTGGACGCGTTTTCACAAGCCGCCCAGCAAGCGGGCATTCCGGCCACCGACGACTTCAACCGAGGCAACAACGAAGGCGTGGCTTACTTTGATGTGAACCAACGCAGCGGTTGGCGCTGGAACACGGCCAAGGCTTTTTTGCGCCCCACCTGCTATTCACGGCCCAACTTTGAGCTGTGGAACAAAGCGCAAGTTTCTAAACTGATCATCGAAACCCAAACCAATGGCGAAAAGCGTTGCACTGGGGCGCAAGTGTGGACGGGCGTGGAGATGGTCGAAGTCAAAGCCACCGGCGAAGTGATTTTGAGTGCGGGCAGCATTGGTTCGGCGCAAATTTTGCAACTGTCGGGCATTGGCCCTGCGGCCTTGCTGCGGGACAAAGGCGTCGAATTGCAACACGATTTGGCAGGCGTGGGCGCCAACCTGCAAGACCACTTGCAGATCCGTTCTGTCTACAAGGTCAAAAACGCCAAGACCCTGAACACCCTGGCCAACAGCCTGTGGGGCAAGGCCATGATCGGCCTTGAATACGCCTTCAAGCGCACCGGCCCGATGAGCATGGCACCGAGTCAGTTGGGCGCTTTCACCAAGAGCGATCCATCTCAGCCGCACGCGAACTTGGAATACCACGTTCAGCCGCTGAGTCTGGATGCGTTTGGCGAGCCGCTGCACAGCTTTCCGGCCATCACGGCCAGTGTGTGCAACCTCAACCCGACCAGCCGGGGCACCGTCCACATCACCAGCCCACGCTTTGAAGACGCACCGGCGATCGCCCCCAACTACCTGGCCACCGCGGAAGACCGCAAGGTGGCTGCCGACAGTCTGCGCGTAACGCGACGCATCATGGCCCAGCCTGCCATGGCCGCCTTTTCACCCGAAGAGTTCAAACCCGGTGTGCAATACCAAACCGACGAAGAACTGGCCAAGCTGGCCGGCGACATCGCCAGCACCATCTTCCACCCGGTGGGCACAACCCGCATGGGGCGCGACGACGACCCGATGGCGGTGGTCAATGGGCGCTTGCAGGTCCGCGGCATCGCGGGCTTGCGCGTGGTGGATGCGGGCGTGATGCCGACCATCACCAGCGGCAACACCAACAGCCCGACGCTCATGATTGCCGAGAAAGCGGCCCAATGGATTGGTGAAGATTTCAGCAACACCTAAGGCAGCTTGCTGTCATCGCGTTGATTCACAAGCAACGCCATCTGAACACGCTCTTGTTGCAACGCTCACTTTTCATGAGCTTCAGCTTCGGCTCTACGTGCGTCATTTCAGCCATTGGGCGGCGTTGATCGCTTGTTTATCCGCTGAAAATGGGTCTCGGTTTTATCGGTGTTTTCCCTTGATTTGAGACCCTGCGGATGTTGGCAAAAAAGCCAAAAAATGTAAGGCAGCCGTCAGAAACAACCGCGCTTCCGAATGAAGCCGGTGGATGCTCGCCCAAAAATTTTATTTACTCATTTTTTAAAGGGGTTTAAGTCTGATTAGGTAGACATCCAGCCAATTCATAGAATTCAAAAATTGTCTTGATCCTCATCAACAAAGTCCTATGCTGCTTGCCATTGTCATCGCCAAAAGTTTGATTGAGCTTTCGCTCATGTTCATCATTGGGCGTTTCTTGCTGGGATTGCTGGCGGGGTCCAAGCGTGACAACAATGTTTTTTGGCAATTGCTGGATGTGGCCTCCAAACCTGCGCTTTGGTTCACCCGCAAAATCAGCCCCAAACTGATCCTGGACCAACACATCCCGCTGGCCACCAGCAGTTGGCTTTTGATTGCTTGGGTCGTGGTGGTGCAATTGAAAATTGAGCTGTGTCTCGAATTGGGCATCGCGGCATGTCAGTGAAAACCCACATGCCTTCCGCCAATTCGAACACCGCCAACCGAGGTCGGTGTTTTTGGTTGCGACTCCAGGCCAAGGCACTTTTGGTTTTGGGCTTGCGCAACCAGGCCCATGCGGTCTTTCAAGAAATTCTCCAGATCAACCCAGAGGATGTTTTGGCCCTGAACAGCGTGGGGTTCAAGGAGTTGAACGACCGCCATATGGTTCAGGCTTTGGGATTTTTCGAACGCGCGCTGGCGCTCACCCCGGCCAACGCCAATGCCCACTTCAACGTGGGCTTCGTGTGCGAAGAATTGGGGCGAAGCTCAGAAGCCGAGCAAGCATTCAGGGCCGCCATTCAGATCGACGAAAAAATGGACCGCGCTTGGTACGGCCTGGGTTTGGTGTTGGTGCGCCAGCAACGGTTTGAAGAATCATTGCTCGCCTTCAAACGCAACACCGAATTGCAATCCATGAGCCCCTACGCCTGGTACCAAATGGCCCGAGTTCACATGGAGATGCGTGAGCCTGAAAAAACGCTCGAGGTGATGCGCCACTTGAAAGGTTTCGAACCCAAGGTGGCCGCCCAACTCGAACGGGAAACAGGGCTCAGCCTAGACCGCCCCGTGTGAACACACCTCAGGTGTTGGCTGAAAAATTCAAATGTGACAGTCGGTAGTTTGATTTTTTTAACAAGAAGGAGATGACGATGCAGCTCACTGCAAGGCACCAGGAATACTGGGGCAAAAACTTAAGGATCACGGGGCTTTTGCTGGCCTTGTGGTTCTTCGTCACGTTCGTACTTTTGTACTTTGCGCGTGATTTGACGTTCAGCTTTTTTGGCTGGCCGTTCTCGTTTTGGGTCGCGGCCCAAGGCGCATTGATCGTGTATTGCTTGATCATTTGGTACTACGCGCGCTACATGAACAACCTGGACAAGGAATATGGCGTTGCAGAAGGAGAAGAATCATGAGCGTTTTTGGCGGGGAAGGCCAAACCCAAGGCCAGTTTCAGAAATCTCTGAACAAAGTTTTCATGTTCTACGGCGGAGGCTTTGCGGCCTTCGTGATCCTGCTCGCCATCCTTGAGCAAATGGGCATGCCCAAAGAGTACATTGGCTACGCCTTCTTGGCGGCCACGGTGCTTTTGTACGGCGGCATCGGTGTGATGAGTCGCACCAACGACGCGGCCGAATACTATGTGGCTGGCCGCCGAGTGCCCGCCATTTACAACGGCATGGCCACGGGCTCCGACTGGATGTCGGCAGCTTCCTTCATCGGTATGGCCGGTACGCTCTACCTGACAGGCTACGGCGGTTTGGCCTTCATTTTGGGCTGGACAGGCGGATACTGTTTGGTGGCGCTGTTCCTGGCACCTTACCTGCGTAAGTTCGGTCAGTTCACCATCCCCGACTTCTTGGGCGCACGCTACGGCGGCAACATGGCCCGCCTGATTGGCGTGTTTGCGGCCATCTTGGTGTCCTTCGTCTACGTCGTGGCCCAGATCTTCGGCGTGGGCTTGATCACAGCGCGCCTGACCGGTCTGTCCTTTGACGTCGGTGTGTATGTGGGCTTGGCCGGTATCTTGGTCTGCTCGTTCTTGGGCGGTATGCGCGCGGTGACCTGGACCCAGGTGGCCCAATACCTGATCTTGATCGTGGCGTACATGATCCCTGTGGTTTGGTTGTCGGTGAAACACACCAACATGCCTGTGCCTCAGATTTCTTACGGCTATCTGCTTGAAAGAGTCACGGCCAAAGAAGAGCAACTGCTGAAAGACCCCAAAGAACTCGAAGTTCGTGGCATCTTCAAAGCACGTGCCGATGCAGCCGCTGAAAAGCTCAAGGATGTGCCAGCCGCCATGGCCGCGGACAAAGAAGCGGCCACGAAAAAGCTGGAAGAGCTGAAGGCCGCCAACGCACCGGCAGCGGACATCAAGGCAGCTGAAGCCGCTGTTGCCGCCTTGCCTAAAGATGAAGCGGCTGCCAAGGCTGCTTACACCGCAGCCCGCACCGGCAATGCTGCCCGTGCAGCCCCGCCCCTGCGCCATGCTGAGCCTTTCCCCGGCAAAGATGACGCGGCCCGGGATATTGCTCGGAAAAACTTCCTCGCCTTGGTGTTTTGCTTGATGATCGGTACGGCTGCTTTGCCACACATCCTGATGCGCTTTTACACCGTGCCTTCGGTGCGTGAAGCGCGTGAGTCGGTGGCCTGGTCGCTGTTCTTTATCTCCTTGCTGTACTTCACCGCGCCTGCCTTGGCGGTGCTGGTCAAGTTCGACATCTACACGCTCTTGGTCGGCACCCCCATGGACCAATTGCCGGGATGGATTGCACGCTGGAACGTGGTGGACCCCACGCTGATGGCGGTGGCGGACATCAACAAAGATGGCATCTTGCAGTTGGCAGAGATCCGCTTGGGCGGTGACATCGTGGTCTTGGCCACGCCTGAAATCGGCGGCTTGCCGTTCGTGATTTCTGGTTTGGTGGCAGCGGGTGGTTTGGCTGCGGCCTTGTCCACGGCCGACGGCTTGTTGCTCACCATTGCCAACGCCTTGTCGCACGACGTGTACTACAAAGTGATCGACCCCAACGCCTCGGCCAGCCGTCGCGTCGCGCTCTCCAAAGTCATTTTGGTGTTCGTGGCTTTGGCGGCGGCTTATGTCGCATCGCTGCGCATGGCGGACATTTTGTTCCTCGTGTCTGCGGCCTTCTCGTTTGCAGCCGCTGCCTTCTTCCCTGCGTTGACCCTCGGCATCTTCTGGAAGCGTGCCAACAAATGGGGGGCTTCGTTGGGCATGATGGCCGGTTTGGGCATCTCGTTCTATTACATGGTCAAGACCCATCCCTGGATGTACGGCTTGTTCCACAATGGTTCGCTGACGCCTGAAATCCTGAAGGTCAACACTTGGTGGGACATCGCCCCCATCTCGGCCGGCATCTTCGGTGTGCCACTGGGCTTTGCGGTGATCATCATCGTGTCGCTGCTGACCAAGGCGCCTGACCAAGAAGTTCAGGAATTGGTCGAGAACGTGCGCTTCCCCAGCTTTGACGGCAGCACCTCACAAGGCACTGCTGCTCACTAAAAGGGCCATGTTGGCAAGCACTGTCTTGCCAACCTGATTCCTTCCAAAAAAACCCGATCGCGTCATGCGGTCGGGTTTTTTCTTTGGAGGAGATGGCTCAGCTCATGAACGCCTGACACCCACCTCACACTGGGCCGGGGCATGCCAGTCCGAGCCGTTGAACCAAGCATCGCCCATCAAGTAGGCCCGCAGCATGGGCAGTGCATCTTGCCCCCAGAACACGCGGCCATCGACGACCCAGCTGGGCACGCCAAACACACCTTGTTCTATCGCTTCTTGGGTGTGCGCTTGCAAGGCCTGCTTGACCTGGGCGCTGCCGGGGTCTTGCACGGGCGACAGCTCAGCACTGAGGGCCGCCAGGCGCTCGAGGTCGGCCGCATCCTGCCCGGAACACCAGACGTGACGGAAAATTTTGTCACACACATAACGGCTGGGCGTGCCATCGGCGTCGCATGCCGTGGCCAGTCGCAACAAGCCCAGCGGGTTGAAGGGGTGCATGACCGGCAACTGCAAAGGCGTGCCCTGCTGGCGCGCCAGCCACAGCACCTGCCGATACGTCCAGTCGCGCTTGGTGGGAATTTCCGCCGGACCCAGCTGCCCATGGTGCTTGAGCATCGCGGCAAACAACACCGGCTTGTGCACCACGCGGTGGTTGATGCCCTGCAGAGCCCGGGGCAAGGCATCGAAAGCCAGCCAGGCATAGGGCGAGATGAAGTCGAGGTAGAAATGAACAGTTTTCATGGTCTGGGGCACTGTCGAGACAAAGAGGGGTCAGCGCTCCTGAGCCTGCCGCTTGAGCAGGCGCTGCGGAATTTCCGCCCACACGGCAAGTTTTTCTTCATCCGTGGCACGGCTCCACCCCCCGACTTCGGGCAGGGTGCGCAAGCAACCCTCGCACCAAGCCCCACTGGGGTGCATGAGGCACAAAGACACGCAAGGCGATGGCACCGAGTGGGGCGCAGGCGGCACCGGCTGGGCCAAAACCAGGGCGGCGCGTTCACTGAGCTTTTTCCAATAATGTTCGCTCATGCTCAGGCCTCTGACATGGCTTGAGCAACATCCACCACAGGCGCACCCGTCAGGCGCTTGAGGTCTTCGGGCTGCAACTGAAATACACCATGCGGGTGTCCGGCAGCGGCCCAGACCACCTCAAACCGCCACAGATCCTGGTCCAGCAAGGTGACCGGCGGGTTCAGGTGCGCCACAGGCGAGACCCCGCCAATGGCGAAGCCCGTCTGCGCCTTCACAAAATCGGCGTCGGCCCGCCCGACCTTGCCCACCAGGGCTGAGACTTTCTTTTCGTCCACGCGTCGGTCGCCCGATGTGACCACCAGCACGGCCACGCCGTCGTCTTTGCGCTTGAAGATCACGCTCTTGGCAATCTGCCCGAGCTGCACACCCAGGCCGTCAGCGGCCTCTTGTGCGGTGCGGGCTGCACCGTCGAGCATGAGCGGCGTGTGGGGGTGGTGGGCCGCTTGCAAAGCCCTGGCCACACGTTGCACGCCTTCAGGCAGCGCATGAAGTTCGGCGCCACACATCACTCAGCCTGCCCGTTTGTTGAGGATGGCCTTGGCCACATTGGAGTTGGGCTTGCGGCCCAGGAAGTCGCTGATGAATGCGCCGGCATCGACCAGTTTGTCGAGGTCAATGCCGGTGGTGATGCCCATGCCGTGCAGCATGTAGACCACGTCTTCGGTCGCCACATTGCCCGTCGCGCCTTTGGCGTAGGGACAGCCACCCAAGCCCGCCACCGACGACTGGAAATTCCACACGCCCATTTGCAAGGCGGCCAAGGTATTGGCCAAAGCCTGGCCATAGGTGTCGTGGAAGTGGCCACAGATGTGGTCGATGTCGAAATGTAGAAGGGTGGCCTCGAGGGCGCGCTGCACCTTGAGCGGTGTGCCTGTGCCAATGGTGTCGGCCATGTCCACGCGCTGCACGCCAATTTGCTTCATCAAACCGGCCAGATGGGTCACGCTCTTGGGGGATACGTCCCCCTCATAGGGGCAACCCACGGCGCAGCTCATGGCACCGCGCACGGCAATGCCTGCGGCCAGTGCCGCCTGCACCACGGGCGCAAAACGCTCGATGCTTTCTTCGATAGAGCAATTGATGTTTTTCTGGCTGAAGGCTTGGCTGGCGGCCGCGAACACCACGATTTCGTCGGGGCGCGACGCGATGGATGCCTGGTAACCCACCATATTGGGCGTGAGCACCGAATAAAGCACGCCCGGCTTGCGCTGAATGCCTGCCATCACTTCGGCGTTGTCGGCCATTTGTGGCACCCACTTGGGGCTGACAAAGCTGGTGACCTCGATTTCGGTCAAGCCAGCAGCCTGCAGGCGGTGCACCAACTCGATCTTGACCGCTGCGGGCACGGGCTGCTTTTCGTTTTGCAAGCCGTCGCGGGGGCCGACGTCGATGATTTGAACTCTGGAAGGGAGTGACATGAGGGTTTTCTTTCTGTTCAGTAGCCGCGCTGCGAATCCACCACGCCATTGATCGCTTGGCCGCGCTGCAAAGCTTGGATTTTGCCCACGATCTGCGCGATGCTTTCCTCGCGCAGGGTGCGGGCCGAGGTGTGCGGCGTGACCGTGATTTTCGGGTGATGCCAAAAGGGGTGATCGGCAGGCAAGGGCTCGGTGCGGAACACGTCCAGCATGGCCCCTGACAGGTGGCCGCTGTCGATCAGGGTGATCAGGTCTTCTTCGACCAAGTGCTTGCCACGGGCCACGTTGATGACGTAGCCGCCTTGTTGGAGCAGCGACAAATTGGCATGGTTCAGGATGTTTTCGGTCTCGGGGGTGAGCGGCATCAGGTTGACCAGCACGCGCGTGGCCTGCAGAAATTCGGGCAGGCTCTGGGCCCCGCTGAAGCAGCGGATACCGGGCAGGTTTTTGGGGCTGCGGCTGAATCCGTTGACCGGAAAATCAAACACCTGCAACGCCTTGGCCACCCGCTCGCCCAACACCCCCAAGCCCATGACGCCGACCGCAAAGTCGGCGCGGCTGCGTGGCTTGCGGTAAGACCATTTGCCCGTGCCGGTGTCGGCGTCGTAGCCATCGAACTCGCGAAAATGCCGGATCACCGCGTGGCACACGTATTCGGCCATTTGCACCGACATGCCCGCGTCGTCCAGGCGCACGACTTTCAAGCTGGACGGCAGTTTCAGCTGGAGCAAAGCATCCACACCTGCGCCGATATTGAACAGGGTTTGCAGACCCGGCTGCTCATCGATGAATTGCTGGGGCGGCGCCCAGACGATGGCGTGATCGGCTGGGGCCGCGCCAGGGGACCAGGCAGACACGCTGGCCTGAGCAAGGGCTTGTTGCAGGCCCTGCACCCAAGGGTCAGGCGAGAGGCCTGAGAAACAAACAGTGAGCTTCATGGGGTTATTTTGTCAGCAAGCGCCTGACCGGGCTGTCACCAAGGGCAAGGTCTTCCTGTCCATGCCCGTCGGTTTTCATTTGTGGGAGCGAGCCCCTGGTTGCGAATGCGCGCCCAGGCTGAGCCGGTATTCGGCTGCAGGGGCAGCCGCCCAAAACTGTCCGAGCCCCGGTCAATAGCCAGCGCAGCCACAGCCGCAAACGCTTCACACCGCCAGCTTGAGCAGCTCGGCCCCGTCGGCGACCTGGTCACCCGGGGCATACAGCAGCTCGGCCACCACCCCGTCTTTGGGGGCGCTGATGGTGTGCTCCATCTTCATGGCTTCCATCACGGCCAGGGGCTGACCGGCTTTGACCTTGTCGCCCGCCTTGACCGCAAAGGACACCACCTTGCCCGGCATGGGAGCCGTCAGGCGCCCGCCTTCTTGCGCGGCTTCGCCGGCGTGGGCCAGCGGATCGAGCACAGTGATGCGGGTCGCACCCTGGGGCGTGAAGATGTGCGCGGTTTCGCCTTGCCAGTCGAGCTGGGTAAAGCAGCGGGGGGCATTGCCCCATTGCACCCACAGGCCTTCGCCATGGGCGGCATATGTCAACACGCCAGAGATGGCGTCGTCGCCCTCCAGCGACAGGCTCAAAGCGCCGTCGTGCAAATAATTCAGACGGGCCGAGCGGGGTTGTTCTTGCCAAATGAACTCGAAGCGGCGCTGCGCCACGCCGTGCGACTGCCAACCATCGCGGCGGCTGAAGGGGTCTGCGCCCTGCAGGGCTTTTTCGGCATGCAGGGTGTGGGCCACGACCGCGGCCACCGCCGCAGGCAAGCCCACCGCCTCTTGCTGGAACAGCACAGCGGCTTCGCGCTGGATCAGCGCCGTGTCGAGCTTGGCGGTGGCAAAGGCCTCGCTGCGCACCACATGGCGCAAAAACTGCACATTGGTGTTCAAACCCACGATGTGGGTTTGTGCCAAGGCGGTGTCCAGCCGAGCCAGCGCCTGCTCGCGGGTGTCGCCATACACGATGAGCTTGGCGACCATCGAGTCGTAATAGGGGCTGATGGTGTCACCCTCGCGCACGCCGTCGTCGATGCGCACCGTGCCTCTGTCGAAGCTGGTGGCTTGGGGCTTGCGGTACACCTGCAAGGTGCCGGTGGCGGGCAAAAAGTTGTTGTCAGGGTTCTCGGCACAAATGCGCGCCTCGATGGCGTGGCCCTGAATGCGCAACTCGTCTTGGCGCAAAGGCAGTGGCTCGCCACTGGCCACACGCAGCTGCCATTCCACCAAATCCAGGCCCGTGATGGCTTCGGTCACGGGGTGCTCCACCTGCAAGCGGGTGTTCATTTCCATGAAGAAAAACTTCATGGTGTCGGGCTGGTCGTAGGCGGTCTGCTCGACGATGAATTCCACCGTGCCCGCGCCCACATAGTTCACCGCCTTGGCCGCCGCCACGGCTGCGGCGCCCATTTGCGCACGCAGTGCTTCGGTCATGCCGGGGGCCGGGGCCTCTTCGAGCACCTTTTGGTGGCGGCGCTGCACCGAGCAGTCGCGCTCAAACAGATACACACAGTTGCCCTGCGTGTCGCCAAACACCTGGATCTCGATGTGACGCGGGCGCTGCACATATTTTTCAATCAGCACCGCATCGCTGCCAAAACTGTTGATGGCTTCGCGCTGGCAAGAAGCCAGTGCGGCGGCAAAGTCTTCGGACTTTTCCACCACCCGCATACCCTTGCCGCCACCGCCGGCGCTGGCTTTGATCAGGGCGGGGTAACCGATGCGGTCGGCTTCGCGTTGCAACAAAGCCGGGTCTTGGTCAGCCCCGTGGTAGCCGGGCACCAGCGGCACACCGGCCGATTCCATCAAACGCTTGGATTCGGCTTTCAGGCCCATGGCCAAAATGGCCGACGCAGGCGGACCGATGAACACCAAACCGGCCGCGGCGCAGGCCTTGGCAAAGTCTTCGTTCTCGCTCAAAAACCCGTAGCCAGGGTGCACGGCCTCGGCGCCTGTGGCCTTGGCGGCTTCCAGAATGCGTTGCCACTGCAGGTAACTGTCCCGGGGCGCGGAGCCGCCGACATGCACCGCTTGGTCGCAAGCCTGCACATGCTTGGCACCGGCGTCGGCGTCTGAATAAACGGCCACGGTCTGGATGCCCAAACGGCGGGCAGTGGCCGCAACGCGGCAAGCGATTTCGCCACGGTTGGCAATCAGTATTTTTTTGAACATGTTTGCTTCCTCAAGCCATCCAATGGGGTTTGCGTTTTTGCAAGAAGGACTGCACACCTTCCTTGCCCTCTGCGCTGGCGCGGATGTCGGCGATGCCCGCCACCGTTTGCGCCACCAGCGCGTCGTTGATCTCGCGCTCGGCCACGTCCTGCACCAGCTTTTTGCAAGCGCGCACGGCATGCGGGCTGGCATTCACCAGCGCCTGCGTCAGCTCGGCCACTTGGGCGTCCAGCGCCTCGGCCGGCACCACCTCGTGCACCAGGCCGATGCGGTGGGCCTCGGCGGCGCCAAAGCGCTCGGCCGTCAAAAAGTAGCGGTGCGCCGCACGCGCACCCATGGCGCGGATCACATAGGGGCTGATGGTGGCGGGTATCAGGCCCAGTTTCACCTCACTCAAGCAGTAGTTGGCGCTGTCCACGCTCACCGCCATATCGCACGCCGCCACCAGGCCCATGCCGCCGGCATACACATCGCCTTGCACGCGGGCAATGGTCGGCTGGGGGCATGCGTAAATGGCACGCAGCATGGCAGCCAACTCGCCGGCATCGGCCAGGTTTTCAGCGCGGGTGTAGTCGGCCATGCGGCGCATCCAGTTCAGGTCTGCGCCTGCGCAAAAGGCGGGCCCCTCGGCGGCCAGCACCACGCAGCGCACGGCAGCGTCTTGGGCGACCGCCAAAAATGCGTTTTTCAGCTCGGCAATGACTTCGTCGTTGAAGGCGTTGCGCACATCGGGGCGCGACAGCGTGATCGTGTGCACGCCACCTTGGGTGGAAATGTTCAGGGCTGTGCTCATTCTTTGGAGACCTGCTCTGCCAAAAGGAAATAAACCATGTCCAGCTCCGGGCAAGGCTGACCCATGGCGGTCAGTGCCGCCGTGATCTGGCCACGGTGGTGGGTGGCGTGGTTGAACACATGCGACAAAGTGGGCGCAAAGGGCAAAGACAGAGCGTCGCCTTGGCTGGTCCGGTAGTCCAGATGCCCGTCAAAGCGCTCGGCGCTCCAGCTGGCGATCAGGGGCGTCCAGTTGGCCGATCCACCCTTGAGCGCCTGCGCCAAGCGTTCTCGATCAGGTTCAATTTCACTGTTCAGCGCCAGCACCGGCGATGCGCCTTTGGCAAAACGGGCAAACCACAGCAGGTGCTCGGCCACCAGCATGTGGTTCAGCGTGCCGTGGATGCTTTTGAAGAACAGGCCTGCGTCGCGCCGATAGTCTGAATCGGAGACGCCCGAGACCGCTTCCAGCAGGCGGTGTGTGGCCCAAACGTGGTAGCGCGCTTGACCGCTGAAGTGGGTATGCCAAGTGGACAAAGGTTTCAGAGTGTTCAGTGTGGCCATGTGTCCAGCCCTCCCAAAGTTTTGAGCGATTCAAAGTCGGCGTCGCGGTGCAGCAGCGCATGGCCGTGCGTCATGCAGTAGCTGGCCAGCAGCACGTCGATGGGGCTGCGCACGGTGCGGCCTCGGCTGCGCAATTGCCTGTAACGCTCTGCTGCCTTCAACACAGGGGCTGTGCCGCCGATGTCCACCTGCGGCAATGCGCTCATGAGAATTTGGGCTTCGCGCATCAAGGCCCCTTCGCGAAAACCACGCATGACCTCGAACAACACCAGATCGGCCATGCCGACCTCCACACTGGAATCACCCAGGCAACGGGCCAAGGTCTGGCTTGGGGTGCTCCGCCCTTCACGGAAGAAGTCGATCCAGACACTGGAGTCCACCAAGATCATGGGGCCTTGCTCCGTGCTGCAGCGGCTGGTTTTTTGGCTTTTGCCGACCGCCCGGTCGTGGCTGCGGGCTTGGGCTTCACGTTGTACGCGCCCTGTGGCTCTTGCACGGCCATGGCGGATGCCTCTGGCGTGCGGGCTTGCGCCCAAGCGGCGTCTGAGTCGTCCCATTGCAACTTGCCGCGCAAGGCCAACAAACCGTTGTAGACCTGACGACGACGCACCAGGCGTAAGCCCTCTTCAACCGCTTCCTTTTTGGTCTTGAAACCACCCGCCGCCATGGCGGCAGCCATCAAGTCGTCGTCGATTTCAATGTTGGTTCGCATGTTCTCAGCCTCTTAATGTGTATGAATTTTCAAAATCATACACATCACATGCGGAAAAGTCCAAATTTCGTCTCGGGAATCGGGGCGTTCAGCGAGGCGCTCAGGCCCAGCGCCAGCACGCGCCGGGTGTCGGCCGGGTCGATGATGCCGTCGTCCCAGAGACGGGCAGTGGCGTAGTAGGGGTGGCCCTGGTCCTCGTACTGCTGCTTGATCGGGGCCTTGAAGGCCTCTTCTTCTTCCATGCTCCACTGGCCGCCCTTGCCTTCAATGCCGTCACGCTTGACGGTGGCCAACACGCTGGCCGCTTGCTCGCCACCCATGACCGAGATGCGGGCGTTGGGCCACATCCACAAAAAGCGCGGGCTGTAGGCGCGGCCGCACATGCCGTAGTTGCCCGCGCCAAAGCTGCCGCCAATGATGATGGTGAACTTGGGCACAGCGGCGGTGGCCACGGCCGTGACCATCTTGGCGCCGTTGCGGGCGATGCCTTCGTTTTCGTATTTGCGTCCGACCATGAAGCCGGTGATGTTCTGCAAAAACACCAGCGGCGTCTTGCGCTGGCAGCACAACTCGATGAAGTGCGCGCCCTTCAAGGCCGACTCGCTGAACAAAATGCCGTTGTTGGCAATGATGCCCACGGGCATGCCTTCGATGCGGGCAAAGCCGCAAATCAAGGTGGTGCCAAAGCGCGATTTGAATTCGTCGAACTCCGAACCGTCGACGATGCGGGCGATGATCTCGCGCACATCAAACGGCTTGCGCGTGTCCGTGGGGATCACACCATACAGCTCCTGTGCGTCGAACTTCGGCGGCACGGGCGCGTGGGTGGCGATGTTCGGGGCCTTTTGGGCATTCAGGTTTTTCACGGCCTGGCGCGCCAGCGCCAGCGCATGCACATCGTTTTGCGCCAAGTGATCGGCCACGCCCGACAGGCGCGTGTGCACATCGCCTCCCCCTAAGTCTTCGGCGCTCACCACCTCGCCCGTGGCGGCTTTGACCAAGGGCGGGCCGCCCAAAAAGATGGTGCCCTGGTTTTTGACAATGATGGTCTCGTCGCTCATGGCGGGCACGTATGCGCCGCCTGCCGTGCAAGAGCCCATGACCACCGCAATTTGTGCGATGCCCTGCGCGCTCATATTGGCCTGGTTGAAGAAGATGCGGCCAAAGTGGTCGCGGTCCGGAAAGACTTCGTCCTGGTTGGGCAAGTTGGCCCCGCCAGAGTCGACCAGATAAATGCAGGGCAAGCGGTTTTGCTGCGCGATTTCTTGCGCCCGCAAGTGCTTTTTCACGGTCATCGGGTAATAGGTGCCGCCCTTCACCGTGGCGTCGTTGCACACGATCATGCATTCCACGCCACTCACGCGGCCGATGCCCACGATCACACCTGAGCTGGGCGCATCGTTGTTGTACATGTTGAGCGCCGCCAGCGGTGCCAATTCGAGGAAAGGCGTGCCGGGGTCGAGCAGCATCTGCACGCGGTCACGCGGCAGCAGCTTGCCCCGGGCGGTGTGCTTGGCGCGGGGGGCCTCGCCACCACCCAAAGCCACGCGCTCCAGGTGGGCGCGCAAATCTTCGACCAAGCCACGCATCGCGGCGGCGTTGGACTGGAAATCGGCGGAACGCGGGTTCAGTTGGGAGTGCAAAACGGTCATGGTGCTTCCTAGGGAGGGCGCCACCGGAACCAGCCCGCAGCGCATCGATCGTGCAATGCCCGCCAGCTTAATCTTGGAAAGCCGATTTGGGCTGTCAAATGGGTTGCAAATCGTGCCACAATTTGCAAAACCATGATCCGCACCGCCAGCCCCCACGACAGCCCCGCAACCCCTGGTCGCAGAGAAACCCCCATGGCTTATGCGAAAGCCATTGTTTCGGCGTACACCCAGCGCGGGTTGGACCCTTTGCCTGCGCTGTCCGAGGCACAAATCGCGCCAGAACTGCTGAACCAGACCGGTGCGCGCATCACCGCCTTGCAAATGGAGTGGCTGTCGGCCAGCGCCATGCGCGCACTCGACGATGAAGCCCTCGGTTGGTTCAGCCGGCGCTTGCCTTGGGGCAGCTACGGCATGCTGGTGCGCGCCTCATTGACGGCGCCGACCTTAGGCGTGGCCCTGGCCCGTTGGTGCCGTCACCACGGCTTGCTGACCGACGACATCCACCTGCAAGTCAACCAGACGCAGGGCATGGCCAGCCTGCAATTGACCGAGCAACGCGAGCTGGGTGCTTTGCAAGAATTTGCGGTGGTCTCGGTGCTGCGCAATGCGCTGGGCGTGGCGTGCTGGCTGACCGATTCGCGCATCCCTTTGGTGCAAACCACCTTGCACTTTGCACCGCCGCCCCACGCCGACAGTTACCGGGTGCTGTTTGACGGGCCCACCCAATTCAACGCGCCCACGCACAGCCTGCAGTTCGACGCGGGCTACCTGAGCCTGCCGTTGCGCCGCGACGAAGCGGCCCTGCAGCGCATGCTGCAACGCGCCTTGCTGCTCACGGTGCGGCCCTACCGGCGCGACCGCTTGCTGGTGGAAAAGGTGCGCCAGACCCTGGCCGAACAGCCCGAGCACTGCCGCAACGCCGACGACCTGGCGGCCTGGCTGAATTTGTCTGCCCGGACCTTGCACCGGCAACTCAAGGAAGAAGGCGCGAGTCTTCAGCAACTCAAAGACGCGGTACGCCGTGACATGGCCGCCGATTTGCTGCTGCGCACACAGCGCCCCATCAAACAGGTCGCAGCCGAAGTGGGCTTTCAGAACGAGAAGAGTTTCATGCGGGCGTTCAAGGGGTGGACAGGACAAACGCCCGAAGAGTTCAGGCTGGCCAAGGCCCCGTGAAGGGGCCGGCCCATGCCGGATTCAAGCCAAGCGCAGCGCGTGCATGCTGGTGAACACCTGTTGTGCGCCAGCCTGCAAGAGCGGCGCATGCTCGGCCGGCGGCGCGGCATAGGCCCACACCGTGGCGCCCGCGGCCACACCCGCCGTGATGCCCACGGTGGTGTCTTCCACCACCAGGCAGCGCGCCGGGTCGACCTGCAGGTGGGCCGCAGCGGCCAGGTACACGTCGGGGTGCGGCTTGCTGCGCGGCATTTCATGGCCGCTGAAAATGCGGCCTGCAAAAAAGTCGATCAAGCCCACTTGCTTGAGCATCATCTCGACCTTGAAACGGTCAGCACCCGAAGCCACCGCGATGCGGCCTTCGCAGTGATCGTGCAGGTGCGCCACCGCTTCGTGCACACCTTCGATGGCGGTGATGCTTTGCGTCAAGCGCTCGTTGCGGCGGGCAAAAAACTGTTCCAGCCAGGCATCGGTGAGCGGCTGGCCGGTGTGCGCCTCGATGGTGGTGCGCTGGCTTTTGACCGTATGCCCCACAAAGCGCTGCATGCACTCGGCCAGCGACATGCGCCAGCCCTGCTCTTCAAACATGTCACGCAAGACGCCGCAGGTGATGGCTTCGCTGTCCACCAGCACGCCGTCGCAGTCAAACAAAATGGCTTCAAAATTCATGGCAACCATCATACGCGGTGGTCTTGGAGCACGGCCTTCACAGCTCAATGCCATCCAGATAAAACCAACGATCGCCTTCGCGCACAAAGCGGCTGCGTTCGTGCTGGCGCACCGCTTTGCCGCCCACCCGAAATCGCGCCACAAATTCCACCTCGGCGGCGTCCGCACCGGTGACCCGGTGTTGCTTGATCTCCAAGCCCAACCATTTGCCACCTTGTTCGAGCGTCAGCTCGGCAGGGCGTTGGGTGGGGTGCCAAGTGGCCAACAGATAAGGCACGTCGCCGCACACAAAGGCGCTGTAGCGCGAGCGCATGAGGCGTTCGGCATCGGGTGCGGCCTGGCCTGCGTGCAGCGGGCCGCAACAGTCATGCAAGTCGAGCGGTTGGCCTTTGGCGCTTGTGCGGCCGCAGGGGCAAGGCGCGGCCATCAAGCGCCTTTGCGCGCCGCGCTTTCGGCTTGGTGCTGCGCCATCGTGACCATGGGGGCGGCCGCTTTTTTCCAAGCGGCAAAGCCGCCATCGATGTGGGCCACATTCGTCATGCCCATGTCTTGCAGGGTTTTGGTGGCCAAGGCGCTGCGCCAGCCTGCGCCGCAAAACAAGATGAACTGTTTGCGCTCGTCCGCGAACACGGGCTTGAAGTAAGGCGAGGCTGGGTCGACCCAGAATTCGAGCATGCCCCGGGGCGCAAGCAAAGCGCCGGGCACGGTGCCTTCGCGCTCCAGCTCACGCGGGTCGCGAATGTCCACAATTTGCACGGCAGGGTCAGCCAGGCGCGCTTGCACGTCGGCCACGCTGTGCGTGGTGACCTGGGCCATGGCCTCATCGACGAGGGCTTGAAATCCTTTGGTGATCGGCATGTGTGTCTCCTTGTTTCAACGGCAAAACGGCCGAATTCATTTGCGCCAAAAGTGCGAGCTGAACAGCACCAGCACCGACAGCAACTCCAATCGGCCCAGCAGCATGGCAAAAGTCAAAACGCTCAACTGAAAAGGGTTCAGGCCACCGAAGTTGCCGGACGGACCGACTTCGCCCAAGCCAGGGCCGATGTTGTTGACCGTGGCGATGACTGCCGAGAATGCGGTCACGATGTCCATGCCGCTGAGCAAAAGCAGCATGCTCAGGCCCATGGTGGCGCCACCATAAATGAGCATGAAGCCCAAAACCGCCGTCATGACCGACATGGGAATCACAGCACCGCCCAGTGTGACGGGGTTGATGACACGGGGGTGGATGATGCGTACAAGCTCACGCCGGGCTTGCTTGATCAGCAAGACCATGCGCACCATCTTGATGCCCCCCCCCGTAGAGCCCGCGCACGAAGCAAAACAGCCCAAAAACATCAACAAGATGGGGGCAAACACTGGCCACTGCGCGTAATCGGTGGCCGCATACCCCGTGGTGGTGGCCAAAGACACCACATGGAAAGCACTGATGCGCAAGGCCTCCAGGCCGTCTTCATAAACACCATGGGCCAGCAGCAAGGCCATCACCAACAAGGTGGAAGCCAACAAGACACCCAAGTAAGTGCGGATCTCGCGATCGTTGCTGATGGGCAAGAGGGAGCGGCTGCGCAGAACCACAAAATAGCGCACGAAGCTGATGCCGGCCAAGGTCATGAACACGATGGCGACCCACTCGATCGTGGGCGAGTTGAAGTGCCCAAAACTGGCGTCATAAGAAGAAAAGCCACCCAAGCCCATGGTGGTGCACATGTGCATGAAGGCATCGGCCCAGCTCATGCCAGCCCATCGGTAAGCCAGCAGGCACGCGCCTGAAAATAAAAAGTACACGCCCCATAAGCCCCGCGCCGTCTCGGCAATGCGAGGGGTGAATTTGGTGTCTTTCATGGGGCCGGGCGTTTCGGTCTTGTAGAGCTGCATGCCACCCAGGCCCAACATGGGCAACACCGCCACCACCAGCAGCATGATGCCCAGACCACCGATCAACTGCAAAAAGCAGCGCCAGATGTTGACCGAAACCGGCAAATGGTCGAGCCCCGACAAGGCCGTGGCTCCTGTGGCCGTGAGGGCGCTCATGGCTTCAAAATAGGCCTTGAACCAGGTGATCTCGGGCACCAAAAACAGGAGGGGCAGGGCCGAGTAAGCAGGCAAAACCAACCACACCATGTTGACCAACAAGAAGCCGTCCTTGGTCTTCAATTCGCGCCGATGCTGCTGAGTGATTGCCGCCAGCACCAAGCCACTGCAGGCTGTCAAACCAAAACCTGCCAACCAGATCCACTGCAAATCACGGTGGTCTTCAAACCAGGCCCAGATGCCGGGCACCAGAAATGTGACCGAGAACGCGAGCAAAATGCGCGCCATCAAGGACAACACGGGAGCGAAGAACGTGAACATCAGCCAAAAAAGGTCGCGCTGACCTGGAAGAGTTTTTCCACAGCACGGACATCGCGTTTGTTGGGGATGAACAAGATGATGTGGTCGTCGGCTTCGATCAGGGTGTCATGGTGCGGCATGAGCACTTCGGATTTTTTACCCTCGCCTCGCACAATCGCCCCCATGCTCACGCCCTGGGGCAGCTTGATTTCTTCGACACGGCGCCCGACCAATTTCGATGTCTTGAGGTCGCCGCGCGCGATGCCCTCCAGTGCCTCCGCCGCGCCACGACGCAAGCTGTGCACCGCCGCCACATCACCCCGGCGCAAATGAGCCAGCAACTCGCCGATCACGGTTTGCGCAGGCGAGATCGCGATGTCAATCGTGCTGCCTTGCATCATGTCGGCATAAGCGCGGCGGTTGATCAGGGCCATGACACGGCGTGCGCCCATGCGCTTGGCCAGCATGGCGGACATGATGTTGTCCTCGTCATCGCTGGTCAACGCCAGGAACAAATCCATCTCACCCACGTTTTCTTCGTGCAGCAGGTCTTCGTCCGCACCATCGCCATTCAGGATCAGCATGCTCGAGGGCAACTGGCTGGCCAGGTATTCGCAACGTTTTTTGTCGCGCTCGATCAACTTCACGTGGTACTGGCCGACCAGAATGCGCGCCAGGCGCAAGCCCACTTTGCCGCCACCGGCCAGCATCAGGCGCTGCACAGGTTGGTCGGTTTTGTGGATACCGCTCAAAACGATGGGGATCTTGCGCGTATCGGCCAGCACAAAAACCTCGTCGCCAGGCAGGATACGGGTCTCGGGCAAGGCGTCGATTTGTGTGTCTTGCCGGTACAAGGCCACCACGCGCATCTCGGCGTCCGGCAATCGCTCGCGAAATTCGGCGATGGTGTGGTTCACCAGCAAACTGTCAGCCGCTGCACGCACCACAATCAGACTGACGCGGCCCTCGGCAAATTCGAGCACCTGCAAGGCCTCAGGGTACTGGATGAGCTGCTGGATGTAGCGCATCACCGACTCTTCGGGGCAGATCACATGGTCGACCGCAAAGCCGGACTTGCCGAGCAACTCGTCGCCTTCGTTGAACTCGGGCGAACGCAGGCGGGCGATGGTGGTGGGCACGTTGAACACATCGTGGGCGATCTTGCAGACGACCAAATTGGACTCGTCAGCCGCCGCACAGGCAATCAACATGTCAGCGTCCTGGGCCCCGGCCTCGCGCAGCACCGAAGGCTGAATGCCGTTGCCCACCACGCCGCGCAAATCCAGACGCTCTTCGAGCAGCCGCAGGCGTGCCGGGTCCTGGTCGATGACGGTGATGTCGTTTTGCTCGGAAACCAGGCTTTCAGCGACGCTTTCGCCCACACGGCCTGCGCCCAGGATGATGATGTTCATAGGCCGAAATCATACGTGAATGTCCAGCGCCAGCCGGCCATTCAGACGCTCAGAGTGCGCGCTGGATGATGATTTTTTGCACGTCGCTGGTGCCTTCGTAAATCTGGCACACCCGCACATCGCGGTAAATTCGCTCGACCGGAAAGTCGCTCACATAGCCGTAGCCGCCCAGGGTCTGGATGGCGGCAGAGCAGATTTTCTCAGCCACTTCACTGGCGAACAGCTTGGCCATGGCCGCCTCTTTCAAGCAAGGCCGACCGGCATCGCGCAGGCTGGCCGCGTGCCAAATCAGCTGGCGCGCGGCTTCGAGTTGCGTGGCGCAATCGGCCAAGCGAAAGCCCACCGCTTGGTGGTTGAAGATGGGGGTGCCAAAGCTCTCACGCTGCTTGGCGTAATCAATGGCCACGTCCAGCGCGCTGCGGGCCATGCCCAGGCTTTGCGCGGCAATGCCGATGCGCCCGCCCTCCAAGGACGACAGGGCAATCTTGTAACCCTCGCCCTCTTGACCGATCAGGTTCTCGGCGGGGATGCGGCAGTTGTCGAAATTGATCTGTGCGGTGTCACTGCTGTGCTGGCCCAGCTTATCTTCCAGGCGCGCCACCACATAACCCGGGGCGCTGGTGGGCACCAAGAAGGCGCTCATGCCCTTCTTGCCCGCGCCCTTGTCGGTCACGGCAATCACCACCGCCACATCGCCGTGCTGGCCGCTGGTGATGAACTGCTTGACGCCATTGATCACGTATTCGTCGCCGTCTTTCACAGCCGTGGTGCGCAAGGCCGAGGCGTCCGAGCCCACATGCGGCTCGGTCAGGCAAAACGCGCCTAGCATCTGGCCTTGGGCCAGCGGCGTGAGCCACTGCGCTTTTTGCGCGGCGTTGCCGTACATCATCAAGATGGCATTCACGGGGCAGTTGGTCACGCTGATGGTGGTGCTGACGCCGCCATCACCGGCTGCAATTTCTTCGAGCACCAGCGCCAGCGTCACATAGTCCAGACCCGCGCCGCCCAACGCCTCAGGCACACAAATGCCATACGCACCCAGCTCAGCCAAACCCTTGTGCGCGTCTTTGGGGAAGTGGTGCTTCTTGTCCCATTCGGCGGCATGGGGCCACAGCTCGCGCTGGGCAAAGTCACGCACGGCTTCACGGATCATTTCCTGGTCGGGGGTCAGCAGCATGTCGGTCTTTCAGGGTCGATTCACCAGGGCAGCGTACTGCCATCATGGTTCAAAAATGCGCCTCGGTGTTTCGGGTCGCGTTGTTCAAGGACGTGGTTCAGTGTCTGGCGCAAACTGCGCGCACTTTGCTCAGGCGTCAGCGGTGCCGCCGCACCGCCCATGTCGGTTTGCACCCAACCGGGGTGGATGGCCAGGACAGTGATGCCCGGCTGCTCGGCCTGTGTGCAGCGCACCACCATGTTGAGTGCGGCCTTGCTCACGCGGTAAAGCGCGGCGTTGCCGCTGCTGGTCTCTTGCAGGCTGCCCATGATGGAGCTGATGCAGGCGATGACGCCTTGCGACTCTTGCACCATGGGCACGATCTGGGGGATGACCTGCATCGCGCCCAGCACGTTGGTGTGCATCACCGCGTCGAAGCTGTCGAGGGTGGGCGGCGTGTTCGCGCTGGCACGGTCCATGGCGCCCGCCACATAAATGGCCAGGTCGATTTTTTCACCATCCAGCTGCCATGACAGGCCGGAGTTGCTGGCCGGGTTGGCCACATCCAGGCGCAGGGTTTGGGCGCCCAGCGCCTTGAGCCGGTCCAGCCCTTCGTCTGAGCGGGCGGTGGCAATCACGCGCACACCGTTGTCGATGTATTGACGGGCCAGCTCCCAGCCAATGCCGCGGGATGCGCCGATGAGGAGGACAGTGGTCATGACGATGGGGGTTCCGTTCGGTGCTTGCAGGTCAGCGACTTGGGCCGCGACCTGTCACAGCTTGGATCACACCAATTCCAGCGCCACCGCCGTGCCTTCGCCGCCGCCAATGCACAGCGTGGCAAGACCCTTCTTGAGGCCACGGGCCTTGAGCGCGTGGATCAGCGTGACCATGATGCGGGCCCCAGAGGCGCCAATGGGGTGACCCAGCGCACACGCGCCGCCGTTCACATTGACCTTGTCGTGCGGCACATTCAGCTCTTTCATGAGCGCCATGGGCACCACGGCAAAGGCCTCGTTGACTTCCCACAAATCGACGTCTTCGACTTTCCAACCCGCTTTGGCCAATGCTTTTTGGGTGGCACCCACGGGCGCGGTGGCAAACCACTCGGGCTCTTGCGCATGGGTGGCATGGCTCACGATGCGGGCCAGCGGTTTGCAGCCCAGTTTGGCAGCGGTGCTTTCGCGCATCAGCACCATGGCGGCTGCGCCATCGTTGATGGACGAACTGCTGGCGGCGGTGATGGTGCCGTCTTTCTTGAAGGCGGGCTTGAGGCTGGTGATCTTGTCGAGTTTGACTTTGCCGGGGCCTTCGTCGATGGACACCACGCGTTCCCCGCTGCGGTCTTTCACCGTCACGGGCGTGATCTCGCTGGCAAAGGCACCCGACTCGGTGGCGGCCTTGGCGCGCTGCACGCTGGTGGTGGCAAAGTGGTCTTGCTCGGCGCGGGTGAAGCTGTATTTAGCGGCGCAGTCTTCGCCAAAGGTGCCCATGCTGCGGCCGGGCTCATAAGCGTCTTCCAGGCCGTCGAGCATCATGTGGTCAAAGATGCGGTCGTGGCCCATGCGGTAGCCACCACGGCCCTTGAGCATGAGGTAAGGCGCGTTGGTCATGCTTTCCATGCCGCCTGCTACCAGCACATCGTGCGTGCCCGCCACCAACATGTCGTGCGCGAACATGGCCGCACGCATGCCCGAGCCACACATTTTGGACAGGGTGACCGCGCCTGCGCTCTTGGGCAAGCCGCCCTTGAAGCCCGCCTGACGGGCCGGAGCCTGGCCTTGGCCCGCCATCAGGCAGTTGCCAAACAGCACTTCGGTCACGAGCTCGGGGCGGATGCCGGCGCGCTCGACGGCCGCGCGGATGGCGGCGCCGCCCAGGTCGTGGGCGGCCAGCGCGGAAAAATCACCCTGGAAGCTGCCCATGGGGGTGCGGGCAGCGCTGACGATGACGATGGGGTCGGACATGGTTTTCTCCAAAAAATTGAAAAGGTACTCTGCTGTGAGCCTCGGACTCAGCGAAAAAAATAAACCAGAGGGTCTGTGCAGCTTTGGGGCGTGCCGGACTTCACAGCCCCCCGCGCGGGTAACGCTTGAAGGCGCTGCGGAACACGTCCACCACCTCGTGCGCGCCGCTCATGCTCACACCCAGATCCTTGGCCAGGCCGTCTTTGATGCCATAGCACCAACCGTGCACGCTGAGCTTTTGGCCACGTGCCCAGGCGTCCTGCACCACATTGGTCAGGGCCACATTGCCCACCTGCTCGATCACATTCATCTCGCACAGGGCGTCTTCCTGTGCCAGCACTGGCAGGTGGTCAAGGCGGCGGCGGTGGCGCACCTTGACGTCGTGCACGTGGCGCAGCCAGTTGTCGGCCAGCCCCACGCGCATGCCCCGCAGCGTGGCCAGGACCCCGCCACAACCGTAATGACCCACCACCATGATGTGCTCGACCTTGAGGGCGTCGACCGCATACTGGATGACCGACAAGGCGTTCAGGTCCGAGTGCACCACCACGTTGGCCACGTTGCGGTGGACGAACACCTCGCCCGGATCCAGCCCCGTGATCTGGTTGGCGGGCACGCGGCTGTCAGAACATCCGATCCACAGGTATTTGGGTGATTGCTGGTTGGCCAGACGGGTGAAAAACGCCGGGTCATCGCGCACCATGCGCGCTGACCATTGGCGGTTGTTGTCCAGAAGGTGTTGCAGTGAAGTGGTCATGGTGTGATTGTCACCGGCATTGGCAAAAATAGGCGGTCGTGACGGTTCTCAGCACGTTTCGGCAAACAGTTCGCGGCCGATCAGCATGCGTCGAATCTCGCTGGTGCCGGCACCAATTTCGTACAGCTTGGCATCGCGCCACAAACGGCCCAGCGGGTATTCGTTGATGTAGCCATTGCCACCAAAAATCTGCACCCCCTCGCCCGCCATCCAGGTGGCTTTTTCGGCCGTCCACAAAATGACGCTGGCGCAGTCCTTGCGCACTTGGCGGACATGCTCGGCGCCCAGCAAATCGAGGTTTTTCGCCACCGTGTAGGCAAAAGACCGGCCCGCCTGCAGCACGGTGTACATGTCGGCCACTTTGCCCTGGATCAGCTGGAATTCGCCAATGCTTTGGCCAAACTGCTTGCGGTCGTGGATGTAGGGAATGACGTTGTCCATGACCGCCTGCATGATGCCCAGAGGCCCGCCCGTGAGCACAGCGCGTTCGTAGTCCAAGCCACTCATCAGCACCTTGGCGCCGTTGTTCAAGCCGCCCAGAATATTGGCCTCGGGCACTTCGACGTTGTTGAACACCAACTCGCCCGTGTGGCTGCCGCGCATGCCCAGCTTGTCGAGCTTTTGCGCGATCGAAAAACCCTTCATGCCCTTTTCAATCAAAAAGGCCGTCACACCGCGCGCGCCCAGTTCGGGCTCGCTTTTGGCATAGACCACCAAGGTGTCGGCGTCGGGACCGTTGGTGATCCACATTTTGGAGCCGTTGAGCAGGTAGTAGCCGCCTTTGTCCTCGGCCTTGAGCTTCATGCTCAACACGTCCGAACCCGCGCCGGGCTCAGACATGGCCAAGGCGCCAACGTGCTCGCCACTGATCAGCCGGGGCAGGTACTTGGCCCGCTGCTCGGGCGTGCCATTGCGCTTGATCTGGTTGACGCACAGGTTGGAGTGCGCACCATAGGACAAGCCCACACTGGCCGAAGCGCGAGAGATTTCTTCCATGGCGATCATGTGGGCCAGGTAGCCCATGTTCGCCCCACCGTATTCCTCGCCCACGGTGATGCCCAACACACCCAGATCACCCATCTTGCGCCACAGGTCCATCGGGAATTGGTCACTGCGGTCGATGTCGGCCGCACGGGGCGCGATTTCGGCTTGGGCAAAGTCGCGCACCGCGTCGCGCAGGGCGTCGATGTCTTCACCGAGTTGGAAGTTGAGGCCGGGCAGGTTGTTCATGGGGATTCCTGATAAAGGTAAAGCGTTGGTAGGGGGTGCGGTGGCGCTTGGTTTTCACGCCGAACGCATCAGTATGTTTTGGCAACAGGCACCAAGGTTTGTTGCATCACGGCGCAGTCCGTGCGTTTGCCCGTCTCGTCGATGTGCGCCACCTCGGCCGTGGTCACGATGATGCGTTTTCCTGCTTTGGTGACACGACCGATGGCGCGAATTTCTCCACCTTGAAAACTGGCGAGAAAGTTGATTTTGTATTCCACCGTGGTGACCTCCATGCCTTCGGGCGCCACGGTCAAGGCCGCATACCCGCCCGCAATGTCGGCCAGTGCGCCCATGGCGCCGCCATGAAAGCCGCCTTGTTGCTGGGTCACTTTGTCGGAGTAGGGCAAAGCCAGTTCAACCTGTCCGACAGTGGCCGACATAAGGCGAACTCCCAAGTGCTGCATCATGCCCTGACGGGCCAGGCTGAGGGCCACCCGATCATGGGCAGCACGGTCTTGGGCCGCAGTTCCTGCAAGGCTTGACGGGTCTGAAGAGGGGGCAGTGCTCACATCGCATCCAGTGCTTGACAACAACTCCGGACTTTAATTGACGTTTACGTCAACGTCAATCAAAACCGGCGACCATTTCTCCACGTGTTCAGGCTGCAGCGCTGGCCTTGTTGGCTTTGGTCAGCAGGCTGCGGGTTTCCTTTTCGTGGGTTTTGACCTCGTCCAGCGTGGCTTCCAGGTCGGCCAGCTGCGACTCCAATTGCTGACGGTGTTCGGCCAGCACCACGAGGAATTTTTTGAGCTGTGGCACCGTGTCACGGGGGCTGTCGTACATGTCGATCAGGTCTTTGGCCTCGTTGAGGGACAAGCCCAGGCGCTTGGCCCGCAAGGTGAGCTTCAGGCGGGTGCGGTCACGCGAGGAGTACACGCGGTTGCGCCCGCCCGGGCCGGACCGCTCGGGCTCGAGCAGGCCCATGTCTTCGTAAAAGCGGATCGCACGGGTGGTCAGGTCAAATTCCTGGGCCAGATCGCTGATCGTGAAGGTGTTCGCCATGGCGTGGGGTCCCCTGAGCTTGCGCAAGGGGGACAGGCCCGCAAAAAGCCGCCCCCTACAATGAAAATTCATCTTTGACGTTAACGTCAACGTCAAATGTCCGAATGCTAACTCAAAGCCCCTGACGCATGTCCACCTCGCCCACAGAACGCGTGATGCAAACACCAGACGCCCGCGTCGACGGCACGCCCATGCAGTACCCCTTGGACGAGCAGCTGCCCCCCACAGGCGGGGCCATCGAGGTGGCCCCCGGTATTTTCTGGCTGCGCATGGGTCTGCCCTTTGCACTCAACCACATCAACCTGTGGCTGCTGCGCGACCGCCTGCCCGACCCGGCACAGCCGAGCGTGCTGCGTGAAGGCTGGACCGCGGTGGATTGCGGGATCGACAACCCCGCAACCCGACAAGCTTGGCAACAGGTGGAGCAGCAGGTGCTGCAGGGCTTGCCCATCTTGCGCGTGCTGGTCACCCACATGCACCCGGACCACATGGGCCTGGCGCACTGGTTGTGCGAGCGCTGGCAAGCGCCGCTGTGGATGAGCACCAGCGAGTACCAGTCCGCCCTGCTCGCTTGCAGCGGGCTGTCCAATTTTGGGGGCGCCCCCACGGTGGCTTTTTTCAATGCGCATGGCTGGCAACAGCCCGAAGAGCTGGCCCAGGTGCAGGCACGGGTGGGTTATTACCCCAGCATGGTGCCCCAGATCCCCGGCGCTTATGTGCGCTTGATGGCGGGCATGCAGGTGCGCATCGGCGACCGCCTCTGGCAGTGCATCAGCGGTTATGGCCACTCGCCCGAACACATGGCTTTGCTGGATGCCCAGAAGCAGGTGCTGATCAGCGGCGACATGCTGCTGCCCGCCATTTCCACCAACGTCAGTGTTTACGCCATGGAGCCCGATGGCAATCCGCTGCAGTGGTTCCTCGACTCACTGGACCACATGGCGCAGCTGCCCGATACCACTTTGGTACTGCCCTCGCACGGGCGACCGTTTCGGGGTGCGGCCACGCGCATTGCACAACTGAAGTCGCACCACGCCGAGCGCCTGACCGAGCTGCTGCAGGCCTGTCGTGCACAAGCGTGCTGCGCCCACGAGCTCTTGCCCGTGCTGTTCAAACGTCCCCTCGATGTTCACCAGACCACCTTTGCCATGGGCGAGGCCGTGGCGCACCTGAACCTGTTGTGCTTGTCCGGGCAGATGCGCCGCGAACGCGGCGCCGATGGGGTGGTGCGATTCAGCACCACCCCTTAGACCCGCGTCTTGCGCAAGGCCTGCCTCAATCTTCTTGCAGGCCCACCGGTGCCTGGCGCAAGGCTTTGCGGCGCTCGGCGTAGTCGGGCATGACCTCGCCCACGGTTTCCCAGAAGCGGGGGCTGTGGTTCATTTCGCGCAAGTGGGCCAGCTCGTGCACCACCACGTAGTCGATCTGGCTGATGGGCAAATGGACCAATCGCCAGTTCAGGCGGATGTGCCCATCGGTGCGCGCACTGCCCCAACGCGTGCTGGCGCTCGAGAGGCTGAGCTTTTGCCAGCGCACGCCCAAGAGTGGCGCAAACTGGTGCAAGCGCGCTTCAAACAGCGCCCGAGCCTGTTTTTTGAGCCAAACTTGGGCCGCGTCGCGCACCTGCGTCACCGAGGCACCGGGGGGCACCGTCACAGGCAGCACCTGTTCGGGTGACAGGTCTTGTCCATGCACACGCCCCACACCGCGCTCGAGCACGCACAGCTGGACCGTGCGCCCCAAAAACGGCACTTCGGCCCCGTGCCGCCACTCGATGGCTTTTTGAAACTGCTCGGTCTGTCGCTCCTTGAACTGCTGCAGCTTGGCCACAATCCAGCCGCCTTTTTCCTGCACAGCCGCATCCACCTCGCGCAGCGGCACCCAGTTGGGCGCGCGCACCACCAGACCATCAGCCCCCACCAAAAAACCGATACTTTTGCGCCGCGAGCGTTCAAAACGGTAAGACACGGTGACGCCCTGCAGCTGGACATGGCGGTTGGCGGTGGGGTGGGTGAAGCCCCAAGGGCTGGGTTCTGGCTGGGGCAAAGACGCGTCGTTATCGCCGGTGCTCGGAGTCAGCGTGGCGTGCGGGGGGGACGCTGAAGAGCGCGCATCCGCTGCGTTCGTCGGCCCAGCTGTGATTTTGGGTGTGCGCGTGGGTTGCACCGGATCACCACCGGTGAAAAAGTCCAGCACAAACTGCAAAGGCGCGCGCATGCTTCGCCCGGCCTGGTTCAATGCCCGGAGGCAGCGCAGGAGGTCTTGGGATAAGCCTCGGGGTCCAAGCGGTGCATTTCCGCCTCGATCCAGGCCTCGACCTCTTGCATCAATTCGTCGGCACTGCGGCCTTCGCTCGGAATGGCGTGGCCAATCGAGATATCGACCACACCAGGCTTTTTGACGAAAGCCCGGGTGGGCCAGCAACGCGCCGAGGTCACGGCAATCGGGATGACCGGTACACCGGCTGCAATCGCCAGACGCGCGCCACCGCTTTTGTACTCGCCCTTTTGGCCACGCGGGATGCGCGTGCCTTCAGGAAACATGATGACCCAGACCCCTTCTTGCATGAGTCGGCGGCCTTGCTGCACCACCTTGGCAAAGGCACGGGAGCGCTGCTTGCGGTCGATGTGGATCATGTCCATGCGCGCCATGGCCCAACCGAAAAACGGCACATGCAGCAACTCTTTTTTGAACACATAGGCCAGCGGGTGCGGCATGATCGCGGGCATCACAAAGGTCTCCCAGGTCGACTGGTGCTTGACCAACAAAACGGCCGGGTCCTTGGTGCCCAAGGGCAGGTTCTCCATGCCCTGGATGCGGTTTTCGATGCCCAAAATCCAGGTACCACTGTTCACCGCCAGACGCAGCCAGCCCACACAAATCCAGTACAGGCGCGTGCTGCTGACGACATAAGAAATCAGCACCACAAACAGGGCCCAAGGGATGACGGTGATGGCCATCCACAACACATGGACCAGAGAGCGGATGAAGTTCATGGGGGTGTCGTCGTCAAAGGTAAGCGCGAGCCCGATTCAGAGCCCAACAAATGGTCGACACAGGCGGCCAAATCGGCATGCACCTGCGTAGCGGCCGGAAAACCCGGCGGCAAGGCCTGCCCTAACCATTCGGGATGTCGACCACTCAGCACCATGTGGGGCACGCACCCCACCACCTCGGCCACCTGCATGTCACTCAGGCTGTTGCCAATGCAGGGCACGCCAACGAGGTCCACGCCATACCGCTCGGCAATTTGCAAAAAAAGGCCCGGCCAGGGTTTGCGGCAACCGCAACCTTCATCGGCCGCATGCGGGCAATAGAAGAAGGCATCGATGCGCCCGCCCACGGCCGCCAATTTTTTAACCAAGTGGCTGTGCACGGCGTTGAAGGCGGCCATGTCAAACAGGCCCCGCCCCAAACCCGACTCGTTGGTCGCCAGCACCACATGAAAGCCCGCGTGGTTCAGGCGGCTGATCGCCTCCAGCGCGCCGGGCAAGGGCTGCCACTCATCCGGCGATTTGACGAACTCGTCACCCGTGCGGTTGATGGTGCCATCACGGTCGAGGATGACGAGTTTCAGATGGGTGTTCATGCGTGCGCGGCTGGGGGCCAGATTCGGTTCGGCCGATCAAGCCGCCAGACGCGACAAGTCGGCCACGCGGTTCATGGCCACATGCAGCGACTTGAGCAGGCCCTGACGGTTCAGGCGCAAGTCCATTTCTTCGGCATTGACCATCACGTCGTCAAAAAAAGCGTCCACCGGGGCACGCAAGGCGGCCAAGGTTTGCAAGCTGGCGGTGTAATCCCCGGCCTGGAACTGCGCTTCTGACTCTGGGACAAACTTTTGCATGACGGCGTACAAGTTCTTCTCGGCCTCTTCCTGCAGCAAGGCGGGGTTGACGTGGGCGTCCACCTCGCCGGCTTTTTTCAGGATGTTGCCAATGCGCTTGTTGGCGGCTGCAAGCGCTGGGCTTTCGGGCAGGGCGGCAAAAGCACGCACGGCCGACAGGAACTGTCCCACCTGACCCAATCGGGCCGGACGCAGGGCCATGACGGCATCGACCTCTTGCGCGCTGAAGCCTTGCTCGCGCAAGCTGCCAGACAGGCGGTCATAAATGAAGTCAATCAGCGCATCCGCGCTGCCCGAAATCTTGTTGCCGAAAACCGGCATCGACAGCGCCAACAGTTCGGGCAAGCCCATGGCCACGTCTTTGTCGATCAGCATGCGGATCACGCCCAAAGCGTGGCGGCGCAGCGCAAACGGATCTTTGTCGCCTGTGGGCACATTGCCGATGCCGAACATGCCCACCAGCGTTTCGAGCTTGTCGGCCAACGCCACCACCACGCCCACCATGCTGCGTGGCAACTCGTCGCCCGCAAAGCGCGGTTTGTAGTGGTCTTCAATCGCTTCGGCCACATCGCTGCTCAAACCATCGTGACGGGCGTAGTAGCCCCCCATGATGCCTTGCAACTCGGGGAACTCGCCCACCATGTCGGTCAGCAAATCGGTCTTGGCCAGGCGTGCCGCCTGCTCGGCTTGTTTGGCCAGCAGATCACCGCCCAGTTGCTGGCCGATGGCTTTGGCGATGGCGCAAACACGCGCCATGCGCTCGCCTTGCGTGCCCAGCTTGTTGTGGTACACCACTTTGGACAGGCCATCGACGCGCGATTCGAGCGTCTTCTTACGGTCCTGATCAAAGAAGAATTTGGCATCGGCCAGGCGCGGGCGCACCACGCGCTCGTTGCCGCCAATCACCAACGAAGCATCGTCGGGTGTGATGTTGCTCACCACCAAAAACCGGTTCGTCAGCTTGCCGGACGCATCGACCAAAGGGAAGTACTTCTGATTGGCCTTCATCGTGAGGATCAGGCATTCCTGCGGCACGCCCAAGAACTCGGTCTCAAACTGGCAGGTCAGCACGTTCGGACGCTCGACCAGTGCGGTCACTTCGTCGAGCAGCGCCTCGTCTTCGATCGGGCGGGCACCGTGGCCCACTTGGGCGGCGGCCGCTTGCAGCTGGCGCACGATCTCGGCGCGGCGCTCGGCAAAGCTGGCAATGACCGCGCCATCGCGCTTGAGCACGTCGTCGTACTGGTCGGCGTGCTGCAGCACCACGGGGGAGACTTTGCCTTCAAAGCGGTGGCCTTGCGTGCTGTTGCTGGCCGTCAGGCCCAGCGCCTTCACGGGCACCACGGCACTGCCGTGCAGGGCGATCAGACTGTGCGCGGGGCGTACAAAGTTCACGCTGCTCCAACCCGGCAATTCGCAATCGGTCTCCAGCTGGTACTGCATGACCTTCGGGATCGGCAGCTTGGCCAGCGCTTCTTCCAGTGCTTTTTGCAAACCGGCTTGCAGCGATGCACCTTGGACCACGCTGTCATAAAACAAGGCTTCGGCCTTGCCGTCGGGTGCCCGCTTGAGCGCCGCCACAGCGGCCGCCGGGTCGCTCACGTCGGCCCCAAGGGCTTGCAGTTTTTTCAGCAAGGCAGGGGTGGCGTTGCCCGTAGCGTCCAGACCCACGGCCACCGGCATCAACTTTTGCTGAACGGCCTTGTCGGCGGCTTGTGCGGCCACGCCCGTCACATGCGCTGCCAAGCGGCGGGGAGAGGCAAAAGCGGTGACCACCGCATCGGCGGCTGCCAAGCCCTGAGCCTTGAGTTGTTCGGCCAGCACGCCCGAGAAAGCAGCGCCGAGTTTGTTGAGCGCCTTGGGCGGCAGCTCTTCCACAAACAGTTCTACCAGCAAATTTTGTGTCGTCATGTTGTTCTCCCTCACGCGGCTTTCTTGGGCATTTGGGCGACCCATTCACGCGGGGCCATCGGGAAATCCAGACGTTCGCGGCTCTCGTAATAGCTCTGGGCCACGCTGCGGGCCAGATTGCGGATGCGGCCGATGTAGGCGGCACGCTCGGTCACGCTGATGGCGCCACGCGCATCCAGCAAGTTGAAGGTGTGCGCGGCCTTGAGCACCTGCTCATAGGCGGGCAAGGCCAGTTGCGCGCCCATCAGGTGCTGGGCCTGCTTTTCGTGGGCGCCAAAGGCGGTGAACAAAAACTCGGCATCGCTGTGCTCGAAGTTGTAGGTCGATTGCTCGACCTCGTTTTGCTTGTACACATCACCGTAGGTCAGGCCATCGGTCCATTGCAGGTTGTAGACGTTGTCCACGCCTTGCAAGTACATCGCCAGTCGTTCCAGACCATAGGTGATTTCACCCGTGATCGGCTTGCAGTCGATGCCCCCGACTTGCTGGAAGTACGTGAACTGCGTGACTTCCATGCCGTTGAGCCAGACTTCCCAGCCCAAACCCCAAGCGCCGAGTGTGGGGTTTTCCCAGTCGTCTTCCACAAAGCGGATGTCGTTTTTCTTCAGGTCAAAACCCAGCGCCTCGAGGCTGCCCAAATAGAGCTCCAAGATGTTGCTGGGCGCTGGCTTCAAAACCACCTGAAATTGGTAGTAGTGCTGCAGGCGGTTGGGGTTTTCGCCATAGCGGCCGTCCTTGGGGCGGCGGCTGGGCTGAACGTAAGCGGCTTTCCAGGGCTCAGGGCCGATGGCGCGCAAAAAAGTGGCGGTGTGGCTGGTGCCGGCGCCCACTTCCATGTCGTAGGGCTGGAGCAGTGCACAGCCCTGGGCGTCCCAGTACTGCTGCAATTTGAGAATGATTTGCTGGAAGGTCAACATGGCCGGAGCAAAGCCAGCAGCGAGCTGGCCGGGGTTAGGGATGGGCGCAGGTTTTGCGCGAACCCTTGATTTTACGGCCTTTGCCGCCGCCAAAACGCCCCAACCACCACCGCACAGCACAGCGCCCACAGAGGGGCCAAACCCCAGGACCCGGCCCAACGGGCAAAGGGTGTGAGGCCATGGCGCCCTTCAAAAGTGCCCGTCAGGCTGCCCTGGGTAAAGCGTGGCAGCTGGTGCGTGACGCGCCCTTGGTGGTCAATGATGGCCGTGGCGCCGGTGTTGGTGGCTCGCAGCATGGGGCGACCCAGCTCCATGGCCCGCAGCCGGGAGATGTTCAGGTGCTGGTCTACCGCCAGCGTGTCACCAAACCAGGCGATATTGCTCACATTCACCAAGGCCGTCGGCGCGGTGGCAGGGTCCTTGAAGCGAATGGCCAACTCCTCACCAAACAGGTCTTCGTAACAAACATTGGGGGCCAAACGCTGCCCCTGCCAAGCCACTGAAGGCTGGTCCCAGCCGCCTGATCGGAAATCGCCCAAAGGGATGTTCATCATGCGGACAAACCAGACAAAACCAGGGGGCACGAACTCACCGAAGGGCACCAGATGCGACTTGTCATAGCGATAACCCAGCAAACCGGCAGGCTGCAAGGCCACCACCGAGTTGGTGTACCCCTCGGCCAAACTGCCCAAAGGCAGGCCCACCAACGCCATCGAACGACCCGACTGCGCGAAATGCTGCCGCAAGCCTGCCTCATACCCCTCGGGCAAATGTTGCGGCAACAAGGGGATCGCGGTTTCGGGGGCCACCACCAAGGGCTGCAGGTTGGCGCGCAGCTGCGCGTCGTACCATTGCAGCGCTTCCCGGATGCCGCTGGCCGCATCAAATTTGGCATTTTGTGAAATATTGGCCTGAAGCAAGGCCACTTGTCCCACCCCAGCGGAGGTGGTGAAACTCGGCCCCCAAAGCTGCAGCCCCCACGACACCACACCCAATCCCACCAAGGGTTTGAGGGCGCGCAGCCGCCAACCCGACAGCGCCAAGCGCATGGCCAACCAGGCGGCCAAAGCCCCCATGCCATACACCCCCACCCAAGGCGCCCAAACCGAGAGCATGCCGTCGACATGTGCATAACCGCCCGCACCCCAGGGAAATCCGGTCAGCCAACGCCCGCGCATGAGTTCGGCCAAGGTCCAAAGGGCTGCAAACAAGGCACTGGAAATGCTCGGACTGTGCACCAGTGAACCTCTCGCCAGGCCCACCCAGGCGGCACAAGCGGCCGCGTAATACAAGGCCAGTGCGGCCGCCAAAGCCAGCACCGCAAACGCAGCCAAAGGTGCCGGCAGGCCCCCGACATCGTGCATGGACACATACAGCCACCAAAAGCTGCCAGCCAGCCAGGTTGTGGCAAACACCCCACCCGACCAAGCGGCTTGTCGGTGAGTGGAACGTGGAGAAGTGGTGTGACGGGCCAAGCCTGCGGCCAGCACGGTCAAGCTCAGAACCTGCAGCCAGCCTTGTGCCTGGCCACTGCCGGGCATGGCGATAGACGCTGCCTGCGCTGCACCGGCCAAAGCGGGCCACACGACGGGCAGGCCGCGTGCTCGCTCAGGGGTGAGACTCATGCCTTGGACTCTGGGTCGGCCACAGTAGCAACTGGCGACACCTTGAACCAGCGCACAGCGCCAGCGCGGGTGTGCAAGACCACAAATTGCAGGCCCGCCAAAATGTATTTTTCGCCTCGCCGAGGCACGTGACCCATTTCGTGGGCAATCAGCCCCCCAATGGTGTCAAAGTCTGGGCCTTCGGCATCCTCACGCGCCTCTTGAAGGTCCACACCAAAGGCTTCACCAACACGCTCCAATGACGTGTCACCACTGACGCGGAAGCTGCGGTCGGGCAAGCCAAAAATATCCCCCTCGTCGTCGGCGATGTCGAATTCGTCCTCGATCTCGCCCACGATCTGCTCGAGCACGTCTTCAATGGTGATCAAACCTGCGGTGCGCCCAAACTCATCGATGACGATGGCCAGGTGGTTGCGGTTGTCACGGAATTGGCGCAACAAATCGTTCAGTCCCTTGCTTTCGGGCACAAAAACTGCGGGGCGCAACAGGGCACGGATGTTCAACTCGGGCGCCCGTTGCAACTTGAGCAGGTCCTTGGCCAACAAGATACCAATGATGTTTTCGGTCTCCCCTTCATAAACCGGAAAGCGCGAGTGTGCGGTCTCGATCACTTGGTACAACAAGCGGTCAAACGGGTCTTCGATGTTGAGCAAATCCATCCGCGGTGCGGCCACCATCACATCGCCAGCGGTCATGTCGGCCATGCGGATGACGCCTTCAAGCATGAGGCGGCTCTCGGCATTGATGATGTGGTTGTCCTCGGCCTCGGCCAAGGTTTCGATCAACTCGTCGGTCGAGTCGGGGCCGGGATGGATGAATTCGGCGAGCTTTTGCAGAAAACTGCGCTTGTCTTCACGTTCAACAGAACGCGCAGGGTAAGGGTCGGACACAGTCGGGAAGTGCAGGACATGCGGTTGTGGGCAAGCCTCTAGGATAGCGGATTCAGATGACAAACCGCCAAATCAAGGCTTGTGTGAAGTGTGACGAGCATCGCGCACGCCCTGACGGATCTCTTGCACTGTGGCCAGCCACGCGCGAAATTGATGCGCCTGCATTTTGAGTTGGTAGTCCAGCTCAGCCATCTGCTCTTGCATCAGTCCGCTGATTTGGCTGTCCAGCGTAGCCAAGGGCAATGACAGATACGCTTCGCTTTCGCTGCCATCTCGCTGCACCGTGGCACCGGCATGGCGGGCGATCTTGAGCATGGCCACGTTCTCACTCAAAGCGTGAATGAAGATCATGCTCACCCCCTCGTTTCGGGCGTGCATCACGGCATGGTTAAAAAGGCGCACGCCCAAACCTTTGCCCCGCTGATGGGACGCGACCGACACGCCGAACTCGGCGCAAGTGGCCCATTGGGGATCGATCGAAAAGGCCAAATGGGCCATGGCGACCAAATCGAGCCGACGGTTGAACACCCCAAAAATCTCATCCCGCTCAAAGTTCAAACCGCTCACATAACGCGCGATCTGCTCGTCTGTGGCCGGGTACCCGAAACGCAAATAGCGGTCCTCTGGCTTCAAAGCCACCAAATGCTTCAGGATGCGCGGCTTGTGGCGCGCAGAAAGAGAGCGAATCGGGATCCACCCGCCAAATGCAGGCTGGTCAACCGCATGGGCTGGTGCCCCCAAGGTCACAGCCGACACCCAGCGCCGCCAAAGTTGGCGCCAGAATCCCAAAGAGGAGTGGGGTTGTGAGTTCATTTGAATTAAGGGTTTGCCCTTATTCTGCACCCAATACCCCGACGTTGTCAGCCGCAGTGATTTGGCCTGCCTTTTGTCGCGTGAGAGACCCGCACAGACGCCACCGGGGAGTTGCCCGCTCACACTGGCTCAGACAGTTGGCCACAATCGAGGCATCAAGGAGACCCAGCGATGGAACGTATTTGGCTGAAGAACTACCCCCCCGGCGTCCCGCACGACATCGATCCACAACAGTACAGCAGCTTGACAGACTTGCTGGAGCGGGCATTTCGGGAGCACGGCAACAGCCCCTTTTCGGTCTGCATGGACCGCTGGATGAGCTACAAGGAACTGGACGAACTCTCCAAAGCCCTCGGGGCCTGGCTGCAAGCCAAGGGCCTGCCCGCTGGCAGCCGTGTGGCCATCATGCTGCCGAATTTGCCCCAGTTTGCCGTCACCATGGCTGCCGTTCTACGTGCAGGCTATGCGTGTGTGAACGTGAACCCCTTGTACACCGCTCGCGAGCTGCAGCACCAACTCAAAGATTCCGGCGCCACCAGCATTGTCATTTTGGAGAACTTTGCCGCCACCTTGCAGGATGTGATCGAGCACACGAACGTTCAGCATGTGGTGTTGGCCTCCATTGGCGACTTGCTGGGCCCTTGGTATGGTCGCTGGATGACTTTTGCCGTTCGCCACTTGGCCAAGATGGTGCCCGAGTTCGAGCTGCCTCTGACAGATGGGCGAAGCGTCACACCGTTCAAAAAAGCCATCGCGCAAGGCCGCCAGCTGAACTTGAAGCCCACACCCCAAACCCTGGATGACACGGCGTTTTTGCAGTACACCGGCGGGACGACAGGTTTGTCCAAAGGTGCTGTGCTGACCCACCGCAATATCGTCGCAGCCATCCTGCAAGCTGAGGGCTGGTTCAAGCCGGCCTTGGCCGGCATTGGCGACCTGCGCAAAGTCAACAGCATCGCCGCTTTGCCGCTGTACCACATCTTCGCGCTGACCTTGTGCCTGCTGGCCATCCGCCAAGGTTCGCACTTGACGCTGGTCCCCAACCCGCGTGACTTTGGCAAATTCATCGAAGTGCTCAAGCAACGTCCTTTCCACATGTTGCCGGGCGTGAACACCCTGTTCAATGCGCTGATGCAGCACCCGATGTTCAAGACGATCGACTTTTCATCGCTCAAGCTCACCCAAGCCGGGGGCATGGCGGCTTCTGAAGGCACCGCCAAGCATTGGCAAGCGGCCACAGGCAGTGCCATGATCGAAGGCTGGGGCATGAGCGAGACCTGCGCCATCGGCACCAACAACCCGGTCACGCAAACGCATTTCAGCGGCAACATCGGCCTGCCCTTGCCGGGCATCGACATTGCCATCAAAGACGATGCGGGCAACAACCTGCCCGTGGGCAGTTCTGGCGAAATTTGCATCCGCGGACCCAATGTGATGACGGGCTATTTCAACCAGCCCGAAGAAAATGCCAAGACCTTCACCGCAGATGGCTTCATGCGCACGGGCGACGTTGGCATCATGGACGACGAAGGCTTTACACGGATCGTCGACCGCAAGAAAGACATGATCATCGTGAGCGGTTTCAACGTGTTCCCGAGCGAGCTGGAAAATGTCATTTCGACCTGTCCCGGCGTGGTCGAGTGCGCTGTGATTGGCATTGCAGACACCCTGCAAGGTGAAACCATCAAGGTGTTTGTGGTGCGCAACGACCCCATGTTGACCGAAGAGTCCGTGTCGCGCTTTTGCCAAGAGAACCTCACCGGGTACAAGCGCCCCAAGTACATCGAATTCCGCGATGAGCTGCCCAAATCCAACGTTGGCAAGATCCTGCGGCGAGAATTGCGCAGCCACAAATGAACTGTCCACGCCAGATCGCATGACCCCTTCCATCAACTTGCCTGCGGGCGTGACCGTATTTGAGCGCGGCTGGCTGTCGGCCAACAACGTCCTGCTGTGCGATGCAGCCAACGCCACACTGGTCGACAGCGGCTACGTCACCCACCATGCCCAAACGCTGACCTTGCTTGAAAACGCCCTTCAGGGCCGTGCGCTGGACCAACTGGCCAACACACACCTGCACAGCGACCACTGCGGTGGTAACCAGGCCCTGCAGGCACGCTATCCAGCCTTGCACACCTGGATACCGCCCGGCTTGGCACCTGATGTTCAAGCCTGGCGCGAAGACGCGCTCAGTTACAAGCCCACGGGACAGAACTGCCCGCCCTTCAAGTTCAACGGCCTGCTCGTGCCTGGCAGCAGCCACCGCTGGGCGAACATGGCATGGGAAGTCCACGCTGCCCCCGGACACGACCCCCACTCGGTCATTTTGTTCGCGCCGGAACACCGTTTGCTGATGTCGGCCGACGCCCTTTGGCAAAACGGTTTTGGCGTGGTATTTCCCGAGTTGGAAGGCGTGGATGCTTTTGACGAAGTCGGCCAAACCCTGGACCTGATCGAGCGACTCCAGCCAGCCATCGTCATCCCAGGGCATGGCGCCGTCTTCACCGAAGTCGCGCCTGCCTTGGCACTGGCCCGCAGCAAGCTTGAAAGCTTTGCGCAAAATCCCGAACGCCATGCCCGTTATGGCACCAAAGTCCTGCTCAAGTTCAAACTGCTCGAATGGGGGCGCATTTCCAAAGCCGAGTTCTGTGAATGGGCCCTTCAGGTGCCCTACATGATCGATCTGCACCGCCGATTTGGCCTCGACCTCGACGTGCAGACTTGGCTGGACATGATGCTGGCCGAGCTGGAGCGCAGCGGAGCCTTGGAAGTGCATGACGGCATGCTGCATGACGCATGAGTCCAAACTTCAAACCACACGCAAAGATAATTTGAGGCCCTGCGCTCAGAAGACCTGCGGTTGCGGTTGTGGATCCCTTGGGACGGCGAAACCCATTGGGCATTTACTCCCCTGTGCTCGCCCACTCGCCACAAAGTAAAACACCGCAAGCACTTGCGTACTTGCGGTGTGAACTGGTGGCCTGGGGCAGAATCGAACTGCCGACACGCGGATTTTCAATCCGCTGCTCTACCAACTGAGCTACCGGGCCGGTAAGCCAATGATTGTAACAGTACTTTTCCGTGAGTATTCCTGCTGCGTCCCAAAAAGCGCGTCACCGGGTTACCCTAACTGGGCTGGGTTTTTGCTCTGTCAGAGTCTTTGTACAGGCATTGCAAACTTTTGAGCACTGTGCGAGGGTGCGGATGTGCGCACGGCTTGAGGTTGTACGGGGTGGGTGCAGCTGCGATAGTGAACGGCCACATCAAAAATGCGAAACTATAGAGCAGCTGGCTGGTACAGATATTCATACCTTAGCTCGTCAGATAGGAACGAGTGTGCTCATGTTTGTGCGGCATTACAGCAAGCTCACCGCACCGATGGCTGCTGAGCGACTCGCCTAAGAGTAACCGAGCAGGTAAGAAGCTTGCTGAACTGTAGACCAACACTTAACATTTCAAATGCTGCCAATATAACTAACCACAGGGTGTTGGCGGTAAGTTAAAAAGCAAGTAGATGTGTTCGCTATTTTTTAATAAGACGTAAAACAGCTTGGAAAATAGAAAGAAATTTTATGAAATTCATGTTTGTGTTTTTTCTAGCCCATTTACTAACATCGACCGCTTACGCTCAAGATTTGATAAATTTAAAGTATCTTGATACAAAGAATATTGAACGTCAATTCGAGTCGATTATTACCACGCCAAAGAGCCCAGGCAAAAAAGGTGCGGTTATATTACTTCACCACAGAGGTGGTTGGAAGGTGGGTACAACCAATCAATATGCTGAACTTTTCGAAAAAAACAACATCATTAGCGTCGAACCTCGCATGTTTGACACAACCCCAGACAACCCCCTTGTCCACTTATCTCAATTATTCTCAACATTAAAATATTTGGGTAAAAGAGAGGATGTTGACGCAACAAAAATTTCCGTTATTGGATTATCTTGGGGGGCATCGCTCTCAATTTATGCTGGCACACGCTGGGCACAGGAACAGTATGGAAAGGAAGCTCCACCAATTAAAAACATCATTCCTCTTTATCCCACCTGCTTCTTTCACGAGGATTTGATTAAGAGAAGACCGGCCCTTATTGAAAGAATGCGAGGATTTGGCTTTGTAGATGGGTTCCATGAAACGTGGGCCAAAATTCCAATTACTATATTTACGGGTGGCTTGGATGACTATGATAATCGTATGCAGGAGCCTTGCAAAGGTTTTATAGCTTCAATTTTAGACGCAGAACAAAGGAAGGTAACTAGTGAAATCAGTTATCCGAAGGCGACTCACGGATGGGATAGATCGGAAATTAGAGACGCTCAAACTCGAATTGAACCATTAGGTTGCAAAATGACTCGCTGCAACGTCACAATTGAATACAACAAAGAAGTTACCAACTCAGTTAAGCTAAAAATTCTAGAAATTCTAGAAAAATAACTCCTCATTTCAACCGGGTAGTTTTGTATTTATATGTGGAGAACTTTTATTAGCTTTCAAATACAAATTTCAGCGTCGCAAAAGTGTCAAACTGAAAAAACTCACCATGTCGAAAAGTGATGTTTGTTTTGCATTCTCATTTGCACCATAGTTGGCACCAGATTTTCCACAAGCCTTCCATACTTTGGCAACGAATGCACTCCAGCCCTGTAGCGTATTGGCACCTGAGCCCAACTCACGAATGACGCCCGCATCGTCGATTCTCATGTCACATTTGGAAAAGACTTGAACACGCGGCAAATAGACAACCTGTTTTGCATCCGATATCCAACCGTGATAAGCCCCGGGGTAGATTTTTAAATCCACTTTGGCCCCTCCCGACTTAAGGCGCTCAACGTAGGTAATGCACTGAGCGGCCGGAGTGTAGTCATCCTTTTCTCCCATGAAAAACAAAGATGGCGCTGATGTGGGGATAGGCTTGTCAAATGTTGTTGCACAACCAGGATAAAAGGGCAAATGCGCCGCAAACTCTAGTTCTGGCTGTTCCATTGCTTGGACCAGTCTTCGATCCTGAGTGAACATCGCGACAACACCGCCTCGTGAAAAACCGGTGACTCCAACTTTACTGGCATCGATTTCAGGTCGTTTAGACAGCGCTTGCAATGCTGCAAATCCGTCTATCACTGAAGCCGCCATCGGGACTGTTGCTTGATTTGTCGCTGTTTCGCCGATGCCCCTAGCACTGAAACTATCAATGATGAGTGTGGCAATACCTGCTTCGTTTAATCTTTTAGCAACACCGTCTTGCATCCATTGCTGATAACCGCCACTGCCCGGAACAATGACAACTGCGGGAAACTTGCCCTGACCAACCGGCAATGCCAAAAACCCTGAAATCTCAACTGGTGCCTGTTTGTAGCGCCCACTCAGAATGTCTGCATAGTCTTGAGGTGTATGGCTCTTGATGATGATTTTTTCGGGAGTCTGCGCTAACGCCATCAAAGGAGCGAATGCGGTAAAAAGCAACAACGATCGGCAAAGTTCAAACAGTTTTTTTTTGCAGATGGTCATGTTCATCGCCGCCTTTTCCTTTTTATTTGAATCGAGATTTTTCACGCAACTATTTCTTGAGCGTAACTTTTTTGGAGACTCTTTTGATGACAGGTTATCTGAAGAGGAAAAATAAGCCATGCGAGCGCTGTTTCCTCCGCACAGCACTCAATGCTACCCGCTGGGCTAGAAGCGTGCCGTAGGGCTTGAAAAGCTTTGCAGGGCGTTGGGGAAAGCTGGGGGCTGCGCTAGCTGAAGCCCTACGCCAAGGAACAGCCAAGCAGCTGCCTGCAGAGCAGTTTTGAACTTCTTTGAATAACTTTAGATGGGGGGATTTTGCACTGTCAGCACAGAGTGTGCCGCACCGTTTTGCACCCAACTTGCAGGCGCCATTAATGCTGAAGTTCTAGCGCCGGGCGAACTTTTTCAATCCGCTGCTCTACCAACTGAGCTACCAGCCCAAAGCGTAAGTTTTAGCAGAGCTAACAAGGGTTTTTAGACTCGGATACGACCCATCAGATGGGCCGCTTGCTTCGGGACAGGTCAACGCCCAGCTGTTTGAGCTTCCTGTACAGGTGTGTACGCTCAAGACCGGTCTTTTCGGCCACTTTGGTCATCGAGCCTGCTTCATGGGCAAGGTGGAACTCGAAGTAAGCTTTCTCAAATGCATCGCGCGCCTCGCGCAATGGGCGGTCAAGGTCAAAGGTTTGCTGCACCGCCAGCACAGCGCTGGTGACGTCGTCATGTGTGACCGCAGAACCCAACCCGGCAGACAGCGAGGCCGCCGCAGAAGCGACCGCCTGTTTGACTTGGTCACGGGTCAGCCCTTGCTCCACTGCGGTCAGCAGTTTTTGCAAGGTGATGGGCTTCTCCAAAAAAGCATGTGCGCCAATTTTGACGGCATCGACTGCCGTATCGATGGTGGCATGTCCGCTCATCATGATGACGGGCATGTTCAACAAGCCCGCTGTGGCCCACTCCTTCAAGAGGCTGACGCCATCCGTATCGGGCATCCAGATGTCCAGCAGCACCAGATCAGGACGCATTTGCAAACGCGCTTGACGGGCCATGGCTGCATTTTCAGCAAGTTCAACTTGGTGACCCTCATCAAACAAGATTTCTGAGAGCAGGTCACGGATGCCCAGCTCGTCGTCAACCACCAAAATATTTGCCATAGTGTCTGTCTTGTCTCTGTTCAATGAGAGGGCTGATGCGTATTGCCCACTTTGGAATCCAATGCGAATGATAGCGAGACTTGCGCGCCTTTGATGTCGCCATCCTGCATGACATTGCTAAGCTCTATTTTGGCGGCGTGCTCATCGGCAATTTTCTTCACGACCGCCAAGCCCAAACCTGTGCCTTTGGCCTTGGTGGTGACATAGGGCTCAAACGCACGCTTGAGAATATTGGGCTCGAAACCAGGGCCTGTATCGGTCACGGTCAAACGGACCCGACTGCGCGAGGCATGCCACTCGGTGCGCAAACCCACACGAGCGCCCTGCTGGACCACGCCTTTGACCTCGCATGCGTCTTGTGCGTTTTGAAGCAGGTTGTGAATCACTTGTCTGAGTTGCTGCTCGTCACCCAAGATCGGTGGGCATGACGGGTCCAGCGCCGTGATCACGGGCGCACGGGGAACTTGGTCGCTGGGCTCATTGGCATACAGCACCATCAAATCAGAAATCAGCGCGTTGAGCTGTACAGGCTTCAGATCCGCCGAGGGCAAGCGAGCGTAGTCGCGAAACTCATTGACCAGCCGCTTCATGGCGTCCACCTGGTCCACGATGGTTTTGACCGATTTGTGGAGCACCGCATCGTCTAAAGCATCGAGCTTGCCCATCAGTTTGCGCTGGAGCCTCTCGGCAGACAGTTGTATCGGGGTGAGCGGATTCTTGATTTCATGGGCCAAGCGCCTGGCCACCTCCCCCCACGCTTGCGCGCGCTCTGCAGACACGATCTCGGATATGTCGTCAAACACCAAAAGACGCATGCCGTCGGGCAAGACTGCGCCGCGGGCCAGCAAGGTCACTGCGGTCTCGCTCAGGCCCTGGCCTGTGGCGTGGATCTCAAAGGATTTTTGCCAATGGTCCAGCTCATGTGCTTCTTTGTCCAAGCGCAGCATGGCGAACTGCTCAGCCACGCCCTGCGCAAAACTTTCCAGCCCAGGCAGCTTGGGCAAAGGCAAGCCTTGGTGAGCTGCAACGGGCACCCGCAAAATGCGCGTCGCACCCGGATTGGCCGATTGGATCACCCCTTGCGCATCCAGCACCATGACACCGGCCGTCAAGTTGTCGAGGATGGTTTGCAAATTGCCCCGCGCCGTCTCCAGCTGCAGCAGGCTCCGTTGCTCATGCGTTCGGGCATCCAGCAGCTGTTGCGTCATGTCGGCGAAAGATCGGGTCAAGCCTCCGAGTTCATCCTTGCCTTGCAAAGCCATCTTGGGCGTCAGATCGCCAGAGGCCACCTGACGCATGCCATGCGCCAGCAAGAGCAGCGGTCGCGCCAACTGGTTACCCAAAACGACGGCCAACAAGATGGCCCCGAGCACGGCCAAAAACAAGCTCAGGGTCAGCGTGCCGATGTACATGCGTCGCAAGCCTTCACGTGCCAGGGCGCGCTCTTGGTACTCACGGTAAGCCGACTGCACTTCCAGCGCGTTGTTCACCAACGTCGGGGGCAGGTCTTGCGTCACCTGCAGTAGGCGCTTGTCTTCGTCAAATGCCAAGCCCGATTGGGGCAACAAGACCAACACCTTGATGCGGCCTTTGTCACCTCCGGGGATGGCCTCATCAAAACCTTCAACCCATTCGACGCTGCCCTTTTGGCGTGCATCCTTGAGTTGCTGCAGGGGGGGGCGTTCAGGCCGCATCTGGAATCGGGATTGCCCTGCGCTGGCCACCATGCGCCCGCTGGCCGTCCAGAGAACTGCATCACTGACGCCCATTTGTTCCCGCATTTTCTCGAGGGCGATTCCGGCGCTCACATCGGCGACGTCACTCAATTGCGCTGCAGCAGCACGCGCTTGCTTGGACAAGTCGGTGCTCAATGTGTCGAGTGTTGCTCGGCCCAGATTCAGGCCAGCGACCAAGGCCGCCTCCACTTTCACATCAAACCAACTTTCTATCGAACGCGAGACAAACTGATAGGACACCACGTAGATCAGCACGCCGGGAATCACACCCACCAGTGCAAAAATTCCAGCGAGCTTGACCAGCAAACGAGAGCCGAATTGGCCACGACGGAGTCGCAAAAGAAGTTTGACCGCACCCCAAACTATGGTGATCAACAAGCCACCGGCCACCACGGCATTGACCAGCGTCAACCATTCGTAACTCTGGTTGTAACTTTCACGGTTACCGGTGGCCTGGGTCATCAACACCAACAAGCCCAAACCGATCACCACCATCGCCACTGCGCCCAAGCCCAGCAGCCATCGACTGGCACGCGATGCCCGCAGAGCTTGTTTTTCCGACCGGTTGATCGAGATCCCCATCTCAGCGCACCATGTCTGCTGTCAGGCGCATCTGCCGCGCCACAGACAAACTCCATTCACTCTGATTGCCTGCAGCAATCTGGAAGGGGCGTGGCAACTGGGAAATGTCCAGCTTGAAGCGGTAAGTCATGTATTGGCGTGCATCCACATCCAGGTCGGTGATGTCCGCCACTTTCCAGCCGGATTGGCGACGAATCACATCCAATGCTTCGGACAGGGTTTCAAAATTTTGTGAAATGCTGCCTGCCAAGCCTGCGCCGGAAATCGGCTCATTGGAGACATTCAGCCGCCAGCGGCGTGTCAGTGGCTGAAAAGCAAGCCGGTAATAACGGGTGGCAGCCCCCACTTTGCGGTCATACCAATACCAGCGGTCTCGCAAGACCTCGGCCTCGGCGACAAAGTGCACGGCCAGGCCTTTGACCAGAGCATCCTCAACCACCGGCCCCAGTTCGAGTTTGAGCTGGGCGGTCAAGTAAAGCCCCGCATCTCGTCGCTCGGCACGCAACTCCGTCAGCTCAGCCGTGGCCGTTTGAGCCCAGACTGAGGACACGACAAACAGCCAGGCCCCCAGGACCCAGCCACCCCGGCGCCAGAGCTCAACCCAGACGCTTTTCCAGCAATGCGTAATAAAACCCGTCATGTTCACCCAGTGGATTGTCCTCGAATGGCAGGCCAAACGGGGGCTGCCCGGGTATCAAATGCCCTGGAGAGGGCTGCATTAAGGCGTCTGTGTTGTGTTGAAGGAACGCCTGCACCGTTTCGTCGCCCTCTGATTTGAAAATCGAGCACGTGCAATACAGCAAGCGCCCCCCGGGCTTGACCAAGGGCCAAAGTGCCTTGAGCAGCGCTGCCTGTGTGCGCGCCAATTGCGCGCTGTCGGTGGGACGGCGAAGCCAACGCACATCCGGATGCCTGCGCACAATGCCCGAAGCCGTACATGGCGCATCTAGCAAAACCGCGTCAAACAGGATGCCATCCCACCAAGACGCAGGCTGTCCGGCATCGGCCGCCAAGACTTGCGCGGTCAGCCCCAAACGCTGCAAATTTTGATGTATCCGTTCGCAACGGGCCTCATCCACGTCCAGCGCCAAGACTTGAGCTTGAGGGTAAATTTCCAGCAAATGGCCCGTTTTGCCGCCCGGCGCCGCACAGGCGTCCAAGATGCGCCATGGCATTTCAGCATCCAAACCCTGCAGCAACAATGGCGCAGCCACCTGAGCGGCTGCGTCCTGCACCGAGACATGCCCGGCCGCAAAGCCCGGCAACTGGTTCACGGGCACCGCCTTGTTCAATTGCAAGCCCTGTGAGCCCACCGCCTTGGCCTGCAGCCCTATCGCCTGAAGTTGCTGCTGATAGCCCGCCACGGTGTGGTGTCGGGCATTCACCCGCAGCGTCATGGGCGCGGCTTGTTGTGCCTGCGTCAAGATCTGCTGCCAGTGCAAGGGGTGATCTGCTTGCAATCGTTCCACCCACCAGCGCGAATGGTTCCATTGCGCTTGCAGGTCGCTGTCGGTTTTCAGGACCAAGGCTTCGCGTTCACGCATAAAGCGTCGCAAACAGGCGTTGATGAAGCCGCTCTGGGCTTGGGTATTTCTCTGCTTTCGCGCGGCTTCGACCGCTTGATTCACCAAGGTGTGAACAGGATAAGGCGCTTCTTCATCGCGCCAGCACAAAGCCAGCGCCGTGCAGAGCAAAGCATCCACCGCTGGGGGAGGTGCTTTGCCGGCCAACTGTTCACGCAGTGCCGTGGCACGACCGAGCTGCCTGAGGACCTGAAAGCTCAAGGCTTGCACCCCAGGTCGCAGCTCTTGCGAGACACTTTCAATCTGTGCCGTGAGGGAGCGTCCCTGGCGGGTCGCCTGCACTGCAGCGGCTGTGGCCTGCAACAGACGCCACAAAGGCGCTGACTGCGCGGGAGCGCGCGTAACCTGGGACGGAACGTTGGGTGTCATCGTTGATTTCAAACAGCGCTCAGGCGGCGCCCATGGACAAATCCATTCGCATCGCAGGCTGGAGTTTCAAACGGCTGGCCAGCCATGACGCAGGGCGCATGGCCAATGCCTCGTTGTAAGCGGCCACAGCCACATGGTAGGGGATGAGCGCAGCGGGCAGTGTTTGCCGCATGCGGTTCAATGCAATTTCCAGATCTGGCTTGACCGCATCGTTTTCGGTTTGCAACATGCGGCGAATCTCGGCCACCACCTTCTGGTGTTGCACCTGCACCTGCTTGTGAGTTTCTGCATCGAGTGATTGCAAACGTGCCTGGGACAAGGCTTCGAGCAATTCATCGCAAGCCGATTGGAGCGGTTGGAGGTCATCTGCTCCCTGCGCCACAGCCAAGGACTGACGTGCAGCAATACCGCCTTGCATGCGCACCACCAATCGCAGCCAAACCGCATCGACACTGCTCCATTGCCGTACCACTTCGGCACGCAAACGCACCAGCCGGTTGTGTGCGCCAACGGCCCAAAAAACCGCGATGGCCAGCAGCAGCCCCAAAATCAAAGCCCCCATGCTTTCACCTTTCTCGACTCTCTGCCATAAAAACAGCCCCTGACCGTCCAACGGTGCAGGGGCTGTTCACGATTGTTCACCGGGTCAAGGGTGAACGCTTCACTCAGGCCGCTTCGCCTGCATCGGTGACAGCGTCTTCGGTCGCAGAGCCTGCCAGGTCAGCCGCTTCGGCGTCCGCAATGGCGCGACGCTCTGCATCGTCCATGGCGTCCTTGACCTTGCGGGCCTGGTGGTAAGCCAAGCCGGTGCCGGCAGGAATCAAGCGACCCACAATCACGTTTTCCTTCAGGCCGCGCAACTCGTCGCGCTTGCCCATGATGGCCGCTTCGGTCAACACGCGGGTCGTTTCCTGGAAGGAAGCGGCCGAGATGAACGAATCGGTCGACAAGGAGGCTTTCGTGATACCCAGCAACAGGTTGCTGAAGGTCGCAGGAATCTTGCCATCGCTCTGCAAAGCGTCGTTGGTGTTGAGCATTTCGGAACGCTCCACCTGCTCGCCGGAGATGTAGTTGGAGTCACCAATGTTCTCCACCACCACGCGGCGCAACATCTGACGAACAATCACTTCGATGTGCTTGTCGTTGATCTTCACGCCCTGCAAACGGTAAACGTCCTGCACTTCGTCGACGATGTAGCGGGCCAGCTCTTCGATGCCCAGCAAGCGCAAGATGTCTTGAGGGTCGGCCGGGCCGTCCACAATGCTCTCGCCCTTGTTGACCACTTGGCCTTCGTGCACCAGGATGTTCTTCTCTTTGGGGATCAGTTCATCCCAGACCTTGCCTTCAGGATCGGTGATTTGCAAGCGGACCTTGCCTTTGGTCTCTTTACCGAACGACACCGTACCGGTGATCTCGGCCAGCATGCCTTTGTCTTTGGGCGTGCGGGCTTCGAACAGTTCGGCCACACGGGGCAAACCGCCGGTGATGTCTCGGGTCTTTTGACCTTCCACGGGGATACGGGCCAACACTTCGCCAGGGCCCACATCCATGCCATCGCGCACCTGAATCAGCGAGCCGATCTGGAAACCGATGGTCACCGAGTGGTCGGTGCCAGGGATCTTGACTTCTTTGCCAGCCGCATCGATCAGCTTGACCTGCGGGCGAATGACCTTGGCAGCGCCACGGCGCTTGGGGTCAATGACCACCAGGGTCGACAAGCCGGTTACTTCGTCAAGCTGCTTGGCCACGGTCAAGCCTTCTTCGACGTTTTCGAACTTCACAGTGCCGGCGTACTCGGTGATGATCGGGCGGGTCAGCGGGTCCCAGTTGGCCAAAATAGCACCGGCCTTGATGCTCTGGTCGGCCTTGACCGACAAGATGGCACCGTAGGGCACTTTGTGGCGCTCACGCTCACGGCCATGTTCGGCGATCACGATCTCTCCGGAACGGGAAATCACCACCAACTCGCCTTTGCTGTTGGTCACGTAACGCATGGTGGCGTTGAAACCAATGCTGCCGTTGGACTTGGCTTCCACGCTGGAGGCCACAGCGGCGCGTGACGCCGCACCACCGATGTGGAACGTCCGCATGGTCAGCTGTGTGCCGGGCTCGCCAATCGACTGGGCAGCAATCACGCCGACCGCTTCGCCGTTGTTGACCAAACCACCACGGCCCAAATCGCGGCCATAGCACTTGGCACACAAACCAAAGCGTGTTTCGCAGGTCAGCGCGGTGCGCACCTTGACTTCGTCGACACCTGCGGCTTCGAGTTCGTCGATCAGGTCTTCGTCCAGCATGACACCCGCTTCGGCCAGCACAGCGCGGCTTTCAGGGTGCAACACGTCTTCGGCCACGGTGCGGCCCAGGATACGGTCACGCAGCGATTCGATCACCTCACCACCTTCGACGATGGCACGCATGAGCGAGCCGTCGGCGGTGCCGCAATCGAGCTCGGTCACGACCAAGTCTTGGGTCACATCCACCAAACGGCGGGTCAGGTAACCCGAGTTGGCGGTCTTCAAAGCCGTATCGGCCAGACCTTTACGCGCACCGTGTGTCGAGATGAAGTACTGCAACACGTTCAGACCTTCACGGAAGTTCGCCGTGATGGGGGTCTCAATGATCGAGCCGTCAGGCTTGGCCATCAAACCACGCATACCGGCCAACTGGCGAATCTGGGCTGCAGAGCCACGCGCGCCAGAGTCGGCCATCATGTAAATCGAGTTGAACGATTCTTGGTCGACTTCCTTGCCATGGCGGTCGATGGTCTTCTCTTTGCGGAGTTGGTCCATCATCACCTTGGAGACGACATCACCGGCTTTGCCCCAGATGTCCACCACCTTGTTGTAGCGCTCGCCAGCGGTCACGAGACCGGAGACGTATTGCTGCTCGATGTCTTTGACTTCTTTTTCAGCCGCTTCAATGATGGCGGGCTTCTCAGGCGGCACCAGCATGTCGTCGATGCCGATCGAAATGCCTGCGCGCGTGGCCAGACGGAAACCGTTTTGCAACAGCTTGTCGGCAAACACCACGGTCTCTTTCAAGCCGCACTTGCGGAAAGCCGTGTTGATCAGCTTGGAGATTTCCTTCTTCTTCAGGGCCTTGTTGAGGTTGCTGAAGGGCAGGCCCTTGGGCAGGATCTCAGACAGCAAGGCACGACCCACAGTGGTTTCGACCATCGACACCGATGAAGAGAATTCACCTGTGACTTTGTCCTTGGTCCACTCGGTCATGCGCACGTTGATCTTGGCGGTCAACTCCACAGCATTGGCATCCAGGGCGCGCTGAACTTCTCCGATGTCGGAGAAGATCAGGCCTTCGCCCTTGGCGTTGATGCGGTCGCGGGTGGCGTAGTACAAACCCAGCACCACGTCTTGCGACGGCACGATCGACGGCTCACCAGAGGCAGGGAACAAGATGTTGTTCGAGGCCAGCATCAAGGTGCGGGCTTCCATCTGGGCTTCCACAGACAAGGGCACGTGAACGGCCATCTGGTCACCGTCGAAGTCGGCGTTGAAGGCCGCGCAAACGAGGGGGTGCAGTTGGATGGCTTTGCCTTCGATCAACAAAGGCTCGAACGCCTGGATACCCAAACGGTGCAAAGTAGGCGCACGGTTGAGCATCACGGGGTGCTCTTTGATGACCTCTTCGAGAATGTCCCACACCACCGGGGTGCCGGCTTCGACTTCTTTCTTGGCGGCCTTGATGGTGGTCGCGATGCCCATGGCTTCGAGACGCGCAAAGATGAAGGGCTTGAACAACTCAATGGCCATCAACTTGGGCAAACCGCACTGGTGCAGCTTGAGCGTAGGGCCCACGGTGATGACGGAACGACCCGAGTAGTCGACGCGCTTGCCCAGCAAGTTCTGACGGAAACGACCGCTCTTGCCTTTGATCATGTCGGCCAAAGACTTCAGGGCACGCTTGTTGGCACCCGTCATGGCTTTGCCGCGACGGCCGTTGTCCAGCAAGCTGTCCACGGCTTCTTGCAACATGCGCTTTTCGTTGCGCGCAATGATCTCAGGCGCCTTCAGCTCCAGCAAACGGCGCAGACGGCTGTTGCGGTTGATGACGCGGCGGTAGAGGTCGTTCAAGTCGGAGGTGGCGAAACGGCCACCGTCCAGCGGCACCAAGGGACGCAGGTCCGGTGGCAACACAGGCAGCACTTCGAGCACCATCCACTCGGGCTTGATGCCCGATTTCTTGAAGGCCTCGAGCACTTTCAGGCGCTTGGAGTTCTTCTTGACCTTGAGTTCGGAGCCGGTCAAGTCACCACGCAAACGCTCGATTTCGCTCTCAATGTCGATGCCTTGCAGCAGTTCCTTGATGCCCTCGGCACCCATCTTGGCGACGAATTCATCGCCGTATTCCTTGACTTTGGCATCGTAGTCGTCTTCGGACATGATGCCGAATTTTTTGAGCGGGGTCATGCCGGGATCGGTCACGACATACGCTTCAAAGTACAGCACCCGCTCGATGTCACGCAGTGTCATGTCGAGCACCAGGCCCAAACGCGACGGCAATGACTTCAAGAACCAGATGTGGGCGCACGGTGCGGCCAGATCGATGTGACCCATGCGCTCGCGACGAACCTTGGTCTGTGTGACTTCAACGCCGCACTTCTCGCAGATCACGCCGCGGTGCTTGAGGCGTTTGTACTTGCCGCACAGGCATTCGTAGTCTTTGATGGGACCAAAAATCTTGGCACAAAACAGACCATCGCGCTCGGGCTTGAAGGTCCGGTAGTTGATGGTTTCCGGCTTTTTCACTTCGCCGAAAGACCACGAACGGATCTTCTCAGGCGATGCCAGACCGATGCGGATCGCATCGAAATGGTCATCGGGCGTGAACTGCTTGAACAGGTCGAGTAGTGATTTCATGGTTTAAATCCTTTGCCTGTGAATTAAGAACGCTCGAGCTCGATGTCAAGGCCCAGCGAACGGATTTCCTTGACCAGCACGTTGAACGACTCGGGCATGCCCGCTTCGATGGAGTGTTCCCCTTTGACAATGCTCTCGTACACCTTGGTACGGCCTTGCACGTCGTCCGACTTGACGGTGAGCATCTCTTGCAGAACGTAAGAGGCGCCATACGCTTCCAGCGCCCAAACCTCCATCTCGCCGAAACGCTGACCACCGAACTGCGCCTTACCACCCAGCGGCTGCTGCGTGACCAAGCTGTAAGGACCGGTCGAACGGGCGTGCATCTTGTCGTCCACCAAGTGGTGCAGTTTCAAGAAGTGCATGTAGCCAATCGTGGTCGGGCGGTCAAAGGCATCGCCTGTTCGGCCGTCAAACAAATTGGCTTGGGTGCGCGTGGCAGTGAGGCCCTTGGCCTTGGCCAAGTCATCGGGGTATGCCAGGTGCAACATGGCCCGGATTTCTTCTTCGGCGGCACCGTCGAACACGGGCGTTGCAAATGGGAAACCTTCTTTGAGGTTGCCAGCCATAGACAAGATTTCGTCGTCGCTCAGTTGCGACAGGTCTTCTTTGCGGCCCATGCTGTTGTACAACTGCTCGAACAACTTGCGCAATTCGGCAATCTTTTCCAAGCGCTGGGTTTCGGCCTGGAGCATGTTGCCAATGCGCTGGCCAATGCCTTTACCGGCCCAGCCCAGGTGAACTTCGAGCACCTGACCCACGTTCATACGTGAAGGAACACCCAGGGGGTTCAACACGATGTCGGCAGGGGTGCCGTCGGCCATATAAGGCATGTCTTCGACCGGAACGATCTTGGACACCACACCCTTGTTGCCGTGACGACCGGCCATCTTGTCACCGGGCTGCAAGCGGCGCTTGACGGCCAAATACACCTTGACCATTTTGAGCACGCCTGCGGGCAACTCGTCGCCTTGGGTGAGCTTTTTGCGCTTTTCTTCAAACGACAAGTCGAAGCTGTGACGGGTTTGCTCCAGCGAGTTCTTGATCGACTCGAGTTGCATGGCCACATCGTCTTCGGCTGGGCGAATGTCGAACCAGTGGAATTTCTCGACAGACGCCATGTAGGCCTTGTCGATCTTGGTGCCTTTGGCCAGCTTTTGTGGGCCGCCGTTGGCCACACGGCCCACCAACAGCTTTTCGATACGGTCAAACGCGTCGGCTTCCACGATGCGCAGCTGGTCGTTCAGATCCAAGCGGAAACGCTTGAGTTCGTCATCGATGATCTGCTGGGCACGCTTGTCGCGCACGATGCCTTCACGGGTAAAGACCTGCACATCGATCACAGTGCCTTGCGAGCCCTGGTCCACACGCAGCGAGGTGTCTTTCACATCGCTGGCCTTTTCGCCGAAGATGGCGCGCAGCAGTTTTTCTTCAGGCGTGAGTGTGGTCTCGCCCTTGGGTGTGACCTTGCCGACCAACACATCGCCGGGCTGTACTTCCGCACCCACGTAGATGATGCCGGAGTCGTCCAGACGACCCAGCTGCTGCTCGGACAGGTTGGGGATGTCGCGCGAAATTTCTTCGGCGCCCAACTTGGTGTCACGGGCCATGACCACGAGCTCTTCGATGTGGATCGAGGTGTAGCGGTCTTCCGACACCACACGCTCAGAAATCAAGATCGAGTCTTCGAAGTTGTAGCCGTTCCAAGGCATGAAGGCGATCAGCATGTTCTGACCAATGGCGATTTCGCCCAGGTCGGTCGATGCGCCATCCGCAATCACATCACCTTTGGCCAGTTTATCGCCACGCTTGACGATGGGACGCTGGTGGATGTTGGTGTTCTGGTTGGAACGCTGGTACTTGATCAGGTTGTAGATGTCCACACCCACTTCACCGGCCAAAGCTTCCGCATCGTTCACGCGGATCACGATGCGGGTCGCGTCCACGTAGTCCACGATACCGCCACGGGTGGCGGTGACCACGGTGCCGGAGTCGACCGCTGCAACGCGCTCGATGCCGGTGCCGACCATGGGCTTTTCAGGGCGCAACACAGGCACGGCCTGGCGCGACATGTTGGCACCCATCAAAGCGCGGTTGGCGTCATCGTGCTCGAGGAACGGCACCAAAGAGGCCGCCACCGAAACGATCTGCGCTGGCGACACATCCATGTACTGGATGCGCTCGGCGCCACACAAAATCGATTCGCCTTTTTCACGGGCAGACACGAGGTCACCGGTCAGCTTGCCGTCTTTGTCCAAGGCCGCATTGGCCTGGGCGATGACGTACTTGCCTTCTTCGATGGCCGACAGGTAGTCGATGTCCATTGTGACCTTGCCATCGACCACACGACGGTAAGGGGTTTCGATGAAACCGTACTCGTTCAAGCGGGCGTACAAAGCCAGCGAGTTGATCAAACCGATGTTCGGGCCTTCTGGCGTTTCAATCGGGCAAACACGACCATAGTGGGTCACGTGCACGTCACGCACTTCAAAGCCTGCACGCTCGCGGGTCAAACCGCCCGGGCCAAGGGCCGAAACACGGCGCTTGTGGGTGATCTCGGCCAAGGGATTGGTCTGGTCCATGAACTGGGACAACTGCGAGGCACCGAAGAACTCTTTCAACGCGGCCGAGATCGGCTTGGAGTTGATCAAATCATGGGGCATCAGCGGCTCTTGTTCGGCTTGACCCAAACGCTCTTTCACGGCTTTCTCGATGCGGGCCAGACCGGTGCGGTATTGGTTTTCGGCCAATTCACCCACGCAACGCACGCGGCGGTTGCCCAAGTGGTCGATGTCATCGACTTCGCCATTGCCGTTGCGCAAGTCCACCAAAATCTTGACCACAGCCAAGATGTCTTCGTTGGTCAAGACCATGGGGCCTGTGGAGTCAGGGCGACCCACGCGGGCGTTGAACTTCATGCGACCGACGCGCGACAAGTCGTAGGTGTCGGGGTTGTAGAACAAGCGCTGGAACAGGGCTTGCACAGCATCTTCTGTGGGCGGCTCGCCAGGACGCATCATGCGGTAGATGGCCACGCGTGCAGCAAACTCGTCCACGGTCTCGTCGATGCGCAGAGTTTGCGAAATGTACGCGCCCTGGTCCAATTCGTTCGTGTAAATGCAAGGCAGGTCTTGGATGCCCGATGTGCGCAGCTTTTTCAGCAAGGCCTCGGTCAACTCTTCGTTGGCCTTGGCGATGATTTCGCCGGTATCGGCTTCGACAATGCTGCGCGCGACCACGCGACCGAGCAAATAGTCTTCAGGCACGCTGATGTGCGTGGTGCCCGATTGCTCGAGCTCGCGGGTGTGACGCACGGTGATGCGCTTGTCTTTGGCGACCACCACTTTGCCGGACTTGTCGGTGATGTCAAAACGGGCCACTTCGCCGCGCAGACGTTCCGCCACAAATTCCATTTGGGCACCGCTGTCCATCAGGCGGAAGTTGTCGTTGACGAAGAAGTTCGCCAGGATCGACTCTGGGTTCAGGCCAATGGCCTTGAGCAAAATCGAGACGGGCATCTTGCGACGACGGTCGACGCGGAAATACAAAATGTCTTTCGGGTCAAACTCGAAGTCAAGCCATGAACCGCGGTAAGGGATGATGCGGGCGGAAAACAGCAATTTTCCCGAACTGTGGGTCTTGCCCTTGTCGTGCTCAAAGAACACGCCAGGCGAGCGGTGCAACTGGGACACGATCACGCGCTCGGTGCCGTTGATGATGAAGGAGCCTTTGTCGGTCATCAGGGGCACTTCGCCCATGTAGACCTCTTGCTCTTTGACTTCCTTGACGACTTTGTTCTGCGAGGTGGAGGAGTCGCGGTCGTAAATGATGAGTTGCACGCGAGCACGCACGGCCGACGAAAACGTCAAGCCTCGGGTCTGACATTCGCGCACATCAAACGCTGGTTTGGCCAGGTTGTACTCGACGAATTTCATCTCCACAAAACCATTGTGGGACACGATCGGGAAAGCCGACTTGAATGCGGCTTGCAAGCCTTCGTGTGTTCGTTTGGATGAAACTACCCCAGCTTGCAAGAAGGACGTGTAAGCGTCTTTTTGCATTTGCAGCAGGTAAGGAACTTCGAGCACGCTTTCGCGGCTTCCGAAACTTTTGCGAATTCGCTTGCGTTCGGTGTATGAATAGGCCATGAGATCTCCGGGCTTGATCTTTCAGAACTGTGTGTTGACCGAGCTTTTGCACTCGTTCAACGGTCTTGGCGGCTGGCCTCTACCAGCGTTGGCGGACGATTGCGCATTGCACGCAACCCGAACCAAGGGTCTTCTGCAGTCGGGTCAGAAAACACTGGAAAGTAGACTTATTCAAATCCACTTTCCGGTGTTTCGCTAAAACACTGAATAACAGCTCTGCAGGAGCCGCTTTTCGGTGTGCTCTTCAAGCACCAAAGGCTGGAGGCCCTGACGGGCACTCCAGCCTTGGAACAAAACCGAATTACTTGAGTTCGGCCTTGGCGCCGGCTTCTTCCAGCTTCTTCTTGGCAGCTTCAGCGTCAGCTTTTGGCAGGCCTTCTTTCACAGCCTTGGGTGCGCCGTCGACCAGGTCTTTGGCTTCTTTCAAGCCCAGACCGGTGATTTCGCGCACGGCCTTGATCACGGACACTTTGTTGGCGCCAGCTTCGAGCAGCATGACGTTGAAGTCAGTCTTCTCTTCAGCGGCAGCACCACCAGCAGCAGCACCACCAGCAGCAGGAGCGGCCATGGCGGCAGCGCTCACACCAAACTTCTCTTCGATGGCTTTCACCAGGTCGTTGAGTTCCATGACCGTCATGCTGTCCAGCGCGGTCAAAAATGCGTCTTTATCGAATGCCATTTTTATTTCCTAACAATTGGTTAAAACACGAATGCTGGCCTTAAGCGGCAACAGCTTCGCCTTCGCCTTTTTTGGCCGCCAGAGCGCCCAACACCACAGCGGTGCGGGACATTGGCGACATCAGCAAGCCACACAACTGAGCCAACAAAACTTCTTTCGAAGGGATGCTTGCCAATTGCTTCACGCCGTTGACGTCCAAGGCCTTGCCTGCAAATGCACCTGCGCGAATGACCAACTTGTCGTTGGCTTTCGCGAAGTCGGCCACCACTTTCGCGGCGGCGACTGCATCTTCAGAGAAGCCATAGATCAGCGGACCGGTCATCTGGTCGGCGACAACTTCAAACTGCGTACCTGTCACAGCACGGCGGGCCAGGGTGTTTTTCAACACGCTCAGCGAAACGCCCAGGCTGCGAGCTTTGACGCGCAGGTTTGTCATGTCAGCGACCGTGATGCCACGGTATTCCGCCATCACCAGCGTTTGAGCTTTAGCGGCGAGGTCGGTCACTTCGGAAATGACCGCTTCTTTCTCACTGCGATTCAGACTCAAGGTCTACTCCTTTATATGTGTTGTCTGGGTTGCCCCTTGAACACGCCTATTTGCAGCGACCAACTGTTGTGGATATTCATCCATCTGCAGCGGGATCGCCATCTGCGTTGGCCCAAACCTACAAGCGAACTTTTCGGTTTGTTGATTAAGCACACGCCTGTGTGCACCAACGGTCTTGGATGGCCCGCCGATCTTTTGCAAGATCAACGGCCCACCACATTGAGGCGCTCAAATGAACGCCTCAAATCTTTGCCATCACGCCGAGATGGATTGTGTGTCGACGCGAACGCCCACACCCATGGTCGAAGACACAGCCACTTTGCGCAGGTAAACACCTTTGCTGGTAGCGGGCTTGGCTTTCACCAAAGCTTCGATCAAAGCAGCCAAGTTGCCCTGCAACTTGTCGGTGTCGAATGAACGGCGACCGATCGTGCCATGCACGATACCGGCTTTGTCCACACGGAACTGGACCTGACCGGCCTTGGCGTTTTTCACGGCGGTGGCCACATCAGGGGTGACGGTGCCGACTTTGGGGTTGGGCATCAGGCCACGTGGGCCCAGGATCTGACCCAAAGTACCGACCACGCGCATCGCGTCAGGGGCCGCAATCACCACGTCGAAGGGCATGTCACCAGCTTTCACGCGGGCGGCCAGGTCGTCCATGCCCACCACGTCTGCGCCAGCTGCGCGGGCTTCATCAGCCTTGGCGCCTTGGGCGAACACAGCCACACGTGCGGTTTTGCCGGTGCCGTTGGGCAGTACGACAGCGCCACGAACCACTTGGTCCGACTTCTTGGCATCGATGCCGAGTTGAACGGCCACGTCGATGGACTCATCGAACTTGGCGGTCGCGCACTCTTTGACCATGGTCAAAGCGTCAGACAGCGCGTACAGCTTCAGGCTGTCAACTTTGCCAACCAAGGCTTTTTGTTTTTTAGTGAGCTTGGACATTTACACGCCCTCCACATTCACGCCCATGGAACGGGCAGTACCAGCGATGGTGCGAACAGCTGCGTCCAGGTCGGCAGCAGTCAGGTCTTTCATCTTGGTCTTGGCGATTTCTTCCAGCTGAGCGCGGGTGATCTTGCCAACCTTTTCCAGACCTGGCTTGGTTGAAGCCTTGTCGATCTTGATGGACTTCTTGATCAAGGTCGCTGCAGGCGGCGTCTTGATGATGAAGGTGAAGGATTTGTCTGCAAACGCTGTGATGACCACAGGCAATGGCAGGCCCGGCTCGACGCCTTGGGTCTGTGCGTTGAACGCCTTGCAGAATTCCATGATGTTCAAACCACGCTGGCCCAGTGCAGGACCAATGGGTGGTGATGGATTGGCTTTACCAGCTGGCACTTGCAGCTTGATGAAGCCGACGATTTTTTTCGCCATGCTTTTCTCCTTGCGGGTTGTAACGCTTCGGACCTTCAGGCCCTCTGCTCCCCGGGGTTAACGACTCTGAGATATTGACAAGCGCCGAGTCGGGAAGCGCTTGACAGAAATTTGAACAATCCGTTCAGGTTTTTTCGACTTGACCGAATTCCAGCTCAACCGGTGTGGCACGACCAAAAATCGTGACGGAAACACGCATTTTGTTGCGCTCGTAATTGACTTCTTCGACGGTGCCGTTGAAATCGGTGAATGGGCCTTCCTTGACGCGGATGTATTCACCCACTTCGAACTCGACCTTGTGACGCGGCTTGTCTGTGCCTTCTTGCATCTGGTTCACGATTTTCTGAACATCTGCTTCAGAAATCGGGGCCGGACGGTTTTTGGCGCCGCCCACGAAACCGGTCACTTTGTTGGTGTGTTTCACCAAATGCCAAGTTTCGTCGTCCATCACCATTTCCACCAGCACATAGCCAGGAAAAAATTTACGTTCGGTGGTGCGCTTTTGACCGTTTTTGACTTCCACAACCTCTTCGGTGGGAACAAGAATGCGGCCAAATTTGGTTTCCATGCCTGAGCGCGCAATGCGCTCAATGATGTTGCGTTCGACCGCCTTTTCCATGCCGGAATAGGCGTGGACCACATACCACTTGAGGTCTGGGTTGGTCGAAGAGCCCGCCATCGGCGCGTTGACTACAGCATCGTTCATTACTTTTTCCACCCAAGAATCAGATCGTAAAAAACCCATTCCAGAGTTTTGTCGGTGAGCCACAGGAACAAGGCCATCACCACCACAAAGGCAAAGACATAAGCCGTGATCTGCAAGGCTTCTTTGCGTTCGGGCCAAACCACTTTTTTGACTTCACGAACAGCGTCACGGCCAAAAGCCACCAATTGACGCCCCGACTCGGAAGTGAAGAACACCACCATGCTGGCTGCCAAACCTACGAGCAGGCCCGCCCACTGCGCCAAACCGCCTTTGCCGGCCAACATGTAGAAGGCGACCAACGCAGCAATGACCAATGCGCCCGCCAAAGCCAGACGCATCTTGTCACCAGCAGCACTCACAGTTTGAACTTCGGACGTTGCCATACGGCTTGAAACCTTTGTTGAGCCCTCTTTCAAGAGGACTCGTATCAGACAAGGAAGCCCACTAGGGTCTAGTGGGCTTGAAAATCCACCTTTTCAGGTGGCAGGGGCAGTAGGAATCGAACCTACAACCTTCGGTTTTGGAGACCGACGCTCTGCCAATTGAGCTATACCCCTACTTGAACCTCTTTAAGCAATGATCTTGGCAACAACGCCAGCACCAACCGTTCGGCCGCCTTCGCGGATGGCGAAGCGCAAGCCCTCTTCCATCGCAATGGGGTTGATCAACTTCACAGTGATCGACACGTTGTCACCCGGCATCACCATCTCTTTGCCTTCTGGCAATTCGATCGCGCCTGTCACGTCCGTCGTACGGAAGTAGAACTGAGGACGGTAGTTGTTGAAGAAAGGCGTGTGACGGCCACCTTCGTCTTTGGACAAGACATAGATCTCGCCCGTGAAGTGGGTGTGGGGCTTGATCGAGCCGGGCTTGCACAGCACTTGGCCGCGCTCGACGTCTTCGCGCTTGGTGCCGCGCAACAAGATACCAACGTTGTCGCCGGCTTGACCTTGGTCCAGCAGCTTGCGGAACATCTCAACGCCTGTGCAAGTGGTCTTGACCGTGTCTTTGATGCCCACGATTTCGATTTCTTCGCCGACTTTGACGATACCGCGCTCGATACGGCCAGTCACCACAGTGCCGCGACCGGAGATGGAGAACACGTCTTCCACGGGCATCAGGAATGCGCCGTCCACTGCGCGGTCAGGCGTAGGGATGTAAGTGTCCAGCGCTTCGGCCAGCTTCATGATGGCTTGCTCGCCCAAAGGACCCTTGTCGCCTTCCAGCGCCAACTTGGCAGAGCCTTGCACGATCGGTGTGTCGTCGCCTGGGAAGTCGTACTTGGACAACAACTCGCGCACTTCCATCTCGACCAGTTCCAACAACTCAGCGTCGTCCACCATGTCGCACTTGTTCAAGAACACGATGATGTAAGGCACGCCCACCTGGCGGGCCAACAAGATGTGCTCACGGGTCTGAGGCATAGGGCCGTCAGCAGCGGAGCAAACCAAAATAGCGCCGTCCATCTGGGCCGCACCAGTGATCATGTTCTTCACATAGTCAGCGTGGCCTGGGCAGTCCACGTGCGCGTAGTGACGGTTTTCGGTCTCGTACTCGACGTGCGCGGTGTTGATCGTGATACCACGGGCTTTTTCTTCGGGCGCCGCGTCGATCTGGTCGTACGCTTTGGCAGCACCGCCGAACTTGGCAGCCAACACGGTGGTGATGGCGGCAGTCAGGGTGGTTTTGCCGTGGTCAACGTGACCGATGGTGCCCACGTTGACGTGGGGTTTGGTCCGTTCGAATTTCTCTTTTGCCATATCTTCGACTCCGAAAAGCAGTGGTCAACAACCAAGACAGAGGGCGCACAACTCGCATTGCGCGCCCCAAAACTGGTGCCCTTGGCGGGAATCGGACCCGCGACCTCTCCCTTACCAAGGGAGTGCTCTACCACTGAGCCACAAGGGCGAAAACTTCTGACAATTTCAACCGGTTGACTGGAGCGGGAAACGGGAATCGAACCCGTGTCATTAGCTTGGAAGGCTAAGGTTCTACCATTAAACTACTCCCGCACTGATCGCGCCGCACGAGTGGATGCAACGACAATGCTTGGAAACCATTTCCAATTGCTCAATTCATACCGGCCAAAGCCAGTTTGCTGGTGGAGGAGACTGGATTCGAACCAGTGTAGGCGTAAGCCAACAGATTTACAGTCTGCCCCCTTTAGCCACTCGGGCACCCCTCCAGAAGCGAGTCTTAGATTATGCCATCTTTTTGTGAACCCCTGCAAGACGGCTCACAAAATTTTCACCACGCGATGGGTTTGTCGCCGCATTGCGCCAAAAAGGCATTGGCTTGAACGAAATGACCGCAGCCCACAAAGGGAATGGGGGGGCGCAGGGCCGACAAAGGTGAGGGGTGGTTGGCCATCAGCACCAAATGTCGGCTTGAGTTCTTGGTTTGTTCAATCAAGGCTTTTTTGGCCTGAGCTTGCGCACCCCACAGCATGAACACCACAGGTTTAACACTTTGAGCAACCGTTATGACCAACTCATCGCTCAAAACCTCCCAGCCCCAGCCGGCGTGGCTGGCCGCTTGCCCGGCTTTGACTGTCAAACAGGTGTTGAGCAGCAAGACCCCTTGCTTTGCCCAGCGCACCAGTGAACCGTCAGTGGGCACGGAAACACCCAGGCTTTGCTGCAGCTCCTTGAAGATGTTGCGCAAACTGGGCGGCAAGCGCACACCCGGCGCCACCGAAAAGGCCAGACCTTCCGCCTGGCCCGGTCCGTGGTAAGGGTCTTGCCCCAAAATCACCACGCGCACCTGACTCAAAGGGGTCAAGCTCAGTGCTCGAAAGGGCTCTGGCGGATACATGATGTGCCCCGCCAAGAGCGCATCGTTCAAGCGCCGGGTCAAGGCAAGCCCCGCCTCGGAACGCACAAAGGCATCCACCACGGGGCGCCACCGGGCGTCCAGGCCATCCAGCTGCAAAGGCCAACTCAGCCCTTGATGGGCTAACCCCAACCCCTCTTCAAACCCCAGACTTTGCTGCCCCGTCATGTGGGACATCAGGCAAAGAGTTTGGCCAGGGCTTCGCCCGGCTCGCTGGCGCGCATGAAAGCCTCGCCCACCAAGAAGGCGTTGACCTGGGCCTCACGCATGAGGCGAACATCTTCCGGGGTTTGAATGCCGCTTTCGGTGACCAGCAAGCGGTCAGCCGGTACATCCGGCAACATGTCCAAGGTGGTCTGCAGCGACACCTCGAAGGTTTTCAAGTTGCGGTTGTTGATGCCCACCAATCGGGTTTTCAGCTTCAGGGCACGTTCAAGTTCGGCTTTGTCGTGCACCTCCACCAGCACGGCCATGTCCAGGCTGCGGGCCACCGCCTCCATTTCGGCCATGTGGGCATCGTCCAAGCAGGCCGCGATGAGCAAGATGGCGTCAGCCCCCATGGCGCGTGCCTCGTACACCTGGTAGACATCGATCATGAAATCCTTGCGCAAAACTGGCAGATCACAACTGGCGCGCGCTTGTTTGAGGTAATCCACACTGCCTTGGAAGAACTGCTTGTCCGTCAACACCGACAAGCAAGCGGCGCCGTACTCGGCGTAACTTTGGGCAATGTCGGCAGGGATGAAGTCAGCCCGCAACACACCTTTGGACGGGCTGGCCTTCTTGATTTCGGCGATCACCGCCGCTTGGCCTGCAGCCATCTTGGCGCGCATCGCGCCTTCAAAGTCACGGGTCAACACGCGACTTTCGGCATCGGCGCGCACCACGGCGAGCGATTTTTGCTTCAAGGCTGCTGCCACTTCTTCGCGTTTGACCGCAACGATTTTGTCCAAGATGTCACTCATGATTTTCTTTCTGTACGGGCTCGGCGGCACCGCTTTTCAAAATGCGAACAAAGGCGCTGTACATCACCCCGGCCACGACCAGAAACAAGGACGTCATGCCCAAAGCGATCCAGGCGCCCTCGCCTCACCACATGGCTCAAGCCGCCTTCTGACCAAAGGCCACAAACTGGGCCAGCTTGGCTTTGGCCGCACCAGACTCAATGGCTACACGTGCACGCGCCAGGCCATCGGCGATGCTGCTGGCCACGTTGGCGGCATACAAGGCAGCGCCCGCATTGATCATGACGATGTCTCGCGCCGCGCCGGGCTCATTGTCCAGTACGCCACGCAACATGGCCATGGACTGCTCGGGGGTGTCCACTTTCAGGGCCCGGTTGCTGGCCATGGTCAGACCAAAGTCTTCCGGGTGGATTTCGTATTCTGTGATCTGCCCGTTTTTCAGCTCGCCCACCAAGGTGGCCGCGCCCAGGCTGATCTCGTCCATGCCATCGCGCCCGTACACCACCACCGCATGCTCGGCACCCAAGCGTTGCAGAGCGCGAACCTGAATCCCCACCAGGTCAGAGTGGAACACACCCATCAATATGTTGGGCGCGCTGGCCGGGTTGGTCAAGGGCCCGAGGATGTTGAAAATCGTGCGCACACCCAGCTCCTTGCGCACCGGTGCTACGTTTTTCATGGCCGGGTGGTGGTTGGGTGCAAACATGAAGCCGATACCCACTTCTTCGATCGAACGGGCTATCTGCTCAGGAGGCAGGTGGATGTTGCCGCCCAGGGCTTCGACCACATCGGCACTGCCCGATTTGCTGCTGACGCTGCGCCCGCCATGTTTGGCGGTTTTCGCCCCCGCTGCAGCGGCCACAAACATGGCGCAAGTCGAGATATTGAAAGTGTGGGCCCCATCGCCCCCCGTACCCACGATGTCCACCAGATGAGTGGGGTCGGCCACATGCACTTTGGTCGAAAACTCGCGCATCACTTGGGCGGCGGCCGTGATCTCACCAATGGTTTCCTTTTTCACGCGCAAACCTGTGATGAGCGCCGCTGTCATGACAGGCGAGAGTTCGCCATTCATGATCATGCGCATGATTTTGAGCATCTCGTCATGAAATATCTCGCGGTGCTCGATGGTGCGTTGCAGCGCTTCCTGAGGGGTGATGGGCATGGTGAGTTTCCTCTCGGATAAAGGGATACGTTGAATAATTCAGTGCAAAGGCACATCGGTCAAGGCGCGCTTCAGACCCCGCCGCACCACGCCACGCCAGAACTGGTGGCCGACGTAGGCCACCTGCGGACCGGGCGTGAGTTTGCGCCGCGCACCGGACAGCATGAGCATCAGGACTTGCTGAGTTTCAGGCATGGCGTCAGTAAACACCTGTTCGGGCTGAACCTGAGCTGGCATCAACAGAGGCCTTCAGCATGAGGCGCCGGATGCAGTCGATGGCGTGGTCGATGCCTAAAGCATCTACCCCCAGGTGCGTCACAAAGCGCAGGCCGATCAAACCCGTGGCCAACACACCATGGGCCTTCAAATCATCAAGCAGCGCCGGACCACGCCCATCGGCCACCTCCACAAACACAATGTTGGTTTGCGCCGAGCGCACGCTCAGACCGGGTACACCTTGCAGGCCCATGGCCAACCGCTGTGCCAGGGCATGGTCATCGGCCAGGCGGTCCACATGGTGCTCCAGCGCATGCAAAGCCGCAGCGGCCAAAATACCGGACTGGCGCATACCACCGCCCAACACCTTGCGCCAACGCAGCGCCTTGTCGATCAGTTCACGCGAGCCGCACAAGGCCGAGCCCACGGGCGCACCCAAGCCCTTGCTGAAGCACACAGACACACTGTCAAAGTGGTCCACAATGCGCCGCACGCTGGCCAAGACCGGCTCGCCCTCGGCTTGCGCCACGGCCGCATTGAACAAGCGGGCACCATCCAGATGCACGGCCAAACCGTGCTGGCGGGCCAGGCCCGTGGCTTGCGCCAGATAGGCCTGCGACATGGGGTGGCCGTTCCAAGTGTTTTCCAGCGCCAGCAGACGGGTCCGGGCAAAGTGGCAATCGATGGGCTTGATGGCTGAGGCGATGTCGGCCAGCGCCATTTCTCCCAAAGGGTTTTGCGCCAGCGGCTGGGGCTGGATGCTGCCCAGCACTGCCGCGCCGCCGCCTTCATACCGGTAGGTGTGTGCGTTTTGACCGACGATGTACTCGTCACCCCGCTCGCAGTGCGCCATCAGGGCGCACAGGTTGCTTTGAGTGCCCGAGGGCATGAACAGCGCAGCTTCTTTGCCGGTGATCTGCCCAATGCGTTGTTGCAAGGCGTTGACCGTGGGGTCGTCGCCAAACACATCGTCGCCGACGGATGCAGCCAGCATGACCTCGCGCATGGCTGCGGTCGGCTGGGTCACGGTGTCGCTGCGCAGGTCGATCATGGTCGCACCAAAAAGTTTTTGAGCATGGCGTGGCCATGCTCGGTCAGGATGGATTCGGGGTGGAACTGAACACCTTCGATGTCCAGCTCGGTGTGGCGCACGCCCATGATTTCGCCGTCATCGGTCCAAGCCGTGACTTTGAGGCAGGACGGGCAAGTGGCCCGCTCAATGGCCAATGAGTGGTAACGGTTGACGGTGAATTGCTGGGGCAAGCCCGCAAACACGCCTTCTTGCGTGGTGGTGATGACACTGGTCTTGCCATGCATCAACGCTTGCGCTCGAACAATCTTGCCGCCAAAAGCAGCACCAATGCTTTGGTGCCCCAGACATACGCCCAATATAGGCAGTTGGCCTGCAAAGTGCTGGATGGCCGCCACCGAAATGCCCGCCTCGGCAGGCGAACAGGGGCCGGGCGAGATCACCAGACGATCAGGCTGGCGGGCTGCAATGCCCTCGAGCGTGATTTCATCGTTGCGAAAGACTTCAACCTCCGCACCCAGTTCGCCGAAGTACTGAACGATATTGAAGGTGAAGGAATCGTAGTTGTCGACCATGAGGAGTTTTATTTTTTTTGCCATGGTCACTCCAAACCTTCTTCCACCAATTCGCTGGCCCGCAACAAGGCACGTGCCTTGTGCTCGGTTTCACGCCATTCCATCTCGGGCACCGAATCGGCCACCACACCGGCGGCAGCCTGCACATACAGCATCTGGTCCTTGATGACGGCGGTGCGGATCGCGATGGCCACGTCCATGTCACCCGCATAACTGATATAGCCACAGGCGCCGCCGTAAATGCCGCGCTTGACTGGTTCAAACTGGTCAATCAGCTCCATGGCGTGGACCTTGGGAGCACCCGTCAAGGTGCCCGCCGGAAAGGTGGCTTTGAGCACGTCCATGTTGCTCATGCCTTCGTTGAGAATGCCTTCGACGTTGCTCACGATGTGCATGACGTGGCTATACCGTTCGACCACAAAGGCCTCGGTCACCTTGACCGATCCGGTCTGGGCAATGCGGCCAATGTCGTTGCGCGCCAGATCGATCAGCATCACATGCTCGGCACGCTCCTTGGGGTCGTTGATCAGTTCGAGCTCGGCGGCCTTGTCTTTTTCAGGTGTCGCGCCACGGGGCCGTGTACCCGCCAAAGGCCGGATGATGACTTTGGCCCCCTCTGTGGTCTGCTCTTGGCGCACCAAAATCTCGGGGCTGGCCCCGACCACATGGAAGTCACCGAAGTTGTAGAAATACATGTAAGGGCTGGGGTTGAGCGAGCGCAACGCCCGGTACAAGGACAGCGGACTTTCGGTGAAGCGCTTTTTGATGCGCTGGCCGACCTGCACCTGCATGAAATCACCTCCAGCGATCAGCTCCTTGGCTTTTTCGACGGCGGCGATGTAATCGGGCTTGGCAAAGTCACGTTCAGCCGGGTAAGACTGAGTGGGTTTGACCACCGGAGCGCTGACCGAGTACTTGAGCTGCTCTTTCAGATCGCGCAGGCGTTTTTTTGCGCCCACATAGGCCTCGGGCGTGGCCGGGTCGGCATAGACGATGAGGTAGAGCTTGCCGGACAAGTTGTCGATCACAGCCAGTTCCTCGCACTGCAGCAACAAGATATCGGGCGTTCCCAAGGTATCGGGGGGGCAGGATTTTTCGAGTTTTTTCTCGATGTAGCGCACCGCGTCATAACCAAAATAGCCTGCCAAGCCACCACAAAAACGCGGCAAGCCCGGGCGCAAAGCCACCTTGAAACGCGTTTGGTATTGCGCGATGAAATCCAGTGGGTTACCCGTCGCGGTTTCGATCACCACCCCATCGCGCACCACTTCGGTTTTGGACTCAGCGCCAAACCCACTGGCGCGCAGCAGCGTGCGCGCAGGCAGGCCGATGAAGCTGTAACGCCCAAAACGTTCGCCACCCACCACCGATTCGAGCAAGAAGCTGTATTGGCCATTGTCCTTGGTGTGGGCCAGCTTCAGATAAAGCGAGAGGGGGGTTTCCAGGTCCGCAAAGGCCTCCAACATGAGGGGAATGCGGTTGTAGCCTTGGCTGGCCAGGCTTTTAAATTCAAGTTCGGTGATCACAGGCTAGAGCCTCCAAAGCGCTCAGCGACCTCGGTCGAGGTGCATTTCATTCATCCAGGTGCCCGGTCATGGTGTCTATGAAGCCGGGCGAGGGTGGCGGGCAAACCGCACAGTCGATGGGGTCAGGCTGGCCGACGCCAGGGCCAGGCTCCCCGGCCTTCCGCAGGGGAATGGCTCGGCAGGCAGGCTGCGCTGGCGTGAATGAAGATCGTGAACATGGTGAGTCAAGTGTAGCAAAGGCGGCCTGCCGGTTTGGACAGCGCGCCAGCCAGCTTTGCGCACATCATTTGTGCATGCCGTTCAACCGCTCTGGCAAGTCGGCCAGCGTGTCCAACCAAGCGGCGGCAGGCGTGTCTTGCACCCTTTGACCATGGTTGTACCCATACGTGACCAACACCACTGGACAGCCGGCGGCATGGGCAGCTTGGGCATCGTTGCTGGAATCGCCCACCATCAAGGTGCGTGCGGCGTTGGTGCCCAGCGCCTCACAGGTTTTCAGCAAAGGCAAGGGGTCAGGCTTTTTGCGCTCGAAACTGTCCCCACCAAACACGGGGCCAAAGAAGTGCGCCAGTGATTTCTCTTTCAGCAAGGCCTGGGCAAAGGCCAGTGGCTTGTTGGTCAGGCAGGCCATGGGCATGCCCTGGGCGGCCAAGCTCTCGAGCGCCTCCAGAGCGCCGGGGTAGACATCGGCAAACTGCCCATTGATCGCCAGATAGTGGTGCTGGTACCGCTGCCATGCGCGGCTGAAAAGGGCGTCCACCGACAGGGCCGGGCAAGCCTGGCCCACTCCCTTGACTTCAGGCCGGTTGATTTGATGCGCCAGCAAGGTGCGGATCAGATGTTCGGAGCCTTTGCCAATGGTTTGCTCGATGAGCGCGTCGGACACTGCTGGCAAGTCCAGATCGGCCATGGTGCGGTGCAAAGCCACCTGAAAATCACCCAAGGTGTGCACCAGGGTCCCGTCCAGGTCAAAAATGACCGCCTCGATCTGTTTCATAGCCTGCATGGTGCCGTTTATCGCTTCAGGACAAGGCCACGCGCATCTGGTCGATCACGGCTTTGTAATCGGGTTTGCCAAAAATGGCACTGCCCGCCACGAAGGTGTCAGCCCCTGCATCGGCCACGCGGCGGATGTTGTCGGCCTTGATGCCCCCATCCACCTCCAAGCGAATGTCACGGCCGCTGCGCTCGATCCACTGGCGGGCCAACTCGACCTTGCGCAAGGCCGAATCGATGAAGCTTTGGCCCCCAAAACCCGGGTTCACGCTCATGATGAGGATCAGGTCAATCTCGTCGATGGTCCATTCCAACACGTCCAGCGGTTCTGCCGGATTGAACACCAGACCTGCCTTGACCCCTTTGCTTTTGATGGCCTGAATGCTGCGGTGCACATGGGCGCTGGCGTCCGGGTGAAAGCTGATGAGATCAGCACCCGCCTCGGCAAAAGATGCTGCCAACGCATCGACTGGTGAGATCATCAAATGCACATCAATCGGCACGGCCACGCCGGATGCCGTTTTGGCATGGGGCTTGAGGGCCTGGCAAACCATGGGGCCGAAGGTCAAGTTGGGCACGTAATGGTTGTCCATCACGTCAAAGTGGATCCAGTCGGCACCAGCGTCAATGACGCTTGTGACTTCCTCGCCCAAGCGGGCGAAATCAGCCGAGAGGATGGAAGGGGCAATGCGGTAGGTCGTCGTCATCCCTGAATTGTCGCAGTTAACATGTGGCCATGTCCGCATACACCGTTCAAATTGATGTGCTGCCCCATTACGTGACAGACCAGAGCAATCCCTTGCAGGATGTCTTTGCATTCGCCTACACCGTCACGGTCACGAACACAGGTCGGGTGCCCGTGCAGTTGATTTCTCGCCATTGGGTGATCCAGGACGAGCGCGGTCACACCGAGGAAGTCAAGGGCCTGGGCGTGGTCGGTCAACAACCCCTGCTTCGCCCCGGCGAATCCTTTCAATACACCAGCGGCTGCCGATTGCGCGCGCCCAGCGGAACCATGCACGGCAGCTACTTTTTCGTGGCCGAGGATGGCCACCGATTTGATGCCCCCATTGGCACTTTCGTGCTCGACGCCTCCAGCAGCCTGCCCGGCGGTCGCACTTTGCATTGAGAACCCATGGTTTGAGTCTCGGTTAAGCTCTGGTTTATGGGTGAATTTGAGCTGATCGAACGGTTTTTCAAGCGTACTGCCCGGCACGCGGATGTGGGCATTGGTGACGACTGCGCCATTTGGACGCCCACCCCCGGACAACAGTTGGCTTTTTCCGCCGACATGTTGGTCGAAGGACGACACTTCCTCTCGACGGTCAACCCCCGTGATTTGGGCCACAAGTCTTTGGCCGTCAACCTGAGTGACCTGGCAGCTTGCGGTGCGACGCCACGGGCTTTTTTGTTGTCCTTGTCCTTGCCCCGGGTGGACGAGGGCTGGTTGTCAGGCTTTTCCGACGGATTATTCGAATTGGCGGATGCTCACGGCTGTGAATTGATCGGTGGCGACACCACCCAAGGCCCCTTGAATGTGTCCATCACGGTGATGGGCGAGGTGCCTACCCATCAGGCCATTTTGCGCTCGGGCGCGCAAGCCGGTGACGACCTGTATGTGAGTGGCCACCTGGGTGATGCCCGTTTGGCTCTGGAGGGATTTCGTGGCACGGTCAGCCTGCCGCAATCGGTCTTTGATTTGGCCCGTGCTCGCATGGAGCGGCCTGAGCCACGCACGGCGTTGGGTGTTTCCTTGCGTGGTGTGGCCAATGCCATGGCCGACATCAGCGATGGCCTCTTGGGTGATCTGGGACACGTCCTCAAAGCCAGTCGTGTGGGGGCTGATATTCACCTCTCGGCGATCCAGAATTTGATGCTCACCCGCGAAGCTTGGTCTTGTCCGCAAGACTTGATGCATCGCTGCGTTTTGTCGGGTGGCGATGATTACGAGCTGGTCTTCACATGCTCGCCGAAGCAACGCCATCAGGTCCTGTCCTTGAGTCAAGCTTGTGGGATCCCTGTCACGCGCATTGGCCGCATCACGCCTGAACCCCGCTTGAAGTTACTGACCGAAGATGGTGGTGTTTTGCCCAACACCTTCGCCTCGTTCGATCATTTCGCGTGAAGATGTCCTCGCCCTCCAATCTCCCCGTTGTCGGGCTGCCACGCCACCCCGTGCGACCTACCGCTTCATTCATGTTGCAACATCCCGCCCATGCCATTGCATTGGGCTTTGGGTCTGGTTTGTCGCCCAAAGCCCCGGGTACGGTGGGCAGCCTGTGGGGATGGGCATCTTGGTTGTTGATTCAAAACAGCTGGTCCCTTCCCGCACAGGCGGCCTTGATTTCGGCTTCCTTCTTGTTGGGTTGGTGGGCATGCACCTTGACGGCCAGCAACATGGGGGTGAGCGATCCCGGCGCCATCGTTTGGGATGAAATAGTGGCCATGTGGTTGATCTTGTTTTTGATCATGCCTGCAGGTTTCGCAGGCCAACTGTCGGCTTTTTTGTTGTTCCGTTTTTTTGATGCTGTCAAACCCGGCCCTGTGGCTTGGGCCGATCGTTTGTTCAAGGGATTTGGCTGGCGGGGCGGCTTGGGCATTTTGTTTGACGATCTGGTGGCCGCTTTTTGTACGCTGCTGGTGCTGGCTTTGTGGAGGTGGTTTTGATGTCTGAGATTGCAATGACCTTGGCAGCAAGACTCAATGCCGTGGGCTGGATGATGTCGACTGCAGAAAGCTGTACCGGTGGCTTGATTGCAGCGCACTGCACCGATTTTCCCGGCTCTAGTCGCTGGTTTGATCGTGGTTTGGTGACCTATTCCAATGCGGCCAAAACCGATTTATTGGGCGTCGAAGCGTCCATGATTGAGACACACGGCGCAGTGAGCGAGGCGGTGGCTCGCGCCATGGCGTTGGGTGCGGTGTACAGGTCACGCGCGCGGGTGTCTGTTTCGGTCACGGGCATTGCAGGACCTGATGGCGGCAGCGCTGCCAAACCAGTGGGCATCGTGTGGTTTGGCTGGTGTATTGATGGCTGGGTTTTTACAGAGTGCCAACTGTTTACCGGTGATCGACACCAGGTGCGACAGGCCAGTTGCATGCACGCGCTTGAGGGATTGAGCAATCGGTTGCCCAGCTTGCCCACATCAGGGCATTGATTGTTTTTGTCTCACAGCGTTGTACAGGCGCTTGCCCAAGCAGAAACGAAAAAACCCTCCGAAGAGGGTTTTTAGGGTATTCAATCTCAGTTGAAACTTGGTTGCGGGGGCCGGATTTGAACCAACGACCTTTGGGTTATGAGCCCAACGAGCTACCAGACTGCTCCACCCCGCGGTATGCTTGAATTATACCTTACTCTGCTGCTGTCGCTGCAGGAGTTTCAGCACGATCGACCAATTCAACCAAGGCCATCGGCGCGTTGTCACCCACGCGGAAACCCATTTTCAGGATGCGTGTGTAACCACCAGGACGCTTGGCAAAACGTGGGCCCAGATCGGCAAACAACTTGACAACGCTGTCACGGTCGCGCAGACGGTTGAAAGCCAAACGCTTGTTGGACAAGCTGTCTTCTTTGGCCAAAGTGATCATCGGCTCAATGACGCGACGCAGCTCTTTGGCTTTGGGGAGTGTGGTCTTGATGACTTCGTGCTCGATGAGCGAGTTCATCATGTTGCGCAGCATGGCGAGGCGGTGCTCGCTGGTGCGGTTCAATTTGCGGAGGCCGTGTCCGTGACGCATGGTGCTTACCTTTCTTTATTAAACAGGCAGCCGTATCAGGTACTGCCCGTGCACACCCCGGAATTTCCGGGAACTTTGAATTAACGCTTTTCCAGACCTGCTGGAGGCCAGGCTTCGAGCTTCATGCCCAAAGTCAGACCGCGGGAAGCCAGGACTTCTTTGATTTCGTTGAGTGACTTGCGACCCAGGTTAGGGGTCTTGAGCAATTCATTCTCGGTACGTTGGATCAAATCGCCAATGTAGTAAATGTTTTCTGCTTTGAGGCAGTTGGCCGAACGAACGGTGAGTTCGAGCTCGTCCACGGGACGCAACAAAATCGGATCGAAGCTGCCTGCGCCACCGCGCTGCGCTGGCTCATTGAACGCAGACAATTCGCTGCCTTCAAGTTGCGCGAAAACAGCCAATTGCTCGACCAAGATCTTGGCCGAGGAACGCACTGCATCTTCTGCCGTGATCGCGCCGTTGGTTTCAATCTCGATGACCAGTTTGTCCAGATCGGTACGCTGCTCAACACGGGCGCTTTCGACGGTGTAGCTCACGCGCTTGACGGGCGAAAATGACGCATCCAGAACAATACGGCCCAAGGCCTTTGTGGGCTCGTCAGCAAAACGACGCATGGTGCCTGGCACGTAACCACGACCTTTTTCAACCTTGATCTGCATGTCCAGTTTGCCGCCGTGCGACAAATTGGCGATCACGTGCTCAGGATTGATGATTTCCACGTCATGGGGCGTCTGGATATCTGCGGCAGTCACGGCGCCTTCGCCATCCTTGCGCAAGCTCAGCGTCACTTCATCGCGGTTGTGGAGTTTGAACACCACGCCCTTGAGGTTCAACAAAATGTTGACCACATCCTCTTGGACACCATCAATGGAAGAATATTCGTGCACCACGCCAGCGATGGTGACTTCAGTGGCGGAGTAACCCACCATAGAGGACAACAAAACGCGACGCAGCGCGTTGCCAAGCGTGTGGCCATAGCCGCGCTCGAAAGGCTCCAGCGTGACTTTTGCACGGTTGGCAGCCAATTGCTCGACTTGGATGGCTTTGGGTTTCAACAGATTGGTTTGCATTCAGACTTCCTCTCAATACCCCCGGTCCGTTACACCGGTAAGGCTGATGAAGCACCCGGTGCAGCCTGTCAAGGCCACCCGGGAACGATTGAAACGACTCAGAATTAACGCGAGTACAGTTCGACGATCAGCGATTCGTTGATGTCTGCAGCGAATTCATCACGATCAGGAACCTTTTTGAAGGTGCCTTCTGCCTTGTCGGCATTGACTTCAACCCAAGCAGGCATGCCCACTTGCAAAGCCAGTTGCAAAGCTTCAACCACACGGTTTTGCTTCTTGGATTTTTCGCGAACAGCGATCACATCACCGGCCTTGACCAAGTATGAAGGGATGTTCACTGACTGACCATTCACCGTGATGGCCTTGTGTGACACCATCTGACGTGCTTCAGCACGTGTGGAGCCAAAGCCCATGCGGTAGACGACGTTGTCGAGACGGCACTCCAACAATCCCAACAAGTTGGAACCTGTGTTGCCCTTGCGGCGATCGGCTTCTGCGAAATAACGGCGGAACTGCTTCTCCAGCACACCGTACATGCGCTTGACTTTTTGCTTTTCGCGCAATTGCAGACCGTAATCTGATGTGCGCTGACCAGAAGTGCGGCCGTGTTGGCCAGGCTTCGAATCAAATTTAGACTTGTCCGCAATCGAGCGACGGGCGCTCTTGAGGAACAAGTCAGTGCCTTCACGGCGGGAGAGTTTGGCCTTGGGGCCGAGGTAGCGTGCCACTTGATTTTCCTTTATGCAACTGCCGCATCAGAAATGCGGGAGCCAGGCGATGCAAGCATGGCCTGGCGGTGGGCTTGGTTTGAGATTAGATACGACGACGCTTCTGAGGGCGGCAACCGTTGTGCGGCACCGGTGTCACGTCGGCGATCGAAGTGATGCGGATACCCAATGCACCCAGGGCACGAACCGAAGACTCGCGACCAGGGCCAGGACCCTTGATTTCGACGTCCAAGTTTTTGATGCCTTGTTCTTGCGCAGCACGACCTGCGACCTCAGAAGCGACTTGGGCTGCAAAAGGTGTCGACTTGCGTGAACCCTTGAAACCTTGGCCACCCGAAGAAGCCCACGACAAGGCATTACCCTGACGGTCGGTGATCGTGATGATGGTGTTGTTGAAAGACGCGTGCACGTGTGCAATGCCGTCCGCAATGTTCTTGCGGACTTTTTTGCGAACACGTTGCGATGCGCTGTTGGATTGTGCTTTAGCCATGGTGGTCTCTCAGTCCTGCTTATTTCTTCAGAGCCGCTGCGCCTTTGCGCGGACCCTTGCGAGTGCGTGCATTGGTGCGTGTACGCTGACCGCGCATGGGCAAGCCACGACGATGACGGAAACCGCGGTAGCAACCGATGTCCATCAAACGCTTGATGTTCATGGTTGTTTCGCGACGCAGATCACCTTCGATGGTGAAAACTGCGATTTGATCGCGAATTTTTTCGAGATCAGCGTCCGTCAGATCTTTGATCTTTTTGGAATAAGCGATGCCAGAGGCTTCGCAAATTTGTCGAGCGCGGGTGCGACCAATACCGAAGATGGCTGTCAAGCCAATTTCAGCATGTTTGTGCGGCGGAATGTTGATGCCAGCGATACGTGCCATTTTCGTCCTCTAAAACTAATTCAATCAGCCTTGACGCTGCTTGTGACGTGGATCTGTGCAGATCACACGAACAACGCCTTTACGGCGAATGATCTTGCAGTTGCGGCAAATTTTTTTCACCGAAGCCGAAACTCTCATGGTTCTCTCCTAAAACTCATCGATACCCAGACTTCGCAGACCAGGTGAAAATTGTGTCCCTGCGTAAAACGCAGGGTTCTTTACCAAACCCGAACCAAGCCACTCAGGACTTGAAACTCGCCTTTTTCAAAAGCGAATCGTATTGTTGAGACATCAAGTAGTTTTGTACTTGTGCCATGAAATCCATGGTCACGACCACGATGATCAGCAAAGAGGTACCGCCAAAGTAAAACGGAACATTGTATTTCAGAATCAAAAACTCTGGCAGCAAACACACAAACGTGATGTAAGCCGCACCCACTGCAGTCAAACGCAGCAAAATCTTGTCGATGTACTTGGCAGTCTGATCACCAGGGCGAATGCCAGGGATGAAAGCCCCGCTTTTCTTCAAGTTGTCAGCTGTTTCACGGCTGTTGAACACCAACGCTGTGTAAAAGAAACAGAAGAAAATGATCGCAGCGGCGTAGAACATCACATACACGGGCTGTCCTGGTGCCAAAGCACTCGCCACATCTTTAAAGAAGCGAACGACGACACTTTCGGAAGAGCCGGAGGTGAACCAGCCCATCAAGGTCGCTGGGAGCAGAATGATCGACGAAGCAAAAATTGGAGGAATCACACCCGCCATGTTCAGTTTGAGTGGCAAGTGGGATGACTGCCCGCCATACACTTTGTTGCCTACCTGACGGCGTGCGTAATTGACCAAAATTTTGCGCTGACCGCGTTCAACGAAGACCACAAAGTAAGTGACCAGCGCGACCACCACAATGATCATCATCGAGACCAATGGGTTCATGGCCCCTGTGCGCACCAATTCAAACAAGCCACCCAATGCACTGGGCAATCCAGCGGCAATGCCAGCAAAGATGAGGATCGAGATACCGTTGCCCAAACCGCGTTCGGTGATCTGCTCACCCAACCACATCAAGAACATGGCGCCTGCAGTCAAACTCACAACAGCCGTCATCCGGAAACCCATGCCTGGGTTGATCACCAAACCGGCAGAAGCCTCAAGTGCTACAGCAATTCCGAAAGACTGAAAGATCGCCAAACCCAAGGCACCAAAACGGGTGTATTGGGTGATTTTTCGACGTCCCGCTTCGCCTTCTTTCTTCAATTGCTCGAAGGTAGGCAATACATAAGTCAACAGCTGCATCACAATGGACGCAGAGATGTAAGGCATGATCCCCAGCGCAAACACGGTAAACCGCGACAAAGCGCCACCCGAGAACATGTTGAACAGGTTCAGGATGCCGCCTTGCTGGCCATTGAACAACTGCTTGAGCTGATCAGGGTCAATGCCAGGGACCGGAATGTGAGCACCCGCACGGTAAACCACCAGCGCGAGCAGCAAGAACAGCAGCCGGCGACGCAGGTCACCGAACTTGTCTGTTTTGGCTGTTGAATTAGCGCTGGTTGCCACAGTGTTTCTCGCTTATGAACATTCAGGCAACAGAGCCGCCAGCAGCCTCAATGGCCACTTTGGCACCAGCAGTCGCGCCAATACCGGTCAACTTGACGGCTTTGGTCAACTCACCTGTGTTGATCACTTTGACCACTTTGGCCATTTGAGAAACCAGACCGGCTTGTTTCAATGCCAAGACGTCCACTTCTGCCAAGTCCAAACGAGACAAGGTGGTCAGTGTGATTTCTGCGTTGTACTTCAGCAAATGTGATTTGAAACCACGCTTGGGCAAGCGGCGCTGCAAAGGCATTTGACCGCCTTCAAAGCCCACCTTGTGGTAGCCACCCGAACGGGATTTTTGACCTTTGTGACCGCGTCCGGCGGTTTTACCCAGACCCGAACCGATACCACGGCCCACGCGACGTGGCGCGTGCTTGGAGCCTTCTGCGGGCTTGATGCTATTGAGTTCCATCATTCGCCTCTTAGAGAACTTTGACCAGGTAGCTGATCTTGTTGATCATGCCGCGCACTGCGGGCGTGTCTTGCAACTCGCTCACAGAGTTCAGCTTGCGCAAGCCCAGGCCACGCACGGTGGCGCGGTGAGACTCTTTGGTACCAATCGGGCTGCGAACCAGTTGGACTTTCACGGTGGATTGTGTCGTCATGTTCGATCTCCGGTTCAGCCAAACAACTCTTCAACCGACTTGCCACGCTTGGCAGCCACGTTGGATGCTGTTGTGCAATTGGACAAAGCGTCCAAAGTGGCACGAACCATGTTGTAAGGGTTGGACGAGCCATGGCTCTTGGCCACGATGTCGGTGATACCCACCACTTCGAACACCGCACGCATAGGACCACCCGCGATGATGCCGGTACCCTTGGGTGCAGGCGCCATCATGACGCGTGCAGCGCCGTGGTGACCGTTCACCGCGTGGTGAATGGTGCCGTTCTTGAGGTGAACTTTGGCCAGGTTGCGACGGGCTTCTTCCATCGCTTTTTGCACAGCTGCCGGCACTTCTTTCGATTTGCCCTTGCCCATGCCCACTTTGCCATCGCCATCACCGACCACAGTCAATGCGGCGAAACCCAGGATACGGCCACCCTTGACCACCTTGGTCACGCGGTTGACCGCGATCATCTTTTCGCGCAGACCGTCTTCAGGACCGTCGCTCTGCGGTTTTGCTGTAAATTTAGCCATTTGTAACTCCGATCCGTTTAGAACTGCAGACCTGCTTCACGGGCTGCTTCGGCCAAAGCCTTGACACGACCGTGGTAAGCGAAACCTGCGCGGTCGAAGGCGACCTTCTCAACACCAGCAGCTTTTGCTTTTTCAGCGATGCGCTTGCCGATGACGGTGGCTGCTGCGGCATTGCCGCCTTTGCCCGCTGCACCCAATGCCGTGCGCACTTCGGCTTCGGCAGTGGAGGCACTGGCCAACACTTTGGTTCCACAGCCAGAAATGACGCTGGCGTAGATGTGCAAGTTGGTGCGGCTCACAGTCAAACGGGCCACGCCTTGCTGTGCAATGCGGATGCGTGTTTGGCGTGCACGACGCAGACGCTGCTCTTTCTTGGTCAACATGATGCAGCTCCTTATTTCTTCTTGGTCTCTTTGATCGTGATCTTCTCATCCGAATAACGGATGCCCTTGCCTTTGTAAGGCTCGGGTGGACGAACAGCACGGATCTCAGCAGCAATTTGGCCAACACGTTGACGGTCAGCACCCTTGATCACGATTTCAGTCGCGCTGGGAGTGGCCACCGTGATGCCAGCTGGCATGTCGATGTTGACGGGGTGTGAGTAACCCACAGCCAGGTTCAATTTGGCGCCAGAGGCCGCCGCTTTGTAACCCACGCCGATCAGGTTCAGCTTCTTTTCGAAACCTTTGGTCACGCCAGTCACCATGTTGCTCACCAGCTGACGCAAGGTGCCGCTCATGGCGTTGGCTTCACGTGAATCATTGGCAGGCGCAAAACTCAGTTTGCCTCCTTCGTTGTTCACGGTCACCAGTGTGTTGGCAGCGATGGCCAATTGACCACCAGCGCCCTTCACACTGATTTGTGTTGCATTGATCGACACATCCACACCAGCGGGGATGGTCACAGGCATTTTTCCTACGCGGGACATTCTTTTTCTCCCTTTAAGCGACGTAGCACAGCACTTCGCCGCCGACACCGACTGCACGCGCTTTGCGATCGGTCATCACACCTTGGGGTGTGGTGACGATGGCCACGCCCAAGCCGTTTTGGACTTGAGGAATAGCATCACGGCCTTTGTACACGCGCAGGCCAGGGCGGCTCACGCGCTCGATACGCTCGATGACCGGGCGGCCAGCGTAATACTTCAGGGCGATTTCGAGGGTGGCCTTGCCATCTTCGGTTTTGACTTGGAAGCCGTCAATGTAGCCTTCATCTTTCAGCACTTGGGCGATGGCCACCTTCACCTTGGAAGATGGAACCAACACATTGGCTTTTGACACCATTTGTGCGTTGCGGATGCGGGTCAACAGATCGGCAATAGGATCACTCATGCTCATGTTGTTATCTCCTGCCGATTACCAGCTGGCCTTGGTCACGCCCGGAATGTTGCCTGCAAAGGCTAATTCACGGATCTTGGCGCGACCCAGACCAAATTGACGGAACGTACCGCGTGGGCGACCGGTGATTTCACAGCGGTTGCGTTGGCGGGTCGGGTTGGCGTTGCGCGGGAGCTTTTGCAGACCCAGACGGGCAGCTGCACGCTCTTCATCGCTGCGCTTGGCATCGTTGGCGATGGCTTTCAATTCCGCGTATTTTTTCGCGTACTTGGCCGCCAGTTTTTCACGCTTGAGCTCGCGCTCGATCAAAGCTACTTTAGCCACGTGACACCTCAGTTCTTGAAGGGGAAGCGGAAAGCTGCCAAAAGAGCTTTGCACTCTTCGTCAGACTTGGCCGTTGTGGTGATGCTGATATTGAGACCGCGCAAGGCATCCACCTTGTCGTACTCAATCTCAGGGAAAATGATCTGCTCTTTCACGCCGATGTTGTAGTTGCCGCGGCCATCAAAGGCACGGCCAGAAATTCCACGGAAGTCACGAACGCGGGGCAATGCCACGGTCACGAAACGGTCCAGGAATTCATACATCTGAACGCCACGCAGTGTCACCATGCAGCCGATGGGCTGTTGTTCACGGATTTTGAAACCGGCAATGGCTTTCTTGGCCTTGGTGACCACAGGCTTTTGGCCCGCAATCTTGGTCAGGTCACTCACAGCGTGGTCCATGACTTTTTTGTCAGCCACCGCCTCAGACACACCCATGTTCAGGGTGATCTTGGTGATGCGAGGCACCTGCATGGGTGACGTGTAGCCAAATTTGGCTGTCAGGTCAGCAGCGATTTTCTCGCGGAAGAGTTGTTGCAAACGTGCCATGCTCATGCCACCTTGATTTCTTCGCCGCTGGACTTGTAAACGCGAACGCGCTTGCCGTCAGCCTGCAACTTGATGCCCACGCGATCAGCCTTGCCTGTTGCAGCGTTGAAAATCGCCACATTGGATTGGTGAATCGGCATGGCCTTTTCGATGATGCCGCCAGTTGTGCCCTTCATAGGGTTTGGCTTGGCGTGTTTTTTGACGATGTTGATACCATCAATCAGCAGGTGAGAGTCGCTGGCGCGCGACGACACTTTGCCGCGCTTGCCCTTGTCACGACCTGTGATGACGATGACTTCGTCGCCTGTGCGAATCTTGTTCATGGCGCGTCCTTACAGTACTTCAGGAGCCAGGGACACGATCTTCATGAACTTCTCGGTACGCAGTTCACGCGTGACCGGGCCGAAGATGCGGGTGCCGATGGGCTCCAACTTGGCGTTCAGCAACACAGCGGCGTTGCCATCGAATTTGATGAGCGAACCATCGCCACGGCGGATGCCCTTGGCAGTGCGAACCACCACAGCACTGTAAATCTCGCCTTTTTTGACGCGACCACGTGGAGCGGCTTCTTTGATGCTCACTTTGATGATGTCGCCAACACTTGCATAGCGACGCTTGGACCCGCCGAGCACCTTGATGCACAGCACGGACTTGGCGCCGGTGTTGTCGGCCACATCCAACCGAGATTCTGTCTGGATCATTTCTTTGTTCCCAACTTGTACTCCTTGCCAATTGGCCGATAAGCCAACCTGCAGGAATCAGTCTTGGACCCGTCATTCACACAGCAAACCACTCGCTGTGCTTCAGTTTGGGCAGATACCTACGCCTTTTTCAAGGCGAAGCCCACGATTATGCCTGAATTGCCAGGGCTGCGCAATACCTTTTGAAAAAAATCCATCCAATCGGCTGATCGATGGTCAAAAGTTCCGCTTTTGCCCTGTGGGTCTTGGCTGGCCACTCGCCGATGATGCGGCCGGCTCATGGGCAACGGCCATAGGCGTCGGCAAGCGCCTGAAATGCCTCCAGGTTCGGGTCGATGGCCAGTTCTTGGCGCAGGATGTACGCCACTTTGGGGGCGACCGCTTTGGCCAATGCCGCATCCAGGAACAGGCAGCGGGACCTTCTGGCCAGGACATCTTCCACGCTGCGCGCATATTCAAAACGCGCCGCAAACCTCACCATGGCCTCGGTCAGACCTGGAGCAAGGACCACTTGGGCACCCGGCAAAGACCCCAGCCAGCATTGCTCTGAGCCGTACAAATGCGCGCCCCCAGGCCCCGTGAGTGGGTGCGCCCCCGCATCCTGGTTTGGTGCACCTATCAACGGGTACTCTTTTGCCAAGGTCTTCAAAGGGGCCTTGAGCCCCACCAAGCGCCGGGCCTGCTTCAACACGTCGTGCGCCATGACGCTGTAAGTGGTCCATTTGCCACCCGTGACAGTCACCAAACCGGAACCGGTCACCTCGACATGGTGTTCGCGACTGATTTTTTGGGTCTTCGCACTCGGTGAAGATGACGGCGAGTCCACCTGCACCAGGGGGCGAAGACCTGCCCACGCGCTCAAAACATCCTGTCGACCGGGCGCCTTTCGCAAGTACCGACCCGCCTCTTTCAAGATCCAATCGACCTCTTCGCTGGCTGGACGGGGTTCGCTGGGCGCATCAAGTCGGGCGGTATCCGTGGTGCCCAGCAAAACCTTGCCAAGCCAAGGCACTGCAAAAAGCACACGCCCATCCGCCGTTTTGGGGACCAGCAAGGCTTTGTCGCCCGGCCAAAAGGAGGCGTCAACGACCAAGTGAACACCTTGGCTGGGCGTCACCAAGCGGGTCATTGGCTGATCGCGTTGACGCCCATCGGCCAGCCGCAGCCCATCCACCCAGACACCCGTGGCGTTGATCACACAGGCCGCCTTCAAATCAAATGCCAAGCCCTGCTCGGCGTCTTTCGCCTGTACACCCGCCACACGACCGTTTTCATAAAGAAGTCCGCCGACAGCAACATGGTTGACCACGCACGCCCCTTCGCGGGCCGCTGAACGGGCCAAAGCCAAGGCCAGGCGAGCATCGTCAAATTGGCCATCCCAATACTCCACCCCCCCACGCAAACCTTCAGAGCGAACACCCGGTATGGACGCCTGCGTCACCTGCGCATTCAGAAAACGGGTTTTGCCCAAGCTGGCCGAGGCAGCCAACCATTCGTACAGTTTGAGCCCCACCCCGTAAAACGCCTGATCACCGCGGCGGTAAGTGGGCATGACAAAGGCCAGTGGTTGAGCCAGATGGGGCGCCCGCTCCAGCAAACCACGCCTTTCGTGCAGCGCCTCCCTCACCAATGGCCAATGGCCTTGGGCCAAATAGCGCACGCCACCATGCACCAGCTTGGTCGATCTCGAGGATGTGCCTTGTGCAAAGTCTTGGGCTTCCAGCAATGCCACCTTCAAGCCTTCACGTGCAGCCTGCAAAGCGACCCCCAAACCCGTTGCACCGCCTCCGACGACCACCAAATCCCAAACCCGGGGCGCGGTCAAACGGTCCAGCAGCGCCTCTCGCCGGGTCAGCAAAGGCGCGGCAGATGCCGCCAATGCGGGGCTCAACACCTCGTCAAGCCCTTGCCCAGGCCCGGGACCGATCGACAGCCTCACGCCAACGCCCAAGGTGCTGTTGTCGCTGCGCCGCATCCCATTCGGGTTCAAAACGGCGCGCCTCTTGCCATTGGGCCGATATTTCATCGGCGCCTGACCAAAAATTCGTGGCCAATCCTGCCAAATAGGCGGCGCCCAAGGCCGTGGTCTCGGTCACACGGCTTCGCACCACAGGCACACCCAGCACGTTGGCCTGGATTTGCATCAGCAAGTTGTTTTGACAAGCGCCGCCATCCACGCGCAACTCGGTCAAGGCCAACCCACTGTCACTGGCCATGGCCTGAAACACATCGGCGGTTTGCAAGGCAATGGCTTCTATAGCCGCCCGGGCGATGTGGGCTCGACCCGTGCCCCGGGTCATGCCCACCAAGGTGCCTCGGGCATGACCGTCCCAATCCGGGGTGCCCAGCCCCGCAAAAGCCGGCACCAGAAACACATCACCTGTGTCCGACACGCTGGCCGCCAAGGCCTCCACCTCCTGGGCACTTTGAATGATCTGCAAACCATCCCTCAACCACTGCACCGTCGCGCCGGCCATGAAAACAGAGCCCTCCAGTGCATAGGCCAAGGAACGCTCAGCGCCAGCGGGGCCTTGCCAGGCCACCGTGCTGAGCAACTGGTGGTGGCTCGCCACAGGGCGATCACCCGTGTTCATGAGCATGAAGCAGCCTGTGCCATAGGTGTTTTTGGCCATGCCCGGTTGAAAGCAGGCCTGCCCGAACAAAGCGGCTTGCTGATCACCGGCCCAGCCGGCAATCGGGACCGGGCGCCCGAGCCAATGGGGCTCGGTTTCGGCCACGATGCCGCACGAAGGCAGCACCTGGGGCAACACAGAAGCGGGGATGTTGAACAAGGCCAGCAAGTCCGCGTCCCAAGCCCCTGTGCTCAGATTCAAAAGCAGGGTGCGCGAGGCGTTGCTCGCATCGGTGGCATGCACACGGCCTCCCGTGAGCTGCCAAACCAGCCAGCTGTCTACAGTGCCGAAGGCCAACTCACCCCGTTCAGCCCGGGCCCGGGCACCGGGCACATGGTCGAGCAACCAGGCCAGCTTGGTACCTGAAAAATAAGCATCCAGCACCAGCCCGGTTTTGCGTGCAATCGCGTCCGCATGCCCAGCTGCTCGCAAGGCATCGCACTGGGCCGCAGTTCGGCGGTCTTGCCAGACGATGGCGGGCGCCACGGGTTCGCCCGTGCGGCGGTCCCACAACACCGTGGTTTCGCGCTGGTTGGTGATGCCCACCGCACGCAACTGGCCGCCCCCTATGCCCGCCTGCGCCATGGCGTCCTGCATCACGCGGTACTGGGTTTGCCAAATTTCCCGGGCGTCATGCTCGACCCAGCCGGGCCGAGGAAAAGACTGGCCAAACTCGCGCTGCGCCATGGCCACGGCTTGCCCGCGGCGGTCAAACACCACCGCCCGCGAGCTGGTCGTGCCCTGATCCAAAGATAGGATGTAGTCCATGCCGCCGAGACTAACGCAAACAGCGGTTCACAAACAGCGACAATTCCCCGATAGACCCTAGCTTGCAGACACCCCTGAGACACCCGACATGACCTCAACACAGCAACACATGGCCTTCATTGGCGGCGGCAACATGGCCAGCGCCATCATCGGCGGCCTGATCCGCCAGGGCATGAGGCCCGATCAATTCACCGTGGTCGAACCCTTTGCCGACACCGCCGCCAAACTGCTCAAGGACTTTGGCATCAGCGCTTTGCCCGCCGCTGGCCCCGATTTGGCCAAGGCGGATTTGGTGGTCTGGGCGGTCAAGCCGCAAGTCTTCAGCGAAGCGGCCGCCCCGGTCATGCCGCACACCCGCGCCGCGCTGCACCTGTCTGTGGCCGCCGGCATCCGCACCGACAGCATTGGCCGCTGGGTCGGCAGCGATCGGGTGGTGCGTTGCATGCCCAACACCCCCGCCTTGGTGGGCCAGGGCATCACCGGCTTGTTTGCCTGCCCATCGGTCAGCGCGGCAGACCAGGCGCTGGTGGAACAAGTCATTGCCACCACGGGACAATTCATTTGGGTGCAGCAAGAGTCGCAGCTGGACGCCGTGACCGCCTTGTCGGGTTCTGGTCCGGCCTATGTCTTTTATTTCCTCGAAGCCATGACCGAGGCCGGCACCGGCATGGGCTTGTCGCCCGAGCAGGCCTACCAACTGGCCGTGGCCACGTTTGCAGGCGCATCCTCCTTGGCGGCTGCATCAACAGAATCGCCCGAAGTGCTGCGCCAGCGCGTCACCTCCAAAGGCGGCACCACTTATGCAGCACTCACCGCAATGGATGCGGCCGGGATCAAACCCGCTTTTGTCAAAGCCATGCAAGCGGCCGAGCAGCGGGCGCGTGAATTGGGCGACGAATTCGGCAAGGCCTGAACCGGCCGCAGCGCTGGATGGACGCCTTCAGGTCCAAGCGGGTGGTTGGGCCTCACTGGTAAGACAAAACCACACCCACAAACACGCTGAAGCCCAGCCAATGGTTCAGCCGGAAGGCTTTGAAGCAGCCTTCGCGTGTGCGGTGGCGGATCAGTAAAAAATGCCAAGCCACCTGGCCCACCGAGGCCAGCCAGGCCAGCCAGAACCAAAGCCCTTGCTGCGCCGCATCCAGCAGCCACGCCCAGATCCACAAATAAGCCGCATAAAAACCCATGATGGCGGGCACATCCCAAGGGCCCAGGGTGATGGCAGAGGTCTTCATGCCAATGCGCAGGTCGTCATCGCGGTCCACCATGGCGTATTCGGTGTCGTAGGCCAGCACCCAAAACAGGTTGCCCAACAGCAAACCCCAGGCCAACAGCGGCACTTGTCCCTGCACCGCCGCAAACGCCATCGGGATGCCTAAGCTGAAGGCCACACCCAGCACCGCCTGTGGCATGGAGACAAACCGCTTGGCATAGGGATAGATCAAGGTCACGGCCAGCGCCGCGAATGACCAAGCGATGGTGGCCGGGTTGGTGGTCAGCACCAAGCCAAACGCCCCCAGCGCCAGCACGGCCCCCACCGCCAAAGCCTCTCGGGTGCCGATGCGCCCGCTCGTCACCGGGCGGTTGGCCGTGCGCTTGACGTGTTTGTCAAAGTCGCGGTCGGCCACGTCGTTGATGCAACACCCGGCGCTGCGCATGAGGATGGTGCCCAGAGTGAACACCCCCACCAGATGCCAGCCTGGAAATCCACCTTCCGCCACCCATAAGGCCGCCAATGAGGGCCAGAGCAACAGCAGCCAGCCGGCGGGCCTATTCCATCGGATCAAATCCAGATACAGCTTGAGTTTGTCGGTCATAAGGCGATTATCTGTGCGCGGCAGGTGTGTGAGAGGCCACCCCGGCGGCCCAAGCAATCGGTGAAGCCAGACCGCAAATGGGCTGCGGCTCTCGCCCAAAGACGCACTCAGAGCGCCCTCAGGACAGGCGCGTCACTCCCGGCAAGGGGCAGGCATAAATGGCATTGCGCATGGCGGCAATCGCTTCGTAGCGGGTGTAACTGCGCCGCCAGGCCAGCACCACGCGGCGCGTGGGCGGCTTGCCGCCTGCTGGGTCGACAATGGGCAGGTAGCGCACAGGCGATTCATGCCGCCCGCCCGAGCGCTTGTGCACGGGCTTGAGGTCAGGCACCGACATGCGCGGCACCAAAGTCACGCCCATCCCTGCAGCCACCATGTGTTTGATGGTCTCCAGCGACGAGCCCTCAAAAGTCTTGCGAATGCCGTCGGTCTGGCTCGCATAGCGGGCAAATTCGGGGCACACCTCCAGCACATGGTCGCGAAAGCAATGCCCCGTGCCCAGCAGCAGCATGGTCTCGTTTTTCAGCTGCTCGGGGGTGATGAACGCCTCTTTGGCCAGCGGGTGGTTCAGTGGCAGGGCCGCCATGAAGGTCTCGTCGTACAAAGGGGCCACCGCCAAGCCTGACTCGGGAAACGGCTCGGCCAGTATGGCGCAGTCGATCTCGCCCGTGCGCAGCATCTCCAGCAAGCGGACGGTGAAGTTTTCTTGCAGCATCAGCGGCATTTGCGGGATGTCGGTGATGATCTGGCGCACCAGATCGGGCAGCAAATACGGCCCGATGGTGTAGATCACGCCCAGGCGCATGGTGCCCGACAACGGGTCTTTGCCGCGTTTGGCAATCTCCTTGATCTCGGCCGCTTGCTCCAGCACGCTTTGGGCTTGGCGCACGATCTCTTCGCCCAAAAGCGTCACCGACACCTCGCTGGCGCTGCGCTCAAACAGCTTGACCTCCAGCTCTTCCTCGAGCTTCTTGATGGCCAGCGACAGCGTGGGTTGCGACACAAAGCAGGCTTCGGCGGCTTTGCCAAAATGCTTTTCGCGGGCCACGGCCACGATGTATTTGAGTTCGGTCAGGGTCATGGGCGTTATTTGAACATCAAGCCTTGAGGTACTCGGATTTCCCACCCAGCCAGCGGTGAATGTGGCGCTCGGCCAAAGACGCGTGCTGGTCCAGCATCTGCGGCGCCAGCGCGCGCGCCCACTCCAGCAGCGGCGTGTCGGTCGCCAGATCGGCAAAGCGCAGCAAGGGCGCCCCCGACTGGCGAGCGCCTAAAAACTCGCCCGGCCCCCGAATTTCGAGGTCGCGCCGGGCGATCTCGAAACCGTCGTTGGTCTCGACCATCGCCCGCAAACGCTCTCGGGCCGTCTCGCTCAGGCGGCCTCCTTCGGGTGTGCCATAGAGCAGCACACAGGCCGACGCCGCTGCGCCGCGCCCGACCCGGCCACGCAGTTGGTGCAACTGAGACAGACCAAAGCGCTCGGCATGCTCGATCACCATCAGCGACGCGTTGGGCACATCCACCCCGACTTCGATCACCGTGGTGCTGACGAGCACGCCCATCACGCCTGCGGTGAAGAGTTCCATCACCGCCTTTTTCTCGGCCACTGGCATGCGCGAATGCAGCAGGCCCACCATCACGCCCGGCAGCGCCTCGCTCAGGTCGGCATGGGTTTGGGTGGCATTGGTCAGGTCCAGGGCTTCGCTTTCTTCAATCAGCGGGCAGACCCAGTACACCTGCCGCCCTTCCTGCAACTGTGCGCCGATGCGCGAGACCACTTCGCCCCGGCGGTGGTCTGACACCACACGGGTCACGATGGGGGTGCGCCCAGGGGGCAACTCGTCGATAACGGAGACGTCCAGATCGGCGTAATAGCTCATGGCCAGCGTGCGCGGAATGGGCGTGGCCGTCATCATCAGCATGTGCGGCTCCATGCCAGGGGCTTGCATCTTGCCGCGCAGGGCCAAGCGCTGGGCCACGCCAAAGCGGTGCTGCTCATCGATCACGGCCAGCCCCAGGTTCTTGAACTTGACGTGTTCCTGAATCACCGCATGCGTGCCCACCACCAAGGCGGCCTCGCCCGACTCGATCAGCGCCAGCATGGCGGCGCGTTCTTTTTTCTTTTGGCTGCCAATCAACCAGGCCACTTTCACGCCCAAAGGCTCCAGCCACCCGACCAGTTTGGCAAAGTGCTGGGTGGCCAAAATTTCGGTGGGCGCCATCAGGGCACATTGCCAGCCGGCATCCACAGCCACCATGGCCGCCAGCGCGGCCACCACCGTTTTGCCCGCCCCCACATCGCCTTGCAGCAGGCGGTGCATCGGCACATGGCGCGTCAGGTCTTGGGCAATTTCTTGGCCCACACGCTGTTGGGCATTCGTCAGGCCAAAGGGCAACGCGGCCAGCAACTGGCCATACAAACCGTCGGTCTTGAACTTCAGGCCTGGGGCTCGCAGCAAATCGCGCTCGCGCTTGGCGGTCAGCTGCGACAACTGTTGCGCCAGCAACTCCTCGCATTTGAGGCGAATCCAGGCCGGGTGGCTCCGGTCTTCCAAAGCGGCCAGCGACACATCGGGGGTGGGGTGGTGCAAAAACTGCAGCGCATCGCGCAGCGACCAAGCACCACGCGGGTCCGGCCAGGCGATGCCGGGGGGCAGGGTCTCGCTCAGGTCGGCATGGTTCAGCCCCGTGATGACCGCCCGGCGCAAATACGCCTGCGCCAACCCCGCCACGGTGGGATACACCGGCGTCAAAGCCTCGGCCAAATGCCCGCCCGCCGCCTTGAAGCTGGGGTGCATCATGGTCAGCCCCATGAAGCCGCCCTTGACCTCGCCCCGCGCCCGGATACGGTTGCCCACCGCCAGCGCCTTTTGGTGCGAGGGGTAGAAGCTGAAAAACCGCATCACGCAGGTGTCTGAACCATCATCCACAGTCACCAGCAACTGGCGGCGCGGCCGCATCGTGATCTCGCAAGCCGTGACCGTCGCCTCGATCTGCGCGGTATCTCCCTCGCGGGCATCGCGCAATTTGACGATGCGCGTCTCGTCCTCGTAGCGCAGCGGCAGGTGCAGCGCCAGATCAATGTCGCGCTTCAGGCCGAGCTTGATCAGGGCCTTTTGGGGGGCGCTGAGCGTTTTGGCAGTTGGGGCGGCTGACGTGGAGGGCATGGGGCGATTGTGCCGCGAGACCCGGTTGCGCCTCAGCCGAAGTGCGTGTTGAACCTTCGGGCACAATCGCGGGCTTGTCTTATTGGTATGGGCCTGTCCAGCTCTGCATCATGTCTGTCACTTCCTCCCTCAGCGCCCCCCGCGCCTTCACGCTCAGCGATTTCGACTTTGAGCTCCCCCCCGAACTGATTGCCCAGCACCCTGCCGCCGAACGCAGCGGCTCGCGCTTGCTTGACGGCGCACCCGGGGCGGTCACCGACCGAATTTTTCGCGACCTGCCCAGCTTGCTCAACCCGGGTGATCTGCTGGTGTTCAACGACACCAAGGTGGTCAAGGCCCGCATCTTTGGCGAGAAGGCCTCAGGCGGCAAGCTGGAGCTGCTGATCGAGCGCGTGCTGCCCGGCCACCAGGTGGTGGCCCACATGAAGGTGAGCAAAAAACCTTTGTTGGGCGGCAAGATGCATTTGGCAGGCGGTGCACGCCATGGTGGTTTTGATGCCGTGCTGCTCGGCCGCTGGCCCGATGAAAACGGCCAGCTGTTTCACCTGCAGCTGAGCGACGAGCCACACGCTTTGATGGAAAAGCACGGCGTGGTGCCACTGCCCCCCTACATTGAGCGCCCAACGGGCACTGCGGAACACGCCGACACCGAAGAAGACGCGAGGCGTTACCAGACCGTGTTTGCGCGGGCACCGGGCGCGGTGGCCGCCCCGACGGCTGCGCTGCACTTTGACGAGGCCTTGTTGGCCGCTTTGGCGGCCAAAGGCGTGCAACGCGCCAGCGTCACCTTGCACGTGGGCGCGGGCACTTTCCAACCCGTCAAAACCGAGAACATCGCCGATCACACCATGCACAGCGAGTGGTACGAGGTGCCCGCAGCCACGCAGCAAGCCATTGCGGCCTGCAAGGCACGCGGCGGCCAAGTGGTGGCGGTGGGCACGACCACGGTGCGCACGCTGGAGTCTTGGGCCAAGTTCGGCCAGGCCAGCGGCGACACGCAAATTTTCATCACGCCGGGGTTTGACTTCCAAGTGGTGGACCGCCTGATCACCAACTTCCACCTGCCCAAAAGCACGCTGATGATGCTGGTCAGCGCCTTTGCGGGTTACGAACACATCATGGGCTTGTACCGCCACGCGATGGCGCAGAAGTACCGGTTTTTCAGCTACGGGGATGCGATGTTGCTGATTCGGCGCTAAAATTAGCTCTTTATTTAGCGCGCATTGGAGTTTCGCTATGGAAACCTTGATGACCCAGCAGACGGTGAGCATGTCTGAATTCAAACGCAATCCGGCCTCGGTTTTGCGTTCTGCCAACCGACGCCCCGTGGCCGTGCTCAGCCACAACAAGGCCGCGTTCTACATGGTCGAGCCTGCATTGTTCGAGGCCATGCTGGATCAAATGGCAGACCGTGATCTGGAAAATCTGGTCAGGTCTCGCTTGGAGCAAAAGGCGCAAGCCATTTCGGTGGACATCGACACGGTTTAAGCGGTGACTTACGCTTTGAAATTCTTGCCTGAGGCTTTGGCAGAATGGCAGGCACTGGATGGCTCCGTCAAAGAGCCTTTGCGCAAACTGCTGAAAAAACGCCTCGAAAACCCACACGTCCCTGGCGGCGCGTTGCATGGGGACTTACAGGGCTACTACAAGATCAAACTGCTCAAGCAAGGCGTCCGACTGGTTTACGGTGTTGAGGACGATGTTCTGACCGTCATGGTCATGGCTGTTGACCGCCGCGAAAACAACAAGGTGTACCAATCCACCTTGGACCGGCTGCTGGCATCCAAACCTTAAAGCTGAAGAAACACCCGCCCACCCTCCACCTTGACCGGCCAGGTCTTGGCGGCTTCGGTGGCGGGGCCGCAGCTCACCGAGCCGTCACGCAGGCTGAACATCGCCTGGTGAAAAGGGCACTCCACGTGGTCGCCTTCCACAAAGCCATCGCACAGCTTGGCGTTGCCGTGGGTACACAGGTTGTTGATGGCCAAGACTTCACCCCCAACGCTGAACAGGGCAATGTCTTGGCCTTCGGGCGTCACGGCGATGCCGGCGCCTTCAAACAGGTCGGCCTCGGCGGCCACGTCCATCCAGTTTGTCATGGTCATATCGGGTAAATGATGGCGTTGGGGATCATTTCGCTGTCGTACACGCACAGGCGTTCGGCAAACTTCAGGCCCTCGGGGGTGGGCACGATGGTGTCGATGTAGCGGCCCACGTTGAACACGGTGCTGGCCTTGTCGAGCTTGGTGCGGAACACCGCGTAATTGGCTTCCGAGTGGATGCGCTCACCGTCCACGCGGCGCACCACGGGCGCGCCCACCACATGCCGCTGGTAATAGGGGTCGTGGTACAGCGTCTCCTGGATGCCGTACACCCGGTCTTTCAACATGCCTTTGCTGGTGAACGACAGGGTGCACAGCGGAAAGCCGCGCTCATGGTTTTCACGCGGGATGAGTTTGTACACGCATTGCTCGGTGAAAAATTCCGGCCACAAATCCCACTGACCGCTGTCCACGGCCAGGGCGTAATCGGCGTACAGGCGGCTCAAGGCCATGTGGATTTCAAAGCTCACCATGATCAGGCCTCCATCACTTTGCGCCAGTATTCGTACATGCCCCGGATCAGGGTCTCGGTCACCATGTGGTCGGTCTCACCCACATCGCGCCCGCCCAACTCCACCAACATGCGGTGCTCGGGTTTGGTCTCAAAGGCTTGCTGCGAGAACTCGATCACCTCGCCGTCATCTGCGCTCACAAAACCGGCCGGGCCAAACAGGTTGGACTGACGCAGGCGGCGCTCGGTCATCTCGGGCGTGTCGTCTTCAAAACCAAAGTGCGTCCAGACAAAGTCAAACGCGCCATGCCCATCGGGCTGAATGTGGCGCGTGGACACGCTGTTGACCTGCTGCTGAAAAATCACGCTGGGGAACAGCGTCATCATCACCGCCGTGGGCATCTGGTCTTCCATTTGCCACCAACCTTCGGGCACGATGTCGAGAAAGCTGGCGTCATGCAGCTGCATGCTCTCTTTGAAGCTGCTGACCTGCGTGACCTGCGACGCCGCACCGGTGGCCTGGCCCGCGCTGCCCCGGGTCGAGATCATGGCGGCGTGGCGGTGGTGCGGGTCCATGCGCAGCTCGCTCTTGTTGTCGGCACGCCAAAGGCCAAAGGTCACAAACCAGGTGTGCAAGAGGCCGGGGTGGTACGGGTCTTTGATGTTTTCCTGCATCAGCTTCCAGTTGCCCGGAATGCGCTGGCGGTTGTAGCCCAGCACCACCAGCTTGCGGCCATTGAACAGGCGGTCAAAGTATTTCAGGATGGTCGGGCCCATGAAGTCTTCGAGCGACTCCACACCATGATCAAACGACGCGAACACCACGCCGCCGCGCGTGGCCACTTTCAAGGCCGTGAGGCCGTGGTCTTTGGGGTCAAAGTCGGCGGGCATGCCGCCATTGACCTTGCCGTCTTGGCGCACCCCGCGCCGAAAAGGCACGCCCTGCAAATCGCCTTGGAGGGTGTAGCTCCACTGGTGGTAGGGGCAGACAAACTCTTTTTTGTTGCCGTGGCGCTCGCGGCAAAACTGCATGCCCCGGTGGGCACAGACGTTCTCGACCACATGGATCTGCCCGTCGGTGGCGCGGGTCATGATGACCGAGCGTTCGCCCACCACCGTGCGCTTGAAGTCGCCAGCGTTGGGCACTTCGGCTTCCAAGCCGACATAGCTCCAATGGCTTGTGTAAAAGAAGCGCGCCAGCTCCTTTTTGTGCAGGTCCTCGTCGGTATACAGGGAAAACGGGACGCGGCTGGTGCCTTCCGTTTCCCAGTGGATGGGGTGTTCGCGCATGCGGTCTCCTCGAAATTCTTGATGTGGATCATGCGCAAAGCATCGAATTCCGTAAATCGAAATTCAAAGATAATCTTTATTTAAATTTCAAATAATCATAGCCTTGCCTTCATGGATCTCGCCCGCCTCGACTTGAATTTGCTGCTGGTGTTTCATCACCTGTTGCGCGAAAAACGCGTCTCGGCTGTGGCCACGGTACTGGGCATGAGCCAGCCCGCCGTCAGCAGCGCTCTGGGCCGTTTGCGGGCCAGTCTGGACGACGAATTGTTTTTGCGAACCCAAGGCGGCATGGTGCCCACGCCCTATGCCTTGCAGCTGGCCGAGCCCGTGGCCACCGCGCTCGATGGCCTGCAGCAAGCGCTGCAAGTGCGCGCCTCGTTCGACCCCGCCACCAGCGAACGCCGCTTCACCCTGGCCATGACCGACGTGGGCGAGATGTACTTTCTGCCGGTGCTGATGGACGCTTTGACACAGGCCTCGCCCGGCGTCACGCTGAACGTGGTGGCCGTGACCGGTGCCAGCTTGGGCGATGACATGGCCACGGGTCGCACCGACTTGGCGCTGGGCCTGCTGCCGCAGTTGCAGGCGGGCTTTTTTCAGCAAGCGCTGTTTCGCCAACCTTATGTGTGCCTGATGCGCGAAGGCCACCCACTGGCCCGTGCACCTGAATTGACGTTGGCCGACTTTTCTGGGGCCGACCATGTGCGCGTGATCGCGGCGGGGACAGGACATGGACGGGTGGACGAAGCGCTGGAGCGCCAAGGCCTGCAGCGGCGCATCCGCCTCACGGTGCCGCACTATGTCGCTTTAGGCGATGTGCTGGGACACTCTGACCTGATCGCCACCGTGCCCGAGCGCTTTGCCCAGCGCGTGACCCGCCCGTTTGCCCTGACCACCCGGGTCCTGCCCCTGACGTTAGACGGCAGCGTGATCCACCAGTTCTGGCACGCCCGCCTGCACAAAGACCCTGGGCACCAGTGGCTGCGCAGCGTGGTGGCGCACTGCTTTGGCGATGGCACCGACTGACCCCCTCCTACAATCTTGGACATGCTCCAATTCGACCTGCTCAAAACCGACACCTCCAGCCACGCCCGTCGCGGCACACTGACCCTCAACCATGGCGTGGTGCAAACGCCCATCTTCATGCCGGTCGGAACCTATGGCACCGTCAAGGGCGTGATGCCGCGCAGCCTGCACGAAATGGGCGCGCAGATCATTTTGGGCAACACCTTCCACCTGTGGATGCGCCCGGGGCTGGACATCATGAAGGGCTTTGGCGGCCTGCACCCGTTTGAAAAATGGGACAAACCCATCCTGACCGATTCAGGCGGGTTTCAGGTCTGGTCGCTGGGCGACATGCGCAAGATCACCGAAGAAGGCGTGACCTTTGCTTCTCCCGTGAACGGCGACAAACTGTTCATGTCGCCCGAGGTGAGCATGCAGATCCAGACCATTCTGAACTCCGACATCGTGATGCAACTCGACGAGTGCACGCCTTACGAGACCAAGGGGCACCTGACCACCGAGCTTGAGGCCCGCAAGTCCATGGAGATGAGCCGCCGCTGGGCCGTGCGCAGCAAGGATGAGTTTGCACGCTTGGAAAACCCCAACGCGCTGTTTGGCATTGTGCAAGGCGGCATGTTTGAAAACCTGCGGCAGGAATCGCTGGACGCATTGGTGGAGATGGACTTTCCGGGTTACGCGATTGGCGGCGTGAGCGTGGGCGAGCCCAAAGACCTGATGCTGCAAATCATGGCGCACACGCCGCACCGCCTGCCCGCCCACAAACCACGCTATCTGATGGGCGTCGGCACGCCCGAAGACCTGGTGCAAGGCGTGGCCGACGGCGTGGACATGTTCGACTGCGTGATGCCCACCCGCAACGCCCGCAACGGCACGGTGTTCACCCGCTTTGGCGACCTGAAACTGCGCAACGCCCGCCACAAAAACGACCCGCAACCGCTGGACACCAGCTGCACTTGCCATGCCTGCGCGGGAACATCTGGCGTGTCGTGGGACAACGGTGGCCGAGACGGTTTCAGCCGTGCTTACATGCACCACCTGGACCGCTGCGGCGAAATGCTCGGCCCCATGCTGACCACCATCCACAACCTGCACTACTACCTGAACCTGATGCGCGAAGTGCGCGAATCGCTGGACGCGGGTCAGTTCAGCGCCTTCCGGGCCCAGTTCAAGACGGATCGGGCACGCGGTGTGTGATCAATCGGTGGTGAACACCGTCAACACCCCGGTGTAACCATAGAGCTGCTTGCGCGCAATCTCGCCGGCGGCAAAAAAACCCACCAGCGGCACATCGCCCAAAGCATGCCGAATGATCTGCATCTCGGCGTTGGGGCCGCCAAAGTGCGGGCCACCACGCCCAGTGCAGCTCACATACACAGCGCCCGCCATGCGCTGGCGCGCTTGGGGCACCGTGGGCACCGGGTCATCGCTCATGGCGTTGATGGCCTCGATGGACAGCATCTCAGGCTCCAGCGCTTCGCGAATTTCAGCGCACACGCGCACCAAGTCGGCGCGGGCCGCTTGCACATCGCGACGGCAAAACGTCAAACGCATGCCCGGCTCCAAGTGCTCGGCAATCGCCACGCCTTGGCGCCCAGGGTCCAGGCCGATGATGTGGCGCACCCGAACGTCGTGGCCCAGATTGCCTGCACGGCCCACGCCAGATTGCCCGGGCGCACTCAGGCCGACCAGCGTGGAGCGCACCACGGCAATGGCTTTTTGGGGGTCCTTCAGGCTGATGTCCAAATCGGCCAACATGACGTCCAGCGCAGGCTCTCCCGCCAACTGGAGCACCACATGGTCCTCGGATTCGGTGATCTCGCGTTCGGGGGCCACAGGCTGGCAGCCTTGCGTCACGCGCGACAAAAGCGCCACATCGGGTGAAAAGGCCACGCCACTCAAGCCACCTTGGAGGACACCGCCGTGCACCTCTGAGCCACCCGCATCTTCGGCCCGCACCGCAAACTGCACGCTGCGCGTGCGGGTGGCGCTCAAACCGCCAAACAAATAGCCTTGCTGCGTGCGCTCGGCCATCTCTTTGATCAGCTCGGCCAGGTCGGGTGTGTTGGGGTCGGCGTGCACCAAGGCCGCATCGGCCCAGCCCGATGGCAGCGGCGAGACCCCCGAAAACACGCGGTATTGCTCGGGCGTGAGGTCGCACAGCATGAGCGCCATGGCGGGTTCGTCGAAGTACTCGGCGTTGTTCACCGCCACGCCAATGCCCACCGTACCCGCCCAGTCAGTCACCTCGGGCAAGGCCTGGCGCAGGTGGTCGAGCAGCGCTTGCGCCTCGGGCGCGTAATGGTCGGTGATGTAGAGCAAGCCCAAACGGGGTTGGCTGGCGTAATCGGGCAAACCCATCTGGGCACGCAACTGCGCCAGCACCAGGCCAGCGGCCATGCGCCACTGCGGGTGGGTGGCGTGCCCACTCGGAAACAACTTCATGGCGCTTTGCGCTTGGCGGCTGGCTTGCGCGGCGCAGATTTGGCAAGCGGTTTGGTTTTGGCAGCGGCTGACTTCTTGGCCACGGCCTTTTTGGCAGGGCTTGGTTTTTTACCAGGGGCTGACGTGCTGGCCCCTTTGGCTGTCATGCCCGTCTTCATGGCTTCGGCGGCCACGTCTTTGACGGCCGCGGTGGCAATGTTTTGAAACTGCTGGGTCAAGGCCCCCCACCACTGCATCGGGTCCACCGCAGGCTTGGCCGAAGCGGGCCCATTCGCAGGTTCTTCAGGCGCTTTATTGGCCGCATCCTCTGGTTGAACGGGTTTTGGCTCAGGCGCGGCCGGTGGCGTCACAGGTTGGGATGCAGCAGCTGGCGGCTCAGGCACGGGTGCAGGCGCTTTGGCCGTGAAGGCCTTGGCCAGATCGGTCATGCTGACATTCATGCTCTGCAGCGTGGACAAGGTCATTTTTTGCACCTCCATCGCTTGGATGGTGGCCTTGAGCGCCGTGGTGTTTTGCTCGAGCCAAAAAAGCACCGACTTCAACTCTTGAATGCGTTTGTCGATGTCTTCGATGCTGAGCGTGGGTGCCACCCAGCTGGCCATACCGGGCATGCCAGCCGCCGCCGCAGGCTGAGCTGGCGAGGCGGTTTTAGACAGGTTTTGCAAAAAGTCAAAGCCTGGCACGAATTGGCCAAAGCCGAAGGCAGAAGGTTCGCTCATGGCAGTTCCTTGGAAAGTGGTCTGCAAAGCTTACCTGAAGACGCTTTCAGTTCCAGCTAACCAGCCTTCCACCCTGATGCTTTACCCTCTTTTTTGGCGGTATCGAAGGCTCAAACTAATCCTTCCACTTACCCCTCGCTCGTTTTGCTGCATCAATTGAAGTTGAACTGACCTGCCCAAGCATGTCATCCAGAAACTCCTTGACCCGTTTGGGGGCGGTATCTGGGGAACCTGCATTGAACGGAGGCTTCGGGTCGTACTCAAGATAGAGTTGTACCGCTTCTGCGTAGGTACGGTTTCGCAGCAGTGCAACCAGCGCCAAACCAAAATCCATGCCCGCAGTGACGCCACCACCCGTGATCCGATTGCGGTCAACAACGACACGCTTCTTAACAGGCGTTGCCCCCAGTTCTCTCAATGCATCGATCGTCATCCAATGGGAAGTTGCTCGGTAGCCTTTCAATAACCCGGCAGCTCCCAAAATCAACGATCCAGTGCACACACTCGCTACGTACTTCGATCTTGGCGCTTGATCTGCCAGGAACTGCAGTACAACCGGGTCTTCCATCATTTGGAGGGTTCCATTAACGCCACCTGGAACAAACAAAAGGTCCAGAGCCTTAGGGCAGTCTGCGAATGTCATGGTTGGCGTAACAGGTATGAGCACGGTGCTGGCGCCTGATGTCCCGCCAACGGGCTGGGTGTCCTTCCAAAGCAAGTGAATTTTGCGATTCAGCAAAGACTCAAATACCGCGAGTGGACCGACGAGATCTAATAAGAACATGCCCGGATAAACGACCATGCCGATGGTGACCTCATCCCCACCTACAAGGTCGGGATACTTCTGCATGAAGAATCCAGTTGCATGATCATGTTCGCCGCTACTGCTTGCCTTTGCTGCTGATGTCACGCGAAACATGCCAGCCAACAGCGCTACAAGATTAAATGTTCGTCGGTCCATGGTCGTCCTTAAAAGTCCATTGTGGCAGTCAGCATTGCTGTCCGACGTAGTGCTGGAAAGTACAGGGGCCCAGCACTCGATGATTGACTGCTTGGAACCACATACTTTTTATCCAGTAAGTTATTGATTGCCAAATTCAAACTCACACCCTTCATACGGTAGGAGACTTGCGAGTCATAAACGGTAACTGCCGGCGTGAAGTTGGTGTTGCTGGAATCGGCAGCCAACTTTGAGTGATGGCGCAAACCGAGTCCAAAACCCAAACCGGCAAGCTCCCCCTCACGAATGTCGTAGCGCATGGCTAATCTGGCGGTTTGGGCAGGCACGTTTTGTAGAGTCTTCCCAACACTTGCTGCGCTGTATTGGTTCTCTACGGTGATGGCTTTCTGGTCGCTCAAGCCAGCAAGGACCGTCAGGCTTTTGCTTGCTTTCCAAGCCAAGTTCAGGTCAATGCCCTTTGAGTTCTGTTCGCCTACTTGGTAGATGTAGTAATTCGGGGCAGGGCCGGATGTCGGGACGTTGCGTCTCGTAAGATCGAACCATGCCAAGGTTGCAGTTAGACCGTACCAATCTTTTAACCGAAAACCGATTTCTGTTTGGTTTGATTCTTCAGGTTTTCGCTTCGCACTGGGGTCGTAAAGCCCCCCCAAAGGGACCTTCATTCCCTCACCGTAACCTGCAAACATGGAAGCGTTATCAGTGATGTCAAACACAGCCCCTACACGCGGCAACAATTTTGAGAACGTATCCTTGTCGTCGTGACCCGCAGTGAGTCCAGCAGGGTCGGTAGGAAAACCGGCGTAGTAGTCACTGATCTTCATGCGTGCATACCTGAGCCCCGCTTGAAAATGCCAGCGACCTATTTCGATTTGATCTTGGACGTAAAGAGCATGTGTCGTGCTTGAGACTTTGTTATACGGGTTGGTTGGAGATGTTGGCTCAACCCATGCAGCATACGGCGCAGAGTAAACGGAATAGGTGCACGCAACGCCACCCATGCAGAAGAGTGCGCCAAATGGGTCAATAGCAACAAATCCATAATCGCGAGTCTTGACCTCCTCTGCCCCAAGTAGCAGAGTATGTTTCGCCGAGCTCGTATCAAATTTTGAAGTCAACGTTGGTGAAATTACCGTTGTCTTCATGTCCTGCCAAAGCCGCGCGGCCTCGCCTCCCGGTGCGGCATTTGGAGCAGCGGAATTTGGTGATAGATAAAACATCGCCCGTTGATCAAACTTGGCGCGCGTTTCTGCAACCACAAAGTCAAACTTCCAAGTGTCATTCAAGCGCTGGGTGTAATGCGCGTTGATCGAGTCAGCGTTCATCGTGCTCTTTGGAATGCCCTCTGCAGTCAAGTTTCCATTGCGGGCTGCAGTCTGGGTGGGTAAACCAACCGAGTCATGCCAATCGTTCTCAACGTGCTTGAGTCGGAGCACAAACTTGCGATCGCGGTCAATATTGAGAGCCAAACTGGGGGCAATGAAGGTTTGCTGAGAACTGACACGATCAGTCTCGCTGTCTGCCGATTGCTTTTGAACGACGAGGCGCACCCCCAACGTTTCATTGATGGGCTGATTCAGGTCAGCGAAGTACGCCCTGTCGTTGTATGACCCCACCCTGAAACCCACTTGACGTATGGCATCTGGACCAGGTGCTTTGGTAGTGATGCCAATCATCCCGCCAACACTATCGGCACCAGTGGATTGTGACGTGGCATAAAGAGCACCACCCGGACCCTTCACCACATCCACCTGCTCCATGTTGTAGACGGGCTCAAGGTTGCTGAAGTAGCCAGGGCTTGCCACGCCGTCCACCACCACCGCCGCATTGAAACCACGAATCTTGAAACTTGTGACGGTTGAAAAGTCCCGCTGGTCGAAATGCTGGACATTGCTGACGTTGGTGGTGACGTCCGAGAGCTTTGTTGCACCCTGATCTTCAATCACCTGCCTCGGCACAACGACAACCGTCTGGGGGATGTTCTCAATGGGGGTGTCCGTCTTGGTTGCCGTGCTCGAGGTCGGCACAACATATCCATCAACGCGATCAGCTGTGACCGTGATCGCAGGCAAAGTTGCATCTGTTTTAGTTGCCTGCGCATGTGCACCAACCGATAAGAATCCTACGGTAACAGCCGCAATTGGGGTTAAGTTAAGTTTTTTCATTTGATTCTTTCTAAATTAATTCAATATCCAAATGACCTCAGGGGCACTGCCCCCAGAAAAGCCTTGTATGTAGCCGATGGCCCAGCAGGCCCATAGCAAAGCCGTAGCTCCAGCCAAAACGATGCCGCGCTTTGCTCCGCGAGGAGAGAAATAATTAATCACAGTTTTTCCTTCAAAGATCGCAGGCGAGTTCCTGCAAGAAGCAGGTCGCCAACCAAAAAGGGGCAGCAGCTAATGCGCTATGCCCGCTTGGAGATCAAAGAGAGGAGTTCGGAGGTCCGCGAGAAGGCAGTGGCGGAGCAGTGCGGGCCAACAGCAGCGCCTCGGGCAAGGCCTGCACGATGAAAGCGCGTGCATCGTGCACATGGACCAAAGCCGCCACCGTGGGCGGTGGCAATGCGGGGGTGGCGTGGGCGCACAGCGGGCAGTCCATGTTGCTGGTCAGCGGTGGGGCTTCACCCTCGCCTTGCACCACCACCTTCATGATGCCCATGGCGGAACACACGACCTCCATGGTCTTTGGCTGCAGCGTGGCGGCCAAAACCGACACACCCACAAACAGCACATACCAAACCAACACGAGGCGGCTCAGCGAGTGAAAGAAGGGGTGTGAACGGTGCATGTCCATGCCTCAGCGACTGGCAGGCCAGGGATTGGCGTGGCGAGGGTTGTGAACAAAGGTGTGGTCGGTCAAGGTGTTCAAGAAAGCGACCAGGTCGCTGACTTCTTGCTCGCTGACCTCGAAGCCCCCGATCAATGAACTGCGCAAGGGGCTGGGCCCGTTGGTCGTACCACCTGCGCGGCCAGCCTGCGCGTAGTGGGCACGGATGACTTGGTCGAGCGTGGCGATGGAGCCGTCGTGCATGTAGGGCGCGGTCAGCGCAATGTTGCGCAGGCTGGGCGTGCGGAACTTACCCATGTCATCGGCGTCGCCCGTGAACTCGCTGATGCCCGGGTTGTCTGCGGGGTAAGCACCCCGGCCATCCAGGTTGTGCAAGCCTGTGTTGTGAAAGCCGCGCTCAGCCAATGGCAGCTTGCTGTGGCGGATGTTGTCGGTGAAGGTGAAGCTGCCGTGGCAGTGGTAGCACTCCATCTTTTCGCCAAAGAACAGGCTTTCTCCGCGCTTGGCCGCTGGGGATATGGCCGTGGGCTGGCCGCCGTATTTGTAGCGGTCATACGGGCTGTCAAACGAGAGCAGGCTGCGCTGAAAACTGGCCAAGGCTTTGGTCAGTGTGCCCAGCGAATACAAAGCTTCGCTGCCTTTTGCGGCTTCGACCGGAAAGGCTTTGGCAAACAAGTCGCGGTAACGCGCATCGGCTTGCAGGCGTTCAAACAGTTCTTTCTCTCGTCCTGCCATGCCCATCTCGACCGGGTGCTCGCCAAACAGCGGAATGAGCGCCTGCACCTCCAAAGCCGTGAGGTTGGGGTTGGCCCAAGTCAGCACAGGCAGATAGGCCACATTGGCCAGCGCCATGGCACTGCGTTGACCCGCTTGCCCGGTCACGCCTTTGGCCACGGCCAGACCATCGGTGAAGGCTTTGTCCTGGTGGTGGCAGGTGGCGCACGACATGCTGTTGTCAGCCGACAGGCGTTGGTCGTAAAACAGGTGCCGCCCCAGCTCGACCTTGGCCGCACTCATCGGATTGTCTGCGGGCACCACAGGGCGTGGCACCCAGGCAGGCAAGTCCCAATGAAAAACGTCTGTGGAGCTGCCCGTGAGCACAGCCCAGCCGGCCAAGGCCAGCAGGCAGGTGCTCAGGGTTTTGCGCAAAGGGTTCATGGCCGAGCTCTGGGGTGCAGATCAGCGCTTGGACAAAAGTCGTTGAGGGCCTGCAGCGGCCACGCCGTCATAGGCCAGGCCCAGCGCCTGCATCACAGGTGAGCAGTCGCCGTCTTTGGGGAAGCTCATGCAGCCGGGCGATGTGCCTTTGGCGTTGACGTCCACATTGGCCTGTGCCAGCACCGCGCCCATGTCGGCCACCACGGTGTTTTTGCGAAGGTCAAAGCCATCGAAACGCACCGTCATGCGGTTGGGGTTTTGGCAAGCGCTGGGGGCTTGGGTTTTGCTCTCGCCCGCGCATGCCGTGCTGCCCAGATGCACCGAGTAGCGCGTGACCGGGCCCATGGCGTTGGCTGCTGCGGGTTTGTCTGTGCTGATGCCGCTGCTGGCGGTGTCGAACTTGATGAACTTGTAGCCGCCTTGCCAGTTCCAGAACATGGCTGTGGAGTTGAGCGGCGCGGGGGCGACCGTGGGGTCTTGGTGGTTTTGTGCAAAGGGCACGCCCACGGTGAGTTCCACCCCGGTGTACTCACCCGCAGGCACTTGACCACGCACGCTGGTGTTGGTGGCTTCAGTGCCATTGCGGCAAGGGCCTGCGCCGTTTTCAAAGTCCAGCAGCGCCACCGATTGCTGTTGCCACACGCCGTCTTGCGCAAGTTGCACGGGTACGGTGCTGCCGTCTTGGCGCACCAGCTTGACCTCGCTCACGTACATGCGAAAGTCGCTGGGCGTGATGGTCGAACGCGTGCTGCCCACGCCTTCGTAGCGCTGGCCGCAGGCAAAGGGCTGGCCGTTGATTTGGGCGGCAAACTTCAGCTCAACTGCTTGGGAAGTGGGTGGGCTGGGCAGGGTGCTGCAGGCGCTCACGGTCAAGGCCAATGCCGTCAGGGTGAAAAGATTTTTCATCGTGTTCTCCAGTTCAAAAATCAATGCTTGTGCGCAGGTGCACCTGCTCGCGGTGTTTGCACCCAGACGTTCACACGCCGGGTGCCTGCTTTTTCAAAGACCAGCTCCAGATCGAAGCGGTCACCGTCTTTGAGGGGTTTGGCCATGTCCAGCAGCATCAGGTGGTGCGTGCCTGCGCCGCCGTGCCGCAAGGACACTTCGGTTTGCGCGGGCAACTCCAAAGTGGGCACTTGGCGCATGCGCATGACGTTGCCGTCCATCTGCATGTGGTGGATTTCGACCCGCGCAGCCACAGCGGTGCGGGCCGACAGCAGGCGGTCAGGCGTTTTGCCTTTGTTGCGGATCGACTTGAAATACACCGCGCCGGTGGTGGTGCCTGCCAAGGTGGGCGTGGCGTAGGGGTGGTCCATGACCACATCGCCTTGGCGAAAGTCGTGCGCGTGCGCAGAGCCCATACCCAACAGCGCCAGGACGACCAGCCCCAGGAACAAACCGCCTGCCGTAAAGTTCAAGCCGAAGCCAGTTTTTGGGGCGCTTTGCCAGCGTTTAAAAATCACCTGTTGCATGTCTTGCTTTCAGGCCACCATGGCAAAGGGCTGGCCCACCGCCCACACACTGGGCACGCGCAGGCGAGGCTGCTTGCGTTCGGGCAGCAAAGTGTTGAGTTCGCGGCACACCGTCTCGAAGGTGGAGTCGACCACGCGGGCCATTTCCTTGAGTGTGGGCAGTTCTTTGCGCTGCACGGTCAACACACGGCCATCGGCCTGCTTGCCCAACACCGTCAACAAATAGGCCAGGCGCTGCACGATGGGGCCGGTGCGCAAACGGTGCATGTCGCAGGTTTGGCGTTGCTGCTGCATGAAGCCCTGCGTCATGGTGGTGTAGCGGTCCAGATCTTGGCTCACCGGGTGGGGTACCGCTTGGGCATTCACCAAGGCCACGGACGTGAAGGCATAAGGCTCGGCACACAAGGCCTCCACGCCGATCAGGTCACCGGCTTGGGCCAGCTGCACCAGAATTGGACCGTCTTGGCCTTGGCGCTCTAATTTAAAGACACCCTCAGTCACCCGCCATACTGGGCCTACGCCACCTGCGGTCAACAAGCATTGACCGCGCTTAACTTCGATGGGCTCACCCACTGGGATTGGATTCAAAAATTTCACACGATGCTCCGCACTGAATTGGCCAGTGCCCGCGATGAGAAGCGGACATCTGGCAAACAGCAGTCGGGCATGTGCCCGGCCTGCCACGGCTGAAATCAGGCGTGGACAGGTGGGGCGCGGGAGTGGACCGTCCAGTGCAGGACTGCTTGAGGAATGCGTGGATCCAATTGCGCCAACAAGGGCGGCGCTTGTGGCATTGCCTGCCACGACACAGGGTTGGGCGGCGGCGCCATGCGGTCGCTGGCCAACACGCACAAGGCGCAATGGTCGAGCATGGACGCGTCTGGCACAGAACCTTCGTCGCTCTGTGTATTGCCCTGCTGGTTGAATACTGTCTGTAGTCTGCCGTCACTGGTGCACACCACCATCCAAGGCACGGCGCTGCCCTGGCTCCAGGCCCGCGCACGCGAGACCGTGGGGGCCAAAGCCGCCAGCAGCATCGCGCACAGCAGCCACAGGCTGAGCCTGCGCAGTTGGGCTGAAGTCCAGGTCATGGATGGATCAGAAAAAAGTCAAGGAATCAATGCTTGTGCATGTGGCCGTCGCCCTGCTTCATGGCGGGTGCGGCGGCCATGCGTGCAGAGGCCTTGATTTCGATGTTCTGGCGCTTGCCGTCTTTGCCTTCAACCACCAGGGTCACGGGCACGGTGTCACCGTCTTTGACCTGGCCCTTCAGGTCCATCAGCATGACGTGGTAACCGCCAGGCTTGAGGTCCACCGCTTTGCCGGCAGGCAAGGCCAGGCTGGGCACGGCACGCATTTTCATGACGCCGCCATCCATGGCCATTTCGTGCACCTCCACCACACCCGCCACCGGCGACTGGGCCGAGATCAACTTGGCGTCTTGGCTGGACTGCAGTTGCATGAAAGCACCTGTGGCTTTTTGCTGCGCCACGGTGGCACGCACCCAGGCGTCTTTGACAGTGACTTGGGCTTGGGCCTGGCTGAACAAGGCCGACATCAGGACGGCAAAAGAGACAACAACGCGTTTCATGGCGAACTCCAGTTTAAAAAAGACACAAGGGGAAAGGGTATGGCGCCGCTTGAACGACAGCCCATCGGATCGCGGACAGTGCGGGCGGCTCATGCGGGCACGCCGCACTTGGCCGTCAAACAGCTGCCGTGATCAAGAAAAAGTGGGTGGAGCGCGGGCCTGCCAAGGCAGGCCGATGAGCGAAGCCAGCCGGCCCTGCTCTATAGGACGCAGCGCATGAGACAGCCCGACATAGACTGGCGCTGAAACCGAGACCACCGGGGGTGCGGCCACCGGCAAACACAGGGGGCAGTGCAAGCCGTGGTGGCTGCCTTGCGCTTCCTCACCATCGGCATCGAGCTGGAGCAACTTGACGCTGCCCGCGGTGGTGCACACCAGTTGCACACCCTCTGGGTTGACCAGCGGCGAAGCCACGGCCACCCCCACAAACAACGCAAACCAGACCAGCACGAGGCGGGTGAGGCGGTGGGCGTTGCGCAGGGATTGCAGATTGAACATAACGATAATTATCGCATCGAAGGTTGAGGCCTATGGACACAAACTGTCAATGCACCCGTCTCTTCAGATGGTTGTTTCGGCTTTTTCATCTGAAAATTGGTCGGTTGCCCACTGTCCGCATCGGTCAGCCGCACTGGACATGCCTTGGGCATCCACCGGGAAAAAACCGGGAATGTCGTATTTATCGTAGTGCGCATAGGACGAAAAGGCCATGGCCCAATCTGCAAACTGCCGATGGGTGATGGGGCCTCGCGCCAACAGTTCTAAACCGTGATGCCGCTCATCGCGTTGGAGGCTTTTCCACAAAGCATCGATCGAGCCAGAGGGGCCTTCGATGCACTGAACAAAGATTTCCTCGGTGTAGAGCAAATGCCCCGTGATGCCCAGGCTCAGGTTTCGTTTGCGGCACTGCACCAGCAAATTGAACAAATGCAGGCTACCAAGTTTGTGGGTGGCTTGTGAGCGGTATACAAGTCGCTCCAACATACGGGCTCCGAATAAAGAGTAGCAAGATTTTGGAGGGGCGTCTTGATACGGACCTTACAGGCATATTGGTGACTCGTCAGTTCAGCGCCATAGGCTAATCTGTGTTTTACCTACTTAATTGGAGACCCCCATGCTCACACTCTGCGGCTTTGCAGCCAGCAACTACCACAACAAAGTCAAGTTCGCCCTGCTCGAAAAGGGCGTGCCATTTGAAGAAGAACTGGCCTGGGTCGGTGCCACCGACGCTGCCGCCAGCCCCTTGGGTAAAGTGCCTTACCTCAAGACACCCGATGGCGCGATGTGCGAGTCGGCCGTGATGCTCGAATACATCGAACAAAAGTATCCTCAAAACCCCTTGATCCCTGCCGATCCATTTGCCGCCGCCAAGGTGCGTGAGTTGGCGCTGTTTCTGGACCTGCACCTGGAGCTGGTCGCGCGCAATTTGTACCCCGAAGCCTTTTTTGGCGGCAAGGTGAGCGACTCGGTGAAAGAAAAAGTGGGCGCGCAGCTCGAAAAGAACGTCGCCGCCTTTGCCAAGCTGGCCAAGTTTTCGCCCTTTGTGGCGGGCGACAGCCTGACGCTGGCTGACTGCGCCGCCGTGACGCACCTTCCCTTGGTGTCTGGCGCCACCAAGCTGATTTACGGCAAAGACTTTTTGGCCGAATTGCCGGTGCGTGACTACCTCAAGATGATGGGCGAGCGCCCCCACATGCAAAAAGTCAACGCCGACCGCAAAGCCAATATGGATTTGATGATGGCGCGCATGAAAGCCAAAAGCTGAGTCTGTTCGTTTGAGCACTTGATGCGCATCCACCCCGGCCCGTGGCAGTCGCCACGCGGCAGCGGGGGTTGACCCACATCAATACCGCGTCCACCCAGGCGCCTAGGATGAAGCCATGACTTCATCCCACACCCCTTCCCTCTCCGCCCACCGCGAGCGCCTCTTGCGTGAGCGCACGCAACTGTTGCAGCGCATCGCCCAAGAGCGCGGTGGCGTGGTCTCACGCGCAGACATGGCGGCGGAGCACGATGTGCGCAGTTTTGACGACCGGGCCCAGGCCATTTCCGAGCGCAACGACGAGTTCGCCATGAACGAACACGAAACGGCAGAGTTGGGAGACATCGCAGCCGCACTGGAGCGCATGGATGTGGGCACCTATGGCCATTGCACCGACTGCGGCGTGACCATCCCGACTGAACGCCTGAACGCTTACCCGACCGCCAAACGTTGCATCGATTGCCAGACTGAGGCCGAGCAGCGCCGTTGATTTTTTCACCAAGGATTTTGATGAGCACTTTTCATGCGGTCGTCTGGATGGACCACCAAGAAGCCCATGTGGTCATGTTTGACCGTGAGCACGTTGAAGCCCAGCGCATCCCAGCGCGCAGCCACCACAAACACCAAGGCAAAGCCGGTGACACCGCGGCCTTTTATGCCGAGGTGGCCAAAGCGCTGGCGGGCGCACGGGAAGTGCTGTTGACGGGACCAGGCTTGGCGCGCAATGAATTCCGAGATTGGTGCACCCGCCACCAAAAAAGCATTGCAGCGGCTGTTGTCGACAGCATCGCCAGCGATCACCCCTCTGACGCGCAACTGGTGGCCATGGCCAAGCAGTACTTCAAAAAATTTGACGCGATGGCGGCAGACCCCTCGCAGACCTGAGCGCTTGCTGGCGCTCAGTCCAGGCGGGTGGATGCATTCGGGTTCTTCCGGCTGTCCCTGCGCCTGACGGGCTGATATGCTTTCGGGCATGCACAGCCTTTTTCATTTTGCTTTTCATGTCACCGACTTGGACGAGGCGCGCCGCTTTTATGGCGGTGTTCTCGGCTGCCAAGAGGGCCGCTCCACCGACACTTGGGTGGATTTTGACTTTTTCTCGCACCAAATTTCTTTGCATCTGGGCGAACCCTTCAAAACCACCCTGACGGGCCATGTCGGCGAGCACCTGGTACCCATGCCGCACTTTGGTTTGGTTTTGCAAAAAAACGATTGGCAAGCGCTGGCCGACAGACTGCAAGCGGCCAATACCCAGTTTGTGGTTGCACCGCATCTGCGCTTTGCAGGCCAAGCGGGCGAGCAATGGACCATGTTCTTCATGGACCCGTTTGGCAATCCGATTGAAGTCAAAGGCTTTGCCGACCTGAGCACGGTGTACGCGAGCTGAAGGGCACGGAGCGCACCTTGGCTTCGGCCACCCTCTTGCTGCTGACTTTCATGTTGGTGGGCCCGTCGTTCTTGAAGACCATGAGCCTGTCGGACTTGTCCTGGCCAATCTCTTGCGCAAAGCTGGCCACACCGACACCCTGCTGCGTGAACTCAGTTGACTGAATTGAGCTTTCGGCCTTCCAAGGGCACGTCTTGCTTGGTGCGCGGTTTGCCAATCGGGCTCGCAGTTTGGCCTTTTTGGGTGGCGGCCATGTCGTCTTCGCTGGGGTATTGCCCGAGCAGCCAGTAATCAAACACGCGTCGGGCAATGGGGGCGGCTGAGGCTGCGCCAAAGCCGGCATTTTCGACCACCACAGCGACCGCAATTTGGGGCTTTTCGGCTGGCGCATAGGCCATGTACAGGGCATGGTCGCGCTGGTATTCGGACAAATTGGCAGCGTTGTATTTTTCTTTTTGGCCGATGGTCACGGCCTGGGCTGTGCCGGTTTTGCCAGCGCTGGTGTAACCGACCCCGGCAAACACACGGGCCGAAGTGCCAGAGGTGACCACACCCACCAAGCCGTTGCGAATGACCTCCATGTGCTCGGGCTTGAAACCCAAGTCAACAGGCTCGGCGGCATTGACTTGAGATTGTGCGTGGGTCAATGCATCTTGGGTGGCCGTGACCACTCGGGGTTTGAACTGCACCCCACCATTGGCCAGAGTGGCCGTAGCGGAAGCCAACTGCAACATGGTGAAGGTGTTGTAACCCTGGCCAATGCCCAAGGAGATGGTTTCACCGCCGTACCATTTCTTTTGCTCGGGCTTTTTGTAATAGTTGCGCTTCCATTCGGTGCTGGGCAAGATGCCACGCACTTCGCCCGGCAAATCAATGCCGGTGAGTTGGCCAAAGCCCAGCGGCCTCATGAAGTCGTGGATCGCGTCCACCCCCATTTCGTTGGCCAGCGAGTAGTAATACACATTGCTGGACAGCACGATGGAGCGCACCATGTCCACAGGCCCGAGGCCGCTGTCGCCATGGCTGCGGAAGGTGTGGCCTCCATAGGTCCATGAACCTGCATCGTTGATGATGGTGTTGGCGCTGCGCTTGCCCGTGGACAAAGCAGCCATGGCCATGAAGGGTTTGTAGGTCGAGCCTGGCGGGTAGGTGCCTCGCAAGGCCCGGTTGAGCAAGGGTTTGTCGATCGACTCGTTGAGCTTTTGCCAGTTTTCGACGTCAATGCCGTCGACAAATAAATTGGGGTCGAAGGTGGGCTTGCTGACAAAGGCCAGCACCTCGCCCGAGTTGGGATCCAGCGCGACCAATGCACCGCGCCGATCACCGAACAAGTCCTCCACCATTTTTTGCAACTGAATGTCGATCGACAACACCACGTTTTGCCCCGGTGTGGCCAAGCGGCTGGACAGGCTGCGGGTGGCGCGGCCTCCGGCCGAAGTCTCCACCCGGTTCACCCCGGTGATGCCATGCAACTCACGCTCGTAGCGCTGCTCCACACCCAGTTTGCCGATGTACTCGGTGCCCCGGTAATTGCCCGCATCGTCGTCTTCTTCGATGCGCTCTTTTTCTTTGGCGTTGATGCGGCCGATGTAGCCCACCACGTGGCTGGCCAATTCGCCGTAAGGGTATTGTCGAAAAAGGCGGGCCTTGATGTCCACACCCGGAAAGCGGTAGCTCTGAGCGCTGAAACGCGCCACCTCTTCGTCACTCAATCGGGTGCGGATGGGCAAAGAGTCAAAACTGCGCGAGTCCTCGCGCAAGCGTTTGAACCTGCGGCGATCCTTGCCCTGAATCTCGACCACCTCCGACAAAGCGTCGATCGTGGCGTCCAAGTCGGACACCCGCGAGGGCGTGATTTCCAGGGTGTAGGCCGAGTAGTTGCTGGCCAGCACAACGCCATTGCGGTCCAGGATGGTGCCGCGTGGCGGCACCGTCGGGATGACGGCCGTGCGGTTGCTTTCGGCTTGCTCGTGCAAATCCTCGTGCCGCACGATCTGCAAATAAGACAGTCGGGCAACCAGCAACAAAAAGCACACCAACACCACCACCTGCACCACCGCCACCCGAGCGCGAAACCGTTGCAGGTCGGCCTGGCTGTCGCGCAACTCGGTAAGGGAGGGCAGCCGCAGTGACATGGTCAAAGAGGACGGATGTTGTCAGGGTCAAACGCACGCCGCTGTGGCGCGAGCAACAAGGCCCCCACCAAGGGCCACAAGGCGGCCTGAAGAAATGGCGCCAGCAGCTGGCTCCAGTGCGGCCAGACATCGTGAACGATCAGGCGGGTGGCCCACTCGAACAAGGCCGCCACCAAAAACAAGGGCACGATCTGCAGAGTTTGTTCGCGCAATGGAAACCACAACAGCCGACGCTGAACCGCCAGCGCCAAACTGCTGAGCACGACATAGGACAAGGCGTTTTGCCCCAGCAAAGCCGACTCGTGCACATCGAGGGCCAAACCCAGTACAAACGCCAACACCACCCCCACACGCCGCGGCTGGTAAACATTCCAAAACACCACCACAATGGCCAGCACATCGGGCAGCCAACGCCAGCCAACCAGTCCCAACAGCATGTTCAACAGCAAGCCCACCACCACCGTGAAGGCGATGAAACGGGGGTTGGCGGGCAAGAGCAAGGGGCGCCCTGCGGGCATGATCATGGTTTGCCTCCTGATGGGGCAGCGGCAGCGGGTCGGCCTTTGCCGCTGCGCTTGGGCTCTGGCGCTGCCGTGGGCACAGTGGGCCAGTCTTTCACCGGCATCAACACCAACAAATGGCGCCCTCGCGGTTGGGCTGACGGGGTGGCATGCACGCGCGCAAATGAAGAGTCCACACGGCGGTCAATCTGGCTGACTTGTCCCACATGCAAACCCGGGGGGTACACACCATCAATGCCACTGGTGGTGAGCAAATCACCGGGCTTGACATCTGTTCCTGAAGGGACGAACTTCAGCTCCAATGCACCACCCGGTATAGCCGGATTGCCCACGGCCACATGGCGACTGCCGGTGCGCGCGTTCATGACCGGAATGCTTTGGCCTCGGTCGGTCAGCAGTGTCACCTCGCTGACCAAGGGGTACACACGCGTGACTTGCCCCACCACGCCACCCACATCAATGACCGCCGAGCCTTGCACGATGCCCGCGACTTGCCCTCGGTCCACCACGATGCGGTCGGTGTAAGGGTCTGCCGAGTCGTAGAGCACCTCGACGGCCTTCGACGGTCCTGCCATTTGCTCGCGCAAATCCAGCAGCTCACGCAACTGGGTGTTTTCCTGGGTCAGCTGTTCGACTTGCTGCAGGCGCTTGGCTTGGGCAATGGTGCGGGTCTGGAAGGTTTGGGCAGCATCCTGCGCGGCTTCCAAATCGCCAAAGTATTGACCCAAACCGCTCAGTGCACGCCCGGGTTGAAGAGAGAGCCATTGCAAAGGGGCCAGCAGAACGGCAACGCCCGATCGCAGGGGTTGCGAGATCTGAAAACGGTGGTCCGAGGCCATCAACAAAATGGACAGCAAGGACAGCAGCACCAGTTTGGAAGTCGCAGACAAGCCCTGCCGAAAGATCGGCGGAGCACTGCGTTCAAAGGTATCCAGAGCCATGAAAGTGTTGCGCCGGATTCAGTTGGGAAAAGGCGGGGTCGTTGAGCGATGGCTGACTGCCCGAAACAAGCCTTATTCGCTGGTGAAGATGCTGCCCAACTGGTCCATGCGCTCAAGCGCCATGCCACAACCACGGGCCACGCAGGTCAGCGGGTCTTCGGCCACCAGCACCGGCAAGCCGGTTTCTTCGGCCAGCAAACGGTCCAGGTCGCGCAGCAAAGCGCCGCCACCGGTCAACATCATGCCGCGTTCGGCGATGTCGGCCCCCAACTCAGGCGGGGTGTGCTCAAGAGCGGTTTTGACAGCCGACACGATCTGGTTGAGCGGATCGGTCAGGGCTTCGAGGATTTCGTTGGAACTGATGGTGAAGCTGCGCGGCACGCCTTCAGACAGGTTGCGGCCCTTGACTTCCATCTCTTTGACTTCGCTGCCCGGAAAGGCCGAGCCGATGGTCTTTTTGATGGCTTCGGCGGTGGGCTCACCGATCAGCATGCCGTAGTTGCGGCGGATGTAGCTGATGATGGCTTCGTCGAATTTGTCGCCGCCCACGCGCACACTGCCCTTGTAAACCATGCCGCCCAGCGAGATCACGCCGACCTCGGTGGTGCCGCCGCCGATGTCCACCACCATGGAGCCCGAAGCGGCCGACACGGGCAAGCCCGCGCCAATGGCGGCGGCCATGGGTTCTTCGATCAGGTACACCTCCGAAGCGCCTGCACCCAGGGCCGATTCGCGGATGGCGCGGCGCTCCACCTGGGTGGAGCCGCAAGGCACGCAAATGATGATGCGGGGGCTGGGGCGGAACGTGCTGCGGGGGTGCACCATGCGGATGAACTGTTTGAGCATCTGCTCGGTCACGGTGAAGTCGGCGATCACACCGTCCTTCATGGGGCGAATGGCTTCGATGTTGCCGGGCACCTTGCCCAGCATGGCCTTGGCCTCGTGGCCCACAGCCTGCAAGGTCTTTTTGCCTTGGGGGCCACCTTCGTGGCGAATGGCCACCACCGAGGGCTCGTCCAGCACGATGCCCTTGTCACGCACAAAAATCAGGGTGTTGGCGGTGCCCAGGTCAATGGCCAGGTCACTGGAAAAATAACGGCGAAAAGAAGAAAACATTCGAAGTCCTTTGACGCGCCATACACCAAGCGCCTGGGTGGCAGATCTGGGGTAAGCGCGGCTGTCAAATCAGGGGTGCCGTCCAGGCGAGCGCAGTGGATGCGCAGAGGTCGGTACCAAACGCAGGATAATACCCGATCCCCCGGTAAAACAGGTGCGCAGCAACCCCGTTTGGACCGGAAAAAACGTCCTTTACAACTCTTTTCAAACCATGTCCCTGACCCCGCAGGATATTGCCCGCATCGCCAACCTGGCCCGGCTGGAGCTCAAGCCCGACGAAAGCGAGCGCATGCTCACACAGATCAATGGCTTCTTCGGCATGGTCAAAGCAATGCAGGCGGTGGACACCACCGGCATCACCCCCATGGCCCACCCCGTTGCAGCCATCCAGGACATCACGCTGCGCCTGCGCCCCGACGTGGCCAGCGAGCCCAACCAGCGCGAACTGAACCAGCAAAGCGCCCCTGCCGTCGAGCGCGGGCTGTTCTTGGTCCCCAAAGTCATCGAGTAAGCCATGAGTGACCTGCACAACCTCAGCGTGAAAGCGTTGGCATCCCTGTTACAGACCCAAGAAGTCAGCGCCGTCGAAGTGGCCACGCGCTTTTTGGCCCGCATGGGCGGCAACCCGCACAACGCCTTTCTGGACATCGACAGCGAAGTGACGCTGGCCCAAGCCCGCGCATCCGACGCCAAAATTGCTGGCGGCACGGCAGGCCCCTTAGAAGGCGTTCCGGTGGCGCACAAAGACGTGTTCGTGACGCGGGATTTCGCCACCACAGCGGGCTCCAAAATCCTGAGCGGCTACCGCTCGCCGTTTGACGCCACCGTCGTACAGCGCCTTCGCTCCGCAGGCATGGTCACATTGGGCAAGCTCAACTGCGACGAGTTCGCCATGGGCTCGGCCAACGAAAACTCAGCCTTCGGCCCGGTGCAAAACCCCTGGGACACGGCCCGCGTGCCCGGCGGCTCATCGGGTGGCAGCGCCGCCGCCGTGGCCGCCGGCCTGGCGCCCGCTGCGACCGGCACCGACACCGGTGGCTCGATCCGCCAGCCTGCCAGCTTTTGCGGCATCACTGGCATCAAGCCCACCTATGGCCGCGCCTCTCGCTACGGCATGATCGCCTACGCCTCCAGCTTGGACCAGGCCGGTCCCATGGCCCGCAGCGCCGAAGACTGCGCCTTGCTGCTCAGCGCCATGTGCGGCCCGGACCTCGACCGCGATTCCACCTCGCTGGACGTGGCTGCCGAAAATTTCACCGCCTCCTTGAACAACTCGCTCGAAGGCCTGCGCATTGGCATTCCGAAAGAATTCTTTGGCGAAGGGCTGCACGCCGATGTGCGCGCTGCGGTGGATGGCGCTTTGCGCGAATACGAAAAGCTGGGCGCAAAACTCGTGCCCATCAGCCTGCCGCGCACCGAGTTGTCGATTCCGGTGTACTACATCATTGCCCCCGCCGAGGCCAGCTCCAACCTCAGCCGCTTCGATGGCGTGAAGTTCGGTCACCGCGCCAACGACTATGTGGACCTGGTGGACATGTACAAAAAGTCCCGCGCCGAAGGCTTTGGCAACGAGGTCAAACGCCGCATCATGACCGGCGCCTACGTGCTCTCGCACGGGTACTACGACGCCTACTACCTGCAGGCGCAAAAAATCCGGCGCATGATCGCCGACGACTTCCAAAACGCGTTCAAAGAATGCGATGTGATCGCCGGCCCCGTGGCCCCATCGGTGGCTTGGAAGTTTGGCGAGAACGCCAACGACCCGGTGGCCGACTACCTGGCCGACATCTTCACCCTGCCCGCTTCGCTGGCAGGCCTGCCCGGCATGAGCGTGCCCGCCGGCTTTGGCGCGGGCGGCATGCCCGTGGGCCTGCAACTGATCGGCAACTACTTCAAAGAAGCCCAGCTGCTGAACGCTGCACACCGCCTGCAACAAGCCACCGATTTCCACCTTCGCAAGCCGGAGGGCGTTTAAATGACTGCACCTAAACTCGTCCAAGGCTACGAAGTCGTCATCGGCTTCGAAACCCACGCCCAACTCTCGACCCAAAGCAAAATTTTCAGCCGCGCCTCGGTGGCCTTTGGTGCCGAGCCCAACACGCAAGCCTGCGCGGTGGACATGGCCCTGCCCGGCACACTGCCGGTGATGAACATCGGCGCGGTCGAACGCGCCATTGAGTTTGGCCTGGCCATCAACGCGCACATTGCCGAGCGCAGCGTCTTTGCGCGCAAAAACTACTTCTACCCCGACCTGCCCAAGGGCTACCAAATCAGCCAGTTCGAGATCCCGGTGGTGCAAGGCGGCGAGGTGTCGTTCTTCCTGGAAGAAGGCAAAGAGACGGTGCGCAAAACCGTGCGCCTGGAGCGCGCCCACCTCGAAGAAGACGCGGGCAAATCGCTGCACGAGGATTTCATTGGCCAAAGTGGCATCGACCTCAACCGCGCTGGCACACCGCTCTTGGAAATCGTGACCCAGCCCGACATGCGCAGCAGCGAAGAAGCGGTGGCCTACGCCAAGGAGCTGCACAAGATCGTCACCTGGATCGGCATTTGCGACGGCAACATGCAAGAAGGCTCGTTCCGATGCGACGCCAACGTGTCGGTGCGCAAACCTGGGGCCCCCCTGGGCACGCGCCGCGAAATCAAGAACCTGAACAGCTTCAAGTTCATGCAGCAGGCCATCGACTACGAAGTGCGTTGGCAGATCGACCAGATCGAAGACGGCCATGCCATCCAGCAAGCCACCGTGCTTTTCAACCCCGACACGGGCGAAACCCGCGCCATGCGCACCAAGGAAGACGCCGCCGACTACCGCTATTTCCCCGACCCGGATCTGCCGCCCCTGGTGATCGGCCGTGACTGGGTCGCGCGCGTGAAAGGCGAGATGGCCGAGCTGCCCCGCGTGATGGCCGAGCGTTTTGTGCGTGACTACGCGCTGCCCGAATACGACGCCACGCAACTGACGCAAAGCAAGGCGATCGCCGCTTACTTTGAAGCTGTGGCCAAAGCCTGCGGCCAGGCCAAACTGGCCAGCAACTGGATCATGGGCGAGGTCTCACGCCGGCTCAATGCCAGCGACATGGCCATCGAGCAAGCACCGGTGAGCGCCGCACAACTGGCTGCTTTGATTGGCCGCATCAGCGACAACACCATCAGCAACAACGCGGCGCGTCAGGTGTTTGATGGCCTGTGGAATCAAGAAGGCGATGTTGACGCCCTCATCGAAGCCAAAGGCCTCAAGCAGATGAACGACAGCAGCGAGTTGGAAAAAATCATCGATGAGGTGCTGGCCGCTAACCCCAAAAACGTGGAAGAGTTCAAGGCCGGCAACGCCAAAGCCTTGAACGGTTTGGTCGGCCCCATCATGAAGGCCAGCAAGGGCAAAGCCAATCCGGGGCAAGTGAACGCACTGCTGATGAAGAAGCTGGGCGGCTAAGCCACATCACTTTGGACGATGGCGCGGGCCCAGGACCGCCCATCTCGGATCGGTCGCTCCACGCTGCGTGTCGGTGAGCGCCGATCCCGAAGGATGCGGGCCGTGCTGGTTTCAGCGCTCGAGCGGCACCACTTCTTGCTCGATCGCCCCGAACACACTCTCGCCAGTCAAGCCCTTCATCTCGATGCGGATGGTGTCGCCGTATTTCATGAATTCGGTGCTGGGTTGGCCATCCAGGATGGTTTCAATCGCGCGTTTTTCAGCGATGCAGCTGTAACCCTTGGGCCACGCGGGTTGGCCATTCACTTCCACGCTCTTGTTGCTCACGGTGCCGCTGCCCACGATGGAGCCGGCGCGCACATTGCGCGTCTTGCAGATGTGGGCGATCAGCTGACCAAAGTGGAAGGTCATTTCGGGCCCCGCTTCGCACATGCCGACTTTGCGGCCGTTCCAAGTGGATTGCAGCGTCAGGTGCACGCGGCCGCCATGCCAGGCGTCGCCCAACTCGTCGGGCGTGATGGCCACGGGGCTGAAGGCGGTGGCGGGTTTGCTCTGGAAGAATCCAAACCCTTTGGCCAATTCGTTCGGGATCAGGTTGCGCAAGCTCACGTCGTTGGCGAGCATGATGAGGCGCACGCCTTCGATGGCATCTTCGGCGCTGGTTTGCATGGGCACGTCGCCGGTGATGACGGCGATTTCAGCCTCGAAGTCGATGCCAAAGGCTTCGCTGGCGCACACCACCGGGTCACAGGGGCCCAGAAAATCATCGCTGCCGCCTTGGTACATCAGCGGGTCGGTGTAAAAGCTGCTGGGCACTTCGGAGTTGCGCGCCGCACGCACGAGCTCCACGTGGTTCAGGTAGGCCGAACCATCGGCCCACTGGTAGGCGCGGGGCAGTGGCGCCATGCATTGCGCCGGGTCAAACGGAAACGCGTGGCGGGCTTTGCCCTGGTTCAGGGTGGTGTACAGGTCTTCCAACTGGGGAGACAGAAAGTTCCAGTCGTCCAGCAGCTGTTGCATTTTGCTGGCGATGCCGGTCGCATAATGGGCGGTGCTCAGGTCGCGCGAGACCACCACCAGTTGTCCGTCGCGTGAGCCGTCTTTGTAGGTCGCCAGTTTCATCTTGAATCAGTCCGTTCGGTTCGCAATGGGCTACAGTGTGCACCACCGAGAAGTTACGCATTGTTAAACCCATTTAACTAAACGAAACCGGATTTTAGGCGACATGAACCCAGAGAGCACGGCCATCCCATCCAAAGACAGCGACAAGGAACGCGCCGGTATCCAATCGGTGGAGGTGGGTTTTGCGCTGCTGGATGTGTTGGCTCAAGCCCCCGGACCGTTGATGTTGCGTGACCTGGCGGCTGCGGCCCACATGAGCGCCGCCAAAGCCCACCGATATCTGGTCAGTTTCCAGCGCCTGGGTTTGGTGGTGCAAGACAGCACCAGCACACGCTACGAGCTGGGCCCAGCCACCTTGCGCTTGGGACTGGCCACCTTGTCACGGCTGGACGCCGTCAAGATGGCGCGCGAACGCTTGCCCGCATTGATCGAGATCACCGGCCACACCATGGCCCTGGCCGTCTGGGGCAACCGGGGGCCCACCCTGGTGCACTGGCAAGAGACACCTTTGGCCATGCCGGTCAGCTTGCGCTTGGGCGATGTGATGCCCCTGCTGTCATCGGCCACGGGGCGTTGCTTTACCGCCTTCAACAGCCATGGCGGCGCAGCCGAAAAAGCGGGGCCCATGATCGAAGAAGAGCTGGCATTGGCCCGCAAATTGGGTCGCAGTGACTTGCCCAGCACACCGGCGCAACTGCAGGCCATGGTGAAAGAAACCCGCCAACAAGGCTTGGGCCGCGTGGTCAACGTGCTGCTGCCCGGCATTTCCGGGTTTTGTGCACCGGTCTTTGACGCCGATGGGCACTTGGTGCTGGGCGTGGTGGCGCTGGGATCGTCGGCCACACTCGACACCGCATGGGACGGGCCAATTGCGCAAAGCTTGCGCCAATTCGCGCAGCAACTGTCGGCCGATCTGGGCTGGCGCAGCCGCTGAACAGGAGGGCTCGGGTGCCTGCACATTCCAGCGCCAAAGCCAGCTCAATCGGGACAGCGCAGCCATCGCGCCGTCCACCGCTGTCGCTGGTGGCTGCCGTGCTGGCCGTGCACATGGCTTTGGTCTTGGGCCTGAGCGGCACGCTGGAGTGGCGGCTGCAAACGGCAGAACCGATCCGCGTCGCCCCCATGCAAACCCGGTGGGTGCCGCCCACACCCGCGCCAACACTCTCGCCTGTGCAAGCCGCTGCCCCCCAAGCTCGCACCCGGGTGGCGACCGAGCCCAAAGCCGCACCGGCACCAGACCCGACACCAGCAACGCCGCCCGCCCCACCCGTCGATGTGGCCATGGCCAACGACAGCGCCATGGCCGAGCCCACCTCTGCGCCCACACCTCAAACAACACCTGAGCCCACGCCATCAGCCTCTGACGCGTTGTCAGCTTCAGAAAAAGCACAAGAAATCGGCGCCAGTCCTGCGCCAGCCAGCCCTTTGGTCCCCGAAGCATCCTCAGCATCTGCAGCAGTCCCCGCCGACACAGCCAGCACCGCTTTACCGCCCATACCGCTGGGCGCACTGCCACCCCCGGTTTTGTTGAGCTACCGCCTGACGGGCCAGGACAAGGGCTTGAATTACCACGCCAGCGGTGAATTGAGGTGGCAGCACAACGAGACGGCTTATGCCTTGGGCCTGTCGGTGAAGGCATTTTTGGTGGGCACCCGCCACTGGCGCAGCCAGGGCGACATCACCAGCGCAGGCCTGGCCCCCAACCGTTTCTCGGACAGCTGGCGCAACGAGCGGGCCGCCCACTTTGACCGCATGCAAAACCGGGTGATCTTCAGCAACAACGCCCCGGTGGCCGTGCTCGAAGCGGGTGCACAAGACCAGATCAGCCTGTATGTGCAACTGGCCGCAGCCATGGCCGGTGAGCCCCAGCGCTTCCAACCCGGCACGCGTTTGCTGCTGCAAACCGCCACCATCCGGGACGCTCTGCCTTGGCTGTTGACTCTGGGGGCGCCTGAAACCCTGCAACTGAACGGACAAGCCGTCTCCACCCTCAAATGGGTGTGTCAGCCGCGCAACCGCTTCGACGCCACAGTCGAGTTCTGGGTCTCTGCACAGCACGCCTGGATGCCTGTTCGCATCCGCATCACCCAGGTCAGCGGCAGCTACATCGATTTGGTGATGCGCGGCCAAGAAGCCTTGCCCCCACTGCCCGCTTCGGCCCCTGCCGGAGAAAAAACCACACCATCTTGAAGTTGTTCTGAAAAGCCCCACTTGTGGAGCAGAACTTGAGGGAGAATGAACGCATGAACCTGCTCTACGAATCCGAAACCTTTGCCGTGATGCATGTGTTGGCCAACGCACCTGCCGAACCGGCCCCCGTGACCAGCCCACCCCTGCTGGAACGCCATGGTTTTGAAATCGTGGACAAGCGCTCAGGCAAAGAGGTGTATCTGGACGGCTCGTGGGCTGAAATGTTTCAACAGCAAATCCAGGCCTGGCAGCAGCACACCCCGACGCAGGAAGAAGTCGAAGACACGCTCGAAGGCTACACCGGCTTGGCCCAGCAACCGGTCGTGGTGCACTGACACGACGGCTCCGCTCAGGGTGCACCGAACTTGCGGGCCTGACGCATGTCAAAGCCGCATCTTCGCCCGACGCATCATCAGCCGCCTGCCCTTCAGGCGGCTTTTTTGTGTCTGCCGACCCACTTGAAAATCGGCCCCACCAAAATCAGCACCGCCACCAAACGGCAGACCTGAAAGGTCGTGACCACCGGCACCCCCAACTGCAAGACCTTGGCGGTGATGGCCATCTCGGCAATGCCACCGGGAGAGGTTCCCAAAATCAGGGTGGCCGGGTGCAAGCCCGTGCTGTGGGCCAAGAACAGGCCAAACCCCAGCGACAAAAGCATCATGGCCACAGCGCCCAAGGCCGCCGTGGCGAGCCAACGCGGTGCGGTGTGCACAAATTCACGCTGAAAGCGCACACCCAGGCTGATGCCGATGAGCAACTGTGCGGCATTCGACAAATCCGTGGGCACGGCCGACCAATGCACGCCTGACAGCGTCAAGCCCATCGAGACCAGCAAAGCGCCCATGAACCAGGGATTGGTCCGCTTGAAAGCCACCATGACCAAGGCGCCCGCCCCCGTGACCAGTGCCAAACCCAACAAACCCCACCCATGGGCCACCACCGGACCGGGCAGCAAACGCGCATCCACCTGCAAACCCCAGTGGCTTTGTGCCCACTGCATGGCAAAAGGCAAGGTCAACACCACCAGCACCAGGCGCACACTGTGGGCGGCGGCCACCAGATCGGTGCGCGCGCCGTGGCGCTCGGCCAGCAAGGTCATTTCGGACGCACCGCCGATCGCACTGGCAAAGTAAGTGGTTGCCCGCCAAGCCTTGGGCGGCAAATGGGCCATGTCAGCCCTGTGACGATGTTGCAACCAGGCGTCAAACAAGGCACCCAGGACCAAGGCCCAAAGCACCGCCAGCGCAATGGCCCACCACAGGCTGACCACCAAGGCACCCACTTGCGGGGTGAAATACAGCCCCAGCACCACCCCAATCACCCATTGCCCAGCGTTGCGCAGCCAGGGCACACTGTAGGTGGGTGCACCCCACACCGAAGCCACGGCCGTGACCAGCAATGGCCCCAACATCCAAGGAATCGGGGTGCGCAGCCCCACACAAAGCTGGGCGGCCATCAGCGCCACCAGCAAGGTCAGCGCCGCTCGAAGCGCCACGCTCATGCTTCGCAGATCATCCGCTCAAGCATGCCTGCGGATGCTGTCGGCCACGGTCTGCACGATCTGGTCGATGTGCGCGTCTTCCACGATGTAGGGTGGGCAGATGACGATGTTTTCGCCAGCCGGACGGACCCACACGCCATGGTGGAAACAGTCCATGAAGATGTCGTAGGCGCGCTTGCCGGGCGTGCCCGGGATGCTGGCCAGCTCCACCGCACCGGCCAGACCCAGCGTGCGGATGCCGATCACATGGGGCAAGCCCTTGAGTGCACTGTGCATGGCATCGCCCAGAACACGGCCTTGCTGGCCCGCACGAGCGAACAGGTTTTCTTCCTTCATCAAGTCGAGCGTGGCAATGGCCGCGGCGCAGGCCACAGGGTGGCCTGAATAGGTGTAGCCATGGAAAAACTCGATCGCATGGGCCGGTGAGTTGGCGTTCATCATGGCGTCGTAGATGAAGTCACGGCAGATCACGCCACCCAGCGGGATCACGCCGTTGGTCACGGCCTTGGCAAAGTTCAGCATGTCCGGCACCACACCGTAGTAATCCGCCCCAAAGTTCACGCCCAAGCGGCCAAAGCCGGTGATGACCTCGTCAAAAATCAGCAAGATGCCATGCTTGTCACAAATTTCGCGCAAACGCTTCACATAGCCTTGGGGCGGGATGTACCAGCCCGCGCTGCCGGCAATCGGCTCGACGATCACGGCGGCGATGTTGCTCGGGTCGTGCAACACCAGAATGCGGTTTTCCAGCTCCAACAAGGGGTCTTCGGCCCACACGGGTTCTTCGTGGTGGATGTAAGCGTGGTTGACCGGGTCGTGGATGAAGCGCATGTGGTCCACACGCGGCAGCAGCTGCGCGCCATACACCTTGCGGTTGGCAGGCAGGCCGCCCACGCTCATGCCGCCAAAGTTGACCCCGTGGTAGCCCTTTTCACGGCCAATGAACACATTGCGGTGGCCTTCGCCACGTGCGCGGTGGTAGGCCAGAGCCACTTTCAGGGCGGTGTCGGCGGCTTCGGAGCCCGAATTGCAAAACAGCACCTTGTTCAGGTCACCGGGGGCCATCTCGGCGATCATCTGCGCCGCCTTGAAGGCCTTGTCGTTGCTGGCCTGAAAGGCCGTGGCGTAGTCCAGCGTGTCCAGCTGTTTTTTGATGGCTTCGTTGATCGGGCGGCGGTTGTGACCCGCACCCACGCACCACAGGCTGGAGATGCCATCGATGACTTTTTTGCCATCGTGGGTGGTGAAGTGCATGCCCTCGGCACCTACAAACACGCGCGGGTCTTGCTTGAACGTGCGGTTGGGCGTGAAAGGCAACCACTGGTTGTCCATGTTCAGGTCGGTGTGGGCCACAGCAAAACTCCTCGGGTTCGATCAAGCCGAGCAGTTTAAAGGGCAAACGCTCAGCCCATCGCCCCGGCGCGACACCCGGCCTGCCCCAGCCATAGGGGTCTCCTACAATAGGACGTTAAAACGAACATGCCCACCCTCACGAAGGTGACAGCGAACACCGCAGCTTCAAGCCATGACGACCACCTACATCCTCACCCTTTCCTGCCCTGACCGCACCGGCATCGTGCATGCCGTTTCAGGATTTTTGCTGGAGCGTGGGGGCAATATCGAAGAAGCCGCCCAATACAACGACCACGATACGGGTCTGTTTTTCATGCGCGTGCAGTTCGCTTGCGCTCTGGCCGATGGCGAGACTTTGAATGCACAGTGGGGCGTTTTTGCCCAGACCTTTCAAATGAAATGGGACCTGCACGCCACGTCCCAGCCCATGCGCACGGTGCTCATGGTCAGCAAGGAAGGCCACTGCCTGAACGACCTGCTGTTCCGCTGGAAAAGCGGCTTGCTGCCTTTGGACATCCGCGCCATCGTGAGCAACCACCGCGAGTTCTACCAACTGGCGGCCAGCTACAACGTGCCGTTTCACCACATCCCGGTCAGCAAGGACAACAAGGCCCAAGCCGAGGCCCGTCAGTACGAGATCATCCAGTCCGAAGGCGCCGAATTGGTGGTGCTGGCGCGTTACATGCAAATCCTCTCTGACGACCTGTGCCGCAAACTGGCAGGCCGCGCCATCAACATCCACCACAGCTTTTTGCCCAGCTTCAAAGGCGCCAAGCCTTACTACCAGGCACACGACCGGGGCGTGAAGCTGATCGGCGCGACTGCACACTATGTGACAGCCGATCTGGACGAAGGCCCGATCATCGAGCAAGACGTGGCCCGCGTGGACCACAGCAAGACCGTGGAAGACCTGACCACGATTGGCCGCGACACCGAAAGCCAGGTGCTGGCCCGCGCCGTGAAGTGGCACAGCGAACACCGCGTGCTGATCAACGGCCATAAGACCGTGATTTTCAAATAAATTATTTTGCGGGACAGATCTTCAGCGCTGTCCCCAACCGATTAAGCTTTGCGGGACAGATCTTCAGCGCTGTCTCTAACCCACTCCAAATGTCCGCCGCCTCTCGCATCCCGCCCATCCAGTGTCTCTTGACCTTTGAGGCACTGGCGCGTTTGCGCAGCGTGACCCAAGCGGCCGAAGAACTTTGCGTGACACCCAGCGCCGTGAGCCACCGCGTCAAGCAGCTCGAGCAAATCATCGGCACCAAGCTGTTTGGACGGGCGGATTTTTCACTCACCACCGAAGGCATCGAATACTTGGCCCATGTGCGCGAGGGCCTGGTGTCGCTGCAGCGCTTTCCCAGCGCCAGCAACACGCCCGGTCGTCGCAAACTGCGTCTGGCGGTCACGCCCACCTTTGCGCGCTCGGTGCTCATGCCGCGCCTGAAGCATTTTTTAGACGCCTACCCCGAAATCGACATCACGCTGCAGGTGAGCATTCCTTTGCTGGATGTGGTGGCCGAAGACGCCGACCTCACGGTGCGCTTTGGCACGGGCCGCTACTCGGATGTGGAGCACGTGTGCCTGGCCAAGGACGACGTCACCCCCTTGGCGTCACCGGCTTGGTTGCGCGAAAACGGCCCCTTTGCCACCGCCGAAGACCTGCAAGGCGTATCCCTTCTGCGCAGCCCCCTGGAGCCCTGGCGCACCTGGTTTGCGGCGCACGACCTCGATTGGCCCGAACCCACCGAAGGCTCGTCCTTCAACGACATCGGCCTGATGTGCGACGCTGCCGCCCAAGGCCTGGGCGTGGGCCTGATCCGCACCAAGCTGGGCGCCCCTTGGCTGGAGAGCGGGCAACTGGTGCGCCTGTTCGAGCGCAGCGTGCCCAGCCCCCACGCCCACTATTTGTGCTGGCGCACCGGCACCATGGAGCGCTGGGAATGCGCCACTTTTGCCGACTGGCTGAAAAAAGCACTGGCCTGAGCCCTCCCCGAGCAAGCGCGCCCCCGCCCGCGACAGCGTGCGCAAGCCAGCCACTGCTTGTGGCCGCAGGGGCAGTCTCCCGCAGCCATGCGCCCGTGCTGTGCGCTTTTCACAAGCCCATCAAAGAATATTCAGCCCATGAAAGCCCTCATGGGCGTACATTCAGGCCTTCATTCCAAGGTTTTGCACGCCATGAGCGCCCACACCCCCAACGAAACACAGCAACTGACCGCCACTGAACGTGCCCAGCGCCAACGCGCCGTGGTGCAGGCCTTGGGCCGGGTGCTGCCACAAGACGCCATCCTGTACACCCCCGAGGACACCACGCCTTACGAGTGCGACGGCCTGACCGCCTACCGCGAGCGCCCCTTGGTGGTGGCCCTGCCCGAAACCGAGGCGCAAGTGCAGGCGGTGCTCAAAGCCTGCCACGCTTTGCAAGTGCCGGTGGTGGCACGTGGCGCGGGCACGGGCCTGTCGGGCGGGGCCATGCCGCACCGCCTGGGTGTGACGCTGTCCATGGCGCGCTTCAACCAGATCAAGGCGGTCGACCCGGTCAGCCGCACGGCGGTGGTGCAGTGCGGCGTGCGCAACCTGGCCATCAGCGAGGCGGCAGCGCCCTACGGCCTGTATTACGCGCCCGACCCGTCCAGCCAGATCGCCTGCACCATCGGGGGCAACGTGGCCGAAAACTCGGGCGGCGTGCACTGCCTCAAATACGGTCTGACGGTGCACAACGTGCTCAAGGTGAAGGGCTTCACCATCGAGGGCGACCCGATTGAATTCGGCAGCGATGCGCTCGACACCCCGGGCTACGACCTGCTGGCCGTGCTGGTGGGCAGCGAAGGCATGCTGGCTGTGACCACCGAAGTCACCGTCAAGCTGGTGCCCAAGCCCCAACTGGCGCGCTGCATCATGGCCAGCTTTGACGATGTGCGCAAAGCCGGTGACGCGGTGGCTGCTGTCATCGCTGCGGGCATCATCCCGGCGGGCCTGGAAATGATGGACGGTCCCATGACCATCGCGGTGGAAGACTTTGTCCATGCGGGCTACGACCTGAGCGCGGCGGCGATTTTGCTGTGCGAGAGCGACGGCACACCCGAAGAGGTCGAAGAAGAAATTGGCCGCATGAGCGCCGTGCTGCGCAACTGTGGCGCCACGGCCATTTCGGTCAGCCGCGACGAAGCCCAGCGCTTGAAGTTCTGGAGCGGCCGCAAGAACGCCTTTCCGGCCTCCGGGCGCATCAGCCCCGACTACATGTGCATGGACTCGACCATCCCGCGCAAACGGCTGGCCGACATCCTGCAAGCGATTTCCGAGATGGAAGAAAAGTACGCCTTGCGCTGCCTGAACGTGTTCCACGCGGGCGACGGCAACCTGCACCCGCTGATCCTGTTCGATGCGAACGACCCGGACCAGCTGCGCCGCTGCGAACTGTTTGGCGCCGACATCCTGGAAACCAGCGTCGCCATGGGCGGCACGGTGACCGGCGAACACGGCGTGGGCATCGAGAAAGTCAACAGCATGTGCGTGCAGTTCAGCGCGGCAGAGAACGAGCAGATGTTCGCCGTCAAACGCGCTTTTGACCCGCAAAGCCTGCTCAACCCGGGCAAGGTCATTCCCACACTCAACCGCTGCGCCGAATACGGCCGCATGCTGGTGCGGGCGGGCGCGATCAAGCACCCGGAGCTCGAGCGCTTCTAAACCAGGACGGCTTGGCCGGCGCCCAAGCGCCGACCACCGGGCAGGCACTTGGTTGCGCGCACAACCATCGGTGTTTCTACTTAGTTGCGCGCGCAACCAAATAAAACTAAGATCGGCCTTCGTTCTCCACCCTTCAGACCGAAGCGCCGAATGTCCAAGCCCCTTGACCGCACGCTGACCTACCGCCTGCACCAACTGCACAAGCTGACCGACATGGACAGCCAGTCGGTCTATCCGCAGCGCACGGGTTTGTCGATGAGCGATGGGCGGTGCCTGACGACCGTTGGCACCTTTGAGCCTTTGTCCGTCAAGGAACTGGCCGACAAAGCCAACCTGAACAAAGGACAGGCCAGCCGGGCAGCGCAGGCCTTGGTCGATCAGGGCCTGGTGCTCAAAGCCGACCACCCCGATGACGGCCGTGGCGTGGTGTTGACCCTGACACCCGCCGGGCGCGAAGTGTTTGAACGCGCCATGGACATGGTCCACCAGCGCAACCAAGACATTTTTGGTTGCCTCACCGAAAAAGAACAAACCACCTTGAGTGGCCTGTTCGACCGCCTGATTGCCCACGCCCGCCCGCGCTGAACCCCCACAACGAGCCCACCATGCACACACCCAGCACCGAAGCGCGCCCTTCGATTTACTACACCTACGAGGTTTTCAAGCCGTGGCTGGCCTCGGCGCACCCGAAGCAAGGCCGCCAAAAGGTCGTAATCGTCGGCGCCGGCCCAGCCGGCATGGTCACGGCCCTTGAGCTCGCGCGCCACGGCGTGCCCAGCGTGGTGCTGAGTGCCGAGTTGCAGTTCTCGCAAGGCAGCCGCGCGATTTGCTTCACGCGCCGTTCGATGGAAATCCTGCAGCAAGTCGGCGTGGACCATCGCATGACCGCAAGGGGCCTGCCTTGGCGCTTTGGCAATTCGTATTACCGGGGGCAACGCGTGTTCCGCATGGAAGCACCGCACGACAGCGATGACCGGTTTTTTCCGATCATCAACGTACAGCAGCAGTTCATGGAGGAGTACCTGCACGATGCGTGCAAAGCCCAGCCGCTGATCGACTTTCGCTGGGGCAACAAGGTCAACGCCGTGGTGCAAAAAGACGGTTTCGCACAATTGGAAGTCGACACCCCGGAAGGCCCATACGATCTGGAGAGCGATTGGGTGGTGGCCGCCGACGGGGGGCGCTCGGGTATCCGCAGCGCGATGAATTTGCAAATGGAAGGCGCGTCCTACGAAGGATTTTTCGTGATCGCCGACATCCAGATTGACCTCCCTTACCCCACCGAGCGCCTGGCCTTTTTTGACCCCGAGTGGAACCCCGGCAACACCATCCTGATGCACCGCGAACCCCACGGCATCTGGCGCGTGGACTACCAGCTGCCGCCTGGTGAAACACCCGAAGACGCGCTGCGCCCCGAATCGCTCAAGGCCCGCATCGATGCCCAGTTGGCCATGATCGGCCACGCCGGTCTGAAGTGGACAATGGACTGGTCCTCGGTGTATTCGGCCCGCACGCTCACGCTGCCTGAATTCGTGCACGGCAGCGTCATCTTCACGGGCGATGCGGCCCACCTGCTGCCGATTTTTGGCGTACGTGGGGCCAACACCGCATTCCAAGACGCGCAGTCGCTGGGCTGGCATCTGGCCTATGTGGTCCAAGGCCTCGCGGGTCCAACGCTGCTGGCCAACCACTGCGCCGAGCGCGTGGGCGCGGCGCGCGAGATCATCACCGAGGCGGGCAAGAGCACCCGCTTCATGGCCCCACCCAGCCCCGGCTTTCGCCTGCTGCGCGATGCGGTGCTCTCGCTCTCGCTCACGCAAGACTTTGTGCGGCCGCTGTACCACTGGCGCACCTCGCGTCCGCACGAGTACACCCACTCCATGCTCAACAGCGCGGGCGACGACAACGGCCTGTTCAAAAGCGGCCCTGCGCATGGCGCCCCCCCACAAAATGTGCGCTTGGGTGCCAACGACTTTTTGCTCGACCACCTGGGCGGCGGCTTTGATCTGCTGTACTTCACCGATGAAGCATCCTTGCCCAGCGCTTTGCAAACGGTCATCGACCAGGCCCGCAGCCAAGGCCTGCCCCTGAAGGTGATGGCGGTGGGCGCGGCCAAGCCAGTGGCGGGCGCCGATCAGACCCTGCCCGACGCCGACGGCCACCTGCGCCAGCGCTACGGGATTCCAGCCAACGGCGGCGCCTATTTGCTGCGCCCCGACCAACACATTTGTGCACGCTGGATCACCCTGGATGCCACGCGCTTGCAAGCCGCCCTGACCTCCGCCTTGCCGCAATAAGGAAACCGCATGACCGACAAGCAACTCACGATCGACGGCCTCGAAACCGTCTACGACGCGCTGGCCACCGCCATTGACCAGGCCGGCGCCAACAAGGCCCAGCTGTTCCTCGTCAAGCTGGCCCTGCTCAACGCCAACGCTTTGGCCGACGAAAACCTGTTTCAGCAGCAGATCACCGCTGCCCTGCAAGACCTCTGATCACACGACCACCAGGAGACCCACCATGCTCGTTCAATCCGTTCACCACGTCGCCTACCGCTGCAAAGACGCCAAAGAAACTGTCGAGTGGTACCAAAAGCACCTGGACATGAAATTCGTTTTGGCCATTGCCGAAAACGAAGTGCCGTCCACCAAAGCGCCCGATCCTTACATGCACATCTTTCTCGATGCGGGCCAGGGCAACATCCTGGCTTTCTTTGAGCTGCCCAGCCAGCCCGAGATGGGGCGCGACGAAAACACCCCTGCCTGGGTGCAGCACCTGGCGCTGAAAGTCGATTCGATGGCCACCTTGCTGGCCGCCAAAGACAAGCTGGTGGCGGCGGGTATCGAGGTGCTCGGCCCTGTCGACCACACCATCTTCAAGAGCATTTATTTCTTTGACCCGAGTGGTCACCGCCTGGAGTTGGCCGCCGACTGCGGCACGCCCGAGATGATGAAAAAGCTCGACGCGGTGAAATGGGACATGCTCGAAGAATGGAGCCAAACCAAGCGCGCGCCCCAACACGCCGCCTGGATGCACGACGGCAGCATGGCGTCTTGAAAGCCATCCGAATGACCCTGCTCAACGACACCCACAACCCCGCCCTCAAAAGCTGGGTGAGCTCGGCGAACTTGCCCGGCACTGACTTTCCCATCCAGAACCTGCCGTTTGCCCTGTTCCGCCGCCAAGGCAGCGCTGAAACATTCCGGGGCGGCGTGGCCATTGGCGACCAAATCCTGGATTTGGCCGCTGTCGCCACGTCCGGCGTGCTCAAAGGCGATGCGGCTGCCGCAGCCCAGGCAGGCGCACAAGACAAGCTCAATGCGCTGATGGCGCTGGGCACCAATGCCTGGAGCGCCCTGCGCCTGGCCTTGTCACGCGCCTTGCGCGAGGGCTCCGCTGAGCAAGCCATATTGCAATCGTGCCTCGTGCCGCAAGCGCAGGCCGAATACGATGTGCCCGCCCGCATTGGCGACTACACCGACTTCTACACTTCGGTGCACCACGCCACCAACATCGGCAAACAGTTCCGACCGGACAACCCGTTGCTGCCCAACTACAAATGGGTGCCGATCGGCTACCACGGCCGTGCCTCCAGCATTGGCGTGTCGGGCCAGCAGTTTCGCCGTCCGGTGGGTCAAACCATGGCCCCTGGCGCAGAGGCCCCATCCTTGGGCCCCTGCAAGCGGCTGGACATCGAGTTGGAGTTGGGCATCTTTGTGGGCAGCGGCAACGACTTGGGCGAATCCGTGCCGATCACCCAAGCCGAAGACCATGTGTTCGGCATCTGCCTGCTCAACGACTGGTCGGCCCGCGACATCCAAGGCTGGGAATACCAGCCGCTTGGCCCCTTCCTGGCCAAGAACTTCGCGACCACGGTCTCACCCTGGGTGGTGACACTCGAAGCGCTCGCCCCTTACCGCGTGGCCTTCACCCGGCCCGAGGGTGACCCGCAGCCCCTGGCCTATCTGGACTCGGCGGCCAACCGAGCCGGCGGCGCGTTCGACATCCAGTTGCAAGTGGGCCTGCAAACACCCAAGATGCGCGAAGCTGGACAAGCCGATACAAGCATCTGCCGCACCAGTTACCGTCACGCCTACTGGACGGTGGCGCAAATGCTCACGCACCACACCGTGAACGGTTGCAACCTGCAGCCGGGCGATCTGCTGGGCAGCGGCACGCTGTCGGGCCCCACACTGGACCAGGCGGGCGCGCTGATCGAGTTGACCACCGGCGGCAAAAACCCGATCGCGCTGCCCAATGGCGAGCAGCGCACTTGGCTGGAAGACGGCGACAGCGTGGTGCTGCGCGGTTGGTGTGAACGCGAAGGCGCTGCGCGCATTGGTTTCGGGGAATGCGTGGGCACGGTGCTGCCTGCGCGGGTGCCTTTGTCACGCCCGACCTGATCGGGCATCCTGGCCTTCGGTCAGGCATGGATACCCGCATGCGCGGGCATGACAGATTCGTGTCACCTCCGACTTGATCGGGGGTCCATGGCTTCAATCACCAAGTGTCTATGGCCAGTGCGCCGTCGAAGGGCCGGATTTTCCCGGCCTCCAGCCCCGCCACCAGCCAATCGCGCGTAGAGGCAGGGTCAATGACCGCATCGATCTCCAGCGTGGCCGCCATGTTGATGGCGCTGCCGTTGTCGTATTGCTGTGCCAACAACTGCGCAAACAAGGCTTCGCGCTCGGGGCCCTCGGCCACCGCTTCGAGTTCCTTGCGGTAACCCAGTCGCACCGCCCCCTCGAGGCCCATGCCCCCAAACTCGCCGGTGGGCCAGGCCACCGTGGCCAGCGTTTCGTGAAAGCCACCACCCGTCATGGCCATGGCGCCCAGACCATAGCCTTTTCGCAGGACCACGCTGAGCCAGGGCACCCGCAGGTGCGCGGCCGCCACAAACATGCGCGAGACATGGCGCACCTGCGCGGTCGCCTCGGTGTCCGGCCCGACCATGAAGCCGGGGGTGTCCACCAGACTCACCAGGGCCAAGCCATGCGCGTTGCACAGCTGCATGAAGCGCGCGGCTTTGTCGGCCGCATCGGCGTCGATCGCGCCACCCAAGTGCAGCGGGTTATTGGCCATGAGCCCCACCGGCCGCCCCGCGATGCGCGCCAGCGCGGTGTGGATGCCCACACCAAAACCGGTGCGCAGCAACAAGAGGCTGCCCTCATCGGCGATACCTTGCATGGCCGCTCGCGTGTCGTACACGCGCACACGGTTTTCGGGCACCACATGGCGCAGCGCTTGGACGGGCGGCGCTTGCCATGTGGTTTGCAGGCCCTGAAAAGACGACAGGTAATGCCGCGCCGCAGTCACCGCCTGCGCTTCGTTGTCCACCAGGATGTCGATCACGCCGTTGCTGTACTGCACAGCGCTTGGGCCTATCTGCTCGGGTGGGAAAACGCCCAAGCCACCGCCTTCGACCATGGCCGGGCCGCCCATGCCGATGTTGCTGTCACGGGTCGCAATGATCAGGTCGCAGCAGCCCAGCAAGGCGGCGTTGCCCGCAAAGCAGCGCCCCGCCACCACGCCCACCACCGGCACCCGGCCATTGAGGCGGGCAAACGAAGCAAATGTGGCCAGGTTCAGGCCCGCCACGATGGCGACATCGACATCCCCAGGACGGCCCCCACCGCCTTCGGCGAACAGCACCACGGGCAGCTTGTTTTGCAATGCCACGCCGAGCATGCGGTCGGTCTTTTGGTGGTTGCGCATGCCCTGTGTGCCGGCCAGCACGGTGAAGTCGTAGGCCATGACCACCACGCGCTGGCCGTTGACGCAGCCCATGCCCGTGACCATGCCGTCGGCGGGGGTGTTGCGCATGAGGTCATCGGCGCTGCGGCGGCGGCTTTGCGCGGCCACGGCCAAAGCGCCGTATTCCACGAAGGAGCCCTCGTCGCACAGGTCGGCGATGTTCTCGCGGGCGGTGCGCAAGCCCAGGGCATGGCGCTTGGCCACGGCCTCGGGGCGTGCCGCGTCATGGGTGAAGGCCAGGCGGACTTGCAGCTTTTGCAGGTCAGCGCGGTCCATTGGAAGAGGGGCAGTTGTCGTGCTGGCGGCAGTGGCCTTTGGCCGCAGAACATCCTCGGTCAAGGGCATGAGCACACCCAGCACCTCGCCCTCGGCCACCGCCTCACCTGCTTGAAAGTACAGCTCGCCCACACGCCCGGCCTGGCTGGCGGAGATTTCGTGTTCCATTTTCATGGCTTCCAAAATCACCAGCACTTCGCCTGCGGCCACGGTCGCACCAGGGGCCACCCGCCATTGGACCAGTTGCGCCTGCAGAGGGGAATGGATGTTTTGCATCTGGCCATTGTGCGGGGCTGCCCAGGCGACCCCCGGTCAAGTCCGGGACAATTTAGACTGATTTTTTGAACTCTTGATCGTGCTGACCCACAACGTCATCCGGGGTGGGCGCGCGGCGCAGACTGTTGCAGCTTCGCACGGGACAAGGCCACTGAACACAGCGACTTGAGCGTTCAGCGTTGGCCAAAAATGGCGGTGCCCACCCGCACCATCGTGCTGCCCTCGGCAATGGCGGCGGCCATGTCGGCGCTCATGCCCATCGACAAGGTATCCAGGGGCATGCCCTGCGCGCACAAATGATCAAACAAGTCTTTGGCTTGGCGGTGCACAGCGCGCATTTGCGCATCGGTCTCGGCGGGTTCGGGGAGGGTCATCAGGCCGCGCAGCTGCAGGCGCGGCAAAGCCGCCACGGCTTGCGCCAGCGCAGGCAGCTCTTGCGGGCTCACACCCGATTTGTTCTCGCCGCCGTCCACATTCACCTGGATGCACACCTGCAAGGGCGGCAAATCGGCCGGGCGCTGCTCTGACAGGCGCTGGGCAATTTTGAGGCGGTCCACGCTGTGCACCCAGTCAAAGTGCTCGGCCACCAGACGCGTCTTGTTGCTCTGGATCGGGCCGATGCAATGCCACTGCAGGGGCAAATCGCGCAAGGCGGTGATCTTGTCCACCGCTTCTTGGATGTAGTTTTCACCAAAGGCCGTCAGTCCTGCGGCATGGGCCTGGCGCACGGCATCGGGCCCCCAGGTTTTGGACACGGCCAGCAACTGCACGCTGTCTGAAGTGCGGCCAGCGGCCTGGCAAGCGGCCTGAATTTGCGCCTGCACACGGGCGATGTTGTCGGCAATTGAGGGGTTCATGGCTTGAGCGTACCAAAAGCGCCCATGGCACCCCATGGTCAACCCAAAGCACCCGGTTCACGCCAGAGCACCCGCAGGCTGCCAAAATAGCCTTTTTTTCACTCCTCTACGAGAAACCCATGAGCCAAATCGCCGCCAAAACCTACGACACGACGCCCGCCAAAAAAGTCGCCTTTTTGGGCCTGGGCGTGATGGGCTACCCCATGGCCGGCCACCTGGCGCGCGCCGGGCACCACGTCACCGTGTACAACCGCAGCGCCTCCAAAGCCGCCGCTTGGGCCGCCGAATGCCCCGGCAACGCCACGGCCCCCACGCCGCGTGAGGCGGCAGCAGGTGTGGACATCGTGTTTGCCTGCGTGGGCAACGACGCCGATCTGCGCAGCGTGGTGCTGGGCCCGGACGGTGCTTTTGCCGGCATGAAGCCTGGCGCGATCTTTGTGGACCACACCACGGCCTCGGCGTCCGTCGCCCGGGAGTTGTCGGCCGAAGCCCAAAAACTGGGTCTGCAGTTCATCGATGCCCCCGTCTCGGGGGGTCAGGCTGGCGCACAAAACGGCCTGCTGACTGTCATGTGCGGTGGCGACACCGCCGCTTTTGACGCCGTCAAGCCCGTGGGCATGGCTTTTTCTCGCGCCTTCACCCTGTTGGGCGAATCCGGTGCCGGTCAGTTGGCCAAGATGGTCAACCAGATCTGCATTGCCGGGCTGGTGCAAGGCCTGTCCGAGGCGATTGCGTTCGGCCAACAAGCCGGGCTGGACATGCACCAGGTGCTCGACGTGATCGGCAAGGGCGCGGCCCAAAGCTGGCAAATGGACAACCGGGGCAAGACCATGGCCGACGACAAGTTCGAGTTTGGGTTTGCGGTGGACTGGATGCGCAAGGACTTGGGCCTGGTGCTGGACGAAGCCAAGCGCAATGGTGCCCTTTTGCCGGTGACGGCGCTGGTGGACCAGTTTTACGCCGATGTGCAAAAAATGGGCGGTGGCCGCTGGGACACCTCCAGCCTGATCCGTCGCTTGCGCTGATGCGCGCCGCCAAAGGTCATGGCCACCCGCTCACGCGGGCTTAAACCGGCATTGGCATCAAAAAGAGCAGCTCACAAGCCGCTCTTTTTCCTGGGGCATGCCCTGTATCACTTGGTCAAAGGTGGCTGACTCAAACGCTTGAGTTCTTCTTCGGAAATCTCGTCGAACACGCGCACGACTTTGGCCACACCACCGATGCCGCGCACGATGTCGGTGGCACGTTTGGCTTCACGCGCTGTCACGCGGCCCATCAAATACACAATGCCGCGCTCGGTCACCACTTTGATCGAGTTGACCTGAAGGTCTTTGGCGTCAATGAAGGCGGCCTTGGCCTGGCTGGTGATCACCGCGTCTTTGGAGCGCTGGGTCAGGCTGCTGGGCGGTGCCAACGCCAGATCGTTCAAGACAGACTGGACATTTTCCTGGGCCTGCGCCAGTTTTTCTGCACGGTCCTTGTCGGCCTGCGTGCGCGCCTCACCGCTGAGCAGGACCTTGCGGTTGAAGCTGGTCACATTCAGGTGGACACGGTCACCCAGATCCCGGCGCACGGCACTGGCCACTTTGAGCTCAATGCCCTCGTCTTCCACCTGAGCACCCGTGGTGCGCCGGTCGGTGGCCACGATGCCCGTGGCGACCACACCCCCCAGGAGCATCGGCGCGCAGCCAGAGATGGCCGTCAAAGCAGTGGCCAACACAGCACCGGTCAAGACCAAGGATCGAAGATTGCGTTTCATTTAAACAGGCTCCTGTTCACCCAACAACTGGGTGTCAATTCCATCACACAGACAGTGCAGCACCAGGTGCTGCACCTCACGAATTCGCGCGGCCCGCTCATGCGGCACGCACACATGCACATCGGTTTCACGCAATTGGCGGGCCAAGCCTCCGCCATGGTGTCCGGTCAAGGCCAACACCGTCATTTCACGGTCGTGGGCAGCCTGAACCGCATCGGTCAAGGCGGGTTCGCTGCCATCGGCACTGATGAGCACCAACACATCACCGGTTTGGCCCAGCGCCAGCACCTGACGGGCCAAAGCTTGTCCATCGGCCCAGCGGGTGGCCGTCAGGGCGTCCGAGGACAAGGCGATGGCCGCCAAACCCGGGCGCTCGCGCTCGAACCCGCCCACCAGCAAGTTCGCCAGGTACTGGGCCAGCGCAGCAGAAGGGCCCAGGCCACCGACCAGCACCTTGCCGCCCCCCGTGACACAGGCCAAAACAGCCTGGACAGCCGAATCCACAGGCTTGGCCAAAGTCTCGGCCACCTGGTAGTGCAGATCTGCACTGTCGATGAAATGTTGTTGGATTCGAAGGTCAAGCATGCGGTGGGGATGATAACCCCGCCCACAGGGCTGCCGCCTTGAGACACCGTTTTTTCCCCGAGATTTCAAGTGGCATCAAAAGCCGCCTGCAGCCATTCGGGCCCGGTGGCCTCAACGGTCACCACGTCAAAGCGTGCTGGCGGCAGCTGACGCCAACGCAAAAGGTAATGGTGGGCCGCAAAAATAATGCGCCTTTGCTTGGCGTAGCCGATGCTCGCAGCCGCCCCGCCATGGTCGATGCGGCTGCGTTTTCTGACCTCGACAAACACCACGGTGCCATCGGCAGACTGCATGATCAGGTCGATTTCGCCACCCCCACGGCCGGGCGTCCGATAATTGCGCTGCAGCAGACGCAAACCCCGCGCCTGCAAATAGGCCAGCGCCTCGTCTTCGCCCGCATCACCCCGGGCTTTGGTGGTCTGACCGACCTTGTCTTTTTTGAGGAATTGCATTGACGCCCTCTCCCTTGTCTGCCTCGTTCGCCAAAGCCCTGGAGGCCGCGCACGAAGCTGCCGGATCGCAAAACCACCCGGCCAGCACACTGTATGTCGTGGCCACCCCGATTGGCAACCTCGCCGACATCAGCCTGCGTGCCCTGCACATCTTGTCGCAGGTGGATGCCGTGGCCTGTGAGGACACCCGTCACACCCAGCAACTGCTGCGGGCTTACGGTCTGGACCGTCCTGGCGCGCAGCTGTTGGCGGTTCACCAGCACAACGAAGCCGAAGCCGCACAAAACGTGATCGCTCGGCTGGCCCAAGGCGAACGGGTGGCCTATGTGAGCGATGCAGGCACCCCGGCCATCAGCGACCCCGGAGCCCGGCTGGTCAGCGCCGTGCGCCAAGCCGGTCACCGCGTGTTGCCCTTGCCAGGCGCCAGCAGTGTGACCACCGCGCTCAGTGCCTCGGGCATGACGGGTGACGACGGCTTTGTGTTTGCGGGCTTTTTGCCCAGCAAGTCGGCCGAGCGCGCGCGTGCCGTGCAAACCTTGGCGATGGAAAGCCGGGCCGTGGTGCTGCTGGAGGCGCCGCACCGGATCGAAGCTTTGGCCCAAGCGCTGTCGGTTTTGGGCCAACGCCCCATCACCGTGGGACGCGAGCTGACCAAGCAGTTTGAGCAAATCGAAACCCTCACCACTCAGGACTTGCCGAGCTGGCTGGCTGAGAAACCCGAGCGACTGCGCGGTGAGTTTGTGCTGGTGCTGCACGACGCGCCTGTGGCGGCATCCGCAGGCGAGGGCCTGCGTGTGTTGCAAGTGCTGTTGCCCGAATTGCCCCTGAAAACCGCTGTCAAACTCGCTGCCGAGATCACGGGCGAGTCCAAAAACGAGCTTTATGACAAAGCCTTGGCGCTAAAAAAGGACTGACCCCGCTCAGTTTCGGAACCCGGTGTGGGCGCGCTGTGGTCTCGCCGTAGCCATCCCCACCGAAGCCACAGATCCCCGATCCAGTCGGGGATATCAAACTCGGGTATCCCTCAGACGCCAGCTGCCAAGCAAGTCAGCGCTTGCGCAAGCCCAGCCACATGACGGTGGCGACCACCACCAAAGCGCCGACCAACTGCATCGGCGCGATCGATTGCCCCAGCAGCGCCCAGGCCAACACCAGCGCAAAAACGGGCTCCACATTCATGATGGCCGAGTTGCCCACCACCCCCAATTTGGGCAGCACAGTGAACATGATGGTGAAGGCGGTGCCGTACAAAAACGTCAAGGCCCCCAAGCCCCACCAACCTGCGCTGGCGTTGGGCAAATGAATACCGCTTTGGGTCAAGGCCACCACAGCCGCCAAAATGGCCACCGTGCCCATGGTGGTGAAGGTGCGCAAGCGCCCGTCCACGTCGGCGGCCTCGTGCTGGGTGATGACCAGCGCCAGGCCAAATGTGGCGGACGCCGCCAGTGCAAAGGCCACACCTGCCCCGATCTGACCCCAATGCTCGGCGGCCCCGAGGCCAGAGGCTGCCCCCAGCACATCGAGCGCCAGCGCCAGACCCATCAGCATCACCGGCATGGCCAGCAATACCATGCGCTCGGGGCGGTGGCCGTACAAGACACGCGCCCAAAACGCGGTCAACAAGGGGTAGGTGTTGAAGGCCAGCAGCGCCAAGGCCACCGGCAAGCGGGCGACGGCCGAGTAAAGGCAGACACTTTGAACCGCGATCAAAGCACCGATCAGCAAAAGGCTTTTTCGGTGCCGGACTGTCAGTTGAAGCGCGACCTTTTGTTGCCACAGAATCAGCGCGACCACGAAGGCGGTGACCGTGCTGCGAAAGGTCACCGCAGTCACCACGTCCACACCATGGTTGAAGGCCGTGCGGGCCGCCACGTGGTTGGCACCCATCATCAAGGCGATCAGCAAAAGCGTGAGAAACCCAGTCAAAGACAACCGGGAAAATGCAAGGGGAGAAGCCGGTGGGGAGGACATCAGGGCAATTTAACGCCCCTCAGACCCGGGCGATGACATCCACGCGACTGGGTGAGGACAGGGGCAGACCATGGCCTGGGGTGGGTGTTGTCGCATTCAATGGCCTGCGCCATCTTGGCGGACGGGACGGCCAGACGGGGTTCCATACAGCCCCAGGCCTTGCGCATGCAAACGGCTCAGTCCCAGCAACACATCCGTCAGCGGCGTTGCAACTTGCGTGAGTTGCCCCAACTCACGCACGGCCGAAACCAAGGCATCGAGCTCCACGGGCTTGGACGCCTGCACATCCTGCAGCATGGAGGTGCGAAACGCCCCCAGTTTGCGCGTCATGGCATGTCGGTCTTCGGGTTCTTGGGCGATGGGGATGCCCATGTGTGCCCCAATCGCTTTGGCTTCCAGCATGACGCCCGAGATGAATTGGCGCACCAAGGGGTCGTCAAGGATCCGATCGGTGGTGGCCCCGGTCAAGGCGCTGATCGGGTTGATCGTCATGTTGCCCCAAAGTTTGTACCAGATGTCTTTCTGGATTTGCGGTGACAGCGTGGCGTTGAAGCCTGCCTGGCACAGCAGCGCATGCAAGGCCTGAACGCGGGGGGTGATCTCACCAGAAGGCTCGCCCACGATCAGGCCGTCACCAAAGTGGTGACGGAAGACGCCGGGCGCATCCACCGAGCAACTGGCATGCACCACACAGCCGATGATGTGCCGAGCAGGCAAGGCGCTGGCGATGGCACCACCCGGGTCTACCGCGTCGAGTGAGCGTCCGGCCACCAGGCCACCGAAACCCTGCAAAAACCACCATGGCACACCGTTCATGGCCGTCAGCACCATGGTGCGCGGGCCGATCAGCGGGCCGATCTGTTGCGCCACCGATGCCAAGGACGGGGCCTTGACGGCGATCACCACCAGGTCCTGCACGCCGAGGGTCGCAGTGTCGCTGGATGCCTTCGCGGCCACGGTGTGCAACGCGCCCCCTTGGTGCAGCTGCAAGCCATGCTGCTGCACCGCTTGCAGCGTATCCCCGCGCGCCAGCACGCTGACCTGTGCCCCGGTGCGCGCCAGGTGCACGCCCATCCAGCCGCCAATGGCGCCTGCGCCGACGATCGCGATTTTGTCGAATTTGATGTCATTCATGGCATCGCTCATGCGCGCCACCCTGTGTCTTGCTTGTCCATTTGGCGCACCAGTGCTTGAAAAACGTCCTGCCCGGCCCCATGGTTGGGGTTGAATTGCAGCGCATCGCGTGTGCATTGGGCCGCAACCGCTTCGGGCACCGGAATCGGTGCGCCCATGCTCTGCGTGGCCAATTGAATCTCGCACGCCCGCTGCAAAGTCCACAAGACCGCAAAGGTCTGAGGCAGCGTCTGCCCCCAGGAGAGCAAGCCGTGGTTGCGCAGGATCACCGCAGGCTTTTGGCCGATGCTTTTCAGCACGCGCGGTCCCTCTTCGGCGTGGATGGTGATGCCCTCGAAGTCATGGTAGGCCACCATGCCGTGCAGCTGGGCCGAGTAAAAGTTGCTTTGCGAGAGACCGTCCTGCAAACACGCCACGGCCACGCCGGCGGTGGTGTGGGTGTGCATCACGCAGTGCGCTCCCTCGATGCCGCCGTGCAGCGTGGCATGCACCACAAAACCGGCGGGGTTGACTTTGTAGGGCGATCCATCGAGCACATCACCTTGCATGTTGATCTTGACCAGGTTGCTGGCCGTGACCTCGCTGTAGTGCAAGCCAAAGGGGTTGATCAGGAACTGCTTGTCACCCCCGGTCACGCTGTCGGGCAGTCGCACGGTGATGTGGTTGTAGATCATCTCGGTCCAGCCGAGCATCGCAAACACACGGTAACAAGCGGCCAGTTCCAAACGGGTCTGCCATTCGTCAGGGTGCACCCGCGCTTGCAAAGAGGGCACCACCGCCTGAGGGTTTGGAAACATCACGATCTCCTTTGGAGTGAATGGGGGTCAGATCCCGATTTTTTTCAGTAGGTGCTGCCTTTGGCGGGTGCCATGGCGCTCACCTCGGTCTTGAAGCGCCCTGCCAGCTCGGCGGTCTGGCGCATCAGGATTTGCGTGTCCAGGCCCACGGCCACGAACACAGCCCCAAGTGACAAATACTGTTGCGCCATTTTCTCGTCGGGCGTCAGGATGCCGGGCGCCTTGCCCGCTTTCAGGATGCGGGCGATGGCGTCTTGGATGGCGGCTTGCACGTCGGGGTGCGCCGCGTTGCCCACATGGCCCATCGAAGCCGACAAATCGGCCGGGCCGATGAACACACCGTCCACACCAGGCGTGGCGGCAATCGCATCCAAGTTTTTCAGCGCTTCGCGCGATTCGACCTGCACCAGCAAACACACCTCTTGGTTGGCGCGCTGGAAGTAATCCGGGTAATGGCCCCACCGCGAGGCCCGCGCACCGGCCATGCCGCGCACGCCGCCTTGGCCGTCGTCTTGCGGGTAGCGCATGGCCTGCACCAGTTGCGCGGCCTGCTCGGGCGTGTCGACCATGGGCACCAATATGTTTTGCGCCCCCAGGTCCAGGTATTGCTTGATGAGCGCCGTGTCACCGATGGGCACACGGCACACCGGGTGGCTGGCGGGGTAGGCCGCCACCGTTTGCAACTGGGCCTGGATGCTCTGCAGGTCATTGGGCGCGTGTTCGCCGTCGATGACCAGCCAATCGAATCCGGCCAGGGCGCAAATTTCGGCGGTGTAAGCGCTGGCCAAACCCATCCACAGGCCAATTTGGGGGCGTTGGTTTTGAAGGGCTTGTTTGAAAGTATTCACAGGGGTGTTCATGAGGCGACTCCTTTGAGGTCATCAAGGTTGGCAGGATGCGGGGTTCGGGGTGGCGGTCTGGGCGATGTGGCAAAGCGAAGCGCCTCTGAGCCCGGGCCGCCACCCCGAACCCGGCATCATCCCACTGTCGTAAAACGAAGCCACTGCAGACGCATTCAAGGGCTCAAACAAAACGAAACTCCAACTTGCCCAACGGCCCATAGTCCACATCAAACACATCGCCCACCTTGGCGGGTGCGGGTTTGGTGAACGAGCCTGCCAGCACGATCTCGCCCGCCTGCAGGTGCTCACCCCAGGGCGCGAGCTTGTTGGCCAGCCAGGCAATGCCCACGGCAGGGTGCCCTTGCACGCCGGCGGCAAGGCCCGTTTCCTCGACCACACCGTTTTGGCGCAGCACCGCGCCGCACCAGGGCAAGTCGGTGGTGAGTGGATCAACGCGCTTGGCGCCCAAGACAATGCCCGCGTTGGCCGCGTTGTCACTGATGGTGTCAAACACCCGGCGCATGGCCTTGGTGTGGCGGTCGAACTGTTCGATGCGCGAGTCGATGATCTCGATCGCGGGCGTCACGTACTCGGTCGCTGCGAGCACCTGCTCCACGGTCACATCCGGGCCGCGCAATTCGTTTTTGAGGATGAAGGCCAACTCCACTTCCACACGGGGCGCGATAAAATTCGCGTGTGGAATGTCCAGCACCTGACCGGGCGTGCAGTCGTAGCGCATGTCGTCGAGCAGCGTGCCGTAGTCGGGCTCGTCGATCTGGCTGGAGACCTGCATGGCGCGGCTGGTCAGCCCGATCTTGTGGCCAATCATCCGTCGCCCCTCGGCGAACTTGATCTGCATCCAGGCGCGGTTGATGCGGTAGCCGTCTTCGATCGTCATGCCCGGAAAGCGCTTGGAAAAATGCTCGATCTGAACGCGCGATTTTTCGGACTGGTTCAGCTCGAGGGCGAGTTGCTGGATCTGGTCTTCGGTGAACACGGACATGGCTCAGGCCTTGTTGAACAGGGGATGGAGGTTGCTGTGCTTGGCGTCAAACACCTCGGGGCCGACATCGATTTGGAGCGTGATGCCGATGTGGCGCTGGGCCATGATGGGCGCGAAGAAGGCCTTGGCCACTTCGAGCAAGGTGTGTCCGGCGCGTTGCTGGGTGGCCTCACTGCGACCACGGCCCATGCGCACGTTCAGGTACACAAAAGCATAGTCGCCCGAGCCCCCATGGGGGTTCTGGTCATACAGCCCCGCGGCCAAGCCCGCCGTACCGCCATCGGCCACAGCGTAATGCGGTGCGGGGTAAGCCAGCACGCGGGTGCCGCCCGTAGGAAAGACTGGCATGCCGTCTTCGTCTTGCACGGTGAGCATGGCGTCGGCCAGCTGTCGGCACAAGGTGGTCATGTGGACTTCGGCATCCAATTGGCCGGTGTAGAGGATCACGAGATGGGGCATGGTCAAAGCCTCGTGCTCACGGCGGTGTAGCCCGTCGCGCTGCTGGCCTGCGCTGGCGGAATGTGCGCACCCGATTGCGGCGTGACGTCAAAGACCGCATTGAGCTGGCCCGTGCCGCTGGCTCCGAAATACGGCGTCACGATGTCGGCGCTGCCGTCGTAGCCCGTCCAGCCGAGCGCGCCCATCAGCATGGCCGTGTCGTGCATGAAACCCTCGCCGTGGCCTTTACTGGCGTATTCGGGCAGCATCTCGCAAAAGGCTTTCCACTCGCGCTGGCCCCACATCTGCAAAACCTGCTTGTCGAGCTGCTCCAAAAACGGGCTCCAGATCTTGTGCGCAAACTCCGGCGCCAGGCCGTTTTGGGCAAAGCGGTGACTGAGCGAGCCGCTGGCCAGAAACGCCACCTTGCCGTCGTAATGCTTTTCCACCGCTTGGCGCATGGCCCAGCCCAGGCGGGCGCTGTCGTTCAGGTAATGCACCATGCACAGGGCCGAGACCGAGACCACCTTGAAGTGCTGGTCTTCGTTCATGTAACGCAGCGGCACCAGCGTGCCGTATTCGGGCTGCAAGGTGGTGTTGTCGTGCGCCAGCGTTTCCACGCCGTGTTCGTTGGCCACTTGGGCCAGCAAATGCCCCAGCTCGGGGTTGCCCGGCGCTTCAAACGCCATGTGGTGGATGAAGTGCGGCAACTCGTTGCTGGTGTACTCGCCCTTGAAGTGCGGCGCGCAATTGATGTGGTAATTGGCGTTGACCAACCAGTGCGTGTCAAACACCACCAACGTGTCCACCCCCAGGGCGCGGCAGCGGCGACTGATCTCCCTGTGGCCGTCGATGGCGCTTTGGCGCGTGCCAAAGCGCGGCCCCGGCATTTCGCTCAGGTACATGCTGGGCACGTGGGTGATTTTGGCGGCGAGTGCTAACTGACCCATGGTCAAACTCCCCAATGCGGGATGTGGTGGCTGCCCATCGACACCGCCACGTTTTTGGGCTCACAGAAGACCTCATAGCTCCAGGTGCCGCCTTCGCGGCCCGTGCCGCTGGCCTTGGTGCCGCCAAAGGGTTGGCGCAGGTCGCGCACGTTCTGGCTGTTGACGAAGCACATGCCCGCCTCGACCGCTGCGGCCACGCGGTGGGCGCGGCCCAGGTTTTCGGTCCAGACGTAGCTCGAGAGGCCATAGTCGATGTCGTTGGCTTTTTCAATGGCATCGGGCTCGTCCTTGAAGGGGATCAGGCAGGCCACGGGGCCAAAGATTTCTTCTTGCGCGATGCGCATGCGGTTGTCGACGTCGGCAAACACGGTGGGCCAGACGAAGTTGCCGTTCTTCACGTGTGCAGGCAGGTCGGCGGCATAACCGGGTTGGTCCAGGCCACCACACAGCATCGTCGCGCCTTCTTGGGGGCCGAGTTCGATATAGCTGCGCACCTTGGCCAGGTGGGCTTTGGAGATCATCGGGCCGACGATGGTTTTTTCATCGAGCGGGTCGCCCACGCTGATGCGCTTAGCGCGTTCAGCAAACTTGGCGGCAAAGTCGGCGTAAATGCTTTGCTGCACCAAGATGCGGCTGCCTGCGGTGCAGCGCTCGCCGTTGTTGCTGAAGATCATGAAAATGGCGGCGTCCAGCGCGCGGTCCAGGTCGGCGTCTTCAAAAATCACAAACGGGCTCTTGCCACCCAGCTCCATGCTGAACTTCTTGAGGCCCGCGCTTTGCACGATGCGGTTGCCCGTGACGGTGGAGCCGGTGAAGCTGATGGCGCGCACATCGCGGTGCACCACCAAAGGCTCACCCGCTTCCTTGCCGTAACCGTGCACCAGATTCAACACACCCGCGGGCACGCCCGCTTCCAGCGCCAGCTCACCCAAGCGCGCAGCCGTCAAAGGCGACAACTCGCTCATCTTCAGCACGGCGGTGTTGCCAAAGGCGAGACAGGGCGCGACCTTCCAGGTCGCGGTCATGAAGGGCACGTTCCAGGGGCTGATCAGCGCGCACACGCCCACCGGGTGGAACAGCGTGTAGTTCAGGTGCGTGGGCGTGGGGTAGGTGTGGCCGTCCACGCGGGTGCACATTTCGGCAAAGTAGTGGAAATTGTCGGCCGCGCGCGGCACCAGTTGTTTGCCGGTCTGGCTGATGGTCTGGCCGCAGTCACGGGTTTCGGTCTCGGCGATCTCGGGCACGTGTTTCGTGATCAGGTCGCCCAGCCTGCGCATGACCCGGGCGCGCTCGGTGGCCGGCGTGTTGGCCCATTTCGGGAAAGCGGCTTTGGCGGCAGCGACGGCGGCATGGACCTCGGCTTCGCCGCCCGAGGCCACTTCGGCCAGCACCTCTTGGGTGGCGGGATTGACGGTTTCAAAGTAGTCGCTGCCCGCAACAGGGATGCCATTGATCAGGTGGTCGATTTTCACGGTTCTGCTTTCACGATGGTGTTGGTCAAGGCCCCAATGCCTTCGATTTCGGTGACGATCACATCGCCGGGGTTCACGTTCACGATGCCGTCGGGCGTGCCGGTCAAGATCAGGTCGCCCGGATTCAGTGTCATGAAACTGCTGAAGTATTCGATCAGCGTGGGCACATCAAAAATCATGTCGGCGGTGCTGCCGCTTTGCGTGACTTGGCCATTGACGGTGGTCTGCAATTTCAGCGCCATCGGATTGGGAACGTCGGCCGCATCGACCAGCCAGGGGCCGATGGGGGTGCAGGTGTCGCGGTTTTTCACGCGCAGATTGGGGCGGTACCAGTTTTCCAGGTAATCGCGGATGGCGTAGTCATTGGCCACGGCGTAGCCCGCAATGAAGTCGTCGGCATCGGCCTTCTTCACGCGGCGCGCGGTGCGGCCAATCACCACGGCCAGCTCGCACTCGTAGTGCATGTAGGCCACATCCACGGGCCGCTTCGTGAAGGCTTTGTGGCCAATGAGCGAGGCCTCGCCCTTCATGAAGGCCAGAGGCTCTTCAGGCGCCTTGAAGGCGAGTTCCTTGGCATGGTCGGCGTAGTTCAGGCCCAGCGCGATCACGGTGCGCGCTTGGGGCACGGGGGCGAGCGGCGGCAACCAAACCACCTCGTCTGGGTTCACCGGGCGGCCTTTGTGCGGGCCTTGGGTGATGAGCAACTGGCCATCGGACTCGACCGCTTGCTGAATAGCCCCCGCCCAGGCGATGCGTGCGTGTTTCATGCCTGGCCTTTCACATGCGTGACGACGCTGGCAAAGCCGGGCGCCGAAATGTCCACCCGATCCCCCGCCTTCGCGCGTGGCCGCGTGCCGTCCGGCAGGCAGTCGGTGCCCACCATCAGCACATCGCCGGGCTGCAGCGTCATGAATTCACCCACGTCGGCCAGCAGCGTGGGCACGTCGCGCATCACATCCCGCAGATCGACCGTCTGCACCAAGGCGCCATTGCGGCGCACCTCGATTTGCAATGCCGACCAATCTGAGGCTTGGCCCGGTGTCACCTGATCGGGCAGCGCCAGAAAACCATCGCGGCAACGGAACTTGACCGGCGGGCGGTAGTAGCTCGCGTGCGGCACGCTCCAATCGTTGACCAGCACAGCACCTTCCACCTGGCCGTCTTCGCCAACCACCCAACCCAGCGATGCACCGATGTCGACCTCCGTCACGCCGTCTTGCAACAGCAATCCCTGCCCGGCAGGACTGAAAGTGTTGGCGGTCTTGATGTACAGCACAGGCGCTTGGGGCGCGGCTTTGTGGGGGTCCTGCGCCATGCGGGGGGCCCACAGGTCCCACTCGCGGCGGAAATTGAGCAAGGTGCCGTACACCGTGCCTGCGGGTTGCCAGATTTGCGCGGCCGTTCGGTCCATCTTCATGCCTTACTCCTCGGTCGTTTCATCGGCACGCCCACCGGGCACGTCCATGGCGATCACTTTGTCCAGCAGGTCGTACATGGCCATCAGCTGCGCTTTGCCCAATTGCTGTTCCATCCAGCTGTAGTGGGTCTCGATGGTTTGCGACAAGGCCTGCACCTTGGCCAGTCCTGCTGTGGTGGCCCTCACCACCGTGCGGCGAGCGTCTTTGGGGCAACGCTGGCGCTCAATCAGACCGTCGCGCTCCATGCGGTTGAGCACCCCCGTCAAGCTGGGCCCCAGCAAATAGGCCTCCTTGGACACACGTCCAGTTTCGACCCCACCTGGCTGGAGGGCGTGCTCTCCCAGCACCCGCAAAACACGCCACTGCTGATCCGACAAGCCATGCTGGCGCAAGCTCGGTCGGGTGTGCGCCATCACCGACTCACGCGCTTCGAGCAAAAGGCGCGGCAGGTTGCGATGGACAAAAGTGGTCATGGCGGTCATTTATTTAACATGTTAAATGAATGCATCGGCATCGCCATGAGGGTTTTCACCAGCCCGAGACGGCTTTGCTTGTCGAATCTCATGGCGTTCTGAACTGCGTCCCACTGGGTTGTGACCTCAAAATTGCGCTGAGCCGTTCTTGCGCAGGGTCCGAGCGGCAGGTGCGAGGCCTTGATCCGTGCGAACAGCTTTGAACCCTCGCCTGCTCAGGCGAGCACTTCAGGCCGAGAGCGGTTGAAAAACCTCATGTGTAAAAGTTTATGTGCACAATAAACTGTCATATTTTTATGACACTGGTTTAACATGTCGACGTGAGGTCAGGCCAACCGCCCATTTGGACGGCCCTGATCGTGCTCATCAGGAGATTGCCGTGAACATTTACATCTACCTGTTCCTCTTGTTTGGTGCTGTATTCGGTCTCTTGACGTTTTCTTATAGGCACATCTTCAGCGAGGGGCCTCAACAGATCGACACGGCCGAAGGTGGCCACTCTCTGGCCAGCCGCGTGTTGTGGGCCATGGTCTGCACTTTCTTGTGGCCCATCATGGTCCTCACCGGCCTCAACTCGGCCCGGATAATGGCCAAGCGCAAACGCCAAGCGATGGCCTCCAACCGCTGAGCCATGGCGGAGTGAGCGACTGGCCACGCCCGCTGCAAAGTTGTCTCCGGATGGCCACCCACCTGTCCATCCGAAAATTCGGAACGCAGCGACAACCCCTCCCCAAAAATCTGCTTTGGATGGGATGCCAGATCCAATTCAGGTCGTCAGGTGCTTCTGCGTGCTTGTCAGGCCTGTACGCTCAGTTCAGAACGCCATGAGGCTCGACAGTTCTGTGGCCAGTTGACCGCTTGGCGGCATCTCATAAGATGCTAGCCTGCTTTCAGCCCCGACTTTAAGCCCCCACTTTAAAGAGCTGGCCATGTCTTTTGCCGATTTGCTTTCTCGTCTTGCAGCACCCGTGATTCAGGCCCCCATGGCCGGCGTGCAAGACCACCGACTGACAGCCGCCGTCTGCGAAGCGGGTGGCTTGGGATCTTTGGCGGCCGCCATGCTCACCCCCGAAAGCTTGCAGGCCGAACTGCAAGCCCTGGGCAGCGTGACCGATCGGCCTTACAACGTCAACTTCTTTTGCCACAGCCCGCCGGCCGCAGATCCTGTGCAGGAAGCCACCTGGCAACAGGTTTTGTCGCCCTATTACCGCGGCATGGGCCTGGACCCAGCCCACATGCCCAGCGGCGCAGGCCGCGTGCCCTTTGGTCACGACAGTGCCGATGTGCTGGAGGCCTTTCGTCCGGCGGTGGTCAGCTTTCACTTTGGCCTGCCAGCGCCCGATTTATTGGCCCGTGTGAAAAGTTGGGGCAGTCTGGTGCTGTCATCGGCCACCACGGTGCAAGAAGCCGTCTGGCTGCAAGCGAATGGCGCGGATGCCGTGATCGCCCAAGGCTTGGAAGCGGGCGGGCACCGGGGCATGTTTTTGACCGATGACCTGAGCACCCAAATGGGCACGTTAGCGCTGTTGCCCCAAATCGTTCAGGCCGTGCAACTGCCCGTGATCGCCGCTGGCGGCATTGGTTCGGCCCCAGGCGTGGCTGCAGCCCAAGCGCTGGGCGCGGCCGGTGTGCAAATCGGCACGGCTTATTTGTGCAGCCACGAGGCCACCACCAGCGCGCTGCACCGGGCGGCCTTGCAATCGCCCGAGGCGCAGCACACGGCCCTCACACGCTTGTTCAGCGGCCGCCCAGCGCGCGGCATCGTCAACCGCTTGATGCGCGAACTCGGCGCCTTGAACCCCGCGGCCCCGGCGTTTCCACTGGCCACAGCAGCCATTGCCCCCTTGCGTGCCGCAGCCGAGGCTCGGGGCTTGAGCGACTTCACCCCCCTGTGGTCGGGTCAAAACGCCGCCACCGCGCGCAGCCTGAGCGCTGCCGACATCACCCGAGAAATGGTCAACGCCTGGCGCTGAGTGGCGCGATCTCAAAGGCACAATCGCTGCATGGCCAAAGACAAATCGATATTCACCTGCACCGAATGCGGCGGCACCAGTGCCCGCTGGATGGGCAAATGCCCCAGCTGCAACGCCTGGAACACCTTGATCGAAGGATCCAGCGAGCCCGCCGCCGGGAAAAACCGCTTTGGCTCGGTCCATGCCTCGCTGGCCCCCACCTCCGAGGTGCTGCCCCTGGCTCAAATTGAAGCGGCCGATTTTGAACGCCACCCCACCGGCATTGACGAGCTCGATCGGGTGCTGGGCGGCGGCATGGTCGAAGGCGGTGTGGTGCTGATCGGCGGCGACCCGGGCATTGGCAAATCCACCTTGCTGCTGCAGGCGGTGGACGCATTGCAACGCAGTGGCATGCAAACCCTGTATGTGACGGGCGAAGAAAGCGGCGCGCAAGTGGCCATGCGCTCGCGCCGTCTGGGCCTGCCCGACTCGCAAGTGCCGGTGCTGCCCGAGATCCAGCTTGAAAAGATCCTGCACACCCTGCAATCTCGCCAGCCGGGCATCGCCATCATCGACTCGATCCAGACGGTCTATTCAGACCAATTGACCAGCGCCCCCGGCTCGGTGGCACAGGTGCGCGAATGCGCGGCGCACCTGACGCGCACGGCCAAAGCCACCGGCACCACCATCGTGCTGGTGGGCCACGTCACGAAAGAAGGCGCGCTGGCAGGCCCACGCGTGCTGGAACACATGGTGGACACGGTGCTCTACTTTGAGGGCGACACGCATTCGAACTTCCGCCTGATCCGCGCCATCAAAAACCGCTTTGGTGCGGTGAACGAAATTGGCGTGTTCGCCATGACTGAAAAGGGCCTCAAAGGCGTGAGCAACCCGAGTGCCATCTTTTTGAGCCAACACGCCGAGCCCGTGCCCGGCAGTTGCGTGATGGTCACGCTCGAAGGCACCCGCCCGCTGTTGGTGGAAATTCAGGCCTTGGTGGACAGCGGTGGCCCCAGCCCACGCCGTCTGTCGGTGGGCCTGGACCGCGACCGCCTGGCCATGCTGCTGGCGGTGCTGCACCGCCATGCGGGCGTGGCCTGCATGGACCAAGACGTGTTTGTCAACGCGGTGGGCGGCGTGCGCATCAGCGAGCCGGCGGCCGACCTGGCCGTGATGCTGGCGATCACCAGCAGCCTGCGCGGCAAAGCCTTGCCCAAGGGCTTCATTGCCTTTGGCGAAGTGGGCCTGGCGGGCGAAGTGCGCCCCGCCCCACGCGGACAAGACCGCCTGAAAGAAGCGGCCAAGCTGGGCTTCAAGGTGGCGGTGGTGCCCAAAGCCAACGCCCCCAAGAAAAACGACAAGGCCTTCGAGGGCCTGACCATCTACCCGGTCGAGCGCATCGAAGAAGCCATGCAGGTGGTGCGAGGTTTGGACTGAGGCCCCTGCGGAAATGACCGGGCAATCAGGGCACAATCTGCCCCCATGAATTTCACCAAAATACTGACTCCGCTGGCCATCGTCGTGTTCACTGTGGGGGCCTGGCAGGCTTTTCAGTGGGCGGGCATTGCCCTGGCCGTGGGCGGTGTGGTCATGTGGGTGCTGCTGCACTTCACGCGCTTGGTCACCATCCTGAAAAAAGCCGCCAACCGGCCCATCGGCCATGTGGCCAGCGCCGTGATGCTCAACGCCAAGCTGAAAAAAGGCGTCAATTTGATGCACGTGATCGCGATGACACGCTCTTTGGGCAAACTTTTATCCGAAAAAGACGCCCAACCCGAGGTCTACACCTGGACCGACACCAGCGAATCGGTGGTGACCTGTACTTTTGTGGGCGGCAAGTTGACCGAATGGACACTGGCACGCCCCGAAGAGCCAAACCCTTAAAATCCTCGCCAACCCTGTTTATTGCAGCTACTTCAAAGGACACTTTCATGAGCGTTGTCATTCCCTCCATGTCAGACCGTGACGGCAAAATCTGGATGGACGGCCAGATGGTGGATTGGCGCGATGCCAAGATCCATGTGCTGAGCCACACCTTGCACTACGGCTGCGGTGCTTTTGAAGGCGTGCGCGCCTACAAAACCGAGCAAGGCACCGCCATCTTCCGCCTGCAAGAGCACACCGAGCGCCTGTTCAACAGCGCCAAAATTTTGCGCATGGCCATCCCCTTCACCCCAGCGCAGGTCAACGAAGCCCAACGTGCCGTGGTGCGCGAGAACAAGCTGGAATCGGGCTACATTCGCCCCTTGACCTGGATTGGCGACAAAAAGCTGGGCGTCAGCCCCAAGGGCAACACCATCCATCTGATGGTGGCCGCCTGGACGTGGGGCGCCTATTTGGGCGAAGAAGGCATGAAGCGCGGCATCCGCGTCAAAACCAGCAGCTACACCCGCCACCACGTCAACATCACCATGACGCAGGCCAAAGCGGTGAGCAACTACACCAACTCCATTTTGGCCAACATGGAAGTGACCGACGAGGGTTACGACGAAGCCCTGCTGCTCGACACCTCGGGCTTTGTGTCAGAAGGCGCAGGCGAGAACATCTTTGTGGTCAAGAACGGCGTGATCTATACGCCCGACTTGTCGGCCGGCGCCTTGAACGGCATCACCCGCAACACCGTCTTCCACATTGCCAAAGACCTGGGTCTGGAGATCGTGCAAAAGCGGATCACCCGCGATGAGGTCTACATCGCCGACGAAGCCTTCTTCACCGGCACCGCCGCCGAAGTGACGCCCATTCGCGAACTCGACCGCATCGAACTGGGCAAAGAAGGCTACGTGGGCAGCCGTGGCCCGATCACCGAAAAAATCCAGAGCGCATTTTTTGACATCGTCAACGGCCGTAACCCGAAATACGCCCACTGGCTGACCTTGGTTTGAGGAAGGCCAGCATGAGCACCCAAGCTGTTGAACTGCTGGCCACCGACCTGAACCCCCAAGGCGGTGTGTTTTGTCCCAGCCCCAAAGCCGACATGAAACTCTGGAACAGCCACCCCAAGGTCTACTTGGATGTGGCCAAAACCGGTGAAGCCAAGTGCCCCTATTGCGGCACGGTTTACAAAATGAAAGCAGGGGAAGTGGTAGGGCACCACCACTGATTCCCGCGCGGCGCAAACAGGCGATGGCGCAGCCGCCCCACGGCGAACACTCAGGTGTTCGCCGTTTTGCTTTGGGGCAAACTCACCTCGAAGCAAGCACCACCACCGGCTCGGTCTGCGCACCGCACCCATCCGCCGTGGCGCTCGGCAATCGATTTGACCAGCGACAGCCCCAAACCCACGCCGCCAACGCGCTCGCTGGTCCCGGGCAAACGGAAAAACGGCTCAAAGATCCGATCTCGGTAGGCGGGGGGCACGCCAGGTCCATGGTCACCGACCTCGATGTGAACCCGTCCACCTTGGGGCTTCAAGCACAGCACAATGCCATTGCCCTGCAGAGCAGCTTGGCTGCTGGCGCCATAACGGCGGGCGTTTTCCAGCAGATTGCGCACCATCCGGCGCAGCAGTTTGGCCACGCCGGGTACTTCGAGCTGGGCCAGGCCTTCGGGGACATCCAGCCTTGCGCTGACCCGCGCGCACTCTTCGGCGCACAGGCCCACCAGATCCACCGCCTCCACGGTACCGATGTCGGCCTCCTTGGCGTTCAAGCGGCTGGCCAGCAAGATCTCGTCGATCAGCTGGTCCAGTTCAGCCATGTTGCGCAAAATTTCGGCCCGACTGCGTGCCCATGCGTCTGAATCCGCCGGGCCGTTCATCAGCTCCAAGCCCATGCGAATGCGGGCCAGCGGCGAGCGCAACTCGTGCGAGGCGTTGGCCAGCAATGACTTTTGCGAGGCCATCAGGCCTTCGATGCGCTCGGCCGCCGCGTTGAAGCGCTCGGACAGGTCGGCCACCTCGTCGTCGCCTTGCACCGTCACGCGCACCGACAAGTCGCCCTCGCCCCAACGCTGCACGCCGCGCTGCAGGCCCTCAAGACGCTGCGTCAGCCTGCGCACCACCGGGTACAGACCCAGCGCCACAGCCAGCCCAATGAGGCCGAGCATCCAGAAAAAACCTGAAGGCTTGGCCCACCAAGGCATGTCCTGGCGCCAATGTGGCGGCAAACGGCCGTTCGGGCCGAGCCCCATGCCAGGCATGCCATGCGCAGCGGGGGCATGGGGCCGCTCGGCCGATCGCTCGCCGCTGCGCTGCACTTGCAGAGGCAGGGTTTGACCGTCGGGCAAGGGCACATCAAAGACCAAAGGTGCGCCCGGCCCGGCCCGGGTGGTGCTGGCCAGCACATCGCCGTTGGCGTTCAACACCACCCATTCACGCGGCGCTGGCGGCGCGGCATGGTGCTCGACCGTGGCGCGCCAGGCCCAACCCACCAACAGCATGAGCAGCGCCACGCCCACCACCACGGCCAGCCAGATGCGCAAGTACAGGTGGCGTGACCACTGGCGCGAGAAACTGCGAATGGGCATGATCGGCGCTCAGTCTTGCTGGCGGGCAAACACATAACCCACACCGCGCACGGTGAGGATGCGTTGCGGCGCTTTGGGGTCGGCCTCGATGGCGGCACGGATGCGGCCCATGTGCACGTCGATGGAGCGGTCAAAGGCTTCGAGTTCGCGGCCCCGCACGGCCTCCATGATCTGGTCGCGCGTGAGCACGCGCCCGGCGCGTTCGGCCAGCGCCACCAGCAAGTCGTATTGGTACGAGGTCAGCTCGCAGTCCTGCCCCTTGACGCTGACGCGGCGGGCATCGCGGTCAATCTCCAGCGAGCCAAATTGCATGCGCTGTGGGGGCGTGTCGTTCCCGTTATTTTTGCGACGCAAGATGGCCTTGATGCGGGCCAGCAACTCGCGTGGCTCAAAGGGCTTGGGCAGGTAATCGTCGGCCCCCATTTCAAGGCCAATGATGCGGTCCATGGGGTCACCTTTGGCCGTGAGCATGAGCACCGGCACCTGGCCTGTGCTGCCAGGCAGGGCGCGGATGCGCTGGCAAACCTGCAGGCCATCCATGTCGGGCAGCATCAGGTCCAGGATGACCAAGTCCACGCCCGGCGTTTGCAAACGGGCCAGGCCGCTGTGGGCGTCGGGCGAGTGCACCACGGCAAAGCCGTTTTGCCCCAGGTAATCTGCCACCATGCCCGCCAAGCGCACATCGTCTTCGATCATCAAAAGTTGTTGCATGGGGTGATCATCCTCCAAGCCGAAGTGCCCAGAGTTTCGGTTTTGTAAAGCTGGGTAAATCCTGGGCCCAGCCAAACCGGCGAGCAATGGCTTCAAGCCTTGCGCGCATGCACCCGCGAGGCCAGCGCCACCAGCAGCAGCACCGGCACGCCCAACCAGGCTGTGGCCGTGAAGAAGCTGGCATAGCCGTGGGCGTCGACAAAATCACCCGAAAACCCGGCAATGAACTTGGGCAACAACAGCATCATGGAGCTGAGCAGCGCGTATTGCGTGGCCGAATAACTGATGTTGGTCAGCGATGACAAATAGGCGATGAAGGCGGCCGAAGCGATGCCGCTGGCCAGGTTGTCGGCCGAAATCACCCAGACCAGCGCCTGCACGTCGTGGCCCACGCCACTGAGCCAGACAAACAGCAAATTGCTGGCTGCACTGAGCGCCGCGCCCAGCATGAGCACCCGCATGACGCCCAACCGAGCCGACAGCACACCGCCCACAAACGCACCCACCAAGGTCATGATGACGCCGTACACCTTGGTCACACTGGCCACTTCGGTCTTGGTGAAGCCCATGTCCACGTAAAACGGGTTGGCCATGATGCCCATGACCACGTCGCTGATGCGGTAGACCGCGATCAAGGCCAACAACAGCACCGCTTGCCAGCGGTAGCGCAACCAAAAATCGGCAAAAGGCTGGACCACCGCACCCTGGAGCCACTCGAGCAGGTTGCGGGCTGGTGCAAAAGGGGCAGGCACAGGCTCGGGCGAAGCCAGCACCACCGCCATGCCCGGCAGCATGCTCAGTGCCATGACCAGATAAGCCGCTTGCCAAGCCGATTGCATATAGCCTGTGGCTTGCTCGCCTTGGGCCCAAGCCGCCACCCACAACACACCGGCCCCGGCCCAGATCATGGCGAGGCGATACCCCGTCTGGTAACTGGCCGCCAAGGCGGCTTGCGCGTTCACCTCGGCCGATTCGATGCGGTAGGCGTCCAGCGCAATGTCTTGCGTGGCCGAAGCCACCGCCACGGCCAAGGCGCAGGCCACCAAAGGGCCAAGCAGTTGCGATGGGTCATTGAGCGCCATGCCCACCAGCCCGAGCGCGATGACGAGCTGCGACACCAGCAGCCAGCTGCGCCTGCGCCCCAGTTGGCGTGTGAGCCAAGGTATGGGCATGCGGTCGACCAGCGGGGCCCACATCCATTTCAAGCCATACGCCAGACCGACCCAGCTGAGATAACCAATGGTGCTGCGGTCAATGCCCGCCTCGCGCAACCGAAAACTGAGCGTGCCCAGCACCAACAGCAGCGGCAAGCCCGCCGCAAAGCCCAGCGCCAACATGCGCAAGCTGGCGGGCTGCAAGTACAGGCGCAGCGCCTCGCGCCAGGTGCGCACCGTGCTCGGGGGGGCTTGTTCAAAAGGGGTTGCAGTTTCAGCCATGCGCCATTATCGGCCGACCCAAAGGGCCTGACACCTTGAAGTTGGGCAAGCCGCTATCATTTGCACACCATGTGCCTGCTCTGTGACCTCAAAAATCCTCCGAACGGTCCCTCTTCCAGTGGATCGGCCGATGCCTCGCCGCGCTGGCAAGCCCGGCGTGCCTTTTTGTTGGCGGCAGGGGCCTCGGCCGCCGGCTCGGCTTTGGCGCAGGTGGACGTGGGTTCTTCTTCCGGCTTGCGCAAATTGGTCCCGGCCGAAACGCTGGAAACTTCAGCACGGCAGCAGTACACACAAGTTCTGGCCGATGCCCGCGCCAAAGGCGCACTGGCCCCCGATGGTCACCCGCAACTGCAACGCTTGCACACCATCGCGGAAAAACTCATCCCGCACACGGCGTCATGGAACCCGCGTTCGCGTGACTGGAAGTGGCAAGTGAACCTGATTGGCAGCAAACAAATCAACGCCTGGTGCATGCCCGGCGGCAAGATCGCTTTTTACACCGGGATCTTGGACCAACTGAAGCTCAACGACGACGAAGTGGCCATGATCATGGGGCACGAGATGGCGCATGCCCTGCGCGAACACGCGCGTGAACGTCTGGCCAAGAGCCAGGCCACCAGCATTGGCCTGTCCATTGCTTCTCAACTGCTGGGGTTGGGCTCTTTGGGCGATGTGGCGGCGAACCTGGGCACGCAATTGCTCACGCTGAAATACAGCCGTGATGACGAAACCGAATCTGACTTGGTGGGCTTGGAGATCGCCGCACGAGGTGGTTACAAGCCCGAAGCCAGCGTGAGCCTGTGGCAAAAAATGCAAGCGGCCAGCAGCAATGGCAGCCCCTCATTCCTGTCGACGCACCCCAGCGGGACCAACCGAATTCAGGAACTCGAAGCCAACTTGCCCAAAGTCCAGCACCTTTACGAGCAAGCCCGCCGGGGCTGACCCGATTCAGGTCCCACCCACGTAAGGGTTGGACTGTCGTTCACGACCAAACGTGCTCTCAGGGCCATGACCAGGAATGAACACCGTGTCATTGCCCATGGGCCACAAACGCGCGGTGATGCTGGCGATCAAATCGTCGTGGTTGCCTTGCGGGAAATCAGTGCGGCCAATGCTGCCCGCAAACAGCACATCACCCACAAACGCTCGCTTGATCTCAGGTGAATAAAACACCACATGGCCAGGCGTGTGCCCAGGGCAATGGCGCACCTGCAAAGTGTGCGCACCCAAGGTCACGGTATCCCCATCGGCCAGCCAGCGCGTGGGCTTGAAAACGCGCGCAGGTGGGAAACCGTAGGCAGCTGCCGCAGCAGGCAAGCCATCAATCCAGAACTGGTCTGCCGGATGCGGTCCGATGATCGGCAGACCCCCCAACTGTTCGGCCAAATCGGCGGTGCCCGAGGCATGGTCCAGATGACCATGGGTGATCCAAATCTGCTCGAGCTTGAGGCCCAGACGTTGGGCGGCCCCCAGCAACACATCCAAATCTCCCCCCGGATCCACCACCGCCGCCTGCAGGGTCTGGTCGTCCCAAATCAGAGAGCAGTTTTGCTGGAATGGCGTGACGGGAATGGTTTGGTATTGCAACATGTACAAATTATAGGGAGCGTGATGTCCAGGTTGAGAAGTCGCGCGTCCATGTCTGTGTAGGTAATAGCCTTGCCCGGGAGCTTTTGACAAAAGAACAAACAAGGATTTCGGCACCCAAGCGGTGGTGGCAAAAACACGGAACAGACAAAAAAAACGCTCAGGGCTACGCCGTTTCAATGGATAGCCAACCGGCTGAATTGACGAACACGAACACCAACACCATAAAGACCCACAAAACCAATGGCCAAGAACTTGCGCAGGACGATTTGAATATGGCTTAGATTTAAAAGGCTAAACCTTGGCTTGGGCCGCGCTAAATTTGGCAAACAGCTGCTGGAGCGGCTGACTGCCATGGTTGGCAAAGTAAGCCATGATCGTCAAGGGGACTTCACGTCCGATCGTGGGTAGTTCTTGCAGGGTTTTACGCTTCAAGTCTTGAGCGATCAGGCTGCGAGGAAGCCAAGCTGCACCTTGATGAATCAGGGCCATTTCTCGCAAACCGAGACTGAACTCGCTGACGTATTGCACAGCCACCAAGCGAGACTGCATGAGCTCAGGCAAGACATGGGTGCGGACCGTTTGACCAAAGAAACTCTCTGGCGGAAAACAAAGCAATGGCAATGGGTGATCAGGTCTTGAAAAATCTTTCGACATGCAGAGTTTGGGACTGGCCACCAATACCAAAACATCATCTCCCAAAGCGCAGGGAGTCGCCAGTTGCGCAGGGATGCCTGTGACAGAAGTGTTGGATTCATATACGAGCAAAATATCTGCCTGACCGCGAAGCAGCAAGGCCACCCCCTCATCTCGGTTTTCTGAGCGAATTCGAAAGCGTTGTTCGGGATGGAGTGTTCGCAGCTTTTGCAGGAATGCAGGAAGGTGAGCTGCTGCAAGACTGTGTTGCGCAGAAATCACCAGCCCCGGGCTTGAGTTGGCATCTGACTTGAGCGTGGATCGAAATTCGTAAACTTGATTTACCAAACCTCGAAACGACGATTCATGCTGTGTGGCCAGCGGTGTAAAGCGCAGGGGTTTGTGCGTTCGATCGATCAACTCAACGCCTAACCATTCTTCCAGATGCTGGATGCGCCTTGAAAAGGCCGGCTGCGAAACATGGCGCTTTTCAGCTGCTGCTGAAAAAGAACCGGTTTCAATCAATGCCAAGTAGTCGTCAAGCCACTTGAGTTCCATGGGTTCCCCCGATTTGATGATGACTCAAGTTTTCTCGCAAAGAAAGCTTGCCCCATGCTGATTCTATTTTCACATCCGAGCGATACACAGCCTCGACCCAGCGGGGCACGGCCAAACCAGTCTGATGGCCACAGTGCAAGGTCGATGCCCGATGGGTCCACCACCATGGTGATCAACAATGAAAACTTCAGGGAAAAGCCTTTTCCGAGTGCGCTTTCTCATCCATCAAAGCATCATCTCGCGCTTGAGCGCCTGTGAATCATGGATTCACAACCAGGCCTGCGTCTTCGATTGACCGGTTCGCTGTGCTCAATTCAGTGAGCAGAGGACTACATAAGGCCATGGGCGATCATGAAGATACAGCCGAATTGCGATGGGCAGTAGTGGATAAGAAGTCGAGCAAAATCCCATGAAACATTGCTGTGCGCTCTAGGTGCAGTGCATGTGAACAAGCAGGTAGCACCGCCAAAGAGGCGCCAGGAATGCCTCTCCAAAGTGCTTCTATTTGAGACCAGCCGTAGCTGCGGTCAGCCTCACCCCAGACGATCAGGGTTTGCTGCTGGATGTTCATCAATCTGTGACGTCCATCCCAGCCCTCCATTGCCCACAAACCGGCCTCAGCAGCCTGGTAGCTGGCGCATGTTCCAAGTGAAGCGAGCAAGTTGTAAGCGGGTGAAGCTTCACGGTCAAGTAGCCAAGTGGCGCAAATGCGCCGGGCTGTGCTCTCGACACCATCTTCGGCCAATCGCTCACGCGATCGCGCCATGGTCTCAAAACGCCCGGGAATACTGCCCTGGGGACCTGTGGCATAAAGCACCAAACGCATGACCCTTTGCGGTGCTTGATGGACGATTTCCTGCACCACCATGCCACCCATGGAATGTCCAAGAAGATGAAATTCGCGGATGCCTAACTGATCCAAAGTTGTTAAGACAGAATGCGCGTGAGCCGCAATATCCTTGGGTGCGTTCAAGTGTCTCGCATCACCATAACCTGCGAGATCAACAGCGATGACGTCAAAAAAATGGCGCAATCTCTCTATTTCGGCCACCCACTGGCTCGATCCACCTAAATAACCATGTACCAAGACCAGAGTCGGGCCTGCTCCGGCGCGGCGAAACGGCAAAGAGGTTGTTTGGGATTCAATCATTTCATGGCTTTCGGCAGTCCAGTTGCAATTTCAGGCAACAGGATCAGCAATGCAATCAAAACCAACATGCTTCCGATAAATGGCAAACAACCATAAATCACTTCGCTGATTGAAATAGATCCTCGACTGATCCCTTGAATGACATACAAATTAAGACCTACCGGTGGCGTAAGCACAGCGATCTCCATCGTGATGGTGAAGATAATGCCAAACCAGATCATGTCGAATCCAGCAGCGTGCATCAGCGGGTAAATGGTGGGCAATGTGATAAAAGTCATGGACACAGGCTCAAGGAACATGCCGAGAACAAGGTAAAAAACAATCACGATCGAGAGCACAGCATATGGGCTGAGTTGAAAAGTTTGGAACAACTCTGTGAACTGCTGCGGAACACGATAGTAGGTCATCACAAAGCCGAACAATACCCCGGCTGAAAGCAGCAGACCCAAGTACCCCATGGTGCGCATGGTTGACATCAATGAAGCCTTCAGGCCGGTCATGTCCAGTCCGCCAACGGCAAAGGCGAGAACGACCGTCAAAAGTGCTGCGACGGCTGCGGCTTCAGTCGGCGTTGCAATACCGGTATAGATGGAGACTGTGATCACGAGTCCAACCAAAAATATGGGGCCCAAAGAGATGAGCATTTCACGAAAACTGGTGCGCGCGGTGGCATCGGCGTCGGGAATGTGTGAGGGGTAGAGTTTTCCCCATACATAGACGATCAGGCAAAAAAACAGCACCAACACCAAACCAGGAACGATGCCCGCAATGAACAAATCGCCGATCGATGTATCCGTCACAATGCCGTAAAACAGAAGAATAAGGCTTGGAGGAATCAACACGCTCAGTGTGCCGCCAGCTGCCAGCACCCCGCTTGAGAGCCGATTGTCGTAACCCAGTTTTTTCATCTCGGGCAATGCAACACCGCCAATGGTCAACGATCCAACCATTGAAGAGCCGCAAACAGCTCCGAAACCGGCGCAAGCTGCAATGCTCCCATAGGCAGCCGACCCACGTATACGCACCCCGCGATGCATGAACTGATAAAGGTTCGGGCCAATATTCGATCGACCAATCAATTCGCCCAAGAAGACGAAAAGCGGAACCGACAGCAACACATAGTCAATCCATACACCCCAGAGCTTGAGTTGGCTACTGACAAGCGCTGTAGACCAGCCCTGGATATGAAATAGGAACGGCATCGAGGCAGCCGCCAGTGCAAAAGGAATCGGTAAACCGATACCAATGAACAAAACCAGCAAGGCCATGAGGCCCAATCCAACTTGGTACCACTCCATCATCACTCCTAACTTGGCTTGCCGTGCGAGGCTGTTGGGTCGTTCATGTCGTCCGAGCTTGCCGCGACAAGCACTGCGAGTTTGAGACCGGCGTGGATTGTGAAGACGGTAAGCGCTAAAGCACCTGGCCCCCAAAAAAGGTAGCGCGGCCAAAGGAGAATTTCAGATGCGGCACCCGATTCAAAAGAGCCCATCGTCGCCTTGACTGCTGCGATGGCAAAAAAACCGCCAACGATGATCATCAACACAAAGTTCAGTGCTTCAAGCCAACGCCGACCTCGGGGTTGCAATGCGTCAAGTAAAAAAGACACCTTGGGATATGCGTCCTCTTTCAATGCAAATGCAAGTCCCAAAAAAGCCGCAGGAAACAAGAGCAGCGCTGTTGCCTCAGTCACCATGCCGTCTGGCTTAGATATGACATAGCGCATGAATACGCCATATGAAATCCAAAGCATCTGCACGATGATGATCATCGCGCCAATGCCTGCAAGCCAAACGGCAAGTCGCTCCACTTTTTGCAGTAATGCAGCCAGCATCATCATTTAGCAGAGTACTGCGTGAACAAAGCGCGTACTTTGTTGGCTTGGTCTAAGCCACAGGCCTTGTCCACTTCGGGTTTCCATTTGGCAGAAATCAAATCGGCCATGGCCTTGCGTTGAGCCGGCGGCACATTTGTAACCGTGCCTCCTTGCTTGACGGCATTGGCAATATCCGTATCAACAGACTTTTCATAGACGGGTTTGAGCCACGCTTCAGATTCACGAGCGGCGGCCATCAAGGCCGTTTGATCGGCTGGACTCAAGCCTTCAAATTTACGCTTGTTGATCATGTAATTGATGTTGCCGTAGAACAAATTGGCTTTCACCATATGTGGCATGACCCCCCAAAGCTTATTGGCGCTGTAGGTGGCGACGCCCATATTGATGCCGTCCACAACGCCGCGCTCAGCTGATTGAAAGACCTCTTTGGGAGCGATGAACACTGGTTTTCCACCCCATGTTTCGATCATCATCGAGACCAGGGGTCCAATCGAGCGCACCAACATGCCGTTCATCTTGGACAAATCAGTACCGGGCTTTTTGAACCACCACTCTTGATCGTACGAGTAATTGGAATTGATCAGTGGGACCAGGCCTGCCTTAGCAGCTTCGTCTTTCATGAGTGCGGAGTAGGCGGCATCAAGCTCGATTTGCTTACTCATGTCAACGACCATGGGGTACAGGGAAGTCACACGGTAGCAAGGCAACCTTTGATCGGCGGGAACCCAACTGATGTCTGAGACACCCCCTTGCATCGCATCAATACCCTCGCTCCAACCATGAAGCGTCGATGAGGGAAAAATTTGTATCTTCACTCGCCCAGAAGTTTTTGCCGCAGCCAGATCTGCAAACTTCTTGAATCCTTCATGGCGAGGATCTATTTCGTTGACATAGGTGGAAAGCCGCAAGGTTGTTTGGGCCATGACTGGTGGTGCCACACTGAGCAGTCCACCGAGTAAAGCCAATGTAATTTTCGAAAATTTCGTCATAAATGCTCCTGTGATGGGTGAAATAAAACGTCCTGCAGCAAAAAAATTAGGATGGTTTGTACCCGAACGCTGCCGGGTATCCAAACAAACCGACTGAGCCGCCCGTGTGAAGAAAGACGACGTTATCCGTGGCCTTGAAATGACCTTTTCGAATCAAATCGATGAGGCCTGCCATGCCCTTGCCTGAATAGACTGGATCGAGGAGCAACCCTTCGCTGCGGGCCAGAATCTCAACCGCCTCTACCATGCCGGGGGTCGGCAAGCCATAACCGGGCCCCACGTAGTCGCAATTGGCCACCACGGAGTCACGACCCAAACCCGCTCGCATGCCCATGTAGTCGAGTGTTCTGCAGGCCAGGTCGAACACCATGGTTTCCTGCTTTTCCTTTGGGGCCCGTGTACCGATTCCAAGCAACCGGATGTCACTGTTTGCTGCATACAGACCCGCCGCCAGTCCAGCTTGCGTCCCGGCGCTGCCCGTGGCGTGCACCAAATAATCAATTTTCAAGCCACGCGCAGCAGCCTGCTCGATCAACTCCAATGCCGCATTCACATACCCCAGAGCACCTACGGGATTGGACCCCCCTCCGGGAATCACATAAGGACGCATGCCATCGCTCTGCAAACGTGCAGCGGCCGCTTCCATCTCTTGTTGCATATTGGTGCCGCCGGCACGTCGCTCTACGGTGGCACCATGCAGACGATTGAGCAACACATTGCCGTTGTCTGTGTAATCTGGATCGGTGCTGCCTGTTCGGTCTTCCAGCAATATGAGGCATTTCATGCCCAGTTTGGCGGCAGCGGCAGCAGTCTGCCGGGCATGGTTTGATTGAGTGGCCCCTTGGGTAATCACGATATCCGCACGCGCTGCAACGGCCTCAGCCATGAGGTATTCGAGCTTGCGCGTTTTGTTCCCGCCTGACGCAAGACCGGTGCAATCGTCACGCTTGATCCACAGACGAGGGCCGCCCAAAAGTGACGTGAGGTTGGCCATCGGCTCGAGGGGGGTCGGGAAATGGCCAAGGCTGATGCGGGGAAAGCGAGATACATCCACGAGATTTGCCTCCTGATAAGGATGAATTCATCTTATAGACAGCCCTGCTCATTTGTCTAATCGAATTTATGAGGCGTATTTTTCGTTTTATGCATAGTTGGGCCATAGTCGTTTTGACACGGTTACGGATGAGAACTGCCTGTTCGCTTCGAAAATGCGTGCTGCACAGCGTTCAAAACCACCTACCAAGGATTGCTTTTTTGGTCGCCACGCTAAAGATAAATGCCTGGCTGGGTTGATTCAAACAACGTTGTTTCCCAATGTGCTTGATATCTCATGTCTGTTGAGGAGCTACATGGAAGTTGATTTTCGAAGTTGCCCAAAATTCGGGGCAGACCAGATGGCAAATTAAGTTGCACTCAACTTTTCGCATACCGACGACATTGCCAGGGTTTTGGCATTTGATTTTTCTGGCCGAATCTCCAGCTTGACTTCTCCGGCATCAACAACGCTCATACGCAGCGAAACTGGCAGACTTTCTTGTGCCAAGAACTTGTTCACGATCATCACACCGCCGCCACTTTACGTCTTGTCTATCTCTTGCCGTGTTTGTTGAATGAATGGCTAAGCACGATGGGCACACAGCGCAGAAATGAAGGGTCGCGCTGTTGCGATGGGTTCGTCACTTTTTTGTTCGACCCTGGTGGCATCACAGCTTGGTGCAAGAAATGTATTGAACGCTGCACTTCTTGTGGGTGAACGGGTGCCACAACGCCCCCAGAACACGACCATCCGCCAGAATGCAATGGCACTGAAGACCCCGTCACAGGCCTTACGCACCAAGATGAAACTGCTCACATGGTCGATGACAAGCCCCCATCGACCACAAGCGTTTGTCCGGTAATGAAACTGGCTTCGTCTGAGGCCAAAAAAGTGACCGCTGCCGCCAAGTCTTGCGCTTGCCCCCATCGACCGGCAGGGGTTCGCTTTTCCAACCATGCATTGAATGAAGGATCGGTCCACAGGGCCTCGGTCAACTCGGTCTGTATATAACCCGGTGCAATGGCGTTGACCGTCACACCTGCAGGCGCAAGTTCTGCGGACCATTGACGCACCAAGGCATGCAGAGCGCCTTTGGCGGCGGTGTAAGCACTGACATTTTCTCGCCCCAAAACAGCCGTGATGGATCCCGTAAACAGGATTCGCCCCTTTTTTCGGGACACCATGGACCGGGCAGCGTGTTGGGCCAAGGCCCACTGCGCCGTGAGATTGAATGCGACCACGCGCTGAAAGTCGGCCAAGTCAAACCCCAGCAGCGCAGCGCGATGTTGAATGCCTGCATTCGCAAACAAGATGTCCAGGGGACCCCACTCTTGCTCAATGCGATCCAGCGCTTGCACGCCAGCGACAGGGTCTCCCACATCAAAAGCCATGGCTTTGAAATCGAGGCCCTCATTCTTTCCACTGTCAACGGTGCGCTGTACCGATAAGGGATCTCGGCCATTGATGACCACGGTCGCCCCTTGCCTGGCCAATGTTTGGGCTGCGGCCAAGCCAATGCCTCGGGTGGAACCCGTCACCAACGCCAAGCGGCCCTTCAGACCGAACAGCGGTCGCTGCTCAATTTTCAAAATGCCACCTGTTGGCCGCCTTTTAAGTTCAACAGTTGTCTGGCTTCTGCCGGCGTCGCAATCTCGAGATTCAACGCCTCAAGCACCGTGCGAATGCGGCGCACTTGCTCCGCACTGGATTGGGCCAGTTGACCGGGGCCCATCCACAAAGAGTCCTCCAGTCCGACACGAACATGGGAGCCCATGGCCGCGCCCATGCTGGCAAGGGGAATTTGATTTTTACCAGCCCCCAGGATGGACCATTGGTACTGATCTCCAAACAGTCGGTCGGCCGTGCGACGCATGTGCATCAAATCTTCAGGATGGGCACCAATACCGCCCAGAATTCCAAAAACAGATTGAACAAAAAGTGGCCCTTTGACCAAGCCTCTGTCCATGAAGTGGGACAAGTTGTACAGGTGGCTGATGTCATAGCATTCAAATTCAAAGCGTGTGCCGTTGTCCGTACCCCTTCGCAGGATCGTTTCGATGTCTTTGTAGGTGTTCTTGAAAACCAGATCACGGCTGTTTTCCAAGTGCTGGCGCTCCCAGTCGTGCTGGAGGTTTTTGTAACGCTCGAGCATCGGAAAAAGGCCAAAGTTCATGGAGCCCATATTGAGCGAAGCCACTTCGGGCTGAAAACGCATCACGGGGCGCATGCGGTCTTCTACCGTCATGTGTGGACTGCCTCCCGTGGTGATGTTGATGACGGCGTCTGTACTGGCTTTGATCTTTTCCAAAAAGGGGACGAACAGCTCGGGGTCTTGCGAGGGTTTGCCGTCGACCGGATCGCGCGCGTGAAGGTGAAGAATGGCCGCGCCAGCCTGCGCTGCGTCAATCGCTGCTTTTGCAATTTCATCCGCGGTCACCGGAAGGTGTGGAGACATGCTGGGTGTGTGGATGGCGCCAGTTGGGGCGCAAGTGATGATGACCTTACGACTTTTGCTCATGTTTGACTCCTGATTTACGGTTGAGATTCGAGCATTTTTTTGTGCAATGCAAGCGCCATGAGCCGGCGATCTCGCCAGTTGCGCCGATCTCCTAAAGATTCTGTGGGGAGCATGGTTCGGCGTGCGGAATGGATCTCCTCAATCAATTGCTCAGACCATGGCGCCGTCGATACCTGCTCTTGGGCAATCGACTGGTACATGTCGCCGTAGCGATGGCAGTAATCGGCCAAGCCACCCGGCGCATTCAAATCGATGGTTTCAAAGGGCCCCATGAAAGACCATCGAAGACCCAAGCCTTCACGGATCGTGACGTCAAGTCCATCCACATCCACATACCCTTGCTCGACGAGTCTGAAGGCCTCTCGCAGCAAAGCGCCCTGCAAACGATTGAGGATGAAACCCTCCAGTTCGCGGCGCACGTGTACCGGCTTTTGTTTGACCCGATGCATCAAATCGATGCAAGACTGAACCGCCTCCTGCGAGGTCCAAGGGGCCCCACAAATTTCAACAACAGGCACCAAATAGGGCGGGTTAACGGGGTGCGCCACCAGGCAGCGCTGGCGGTGCTTCAGATTTTCAGTGAATGCTGAAGCCGGAATGCTGGAGGTGGAGCTGCCAATCACGGCCTGCTCTGGGGTCAGCGTGTCCAACTGGGCGTAAAGGGCTTGCTTGACGGCCAAAACTTCTGGAACACTTTCTTGCACGTAGTCCACGTTGGCCAGCGCATCAGCGAGCACCTCGCACACCTGGACGTGCGACATCAGAACTTCGGCATCCTCGACAAGACCACATTGCTGAAGCTCTTGGGCCAAGGTTGCGACCATTTCTCTGGCCGGTTTTAAGGCACTGGGATTGCCGTCCCACATTCGGACTTCACAACCGGCCCTTGCAAAAACCAGGGCCCAAGCCTGGCCAATCAGCCCAGAACCGACCACGGCAACAGTGAATTTTTTTGACATGTTGATCTTTCAGCTCAGTGCTTGCGTGTGGCCATCCACGGCGAGGGCTTGGCCGTTGATGCTGCGTGCCGCCTGGCTTGCAGCAAAGACCACCGTGTTCGCCACATCTTGGGGTGACACCATCCTGCCCAATGCGGACTGGTTTTCGTAATCGCTTGTGACATCGGCCAGCGGCTTGTTCATGATCTGGGCTTTGGCAGCGATCACTGCGCGAATGCGCGGACCATCCACCGCCCCGGGCAAAACAGCATTGCAGCGAATGCCTTCCTTGCCCAATTCAATGGCCAGTGATTTGGTCAATCCGATGACAGCCCATTTGGATGCGGAATAAGCCGATCGGCCAGGCATGCCCAAATGCCCCGCTGCAGAAGACATGTTGATGATGGAGGCTTGCGTCGAGCGCCGCAGGTGTGGAACGGCATGCTTGGCGCATAAAAACTGACCGACCACATTGACTTTGAGTGTCATCTCCAGATCGTTCAGATCCATTTCTTCAATGCGCGCTGTAGGTCCCGCAATCCCTGCGTTGTTGACCAGCACGTCCAAACCATGGAGTGCTTTTTGGGCGCGTTCGATCAAATGGATGACTTGCGCTTCGATCGACACGTCTGCCAGACAGCCACTCAAGCCAGGGTTGTCTTGCAAGGCCTTTTGCAAAGCTGACTCACTGACATCACAGATATAGACCTTCGCGCCGATCTTCAAAAATTCTTGTGCAGTCACCAAGCCGATGCCGCTGGCTCCCGCGGTGATCAAGACTTTGAGAGGGGTGGGAGTAGTTTCAATTTGCATGGGTTTTGGGGTTTTAAAAGTGATGGTTTAAACAGCAAGCATCAGATCCACAGCTTTTCACGCCGGTAGTCCAAGTCTTTGAGCAGTGGCAGCGCAGGTCCCAGATGAGAGATGCGCCCACGATCCAGCACAAGCGCGCGATCCGACAGGGCGAGTGTCAAATCCAAGTTGTGATCGACGATCAGCATGGTGACTTCCCCTTTGAGTTTCAATATCGCATTGAAAACCTCTTCGGTCATCGCGGGTGACAGGCCCTCAAAGGGCTCGTCCAGCAGCAAAACCTTGACATAGCCAGACAGCGCTCGCGCAATGGCCACCATTTGTTGTTCACCACCTGACAGGGATTCGACATTGACGTCGTAGCGTTCTTTCAGGCGAGGAAAGACATCAAAAATCCGCTCGTCGGTCCAGTTGTTTTTCCCGTGATTGGATCTTTTGAGTCGACCCAACATCAAGTTATCGCGCACCGTCAAACCGGGGAAAAGTCGGCGACCTTGCGGGACAAAGGCAATGCCCAGTCTGGCCATGACTTCGGGCACGGGTGTGGAAATGGATTGCTGATCAATGTGCACCTCACCTGCACCCAGCCTGGCCATGCCAATGAGGCTTTTGAGCAAGGTGGACTTTCCTGCACCGTTGCGCCCCAAGATCGCCAGTACCTCACCTTCTTTGGCTTCAAAACCAATGCCTGAAAGGATGTGGCTTTTACCGTAAAAAGCCTCAAGCCCATTGACTTGGATCGCGGTTTTTTCGCCGATGCGAGTAGGCACCACTTTTCGGGCCAAGGCTTCTGTGCCCGATCCGATGTAGATTTCCCTGACGCGGTGGTCCGCTTGGATTTGTTCAGACGTGCCTTCGACCAGCACCTCACCCATGCTCATCACGGTGATGCGGTCTGACAGCTCAAACACCCTGTCCACATCGTGCTCGACCAGCAAGACAGCGATGTGATTGGCCAGGTGGCGGATCAGCAAGCCAATTCGCTCACGCTCATTGGCGGATAGACCTGCCAAAGGCTCATCCAAGAGCAACATGGATGGCGCTGAGCCCAGCGCCAGGCCCATATCCACCAGGCGCTGACCGCCATACGAAAGATCCTCGGCCACGGCCAACTGCATGCCATCCACGCCTAAAAACTCAATCAACTCTGAGGTCTGTTGCTCCGTGGTCAGCAGGGTGTCTGCGCGCCGCAACATGGCAAAGCGACCGCCATCTCTGGCCATGACCGACAAGCGCAAATTTTCATGAACGCTCAAGCCTTTGAACAGGTTGGTGATTTGGAACGATCGGCTCAGCCCGGCTTGACACGTGGCGCATGGGTCTTCCTTGCCCAACACTTTGTCGCCCAATCGGATCGATCCGGTGTCCAGGCTGTACAGACCCGAGATCAAATTGAACAATGAGGTTTTGCCCGCTCCGTTGGGTCCAATCAGGGCATGCAAACCCAGCGGCTTGATGCTCAAGGAGACCTCATGGACGGCCCGTACCCCGCCAAAATGTTTGGACACGCCTTGGGCCACCAATGTTTCTTGGCAGTTCGTCGGCAAAAACGAGGGAATGGGTCGGGCAACGCTGGGGACTTTTCTGGCTGACATGGCCGCCGCGGTGATCAATGGTGGGCGAATCCACCGCATCAGGCGCTGACCAATGCCCACCAATCCAGACGGTGAGAGCAAAACAAATCCAACAAAAACCAGCCCAAAGTAGAGCAGCCAGTTTTCTGTGAACTGCGACAGATATTCACGGAACAACAAGAAGAATATGGCACCAATGATGGGGCCTGCAAAACTGCGCATGCCACCGATGAGCACCATCGCCAACAGTTCGCCTGAGAACTGTACCGACAGCATTTCGGCCGATGCGATTCGGTGGTTCAAAACAAACAGGCCACCGGCCAGTCCTGTCACCGTTGCAGAAATGACAAACGCGACCAGTTTGTAGCGCTGAATGGGGTATCCAATGAACCGTGTGCGCTGTTCATTTTCTCGAATCGCCACCAACACTTTTCCAAACGGTGAGTGCATCAACCGGAGCATGAATGCACCGACAAGCAAGGCCAGCACCGCCACAAATCCGTAGAAAACCCAAGGGTCATCCAACTTGAGGCCCATGATCGCTTGGCGCTCAATGCCCCCCAAACCATTTTCTCCCCCCGTCAATGCGGTCCAGCGGTAGGCGACCGTGAAGGTCAATGCGCTCAAGGCCAGCGTCAGCAAGGAAAAATAAACGCCCTTGCGCCTCAAAATCACGGCCCCCAGCACTGCGGCGCTGCCCATCACCAAGCCTATGGCCAGCACCAAGGGAAGGACCACAGATTCAGGAAAGAAGTGCTTTTGGAACAGGGCCACGGCATAAGCGCCAAGACCGAACCATGCACCATGGCCAAATGAAACCAAACCCGTATGACCCAGCAACAGGTTCAGGCCCAAGCCCACCATGGCCAGCAACACGCAATCCACGACAGAGGTCATCGTCAAGCCACCGGCCATGAGGGCCCATGGAAGCAGCACCAAGCCCGCCAGCATGCCTAAAAAGACACGCCTTTCATGATTGGCGGCTGTACCCGTGCCAGAACTTGCGCTCGAAGAAAAAGAGGAGTGTGTCTGTGTGCTCATGATTTACTCCAACCTGTCCATGCGTTCACCCATCAGTCCCCGTGGGCGCAAGAGTAAAACTGCCAGCATCAACACGTAAAGCGAGGCTTCCGAGGCGGCGGGATAAAAGTAGGTGGTCAGGCCACGGATCACGCCCACCAAAAGTGCGGCCGCGACAACGCCCCAGAAGCTGCCCAGACCACCAATCACAACCACAACAAAAGCTGCCGTCATGATTTCGTGCCCCATCGCCGGATGGACACCGCTGATGGGCGCCAGCAGCACGCCAGCCAATCCGGCCAAGCCAATACCCAGGCCGCAGACGGCGGTCAATATCGGCGCCAGTGAGATGCCCAGCGCTCGGACCATATCGGGATCAGAGACACCCGCCTTCACCACTTTTCCAAAGGGTGTTTTGTTCAGCAGGAGCCAAGTCAATAGCAAGGCCACACTGGCGATACCCAGCATGCCCAGTCGGTAATAGGGGTACATGAAATCGCCCGCCATCATCTGGCCTCGTGCAAATTCGGGAATATTGAATTGCAAGGGAGACGCCCCGTAGACGATCCGCAAGGCTTGCTCAATCACCATGGCCAATCCAAAAGTGAACAGCAAGCTGAGCGCCGGATCTGCCTTGTAAAAATGGCGCAGGAACAAACGCTCCAAGACCATCCCCAAGACCGCCACCAGCAGCGGTGCGGCCACAAAGGCGACGCCATACCCGGCGATCTGGGTGATTTGAACCATGAAATAGGCGCCGATGGCAAACAAGGCACCATGTGCAAGATTGACCACGCCGCCTAGGCTGAAAATGATGGACAAGCCCAATGCAATCAGCAGGTAGTAAACGCCCATCAGCAAGCCATTGAGCACTTGCTCCAGCAAAAACACAATTTCATTGGCCAAAGCCATCTCCCCTCGGATAAAAGATTGCCAGGCATCCCTGATGGATGCCTGGCATGTGGCCCATCAAGTGAAGTTGCAGGCGTTTTCCTGGCGTGTTGGCGCCAGAACTTCCAGACTTTCATTGGCACCGGGTACTGGCGCGCTGGTTTCCATGACGTCCCACTTGTTCGCCGCTTTGCCCGCCACGGGTTTGACGGTGTACATCTCAAACATCAGTTGGTGGTCCCACGGACGGAAATAGCCCTCACGTGCGCGCAACACATCAAATTTGACGCCACTTTCGAGGTAAGCAATCAGTTTTTGAGTGTCAGCCGATTTGGTTTCCTGCATCGCTCTGGCCAATATCTTGATGGCCAAGTAGTCGGCGACGGCCTGATTGTCTGGTGGGCGTCCAAAGCGCTTGGTGAAGCGTTCGGTGAATGCTTTGGCAGACGGTGCATTGACTTGGTGTGTCCAAATGATGGGCCATGTACCTTGGAAGCTGCCTTCTCCGGCGCCCCAAATACTGACAGCATTCAGGTCTGCACCCGCCAAAGGAATCGGCAGATTGAATTCCTTGTATTGCTTCATGAAGTTGGTGGTGGAGTTACCGGCCAGGTTGCTCATCACCAAGTCGGGTCGTTGCTGGCGCACTTTCAGAATCAATGAGCTGAACTCGGTCGCATCAGTGGGCACCATGTCGTTCGAGATGAAAATGGCACCGTTTTCGTCCATGAAGCGTTTGGTCTTTTCAAACAAGTCGTGACCGAATGCATAGTCTGCGGTGAATGCCATCCAGCGTTTGCCCTTCACCATGTTTTGGCGCAGCATTTCGCGTCCAACGGTTTTCACATACATGCTGTTGTTGGCTTCCAGGTGGAACATGAAACGGCTGCAGCTTTTGCCTCGCAGTTCGTCTGAGTTGCAGCCTGTTTGCAAAAACATCTTTTGTGCACGTGTGGCCACTTGAGAGATGGCCAGGCCAGAGGCTGAGCTGATTTCGCCCACCAAAAAGTCCACTTTGTCGCGCTCGACCATGCGCTGGGCTTTGGTCGATGCTGTTTGCGGATTGACGCTGTCCTCAAACATAACATCAAACGGACGGCCAAGCACACCGCCTGCTGAGTTGACTTCTTCCATGGCCAGCGTGGCGCCCATCACAGCGTATTCGCCCATGGGTCCCAAAAATCCAGTTCGGGGGGTCAAGTGTCCGATTTTGAAGGCGCTGGGCTGCGCTCGAACAAATGCGGGCGCCGACAGTCCGACGGCTGCCGTTGCCGCGGCACTCACCACCAGTCGCCGCTTTTGTTGATCGGGTGAAAGCTTCTTTTCAGTCATGGGCTGTCTCCTTGTAGGTCCATTGGACGTTGTGATCGAAGCCACAAAATTTGGCTCCTGGCACCACAATAATCTGTGATCACAGATCAAACATCGGTGATAACCCTTTGTCCGTGTCCCTGTGTTTACGCGCTAAGCTCGCCCAATGGATCTTGAAAACATGTCAGCCACCCAACTTCTTACCCCGTTGAAGCGCCAAACCTTGAGCGCAGATGTCTACGGACAATTCAAAGAGTTGTTGATCAGCGGACGCATGATGCCGGGCGAGCAAATTTCATTGCGCAGCATGGCGGAGGCCTTGGGTGTGAGTGTCATGCCCGTGCGTGAAGCTGTTCAGCGCTTGACAGCGGAGCAGGCGCTGGAGTTGTTGCCCAATAGAACCCTGCGCGTGCCTTTGATGACTGTGAGTCAATTCAGGGAGATCACCAGCATACGCAAGAATCTCGAGGGACTTGCCGCAGCGACAGCGGCTCAATGCTTGAGCAAAGAGGCCACTCAGCAGATCGTCATGTGGCATGACAGCTTTATCCGGGAGATGAACAATGAGGTGCCCGATGGTGCGCAGCTGATTCATCTGAACAAGGAACTGCATTTCGCCATTTACCGTGGCGCTCAAATGCCGGTCATGATGCAATTGATCGAAGCATTGTGGTTGCGCATTGGACCGATCCTGAATTACGACATGCGATCAGGTCCGGTGCGCGTCGGTCAGCGCACGGCCTTGACCCACCACGCCAGCATGGTCGACTCGATTCTCAGGCGCGATGCTGACAAGGCTCGCCGTGCCCTGGAGTCAGACATTCAAAGTGCCGCGGACTTCATCATTTCTGTGGGTGTCCTTGTCTCTGCTGACGGCGCATCGTGATTGGATCGAACGCACAAGGCGACAACCCTAACCGGTCGCCATTGTGGTGCAGCAGACAGACCTGTGTCACCGCTTCCCCTATCTTGGGACCTCTGGCTGTGCTCGCGCCATGGTGGCGGGAGGATGGGCCAGTGATCTGTCTTCGCAGACAAGGAGTCCCGCCATGCACACTTCTCACCCACTGATTCGAATCTCAGGCACGGCCTTGTTCGCTGTGGCCTCCCTGATTTTGTCCGCCTGTTCTGGCATGACGCAGCAAGAAAAGAACACCGCCATTGGCGCGGGGGTCGGTGCCATTGGTGGCTCGATACTGACCGGCGGCAGCACCACCGGCACCTTGGGTGGCGCCGCAGTGGGTGGGGTGATCGGGCACGAAGTCAACAAACCCGCCAAGTGAGGCACGGCCATGCTTGAAACCATTGCCATCATCTTGGTCTTGTTGTGGCTGGTGGGCTTGGTGTCTTCTTACACCATGGGAGGGTTGATCCATGTTTTGCTGGTCATCGCCATCGTGGTGGTCCTGGTGCGCGTGATTCAAGGTCGCCGTCTTTAAAGCCAACACGGCGGCGCAAGCCCCGCTCACTGGGCATGAAAAAAGCCTGCACCTTTTGGGGGTGCAGGCTTTTTGCTCAGCAGAACTCAGCGCTGTTGTTGTGACCCGGTCACTTCCACATCAACGCGGCGGTCTACTCGCAAGCAGGTGATCAAGGCCTGGCTTGCCTTCATGCCTTTGCAATCGCTGGACTGGGTTTCAGGCTGTGTTGAACCCACGCCAATGGCGGTCACTTTGGCGGCGGGCATGCCGCCCACTTGGACCAAGTAGTTGCGAACAGCCTCTGCACGGCGCATGGACAACTTGTCGTTGTAGGCTTTGGACCCCAATCGGTCTGTGTGCCCCGTGACCTGAATGGCCTCGTCATTCACATCCTTGAGCTCCAGGAGCAATTTGTCCAAGGCTTGTTTGCCATCGGCTTGCAAGTTGTCCTGATCAAAGCCAAACAAAGAATCGGCCTCCAGCTTGACTTTGACCCAAGGCTTGGGTGCCGGTTGAGGTGGCACAACTGGCACCACCGCTGGCGCTGGGGTCACCACAGGCGCTTGGGCAACCACTGGCGGCGGCGTGTAAACCGGCTCGGCTGCGGGCGCCACATAAGGGGCATAAGCCGACTTGCTTGCAGGCGCTGCGCCACCAAAGCGGTACACCAGTCCCAAAGAAACCAGGTCGACGTTGGCACGCTGCCCCACCGAATCATTGACCCGATAGCGCTCACCTTCGAGACGCAAAGTCAGTGCCGGCGTGAATGCGTACTGGGTGCCCAAACCATACTTGTAGTTGGTCTCGCGCTTGCTGGTTGCAGTCGGGGTGACGGCCGCAGCGCCTGTGCCACTGAATGTGCCCTTGGTTTGTGCGTAGGCTGCACCCACGCGACCGAGCAAAGACCAACGGTCGGTGATCGGCAATGTGCCCACCAGATCCAGGTTCAAGCCCTTGATCCGCAAAGAGCCAGCCAAAGTACCAGCAGGCGTGGTGCTGGCATCAAAACCAAAACGCCCCAAATCAAAATAACCGGTCTCAACAGCCCAATTGGGGCTCATGGGAAAACCCAGAAAGGCTTTGTAGCCCGTGCCCTTTTGGTCGATGGTCAATGCATCGGTGGTGAAACCGGTGCCAAGCAGACTTTGTGGGATGCGTGCATTGTCAATTTTCGCCGTGGATTCACCTGCACTGATGCCCATGTAAAGGCCTGTGTTGGTGGCGCCCTCTTGTGCGTACAACGCCGGACTGGCCGCAAGGGCCAAAGCCAGCATCGCCGAATGGGGTTTGATGTCAAATCGTTTCATGTCTGTTACTCCAAAAAAATGGCGAGATGCCTGTATCAAAAAAGAGCGCAAATCAAGTGGGGCCAGCAGGGGGTGTGGCTTTCCTCTGGGGGTTTTCACTGAGCAAGCGTCGCATCAAAATCAGCCATGCAGGATCGCGCAATGCGTCTGCAAGCATGGCCCTCGAAACAGCCAAGCGCTGGACAGGCGTCAAACCGGTGCTCATGCTGCATGTGCTGGCTGTAAGGCCTGAAGATCCAACTGAATTTGTGTCTGGATTTCCCTCAGGATCGGTTGCAAGTGGAGGCTGCGTGCCCTCCACCAGCAAAGCAAACTGACGACCAGGCTGCTGACTGGCAATGCCACCAAGAGCCAGGCGTGTGTGGCGTTTTGCAGAGGCAACGCAGACCACAGCATCAAAGCAACGCCGCCGAAAATCAGCGCCAGCAACATCGCCAGCGCGCTGAGCCCATACATCACCCATCTGTTTTTGAGTGTGCACAGGTAGCGGGCCGTCAACTCACTGGCCAGGTCTGCATACGCTTGCGCATGCGACTGGAGTAATTGAGGCGGCAGCAACAGCAGTTTCAGCAGCGTGGACATCAATGCTGGCGTGATCGCATGAACCAGGAAACCGCCAACGCAGCGACAGCACCTGTGCCTGCCGCGATCAGGACCGCGTTGAAAGGCGAGTGCTGAATGAGGTGCTCCGTGGTGACGCGCACATGGTGGGCTTCTTTCTCAAGTTTGTGCTTGGCGTCTGCATAAGCGTCTTTGCCTGATTCCTCCAAGTTGTGCAGTTCGTCTTTGGCTCGGTGACTCATGCGGTTCATGGCAGGCTGAGCAACTTGCAAGGCCTCATTCACGTTGCTGGAAATATTGGCGCCCAATGCCGAAATTTTTTCGTGTGCTGTTTTTTGATCTGACATAAAAGCCTTTAATGAATGGAACCAATGGAGAGGCCCACTTTAAAAGCGCAGGCATGCAGGCGTCTGTGGTGTGGCACACCGATGAACAAAAAAAGCAAGCAGATTTTTTAAATTACTCAGCTTCATCCATGGCATGAACATGCGCCCAGAAATTGGACGATTTCCTGTCCTGGATCAAGTCGGTACACTGTGTTTGTTTGATCATGGTGCGACCGGTGCCGAAATTTTTTAGTTTTCTACCTGCATCGGTTCTTTGAAATGGATAGCCGTCTTGCCGGTAGTGTTGGGTGATTTTTTCGGCCATTTCATACAGCGCGGGCAAACTGATTTCACGGCCAGATTCAAAGCCCGCCACGCGTTGCAACTCCGATGCGGAATAAGCCGTGGCCCCCGTCACATTCAGTTGCTTCACCACAAAGACAGCCCCAGCTTGAGGTGCTGCTGACTGGGTGACCTGCGGTGCCAACTTCACAGGGGGAGTGATGACGGGCATCTCGGGCACCACCGGTATCTGCTGCATTTGTCCACCTGCACTCGGCACCGATTGGGCTGTTGCGCCTTGTGCCACCAGCACGAAAAAACAAGGAAGCCAAATTTTTTTTCTTCATGTGCGCTTTCGGTTGAAACCATTGATCGGCAAATCCGAGTTCATGTTCCATCGAAGTACCTGTCATGTCGGTGCGCTGTTGCACACTCCTGGCGAATTAAGCCCAGCACGTCCACACAAGACGCGGTGTACAGTGGCATCACCCAGCGCCTTTTCCATCTTGTGCACTCGCGCTGCAACGATTGTTCTTTTGCAAACCACCTCACTTGGCTACCTGACCAAACAGGAAAGCATTGCTGTCCTCGGTGTCGACGATTTGTGGATCCGTTCGCTGCTCGATAAAAACCAGTTCCATGACCCTTTGGACGAGGCCCTCAATCTGGGGATTTCTTCAGCCACCTGGCCTCTGTTTGGTTTGCTGTGGCCTTCTGGGCAGTGCATGGCCGAGCGCATGGCGCAAAGGCCTGTGACCACTGAGCGGATACTCGAAATTGGCTGTGGCCTGGGTCTGTCCAGTTTGGTCGCCCACAGGCGCGGCGCCAACATCACGGCCAGTGACTGCCATCCCTTGACCCATGCTTTTCTGGACGAAAACACCCGTTTGAACGGTTTGCCTCGCATGGCTTACCGTCATGGTTTATGGGGTACCGCGGCCCTGCGCGAAGACGGCTTGCCCAACCTGACCTTGGCGCAGGATGCCGAGGTCAGCGGGATCTTTGATTTGATTGTAGGCAGCGATATTCTGTATGAACGTGACGATGAAGGGACACTGGCCAACTTCATCCATCACCATGCTGCAAGCCGCTCAGAAATCTGGGTGATCGATCCCAACCGGGGAAACCGTGCCCCCTTTCACAAACACATGGCACGCCTTGGCTTTGCCCTGCATGAACAACGGATAGACCGTGTCGCTCAGGATGGCGTCGCCGCCTACAAAGGCCGCATGCTCACCTACACACGGGGCTGAAGCCTTGTCGCGCCCGTCATGCCAGCGCTTTGGCATGCCCGCTGTGGATGCGGCGCCCGTTCCCTTCGGGGTCGCACCCATGCTCTCTCGCTATTGAACGCTCGGGGCTTGCAGACCCTGCAGCACCGGTGCTTTTCGTCCTGACTCGGCTCAAGGGTCCAAACAACCATTGAAACCGCTTCAGGTTGTCAGGGCCTCAAAGCAAACCCTCATAGGAAATGGTGATCGGCGCGTGGTCCGAAAACTTTTCACCTTTGTAAATGTGTTCGGCCCGGGCTTTTTCGGCCACGGCAGGCGTGGCCAGGTGGTAGTCCAGGCGCCAACCCACATTTTTGGCATAGGCCTGCCCACGGTTGCTCCACCAGGTGTAGCAAGCACCGGTGGTCTCGGGTTGCAGGCGACGGTACACATCCACCACGCCGCCTTCGGTGGTCAGCTGCGTCATCCAGGCACGCTCTTCAGGCAAAAAGCCGCTGTTCTTGAGGTTGCCTTTCCAGTTCTTGAGGTCGGCCTGTTGATGGGCGATGTTCACGTCACTGCACACGATGAAATCGCGCTCGGCCTTGAGCGCCATCAGGTGCGGGTACATCTTGCTCAAGAATCGAAATTTGGCCTCCTGCCGCTCGGGGCCGGAGGAGCCGCTGGGAAAGTACACGCTGATGATGGACAACTTGCGCTGGGGTGTGTCGAAGCGCGTTTCGACATAGCGCCCTTCGGCATCGAACTCACCACCGTCAAATCCCACCACCACGGCACTGGGTTCGTGGCGGGAGTAAACACCCACGCCCGAATAGCCTTTCTTTTCGGCAAAGTGAAAATGCCCCTTCAAACCCGCCAGCTCTTCAAACTTGCCCGCCACATCGGACGCCTGCGCTTTGACCTCTTGCACGCAAATACAATCGGGTTTCTCTTGAGCCAGCCATGCTGCGACCCCCTTGGTCGTTGCTGAACGGATGCCGTTGAGGTTGAGGCTGGTGAGTTTGAACAAGGACTTCCCCATGGTGACAGGACAGGCAAGCAGCGCCGAGATGCAGGCGCTCGCTCAGGAATTTGTGCAATTTGCGGTCGACTCGGGCGTACTGCGCTTTGGCGAATTCAAGACCAAAGCCGGGCGCATGAGCCCTTACTTTTTCAACGCCGGCCTGTTTGACGATGGCGCCAAACTCAGCCGACTGGCGCAATTTTATGCAAAAGCCTTGCTGGCCAGCGGCATCGAGTTCGACATGATTTTTGGCCCAGCCTACAAGGGCATCCCCCTAGGCGCAGCGGTGGCCGTCGAGCTGGCCCGCTTGGGCAAGAACGTGCCCTTTGCCTACAACCGCAAGGAAGCCAAGGACCATGGAGAAGGCGGCTCGCTGGTGGGCGCGCCACTCAAAGGGCGCGTGCTGATCGTGGACGACGTGATGAGCGCGGGCACCGCTGCTCGCGAATCCATCGAACTCATCAAGGCCACCGGCGCCACGCCTCACGCCATTGCGATTGCGCTGGACCGCCAGGAAATGGCCACCGAAAAGCAGGCCGACGGCTCAATCAAAGACGTGCCCCACAGCGCCGTGCAGTACGTGCGGGGCACGCTGGCCATGGACGTGTGCTGCATCGCTCAACTGTCCGACCTGCTGGCCTACCTGTCGGCGCAAAAAGGCCATGAATTGGGCCAACACCTGCCCAAGGTACAGGCTTACCGCGACCGATACGGTGTGTGACACCTGCCCTCCGATGGCGCAAACCCATCCACATGGCCCCGCCAACGGTTGACTGGGCTGCTGCAGAGACGTGAACCGGAGCAATCCCGAATGGGCCCGAATGTGCCCGAATGCGGCATAAAGGGTTATTATGTGCGGCTACCCATGATGTGTTCCTAACGTGAAATTCAAGCCTTTGGCCCTTGCAACGTGTTTGTTGTTGGCCTCTTCAATGCTCATTGCAGCGCCTGACGACGATCAGGGAACTGGGAACAAGCGTGCAATGGAGACACTCAACTTGATTCAGCTGGGGGATCAAGTCAAAACGAGTGTTGGCGAAAAAACCAATTTGATGCTGGGCCAGGCCATGACCTTACTGGGTGTGCCTTACAAAAGGGGCGGCCATTCTGCTGAATCCGGTTTTGACTGCAGTGGGTTTGTTCGTCACCTTTACGAAACTTCCATCGGTCGTTTGCTGCCGCGTCGTGCTGAAGAGCAGGCCGTGGCCACTGAGAAAATCGACCGCAGTGAGCTCAACCCCGGTGATTTGGTGTTTTTCAACACCATGCGACGCACGTTCAGCCATGTTGGCATCTACATTGGCGATGGCAAGTTCATCCATGCACCCAGCGCTGGCAAAGCGGTCCGCGTAGACGACTTGCGAGCGGCCTATTGGACCAAGCGATTCACGGGTGCGCGCCGAGTCCAGGAACCGACAACGCCAGACAGCACCAGTCGCTGAGCGGACGGTTCTGGTGACACAAAAACGCCACCGCAAAGGGTGGCGAACTTGATTTTGGTGCGGCTGGCGGGGATCGAACCCACGACCCTTGGCTTCGGAGGCCAATACTCTATCCACTGAGCTACAGCCGCACAATGATCACGATGAGCATTATCTCACGGCTTGTCTTTCTTCCTTGTTCATGCAAGCTCTGCGAAGGGTGGGCGGCTATAATGTTGGGTTGATTCCGGTCAATCCCAAGGCCCATCGGCCAAGCCCTACAAGAGGATTTCATGAGCGACAACAGCCACGATCAGCACGAAGCACACACCGGCCCGGTGAAAACACCCAAGCAAATGCTTTTGCTCAGCCTTGCTTCTTTCATCATTCCGGTGTTCATCATCATCGGCCTGGTGTTTTACGTCACTTCTGCCAACAAGACTGCGCCGGGCGCCAGTGACTCCGAGAAATCTGTGGCTCAACGCATCCAGAAGGTGGGCAGTGTTGAAGTTCGCGATGCCAATCGCCCCTTGAAAGCTGGCGAAGAGGTTTACAAGGCGCAATGTGCTGCTTGCCATGCAGCAGGGGCTGCTGGTGCACCCAAGTTTGCCGATGCTGGCGCTTGGGGTGTGCGCATCAAACAAGGTCTCGACACCTTGGTCACTTCTGCCCTCAAAGGCAAAGGTGCCATGGGTGCTCAAGGTGGTGGTGATTTCAATGACATCGAAATTGCCCGTGCTGTGGTTTATCTGGCCAACAGTGCCGGTGGCAAGTTTGAAGAACCCAAGGCACCTGCTGCTGAAGCCGACAAAAAGTAAGCGCTCAAAACCTCGCAAAGAACCGACCAGCTTGGTCGGTTTTTTTATGGTGGGTCTGTCTTGGCTTGGCTTTGCGCTTTCTGCGGGCTGATCACGAAACCAAAGCGGTCGGCCAAGTTGCGGGACAAGCATTCTTCTGGCACCCAGTGGCGCTGGTCGATGGCATCGGCGACCAAGACCACATCCGAAGTGTGCACCAGGCCCAGGCCCAATGGCGTGTCCAAATAGACATGACCCAGTTCATCGACCAGGCATGACAAGACACGTGTTGTTTGCCCTGTGTGTGCGGTCGGCTCAAAAATCTCACTCAAGCGCCAGACATAAGGCGCCATTTCCAGTTCGACATATACCCTTTGCGGTCCATTTTGGAAATACCATCGCCCTTGATCATCGGCCTCGTAATTGCGTTGAATGAAATCAATGAGTTTGTCATGCCGCAGCACCGAGCCCTTGGCACCTTCCACCCCACTTTGGAAGGCACCCAAACGCTGAACCTGGTCATCCCGCATGAGCCATCGCCCGCGACTGTCAAGGCCCAACCAGCCGAAACAATCGGGCACATTCGGCCATTTGGCCATGGCTTGTCGAACGATGTCATCCATGTCACATCCCCTGCGTGATCGGATGCCCGGACGCCGACATCAGCCAGCCCCCAACGGCATCAGGCAAGCCACGAACATGGCTGGGCCAATTGCCTTGTGCAAACCCCACGTGACCCCCGTGCTCCGGTTGCCAGAGTGTGACCGTTTTTGACACGTCCATCTGCTGAGGCAGGCTGCTGGCGGGGACAAAAGGATCATTGCGGGCATTCAAGGCCAATGCAGGAAGACCGATATTTTTCATCAAAGGCTTGGCTGAAGCTCGGCTCCAGTACTCATCCGTATCCCTGAAGCCATGCAGGGGCGCGGTGAACACATTGTCAAACTCATAAAGATCGCGCGCTGCCATCAGTTTTTGTGCATCAAACAACCCTGGATGCTGTTTCAGCTTGGCCATGGCTTTGGGTTTCATGCTGCGCAAAAACATGCGGGTGTAGATGTGTCGGTTCAATCCCCGGCCCATGGCATGCCCACTTTGGACGAGATCAAGGGGCGAGCAAATCGAAGCGATGGCATCCGCCTTTTGACGTGCCTCTTGGCCATGCTCCGCTGCCCAACGCATGAGCGCATTGCCGCCCAATGAGACGCCTGCAGCCACCATGCATTGCCCCCCTTGCGCTTGATGCTTCTGGCGCAGGCGCCCCAGCACCCAGTCAATTTCCTGGTGATCGCCCGAATGGTAAGCCCGCGGGGCTTGGTTGAGTTCACCACTGCATCCTCGGAAATGTGGCAATGCAAAATGGAAATCGTGCACCGCTGCCCAATCGGCAAAAGCCTGCGCGTAGTGGCTATTGGATGAACCTTCCAGACCGTGAAACAACACCATCATCGGTCTGTCCTGTCGGCTAGCTTGTTGCCGGTCGACATCGATGAAATCGCCATCCGGTGTGGCCCAGCGCTCGCGGACTTTGGGCAACACGGGTCCCCAGCGTCTGCGCGAACAGAGTGCTGACCAAATGGTCTGGGTGTGCCCACCAGGCAACCATGCCGGCGCTTTGTATTGCATGGGTTCAGTGCAACACCACGGGCTTCACGCCTACATCCGCCATATCGTTCGGTGTCCCCGGACTGGCATGGTGCACCACCATGCGCCAGCCTTGTGGTGTCTTGTGGAAAACATTCGTTGCCAGCACAAACGCCTGCTTGGCGCCTTGCGGTGTAATCAATTCAACCCTTTCCACCAAATGGTGCACAGCACTGGCCAATGAACTGATTTTGCGGATTCTTTCCGGATGGGCTTGCACACTGCCATTGGCAAACATGCTCTCAAAATTGGCACGAATGGCACCCGGCCCGATCAATCGCGGGCCTCCAGGGTGAACGCAAACGATGTCATCTTCTTCCGCCCAGCAATCCATGAGTTGCTCAATGTCGGCGTTGTGCAGGGCTTCATAAAAGCTCTGTTCAATATCGTCAGGTGTTCCCCCCACGATGGCGGCGTGCAATTTGGCTCGTTTCATGTTGTGTGAAGTCTACACGTGTGCACAGTACGGCGGAGCACAAAAAACCCGGCCACATTGCTGCGCCGGGTTTTGAAGACGTCCGCTCTTGAGCAGACACCACGCCTGAGCGCAGGTCTTATTTTTTGCGGTATTTGCGCAGGGCCGACAGCTGGGCTGCCAGCACCGCCAATTCGGACTGGGCCACGGCCAAATCGATTTCGCTTTTGGCGTTGCGCAGGGCTTCTTCGGCCAATTGCTTGGCGGCATTGGCTTTTTCTTCGTCGAGGTCTTTGCCGCGAATCGCGGTGTCCGACATCACAGTCACGCAGTCGGGCTGCACTTCCAGAATGCCACCGGCCACGAAAACGAATTCTTCGCCGCCATCAGCCTTCTCGATGCGAACCGACCCGGCTTTGATGCGGGTGATCAGCGGCGTGTGGCGTGGGTAAATGCCCAGCTCACCAGACTCACCGGGCAAGGCCACGAACCGGGCTTCACCCGACCAGATGGACTCTTCGGCACTGACCACATCAACGTGGATGGTGTTCATGTTTACTCCTTAAAAAGGTGCTCTAAAGCGGGCTTCGGGGGGCAAATGCCGCCCCGAGGCACAGCCTTAAGCGGCCTTTTTGGCCTTCTCGAAAGCTTCGTCGATGGTGCCGACCATGTAGAAGGCTTGCTCTGGCAGGTGATCGCACTCGCCAGCGACAATCATCTTGAAACCACGGATGGTTTCGGCCAAGGTGACGTATTTGCCGGGCGAGCCAGTGAACACTTCCGCCACGTGGAAGGGCTGCGACAGGAAACGCTGGATCTTGCGGGCACGGGCCACGGCCAATTTGTCTTCAGGGGCCAAGTCGTCCATGCCCATGATGGCGATGATGTCGCGCAGTTCGCGGTAACGCTGCAAGGTGCCTTGCACAGCGCGGGCTGTTTCGTAGTGGTCTTGACCAACGACCAGCGGATCCAGCTGGCGGCTGGTGGAGTCCAATGGATCGACCGCAGGGTAGATACCGAGCGAAGCGATGTCACGGGACAACACGACGGTGGAGTCCAAGTGCGCGAAGGTGGTCGCAGGCGATGGGTCGGTCAAGTCGTCCGCTGGCACGTAAACGGCTTGAATCGATGTGATAGAGCCCACTTTGGTAGAGGTAATACGCTCTTGCAGACGGCCCATTTCTTCGGCCAGCGTAGGCTGGTAACCCACAGCAGAAGGCATACGGCCCAACAAGGCGGACACTTCGGTACCGGCCAAGGTGTAGCGGTAGATGTTGTCCACGAAGAACAACACGTCTTTGCCTTCGTCACGGAAGGATTCAGCGATGGTCAGACCGGTCAAGGCGACGCGCAAACGGTTGCCTGGTGGCTCGTTCATCTGACCGTACACCATGGCCACTTTGGACTCGGGCAGGTTCTCGAGGTTCACGACGCCGGAGTCGGCCATCTCGTGATAAAAGTCGTTGCCCTCACGGGTACGCTCACCCACACCGGCGAACACGGACAAGCCGCTGTGCGCCTTGGCGATGTTATTGATGAGTTCCATCATGTTCACGGTCTTGCCCACACCGGCACCACCGAACAGACCGACCTTACCGCCTTTGGCGAAAGGGCACACCAAGTCAATCACCTTGATGCCGGTTTCCAGCAGTTCTTGTGAGGGGCTCAGTTCGTCGTAAGCGGGAGCTTTGCGGTGAATGGAAGCGGTGAGTTCCTGGCTCACTGGACCGCGTTCGTCGATGGGCGAACCCAACACGTCCATGATGCGGCCCAGTGTGGCCTTGCCCACGGGCACGGTGATCGCCTTGCCGGTGTTGGACACCATCAAGCCACGACGCAAACCGTCGGAAGAACCGAGCGCAATGGTGCGCACGATGCCGTCGCCGAGTTGCTGTTGCACTTCCAGGGTCAGCGCAGAGCCTTCCATTTTGAGTGCGTCATAAACTTTGGGCATCTGGTTGCGTGGAAATTCCACGTCGACCACAGCGCCAATACACTGAACAATTTTTCCTTGGGCTTGCATTTTTCGCTCCAAATAATTTGAATTTGCAGAACTGGGAATCAACCACTGATCGCGGCTGCGCCAGAGACGATTTCCGACAGTTCTTTGGTGATGGCGGCTTGACGGGTCTTGTTGTAGACGAGCTTGAGCTCGCCGATCACATTGCCGGCGTTGTCGGTCGCAGCCTTCATGGCCACCATTCGGGCGGCATGCTCGGAGGCCATGTTTTCAGCCACGGCCTGGTAGGCCAAGGCTTCTGCATAACGGACCAAGAGATCGTCAATCACCGACTGGGCATCGGGTTCATAGATGTAATCCCAAGCGTGCGTATGGCCAGCCTCTTTGGTTTCGGCTTTCATGTCCGCAGCAGACAGCGGCAGCAGCATGTCGATGGTGGGCACTTGCGCCATGGTGCTGACAAACTTGTTGTAGCACAGGTACACCGCGCTCACTTCACCTGCAGCGTAGGCATCGAGCAGCACTTTGACGGGGCCAATCAGCTTGTCGAGGTGCGGCTTATCGCCCAATTGCGTCACATGGGCCACCACTTTGGCATTGACCCGGTTCAGAAAACCGAGACCCTTGCCACCGACGGCCACGGCCACAGGGGTTTTGCCCTGGGCTTGTGTTTCACGCAGTTGAACGGTCACAGCGCGCAAGAGGTTGGTGTTCAAACCGCCACACAAACCCTTGTCCGTAGTGACCACAATGAAGCCCACCGACTTGCCGTCGTTTCGCCTCATGAAGGGGTGCACGTACTCAGGGTTGGCCTGACCGAGATGGCTCGCAATGGTGCGAATCTTCTCGCTGTAAGGCCGGGCCGTGCGCATACGCTCCTGCGCTTTGCGCATTTTGGAGACGGAAATCATCTCCATGGCCTTGGTGATCTTCTTGGTGTTTTCCACCGATTTGATCTTGGTGCGTAGTTCCTTGCCCGATGCCATCAGAGGCTCCTTTTGATCAGGTAGAAATTAAGCAAAGCTTTTCTTGAAAGCGGCCACGGCGGCGTGCAATTCGGCTTCCGCCTCTTTGTCCAACGCTTTGGAGCTTTCGATCTTGGCCAGCAAAGCAGCGCACGAGTCCTTCAGGTAAGCGTGCAAGCCGTGCTCGAAAGCCAAAACTTTCTTGACGTCGATGTCGTCCATGAAACCTTTGTTCACCGCAAACAGGCTGGCGCCCATCAGGCTGATGGACAGCGGGCTGTACTGGGCTTGCTTGAGCAATTCGGTCACGCGGGCACCACGGTCGAGCTGCTTTCGTGTGGACTCGTCCAGATCGGAAGCGAACTGCGCGAACGCAGCCAATTCACGGTACTGGGCCAAATCGGTACGGATACCGCCGGACTGGCCTTTGATGATCTTGGTCTGGGCGGAGCTACCGACGCGCGACACCGAGATACCGGCGTTGATCGCAGGACGGATACCGGCGTTGAACAAGGAGGTTTCCAAGAAGATCTGACCGTCGGTGATCGAAATCACGTTGGTGGGCACGAAAGCGGACACGTCACCGGCTTGGGTCTCAATGATCGGCAAGGCGGTCAATGAACCTGTTTTGCCAGTGACGGCGCCTTTGGTGAAGGCTTCGACGTAGTCGGCGTTGACGCGGGCTGCACGCTCGAGTAGACGGCTGTGGAGATAGAACACGTCGCCAGGGTAGGCTTCGCGGCCTGGTGGGCGACGCAAGAGCAGTGACACTTGACGGTAAGCCACGGCTTGCTTGGACAGATCGTCATAAACGATCAAAGCGTCTTCGCCGCGGTCGCGGAAGTATTCACCCATCGTGCAGCCGGAGTAGGCCGACACGTACTGCATGGCCGCGGATTCAGATGCCGAGGCGGCCACGACGATGGTGTATTCCATCGCGCCAGCTTGTTCCAGAGCGCGCACCACGTTTTTGATCGACGAGGCTTTTTGGCCAATCGCGACGTAAACGCAGGTCATGTTATGACCTTTTTGGTTGATGATGGCGTCGATCGCGACGGCGGTTTTGCCGGTCTGACGGTCGCCAATGATCAGTTCGCGCTGGCCACGGCCCACGGGCACCATGGAGTCGATCGACTTCAGGCCAGTTTGCATAGGCTGGTCAACCGATTTACGTGCGATCACGCCCGGGGCGACTTTCTCGATCACGTCGGTCATCTTGGCGTTGATGGGGCCTTTGCCGTCGATCGGTTGACCCAGTGCGTTCACCACGCGGCCAATCAGTTCGGGGCCGACAGGCACTTCCAGAATGCGGCCGGTGCACTTGACCGTATCGCCTTCGGAAATGTGCTCGTACTCGCCCAAGATCACGGCGCCCACCGAGTCACGCTCGAGGTTCAGGGCCAGACCGTAAGTGGCGGCACCTTCAGCGGTGGCCGGGAATTCGAGCATCTCGCCCTGCATCACATCGGACAGGCCGTGCACGCGAACGATACCGTCGGTCACGGACACCACGGTGCCCTGGTTGCGGATATCGGCGCTGGCGGACAGCCCTTCAATGCGGCTCTTGATCAGTTCAGAAATTTCTGCGGGATTGAGTTGCATGACTCTTTCCTTCTTTCTTTAAATATGTCCGGTCTCACCCGCTTAAGCGGTGAGGGCCGATTTCATTTGTTCCAGTCGGGCCTTGACAGAGGTATCGAGCACCTCGTCACCCACCACCACACGAATGCCGCCAATCAAGGCTGCATCCAATTCGACGCTCACGTTGAGCTTGCGCGCAAAGCGTTTTTCGAGCGTGGACGACAAATCGGCCAAGGCCGAAGCGTCGATGGGGAATGCACTGTAAACCACCGCGTCAGCGGTGCCACCTTGTGCATTCATGAGGGCCCGGTACTGCTGTGCAACGACAGCCAGCGCACTGAGACGGCGGTTTTCGATCACCAGGCGCAGGAAGTTCTTACCGGCCTCAGGCAGTGCTGTTCGAAGCACGCCAGAGATCAGCTCGAAAGCCTGCTCATCGGACACTTTGGGGCTGTCGACAAACTGTTGCAATTGCGCGTTTTCCGCAACAGCGGCCAGTTCATCCAGCCAAGCGGCCGTGCCAGCAAGATCGGATGCCTGCGCTTTGAAAAGCGCTTCGGCATAAGGGCGGGCGATGGTAGCAAGTTCTGCCATGGTCTTCTCTGGCTGGAGCTTTTACAGCTCGGTCTTGAGGCGGCTGAGCAGATCAGCGTGAACGCCTGCATTGACTTCCTTGCGGAGAATCTGCTCGGCGCCTTTCACAGCCAAAGCTGCAACCTGCTCACGAAGAGCTTCACGCACTTTGACAGCTTCCTGCTCAGCTTCAGCTTTTGCAGTGGCGATGATCTTGTTGCCTTCTTCGGTGGCACGTGCTTTGGCTTCGTCAACGATGCCATTTGCACGGCGCTCGGCATCAGCCAGGCGCGAAGCCGTCTCGTTGCGCGACTTGGCCAACTCGGACTCGACACGCGCATTGGCGTTGGAGAGTTCGGCTTTGGCTTTGTCGGCGGCAGCGAGGCCGTCAGCGATTTTCTGTGCCCGTTCGTCGAGCGCTTTTGTGATCGGGGGCCACACGAATTTCATCGTGAACCACACCAGAATCGCAAAAACGATCATCTGAATGAACAGAGTAGCGTTAATGTTCACGGTTCAATCCTTCTTCTGTTGGAAGAGGTGCGCGGATCACTTCAAAACGAAGGGGTTGGCGAAGGCGAACAGCAAAGCAATGGCCACACCGATCAAGAACGCAGCGTCGATCAAACCAGCCAACAGAAACATTTTGGTCTGCAATTCGTTCATCAATTCAGGCTGACGTGCGCCGGATTCGAGGAATTTACCACCCATCATGCCGATGCCGATAGAGGCACCCAAAGCGCCCAAACCAACGATCAAACCGCAAGCCAATGCCACCAGGCCGAGAATGTTTTCCATGAGAAGCTCCTAAAAGTTAGTGGAAAAAAGAAACACGAAAAGAAAAAAACGTCATCAATGTGCATCGTGCGCCTGGCCTGTGTAGACCAAGGTCAACATCATAAAGATGAAGGCTTGCAAGGTGATGACCAAGATGTGGAACAGTGTCCACACAGTACCGGCGATGACATGGCCAATGGCCAAGCCCACACCCGTTGTTGACAACGCCCAGCCGCCACCCATCAGGGCGATCAACATGAACACCAACTCACCCGCAAACATGTTGCCAAACAGTCGCATGCCATGCGATACGGTCTTGGCCAAATATTCAATCATCTGCATCAAGAAATTGATCGGATACAGTGCCCAATGGTCACCAAAGGGCGCCGAAATGAGCTCATGCACCCAGCCGCCAGCTCCCTTGATTTTGATGTTGTAAAACAAGCAAATCAGCAGCACTGAACACGACAAACCCAAGGTTGTAGACAAGTCCGCAGTAGGAACAACACGCATGTAATCCTTAAAGCCCAAAGCCGGACCCGCCGCATGCCAAATGCCTGGTAGTAAGTCCACGGGCAACATGTCCATCGCGTTCATAAGGAAAATCCAAACAAACACCGTCAGCGCCAAAGGTGAAATCAACTTGCGGCTCTTGGCGTTGTGAATCACCCCTTTGGCTTGGTTTTCGACCATCTCGGAGAGCAATTCAACAGCCGCCTGGAAGCGCCCTGGCACGCCCGATGTGGCTTTGCGAGCAGCAGACCACAAAAGGAAACAGCCAACAACACCCAACAACACCGAAAACACAACCGAATCGAGGTTGAACAAACTGAAGTCGACGATGCTTGTTTGCTTGACGCCTTCAAATGAGAAATTCATTTGCAGATGTTGCAAGTGATGCTGGATGTACTCTCCAGCCGTTGGGGCATGCGCGCCAGCGTTTTCAGCAGACATAAATCACCAATCAGTTCAATAAAAAGTCGATTTCGATTTTCGTTGCACCCAGCCCAGCGCCATGGCCAGCCAGTACACCTTGATCGTCACCACAAAGCTGGCCACCAAGGCAAGCCAGCTCAAATCAGATATCAATTTAGGCGCAGCCAAAAGCAACGCCACGGTCAAAACTATTTTGACCAACTCCCAGGCAAACAAACCCACCATCGCATCTTTTGGATTGGCCGCTTGCATTTGTCGGCTCAAAGCCCTAACAAACACCATGGCAGGTATCACCACAGCAACCACACCCCAAGCCACTGATGCAGCCAATCGCCGCTCATCCATCAATAGCCATGTCAACAGAACCATCAAGACACCCACCAATGCCTGCAAACCAATGATGCGCCACGGCATCAATGCAGGATTTTTCAGCCGCCAAGCTTGCGCCTCTTCGGCTGTCAGGGGCTTGAATTCAAGTTCCGTGACATCATCTGTTGCACTTGCTTTCAGTTTGTCTGGGGCCACTTGAGAAGTTGAGGCGATGTCAGTCATCTCAATTGGCAACCAGGTTAAACATGCTTCAAGTTTTGCAAAGCCTCAGATTTTATACGTAAAAACCCGTGCCTTTCCATTTTTTCCCCTAATCCACGCAATTTGTATGTTTTGCGTGCATTCTATGTTGTCATCACAAATCTTTTCATTTCCAAACTCCTCAACCACGACACCTTGAGTTAAAACGTATGTACGAATGGTTTAAATTTTTTCACCTGGCGGCGGCCATCGTTTGGCTGGGCGGCATGGCCTTGGTCATTTTGGCGCTGCGCCCGGTTGTGATCGCCAGAATGCAACCACCCGAGCGACTGGTCCTGATGTCAGACGTCCTGACCCGATTTTTTGCCATGGTCTGGGTCTCGATTGCCTTGCTTCTGGCCACCGGTTTCTGGATGCTGTCAATGGCCGACTTGAAGCTCGCGCCGAAAGGTTGGCACGCCATGTCGGGGCTGGGGCTGCTGATGTGCCTGATTTTTGCCCCCATCTGGTTTGCACCGTTCCGACGCTTGAAAGCTGCCGTGGCAAACACCGATTGGCCCGCAGCGGGCAAGGCTTTGGGGGAAATTCACCCCATGGTGCTGGCCAATTTTGCTTTGGGCTGGTTAGCGGTTTTGGCGGTCATCGTCTGGCGTTAAGCTAGCAGGCAAAACGGACCTTCTCATGAGCGCTTCCATCACACCACCCGCTGGCATCGACCCGCGTAAAGACACCCTGATCGAATACCCCTCGGTCTTTCCCATCAAGGTCATGGGCGCCATGGTGGACGGCTTTGCCGAGGCCATGTGCCAAGTTGCTTTGCAGTTTGACCCCGGCTTTGACCCCGCCACCATCGAGTTGCGCCCCAGCAAAGGCGGCAACTACCTGGGCGTGACGCTCAGCATCACGGCCACCAGCCGCGAACAACTCGACAACCTCTACCGCGCTCTGACCTCGCACCCGATGGTCAAAATTGTGATGTGAGCATGGACGTTCGGCTTCTTGGGCAGGTGGACTACTTGCCAACCTACGAAGCCATGCAGGCGTTCACGGCCGCTCGCACACCCAGCAGCCCCGATGAACTTTGGATGTGTGAACATCCGCCCGTGTTCACACAAGGTCTGGCAGGCTTGGCTTCGCACTTGTTGGTACCCGGCGACATTCCAGTGGTCCAGACCAACCGGGGTGGACAAGTCACTTTTCATGGCCCTGGCCAAGTCATGGCTTACCCCTTGGTCAACCTGCAGCGCGCCGGGTACTACGTCAAGGAATACGTCTTCAAGCTGGAAGAATCGATCATCCGCACCCTCGCACACTTCGGCGTGACAGGCCACCGGGTGGCGGGTGCGCCCGGCATCTATGTGCGCTTGGACGATCCCTTCAGCCACGCGGCCCTGGTGGGGCCAGCCCCGGCGGCCGACCCGTTCAAGGGCCTGGGCAAAATCAGCGCGCTGGGCATCAAGGTCAGCCGCCACTGCACCTACCACGGTGCGGCCCTGAACGTGGCCATGGACCTTCAACCCTTTGAGCGTATCAACCCCTGTGGCTATGCCGGCTTGAAAACCGTGGACCTTTTTACAATCGGCGTTGAAACCACTTGGGAAGAAGCCGCCCGGGTGCTGGCAGGCCAGCTCGCTGCCCGACTCTGAAACACCGCCCCAATTGACGCACCTGACCCGCCGCCGTGCGGTGACTGAAAGAAACCCATGAGCAACACCCCCACCGAACGCCCCGTGGTCCGCGAAGTCCAGAGCGTGGACAACTATGACCCCATGGCCAAGCAAAAGGCCGCCGCCAAACTCTCGCGCATTCCGGTCAAGGTCGAGCAGGCCGAGGTGCTGAAAAAGCCCGAGTGGATCCGCGTCAAGGCAGGCTCGCCCACCACCCGTTTTTACGAAATCAAAGACGTGCTGCGCGCCAACAAACTGGTGACCGTGTGCGAAGAGGCCAGCTGCCCCAACATCGGTGAGTGTTTTGGCAAGGGCACAGCGACTTTCATGATCATGGGCGACAAATGCACACGGCGCTGCCCGTTTTGTGACGTGGGCCACGGCCGCCCCGACCCTCTGGATGTGAACGAGCCCGACAACTTGGCCAAAACGATTGCGCAACTCAAACTGCAATACGTGGTCATCACCAGCGTGGACCGCGATGACCTGCGCGACGGCGGCGCGGGCCACTTTGTGGAATGCATCCGCAAAACGCGTGAACTCTCGCCCACCACCCAGATCGAAGTGCTGGTGCCGGACTTCCGGGGCCGGGATGACCGCGCCCTCGAGATCCTGAAAGCCGCGCCACCGGATGTGATGAACCACAACATGGAAACCGTACCTCGGCTTTATAAGGAAGCGCGCCCCGGCTCGGACTACCAGTTCTCACTGAACCTGCTGAAAAAATTCAAAGCACTGTTCCCCAATGTGCCCACCAAGAGTGGCCTGATGGTCGGCCTGGGCGAAACCGACGAAGAAATCCTGGAGGTCATGCGCGACATGCGCGCGCACCACATCGAGATGCTGACCATTGGCCAGTACTTGGCCCCCAGCAACAGCCATCTGCCGGTGCGCCGTTACGTGCACCCCGACACCTTCAAGATGTTCGAGGCCAAGGCCTACGAAATGGGATTCAGCCATGCCGCAGTGGGCGCCATGGTCAGATCAAGCTACCACGCGGACCAGCAGGCGCATTCGGCAAGTCTGAGCTTGGCAGAAAAATCCTGACCCAGCCCATCACCCACCCGTTTTGATTCAAGGCCCCCATGACCGATCCCACCCCCTACACCCCGCCCAAAATCTGGACCTGGAACAAGGCCAATGGTGGGCGTTTCGCCAACATCAATCGACCCATCGCCGGCCCCACACACGAGCAGGATCTGCCACGCGGCAAGCATCCTCTGCAGTTGTATTCGCTGGGAACCCCCAACGGCGTGAAAGTCACCGTCATGCTCGAGGAGTTGCTGGCCCTGGGGCATGCGGGTGCCGAATACGACGCTTGGTTGATCCGCATCCAGGAAGGCCAGCAGTTCAGCAGCGGCTTTGTGGATGTCAACCCGAACTCCAAAATCCCGGCACTGCTCGACTGCAGCGGCGAAAAACCGGTGCGGGTGTTCGAGTCGGGGGCGATCTTGCTGTACCTGGCCGAGAAGTTTGGCGCCCTGGTGCCCACCGATCCGGCCCAACGTGCCGAATGCCTGTCATGGCTGTTCTGGCAAATGGGCAGCGCCCCGTACCTGGGCGGTGGCTTTGGGCATTTTTATGCCTATGCGCCATTCAAAATCGAATACGCCATCGACCGATTTGCCATGGAGGTCAAGCGCGAGATGGATGTGCTGAATCGGCGTTTGGCCGAGCGCCGTTTCATTGCCGGCGATGATTACACCATCGCAGACATCGCCATCTGGCCCTGGTATGGCGGCATGGCCAAGGGCACCATGTACGAGGCGGGAGAGTTCTTGCAGGTGCACGAATACGAGCATGTGAACCGCTGGGCCGATGAGTTGGCCAAGCGTCCTGCCGTGCAACGCGGGCGCATGGTCAACCGGGTCATCGGTGCACCCGAGAGCCAACTGCACGAACGCCATGACGCCAGCGATTTCGACACCCGCACGCAGGACAAAATCGCCAAGGCCTGACCCTCAAGGGCCCATGCAACTGGCTGGATCGTCCGAGTCCAGCACTTGACCGGCCCAAAGCGCCAGCTTGGCGGCGTCTGACCGCAGCACCTGGTGCTTGACCGACAAAATCTGCGATGGGTGCATGGAAAAACTGCGCAAACCCAAGCCCAGCAGCAAACGGGTCATGGCCACATCTCCAGCCATTTCTCCGCACACCGACACGTCCTTGCCCTGGCGCTGACACTCGGCAATGGTGTCGGCAATCAGGCGCAAGACAGCCGGGTGAAGCGGGTCGTACAGGTGCGCCACCGATTCGTCGGCCCGGTCAATGGCTAAGGTGTACTGGATCAGGTCATTGGTCCCGATGGACAGGAAATCAAAGTACTTGAGAAACAGCCGCAAGGACAAAGCAGCAGCCGGGATCTCGATCATGGCCCCCAGGTGCACAGGCCCATAAGCCTGGCCTCGGCGGTCCAGCTCGTGGCGGGCCTGTTCGATCAAGCCCATGGTTTGGCGAATTTCACTGCCATGCGCCAGCATGGGAATGAGCAAATTGACTTTGCCGTGGGCAGCGGCTCGCAAGATGGCCCGCAACTGTGTCAAAAACATGGCGGGGTCGGCCAGACTCCATCGAATGGCCCGCAAGCCCAAAGCGGGGTTCAGGTGCGCGGCATCGCGGCGCACCTCATCAATGGGTTTGTCCGCCCCCACGTCGACCGTGCGGATGGTGACCGGCAGGCCATTCATGCCGTCCACCGCACGGCGATAGGCTTGGTATTGCTCCTCCTCGCCTGGCAAATCGCCCTTGCGGCCCATGAACAAAAATTCGCTTCGGAACAAGCCCACGCCCACGGCTCCCGCAGTGATCGCGGCACCGGTGTCTTCGGGCATCTCGATGTTGGCCAGCAATTCGATTTTTTGACCATCGAGCGTGACCGCCGGGGTGTGGCGCAATCGGGCCAGCCGCTCTCGTTCCAGATCCCCCTGGCGTTGCTTGAAACCATAGTCGGCCAGGATGATGGGCGACGGATCGACGATGACCACGCCCGCATCGCCGTCGATGATGACCCAGTCGTCTTGTTTGATCAGCTGGCTGGCGGTGCGGGCACCCACCACAGCAGGAATGTCCAGACTGCGCGCCACAATGGCTGTGTGGGACGTTTTGCCACCCACATCGGTCACAAACCCGGTGAACACACTTTGCTTGAACTGCAGCATGTCGGCAGGCGACAAGTCGTGGGCGATCAAAACCAAGGGCACGTCGGTGTCGCCGAGCTGCAACTCTTGCTGGGGCCGCGCGGGGCGGGTGACCTTGGTCACCAAAGAACCCGTGCCCTTGAGGCTGTGCAACACACGCTCCGCAACCTGCTCCACATCGGCTTTTCTTTCGCGCAGGTACGGGTCATCCATCTCGTCAAACTGCCGGGCAATGATCTCCAGTTGGCTGCTCAGCGCCCATTCGGCGTTGTACAAGCGCTCCTTGATCCACTGCACCACGCTGGTGTTGAGCTCTTCGTCCATCAACAGCATCAGGTGCACATCCAGCAATGCTGCCAATTCGTGTGGGGCATCTTTGGGCATGTCGCGTTGCAAGCGTTGCAACTCGTCGATCACGGCATCGCGGGCTGATCGCATGCGCTCGATCTCGGCAGGCACTTGCTCTGGATTGATGAAGTAGTGCGCCACATCAACGCGGCTGGAAGCCACCAGCACAGCGCGGCCAATGGCAATGCCACGGGCCACCGCCAAACCATGAACACTGAAGGTCATCGCTGGGGCTCCATGGGTCGTTTGGTGGCCAACAACACCTTCACTCGCCTTCGCCAAATTTGTCGGCAATCAGGGCCAGCAGCGCATCGAGTGCCTCTTGCTCACGCTCACCTGCGGTTTCGAGCACCACCTCACTGCCGATACCGGCCGCCAGCATCATCACCCCCATGATGCTTTTGGCATTGATGCGGCGCTCACCCTTGCCCATCCAGACCTCACAGGGAAAACTGCCTGCCAGCTTGGTCAGCTTGGCCGAGGCCCGGGCATGCAGCCCCAATTTATTGCTGATGGTCGTGGTCGCTTGGGGCATGTCTCTTTCCTGTTTGGTTTTGGGGGGCCGTACTGCCCACGGGCATCACGCCTTGCGTGCCGCCAGCGTGCGCACGGTTGGCCAAGGCCTCCAGACTTTCGTGGCGGTAGCAAACACTGCGCAACAACATGGGCAAATTGGCACCGGCCACCAGCCGCGTATGCAGACCGTCATTGAGTTGCTGGGCCACGTTGCAAGGGGTGGCGCCAAAGACATCGCTGAGCAGCAAAACCTCGGGTGTGTTCAAGGCGCCAAGGGCTTCACGCGCCTTGGCCAGGCTGGCTTCTGGCGCGTCGTCTGAACGCACGTCGATCGCCAGGACCCCAGCGGCGCAATCCGGAAAGACGTGCAAAGCACAGTCGCGCAAAGCGCTGGCCAATGGGGCGTGAGCAATGATGAGGATGCCGATCATGAGGCTTGCATTATCAGGGCTGAACCGGCTTTTTCAGCAGGAAGTAAAGCCAAGAGAGCATGGAACAAATGCCAAAACAGGCCAGCGCAGCCTGGTAAGCGGCAGGCTTGCTCAGCCCCATGCCAAGACCGGCATCGACCAACAAACCAATGCCCCACTGCACCACAAAAATGCCGGCGAACACCACCAAGTTGTAGGCTGACAAGGCGCGTCCGGCCAGATGCGAGGGAAATGCCATGCCCACTGCAGGTTGAGCCAACGCCACAAAGGTGCTGGTCACGCAGAACAAGGCCAAGCCGACGGCAGCACCCGCACCCACTGCCGACCCCATCCAGGCCAAAGCGCCAACCGCCAAAAAGCTCAAGGGCAGACCCCAGGCAATCAGGCGCTCAACCGGAATGCCCCGGCGGGCCAGTCCCGGCGTGATCAAACCCCACAACCAAAAACTCACGAGCATGGCCAGATTGATGAGGAACAAGCCTTGGGCCGCTTCGGCCGCTGTCCAGCCCGCCACTTGGGTCATCCACGGACCTGCCCACAGGGTCTGAATGGCCACCATGCCGCCGTAAGTGAAAAAGCCGATCGGCGACATGCGCCAAAAATAAGCGCTGCGCCAGATTTCGCGGTAACTGCCATCGTCGTCGAGCGGCTTTTGCGCTGTGGCTGCCGTGGGCGTGGCTTTTTGCCACAGCGGCACCACCAAGGCAATCAAGAGCATGGCGATGGCGATCATCACGCCCAGCATCACAAACAGCGCACGCCAGCCCCAGATGGGCATGAGCCACTGCACGGGCAAGGTGGCCGCCAGCATCCCCAAAGAGCCGGTCATCAGCATCCAGGAGTTGGTGCGCAGCTGGGTGCTGGCGTCAAACCAGCGCCGGTACCCAGTGAGCGGGGCCATGAGGCAGGCGCTCACGCCCATGCCGCACAACACGCGCGCGGCCAGCAGGCCTTGAAAACTGTCGGCCCAGGCAAAGGCCAGGCAACCGAGCACCGCAAAACTCAAAAAAGCCAAGATGACTTTTTTCGGACCGTGCTGGTCCAACCAGCGCCCCAAAGGCAGCTGAGTCAGCGAAAAGCCCAAAAAGTACCCCCCCGCCAGCAGCCCGAGGTCTTGCGCACTCAGGCTGAATTCGGCGGTCAAGGTGGGCGACAAGGTGGCGGTGATGGCCCGCACCAAGGCCGAGAAGAAGTAGGCCAGCGCAAAGGCCAGAAACACCACCACCGCCATGCGCCGCGGCAAGTGGTCGGGATGCGCCAAAGTGTGATCGTTCAAGGTGGTGGCGCTCATGGCTTGATCCCATCAAACAAAGTGTTGGCCAATTCCAAGGCAATTGTGCGGTCGTAGACCACGGCATGGACCAGCCTGACCCGCTCGCCATCGGCCACCGCACCCCACACAGCGTCCATGTTCACCGGCTCGCCATTGGCGCGCTGGCCCGGGGCTTGCACTCGCACAGACGTCGCCAAAGGCAACTGGCCGGGGCGCTGCCAGGCCTGCTGCTGCCCGACCGTCAAGGGTTGAGAGACGCGGGCGTTGTCCAGGGTGGCTTTTTGCCAGGCGGCCATCACCGCGCTGGCATCGGCCCCCACAGGCAAGGCCGCGCTCATCACCGCCACCATGGCTGTGCCGTTTTCACAGCCCACCACTTGCAAGTCGACAGGCACGCCGCCCAAGGGCACGCTGCGGTTGGTTCGGTCAGGTTTACAGGGCAGTTGGGCCTTGAGCGCACTGCCCTCAAAGGTCACGTCCCGCCAGTTCTGGGCAGGACTGCAAGCGCTCAAAATCAGGGCCCCAAAGAGGCTGGCCACCAAGGCCGAGGAATGGATTCGCATGGGGTGATTATCCTGATCAGCGGCCACATTGGGTTTTGGCGACAATGTGCCCCATGAATTCACTCGACGGCATCCGCGTTCTCGACCTCTCCCGCGTTCTGGCGGGCCCCTGGTGCACCCAGACCTTGGCCGACCTGGGGGCCGATGTCATCAAGATCGAGCGCCCCGGCACGGGCGACGACACCCGCACCTGGGGGCCACCCTTTTTGAAAGATGCCCAGGGTCAGGACAGCGCCGAGGCCGCCTACTACCTGGGTGCCAACCGAAACAAGCGATCGGTGACCTGCGACATTGCCCAGCCCGAAGGCCAAGCCCTGATCCGGGAACTGGTCCGGCACTGCGACGTGTTTGTGGAGAACTTCAAGGTGGGCGACATGGCCCGTTACGGCCTGGACTATGCCAGCCTGAGTGTCTTGAACCCCAAACTGGTCTATTGCAGCGTGACCGGCTTTGGTCAGACCGGCCCTTACCGCGAGCGGGCGGGCTACGACTATGCGGTGCAGGGCATCGGCGGCCTGATGAGCGTGACCGGCGAGCGCGACGACCTGGGCGGCGGCCCACAAAAAGTGGGCGTGGCCGTGGCCGACCTGTTCACCGGCATGTACGCCACGGTGGCCATTTTGGCGGCACTGCGCCACGCTGAGCGCACAGGCGAAGGCCAGCAAGTCGACATGGCCTTGCTCGACACCCAGGTCGCCATGCTGGCCAACCTGGGCTCCAATTACCTGGTCAGCGGCAAAACGCCGGGCCGCGCAGGCAACGCGCACCAAAACATCGTGCCCTACCAGGTGTTCGAGGTCATGGCCGCAGCGGGTTCAGCTCCAGGCAGCCGCGACCACTTGATTCTGGCGGTGGGCAACGACGGGCAGTTTGCCAAATTCTGCGCCGTGGCCGGCTGCTCCGAACTGGCACAGGACCCGCGCTACGCGCAAAACACCCAACGCGTCCGCCACCGTGACACCCTGGTGCCCTTGCTGGAGAGCATCCTGAAAACCCGCACCAAGGCCGACTGGCTGGCGGCCCTCGAAGCCGCCAAGGTGCCCTGCGGGGCGATCAACACCCTGAGCGAGGTCTTTGTGGACCCGCAAATCCAAGCCCGCGGCATGGTGCAGGATTGGCAGCACCCCATCAAACCCGACCTGAAACTGGTGGCCAGCCCCATCAAGATGAGCCGCACCCCTGTACGCCAGGATTTGCCGCCGCCCATGCTGGGACAGCACACCGCTGAAGTTTTGTCTGAAGTGCTGGGCTGGAACGCCGAGCAACTCGGACCCTTGCGCGGCAAAGGAGTGATCTGATGGCCAACTTTTTGCTGGTTCATGGCGCTTGGCACGGGGCTTGGTGTTGGCAGCGGGTGGTGCCGGGCCTGATGGGAGCCGGGCACCGCGTTCATGCCGTCACCCTGACCGGGGTGGGTGAGCGCGCCCATCTGCTGCACCCGGGCATTGATCTTGAAAGTCACATCGCGGACGTGATGGCCGCCATGGACGCCGAAGAAATGGACGACGTGTTGCTGGTGGTGCACTCTTACGCCGGTATGTTGGGCACGGCCGTGGCCGACCGCAGGCCTGAACGTCTGCGCCGCCTGGTGTATCTGGACGCGGTACTGCCCCAACCCGGTGAGAGCTGGAGCAGCACACACGCCAGTGCCACCCGCAATGCCCGCATCGCTGCGGCGCAAGCCGATCCCTTGCATGCTTTCCCTGCCCCCGACCCGTCGGTTTTTGGCCTCAGCGCCGCCGACCATGCTTGGGTGCAAAGACGTCAAACCCCGCATCCGGGCGGGCCTTATACCCAGGTGCTCGACTTCGATCCACAACGTGTGGCCAGTGTGCCTCGCACGTTCATCAACTGCACCTCGCCGCCTTTGGGCACCATCGATGTCAGCCGCCAACGCATGGTCGACCCCAAATTTTGGAACGGGGCCTGGCTGCCGGGCTCACACGTCATGCAGATGCACACCGGTCATGACCCCATGGTCAGTGACCCGAACGGCTTGACCCAGCTTTTGTTGGGATTGGTTTGAGGTCACGCCGCTTCGCTGGGGCAGCCTGCCATTGGCCCTGGTTTCTACGGGCATGGCGTACGCATTAGACTTCCAGTCATGAACACGCCTTTGAACTCTCCTTGGAACCAGCCTTCACAGGCGCGCCGCTTTTTCAATGGTGCCTGTGGACTTGGCCTGTTGCTGGCCCTCATCGGTTGCGCGGGTGAACGTGCGCCAGAGTCTTCTTTTGTCTTGCTCGACGGCAGCACCGTCAGCACTCAACAATTGCAAGGAAAAGTGTCCTTGGTCAATTTCTGGGCCACCAGCTGCACTTCGTGCGTGGCCGAAATGCCTGAATTGATCGCCACCTACAACAAGTTCAAGGACCGGGGCTATGAAACGGTGGCCGTGGCCATGAGCTACGATCCGCCCAGTTACGTGGTCAATTTTGCACAGACCCGTCAGTTGCCCTTCAAAGTGGCGATTGACAACACCGGTGGTGTGGCGCGCGCTTGGGGCGATGTCAAGCTCACGCCCACCACTTTTTTGGTGAACAAGCGTGGACAAGTCGTCAAACGTTTTGTGGGCACGCCTGATTTTGCTGAACTGCATCAGCTGATCGACAAGCTGCTGGCCGAATCCTGATGCGAACATCAGCCGGATCGGTCAGCGGGTCGCACTGACCCGCTTCCGATATCGACTTCGGCTTGGGGTTTGCGCTGCCCTTCAGTCCTTGCGGAAATTGTCGTGGCACGCCTTGCATGAGGCGGCTGCCGGACCAAAAGCCGCCTTCAACGCATCGATGTTGCCCGCTTTGGCAGCCGTATTGAGCTTCACGATTTCGGCTTGCATTTTATCAGCCGCTTCTTTGTACTTGGCAGCTTCTTTCCAGACCTCTGGCTTGGCGCGGGTGTCACCTTTGTCGGTGCCTTCACCAAACGCGGCCCAAGGCAATTTGGCCAATGTGGCGACCACGTCGGCGTTGTCGGCCGCTGCTTTGGCATCGTAGGGTGCACGGCCATTGGCCATGGCACCCAGACGGCCGAAATGGGCGGCCATCACGGTGAAACTGGCCTTGCGGTATTTGATCGCATCTTCCGGTTTGGCAAATTGCGCCTGGGCGGGCAGGCCCATCGCCAGCAGCAACAAAGCACTGGCGCAGCTCATTGTGTATTTCATCTTTGACTCCCATCATGGTTAAAAGGTTAAAAAGATTTATCCTTGTTTCAGTTTCGCATAATTTTCTCTTTCCCGCATCCATGAAAGTGTCCATGTTCACAGTTCGCATTTGGGATCTGCCCACCCGTTTGTTCCACTGGGCCTTGGCTTTTTGTGTGATTGGCTTGGTCATCACGGGCAATGTGGGGGGCAATGCCATGGTTTGGCATTTCCGCTTGGGCTATGCCGTCTTCACTTTGGTGCTTTTCAGGCTGGCCTGGGGGTTTGCGGGCGGGCATTGGTCTCGTTGGTCCCATTTACCTTTGCACCCAAGACAAGCTTTGGCCTACCTCAATGCACGCGCCACCGATCGCCTCCATGCTGGACACAACCCACTGGGCTCGTGGTCCATTGTCGCCATGCTGTTTTTCTTATTGTTGCAAGTGTCTACCGGTCTGATCAGTGACGATGAAATCGCCAATGCGGGGCCTTTGACGGCACTGGTCTCCGGCAGCTGGGTGTCATGGGCCTCCGCTTGGCACAAAAACTGGGGCAAACTGATCATCTTGCTGTTGGTGATCACACACCTGCTGGCCTTGCTGTGGCACCGCTTCAAGAAACATCCACCCTTGGTCCCGGCCATGCTGCATGGTGACAAGATCTTGCCTGCACCGGTCCCTGTCTCTCAAGACCAGCTGCGCCACCGTCTTGGGGCTTTGCTTCTCTTGGGACTGGCGGCCTTGGCCGTCTATGGCCTGTTGTCACTGGGCAGCTGAGTCGCCATTACACTGTGCGTCTGTGGAGGAAGCGCCCCTTGAACCGTTCGTCAGATTCACCTGTCATTGCATTGCTCAGCCCCGTTCAGAGCGCTGATTGGCTCGCCACCCGCAGCATTTTCACGGAGTACGCTTCCAGCTTGACGGTGGATTTGGGGTTTCAGGATTTTGCGCAAGAGCTCGATTCGCTGCCTGGCGAGTACACCCAACCTCGTGGGGCGCTGCTTCTGGCCTGGGTGGACGGCACTGTGGCCGGTTGCTGCGCTTTGCGGCCATTCGATGCCAGCGACTACCCCAATGCTGCCGAAATGAAGCGCCTGTATGTTCGCCCTGCCTACCGAGGTCTGGGGCTGGGTCGATTGTTGACCGAAGGCATTCTGGATGCGGCCCGTGCAGCGGCATACCACTCTGTTTTGCTCGACACCCTGGACGACATGGAGGCGGCGCGCGCACTGTACGAAGATTTGGGCTTTGTCGAAATTCCGCCCTACTACCATAACCCCCATGCAGGGGCACATTACCTCAAGGTGGACATTCTCTGAGGGGGGGCAGCCCACCTGTTCCACTGCTGTTTTCGAACCCATCAAAAAAGGGGCCCAAGGCCCCTTTTTTTTTCGCTGGCGTGCGTTCAGCCCTTGGCTTGAGCCAACAAAGTGCCCGCATCGCTGACTTCGAATTTGCCAGGACCTTCCACGTTCAAGGTGGCGACCTTGCCATCTTTGACGAGCATGGAGTATCGGTTGCTGCGCAAACCCATGCCGCGCGCTGTGAGGTCCAGCGTCAAGCCTGTGGCTTTGCTGAAGTCGCCACTGCCGTCGCCCAGCATGCGCACTTTGGCTCCGGTTTTTTGGTCGCGCGCCCATGCACCCATCACGAATGCGTCGTTCACGCTCACGCACCAGATTTCGTCCACGCCCGCCGCTTTCAAGGCATCGTGGTTTTCCACATAACCTGGGACATGTTTGGCCGAGCAGGTGGGCGTGAAAGCCCCAGGCAAGGCAAACAGGGCGATGGTTTTTCCTGCTGTGGCTTTGGCCACGTCGACCGGGTTGGGGCCAATGCTGCAACCGTTGCCTTCCACTTCGACGTATTCCATCAGTGTGGCTGCGGGCAATGTGTCTCCGACTTTGATCATGTTGTGCTCCTTGTTGTGTTGTGGCGATATTGCCGGGGTAAAAAAAAACGACCCACCATTGTGGGTCGTTTTCAAAAAGTTTGCAGCAGTTGGCCGGATGGGCTTAAACGGCAGCAGCTTTCTGAACCAGGCGCGTAGCGACCCAGTTTTTGGTCTTCGAAATCGGACGGCTTTCCGTGATTTCGATGGTGTCGCCCAGGTGGTACTCACCTGTCTCGTCGTGTGCGTGGTACTTGCTCGACTTGGCCACGATCTTGCCGTAGAGGGCGTGTTTCACACGACGCTCGACCAGCACGGTCACGGTTTTGGCGCGCTTGTCGCTGACCACCTTGCCAATCAAGGTGCGCTTGAGGGATGTTTTAGCTTCCGTCATGGTCACTCCTTACTTGGCGGCTTGCTTTTGGGCAAGGATGGTTTTGGCACGGGCGATGGAACGGCGAGTCTGGCTCAGCGTCCCGGTGTTGCCGAGTTGTTGCGTGGCTTTTTGCATACGAAGGCCAAAGTGGGCTTTTTGCAGCGCTTTGATTTCGTCTTTCACACCAGCAACGTCTTTTTGGCGCAATTCAGCAGCGTTCATTTCTTATTTCTCCTGAATTATTGGCCAATCATGCGGGCCACAAAAGTGGTACGCAGGGGCAACTTGGCAGCGGCCAATTTGAAGGCTTCACGGGCCAACTCTTCAGGCACACCCACGATTTCGTAGAGCACCTTACCGGGCTGGATCTCAGCCACATAGTATTCGGGGTTACCTTTACCGTTACCCATACGCACTTCAGCAGGCTTGGTGGAAATCGGTTTGTCAGGGAACACACGAATCCAGATGCGGCCACCACGTTTGACGTGACGGGAAATCGCACGGCGTGCGGCTTCGATCTGGCGGGCCGTCAAACGGCCGCGGTCTGTGGACTTCAGGCCGAAGTCACCGAACGCCACCGTGTTGCCACGGGTAGCGACGCCGGTGTTGCGGCCTTTCTGTTCCTTGCGGAACTTTCTGCGAGCAGGTTGCAGCATGTAATTACTCCTTATTGACCGTCAGCTGCTGCAGCTGGCGCGGCGACTGTGCGTACGCGCTTAACGGCGGGTTTGGAATCACCACCCGCGCCGGCAGGCTTGTCGCTGCCGTCGGTGGGTGCTGTGTTGGTGCCAGCGGGACGACGTGGGCCGCCACGGCGATCGCCTGCGGGGCGCTCACCAGGACGTGCATCACGGCGTGGGCCACGCGGACGGCGCTCTTCTTCGGAACGGGGCTCAGCCAAAGCTGGCGCATCGTTGCGACCCAAAGTGTCACCCTTGTAGACCCAGACCTTGACGCCGATGACGCCATATGTGGTCTTGGCTTCAGAAGTCGCGTAATCGATGTCAGCGCGCAGGGTGTGCAATGGCACACGGCCTTCACGGTACCACTCGGTACGGGCAATTTCGATGCCGTTCAAGCGGCCAGCCGACATGATCTTGATGCCTTGGGCACCCAGACGCATGGCGTTTTGCATGGCACGCTTCATGGCGCGGCGGAACATGATCCGCTTTTCGAGCTGCTGCGTGATGCTGTCAGCGATCAGTTGGGCATCGATTTCAGGCTTGCGCACTTCTTCGATGTTCACAGCCACTGGCACACCCAGACGAAGAGCGAGTTCCTTCTTGAGCAACTCGATGTCTTCACCTTTCTTGCCGATCACCACGCCTGGACGAGCCGAGAAAATGGTGATGCGGGCGCTCTTGGCTGGACGCTCGATCAGCACGCGGGAAACCGCAGCGTTCTTGAGCTTGGCCTTGAGGTACTCACGCACCTTAATGTCTTCGGCCAGCATGCCGGCGAAGTCTTTGTTGCTGGCGTACCAACGGCTGGACCAGTTACGGCTCACGGCCAAACGGAAGCCGGTAGGATGGATTTTTTGTCCCATGTTTCTTCCTGGCTTAGTTGCCAACCGTCACATACACGTGGCATGTGGGCTTGCTGATGCGGTTGCCACGGCCTTTGGCGCGGGCGGTGAAACGCTTGAGCGTGGTGCCTTGTTCGACGTAGATGGTTTTCACCTTCAACTCGTCGATGTCGGCACCGTCGTTGTGCTCAGCGTTGGCGATGGCGGACTCCAAAACCTTCTTGACGATGCCCGCAGCTTTTTTCTGCGTGAAAGTCAGGATGTTCAGAGCTTGATCCACTTTTTTACCGCGAATCAAATCGGCGACCAGGCGGCCTTTATCGACCGACAAACGGACGCCCCGGAGGACTGCACGTGTTTCCATGGTCTTTCCTTATTTCTTCTGGACTTTTTTGTCCGCAGGGTGACCCTTGAATGTCCGGGTCAATGCGAATTCGCCCAATTTGTGGCCAACCATTTGGTCGGTCACATAAACAGGAACGTGTTGCTTGCCGTTGTGAACGGCGATGGTCAGACCGATGAAATCGGGCAGAACCATGGAGCGACGCGACCATGTCTTGACGGGCTTTTTGTCTTTGGTGGCAACGGCTTTTTCAACCTTGGCCAACAAGTGGTGGTCAACGAATGGACCCTTTTTGAGAGAGCGTGTCATTGTCTAACCCTTACTTCTTGCGACGCGACACGATCATGACCTGTGTGCGCTTGTTGTTACGGGTACGGTAGCCCTTGGTGAGGTTGCCCCACGGGTCTACTGCATGACGGCCTTCGCCGGTACGGCCTTCGCCACCACCGTGCGGGTGGTCCACCGGGTTCATGGCCACGCCACGAACGGTTGGGCGGATACCCATCCAACGTTTGACACCGGCCTTACCCAATTGGCGCAGGCTGTGCTCTTCGTTGGCGACTTCACCAATGGTTGCACGGCATTCGATGTGGATCTTGCGAACTTCACCGGAGCGCATACGCACTTGAGCGTAGATGCCTTCACGAGCCAGCAAAGTGGCCGAAGCACCTGCCGAGCGAGCGATTTGTGCACCAGCACCGGGCTTGAGCTCGATGCAATGGATGGTCGAACCCACGGGGATGTTGCGGATAGGCAAAGTGTTGCCAGCACGGATAGGCGCTTCTGGGCCCGACATCAGGGTTGCACCGGTTTCAATGCCACGGGGGGCAATGATGTAACGGCGCTCGCCATCGGCGTAGCACAGCAAAGCAATGTGCGCAGTACGGTTGGGGTCGTACTCAATGCGCTCGACTTTCGCCGGAATCGCATCTTTGTTGCGCTTGAAATCGACCACGCGGTAGTGGTGCTTGTGACCACCGCCTTTGTGGCGAGTTGTGATGTGACCGTTGTTGTTACGGCCCGACTTCTGGTGCTGGGGTTCCAGCAACGGCGCGTAGCCCTCACCTTTGTGCAGGTGGTCACGGGTGACCTTCACCACGCCACGACGGCCTGGGGATGTCGGTTTGATCTTGATGACAGCCATGATTACGCAGCCTCCCCGGACAGGTTCAGCTCTTGACCTGGTTGCAGCGTGACATAAGCCTTGCGAACGTTGTCGCGGCGGCCAATGGTCTTGCCAAAACGCTTGGTCTTGCCCTTGGTATTCACCACAGAGACGCCTTTGACCTCGACCTTGAACATCAATTCCACAGCGGCTTTGATTTCAGGCTTGGTTGCGTCCTGCAGCACTTTGAATGTCACAGCGTTGGATTTTTCTGCAACCATGGTGGCCTTTTCGGACACGATGGGGGCAACCAGCACGGACATCAGACGACCTTCGTCAAACTTCACGGCGCTCATGCAAACATCTCCTTGAGTTTGTCCATGGCGCCTTTGGTCACGAGGACTTTCTTGAAGTTCACCAAAGACACGGGATCGGCGTAACGTGGCTCAACAATCAGGATGTTGATCAGGTTGCGCGATGCCAAGTACAGGTTTTCGTCGACTTCGTCAGCGATCACCAGCACATTGTCGAGACTCATGGCCTTGAACTTGGCAGCGAGCTGCTTTGTTTTAGGTGTCTCAACCTTGAAGGAATCCACCACAGCCAAACGGCCTTCGCGGGCCAACTGCGAGAAGATCGAAGCCATACCAGCGCGGTACATTTTCTTGTTGATCTTCTGGGTGAAGTTTTCGTCGGGCATGTTCGGGAAAATCCGACCACCGCCACGCCACAAAGGCGAGGAAGTCATACCAGCACGAGCGCGACCGGTGCCTTTTTGTTTGAAAGGCTTCTTGGTAGAGTGGTGAACTTGTTCACGGTCCTTTTGAGCGCGGGTGCCTTGACGGGCATTGGCCTGATAAGCCACCACGATCTGGTGGATCAGGGCTTCGTTGTATTCACGACCGAACACAGTCTCGGGCGCATCCACTTTGGAGGCGGCTTGACCTTGGTCGTTCAGGAGTTCGAGCTGCATCAGTTCGCTCCTTTGACTTTGATGGCGGGACGCACGGTCACGAAACCACCCTTAGAACCAGGGATGGCACCTTTGATCATCAACAGGCCACGGGCTTCGTCAACGCGGATGACGGCCAGGTTCTGGGTGGTGCAAGTCACATCACCGAGGTGACCCGACATTTTCTTGCCAGGGAACACACGGCCAGGATCCTGCGCCATCGAAATCGAACCGGGCACATTGTGCGAACGGCTGTTACCGTGCGATGCGCGCTGCGATTTGAAGTTGTGACGCTTGATCGTGCCGGTGAAGCCTTTACCGATGGAGGTGCCTTGCACGTCCACTTTCTGGCCCACAGCAAACACAGCAGCCACGGGCACAGTCGCGCCAGCGGCGTACTGGGCGGCCGTGTCGGCGGTCACGCGGAATTCTTGAATGATTTCACCGGCTTCAACACCGGCTTTGGCCAGGTGACCAGCGATGGGCTTGGTCACGCGCGATGCCTTGCGGGCACCAAATGTCACCTGCAAAGCGACATAGCCATCGTTCTCTTGGGTTTTGACCTGGGATACACGGTTGTTGGACACATCCAGCACTGTGACAGGAACGGAATCCCCATCATCAGTGAACAGACGCATCATGCCCACCTTGCGACCCAGCAACCCGAGGGAGTTGCTCAGACTCATTGTTTTCTCCAAAACTTTCACCGAGGCCACTTCAATTGGCAGCCTCGTTTGGTGTGTGAAAGACTGTTAATAAATCTCACCCCAAAAGAGGTGAGCCTGAAATTATAGCCCGACTCGCCATTTCTGGCAAATCAGGTTTGTTTCAAGTGTTTGGATGGCTTTTCAGCCACCCCAAACTGCATCACTGCAGCTTGATTTCGACGTCCACGCCTGCGGGCAGGTCGAGTTTCATCAGGGCGTCCACAGTTTTGTCTGTGGGGTCCACGATGTCCATCAAACGCTGGTGCGTGCGGATTTCCAACTGGTCACGGCTGGTCTTGTTGACGTGCGGCGAGCGCAGGATGTCAAAACGCTTCATGCGGGTTGGCAAAGGCACGGGGCCCTTGACAATCGCGCCGGTGCGCTTGGCGGTGTCAACGATCTCGGCAGCGGACTGGTCGATCAATTTGTAGTCAAACGCTTTCAGGCGAATGCGGATTTTTTGCTTGGATGACATGTCAATTCCTTGTGGTGAGTGTTCTGCTTGCTGCAGCGCAAAGGCTTGGCCTTTGCGCCACCGATCCACAAAGAATTAAGCAATGATCTTGGCCACGACGCCAGCGCCAACGGTGCGGCCGCCTTCGCGGATGGCGAAGCGCAAGCCCTCTTCCATCGCAATGGGGTTAATCAACTTCACAGTGATCGACACGTTGTCACCCGGCATCACCATCTCTTTGCCTTCTGGCAATTCGATCGCGCCTGTCACGTCCGTCGTACGGAAGTAGAACTGAGGACGGTAGTTGTTGAAGAAAGGCGTGTGACGGCCACCTTCGTCTTTGGACAAGACATAGATCTCGCCCGTGAAGTGGGTGTGCGGCTTGATCGAGCCGGGCTTGCACAGCACTTGGCCGCGCTCGACGTCTTCGCGCTTGGTGCCGCGCAGCAAGATACCGACGTTGTCGCCCGCTTGACCTTGGTCCAGCAGCTTGCGGAACATCTCAACGCCTGTGCAAGTGGTCTTGACCGTGTCTTTGATGCCCACGATTTCGATTTCTTCGCCGACTTTGACGATACCGCGCTCGATACGGCCAGTCACCACAGTGCCGCGACCGGAGATGGAGAACACGTCTTCCACGGGCATCAGGAATGCGCCGTCCACTGCGCGGTCAGGCGTAGGGATGTAAGTGTCCAGCGCTTCAGCCAGCTTCATGATGGCTTGCTCGCCCAAAGGACCCTTGTCGCCTTCCAGCGCCAGCTTGGCAGAGCCTTGCACGATGGGTGTGTCGTCGCCTGGGAAGTCGTACTTAGACAACAACTCGCGCACTTCCATCTCGACCAGCTCCAACAACTCGGCGTCGTCGACCATGTCGCACTTGTTCAGGAACACGATGATGTAAGGCACGCCCACCTGACGGGCCAACAGGATGTGCTCACGGGTCTGAGGCATAGGGCCGTCAGCAGCGGAGCACACCAAAATAGCGCCGTCCATCTGGGCCGCACCAGTGATCATGTTCTTCACATAGTCAGCGTGACCCGGGCAGTCCACGTGCGCGTAGTGACGGTTTTCGGTCTCGTACTCGACGTGCGCGGTGTTGATCGTGATACCACGGGCTTTTTCTTCGGGCGCCGCGTCGATCTGGTCGTACGCTTTGGCAGCACCGCCGAACTTGGCAGCCAACACGGTGGTGATGGCGGCAGTCAGGGTGGTTTTGCCGTGGTCAACGTGACCGATGGTGCCCACGTTGACGTGGGGTTTGGTCCGTTCGAATTTTTCTTTAGCCATTTTTCAATCCTTAAAAAGAGCAATGCCCGTGTGTTGGTTTAATGTTTGCATCAGGTTGCTTGATCATTCCGCACGGGCACAGAGTGGCACTTGATCGCAGACAGTTCTTTAATTAGAGGTGCCCGAGCAAATTCGCAGGCGAATTTGCTCGGGCACGCTTGTCATTACTTTGCGCGTGAAGCGACGATGGCTTCGGCCACGTTGCGAGGGGCTTCAGCGTAATGCTTGAATTCCATCGTGTAGGTAGCGCGACCTTGCGACATTGAACGCAGGGTCGTGGAATAGCCGAACATTTCGGACAATGGCACTTCGGCTTTGATGGCTTTACCGCCACCGACCATGTCGTCCATGCCCTGGACCATGCCGCGGCGTGAGGACAAATCGCCCATCACGTTACCGGCGTAGTCTTCGGGTGTCTCCACTTCCACAGCCATCATGGGCTCCAGAATGACCGGTTGAGCTTTGCGGCAACCTTCTTTGAAACCAAAGATGGCGGCCATCTTGAAGGCCATTTCGTTCGAGTCCACATCGTGGTATGAACCGAAGTGCAGCGTGACTTTGACGTCCACCACAGGGTAGCCCGCCAACACACCTTGGCCCAAAGCTTCGATCACGCCTTTTTCAACCGCAGGGATGTATTCGCGAGGAACCACACCGCCCTTGATGGCGTCAACGAATTCAAAGCCCTTGCCAGGTTCCTGAGGCTCCACCTTCAGAACCACGTGGCCGTACTGGCCCTTACCACCGGACTGACGCACGAACTTGCCTTCGGCTTCGTCCACGGTCTTGCGGATGGTTTCGCGGTAAGCCACTTGCGGCTTGCCCACGTTGGCTTCCACACCGAATTCGCGTTTCATGCGGTCCACGATGATTTCCAGGTGCAATTCGCCCTGACCACCAATGATGGTTTGGCCCGATTCTTCGTCGGTTTGCACGCGGAAAGATGGATCTTCAGCAGCCAGGCGGGACAAAGCGATGCCCATTTTTTCCTGGTCGGCTTTGGTCTTGGGCTCAACGGCTTGGCGGATCACCGAGTCCGGGAACACCATGCGCTCGAGTGTGATCACCGCATTGGGATCGCACAGAGTTTCACCCGTGGTCACGTCTTTCAAGCCCACGCAAGCAGCAATGTCGCCGGCACGGATTTCGTCGACTTCTTCACGGTTGTTGGCATGCATTTGAACGATACGGCCAATGCGCTCTTTCTTGCCGCGCACCGAGTTAAACACGGTGTCGCCCTTTTTCAGCACGCCGGAGTAGACACGCACGAAGGTCAACTGACCCACGAACGGATCGGTCATCAATTTGAAAGCCAGTGCCGAGAACTTTTCGTTGTCGTCGGCCTTGCGGGTGATTTCCACTTCGTCTTCGTCAAAGCCCTTGATGGCTTTCACGTCCAAAGGAGAAGGCATCAACTCGAGAACCGCATCCAGCATGCGTTGAACGCCTTTGTTCTTGAAGGCTGTTCCGCACAACATCGGCTGGATTTCGCTGTTGATGGTGCGAACGCGCAAGCCCTGCGTGATTTCTTCTTCGGTCAAGTCACCTTCTTCGAGGTACTTGTTCATCAGTTCTTCAGAGGCCTCAGCAGCCGCTTCGACCATCTTCTCGCGCCACTCTTTGGCCACTTCAACCAAGTCGGCTGGAATCTCCTCGAAAGTGAACTTCATGCCCTGGGAAGCTTCGTCCCAAATGATGGCTTTCATCTTGCGCAGATCGACCACACCGGTGAAGTTTTCTTCAGCGCCAATCGGGATGACGATTGGAACTGGGTTGGCCTTGAGGCGCAACTTCATTTGTTCCACGACTTTGAAGAAGTTGGCACCGGTACGGTCCATCTTGTTCACAAAAGCCAAACGTGGCACTTTGTATTTGTTCGCCTGACGCCAAACGGTTTCAGACTGAGGTTGCACGCCGCCCACAGCGCAGTACACCATGCAAGCGCCATCCAGCACGCGCATGGAACGCTCCACTTCAATCGTGAAGTCCACGTGGCCGGGGGTGTCGATGATGTTGATGCGGTGGTCTTCGAAAGAGCCGTCCATGCCCTTCCAGAAGCAGGTGGTGGCAGCCGAGGTGATCGTGATGCCACGCTCTTGCTCTTGCTCCATCCAGTCCATGGTGGCTGCGCCATCATGGACTTCACCAATTTTGTGGTTCACGCCCGTATAAAAAAGAATACGTTCGGTCGTGGTGGTCTTGCCAGCGTCAATGTGCGCCGAAATACCAATGTTGCGATAACGCTCGATGGGGGTGATGCGAGCCATATGTTTCTCCGATGATGATGTACTAAAGCCCGCCACCCCTTTTGGGGCCAGCGGGCTGGCTTCTGACAGTGTGGGGCTTGTTTATGAAGCCCCTGTGAATCAGAAGCGGAAGTGCGAGAACGCCTTGTTGGCTTCGGCCATGCGGTGAACTTCGTCACGCTTTTTCATGGCTCCACCACGGCCTTCGTTGGCCTCGAGCAGTTCGTTGGCCAAACGCAGGGCCATCGACTTCTCACCGCGCTTGCGTGCGGCTTCTTTGATCCAGCGCATCGACAAGGCCAAACGACGAACAGGGCGCACTTCAACAGGCACCTGGTAGTTCGCACCACCCACGCGGCGGGATTTGACTTCCACCATGGGCTTGACGTTGTTGATGGCGATGGAGAACAGCTCGACGGGGTCTTTGCCTGTTTTCTTTTCCATGTTTTCGAGGGCACCGTAAATGATGCGCTCGGCCACAGCTTTTTTGCCGCCTTCCATGATCACGTTCATGAACTTGGACAACTCGACATTGCCGAACTTGGGATCCGGCAGGATTTCACGTTTAGGGACTTCGCGACGACGTGGCATATTTCACCTCATATTGCTTCAGTTGGTATCTTTTCAGACACCGCGAGCGTTATTCAAAACAGCTCACTTACTCGACCCACCTGGACAATTCCGGGCTTCGGGTCACTTCGCTGGATCACCGCGCCACGCGGGAAACAGCACCGAAAAATCTCAACCCCAAAGGGTTTACTTGGCTTTTGGCTTCTTCGCGCCGTACTTGGAGCGAGACTGCTTGCGGTCTTTCACGCCTTGCAGGTCCAAAGAACCGCGGACGATGTGGTAACGCACACCGGGCAAGTCTTTGACACGACCACCGCGCACCAGAACCACGGAGTGTTCCTGCAGGTTGTGGCCTTCACCGCCGATGTAAGAGATGACCTCAAAACCGTTGGTCAAGCGCACTTTGGCAACTTTACGCAGAGCGGAGTTAGGCTTTTTAGGCGTAGTGGTGTACACACGTGTGCAGACACCCCGACGCTGTGGAGAGTTTTGCATCGCAGGGCTTTTGGACTTGATCGTTTCGACCTCGCGCCCCTGACGCACCAATTGATTGATGGTTGGCATTGTTTGTAACGTCCCTAAACGTTTGAAAAGACAAAAGAAACTTCTCCGCCCCAAAAGCGGAAAAGCCCGCCAGTATAACCGCCTGGCGGGCTGGTGGCAAGTTATCCACAATTTGGCCCGCGGGGCAGGCGCGCGCTCACTTGATCCACAGGCGCACGGCGTCCCACGCCCGACCCCAAATGCCCGCTTGCTCGACCGCCTCCAAGACCACCAGGGGGACTTCGAACAAGAACTGGTCACCACGCAACACCTGCAGCGTGCCCACAGACTGGCCTTTGATGAAGGGTGCCACCAGCGGATCCGGACGGGCCACCTGGGTTTTGATCTGGGCAATCGTGCCCGCGGGCACCGCCACCACCAGTGGCTGGAAAGAACCCAGCTTCAAGACCGGTGACTTGCCCTTCCACAAGGCCGGACTCACCACGACCTGGCCGGCCTCAAAGAGTTTGACCGCATCAAAAGCGGTGTAACCCCAATTGAGAAGCTTCTGGCTTTCGTTGGCGCGCGCATTTTCGGTGTCCGCCCCCAAAACGACCGATAAAAGGCGGCGAGACCCTACATTGGCGAAGTCCCGTTTGGCCGTGGCCACCAGGCCATAGCCCGCCGCGTTGGTGTGCCCTGTTTTCAGGCCATCCACCGAAGGGTCCCGGAACAACAGCAGGTTGCGGTTGCTGTCGTTGGCCGCAGGAGTGCCTTCGTATCGGTACTTTTTGATGGCGTAATAAGGGACAAATTCCGGAAAATCCCGCATCAGGCGGGTGGCTAAGATGCCCAGGTCCCGGGCTGTGGTGCTGTGTCCCGCCTCCATCAGCCCCTCCGGATTGCGGTAGGTGGAGTTCTTCATGCCCAAGACTTTGGCCTGGTCGTTCATGAGTTGAACAAAGCGCTCCACACTGCCGCCCACCCCTTCGGCCAGGGCCACGGTGGCATCGTTGCCCGACTGGACCACCATGCCCTTGATCAGGTCTTCGACCGGAACCCGCATTTTGGGGTCGATGAACATGCGCGAGCCCGGCATTTTCCAGGCCCGCTCGGAGACCGGCAGAGTTTGCTTGAGGTCAATTTTGCGGGACTTCAGGGCATCGAACACCAAATACGCCGTCATCAATTTGGTCAAAGAGGCCGGCTCCACCGCCATGTCCGGGTCTTTGGCCGCCAGCACCTGATTGGCCGTGACATCGATCAGCAAATAAGCTTTGGCCGCCACCTCGGGGGGCTGCGGCATTTGTGCCTGAGCGCACAGGGTCAGGACCGCCAAAAACGCCAAGGCCAATGTTTTCAATGAAGTTGTCATGCGGGTCTTTACCGTCTGGAAGCGCTCTGCTGCGGGGCGCTGGGGTTCAGGCACGCAGGTGCCTGGCGACCAAGGTTTTGAGAAGGGGCAATTGTCCGTGAAAGAAATGCTCGACCCCGGGAATGACCGTGACTGGCAAGGATTGGGGTCTGGCCCAATCCATCACACTGGCCAAAGAAACCGTATCGTCTTGCTCCCCGTGCAGCACCAAGGTTTGCTCGTGCAGCTCGGGCGCAACCGGAGCCACCTCAAAGCGCGAAGCGGCTGTGCCGACCAAGACCAGCTTGTCGAGGCCGCGCACGGGGGCCAATGTCCGGGCGACATGGCTGGTCACAAAGGCCCCAAAGGAAAAACCGGCCAGCGCCAATGGGCCTGAGGATGCCACTTGGTCGATCACCGCCTGCATGTCCGCCGCTTCGCCGCGCCCCTCATCGTAGGCGCCGGCGCTGGCCCCCACGCCCCGAAAATTGAAGCGCACGGCCTGCCAGCCACACTGCACAAAGGCGCGGGCCAGGGTCTGCACCACCTTGTTTTGCATGGTCCCGCCAAACAAAGGGTGGGGGTGTGCGATGACTGCGGTTCCCTGGATGTCCCCTTGCACAGGGGCATCGCACAAGGCTTCGATGGGCCCAGCCTGGCCTTGCAGGATCAAGGATTGCGTCGCTGAGTTCATCAGCGCCCCAGGTGCTCAGGTGTGCGCAGTCGCTCAACGACCTGGCCGTTTTTCAAATGCGACTCGACAATTTCATCGATGTCGGCTTTGTCCACATAGCTGTACCAAACGCCTTCCGGATAAACAACGGCCACCGGCCCACCCGAGCAACGGTCAAGGCAACCCGCTTTGTTGACGCGGACCTCTCCGGGCCCCGCCAAACCCAGCGATTTGACCTGGGCTTTGCAATGGTCAAAGGCCTCTTGCGCACCCTGCTTGGCGCAGCAGGCCTCGTTGTTTTTGCGCTCATTCAGGCAAAAAAAGATGTGGCGCTTGAAATAGGGGCTGGGGTTTTCAATGGTCATGCCTGAATTTTAGGTCCGGACCTGATCACGCATCTTTCGCAAGGCCGGGCGAGGACAGGCGATGGATCAAATACACCAGCAAGGCATAAGGCCACAACCACCCCAGCCACTGGCTCAGGCCATGAAAGCGGATGAAGCGCCCCTGCTCCCAGGTTTGCAGCGTCAGGGCAAAGTAGGCATCGGCCGAAGCATTGTTGAGCAAGCTCAGTTGCCACACCAAGGCCGCCAGCGCCAGCACCCAACACACCCGAGCCGCACAGAACGACAGGCCCAACCCGGCGGCAAGCGCCAAGGCCAAGCCGGTCCACACCTCGGAGCTGACCCAACCCCAGGCGTGGGCCGGGCCATAAGTGAGCGCGGCCGACAAAGCGCTGGCCGCGAACCCCGCGCCGACCAACAGCGCCGCCACCACCATGCGCTGCACCCACAGGCGCAACACCCCGAAAGCCAGCAAACAGGGCAGCAGCAAGCCGATGGCCACGCACAAGATTTCGCTCACGGGCAACAAGGGTTGCAGTTCTACCTCGCGCAACGGCAACCATTCCAGCAACAGGGAGTCTTCCAGAAGATGGGCCAAAGCGGCCTCAGCCCGCTCCAGCACCTGCCCCAAACCAAACGTCACCGGCGCTGGAAACAGCAAGGCCAGAGGCCACACCGCCAACAAAGCCATGGCACCACTGGCATCGGGCACGAACCAACGGTCACGAAAGCGGCTCCAGCGGTCGAGCATGCCCACCCGCTCCAAAGCGCTGGCCATGGCTGCCCCAGCGAAAGCGCCACAGATGTTCAATGCAGCATCCACATTGGAAGGAACCCGCACAGGCAAGAACATCTGCAGGGACTCCATCGTCAGGGACAACACCGCTGCCGTCAGGGTGGTCAAGGCCACAGCGGGCCAACGGTCGCGGGTCCGATGCAAGGCCAAGGCCATCAAAAACCCAAAGGGCGCATAGCCGGCCACGTTGGAGCCGACATCAAAACCTGTCCAGTAGCGCGGCAAAGGGGCTGTCAAAAAGGCCCAAGGGGCAATGCCTTGAATACGCCAACTGTCAAAAGGATAGAGGCTGGCATAGACGATCAGGACCGCATAGATCCATACCAGGGGCCAAGCGGCCGTTGTGCGCAGTGGGGTGGCGCGCATGTTCGCCACTTAAAACGGCTTGACCACCACCAAAATGACGGCCGCCACCATCATCAACACCGGCGCCTCATTGAACCAGCGAAACCAGACGTGGCTGCGCTGCATCTGACCGCTCTCGAATTTGCGCAGCAAAACACCACAGCTGTGGTGGTAGCCGAGCAAGGCCAACACAATCAGCAGCTTGGCATGCATCCAGCCCTGCCCCGAACCGAGGCCAATGCCGTGATACAGCCAAAGCCACAACCCCAAAGCCAGGGCCGGGATGGCCAAAATGGTCATGAAGCGGTAGAGCTTGCGCGACATCAACAGCAAACGCGCCCGTTCCGCGACCGAGCCAGGCTCGACCATTGCCAGATTGACGAAAATCCGCGGCAGGTAGAACAGACCCGCAAACCAGCTGGCAATGAAAACGATGTGGAGGGCTTTGATCCAGAGCATGGCTCAAGTGTAGTCAGTGATGGCGGGGTCTGCCCCTTGTCTTGCGCAGGCAAAAAAAACCCCCGGCCTGAGGCCGAGGGCAGGAAGCCCCTTGGCGTTACCGCGTCAGGGCCCCGCTCAGGGAGGAAAAGCGGGAGGCAGCAAGCTGCCCGGAGTGCAATTTAGCAAATAACAAAACCAATAACAAGCACATGTTTTGCATTTATGTGCTTTTTGGTATTTGATACAACAGGGCCGCCTTGCGGACCCGGACTGCCGCCTGAGCGACTGCGCGCACCCCGCAAATTTTGGCATCTGCGGGGACTTCAGGCACAATTTTCAGCATGAACCCAGTCGCCCCCTTCCCCGCCAACCGCCCACGCCGCTTGCGCCGTGACGAATTCACCCGCAATTTGGTGCGCGAAAACCGCGTCACACCGCACGACCTGATCTACCCGGTCTTTGTGCTGGACGGGCAAAACCAGCGCCAGCAAGTGGGCTCGATGCCCGGCGTGGAGCGTCTGAGCCTGGACCTGCTGCTGCCGGTGGCCGAAGACTGCGTGAAGCTCGGCATCCCGGTCATGGCGCTGTTCCCGGTGATCGACGCCAGCCTGAAAGACCCGACCGGCAGCGAAGCCATGAACCCCAACGGCCTGGTGCCGCGTGTGGTGCGTGAGCTGAAAAAACGCTTCCCCGAACTGGGCGTGATGACCGATGTGGCACTGGACCCTTTCACCAGCCACGGCCAAGACGGCCTGCTCGACGAGACCGGCTACATCCTGAACGACGAAACCACCGCCGTGCTGGTCCAGCAGGCTCTGACCCAGGCCGAAGCCGGCGTGGACATGGTGGCGCCCAGCGACATGATGGACGGACGCATCGGGGCGATCCGCCAAGCGCTGGAGGCGCGTGGCCTGATCCACACCCGCATCATGGCCTACAGCGCCAAATACGCCAGCGCCTTTTATGGCCCCTTCCGCGACGCGGTCGGCTCGGCCGGCAACCTGGGCAAGAGCAACAAAAAGGTCTACCAGATGGACCCGGGCAACAGCGACGAAGCCCTGCGCGAAGTCGCCATGGACCTGGCCGAAGGCGCCGACATGGTGATGGTCAAGCCCGGCATGCCGTATCTGGACATCGTGCGCCGCGTCAAAGACGAGTTCAAGGTACCCACTTTCGCCTACCAGGTGTCGGGGGAATACGCCATGCTCAAGGCAGCGGCGCAAAACGGCTGGCTGGACCATGATTTGGTGATGATGGAGAGCCTGCTGGCCTTCAAACGGGCCGGCGCCGATGGCGTGCTGACTTACTTTGCCCGCGACGCCGCCCGCTGGATCGCGGCCCATTGAAAAACGGCCACAGCCCTTCAGAAGTGCCCGGGTTGCGGGTGTTTGCCATTCAGGGCAGCCAGGTGCAGGCTTGGCCTGTGCAGGGCTCAGTCACCCCCCTGCCTGAGGTTTTGCCCGAGCAAGGCTTTGTTTGGTTGGCTTTTTCGAGCTCGCATTTCGAGCGCCATTTGCCCGCCATCCAGGCTTGCCTGCACCAGCTGACAGGCCAGGGCCTGGTGGACCTGCATGTCTCGGACTTGCTCAACGCCCAACTGCCCTCGCGCTACGACTTCACCTCGCACTACGACCTGCTGGTGTTTCGCCGATTGGCGCAGCAAACAGGCACTGCGGCCCGGCACAGCCCAACCCAAGCCGCACACGCCCAGGGCAAACGGCCCGGACCCCCCATTTTGCAGCGCATCGACACCAGCCCGGTGGGTTTTGCGGTGTTTGAGAGGGTGCTGCTGAGCGTTCACCCCGACGACTGCGCCGTGCGCGAAGCCTACGCCAGCCGCCTGTTGAACGCGACGGGCGACAAGGCCTTGGCGCACGACCCCCGCTCGGCCGGTGCGCGGGGCATCCCCTTGAGCCCCGCCGACATGATGCTGCGCATTGTCAGCCAGATGGTGGACGCCTACCTGGACTTGCGCCGTGAACTGAGCCGCCAACTCGACCACTGGCAGGCCGAGCTGATCCACCCCGGTGCACGTTTTCGCCGCTGGGACGCCCTGCTTCAAGCGCGATTGGCCCTGCACCAACTCGAAGACCTGTGCGACGACCAGCACACCGCCATGCTCAACTGGAACGAAACCCTGGACGACTGGGTGGTCAGCGAAGACCCAGGGGCACTGCGCGAGCACGAGTTGCTGAGGGTGCGCTGCCGCGATGTGCTGGAACACATTGACCGGGTCGTGCACCACGTGCGCCGCCTGGAGCACAACACCGAAACCGCGGTGCAAATGCACTTCAATGCCCAAGGCAACCGCACCAACGACATCATGCGCACCCTGACGGCGCTGACCGCGATCTTTTTGCCACTGAACCTGATCGCGGCGGTGTTCGGCATGAACTTTGAATTCATGCCCTGGCTGCACACCGCCAGCGCCTTTTGGTGGACGCTGGGCGGCATGGCGGCCATTGCCATCACCTTGGGCTTGGTGTTCTGGCGCAAGCGCTACTTGGCGCGGACAGGCGATTGATCGGCCAGATCAGCCCATGTGCTGTTTGAAAAAGGCCAACGTACGCTCCCGCGCCAGCTGGGCCGAAGGCGCATGCCAAGAACCACGCTGGTCGCAGTTGAAGCCGTGATGCGCCGCATAGGTGTGGACGGCCACTTCGGGGTGAGCCTTTTGGAATGCGACCACCGTGTCCAACGCAATCCACTTGTCCTCCTCGGCAAAGTGCGCCAGAACAGGCACGCGAGGCTGACGGGCGGCTTCCACCTCTGTGGTCATACCCCCACCGTAATACGGCACTGCCGCGCTCAGGCCGGACAAGGTGCAGGCCGCACGCCAGGTCAGCAAGCCGCCCCAGCAATAACCCACGATGCCCACTTTCTTGCCGCCTGAGGCCTGCGCCGCATGGTCAATGGCGGCCTGAATGTCCTGCATCACACCCGGCGCGGGCAAGGCCTCGACCGCTGTTTTGTAGCCAAAGCCTTCGCCCATGTCCGCATCGGTGTACCCCAGCGTCACCCATGGTTTGACGCGGTGAAAGGCGGCCGGAGCCACCGCCAGGTAACCCTCGGCGGCATAGCCGTCGGCCACAGCGCGGATGTGGCTGTTGACGCCAAAAATCTCCTGAATCACCACCACAGCCCCCTTGGGTATGCCTGCAGGTCGAGCCTCGTAGGCGGGCACTGCTGTGCCGTCTGCGCTGTGCAGTTCCATCATCGTTCCCATGTGTTTGCCTTTCAGTGACAACTGCGTTCAACGGGCCAGCGCACGCTCGACAAAGTCAAGACGGTCCTGGCCCCAGAAAATCTCGCCATCGACCACATAGCTCGGTGCGCCAAACACCCCCGCATCGATGGCCGACTGGGTGTGGCTTTCGTAGCGCTCTTGCACCCCCTGGGTGCGCGAAGCCGCCATCCACTGGCCCGGCAGGCCCTGCTCGCTCAGCAACTCGGCCAGCACCGTGTCGTCGGCCATGTTGCGCTCTTGCGCCCAGCAAGCCGCCAAAATCGCGCCCGCAATTTTCATGGCGGCCTGCTGGCCTTGTGCCAGATCGGCGGCGATGATCAGCCGGGCCGCATCGTCGCCGCCCACGGGGAAATACTTGGGCTTGAGGTTCAAGGGCACATTCAAGTGCTGGCTGAATCGCTGCATCTCCACCAAACGGTAGGCTTGGCGCTGCGGCGCACGCTGCCCCAAGGGCAAGCCGCCCGAAATCGGGAACACCTTACCGCCCAGGTCAATGGGCATGACGCGCACCGTGGCACCGGTGCGCTGCACGATGTCGGCCAGGCGCTGGTGGCCCAAATATGCCCAGGGGCTTTGCGGGGCGAAGTAATAGTCCACTGTGCGACCCATGCTGTCTCCTTGTGTGTTGTGTAATCTTTGAAGCCACGGTTTTAACCGCAAGCAGCTATTTTTGCAGGAGACACGCGATGAACAAGGTCTTGTTGGTGACCGGCGGCAGCCGGGGCATCGGGGCGGCCACCGCCTTGTTGGCGGCTCAAAACGGCTGGTCCGTGGCGGTGAATTACACCGCCAATTCGCTGGCCGCCGACGAAGTGGTGCGCCAGATCCGCGCCTCGGGCGGGCAAGCCATGTCGGTGCAGGCCGATGTGGCGCAGGAGGACCAGGTGCTGCGCATGTTCGAGCACATTGACGCCAAATTCGGACGCCTGACCGGCTTGGTCAACAACGCCGGCGTGGTCGATGTGACCGCCCGTGTGGACGAGATGAGCGTGGTCCGATGGAAACGCATGTTTGACATCAACGTGATCGGCAGCATGATCTGCGCCCGCGAGGCCGTGCGCCGCATGAGCCACAAACACGGCGGCGAAGGTGGCAGCATCGTCAATGTGTCGAGTGCGGCATCGCGCCTGGGTTCACCAGGCCAGTATGTGGACTACGCCACCGCCAAAGGCGCGATCGATGCTTTCACCATCGGTCTGGCCAAGGAGGTCGCCGCCGAAGGCATCCGCGTCAACGCTGTGCGCCCCGGCCTCATCGAAACCGAGATCCATGCATCAGGCGGCTTGCCCGACCGCGTCAAAACGCTGCAGCACCTGGTGCCCGTGGGGCGCGGCGGCACGGCCCAAGAAGTGGCCGAGGGCATTGTGTGGCTGCTGTCGGACAACGCCAGCTACACCACCATGAGCTTTCTGGACATTTCGGGAGGCCGCTGATGGCCGAGATCAAGTACCACTGGGAAGACATGGCCACCGGCCAGGTGCGCGACCTGGGCACCATCACGCCCACCCGCGAAGAGATCATTGCTTTTGCCACCCAGTTTGACCCGCAGCCCTTTCACCTGGACGACGAAGCGGCCAAGGACTCGGTCTTTGGCGCCCTGTCGGCCAGCGGCTGGCACACCTGCGCCATGGCCATGCGGCTGATGGTGACCAACTTCCTGCACGAAACCTCGAGCCTGGGCTCACCGGGTCTGGAAGGCATCAAATGGCTCAAGCCGGTGTACCCGGGCGACACCTTGCGCCTGCAAAGCACGGTGCTCGAGACCAAGCCCATGGGCAAACGCCCGGATGTGGGCATGACGCGCAACCTGTGGGAGATGTTCAACCAGCATGGCGACAAAGTGCTGCACATGGAAGGCTGGGGCATGTTCCGCCGCCGCACGCCCGCAGCCATAGAACCGAGCTGAAGCGGCGCACAATCGGGCGATGGACTTCAAACCACTCATCACCCTGCTGGCCATCGTCAACCCGCTGGCCATCGTGCCCTTCTTCATCCACTACACCCAGGGCTTCAGCCCAGCCCAACGCCAAAAAACGATTTGGGTGTCGTCTTTTTCTGCCTTTGTGGTGATCGCGGCCAGCGCCTTGCTGGGCCTGCAAATTCTCGAATTTTTCGGCATCTCCCTGGCCAGCTTCCAGGTCGGCGGCGGCATGCTGCTGCTCACCTCGGCCCTGTCGATGCTCAACGCCCAACCCGCCGAGGCACGGGCCAATGCCGACGAAGTGCACGACGCCGAAGCCAAAGCGGCGGTGGGGGCCAGCATCGCCGTTGTGCCGCTGACCATCCCGCTGCTGACCGGCCCAGCCACCATGTCCACCGTGGTGATTTATGCCGAAAAAGCCAAGAACTTCGCCCAACTGGGCACCTTGGTCGGCTACGGCGTGGTCATCGCCCTGGCCACGGCCTTGTGCTTTTCACTGGCCACGCCGATTGCGCGGATTTTGGGCAAAACCGGCATCAACGTCATGACCCGGCTGATGGGCCTGATCCTGGCGGCGCTCGCGGTCGAAGTGATGGCCGACGGGCTGCACAAACTGTTTCCGGTTCTGGCCGGACGCTGACCCTCAAGCAAAACCGGGCGCCAAACCCTTCTTCAAATGCGCGACCAGCGCCGCCACGGCGCGGGGCACATGCGGTGCGTAAGGGCGGATGGCGTAGATGGTTTCGGCAAATGCCCCCACAGGCTGCCAGTCGGGCAAGACGCGGACCAGATGCCCTTGGCGCAACTCGGCCTGGGCACTGAAGTCGGGCATGAGGGCGATGCCCGCGCCCGTCAAGGCCGCTTCGCGCAGGGCTTCGCTGTTGTTGGCGGCGAAGTTGCCGGTCACCGGCACAGTGACCCGCTCACGGATTTCTGAAGCGCCACCAACGCCCCCTCGCGGCTCGAAGGTCCACGCCGGGGTGTCTTGCGAGCGGGGGTAATGCAGGCAGTTGTGGGCTTGCAACTCGGCAGGGCTTTGCGGCTCGCCATGCTGGCGCAGATATGCGCGGGTGGCCACCAGCACCGATTGGGTGGGGCACAGCACCCAAGCCACATGGGTGTCGGGTGGGCGGGCCGTGTGGCGAATGGCCAGGTCATAGCCTTCGGTGGCCAAGGCGCTCAAGCGGTCGGACAGGTCCAACTCGATGCGCACATCCGGAAAGTCTTGCAAGAAAGCGGCGATCAACGGCACCAGTTGCTGGCGGGCCAGTGCCACAGGGGCGGTCACGCGCAATAAGCCGCTGGGCTGCTCGGCCAGGTCACGCACCTGGGCGAAGCTCTGCGCGATCTGCTCGAACGCGGTACGGGTTTCGTCCACCAGCTTTTGGCCCGCCTCGGTCAGGCGCAGGCTGCGGGTGGTGCGCTGCACCAAGGTGACTTTGGCGGCACGCTCCAGCTCGGCGATGCGCTGGCTCATGGCGGCCTTGCTCACCCCCAGCCGGGCAGCGGCGGCCGTGTAACTGCCTTGCTGCGCCAGCACGCTCAGCCAGTGCAGGTGGGTCCAGAGGGCGTTGATTTTTTGCTCTTCCATGCATACATTGTTCACTATTTTGAACAATCAATTCAGATTTGCGGCATTGCAGGCGGTGGCGGTGGTGCCTAAACTGAACAGCTTGCACAAAAAACCTTCGCGCGCAGGGGCGCGCTCCCACATTCACAACGAAAGTCCCAGATGAGCATTTCCCAAATCGGCCACTACATCAACGGCCAAGTGGCTGCAGGCGCTTCGGGCCGCAGCCAGCCTGTCACCAACCCTGCTTCAGGGGCTGTCACCGGCCACGTGGCCCTGGCCAACAGCGCCGAAGTGGCCCAAGCCGTGGCCGCCGCCCAAGCCGCCTTCCCCGCCTGGGCCGACACGCCGCCCCTGCGCCGAGCCCGCGTGATGTTCAAGTTTTTGGAGCTGCTGAACCTGCACAAGGACGAGCTGGCCCACATGATCACCGCCGAACACGGCAAGGTCTTCACCGACGCGCAGGGCGAAGTCTCGCGCGGCATCGACATCGTGGAATTTGCCACCGGCATCCCCCAGTTGCTCAAGGGCGACTACACCGAGCAGGTGTCAACGGGCATCGACAACTGGACGATGCGCCAGCCCCTGGGCGTGGTGGCCGGCATCACGCCCTTCAACTTTCCTGTGATGGTGCCCATGTGGATGTTCCCGGTCGCGATTGCGGCGGGCAACACCTTCATCCTCAAACCCAGCCCGACCGACCCGACACCGTCGCTGTTCATGGCCGAGTTGCTGAAAAAAGCCGGTCTGCCCGACGGCGTGTTCAACGTGGTGCAAGGCGACAAAGAAGCCGTCGACGCGCTGCTCGAGCACCCCGATGTGAAGGCCATCAGCTTCGTGGGCTCCACCCCGATTGCCAACTACATTTATGAAACCGGTGCGCACCACGGCAAGCGCGTGCAAGCCCTGGGGGGCGCGAAGAACCACCTGGTGGTGATGCCCGACGCCGACATCGACCAAACCGTGGACGCTTTGATTGGCGCGGGCTACGGCTCGGCCGGCGAGCGTTGCATGGCGATTTCGGTGGCGGTGCTGGTGGGCGATGTGGCCGACAAGATCCTGCCCAAGCTGGTTGAGCGCACAAAGGCCCTGCAAGTGCTCAACGGTGAGAACCTGGCCGCCGAGATGGGCCCCATCGTGACCGACGCCGCGCGTCAGCGCATCAAGGGTTACATCGACGCCGGCGTGGCCGAGGGCGCGAAGCTGCTGGTGGATGGCCGCGCCTTTGACGGCGCCAAAGCCGGTGCAGGCTGCGAGCAAGGCTTCTGGCTGGGCGGCACGCTGTTCGACCACGTGACCACCGACATGAAGATCTACAAGGAAGAGATTTTTGGCCCGGTGCTGAGCTGCGTGCGCGTGCCCGACTTCGGCACGGCGGTGCAGATCATCAACGACCACGAGTTCGGCAATGGCGTCTCCTGCTTCACCCGCGACGGCAACGTGGCACGCGAGTTTTCGCGCCGCATCCAGGTCGGCATGGTCGGCATCAACGTGCCGATCCCGGTGCCCATGGCCTGGCACGGCTTTGGCGGCTGGAAGCGTTCGCTGTTTGGCGACATGCACGCCTACGGCGAAGAGGGCGTGCGCTTTTACACCAAGCAAAAGTCCATCATGCAGCGCTGGCCTGAAAGCATTGGCAAGGGTGCGGAATTTGTGATGCCCACAGCCAAGTAACAGCGCCAGTCCAACCGGGTCAGGTTGGCGCATGGTGGCCCCGGGCTTGACCCGGGGTCCGTTTCAACCGGGCCACAAGATCAACGGTCACGGCTAATCGGCTTGGGCCTGCCCCGCCGCTCTCAAAGGTGCGCTTTTTGCAGGTGGTGCCTGGATGGGCATCAGGGATTTCCCCTGAATGGGGAAATCCCTGAGAAAAACCGAGGTCTTGTTCCCGTACATTTCATGCACTCGATGCAAAGCAGTATGGGCATCCCGAGGGCCGAGGAGACATCTCGACACCCTAAGAATTCGAACATGAACCAACATCCGAACGAGGTGTGATTTTCCCAAGCGTCGCGCAAGCGGCGCTTTTTTTTTGGCCGCCCCACACGCCCGGACGGGACAAGCGGGGCCAACGCCAAGTGCCACAATCGCCGGCATGGAATTACTGATTGTTTCGCTGGCCTCGCTGCTGGCCGGGCTGATCGACTCGATCGTGGGCGGTGGCGGTCTGATCTTGCTGCCCGCTCTGTTTGCCACCTTTCCCGGCGCCGCCCCCGCCACCTTGTTTGGCACCAACAAAAGCGCCTCGATCTGGGGCACCGCCTTTGCCACAGTCCAGTACAGCCGCAAAGTGGTCCTGCCCTGGCGCTCCTTGCTGCCCGCTGCGGGCGCGGGCCTGGTGGGTTCGGTCATCGGGGCCTGGGTGGTCACGCAGGTCGACCCGGCCCTGTTTCGCAAGGCCCTGCCCGTGCTGCTGGCAGCCGTGCTGGTCTACACCTTGGCCAAAAAAGACATGGGCCGCCAGCACGCCCCGCGCTTTGCCGGCCCAAAGGAAGCCTGGATCGCCTCAGGCATCGGTTTGACCATTGGTTTTTACGATGGGTTTTTTGGCCCCGGCACAGGCAGTTTCCTGGTCTTTGCCTACGTGCGGCTGCTCGGTTATGACTTTTTGAATGCCTCGGCCTCGGCCAAGCTGATCAACGTGGCGACCAATTTTTCGGCCCTCATGCTGTTCGCCTACCAAGGCCATGTGTGGTGGCATCTGGCACTGGCCATGGCGGTGGCCAACATCATCGGCAGCCTGATCGGCACGCGCCTGGCGCTCAAACACGGGGCGGGCTTTGTTCGCCAGGTCTTCATCTTCGTGGTGCTGGCCCTGATCTGCAAAACCGCCTACGACACCTGGATCAAAGCCTGACCTGGCTGGTGGTGGCAGCACGCCCTGGCCCGCGCCTGCCTGAGCGCCACACAGGTCAACGCAAGCGCCACTTGATCTGTCCAGCGTACTGCGCCAGCGCCACGCCCAGCAGTGTGACGCCGGCCCCGGCAATCTTGATCCAGGTGTAGTGCTCATCCGACAGCGCCCAAGCAAACAGGCCCGCCATGGGCGGCATCAGATACATCAAAGGGGCCGTGCGGGCCACGCCGCGCACGTTGTTGATCCAGCCCCAAGCCAGCCAGCCGGCAAAGGCCGAGACCAGTACAGACCAAAACAATCCCACCCAAGCCCAAACATCGAGCACGGACCAGTTCGCGGCCATGCCCGCCGGCACCGACAAGAGCATCACGGGCAAACCGCCCAGCAAGGTGGCGTAACCCATGGTGAGCACGGGTCCGTGGCGCTGCATCACGGGCTTGACCGCCACGGTGTAATAGGAGAAAAGCCCGGCCGCAACAAGCAAGACCAGATCACCACCACCTGCACGCCAATTGCCGCCCAGCAATTTGTCGGACAAGAACATCAACACGCCGCCAAAAGCCAAAGCCACCCCACCCATTTGGGGCAAGCTCAGTCGCTCCAGGCCCTGCATGCGCAAAATCAGCAAGGTGAAAATCGGCCCGCAGGCCAGAATCACCGAACTGGAAAACGCCGTGGACCAATGGATGCCATAGGTCACCAAGCCCACATGCAGGGAGTGACCAATGAAGCCCAGCCAGGCCATGTGCTGCCAATCTTTGCGGGGCAAAGGCGGCAGCCAGACACCAAAACGCCAGCGCATCAAAACCAAGGCGCACAACGGCATGATGAGGTAACGCGCCCACAAGAACCCCCCCGGCGTGATCAGGTCAAACAGGTACTTTTGGAGGGTGAAGTTGCCCCCCCAGATGACGATCAGCACCAAGGCCACGAGCAAAGCACGTTGGTCGTGTCGGTGTAGGTGAATCGGTTGGGGCATTCGGGGATTGTGGTGCCAGCAGGCCACTTCGCGTGTCTCGCTCGCAGCAAGAAAGCCACAGGGTCACCGTGAAATGCCCTTGGGCAGTGTCATGGCCAAAACCAAGACAGGAAACGCGTGGCCAGCAGCGCGTGTGCTGGCCACGTTAGGCATCACTTTTTGCGTGCAGCGATGGCGGTCTCGGCCTCTTTCACCAGGGCGGGGCCCACGGTGTTTTTCCACTTCTCGTACACCGGGCGGGTGGCCTTGACGAAGGCTTCGCGCTCTTCGGCGCTCAGCGATGTCACCGTCACGCCCATGCCAGCGATGTCCTTGAGCACAGGCTTGTCGGCTTCGACCAGGCCTTTGCGGGCGATCGCGATTTCGGCTTTGCCCGCGTCCACAGCCGCCTGGCGCACGATGGCCTGGTCAGCAGGTGTCCACGATGCCCAGATGTCCTTGTTGACCACAAAGATCAGCGGATCGGCCACATAGCCCCAGGTGGTCACGAATTTCTGGCCCACGTTGTGCATTTTCAGCACGGTGAACAAGAACAAGGGGTTTTCCTGGCCATCCACCGCGCCGCTGGACAGCGCAGGCTGCGCATCGGCCCAGCTCATTTGCGTGGGATTGGCGCCCATGGCCGAGAACATGTCCGAGTAAATGGGCGAGCCCACCACACGGATTTTCATGCCCTTCAAGTCTGCTGGGGACTTGATGGGGCGCTTGGAGTTGGTCAATTCACGAAAGCCGTTCTCACCCCACGCCAGGGGCACCACACCCGACTTGTCCAGGGTCTGGAAAATTTTCTGACCCACGCTGCCTTGCGTCAGCGCGTCAATGGCGGCGTAGTCGGGCATCAAAAAGGGCAGCGAGAACAGGTTCAATTCCTTGACCTGGGGGGACCAGTTGATGGTGGAGCCCACAGCCATGTCGATCACGCCTTGGCGCAGCGCGCTGAATTCGCGGGTCTGGTCGCCTTGGATCAGCGAGACACCAGGGTAGAGCTTGATGTTGATACGGCCCTGGGTGCGTTCCTTGACCATGTCGGCCCACATTTTGCCGGCCTGACCCCAGGGTGTGGGTGGGCCCAAAACCAGCGACATGCGGTATTCGGCCTTGTATTCAGCAGCCACCGCAGGGGCGGTGAACGCACCCAAACCAGCGGCAACCGCCAGCAGGCTGAGCAAATGACGACGAAGTTTCATGGTTATCTCCTTGTTGAAAAAACGAAAACAGGGGCTCAATAGCCCAGGTAGCGCGGCAGCCACAGAGCCAGTTCGGGCCATGCAATCACCGCCAGCATGACCAGGAACATCGAAAACAGCATCCAGCCGACCCAGCGCACGGTCTCTTCCATGCGCACACCCGCAATGCGGCAAGACACCATCAGGTTCACAGCCAAGGGCGGCGTGAACTGGCCCAAGGCCACTTTGAGCGTGAGGATCACGCCAAACCAGACCGGGTCCCATTGGTAGTACTGAACGATGGGCCACAGAAGCGGCACAAAGATCAGGAAAATGGACACGCCATCGAGGAACATGCCCACGGTGATCAGCATCAGGATGAGCAGGGCCAGCACGCCATACTCGCCCAAGCCCGAGTTGACGATGGCTTTCGTCACGGGGTCGATCACGCCCAGCGTGGACAGCGAAAAGGCAAAAATGCCCGCCAGCGAGACCACCAGCAAGATCACGGCCGACAACTCGCCCGACTCGCGCAAGATCACAAACAGGTCGCGCACCTTGATCGTGCGGTAAATCACCATGCCCACAAACAGGCCGTAAAACACGGCTACCACCGCCGCTTCGGTGGGGGTGAACCAGCCTGCGCGCATGCCGCCCAAGATCAAGACGGGCGCCGCCAGGCCCCAGGTGGCTTCGACAAAACTTTTCCACAACTCGGGGCGGGGCAGGCTTGCCTCGAGCGCGCCCATCTTGTGTTTGCGGGCCATCCAGACGGTGGGCACGATCAGGGCAATACCGGCCAAAATGCCTGGAATCATGCCGGCCGCAAACAGCGCAGGCACCGAGGCGCCGGGCACCAGCACCGAATAGACAATGAAGGCCACCGAAGGCGGGATCAAGATGTCCGTGGCCGCTGCTGCGCCAACCACGCTGGCCGAAAACGGCGCCGGGTAACCAGCCCGCGACATGGCCGCGATCATCACCGCACCCACCGCCGCCGCGTTGGCCGGGCCCGAGCCGGAAATCCCGCCCAAAAACATGGCCACCACAATCGCCACCAAGGGCAACATGCCGGGGCCGCGGCCCACGATGGCGACGGCAAAGTTGACCAGCCGCAGCGCCACGCCCGAGCGGTCAAAAATGGAGCCCACCAGCACAAACATGGGAATGGCCAGCAGCGGGTACTTGCCCAGGCCGGCATAGAAGTTTTGCGGCACGGCCAACAGACCAAACCACTGCGCATCAAAGTTGGCCAAGGCAATGCAAGCCGCGCCAGCCAAGCCCAAGGCCGCACCAATCGGCACGCCCATGAGCATCATGACCACAAAGGCCACAAACAAAAGGGTAGGGATCATGGCTGACGCCCTCGGCGGATGAACAGACCCAGCGCACGTCCGGCAATGGCCACCGACAACACCGGCAGCCAGATGGTGTACCACCACTGCGGCACGCCAATGCCCGGCGAGGTTTCACCAAAACGGAAATCGTCCCAAACCACGCGAACGCTGAGCACCGCGATCAGCGCAAAGAGGAAAAACACCATCAGCGCGCCAAAACGGGCCAACGCCCGCTGGCGTTTTTCAGGGCCGCTGTCGGCAAAGTATTCAATCCGGATTTGTCGGTTGCGGGCCACCGAGGCCGAGCCCGCCACCAGCGCGAGCACGATCATCAAAAACACCGAAAACTCCTCCGTCCAGGCAAAGGACTGGTCGGTGAAATAGCGCACCAGCACATTGGCAAAGGTGATGAGCGACAGCAACGCCATCACGATGACCGTGAGCCAATCTTCGATTTTCAGAGGAACGACGGTGTCTTCATCGGATTCAGCAGCGGCCACTTCGGCGGGCGCTTGCTCGTGCAAATGGGTCATAAGTCTCAAACTAAATTTAAAATTCACTTTACCATGTCGTTTACGGGCCACAAGCCTCGCGAACAGACGGTCAAGCGCCTCATCGTGTGACGGGCTTGAGGCAATCCTGCGCTGCGGCCACGATCTGCTCGGCCGACACGCGGGCCACCGCTTCCAGCACGGGCGCGTAACCCACCGGGATGCGCGGCGCGCCCAAGCGCTTGACACGCACGCCCAGGCTTTCGGCCACAGTGGCGGCGATTTCAGCGCCAAAGCCTGCCGCCTGAATCGCTTCGTGCACCACCAACAGATGGCCTGTCTTGGCGGCTGATTTCAGCACCGTTTCCCGGTCCCAGGGCCACAGGGTGCGCAAATCGATCAACTCGACCTGAATGCCCAAAGCCGCCAATTGCGCGCAACCCGTTTGGCACACCTGCACCTGACGGCTCCAGCTGACCATCGTCAAATGATCACCGGGTCGCAAAACGGCGGCTTGGCCCAAGGGCACTTGCACGCTTTCGTCCAGCGGCCCCTCCAGACCCCAGAGGGTCTTGTGTTCCATATAGACCACCGGGTCACCGCATTGCATGGCCGAGCGCAGCAAGGAATAGTTGTCTTGCACCGAGCCCGGGCACACCACCACCAGGCCGGGCATGTGGGCAAACCAGGCTTCAAGTGACTGCGAGTGCTGCGCCGCCGAGGCATCCCAGATGCCAATGGGCATGCGCGCCACCAGGGGCACACGGCCCTGGCCGCCAAACATGTAGCGGTTTTTGGCGGCCTGGTTGATGATTTCATCCATGCCGCACAGGGCAAAGTCGACCACGCGCATCTCCACCACCGGGCGCATGCCCGCCAGCGCCATGCCCACGCCGCCACCCATGATGACCGCCTCACTGATCGGCGTGTCGATGATGCGGTGCGTGCCAAAGGTCTGCTGCAAACCTTTGTATTGGCCAAAGATGCCGCCCCGGCCCACGTCTTCGCCCATCACCACCACGCGTTCGTCGGCTTCCATTTCGCGCTGCACGGCCAGCACGGCGGCTTGGCTGTAACTCATCGTGTTCAAAACCATTGACCTGCTCCTGTGGTCTGGATGTCGGTGTATGCCGCTGACACCTCGGGCCAGGGCGCCTTGTCCGCCAGCACCATGGCGGACTGCACTTCGGCCTGCGCTTGCTGGTCCAGCAGGTCGCACGCGGCATCGCTGCTGCCCAGCGCCAGCAGGGCGCGGCGGGCGTTCTGAATCGGGTCGTTTTTCAGTGCTTCCTCGACCTCCCGGGGGTCGCGGTACGCGGCCAGGTCCACCGACACATGGCCTTTGACGCGGTAGGTGCGGGCGTGCAACAGACGCGGTCCCTGGCCTGCGCGAATGGCCTGCACCAGCTCGGCGGCTTTTTCATGAACGGCCCAGACATCGTTGCCATCGACCTGGGTCGCCGCGATGCCCAGGCTTTCGCTGCGCGCCGATGCACCGGGCCCGGCGATCATGGGGCCACTGGCGGTGGTGGCGCTCCACAGGTTGTCTTCGCACACAAAAAGCACCGGCAACTGGTGCACCTTCGCCCAGTTGAGGGCTTCCAAAAAAGGCCCCCGGTTGGTGGCGCCATCGCCAAAAAAGCAGACGGTGATGTCGCTGCGCCCCTGCAATTTTTGGGCGTGGGCCGCGCCCACGGCAATGGGCAAACCCGCCGCGACCACGCCATTGGCCCCCAGCATGCCGACCGAAAAATCGGCAATGTGCATGGAGCCGCCCTTGCCGCCATTGAACCCTGTGGCTTTGCCATACAGCTCGCACATCATGCGACCCAGGTCTGCGCCTTTGGCCAGGGTGTGGCCGTGACCACGGTGGGTGGACGTCAGGTAATCGGTGGGCGTGAGGTGGGCGCACACGCCAGCGGCCACGCCTTCTTGACCGGTGGACAAGTGCAAGGGGCCGCGCACTTTGGCGCTGCCGTCGGCGGTTTTGTTGTAAGCACTGACACCGCCCTGGCTCAGGATCTCGGCGGCATTTTCAAACGCCCGGATGCGGGCCATGCACAGATACAAAGCGGCCAATGCGTCTTTTTGAGCGATGGGGGGCAATCGATGTCTCCAGTGATGAATTCGCCCCGAAAAACCACTTTCTCAAGGCCATGCCCACTCTAATGGCATTTGACGGGAAGGCCTGCGCGCAGGTGACAGGGGCCGTTGGACTTTTTGATCGGCGCTCAGACCACCACCACGGGCACGCGCGCGGCCAGCGCGCACATGAGCTCATAGCCCACCGTGCCCGCCGCTTGCGCCACTTCGTCGATGCCGAGCACCGCACCCTGGACCGACTGCCCCCAAAGCGTGACCATGCTGCCCACGCCCGCATCGGGGAAGGGCCCCAAGTCCACCGCCAGCATGTCCATGCTCACACGGCCTACGGTGCGCCCTCGCTGGCCGTCCACCAGCACAGGCGTGCCCGTGGGGCAGCTGCGCGGGTAACCATCGGCATAGCCGCAAGCCACCACGCCAATGCGCAGCGGGCCATCGGCCACAAAGCTCGAGCCATAGCCCACGCTGTCGCCCGCCTGCAAATGCTGCACGGCGATGATGCGGGCGTTCAGGCTCATCGCAGGCTGCAAACCCCAGTGCGCGGGGCTGTGCTCGGGAAAGTCCGGCGAGCTGCCGTACACCGCGATGCCGGGGCGAATCCAGTCGGCTTTGACGGCGGCATTTTGCGCATGGCGCAAGGTGGCCGCGCTGTTGCTCAGGCTGCGCTCACCGGGCAGGTCACGGGTGGCTTCTTCAAAGCGGGCCAGCTGCTCAGCGATCCCTTTGGGACCGTCGGCATCGCTGAAATGGGTCATGAGCGAGATTTCGTCGACTTGCGGCAAGGCGTTCAGCCGTGTCCAGGCCGAGCGAAAGCTCTGCGGCGCAAAGCCCAGCCGGTTCATGCCCGAGTTCATCTTGAGGAAGACCCGGTGCGGCTCGTGCGTCTTGTGCAGCGCCAGCATGTCGATTTGCTCGTCGCAATGCACCGTGTGCCACAGGTGCAGGCGCGAGCACAGCTCCAGGTCCCGCGCCTCAAAAGCGCCTTCGAGCAGCAAGATCGGGCCGCGCCAACCCAGCCCTCTGACGCGCTCGGCCTCACTCAGGTCCAAAAGGGCAAAGCCATCGGCTGCGCGCAGGCCCTCAAACACCCGCTCGATACCATGCCCATAGGCATTGGCCTTGACCACGGCCCAGGCTTGGGCATCGGGCGCGGCCTGGCGGGTCTGGCTCAGGTTGTGGCGCAGAGCAGCGGTGTGGATGGTGGCTTGAATGGGGCGGGGCATGAGGCGCAAGGTGGAAGTGCCAATCAAGTATGCCAGCTTCATGGGGCCTGAAGCGGGGCCAGTTCACCGGTTCCGCACAGCCTTTACCCTGCCCGGAAGGGGCTTACAAATGCTTTACACTGATCCGCTGCTTGTTAAACCCGCGCATTCCGCCTGAGTTGTTCAGGCGCTGGCTGAACCTTGTCATCCATGGAAGTTTTTGAGTTCTTGATGCCCATCTTCACCGAATACGGCTATTTGGCCGTGTTTGTGATGCTGCTGATCTGCGGCTTTGGCGTGCCTGTGCCCGAAGACGTGACCTTGGTCACTGGCGGCGTCATCGCAGGTCTGGGCCATGCCGATGTGCACACCATGTTTGCAGTGGGCATGGCGGGCGTCATGGTCGGTGACGGCCTGATGTTCACGCTGGGGCGCCTGTATGGCGTGCGCATTTCCAAATTGCCGGGTTTCCGCAAAATCCTCACGCCCGAGCGCTTTGCCAGCGCTCAGGACGCTTTCCAGAAATACGGCAAATGGGTCATGTTCGTGGCCCGCTTTTTGCCCGGCCTGCGCACCCCGGTGTTTTTCTCGGCGGGCATGAGTCAGCGCGTGAGCTTTGCCACCTGGTTTTTGATGGACGGCTTTGCCGCCTTGATCAGCGTGCCAATCTGGGTCTACCTGGGTTACTTTGGCGCACAAAACTGGGACTGGATGTTTGGTGTGTTGCGTCAGTTCCAGCATGGCATCTTTGCCCTGCTGGGCATCGGCATTGTCTGGCTGGGCTGGCGCTGGTGGCGCAAACGCCAAGCCACGGCGGCAGCCAAAGCCTCTGGCGACGCTTCATAAGCTGCCCACGCATGGGCGCGATCTCCCCCAAAACCCTGTCCGTCGCGGGGCTCCTGTTCAATGCCTTTGTCTGGGGCGTGTGCTGGTGGCCCTTCAAACAACTCGAAGCCCTGGGCCTGCACCCGCTGTGGGCCACGGCGCTGGTCTACGGCTTTGTTTTTGTGTCCATCGCCTTGTGGCTGTGGCGCAGCGGGCAACTGCTGAGCTGGCGCAGCCACCCCGGGCTGTGGCTGTTGCTGCTGGCCTCGGGCCTGACCAATGTGGGCTTCAACTGGGCCGTCACGGTGGGCGACGTGGTGCGCGTGGTCCTGCTGTTTTATCTGATGCCCGCCTGGTCGGTGCTGGTGGCCTGGTGGCTGCTGGGTGAAAAGCCCACCCCCATGGCCTTGCTGCGCTTGTTGCTGGCGCTGGTCGGTTTGTTCATCGTGCTCAAAACCCCCGAAACGCCCTGGCCCTTGCCCGAAAGCCTGGCCGATGGGCTGGCCCTGATGGGCGGGCTGACTTTTGCCATCACCAACGCCTTGCTGCTCAAGCTCAAGGACACGCCCAGCTCGTCGCGCACCCTGGCCATGTTTGGCGGGGGTGCGGTCATGGCCACACTGGCGGCCATCGCGGGTTTGGCCACAGGGGTGGTGGCCATCGGCACAGCCCCTGCCTGGAGCTGGTTGCCCCTGGTGGCCCTGCTGGGCATCTCGTTTTTATTGGGCAACCTGGCGCTGCAATACGGCGCTGCCCGGCTGGCCGCCCACACCACGGCGTTGGTCATGCTGTCCGAGGTGCTGTTTGCCAGCGTGTCCTCGGTGTTGCTGGGCGCCTCCAGCTGGGACAGCCGCACCCTGATCGGCGGCGCCTTGATCTTGCTGGCGGCTTTGCTGTCCATCGTCGGGCTGGGTCACAAGACCGACTGAATCTGCCCGGAAATGGCATGATGCAAGCCAGACAACCACACCCCGGAAAGCACCCCATGAGCCTGTACGACTTCGAAGCCCAAAGCATCGACCACCAAACCGTGCCCCTGTCGCGCTACCAAGGCCAGGTGATGCTGATCGTCAACACCGCCAGCGCCTGCGGCTTCACACCCCAATTCACCGGGCTGGAAAAGCTGCACCAGAAATACGCCAGTCAGGGTTTGGCCGTGCTGGGCTTTCCCTGCAACCAATTCGCCAGCCAGGACCCGGGCGACGATGCGCAAATTGCCAACTTCTGCCAAAAAAATTACGGCGTAAGCTTTCAGATGATGGGCAAGATCAAAGTCAATGGCGACGGGGCCCATCCGCTGTACCAGTGGCTCACCGCCGAAGCCCCTGGCATCTTGGGCAGCAAAGGCATCAAGTGGAACTTCACCAAGTTTTTGGTGGGGCGCGATGGCCGGGTCATCAAGCGTTACGCCCCGCAGGATGCGCCCGAAAAAATCGCCAAAGACATTGAGGCGGCGCTGGCAGCTTGACCGACGGGTCCTATCGGGCCAGTGTCCATTTGGGCCTGAGCCCGTTCAGGCCCGCCAAGTCAGCACGGCCAACCACAGCAACACAGCGGCACCACCCCACACCAAGACCCGCGTGCGCAGGCGCAGCACTTCCACAGCGCTGACCAAGCGCGCATGTTGTTCGGCCAACTCGGCCAAGGTTTCGGTGAGTTCACGCTGGGTCTGGGCCTGGCGGTCGATCTGACCTTGTGCGGCAATCAAGGCGTTTTTCAGTTCGCCCAAACTCGGCACCGCACTCACAGGGGTGGTCGTGGCCGGGGTGCCCGCTTGCCCAGAGGACTGGGGCGGTTGGCGGTCCATCAGCTTGCGCGCGGCTTTGAGCACCGAAGGCGCGTGTTCGATCACATCGCCCCAGGGAATCACTTTGAGCGCCATCAACCAAGGTATCGCCATCGTCTTGTCCTTTGTTTGCGCTGTGCAAGCGCGGTCAGCCATCCAGCAATGAATACTACCCGGGTGGTTGTGATGGCGCCGCCCAGTGCTCGGCTTGCCGTGTGGCCAAAAGGACTTTGATGAACCGATCAGTGCGCGCTGCCAAGCGCCTCGTCCAACAACTCCACCCAATGCCGCACCGGCAGACCGCTGCCGCTTTGCAAATGGGTGATGCAGCCGATGTTGGCGCTGATGACGCCTTGCGGCTCCAGCGCATTCAAGTGGCCCAGCTTGCGGTCACGCAGCTGCTTGGACAGGTCCGGGTTGAGCACGCTGTAAGTGCCCGCCGAGCCGCAGCAAAGGTGCGACTCGTTGGCCGTGACCTTGATCTGGAAGCCCAGATCGCCCAGATGCTTTTCCACGCCGCCTTTGAGTTGCTGGCCGTGCTGCAGCGTGCAAGGGGGGTGGTAGGCCTGCAGGCCAGCCGCTTTCAGCGCTTCGGGTTTGAGCTTGTCTTTGAGCAGCGGCACCAACTCGGGCAGCAACTCGCTGAGGTCTTTGGTCAAGGCGCCGATGCAGGCAGCTTTGTCGGCATAGGCCGCATCGCCTTGGAGCACATGGCCGTAGTCCTTGACCATCACGCCACAGCCAGAGGCGTTCATCACGATGGCTTCGACTTCGCCACTTTCCACCAGCGGCCACCAGGCGTCGATGTTGGCGCGCATGTGGTCTTTGCCGCCGTCGTGGTCGTTCAGGTGGAACTTGAGCGCGCCGCAGCAACCGGCTTTTGAGGCCGTCACGGTCTGGATGCCCGCGGCGTCGAGCACGCGGGCGGTGGCGGTGTTGATGTTGGGGCTCATGCTTGGCTGCACGCAACCGGCCAGCATCAGCACCTTGCGCGCATGCTGGCGGGTGGGCCAAGCACCAGCGTCTTGCGGCGCAGGAACTTTGGCTTTGAGGCTGTCGGGCAGCAGGCCGCGCACCATCTGGCCCATTTTCATGGCCGGGGCAAACAGCGGCGAAGGCAGGCCTTCTTTGAGCGCCCAGCGCACCATTTTTTCACCCACGGGGCGCTCAACTTTGGCGTCCACCAGCTTGCGGCCAATGTCGACCAAGTGGCCGTATTGCACGCCGCTCGGGCAAGTGCTTTCACAGTTGCGGCAGGTGAGGCACCGGTCCAGGTGCATCTGGGTTTTGCGGGTGGGCGTTTCGCCTTCCAGCACCTGCTTCATCAAATAGATGCGGCCACGCGGGCCGTCCAACTCGTCGCCCAGCAGTTGGTAGGTGGGGCACGTGGCGGTGCAAAAGCCGCAGTGCACGCACTTGCGCAAAATGGCTTCGGCCTCCAGGCCTTCGGGGGTGTTTTGGTATTCGGGCGCGAGGTTGGTTTGCATGGCGGTCGTCCCGGATCAGAGAGGGTGAATCCGACCGGTGGCGAACACGCCCTTCGGGTCGAACTGCTTTTGCAATTGCTGCTGGATGCGTTGCTGCACCGCTTCGAGCGGGGTACTCACGCCCACCACTTTGTCGACCTCGGCATGCTTGGCACTGGCCCGGAACAACGTGGCATGGCCGCCGACCGACTGCGCCAAGTCACGCAAGGCCACCGCGGCCGATGCCGGCGCCCACAACCAGCGCTGGGCGCCTTGCCATTCGATGTATTGGGCATAGGGCAAGTCCAACAGCGGGGCCGTTTGCGGCACCGACAAGCGCCACAGGCACAGATCCGGGGCGGGCGCATCGAAGAACTGCAAGGCCTGCTCGCCGCTGGCACGCCAGTCGTCAGCGGCTTCGGCATTGTCCATGGCCTGCACTAGCGCGCCTGCAGCCTGTGCATCGGCGCTCATCTTGCCGATCGCCGACTGCACCGCCGCCACCGCGCCGCGCAGACGCACAAACAAATAGTCGGCCACCGGCTGTGCGGTCGGGTCGCGCACCCAGGCGCTGGCATTCAAGGGCAGCGGCTGGCCACCCCAGCGGTGCAACAGATCGAGCGCCGGGCCTTGTGCCAAGCCGGCAATCATCAGCGTCGCTTCGGCAGGGGCCACGGGCAAGACCTTGAGGCTGACCTCGGTGATCAGGCCCAGCGTGCCCCAGCTGCCGGCCATGAGGCGGCTCACGTCGTAGCCGGCCACGTTTTTCATGACCTGACCGCCAAAGGTCAGGTGCTCGCCCAAACCATTGATGAAGCGGGCGCCCAACACGTAATCGCGCACAGCGCCCACCGTGGCGCGGGCCGGGCCACTCAAACCTGCGGCCACCATGCCGCCCACCGTCGCATCGGGTCCGAAATGCGGCGGCTCAAACGCCAGGCACTGGCCTTTTTCGGCCAAGACCGCTTCCAGCTCGGCCAGCGGCGTGCCGCAGCGCACCGTCACCACCAACTCGCTGGGCTCGTAACTGACGATGCCCCGGTAGGCCCGGGTGTCCAGCACCTCACCCGTGAGGCTTTGGCCCCAAAAATCTTTGCTGCCGCCGCCGCGCAAACGCAGCATACGGCCATCCGCACCCGCCTGGCGCACGGCATCGGTGAGGGAATTGAGTTGAGCTTCCATGGGCAAGGATGGTAACGCCCACGCTTTGACGCGTGCGTGAATTTTTTGAACGGGCAGGTTGTGGGAAATTGCGCGGCTCAGCCCCGATAGGCATTCACCCCCACCCCCGCCACTTCCACCCGCATCGCCCACACGCCCCCCGAACCGGGGTACTGCGCCAGCTCTTGCTCACTGCGGCCATGCCGGGCGGTAGTGATGAATAAAGTTTTCAAGTCCGCGCCGCCAAAGCAGGGCATGGTGGGGCACAGCGCCGGAGTGGGCACTTCGGCCAGCACCTGCCCTTTGGGTGAAATGCGCAGCAGGCGCCCGCCTTCGTATTGGGCGGACCAGTAGCAGCCCTCGGCGTCCACCGCTGCGCCGTCGGGCCGGCCGCCGTAGGGCGCGGCACTGCCCCAGGCCCAGCCTGCGGGTTTGGGGTTGGCTTGGTAGAACACGCGAGCGTGGGTGAGTTGGCCGCTGGCGGCGTCAAAGTCAAAAGCGCGCACCTGGTGTGCGGCGGTGTCGGCCCAGTAGGCGGTGCGGCCGTCGGGTGACCAGGCCAGGCCATTGGCGGTCACCACGCCATCATGGGCCCCGTCTTTCGTGCCGCCCACCATGGCGTGCAAGCCTTGGCCGTCCAGCATGTACAGCGCGCCCAGTGCATGGTCTTTGGGCTCGCACAGGCTGCCCGCCCAAAAGCGGCCTTGGGCGTCGCACTTGCCGTCGTTGAAGCGTTGTTTGGCGGTGTCGTAGGGCGCTGCCGCCAGCAACTGCAAGGGACCGCCCCACTCGCGGGCCAGATAGATGCCATCGCGCAAGGCCATGACCAGACCGCCGCCTTGCTCATCCCCTTGCACAGGCGCAATGCAGCCAGGCTCTTGCGTCAACGGCCAGTACTCGACCGGGCCTTGGGCTTGCAAGCCATCCACGGCCACCCGGGCGATGCGCCGCCCGGGAATGTCGACCCAATACAGGCGCCGCTCCTGCGGATGCCAAAAAGGCGACTCGCCCAGACCGTCAGGCTCTTTGGTGAGGGCGGTCCAGTGGGGTGTCGACAAAGCAGGTGGATTCATGAAAACCATTGTGCCCGAGCACCCAGCGCCCCGGTGGGATCCAACCAGGAACGTACCTCGATCAATCCCCTCCAATTGCGAACCCCCCAATGAAACAGCCCGCAGAACCGAAGCGCTGCGGGCTGGAGTCAAGTTGAACAAGGGGTGGCTTGCGCCACCGCTTGCCATTGGGCTTGCGGTGTCCGGCTTTTAGCCGTGGTAGGCCGACTCGCCGTGTGAGGAAATGTCCAGACCTTCGCGCTCTTCTTCTTCCGTGACGCGCAGACCAATGGTCAGGTCCACGATCTTGAAGGCGACGAGAGAGACCACACCCGACCAGACAATGGTCAGCAGCACGGCTTTGGTTTGGATCCACACTTGCGAAGCGATGGAGTAAGCGTCGGGTGCCACCATGGCCACGGTGACCCAGTCACCCACAGCGCTGGGGCCACCCAGGGCGGGGGAGTTGAACACACCGGTCAACAAGGCGCCGACGATACCGCCCACACCGTGCACACCGAACACGTCCAAAGAGTCGTCTGCACCCAGCATCTTCTTCAGACCGTTCACACCCCACAGGCAAGCAAAGCCTGCCACGATGCCGATCACCAGACCACCACCGATGCCCACGTTGCCTGCGGCTGGCGTGATGGCGACCAGGCCGGCCACCGCACCCGAAGCGGCGCCCAGCATGGAGGCTTTGCCGCGCATCAGGGCTTCACCCACGCACCAGGCCAGCACCGCACCAGCTGTCGCGACCAGGGTGTTGATGAAGGCCAGGGCTGCAAAACCGTTGGCTTCCAGAGCCGAGCCGGCGTTGAAACCGAACCAACCCACCCACAGCAAGGACGCACCCACCATGGTCAAAGTCAGGCTGTGGGGGGCCATGGCTTCACGGCCATAACCCACGCGCTTGCCCACCATGAAGGCACCCACCAGACCGGCCACAGCAGCGTTGATGTGCACCACAGTACCGCCTGCGAAGTCCAATGCACCCCACTGCCAGATCAGACCGGCTTTGCTGGTCATTTCGTCGGCCACTTCCTTGGCGGTGTAGGCGTCAGGGCCCATCCAGAACCAGACCATGTGCGCGACTGGCAGGTAGCTGAAAGTGAACCACAGCACCATGAAGGCAAGCACAGCAGAGAACTTGATGCGCTCAGCGAATGCACCCACGATCAGGGCACAGGTGATGCCTGCGAACGTGGCCTGGAAGGCTGCAAAGGTGATTTCAGGAATGACCACGCCCTTGCTGAAGGTGGCCGCGTTGGCAAAAGTGCCCGCGGCGTTGTCCCAGATGCCTTTCATGAACAGGCGGTCAAAACCACCGATGAAAGCATTGCCTTCGGTGAACGCCAGGCTGTAGCCATAGATGAACCACAACACCGTGATCATGGAGAAGGTGACCACGACTTGCATCAGCACAGACAGCATGTTTTTGCTGCGCACCAAGCCGCCGTAGAACAGGGCCAGGCCCGGAATGACCATCAGGATTACCAAGATGGTGGAGACCATCATCCAGGCAATGTCACCCTTGTTGGGCACGGGCGCTGGCGTGGCTTCGGCCGCAGCGGGCGTTGCAGCAGCAGGGGCTGCAGGTGCCGGTGCTGCATCGACCGGTTTGGCCTCTGCGGCAGGGGCCGTCACGGCAGCGGGGGCGGTTTGAGCTTGGGCAACGGACGCCGCAGCGAACACACCCAAACCCAGACTCAGGCCCAAGGCCAAGGTAGCGAGTAATTTTTTCATTTTTGGCTCTCTTTCTGGTCCATCAAAGGGCTTCAGCGCCGGTTTCACCGGTGCGGATGCGAACCACTTGTTCGAGGTCGTACACAAAGATCTTGCCGTCGCCAATCTTGCCGGTGCGGGCACCGGCTTCGATGGCTTCGATCACGCGCTCGACGAGTTCGTCGGACACAGCGGCTTCGATCTTCACTTTGGGCAAAAAGTCGACCACGTATTCCGCACCGCGGTACAGCTCGGTGTGGCCTTTTTGACGACCGAAGCCTTTGACTTCGGTCACGGTGATGCCCTGCACGCCGATGCCCGAAAGTGCTTCACGCACCTCGTCCAGCTTGAAGGGTTTGATGATGGCGGTCACCAGTTTCATGATGGCTCCTTGTGTGAGTGTTCGGGGATCAGAAGGCGTATTTCAGGCCGACGACCAGCGCATCTTTGCCGTTGTATTTGCCAGCCAACGTGTAAGGTCCTGTGTCGGCATTGGTGCTCACGGCCATCGCAGAAGCGCTCAAACCATTACCCAAATCTTTACCCAAAGTGAGTGAGTAGTCGTTGTACGTGGCCAAGGGTGTGTTGTTGATCATCTGACGACCCACGTGTGGCGTCAGCGTAAAACCGTTGCCCAGATCGAACGTGGCGCTCAAATCGAGGTAGTAACTGTTTTTGCTGTTGACGTTGCCAAATGTGTTGGTCAAGGCGTGCGAGTACTTGGCTGTGAACACGTTGTAGGTCACTGCGCCATACACCTCTGTGGTGTTGGCATTTGCATAATTCGCCACCGCACCCAGCGTGTTGCCAAAGTACTGGTAACGCAAAACACCCACGTCATAAGACACATCGCCTGCAGCGCCTTTGAAGCCACCATACAGGTCCACTTCGGTCGTCCCTTTGCTGGCGCCGGAATCCTTGATCCACTTGATGGTCGAACCCCAAGCACCCACATAAAAACCGCTCTTGTCTGCGTAATCCACACCACCTTGCAAGGCGGGCTGCAGACGCGACTGAGAAATGCCGCGGTAACGGTAATCGGTGGTCACGCCGACGTTGAACGACACGCTGCTCGCAGGGGCTGCTGCTTGGGCTTGGGCCAAGCCGCTCACGGAGCCCAATGCCAGGGCGATCAGGGAAGGAACGAGGATTTTTTTCATGGGGAACTCCAAAAAAGTGAAGAAAGGACAAGCACCACATGCAGATAGCGTGCCAACCTTGTTCTTACCCCCTCACCAAGGGCAATTACCAGTGCGTTCTCACTCTGTGCATGATTGAATGGCATTCAAACAAGTTCGGTGCGCTCGGTCTGCGTGCACGGACACACACCATGCACCAGCATGGGGCAGGGAGAGGGTATGAGTCTCAGTTTGGTGCACAGCCGTGCCTTGGTCGGGCTGCAGGCGCCCGCAGTCACCGTTGAGGTGCATTTGGCCAATGGCTTGCCCAGCTTCACCTTGGTGGGCTTGGCCGATGTCGAGGTCAAGGAAGCCCGCGAGCGCGTGCGATCGGCCTTGCAAAACAGCGGACTGGACTTTCCGCACAACAAACGCATCACCGTCAACCTGGCCCCGGCGGACCTGCCCAAAGACTCCGGACGACTGGACTTGCCGATCGCGCTGGGCATCTTGGCCGCCAGCGGGCAGATCGATGCCAGCCAGCTCGGTGGCTACGAATTCGCGGGCGAGTTGTCGCTGTCGGGCGAGTTGCGCGCGGTTCGCGGCGCACTGGCCATGAGCCTGGCGCTGCGCCAACAGCAAGTGCGCACCCGGCTGGTGTTGCCGCCAGGCAGCGCCGAAGAAGCCGCCCTCGCGCCCGACGCCGAAGTCTTTCGTGCCCGGCATTTGCTCGATGTGGTGCAACAATTTCTGCCCCCCTCGAACGAGCCTCCGCCAGAGCCAGGCGAGGGCTGGGCACGCATGGCCGCTTCCACCCCCCACCTGCCGCCGAGCTATGCCAATCTGGCCGATGTGAAAGGCCAAGCGGGCGTCAAACGCGTGCTGGAGATCGCCGCCGCAGGCGGCCATTCGCTGCTCATGGTCGGCCCGCCAGGCTCGGGCAAATCCATGCTGGCGCAGCGTTTTGCGGGCTTGCTGCCGCCCATGTCCATTGAGGATGCGCTGGAGTCGGCGGCGGTGGCCAGTCTGGCTGGGCGCTTCGACCTGGCCCGCTGGGCGCAACGCCCTACCGCCCAGCCCCACCACTCGGCCAGTGCGGTGGCTTTGGTCGGTGGCGGCTCGCCGCCCCGGCCAGGCGAAATTTCATTGGCGCACCATGGGGTGCTGTTTCTGGACGAACTGCCCGAATTCCCCCGCGCCGCTTTGGAGGCCCTGCGCGAGCCACTGGAAACCGGCACCATCACCATCGCCCGGGCAGCTCGGCGAGCCGAGTTTCCAGCACGCTTTCAGCTGATCGCCGCCATGAACCCCTGCCCCTGCGGCTACCTGGGCAGCGCCACACGAACCTGCCGCTGCTCTCCCGACCAGGTCAGCCGCTACCAAGGCAAGCTCAGCGGCCCGCTGCTCGACCGGATCGATTTGCACATCGAAGTGCCCAGCCTGGCCGCGCAAGACCTGCTGAACGCGCCGCCCGGAGAAAGCACAGAGACCATTGCTGCCAGAAGTCTGGTCGCCCGTGAACGGGCTTTGGCCCGTCAGGGCTGCACCAACGCGGCGCTGCAAGGTCAGGCCATCGACACCCATTCTCGTCTGGGCGACAGCGCCACCACCTTGCTGCAAAAAGCCGCCGCCAAGCTGGGCTGGAGCGGGCGCAGCGTACACCGCAGCCTGAAAGTGGCCCGCACCATCGCCGATCTGGCAGGCAGCGACACCATCGCTTCGGTGCATGTGGCCGAGGGCCTGCAGTACCGGCGGGTGCTGCAAGGGCAGTGAGAGGGGCCTGCGCTGAAGGCGCCTGAGGGCGCCACCCGACAACCGCCTCAAACCAAGGACAAGCCCCCGTCCATCATCAGGGTGTGGCCCGTGACCAGACCCGAGGCGGACGAAGCCAAAAACATCACCGCGTGCACGATGTCTTCTTCGGTGCCGGTGCGCTTGAGCGGAATGCTTTGCGTCTTGGTGCGCACGTAATCCGGGTTCGCAAACAAGTCCTGCGTCATGCCCGAGGGAATCGCTGTGGGGGCCACCGCATTCACACGCACCCATGGAGCCCACTCCACCGCCAGCACCTTGGTCATGTGCGAGACGGCCGCTTTCTGAATGCCGTAGGGCGTGCCCTTGCCCGATACCACCACCCCGTTGACGCTGCCGATGTTCACGATCGCACCCCCCCGGCTGCGCATGGGCTCGCCAAAGACCTGGCAGCTGCGGTAAACCCCATTCAGATTCACATCGGTCAGGGTCATCCAGGTCTCTTCGTCACAGCCCGCAAAGTCCGAGCGAATCTGCAGGCCGTGCGCATTCACCAGCACATCCAGGCCCGCCGTCTGCGCCAATTCGGCTTGCACCGCCTGCAATGAAGCGCGGTCACGCACATCGGCCACGCGGTGAGTGATGCGCGGATCGTGTTCATCCGCCGCTATCGGGGACCGGTCCACGCACCAGACCTGCGCTCCCAAAGAGGCAAACCCCCGGCTGATGGCCGCGCCCAAGGTGCCGCGTCCACCGGTCACCAGCACCTGCGTGCCCACCAGATCGCGGTAGGGAAACGCGTAATCACCCGAAGGCGCAAAGTTGCCCAAAGCCGCCATGACTCAGTCCACGGTGGCGCCAGAGATCTTCACACCCTCGGCCCACAACTCGATCTGGCGACCCACAAACTGTCGGAACTCATCGGGTTTGTTGCCCACCACGGTGCTGCCCAACTCGTTCATCTTTTGTACCACATCGGGCTGCTTGAGCGCATCGGACAGGTCCTGGGCCAGTTTGTCCAGCACCGGCTTGGGCGTGCCCTTGGGCGCAAAAAAGCCTGCCCAAGGCGCAGCATTGAAATTGGCAAAGCCTTGCTCGGCCACCGTTTTGTATTCAGGCGCACCGGGGGCGCGCTGGGGGGTGGTGATCGCGATCATCTTGAGCTTGCCGGCCTTCAGGTGCTGCTGCACCGCTGGCAATCCCGTCACACCCACCATCAAGGTGCCCCCCAGCAAGTCGGTGATCATGGGCGTGCTGCCCCGGTAAGGAATATGGGTCAGCTGCACATTGGCCTTGGATTTCAAAATCTCCATGCCCAGGTGCGAGGCGGTGCCATTGCCGTCCGAGCCATAAGAGAGTTTGCCCGGCTCTTTTTTCAGCAGGGCGATCAACTCGGCCAGGTTGTTGGCGGGCACCTGCGGGTTCACCACGATCGCGTTCGGGTAGATCGTGGCCTGCGTCAGCGGCTCGAAATCATTGAGCGGGTGGTAGGGCATCTTCTTGTACAAAGAGATGTTGATCGAATGCGAGCCGGTCACGCCCAGCACGATGTTGTGGCCATCTGGTGCCGACTTGGCCACCAGGTCCGAGCCCACGTTGCCGCCAGCGCCCGCCTTGTTGTCGATGACCACGGGCTGGCCCCATTTGGTGCTGAGCTTTTCGGCCACCACACGGGCCGTGATGTCCGTGGCCCCACCCGGTGGGAAAGGCACCACGATGCGCACCGGCTTGTTCGGAAAGTCGGTGGTTTGTGCCGCGACAGGGCTACCGAGCCAGGCAGCAGCCAGCAAAGCGGTCGTCACAAGGGTTGTCTTCAACATGGTGTTTTCTCCTAGGGTGAATGCCAAAACGGGAAAGGGCGTGCGTCCAGCGGGGCGTGCAGCAACTGCGTGGCCCAGTCTGCGGCCTGCGCGGCTGACAAACTGCCCTCGCAGTAAGTCAAAAATTTGTTCGTCAATTCACGCTCGGCGAAGGGCATTTGCGCATCGCCAGGCACGGCTGTGATGACATGTTCATGCCGGGTGCCATCGCTGCAGTCGATCAACACCCGCGCACCGCGCTGTTGTTGCTGTGTCCACGGGGCATCGATTTGCACCTGCACCTTGGCCTCCAGGTCGCGCAGCACAGGGTCCTGAAACTGTGGCTCGCGGTAGACCCAAGGGTCCAGCCGCCCCCAACGCAGCATGGCGGCCAAGCCAAAGCTGAGGGAAAACTGCGCCTGCAAAGGCGTTTGGGGTGCACGGTTACCGCAGTAAATGGTGGCCTCTTCGTAGACCTGCAGCACCACGCGATCGATCTTGGTCACCTCCAGCGACAGCCGCAGCGCGTGCGCAGCCAAAGCGCCGTAATGCACATGGCGAACCGCCGCATAGGGTTTGAAATAGCCTTGCAGCAACTCAAACCCTGGTGATGCGTCAAAAGGCAATGGCGGTTTGCCCAGTCCGATCTGGGCGTATTCGGCCACCGCCCCAGCCGGGGCCGTGATGCCACTGGCCACGGCCAGCGCGGCGCTTTGCCCGAGCTGCGCAGCGTGGCCCAAATAGGTGTTGCGCGCGGTGGCACCCGAACGCACGGGCAAGTACAAGCTCATGGGCAATTGACAAGCGGCCACCTGGACCGCTTGCGCGATTTGATCAGGGTTCAGGCCCAGCGCATGCGCCACTGCCGCCGCCGCACCCAAGGCGGGCCAGTTGCCATCGACATGCATGCCTTTGTTGATGCGCAAACTCGCCCCCATGCGGGCCCCGATTTCGTAACCCAGCACCAAGGCATGCAGGAACTGCCCATAGGTCAGACGCGAAGCCATCGGCAACAGCGCCGCCAAAACCGCCACACCCGGACGTCCGTGGGCGCCGGCATGGCCTTCGCAAGCCTCATCCCAGCAGGCCGCCATGGCCAGCACCATGGCGGCATTCGCCGCCGACAGGCCAACTCCGGCATCCGGGGTGAAGCGAAAGCTGCCCGGGTCAGCGGCTGCAGCGCATTGCGCCAAGCAGGCCACCGGCTCTGCGCGCAAGCCCGCCATGATGCAACCCATGGTGTCCAGCACCAGCCAACGGGCACGGGTTTGCAACGCAGGTTCGGCATTCAAATCCAGCGTGTGCAAGCCCCTCAAAACACCAAGCCATTGAGCATCCATACTTTGTCCACTTTGTGCCCACTTTAAAGGGGTTCGAAGATGATCACAGCACCCATGCGACAGTGTTGAGGCCCTGTTTCGCGAAGTTGAGGGCAACACCGTGCGGACAGATCAGGATAATGAATCCATGCCTTATTTCCATCGCCAACACATGAAGACTTTAGGCTTGGGGCCCTTCAGCGTCTGGCTGTCCCTGCCCCAGTTGATCACTTGGGGCAGCGTTTTTTACACCTTCTCCTTGCTCATGACGCCCCTGGAGGCGGAGCTGGGCATGGGGCGGGCAGAGTCATCTCTGGCGTTCAGCCTGGCGCTGCTGGCCGAGGGACTGATGGCTTACCGGGTGGGGCGCTGGATCGATGCGGGGCACGAGAGGCGGGTGATGACGCTGGGCTCGGTGTGGTTGGGCCTGGGGCTGGTGGGCCACAGTGCGGTGACGTCGGTGGCGGGCTTTTACGCCGCCTGGATCTGGCTCGGTCTGGGCATGGCGGCCACGCTCTACAACCCGGCGTTTGCCGTGGTCACGCGCCGTTTTGGCCAGGACTTTCGCCGCGCCATCATCACGCTCACGTTTTTGGGTGGCCTGGCCAGCACGGTGTTCATTCCGCTGTTTGCCTGGTGGATGGAGTTATGGGGCTGGCGGCAAGCGTTGTGGGCGCTGGCTGCACTGCAGCTGCTGGTGTGTGCACCTTTGCACGGCTGGCTGCTGCACGAGGCACCGCGCCCACAGGTCAGCGACACCGACCGCACACAGACCGAGCACGGCACACGCGCCGACACGCCCAACCCCTCTTTGCCCGTGCCCGTGCCCGTGCGCGAGCACCTGCGCCACGCGCCGTTTTGGCTGCTGGCCTTGTTCATGGTGCTGACCATGTCGGTGACTTCGGCCCTGCCCGCGCACATGATCGCCTTGCTGCAAGAGTCTGGGCTGTCCCCGGCCTGGGTGCTGGCCATTCCGGCGGCCATTGGGGTGATTCAGGTGCTGGGGCGGTGGGTGCTGTTCGTGTTTGAGCGCCATTGGGATGTGCACGCCGCCAACCGCTGGATTCCAACGCTCATCCCGGCTGGCGTGCTGGTGCTGATGATCGGCGGCCTGCACCCGGTGGCTGCACTGGTGTTTGTGCTGCTTTACGGCTTGGGCAATGGCATGAACACCATCGTCAAGGGCACGGCCATGGCGCAGTACGTCAGTCGCGCGCATGTGGGGCAGCTCAATGGCCTACTGGGTTTGCCGATTGCACTGGCGCGGGCCGCGGCGCCGCTGATTCTGGGTCTGTTGTGGTCGCCTCAGCACGGTTACACCTTGGCGCTGTGGTGGCTTCTGACCGCCAGTGTGCTGGGCACCGGGGCGCTGTGGGCGGCGCAACGCTGCGTCCTCCAGCCCAAGCGCTGAACCGGGTTGCACGCGCTCTTATATCTACTTTGGCATATATAACCAACTAAAAAATCGTTCCCATGTCTTTGGCGGGTGGCCACAATCGCACCATCTTTTGCTCACCCCCGTCAGGAACGACCCCCATGAAACACTTCTCTGCCCTGGTTTTGGCCTTGTCGGCCACCGCCTTCTCTGCCTCCGCTTTCGCCGCCCAGCCCTTGCTCAGCCCCGCCGAGTTGCAGGCCAAACTGTCAGACGCCAACGTGCGCGTGATCGACATCCGCGACCCCAAGTCCTATGCGGCCAATCACATTCCGGGCGCCATCAATGCGCCTTATGGCACCTGGCGCGGTCCAGCCAGCAACCCGGGCGAGTTGCCCGGCCTACCCAAGCTGACCACCCTGGTGCAAAGCCTGGGCCTGACCCCCAGCACCCACGCGGTCATTGTGTCCAGCGGTGCAGACGCCACCGACTTTGGGGCCTCGGCCCGCGTTTACTGGACCCTCAAAGTGCTCGGCCTCAAAGACCTGTCGGTGCTCAATGGCGGCGTGAAGGCCTGGACCACCGCCGGGCTGCCGCAAAACAACCAGGCCGTGAAAGTGGCGGCCAGCAGCTTCCAGCCGCAAATCGACAAGAGCCTGGTCGCCACCAAGGAAGAGCTGGTGGCGCGCGTGAAAGCCGGTGACGCCGCTTTGATCGACGCCCGCCCCGCCGAATTCTTCAAGGGCGACACCCGCCATGTGGCCGCGAGCGTGCCCGGCACCTTGCAGGGCGCAGTGAACGTGGAACACGACAAATGGTTTGCCCCCGGCACCTCCACCTTTGTGAACACCGAGCAGGCCCAAAAAGTGGCCGCCGCCAGCCCCATCGACCCGGCCAAAGAGACCGTGTCCTTTTGCAACACCGGCCACTGGGCGGCGACCAACTGGTTTGCCATGTCTGAAGTGCTGGGCCAGAAAAACGTGAAGCTCTATGCGGGCTCCATGGTGGAGTGGTCCAAAGACGCCAGCGGCCTGCCCATGGCCAATGTGCCCAGCCGCCCCAAGCAGCTCATGATCGACGCCAAGTTCTGGGCCGAAAAAACCTTCAAATAAGTTCAGGTCATGAAGCGCCTTCCTTTGGCGGCCTTGCTGGCCGCCTTTTTCATCTTTTTGGCTCTGTCCGTCTCCATCCGCCAATCCGTGCTGATGGCGGTGGGCGTGGGCATGGGCGCGGCTTTGGCCGGGGCCCGATTTGGTTTCACCACCGGCTGGCGGCAGCTCATTGAGCAGCGCAACCCGCAAGGCGTGACCGGCCAGGTGCTGCTGCTGGCCCTGGCCAGCCTGGCGGCGTTGCCGCTGCTGGGACAATTTTCTGAACTGCACGCCGCCCTGGGGCCCCCCAGCGTGAGCCTTCTGGTGGGGGCTTTTGTGTTCGGGCTGACCATGCAGATTGCCGACGGCTGCGGCTCGGGCAGTTTGTACAAAGCAGGTCTGGGCGTGCCGCTCAACATGGGCATCTTGCCGCTGTTCGCCTTGGGCAGTTTTTTGGGTTCGGTGCACCTGGACAGCTGGTTGTCACTGGGTCAAGTGGCCCCGGTCAGCTTTTCTGCCGAATACGGCACAGGCGGCGCACTGGCCCTGACCTTGGCTTTGCTGGCCGCCGTGCTGGTCGCGGTGCGGCTGTGGGTGGGCGCGGGCCAAATCTGGCTGGACAAACGCTGGATCTGGGGTGCGGTGGCGCTGGCGCTGCTGGCCACACTCAACTTGCTGCTGGCGGGCCAGCCCTGGGGCGTGGTCTATGGCTTTGGCCTGTGGGCCGCCAAGATCTCGGTGGCACTGGGTGCGTTTGACCCTGCAGCCAACGCCTTTTGGGCTCAGGCCGGCAACGCGCAACGGCTGACGCAAACCGTGTTCATGGACGTGACCACCATCACCAACGTCGGCATTCTGGGCGGCGCGCTGTGGGTCTCGGCCAAGGCCCCTGCGGGCAGTAAGCCTTTGACCACGCAGCAATGGGTCATTGGCCTGGTGGCCGGATTCGTCATGGGCTACAGCTCGCGCTTGGCTTTTGGTTGCAACATCGGCGCCATGCTCAGCGGCATCTCGACCGGCAGCCTGCATGGCTGGTTGTGGGTGCCCCTGGCCTTTGCGGGCACGCTGATCGGTGTGCGTGTACGCCGCCATTACCAGTTCTGAGGGAGACCGCATGAGCAACACACACAAACTGCAAGCGGTTTTCTGGCTCGGCCTGGCTGCCTTTTTGAGTTGGGACTTCATGGTCTCGGCCCCGGTGGACCTGCGCAACGAACCCCCGCTGATCGCGGCTGGATCGGGGCAGGCCACGAGCGGCGGGCATTGCTCGATGGCCAAGTGAAGCGGTTTTTCTATGAAGGAGTCTTGGCTTTCGACCCACGGGAGACGTTCGTTCGCAATTGATTTCAGAAAATTTCGCTTCAAATTAGCGAAGTGACACCAAGACTGAACGAAGGTCAGGGCCTGAATAATGCGGCTGAGACGACAGTGCTTCGAACGGCAAACCTTGCCGATTGACCCAATGCGTTTTGAAACCAAACCAAGTTGCGCCCAACGCATCCCATGCGTTGCTGGACACAAAAAGCACTTCTTCTTGTCGGACAGGGATCGACTGTTGCACCAAGGCGTAGCTTTCCGGCGAGGTTTTGAACAAGCGCACAGCGTCCACCGAGATGATGTGGTCCAACACATCGCCCATGCCAGCACTGTTCACCGCCGAACGGAGCATGTCCATGCTGCCATTGGACAGGATGGCCGTGGTCAGGCCCATGGCTTTGATCTCTTGGAGCACCTTTAAGTTCTCTGGGAACGCCGTGAGGTGCGCATATTGCTGCATCAGCTGATCTGTTTGCCCAGACGCACGGTCCAGTTTCAAGCGGTCCAGCGTGTATTCCAAAGACAAGCGCGTCAATTCCCAAAATGGCCGAAAGTATCGACTGCCCGATGGGTTGTGTGGATCAGATTGGGTGATCAGTCGGGTGTATTCAATTTGTTTGTCGCGCCATTTCACGGCAATGTCTGCACCCTTGTCCGGATAGAGCGATTCAGCCAATGCCTGAATCGAGTAAACATCAAACAGCGTTCCGTAGGCATCAAAAACTACCGCTTTGATCATCACCGTTTACTCCTTGTCGATCTTCAAGAAACCGTTTTCGCATCCTGTCCAAACAGAATGGATTTCGCTTTTTCATCTACGGTAGGCGCGACGTTGATGGTCTTGGCCATCTCATACGCCTTTTGGGTCGCCGGACGATTCTGAATCCTCTCTAACCATTGCCCGAGTGCTGGAAACTGATTCAAGTCCTGGCGTTGACGCTCATGCGGTACCACCCAGGGATACGCTGCCATGTCTGCGATGGAATAGTCGCCACAGATGTAATCGCGTCCATCGGATAAGTGCTTGTTCAAAACGCCATACAAGCGAGATGTCTCCTTGACGTAGCGGTCGATGGCGTAGGGAAGCTTTTCGGGGGCGTACTGCACAAAATGGTGATTTTGACCGGCCATAGGGCCCAAGCCCCCCATTTGCCAGAACAACCATTTCAGACACTCATTTCGTCCACGCAGGTCGTGAGGAATGAATTTTTTTGTTTTGTCAGCCAAATACAAAAGAATCGCGCCCGACTCAAAAATGCTGATCGGTTCACCGCCGTCTTCGGGCAATGTGTCAACGATGGCGGGGATTCGATTGTTCGGGGCAATGCGCAAAAAATCAGGCGCAAATTGCGCCCCCGTGCTGATGTTGATGGGCTTGATGTTGTAAGGAATTCCTGACTCTTCCAGAAACAAGGTGACCTTGTGACCGTTTGGCGTGGTCCAGTAATAAAAATCAATCATGTACTTGCTCCTTTACACAGCTACTGCTCGATTCAGCGCGTCAACCAACGCCGCGCCGCAAAACTCAGCGCATCCACGCAAGCCACCATCAGCAGCATGGCCGCCAAAATGGTCGCCGTCTTGTTCATGTGGAACAGGCCCATGTGGAAGGACAGCATCTGACCCAGCCCGCCTGCACCCACCACGCCCAGCACGGCGGCGGCGCGGATGTTGTTCTCCCAGCGGTACAGCGTGTAGCTCATGAGCTGCGGCAACACTTGGGGCAAGGTGGCGTAAAAGAACACGCGCAGCGGGCCCACGCCCTGGGTGCGCAAGGCGTCGCCAGGGCCGGTGGGCACGTTTTCCATGGCCTCGGCAAACAGACGGCCCAGCACGCCGCTGGTGTGCAGGGCCAGCGCCAAGGTACCCGCCATGGGCCCCAGGCCTGCCGAGATCAGCAGCAACGCCGCCCACACCAACTCAGGGATGGCGCGCAGCGCATTGAGCAACCAGCGCGTGGGGCTGCGCAGCCAAGCCGGGTCTTGGGCGGACATGCGGCTGGCGGGCACGGCCAGCGCCAGGCCCAGCACCGCGGCGATGGCGGTGCCCAGCGCCGACATGGCCAGCGTTTCCCAAGCAGCCCAGGCCACTTTGTTCACGAATACGGATGACAAGTCAGGCGGGAAAAACTCGGCCACAAAGCGGCCCATGCTGCGCGCCGCTTCCATCGACGCAAAAGCCGCCCAATCTAAGTCGAGCGAAACAAAGCTGGCCACCACCAACACCAGCAAAGCGGCGGTGAACCAGCAGGCGCGGCAGCGTGCATCAAAAATCGGTGGTGGTAATTTGTAAGGCGGGTTGGCCGCTTCGCGTGAGAACGACTTCATGCCAGCGCCTTTCGGAGCCAAGCGCTCACGCGGTCGGCGATCGCCACCAGCGCAATGAACACCAGCAGCAAGGTGGCCACTTCACCGCCGTTGAACATCTTCATCGAGTTATCCAGTTGCTGGCCCAAGCCCCCCGCGCCCACAAAGCCCAGCACGACCGAGGAGCGGATGGCGCATTCCCAGCGGTACACCGTGTAAGAGGCCAGTTCGGCCGCATGGCTGGGCAGCAAGGCATAGACAAAGGCTTGCAGACGGCCGCTGCCGTTGCGCATCAGGGTCTGGGTGGCGTGGCTCTCGCTGCTTTCCAAAATCTCGGCGTACACCTTGCCCAGCATGCCGCCATAGGTCAGCGCAATGGCCAGCACGCCCGCAGTCGGCCCCAAACCCACCACACGCACAAACACCAGCGCCCAGATCAGTTCGGGAATGCTGCGCAGCACAATCAGTGCGGCACGCACGCACCAGCGCAGCACGGCTGGCCCGCGGTCCATGCGGCCAGACAAGGCAGACAGCGACAAGACCCGTGTGGCCAGCAAGCTCAAGGGCACCGCCAGCACCAGCGCCAGCGTGACGCCGGCGGTGGCCATGGCCACGGTGCGCCAGGTTTCGCGCACCACCATCTGCATGAATTCAGCGTTGTGCACCAGCGGCCAAAAACTGCCCACGAAGTCGGCAGTGACCTTGCGGTTCTCGGGTGCCCACAACACCCACAAACGGAATTCGGTGGCCACCCCCAGCGGCCACAACAGGACCAGCGCAAGACTCAGCCAGAACACACGTGCGACAAAAGCCGGGTCACGCGCCGGAGCAGTCAGGCGCGGGCGGGCTGCAGGCAAGGAGGACACAGAGGCGGACATGTGCGGTGCGCGTGGCGTGAAAGACCTGGCCGCGTCAACGGCAATGCATCACCACGGGCGCGGGTGCTGCAGGAGGCGCATCTGGCAGCACCACAGACAGGGCCTCGCCACGCAACTCGTGCTCGTATTGGTCGTACAAATGCGCCAAGCGCTCGGAGCTCACTTGTGCAGAGGGCAGGTCAAACACCAGTTGCCCATCGCGCAGGCCGATGATGCGCGGAAAGTGGGCCAACGCCATGTCCACCTGGTGCAGCGTGGCCACCAGCGTGACCTGGCGCTCGGCGGCCAGGTTCACCAACGCGGCCATGGCCATGCGGGCGCGCATCGGGTCGAGCGCCGACAGCGGCTCGTCGATCAGCCACAAGCTGGCCGGGGCCAGCAGGGCGCGGGCCAAGCCCACCCGCTGACGCTCACCGCCCGACAGGCGGTCCACGCGGTCGAACAATTTGTCGCCCAAATCAAAGTGCACCAAAGCTTCGTAAGCAGACGGGATGTCGGCCGGGTAAAACAGCGAACGCAAACTGGCCCACAAGCCCATGGTGGGCAAACGCCCGGCCAGCACCGAGGTCACCACCCGTTGGCGCGGCGGCAACGGTGGCACCTGGGGGGCCAGAAACAACTGCCCGCGCCAACGGCGCAAGGCCCGTGCAGGCAGCGTCCAAGGGTTCACGCCGGCCAGTTGCAGTTGGCCCTGCGTGGGCGGCTGAGCGCAGGCCAACACCTGCAACAAGGTCGTCTTGCCCGCACCCGAGGGGCCGATGATGGCCACCTGCTCGCCTGCAGCCAAGCGCAGGTTCAGCCCACGCAAAGCCGCTGGCACCCCGGGCAAGGCTGCCGGATGTCGGGCCTCCAGGCCCAATAGCTCGATGTTCACCGCGCCGCTGCTCAGGCTTTAGAGCAAGCCCGCGCTGCGTGCGGCCGACTCCAGACCCTTGTAGTTGTCGGGCGTGGTGGAGATATAGCGGGTCGAGCGGTTGAGCTTCAGGATTTCGGCGTGCTCGGGGTTGGCGGGGTTCAGGGCCAACAAGGCCGCCTTGATTTTTTCGCGCAAGTCGGCGGGCATGTCGGCGTGGACCGACCAGTTGTAGTTGAAGTAAGGCGGTGTGGTGTAGAACACGTTCACAGCTTGGGTGTCGACCTTGTTCTCGGCCACGAACTTTTTCCAGACCGTGATGTCGAGCGCAGCGGCATCGACCTTGCCGCTGACCACCGAGGCGATGGTGGCGTCGTGTGCACCACTGTAGGCGATGCGCTTGAAGTCTTTTTCAGGTTCGATCTTGGCCTGCAGCAAGAAGCTGCGCGGCATGAGGTGGCCCGAGGTGCTGCTTTGCGAGCCGAAAGACACTTGTTTGCCCTTCATGTCGGCCAGCGTCTTGATGCCCGAGTCGGTCTTGGCGATGAACACCGACTGAAAACGCGTGTCTTCTTCGCGTTGGGCAATGGGCACGATTTTGCCGCCAGAGCGGATGCTGGCCTGCACAAAGGTGAAGCCGCCAAACCAGACCACATCGACCTTCTTGTTCACCAGCGATTCCACCGCAGCGGGGTAATCGGTCACGGGGGTGAATTGCACCTTCATGCCCAGCTGCTTTTCCAGGTAATTGGCCAAGGGCGTGAACTTGCGCACCTGCTCGGTGGCTGCTTCCTCGGGGATGGTCGTCACGCGCAAGGTGGTCTGGGCTTGGGCCGCGCTGATGGCCGACAGAGCCAAAAAGCCCGCACAGGCCGAGGACAGGAGTTTGGAGAAGAAGGCGTGGGTCATGGTGGCTTTTCAAAAAAAACAAACAGCCCAGATTACACACTGAAATCCTTGCACCCCGCCAGGCAGTGGCCAAACCTGCGCAGGACTGCGACACGCGCAGTGACTTAATATGACGCATGACCACGCCCCAATTCATCCAGCTGTACCAGCACAACGCCGCCGCTGTGGCACTGGAACTCTTGCAGGGCCTGAGCGCCCCGCAGGCCTTCACCTCGCCCAAATACCTGTACGACGCCCTCGGCTCGCGCTTGTTCGAAGCCATCACCGAACTGCCCGAGTACGACCTGACGCGCACCGAGGCGCAGCTCATGCACCTGCACCGTGCCGACATGGCCCGGCATTTGCCCGCGGGGGCTTGCTGGATCGATCTGGGCGCGGGCAACTGCGAAAAAGCCGGACGACTGCTGGGGCCGCTGCAAGCCGGGCGCTATGTGGCGGTGGACATTTCGGTGGACTTTGTGCGTCAGGCCCTGGACAGCCTGCAACGCCAACACCCGGGCCTGGTCATGACCGGCTTGGGGACCGACTTTTCAGGCGGCCTGGATTTGCCAGCCGGCTTGGGCCTGGACCCGGCGCAGCCACGCGTGTTGTTTTACCCGGGCTCGAGCATCGGCAACTTCACGCCCGATCAGGCCTTGGGCTTTTTGCAAAGTCTGCACCTTGCTTGCGGCGCTGCCATGGGCAGTGGCTTGCTGATTGGCGTGGATTTGCTCAAGGACGCGGCCGAGTTGGAGGCGGCCTACGACGACGCCTTGGGCGTGACGGCAGCCTTTGACTTGAACCTGCTGCTGCACATCAACCGCTTGGTGGGCAGCAACTTTGCAGTGCGCGACTGGCGGCACCTGTCGCGCTTCAACGCCGAAGCCTCGCGTGTGGAAATGCACCTGCAGGCACGCCAAGCGGTGCAGGTGCGGTGGCCGGGCGGCGAACGCCTGTTTGCCAGCGGCGAAACCATCCACACAGAAAACGCCTGCAAATGGACGGTGCCGAACTTTGCAGCCTTGTTGCGCTCGGCAGGGTTTGCCCAAACCCGCGTCTGGACCGATCCGGCCGAGCGCTTTGCGGTGTTTTGGGCCTCGGCCTGAGCTTGTCACCCATTTGATTGGTCGGCATGGGACGCGTGCCCATAATGAATCGGCCACGGCGCTCTTGCTGTGTACTTATTCCATGACCAGGAGACTTGCATGTTGAACGATTTGAAAGACAAAGTGGTGTTGATCACCGGCTCCAGCACCGGCATCGGAGCCGCTGCTGCCGTGGCCTTTGGCAAGCTGGGTGCCCGTGTGGCCGTGCATTACAACAGCAGCAAAGGTCCTGGCGAAGAAGTACTCCAAGCCGTCAAGGCCACGGGCGCACAGGCCGTCTTGCTGCAAGGCAATGTGCTCGAAACCGCCCAATGCCATCGCCTGGTCGAAGAAACCGTCAAGGCTTTTGGTCGCATCGACATCCTGATCAACAACGCTGGTGCCTTGGTCCAGCGGGTGCCCATTGAAGAGATCACGGATGAACTGTTTGACAACGTGGTGCACCTGAACGTGCGCTCGGCCATGATGTGCACGGCTGCCGCGGTAGGCGCCATGCGCAAGCAAGGTCAAGGCGGCGTCATCATCAACGTCACCTCGGTCGCAGCCAGACATGGCGGTGCAGCAGGTGCTTCGCTGTATGCCGGCTCCAAAGGCTTTGTGTCCACCATGACCAAAGGCTTGGCCAAGGAACTGGTCAAAGACAAGATCCGCGTCAACGCGATTGCCCCCGGCGTGATCACCACCCCGTTCCATGAGCGGTTTTCCACGCCCCAAATGCTCGAAGGCTTCAAAGCCACGATTCCCATGAACCGACTGGGCACCGCCGATGAATGCGCCGGTGCATTCCTGTACCTGGCGTCCGAGCAAATGTCGGGTTATGTGACTGGGCAGATCATCGACGTCAACGGTGGGCAGTACATGCCCTGAGGGTCAATGCCCTGATGGGTTGAGCACGGTCACGCGCCACAGGGTGCGTGGCCGGGTCAGGTCGATCAAGGGTGCGCTGTGCAGCAGCAAGGCGTTGTCCCAGACGATCACATCGCCGTTTTCGTAGTTGTTGGTGTAGCAGTATTTGTCCTGCGTGGCGTGCGCCGCCAGTTCGCGCAACAAATCCAGGGCCTCGCCATCGGGCATGCCCTCAATCCCAAATGAGCTGCCGCTGACGGCATACAGGGCCGGCTGCCCAGTGAAGGGGTGGGGTTTGACCAGCGGGTGACGCACCCAATTGACCCGCTGGGCTTGCTCGGCATTGAGCACAGACGCCACGCTTCGGGACTGCTTGTCCAGGTCGTCGCGGTTGCCATAGTGGTGCTTGACCACGAGGTCCTTGATTCTGGATTTCATGCCAGACGGCAGATCGGCATAGGCCTTGGCCTGGTTGGCAAAGGTGGTGCCGTTGGGTGCGGGCGGCACGTCCTGGGCGTGCAAGATAGTGCAACGCGCCACATCGTCCAAATACGAATAGTCGGTGTGGAAATACGTGCCTGCATCCACCAGCCCCGTGGGCTTGCCGTCCTTGAACACGTTGGAGAGGATCAGGATGTTGGCATCTTCCGGGTGGTGGAAAGTGTCAATGACATGGGGCGATGGCCTGCCCCACTGTTTGGCAAATGCCACCATTTGAGCGGGCGTGAGCGACTGGTTTTTCAGCACGATGAAACCGTGCCGATGCAAGGCATCCGCCACCCACTGCTGTTGGCTGGCGTCCAGAGGCTTGGACACATCCAGCCCGTCGATGCGGGCGCCCAGAACATCACTCAAAGGTGTCAACAACGGCATGGTATTGGCTTTTGTCAGTTGATCATTTCGGGCGAAAAGATCCGAGGAAGAAACAAAGCAATTTCAGGAAAGACGATCACCGCAAACAACACCACCAGCATGGGCACCACCATGATCATGGTGTCCTTCAAGGCATACCTGAGCGGCACCTTGGCCACCGCACAACAAATCATGAGACACATGCCATAAGGTGGTGTGACCAAGCCGAAGGCCAAAGACAAAATGCCGATGATGGCAAAGTGCACAGGGTGCATGTCCACCGATTGGGCCAAAGGTTGCAAGGTGGTGCCCACGATGATGATGGCGGGAATCGCATCCAGGAAACAGCCCACAATCAGGAAGGACACCGCAATGAAAATGCCAACGCCAATCACGTCCATGCCCCATGCTTGGACATTGGTGAGCAAGGCTTTGGGAATTTGGTAATAGGCCAACAGCCAGCCAAAAACCGAGGCTGTGCCCACACAAAACAAGGCCACGGCCGACAATTTTCCGGTGTCCAACACGGCAGCAATGAACTGTTTGAAACCCATTTCACGGTAAAACAACAAGGACAGCACTGCGGCATACAACACCGCCGCTGCGGCCGACTCGGTCGCCGTGAACCAGCCCAGCAAAATACCCCCCACGATGATCACCGGGGTGAGCAAGGCCGGAATGGCGACAAGCGCTGATTTGACAATTTCAGTGAAGTTGGCGCGCGGGTAGACCGGGTAATTGCGCTTGACCGAATAGGCGTGCACGGTCGCCATTTGAGCCAGGCACAACAGCACGCCCGGCACAATGCCCGCCAAATACATGGCACCAATCGAAGTGGAGATCACGCCCCCCCAGACCACCATGAGAATGGAGGGAGGAATGATGACCGCCAGCACAGACGATACCGCTGTGACGGCGATCGAGAACGACAGGTCATAACCCTCCTTGACCTGTGCCTCGATGAACAATTTGCCTTGCCCGGCCGCATCAGCGCTGGCCGAACCCGAGATGCCTGCAAAAAACACCGACAGCAGCACATTGATCTGTGCCAAACCTCCCGGGAAGTGCCCCACCAGTGCCCTGGACAACCGCATCATGCGCACAGTGATGCCGCCGCCGTTCATCAAATTGGCGGTCAAGAGGAAAAATGGCACCGCCAACAAAATGAAGGAGTTGTAGGTTTTGAAGGTCTCATTGAACAAGACCATCGGTGAGAGTCGAGGCTCCAACAAAAGGACTGGCAAGGAAGCCAAGCCCAACGCAAAGGCCACCGGTACCCGGATTGCCAAAAGAAAAAAGAAGGCTCCGAAGAGAACAATGGCGGCCATTCCTGGCGAAAACAATGCTGAGGTCAAACGACTGACTCCTGGTTCACACTTTCATCACCTACAGACTTGCTGAACATGTGGTTCAACAAGAAAACCATCCATAAGAAGCCAGAAATCGGCCAGGCAATGAATATCCACCACATGGGCATGTCGGCCAGCTCCGAGGTCTGGTTCCATCCAAACTGGGTGAATTCGATGCCCCAGTAAAAAATCACGCCGGAGAAAATCAGCATGAAAAGCTGACTCATGAAGAGCAAGGCCCGATCGGCCTTGACTGACAATTTCGGTAAAAAATCCACATCAAAGTGCATTTTTTCTCGCACGCCCAAGGTGGCACCCAACATGATCAGCCAAACAAAGAAAAAGCGGCTCATTTCCTCGGTCCACATGTACCGGGGAATGACATCGGTGTATCTGGAAAAAATCTGCAAGCTCACGGGCACCAGCAAAAGCAAGACCGTGAAAATCAGAAGATAAGACAGCAAGGCATCGACAAGGAACAACAGCTTTTTCATGAACAACTTCTTGGGTCGGCCGACAAGGCGGTGACCCATGGGTCACCGCCCCAAATGTGCATCACTTCAATGCATTGATCTTGGTGTAAATGGCGTCCGCACCCACCTCTTTGGCATAAGCCGCCATCACAGGATCCACCAGCTTTTGCATTTCGGCACGTTGTGCGAAAGGCACCTGCTTGAGCTTGCCTTCCTTGGCGTACTTGTCAAGCTTGGCTTGGTCTTCAGACGACTCGATCTGACGGCCAAATGCCCCCGCTTCCTTGCCTGCTTTCACAATCGCGGCTTGCAGGTCTGCAGGCAGTTTTTTCAGCGTTTTCACTGAGAAGCACAGGGGGCGGATGGTGATGGCGTGACGTGTCATCAGGATGTTGGGCGCCACTTCAAAAAACTTCATGGCTTCCACGCCCGCGGCTTCGTTTTCACCGGCTTGAATGACCCCATTTTGAATCGCGTTGTACACCTCGTTGTAGGCGATGACCGTGGGGGTCATGCCCACCGCGCCAAAGGTGCGGCTCCAGATGGGCGCACCTTGCACGCGCACCTTGAGGTTCTTCAAGTCGGCCAAATTGCCAGCCGATTTGTTCGAGAAGATGTTGCGCACACCGCCGCCGGCGTAACCGATCAATTTGACTTCGGCTTTTTGCTCCACTTCGTCTGCAATCGGCTTGAGGATGTCTTGGTCCAGCACCTTGTTCCAGTGGTTCAGGTCACTGAACAAAAACGGCGCATCAATGAATGGCGCCGCTTTGGAGAAGGTGGACATGTGGGCTGGCGACACAATCGCAAAGTCCACCGCCTTGCCCTGGTTCATGTAGGCAAAGTAATCTTTCTCCAAGCCCAGTTCACTGTTTTTGTGCAAAACAAAATTCACGGGCTTGCCATAGTATTTTTTGACCAGCTCTTCGAACTTGACCATGGTTTTGGTGAAAGCATGGTCGTCACCAAACTGTGACGCGCCGTGCAGCGTGATGGCTGCTTGTTGTGCATGCGCGCTCAAGGCCATGACCGAAGAGAGGACCACGCCCAGCAAAGGTTTCAGAATTTTCATGTCTATGTCTCCTGTATTGATCGGAACAACAACTTGTTGGCGTTGCTGTTTTTTCACTGTAGGCCAAAGCCCCTACGACAGTGCTGGGGAAAACCATGAGTCATCACCACAACTGTCTCCAACGTGTCCCCGTGCACTGGCACGTGCCTGACCGAAAGTGATAACTTGACCATGAACCTGTGCACAGGCCAAGCGGCCTTCGGGTGCGCCATTTGGAATGAACTTGGCGTGGGTACTTTTTCATTCATCATACGAAAGAAGTTCATGAAACACATTGGATTTATCGGCGCCTCGGGCCTGATGGGCCACGGCATCGCCAAAAATTTGCTGGCCAAAGGTTTCCAGGTTTCCCTGACGGCGCATTCACGGCGCGAGCCTTTGCAGGACCTGCTCACCGCGGGTGCCAAACTGGTGGAGCGCCATGCCGATCTGGCGGCCTGTGATGCAGTCATCATTTGCGTGACCGGTTCGCCCCAGGTCGAAGCTGCACTCGAAGGGCCCAGCGGCCTGTTCAGTCAAGCCCGTCCTGGCCTGGTGGTGGTCGACGCGTCCACCAGCGAACCCGATTCCACCCGCCGCCTGGCGGCACGCTGTGCGGCTTTGGGCATGACCTTGGTCGATGCGCCCTTGGCCCGCACGCCGGTCGAAGCCGAAGCCGGCAAGCTCAACACCATGGTGGGCGCATCGCCCGAGGTCTTCGCACGCCTGGAGCCGGTGTTCAAGGCCTACTGCGAGAACATCTTTCATGTCGGCGAAATGGGCGCAGCACACGTCATCAAATTGCTCAACAACTTTTTGGGTCAAGCCATCACGACAGCAGCAGCAGAAGCATTTGCCGTCGGCGCCAAAGCGGGCATCGATGTGGGGCAACTGGTGCGCGTGGTGTCGGCCGGTGCCGTCAATTCGGGCTTGTTTCAGGCCATGGCCAAAACGCTAGAGGGCGATTACACCGGTCTGAAGTTCGAGTTGAACAACGCCTCGAAAGACCTGCGCTACTACGTGCACCTGACCGAAAGCGTGAAAGCGCCCTCTCTGGTAGGCACCAGCGTGCACCAGAGCCTGGTGACCGCCTGCGCTATGGGTTACGGCCAGGAATTGGTGCCCTCTCTGGTCAAGGCGCAAGCGCAAATCAACCAGGTCAAAATCGAGCAAGGTCGCGGATGACGCCCCGCCTGGGCATGGCCCTGGTGGGCTTGGGTGCGGCCACCCAACCGCATCTGCGCAGCCTACAAGACCTGAGCGAGCGCATTGACCTGCGTTATGCCGTCACGCGCCACCCTCACCCTGATCGCGTTCGGCCTTACACCGGCCCTGTGCGCTTGGTCAGCGAGTTGGACGTGGTCCTGAGCGACCCCCAGGTCCAAGCGGTCATTGTGGCCACGCCACCGTCCACCCACCTGGACATTTGCCAGCGTTGCTTTGCTGCGGACAAACATGTCTTGCTCGAAAAACCGCTCGAGTTGAATCTTGAGCGGTCACAGCAGCTGGTGGCCCTGGCCCGGCAAAGCGGTCTGCATTTGGGTGTGGTCTTGCAGCACCGGTTCCGTGAAGCATCGTTGGTTTTGCAGGATGTGCTGGATACAGGGCGCCTGGGTGAAATCCAGGCTGCATCGGTGCGCGTGCCTTGGTGGCGATCGCAAGCCTATTACAACGAACTGGGCAGAGGCACCTTGGCACGGGATGGTGGTGGTGTGCTGCTGACCCAGGCCATCCATACCCTGAACCTGTTTCAGGCGCTGGTTGGGGTGAAGTCGGTCACGGCCTCGGTGGTGCGGCAAACCCGTTTGCACCAGATGGAAACCGAAGACCATGTCAGTGCGTTGTTGGTTTTGGGCAATGGTGCACCCGGCGACCTCATGGCCACCACCGCCATGGTCCCCGGATTCCCGGAAACCATCGAAATCATTGGCACGCTGGGCAGTGCTCGTCTCACAGGGGCTGATCTGCAGGTGAACTTTCTCCAGGGTGAGTCCTTGACCGTGCGCAGTGAAGAGGGCACCGGCAGTGGCGCCAACATGATGGATTTTTCACACGAGCCGCACCGTGATCTGATCACAGATTTCATCAATGCGATCGCCCACAAGCGAGCGCCGCGGGTCACCGGTGAGGATGCGCTGAAAACCCACATGCTGATCGACGAACTGCTGCGCAAGGGGCAGATGGCTTCGGACTGAAATAATCAAATACTCACCGAGCGAAATCCGGCAAAGATGTCACGCCGCTCGGGCGCAAAGAAGTTGCGGTATCGCACATCCACCACATGCGCCGAGGTCGCAGCACATGCCCCTCGCAGCACGCGGTGCTTGTCCCACCAGGGCGCTGAGTAGTCGCGGTAGGGGTGCACTTCAAAACCCGGATAAGGCGCAAAGTCGCTGGCGGTCCATTCCCAGACTTGGCCCCATTCAAAGTCGGGCTGCTGAGCCGCGCATTCCCATTCGGCCTCGGTGGGCAAGCGCCTGCCGGCCCACCCGCACCAGGCTTGGGCATCGTTCGCGTTGACATGCACCGCTGGGGCCTGCAGGTCCAACGCATGCCACTGGCCAAAGCGCTGCGCTTGCCACACCCCTTGCGCCAGGCGCACATGAGGGGGCAAGGCGTGGCCAGTCGCCTGCACAAAAGGCAAGTAGCGCGCCCAGGTCACGGCTGCGGCATCCATCTCAAAAGCCGCCACGGGGACCGGATGGGCGCGCCGCTCGTTGTCGAAAGCGAAGCCTGGCCCCGCATGGCCCAGCGTGTAAAGCTGCGCGGGCACCCGGATCACCCCAGACCGATCCAAGGGCGTTTCATAGACACCCGCATCACAGGATGCGGGTTCACGCCAACACAAGGCAGGCGGCAAAGGCAGCCCCAGGTCTTGCGCCATGTAGACCGAGGCTTCGTTGTGCATGTCCTCGTGCTGCAACACCAAGCGCCAAAAATACCGGTCTTCATCGCCCACACTTGGGCTGGTGGCCTGGGCCGCTTGCAGGTGGTCCAGGCTGCGCTGCAGCACCTGCGCCAAATAGTCCTGCGTCCCGGCCAGACCCGGCAAAGCCAAAGCCCAGCGGCTGTCGTGTGCGACTTCACTCGAGTTGTAGAGCAGGTCGGCATCACTCAGCAGTGAGGCGTCAAACCCCGCGCCAGCGCTGGCACTGCGGCTGCCCATGTGGCGCTGGCGGTTGCGCACCGTCCACCACTCCTGAAACCAAGCGATGTGCCCCCACTCCCACAGAGGCGGGTTCATGCCCGGCAAGGGCGGCACCGACAGATCGGGCATGGCGTTTTGCCAGGCCTGCATCAGGCCCAGCGTGCGCTTGCGGGTGCGTTGCAAGGCCAGGGCCAAATCCGCCGCACTGGCCGTGCGCACGGCGCTGTGCACCAGCCCCAGGCAGCCCGAGAAAGACCCGTCATAGAGCCCGCCTGCGCATGCGCTTGCAGTGGTCTGCCCTGCCACCGCCGTGTTACTGCCATTCATGTATAACCCGCCCATGCAAAAACTTCGAGTGGTGATTGTCAGTCCTGCCTTGGCCGACGCCAACAACGGCAATTGGCAAACCGCGCGCCGCTGGCAACAGCTGTTGTCGGCACATTCTGCCCGCATCGTGCGCCAGTGGCCGGACGCGCAAGCTGGCGATGACCATGTCATGCTGGCCCTGCATGCCCGCCGCTCGGCCGACGCGGTGCAGGCTTGGCACGCCCGGCATGGCCAGCGGGGCTTAGGCCTGGTGCTGACCGGCACCGACCTTTACCGAGACATCGCACACGACCCGCAAGCGCAGCGCTCGCTGGCGCTGGCGCATTCGTTGGTGGTCTTGCAAGGTCTGGGCGTCCGAAGCCTGCCCAGCGCCCACCAAGCCAAGGCCCGTGTGATCTTTCAGTCGACCGGCACGCGCCAGACCCTGCCCAAAACCACTCGCCACTTGCGCGTGGTCATGGTGGGCCATTTGCGAGAAGAAAAAGACCCGCTGACCCTGATGGCTGCCGCGCGCCTCTTGCCCCCAGACGCAGGCGTGCTCATTGACCACATTGGCGCAGCGCTCGACCCGGCGTTGGGCCAGGCCGCAGAGGCCACGCAAGCGCAGTGTCCGCATTACCGCTGGCTGGGGGCTTTGCCCCATGCCCAAACCCTGCAACGCATCCAACGCGCGCACCTGCTGGTGCACTGCAGCCGCATGGAGGGCGGCGCGCATGTGCTCATGGAGGCCCTTTGCAGCGGCACGCCCGTGCTGGCCTCGCGCATCGACGGCAATGTGGGGCTTTTGGGCGAAGATTACGCAGGCTTTTTCGAGCCAGGTGATGCGCAGGCGCTGGCCCATTTTTTACAGGCTTGCAGGACGCCGCAAGATGGCCACAGCCTGGTGGCACACTTGAGGCATCAGTGCGCCTTGCGTGCACCCTTGTTTGAACCTCAGGCCGAACGTGCCGCTTTGCACCGCTGGGTGCAAGACCTCTGGACCCTTGATGAAACCATCTGATCAACCCGTGATGCGCGACCTGGTGCTGGTTGGCGGCGGCCACAGCCACGTGGGCGTGCTGCGCATGTTCGCCATGAAGCCCGAGCCCGGCGTGCGCATCACCGTGATCTGCACCGACATTGACACGCCTTACTCGGGCATGCTGCCGGGCTACATTTCGGGCCACTACAGCTTTGACGAGGTGCACATCGACCTGGGTCGCCTGTGCGCCTTTGCCGGCGCACGGTTGTACCGCGATGCCGTGGTGAGCATCGACCGCAAAACCCGAACCGTCATTTGCAAGAACCGGCCACCGGTGGCCTACGATCTGCTGTCCATCAACATTGGCTCTACCCCCCAGGTGCAGCACGTGGAGGGGGCGCAAACGCTGGCTATACCCGTCAAACCGATTGCACAGTTCAACCAGCGTTGGCTGACCCTGTTGGACAAAGCGCGGCAGTGGCCTGCTCACCGAGGCCGCATGACGATCGCGGTGGTGGGCGCTGGCGCAGGAGGCGTGGAACTTTTACTGTCCATGCAATACCGTTTGCGCCACGAGCTCAAGGCTTTGGGGCGCAGCCCCGAAGACCTGAAATTTGTTTTACTGAGCTCTGGCGAGACGATCTTGCCTACGCACAACACAGGCGTTCGGGCGCGGTTTGCCAAGGTCCTGCAAGAGCGCAACGTCGAGGTGCACACCCAAGCCGAGGTGGTCCAAGTCTCGCCCGGCTGCCTGCACACGCGCGACGGCCGCACCTTCGACGCGGACGAAACCATGTGGGTCACCCAAGCAGGCGGCCCCGCTTGGCTGCAAAGCACGGGTCTGGCGCTCGACAAACAAGGCTTCATTCTGGTGAACCCCCAGCTGCAAAGCCTGAACGACCCGCTGGTGTTCGCAGCGGGCGACATCGCTTCATGGGTGGACCGCCCACTGGAAAAAGCCGGTGTGTTTGCCGTGCGCATGGCCAAGCCCTTGGCCGAGAATTTGCGTCGCAGTTTGCGCGGCCAAAAACTGGTCAACTACAAGCCGCAACGCCATTGGCTGGCCCTGATCTCGACGGGCAACCGCTTTGCTGTGGCTTCGCGCGGTTCATTGGACTTGGCCGGGGTATGGGTTTGGCGCTGGAAGGACCGCATCGACCGGGCATTCATGCGCCGCTTCAACGAGTTGCCGGCCATGCCGGAGGCCGGCGTGCCCGCCCAGCCCGGGGCCCAGGTGCGCGAAGCCTTGCAGGCCATGGGCCAGTTGCTCAAGGACATCCAGGCCCAAGGCAAGGCCCCGACCACGCGGCTGAATTTGACATCCGAAGAATCGCTGCAAGCCATCTCGGCCATCGCCATGCGCTGCGGAGGCTGCGGCGCCAAAGTCGGCGCCAACATTTTGTCCCGTGCCTTGGGGCAGCTGAAACCGGTGGAGCGGCCCGATGTGCTGATCGGCCTGCATTCGCCGGACGACGCCGCCGTGGTGCGCGTGCCGCCGGGCATGGCGGTGGTGCAGACGGTGGACTTTTTCCGGGCCTTCATCGACGACCCTTACCTCTTTGGCAAGGTGGCGGCCAACCACGCACTGGGCGATATTTTTGCCATGGGGGGCACGCCACAAACCGCCACCGCCATCGTCACCGTCCCGCCTGGCCTGGAAAGCAAAGTCGAAGACCTGCTGACCCACATGATGGGCGGGGCCATCGAGGTGCTCAATGCCGCAGGCTGCGCCCTGGTAGGCGGGCACACGGGTGAAGGCGCAGAGTTGGCCCTGGGCTTTGCCATCAACGGCCTGATCGACGAAAAAATGGACAGCTTGATGCGCAAGGGCGGCATGCAGCCGGGCGATGTGCTGCTCTTGACCAAACCCATCGGCACCGGCACCTTGTTTGCCGCACATGCCCGTCATGCGGCCCGCGGCCGCTGGATCGATGCGGCGCTGCAGTCGATGGTGCTGTCCAACCAATCGGGCGCAGAAATTTTGCGCACCCACGGGGCCACCGCCTGCACCGACCTGACCGGATTTGGCCTGCTGGGTCACCTGGTGGAAATGACCCGGCCGTCCGGTGTGGACGCCGAGTTGACCCTGAGCACCCTGCCGCTGCTGGACGGTGCAGTGGACTGCGTGCAAGCAGGCATCGTCAGCTCCTTGCAACCGGCCAATGTGCGCCTGCGCCGCGCCCTGCGCAATGCCGATGAATTCATCCATGACCCCCGCTACCCCCTGCTGTTCGACCCACAAACCGCGGGTGGCCTGCTGGCCAGCGTGCCCGCGGCCCAAGCGGCCAGCTGCGTGCAAGCACTCCAGGCCGCCGGCTACGCGCACACCGCCATCATCGGCCGCATCACCGCGCAAGGCGATGCCATCGAGCCGGTGCTGCTGAAAACCTGAACGCTCATGAGCTCCGAACACCTCACGCACCCCATCGCGCTGAATGCCGACCTGACCCAGCGCTGCATCATCCACAGCCCCTCGCTCGAATGGGTGGCTTCTCCAGCGGCAGGCGTGTCGCGCCGCATGCTCGAGCGCGACGGCGGCGAAGTGGCGCGCGCCACGTCCATCGTGCGCTACGCGCCAGGTTCGGCCTTTGCCAGCCACACCCATGGCGGAGGTGAAGAAATTTTGGTGCTGGACGGCACGCTGCACGACGAACACGGCGTGTACGGCCCCGGCACTTACATCAAGAACCCGGTAGGCAGCGAGCACGCGCCATCCTCCCCCGAGGGCTGCACGCTGTTTGTGAAGCTGCGCCACCTGGATGCCCGCGACGACGAGCGTGTGGTCATCGACACACGCCGCAGTGCATGGCGGCAAGGCATGGTCGAGGGCCTGAAGGTCTTGCCACTGAACACCTTCGAGACCCAAAACACCGCGCTGGTGCGCTGGGCCCCGCAGACGTTTTTCAACCCGCACCGGCATTGGGGCGGCGAAGAGATCTTGGTGGTCGAAGGCGTGTTCTCGGACGAGCATGGCGACTACCCCGAGGGCAGCTGGTTGCGCAGCCCGCACATGAGCCAGCACCAACCTTTCAGCCACGAAGGCTGCTTGATTTTGGTGAAAACCGGGCACCTCGTGTGACAGCCTGACGAACTCACACGCACCACACCATGCCCCACGTTGACGCATCCAAGTCCGGAACCCGTCCACTCGACCACATCACCGTGGTCTCGCTGGAACATGCGATTGCCGCCCCTTTTTGCACACGCCAACTGGCCGATCTGGGGGCCCGCGTCATCAAGGTCGAGCGGCCAGGTTCGGGCGACTTTGCCCGCGCCTACGACCAGCGCGCGCGGGGCTTGTCGTCCCATTTTGTGTGGGTCAATCGCTCCAAAGAGAGTCTGGCGCTGGACCTCAAAGAACCCACACACTTGGCTGCCCTCAAGGCCCTGCTGGGCAAAGCGGATGTGCTGGTGCAAAACCTGGCGCCTGGTGCTACTGCCCGCATGGGGTTGGACGCCACAACGCTGCGTGCGCTGCACCCTCGGCTGATCGTGTGCGACATCTCTGGCTATGGCAACGATGGGCCTTACCGCGATAAAAAAGCCTATGACTTGCTGATCCAGAGCGAAGCCGGTTATTTGAGCGTGACCGGGACAGCCGAGCAACCGAGCAAGAGCGGCAACTCGATTGCCGACATTGCCGCCGGCATGTACGCCTACAGCAACATTTTGTCGGCCCTGTTGCAGCGCGACAAAACCGGGCAAGGCTCACACATCGACGTGTCCATGCTGGAAGCACTGACCGAATGGATGGGCTTTCCAATGTATTACGCAATGGACGGCGCCACGCCCCCGCCACGCAATGCTGCAGCCCATGCCACGATTTACCCTTACGGTCCTTTTCAGGTGGGCGCTCAGCTGGGCACCCAAGGCGAGCACATCGGCACCGTGATGCTGGGCCTGCAAAACGAGCGCGAATGGGTGCTTTTTTGCGAGCATGTCTTGCTGCAACCAACGCTGGCGAGCGATCTGCGGTTTGAAAACAATGCCCTTCGCAACGACAACCGATTGGCCTTGCAGGCGATCATCCTTGACACCTTTGCACCACTGACCTTGGCACAGGTCACCGAGCGGCTGGATCGGGCAACCATTGCGAACGCCCGCATGAACACCATGGCCGATTTGTGGGCACACCCACAACTGCAGGCCCGCGAACGCTGGGCGCAAGTCGCTTCTCCTGCTGGCACTTTGCCCGCCCTGCTGCCGCCGGGCAGGCAAAGTGCCTTCGATTACCGCATGGACCCGATCCCCCAAGTGGGTGAGCACACCGAGTCGATCCTTCATGAGCTGGGCTTGCAACTCTAAAATTTGCACCCGAAATTTCTGGATGTAGATTGGTCTGGGTGAGCGCTACGTTCGGGACGTAGAGACCAGGGGTTCGAATCCTCTCAATCCGATCAGACCCACAAGGCCGGCTCGCTTTCAGCGCAACCAGTTGATGCCTTTGACCCAAGCCACACTCTGACTGCCTGTGTTGTCGCTGTCAGCGCCAATCAGCACTGCACGCACGGTGGGCGCCGATGCACCCGTGGGCAATTCATCGGCAAACAACTTGGCAAAATCGACGGCCACATCGCGGGTCTCGGTTTGCCATTGGGCCAGGGGTGCACCTTTGCCTTGCAGCGTCATGAAGCGAACGCGCTGGGTGTAGGGATTGGCCCCTTGCAGGCCAGCAGGATGCACGCTGTCCCACACATAACAAATCGTTGCAGCTGGCAAGTCTTCGCCGCTGATGCTGCGGGCGATGCGCAGCAAGGTGCGCTGGGCGAACGGCACACGACCCAGCGGGTGATCGAACATCACACACACCTTGAGCGCCGCGTCGTCACCTTCTTTGGTCAAGATGTCAACCTCGTTTTTGCCGCCCGTGAGCGGTTGGTCCAGGCGCCATCGCCATTGCAATCGGCCTGGATCAACTTTGGGCAGGTCGTGCAGCCAAGTGCCATAAGAAGCGCGCGTGCTGACCTTGAGTGCCCGCTCGCCCTGCACATCGGCCAGTTCAAAACGCGTGGCCGGAATGTCGGCCTTGGATTTTGGAAAACCGACATAGCGCCATGTGTTGGCGGCTGTGCCATCCGCAGGCACCAAAGGGGAGAGGCTTTGCGCGCAAGCAGATGCTGAGGCACAAGTCAGGCCCAGCGCCAGCAGCGCGGGCAGAGGCTGCAAAAACGGGTTCATCCGCGCCGCCAATCGTGGTACTTCTTCACCCAAGCCAATAAGCGTTGCGGCGCGTGCGCACGCTTCCATTCGCCTGCGGCGTATTTGTTGGCTTCAGACATCGTGGGGTAGGTGTGGATGGTGCCCAAAATTTTGTTCAGGCCCAGGCCGTGTTTCATGGCCAGCACGTACTCGGCCAGCAAATCTGCTGCGTGTGCACCCACGATGGTCACACCCAAAATGCGGTCTTTGCCCGGGACGGTAAGCACTTTCACAAAACCGCGCGCTTCGCTGTCTGCGATGGCGCGGTCCAAGTCATCAATGCCGTACTTCGTGACTTCGTAGGCGATGTTTTTTTCTTTCGCTTCTTGCTCGTTCAAGCCCACACGCGCCACCTCGGGGTCGATGAAGGTGGCCCACGGAATCACCGAGTAGTCGGCCTTGAACAGCTTCCACTCGCCAAACAGCGCATTGACGGTGGCGTACCACGCTTGGTGCGCGGCGGTGTGGGTGAACTGGAAGGGCCCCGCCACATCGCCTGCAGCGTAGATGTTGGGGTAAATGGTTTGCAGGTACTCGTTGGTATCCACGGTGCGCTGCGTGGGGATGCCCAATTCTTCCAGTCCATAACCCTGCAAACGCGCCACCCGTCCCACGGCGCAGATCAGTTGGTCAAACGGTATGACCTGCTCTTGACCGTTGTGCTCGACGATCAGGCATTTTTCAACATCCTTGCTCGTCATCGCGAGCGGGCGATCCATGGGCTGCTTCGCTCCGCTCGCAGTGACGGTGGATGGGCGCAGCTCGCAGCGCAGCGCCTTGTGGCCGGTGAGCACCTGCACGCCATCGGCCTCTAATGAGGCTTTGGCGAGCTCGCTCACCTCCACGTCTTCGCGGCTCATGATGCGTGCGCCCATTTCCACTTGGGTGACGTTTGCGCCCAGTCGCGCAAAGCTTTGTGCCAGCTCGCAGCCAATCGGCCCGCCGCCCAGCACCACCAGACGCTTGGGCACTTCGTCGAGTTGGGCGAATTCATCCCACAGCGTGTCACTGGTCACATAACCCACATCATCCAAACCGGGCAGTGGCGGCACGAAGGGGCGGGCACCGGCGGCGATCACGATGCTGCGGGCGGTCAAGCGCTGAACTGTGCCGTCGTTCAAAGCCACCTCCACCGTCCACGGGTTGACCAGCTTGCCGTACCCCTGCAGCACCTCCACACCCAGGCCGGTGTAACGCGCGATGCTGTCGTGCGGCTCAATGGCTTTGATCACGTCGTGCACGCGCTGCATCACCGGCTTGAAGCTGAAATTCGGGGACGCATCGCTCAGGCCGTATTGGGACGCGTGGCGCATTTGCTGGGCCAGCTTGGCGCTTTTGATCAGCGCTTTGCTCGGCACGCAACCGTAGTTCAAGCAGTCGCCGCCCATCTTGTGCGCCTCGATCAGCGTGACCTTGGCCTTGACGGCTGCGGCGATGTAGGCGCTGACCAAACCACCCGCGCCGCCGCCGATGACGATCAGGTTGCGATCAAAAGTTTTGGGGCGCTGGTTGGCCCAGCGGGCGTAGACCTTGCGCTTTTGCACCGAGGCCACGATGCGGCGCGCGATCAGCGGGAAGATGCCCAGCAGTACAAAACTGCCCAAGAGCGCTGGGCTCAAAATGCCTTGCGGCGATTCGAGCTGCGCCAGCTGCGTGCCCGCATTCACATACACCGCCGTGCCCGCCAACATGCCGACTTGGCTGACCCAGTAATACGTCCAAGTGTTCATGCGCGTGAGGCCCATGAGCAGGTTGATCAGGAAAAACGGTACGACCGGGATCAGGCGCAAAGTGAAGAGGTAAAAACCGCCCTCGCGGTCCACGCCCAAGTGGATGTCGGCCAAGCGCTGACCAAAGCGCGCCTCGACCCAATCGCGCAACAAAAAGCGCGACGCCAAAAAGGCCAAGGTCGCACCCAAGGTGGACGCAAATGACACGATCAACAAACCTTGCCACAGGCCAAAAATGGCGCCACCGGCCAAGGTGATGATCACAGCCCCCGGAATGGACAGCGCTGTCGCGAGCACATAGACCAAGAAATACACCACCACCACCGCAAGCGGCTGCTCGGCGTGCAGCTGCTCAAAACCGGCCTGGCTGGCTTTGAGCTGCTCAAAGCTCAAGAAGCGCCCCAAGTCCAGCGCGACAAACGCGCCGATGGCCAGCGCCAGCAAAAGCAATAAGACGGTTTGACGAAGGCGCATGAAAACTCCAAAATGATCGGTGCTGCGCTATGCGCACCAAACGATCTGAACCATAACCGCAGATGACAACTTGTCCACACAGGACGTTCAATTGTTGACAAACAGCGGCGAAACTTTTAACTCAGCCGTCCATAACCCCACCTCACCCGCATCCCCGTGGTGATTGCACACAACCCCGCAAACCCATAAGCCAACACCGCAAAGTGTTCAGGCCAGATGCACATGGCGGCAAACACGGTGATGGTCTCGGTGGCTTCGGTGAGGCCCCCTAAAAAGTAAAAGCTTTTGCCCGGCAAGGCGGTGTCCGTCAGGCCGCGTTTTTCGGCGAGCGCGGCAAATGCCAAAAAGCTGCTGCCGGTGCCGATGAAGCTGGCCAGCAGGGCTGCGGCAGGCAGTGCGTTGGTGCTGGGGTTGGCCACCGCAAAGGCCAGGGGGATGGCGGCATAAAACACGAAGTCGAGCGCGATGTCCAAGAAACCACCCGCGTCGGTGGGCTGGGTCAGGCGGGCCACGCTGCCGTCCAGGCCGTCGAGCAGGCGCGAGGCGAGCAGCAGCGCCAAGCCCCACCACCAGGCTTGCAGCGCAATCGCCACGGCGGCGGCCATGCCGATGGCAAAGCCCAGCCAGGTCAGCGCGTCGGCGCTGATGCCTGCGCGCACCAAGCGGCGTGCGGCGGCGTTCAACGCGGGGCGCAAGAGGATTTGGGCATGGCGGTCAAACATGGTTAGCGCTTTCTCCGGCGGCGCGCAAGTGCGCCACGCGCTGCGGGTCGGCCACGTCTTGTTCGTCGTGCGTGACCAGCACCACCGGAATGCGCCGCTCGCGCACATGCGCAAACACCCATGGGCGCAGCTGGGCGCGCAAGGCGGCGTCGAGTTTGGAGAACGGCTCATCCAAAAGCAGTGCTTGCGGCTCGGCCAGCAGCGCGCGCATGAGCGCCACCCGCGCACGCTGCCCCCCCGAGAGCGTGGACGGGTCGCGATCGCCCATGCCGTTCAGCTCGGCTTCTTGCAGTGCTTGCTGCACACGCGCCTGGCGCTGTGCCAACGGCAAGGCGCGGGGCACGGCAAACATCAGGTTTTCGGCCACCGTCATGTGGGCAAACAGCAAAGCATCCTGAAACACCAAGCCGACACCGCGCAGGTGCGTGGGCAAGGCGGTGAGGTCACGGCCATTCAACTGCACACGGCCGTCAAACTGCAAAGGCTGCAAACCTTCGGCCACGCCGGCCAGCGTGCCCGCAGTGGCCGCCAGCACCGCGCTTTTGCCGCAACCACTCGGCCCCATGAGCGTGAGGATCTCGCCTGCGGGCACATGCAGGTGCAGGTCTTGCACCAAGGTCTGCGCCACCGTGCCCAAGCGTTCGATGTCGATCTGGAGTCCCGCGTTCATGTGTTGTCTTTCATCGGCCCGATCTTCTCAAATTGGCGTGGCCTGCCCAAGTAAGCGGCCAAAGCAAAGGCCAACACGGGCAAAAGCATCTGCAAAGCCGCATAAGCGCTCATGAGCGAGCGCTGCGCGCCAGACGCCAGCGTCACGGCCTCGGTGGTCACCGTGGCAAAGCGCCCCGCCCCTACATACAAGGTGGGCAAATACTGCGCCACACTGACCGCAAAACCCACCGCCCAGGCCGAGGCAATGGCGCGTTGGAGCAGCGGCCATTTGATGCGCAGCAAGTCAGTCCATCGGCCCTGGCCCAAGCTGGCCACCACAGCCGATTGGCGCGGATCGACCGCCAAATAGGCGGGCTCCAAGGCCAGCAGGACATACGGCAACACCATGACCACATGCGACAAAAGCAGGCCCAGCCACTGCCCCTCCAGTCGCCACTGCAGCGCCACGCTGTAGAGGCCCACCACCCACAGCACCGAGGGCAAGACCAGCGGCAGCAACCACCAAGGTCGCCAAGCCTGTTGCCAGCGGCGCGGTGTCAGCTCCAGCCAGGCCAGCGACCAAACGAGGCACACACTGGCAGAGGCCGCCGCCAAACCCAAGGTGGTCCACACCGTGGGGGCACTGGCGATCACTTGCGCCCAGGCATCACCCGTCCACAGCGAGGGCCAAAGCTGCGGAAAAGGCCAGACGCCCGACACACTGCCCACCGCCAAGGCCCACCAAACGGCCAGATAAGCCCCACCGATGGCCAAGCCCACCCAAGATGACTCACCCTGCTGCAACTGGGGGCTGCTCGCGCCTTTGCGCAAACGCGCCCGTGCGCGCAGCACCATGACGGTCATCCCCGCCAACATCGCCACACTGACCGTGAGACAACCCGCCGCTGCCGCACCTTGCGCCTGCATGGCCGCATCGGCATCACCCAGCCATTGCCAGGCCAGCACCGCCAAAGTGGGTGGCGTCGCAGGGCCGATGATGAGCGCCATGTCCACCACCGTGAGGCCATAGGCCAACACCGCCAGCAGCGGCCAGCGCAAGCGAGGTGCCAGCTGCGGCCAGACCACTCGGGCAAAAGCGGTGGCGGGCGTGTGGCCCAATGTTTGGGCCAGTGCAAATTCGGCCTGCCATCGTCGGCGCAGGTCTTCGCGTTGCAATTGCGTGGCCGCCACCCAGAGCAAAAACGGCACTTCTTTGAGCCACAGCGCCACAATCAAACCCAAGCCCCACGGGTCTTGTGTGGTCAACCAAGGCGGCGGCGCGTCAAAGCCGGTGAGGCCCGGCGACACCAAGCGCAAAGCCCAGCCGCTGGGCGAGAGCCACAGCACCAGCCCAATGGCCATGGCCGCGTGCGGCGTGGCCAGCAAGGCAGGCACATGGGTGAGCCAGCGGGCCAATTGCTGCCGAATGAAACCATGGGCCAACAAGCGCGCCACCGTCAACCACACCAGCACCGTGGAGGCCAGCCCGGTCCACAGCGTCATGCCCCAAGCACGCAGCGTTTGCGGATCGGCCCACAAAGCCTGCCAAGCGCTGGCATCCCAGGCTTGCGATGCGGCCAAGCACAGCGCCCAGCCCATGGGTACAGCAGCGATCAGGGCCAGCAAAATGGCAGGCAAGCAGCTCACACACCGTAGCGGCGTGTCCACTCTTTTTCCAGCGCATCGACCCAAGAGGCGTGCGGTTCGGGCAACACGGAAGCGGTCACGGTCACTTGCCCGGGACGCGCTGCCGATTGAAACCGCACACGCTCAGCCGCAGGCAGGCGCGCCACATCGAGCACCGTGGGGTCGCCCCACACCTCGATGTCGGCTTTGCGCGCTTGCGCAATGGGCGACAGCAAAAAGTTGGCCACTACCTGCGCGCCCGCTTTGCTGGGCGCGTTGTACGGGATGGCCACAAAGTGGGTGTTGCCGATCGTGCCCTTGGAAAATTGCCAGCTCTGCACCGAGGCGGGCAGGCGCTTGGCGGCGATTTCGTTGGCCGCTTCGTTGGGGTTGAAGGTCAAGGCCATCACCAACTCACCATCGGCCATCATCTGTCGCACGGCCGCCGAGTTTTGCGGAAACTGTTTGCCACCGCGCCACAGCTGCGGGTGCAGCGCATCCAAAAAGCGCCACAGGGGTGCCGCTTGCGTTTGCAAGGCCTCGGGGGTCACAGGGCGGGCCAGCGCTTTCACGTCCGGCGCGTGCTCGATCAGGGCCTGCTTGATGAAGGTGGTGCCATGGAACTCGGGCGGGCGCGGGTAGGTGATGCGCCCGGGCTGGCTGCGCGCCAAGGTCAGCAGTTCGGCCATGCTTTGTGGCGGCTTGAGCAGGCGTTGGGCGTCGGCAAAAAACGTGAGCTGCGCCATGCCCCAAGGCGATTCCAGCCCGTCGGTGGGGACTGAAAAATCCACCAACGTGGTGGGCTTGCCTGCTGTGTCCACCCACTGAAAGTTGGGCAGCGCTAGGGCGAACGGCGCGGACAACAAACCATCGCGTTTCATGGCGGCAAAGTTTTCGCCATTGATCCAGATCAGGTCCACCGTGCCTTCGGTGGCTTGACGCCCCGCTTGCTTTTCGGCGCGCACGCGTTTGACCACATCGGCCGCATCGCTGATCTTGACGTGCTGTAACTTCACACCAAAGTCGCGCTGCAACTCACCTGCGGCCCATTGAATGTAGGCGTTGATGCGCTCACTGCCTGCCCAAGCGTTGAAATACACCGTTTGGCCGCGTGCGGCGCGCAGGGTGTCGGGCCAAGCGGTGTTGACCCCTTGCGCTGCCGCCGGGCGCACAGCCAAAACGGCGGGCAACACCGAAACCGCCCCCAATGCAGCCAAGGTTTGCCGGCGGTTCCACCAGCGCTGCGGGGTTTCGGTGGGGCAAGAAGTAGCGTGTGTCATGTCAAGCCTATCGCGTGAGCCTGGGTGCGGTGGTCCAGTGAATGGCGCCAAAGGCATCACTTGCCTTGGATGCCCAGCAACTCCACCTCAAACAACAGTGTGGCGTTGGGCGGCACCGCGTTGCCCGCGCCTCGCGCACCGTAAGCGATTTCAGGCGGGCAGGTCAACTTGGCTTTGCCACCCACCTTCATGCGCTGCACGCCTTCGGTCCAACACGCAATCACGCGGTTGAGGGGAAAGTCGATGGGCTGGCCGCGTTTGTAAGAACTGTCAAATTCGCGTCCGTCCGGGAAGGTCCCTTTGTAGTGCACCGTCACTTTGTCGCTGGCCGTGGGGCTGGCACCGCTGCCGTCTTTCAGGCTTCTGTAGACCAGTCCACTGGGGGTCACCACAGCGCCATCTTCTTTGGCGGCAGCTGTGATCACCGCGTTTTGCGCCATGGCCGATGGGGCCAACAGGGCGAGGGTGAGGGCGAGACACGAGAAGCGGAGTATGGTTTTCATCATTTACGGGGGTAGTTAAAGATAACAAAACCTGAGCGAAAAATTTCAGGCAGAAAGGGTCAAGGGCAAATTGAGCAGCAGATTTTGCGGTTTGAGTTTGAGCAGTCCCTGCTCGTTCATGGCCAAGCCCAAATAAACCGGCTTGCCTTGCACATCGGCGCGCATGTCTTGCGGGTGGTCAAAGCGCAGCTTGAACAGGCTGATGAGTTGTTGTTGCCGCGCAGCTTCCAGCTCCATGCCTTGGTACAAGTCATTGAGCAAAGCGGTGGACGTGACGTCCAGGCCCACATGCCAACGCCAAGCGGGGTCGTCCACTTTTTGCACCGGCTCGATTTGCACCGAGACCCCCAAGAAGTGTTGAACCCAACGCGCCAGCACCACCGACAAGGCTTTGAGGCCCGAGCGGGCATTGACCATTTTGAGGATCAAGCCGTGCGGCAACTCGTTCTGGATCTCGTGCGTCATGTCCAGCAAAAAAGCGTAGCGGCCCAAGCCTTCGCGCTGCGCCAGGTAACGCTCTTCGTTGTCCTTGTGCAGCACTTTCACATCGACTGCTTTGAGCGCCGCACCGCCCTCCATCAACAAGCGGCCCATCTCACCGAGGCCACCGGTGGCTTGCAAAGTGTCCAGCGTGTCGCTGTCGCCCGACAGCACGCGGCCATCGCGCACGGTGATGCGTTGGCGTCTGAACAGCAGTTCTGCCGCACGCCAGACCCAAGCATCGTTCTCACCGGTCAACACATTGCACACGATGGCCTGCACCACCAGGTCGATGAACAGGGGCGGGAGCTGGATGTTGCCACTCTGGATCCAGCCCATGTAGGCCGCTTCCAGAGAACCCGCGCTGTTCACTTCATCGCGAAAACGCAAAAACAGTTTGTAATTTTCACGGACATCGTCGTCCTTGAAATGTTTGTAGTCTGCAGGGGTGACCAGCCTGTTGGGCGCCTCGGTCAGCGCGGCATGCAAGCGCTTTTCGGCCTTGCACGATTCGGGCACCAGCGCCATTTCGGGGCGTTGCAGCCACATTCGCCAGTAGTCTGGACTGGGCACCAACCAACCGCGCTCGTTGGGTGTCAGGTGTTGGTGGCCGCAGGCGGTCCAGAAGGTGTGCATGGCGTTTACAGGTTGGGGGCCAGCAAGCGTTGCAGGTCTTTGACCTCGACACCGCTGCGCTGTGCCAGATCGCTCACCTGGTCGTCACCCACTTTGCCCACGTTGAAGTACTGGGCCTCGGGGTGGGCGATGTAGAAACCACTCACGCTGGCTGCAGGCGTCATGGCCAGGCTCTCGGTCAGGCCCATGCCGATGTCTTCGCATTGCAGCAAGTCGAACATCGCTTGCTTGGCACTGTGGTCGGGGCAGGCCGGGTAGCCGGGTGCGGGGCGAATGCCTTGGTACTTTTCGGCAATCAACGCTTCGTTGCTCAGCGCCTCGCCCACGGCATAACCCCACAGGTCGGTACGCACTTTTTTGTGCAGACATTCGGCCAAAGCTTCGGCCAAGCGGTCAGCCAATGACTTGAGCATGATGGCGCTGTAGTCGTCGTGTGCGGCTTCAAAAGCGGCAGCTCGTTTGTCGGCACCGATGCCGGCGGTGACCGCGAACAGGCCCACATGGTCTGGCGCTGTGCCCTGCGGCGCGACGAAGTCGGCCAAGCAGCGGCTGGGGCGCATGACGCCATCGATGCGCTGTTTTTCGGTTTGCTGTCGCAAGCCGCGCCAGGTCATGGCGACCTGCTGGCGAGACGCATCGGTGTAGAGCGCGATGTCGTCGTCATTCACGCTGTTCGCGGGGTACAGGCCCAGCACCGCGTTGGCGGTGACCCAGCGGCCATCGATGATTTTTTGCAGCATGGCTTGCGCGTCGGCATACACCTTGCGCGCCTGCTCGCCCACCACCTCGTCATCGAGGATCGCGGGGAAAGGCCCCGCCAAATCCCAAGTCTGGAAGAACGGACCCCAATCGATGTACTGCGCGATCTCGGCCAGGTCGTAGTTCTTGAACACGCGCCGGCCAATGAACTTGGGCGCGGCGGGCACGCCTTGCGACCAGTCGATCGGTGTCTTGTTGGCGCGGGCTTGGGCCAGCGTCCACATCGGAGTTTGCTTTTTGCCCGCGTGTTGCTCGCGCACTTTGGCGTAATCGGTGTTCAGGTCGGCGATGAATTTGGCCGCTTGCTCGGACAACAAGCCCTGCGCCACACCCACGCTGCGCGAAGCATCGGGCACATAAACCACGGGGCCACTGTAGTTGGGCGCGATCTTCACGGCGGTGTGCACGCGGCTGCAAGTGGCCCCGCCAATGAGCAGCGGCATCTGGCGTTCGCGGAAATACGGGTCTTTTTCCATCTCGGCCGCCACGTACTGCATCTCTTCGAGGCTGGGCGTGATCAGGCCCGAAAGGCCAATGATGTCGGCGTTTTCTGCTTTGGCCTTGGCCAAAATTTCGTGACAGGGCACCATCACGCCCATGTTGACCACTTCAAAGTTGTTGCACTGCAAAACCACGGTGACGATGTTCTTGCCAATGTCGTGCACATCGCCCTTGACGGTGGCGATCACGATCTTGCCCTTGGCTTTCACGTCTTCGCCAGCGGCTTCTTGCGCGAGCTTTTCGGCTTCGATGTAAGGCAGCAAATGCGCCACAGCCTGTTTCATCACGCGGGCGCTTTTCACCACCTGCGGCAAGAACATCTTGCCCTGGCCGAACAGGTCGCCGACCACGTTCATGCCGTCCATCAGCGGGCCTTCGATCACATGCAGCGGACGACCGCCCTTGGCCAGAATTTCTTGGTAAGCCTCTTCGGTGTCGTCGCTGATGAAGTCGGTGATGCCATGCACCAGCGAGTGACTCAAGCGCTGCGCCACACGCACCGGTGCATCGGGCGTGCCGCGCCAGGCCAGCTTGGTGGTCTCGTCTTTGGCTGCGCCCTTGGCGCTGTCGGCCACTTCCACCAAACGCTCGCCCGCATCAGGGCGGCGGTTCAGCACCACGTCTTCCACCCGCTCGCGCAGCGTGGGCTCCAGGTCGTCGTAGACGCCGACCATGCCCGCGTTGACGATGCCCATGTCCATGCCCGCCTGGATGGCGTGGTACAGGAACACGGTGTGGATGGCCTCGCGCACCGGGTCGTTGCCCCGGAAGCTGAAGGACACGTTGGACACACCGCCCGAGACCTTGGCGCCCGGCAGGTGTTGCTTGATCCAACGCGTGGCGTTGATGAAGTCCACCGCGTAGTTGTTGTGCTCTTCGATGCCGGTGGCGATGGCAAAAATGTTGGGGTCAAAAATGATGTCTTCCGGCGGAAAGTTCACCTCGTCGACCAGCACGCGGTAAGCGCGCTCGCAAATCTCGATCTTGCGTTCGTAAGTGTCGGCCTGGCCTTTTTCATCAAACGCCATGACCACGGCAGCCGCGCCGTAACGTTTGACCAGCTTGGCCTGGCGCTTGAACTCTTCCACGCCTTCTTTCATGCTGATCGAGTTCACGATGCCCTTACCCTGGATGCAGCGCAAACCGGCTTCGATCACGGTCCATTTGGACGAATCCACCATCACCGGCACGCGGGCGATGTCGGGCTCGCCGGCCATCAGGTTCAAAAACCGCACCATGGCCGCCTGGCTGTCGAGCATGGCTTCGTCCATGTTCACGTCGATGATCTGCGCACCGTTTTCAACCTGCTGGCGCGCCACGGCCAGCGCTTGCTCGTATTCGCCGTTCAAAATCATGCGGGCAAAGGCCTTGGAGCCGGTCACGTTGGTGCGCTCACCCACGTTGACAAACAGCGACCCCGTGCCGATGGAGACAGGCTCCAGACCGGACAACTTCATGGGGGAAACAGACAGAATTTCAGACGCGACAACAGACACGGGCTCACCTTGGGGCAACAGGTGAGCGTCGTTGTGCAAGATCATTCAGACATTGAACGGCCCCAAGCCTGACCGGATGCGCCTTGACGGCGGCGGGCTGCAACGCTCCTTGGGGAAGGGGTGATTTTAACCGCAGGCCTGACCTGAGAAACTGACACCCACTTTGCACCAAGATGACAGGTTTGACGGTTTGAACGCCGCACAATGGGGCCATCACCTTTGAGACGCACATGACCCTCGAATCCAACCCTCTCACATCCCTGCAAGGCGCGTCCAACTTCCGCGATGTGGGCGGCTACCCCACGGCTGGGGGCCAGCGCGTCAAGCGTGGCCATGTGTTTCGCTCGGACCATCTGGCGGGGCTGACCGATGCAGATGTGGCGCGTTTGCAGTCGCTGGGTGTGCGGCACAGCCTGGACTTTCGCGGCGTGGTCGAATACACCGCAACGCCTTATGCGATTGCCGGCGTTGAGCGCGTGGCACTGACGATTGAGCCTACCGTGATCGCGCGCATGCAGGCGCTGGTGGCGCAGGGCATCGTGCCCACCACCGAAGAGACAGTGGATTTGATGCGCGAGACCTACCGCGATTTTGTGAACCGCAACGCGGACACATATGGGCGGTTCCTGAAGCATTTGCTGGAGCAGCCCACACCCCAGGTGTTCCACTGCACCGCTGGCAAAGACCGCACCGGTTTTGCGGCGGCGCTGCTGCTCTCAGCGTTGGGCGTGAACCGCGCCACCATCGAGCACGACTATTTGCTGACCAACCAACTCTACAAGCGCGATGCCCGACTGGAGGGCCAAGGCCACCCCCATGTGATGAAGGTGCTGTGGCAAGTGCAGCCAGAGTTTTTGCAGGCGGCTTTTGACGCGGTAGACACCCAACACGGCGGCATGCAGGACTATTTGCACGGCGCGATTGGCCTCAGCCCCCAAGATCTGGGCGAGTTGAAGCGGATGCTGTTAGAGCCTTGAACCCGACATGTCGGGGCGCAAGCCCCGACATGGCCTGAAAACTCAGGCCGCTTCTTTGTAGAAAAACCCACCGTGCACATTGCGCGGGGCCAAGGGTGCAACGGCTTTGCCAATCGCGCCGATGTGCTCGGGTGTGGTGCCGCAGCAGCCGCCCACAATGTTGACCAAGCCCTCGGCGGCAAATTCGTGCAGCAGGCGGCTGGTCACCTCGGGCGTTTCGTCAAAGCCGGTGTCGCTCATCGGGTTGGGCAAGCCCGCGTTGGGGTAGCAGCTGATGAACGTATCACCCGCCACCTTGTTCAGCTCCTGGATGTAAGGGCGCATCAGCGTCGCGCCCAAGGCGCAGTTCAGGCCAATGGCCAGGGGCTGGGCGTGGCGCACGCTGTGCCAAAAAGCGGTCACGGTCTGGCCGCTCAGGATGCGGCCCGAAGCATCGGTCACGGTGCCGCTGATGATGAGGGGCAGGCGCTCACCACTGGCTTCAAAGAATTCTTCGATGGCAAACAGCGCCGCTTTGGCGTTGAGCGTGTCAAAAATCGTCTCCACCAGCAACACGTCGGAGCCCCCTTCGACCAAGGCTTCCACCTGTTCGTAATAAGCGGCGCGCAGTTCTTCAAAGGTCACGTTGCGGGCCCCGGCGTCGTTCACGTCGGGGCTGATGCTGGCGGTCTTGGGCGTGGGGCCCAAGGCGCCGACCACAAAACGGGGTTTGTCGGGGGTGGAGAACTTGTCGCAGGCCGCTCGGGCTATCTTGGCGGACTGCAGGTTCATCTCGCGGGCCAGGTGCTGCATGTCGTAGTCGGCCTGGGCCACGGTGGTCGCGCCAAAGGTGTTGGTCTCGATCAGGTCGGCACCGGCGGCCAAATAGCCTTCGTGGATGTCGCGGATCACGTCGGGACGGGTCAGGCTGAGCAACTCGTTGTTGCCCTTGACGTCTTTGGGGAAGTCCTTGAAACGTTCGCCCCGGTAGTCGGCCTCCGACAATTTGAAACGCTGGATCATGGTGCCCATGGCCCCGTCCAGGATGGCGATGCGGGTGTTCAGGATCGCGGGCAGCGCTTGGGCGCGGGTGTAAACAGGGGTCTTCATGACCCGTATTGTAAAAGTCCGGGTTTCAAGCCTTTTGAAATCGCTCAAACCCCGACGCCCGCAGCTCACACGCGGGGCACTGGCCGCAGCCATAACCCCAAGCATGGCGCTGGCTGCGGTCACCCAGATAGCAGGTGTGGCTGTGCTCGACGATCTGGTCCACCAAGGCCGGTCCGCCACCGTGGGCATCGGCCTTGTGGCCCAAATCGTGCGCCAGTTGCCAGGTTTGGGCCTTGTCGATCCACATGAGCGGGGTTTCGATCAGCAGCTTGCGGTCCATGCCCAGCGACAGGGCCACCTGCATGGCCTTCATGGTGTCGTCGCGGCAGTCGGGATAGCCCGAAAAATCGGTCTCGCACACCCCCGTGACGATCACTTGCAAGCCCCGGCGGTAGGCCAAAGCGGCGGCCAGCGTCAGGAACAACAGGTTGCGCCCGGGCACAAAGGTATTGGGCAGACCCGAGCTTTCCATGGCGATGGCGGTGTCGCGGGTCAATGCCGTTTCGCTGATCTGGCCCAGGATGCTGGCGTCCAGCAAATGGTCCTCGCCCATTTTTGGGGCCCAGGCCGGAAACCGCGCCTTCAGGGCCGCCAGCACGTTCAAACGCGCGTCCAGCTCGACTTTGTGGCGCTGGCCGTAGTCAAAAGCCAATGTTTCAACGCGCTCATAGCGGCTCAAGGCATGGGCCAGGCAGGTGGTGGAGTCTTGGCCACCGGAAAACAGAACAAGGGCAGAGGTGTGCATGGGGAAGGATGGTAACGCTGTCAATAGAGGGAGAGAGCTGTCTCAGTCGGGGGGCGTTTGGAAGGGGGCGGGCACGGGGTGACGATTTTGGCGTACCCCCGCCTCATGAGGAACCCTGTGCCCGCCCCCGCCCACCCTCACAACACCCGCCAAAATCAAGCCGCCCAATAGCGGACAATCACCCCTCACCCAAAGCTGTCACACCGAACGTGTCCCCCCACCTCCCCATCCTGCGCGAAGTCTTTGGCTACGATGCCTTTCGCGGCCCCCAGCAAGCCATCATCGACCATGTGGCGGCAGGGGGCGATGCGCTGGTGCTCATGCCCACGGGTGGTGGCAAGTCGCTGTGCTACCAAATTCCGGCCATCGCTCGCCAACGGGCAGGCCAGGGCATCACGGTGGTGGTGTCGCCCTTGATTGCGCTGATGCACGACCAGGTGGGTGCGTTGCACGAAGCGGGCGTGAACGCCGCCTTCCTCAACTCCACGCTGACGAGCGAAGAAGCGCAGGACATCGAACGCCGACTGATGCGCGGTGAGATCACGCTGCTCTACGCAGCACCTGAACGCGTGACCCATGGGCGCTTTCTGGCCCAAATGGACTCCTTGCTCGAACGCGGGCTGCTGAGCCTGTTCGCCATCGATGAAGCCCATTGCGTGAGCCAATGGGGCCACGACTTCCGGCCCGAGTACCGGGGCCTGACGGTGTTGCACGAGCGCTACCCCGGCGTGCCGCGTGTGGCGCTCACGGCCACGGCCGATGCGCTGACCCGTGCCGACATCGTCGAGCGCTTGCAATTGGAAGGCGCCGAGCTGTTCATCAGCAGCTTTGACCGGCCCAACATCCGCTACACCATCGTCGAGAAAAAAGACGCCAGCACCCAATTGCTGCGCTTCATCGAACGCGAGCACCCCGAAGAAGCGGGTGTGGTCTATTGCCAGTCGCGCAAGCGGGTCGAAGAGATCGCGGCCATGCTGGTCGAGTCGGGCATCCATGCGCTGCCGTACCACGCAGGCCTGGACGCGGCGGTGCGCCAGCGCCACCAAAACGAATTTTTGCGCGAAGAAGGCGTGGTGATGGTGGCCACCATCGCGTTCGGCATGGGCATCGACAAACCCGATGTGCGCTTTGTGGCGCACCTGGACATGCCCAAGAACATCGAGGGCTACTACCAAGAAACAGGCCGTGCCGGGCGCGACGGCTTGGCGTCGGACGCGTGGATGGCCTATGGCCTGCAAGACGTGGTCAACCAGCGCCGCATGATCGACGAGAGCCCGGCGGGTGAAGAGTTCAAGCAGGTCATGCGCGGCAAGCTCGATGCGTTGCTGGGTCTGGCCGAGGCGACCGACTGCCGCCGTGTTCGATTGCTGAAATATTTTGACGAAACCTATCCGGGTCAAACAGACGCTGGACAAGGCGTGTACATGCCCTATTGCGGCAACTGCGACAACTGCCTTCAACCCCCAGAGGTCTGGGACGGTACCGATGCCGCGCGCAAACTGCTGTCCACCGTGTACCGCTGCCAACAAAGCAGTGGCCACAGCTTTGGTGCGGGCCACACCATGGACATCGTGCGTGGCAAGAAAACCGAGAAAGTGGTGCAGCGCGGCCATGAAAGCATCAGCACCTTTGGGCTGGGCGCGGATTACAGCGAGCAACAACTGCGCGCTGTGATGCGCCAGTTGATCGCCATTGGTGCGCTGCATGTGCACACCGAAGACGGTTTCAGCACCTTGCACCTGACCGAAGCCTCACGCGCCGTGCTCAAAGGCGATGTGCCGGTGCAATTGCGCGAGAGCACCAGCCAGCGCAGCGACAAAAAGGCCCGCACACGCAGTGCACCGGGGCCAGCGGCGGCCAATTTGGGCCAAGACGCGATGGTGCGTTACATCAACCTCAAGGCTTGGCGCGCCGAAGTGGCCAAAGAGCACAACCTGCCGGCCTATGTGATCTTCCACGACGCCACCCTGGCCGCCATTGCCGAAGCCGCCCCGCAAAGCTTGCAAGACCTGCAAGGCATCAGCGGGCTGGGCGTCAAAAAGCTCGAGGCCTATGGCGAACAGGTGCTGCGGGTGTGCAACGGCAGCTGACCTCTCAGGCTTGATCCACCTGTATCGCCCCACGCCGAATCTGATCGCGCTCCAGGCTCTCAAACAGCGCCTTGAAGTTGCCTTCGCCAAAGCCTTCATCGGCTTTGCGCTGGATGAACTCGAAGAACACGGGGCCCAGCAAGGTCTGACTGAAGATTTGCAACAGCAAACGCTTTTCACCATTGGCGGTTGATCCGTCCATCAGGATGCCGCGCGCCTGCAACTCGGGCACCGGCTCGCCATGGCCCGGCAGGCGTTCTTCGAGCATCTCGTAATAGATGTCGTTGGGCGCGGTCATTAGCGGAATGCCCGCCATTTGCAGCGCGTCCACGCTTTTCAAGAGGTCGTCGGTCAAGAGCGCGATGTGCTGGATGCCCTCGCCGTTGAACTGCATCAAAAATTCTTCGATCTGGCCCCCGGTCTTGCCCGACTCTTCATTCAGCGGGATGCGGATCATGCCGTCGGGCGCGGTCATGGCGCGACTGGTCAGGCCCGTGTGGGTGCCTTGGATGTCGAAGTAGCGGATCTCGCGGAAGTTGAACAGCTTTTCGTAAAAACCACTCCAGTAAGCCATGCGCCCTTTGTAGACGTTGTGCGTCATGTGGTCGATGCGCTTGAAGCCGTGACCGGGCGGGTGGCGGTCCACGCCGTCGATGAATTCAAAGTCGATGTCGTAAATGCTTTTGCCGTCTTCAAAGCGGTCGATCAAATACAAAGGCGCGCCACCAATGCCCTTGATGGCGGGCAAGCGCAGCTCCATCGGGCCAGTGGGCACCTCCACCGGTTGAGCGCCCATGGCCAGTGCACGCTCATAGGCTTTGTGCGAGTCTTTCACGCGAAACGCCAACGCACAGGCACACGGCCCGTGCTCGGCGGCAAAGTAGCCGGCCAGGCTTTTGGGCTCGCGGTTGACGATGAAGTTGATGTCGCCTTGGCGGTACAGCACCACATCTTTGGATCGGTGCTTGGCCACCAAAGAAAAGCCCATCTTTTCAAACAAGGGCTCCAGGGTGTTGGCGACGGGGGATGCAAACTCGACGAACTCGAAGCCACACAGGCCCATGGGGTTGTCAAACAAATCGGCCATGAAAATCTCCAGCAATGAACCGGGCCGCGCTGCAAAGTGAGCGGGGCCCGAATTGAAATCGGTCCAACAAAAAGGGGGGGGGTTAAGAAGCCTGCGGCGGTGCGCAAGGTTTGCCCCGCGTGCTGCGCGCGAGGTGGATACCGAAAATCAAGACCTGGATGGACATGCGTTGATTGTGAGGGACATCGACAGGTTCAGCAAGACAACACGTTTCAGGCCACGGCTTTTAATGCGCGCAGTTGATCAATGTCTACAGCACTCAGACCCAGACCACGCAGCAGTTCATCGGTGTTTTCGCCTTGGAACGGCGGCTCCAGCCGAACCCCCAAACGCTGGCCACCCATGGTGAAAGGCAACAGAGCAGCCGGGGCGCTTTGCCCCGCCTTGGCACCATCGGTCAGGCGCACATCGGCCAAGCCGCCGGTGGCCTGAAGGTGCGGATCGTCAAACAACTCTTCGGGCTTGACAATAGGCGCAAAGGGCAGACCGGCTCTTTCAAAAATGGCCGTCAGTTCGGCCGCGGTGAAAGCCTCCAGACGGCTGCGCAGTTCGGGGATCAACTCGGCGCGCAAGGACACGCGGGCGTTGTTGTCAAAGTAGCGCGGGTCGGCTTTCAGGTCGGCAAAGCCCAGCACGTCACAAAAGGTGGCCCACTGCGCATCGCTCACGGCGGCCAAAAAGATTTGCTCACCGCTCTTGACGGTGAACACGTCGTACACCGCCCAGGCTGAAATGCGGTTGGGCATGGGCTCGGCCGCTTGGCCGGTGATGGCGTACTGCAGCATGTGCTGCCCCACCAAGAACACATTGTTCTCGAACAACGCGGACTGGATCTCTTGCCCGCGGCCCGTGATGCCGCGCTGGATCAGCGCGCCCAGCACGCCAATCGCGCCGAACATCCCACCCATGATGTCATTCACGCTGGTGCCTGCGCGTAGCGGGTCGCCGGGGCGCCCCGTCATGTAGGCCAGTCCGCCCATCATCTGCACCACCTCGTCGAGCGCCGTTCGGTGGTCGTAAGGACCGGGCAAAAAACCTTTGAGGCTGGCGTAAATCAATTGAGGGTGCTTGGCCGACAGGCTGGCGTAGTCCAGGCCGTACTTGGCCATCGAGCCGGGCTTGAAGTTCTCGGCCACCACATCGGCGGTGGCGCACAGGCGCCGTGCCACATCGGCACCTTCTGGTGACTGCAGGTTGAGCTGGATGCTCTTTTTGTTGCGGTTGAACATCGGAAAAAAACCCGCCCCCGAACCCAGCAAGTGCCGCGTGCGATCGCCCTCGATCGGCTCGACCTTGATGACCTCGGCCCCCATGTCGGCCAGCACCATGCCGCAGGTGGGGCCCATGACCATGTGGGTGAACTCGACAACGCGCAGGCCTTCGAGTGGAAGTTTTCCGGTGGGAACGTTCATGCACACCTCAACGGTAATACGCTTCGACTTGGCCTTTGAGTTTGATCAGCAAGGGCTGGCCCTTGCGGTCCAACGTTTTGCCAGCAGGCACGCGCACCCAGCCTTCGCTGATGCAGTATTCCTCCACGTCGGTGCGGTCTTTGCCATTGAAGCGGATGCCGATGTCGTGCTCGAAGACGCCGCGCACATGGTGCGGACTGCGGGTGTCGATCGAGAGGCGGTCGGGCAGTGCGGGGCGAGAGGGTGTGTCGGTAGAGATGTCGGTCATGGCGTTGAACTGGTTTAAAACCTACCGAATCTATACCAAAAACCCAAGGGTATTCAAGCGCTGAGGTCGCCACCGCGATCAGGCCCACACAGGGCAAACGGTCATCTTTGTTCAGGTTGCCCAGCGCCTATCCACCTGCACCTCGTTAAGGGGCCACCGGCCAGATAGGCGGTGGGCTGGCATTTCCAGGCCAGAGGGATGGCCCAGCGCATCGGCATACAACGAAAAAATCTCAGGCCCAAAGTGGGCCGTGGGCGATGGTCAAAGACTACCGATGAGCAAGGCCTCAAGCGCATCCGCACTGAGGGCGGTCCACAGTCATTCATGCTTTGGTCATTTGGATGCGGGCAAGCTGTCTTTTTGCGAGCCCATTTTCCCTTCAACGGCGGTTGAAATATTGACGCATTTCGGCCAGGGTTTGCGACTCCTTGTACTTGACGCTGCCAACTTTGACTGTGCTGTTCGGAAAAATGTCCTCTTGCGTCAAGTTGTACTTTTCCATCACCGCCATGATCTGGGCCGTGCCTTGTTCGATGGCCTGCTGGCGCAATCTGGCCTGCTCCAATTCATGGTCCATCTTTTTCAAGACTTCCAATGACTGGGTGATTTTCAAATCAAGCTCCGCTTTTTGCTGCTCAAGCTGTTTCAGTGAAGGCATGGTGAGGATCTCAAAAGAATGGGTGGAGATAGCGGTTTGGAATTTAACAACCGTCCTCGTTCGACCCCACATCAAAGATCATGAAAACACACAGAAGCTCACAACTCAGCGGGCGTTCGTGGCTGGATGACTGCAAATGCTCACACTTGCTCTCACTTTCGAGCCAGCATTTGATGTGAATTGACAAAAAAGCGGTTTATGCCCTGTCAAACTTTTATGATTCCAAGCATCCATGAAACGCTTGTGTTGTCTTTTCCTGTTATTGTTTTTTCAATGGTCCTTGCTTGCAGGGCAGGACCGCTTTGAAATCGAAACGGCTTATTTTCACGATGATCAACAAAAGCACACCCTCGAGACCGTCCAAACGCAAGACTTCAAACCGTATCGGGGTCAACTGCGCCTGGGGTTTAGCCGAGGTGAAACATGGCTTCGGATTCGGCTGAAAGACCCCTCGGCGTTTTCATCGACTGACCTGGCGGCACCGCTGGTGTTGAGGGTCGAGCCTTATTCTTTGGACCGTTTGACTTTCTTTCAACAAAACGCCGGGCACTGGACCCCACAACTTGGGGGCGAGTTGCAAGCGCCAAAGAAAAAAGTTTGCATTGAACTGCAGCACTGTTTTGAATTCAACACGTTGAATGCCGATGCGAACTTCGCCTATCTGAAAGTTGAAACAACCTCTGTGCGCATTGTGCGCACTGAAGTGATGACTGCCGACGATGCGCTGCAGTCATCGATTGCTGCCATCAAAAGCGTCAACACCGCTTTGAACCTTTCGATCGCATTGTTGATGCTTTCGGTGCTGTTTTTCCTCTTCGAACGCTCACGGTTGTTGCTGGTTTTTTGCGGTTTTCAAACGGCGGTTGTGCTGTCGATTTGCGCTTTTTCCGGTGTTTTACCCCAAGGCGGGGGACTGCTGGCGGCGGTTCAACCGAACACCTTGGCTGGCTTGGCGCTGGTGATGCGGATGGCGATGACCGTGCTTTTGGCCTGGGTGGTGGTGTCTGCTTACAAGCCCACTAGGGCTTACGCGCGATGGATTGCCGCTGTGCTGTGGGTATGCGGCCTGAACCTTCTGCTTGTTTTGTCTGGGTACGAAACAGAGGCAGGCTTGATGAACTACATCGTCGGTTTTTTCTGCCCCTTCATCCAGATCTGGGGGGCTCGGACAGTTCGTGAGCCCATGCCAGGCCGTTGGATTTTCACATCAGGATGGGTCTTGTTTTTACTCATCATCGTTTTGGGGTTTCCCTACAATTTGCACACCCAGGACTGGCGTGATCAATACAATTTAGCGCAGACCAGCGGTGATCTGCGATTCAACGGGATTTTCATTGGTATCGTTGTTTTCTGGCTGGTGGCAACTGAAAAAAGCGCCCGCAACCGCAAAAAAATTCTGGAGCTTCAGGCCTTGCAGATCCAGGTGGCGGAGTCCAAAGTCCACGAGGAAGGGTTAAAGGAACGCCGCGACCTGATTGACATGCTGACGCATGAATTGAAAACGCCATTGAGCACCATCAAATTTGCCATGGCTTCGCTCAAAAGAATGGCCTTGGTGCCCAATGATTCTGCAGAAAGGATTCTTCACATCAACGCCTCGGTGGAGCGCATGGACGCGATGATCGAGCATGTGGCCATGTCCAACAAAATTGAACGCATGCAGGCGCGCGGATCGGAAGAAACCGTCTCGGCCATCGAACTGATGAACGTGGTGATGCAGGAGTACCGCGAGCCCGATCGTTTTGAACTCGATATTCAGGAGGGTGTGGTGTTTCGTGCTGCGCCCCACTTTTTGGCCTTGATCATTGAAAACCTGGTGAGCAACGCCGTCAAATATGCGGCTGAGGGCAAAATCAAAATCACCATTCAGGATGAGACCGAGAGCGTGACCTGTTTTCGAATCAGCAACCGCGTAGCTGCCGAGAATCACCCAGATGAGGCGCGTTTGTTTGAGCGCTACTACCGCCACCCCAGTTTTCAGAACAGCCCGGGCATGGGCATTGGCCTGAGCTTGGTCAATTCCGCAGCGCAAAAGATGGGCGCCCGGGTGCGGTACCAAAAAATGGAGCACGATGTGGTCTTTGAAGTGAGATTTCCCCGTTGAACGACCAGTACCCTGACACCCGAGACGCGCCTTGGCCTTTGGTTCTGGCCTTGGTGGAGGACGACCGTTTGCTGCGCGAAGAAATCGAAGTGCATCTGCGCGCGCATGGCTTTGAGGTGCACGCGGCCAACAGCGCACCGGGTTTGGACGATCTGAACGCACGCATTGCCTTCGACCTTTACCTGATCGACCTGAATCTGCCCGGTGAAAACGGCTTGAGTTTGTGCCGGCGTGTGCGACAGTCACGGCCCGATGCGGGCATTGTGATCATGACCGCCAGGGTGGCTTTGAACGACCGGATTGCGGGCTACAAACAAGGTGGCGCAGATCTGTACATGACCAAGCCGGTGTCACCAGATGAGCTGGTTTTGGTACTGCAAAATTTGGGGCGTCGCCTGAAACAGTCGCATACGGCAAAGGAGTGGTCACTGAGTTTGCGCGATCGGACCTTGCTCGGACCGGACCAGGATCTGAAACTGCGCTTGACCAGCAAAGAAAAAACCATTTTGCTGGCCCTCGTTCAGGCCAAGGACAACACGCTGGAGTCCGGTGTGCTGTGCGATTTGTTTGCCGACGAGGACGATGATGCCCTGATGAGCAAACACGCCTTGGAGGAGTTGATTGCCCGTTTGCGCAAGAAATTCAAAAGCATCCAGGTCGCCGGCGACGAACCGGCCATCAAATCAGTATGGGGCGTGGGTTATCAGTTGTGTGTGCGGATCAAATTCGTCCATTGATCAGCGTTTGGGAATCCCGTCACCACGCAGCCATCGAATCTCATGGCAGCAAGGCCCTACAGTGCACCGGCACCCGTGAGGTTCGCTCGACAACGGAAGGCCTCGCTTGGTGGCAGAATGCCCGGTCTTCAAAGCGTCTCGAATAAGCCGCTTTTTCACGGCCACCCTTGGCTTCTGTCTGCACTCTCCCACCCATGATGTCTTCCCCCGCCGGCACGCTCGGCATTGATTTCGGCACCTCCAATTCGGCCATCGCCTGGCTTGGGCCCCAAGGCCACGCCCGTTTGATTGCGCTCGAAGGCGAGGCCATGGCCATGCCCACGGCCGTGTTCTACAACGCCGAAGACGGCCGCACGCATTTCGGGCGTGACGCCATCGGGCATTACCTGGAGGGCACTGAGGGCCGTTTGATGCGCTCGCTCAAGAGCCTGTTGGGCAGCCCGCTCTTGCTGGAGACCACGCAGATCGGCCACCAGCAAATCAGTTTTCAGGACATCATCGGTACTTTTTTGGCGAACCTGCGCGAACGCGCCACCCAAAGCCTGGGCAGCGCCCCGCGCCGTGTGGTGATGGGCCGCCCGGTGCACTTTGTGGACGACGACCCCCTGCGCGATGCCCAAGCCGAAGCCTCGCTGCGACAGGCGGTCGAGGCGGTAGGCTTTGACGAAGTGTCGTTTCAGCTCGAACCCATTGCCGCCGCACTGGACTACGAGCAGCGCCTGACCCAAGAAACCACCGTGCTGGTGGTCGACTTGGGTGGCGGCACCTCGGACTTCACCGTGGTTCGCCTGGGGCCAGGCCGGATGACCCGCACGGACCGCAGCCAGGATATTTTGGCCACCGCAGGTGTGCACATCGGCGGCACCGACTTTGACCGCCAACTCAACCTGGCGCAGGTCATGCCCCTGCTGGGTTACAAACACTTGGGGCCCGAGCAGCGCGAGGTACCAAGCCGGGTGTTTTTTGACCTGGCCACCTGGCACCTGATCCATTGGCAATACCAGCCCAAAGCCATCGCCCACGCCCAAACCTTGCGCAGCAACTACAGCGATCTGCATTTGCACGAACGCTTGATGCGCGTGCTCACCGAGCGCCACGGGCACCTGATGGCACACGAAGTCGAACAGGCCAAGATCCGCTGTTCCATGAACCAAGCCGACACCGGCATTGCGCTGTCCGTGATCGAGCGCGACTTGCAAGCGCGTCTGGGTGTAAGCGACATGCAGTCGCATTTGCACGACTTGCTGGCCCGCACTGTGGCCTGTGCGCGCGAATGTGTCTTGCGCGCAGGCCTGACAGATGCCTCACTGAACACGATTTACCTGACAGGGGGCTCCTCGGCATTGCTCACTTTTCAGGCCGCGTTGCAAGCCGAATTTGCGGGTGTGCCGTTGCTCGAAGGCGATTTGTTTGGTGGCGTGGCGCTGGGCTTGGCCTACAGCCACTGAGCCAGCAAGAAAAAAGCCACGCAGGAACCTGCGTGGCTTGGGTTTTGAGCGCCCTGTCAGCACTGCGGCCAGCAACTCAGCGGTATGCCGACCGCTGAGCCCGCTTCGCCTCAGACCTTGACCGAAGCCAGCGCCGCATTGAAGGTCGCGCTGGGGCGCATGATGGCGGCCAGCTTGACTTGGTCAGGCATGTAGTAGCCGCCAATGTCCACAGGCTTGCCCTGCACGGCATTGAGCTCTTCCACGATCTTCTGTTCGCTGTCGGTCAAGGCTTTGGCCAAAGGTGCAAACTGGGCAGCCAGTGCAGCGTCTTCGGTTTGCGCGGCCAATTCCTGCGCCCAGTACATGGCCAAGTAGAACTGGCTGCCCCGGTTGTCAAGCTGTCCGGTCTTGGGCGACGGGTTCTTGTTGTTGTCGAGCAGTTTACCGGTGGCAGCATCCAGGGTTTTGGCCAAAACACCGGCTTTCTTGTTGCCGGTCTTGAGGCCCAAATCTTCGAAAGACACGGCCAAAGCCAAGAACTCGCCCAAGGAATCCCAGCGCAGGTGGTTTTCTTCGACCAGTTGCTGCACGTGCTTGGGGGCCGAGCCGCCCGCACCGGTTTCGTACATGCCGCCGCCGGCCATCAAAGGCACGATGGAGAGCATCTTGGCCGAGGTGCCCAACTCCATGATCGGGAACAAGTCGGTGAGGTAATCGCGCAGGATGTTGCCCGTGGCGCTGATGGTGTCAAAGCCACGGACCACACGTTCGAGGGTGTAGCGCATGGCACGCACCTGGCTCATGATCTGGATTTCCAAACCCGCCGTGTTGTGCTCGTGCAGGTACATCTTCACTTTGGTGATCAGCTGGGCTTCGTGCGGGCGGTACTGGTCGAGCCAGAACACCACCGGCATGCCGGAATTGCGGGCACGGGTCACGGCCAGCTTGACCCAGTCGCGGATGGCGGCGTCCTTGACTTGGCACATGCGCCAGATGTCGCCTTCTTCCACGTCTTCGCTCAGCAGCACTTCACCGGTATTGAGGTCGGTGATGTTGGCCACGCCGTCTTCAGAGATTTCAAAGGTTTTGTCGTGCGAGCCGTACTCTTCGGCTTGCTGGGCCATCAAGCCGACGTTGGGCACCGTGCCCATGGTCTTGGGGTCGAACGCGCCGTGCCATTTGCAGAAGTTGATCATCTCCATGTAAATGCGGGCAAAAGTCGACTCGGGCATCACGGCCTTGACGTCTTTCAAGCGGCCATCGGCGCCCCACATCTTGCCGCCGTTGCGGATCATGGCGGGCATGGACGCGTCCACGATCACGTCGTTGGGTGAGTGGAAGTTGGTGATGCCTTTGGCAGAGTCCACCATGGCCAACTCGGGGCGGCCTTCGTGGCAGGCGTGCAGATCGCGCTTGATCTCGTCTTGCTTGGATTGGGGCAGGGTGGCGACTTTGGCGTAAAGATCGGCCATGCCGTTGTTCACGTTGACACCCAATTCCTTGAACAACGCACCGTGTTTGGCAAACGCTTCTTTGTAGAAAATCTTGACGCAGTGACCGAACACGATGGGGTGCGAGACCTTCATCATGGTGGCTTTGACGTGCAGTGAGAACATCACACCGGTTTTGTGTGCGTCTTCGATTTCTTTTTCATAGAACTCGAGCAGCGCTTTTTTGCTCATGAACATGCTGTCGATGACTTCACGGTCGAGCAAGGAAACTTTGGGTTTGAGGATGATGGTTTTGCCGCTCTTGGTGATCAGCTCCATCTTCACATCACGGGCGCGGTCCAGGGTCATGGATTTTTCGCCGTGGTAGAAATCGCCCGCGTGCATGTGTGAAACGTGCGAGCGCGATGCCTGGCTCCATTCGGCCATGCTGTGGGGGTTCTTGCGGGCAAACTCTTTCACGGCGCGGGGTGCACGGCGGTCCGAGTTGCCTTCACGCAGCACGGGGTTCACGGCCGAGCCAGTGCATTTGTTGTAGCGGGCCTTCAAGGCCTTTTCTTCGTCGGTCTTGGCATTTTCTGGATAGTCGGGCAGGGCGTAACCCTTGGCCTGCAATTCTTTGATGGCTGCCGTCAACTGGCCCACGGAGGCGCTGATGTTGGGCAGCTTGATGATGTTGGCTTCGGGCTTGAGGGTCAGCTTGCCCAATTCAGCGAGGTTGTTGGTCACGCGTTGCTCAGGGGGCAGCAAATCCGAAAACTCACCCAAAATGCGGGCCGCGACAGAGATGTCGCTCTCTGCCACTTCGATGCCCGCAGGCGCAGCAAAGGTGCGGATGATCGGCAAGAACGAAGCTGTCGCCAGCAAAGGGGCTTCGTCCGTCAAGGTGTAAATGATCTTGGATTTGTCTGCAGCCATGGGTACTCTCGTTGTCAGGATGTAGGTATGCGTCGTTCGGCGGTATGTCGAACCATGTCGAAAACTGCCCTTTTAAGGCGGTTTAGCCCGAGACTTTATCTCAAAAGCCCCTCTGATTTTCTTACTGGATATCACCCACAGCGGTCGCAGACAGCGCGCCGGGATCAGGCCCACAGCCGGGCGATTAAACTGACACCCCTCGACAGATGCGCCAAGCCCTTGGATTTGGTGCCCGATTGACCCGGTGGGTGCCCTCAATGCACCCTCCCCAACCTAGGAAAAACCCATGGGCGCGCAGTGGAAAGCCAAAGGCAAGGCACAGGCAGCAGATGCCAGAGGCAAATTGTTTGGTCGCCTGGCCAAAGACATCATGATCGCAGCCCGCAATGGCGCCGACCCGGCCGCCAACTCGCGCCTGCGGCTGGTGGTCGAGCAAGCCCGCAAAGTGTCCATGCCCAAGGAAACGCTGGAGCGCGCCATTAAAAAGGGTGCGGGCCTCTTGGGCGATGCCGTGAGCTTTGACCGCGTGATTTACGAAGGCTTTGCCCCGCACCAAGTGCCGGTGATGATCGAGGTGCTGACCGACAACGTGAACCGCACCGCCTCTGAAATGCGCGTGCTGTTCCGCAAGGGTCAACAAGGCAGCTCGGGCTCGGTGTCCTGGGACTTCGACCATGTGGGGTTCATCGAAGCCGAACCCACCCAGGCCGGGGCCGACCCCGAATTGGCCGCCATCGAAGCAGGGGCGCAAGATTTTGAACCGACCGACGAAGACGGCATGACGGTGTTCATCACCGAAGCCACCGACTTGGACCTGGTCAGCCGCGCCCTGCCCGAACACGGCTTCACCGTGGTGTCGGCCAAGCTGGGCTACAAGCCCAAAAACCCGGTCGACCCGGCCAAGCTGAGCGCCGAGCAACTCGAAGAAGTCGAAGCCTTCTTGGGCGCGATCGACAACAACGACGACGTGCAGAACGTGTTTGTGGGACTGCCGGGATAAGCCCCACCCCTTCCTCTAAGGGCTTGACGGGTCGTTCCCGTCAGGCCCTTTTGTTTTGGAGCCCGCAAACAACGCAAATTGGTGCATGCCCGTGCACCAAGCAAGGGAAATCCATGAGCCACAAGTGATTTGCGCACACCTATGATGCACAAATCTTGCATACAAGCTGCCAATACAAGTGGCACGGTATTCGCTAGAGGTTCAAGCAAAGGAATCCCTGGTTGTGAACTCCAAAGACATTGCCGACCGGATCGTGGAAGCGATCCTGGCCCAAAAGCTGATGCCCGGCGCACGCTTGGGGGAGCAGGCTTTGTCGATGTTGTTTGACTGCAGCCGCACCCTGGTGCGCGAAGCACTGATGCAACTGGCCGCACGCGGCATCGTACAGGTCAGCTCACGCCGGGGCTGGTATGTGGTGCAACCCTCCAAGACCGAAGCCCGTGAGGCCTTTGAAGCCCGCAGGGTGATCGAAACCGGCCTGATTCGCAGCGCCGGGACCATGGACAAGACCACCCTCAAGCGCCTGAAGCAGCACATCCAGCAAGAGAAAACTGCACTCAAACAAGACGATGTGGGGCGTCGCAGTTTTTTGCTTGGCGACTTTCATGTGTGCCTGGCCGAGTGCTTGGGTAACCAGCTGCTGGCCGACACGCTGCGCGACTTCACAGCCCGCACCACCCTGATCGCCATGCTCTACCAGTCCAGTCACGACGCGGTGAAGTCCTGTCAGGAACACATCGAGATCGTGCAAGCCCTCGAGCGTGGTGACAAAGAAACCGCCGAACAACTGATGGCTGAGCACATAGGCCAGGTGCAATCGGCCTTGAAGATCAACGCCGCACCTGCTGACCCGCTGGCCGAGTTGCGTCTGGCATTGGCGCCCATGAGTGCTGCCCGTGCTTCACCACCCAAAACGGGCCGAATCGCATCCCTAAAACCCCCTTCTCCAACCTCACCTTCCACTTACCTAGGAGCCTTGCTATGAAACTCTCGAAACGCCTTGTCTTGTCCACCGCCGTGGCCGCCAGCCTCTTGACTCTGGCCGGTGCCAGTCACGCCCAAGCCGCCCTGGACAACATTCAAAAAGCCAAGCTGATCAAGATCGCCATCCCGACCGACTTCCCGCCTTATGGCTTTGTCGGCATCGACCTCAAGCCACAAGGCCTGGACATTGACATGGCCAATTACATCGCCGCCAAGATGGGCGTGAAGATCGAATTGCTGCCTGTGACCAGCGCCAACCGCATCGCCTACTTGCAGACCAAAAAGGCCGATCTGGTCATCTCCACCTTAGGTAAAAACGCCGAGCGTGAAAAAGTGATCGACTTCACTGCGGCCTACTCGCCGTTCTTCCAAGGCATTTACGGCCCCAAAAGCATCAATGTGAAATCCATGGCCGATTTGGCAGGCAAGACCGTGGCGGCCACTCGCGGCGCTTTGGAAGACCAGGAGTTGACCAAGGTGGCCCCTTCGGGCACAGAGATCAAACGCTTTGAAGACAACAACGCCACCGTCTCGGCTTTCGTCGCAGGCCAAACCCAATTGTTGGCCACTGGCGTTTCGGTGGCGGGCGTGATGATGCAAAAGAACCCTCAGCTCAACACCGAGTACAAGCTGCTGCTCAAAGACAGTCCTAACTTCATCGGCGTGGGTAAGGGCGAAGACGCGCTGCGCACCAAGGTCAATGCGATCATTGCTGACGGCAAGAAGTCAGGCGACATCGACAAGATGGCGCAAAAGTGGCTGGGCCGCCCTGCTGGCCAGTTGCCTGAATAAGCACTAGAAGGGCTGACACCATGGCCATTGAGTTGGACTTTGCGGCGGTTTTGACCGAGTGGCCCCTGTTGGTCAAGGGTGTGGCGTTGACGCTCGGCCTCACGGCAGTGTCTGCGGTGCTGGGCGTTTTGTTGGGCATTGGCTGCGCCTGGGTACGCACGCAAGGGCCTGGTTGGAGCCGCCCAGGCGTGGCCGCCTATGTGGAGCTGATCCGCAACACGCCTTTCATCGTTCAGCTCTTTTTCCTCTTCTTTGGCTTACCCGCCATGGGTGTGCGGTTGAGCCCTGAGTGGTCTTCGGTCATTGCCATGGTGATCAACCTCGGGGCCTATTCGGCCGAGATCGTGCGGGCCGGCATCCAGACCACACCCCTCGGGCAAATCGAAGCTGCCATGAGTTTGGCCCTGTCGCGCAAGCAGACTTTTGTATGGGTAATTTTGCCGCCCGCCTTGCAGCGCGTCTGGCCTGCGCTGGTGAGCCAGATCATCATCGTGATGCTGGGCTCGGCGGTGTGCGGACAGATCTCGACCGAGGAACTGAGCTTTGCCGCCAACCTGATCCAGAGCCGCAACTTCCGCGCCTTTGAAGCCTTCATCATCGCCACCGCCATTTACCTGTTGCTGTCGATCGCCACCCGCGCCACGCTGAACTGGTTCGGCCAACGCTTCTTGTTCGGAGGCCGGCGTGGTTGAGTTCTCTCTGTGGGACATCGTCAGCAACTTGTTGCTGGCCGCACGCTGGACAATTGTTTTGTCCTTGATCGCTTTTGTGGGCGGCGGCTTGGTGGGCCTGGCCCTGCTGGTGGTCCGCACCGCACCCAACCGCAGCTTGCAAAAAGCGGTGGCCCTGTATGTGCAGCTCTTTCAAGGCACGCCTTTGCTGATGCAGCTGTTCTTGGCGTACTTCGGCATGGCCATGCTGGGCGTGGAGACCTCGGCCTGGACGGCAGCGGCCGTGGCACTGACACTGTACAGCAGCGCATTCCTCACCGAAATTTGGCACGGCTGTGTCAAATCGATTGGCAAAGGCCAGTGGGAAGCGGCGCAAAGCCTGGCACTGAACTTCATCGAGCAACTGCACTACGTGATTTTTCCGCAGGCCGCGCGCATTGCGGTCGCGCCCACCGTGGGCTTTTTGGTCCAAGTCGTCAAAGGCACGGCGCTGGCTTCGGTCATTGGTTTTGTCGAGTTGACCAAGGCCGGCACCATGATCACCAACGCCACTTTCAAACCCTTTGTGGTCTACAGCTGTGTGGCTGTGATGTATTTCCTGATCTGCTACCCAATCAGCCTGTATGCACGCTCTCTCGAAGGCAAATTCCATGTCCAACGCTGATTCTTCTGCCCCAGCTGCCGTCGCCATTTCGGGGCTGCGCAAATCCTATGGCAACAACGAAGTCCTCAAAGGCATCGACCTGCAGGTGAGGCCGGGCGAAGTGATTGCCATCATCGGCAAAAGCGGCTCGGGCAAAAGCACACTGCTGCGCTGCATCAACGGGCTGGAAATCTTTCAGCACGGCAGCCTGACCGTGCAAGGTCAGCCTTTGGTGTATTCAGACCCTGCGGCCATGCGCACCTTGCGCCAGCAGGTCGGCATGATCTTCCAGTCCTTCAACCTGTTTCCGCACCTGACGGTGGGCAAAAACATCCAGCTGGCCCCAGGTTTGGTCAAACAGTTGCCTGCCGCCGAGACCGAAGCCAGCGCGCGCCGCCTGCTGGCACGCGTGGGCCTGGCCGAGAAATTCGATGCTTTTCCCGATCAGCTCTCGGGCGGTCAGCAGCAGCGCGTGGCAATTGCCCGGGCGTTGGCCATGTCACCGGGCATTTTGTTGTGCGACGAAATCACCTCTGCGCTCGACCCCGAACTGGTGGGCGAAGTGCTGGCCGTGGTGGAGTCGCTCGCGCAAGAAGGCATGACGCTCTTGATGGTCACGCACGAAATGAACTTTGCCCGCAAAGTCAGCGACCGCGTGATCTTCATGCACCAAGGTTTGGTGCATGAGCAAGGCTCTCCTGCAGAACTGTTTGCCAACCCGAAAACGCCTGAATTGCAGCAGTTTTTGTCCTCACTTCACTGAGCCCAGCAGGCCGATTCCAGCACCGGGCCGATATTGGGCCCGAAGTACGCCACGAGACTGCCGTCATAGGGGTTTTCAGCCTTGGGATCCATCGTGGTCTTTGCTAGGATGAAGCGTATTGTTGGAGATTTGTTCATGCATTTGACTTCCCATTCTTGGCAGCAGACTTTGTCCATCGCGGTGTTGGCCGTGTGTGCCAGCAGCGCCGCCCTGGCCCAAAGCTGGCCACAGCGCCCGATCAAAGTCGTGATTCCCTTCCCACCCGGCGGCCCCAGTGACCTGGTCATGCGCACAGCCGCCGAAAAAATCCTGGGCAATCTCAAGCAACCCATCGTGATCGAGAACCAGCCTGGCGCGGGTGGCAACATTGGCGCCGCCAGCGTGGCGCGTGCCGCGCCCGATGGCTACACCTTTTTGTTCGCGACCGACACGCTGCTCACCGTGAACCCGCATGTGTACAAATCCATGCCCTTCAAGCTCGACGACTTGAAGCCCATCAGCGTGTTGTCTTCGTTCAGCCAAACCTTGGTGTGCAACCCTTCGCTGGGCGTCAAAACAGTGTCCGAGCTGATCGCCAAATCCAAAAACATGCCCTTGAACTATGCCTCGGGCGGTGCGGGTGTGCCTGGGCATTTGTCCACCGAATTGCTGCTGAGCATGACCGGCATGCAGATGACGCACATCCCCTACAAAGGCCCAGCCCCCGCCATGCAAGACGTGCTGGCCAACCAGGTGCCTTGCGGCTTGCTGGCAGGGCCCACAGTGCTGCCGCATGTGCGCTCGGGCAAATTGACGGCACTGGCGGTGTCGGGCCAGGCACGTTCGCCCTCTTTGCCCGAAGTGCCCACCATGGACGAAGCCGGGGTGAAAGGCTACGAGGCCGATTTCAGCCTGATCTTGATGGCCCCCAAACAAGTGCCCGATGACATCGTGGCCAAATTCCGCCAGGCAGTGGTCGACGCGCTGCGCACCCCAGAAGCCACCGAACGGCTCAAGGCATCCGACCAGGTCGTGATTGGCAGCACGCCCGAGCAAGCGGTCGTGAAAGTGACCAAGGACTTTGCCAAATGGGGCGCCGTGTCGCGCAAGATTGGTCTGAGCCTGGACTGAGCCTGCGCAGGGCGCAGCTTGAACGGGCTGCACCTGCTTCCTTGCGCTCGCGTGCGGCCACGCACTGAAAAAACACAGCCCACCCGATTAAGGTGGGCTGTGGTCATTTTCAGGAGCAGGTCATGCATTTGTCCCAACTGTGTCGCGGCGACACCCTCACCCTGAGCGCCGAGGCCTCGGTGCAAAATGCCGCCGAGCTGATGCGCACGCAACATGTGGGCGCACTGGCCCTGACCGACCCGCAAGACCCTGTGCGTGTGGTGGGGGTGGTCACCGACCGTGATCTGGTGGTGAATTTGTTGGCGCAAGGCCGAGCGCCGGACGAGCAAGCGGTGGGGGCCTACAGCAGCGTGCGCCTGGTGCGGGTGCCTGGCTCGGCCACGGTACACGAAGCCATCCAGGCCATGCACCACCACGGCGTGCGGCGCGTATTCGTCACCGAGCCCGATGGCCGCTTGATGGGCTTGCTGTCACTCGATGATTTGCTGGCCACCCTGGCCGATGACCTGAGCGGCCTGTCCGAGGCTTTGCGCTTTGGCGTCGACATGGAAAGCGTGCGCACCACACCGATGTTTCGGCCGGACGAATGGCCCACGCACCTGTATCTGGCGCAGCACGAGCCATGAGACGCTGGCTGCCGAAAACCCAAGCCCCAGAAAAAACAAACCCGACCAGCGAACTGGTCGGGCCGATGGGGCGTCACGAGAGGATCGTCCCAAGGTTTGCCCAAAAGAAGCGTTGTCGTTCTGATGGGCGGGGTGCATGGATGCACCCCAGAGGATGCTTCGATCGGTTTCCCGATGTCAGCAACACCACTTTACGCCCAACGGGCGAGGGTGGTCAAGACACTGTGACGTGTTTTGCAGCAGATCAAGGGCGGCTTCGGCGCTGCCGCACCGCTTGCGCCAACGCATCCAGCACCGGCACGGTTTGCGCAAAGCTGATGCAGGCGTCGGTGATGGACACGCCGTAGGCAAGGGGTTGACCTTCTTTCAGGTCTTGGCGGCCTTCGCTCAGGTGGCTTTCGATCATGAGGCCCATGATTCGGCGGTCACCGCCTGCCACTTGCGCGGCCACATCGAGCGCTACCTCGATCTGTTTGGCGTGCTGCTTGCTGCTGTTGGCGTGCGAGACGTCGACCATGACCTGCGGCGCGATGCCTGAAGCGGCCAGCACCTTGCAAGCCGCATCGACATCGGCGGCCGAGTAGTTGGGCGCTTTGCCGCCGCGCAGGATGGTGTGCACGTCCTGGTTGCCGCGTGTCTCGAAAATCGCCGCCTGCCCCATCTTGGTCATGCCCATGAAGGCATGGGGCGCCTTGGCCGCCACCACCGCATCGGCCGCCACCTTGATGCCGCCATCCGTGCCATTCTTGAAACCCACCGGGCACGACAGGCCGCTGGCCAGCTGGCGGTGGCTTTGGCTTTCGGTGGTGCGCGCACCGATCGCGCCCCAGGTGACCAGGTCACTGATGTACTGCGGGCTGAGCAAATCCAAAAATTCCGTCGCCACAGGCAAGCCCAGATCAATGATCTCCAGCAACAGCTTGCGCGCCATCTCCAGCCCCTGGTTCATGGCGAAGCTGCCGTCCAGGTGCGGGTCATTGATATAGCCCTTCCAGCCCACGGTGGTACGGGGTTTTTCAAAATACACGCGCATGACGATGTGCAGGTCTTGGGCGTGTTTGTCGGCTTCGGCCTTGAGCAGCCGGGCGTAGGCAATCGCCTGCTCGTGGTCGTGGATCGAGCACGGGCCCACCACCACCACCAAACGGTCGTCCTGGCCTTGCAGCACATGCGAGATGTCTTGCCGCGAGCGCTCCACCAGTGCCAAGTGCGCGGGCGATGCGGGCAGCCGCTCTTCGAGCAGCGCAGGCGTCATGAGGGGGCGCACCGAAGCAATGCGGGTGTCGTCGATGCGGGTTTTGTCTTGGGTGGATAGCATGGGTGAAGTGACCTGATAATTCAAACCAAGTTTAAAGGGAACCCCCATGACGCTGCCCCCACCCCAACTCGAACACGTTTGCGACTTGGCCGTGACCATTGCCCCGCCCGTTGAAGTCGGCCACACCCCCGCGGGCCTGCGCCGCATGATCCCGATCACCGGTGGCACCGTGACCGGCCCACGGCTGAACGGCAAGGTGCTGGCGGGTGGTGCCGACTTTCAGCTGATTTTGGACGGCGGCACCCAGGCGCACCTGGACGCGCGTTACGTGATGGAGCTGGACGACGGCAGCCGGGTGTTTGTGCAAAACACCGCCTTGCGCGTGGCCTCGCTGGAAAACTCCCAACGCATCATGAACGGCCAGCCGGTCAACCCTGACGAGATTTACTTCCGCTGCCAGCCCAAGCTGGAAGCCACTACGCCCACGTGGGCCTGGCTCAGCGAGAGCCAGTTCATCGGCACTGGGCGGCGTGCGCCCGATGGGGTGTATCTGAGTTTTTACCGGGTGCTTTGAACGGGCCTCAATGGCCAGCAGCGGCGATCAGCAGGTCGTGCTCGTCCGTGGCGTGGGCGATCAGCTGGCTGTAGGCCTCGGTGGCCTGGGCATGGCGCTGAGGGTGTGAATGGCGCAGATAGCGCAGCAGCGCCCCGGCCATCTGCCACAAACCCCGGGCATGCCAATGCACTTCGGCGCCACGTCGCAAAGCCACGTTCAGCAAAAAGCCCGGCTCGCGTGGAAAGGCATGGGGCAAATGCAAAGCAGTGCAGGTGCCGACCATGCCGGCGCCCAGAACAAGGAGGGAAGCAGCCATGCGCGCAGTACAGAAAGGGTGCAAGGGCTGCCGGGCCCCCGTGTTGGGGCGACGTCTTCGCACTGTTTAAACTTCTGCCATGAGCACCACCACTGAAACCTTGCAGCAATCGCTGACCGATTTGTTTGCCCCTTGGGTGCAAGCGCTGAACCTGAAGGTCGAGCGCTTTGACGCCGACAGCGTGACCCTGCGTTTGCCGCAAAGCGAGCAGCTCTCGCGGGTGGGGGGCATGCTGTGCGGCCAGGCCATGATGGCCGCGGCCGACACGGCCATGGTGCTGGCACTCATCAGCCACTTTGGGCAGTTCAGGCCCTGCAGCACTGTGCAGCTGTCCAGCAGTTTCATGAAACCACTGTCTGGGCAGGACGCGCTGGTCACCGCCCGGGTGCTGCGGGCAGGCAAGGCCATGGCTTTTGGCGAGATCGACCTGGCCGGGGCCGACGATGGCAAAAGCGTTTTCCGGGCCAGCACCACTTACGCGCTGATGTGACTTGGGGCAGGACAAAAGCCGTCAGTTTTTGACGGGCGTCTTTTGATTTCGAAAGTCGCTTGGACTTGCACCGGTGTGCTCTTTGAAAACACGACTGAAGTGGGATGGATTGCCAAACCCCCATGACACCGCAATATCGGTGATGGCGCGGGTCTTGGTTGCACTGGCTTGCAGGTCTTTGATACAAGCCTCAAGGCGCATGCGCTGGATGTAAGCCGCCACCGATTCGCCCTCGCCCTCAAAGGCGTTGTACAAATGTCTGCGGCTGCAATTGAGGGCTCGCGCTATGCCGTCCACACTCAGCTCAGGATCTCTGAGGCACTTGTGAACATGGTGTCTGATCCTGTCGCGCAAAGCCTCGCGCTGGGTCATGGCGGTTTCTTGGCCCGCCAATTCGGACAAAGAGAGTTTGACGAGATCAATGATCAAGTCGCCCGCACCTTGCGCGGCGCTGTCACTCATGTAAGGCAGCTCCAGGTAGGTGTTGCGCATCGCCTCCAAGGCCACCCGCGATATGCCCCCCGCACCCAGACGCCGGGCCATCAAACCCTCCAGCCGCAAACCTCTTTGGGCGGCTTGGTCTTTGGGGACCATGACGATCAAGTGCTCAACGCGGCTGGGATTGGCCACTTCATAGGCGGTGGTGGTGTCGTAAATTACCCAGCCACCCACGTCGGCCTTGGCTTCACGCTGCATTTGATGCACTTGCGCTTGGCCATGCCAAGGTGCCACGATTTTCAAATAGGGCACTTCACTGGTTCGGGCCATCTGTGGGGTTCTGACCACCCGGTGCCGAGACGCCTCGAGCTTGGTCAAGATGACCTGGCCCGCACGGGAGGTATGCATGTGGCCATCGAAAACCGTGTCGCCGTAAAGATCGGATTGCAAGCCTCCGAATTGCTGCGTGATCCATTCCGACCACTGGCCCATCCTGTCTTTGACAGGCAGCGCATCGGTGGACAGGGACAGGGTTTCGGACATGGGACTTTTGCTTAAACAACCATTATGGACACGCCCGAAATCCCCCTCAACGGGCAAGACCGAGGGATTACCCGCATGTCCATGGGGGTGTCGGGCTTGAAACAGTGCACAAATTGCACAGCAGGCTGGGCATTTTGCAAGTAAGTTACGGGTTGGTTTTCTTTCACACAACTGGGTCTGCGCAGATCCACCAACAGGAGACAAGACATGACGACACGTCGACAAATGATTCAAGGTGCCGCAGCCTTGGGAGCTGCTTCGCTGGCACCCGCCCTGCGTGCTCAGGTCAAGCCTGTGCGCATCGGTTACGCCATGGCCCGCACCGGCCCATGGACCGGGGGCGCGCAAGTTAGTCAAGAACCCAATTACTTGCTCTGGGCAGAACAGGTCAATGCGGCAGGTGGTTTGGATGTCAAAGGCGTCAAACGCCCAATCGAGCTGATCAGCTCCGATGACCGCAGCGATGTGGAAACCTGTGTCAGAACTTATGAAAAGCTCATGGGCTCCGACAAAGTCGATCTGGTCTTGCCACCTTGGGGCAGCAACGCCAACTTTGCCGTGGCACCCCTGGCCAACCGTTTTGGTTACCCATTTTTGGCGCCCACGGCCTTGAGCCGAAAACTGGTCGAGATGAAGTTGCCTTACTTCTTCTTGCTGCTGCAGCAACCTGCCCCCATGACCAATGCCTTGGTCGAGATGTTCAAGGCCAACGGCGTCAAAACCATTGCCTGCATTTATGTGGACGATCTGTTTGGCCTCGAAAACTACGCCGCCTTGAAAGTGGCGTTGCAAGGCAGCGGCATTCAAATGGTCGAAGAAAAAAGCTACCCCGGTGGCGTGAAAGACTTGTCGCCTGTTTTGCGCTCCATCAAAGACAAGAACCCGGATGCATTCGTGGGCTTCACCTACCCACCCGACACCATCTTGGCCAGCCGCCAGTCCAAAGAAGTGGGCTTCAACCCCAAGTTTTTCTACGCCTCGGTGGGCACGGCCTTCCAGTTGTACCGCAACGTCATGACCCCTGCCGGCGCCGAAGGTGTCATGGGCATGGGCTCTTGGAACGCCAAAACCAGCCCCGGTGCCAAGGCTTACTTTGACGCACACACCAAGAAATTTGCGGGCAAAGAACCCGACCGTTGGGCCAGTGGCCACACATGGGCTGGCTTGGAGATCCTGACGGCAGGCGTCAAGCAAGTGGGCCTCGATAAAAAGGCCTTGCGCGATTACATCGCCAACACCAACCACAAGACCATCATTGGTGACGTCAAATTCACGGGCAGTGAAAACACCGCGACACCTGGCACCGTGAGTCAATGGCAGAACGGCGAGTTTGAAGTGGTCTGGCCACCCAAATTGGCCACCGCCAAGCTCAACACCAACAAACCCACCTGGAAGTAAGCCGTGTCGGTGACCGCCTGGATGGAGCTCATTGCCAGTGGCTTGATCACTGGCGGCATCTACGCGTTGGTCGCGCTGGGGCTGAATTTGCAATACGGCCTCATGCGCATCCTCAACATCGCGCACGGTGAATTTTTGATGGTGGGGGCTTACCTCACCTGGATGGTCCAGACCCAATTCGGTTTATCGCCTCTGCTCATGTTGCCCGTGTCCTTTGGGGTGCTGATGCTGCTGGGCTTGGTGATCCACTGGCTGTGCTTCAGGCGGCTCAATGCGACATCGCCCACCCTGGACATCTTCGAGGCGCGCGGTTTGATGGTCGCCTTTGGCCTGATGTTCCTGATCCAAAACATGGTGTCGGCCATTTGGGGAGGGGAGCTTCGGGGCTATGACTTCATGACCGACCCCGTCGCCATGGGGGGCGCACAGTTCGCGGGCAACAAATTGTTGGTGTTTGCCATGGCCTTGGTGTTCAGCCTGGGCTTGATGATCGTTTTGCGAAAAACCTTGCTGGGCAAAGGCGTCCGGGCGCTCATGCAGTCGCAAGTGGGCGCGCAATTGGTGGGCATCAACACGCGCACCTTGCACCCTTTGATGTTTGGCATCGGCCTGGGCCTGTCCGGATTGGCTGGGTGTTTGCTGTCGATGGCCTACACCATCTCCCCATCGATGGGCGAGCCCTACACCGTGACGGCCTTGATCGTCATCACGCTGGGCGGTTTTGGCAGCATGGGCGGCGCACTGGCAGGTGGGCTCATGTTGGGCGTGATTGAAGCACTGGGCATGCACTTCACCAACCCCTCGCTCAAGGCGCTGCTGTCGTATGTCGTCTTCATTGGCGTGTTGTTGTTCCGTCCAAGAGGGCTTTTTGCAAAATGAACTCCAAGAACTTGTTGTGGCGTGATGTGCTGGTGCTGTTTGGCCTGACCGGCTGGGCATTGGCACTGCCAGGGTATGGCAGCGAATTTGCGATGTCGATGGCGCTGACGTGCCTGATGTACGTGGCCTTGTCGACCAGTTGGGGGTTCTTTTGTGGCGCCTCACGCTATTTGTCTTTGGCCACCTCGGCTTTTTTTGGTCTGGGCGCCTACACCACGGCCATGAACCTGGACAGCTTGCCATGGACCAGCGCCATCGCGCTGGGTTCTGGCGTGGCAGCGGCCGTGGCTGTGGTGATGGGTTTGGGGGTGTTGCACCTTCGGGGGACATATTTTGCTGTGCTGACCTTCGGCATGGCCGAGTTGATTCGCCACGCCATCAGCTATTACGAAAAGTCGGTGCATGGCACCGTGGGCCGGGTGCTGACCACCGTGCCTGACATGAACACCATTTACCACACCGTTTTGTTGCTGGCGGTGATTTCGGTGGGCCTGTCGATCGGTCTGCGCCGCACCCGCTTTGGCTTGGCGCTGCTGGGCATTGGCGGGGACGAGCAACGCGCCCAAACCTTGGGGGTCAACACCCGTTGGATCAAAGTGGCCGGTTTTGCCTTTACCGCAGCGGTGGCGGGGGGCGTAGGTGCCGCAATGGCGGTGCGTTGGACCTACATTGACCCGCACACGGCGTTCAACCCCTTCATCGGATTTCAGACGGTTTTGATTGCCCTGATCGGCGGGGCTATGACCATCTGGGGGCCCTTGATTGCGGCGATTGTTTTCAGCATCTTGGCCGAAACATTGCGCCTGCAAGCACCTCAGATTTACATGATGACACTCGGGTTTTTGTTGATCCTCAGTGTGCTGTATTTGCCCGGCGGTCTGGCTTCCCTGCGCTGGCAAACCTTCAAAGACTGGCGCACAGATACGCGCCAATGGTGGAAAGATCTTCGCTACGATTTGAGCGGGGACAAAGCGCGCGACAAAAAGCGCGCCAAGGAGAGACGCATTGTCGGCGCCTAAAAACATCCTGCTGCGGGCCCAAGACATCACCGTGCGTTTTGGCGGGCTGACCGCTGTGGATGCGGTGAGTGTGGACATACAAGCCGGCGAATTGGTGGGCATCATGGGGCCCAATGGCGCTGGCAAAACCACGTTCTTCAATGCGATTTCGGGGGTCACGCCGCTGACCAGCGGACAGCTGGCCATCGAGGGCAAATCTCTGGCCGGTGCCACTGCGCACAGCTTTGCTGCGCGTGGGCTGGCCAGGACCTTTCAGACACCGCGCGTTTTTGCCGACTTGAGTGTCGGTGAAAACATCCGTTTTGGCTTGCAGTTTGCAGGCCGCAGACCGCGCAAATACATCTTTTGGGGTGAAGAGAAAGGCGTGCCATGGGCACTGCGTGACGTCGGCAGCATTTTGTCGGTGATTGGTCTGTCGCACCTGGCCGATTTGCCGGCTGCCGCCATCACCCCATCGCAGCAGCGCATCTTGGAGATCGGCATGGCCTTGTCGACACGGCCCAAAATTTTGCTGCTCGATGAAGTGGCCGCAGGCTTGACCGAAATTGAAGTGGAAGAGATGGCCAGACTCATTCGCCGACTGCGCGATGAGCTCGATTTGTCGGTCATCTGGATCGAACATGCTGTGAAGATATTGCTCAAGCATGTCGAGCGGGTGATCGTTCTCCACCAGGGCAAAAAAATTGCCGACGCCAAACCCTCGGAAGTGGTGCGGAACAAGGAAGTCATCGAGGCTTATTTGGGTGACGAAATGGTCAACGCTTCGGAGGGATTGACATGATGTGGTATCGCCCTCAACCCTTTGTGTTGGGTGGGTCAGGAAAAGCCCAGCTCAAGGTGCGCGGCTTGTCCGCAGGGTATGGCCCCTTTGAAGTGGTTCGCAATTTGAACTTTGACGTCTTGCCCGGATTGACGGTCATTTTGGGTCCGAATGGCGCAGGCAAAACCACCTTGTTGCGCGCCCTGTCCGGCCAAATACCGCTGCGCGGCGAGGTCTTGTTCAATGGCGATGACTTGCCTGAAAAGGCCCACGAGATCGTTCAAGCCGGCATGGCCTTGGTGCCCGAGGGCCGGCAGCTTTTCCCCCAGATGACCGTTCAAGAAAATCTTGAACTGGGCGGTTGGCTGCAGTCGGCTGCGGACCGTCAGGCCCGCATGCATGCGGTGATGGATGACTTTCCCAAACTGCGCGAACGGTTCAACCAACTGGCCGGCACGATGAGTGGCGGCGAACAGCAAATGGTGGCGATTGCCCGCGCCATGATGTCCGCGCCCAAGCTCTTGATGCTGGACGAACCTTCTTTGGGCTTGGCGCCCCGCATGGTCGATGAGTTGCTGCAAATGACACGGCGCATCGCCGACAGCGGCACCACGGTTTTGATGGTGGAGCAAAACGTCAGAAAAGCACTGGCGGTTGCAGACCGGGGTTACGTCCTCGAGCGCGGCAGTTTGGTCGCGCACGGTTCATCGCAATTGCTGGTGCGCTCCAGTGTCATCCGCGAAGCTTATTTGGGCGCTGCATCGAGCGACACACGCTCTGCATCGCAAGCGCTAGAAAAAACTGTTCGATCCATTTGATTCTTCATTTTCCAGGAGTGCAATCCCATGTCCGATATGTCCATGCTCATCAATGGCCTCAAGGTCACTGCCGAAAACAACGCCACCTTTGAACGGCGCAATCCTCTGGATGGCACAGTGGCCACCCGTGCACCTGCCGCGTCCACAGCCGACGCGATTTTGGCGGTCGAAGCGGCTGCCGAAGCATTCAAGACCTGGAGCGAAACAGGGCCCAACGAAAGAAGAGCCCTGTTGCTCAAAGCCGCCGACAAACTGGAAGCGAAAACACCGGATTTCATCGAAGCGGTTCCCGCCGAAACGGGGGCCACAGGCATGTGGGCAGGCTTCAATGTGTTCTTGGCTGCGGGCATGATCCGCGAAGCCGCATCACTGACCACCCAGGTCTCGGGTGAAGTCATTCCATCGGATGTGCCAGGCAGTTTGGCCATGGGCATTCGTCAACCGGCGGGCGTGGTGCTGGGCATTGCACCCTGGAACGCCCCTGTGATCTTGGGTGTGCGCGCCATCGCCACACCCTTGGCCTGTGGCAACACGGTCATTCTCAAAGGGTCTGAAAACTGCCCCAAAACACACCAACTGATTGTGGAAGCCTTTCAAGAGGCCGGCTTTCCTGCGGGCGTGGTGAACTACATCACCAACGCGCCTGCAGATGCCGGTGCCGTTGTCGAGGCCATGATTTCTCACCCAGCGGTTCGCCGCGTGAATTTCACGGGGTCGACCAAGGTGGGGAAAATCATCGCGCAAACCTGCGCCAAATACCTCAAGCCCGCGATCCTTGAGCTGGGGGGCAAGGCGCCCATGGTGATCCTGGATGACGCCGACATCGACGATGCCGTCAATGGCGCGACCTTTGGCAGTTTTGCCAACAGCGGTCAAATTTGCATGAGCACCGAACGCATCATCGTGGACGAAAAAATCGCCGACGAATTCGTCAAACGCTTTGCCAACAAAGCCCGCAACCTGCCCTTGGGTGACCCACGCAAACCAGAGCCCGTGGTCTTGGGCAGCGTGATTGGCATGGGCACGGTGGAGCATTGCAACGGCTTGATCGACGATGCTTTGGCCAAAGGTGCCAAGCTGGTTTGCGGCGGAAAATCTACCGACACGCTGATGCCCGCGACGCTCCTCGATCATGTGACGCCTGCCATGCGGATTTACCGCGAAGAGAGTTTTGCGCCCGTCAAAGCCATCGTCCGCGTCAAGGGCGTTGACGAAGCCATTGCTTGCGCCAATGACAACGAATACGGTTTGTCCTCATCGGTGTTTGGCAAAGACATTGCGCGTGCGTTCAACGTGGCCCGAAAAATCGACTCCGGCATTTGCCATGTCAACGGCCCCACCGTGCACGATGAAGCACAAATGCCTTTTGGCGGCGTCAAAGGCAGTGGCTACGGCCGCTTTGGAGGCAAAGCGGGCATCAACGAATTCACGGAACTGCGCTGGGTCACGATTCAAACCACCCCCCGCCACTACCCGTTCTGAAGGGTCCGACGCCAGATATCCGGGCAAGGTGCCGCCCTCACGTCCTTGGGTGCGGCACTTAGTCTGGATCAATTGACCCGCTTGGCTTGGCTACAATACGCGCATTCTTGTTTTGGGGTATCTCATGTCTGCTCACAACGACTCTCACACATCCGACGATCCCGTGGAAAACGTGGTCAAGCACATTCCCGTGATCATTCCCGCCGCTGGTGCCGTGCTGATTTTCCTGCTGGCCTTCATCGCTGTGTTCATGGCCTGAGGCTTTTCCGCCCTCGGGTGCGCCACCTTGGCAGCACCCGCCCAACCCGCAACAGCTTGCGCTTTGCGGGTTTTATTTTGTGCGCACGGGCATGATGTGCAGCGCCTCTGGCGCGATCAGCAGCTGAACCCAGGCACCAGCGCCCGCATCCAAACGCCCCAACAGGCGGCTGGTCAGGTTCAGGGTGATGGTTTGGCTGGGCAAGGCTTCGGGTCGGAGCGTGCACAGGCTGATTTCTCCCAAGGACAAAACCTCCAACAACTGGCAGCGCAAGCGGGTGTGGCCGGGCGGCGCAACCCTCATCGCTTCGCCATCGGCCATCACGTCCACCTGTTCCCCGTTCAGCACCCAGGTCACGCGCGTGCCATCGTCGATCTTGTGTTTGTCGAACACCGCCAAGTCCAAGCCGGCGTCTGATGGTGCCGCATGGGTCCAGCGCAAGCGCCCCCAGTCGGCGTGGTCCTTGAAAAAGCGCCCCTCGAAGTGGTTTTGAATGCCCACCAGTTCGGCCACCCGGGCGTTGCGCGGGCTGGCAAACACGCGGGCAGGCTCGCCCGTTTGCAGGGTCTGGCCCGCGTCCATGATCACCACGCGGTCGGCCAAGCGGCGCGCTTCTGCCAAGTCGTGCGTGACCAGCACCATGGGCACCGACACCTTTTGGCGCAAAGCGGCCAACTCGCGGTACAGCGTCTGGCGCGTCGGTGCATCCACCGCAGAAAAGGGCTCGTCCAGCAACAACACCCCGGGCAAGCTGGCTGGGGTTGACGTCAAAGAGGGTGTCGGCATGACGCGCACCAAGGCCCGTGCCAGCGCCACGCGCTGCTGCTGCCCGCCGGACAGTTGCGATGGCCTGCGCTGGCTCAGCAAGGCCAGCCCCAAGCGGGCGAGCAAAGTCTGAACATCCGCGCCCGACCAGCCCGGCCCTGCGGCCAGCGCCACATTGGCCTGCGCCGTCATGTGTGGAAACAAGGCGTAATGCTGGAACACCAGGCCCGCGCGGCGCTCTTGCGGGCTGAGCTGCACACGCGCCGCCGTGTCCAGCCAAGCCTGGCCCGCCACCCGAATGTGGCCCTGCACATCGGCGGGCGTCCACAGCCCCGCGATGGCGCGCAGCATGCTGGTTTTGCCACTGCCTGACGGCCCGACCAAGGCCACCAGTTCGCCAGCGCCGCAGTCGAACTCGGCCTCCAGCCGAATCGGGCTGGCCGAGCGCAGTTGTACTTGCAAGCCGTGCATCAGCGCTCCTGCAGGGCGCGGCCACGCTGGCCCACCCGGTCAAAGGCCAACACCAGCGTCAGCGCCAGCAACGACACGCCCACCAGCGCCAGCGCCATCACATGGGCCGACTGCAAATCCATGCCCTGCACCTTGTCGTAGAGTGACACCGACAGGGTGCGGGTTTCGCCTTCGATGTTGCCGCCCACCATGAGCACCACACCAAATTCGCCCAAGGTGTGCGCCACCGTGAGCGCCATGCCGGCCAGCAAACCGGGCCAGGCCAAGGGCAATTCGATGCGCCAAAAAGTTTGCCAAGTGGACAAGCCCGAAACCCAGGCCGCCTCGCGCAGGCTGTGCGGCACGGCCGCAAACGCCCGCTGGATGGGTTGCACCATGAAGGGCAGGTTGACCAAGACGCTCACCAGCAGCAGGCCTTCGAGGGTGAACACCAGCCGAACGCCTGATGCCGCCAGCCAAGCGCCCAAGGCACTGCCTTGACCAAAGGCGACCAGAAAGTAAAACCCGATCACGGTGGGCGGCAGCAACAAGGGCAGCAGCAGCAAAGCCTCGACCACGGGCCGCCCGGCCCAAGCGGTCACGGCCAGCCAACGGGCCAGGGCCAGCCCCACCGGCAGCAGCGCCAAGGTGGTGAGGGCGGCCAAGGTGAGCGATACGTGAAGGGCGGACCAATCCATGGTGCGGGTTCTGTCGTCGAAAGTGAGGGCCAGGTGTTGGGCTGGATTATTGCGGCAAGGCGTAACCGTGCTGCACAAACACCGCTTGCGCTGGCGGGCTGAGCAAAAACCGGTGCCAATCTGCGGCCGTCACGCTTGCGCCCTTGAGCAGCGCCATGCGCTGGTGCAGGGGGGCGTGCAAGTGGGCGGACAAGGGCAAGACCTGCAAGCTTCGGGCGAAGTCGGGGGCTTGGGCCAGCGCCAGCGCAGTCAGTCCTGCCTGCGCCGCACCGGTGGCCACAAACTGGGTGGCCTGACCAATGTGGTCACCCAGCACTTGGCGATCGGCCGGCAGCGGCCCAACCCCTGCGCGCAGCAAAGCCTCAACGGCCGCCACGCCATACGGGGCCAAAGCCGGGTTGGCGATGGCGAATTTGTCGCCCGGCTTCATGGCGCGCACCACCGCCGCCAAGCCTTGGGCCAGCGGCAGTGCTGAATTTTTGGGCACGATCAGGGCCAAGCGCCCCGTGGCGTAGCGTTGCCCTGCGTCCAGGGTGCGTCCGGTTTTGGCCAACTCGGCCACCCAAGCCTCGTCGGCCGAGATGAATTGCTCGACCGGCAGGCCCTGCAAGATCTGCCGCGCCAGATTGCCCGATGCGCCCAGATTCACATCCACCTGAACTCCAGTTTGTTGCCTGTACTGGCTCGCCAAGTCAGCCAGTACAAACTTCAGATTGCTGGCGGCGGCTATTTTGATGCGCACCGGAGCTTGCGCCTGCGTCTTCCAGGCAGCCGCCAAAGAAAGAGCCCCCACTGCCATCATCCAATGACGCCGACCTGCGCCGAGTGCACCACCCCTCAGGATTCGCATAACGTCATGCATCTTTTGCATAGATATAAAGGGGTTTTCAAGCCAGCTGACAGGCACACAAGCAGCAGTCTCCCTAAAATCGAGACCCGCCAGTTACCACGTGGTTACAGCCGTCCTTTTTGTGCGGCCATGACCCTCAGTATCTCAGCCCTACAGCCGTTTTTTCAAAGTCCCTGCACAGGGACTTTGAAAAAACGATTTTTAAACTTGGAGCCAGTCATGAACTCACCCGTGATGCAGGGCCTGAACCTGAACACCCCTGCGTATGTCAAAAACGCCAAACTGATCGCCTGGGTCGCCGAAATGGCCGCCCTGTGCAAGCCCGCCAACATCTACTGGTGCGATGGCTCCCAAGAAGAATACGACCGCCTGTGCGCCGAGTTGGTGGCCGCGGGCACCTTCAAAAAGCTCAACCCCGCCAAGCGCGCCAGCTCTTACCTGGCCTGGTCTGACCCTTCGGACGTGGCCCGCGTGGAAGACCGCACCTACATCTGCTCGGCCAAAAAGGAAGACGCTGGCCCGACCAACAACTGGATGGAACCCGCGCAAATGCGCGCCACCCTGAACCCGCTGTTTGATGGCTGCATGGCAGGCCGCACGATGTACGTGGTGCCTTTCTCGATGGGCCCGCTGGGCTCGCACATCAGTCACATCGGCATCGAGTTGAGCGACAGCGCTTATGTCGCCGTCAGTCAGAAGGTCATGACCCGCATGGGCAAAGCCGTGTTCGATGTGCTGGGCACCGACGGCGATTTCGTGCCTTGCGTGCACACCGTGGGCGCCCCTTTGGCCGCTGGCCAAAAAGACACCACGTCTTGGCCTTGCAACCCCAGCACCAAATACATCGTGCACTACCCCGAGACCCGCGAAATCTGGTCTTACGGTTCGGGCTATGGCGGCAATGCGCTGCTGGGCAAGAAATGCTTTGCGCTGCGCATCGCCTCCAACATGGGCCGCGAGCAGGGCTGGCTGGCCGAGCACATGCTGATCTTGGGCGTCACCAACCCCGAGGGCAAAAAGTACCACGTCGCAGCGGCTTTCCCCAGCGCCTGCGGCAAAACCAACTTCTCGATGCTGGTGCCACCCAAGGCCTTTGAAGGCTGGAGCGTGACCACCATCGGTGACGACATCGCCTGGGTCAAGCCCCAAGCCGACGGCAAGATGGTCGCCATCAACCCCGAGGCTGGCTACTTTGGCGTGGCCCCCGGCACCAACATGAAGACCAACCCCAACTGCATGCTGAGCCTGCACAAGGATGTGATCTTCACCAACGTGGCCCTGACCGACGACGGCGACGTCTGGTGGGAAGGCATGGAAAAAGACACCGGCAAGCTGCCCGACCATTTGATCGACTGGCAAGGCAAGGACTGGACCCCCCAGATCGCCAAAGAGACCGGCGCCAAGGCCGCCCACCCCAACGCCCGCTTCACCGTGGCCGCGACCAACAACCCCGCGCTCGACCCCGCTTGGGACGACGCTGCGGGCGTGCCGATCGACGCTTTCATGTTCGGCGGCCGCCGCTCAACCACCGTGCCGCTCGTGACCGAAGCGCGCAACTGGCAAGAGGGCGTGTACATGGCCGCGACCATGGGCTCCGAGACCACCGCCGCCGCTTTTGGCGCGCAAGGCGTGGTGCGCCGTGACCCCTTCGCCATGCTGCCGTTTTGCGGCTACAACATGAGCGACTACTTCCAGCACTGGCTCGACACCGGCACCAAGGCCCAAGCGGCTGGCCACAAGTTGCCGGCCATGTACTGCGTGAACTGGTTCCGCAAAGGCGAGGACGGCGCGTTCGTCTGGCCAGGTTATGGCGACAACATGCGCGTGCTCAAGTGGATGATTGACCGCCTCGAAGGCAAGGCCCAAGGCGAAGAAACCATGTTCGGCATCGTGCCCACCTACAGCGAGATCAACTGGAGTGGCATCGCGTTCAGCGCCGAGCAGTTCAAGTCGGTCACCAGCATCGACGCCGCCGCTTGGCAGGCCGAGTTCAAACTGCACGATGAACACTTTGCCCAGCTGAGCTACCACCTGCCCCAAGCGCTGCTGGACACCAAAGCTTCGTTGCAAGCCCGCTTGCCCGCTTGATCAGCTTCTGCGCCCATCGGGGGCGCCGAGTCTTCCAACCGCCCCGGCACAAACCGGGGCGGTTTTTTATTTCAGAGGACTGGCTGCATCACTGTCGGAAATAAAACTCGCCAATGGCCTGGTCATAGAGCGCAGGCGTTTGCTCGTGTCCCACCGAACGGGCCAAACGAACCACCTCATTGCGGACATTGCGCAAGACACGGTCCACCGAAAGACCGGGCTTGATCATTTCTTTGACAAAAATCCGAGTGAAAAGACCATTTTTCTCTTTGTCGTTGTCACCCAATCGGTCAAGTGCCTGCTGGCCGGAGCCCGCTGAGAACATGATCATCTGACCGGTCGCAGCCGAAGTGGGTGCCAAGCCCCGTCCACCGATGGCGCGGCCTTTGCTCTTGAAAGGGTTGTCGCGGCAAGCATCGATCACGGCCAAGGCAAACTTGGTTTTTTTCTCTTCCAAATCGTCAAGCACCTTTTGCAGCAAGATGGCATCGTCTTTGACTTGGTCTTCCTGGTCGCCTTGCACATCGGTGGGCAACAAGTAGTTGGCATTGCCCAGTTGCACGCCATGACCGGCGTAGAAAAAGAGCACCTCGTCGCCGCCACTGAGGTTTTGACGAAAGTCCCGAATGGCCTGCTTGAATTTCTTTTCGTCCAAGTTCAGGTGCTTGAAGACCTTGTAACCGACCGCCTCCAGGGACTTGGCCATGGCATCGGCATCAGCGCCTGCGTTGTTCAACTTGGGCACATGCGTGTAAAGATCGTTGCCAATCACCAAGGCCTTGCGGTTGGCATAGGTCACCGGCTCACGGGGTTGGGCTGGTGGCTCAGGCTTTGCAGCGGCCACCTCCTTGGCTTTTGCTGCAGCAACGGCGGCCGCATTTTCTTGTTGGAGTTTGGCCAGCATCTGGGTCATGGCTTCCAGCTGCTGCGCCATCTTGCGCTTTTCCTCATCCATGGCGCGGCGTTCTTGCTCAAGACGCAGCTGGGCAGAGTTGTCTGCCACAGCAACGGGGGCCTGAGCCGCTGCAGGCAAGGCTGCAGCGGGCTTAGACGGGGGCAAAGGTGCGGGCTTCACCGAATCCAGAGCGGCAACAACCGGAGGGCGTGTCGAGGCGGTAGGCTGGGCTGCAGGTGGCTTGTTGCTTGCAGTTTCCATTTCGCGAAGAATTTCCCGAGTACGTTGATCGCGCTCTTTGTCTATGAGGTCCCAGTCTGTGTTTTCGGTGGCAGGCATGGCTGCTGCCATTTGGGTGTCGGAGACTACCGCTGGATTGGGACTTCCAGTGTTGACCGGATAGGCCAATGCCATGATGGCTTGCGGTTTTTTGTTGAAAAAACTTTGCTGCATGGACTCGATGTAAATCGAGGTCCAGCCCGACAAGATCTGATGCTCAGCCAAAACCTGACCGGCTCTGAAATCGTCCCTGAATTTGCCCGCCGTCATGCCTTTGGGTGGCAAAACAAATGCATCGATGCGCAGGTTCTTTCCATTGAATTGCTGAACGGTCAACTCCACTTGAAAAATGCTGGACCCGGATCTGCCCAGTTTTTCCGGAAGGCCCTGCAGTGCGCCTGACCACCATTTTTTGCCATTTTGATCAGCCCAGTTCAATGTCCTCCAGTTGTCGAAGTTGAATGCAAACATCCTGGAGCATTTATTCAAGGTCTGGCTGCTGGTGGTGCCATGCTCATTGACCATGAATTGAGTTGGCGCAGCTGACAAACAATTCGTATTGCCCCACCGCCCCGTTGTGGTTGTTTGGCGAACGACCAAAAAAGGCACTTTCGCGTCGGCTTGTTGGTTTTTGAGTGTGTAAACCTCCCAATTGGTTCCTGGATAATCCAACGAACTGATGTGGGTCGTTTCCCATGCACCCTCTGGCAAAGCCACACTGGCACCCGACCCCATGGGCAAGAAGTCCTTGTAGACAGAACCCTTGACAGGCTGGGCCATCGCAGGAAGCGCCCCACAAACCATCAGCCCAAGGAACACCCAGAACAAACGGCGTATGGATTTGAAAGTCAAATGGGTGGGTGTGAAAGCAGCTGGCTTGGCACAACAAATGGTCGGCATGTTTATTCCTGAAATCTCTTGGCACTCATGGTTTGGCAGACTCGGCAAAGCACGTCTGCGCATCAACCGTACCAATTGTTACACTGATGATCCGGTATACACCACTCGAAGACGAGAAACACCCAACATGCGCTCCATTGTCTCGACCTCGGTCATGGCCCTGATGCTGACCCTCTTGTCTTGGGGTGCCATGGCGCAGACCCCATTGATCACGGAGGCCGAGTCACAAGCCCCCAATCTCCAAGTGCCTGCCACGCGGGCCATCACGCGGGGCCCCGGCATCAGCTTGTTGTCGCCAACGGAAGTGACGGGCAAATCTTTTGCATTCAAAATGAATTTCGAGCCCCGAGGCGGCGCCAAAATCGACCCCGCCTCCATCAAATTTGAATACTTAAAACAACCCCTTGTCGACCTGACGGCCCGATTCAAAACAGGTTTGAGCGGCAACCAGCTTGAATTGCCTCAGGCGAGCGTGCCCGCTGGCACGCACCCGATCCGGGTAACGGTGCGCGACAGCGAAGGTCGAGAAGGCAAGACCATCATCCACTTGAACGCCAAGTGAGCCACACCACGTTCAACTGTCCCTATTGCTGGAGCGATGTTCCAGTGCAGGCATCGGTGTGCAGCCACTGCACGCGGGATTTGGTGCTGTTCAAGCCTCTGGCGCTCCAGTTGCAAACGCTGGCCGATGAAGTGGCGCAACTCAAATCCATGGCACAGCAACAAGCACATGCGCTCACCCAACTGCAATCACAAGACATTCAGGCGGCTGCCCTGAGCTATGCTGAAACTCACAACACCTCAGCCTTAACGCCGCATGATGCGCTAGCCGACACGCCCCGTCGATCTTGGCCCCATTGGCTGGGCATGGTCGTCCTGACCATCGCCACCATGGGTCTTTGTCACTGGATTTTGCTGTTTGTCTACGACGCCCCGCCTTTGTTTCTGCGTGTCTTGACCATCACACTGCCCGCAGTCACCGGCTTCGGATGTGCGCGTCGCAGTGGCTTCGGTGGGTTCACACATCTCTTGGCCGCTTTGCTGGTGGGTGCTTTGTCTGTCGGCTTGATGCTGGCCATCACGGCCCGGCTTGATGGCGTGCCCCTGTGGCCCGAGAACGCCCGAGACTGGCGCGAAACGCTGGAATACACCGCTGCCATTGGTTTGTCATTTTTCACTGGCTTTTTGACCCACCATCTGATGGCCCGGTGGGCGCGCCAACAGCGCAACAAAATCAGCCTGCGGGTTTTGCTGGCGCGCGATGCATCCGGAAAATTCAAGATCACGGAAATCTCCAACCAAGTGCAAAGCCTGATCACCGCCACAGCGCCACTGGTCTCTGCTGGTGCGGCCCTTTATTCCGGACTCAAAGCTTTCACAGGCCCATGAGATGCTCCCATTTGAATGCGCTTGATCTCATGAAAAACCCCCACTCCCTCTTGCTGGCCTTGGCCTTGTTCACGGCATGGCCCGCACAATCTCAGACGCAGACGCCAGCTTTGCGTTCTGCGCTGGTCATTGGCCTGAGTCAATACAGTCCAAGCACTGGCGCAGCCACGCTGGAAGGTGTGCCACACGATGTGGAAAGCGCCAAACGCATGGCCATGGCCATGGGCATTCCTGGCCATCAGATCCGTTTGATGCGAGACCAAGACGCCACCAAAGAAAACATCCTGAAAGAAATTCGGCAATTGGGTGAACGCACACGCGATGGTGGGCGCACGTTCATCTACTTCTCTGGACACGGCACCCGGTATTGGGACCCGACAGTCAACGGGTGCGTCGAAGGCCTGTTGACCCACGACGGTCAAGCCATCACCAACGCCGAGTTGGCACAAGCCACACAAAAAATCACCGCGAGTGCAGACAAAGTCATCACCATGATCGATGCCTGTCACTCTGGCGGCGTGACCACCAACAAGGCGGCCACTCGATCGATCGGCGGCATTGAATTCAAACCCAAATTCACGTTCAAGGCCAGCAGTGCCGCAGATGCCTGCAGCCAACCCTCCAACCTCAAAACCCGAAGTCTGCTGGGGGAGGCCACACGCTTGGGTGCCTTGCAGGAAAACGTGGTTCAAATCACCTCCTCTCGGCCCGATGAGGTCAGCTTTGACGAACCGGGCAAAGGGGGCCTGGCGACCCAGGGTGTCCGTGACTGCCTGCTTGGCAAAGCGGTTGACAAGGACGGATCGGGCGCAGTCTCCCTCGCAGAAATCCAGCAGTGTGCTCAAGCCTTCATTGACTTGAGACTCAAGGGCGTGAAAGACCTGACGCCGCACCATGTGTCGGTGTCGGGCAACCGGAACCTGATTCCTGTGGCATTGCAGCGTCCCGCACCAACGCAGGTCGCCGCACCTGCACCTCAGCCCGCCCCACCTGTTGCAGCCACGCCAACGCCCACGGCCGCAGTGCCTGCGCCCACACCGCCACAGCCCTTGACCATGGCGATGGTGACCAACACGGCACCGACTGCAACCGCCAACGCACCTGCATCCACATCCGCCAGCGCATCACGGCCACCGCCAACACCCACCGCACCTGTTACCCCATCTACAGCCAGCCCAGCGCCCTCAAGCAACCCGTCAACTCCACGACCCGTCGCTGCTGCGCCAGCTGCCCAACTTCCTGAGCCCGCACCCGCCAAGCCACCCACACCACCGGTGGTCCAGTCGGCACCTGCACCTGCACCTGCACCTGCTCCCGCCCCTGCTCCCGCAAGTGTGGCACCTGTAACACCGGCACCCGAGCCAATGCTGGCGTCACTGGCCACATTGGCCGACATTGAACAACAACGCGATCCCCGCATCGTGCTGGATGTGAAACTGAGCAAGTCTGTGCTGAAAATTGGCAAGGACGCGTTGGACCTCAGCATCAAGTCCAGCCACGATGGGTTCATTTATATGGTCTTGTTGGGCAGTGACCGCAAGAGTTTCTACGTGCTCTATCCCAATGGACTCGACAAAGACAACAGGATCAAGGCCGGTCAAACACGCAAGCTGCCCCGACCTGACTGGCAACTCGAAGCGGCAGGCCCCCCCGGCACCGACCATTTGTTGGTCATGGTGTCTTCAAGCCCACGGCAGATTGACCGTTTGACCATGGCCGAACCCTCGGCCACCAACCCGTTCACTTTTGCCCTCAATGAAATCGGTGGCCGCGCCGCGCTGATCAACTTTTTGGTTCACAACAAGGATGGGCAGGGCTCCGAACGCTTTGGTGCCAAACTGCTCACCCTGAAGGAAGTTCTATGAAACGGTTTACCCTGGCTTTGGCATTCGTCTTGATGGGGTCATCCGCATCGGCCCAACTGGTTCAGCAGGCCTCCAAAGAAGACCTCATCGAAAAGCTCACCCCCCCTGCGCCACCCACCACGCGCAGTCTGCGCAACCTGGTGCCCAAACCGGTCAATGTGGATCTGTCGATCAACTTTGACTTTGACTCTGCCCGGTTGCAGGCCAGCAGCAAGTCTTTGCTGGACAACCTCGCACAAGCCATGAACAGCGAGCGCCTGTCCCAGCTGAAATTCAAGGTGGAAGGCCACACCGATGCCAAAGGCAAAAACGACTACAACCAAGAACTGTCGGCACGCCGAGCGGCAGAGGTGCAGGCCTACCTGGTGGGTCAAAACGTGCCCGCCGAACGCCTGCAAGCCGAAGGCAAAGGGGCCAGCGAATTGCTCGTGCCCGAAAAGCCACTGGCCAGCGAAAACCGCCGCGTGCGGATCAGCCTGTTGCCATGATGCATTGGGGCTCATGGCTGCAAACGTCCGTCCTGGCTTGGGGACTGTGTGCATCGGTCTTCCATGTACAGGCTTTTGATCTCGTCTCGGTCCAGGAAATGCAGGCGTCTTTGGGTGCGGCAGAACCATTGACCGCCAAAACGGCTGCCGTGCCGGGTGCACCTCAAATCGAGATCGTGCACCCCAGACTGGATACGCCCGTGGTCTCTCCAACGGCCATCCAGTTGATGTTTGTGCCTGCGGCCTCCAGCGTTGTCCGTCCAGAGACATTCAAAGTCTTGTACGGTCGTTTGCGCATTGACATCACGCAACGCTTGATCAACGCGGCCAAGGTCACTGCCGAGGGCATCAACGTCAAGGAAGCCAGCCTGCCCAAAGGTTCGCACCGTCTTCTGATCAGCATTGAGGATCTGCAAGGCCGCCAAGGCGTCAAAGCATTGGATTTCGAAATCAAATGATGTTTGACCGACTGCTGGCGCAACACCCTGAACTGAGTTGATTTTGAACACCCCTCAATCCCGCGAACGCCTGGCCCTTTGGCTCCTCTGGGTCACACCCGCCTTGTGGTCTGTCAATTACATCGTGGCCCGCACGGCACCGGGGGTGGTGGAGCCGCACATGCTGGCACTGGGGCGGTGGGCATTGGCGGGCGTCATCTTGGCCGTGATTGCGCGCAGCGAGCTGTGGCGTGAACGCCGCAGCACCTTGCAGCATGGCTGGCGTTACTTGGCCTTGGGTGCTTTGGGCATGCTCATTTGTGGGGCCTGGGTTTACGAGGGCGCTCAAACCACATCGGCCATGAACATCGCCCTGATTTATGCCGCTTCGCCCGTGCTGATCGCGCTCGGTGCCGTGGTGTGGCTGGGCGAACGGTTTTCGTGGCGACAAGGCTTGGGCGTGGTGGTGGCCATGGCGGGCGTGTTCCATGTGGTGGTCAAAGGCCAATGGCTGGCCTTAGGCCAAGTGCAATGGGTCGCCGGTGATGGCTGGATCGTGCTCGCCATGGTGTCCTGGGCCGCATTTGCTTTGCTGCAGAAAAAATGGTCAACCCCCTTGGGCTCCACCGCACGCCTGGCTGCGATTTGCATGGGCGGCGTGGTGATTTTGCTGCCCTTCAGTGTGTGGGAGTACTGGCAAGCCGATCGCCCGGCCTGGAGCGTTCAGGCCACGGTGCTGGTGGTGGCTGCAGGCCTGTTGCCGGGCATTGGTGCGTATTGGGCTTATGGCTTCAGCCAGAAGGTTTTGGGGGCCAGCCGCGTGGCCGCCAGTTTGTACCTCGGGCCTTTGTATGGCGGCTTGGCCGCTTGGCTGGTTTTGGGCGAAGCCATGGGCTGGCACCACGTTTGGGGTGCTGCCCTGATCTTGCCGGGCATCTACATGGCATCCAGACGCTGAGACCGGGCTTTTCAAAGGCTTGGCCGCAAGCCCTTGAAAAAGGGGGGCGCTGGACCCGCTGGGCGCTCAGACGTAATACAAGCGGTCACGCACCAAGCGGGCCGCGCGGCGGGTCATCAAATTTTCCAGATCACGGACGGGGCCTTGGCGCTCACTGTTGCGGTCCATGGCCACTTGCAGGTCAGTCATCAAACGCGGGTCGGACTGCGCCATGGACCACAAACGCTCATCCGCGCGGCTGCGGGCCACATGGGCCGACCAGGCGTCCAGACCGGTCATCAGGTGTTGCGCCAAGAGGCGCGTCAGGCCGCGCAGCAAGACAATGCTCAACACAGCCACGGCCCACAAGGCCAACCAAGCGGCCACCACATGGGATTCAGCCCAGTGGTCAATCATCTGATCGACCACCACGACGGTGGCGGCCACACCTGCAGCCAGCATCAGGTTCGCGAGGGTTTTGCTGGAAGTGGTGTTGGCTGCTGGTTCAGCAGAAATCACGGACATGTTGCCCAGGACAGGTTTGGTAGAGATGTTCATTTTGTTTTCCCTTGATTCAGTTTTGTTTTCTTTGGAAATCCAAATTGACAAACTTATTGGATGAATCATAGGGTTTTTACCAATGCTGCTCAACTTTATCTTCTTAATGCCCCTCATTCATAATGGTGATAGTTGAAGACATTGCCATGCCCAACCCCGCCTCTTTTCGCACCCTCGACCTGAACTTGCTGCGGGTGTTCGACGAGGTCATGGCCGAGCGCAGCCTGACCCGGGCCGCACACAACCTGGCGCTGACCCAACCGGCCGTGAGCAATGCCTTGCGCCGGTTGCGCGAGGCCTTGGGCGATGAACTGGTGCGTCGCCATGGCCACGGCATCGAGCCCACACCCCGGGCGCTGGCCTTGTGGCCCAGCGTGCGCGAGGCCCTGCGCCAATTGCAAGCGGCCATCGTGCCCAGCGCTTTCGAGCCGCAGCAAGCCAACAGCACCTTTGTGCTGGCCATGGCCGACGCCACGGCGGCAGAACTCATGGGCGGGCTGGCCCGCGAACTGGAGCTGCAGGCCCCTGGCGTGTCCTTGCGCGTGGTGCCTCTGACCACGCGTGACCCGCGCAAGTTGCTGAACGAAGACAGCGCCGACATCGCTTTGGGCTACTTTCCGGCGGTGCTGGCCGACCTGACAGCACGCGCCCAATCGGGCGAGGCCATTCCCTTTGAACACCAACGCTTGTATTCGGGCGAATATGTGTGCGTGATGCGCAAGGGCCATCCGCTGGCCAAACGTCCCCTCAGCTTGGCGGCCTATTGCGCGGCCCGGCATTTGCTGGTGAGTTTTTCCGGGCGCGCCTATGGTTTTGTCGACGAAGCCCTGGCCACCATCGGACACCACAGGCGCATCGTGCTCACGGTCAACCAGTTTTTCACGGCCGGGCGGGTGGTGGTGAACTCCGATTTGCTCACGGTGCTGCCGCGCCACTTTGTGCGGACCACCGGCATGGCCCATGAATTGGTGCTGCACGAATTGCCCTTTGACGTGCCGCCCGTGCAAGTGCACGCCCTGTGGCACCGCAAGCGCCAACAAGACAGCCCGCACCAATGGCTGCGCACCCAACTGCAACAAGTCGCCCGGCACGCATTTGCCAGCGGTGTAGCAAGCAGCGACATCCCGACATGAACATCCAGCTCCTTTCCGACCTGCACCTGGAGTCCAACCCCGACTTTGTGCCCAGCCCGGCCTCAGGTGCCGATGTGCTGGTGCTCGCGGGCGACATTGGCTCGTATCAGGCGGGCTCGGCCCTGGCCAGCGCAGGCGACAGCGACTTTGGCCTGGCGCGGTTTTCGCCGCTGCACGGCTGGCCCACACCCGTGCTGTTTGTGCCCGGCAACCACGAGTACGACGGGCTGGACTTTGACTCCGCCCACACCCGACTGCGCCACACCTGCGAGCGGCTGGGCATCACCTGGCTGGAGCGCGAAGTGGTGCAGCTAGGGGGCGTACGCTTTGTGGGCACCACGCTGTGGACCGACTTTGACGCACTGGGGCCGCTGGCCGGGCAGCCGATTCCCGACCCACTGACCGACAAAATCCCGGCGCACTTCAGCCACCCCAACAGCCAATACACACGCCAGCTCAAAGCCCGTGACAAGGCCTTTCGCGCGGCCAACTATTACCTGCGCAAAACCCTGACCACGCGCCAAGGTGAGCCCTGGCTGGCCGAGGGCCTGCGCGAGCAAGCCCTGCAATGCCAGGACTGGCTGAACGCTGCACTGCGCGCGCCTTTTGCAGGCCCCACGGTGGTCATCACGCACTTTGCGCCCAGCCTGGCCAGCGCCGACCCGCGCTATGGCCGGGTGCCAGGCACAGCGGGGTTTTGCAACGCGCTCGACCACTGGCTGCCCCACGCTCAGTTGTGGCTGCACGGCCATTTGCACTGCGCCAGCGACTACACCCAAAACGGCTGCCGCGTGGTGGCCAACCCACTGGGTTATGCGCGCAAAAACGAGCAAGTGCTGTTCAAGCCGCAATGCCTGCTGGAGGTCCGGGGCACATGAGTCCGCATTGCCCCAACGTGAAGGCACGCGCAACCGCCTGATTTCATGACCTAGGTCAAGACCTCACGACCCTGCGCGGCATAGAGTGAAGACTTGTTTGATCCGCAACAGGAGCCCCTCATGAAAATCTTATTGGCCGTTGATGGCAGTGACTACACCAAAAAAATGCTGGCTTACCTGACCACGCACGACGAGTTGTTCAGTGCCAGCAACAGCTACACCCTGCTGACGGTGAGCCCCCAACTGCCCCCCCGCGCACGCGCTGCCGTGGGCAAAGACATGGTCGAGGCCTACCACCGCGACGAGGCCGAAAAAGTGCTCAGCCCGGTGACCAAGTTTTTGCTGCGCCACGGCATCGACGCCAAAACCGTGGCCAAAGTGGGCCATGCGGGCGAAACCATTTCCAAAACCGCCGACAGCGGCAAATTTGACCTGGTGGTGATGGGCTCGCACGGCCACGGCACCCTGGGCAACCTGGTCATGGGCTCGGTCGCGACACAGGTGTTGGCGCACTGCAAAGTGCCTGTGCTGCTTGTTCGCTGAAGGTGCTTGACCAAGCCGCCCTCTGGGCCGGGACACCTGCCCAGAGGGTGGCCACGCCATAACCACAGGTAATACCAATACCCCTGCAATTTCAATTTCCCTGAACCATTCCTGACCCTATATTCGGGCGTTGGCTACTTTTCCAGCACCACAAGGAGTTATAGGTCATGGTCATTGACACCCAGCAGGTTCCTCATTCGGCGATTGCGGCGAATCTTGAAATACGTCGAGTGGGGGTTTTCTTGGGCGCTCGCGTGACCGGGGTCGACCTGACTCAGGCTCTGGACGAAACCACCGTCGAAGCCCTCAAATTGGCACATGCCCAACATGGGGTGCTGGTCTTTCCAGATCAGGTCATTTCCTCAGAAGACCTGCGCCGCTTTGGCCGCTATTTCGGGAGTCTGAGCGTTCACCCTTTTTCGACCAGCAGCGCAAACGCGCCTGAGTTGATCGTCTACGACAACAAAGAGGGCAATCCCCCCGCGCCCACCGACATCTGGCACACCGACGAAACTTTTCGTGAGGCTCCGCCCATGGGGACGGCACTGTGCTCAAAGATCATTCCCGAATACGGTGGCAACACCGCTTTTGCCAGCATGTCGGCCGTCTATGAAGGCCTGTCTGATCGCTGGCAGCGCTTCTTGTCGGGTCTTGAGGCTGTCCATGACTTCAAGCCATTTCGCAGCTTGTTTCCCACTGACGCAGACGGCATCGAAAAGTTGCGTCGCTTTGAAGACCGCTATCCTGCGGTCACCCATCCGGTGGTGTCGGTACACCCCATCACAGGCAAAAAGGTCATTTTTGTCAACCCTCAGTTCACGCTGTACATCAAGGGCATGGCCGAAGACGAAAGCCGGATGATCCTTGAGATGCTTTACCGGAAAACGCTGATTCACGAGTACCAGTACCGTCACTGCTGGGAGCCCAACATGGTGGTGTTCTGGGACAACCGTCATGTGCAACACTCCGCTTTGCACGATTACTACCCTCAGCGACGCCTGATGGAGCGCGTGACCATCGCGGGCACAAGGCCTGTCGGTGCAGATCCAGCCGCCGACCCGAGCGACTTGCGGCGTTATTTGATGCCGCCCTTGTCTCAATTCCGTCAAGCGGGGACCGCCCAAAAGCGGCAATTGGATCTCTGAATTTTTTCAAACCCAAAGCCAATCCGGTTAAATGTCCGCATACTGGTTGGCCATTCAAATGAGGAGACTGCTATGTTTCGTTTTTCTCGGCGTGCCATTTTTGCTGCACTTGCTTTGAGCGCCTGCTCTGCTGTTTTCAGCCAGGCTTCTTACCCTGACAAGCCCATCCGCTTGGTGGTGCCGTATCCACCTGGTGGGTTCACGGATATTTTGGGTCGGCAACTTGCCACCCAACTTCAAACCCGGCTGGGCCAGAATGTCATCGTGGACAACAAAGGCGGCGGCGGCAGCACCATTGGCAGTGCGATGGTGGCGCGGGCGCCAGCCGATGGCTACACCTTGCTTTTGGTTGCACCCGATTTGGCCATCAACGAAAGCCTCATGGCGACGCGTCTTAGCTACGACGCACGCAAAGACTTCAGCCCCGTGATCCGCGCAGCTTGGTCACCCATGGTTCTGGTCACCCACCCCTCTGTTCCTGCGAAAAATGTGAGTGAGTTTCTGGCTCTGGCCAAGGCCCGGCCCGGCAAGATCAACTTTGCCTCTGGCGGGATCGGGACCGGCGCCCATCTGGCGCTGGAGCTTTTCAAGACTCGCGCCGGCGTGGACCTGACGCACGTGCCCTATAAAGGCAACGGCCCTGCCACATCAGACCTTCTGGGCGGTCAAGTCTCGGCCATGTTTTTGCAATACGCCGTTGCCAAACCCCATGTGGCAGGCGGCAAACTCGTGATGCTGGCCACACCCAGCGGCAAACGCTCACAAGCCATACCTGAGGTCCCCACCATCGCCGAAAGTGGCCTGCCCGGCTTCGATGTCGAACCCTGGTTCGGTATCGTGGCGCCAGCCGGCACCCCAGCGGTCATCGTCAACCGACTGAATGCAGAGATCAGCAAAATCATGCAGCAAAACGATGTGAAGGACACGCTGGCCAGCGTTGGCGCGGCACCCTCGATCTCCACACCACAAGAATTTGGCAAATTCATCGACAGCGAGATCAGCCGCTGGGCTGAAGTCGTCAAGGCTTCCGGGGCCAAAGCCGACTGAGCATGCACGCCCAAGCCATCGACCTGCATGCGCACTGGGTGCCGCCACAACTGGCCCAGGCCCTGCGCCAACGCCAAGGTCAGGTGCCCCGTCTGGATGTTTTGACAGATGGGGCCGAACGCTTGATCATGCCCATCGGCACATTGAGCTTCAGCCAAGCGCACACCGACATCGACTTGCGGCTCGAACTCATGTCGCAACAGGGCATCACCCGGCAAATGCTGTCATTGCCCGGTTTATTTGGCATCGACAGTTTGCCTTTTGAACAATCTGCACCCTTGGTGCGCGGTTTCAATGACGCTTGTGCCCAGTTATGCCAAACGCATCCTGAATGTTTTTGTGGGCTCGCTGCACTGCCCTGGGCCAACATGGATGCTGCTGTGGCAGAACTGCGCCGGGCCAGACTTGAGTTGGGGCTGCTCGGCGCCATTTTGCCGGTGGACGCCTTTCGCAGCCAAGAAACTGCAGCGCGGATCAGGCCCGTATTTGAAGCGGCCGAAGCCCTGGGGGCACACTTCTTTGTTCACCCTGGGCGAATGCCCGACAGTGGTGCCTTGCCCCATCTGCCCCCAGACAACGATCTGGCACGCCGTGCGCTGGCCGTTCAGCACGAGGTGGGCGAGGCCATGGTGACGCTGCTGCTTTCCGACTTCCTTCAACCGTGGCAAAACATCACCGTCCAAGTGGCCAATCTGGGCGGCACCTTTGCGGCTGTGGTTGAACGGATGGACCACATGTTGGCCCTCCGCGACCCGGGCCGCGCCATGCCGTCGAGCCAGACACGCGGTGTGTGGGTAGACTGCGCGTCGCTCGGGGCAAAAGCACTGGAGCAAGCCGTGTCGGTGTTCGGTGCGGACCGGGTGGTACTGGGCACCGATTGCCCTATTTTTGATACCGCCAGAACCCTCGCGGGCATCCAACAATCTCGTCTCTCGGCATCCGATCAGGCCCTGGTCTTGCATGGCAACGCTGCCGCATTGCTGGCACGGCTGAGCTGAGTGGCCATGGGGCCTGGCCTCCCAACCCATGGCCATCCGGTTTGTTGGCAGGTTATGCTTGACCAATGCCCTTCAATGACCGCCTCAAAATGCGCCACCTGCGCACATTGGTGGCCGTTGCAGAACATGGCTCCCTGGTCCGCGCTGCGAAAGCCCTGAGCATTTCGCAACCTGCTGTCACGAAAACCCTGGCTGAGCTTGAAGACATTGCAGGCCATCGGCTGTTTGAACGCACACCCAAAGGCGTCACTTTGACCGCCGCCGGCCAAATTTTGGTGAAGCACACGGGGTCCGGGTTGCGCGCGATCCAGGATGGGCTGTCCAGCCTGTCGACCGAAGAAGAGGGCGAGGCTCCGGCCCTGGTCATTGGTGCATTGCCCAACGTTGGTGCAACGGTGCTGGCGCCCGCACTGGTTCGTTTTGCAGCCTCCGTGCCCCGAGCCCGGGTGACCGTCCGAACCGGCAGCAATGCGCAACTCATTGCCGCCTTGAAACAAGGTGTTTTGGACATGGTGGTTGGACGTCTCGCAGAGCCCTCCGACATGCAAGGCCTGAGTTTTGAGCACCTTTACAGCGAGCCACTGCTGCTGGTCGTGCGTCCTGGGCATGAACTGTCCTTGCTGCCCCAAATCGATCCCGCCCGATTGAACGGCTATCGTTTGGTCCTGCCTGATGCTGGCACGCGCGCGCGTGAAGCAGCTGATCGTTTTTTCATGGCCGTGGGCTCTGGCTTGCCTTTGCGCGTCATCGAAACCATCGATCTGTCCTTCGGTCGGAGTTATGTACTGCACAGCGACGCGGTATGGTTTGTCCCACTGGGGGCCATCGAAAACGATTTACAACAAGCTTCCCTGGTGCGCCTGCACATCGATACCAGCGCCACCGAAGGGCCTGTCGGATTGACCCTTCGCGTTGACCATCCACCGTCCGAGTCGATGCAAAGGGTGTCAGATGAAATCCGTCGAAGCGCTTCTGAACGGTTTGGTGTTTTGTCAAAACCCCTCAATGCCCCAAACTGATGTCAGCGGGCGTTGAGTCCTTCAAAGCAAGTGCTCATCACCAGATCCAGGATCTGATCTTCGCTGTGCTGCTCGCCCATTTTCAGAAACTCCAGGACCGGGTCGCAGGCACGCGCAAACAAGGTGTAGAGCACCGCGACAGCGGGCAAGGCCTTGTTTATTTGCCCTTGCGCCTGAGCCTCCTCGATCCAGCCGCCCAAGGCGTCGCTGACCTCCATCAAGCCGTCCATGTATTCCTTGCTGGCCATCAAGGTGGCACGCAGGCTGGAGTTCTGACTGGGCAATGACGGCATCAGGCCTTGAAGCTTGAGCGACATGGTCCAGCGGGTGACGGCCTTGATCTTGTCCAGCGGTGCCAATTGGGCGTCTGTACTCTGAATCACCTCTTGCGCCTTGCGCATGGCTGTCACCATGGCGGCGCAGGCGAGCTCTTCCTTGCTGGTGAAATGTTTGTACAAGCTGGCCTTGGCGATGCCCACCTCGGCCGCCACCTCATCCACCGTCATCGCGTCAAAGCCCTTTTCGGCCAGCAATCGGTTGACCGACTGGATGATGGCGGTCTCACGGGCAGCGAGCATCTGGATCTTGAAAGATTTTTTCGGCGGTGTATGGACTTCGGTATTCATGGCCGGATTCTAGCCCGGCAGACCAAAAAAAGACCCCGTGGTCACACCAGAGCCCTTGCCATTCAAAGTGTGAGAGCCCCGTTTACCGAAAAATGCCCTGCGAATCAGGCTTTTTGCACGCCTGGCACGCCCGAGCGGATGACCCACTGCCCCTGTGAGCGGAATACACCGTCGACCTGGGCCGGATTGGCAGTGGTCCTGAAGTCGGCTGTGACACGCTCCGGGCGAACATCCAGCAGGGTGAAGCCGCGCTCGTCTGAGCGGGCATGCACGATGTCGGGGTTGCTGTCGCGGATTTGGGCCAGCAGCTTCTCGCCCAGACCCCGCGACGTGATGGACGTGGTCACGATCTCGCTGGCCACCACAGGCAAGCGCTCGTCGTTGGACTGCACGCGCAACTGGGCGGCCACATTCATGTGCACATCGCCGCCCAGCATCACCACGTTGTTCACCCCAGCCTGGGCCACCGTGCCCAACAGCCTGGCGCGGGCTTGCGGATAACCGTCCCAACCATCGGTGAAGGCGCTGCGTCCCAAGGGGGTGTTGACGCCACTCGAACTCATTTGCGTGGACTGCGCCACCAGTTTCCAGCCCCGGGCGCTGTGGGTCAGGCCCTCGGTGAACCACTTCTCTTGCGCCGCACCCAGCATGGTGCGGGATGCGTCGGTCAAGGCGTCACACCCGATGACCACCCGACCACCGCCGCGATTCGGGTCCAGACAGGCCTGGTGATCCCGGTACTGGCGGCAATCCAGCGTCCACACGTCGGCCAACTTGCCCCAGGCCATGCGGTCATGGATGCGCATCTGGCTGCGGTTGACCGGGTCCGGGCCCAAGCGCAGCGGCATGTGCTCAAAATAAGCTTGGTAGGCCGCTGCCCGGCGGCGCAAAAAGGTCTGCGGGTCGGTGAAGTTGCGGTCCAGGTCGTTGGCGTAATCGTTGACCACTTCGTGGTCGTCCCACGTCATGACCCAGGTGTGCGCGGCGTGGCAGGCGCGCAAATCGGCATCGCTTTTGTACTGGGCATGGCGGTCGCGGTACTCGTCCAGCAGCTTGGGCACACCGCCCGCGTGCTTGCGCAGCATGTACTGCGGGTTGGAGCTTTCATAAATGTAGTCCCCGACAAACAGCACCAGGTCCAGGTCACTTTGGGCCATCTCACGGTGGGCGGCAAAGTAGCCCTGCTCATAGTGCTGACACGAGGCCAGACCCATGCGCAAACGTGCCACGGCCTCATCGGCGGCCGGACTGGTGCGGGCACGGCCCACCGGGCTGATGGCATTGCCGCAGACAAATCGGTACCAATAGGGCCGCCCAGGCTGCAAGCCCTGGGCCACCACATGGACACTGTGGCCACGGGCTGCATCGGTGTGCACCCGCCACTGGCGCAAGGGTTGGCGCAAGGCGGCATCGGCAAACACCTCGCACACCACCTCCAGGCTTTGGGCTTTCAAGGCCGCATCGGACTCGCTGATGCGAAGGCGCGTCCACAGCACCACGCTGCCAGATTGGGGCTGTCCACTGGCCACGCCCAAACTGAAAGGATCTGCCTGCCAACGCGGCCCGGCGCCCCAAGCCAAACCCTGCAACAGCTGCGCTTGCGCTCCTGCGCCCAGCCAAGGCATCAAGGCCAGTGCCAGGGCCCGGCGCTGCACATCCCGGCGGGTCACTGAAGATCGGTTCATGTCGGCAAGGCGTTGCGGTGGTATGGGTCAAAGTTCAGCCGGCATGTTAACCGGGCACGCCTGGTTGGGCTGCCGAAGTGACCGTTGCCTGATGGCGACAGGCGCTCAGGCTGGACGGCGGCACAATGGCTGCCATGAGTGCTTCGACCCGACCCCGACAAGACCACCTGGACGCCCTGGCCGTGGGCATCTTGCTGGTGTGCTGCATGTTCTGGGGCTTTCAGCAAGTGCTGGTCAAAGCCACCGTGGCCGAATTGCCGCCCGTGTTCCAGTCGGCGGTGCGTGGCGTGGGCGCTACGCTGCTGCTGTGGCTGTGGTGCCAGTGGCGCGGGGTGCGGCTGTTTGAGCGCGATGGCAGTTTGTGGGCGGGTTTGCTGGTGGGCTGCTTGTTTGCGGCGGAATTTGCCTTCATCTACATCGGCCTGCAGCACACCACGGCCTCACGGCTGACGGTGTTCTTGTACACCTCGCCCTTTTGGGTGGCGGCCCTGGTGCCTTGGTTCATCCGCACCGAGCGGCTGCGAACCGTGCAGTGGCTGGGCATGGCCTGCGCGTTTGCCGCCGTGGTTTTTGCCCTGCGCGAAGGTTTGGGCGGCGGCGGGGCCAAAGGCGACCTGATGGGCCTGGCCGCTGGGGCCTTGTGGGGCCTGACAACGGTGGCCATTCGGGCCGCCAACCTCACACGCTTGGCCGCCGAAAAACTGCTGTTTTACCAACTGGCTGTGAGCACGGTGGTGCTGCTCTTGCTGTCATACGGGATGGGCGAGCCCTGGGATGGCCGCTGGAGCGGATTTGCCATGGGCTCGGTGGCGGTGCAAAGCGTGGTCGGCGCATTCGCCAGTTACCTGGCCTGGATGTGGATGCTGGGCCATTACCCGGCCACCAAAATTTCGGCCTTTGTCTTCCTGACACCGCTGTTCGCCCTGCTGTTTGGCATGCTCTGGCTAGGCGAAGCCGTGACCCTGACACTGGCCCTGTCCTTGGCGCTGGTGGCCGCGGGCATTGTGCTGGTCAACCGAAAGCCGGGCTGAGCACTGCATGGCACGCCCGCCCTCCAACCCTCACCCCCCATCGATCACCGCGATCCCATCCCCTGAAACCCTGATCTGACAAAAAAGCATGACCTACCAAGCCTTGCAAATCCAAAAAGACGACGCCGGTTACCGCTGCACCCTGCAAACGCTGGACGACAGCGCCTTGCCCGAAGGCGACGTCACGGTGCAAGTGGATTACGCCACGATCAACTACAAAGACGGCCTGGCCATCACCGGCAAAAGCCCGGTGGTGCGCAAGTTCCCGCTCACGCCCGGCATCGACTTGTCGGGCACCGTAACGGACAGCCAGCACCCTTTGTTCAAGGCCGGTGACCGCGTGGTGCTCAACGGCTGGGGCGTGGGCGAGAGCCACAGCGGCGGTCTGGCGCAAAAGGCGCGCCTCAAAGGCGACTGGCTGGTGCACCTGCCTGCCGCCTTCACCCCGCGCCAAGCCATGGCCATTGGCACCGCAGGCTACACCGCCATGCTGTGCGTGATGGCCTTGCAAAAGCACGGCGTCACGCCGGACAAGGGCGACATTTTGGTCACCGGCGCGGGCGGCGGCGTGGGCAGTGTGGCCATTGCCCTGCTGACTAAGCTGGGCTACCGCGTGGTGGCCAGCACCGGCCGGCCACAAGAAGCCGACTACCTGCGCCAGCTGGGCGCGGCCGACGTGATGGACCGGGCCGAGCTGTCCGCGCCCGGCAAACCCCTGGCCAAAGAGCGCTGGGCCGGCGTGGTCGACACCGTGGGCAGCCACACCCTAGCCAACGCCTGCGCCAGCACCAAATACGGCGGCGTGGTCACGGCCTGTGGCTTGGCACAGGGCATGGACTTTCCATCGAGCGTGGCGCCCTTCATCCTGCGCGGCGTGACGCTGGCCGGCATCGACAGCGTGATGGCCCCGCGTGCCGTTCGCGAAGCCGCTTGGGCGCGGCTGGCGCAAGACCTGGACGCCGCGCCGCTCGAACGCATCACCCGCGAAGTGGGCCTGGCCGACGCCATCGGGCTGGGTGCAGAGATTTTGGCAGGGCAAGTGCGTGGTCGGGTGGTGGTGAACGTCAACGGCTGATGGGCCCGCCACTCGAGACCCTGAGCCGTCATCCCCGATAATCACGCCTTCAGATTCCCAACGGCCCGCAGGCACTGCGGGCCATTTTTTCGGAGCACCCCATGAGCACTTTCCAAACCACCGGCGCACGCGCCACCGGCCTGGCCACCCTGGCCGCTGACGGCACCGTGCTGGACACCTGGTTCCCAGCCCCCGAGCTGGCCGGCGATGTGGCCGCCAGCGGCAGCACACGCCTGTCCGAAGCCGAAGCCGTGGCGGCTCTGGGCGCAGACGTGGCCAAGGCCCTGAGTGCCTGCGCTGTGCGCGGCACCACCGTGGTGGCTGTGCGCACCGAGATCAAAAGCCTGGCCGACGCGCCCGCCGACACGCACGACGCCTACCTGCGCCTGCACCTGCTCAGCCACCGCCTGGTTCAACCGCACGGCGCCAACGTGACGGGCATCTTTGGCCTGCTGGCCAACGTGGCCTGGACCAACCTGGGCCCTTGCGCCGTGGCCGATGTGCCCGCCGCCCGCATGAAGGCGCGCGCCTCTGGCCGTGTGCTGGAAGTCAAAGGCGTGGACAAGTTCCCGCAAATGACCGATTACGTGATCCCCTCGGGCGTGCGCATCGCCAACGCCGACCGCGTGCGCCTGGGCGCACACCTGGCCAACGGCACCACCGTCATGCACGAAGGCTTTTGCAACTTCAACGCCGGCACGCTCGGCGCCAGCATGGTCGAAGGCCGCATCAGCGCGGGCGTGGTGGTCGATGACGCCAGCGACATCGGCGGCGGCGCGTCCATCATGGGCACGCTCTCGGGTGGCGGAAAAGAAGTCATCAAGGTGGGCAAGCGCTGCCTGTTGGGCGCCAACGCCGGCATCGGCATCTCGCTGGGCGACGACTGCGTGGTCGAGGCTGGCTGCTACATCACCGGTGGTAGCCGCGTGCAACTGCCCGACGGCAGCTTGATGAAAGCCAAAGAGTTGTCGGGCAAAAACGGCATCCTGTTCCGCCGCGACTCGCAATCCGGCGCCTTGCACGCGATCCCGCGCAACAAGAGCTGGGGCGAACTCAACGCTGAGCTGCACAAGAACTGAGCCATGCTGCAACGCCTGCCCTTGAGCTTGAAGCTGACCCTGGCGGTCAGCTTGTTGCTGCCCTTGGTGATGCTGCTGATGCGCACGCTTTGGCCAGACATTGGATGGGGCTTTCTCTTGCTGTTTGGCCTGCAAGTACTGATGCTGTTGATGGCATTGCAGTTGTTGCTGACCAGCATCTGGGGACCCGGCAGCCGTTGGAACTTGCCCCGCCCGTCGGTTGATTCACAGCGCCGCATCTTTGTCAAAAGAGACGCGCTCATGGCCAAACCCCGGGCCATGTTGCACCGTGCCCAAGGCGCCATGCACGTGCTCTTTGGTCGTTTGCGCAAACGCCAAGCGCCTTGAGGCGTTGTTGAGTTTGGCTTGAAGCATGTCATCCAGTACCGTGCCCGGACACCGCAGAACAAACAGCGACAAAACGCTTTCTTTGTCCAGGTGATCGAAGTCCACCACGATCGAGTCCATGACTGCGGGCCGGGCTTGGACCACGCTGGACAGCCCGCTCGTACGGGATATGAGCAGGTGGCTTGGCACTTCAAGGCAAACACTTGGGGGTGTTTGGAGAAAATTGTTGACGCCATCAAGGTAAAACCCTGATAGGCATTGCACCCGATTTGGGTAGCATCAGAACTTGTCATTTGTTTATAAAACATAATCAGGAGCAACCCATGTTTCAGCTGACCCCTCGACGTGCCGTGTTGGCCATTTTGGGCGCTACGGCGTTTGCCGGTGCCGCACAGGCCCAAAACGTCACTTTGCGCTTTCACCAGATGCTGCCGCCGCAGGCCACCATCCCGGCCAAGGCCATCGTGCCCTGGGCCAAAAAGGTCGAAGCCGAATCCGGTGGTCGCATCAAGGTGCAGATTTTCAACACCATGCAGCTCGGCGGTACGCCGCCCCAGTTGTTTGACCAGGCCAAAGACGGCGTTGTCGACATCACCTGGACAGTCCTGGGTTACACCCCTGGCCGCTTTCCCAAGACCGAAGTGTTTGAAGTGCCTTTCCTGACCACCACAGGTGAAGCCTCATCCAAGGCCCTGTGGGAATACGTGCAGAAGAATGCGCCCGAAGAGTTCAAGGACGTGAAACTGATTGCTGTTCACACCCACGGCCCCGGCCTGTTCCACACCAAGACCCCCGTAACCGGGCTGGAGAGTCTGCAAGGCATGAAGATCCGCGGCGGCTCGCGCATCATCAACAACATGCTGACCAAACTGGGTGCAACCCCAGTGGGCATGCCGGTGCCGGCCGTAACCGAGGCTTTGTCCAAGGGCGTGATCCAAGGTACCACCATCCCTTGGGAAGTGGCACCTTCGCTGAAAGTGCATGAATTGGTGAAGAACCACACCACCTTCTACGGCCCCAACGGCTTGTACAACTCGACATTTGCGGTGTCGATGAACAAGGCTTCCTACGACAAACTGCCTGCAGACTTGAAGCAGGTGATTGACAAGAACTCGGGCCTGGAGACCGCAGCTTTCTTTGGCCGCGCCATGGACGAAGGCGACAAGGCCGGTCGTGCCATTGCCGAAAAAGCGGGCAACAACATTGTGGCTCTGGACGCGGCCGAGACCCAACGCTGGCGTCGTACGGCCAGCGTGGTGGCCGATGACTGGGTCAAGGAAGTCAGCGCCAAGGGCATTGATGGCAAAAAGTTGTTGTCCGAGGCCCGTGAGCTGATCGCTAAGCACAGCAAGTAACTAAGTGCTGTGCCTTTTGGCACGGATTGCACCCGCCGCTGGTCGGCGGGTTTTTTCTGTCCACTGTGGGGCCCCCCCCATGCATTCGGAAGACTTTGTCCATGATGACCTTCATTCACCATATGGCCCGCTGGAGCGCCTTGACAGGCGGTGTGTTGCTGACAATGCTGACGCTGCTGGTGGTGATCAGCGTGATCGGGCGCAGTTTCAGTGGCGTGGGCCTGGGCCCTGTGCCCGGCGACTATGAGCTGGTGGAAGTGGGGGTGGGCGTGGCCATTTTCTTTTTCATGCCCTGGTGCTACCTGCAAGGTGGGCACGCCACCGTGGACTTGCTGTATTCACACATGTCTGCCGGGCTGCAACGCTTCATCCGCTTGCTCAGTGATGTGCTGATGCTGGCGGTATGGCTGCTGCTGACATGGCGTTTGTGGGCCGGTCTGGTGGACAAATACGCCAACCAGGAAACCACCTTCATCTTGCAAATGCCCCTGTGGTGGGGTTTTGCTTTGTGCCTGCTGGGTGCGGTGCTGGGCTGCGTTACTTATTTGGGCCATATCCTGATGCAGCTGGGGCTGGCCAAGCCCGATGAAAGCCTGCATGTTTCCGGCCCCATCGGCCATTGATACCAAGCAGGGGGGTTTTGCTCATGAACACGATTGAACTGGCGCTGTGGTCGTTCCCGGTTTTGCTGCTGTTGATTTTTGTGCGCATCCCGATCGGCTTGTCGATGATGCTGTGCGGCTTAGGCGGGGCTTACTTCATTTTTGGGAACATCACGCCCATCGTTAACCAGCTCAAGCAGGTTACCTACAGCACCTTTTCCAGCTACTCGCTGTCGGTCATTCCATTGTTTTTACTGATGGGTCAGTTTGCTGCTTTGGGGGGTCTGTCCAAGGCCTTGTTCAAGGCTGCTGAAGTCTGGGTTGGGCACCGCAAAGGCGGTGTGGCCATGGCTGCTATTGGTGCCTGTGCGGGTTTCGGGTCGATTTGCGGCTCATCTTTGGCCACCGCCGCGACCATGGGTCAGGTGGCCCTGCCTGAGCTCAAGCGAGCCGGTTATGCGGGCGGCATCTCCACGGCCTGTCTGGCCGCTGGTGGCACGCTGGGCATCTTGATCCCCCCCTCCGTGGTGCTGGTCATCTACGCCATCTTGACGGAACAGAACATCGCCAAGCTCTTTTTGGCAGCCTTCGTTCCCGGCATTCTGGCTGCAGTGGGCTATGTGATCGTGATCGCCATTTATGCCCGGGTGCGCCCGCAAGACATGGGCACACTGCCGCCAGCACCCATGAAAGAGCGCCTGCAAGCGACCGCCCGCGTTTGGCCTGTGGTGCTGATTTTCTTGCTGGTGGTCGGCGGTATTTATGGCGGCATTTTCACGCCCACAGAGGGTGCGGCTGTGGGCGCTTTCGGCACAGGCGTAGCAGCCTGGCTCAATGGCGGCCTGAACCGCAAAACGCTGGGCGGGGCCTTGCTGGGCACCGCCGTGGCCACGGCCATGATTTTCATGATCGTGCTGGGCGCAGGCGTCTACAACACCTTTTTGGCCTTGTCGCAATTGCCCCAAGAAGCCGCAGCGGCCGTGGCCTCTTGGGGAGTCAGCCCCTTGCTGGTGATGACGGCAATTTTGGTGCTCTACGTGATTTTGGGTTGCTTCATGGACTCGCTGTCCATGATCTTGCTGACGATTCCAGTGTTCTTTCCGATCGTCTCGGCCTTGGACTTTGGCCTGCCCCCCGATGAACTGGCCATCTGGTTCGGTATCTTGGTGCTGATCGTGGTGGAAGTCGGCTTGATCACGCCCCCAGTAGGCATGAACCTGTTCGTCATCAACTCGCTCGCTCGCGACACGCCCATCACCCAGACTTACCGCGCCATCATGCCCTTTGTGCTGAGCGACCTCTTGCGCACAGCCTTGCTGGTGGCCTTTCCGTCCATCACTTTATTTGTGTTGAGGTTTTAAGTAACCGCCAGCTCAGCTGTTTCACAACTTGGCCAAATGCCGCTGGGCCAGATCCACATACCAGTCCAGACACCCCGGATTGGCCATGGCGTCTTTGTTGACCACTTTTTCCAGCGGCTGACCCAGCATCAGTTTCTTGATCGGCAGCTCCTGCTTTTTGCCCGACAAGGTGCGCGGGATCTCGGCGACCTGGAAGATGTCGTTCGGAATGAAGCGCGGGCTGAGCGCCACCTTGATGGCGTTGTTGAGCTTGGCCTTGAGCGCGTCGTCGAGCGTGGTGCCCGGGCGCAACACCACGAAAAGCGGCATATAACTTTCTTTGCCCAGGTACTCCAGGTCCACCACCATCGAGTCCGTCACCTCGGACAGCGCTTCAACCGCGCTGTAGAGCTCGCTGGTGCCCATGCGCAGGCCGTGGCGGTTGATGGTGGCGTCGCTGCGGCCAAAGATCACGCAGCCTTCGCCCTCGCCTTGGGCGTTGCCGATGCGCAGCCAGTCGCCGTGGCGCCAGACGCCGCCCATGCTGGCGGGGCCGTTGCCGCCGCCAGGTATGCGGCCGTGGCCGGCGGGGTACATCTCAAAATAGCTGGCTAGGTAGCGGGCGTTGTCCTGGTCGCCCCAAAAGAACAGCGGCATGGACGGGATGGGCTGGGTGCACACCAGCTCGCCCACTTCGCCTTTGACGGGCTCGCCCGCTTCGTTCCACGATTCGACCGCCGCGCCCAGCATGCGGCACTGCATCACGCCCGGCTCCTGCAGCAGCTCGCGATGCCCGCCGACAAAAGCGCCCGCGAAGTCGGTGCCGCCCGAAAGGTTGCACCACCAAATGTCGGTGCCGATGGCCTTGAACTGCTCCACCCCCCAGATTTGGGTATCGGCCGACAGGGGCGAACCGGTGGTGCCCAGCGCACGAACCCCCGACAAGTCGCCGCAACGCGAGATATCAACCCCCACCTTTTGGCAGTTGGCAAAAAAGGCGGCGCCCGCACCGAAGAAGGTGACGTTTTCTTCGGCGGCCATGCGCCACAAAATGCCCCAGTCCGGGTTGTCTTTGCTGCCGCCGGGGTTGCCGTCGTAGATCACGCAGGTCACGCCGTTGAGCAGGCCCGCCACTTGCGCATTCCACATGACCCAGCCGGTGGAGCTGTACCAATGAAAGCGTTCGCCAAAGCTGTTGGGGTGGTAGCTGCAGCCCACGTCGTTGTGCAAGATTTTGTTGGCCAAGGCCACGATCACGGTGCCGCCGTGGCCGTGCACGATGGGCTTGGGCAAACCGGTGGTGCCGCTTGAGTAAACAATCCACAGCGGGTGGTCAAAGGGCAGCCACAGCGGCTCGAAGGCCTGCACCTGGGCATCGTCTCGCGCGGTGATGGCGGACATTTGCACGCTGGCGGCCACGTCGCAACTGGCCAGATCAAGGGTGCCCAAATTCTCGTGAACGATGACGTGCTGCACGCTGGGCAGCGCGTCGCGCAGCTCCTGCACCACGGCCATGCGGTCAAAGTCGCGCCCGCCATAGCTGACACCATCCACGGCGATCAGCACCTTGGGCTCGATCTGTTTGAAACGGTCGAGCACCGCGTTGGTGCCCATGTCGGGCGCGCAAATGCTCCACACCCCACCCACACTGGCGGTGGCCAAAAACGCCACCATGGCCTCGGGGATGTTGGGCAAATACGCTGCCACCCGGTCACCGGGCTGCACACCTTGCGCTTGCAGGTGCAGCGCCATGGCGGCCACCTGGCGGCGCAACTCGGGCCAAGTCAACTCGCGTCGCAGGCCTTTTTCGTTGTGGCTGATGACGGCCAAAAAACCGGCCTCGTGCGCAGGCTGCGCATGCCGCAGCACCTGGTGCGCGTAGTTGGTCTGGGCTCCGGGGAACCACTTGGCGCCGGGCATGACATTGTGGGCCAGCACAGCGGTGTGTGGCGTGGGCGAGCGCAGATCAAAATAATCCCAGATGCTTTGCCAGAACGCATCGAGCTCGGTCACCGACCAAAGCCAAAGGTCGTTGTAGTTGGCAAAACTCAGCCCGCGCTCATCGCGCAGCCAGTTTTGGTACAGCCGAATTTGGGGGAGCTGAGGCGCTGCAGGGTGGGGTGGTGTCACATGGTTCATGGTTTACAGCGTATCAGTGGCCATGCACCGCTGTCACGCGCAACAACCCTGAAACATGCGCGTAGGTGACAGCAACGGCCGGACTTAGCCGGGCAAGGTTTCGCAGCGGCCCTGCCCCGTGGCCTGGCCCCGAAAATCACTTTGCCACTGACGCCCCACCAGATCGATCTGTATGCGCTCGTTGTCGATCGCCGTCATCACGCCACCCGACCAGAGCGAAAAGCCATAAGGCTCCACGCCGTCGATGCGCAAACGGCGAATAGTTTGTTTGTCCCAATCGATGCGCACCTCGCGCACCCAGGTGCTGCGCTGCGGCAGGTAGGCCACGGCGCAACTCAAAACCACAGAAGACGGCGCGGCCACGGCAGGGCAAAGCGCGACCCAACTGAGCGTCGCCCATCCCACAGCACGCCATGGCATGCGCACGATGTCAGGCCGCCGTGTCTTTGTTCATGCGCGCACTCTTCCAATACACGTCATCGCCCCCGTTCATGCGATTGAGCACGCGGGCCAGCACAAACATCAAATCCGACAGGCGATTGAGGTATTGACGCGGGGTTTCATTGATGGCCTCTTCGTTGCCCAAGGCCACGCAAGCGCGTTCGGCGCGGCGGGCCACGGTGCGGCACACATGGGCTTGCGACGCGCCCCGTGTGCCGGCGGGCAAGATGAACTCTTCGAGTTTGGGCAGTTGGGCGTTGTAGCGTTCCAGCGCCTCGTCGAGTGCCGCCACGGCCTCCTCCTTGAGCAATTCAAAACCAGGAATCGACAACTCGCCGCCCAAATTGAACAGCTGGTGCTGCACCTCGACCAGCACCTCGCGCACATCGGTGGGCATGGCTTCGCACAAGAGCAAACCGATGTGCGAGTTCAGTTCGTCCACCTCGCCCATGGCATGCACGCGCAGGCTGTTTTTGGAAACGCGCTGGTTGTTGCCCAGTCCGGTGGTGCCGTTGTCACCGGTGCGGGTGGCGATTTGTGTGAGTCGGTTGCCCATGGTCTTGCTCTCTGTTTTTGTTCGCTCAAGCGTGCAGGTTTTGCCATCATCGCCCACAAAAGTGGGCACCTGCAGAAAGGCTCGATTGTCGGCCAACTGGCTGCAGCCTGTCTGACAGTGGACAGCAAGACCGGGATTTGCGGCGTAAACTGCGTTTTCGCATGTCTGGCGGGTCTGGCCCGCCACCACTGGAGACCCCCATGAACGCCCCCACCCCCGCGGCCCATCTGGCCCCTGAAATCGCGCAGCGCGCCGTGCCCGAAGCCTTTTTGACGGCCCTCAAGGCCCGCTTTGGCGACAACTGCTCGACCGCCTTGGTGGTGCGCGAGCAGCACGGCCGCGACGAATCGGCTTTCACGCACGTGCCGCCACCGGCCGCGGTGGTGTTTGCCGAGTGCACCCAGGACGTGCAGGACGCGGTGCGGCTGTGCGCCGAGTTCAAAGTGCCCGTCATCCCCTTTGGCGTGGGTTCCTCGCTCGAAGGCCATTTGCTGGCCGTGCAGGGCGGCATCAGCATCGACCTGATGCGCATGAACAAGGTGCTGGCCATCAACGCCGAAGACCTCACCGTGACGGTGCAGCCCGGCGTGACGCGCAAGCAGCTCAATGAAGAGATCAAGTCCACCGGCTTGTTTTTCCCGATCGATCCCGGCGCAGACGCCACCATCGGCGGCATGAGCGCCACGCGCGCCAGCGGCACCAACGCCGTGCGCTACGGCACCATGCGCGAGAACGTGCTGGCCATGGAAGTGGTGACCGCCCAGGGCGAAGTCATCCGCACCGGCACCCGCGCCAAGAAGTCGAGCGCCGGTTACGACCTGACCCGCCTGATGGTGGGCAGCGAAGGCACGCTGGGCGTGATCACCGAAATCACGGTGCGCCTGTACCCCTTGCCCGAAGCGATTTCGGCCGCCATTTGCTCCTTCCCGAGCATCGAGGCCGCGGTGCACACCGTGATCCAAACCATCCAACTGGGCGTGCCCATTGCCCGCGTGGAGTTGATCGATCACAACGCTGTGCGCATGGTCAATGCCTACGCCAAGCTGAACCTGCGCGAAGAGCCCCTGCTGCTCATGGAGTTTCACGGCTCGCCTGCGGGCGTGAAAGAACAGGCCGAAACCGTCCAGGAGTTGGCCAGTGACATGGGCGGCAACGCGTTTGAGTGGGCCGTCACACCCGAAGAGCGCACGCGCCTGTGGACTGCGCGGCACAACGCCTACTTTGCGGCCATCCAGAGCAAACCCGGCTGCCGCGCCATCAGCACCGACACCTGCGTACCCATCAGCCGCTTGGCGGACTGCTTGCTCGACTCCATCACCGAAACCGATGCCAGCGGCCTGCCTTACTTTTTGGTCGGCCACGTGGGCGACGGCAACTTCCACTTTGGCTATTTGATCGACCCCAACAACGCGCAAGAGTGCGAAACAGCCGAAGCCCTGAATCAGCAGCTGGTCAGCCGCGCCCTGCGCTTAGGGGGAACCTGCACAGGTGAGCACGGCATTGGCCTGCACAAGATGGACTTTTTGCGCACCGAAACCGGCGAAGGCGCGGTGGACATGATGCGCACCATCAAGCGGGCGCTAGACCCGCTCAACATCATGAATCCGGGCAAGATTTTCTCGATGTGAACCCGACCGGCGCCACAGCGCCGGGCACCGCTCAGCGGGCCTCGAGCAGCAACTGCTCCACTTGCGCGCACAGCTGGGCGGGCTCAAAGGGTTTGAGCATGAGCGCGCTCAATCCCGATTGCCTGAAGGCGTCCAAATCCACCGGATGGACGTTGGCGGTCAAGCCCAAAATCGGCACCTTGTGGGCCGGGTTGCCCCAAGTCTCGCGCACCGTCCGGGTGGCCACCAGGCCGTCCACCACGGGCATGACCATGTCCATCAGCACCAGGTCCACCGGGTTCTCACGCAGGCATTGCAGCGCTTGCTGGCCATCGTGCGCCTCCAAAATCTCGCAGTGGGGCCAGGCGTTTTGCAGCACCTGTTTGACCAACAAGCGGCTGATGGCGTGGTCGTCGGCGATCAGAAAACGCCAGGCCCGGGCTCGGCTCTGAAGCGCTGGCCCGTGCGCATCGGTGGGGCGCGTGGGCAAGGCCGAGGGTGCGGGCACGGCCGTCAGGGGCAAGCGCAGCCAAAACCGCGAGCCGTGTCCCAGCGTGCTGTCAAAGCCGATGTCCCCCCCCATCAGCTGGGCCAGTTTTTGGGAAATGGCCAAACCCAAACCGTGGCCGCCGTAGCGCGCCTGGATGTCGTTGCCGGCTTGGCTGAAGGGGCTGAAGATCTGCGCCTGACGCTCGGGCGCGATGCCAATGCCGGTGTCGGTGACGGAAAACAGCGCGCCCGAGGGGCCCCATTGCACACGCAGCACAACCTCGCCCTGGTGGGTGAATTTCAGCGCATTGCCCAGCAAATTGACCAGCACCTGCATGAGCCGATGGCGATCGGTGTGCACCCAGGTGGGCAAATCCGGGTCTAGCTCCAGACGGTAGGCGAGCTGGGTGCTCTTGACCCGCGGCTCAAACATCTCGAAGGCGTGCGCCAGGGTCTGGCGCAACTCAAAGGTCTCGGCCTGGATCACCAGTTGCCCGGTTTGCAGTTGCGAGTGGTCGAGGATGTCGTTGATCACCGTCATCAGGTGCTCGGCCGACTGGCGCGTGTGGTGGAGCACCTTCAGGGCCTCGGGCTGGTCTTGCACGCGGGTCAGCAGCAGCGCATTGAAGCCCAAAATGGTGTTCATGGTGGTGCGCAGTTCGTGGCTGACGGTGGCCATGAACTGCTCGCGCATGGCGGTGGCCTGCTCCAGCGCTTGGCGTCTGGCCTCCAGCTCGCGCTGGTGGCGGCGGCCTTGCGCCAGCGCCCGGCGGTACAGCCGGTCGTACAGCCAGGGCACCACGATGAGCGCACAGGTGACGCAGACAGCCGACAAAAGTGAGGGCATCACCGGCGGCTCGGCCACCTCGCGTGCAGGCACCCAACCCAGGCCACTGGACACCGCCATGGCCAACTGCAAAAGCAGGACCAGCCACAGCCACACCACACCGGCTTGTCGGTGGATGGCATAAAACGGCGTCAGGGGCAAAACCAGCAGCCACGCCATCCAGGGTGAATAAATGCCACCGGAATGCCACACGCTGTGCATCAGCACGGCCGCCCCCAAACAGGTGGCCAAGTGGATCGCCCAAGGCGACGACAGGGCACGCCGGGCCTGCGCGGCCAGGCGCGGCCCTCCTGAGCGGTGTGGGCGCATCATGTTGTCGCCTCCCGCGCCTGGCGGACAAAGCGCCCCACGGTCTGCACCAGCGTGGCCGTGTCCATGGGCTTGCCCAAGACCTCGTCCATGCCAGCAGCCAGGCAGCGCTCGCGGTCCTGCGGCTGGGTGTTGGCGGTCAAAGCCAAAATCGGCATGCGCGCCAAACCTGCGTGGTGATGCTGCCGAATGTGCTGCGTGAGCTGCAAGCCATCCATGTCCGGCATGACCATGTCCACCAAGGCGATGTCAAACACTTGGGAGTTCAGGATGGCCAAGGCTTTGGCGGCGCTGTCCACCGTCACGATGTGCGCCTCGGGCCAGCATGCTTGCAACTGCAACCGGGCCACCATCAGGTTCAGCGTGTTGTCGTCCACCACCAGCATGCGCAGGGCGTCACCTGCCAACCCGTCATCGGGGACCGGATCAGGGGCTGACGCGGCTTGTAAAGGGACCTGCAGCCAAAACAGCGCCCCTTGGCCCAGCTGGCTTTGTACGCCGATGCGCCCGCCAAGCAACGTCACCAGTTTGTCGCACAGCGCCAGGCCCGTGGCGCCATGGGCCCGCAGGGTCTGCGCCTGGGCGTGTTCAAAGCGGCTGAAAAGCTGGGGCTGCCGATCTGCAGCGATGCCGGGCCCGGTGTCCTGAACCTCCAGGCGCAAGGCACCGCCCTGGGCCATCAACCTCACCTGCACCCCCCCCGTGTCGGTGAACTGGATGGCATTGCCCACGAGTTGGTTCAGGATCTGCAGCAAGCGCTTGCGGTCGCCATGCACATGGCCAGGCAAGGCGGCGTCACAGTGCAGGTGCAATGCCAAGCCTTTGTCGCGGGCAGCCTGTCCGTGACGTTCTTGCACGCCATCCAGCAAGGCGCGCAAGGCGAAATCCACGGGGTTCGGGCGCAGTTTCCCCGCTTGCCACTGCGAAAAATCCAGCAGGTCATTGACCACCTGAAGCAGGTGCTCGGTCGAGGTGCGGATGTGGTCGACCACCACCACCTGTTCGGGGTCGGCCCTCAAAGCGCTGCGCAGTGCGCCATTGAAGCCCAAGATGGCATTCATTGGTGTGCGCAACTCATGGCCGACGGCCGCCACAAATTCGTCCGCGTGCCCTTGCGCCTTGATCAAGGCGCTGTGGGTGCGTTGGAGTTCGTCGTTGCGCCGCTGAATCTTGCGCAGCTGCGCCTGGTGCAGGTGTTCATAAATGCGAACCCCCATCATCAGGTTCAAGAGCGCCAGCAGGTGGTGGAGCCAGGCCCAAGTCACCAGCGAGGAGGCGGCCGGGGCCTGGCCGCTGACCCAACCCATGGCCGTGACCCAGGCCAGGCCCACGGTCAAGGCCAGCACCATGCCCATCCAGGCCAGCGTGGCCGCATGCCCCAGCAACAGCAACACCGGCACGGACAAGACATGGAGCCAAACCACGGCGGTGGAATGGATGCCCCCCGTCTGGGCCGCGGTGTAAACCGTCAGCAACACCGTGAGCGCCGTGAGCGTGTGCACGGTGACGCCAAAAAACGCCCGCACACGCACCCCCCACAACAAAACGGCAGACAGCACGCAAACGAGCAAGTTGGCGTGCGCCACGCGCTCGACCGGCGTGAACACAAAGCCGAGCAAGGTGGTCAGGCTCACCAGCAACAGGTAAACAGTGAGCACCTGCTGCCGCAAAAAACCATTCAGACGAAACAGGCCTCGCCAGATTTTTCTGAACCGTTTAAACAGACCCGACATGGGCGTTGTCAGCCACGCAGTTTTTCAATCAGGCCATTGAGTTCGTCGAGCGAACCAAACTGGATGCTCAACTCGCCCATCTCTTCCATCTTGCCCAAACGCTTGACACGTTTTTTGACGCGCACCTCCACCTCGGCCATGAGCAGGTCCGACAGTTCTTCTTCCACCCGGCGCACATCGCGCGACTTTTCTTTTTTGGGCTTTTGCGTGACCAAGTTGAACTCGGCGCCGAGTTTTTTGGCCAGGCTTTCGGCTTCGCGCACCGACAGCTTTTTGCCGGCAATTTGGTTGGCCGCCGTGATCTGCGTGGCTTTGTCCAAAGACAGCAAGGCACGGGCGTGGCCCATGTCCAAGTCGCCCGCCATCAGCATGGCTTGCACGGGCTCGGCCAAGTTGAGCAGGCGCAGCAAGTTGCTGCCGGCACTGCGCGAGCGGCCCACAGCCTGCGCCGCAGCTTCGTGAGTGAGCCCAAACTCTTTGATCAGGCGTTGCAGGCCTTGAGCCTCTTCCAGCGGGTTGAGGTCTTCACGCTGGATGTTTTCGATGAGCGCCATGGCCGCGGCCGCCTCGTTGGGCACATCGCGCACCAAAACCGGGACAGATTCCAAGCCCGCCAAACGAGAGGCGCGAAAGCGCCGCTCGCCCGCGATGATCTCGTACTTGCCCGCGTGGTCACCATCGGTGAGCAGGCGCACCAGAATCGGCTGCATGATGCCTTGGGCCTTGATGGATTCGGCCAGCTCGTACAAAGCGCCTTCGTCCATTCGGGTGCGCGGCTGGTACATGCCGGCCACCATTTGGTCAAGTTTGAGTTGGGTGGGCACGCCCGTTTCAGCGCGCATGTCTGCGGGGGGGGCCTCCTGCACTTTGGGGCCCAGCAGGGCTTCGAGTCCGCGGCCAAGGCCTTTGGGTTTTTTGGTGACCATGGTCAATCCTTCCGTAATGTTTGCAACAGCGCGTGGCCCTGCGGCCAATCGCCCAGCGATGAATCTGCATTGATGTGCCCAGCCGCACCCAAGTCCACCCAACGGGCGCCCCAGTCTCGGGCCAGACCTTGAGCCCGCTCGGCAGCGCAATAAGGGTCGTTTTGGCTGCCCACCAAAATGCAGTCAAATGGCAGCTTTTGCCGCACGATGGGGGACCACCCCGGCAGCAGCTCGCGCACAGGGCCGGCCTCTACATCGCCGGGCGCGACCAGCAAGGCCCCAGACACCCGCGCCGTGTGCCGCGAGACCGACGCCCACGCGGCCACCTGGATGCAGCCCAGGCTGTGCGCGGCCAGCAGCAGACGCCCCGGGGTGTCGATGACCACCTCGTCCAGGCGCGCGAGCCAATCACCACGTCGGGGGCGCAGCCAGTCGTCCTGCTCGACCACGGTGTAGCCATGCTGGCGCACCCAGTGCATTTGCCAATGCAAGGGGCCGCTGCCTTGCCAACCGGGCAAGATCAAAACCGAAGGAGCGGCCATGTCAGAGGGTGGGCGCACGCAGCACCAACTCGCGTGCGAATTCGACATAGGCTTGGCTGCCCTTGGCCGAGGCGTCAAACACCACGCCGGGCAAACCATAGCTGGGCGCTTCGGCCAGACGCACATTGCGCGGGATCACGGTGTTGAACACCTTGTCTCCAAAGTGGTTCTTGAGCTGCTCACTGACCTGCACCTGCAGGGTGATGCGCGGATCGAACATGACACGCAGCAAACCGATGATTTTGAGGTCCTTGTTCAGGTTGGCGTGCACCTGCTTGATGGTGTTCACCAAGTCGGTCAGGCCTTCCAGCGCAAAGTATTCGCACTGCATGGGCACGATCACGCCATGGGCCGAACACAGGCCATTCAAGGTGAGCATGGACAGCGACGGAGGGCAATCAATGAGCACAAAATCGTATTCGCCATCGACCACCGCCAGCGCGTTTTTCAGGCGCTGGTCGCGGTGCGCCAGTTGCACCAACTCGACCTCGGCGCCGGCCAATTCGCGGTTGGCGCTCAACACGTCGTAGCCGCACTGGTCGGCCCGGATCAGGGCTTCGGCGATCGAGGCCGACTCCAGCAGCACGTCATAGACACTCAACTCCACCGCACGTTTGTCGATGCCCGAGCCCATGGTGGCATTGCCCTGCGGGTCCAGGTCCACCAGCAGCACACGCTGCCCGACCTTGGCCAAGCCAGCGGCCAGGTTGACGGTGGTGGTGGTTTTGCCAACGCCACCTTTTTGGTTGGCAACACAGAAAATTTTGGCCATGTCGGTGCGCTCCGTTTATTTGGAAATGGCCAGCTTGATGCCAAAGCCCACCAGAAAAAGGCCCGCCACTTTCTCGAGCACACGGCCGATCACCGGGTTCGCTCGCATGCGCTCGGCCAAGTGGTAGGTCAGCAAGGTCATGCCCACGCCATACAGAAAGGTCAGCGCGGCGATGGTAGCCGCCATGACGCCAAAACTGACCCAACCCAAATGGGTGGCGGGGTCCACGAACAAGGGGAAAAAAGCCATGTAAAAAACGATCGCCTTGGGGTTGAGCAGCGTGATCGCCAGCGCTTGCTGGAAGAATTGGCGGGGTCGAATGTTCAACACCGGCGCATCACCCGGTTTGGCCGAGAGCATCTTCCAACCCAACCACGCCAGGTAAACCGCGCCCGACCACTGGATGGCGGCAAAGGCGGTGGGGTAAGTGGCCAGCACCGCCGCCACACCGGCCACGGCCAGCCACATGAGCACCTGGTCCCCCACGATCACGCCCAGGGTGGCCATCAGGCCCCCAGCCACACCACCCTTGCTGGTGGAGGTGATCAGGGCCAGATTGCCCGGACCGGGAATCGCCAGAAACACAACAATCGCCGCCACAAAAGCGCCATAGTCAGAGATGCCAAAGAACATGGGTTTCTTTACAAAGTAGGGGTCTGAGTGTAAGTGATGCCTGCACAACAATGGCCAAACATGCCCTCACGTTTCACGTGGAACACCTTCATGACCCCCACAAGGGGCCATTTTTACAAGCGCAACCCCAAGGTGGTTTTGGGCAAAACACGCGGGGCTTGTCAGCCCACGCATCCCCATCAGGCGGGGCTGGACACTTCGGGCCTCAACCACACCATGCAACGCTCCACGTCCAGCCCCGGCACCGCCAAGGGTTCCACGTGAAACACATGGACGTCTGCCGGCAAGGCGGTGATTTCGTCTTGCGGATGCTTGCCTTTCATGGCCATCCACACCCCACCCTCGGCCAAAGCTGAGCGTGACCAGGTCACGAAGTCGGGCAAGGACGCGAAGGCACGAGAACAAATCACGGCATAAGGCTCGGTCAAGGACTCGACCCGCGCATGGATGCCGCGCAAGTTAGGCAGCTTCAGGCTGGCGGCGACCTGCTGGACAAAGGCGGCTTTTTTGGCCACGGTGTCGACACAGGTGACGTTCAACTCGGGCATGCAAATGGCCAACACCACGCCCGGCAAGCCACCCCCCGAACCCACATCCAGCACCCGGATCGCTTGGCCCTGGGTGTGGCGCTTCAACGGGGCAATGGCCGTGAGGCTGTCCAGCAGGTGGTGCGTGAGCATGTCCGCCGGATCGCGCAAGGCGGTCAGGTTGTAGACCTTGTTCCACTTCTGGATCAGCGCCATGTAGTCCAGCAGGTGCTGGACTTGCGCCTCTGACAAGTTCAGGCCCAGTGCTTGCGCCCCCGAGCGCAAGCCCGCCTCCAGATTCAGACTCATGCCTGCACGCCTTCCTCTGCCGCGTGCATGAAGCCCTTGAACCCGCCCTTTTTCAGGTGGATCAACAACAGCGACACGCTGGCCGGCGTGATGCCAGAAATGCGCGAGGCCTGGCCCAAAGTTTCAGGCCGGTGTTTCGCCAGCTTCTGTCGGGCCTCGATCGACAAGGCCGACACCTGCATATAGTCCAGGCTTTCCGGCAAACGCAGGTGCTCGTAAAAAGCCGCGCGCTCCACCTCGCCTTTTTGGCGGTCTATGTAGCCCGAATACTTGGCGGCAATCTCCACCTGCTCAATGACAGGCACACTCAAATCACCCAAGGTTTCACGTGAAACATCGGCGCTGGCCATGCGGCCTTGGTCCAAAGACATGAGGGCCGGGTAAGACACATTGGGGCGGCGCAGCAAGTCAAACAGGTTGTGTTCGTGCTCAATGGCCTTGCCCAAAACCCGCACCGATTCGTCTGCGGGCAGATTGCGTGGGTTCACCCAAGTGGATTTCAGGCGTTCTGTTTCACGTGAAACAGCATCGCGCTTGCGGCTGAAAGCGTCCCAGCGCGCATCGTCCACCAGGCCCATCTGCCGCCCCACTTCGGTCAGGCGCGCGTCGGCATTGTCTTCGCGCAGCTGCAGGCGGAACTCGGCGCGGCTGGTGAACATGCGGTAAGGCTCGGTCACGCCTTGCGTCACCAGGTCGTCCACCAGCACGCCCAAATAGGCTTGGTCGCGTGCAGGGGTCCAAGCCGTTTCGCCCCGGCATTGCAGGGCAGCGTTGATGCCCGCAAACAAACCCTGGGCCGCCGCCTCTTCGTAGCCGGTGGTGCCGTTGATCTGGCCGGCAAAAAACAGGCCGTTGATCTGCCGGGTCTCAAAGCTGTTTTTGAGTGCGCGTGGGTCAAAGTAGTCGTATTCGATGGCGTAACCGGGCCGCAGGATGTGGCAGTTTTCCAGACCCTTCATCGAGCGCACCAGCTCGTACTGGATGTCAAAAGGCAAGCTGGTCGAGATGCCGTTGGGGTAATACTCGTTCGTGGTCAGGCCCTCGGGCTCCAGAAAAATCTGGTGGCTGTCCTTGTCGGCAAAACGGTTGATCTTGTCCTCGACGCTGGGGCAGTAGCGTGGCCCTACGCCTTCGATCTTGCCGGTGAACATGGGGCTGCGGTCAAAGCCAGAGCGGATGATCTCGTGCGTGCGTTCGTTGGTGTGGGTGATCCAGCACGGCACCTGCTGCGGGTGCATCTCAGCGCGGCCCATGAAACTGAACACCGGCACCCCACCGTCGGGGTTCATGCCGCCGGGCACGCCGTCGCCGGGCTGCTCCAAGCACTTTGAAAAGTCGATGCTGCGTCCGTCCAGCCGTGGTGGTGTGCCGGTCTTCAGGCGCCCTTGCGGGAGCTGGAGCTCTTTCAGGCGAGCCGACAGGCTGACGGCGGGCGGGTCGCCTGCCCTGCCCGCGGCGTAGTTTTGCAAGCCCACATGGATCTTGCCGTCCAAAAATGTTCCGGCGGTCAGCACCACCGTGCGCGAACGGAAACGGATGCCCACTTGCGTGACGGCGCCCACCACGCGGTCACCCTCCACCATCAGGTCGTCCACCGCTTGCTGGAACAGCCACAGATTGGGCTGGTTTTCGAGCATGCGGCGAATGGCGGCTTTGTACAAAATGCGGTCGGCCTGGGCGCGGGTGGCGCGCACCGCCGGGCCTTTGGAGCTGTTGAGGATGCGGAACTGGATACCGCCCTCGTCGGTGGCCAGGGCCATCGCGCCGCCCAAGGCGTCCACCTCTTTGACCAAATGGCCCTTGCCGATGCCGCCAATGGAGGGGTTGCAGCTCATCTGCCCCAGGGTCTCGATGTTGTGGCTGAGCAAGAGCGTTTTGCAGCCCATGCGCGCCGCGGCCAAGGCCGCTTCGGTTCCGGCATGGCCGCCACCGACCACGATCACATCGAATTCTTGAGGGTAAAGCATGAGAGTCTGCCCTTTGCGGGCCAATAAGGGGCGCCGCCTGCGCCACGGAGCCGCCCGGCGAAGGGGTCGGCTGAAGCTGCTTATTTTACAGGCAGGGCTCCATCCGTGCGCCCAGCTCAAGCCCTCAACGGCAAGGCCCCTGCCGCCTTGACCTCGCCCAGCGAGAAGCTGGTGTGCAGGTCCTTCACATTGGGCAAGTTGATCAGCACATCACGGGCGAACTGGCTGAACGTGTTCAAGTCCTTGCTCACCACCTGCAGCTCAAAGGTGCCGGTGCCACTGATGTAGTGGCACGACACCACTTCGGGGATTTTGAGGATCGCCTCTTCCAGCTGGCGCGTGATGTCGCCCCGGTTGCGCTCGGCGTCCAGACGCACAAAGGCCAGCACGTCCAAGCCCACCTTCTGGCGGTCGATGTCGGCGCGGTAGCCTTTGATGACGCCAGACTCTTCGAGTGCCCGCACACGCCGCCAACACGGCGCGGCCGACAAACCCACCCGCTGCGCCAACTCGGCGTTGGTCAGACGGCCATTGGTCTGCAGTTCGTTCAATATGGCCCAGTCAAATTTGTCCATTGTTTCCAAAATATGCCTCTTTAAGCAAGACTCTTTCAAATCATAGGGCAAATCCTGTCGCCAAAAGCAAGCACCTGTCGGCCACAGCGTCCTACACTGTGTCATCCATTTCAGAAGCAGGACAGACCATGAACGCCCCCTTGCCCGAATCGATTCGTCAGGCTTTAGAGACGGTGACGCTGGACGACAAGTACAGCCTCGATGTCGGCCGCGCTTTCATGAGCGGCGTGCAGGCGCTGGTCAAGCTGCCCATGCTGCAACGCCAGCGCGACGCCTTGCAAGGCAAGAACACCGCGGGCTTCATCAGCGGCTACCGGGGCTCGCCTCTGGGCAGTTACGACCAATCCCTGTGGAAGGCCAAGGACCACCTGAAGGCCCAACACATCGTCTTCCAGCCCGGCGTGAACGAGGAGCTGGCGGCCACCGCCTTGTGGGGCACACAGCAACTGGGCTTTGCACCGCCCGGCACGAACAAATTCGACGGGGTTTTTGGCATCTGGTATGGCAAGGGCCCGGGAGTGGACCGCTGCTCGGACGTCTTCAAGCACGCCAACATGGCGGGCACCACCCCCTGGGGCGGCGTGCTGGCCGTGGCGGGCGATGACCATGTGGCCAAAAGCTCCACCGCCGCGCACCAAAGCGACCACATCTTCAAGGCCTGCGGCCTGCCCGTGTTTTTCCCGGCCAGCGTGCAAGACATCTTGGACCAAGGCTTGCATGCCCTGGCCCTGAGCCGCTTTGCCGGCATCTGGTCCGGCATGAAAACCATCCAGGAAATCGTCGAGTCGAGTGCCACCGCGCTCATCGATCCCGAGCGCGTACAGATCGTGTTGCCCGAATTCGTCATGCCCCCCGGCGGCGTGCACATCCGCTGGCCCGATACGGCCCTGGAGCAAGAAGCGCGGCTGTTCGACTACAAATGGTACGCGGCGCTGGCTTACATCCGCGCCAACAAACTCAACCACAACGTCATCCAAGGACCCCATGACCGCTTTGGCCTGATCGCCAGCGGCAAGGCATACAACGACACACGCCAAGCCCTGCTCGACCTGGGCTTGGACGACGCCAGCTGCCAACGCCTGGGCATTCGGGTGCACAAGGTCGGCGTGGTCTGGCCCCTCGAAGCGCACACCACCCGCGAGTTCGCCACCGGGCTGTGCGAAATTTTGGTGGTCGAAGAAAAACGCCAGGTCATCGAATACCAACTCAAAGAAGAGCTGTACAACTGGCGCGACGATGTGCGTCCCACCATCGTGGGCAAATTCGACGAGGCCGATGGCGACACCTCGGGCGGCGAATGGTCCACACCCAACCCGACCCAACGCACCTTGCTGCGGGCCAATGCCGACCTGACCCCCGCCTTGATTGCGCGGGCCATCGCCAAGCGCCTGAAAAAGCTGGGCGTGGACGCCGACACCACGGCCCGCATTGACGCGCACCTGAGCGTGCTGGACGCCAAAGAAAAAGCCCTGCAAAGCCTGACCCTGGGCGCCGCGGCCGAACGCACCCCCTGGTTCTGCTCCGGCTGCCCACACAACACCTCCACCAAGGTGCCCGAAGGCTCGCGCGCCATGGCAGGCATTGGCTGCCACTTCATGAGCCTCTGGATGGACCGCAGCACCACGGGCTTCACCCAGATGGGCGGTGAAGGCGTGCCATGGAGCGGCCAACAACCCTTCTGCACCGACACACACATCTTTGCCAACATCGGCGACGGCACCTATTTCCACAGCGGCATCTTGGCGGTGCGCCAAAGCGTGGCCTCGGGTGTGAACATCACCTACAAGATTTTGTACAACGACGCGGTGGCCATGACAGGTGGCCAGCAAGTCGGCGAGCGCCCCGAGGGCCACAGCGTGGTGCAAATTGCCATGAGCATGAAGGCCGAAGGCGCTCAGCGCATTGTGGTCGTGACCGACGAGCCTGAAAAATACGATGGCGTGGCTTTGGCCGAAGGCGTGCGCGTGTTCCACCGCGACGAACTCGACCGCATCCAGCGCGAGATGCGAGAAATCAAAGGCACCACCGTCATCATTTACGACCAGACCTGCGCCACCGAAAAACGCCGCCGCCGCAAACGCGGCACCATGGTCGATCCGGCGGTGCGCGTGATGATCAACGAAGAAGTGTGTGAAGGCTGTGGTGACTGCGGCGTGCAATCGAACTGCCTGTCGGTCGAACCTCTGGAAACAGAACTCGGCCGAAAACGCACCATCAACCAAAGCACCTGCAACAAGGACACCAGCTGCCTCAAAGGCTTTTGCCCCAGCTTTGTCACGGTGGAAGGCGGCACCTTCAAAAAGAAAGCCTCGTCCAGCACCATCAACCTGAGCCCCGCCAGCTTGGGCGCATTGCCAGAACCCGAACTGCCACTCATCGGTCAGCCCTGGGGCATGGTGGTGGCCGGTGTGGGCGGCACGGGTGTGATCACCATCGGCCAGCTGCTGGGCATGGCTGCGCACATCGAAGGCAAGGGGATCGTCACACAGGACTCTGCAGGTCTGGCGCAAAAAGGCGGTGCCACCTGGAGCCACATCCTGGTGGCCAACAGCCAAGACGAGATCCGCACCACCCGCGTGAGCATGGCCGCGGCGGACCTGATCATCGGCTGCGACCCCATCGTGAGCGCCTCCAAGGAAACCACCTTGCGCATGCGTGCAGGCCGAACCCACGTGGCCTTGAACAGCAACAGCACGCCCACCGCGGCGTTTGTGAAAAACGGCAACTGGCAAAACCCGGCCGAGCAATGCGTGGCCGAAATCACCGCGCAAGTGGGTGTGGAGGGCATGGGCACTTTTGATGCCGATGCCCTGGCCAAGCAACTCATGGGCGACACCATCTATGTGAATCCCATGATCCTCGGCTACGCCTGGCAAAAAGGCTGGGTGCCTTTGCGACGTGAGTCATTGGTGCGTGCCATTGAGCTCAACGACGTGCAAGTCAAAAACAACTTGGCCGCTTTTGAGTGGGGACGCCACGCCGCGCAACACCTTGATGCACTGATGCAGCAAATTCGCCCAGCGCAGGCCATCCACTTCAAAAAACGCGACAGCCTGGAAGACATTGTGGCCAACCGCATGGCACGTTTGACAGACTACCAAAACGCAGCTTACGCACAGGTTTACCAAAGCATTGTGGAACGCGTGCGGGCCACCGAGGCCCCATTGGGCAAAAGCATCCTGGCTGAAACCGTGGCACGCCATTTGTACAAGCTCATGGCCTACAAAGACGAGTACGAGGTCGCCCGCCTGCACACCCAAACCGGCTTTCTGGAACGCATCAACGACAGCTTTGAAGGCGACTTCAAGGTGAACTACCACTTGGCCCCACCCATTTGGTCCAAGCGCAATGCAAAGGGTGAATTGGTCAAACGCAAGTTTGGCCCGATCATGTTGACCGGCTTCAAATTACTGGCCAAGCTCAAAGGCCTGCGCGGCACGGCGCTCGATGTGTTTGGCAAAACCGAAGAACGTGTGACCGAGAGGGCCTTGATCCGCGAATACGTGCAGCACATCGACCTCGTGCTGGAAAAGCTGTCAGACAGCACTCACGCGCATGCGCTGGATGTGGTCCGTGTGCCCGAAACCATCAAGGGTTTTGGCCATGTCAAAGAGCGCAACATCCGTGCTGCTCGGGCATTGTGGGCATCACTGAACGCACATTGAAAACCAGAAAGCCACCTTTTCAGGTGGCTTTCTGGCTTGAAGAGCGCGCCAATTTAGAAAATCGAGCGCGGGTCAATCAGTTGTCAAACTTCAACGTGCATCTGGCAATTCAATTTTGACTTCCAACACTTCCAGGTTGTCTTGACGCTCCAAATTGACTTTGATGTCGTTGGGATTGATCTTGATGTATTTGCTGATCACCGCCACCAACTCACGTTGCAGGTCGGGCAAATAATCAGGCTCGGCCACATTGCGGCCACTGCGTTCATGGGCCAAGATGATCTGCAAGCGCTCTTTGGCCACGCTCGCAGTTTTCTTCTTTTCACCCAACAAGAAGGAAAGAAAAGACATGGCTCACTTGCCTCCAAACAAACGTTTGAAGAAGCCGGGTTTCTCGGCGTCAATGAAGCGCATGGGTTTGTCTTCGCCTAAAAAACGGTCGATCACATCTTTGTAGGCCTCCGACACATCGCTGTTGGCCATGTGGATGGCCGGTGTGCCTTGGTTGGACGCCTGCAAGACATTTTCACTTTCGGGAATCACACCCAGCAACTTGATGCGCAGAATATCTTGGATGTCTTGCAAGGACAACATCTGCCCTTCTTCCACCCGATTGGGGTTGTAGCGGGTGATCAACAGGTGTTCTTTGATAGGTTCTAAGCCTTCAATGGCACGCTTGGTCTTGCTGCCCAGCATGCCCAAAATACGGTCCGAATCGCGCACCGAAGACACCTCGGGATTGGTCACCACCAAGGCTTCATCGGCAAAGTGCATGGCCATCAGTGCACCGGTTTCAATACCGGCAGGCGAATCACACACGATGTAATCAAAACCCATGCCACTCAAATCGGTCAAAACCTTTTCAACGCCTTCTTGTGACAAAGCGTCTTTGTCACGGGTTTGTGAGGCCGCCAACACAAACAGGTTGTCACACTGCTTGTCTTTGATGAGGGCTTGGTTCAAATTGGCTTCACCCTGAATCACGTTGATCAGGTCGTACACCACACGGCGTTCACAACCCATGATCAGGTCCAAATTGCGCAGACCCACATCAAAGTCAATGACAGCGGTCTTGAAACCCCTGAGGGCCAAGCCGGTAGCGAAACTGGCGCTGGTCGTGGTTTTGCCCACGCCGCCTTTGCCAGAGGTCACAACAACGATTTTTGTCATGGAAAAACTTTCTTGGACGCGATTAAAAAATTAGCATTTGAGGGCAGTGATCAGCAATTTGTCCCCATCGGGGCCCGATTGCAAACACACCTGGGCCACTTGCCCCAAAACATCTTTGGGTAAGGCATTTTCGCTGGTGCGGTAAACACCCGCGATAGAGATCAATTCTGGCTCCATGACCTGGGCAAAAATTTGGGCTTGCGTGTTGCCACGAGCGCCCGCAATGGCTTTGCCACGCAAAGCACCATAAACATGGATATGCCCGTCAGCAATCACCTCGGCACCCGCATTGACCATCGCCAACACGATCAAATCCCGGCCTTTGGCGTACACCTGTTGACCTGAACGCAGTGGCTTGTCAATGACCATCGCACCCAGTGGCGCAGCCAAGACAGGTGTGGAGACGGCAGGAACAGGTGCAATGGCTTGTGGCAATGGGTCTTCAACGGGCAAAGAACGCCGAATACGGGCATCCGAGGCGTCCACCAAGCCCATCCCCTTGGCTTTCAACAAAAGCGCTTCATGGGCGCCTTTGATGGCCAAGGGAACCAATTGGTGTTCCCTCAGTGCCGCCATCAGTCCTTGCAAATCCAGTGTTTCATCCGGTCCAAGACCCAAAGCACCCACATCCACAACCACAGGATCTTGGTCAAAAAAGCCAGGGGTTTCGGCCATCTGCTGCTTCAATGCAGCAGAGACGGCTTGGATGTTGGTCGTTTTGAGCAACAAAGCCAACAAAGACAAATCAGCGCTTTTGATGTCGTAACAGGGCAGTGAAGGGTCTTCTGAAACGATCGCCATGGTGCAGTTTGAGATGGAAAGACACAAATCTTAACAGCGCACTTCTTACTTGTTGTCTCTCTATAGTTTTATATCTTTAAATAGTCGTAGTAGTAAGCACAGGGCTGTTCTGTGTACAACTGCCTTTTCATCAGCATTGACAGTCACTTATGGCATTTCCAAGGGTGTGGGTGAGTGTGATATTTTGCTGTCACGACAAAATGAACAACTTGCTCAAGACAGACCAAGCTGTGGATAACCGACATATTCCATGTTTTTTATCCACAGATTTATCCCAGTTGGTTTTCAGCCATCGATCCACCATTGAATGACTCCTTTGGCCACAAAACCGAGCATGCCGAAAGCCAGACCCAAGAAAATAACAAAGGTACCAAATTTGCCAGCTTTGGACTCCCAAGCCAGCTGCATGACGATGAACAGCATGTAGAGCATGAAAGCGCCCACGCCAATGGTCAGGCCAAACCAGGCGAACTGTTCTTCTGTGAAATGCCACATCAAACAGCCTCCTGACGGGGCATGCGCTCAGGCACATCGCGGGTGTCCACCAGGGCGCGGTAGGCATGCCAGGATGCATGGCCCAAGAGAGGCACGATCACGATCAGGCCAATGAATAAACTCAAAATACCCATCAGGCTCAAGCCCATGATCAAAAATGCCCACAACACCATGGGCATGGGATGGGTCAGGACCACCTTCCAGCTGGTCAGCACGGCTTGCAAGGTGTTGAGCTGGCGGTCCAACAACAAAGGCATGGCCACCACACTGGAAGCAAAAACCGGTGCCGCCATCAGACCGCCCAGCATCAGCCACAGCTCAAACAGGTAGCTGTCGGTGTTGAGCACCACATGGTGAATGAAATCCATCGGGGTGTGAATCGGCACTGGCGCCAGCAGGGTGATCAGGGCCGATGACGTCAAGACCCAACCTGTGCCCGCCAAAGCCAGCAACACACCAAAACGCACCAGGCACCAGTAACTCACAGCTTCGTTGTTTTGCAGTGTTTGCCATTGCGTCCAGGTCTTGAACAAAAGTCGCAGGTTCACGGCCTCGTTTCTTTCGATGGCGCGGCTCATCGCGTACAGGCTGGTGGCCAAAACCGGTGCCACAACCAAGAAGCCCGACACCGCGCTGGCCAGCAACCAGAACCGATCGTGTGCCAGCCAAGTGATCAAGCCGCCACCGATGGCCATGACCAAGCCATGGGCCAGGCTCAGCCAAGGGGCGTGGAATATGTCTTTCAGGCCCAGAGAGAGCCAATACAAAGGTTGCTTGCCGTCGATGGGCAAAACGGCAGGTAAGTTCAAACGCTTAAGTTGGCTTGGCGGATCATCCGGTGCTGGGTCAGAGGAATCATCAGGAGGAGGAGAGGCATGTGTCATGCAAGCGAGCTTACCTGCCAAGCCACCGTTGAACTTGACTTGCATCAAACGGCAAAAGGCTGCCAGGCAGCCTTTTGCATTCAACCGAGACGGTCATCAACCGGCCCAGTGGCGCTCAATGGTGACCGTGACCTCGTGGGTGGCCCATCGCGTGCATGCCAGCCCCGTTCATCATGCGGGCAGTTTCCTGGTCAAACACCTGTTTTTGATCGGCATTCAAGCTGGCGTAAAAAGCCTTGGTTGCTTCGGCGCGTTGCTGCATGTGAATATCGCGTTCGGTTTTCATGGCTTGCATGCGGTCCAAGCGCTCGGGCGTGGTCATTTTTTCAAAGCTTGCACGTTCCGGCCGCGCCATGTGGGCAGGGTACTGCATGGACTGGGTGAAACTGTTCCACGTGGGCTCTTGAGTGGCTTGCAAGTTCAGTTTGGACTTGAGTTGGGCCAAGTGTTGGGCATGGCGCACGGCTTGGTTGGCGTGCATTTTTTCCATGCGCCCAGCACGGGTGTTTTCGGTGGGTGCCGTGGTATTTTGGGCCAAGGCCAGACCGCTCAGACCGGCCATCAAGGCCGTGGCGATCAAGGTGGTGCGAATCGATTTCATGGAAACATCCTTTGGTTGATGGGATGCATGCAGTCTGATCCGCCCATGTATCCGGGTTGTGCCCGGATGCTGCTGATTTGTAAAGATCAGGTATTTTTATTCTTGCAGGTGTTGATGCCCAGCAGGCTGTAGGGCGGGCACCAACCCGTCAAGCCTGTGGCCAAAGGCACCAGGCCCAGCCAGCCCCAAACGCCCACGGTGCCTGTGGCTGCCAGTGCGATCAAGACCAGACCGCCCACGATGCGGATAACACGTTCGATGTTGCCAATGTTTTGGGTCATGTGAAACTCCTAGGGGATCAAAAAATTCAAGCGCTAACGCGGTAACCTTCGTCGGCAATGGCTTGTGCCAAAGCTTCGCGGTTTTTTTCAGAATCCACTTGCACGCTGTTGTGTGCGCGGTCGATCACGACCTTGGCCTGTGCGTCCAAAGTCAACAAAGCTTGGGTGACTGCTTTTTCGCAATGGCCACACGTCATGCCCTCAACGGTGAAAATTTGGTTCATGATGCATCCTCTTCAATGAACTGCACACGACCTCTTGGGGTCTTGTCTGAGCATAGACCAAAAAAGGCTTCTTGCCATGACACAGATCAAGACTGAACCCGCCATCACCTGCGACATCGGCATCGGTGGGATGACCTGCGCATCTTGCGTGGCGCGGGTTGAAAAAGCGTTGAAAAAAATACCCGGTGTGCTCAGTGCCACGGTCAACCTCGCCACCGAATCGGCCCGCATCGAAGTGGCATCGCTGGATGTGACCGACGCACGTTTGCGCCGCGCTGTGCGCGATGCCGGTTACGAGCCCCGCACGCCCGAAGCACAAGCCGATGCAGGCGCTGATTCACCGTGGACAGGCTTCATGCCGGTTGGCGTGGGCCTGTTGTTGACCACCCCCTTGGTGCTGCCCATGCTGGCCGAGTTGTGGGGCCAGCACTGGATGCTGCCCGCTTGGTTGCAATTTGCGCTGGCCACGCCTGTGCAGTTCGTGTTGGGTGCCCGTTTTTACAAAGCCGGCTGGCACGCGCTGAAGGCGCTCACGGGCAATATGGATTTGCTGGTGTCCTTGGGCACCACCGCAGGTTGGGCCTTGTCCGTCTGGCTGTGGCTCACAGCGCACGAGGGGCACGCGCCACACCTGTACTTTGAAGGCTCGGCCGTCGTCATCACTTTGGTGATGCTGGGCAAATGGCTGGAGACACGTGCCAAGCGTCAAACCACCGAGGCGATCCGCGCCCTGCACGCCTTGCGCCCCGACAAGGCGCATTGGATGAGCCAAGACGGCGAAGTCGATGTGCCGGTGGACGAAATTCTGGTGGGCGACCGGATTGTGGTGCGGCCCGGCGAGCGTTTTCCGCTGGACGGCGAATTGGTCGAAGGCCAAACCCAGGTGGACGAATCCATGCTGACCGGCGAGCCTTTGCCCGTAGCCAAGGCGCTGGGCGCGGCCTTGACGGGCGGCTCCATCAATGGCGAAGGCCGTGTGCTCATGCGCGTGACAGCCGTGGGGCATGAAACTGTGCTCTCGCACATCATCCGCTTGGTGGAAGACGCGCAAGCGGCCAAAGCACCCATTCAGCGTTTGGTGGACAAAGTGGCCGAAGTGTTTGTGCCCGTGGTGCTGTTGATCGCCTTGCTCACTTTGGGTGCGTGGATGGCGACGGGGGCCGATTTTGAAACGGCGCTCATTCATGCGGTGGCCGTGCTCGTGATTGCTTGCCCCTGCGCCCTCGGCTTGGCCACGCCCGTGGCCATCATGGCGGGCACGGGCGTGGCGGCCAAGCACGGCATCTTGATCAAGGACGTGCAGGCGCTGGAGTTGGCGCACCGCGTGCAAACCGTGGCCTTTGACAAAACCGGCACGCTCACTGTGGGCCAACCGCGCTTGCTGGCCCATGTGGCCGCGCCCGGACACGATGCGCACATGGCGCTGGCATTGGCCGCACGCGTGCAAAGCGGCAGCGAACACCCCTTGGCCCGTGCGGTGGTGAGCGCGGCTGAACAGCAGGGCCTGGCAGGCCCCGTTGCCCAAGACCTGCAGGCGGTGCCCGGCAAAGGCGTGCTGGCCACGGTGGATGGTCGGCAGTTGTTGTTGGGCAGCTTGCGCTGGCTGCAAGAAGAAGGTTTGGACATCGGCGTTTGGCTGCACGACATCGAAGCCTTGCGGGCACAAGGCGCCAGCCTGTCGGCCTTGGCCGAGCGCACCGACGTGGGCTTGCGCGGCCTGTTGCTCATGGGCTTTGGCGATGAGCCCAAAGCGGGCGCTGCTCAAGCCTTGACCGCATTGCGCGAGCGGGGCCTGAAGCTGGTGATGATTTCCGGTGACAACCAAGCCGCCGCCGAAGCCATGGCGCGCCGACTGGGCTTGCGCCCCGAAGCAGGAGAGGTGCTGGCCGATGTGCTGCCCGGCGACAAGTCGGCGCAGGTGCAAAAACTGCGCGCGGGTGGCCAGGTGGTGGCCATGGTGGGCGATGGGGTGAACGATGCACCCGCCTTGGCCGCGGCCGATGTGGGCATGGCCATGGGCAATGGCACCGATGTGGCCATGCACGCAGCCGGCATCACCCTCATGCGCGGCGATGTGGCTTTGGTGGGCGCGGCGCTCGACATCTCGGCCCGCACCGTGGCCAAGATCCGGCAGAACCTGTTTTGGGCCTTTGCCTACAACGTGGCGGGCATTCCCTTGGCCGCTTTGGGCTACCTCAACCCCATGATGGCGGGTGCGGCCATGGCGCTCAGCTCGGTCAGCGTCATGGCCAATGCCTTGTTGCTCAAGCGCTGGAAACCCTGAAAGCGCGCACAAGCTGCGCGCTTGTCAAAACATCCACTTGGTTCCGAGCGTCAACAGGTTTTGTCCGCCTTGACGGCCGATGCTGGTGTCCAGCTGCAGCTTGGGCAAGATGCTGGTGCGCAAACCTGTGGCCCAGGTGGGTTTGCCCTGCTGTTGGCCATAAACCTCCACATGGGCGGTGATATCGCCATACGCACGCTCCCAAGCCAAGCCCCATGTGCCGATGCGTTGGTGGCTGGTGACATCCAGCGCCCCCAAGTTGGTGTGCAAGCTGCCCAGTGTGGCGTGGTTGCAGCTGAACAAGGCGTTCACATAGCCTTTGGATGCCTCACCCGTGGTGCGGGCGGTGCCCAACACAGCGCCCACATTGCAACCGTTTTCTTGCGACGGGGTGATGCGGAACTTGGCCTGAACGTTCAAGGTCTCAAGCCCTGTTTTTTGTTCACGCGCCAGGCCTGCACCCAGCTCGACGTTTTGCATGGGCGCATAAGCTGGGGCGACGGTCCAGCTGCGCGAGCCATGGGGTGCGCGTGTCCACCAGCCTTCCACGTGGCCTTCACCCACATCGTTCACGCTGGCGTCGTCCACGGTCAATGGCCGACCAGCTTGGACGCTGAACATGCCACTCAAGCCCAGCAACAGAAACAGGACTTGGGACCATTGGTTTTGGGTGCTCATGTCGGGCCTTGTGATGACAAAAAGGGGTAGTCGGTATAACCCGCATCGCCGCCACCGTAAAAAGTGGCGCGGTCGGGCGTGTTGAAGGGGCCGCCTTGGCGCAGGCGTGCGCCGAGGTCGGGGTTGGCGATGAAGGGGCGGCCAAACGCGATCAGGTCCGCGCCACCTGCCAGAGACTGCGTGGCCAAGCTCAGGTCGTAGCCGTTGTTCAGCATCCATGCGCCCCGCCCGCCCGCCTGGGTGTAGGCCTGGCGCAAAGCAGCGTAGTCAAATGGCAGATCGCCTTGCTGGTGGTCGCGTGCGGCGCCAGTGGAGCCTTCAATCACATGCAAGAAGGCCAAGTCCATGGGGGCCAACAAGCGCACCACATGTTCAAACAGAGGCTGAGGCCGATCGTCGCTCACCCCGTTGGCGGGCGTCACGGGCGACAGGCGGATGCCTGTGCGCGGGCCACCCACTTCGGCCACGATGCCTTGCATCACCTCTTGCAAAAAGCGGGCGCGGTTCTCGACCGAGCCGCCATACGCGTCGGTGCGGTGGTTGCTGCTGCTGCGCAAAAACTGGTCGATCAGGTAGCCATTGGCCGCGTGCACTTCCACACCGTCAAACCCGGCGGCGATGGCGTTGGCTGCAGCGCGGCGGTAATCCCGCACGATGCCTGGCAGCTCGGCGGCGTCGAGCGCACGCGGCGCGGACACGGGCAAGAACTTGGCTTGGCCGTCCACCAGCAGGACGGTTTTCGTCTCGGCCGTGAGGGCCGATGGCGCCACAGGCGCCGCGCCACCGGGCTGCAAGCTGGTGTGCGAGACACGGCCCACATGCCACAGCTGCATCACGATCTTGCCGCCTTCGGCGTGCACCGCATCGGTGACCTGTTTCCATGAAGCCACTTGTTCGGCGCTCCAGATGCCGGGCACATCGGCATAGCCCTGGCCTTGGTGGCTGATGGCCGTGGCTTCGGTGACGATGAGGCCCGCCCCCGTGGCTGGGTTGGCGCGTTGGCGGTAATAGGTGGCCATGCGGGGATTGGCCAGCGAGCCGGGTGCGCGGTTGCGCGTGAGCGGGGCCATCACGATGCGTGAGGCCAAAGCGATGCTGCCGACTTGGCAGGGTTCAAACAAGGCGTGCATGGGGTCCTCAAAGGGTGTAATCGGGGCTTTCGCGCTTGAGCTTGCGCAGCAGCGAAGGCCAAACAAAGGCGCCGCCCAAGCCACCGGTTTGCACCCGCATGGCGTGGGCCACGCCGGTCAGGACTTGTGGGTCCACCGCCGTCAGGTCTTTGGGGCCTGCTTGACCTGCTAGCGCATCGACCTGGATGCGGCAGGTGTTCTCGAAGGTGTACATCGACAAGAAAGCGTCGGCAATGGTTTTGCCCACAGTGAGCAAGCCGTGGTTGCGCAGCATCAGGTAATTGGCCGAGCCCAGATCGGCCTGCAGGCGCAGCTTTTCTTCGTCGCGAATGGCCACGCCCTCGTAGCCATGGTAGGCCAGCGAGGCCAGCACAAAAGTGCTTTGCTGGCTGATGGGCAGCACGCCGTGCGCCTGCGCGCTCACGGCCACCCCGGCCCGGGTGTGGGTGTGCAGCACGCAACCGGCATCGGGCCGTGCCTCATGTACTGCGCTGTGGATCACAAAGCCTGCCGGATTCACAGGGAAGGGGCTGTCTTGCAGCTTGTTGCACTGCATGTCCACCTTCACCAGACTGGAGGCGGTGATTTCGTCAAACATCAGGCCGTAGGGGTTGATCAGAAACTGGTGCTCATCGCCCGCCACCGATGCGGGCAGTTTGGCGCTGATGTGGGTGAACACCAGATCGCTCCAGCCATACAGCGCCACCAACCGATAGCACGCGGCCAAGTCCAGGCGCAGTTGCCATTCATCGGGGTGAACGCTGTCTTTCAAAGAGGGAATCTCAAACGCCATGGCGATGCTCCGGGGACAAAAAACTCAGCTTACCCATGAACAGCCGAGCCGGATGACGTCTTGGAGACTGGCTCACCGAAAGCAGATTCAGGCATCAGGGCGGGTCAACTTTTCAAGTCGGGTCAGGTAAGCGCGCGCAAACTGACCTTGGTCGTCCTGCGGCCCGCACATTTCCAGGGACGCTTGCAGTTGCCCGCAAACGGCCGGGCGTTCAGGGTGCCCAAAAATCCGGCAGCGCAGTTGGGCGTCCAGCTGCACACAGGGCACGCCCGCAGGTTTGCCATGGGGCATGCCTGGAATGGGCGAGGAGATCGACGGTGCGGTGCAGCACGCGGCGCAGCCGGGGCGGCAGGACAAAGGCATGGGGCTCAGCGTGGCCACAGGGCCCACAGTTGCAGAGGCTGCTTCATGCGCCCGGCCAATTCACCGGCTGCCGGGCCGGAGCCCGCGTAATAGTCGGCACGCACCGCGCCCACAATGGCGGTGCCGGTGTCTTGGGCCAACACCAAGCGGTCAAGTCGGGTTTGCGGACCGCTGGACTTCAACCACACGGGCGTGCCATAGGGAATGCTGCTGCGGTCGACCGCGATGGAGCGCTCTGCGGTCAGGGGCACGCCTTGTGCACCTTTGGGGCCGGGCGGCACATCGCCGACAGGCAAGGCTTCTTCCTTGAAAAAAACCACGCGGGGGTTTTGCCAGAGCAACTCGTTCACACGCGAGGGATTGCGGTCAATCCACGATTTGATGCCGGGCCAAGAGGCGTCGCGAATCAGGTTTTGGTCCAGCAACCAGCGGCCAATGCTTTTGTAGGGTTGGTCGTTGGTGCCAGCAAACGCCAGGCGCACCCTGCGTTGGCGGCCATCGGGTTCGCGCACGTCGATCAAGCCTGAGCCCTGGATGTGCAGCACCATGGCATCGACCGGGTCGGCCAAATGGACCAAGGCCTTGCCGCGCAGTGCAGCCCGAGCCGCAGGCAAGGTGTCGATTTCTTGCCGGGTGTACCAGGGTTTGCGTTTGCTCAGACCGTCGGGTGGGCCATACAGCGGCACACGGAAGCCTGGGCGCGCATGGCGCTCGGCTTTCAAGACGGGCTCATAGTAAGCCGTCAACAAGCCCTCGTTTTGCTGGGTGTGTGACTCCACGCGGTAAGGTTGTAACCTCTCGCGCAGCCATTGGCGCTGCGTTTGCACGCTGGCTTGGGCCAGCTGCCGAACCTCCGGGCACAGGGCGGCCCAAGGTGGGCTGGGCCGGGTGCAGCTTTGCACCCATGCGGGCCAGGCTTCGTGCACAGCGTCTTGTTCCAGTCCAGGCAGATCGGACCAGGGCACCGGTACCCAGCGGCTGGTCGCTTGCATGATCACAGGGGGCAGTGGCGCGACAGCCACTGCGGCAGGCGCGGCCAATGGGCCGGCGCGGCTGGGTTCATCCAGCACGGGAGCAACGGCGCAAGCGCTCAGGCTGCCTACAATCGCAACCAACAGCCAGCGGGGACCTGCGCGGCCAACACGAAGAAATGGAAACTTGATCATGGCGCTTATTTTGCTGGAAGCCTTGTTGGCCCTGGTGCTGTTCGTCGTGATTGTGTGGTGGACCATGTTTTCTGGCCGAAACAAGGGTGAATTGCCACCGGTCGACCCCAAAGACCCAGACGATCCAAAGCCTTGACTGGGCGGGGGGCGAAACGGGCTCAGTCCAGCAGTGTGCCGGCGCCTTCAAAGCGCTGGGCGTAGTAGCGGTTGTTCAGCTGGTCCATGCGCACGCCGGTGCGGGGGTTGCTGGCGTGCACAAAGCGGCCATCGCCCACATAAATGCCCACATGCGAATGCCGCGCCCCCAAGGTGTTGAAGAACACCAGGTCGCCAGGTTGGATGCGGGCGCGGTCGATGGGGCGTGATTTCTGGCCCAAGTCGGCCGAGCTGCCTTTGACTGGCAAGCCCGCCGCTTCACGGTAGACATGCGAGACCAGACCGGAGCAGTCAAAGCCTGTGGCCGGCCCTCGACCTCCCCAGCTGTAAGGCGTGTCCAGCAAGGACATGGCAAACAAGGCCAGGTCATTGCGTTTGGGGTGGTAATCGGTGCTGGCAGCAGGCTGTGATGCAGAAGGCATCTCTGACGCCGCCACTGGCGCAGTTCGCTGGTCTGTCCGCACCGGGGCAGACGAGCAGCCCACCACAAGCCAGGCCAAGCCCGTGAGCACGGTGATCAGGCTTGTGCGGGCCAGGGCCTGCATGGGGCGCGCGTTGTGGGTCGGCTGCCTCATGTCAGTGTTCGCATCAGGTTGGCCAATTCGACGGCAGACTTGACTTCCATTTTGTCGAAAACGCGCGAGCGGTGCACCTCGACCGTGCGCACGCTGATGTCGAGTTGGTCGGCGATCAGTTTGTTGGGCAGACCTTCCACCACCAAGCGCATCACATCGCGTTCTCGGTCGGTCAACTCGCCCAGGCGCGATTGCAAAAAGCCCTGCTGGGTGCGTGCATTCAGGCGATCCTGGGACAGGCGCAGGGCCTGCTCCACCCGGTCGACCAAGGCATTGTCCGAGAAAGGTTTTTCACAAAAATCGAACGCCCCGCGCTTGACGCTGTCCACCGCGGTGGGGACGTCGGCATGACCGGTCAGGAAAATCACAGGCCAAGCCTGCGCCATTCCGCTGGCTTGCAGGTGTTCAAACAAGACCAGACCACTCATGCCCGGCATGCGCACATCGAGCAAGATGCACCCCGCCTGTTGGGGCAGGGGCGAGGCGTTGGCCACGGAAGCGGCTTTTTCCAGCATGTCGAGAAAGGCCTCGGCGCTGTCATAGGACTCGCTGAGCAGGCGCCGCGTGCGCAACAGCCAGGCCATGCCTTCGCGCACGCCGATGTCGTCATCGACGATGTAGACCATGCTGTCAAAAGGGGGGTGCATGGCGCGATTTTAGGTGCTGTGCATGGCAGGGCCGCCCGCTGCGGGCAGCGTGAAGCGGAACACGGTGCCCTTGGGCTTGTGTGGCTCAAATTCCAGCTGGCCCCCGTGCTGTTCGACCACGGTGCGGCACAGGCTCAGGCCCAAGCCCATGCCTTCGGGCTTGGTGGTGAAGAAGGGGTTGAACAGCTGGGCGGCCACATCGGGCGCAATGCCCGCGCCCAGGTCCGTGACTGAAAAAGCCACGCCCACGTGGCCCTGCTCAGGCGAGGCCAGTTGCACCTGCAGCACCAGCACCCTGTCGCGGCAGTTTGGCCAATCCATGGCCTGCATGCCGTTGCGTGCCAGGTTGAGCAGGACCTGCTCGACCATGGTGCGGTCACACCACACGGCAGGCAGTCGGGCATCCGCCCGCATGTGCACGCGCACCTGCAGTTTGCGCGCTTGCAGGTTGACCAGCGGCGCGATGGCGTCCAGCAGGGCCTGAGGTTGCACGGCTTCGCGGGCCTGGTCGCGGCGGCGCACAAAGTCGTGCACGCTGTTGATGACGCGTCCGGCGCGCTCGGCCTGCTCGGCGATGCGGCGCAAGGCCATGTGCACATCGTCCAGGGTTTGCGGTTCGGCCTGCGGGTCCTTGAGCAGGTTGAGCGAGCCGTTGGCATAACTGGCGATCGCGGCCAAAGGCTGGTTGAGCTCGTGGCTGAGCAAGGACGCCATCTCGCCCACTGTGGCCAGGCGAGCGGTGGCTTGCAGGCGGTCCTGGCTGGCCCGCGACAGCTCTTCGATGCGCCGCTGCTCGCTGATGTCGATGACCGCGCCCATCCAACCGGTCTGCTCGCCCTGCACGCTGATCAGTGGCGCTTCGATGATCAGCACCGGAAAACGCGTGCCGTCCTGGCGGATGAAGACCGATTCGAAACCTTCCCTGGGCGAGGCATTGCCCGCCATGCGGATGGCCTGGCGCTGTTGGTATTCGTCCACCATTTCGGGGGGCCAATAGGGCATGGGGGCGTTCTGGCCGATCAGGGCGTCGGCCTCCCAACCCACCATTTGGCAAAACGCCGGGTTCACGTAGGTGATGCAGCCTTGCAGATCGCGGGCCCTCAGGCCCGTGACCAAAGAGTCTTCCATGGCTTTGCGAAACGCCAGCGCATCGGCCAGATCACGTTCGGCCTTCTGGCGCCGGCGTGCATCCTTGGTCAGCAAAACCATCACCGTGATCAGCGCCATCGACATGCCGGTCACCAAGGCGGTGAGCACATTGGGAAACAGGGCCGGCTCGCCGCGTCGGCCGTCCATGCGCAGCAGCAAAGTGTTGCCTGGCAAATCGACCAGTTGCTGGCTGGTGAACACACGCCGCTCGCGCCGCTGGGCACCGGCAATGGCCAAGCGTGTCCCGTCCGGCTCAACGAAAGACAATTCGTTCCTGCGCCCAAAGGTGCTGCCCAGACGCTCGTTCAGCAACTCCTGCAGACTGTAGGTCACCACAGTGAAGCCCAACCATTCCCCGTTTTGTGTGACCGGCAGACAAAGCTCCATGACTTCGATGCCCAGGCCGTCGTTTTGGGGCAGGAAATAGGTGCTGGAATAAGCGGGCCCATTCAGGCGTTTGGCCCGTTGGCAGGCTTGGTTGGCCTCGTTCAGGACGTCACTGCGCGCAATGCGCTCAAACGCCGGTGCACGCAGGGGTGAGTCGGCAAACGCCTGCAGTTGCCAGGCTTTGTCGCGCCACTCCACGCGCAACCAGTCGCGGTTGTTGCGCAACAAATCCAAGGCCGAAGGCGGCCAGCTGGCAGGTGACAAAGACCCCGATTGCAAGGCTTGCAAGGCCTGAATCTGCCGTGACAGGCTGCTGCGCAAATCTCCTACGGCATCGGCGGTGTCGCGTTCCAGCTCGGCTTGCACCTGACTGGCTTCGTAGCGGCCGGCCAGCCAAACCAGTGTGGTCAGCACAGCCAGCACCAAGGCGATCAGCGCCGCCCACAAAGAGCGGCGCCCTGATCCCCAAGGCAAAGCTTCATCGAGTTGGGCACGGATCCTGTTCCGGTGCTTGTGCCAAGCGTTCATCAGGCCAGTGGCGCCGAGCATTTTCATGGGGCTTCAAGGCGGGTTCATGCCAGCAGGAGGGGTTTTGATATCGCCCGCGCTGTTGACTTTGGTGACCCGGGGGTCGGCCCAGCTGCCATCGATCAGGAATTCCTGGGTGTTGGCCTTGACCAAGGGGTTTTGCAAGAACAACTGCGCCAGAAAAGACGTGAGGCCCACCACGGGATTGACCGCAATGCCTGCCACCAATGACGCCGTGCCCGCATCGAGCTCAGGCAGGATCACCACCCGCAGCTTTTGGGTTTCCTGAGCGATGTCGGCCGATCCGTCGAGTTGAACCAAGGCGTTCACGCCCTTGATTTGAAGGTTGCGCGTGTAAGCGATGCCCTGGGCGATGCTGACGTCGCCACGCACCGAATCAAAAGTGAAGCCTTCAGAAAACACATCGCGGAAATCCAGCAACAGGCGGCGCGGCAAGGCTTGCAGACTCAGAACCCCCAACAACTTGGCGACCCCGGCGTCGGCTTTGAGGAACTGACCTCGGCCCATCTTGACGGCAAATTGGCCGGACATGCTCGGGTAATGCAAGGCCAAGGGGGAGCCTTGCCAGCTCACAGCACCTTCGAGTTGACCCGCCCCGCCACGCAAGGCGTTGGGCGTGCCCAGGCGCGTGAGCAATGCGCCAGCGTCTGAAATGTCCAGCTTGAAATTCATTTCTGTCTTGCGCTGCTGGCCCCCATCGGCCGTGGTCAGCCAACGCCCGGTGCTGCGAAAGCTGGCCTCGGGGACGGTGATGTTGAATTTGTTCAACTGCCATTCGAGGTTGGCTTTGCCCCGGGTTTTGGGCGGCTCGGTGTTGAGGGCTTCGATGTCGATGCGCCCGAGTTTTTTCCCGCGCAGCTCCAGCTGTTCCACCACAATGTCCAAAGAAGGCAGGTTGGCCGGTGGTGCTTCGAGCAGACCTTCGACTTCGGCCACGCTGGAAGGCGGCAAAATCAGGCGCGACAGGCGTGCGAAGAGGTGGCCCAGTTGGTCGCCGCTGGGCTGTCGGTAGACCACGTGGCCATTGAGTTCTCGGGCATCGACATTGACCCGCCACGAGTTGCCTTCGCGCAAGCCACCTGCCACCACTTGGTGCAAGGTGCGGCCATCGGCGGTGAGTGTGTTGGCCTGCAGACCGATGCGTGTGGGGCCATAGGCTGACCACGCTGTTTTGCCCGTGGCTTTTTGGCCTGCTGCACCTTGATCGGCGGGCAGCAGGCTTTCCCAGTCTTCGAGCGAAAAACGGTCCAGCGCCACCGCTGCGCTGACCCCAGTGGCGGGCAATGTGGGGGCTTGCGCCGCCGGCAAGCCCAGGGTGAGGCTGCCGCGCAAGACGACGGGTTCTGCGCCCGACAGATCACGCACATAGAGGGCCGAGGCCACGGTGCCCCACTCCAGCTGCAATTGGTCCCGCAAGGCGTTGCCTGAACCTTGCACGCGCGTGCGCAGTGAAACGGGCAAGCTCGCGTTCGCTGCCTTGCCCAGTGGGGCGGGCAATTTCAGGGCCAGGCCTTCCAGTTGGCTTTGCAGCGCGAATTCGGGTTGCCCTTGGCGCCAGCCCAGTTGTGCGCTGAAGCTGGTGGCACCGCTGGCGTGTTGCGCCCATTCATTGAGCGGGCTGAATTCTTTGGCTTGGCGAAGCCCTTCGGCCGTCACTTGGCCTTGGGCACGCAACTGCAGCGAGGTCTCTGTGTTGGACGCACCCGGGGTGGGCCGCATGCCGCCTTCAATCCGAACCGCCCCACCCAACAGGCGCGCTTGAGTGCCGCTCAGGCTGAAACCAGATTCGCTGAATTGCACCGTGCCTTGGAGTTTTTCCAAAAGTGGTGTGTCGGCCGTCATGCGCACATCGTTGCTGCTGAGCACCACCGAGCCTTGCAGTTTGGTGTTCTGGGGTGTGAGCAGGGGCACCGCCAGTTTGAAGCGGGTTTGCACATTGCCGGTGGCCTGGGTTTGCCGCAAAGCACCCGACAGCATGGCATCCAAAGGCGAATTTTGCACCAGCGTCAGCACCTGTGCTGCTGCGCCTTTGTTCTCGGCCGAGACATTCAGCACAGGGTTATTGAGCATGTCGGCGATGTCGGCTTGACCCGCGCTCAGCGTGAGACCGGTGCGTGGATCGCCCGCGCGGGCGGAGGCGTCGCTCAGTTTCATGCCCAGGCGGTCAAAGACGAGCTGGCCCGTCAGTTGGTGCAAGCGTGGCCAGGGCAGGCTTTTCGGGGGCAGCAAGGCCGCAGGAATGTAATCCAGCTCCACGTCCTGGATGCGGCCAGCCAACCTGAAATCACCCGCTTTGGGGTTGGCAAATGGCAGTTTGGCCAGATCGCCTTTGACCTTCACTTGCACGTCCGAATAGACCCCTTTGAGCACCGCGTCCCGCACGTATTGCCGCACGTTTGCGGGCACTGACAGGGGCAGGTAGCGGTAAGCCCTTGCGGCATTGGCTCGTTTGATCTTGCCCTGCAGGTCCAGCACGCCCGGGCCATGGCCTTCGGGTGTGGGGTGCCATTGGCCTTGCCATTCCCCTTGCAGGTCGGCATTGGCCAGCTGAAGCTTCCAGTCGGGCACGTGCCACTGTGCAGCCTCGCGTTTGAACACCGCGTGCGCATGCAAAGACTGAATGCGCACTTCGGCGTCTTCCAGAACGCCAGGCAGAAACACGGCCCCGTCATTGGCCATGTTGACCTCGATGCGACCACCATCTTGGTTCAATTTCAGTTGGACCTGTGCGCCTTGCACGCCGGGCCGCTGCGGGGAGGTGTCGCTTGCGCGTGCGGTCGATGGTGGCAAAGACAAACCGTGCAGTGTGAGCTGTCCGTCATAGCGCTGTGGTGTTTGCCAGTCGCCCTGCCAGCGCCACTGCAAAGCGTCGACCTGTCCGGTGACCTTTTGGTGTTGCAGCCGTTGATGCCAATCGTTAGGCAAAGGCAGGCGCAAGGCCACATCGCGCAGGGCCGACAAGTCCAGCTGATCGGCTTGCAGCTGACCGCTTGCCGGGTTGTTGCCTTGTGGATGGGTATAGGTCAGCGTGACATTGCCACCAGGCCAGGCCAGGCCTTGGTCGCTCACAAAGGCCAAGTGCTGTGTCGAAACCTCAAAGCCCAGTGGATGGACGCGGCCCGCCAAACGCCCCGACAAACGCTCAAAGCCCAGGGGGGTTTCACCTTCTGGGCGGGTGGTCTTTAATCCCGTCAGGTGGACATCGGCCACGCCGCCAGCCCATTGGCCGTTGTTCACGTCGTTCCACAGGCGCATGCTGCCTTGACCCGACATGAGTTTCATCTCTCCGGGCATGTAGGGGCTCAGCTGCGCGGCATCAACGTGCGGGAAGTAGGTGTAGACCTGACCCGTCCAGTCGGCCCATTGGCCGGGGTGCATGGACAAGAGGTTGCGTTTGAAGCGACCGATGGTGACAAAGCGTTCACCCCAATTGTCGGGAGGGGTGGCGTCCAGGCGCACGTCGTGGTGTCGGGCCGAATTGCGCAGCACCAGATCCAGGTCGCGCAGTGACAGGCTGGCCGCCGCCGTGTCTGTTTGTGTCGGGTCTTGGGCTGCTTTTTCGCGGCTCCAGTGCAGCGTGCCGCCCCGCACGATGACTTCCCGCTGCGCAAACAACCAATCGGCTGCGGCCTTGTCACCGCCTTTTTGCGCCGTCCAATCGAGGCCCCCTACCCGCCAGTGGCCGTTGGCCATCTGCCGCACATCGAGTTCGGGCCCATCCAGCACGAGCTGTTCCAGTTTCAAGTCGAGCACCGAGCGCACGCTGATCGCGATCGTGACTTTGGGCAGTCGCAGTGCGGTGCGGCCTTCGGGGTCGAGCAGTTCGATGTTGCGCAACTCAAAGGAGGGCGCCCAGCCGGTTGACTCGGCCGAGATCTCGCCAATCTTGACCGGAACCCCGATGCTTTGTTGGGCCAAGCGCTCCAGCGCGGGACGGTGCTCCCCGATTCGCGGCACAATCCAAAAATGCAAGGCAGCCCAGGCCATCCCCAATAAGACGCCCAGCGCCAACAGAACCCAGGCCACGGCCCGCATCAAGCGGGACAGCACAAGGGTCAGGCGGGCAAAAATGGGCAAAGAGGACACAAACATTTGAATCAGAAAGTCAGCAGGAATTATGACTCGCAGCCAGCCCATGGATGAGGCACCCGCCGCAAACGATGTCAGTCTGGTCGATTTGCCTCTGTATTCACGTTTTGTGCAGCGTTTGCATCGCCGTTATGGTGCCGAGTTGCCCCTTTTGCCGCCCGGGGCCCCCACACGCGACAGCCTGAACACCGCCTATGCCGCTTTGCAAGCCAAGGGCCTGGACACCAGCGCGGCCTTGCGCGTGCTGCGACAGCTCACGCTGGAGCGCCTGGCCTTTTTGGACTGCAGCCGCCAAGCCGATTTGTCGGCGGTCACGCACGGCATGACGTGGCTTGCCGAAGTCACGCTCGACATCGCTTGGCAGCAAGTGATGGCCGATCTGGACGCCCTGCACGGCGCGCCCACCAAGGCCTGCGGCCAGCGCGCCGAGATGTGGATCATCGGTATGGGCAAGCTCGGTGCCCGCGAGTTGAATGTGTCCAGTGACGTCGACCTGATTTATGTTTACGACGAAGACGGCGAAACTTTGGGCAACAGCGAGGGCCGCAACAAGGTCTCGTGCCAAGAGTACTTCACCCGCGCCGTCAAGCGTATGTACGCCCTGATCGGCGACACCACCGAGCACGGCTTTGTGTTCCGTGTCGATCTGGCCTTGCGCCCCAACGGCAACTCTGGCCCCAGTGTGGTCTCGCTCGATGCGCTGGAAGAGTACTTGCTGGTACAGGGCCGCGAGTGGGAGCGCTTTGCCTGGATGAAAAGCCGTGTGGTCGCCCCCCGCACAGCGGTGCTCAAGGGCTCGGCCCAAGCCTTGCGCGGTGTGGTGTTGCCCTTTGTGTTCCGCCGTTACCTCGACTACAACGTGTTCGAGTCGCTGCGCACCCTGCACCAGCAAATCCGCGACCACGCGTCCAAGCGCAGCGCGGGCCATCCCGAACGCGCCAATGACGTGAAACTCTCACGCGGCGGTATCCGCGAGATCGAGTTCACGGTGCAGCTTTTGCAAGTGGTGCGCGGCGGCCAGTTTCCAGAACTGCGCACCCGCCCCACGCTGGACGCCCTGCAGCGCGTGGCCAAGGCCGGGCTCATGCCCCAGGCCACCGCCGATGCCTTGGGCGCGGCCTATGTATTTTTGCGCCAGGTCGAGCACCGCATCCAGTATCTGGACGACCAACAAACCCATGTGCTGCCCACCCGAGACGACGACCTGGCCTGGATCGCGCAGACCCTGGGACACGCCAACGCCTGTGCTTTTTTGAGCGAGCTGGACGCGCACCGCGAGGTGGTGGCGCAAGAGTTCGACACCCTGCTGGGCGGCGACCGGGAATGCAAAACCTGCAACGGCAAGAACGGCAAAAACAACCGCGAGCATGCCGAGCTGGACGCGGTGCTGGGCGACTTCAAGGGTCGGGTGCGCGAGCGCTTGGCGCAGTGGGCCGACAACCCGCGCGTGCAGTCCCTGCGCGACGATGCCAGGGGACGCCTGATGCGTCTGCTGCAGCGCACCGCCCAGTGGCTGGACGTTGGGCGCGTGAGCGACGAAGCCGTGCTGCGCATGGCCGACTGGATCGAGCCTTTGCTGCGCCGGGAAAGCTATCTGGCGTTGATGCTGGAGCGACCCTCGGTGCACGAACGCCTGCTGCGCCTGCTGGGTGCGGCCAAGTGGCCCGCCCGCTACCTGCTGCAACACCCGGGGGTGATCGACGAGCTGGCCGGAGGGAATTTGTTTGACAGCCGCTTTGATGCGGTTGAATTCGAGGGCGAGTTGCAGGCCCGCCTGGCGGCGTTGCAGCGCACAGGCGAAGACGACGAGGAAAGCTTGCTCAATTTGCTGCGCCGTGCCCACCATGCCGAGCAGTTCCGCACCTTGGCACGTGACGTGGAAGGCGTGCTCACGGTGGAGCAAGTGGCCGACGATCTGAGCGCTTTGGCCGATGCCGTGCTGCGCGTCACAGCCCGCTGGTGCTGGAGCCGCCTGAAAACCCGCCACCGCGAAGAACCGGCCATTGCCATCATTGGTTACGGCAAGCTCGGAGGCAAAGAGTTGGGTTACGGCAGCGACCTGGACATCGTGTTCGTTTACGAAGACGAGGACGAACGCGCACAGGAAATCTATGCCGCCTATGTGCGCAAACTGATCAACTGGATGACCGTGAAAACCGCCGATGGCGACCTGTATGAGATCGATACGGCACTCAGACCCAATGGCAACTCGGGTCTGTTGGTCACACGTTTTGAAGCCTATGCCGACTACCAGCAGCAGCGCGGCAGCAACACCGCCTGGACCTGGGAACACCAGGCCATGACGCGCGCCCGCTTTGTGATGGGGCTGCCAAGCCTCGCCCCGCAGTTTGACGCGGTGCGCCACGCCGTCATCAGCGCCCCGCGCGATGCGGCCAGCCTCAAAGCCGAAATCGTGGCCATGCGGGACAAAGTGCGCCAGGGCCACCCGGTCAAGGCCGATCGCTTTGACGTCAAACACAGCCCCGGCGGCATGGTGGACGCCGAGTTTGCCGTGCAATACCTGGTGCTGCTGCACACCGCCGCCCACCCCGAGCTGGCCGACAACGTGGGCAACATCGCTTTGTTGATCCGCGCCGAAGCCGTGGGTCTGCTGCCGCAAGGCATGGGTCAGGCCGCCGCCAACGCCTACCGCGAGTTGCGCCGCGTGCAGCACCGTGCCCGCTTGAACGAAGAGCTCACCGACGTGCCATTGGAGCAGCTTGCGTCTGAGCGCGAAGCGGTCTTGGCGCTGTGGCATTTCGTGATGCACTGACACAGCTTATGGAGGCGCTGCCATGGCGGCCCATGACCTTGTGGCGTTCAAGTGCAATGCGAGCAGGCATGGTCAACCGCTAAACTTGTTGAGCGTCAGCCTGGCGTGCAGTCAAGGGAAGTGTCATGAAAAAAAGCGGTGTTTGGGTATGGGCAAGTGCATGGGTGTGGGTCATTGCGGGGCCTGTGGCCTTTGCCGCTGAAGAGGGCAAAGCCCCCAGCGCCCCCAAACCTTCCCTCACGGTCACGGTGACCACCCCCCAAACGACCAGTCTGGCGCAAAAAATCAGCGCCAACGGCAACTTGGCCGCTTGGCAAGAAGCGGTCATCGGGGCCGAGGCCAATGGCCTCAAGATCACCGAGGTGCGCGTGAACGTGGGCGACCGGGTGCAGCGCGGCGATGTGCTGGCGGTTTTGCAGGCCGACAGCGTGCGGGCTGAGTTGGCGCAGGCCGAAGGCCTGTTGGCCGAAGCGGCTGCCAGCGCCCAAGAAGCCAAAGTCCAAGCCGAGCGCGCCCGCAGCCTGCAGCAGCAAGGTTTCTTCAGCAATGCGCAGTTGAGCCAAGCGCTGGCCACAGAGGCCTCGGCCATGGCCCGCGTGCAGTCCGCCCGTGCCATGGTGCAGTTGCAAAACGTGCGCCTGTCGCAAGCCCAGGTGCGTGCGCCCGATGCGGGGGTGATTTCGGCGCGGCAGGCCACCGTGGGCAGCGTGGTGGGCGCTGGCACCGAGCTGTTCCGCCTGATTCGGCAAGGCCGCATGGAGTGGCGCGCTGAAGTGACTGCCGCCGAAATCGGTCGCATCCAGGTGGGCGCTCCGGTGCAGATCAAAGCCGCCAGCGGCCAGATGCTGCAAGGCAAGGTGCGCATGGTGGCCCCATCGGTCGATGTGCAAACCCGCAACGCCATCGTGTACGTGGACTTGACCGCGGCCACCGGCAGCGCCCGCGCAGGCATGTATGCCCAAGGCCAGATCGCGGTGGGCCAGAGCCAGGCGCTCACGGTGCCTCAGGCGGCCGTGGTGGTGCGTGACGGCTTCAGTTATGTCTACACCGTGGGGGCTGACCAAAAAGTCAGTCAGCTCAAGGTGCAAACCGGACGCCAAAGCGATGGCCGTGTGGAGGTGAGCAGTGGCCTCAAAGCCGATGCCCGCGTTGTTGCCAGTGGGGGCGCGTTCCTGAACCACGGCGACACCGTGCGTGTGGTGGAGGCGCCAGCCCCGCAAGCCGCTCCCGCCACCAAATAAAGGGACGCCATGCTCAACGTCTCTTCCTGGTCGATCCGCAACCCGATCCCGGCGGTCATGCTGTTTGTGCTGCTGACGGTGGCGGGCATGATCGCGTTTGGCGCGATGAAAGTGCAGAACTTTCCCGATCTGGATGTGCCCACCATCACCGTGACCGCCAGCTTGCCCGGCGCCGCGCCCTCGCAGCTCGAAACCGATGTGGCCCGCAAACTCGAAAACGCGTTGGCCCCGCTGCAAGGCCTCAAACACATCACCACCAAAGTGCAAGACGGCGTGGTGTCCATCACCGCCGAATTCCGCATGGAGAAACCCAGCCAAGAGGCGGTGGACGATGTGCGCTCGGCCATCCAGGGGGTGCGGGCTGACTTGCCCGGTGACCTGCGCGACCCGGTGGTGCAAAAGCTCAACCTCGCCGGCACACCTGTGCTGGCCTACACGGTGCGCTCTGCGCGCATGGACGACGAGGCCCTGTCGTGGTTGGTGGACAAAGACATCACCCGCAAGCTCTTGTCGCTGCGCGGCGTGGGCGCGGTCAACCGCGTGGGGGGCGTGACCCGCGAGGTGCGTGTGGCGCTCGATGTGAACCGTTTGCAGGCGCTGGGCATCACGGCCGCCGAAGTCTCGCGCCAGCTCAAGCAGGTGCAGCAAGAAGGCTCGGGTGGGCGCATGGATGTGGGTGCGGGCGAGCAGCCCGTGCGCACCTTGGCCACCGTCAAAACGGCGCAAGAAGTCGGACAAATTGAGCTGGCCACATCGCGGGGCGGCAGCGTGCGCCTGGACCAAGTGGCCACGGTGACCGACACCTTGGCCGATGCCCGCTCGGCCGCCAGTCTGAACGGCACGCCGGTGGTGGGCTTTGAGGTGGTGCGCAGCAAGGGCGAGAGCGAAGTGGCCGTGGGCCTTCTGGTGCGCCAGGCGCTGGCCGATTACCGCTTGCAAAACCCCGACATCGAGATCACCGAGGCCTTTGACTTCGTGACCCCGGTGGAAGAGGAATACAAGGGCTCACTCATCTTGCTCTACGAGGGCGCCATTTTGGCGGTGCTGGTGGTGTGGCTGTTCCTGCGCGACTGGCGGGCCACCTTTGTGTCGGCCGTGGCGCTGCCGCTGTCGGTCATCCCGGCCTTCATCGGCATGGCGTATCTGGGTTTTTCCATCAACGTGGTGACTCTGCTGGCGCTGTCCTTGGTGATTGGGGTGCTGGTCGACGACGCGATTGTGGAGGTGGAAAACATCGTGCGCCATTTGCGCATGGGCAAGTCGCCTTACCAAGCGGCCATGGAAGCGGCCGACGAAATCGGCCTGGCGGTGATCGCCACCACTTTCACCCTGATCGCGGTGTTTTTGCCCACGGCTTTCATGAGCGGCATTCCGGGCAAGTTCTTCAAACAGTTTGGCTGGACCGCGTCGCTGGCGGTGTTCGCCTCGCTGGTGGTGGCGCGGGTGCTCACGCCCATGATGGCCGCTTACATCTTGAAGCCCATCGTCACGGCCGCGCACGAACCCGGCTGGCTCAAGCGCTACATGGTTTGGGCCACCTGGTGCATGAAGCACCGTTTGCTCACCATGGTGTTGGCCACGCTGTTTTTCATCGGCTCCATCATGCTGGTGCCTTTGTTGCCCAAGGGCTTCATCCCGCCGGACGACAACTCCCAAACCCAGGTTTATGTGGAGCTTCCCCCTGGCGCCACGCTGGCCCAGACCCAGGCCAGCGCCGACCACGCCCGCACGCTCTTGATGACGGTGGACAACGTGAAAAGCGTCTACACCACGATCGGTGGCGGCAGCGCCGGCAGTGACCCGTTTGCCGGCGGCGGCGCGGCCGAGGTGCGCAAGGCCACGCTCACCATCCAGTTGACCGAGCGCGGCACGCGCCCGCGCAAACAGGCCATTGAAAACGACATCCGCACGGCTTTGCAGCAATTGCCCGGTGTGCGCACCAAGGTGGGCTTGGGCGGCTCGGGCGAGAAATACGTGCTGGTCCTCACGGGCGAAGACCCGCAGGCCCTGCAGACCGCGGCCATGGCGGTGGAACGCGATTTGCGCACCATCCAGGGCTTGGGCTCCATCGCCTCCACGGCCAGTCTGGTGCGCCCCGAGATCGCGGTTCGCCCCGACTTTGCCAAAGCCGCCGACCTGGGGGTGACCAGCGCCGCGATCAGCGACACCTTGCGCGTGGCCACCTTGGGGGACTACGACGCGGCCTTGCCCAAGCTCAACCTGTCCGAGCGGCAGGTGCCCATCGTCGTGAAATTGGGCGATGAATCCCGGCAAGATCTGACCACGCTCGAGCGCCTGCTGGTGCCCGGCAGCCGCGGCCCCGTCATGCTGGGCCAAGTCGCCAGCATCGAGGTGGCAGGCGGCCCGGCGGTGATTGACCGCTACGACCGCCAACGCAACATCAACTTCGAGATCGAGCTGTCGGGCATGCCGCTGGGCGACGTGACAGCGGCAGTGCAAAAGCTGCCTGCGCTGCAAAGCCTGCCGCCGGGCGTGAAGATCGTGGAAGTGGGCGATGCGGAAGTCATGGGCGAGCTTTTTGCCAGCTTTGGCCTGGCCATGATGATCGGTGTGCTGTGCATCTACATCGTGCTGGTGCTGTTGTTCAAGGGCTTCTTGCACCCCATCACCATCTTGGCCGCTTTGCCCTTGTCTTTGGGCGGCGCATTCGTGGGCTTGCTCATCGCGCAAAAGAGCTTTTCGATGCCTTCGCTCATTGGCCTCATCATGCTCATGGGCATCGCCACCAAGAATTCGATCTTGCTGGTGGAGTACGCGATCGAAGCGCGGCGCGGCAAACCCGCCGAGGGCGATCACCCCGCCGTGCCGCCGATGAGCCGCTGGGACGCCTTGCTGGACGCTTGCCACAAGCGCGCGCGCCCCATCGTCATGACGACGATTGCCATGGGCGCGGGCATGCTGCCCATTGCCGTGGGTTGGGGCGCGGCAGACGCGAGTTTCCGCTCGCCCATGGCCATTGCCGTGATCGGTGGCCTGCTCACCAGCACCGTGCTCAGTTTGTTGGTGGTGCCGGTGGTGTTCACTTACTTGGACGATCTGGGGCAGTGGTCAGGCCGGATGTTTCGAAAATTCACACAAACCAGGAGCAAGACATGAGCATCAAGGTGGCGATGGTGGTGGGCGGCGGCAGTGGCATGGGGGCGGCTGCGGCGCGCAAGTTGGCGCAAGATGGCTTTCAGGTGGCCGTGCTGTCCTCGTCCGGCAAGGGCGAGGCGCTGGGCCATGAGTTGGGCGGCTTGGGGCTGACCGGCTCGAACCAGTCGGGCGAAGACCTGCAAAAGCTGGTCGATCAAACCATGGCGCGCTGGGGCCGCATCGACGTGCTGGTCAACAGCGCAGGCCACGGCCCCAAAGGCCCTTTGCTGGCGTTGACCGATGCGCAGTGGCACTTGGGGCTCGACATGTACTTTCTGAATGTGGTGCGCGCCGTGCGGCTGGTGGCGCCCATCATGGTCCAGCAAAAATCGGGGTCCATCGTCAACATCTCCACCGCCTGGGTGGACGAGCCCAGTGCGATGTTCCCGACCTCGGCGGTGGCCCGCGCGGGCCTGGCCGCATTCACCAAATTGTTTGCCGACGAGCATGCGGTGCACCAGGTGCGCATGAACAATGTGCTGCCCGGCTGGATCGACAGCCTGCCCGCCCAAGAGCAGCGCCGCCAAAGTGTGCCCATGCAGCGCTATGGCACCAGCGAAGAAGTGGCCGCCACCATCGCCTTTTTGGCCTCAGAAGGCGCGGCCTACATCACGGGCCAGAACCTGCGCATCGATGGCGGTTTGATGCGCTCGGTCTAGGGGCCCACTGAACACCCGTGACCGTCAGACCAGCACGGCCTGCGCCACCGCCAGATAGACCGGGATGCCGATCACGATGTTCAAGGGAAAGGTCAGCCCCAGGCTCAGGCCGAAATACAGCGCGGGTTTGGCTTCGGGCAAGGCGGTGCGCAGCACGGCGGGCACGGCAATATAAGACGCACTGGCGGCCAGCACCATGAGCAAGGCGCCATCGCCTGCGCTCAGTTGCAGGCCGTACGCCAGCCCCAGCGCCAAAGCCGCGTGCACGATGGGGCCGAGCACGGCATAGGCGATCAGCACGGGCGACTGGCCTTTGACCTGCGGCAGGTTGCGCGCGGCCATCAAGCCCATGTCGAGCAGGAAGAAGGCCAGCATGCCTTTGAAGAGGTCCACCGAGAAGGGGGCCATCGCTTCTTTGCCGGCTTCGCCCGTGACCAGACCAATCACCATGGCCCCCAGCAGCAGCAACTGCGCCCCATCGGTGAAAGACTCGTGCAAAATTTTGCCCACCGACGCACCATGAGGTGCGGCAGGGCCACCCAGCGCGGCCACACCGCCCGCTTGGAGCACCGCGCCTGAGGCCTGTTTTTGCCGCAATGAGTTGGCCAACACCACGGCCAGGATGATCGCGGGGGACTCCATCAAAGCCATGGCCGCGGCCATGTGCCCGCCATAAGCCACGCCCTGGTTTTCCAGCGTCTGCACCGCCGTGACAAAGGTCACGGCACTCACCGAGCCATACGTGGCGGCCACGGCGGCCGCGTCAAAACCGGAGACAAAGCGCCGCAGCACGGCGTAACCGATGAGCGGGATGACGATGGCCAACAACACGGCGGCGGCCAGGCTGATGCCGACTTGGGTTGTCAGGCCCGATTGCGACAGCGCAAAGCCGCCCTTCAGGCCCAAGGCCATCAACAGGTAAAGCGACAAAAAGCGGGAGATGGCGGGCGGGATTTCGAGGTTGGATTTGACGGTGCCCGCCAACACGCCAAAGATGAAAAAGAGGATGGCGGGGTCGATCAGGTTGTGCATGGGGGTGTTCCTTGCGCCGATCATAGGAATGGACAGGGCACTTGTAAAATCGATTCTTCAACCCTTGACTATAGGTAAAAGTCTATGAACGTCAGCTTTCGCCAATTGCGCTTGTTTCTGGCCCTGGCCGAAACCGGCAGCGTGAGCGCCGCGGCCAAGGTGATGCACGTGACCCAGCCCACGGCGTCGATGCAACTCAGGGACATCGCTGAATCCGTGGGCCTGCCCTTGTATGAGCTGGTGGGCAAAAAGCTTTACTTGACCCAGGTGGGCCAAGAGCTGGCGCAGACCGCGCGGGCCGTGGCACACACATGGGACACCTTCGAGCAAAACGTGGATGCCGCCAAGGGCTTGTCGCGGGGCAAGCTGCGCGTGGCGGTGGTCAGCACCGCCAAATACTTCATGCCGCATCTGATTGGCAGCTTTTGCAAGCGGCATCCTGCCATCGACGTGTCATTGGAAATATTGAACCGCGATGGGGTGGTGCAGCGCCTGCGTGACAACCTGGACGACCTGTACATCATGTCCATGCCGCCCAAAGACATGGACTTGGGCGATGAAGCGTTCATGCCCAACCCGATCGTGGTGATCGCGCCCACCACAGACCCCTTGTCCAAACGAAGCTCGGTGCCTTTGCACGAGTTGGCGCAACGCCGCTTCATCTTGCGCGAAAAAGGCTCGGGCACACGCATGGCCGCTGACCAGTTTTTCCGCGCCATGAAGTTCCGACCCGATGTGCGGCTGGAGCTGGGCAGCAACGAGGCCATCAAGGAATCCGTGGCCGGGGGCTTGGGTGTGGGAGTGGTCTCGCGCCACGCCCTGCACGGCCACCAGAAAGAAAACGGCGTCAGCGTCGTTGATGTGCAGGGCTTTCCCCTGACCTCGGCCTGGCACATCGTTTACCCGGCGGGCAAAAAACTGTCACCGCTGGCGCTGGCCTTCAAGCAGCATGTGCTCCAGCAAATCAGTCGGCGCAAATGATGCGGAGTGCTCAGACCGCATCCAGACCTGCGCGCACACCCTCGGCCTGTTTCCCGATCAGCGCCTTGTCCTCAGCGCTCATCTTGCCCACATGCTTGACCATCAGCGCGGTGCGCGGGTTGCCTGCAAAGGCCGGTTCGTGGCGGATCAAAAAATCCCAGTACAGCGTGGTCATGGGGCAAGCATTGGGCCCGGTGCGCACTTCGGGTTGGTAGCGGCAACCTTTGCAGTAGTTGCTCATGCGGCTGATGTACTGGCCACTGGCCACATAAGGTTTGCTGGTGAAGCGCCCCCCGTTGGCGTGCAGGGCCATGCCCAGGGTGTTGGGTGTTTCCACCCATTCCACCGCATCGACGTACATGGCGCGGTACCAGGCGCTGACTTGCTGCGGTGACAGCCCAGCCAACACGGCAAACTGCCCGGTGACCATGAGCCGCTGGATGTGGTGGGCATAACCGTGCTGCAGGCTTTGGCCGATGGTCGCTTGCATGCAGGCCATGTGGGTATCGCCCGTCCAATACCAGGCGGGCAGGTCACGGGTGTGGCCATAGTGGTTGGCTTCGGCCAGGTGGGGCATGTCGAGCCAGTACACCCCCCGGATGAATTCGCGCCAGCCGAGCACCTGGCGGATGAAGCCCTCCACACTGGCCAGCGGCAAGCCGCGCTCGCGGTAGGCCTGCTCGGCGGCCACGATCACCTCGCGCGGATGGAGCAAATGCAGGTTCAGGCTGCTGCCCACCAGCGCGTGCCAGCCGAAGGGCAGCGTGGTCCACATGGCGTCTTGCCATGCGCCAAAGTGTTCCAACCGTTGGTCGATGAAATGCTGCAGCGCCACCAGCGCGTCTTCTCGGGTGACGGGCCAGGCGAAATGGTCGAGCGTGCCCGGATGCCCCGCAAAGCGTGTTTGCACCAGGGCGATCACGTCTTGCGTGACGCGGTCGGGTGCAAAGCGGGCGGGCGGTGGTACGGTGCCAGGGCCCTTGGCGCCGAAGCCTTTGCGGTTTTCGGCATCAAAATTCCATTGGCCACCGACGGGCTCTTTGCCTTCCATCAAGATGCCGTGGCGTTTGCGCATCTCCCGGTAAAAGAACTCCATGCGCAGCTCTTTCTTGTCGCCGGCCCACTTGGCAAATTCGGCGCGGCTGCACAAAAAATGCGTGTCCCCCACCCAGCGCAACAGGACCTGGGCCTGCGCTGCAGCGTTTTCGATCAGCTGCTCCATGCGCCAGGCCCCGGCTTCCATCACCACCAAGGCTTTGGGGGGGTGCTCTTGCAGCGCTTGGGCCAAGCGGCCGGCAAAGTCAGGGGGCCGCTCGGTGTCGTCCAACTTCATATACGTGCAGGGCCAGCGGCGGCGGTGCGCTTCGTTGGCAAAGTGCCGCATGCCCGACAAGAAAATAGCGATCCGGGCTTTGTGGTTCCAGACCTCATCGGCTTCGCTGTCGGCCTCGACCATCAAGAGCCGGTCTTGGGCAGGGTCAAAGTCGGCCAAAGCCGGGTTGTCCCAGCCGAGCTGGTCGCCCAGAACCAATATCAGGTGACGGGTCATGCCTTGTCTTTCTTAGGCGGTGGCGTTCAGGAGGGGTCAGGCACGGGGGGCTTTGGCCTTGTCGGCCCGGCAGCGCTCGCTGCAGTACAACACGCTGTCCCAGTTTTTGGCCCAGCTTTTGCGCCAGGTCATGGCCAGGCCACAGACGGCACAAGGTTTTTGCGGCAAATCCTGTTTGTTCCCTTTAAAACCCGAGGGTTTGGGCATGAGTCTCTCCAGTGAAAAAGGGTTGGCGTGACAATGTGCACAAACGAGTTTAAACTGATCAGTCACAAAATAAATTTATAAGTGCAAATGAACCACTCTTGGGTAAAACAATGGGGTCCCAGCCTGCTGATGGCCTTGCTGGCAGCTTTGCTGGGCTTGGGGTTGGAATCGGCGCAAGCCAGCCCGCAAAAAGGCAGCAACGCAGTGGCTTGCCCCGCCATCCTGAACCACACCGTTGAACGCTTGCAGGACGAAAAGCCCCAATCGCTGTGCCAGTACGCGGGCAAAGTGGTGCTGGTGGTCAACACCGCCAGTTTTTGCGGCTTCACGTCGCAGTACAAAGGCCTTGAGGCCCTCAATACCCAGTACAAAGACCAAGGCTTGGTGGTGCTGGGCTTTCCATCGAATGACTTTTCGCAAGAAAAAGGCAGCAACAAAGACATCGCCGCCTTTTGCGAAAGCACCTTTGGCGTGAAGTTTCCGATGTTCACCAAAACCCAGGTCACCGGCGATGGCGCCGCGCCGCTGTTCAAGCAGCTCACCGCGCAAACCGGCCAGAAGCCGCGCTGGAACTTTCACAAATACCTGATCGGTCGCGACGGCAAGGTGATTGACAACTACAGCAGCATGACCGGACCGGAAAGCAAAACGCTGTTGTCGGCCATCGACAAAGCCCTGAAGGCCCAGCCATGAGCGGGACAACCAATCCGCGCATGAAACTGGCCATCGTGGGTTCGGGCATTTCCGGCCTGGCCGTGGCCCACACCCTGAAAGACCATGCCGACATCACCCTGTTCGAGGCGGGCGACTATTTTGGCGGCCACACCCACACGGTCGATGTCACCCTGCCCACACCTCAAGGCCTGGTCACGCATGGCGTGGACACCGGTTTTTTGGTGTTCAACGAACGCACCTACCCCAACCTGATCAATCTGTTTGCCGAGCTCCAGGTGGAGACCGCGCCGTCTGACATGTCGTTTTCAGTCAAGGTGCCGGGCGCGCTGAACGGCAAAACCCTGGAGTGGAGCGGCACCGACCTGAACAGCGTCTTCGCGCAGCGTGGCAATTTGATCAACCCGCGTTTTTGGCGCATGTTGGCCGACGTGATGCGCTTCAACGCCCTGTGCACCCGCATTGCCAAAGAGCAGCGCGAAAAAGAATTGCAGCAGCCACTCTCCGACTTTTTGCGCACGCACAAATTCAGCGAGCCGTTTCGCGACTGGTATTTCCTGCCCATGCTCGGCTGCATCTGGAGTTGCCCGACCGATCAGATGCTGCAATTCCCCGTGGCGACCATGATCCGGTTTTGCCACAACCACGGTTTGATCCAGGTGACCAACCGCCCGCAGTGGTTCAGCGTGGTGGGCGGTGCGCGCCACTACGTCGAGAAAATTCTGGCGGGCGTGCACGACAAGCGCCTGAACACGCCCGTGCGCTTGATCGAGCGTGACGCACAAGGCGTGCGCATCGTCACCGACGGCCATGCCGAACGCTTTGACCAGGTGGTCATCGCCACCCACACCGACCAGGCTCTGGGGATGCTGCGCGCGTCCAGCGCTGACGAGCGCAGCTTGCTGGGGGCCATCCGCTACCAAGACAACCGCGCTGTGCTGCACACCGATGCCAGCGTGCTGCCTGCCAACCCCAAGACGTGGGCCGCCTGGAACTACGAACGCGCCGCCAGCAGCGAGCGTGAGTCCTCGCGCGTGTGCCTGCATTACCTGCTCAACCGTTTGCAACGCATCCCGTTTGCCCAGCCCGTGGTGGTCTCGCTCAACCCTTTGCACGACATCGACCCGGCCACCATCGTGGGCGAATACGACTACGCCCACCCGGTGTTTGATGTGGCCGCCATCGAGGCGCAAAAGCGTTTGCCCTTGCTGCAAGGCCAGCAGCACACTTGGTATGCCGGGGCCTGGACGGGTTATGGCTTTCACGAAGACGGCCTCAAGTCGGGCCTGCAAGTCGGCCGCGCTTTGCTCAAACGCATCCATGAACAGGCCAGCCCCGTTCAGGACAGACTGGCCGCATGAAGCCTGCCAACGTGCTCATCGGCTGGGGCCAGGTGCGCCACACGCGCCACCGACCGGCGCACCACGCTTTCGCGTACCCGACAGCGTTCTTGATGCTGCCCATGCGCAGCTTGCAATCGGGTGTGTGCCGTACCGAGTTGGCCATCAACCGCCGCGCCTGGTTCGCCTTCCATGACGCCGACCATGGCGATGGCCGTCCGGCCCAGACCGGTGGGGCGCTGGCCTGGCTCGATGCATTGCTGCAGCGCGAAGGCATCCAGGACGCCACAGGCGAGGTCTGGCTCCAAGCGTTCCCCCGCGTGCTGGGCCATGCTTTCAAGCCCGTGAGTTTTTGGTATGCGCACCGCGCCGATGGCCACTTGGCCGCCATCGTGGCCGAGGTGAACAACACTTTTGGTGAGCGCCACTGCTACCTGCTGCCCCAGCCGCAATACGGCCAAACGATGTTGGCGCGCAAGGTTTTTCATGTTTCGCCCTTTTGCGATGTACAAGGCGAATACCGGTTCCGCTTCATGCGCGTGACACACGGCGGACAAGACCGCATCGTGGCGCGTGTGGACCATGGCGATGCCGATGGCCCTTTGATCGACACCAGCTGGAGCGGTGTGCTGGAGCCGGCCACTGCAGCCGCCTTGCGCCGTGTGATGTGGCGCTTTCCGCTGCTCACGCTGGGTGTGGTGGCCCGCATCCACTGGCATGCCCTGCTCTTGTGGATGAAAAAAGTACCGTTTTGGCGCAAGCCCGAGCCGCCCCGCGATTTTGTGACCCGATGAACACTGGACCCCACCGGATGCCGCCCTCCATGAAGACTGCCGACAACGCCCAAGCCTTGGGCCTGCGCACCGCCACCATTTCCCACGCCAGCCTGCCCAAAGCCGCTGCGCGTTTGCTGAGCTTGTTGACCCGCCTGAAAATTGGCACGCTCACGGTGCACGCGCCCGATGGCAACAACCAGGTTTTTGGCACGCACGAAGCCCCGTTTGCAGCCCTGCATATCCACCGTTGGGAGGTATGCGCCGAGGTGCTCAAATCGGGCGACATTGGTTTTGCCGAGGGCTACATGGCCGGCGACTGGACCACGCCCGATTTGGCAGGCTTGCTGCGTTTGACCATTGCCAACCGCGACCACATTGAAAGCGCGATTTATGGCCACTGGCTGGGCCGCTTGTTCTACCGCATCAAGCACTTGCTCAACCGCAACAACCGCAGCAACAGCCGCAAGAATATCCATGCCCATTACGACCTGGGCAACGCTTTTTACGAGCTGTGGCTGGACGGCACCATGAACTATTCGTCGGCTTGGTTCGAAGGCGACCACAGCCAAGACATGGCCGCCGCCCAAAAAGCCAAGGTGCGCCGGGCCCTGCGCATGGTGAACGCCCAACCGGGCGACCGTGTGCTGGAGATCGGCTGCGGCTGGGGTGCTTTGGCCGAAGCGGCCACCACCGAGTTTGGCGCGCACATCACGGGCGTGACCTTGTCCACCGAGCAGCTGGCGTTTGCCAATGCCCGCATGCAATCGCATGGCGTGCAGGCGCGCACTGATTTGCGACTGCAAGACTACCGCGACATCAGCGATGGGCCTTACGACGCGGTGTGCTCGATCGAGATGATCGAGGCGGTGGGTCAGGAATACTGGCCGACCTACTTTCAGACCATCAGCCGCATGCTCAAACCCGGCGGCCGTGCATGCGTGCAGAGCATCACGATCGACGACCGTTTTTTTGAGCGCTATTTGCAATCGACCGATTTCATTCAGCAGTACATCTTCCCGGGCGGTTGTTTGCCCAGCCCTGGCGAGTTCCGCAAACAAGCGCAGGCAGCGGGCTTGCAGGTGGTCGATGAGCTGAACTTCGGCCCCGACTACGCTGAGACCTTGCGCCGCTGGCGTGAGGCCTTCATGGCGCAACTGGACACCGTGCGGACCCTGAAGTTTGACGACCGCTTCATCCGCTTGTGGGAGTTCTACTTGGCCTATTGTGAAGCGGCTTTTGACGAAGCCAACATCGATGTGATCCAGTTCACTTTGGCCAAACCGGGTTGATTGCGATGAACGGCACGCTTCCAACCATCCGCGCACGCTGCCCACACACATGGGGTGTGCAGGTGCTGGGGTGTGCCTTGTTGTTGGGCGCGCTTGTGGCTGAGGTGCGGGCGCAAAGCACCCCTGTGGCCAGCCTGAACGCGGCTTATTCACGCCCCGAAGTGGCCGACCTGGGCGGTGTCGTGCCGACCGCACCCGTGCGCTTGCGGGTTTGGGGTTTTGAGGTGTACGACGCCCGGCTGTGGACACCCGTGGTTTTTCGGCACGGTTCCTACACGCAGTTTCCGTTTGCGCTGGAATTGCAGTACCTGCGCCGGTTGGAAGGTGCTGCCATTGCCAGCCGCTCGATCGACGAAATGCGGCGCTTGGGCCCGTTCAGCGATGCACAGGCGCAAAGCTGGCTGAGCGCCATGCGCGAGCTGTTCCCCGATGTGCGCCAGGGTGACCGCATCACGGGCATCAACTTGCCAGGCGTGGGCGCCGAGTTCTGGGTCAATGGCCAACGTGTGGGGGTGGTCAAGGACCTGGCTTTTGCACGCTTGTTTTTTGGCATCTGGCTCGATGAGCGCAGCTCTGAGCCCAAAATGCGCGCTCAGCTGCTGCAAGGCTTGCAGCCATGAACGGCCCTGCCGCGCCCACCCCGGCGACCCTGCCGCGCCAGGCCTCGGCCGCCTATGGTTTGCTGGGCTTGCCACTGGCTTTTGTGGCTTTGCCGGTCTATGTGCATTTGCCCAATGTGTACGCCCAGCAGTACGGTGTGCCCTTGACCGCTTTGGGCGCCGTGCTCTTGCTCAGCCGCAGTGTGGACGCGGTGGTGGACCCGTGGCTCGGGCGTTGGGGCGACAAGCTCTACCGCCACTCGTGGCGCGCCGTGTGGGTCGCAGCGCTGTTGTTGGCGCTGGCCGTGGCGCTGGGTTTTGCGGCCTTGTTTTTTCCGCCCGCAGCGGTTTTGTCGCCTGTGGGTTTGCTGGTGTGGGTGGGCGCTGCGCTCACCCTCAGCCATCTGGCCTACAGCGGCTTGGGCATCTTGCACCAGGCCTGGGCGGCGCGGCAAGGCGGCGGCGGCATGGCGCAAAGCCGCTGGGTCGCTTGGCGCGAGGGCTTTGCGCTGGTGGGGGTGCTTTTGGCGTCGGCGTTGCCCGCGCTGTGGGGTTGGTCATGGACGACGGCCTTGCTGGTGCTCATGCTGGCGCTGGGCTTGTTCACCTGGCGGCGGGTGGCACGCAGCGCCTTGGCATCGTCCACCTTGCTTGATTCGGGCCATGCGGCCGGCAGCCTTTGGCAGCCGTGGCAACACGCGGGTTTTCGCCGCCTGCTGATGGTCTTCATGCTCAACGGCCTGGCCAGCGCAGTGCCCGCCACGCTGGTGCTGTTTTTTGTACAAGACCTCTTGCAAGCGCCCAAAGCCATGGAGCCCTTGTTTTTGGGCCTGTACTTTGCCGCCGGGGCGCTGTCGTTTCCGCTGTGGCTCAAGGTGATCGACCGCATCGGCTTGCTGCGCACCTGGGCCACCGGCATGGCTTTGTCGGTGTTGGCCTTTGTCAGCGTGGTCACCCTGGGCGCGGGTGACACCACCGGCTTTTTGGTGGTGTGCGCCTTGTCGGGCATGGCGCTGGGCGCGGACCTCACGGTGCCCGGTGCCCTGCTCAACCAGCTCATTGACCGCTGCGGCGAGCGTGGCCGCACAGACGGCGCGTTCATGGGCTGGTGGAATCTGGCCACCAAACTCAATCTGGCTTTGGCCGCCGGGCTGTCTTTGCCCTTGCTCGGCCTGTGGGGTTATGCCCCGGGCCAGCAGGGCGCCGATGCCGTGCTGGCCCTGGGCCTGGCTTATGGCTTGCTGCCTTGCGTGCTCAAGCTCCTGGCCGGACTGGCTTTGTACGCGGGCCTGATGCGTCGCCCCGATCTGATCTCGGGGCCTGAATTGGCCCACCCTTCGGCCCATCCTTCGGTATGACGCCGTTTTGAACTGACACCACGGGAGCCTCCCATGCGCCAACCACACCCCACCATGATCCAACGCCGCACGGCCTTGACCCGCCTGGGCGCTTTGTCCCTGGCGGCGGCCACGCCCTTTTTGGCCAGCTGCGCCGGGCCACAGGTGCAGCAGTACGCACAAGAAAAACCGCTCTTGGACTTGCGCACTTACTTCACCGGCACCATCGACGCTTGGGGCGTGTTCACCGACCGCAGCGGCCAGGTGGTCAAGCGCTTCACGGTGGTCATGGACTGCAGCTGGAACGGCGACGAAGGCGTGCTGGACGAAGCCTTTGTGTACTCGGATGGTACGAAGCAGCGCCGCATCTGGAAACTCAAAGCCGGCCCGAACGGCACCTACACCGGCCGCGCCGACGACGTGGTGGGCGAGGCCTCGGGCCAAGTCAGCGGCAACGCGTTCCGCTGGGGCTATACGCTGGCGCTGCCGGTCGAAGGCCGTGTTTGGCACGTCGACTTTGACGATTGGATGTACCTGATGGACGACCGCGTCATGCTCAACAAAGCCACCATGAGCAAGTGGGGCGTGAAGCTGGGCGAAGTCACCTTGTCCTTCACGCGCCGCACGCCTTTGGCGGCCAAGCCGGGTTGATGCGCATGAACCCCCACTCTCCTGGCGCGGCAGCACTGGCCACTGAAACGGCCGACATGGCCATGCCCAAAGTCGGCCCGCAAACCGCTGTCCCCACCCCGCACGCGCCCGCCAGAAGCTGGCTGCAGCTGAACCCGCCCATCACCCACTGGCAGGGCCGCCGGGTCTGGTTGGTGGGCGCATCCACCGGCATTGGCTTGGCCTGTGCGCAAGCGCTGCGTGCAGCCGGGGCCCTGGTGGTGGTGTCGGCCCGCAACCCGCAAGGTGTGCAAGACTGGGCCGCGCAGGATGCAGGGGTGAAGTGGCGTGCGCTCGATGTGAGCGATGGAGCTCAAGTGCAGGCCACGGCCCGCGCCCTGCTGGCCGAAGGCCCGCTCGACATGGTGGTGTATGCCGCGGGCTATTACCGCGCCCAACGCGCCACGGCCATGGACATGGACGACTTGCTGCAGCACGACAAGGTCAATTACCAGGGGGCGTTGCAGGTCATCCATGCGGTGCTGCCCGGCATGCTGTCGCAAGGCAGCGGGCACATCAGCCTGCTCAGCAGCGTGGCCGGTTGGCGCGGCCTGCCCAATGGCCTGGCCTATGGCCCGACCAAGGCTGCCCTCACCCATCTGGCCGAGACGCTGTACATGGACTTGCAAGACCAGGGCATTGGTGTGAGCGTGGTCAACCCCGGTTTTGTGGCCACGCCGCTCACCGCGCAAAACCAGTTCACCATGCCCGCTCTGATCAGCCCCGAAGAAGCCGCCCGCGAAATGCTCAAGGGTTGGGCCAAAGGCCAGTTTGACATCCATTTCCCCAAGCGCTTCACGCTCTGGCTGAAACTGCTGCGCTTGTTGCCCTACCGCCTGTACTTTCCGTTGGTGCGCAAGTTCACGGGGCTGTGAATCTGAACTGAAAGCCGATCATGGACACCCGACAAGCCACACAAAACTTGGCCACATTTTTTGAAACCCTGTCGCCGCAAAGCGTGGCACAGCTGCACACCCTGTACGACGCACAAGCCCGTTTCAAAGACCCGTTCAACGAGGTGCAGGGCCTGCCCGAGATCGAGCGGATATTTCGGCACATGTACGTGGCGCTGGACCAGCCGCACTTTGTCGTGACCGGTCAGGTGGTGGACGGCGCACAGGCCTTTCTGACTTGGGAATTTCGCTTTCGCTTCAAACGCTTTGACACCACCACGCTGCAGGCTGTGCGGGGCGCCAGCCATGTGGTGTTCAACGACCGGGGTGCGGTGACTTTGCACCGCGACTACTGGGATGCGGCCGAAGAGCTGTACGAGAAACTGCCGGTGGTGGGCGCGGTGATGCGTTGGCTCAAAAAACGCGCCAACACCTGAGCGAGCAGGGGCTGGCGGAAACGCTCAACCCGGCAAACTGTCTACAAAGCTTGGCCGCTGCGCCAATTTGTCGTAGAGCTTGTGCAGATTCGGGTAAGGCGTGCGCCAGTCGATTTGCGGGAAGCGGAAGTCCAGATAGCCCACAGCGCAGCCCACCGCGACATCGGACAAAGTCAGGTGGATGCCCGAACAAAACGTTTTGTCGCCCAGGCCGTTGCTCATGGCACGCAAGGCGTGCTGAATTTTGTCCAATTGGCGGTCGATCCAGGCTTGGCTGCGCTGGCTGTCCTGGCGGTCGGTCCAGACCGCTTCCATGCGGGCCAGCAAGGCCGCATCCAGCAGGCCATCGGCCAAGGCCTCCCATGTTTTGACTTCGGCGCGTTCACGACCGGCCGTTGGGATCAGCTTGCCCACAGGCGACAAGGTGTCCAGGTATTCCACGATCACGCGCGAATCGAACACCGCCTCACCCCCTTCCATCACCAAGCACGGCACCTTGCCCAAGGGGTTGGTGGCGTGGATGCTGGTCTGTGCGGACCAAACATCTTCGGTGACAAACTGGTAGTCCAGTTTTTTCTCGGCCATGACGATGCGCACCTTGCGAACATAAGGACTGGTGACGGAGCCGATGAGTTTCATAGAAGAAGGGTGAGTGCCAATAAGGATGGCCGATTCTAGGTGAAACAGGTGCCGATTTCCCTGTCTCTCGCCTATTTGGGAAAGAGGACGGTTGCAAGGTGGCGGGAATTACAATCAAAGGATGAATTTCACCCCCATTTCCGCCTTGTCGCCGCTGGATGGCCGTTATGCCAGCAAACTCAATGCCTTACGCCCGCTCATGAGTGAGCAGGGTTATATGCACCGCCGCGTTCAAGTCGAAATCGCCTGGTTCATCGCTTTGTCTGATGCCGGCTTTGCCGAATTCAAGCCCCTGTCGCCGGGTGCGCGCACTTACCTGACCGGCTTGGTCAAAAATTTCAGCGAAGCCGATGCCCTGGCCATCAAGGCGTTTGAAAAGACCACCAACCACGATGTCAAGGCGGTGGAGTACTGGATCAAGGACAAGTTCAAGGACCGTCCCGAGTTGGAAAAAGCAGCCGAGTTTGTGCACTTTGCCTGCACCAGCGAAGACATCAACAACACCAGCCACGCTTTGCAGCTCAAGGGCGCACGTGCCCAGGTGCTCTTGCCCGGGCTGGACGGCCTGATCGCCAAGCTGCGCGAGATGGCGCACACCTTTGCCGAAGTCCCCATGCTCAGCCGCACGCACGGCCAAACCGCCAGCCCCACCACCGTGGGCAAGGAAATGGCCAACGTCGTGATGCGCCTGAAGGGCTGCCGCGACAAAATCGCGGCCGTCCAACTCATGGGCAAGATGAACGGCGCGGTGGGCAACTACAACGCCCACTTGTCGGCCTGGCCTGATTTCGACTGGGAAGCCTTTGCACGGAAAGTGGTGGAGACGCCCGAACTGGGTGAAACGCAAGCGAGCCAATGGGGGCTGGGGCTGACGTTTCAGCCCTACAGCATCCAGATCGAACCGCACGACTACATGGCCGAGTTGTTCGATGCCGTGGCCCGCAGCAACACCATCTTGATCGACCTCTCGCGTGACATTTGGGGTTATGTGAGCCTGGGTTACTTCAAGCAGCGCCTCAAAGCGGGTGAGATCGGTTCCTCCACCATGCCGCACAAGGTCAATCCGATCGACTTTGAAAACGCCGAGGGCAATCTGGGTCTGGCCAATGCCGTGCTCAAACACCTGAGCGAAAAGCTCCCCATCAGCCGTTGGCAGCGCGACCTGACCGACTCCACCGTGCTGCGCAACATGGGCGTGGGCCTGGGTTACACCGCGCTGGCCCATGCCTCGCTCATGACCGGTTTGAACAAGCTCGAACTCAACGAAGAAGCCTTGGCCGCCGATCTGGACGCCGCTTGGGAAGTGCTGGCCGAGCCGATCCAGACCGTGATGCGACGCTATGGCGTGCAGGGCGCTTACGAAAAACTCAAGGAAGTCACGCGCGGCAAGACCGTCACCGCCGCCGATCTGCACGGCCTGATTCAGGCTCTGGAGATTCCGCAAGCCGACAAGGACCGCCTGCTGGCCATGACGCCGGGCAGCTATGTCGGCAAGGCCGCTGAACTGGCCCGTCGGGTCTGATCGGTTCACATGGCCCTCAAATCCACCATCTACAAAGCCAATCTGTCGATCGCCGACATCGATCACAGCTACTACGAAGACCACCAGCTCACGCTGGCGCGTCACCCCAGCGAAACCGACGAGCGCATGATGATCCGCCTGCTGGCGCTGGCCATCAATGCTTACAAGCTGCAGGCGGTGTGCAACGGCGATGGCAAGCTGGCGTTTGGCGCGGGCTTGTCGGACCCGGACGACCCGGACGTCAGCTTGCGCGACTTCACGGGCCAAACCCGCCTGTGGATCGAGGTCGGTCAGCCCGAAGACAAGCCCATCATGAAAGCCTGCCAAAAGGCCGACGAAGTGCTGCTGTATTGCTTCAACCATGCCGCCGAAGTCTGGTGGCGGGGCATCGAAACCAAGCTGACGCGCTTGGAAAAGCTGCAGGTCTGGCGCGTGCCCACCGAGGGCTCACAGGAATTGGCCCAACTGGCCGAGCGCAGCATGCAGTTGCAAGCCACGGTGCAGGAAGGCGCTGTCACCTTCAGCAGCGACAAAGGCAGCGTGCACATCGAGTTGATCCGCTGGAAGTGAAGCCAACCCACGGGTTGTGACGCATCTGATCCCGGACAGGATCCGGGACCCATGGCTCAATCCGCGGTTTTCAGGTCCAGCTTCGCTTGAGCCTCAGCCGCTGCTTTGGCCCATTGGCGATTTTCGGCGGCGCGCTCGGCATAACGGTTGAAGCGCCAGGAGGTGCCATCGACCGTGATGCGTCGCCAAACGGCCCGTTTTTCACCTGAACTCATCTCGGTCCAATGTTGCACTTCCTCAAAGCTGCGGCCGCAGCCTTTGCAGGTTTCATCGCCTTGGCTGGTCGAGCAAATGGCGATGCACGGCGTGTCGGGGGTGCTGGCGTACCAGTCTTGCCAAGCTTCTGCAGCCGCCAAAGGCAGGGTGAACTCGTCGGCCAGGTCTTGCCTGTGATAAACCATCAAGCCATACACCTCGGCCAATGCACGCAACTCACGTGGCAAGGTGATCCCGTCGGGTGAGGGGTTCTTGAGCCGCCAATGGTTGATGGCCGCTTCGATGTCGGTGATGTGGATTCCGGCCATGGTGTGTGTGAGAAAGGAGCGCGATCATAGCGCTTTCGGGTTGATCGGCTCAACGCTCGGCTTGCATGTCCCGTATTTGTGCTTGTGCCTGGCGCAAACGGGTGTCCACAATGGAGGCTTCGATGTGGTCACCGGCTTGCAGCCGGTTGTTTTTGGCCCAGTCTTGCGCAGCCCGAAAGCGGTCGACCGCCCCGGTCCAATCCATCCGGGCCATTTGGGCTTCCCCTTCGGCCCGCAGCGACGCCAGCGCCTGCCCCTGCAAGGCCAGCATGCTGGCCAAGGTGTTCCAGGCCTGCGCATCGTGCGGCGCTTGTGTCACTTGTTCGCGCAGTTTTTGGGTGATGCTGGCGCGTGCCGGATGGGGTGGCAAGCGCAACAGGGCTTGCGCGGTGGCGATGAGCTCGGGGCGCGGCAACGGGGCCTGGCCCAGGCTTTCGAGCACTTGCAGTGCCACCGCAAAACGTTCTTGCTTGGCGGCCATCTCGGCCTGCAACAAGACCACCAACCGTTTGGCCTCGGGCGTGGCGGGCGTCAATTGCGACAGCTGCTGCCAGCTGCGCTCAGCAGCGGCCATGTCCCGCAGTTGCAGGTGCGCCAAGGTGGCCGCATACAGAGCCCCCGCCTGTTGCGCTGCATGGGCTGGTGGCGAGTGGGCCTGGCTGCCCTGGGTCCAGGCCCTCAAGGCTTCCACACTGTTTTGCGACATCACCCGGGCGCGAGCGGCCAGCATGGCCTGCACCATGTCGCCGCTTGCACGTGGGCTGGCGGTGTTGAGCTGCAAGCGGGCTTGCATGTCGGCGATGCGCTCGGTGGTCAGGGGGTGACTGCGCAAATAGGGATAGGCCCCGCTGTCGCTCACCCCTGCGGTCTGCTGCAGCTTGGCAAACATGCCGACAAAGCCTTGAGGGTCATACCCCGCGTCGGCCAGGATGCCGTAACCCACCCGGTCGGCTTCACGCTCCATGTCGCGTGAATAGCTCAATTGCGACTGGATCGCGGCCGCTTGCCCACCCACGATCAGGCCTTGCGCAGCCTGGGGGTTCTTGCTGGCCGCGATGGCGCCCAAAATCATGGAGCCGATCACCCAGGGCGTCATCTTGGTTTGCTCGTCGATCGAGCGGGCAATGTGGCGCTGGGTGACGTGGCTCAGTTCGTGCGCCAACACCGAAGCCAGTTCGTCATGGGAGGTGACCACCGCGATCAGGCCCAAATGCACCCCCAGGTAACCACCGGGCAAGGCAAAAGCGTTCACCGATCGGTCACGGCCGAGCAAGATGCGCCAGGCAAATCGCTCTTGCAAGTCGCTGGACAGCTCACCACGGGCGGCGGCCGCCTTGACCAGCGGTGCCCACAGGCGTTGGATGTATTCGTCCAGAACCGGGTCTTCCAGATAATCCGGGTCGCGGTACAACTCCCGCGCAATGCGGTCACCCAGTTTGCGCTCGGCCCCCAAGGAAATGCCCTCGCCGTTGCCCAAGGACGGCAATGCGTTGGTCTGGGTCCAGCCCGGCTGCAACCCCAGAGTGCCCAGCAGCAAGACCAGCATCAATTTGGAGGGACGCAAGAGGTGTTTCAATGTGATCGATGTCCTGTGAATAGACCTGTTGATGGCCGTATGATGCGCCATTCTTGTCAAGCTTTTGTAAATCGTTCCAACCAACACAGCCATGACCCAGTCTACCGATGTCTTGACCCATTTTGATGCCCAGGGCCAAGCCCACATGGTGGATGTGGGCGGTAAATCCAGCACGCGCCGCATCGCGGTCGCTACCGGCCGCATCGAGATGCTGCCCGCCACGCTGGCGCTGATCGCGTCGGGCACCGCCAAAAAAGGCGATGTGTTGGGCATTGCCCGAATCGCGGGCATTCAAGGGGCCAAAAAGACCAGTGACCTGATTCCGCTGTGCCACCCGATCGGCCTGACCCGGGTGGCGGTCGAGTTTGAGGTGTTGCCCGCCGAATCCACCGTGGTCTGCACCGCTACCGCCGAAACCATCGGCCAAACGGGTGTCGAGATGGAAGCCCTCACCGCCGTGCAAGTCGCCCTGCTCACCATCTACGACATGTGCAAAGCGGTGGACCGCGGCATGACCATCAACGGCGTGACCTTGCTGGAAAAGCATGGGGGTAAGTCGGGGAGCTTCGTGGCGGGCAAGTAGGCGCTCACAAATCAACGGCTTAGGAGCACGGAAAACCGTCGTTTGTCCAAGTCCTGTCCATCTGAGGAATAGGAAATGGCTTCTTTTGGCAGCGTGGCGGCAAGTGGCAGGCGCGTATCCTGCGCAACGGTTACCCCGATCAAACCAAGACTTTTGAAACCAAGGCCGCCGCAGAGAAGTGGGCGCGGGGGCTTGAGTCAGAAATCGACAAGGGGCAGTTCGTTACTGTCAGTGAGGCCCAGCGGAATACCTTGGGCGATCTGATAGCACGGTATTTGGCCGAGGTTACGCCGACCATGAAGGGTGCGACGGAGGACACTATCCGGCTCAAAGCCATCATGCGCAAACCAATTGCACGGTGGAGCATGGCGAACCTGAGCGTAGCCCGTATTGCGGCATATCGAGACGAGCGACTTAAAGAGGTCAGTGCGGGAACAGTCATCCGGGAACTGGCGTATTTGTCAGCCATCATCAATCACGCTCGGCGTGAATGGGGAATAAATGCGCCCAACCCTGTTCAGATGGTCCGTAAGCCACAAAGTCCGCAAGCACGGTCGCGGGTGCTGACCAATCAACACCTAGACCTCTTTTTGTCGCTGAACAAGTCATTGCTTAAGCTCTTCAATTCCTAGGGCTGGACGATGCCTGTGGGGTTGAATTCATAAGAGAAGTTTGACAAGTTGTACCCCCCGGCTATTAATTGGGGAATACCATGCGAAGTTCAGTCACCTTCCAAGTCGCGAATCCTGACCGTTCAAAAACGAATCCAACCGCTGCTTTTGAGTCAGATTTTCTGTTGTCTTGAGCCATCGCAATTACGCGATCAACTCCTTTACGTTCGATGACCCAATTCACTTCTTTTGTCTCTGAAGAGTCAGAAGAGGAGGACCCGGTGGTCTTGACCTTTCCGTCTTTCATCATCTCCATGACCATTTCTGGTCGAACAAATGAGTCAACTATCTGGTTGACCATAGCCATGCCGAGCATTGCACCAAGTGCCCCGAACGGGGTGCTAGATTGCTTGCCAACAGTCATTGCCATTTGTGCAGAAATTTGTCCCTTCAAACTCTCTCGCAGACGAGGGTAATCAACGCCTTCGTTAAACCTGTCTGCATCTTTCATCTTGGCTGCGGTAGCCATGTTGTTAATTACGAGGTATGGTGAGTAGTACCAATATGCTCCGACTGCAAGGGCAAGTGCAATTAATGCTGCAAAGCTAAATGAGACTATTTTTTTCATATCATTCAATTAGGCTGTTGTTGTGAACAAATTCAGTGGCACTTGCAGACGATGCTTGAAGCCGGTGTTAACCGAAACGATCTTTTTAACCGCTTAGGCAATAAAGACCATGTAATGCAAGAAAGTATAGACATTGATAAATTTCAATGGCTCATCACAAGCTCACAACTTTAGCTTTTCAAGTGCCGATGCAGCATGTTCTTGTCTCAAATGTCCGTAGTGACGTTCAATCATGGCAACGGACGTTCAAAAAATAAGAACGTTGGTCAGGAGGTCCAATCCACCAATTACCAAATCTGTTATTCCAGAGTGCCTCAAAGCGTAAAGGGAAGACTTTTCAGGAAGACCTATGGGTTGTCGCCGCAGTCATATGGCATGGTAATCAAATCTTTGCCGCGAAAAGGACGGCCGGCGGCGGATCGGCTTTGAAGTGGGAATTTCCCGGAGGAAGGGTAGAGGCTGGTGAATCGGCTCCACAAGCACTTCAAAGAGAAATCCTTGAGGAACTTGGCATCAGGGTAGAAGTTGGGCCATCCCTCGGAACATTCACCACACCGCTCGACACGTACTAGATACAGCTTGAGTGCTACTGGTGCACGTCAAAGGACCGTGAGGTCACGCTCTCAAGCCATGAGGAAGCTGGTTGGTTTGAGCCAATTGAGTTACAAGCATTGGACTGGGCACTCCCTGATCTCCCGGTGTTGGAAGTGGTCATGAGAACGTTCGTAGATAAGCACGCTGGTCGCATCGTTTACGCGAATCACAGTGCATAGGGCAGACGGGAGTCCCTGCTCAGGATTTAGGGGGTGGGGGTACGGTGGGGTCGGCCGCTGGTGAAATTCGACCCAGTATCGGCATTGGAAGCTGCCTAGACAAACTTAGCGCGTAACGTACACTTGCATCGGGCAAGAAATCTTGTCCAAATTTTGTCCAACTAAACACACAGGATCAGGCCAAGCGATGGAAAGCCGTGTGCTGTAAGTTGTTGATTTGTATGACTCCCTCACTGCCGTGCAAGTCGCCCTGCTCACCATCTACGACATGTGTAAAGCGGTGGACCGCGGCATGACCATCAACGGCGTGACCTTGCTGGAAAAGCATGGGGGTAAGTCGGGGAGTTTTGTGGCGGCCAAGTGAAAACCGCATCGGCCTGCCCCTGACGCCTTCAATGCCCAGGCATCGGTTCGGACGGGAAGGCCGCTTGCCACCTGGCCGAGTGCAGTGCCACCAAGTCCTGCCTGCCCAGCATGTGCGCACTCAGCATCAACTGCCTGACCACTTGGGGCTCGGGCGAGTAATGCAGCATCTCCAGGCTGGTGGCCAGCACCCATGGGGCGTTTTCTGGGGTCACGCGGGTCAGGGTCAGCTCGGCAAAGGTGGCCGATCGCTGGAAAAACCAGCTGCTGCGTGCGGCGCCCAGCGGGTCGTCACGCCACACAGGCCAGCGTTGCGAGGCGGGCATGTAAATCTGCCGCGCACGGGCATAGTCCGCACCCACCAGGCAGACGAGTGCCAAAAGCAAGCCACCGATCAGTGGCAGGCCTCGCCATAAACCGGCCGACCAGCCGGAGGCCGGCATCAGCAACAACACTGCGCACAACAGCACGGCCATCTGGAAGGGGCCGTACCACAGCGGAAACTCCAGCAGGCTGTGCAGGCCAATCACCGCCAGCACCGACCAGGCCCATTGATGGGTTGGCGATGCACTCATCCAAGGCCGTGCCCAGGCCAGTGTCGCGAGCAAAGCCAGTCCCAAGGCGGCGGTGATCGGCAGGCCCAACGTGACCGCCAGGTGCAAGGGCAAGTTGTGGGCATTGCCCAGAATCTCGCAGAATCTTTTGTCTGGACCGCCCTCGTACGCGGTGATGTAGTGGGCGTATTTGAGCTCACCCCAGCCCCAGCCTGTCCAAGGCTTTTGCCCGATCAGTTCGATCACATTGGCCCACAACACGCGTCGGCTGCCACAGCCATCGTTGTGGCCCATCCGGGTCAGGGCATCGATGACGTCTTGCCCGGTCAAAACGCTCAAGCACCAGGGCAGCCCCCAATTGGCCAGCAGGTACACCGCCAATGTCCAAAACGCCAGAGGACGGGACAGCCTGAGCACGGGTGAACGACTGCGCCAGGCCCAAAACATGACCAGGCCGCAGACCAGCAGCATGTGCAGCAAGCCGGTGCGCGATGTGGTGGCGGCATTGCCAATGGCCAGCAGGGTCAGCATCCACAGCGCGTGGCGGGTTTGGAGCCCATGCACTTGCCACCACAGCACCGCCAGCATGCCGATGGCCAGCAAGGTGGCCAGTTGGTTGCGTTGGCGCAAGTTGGCGTTGGCTTCGCCCAAGGCGGTGACGTGCAGCCAGGGGCTGAAGACCTCGGCCGTCCCAAAATACTGGATCAGCCCCATGACGCTGCTGACCAGGGCTGCGATGGCCCATGCCCGGGCCACGTCCAAGGCCTGAATGCGCGTGGCCCACAACAAGAGCAAGCCGATACAGGCCCAGCTGACCAGCAAGGGCACCGTGTTCGGTTGCGGCGAAGGGGACCAAGGCGCGAGCCATGGCAAAACCAGCAGCACCCCCAAAGCCAGTCTGGGGACCCATGTGGGCGCGCTGACGGGGTGATGGCCGTCGAGATTCAACCCCATGCGCCAGCCACCATGAAAAACGCCCTGGGTTCAGCAGGGCGTTGGGATGTGCAAAAAACGTTCAGGACGCTTTGCATGAAGCGGGCAGGTACTTGATCGGCAAGCCGTTGCTGCTGGCCGGGCCACAGCGCCAGCCGGAGATAGTCTTGCCGCCATCGGTGCTGCCGTTGATGGGGGTATCGCCGGTTTGCAGCGGGGTCAGAGCGATGGCATGGGCCGATGCGCTGGTGCTGCCGCGCAGCGCCTCATGGCGGCCCACCACGGTGATCACGCCATGGGCATCGACGGCCACGCTGGCCACGTATTTGCTGGCCTGGCTTTCACAGACCTTGGGCAAAGTGGCTGACACATTGGCGTCCGACGCTGAGCTGACCGCTTCGTTGACCGCTGTCTTGCAGCCATTGGCCGCCAGCAGCATTTCGGACACCTTGGCCCGGATGGTGTAGTCCTGGTAAGCCGGCAAAGCCAGCGCCCCCAAAATACCGATGACCGCGATCACGATCATCAGCTCGATCAATGTCAAACCTTGTTGGTTTTTTGGCATGGTTCTCCCCCTGGTGAATGGCCCTCGATGGTAATTGATTCACCCACCGAAGGCCTGTTTTCAGCTCACGAGGCGGCGTCTTCAGCCCTTGCAGGCCGGCGGGCCATGATCAGTTTGCCCAAGGCCAGCACCAGCAAAGCACCGGCAATGCCCAAGCCATAGCCCCAGACCTTGTCTTGTGGCAAATAGGCCACCAAGCCAGGATCTGTTTGGATCATGGTGCCCGCGATCCAGCCCAGCAGCATGCCGCCAGCGGTGATGATCATTGGGAAGCGGTCCATCAGTTTGAGGACCAACTGGCTGCCCCAGACGATGATCGGGATGCTCACCAGCAAACCGAAGATGACCAAAGGCATTTGGTGGTCGGCGTTGCCCGAAGTCTGGGCAGCGCCGGCGATGGCGATCACGTTGTCCACGCTCATGACCAGGTCGGCAATGATCACGGTCTTGACCGCGCCCCAGAGCTTGTCGCTGCCCTGGATGTTGCTGTGGTCGTCTTCTTCATCGGGGGTGAGCAGCTTCACGCCGATCCAGATGAGCAAGACTGCCCCCACAAACTTGAGGAAGGGGATGGCCAGCAAGGTGAGCGCAAAAAAGATCAGGATCACGCGCAGCACGATGGCACCGGCGGTGCCCCACAAGATGCCTTTGGTGCGTTGGTGGTCCGGCAATTGGCGGCAAGCCAGTGCAATCACCACGGCGTTGTCACCGCCCAACAAGATGTCGATCATGATGATCTGGCCGACGGCGAACCAGAATGCGGGGGTCAGAAATTCTTCCACGGTGTTCCTTTTGTCACAGGCACAAGGCCAATGAAACATGAGTTCAAAAAACGGAAAACCGGATTGTCCTGCAGGACATCCGGTTTCGGTATTGTGGCAAACCACAGCCGCACGGAGGCGGCTGGCAGTTTACTTCAGCTGAGCCTTGAGCAATTTGCCCAGTTCAGACGGGTTGCGTGTGACGATGAAGCCGCACTCTTCCATGATGGCCAGCTTGGCATCGGCCGTGTCGGCGCCGCCAGAGATCAAAGCACCGGCGTGACCCATGCGCTTGCCGGGAGGGGCTGTGACGCCGGCGATGAAGCCGACCACAGGCTTTTTCATGTTGGCCTTGCACCACATGGCAGCTTCGGCTTCGTCTGGGCCGCCGATTTCGCCAATCATGATGACGGCGTCGGTGTCGGGATCGTCGTTGAAAGCCTTCATCACGTCGATGTGCTTCAAACCGTTGATCGGGTCGCCACCGATACCGACGGCGCTGGACTGGCCCAGGCCCACTTCGGTCAACATGGCCACGGCTTCATAGGTCAAAGTGCCCGAGCGGGACACCACGCCGATGCGGCCTTTGCGGTGGATGTGACCGGGCATGATGCCGATCTTGATTTCGTCAGGGGTGATGAGACCGGGGCAGTTGGGGCCGAGCAGCAGTGTCTTTTTGCCGCCTTTGGCTTCTTTGGCCTTCATCTTGTTGCGCACTTCGAGCATGTCCTTGACCGGAATGCCTTCGGTGATGCAGATCGCCAAGTCCAAGTCGGCTTCGACAGCTTCCCATATCGCAGCGGCTGCGCCTGCTGGAGGCACATAGATCACGGACACGGTCGCGCCCGTTTGGGTGGCCGCTTCTTTGACGGATGCGTAAATTGGGATGTTGAAGATGGACTCGCCCGCCTTCTTGGGGTTCACACCCGCGACGAAGCAGTTTTTGCCGTTCGCGTATTCCTGGCACTTCTCAGTGTGGAACTGACCGGTTTTGCCGGTAATACCTTGGGTGATGACTTTGGTGTCTTTGTTGATGTAGATCGACATGTTTGTTCCTAATCAGTTGCGGACGGCGCCTTGGGCACCGTCCTGCAAAGTCATTACTTAACGGCTGCGACGATGGCTGTCGCGGCTTCGGCCATGGTGTCGGCAGAGATGATGGGCAAGCCGGACTCGGCCAGCATCTTCTTGCCCAGCTCGTCGTTGGTGCCCTTCATGCGCACCACCAGTGGCACGGACAGGTTCACGGCCTTGCAAGCCGTGATCACGCCGGTGGCAATGGTGTCGCACTTCATGATGCCGCCGAAGATGTTGACCAAAATGCCTTTGACATTCTTGTTGGCCAGCATGATCTTGAAGGCTTCGGTGACTTTCTCAGCCGTTGCGCCGCCGCCCACATCCAAGAAGTTGGCAGGCTCGCCGCCGAACAACTTGATGGTGTCCATGGTGGCCATGGCCAAGCCGGCGCCGTTGACCAAGCAACCGATGTTGCCGTCCAGGCTGATATAGGCCAGGTCAAACTTGGAAGCTTCGACTTCGGCCGGATCTTCTTCGTCCAGATCGCGGTAAGCCACGATTTCGGGGTGACGGAACAAAGCGTTGGCATCGAAGTTGAACTTCGCGTCCAGTGCCATCACGTTGCCTTTGCTGTCGCGGTTCAGCGGGTTGATTTCGACCAAAGACGCGTCGGTGTCCATGTAGCACTGGTACAGCTTCTTGAAGATGTCCACGGCCTGGGCGGTGGAGTCAGCAGGCATGCCAATCGCATCAGAGATCTTTTTGGCTTGGGCATCGCCCAGACCGCTCAAAGGATCGATGAACTCGGTGATGATTTTCTCGGGGGTGCTGTGGGCCACTTCCTCGATGTCCATGCCGCCTTCGCTCGAAGCGATGAAAGCGATTTTTTGTGTGGCGCGGTCGGTGACCACGGACACGTAATACTCTTTGTGGATGTCCGCGCCGTCTTCAATATAGAGGCGACGGACTTTTTGGCCTTCCGGGCCGGTTTGGTGGGTCTTGAGCTGCATGCCCAAGATCTCGCCAGAAATGCGCTTGACGTCTTCAATGGTCTTTGCAACCTTCACGCCGCCGCCTTTGCCACGGCCACCGGCATGGATCTGGGCCTTGACCACCCAAACCGGGCCGCCGAGTTTTTGAGCGGCTTCAACCGCCTCTTGAACAGTGAATGCCGGGATGCCGCGGGGGACTGGTACACCGAATTGACGCAAGATTTCCTTGCCTTGGTACTCGTGAATCTTCATGAGGTCTTCTCTCAGAGGGGTGGTAATTCGACCGGTCTGCCAGGCTGCCCGATCAGCGTCAGGCGCGTCAGCAGGCTCTGGACACTGCAACTCGCGACTGTATCATGCTGCAATGCACCAATCCTGAGCCTTGCGTCTTACATTCACATGACGTTGAGACCCGGAATTCTTCAGAAAGTCATACCCATGGCCAAAATATTCATCGATGGCGAAGCCGGCACCACAGGTTTGCAAATCCGCGAGCGTTTGGCGCTGATGCCCCAGATCGAAGTGCTGAGCATCGACCCGGCCCGCCGCAAGGATCCGCAAGCCAAACGCGAGTTGATGGCCGAAGCCGATCTGGTGGTGCTGTGCCTGCACGACGATGCCGCGATCGAATCGGTGGCCATGATCGACAGCTTGCCCGGTCAAAAACCGCGCATTGTGGACGCCTCGACCGCGCACCGCTGCCACCCCGATTGGGTGTTTGGCTTTCCCGAGTTGGCGGCGGACCAGCTGGCGGCCGTGCGCCAGGCCCAGCGTGTGGCCAATCCCGGGTGCTATGCCACGGGGGCGATTGCCATCTTGCGGCCTTTGATCGACGCCGGCCTGCTGCCAAGAGATTTCCCGGTGTGCCTGCCCTCGGTCAGTGGGTATTCAGGCGGCGGACGCAGCATGATCGAAGACTACGAAGCAGGCCGGGCGCCCCTGTTTGAGGTCTATGCCTTGGGCCTCAAGCACAAACACATTCCAGAAATCATGCGCTACACCGGGCTGAGCTCGCGGCCCTTGTTTGTCCCGGCTGTGGGCAATTTCCGCCAAGGCATGCTGGTGCAACTGCCGCTGCACCTGGACGCTTTGCCGGGCAAGCCGACGGGCGCCGACCTGCACCAAGCCTTGCGCGCGCATTACGCTGCGAGCCAAGAAGCCGGCGGCTGGGTCAGTGTGCTGCCCGCCACCGCCGATGCCAAACTGGACGCCACGGCGCTCAACGACACGAACCAGCTGGAAATCCGGGTCTTCGCCAACGAAGAAGCCCGCCATGCGGTGGTGATCGCCCGGCTGGACAACTTGGGCAAGGGGGCCAGCGGCGCGGCAGTCCAAAACATCCAACTGATGCTGGGTTTGTAATTCACCCGCCAAGTGGGCTCTTGGCTTCTGGGCGTTTTCCCTGTGGGAGCGAGCTCCTGCCCGCGAATGCAGATGATCCGTTGATCCGGGCACTCGGCCTCAGGGCCAGCCAGCCCCCTTGGTATTTTTGCAGCTCAGATGTCCTCGTCTTCGCCCTGCACCACTTTGCGCACCACCTCGGCGTTGAAGCCGCGGGTCATCAAAAAGCGGATCTGTTTGGCCCGCTCGTTCGGTTCGGTGGCGGGGCGGTCAAACTTCTTGCGCCAAACAGCCAGTGCGCGGCTGAATTCGGTCTCACGCAGGCCCTCCATGGCCGCTGTCACGGCATCCCCTGTCAAGCCTTTTGCGGCCAGCTCTTGCTTGACGCGTGCCGCCCCCAATTTGCCTGAGCGGCGGTGCACCACCGAATCGATAGCGCGCCCGTCGTTGATGAAGTCGCGCGCTTGCAGCTCGTCCAGCGCCTTGGCCAGCTCGCCGGGCACCTCCTCGTGCGGGGCCAGCTTGCGCTCGAGCTCGGTGCGCGAGTGCTCGCGCTGACTCAAAAGCCGCAGGGCGCGGCCTTTGAGCGAGGGCTGAAAACCGGGCTTGTTCAAGCGGGGTCTCTTCGCCAAGGCCGTTTATTCGCCTTTGGGCTCGGCAATGGCCGATTCCAGCAAGCGGATGCCCAGCGATTCGCGCACCTTGTTCTCGATCTCGCGGGCCAAGGCCGGGTTTTCGCGCAGGAATTCGCGGGCGTTGTCACGGCCTTGGCCGATTTTTTCGCCCTGGTAGGCGTACCAAGCGCCGGATTTGTCGACGATCTTGGCGGTCACGCCCATGTCGATGACTTCGCCTTCGCGGCTGATGCCCTCACCAAACAGGATGTCGAATTCGGCGGTCTTGAACGGCGGCGCGACTTTGTTCTTGACCACTTTGACCTTGGTCTCGTTGCCAATCGCGTCGTCGCCCTTTTTGATGGTGCCGGTGCGGCGGATGTCGAGGCGCACCGAGGCGTAGAACTTGAGCGCATTGCCGCCGGTGGTGGTTTCGGGGCTGCCGAACATCACGCCGATCTTCATGCGGATCTGGTTGATGAAGATGACGGTGCAGTTGGTCTTTTTGATGGTGGCGGTCAGCTTGCGCAGGGCCTGGCTCATCAAACGCGCTTGCAGACCGGGCAGGCTGTCGCCCATGTCGCCTTCGATCTCGGCTTTGGGGGTGAGCGCCGCCACCGAGTCGATGACGACCAGATCCACGGCGCCAGAGCGCACCAGGCTGTCCACGATTTCCAGGGCCTGCTCGCCGGTGTCGGGCTGGCTGACCAGCAGCTCTTGCAGGTTCACGCCCAGGTTCTGGGCGTATTGCACATCGAGCGCGTGCTCGGCGTCCACAAAGGCGCAGGTGCCGCCCAGACGCTGCATTTCGGAGATGACTTGCAGGGTCAGGGTGGTTTTGCCCGAAGACTCCGGGCCGTAGATTTCGATCACGCGGCCACGGGGCAGGCCGCCCACGCCCAAGGCGATGTCCAGGCCCAAAGAACCGGTTGAGACGACCTGGATGTCGGCAATGACTTCGCCTTCGCCCAATCGCATGATGGTGCCTTTGCCGAATTGTTTTTCAATCTGGGCCAGGGCGGCTTGCAGGGCTTTGGACTTTTCGCTGTTGTCGTCGCTCATGGGAATCTCCTTGAATATCAATGGTTTGGGGCACCGGGTTCAGCAGGGATGCGCTGTTTACTGGATGCGTGAACAGTACTGTAAACGAGCTGTATAAAGCTGTAAACACTATTTTTGGTCAGTTTGCCTTATCATTCCGGCATGTCAGAACACCCCGCTTCAAACGCCTGGAGCAGCCCAGCGCTGCAGGATGACCGTTGGCGCCAAACCCATTTGGGCCGTTTGCTGGGCCACGCGATGCGGCGTTTTGACGAGCGCGTGCTGCACCTGATGGCGGGCAACGAAGGCGTGCCCTTGGCCTTGGCCAACCTGGCCTCGCGTGACCAGATCAGCGCCGCACATGTGCACATCACGCGGCATTTGGCGCTGGAAGGCTCGCGTTTGACCGACCTGGCCCGCGCTGCGGGGATGAGCAAACAAGCCATGGGCGATCTGGTGGACCAGTGCATGGCTTGGGGCTTGGTGCAGCGCGAGCCGGATCCGTTGGATGCCCGGGCCCGGCGCGTGGTGTTCACGCCCGTGGGGCTGGCTTGGTTGCACGCTTTCAAGGACGCGGTGGCGCAGGCCGAGTCTGAATTTCGCGAAGCGGTGGGCAAAGATGTGGCCACCGTGGTCGCTTTGGGTTTGGAAGCCTATGCCCATTGAGGTGAGGACCCCAAAACGGGCCGCAACGGACACAGCTGACACTAGAATCAAGCAGCCGGGATAAGCCGCCAGGGCAGCCGCCACAACAACAGGAGACAGACATGCGCATTCTGATAGCCGAAGATGACCAGGTGCTTGCCGATGGTTTGTTGCGCACTTTGCGCAGCGCAGGCGCTGCGGTGGACCACGTGGCCAGCGGCAGCGAAGCCGACGCGGCGTTGATGACCAACAATGAATTTGACTTGTTGATCCTTGATTTGGGTTTGCCCAAAATGCATGGACTCGAAGTGCTCAAGCGACTTCGGTCCAGGGGCTCTGTGTTGCCAGTCTTGATCCTCACGGCGGCAGACAGCGTGGAAGAGCGCGTCAAGGGTTTGGATTACGGTGCCGACGACTACATGGCCAAGCCCTTCAGCTTGCAAGAACTCGAAGCCCGCGTGCGGGCCCTCACCCGCCGGGGCATGGGGGGTGCGACCTCACAAATCAAGCATGGCCCATTGATCTATGACCAGTCCGGCCGCGTGGCCACCATCGACGGCAAGATGGTCGAGTTGTCGGCCCGTGAGCTGGGCCTGCTCGAAGTGCTGTTGCAACGCGCAGGCCGCCTGGTCAGCAAGGACCAGCTGGTCGAACGTCTGTGCGAATGGGGCGAAGAGGTCAGCAACAACGCCATCGAGGTGTACATCCACCGTTTGCGCAAGAAGATCGAAAAAGGCCCGATCCGGATTGCAACCGTGCGCGGTCTGGGTTACTGCCTCGAAAAAATTCCAGGCTGAATGCCTGTTGATTTGACCGATACCTGCACAGCCCCCAGGATGACGCCGCCATGAAATCGCGTGGCTGGAGTGTGCGCATCTTCAAGCGAGAGCAGCGGTCCTTGTTCGGGGAAATTCTCGACTGGATGCTGACGCCGCTGTTGTTGCTGTGGCCCATCAGTCTGGCCCTCACCTGGCTAGTGGCGCAGGGGCTGGCCAACAAACCGTTTGACCGGGCACTGGTCTACAACGTGCAGGCATTGGCCCAGCAAGTCAAGCTTGGGCCCGACCAGCGTGTGCAGTTCAACCTGCCCCAACCTGCCAGCGAATTGTTGCGGGCCGACGAGACCGATCTGGTTTATTACCAAGTGCGAGGCGGTGGCGGCGAGCACCTCAGCGGCGAACGCGATCTGCCCATGCCCAAGCCTGGCGAAGACAAGGGCAGCAGCTACGTTGTGCACATCCGCGATGACGAGATGCGTGGCCTGGAAGTGCGTGTGGCCTACACCTGGATACGGCTGGATGCCGAGGGCAAAAACCCGGCTTTGGTGCAGGTGGCCGAAACGCGTGAAAAGCGCTCGGTGTTGGCCGCAGAAATCATCAAGGGCGTGATGCTGCCCCAGTTCGCCCTCCTGCCCTTGGCGGTGTTGTTGGTCTGGCTGGCGCTGGTGCGCGGCATCAAGCCGCTGTCGGAGCTGGAAGAACGCATCCGCGCCCGCAAGCCCGATGACCTCAGTCCACTGGACGACAAGGCTGTGCCGATGGAGGTGGCCCCGCTGGTGGTGTCGGTGAACGATTTGCTCGAGCGATTGAAGGACTCCATCGTCACCCAAAAGCGCTTTTTGGCCGATGCCGCACACCAGCTCAAAACCCCGCTGGCAGGTTTGCGCATGCAGGCCGATCTGGCGCAGCGCTCGGGCTCCAGCGAAGAGGACCTGAAAAAATCCCTCCAGCAAATTGGCCGGGCCAGCGTGCAGGCCACACACACGGTGAACCAACTGCTGTCGCTGGCCCGCGCAGAAGGCGGTGGGATGCATCTGTCGCAACAAAGTTGTGACATGGTGGTGTTGGCCAGGGAAGTTTTGCAAGACTGCCTGCCCAGCGCCATGGACAAGGGGCTGGACTTGGGCTACGAGGGAGTCGAACCTGGTACGCCGGGGGCGCAAGTGCAAGGCAACCCGACCTTGCTCAAGGAAATGCTGCGCAATTTGGTGGAGAACGCGGTGCACTACACGCCGAGCACGCCTGAGCGCCAAGGCGTGGTCACTGTGCGCGTGTTGGTGGACCCTTACAGCAAAGCCCTGGTCATGCAGGTGGAAGACAACGGCCCGGGCATTCCTGCGGCCGAGCGTGATTTGGTGTTCCAGCCCTTTTACCGCGCGCTGGGCACCAACGTGGACGGCTCGGGTTTGGGCCTGCCGATCGTCAGGGAGATCGCGCAGCAACACGGGGCATCGGTCACGGTCGATACCGCCCATCTCGGTCAAACCGCACCAGGCGCATGCTTCACGCTGCGCTTCAACGCGCTCGCCTGAGCGCAGCCGCTGACGCGCCCTTTTGGGCAAGCTGCCTCAGCGGCCGAATGGCTGAAGGGGCATGGCCCGCCTTAAGCGGCTTGGCCCATGTTCAATTGCAGGCGTTCACGTTCCATCACACGTGCCACGGCCGGTTCAGCGGCCACTTTTTGCACAAAGGCCCACAACTCGGGATGCGCCTCGGGCGTGATGCCCGCGATCGTGCCCCATCGGGCAAAAGTGAGGCTGTAGGCGTCCAGAGGGCCAAAGCGTTGGCCACTCAACCAGGGCTGACCTTGAGCGGCAGCGGCCTTCACCAAGGCTTGCAACTCGCCCAGCATGCCGCGGAACAGCTGTGTGTTGTACGACTTGAGCGCCGTCTGCACATCGGGCTGGTCCGAGAATTTTTGTGGCATGAAGATGTGTGTGAACGTCGGATGCACCGTGTTGTTCATCCAGGCCAGCGTCGAGATGGCTTGGGCCCGTGCCAGGGGTTCATTGGGCAGAAAACCCATTTGGGGAAAGACCTGGTCCAGGTGCAGCACGATGGCCACGATTTGGGTAATGGGCTGGCCATGGCTCACCAACACCGGCACCTGGCCGCGTGGGTTGATGGCTTTGTAGCCATCGCTGTTTTGCTCGCCTTTGTGCAGCTTGACCATGTGGGGCTCAAATTCGGCACCGCTCATCTCCAGCAGCACATGGGGCACAAAAGAGCAGGCACCCGGGGCGAAGTAAAGTTTCAGGCTCATCAAAGTCTCCGTCAAAAGGATCAAGGTTTTGTTGGGGCAGCTTGTCGGCCACTTGCCGCAGGGCTGGATGCGGGCAAAGCGGGCTCGGAGGCTGCCAAGTTGGGCGATGTCGGTGCGCTGGCCTCTGAGGCCGCTTGTTTGGCCATGCGCTGTGCAGCCGCCGCAGGGGTTTCGACTGGGATGGCTTCGGGCCGGAGTTGGTTCAGCAGGCGCTCGGGTTCGCGCGCGGTGTTGGGGCCCCAGCCCCAGCGGGCAAAGGCGTCCCATTGCCATGCGAGCGTGAGCAAATTCAAGACCAACAAAAGGGCCATGGACCAACGCATCATCGGGACGTTTCCTGTGCAGCAAAAGGGCGCACGCTGACTTCGGCGCTGTGGATGTCTTGCACGCCGGTGTCGGTTTGCAGTCGCAAGGCGCCAACGGGGCTGACGCCCAGCGCCAAGCCCTCTTGGCCATCGCTGGTGTGCACGGGTCGTCCCTTGAGCACATCGCGTGATTCAAACCGGGATTGCAAAGCACCAAAGCCGTCGCGCTCAAAGGCCAGCAAGGTCTGGACCAGCGGCAAGGCCACGCGAAGCAGGGCTGCTGAGGCGCTCAAGCCAGGCAGCAACTCGCTGAGGGCTGCTGGGGCTGTGTTCAGCCCCTGTGCAGGGCGCGGCCGGATGTTCAGGCCCACCCCCACCACCACTTGGCTGCGCCCGCCCATGCTGGCCGCTTCGACCAGGATGCCGCCGAGCTTGCGGTCCTGGAACCACAAATCATTGGGCCACTTCAGGCCCACATCGGGGTGCAGGCTTTCGGCCAGGCTCAGGCCCACGGCCAGAGACAAGCCTGACCAGTCTTGGGGCTGGAGGGACACGCTGAGCGAAAAAGTGAGTGAGTCGCCCGGCTGGCTTTGCCAGACACGCCCCATGCGGCCCCGCCCTGCGGTTTGGCGTTCGGCCACCAGCAGCGTGGCTTCGTGCTGCCCAGCACGGGCCCGGCGCATGAGCTCGCTGTTGCTCGAGTCGGTCTCGGGCAGCACCTCGACGGTGAAATCGGGCAGCAGGGGGAACACCTGTTCCCAAACAGCTTCAGCAGGCCAAGCGGTGGGCGTGATCATGGGGGCGGTGGCGCAACGTGCTGGTTGTGGGGGCGAGCCTTGCTCGCGAATGGGGGCACTTCGACAAAGTCTGAACAGCTTCACCAGCCATCAGCCGCAGGGGCGGCCTCTGTCAGGGTCAACGCTGCAAGCCAGCCTGGGTCAGCCCTTTGCCTTGGACGCCTTCTTTGGCTTGTCCGTTTTGGACGCTTTGCGCTTGGGTTTCGCTTTGGCTTGTTTTTTGAGCTGGTCCTCAGACTTGGCTTTGGGCTTGTCCTTGGATTTGGCCTTGGCTTTTTTCTGGCTTGGGGTCTTGGGCGTGTCCTTGCGCTCTTTGGGCGACAGCAAGGTGCCCCGGCAATTGGCGCTGCCGCACCAGCAAGGGTATTCGGCCTTGAGCTTCTTGGTGTAGGGCTCGTCGATGATCAGGCCGTAGTCATAGTTCAGCTCTTGACCGGCTGAAATGTTTCGGATGGCCTTGATGAAAATCCGGTCGTTGTCTTCGTCGGCTTCGCAGTTGGGGTCGCAGCTGTGGTTGATCCAGCGCGAGGAGTTGCCGCCGTGCAGGGCATCGATCACCCGGTCTTCGTTCACATGGAAGTAAAACGTGTGGTTCGGATCATTCGGGTCATGCGGGTGGCGGTATTGCGCCTCCTCCCAACTGATGACCTCGCCCACGTACTCAATCAAGGTCTCGCCTTCGGCGATGTCCTGCAGGGCAAAGACACCCTTGCCGTGCACGCCGGAGCGTCTCACCTGGATGCGTTTGCCGGACGCGCTCGGGACCGAGCGGCTGGGGGAGGAATCTGGGTATTTGGCCACGGCGTTGAAAATTTGTTATGGTGAATTCATGTGGGCGTGCGCGTGAGCGCGTGCCCGGGCGCGTGCGCACACGCGAGACAACGGATTGTAATGACATGAAAACCTTGGTAATTGCAGAGAAGCCTTCGGTGGCTCAGGACATCGTGAAGGCCTTGACCCCGACCTCGGGCAAGTTCGAGAAACACGACGACCATTTCGAGAACGACCGCTACGTCGTGACCAGCGCCGTTGGCCACTTGGTGGAGATCCAGGCCCCGGAGCAATACGACGTCAAGCGCGGCAAGTGGAGCTTTGCCAACTTGCCCGTGATCCCGCCGCACTTTGACTTGAAGCCGGTGGACAAAACCAAGAGCCGTTTGACGGCCGTGGTCAGGCAAGCCAAGCGCAAAGACGTGAATGCGCTCATCAATGCCTGTGACGCGGGCCGCGAGGGTGAGTTGATCTTCCGCCTGATCGAGCAGTACGCCGGAGGCACCAAGGCGCTGGACAAGCCCGTGCAGCGCCTGTGGCTGCAGTCCATGACGCCGCAAGCCATTCGCGATGGCTTTGACAACTTGCGCAGCAACACCCAGATGCAGGGTCTGGCCGACGCCGCCCGCAGCCGCTCAGAGGCCGATTGGTTGGTGGGCATCAACGGCACCCGCGCCATGACCGCGTTCAACTCGCGCGATGGCGGTTTCTTCTTGACGACGGTTGGCCGGGTGCAAACGCCCACGCTGGCCGTGGTGGTGGAGCGCGAAGAGCAAATCCGCAAATTCGTGAGCCGTGACTATTGGGAAATCCACGCCGAGTTTGCGGCGGCCGCGGGCACCTACCCGGGCAAGTGGTTCGATCCCCAATGGAAGAAAGAAGAAGACGCTGAAAAGAAAGCCGACCGCAAATGGTCGGCGGCGGAGGCGCAAGCCATTGTTGAGGCTGTGCGCGGCAAAACCGCCAGCGTCACCGAAGAGGCCACGCCCACCACGCAAGCGAGCCCCGGCCTGTTTGACCTGACCAGTTTGCAGCGCGAGGCCAACGGCAAGTTTGGCTTCTCGGCCAAGACCACGCTGGCGCTGGCGCAAAGCCTGTACGAGCGCCACAAAGCCCTGACCTACCCGCGTACCGACTCGCGCCACCTGCCCGAAGACTATGTGCCCGTGGCCAAGGAAACCTTTGAGATGCTGGCCGACAGCGGCATGCGCCACTTGGCCCCGCACGCCCTCACGGCACTGAACAACAACTACGTGCGCAAGATCCCGCGCGTGTTCGACAACAAAAAGGTCTCGGACCACTTCGCCATCATCCCCACGCTGCAAGCGCCCAGTGGCTTGTCTGAGGCGGAACAAAAGCTCTACGACTTGGTGGTGCGCCGCTTCATGGCGGTGTTTTTCCCCAGCGCCGAATACCAAGTCACCACCCGCATCAGCGTGGCCGCAGGCCACAGCTTCAAGACGGTGGGCAAGGTGCTGGTCAAACCCGGCTGGTTGGCCATTTACGGCAAGGAAGCCGCCAACGAGGTGGAAGACGCCAAAGACGGCGACAAGGGCCAGAACCTGGTGCCGGTGCAAGCGGGCGAGCCAGTGGGCGTTGAATCGGTCGAAGCCAAGGGCCTGAAGACACGCCCCCCGGCACGCTATTCAGAAGCCACCCTGCTGGGGGCGATGGAAGGCGCGGGCAAATTGGTGGACGACGACGAATTGCGCGAGGCCATGCAGGAAAAAGGCCTGGGCACACCCGCCACCCGTGCGGCCATCATCGAAGGCCTGCTCAACGAAAAATACATGTTGCGCGAAGGCCGCGAGATCATCCCCACGGCCAAGGCCTTCCAGCTCATGACGCTGCTGCGTGGCCTGCAGGTGGAAGAACTCTCCCGGCCCGAACTGACGGGCGAGTGGGAATACAAGCTCGCGCAAATGGAGCAAGGCAAATTGAGCCGCGCCACTTTCATGGCCGAGATCGCGGCCATGACCGAGCACATCGTCAAGAAAGCCAAGGAATACGACCGCGACACCGTGCCCGGCGACTACGCCACGCTGAGCACGCCCTGCCCCAACTGCGGCGGAGTGGTCAAGGAAAACTACCGCAGGTACACCTGCACGGGCGCGGATGGCGCCAGCGACGGCTGTGGCTTCTCGTTTGGCAAGTCGCCTGCGGGCCGCACCTTTGAACAAGCCGAGGTTGAGCAGTTCATGCGCGACAAGAAAATCGGACCGCTCGAAGGCTTCCGCTCCAAGGCCGGTTGGCCCTTCGTGGCCGAAATGGCCCTCAAATACAACGAAGAAGACAAGAACTGGAAGCTCGAATTCGACTTTGGTGACGACAAGAAAAACGAAGAGAGCGGCGAGATCGTCGAGTTCACCGACGAGGCCCTGGGTGCTTGCCCCAAGTGCGGCAGTCCGGTGCACGAACACGGCAGCAACTATGTGTGCAGCAAAGCCGTTCCTACGAACGAACAGCCCACACCCAGTTGCGATTTCAAAACCGGCAAACTCATCTTGCAGCAGCCAGTGGAGCGCGAGCAAATCGTCAAACTCTTGACCAGCGGCAAGACCGATGTGCTCGACAAATTCGTCAGCAACCGCACCCGCCGCAGCTTCAAGGCCATGCTGGCCTGGAACCCCGAAGAGGGCAAAGTGACGTTTGAGTTCGAACAGCGCGAAGGGGGCAAAAAATACCCACCACGCAAGACAGCGGCCACCAAGACGCCGTTTGGCAAAGCCGCTGCCAAGAAAACCACGGCCAAGACGGTCGCCAAAACGCCCGCAGCCAAAAAAGTCGCCAAAGCGGCTGCCCCCAAAGCGCCCCGCAAAGCCGCTGTGGGCACCTTGAAGCCCAGCGCCGCCTTGGCCTCGGTGATCGGTGACGGCACCTACGCCCGCACCGAAGTGGTCAAGAAAATTTGGGACTACATCAAGGCCAACAACCTGCAGAACCCGGCAGACAAGCGATCCATCCAGGCGGATGGCAAGCTGCAAGCGGTGTTTGGCAAAGACCAAGCCACCATGTTCGAGTTGGCCGGCATCATTGGCAAGCACCTGAGCTGACACCCATCCCGCCGGGGTTCTGAACGCCACGCCAGACGTGGCGTTTTTTTTGGAAGCCATCCAAAGCCATTGCCCATGGCCGGTGCCAGGGTGGGTGGGCGTTCTAGCTGAGCGTGTGCCCCATGCCTGAAAAGCGCGCTCTGTCAGTTGGCTGCGAAGGTGACACCTTGGCCCTGCACTTTCTTCCAAAATGGGCAGACCTTCACCACACAGCAGAGACGCACATGCAACACATCGGATTTGTCGGCGCTTCGGGTTTGATGGGCCATGGCATGGCCAAAAACATCCGGGCCAAGGGGTTTGACTTGTCGATTTCGGTCCACCAGCGCACCGCGCCGGTGCAAGACTTGTTGGCTGCAGGCGCCCGCCAGGTGAGCAGTTATGCCGACTTGGCGTCCTGTGATGCGGTGCTCATTTGCGTGACGGGCTCGCCCCAGGTCGAGGCGGTGGTGTCTGGGCCGGGGGGCATTTTGTCCAAGGCGAAAGCAGGCCTGATCGTCATCGACACCTCCACCAGTGAGCCCGAATCCACCCGCCGTCTGGCGGCGCTGTGCGCTGCGCAGGGCGTGATTTATGTGGACGCGCCGCTCACCCGCACGCCCATCGAGGCCGAAGCGGGCAAGCTCAACTCGATGGTGGGCGCATCGCCCGAGGTATTCGCCCGCATCGAGCCAGTGATTCGGGCTTACAGCGAAAACGTGTTCCATGTGGGCGAGATGGGCTCTGGCCACGTCGTCAAGCTGCTCAACAACTTTGTGGCGCAGGCCATTTGCACCGCCACAGCCGAGGCCTTCGCTGTGGGGGCCAAGGCGGGCGTAGACCTGGACAAAGTGGTGCAGGTCATCTCGGCGGGCGGCGTCAATTCGGGCTTGTTCCAGCTCATGTCCAAAACCTTGCAGGGCGACTACGGCGCGATGAAGTTCGAGCTGAACAATGCGGCCAAGGATTTGCGTTACTACTCGCACCTGACCGAGAGCATGAAGGTGCCCTCCATCATCGGCACCAGCGTGCACCAGGCCCTGAACACGGCCGTGGCTTTGGGCTATGGCAGCGAGATGGTGCCCTCGCTGGTCAAGGCGCAGGCCCAACTCAACCAGGTCACGATCGTCAAGGCTTGAGGTTTTGGAGGGCTTGGGCCCTATTGGCCCATGACAACGCCCATCGAAAACAGGGGCGTTGTCATGGCTTGTCGGGCAGGGAGGGGGGCTGTGATCCCACCCCCTCGAGTTCGAGCGCTTAGGCGGATGCCTTGCCCACCACCCGCGCCATCTCCAGGCACTTGTTGGCGTAGCCCCACTCGTTGTCGTACCAGGCCATCACTTTGATGAAGGTGCTGTCCAGCGCCATGCCCGCCTCGGCGTCGAACACGCTGGTGCACACCTCGCCCCGAAAATCGGTCGACACCACCTTGGCTTCGGTGTAACCCAACACGCCCATGAGCGCCCCTTGGCTTTGCGCTTTCATCTCGGCGCAAATTTCGGCATAGGTGGCCGGGCTGCTCAGCTCGACGGTCAAATCCACCAGCGACACATCGCTGGTGGGCACACGCACCGCCACACCGGTCAGCCGCCCCTGGATCTCGGGGATCACCACGCCCACAGCTTTGGCCGCGCCTGTGCTGCTGGGGATGATGTTTTCCAGAATGCCACGGCCACCACGCCAGTCTTTGTTGCTCGGGCCGTCCACGGTTTTTTGGGTGGCGGTGGTGGCATGCACGGTGGTCATCAGGCCGCGCCGGATGCCCCATTTGTCGTTCAGCACTTTGGTGATGGGCGCCAGCGCGTTGGTGGTGCAGCTGGCGTTGCTGACGATGGCTTGTCCGGCATAGGACGCATGGTTCACGCCATACACAAACATCGGGGTGTCGTCTTTCGAGGGGGCTGACATCACCACCTTTCTGGCACCCGCACTCAAGTGCTTGCCCGCGCTGTCCTGGTCCAGAAACAAGCCGGTGGCTTCGATCACCACATCCGCGCCTACCTCGTTCCACTTCAGATTTTCCGGGTCGCGCTCTTGCGTGAGGCGGATGCGCTGGCCGTTCACGATCAACGTTGAACCCTCCACCGTCAGCGTGCCCTGAAAGCGCCCGTGCACGCTGTCGTATTCCAGCATGTAGGCCAGGTAATCGGGCGCCATCAAATCGTTGATGCCGACGATTTCAACGTCCCTGAAGTTTTGCGTGGCTGCACGCAGCACCATGCGCCCGATGCGGCCAAAGCCGTTGATGCCAATTCGTGTGGTCATGTGGGGCTCTCTTTCTTGGAGGTGCAGGCGCAAGCCCGGCAAGGCTGGATGGGTCAGAGATGTAACCATCGTATGCCAAATATTGAAATTTTGTTACATGATCCGGCCGTGTGGCGCGATTGTTCTGGTTTTGTAACCCGATGGCTGTTGCGTGTGCAGGCGGACAGACAGTGCGTGTCTGAACATCACCACAGCAAAGTCGCAGAGCACCTGGAGCTGGCTGCCAAGTCACACAAAGAAGTGGCCAAGCTCATCGGTGCCAACGACCACGCTGCAGCGCAGACCCATGCCAAAGTGGCTGGCGAACACTTTGCCAAAGCGCAAGAGCACATGGAGTTGGCCAAAAAGGGCATGCCCGCCTCCAAATAAGGCGTGGTCAGACCTGTGAAGGAGCCATCTGCCTCACCAGGGCAGATGGTTTTTTCATGTGGGCGTCCTTCGCCCGGTCGGCAGGCGTCTTAAGCGTTTCCAGCCGGGTGGACAATTCGGACATGTCTTCTTGCAATGCCATCTCGTGAACACCGCACACCTCAACGCCGACCATTTCAACCGCGAATGCTTTTGCATCAGCCTCGATGAGCAAGCTTTGCGACGCAGCATGGCGACAGAGATCGGGGACCCGGCTTTGTTTGAGTGGGTGCAGGGCCGCCTGCCCTCCTTGTTTTCAGCGCGGCCCGTGGTGCTGTCACAGGCCCAAGTGCAGGGCATGGCGCAGCTGATTTCGGCGCTGGAATCTGTGGTGGCCTTGCCCACTTACCGCGAGGAGGTCCTGTCGCGTTCAACGCCGATTGCCCGCCACCCGACCCGCGCCAAAGGTGTCTTCATGGGCTATGACTTTCATGTCAATGACGCGGGGCTTGGCCTGATCGAGGTCAACACGAATGCCGGCGGCGCATTGCTCAACGCTTTGCTGGCCAGAGCGCAGCGAGCTTGCTGCGCCGAGATCGAATCGCTGGTGCCCACCAACGCCCAAGTGGATGCCTTGGAAGCGGCCTGGGTGGCCATGTTCGAGCGCGAGTGGCAGCTCTGTCACCCGGGTCGTCCCTTGCGAACCGTGGCCATCGTGGACGCCGCACCCGAGCAGCAATACCTGTATCCCGAATTCTTGCTGTTCCAGTCCTTGTTCAAGCGTCATGGCATTGCGGCCTTCGTGGCCGACCCGGCGCAATTGGCGTGGCGTGATCAGCAGCTTTGGTGTGAGGGTGTGGCCATCGATTTGGTTTACAACCGCCTGACCGACTTTGACTTGAGCGAGCCCCCGCATGCTCACTTGCGTGAAGCCTATGTACAGGACGCGGTTGTTCTCACGCCCCATCCGCAAGCCCATGCGCTGTGGGCCGACAAGCGCAACCTGGCCCTCTTGTGCAACGTGAACACACTCCAGACCATGGGTGTGCCCGAAGCAGCGCAATCATTGTTGTTGGCGGGTATTCCGCACACCGAGGTGGTGACACCCGCCAATGCCGATCGTTTTTGGGCCGCGCGCAAACAGTTTTTCTTCAAACCCTTTGCAGGCTACGGCGGCAAGGCCACTTACCGGGGCGACAAATTGACACACCGTGTCTGGGCCGACATCGCGGCAGGCGGTTACATCGCTCAAGCTTGGGTGGCGCCGGGTGAGCGCACCATCTCGGGCGGCGACTCGGCGCAGGTGCTCAAGTTCGATGTGCGCAACTACGTGTACGACGGCCAAGTGCAGTCGCTGGCTGCCCGTTTGTACCAAGGCCAAACCACCAATTTCAGAACACCGGGCGGCGGGTTTTCTCCGGTTTATATTGCGCCTTGAAGCGCAGGAGAAAAAGCCATGGACCGTTTGGAGTTTGATCACGTGATCGTGGGCGGCGGCTCGGCCGGGTGTGTGCTGGCCAGCCGCTTGAGCGAAGACCCCACCGTGCAGGTGGCCCTGCTCGAGGCCGGGCCGCCCGATACCAGTGCGCTGATCCATTGCCCCGCGGGCATCGCGCTCATGGCCCGCACCGAAATCGTCACGCAAGGCTTGAACACGGTGCCGCAACCCGGCTTGAACGGCCGCATCGGTTTCCAGCCGCGTGGCCGCACCTTGGGGGGCTCCAGCTCAACCAATGCGATGGCCTACATCCGTGGCCAACAAGCCGATTACGACACCTGGGCCCAGATGGGGTGTTCGGGTTGGTCGTGGGCCGAGGTTTTTCCCTACTTTTTGAAGGCCGAGCACAACGAGCGCATCCACAACGGCTGGCATGCGCAACACGGCCCCTTGAACGTGGCCGATTTGCAAAGCCCCAACGTGTTTTCACAACGCTTTGTCGAGGCGGGCATACAAGCCGGTTTGGCGCACACCACCGACTTCAATGGCCCCACGCAAGAAGGTGTGGGCCTGTACCAGGTGACGCAGCGCTCAGGCGAGCGTTTCAGCGCGGCCAAGGCTTACCTCACGCCGAACTTGGGGCGCCCCAATTTGCACGTCATGACCGGCGTCACCGTGGACCGCATTGGTTTGGTGGATTGCGTGGCGCGGCAGGTGCACACCGTGCAAGGTGGGAAGGCCCAGACCTTGAGCGCTCGGCGCGAGATCATTTTGAGTGCGGGCGCTTTCCAGTCGCCCGCCATCCTCATGCGTTCAGGCATTGGGCCGGCCCCGCACCTGCAAAGCCTGGGCATCGATGTGTTGCACGACCTGCCCGGTGTGGGCGAGAACCTGCACGACCACCCCGACGCCGTGCTGGTGGCCGATGCGCCGGGGCAGACCGATTTGATCGGCGTCTCGCCCCGGGGGGCATGGCACACCTTGCAGGCGCTGTGGGCCTGGCGGCAACACCGCCAAGGGGCACTGACCACCAATTTCGCAGAAGGCGGTGCGTTTTACAAAAGCCGTCCCCATGAGGCGCACCCGGACATCCAGCTGCACTTTGTGGTGGCCAAACTGGTGGACCACGGCCGCCAACTGACGCTGGGGCATGGTTACTCTTTGCATGTGTGTTTGCTGCAACCGGACAGCCGAGGCCGCGTGCAATTGGCCGACCGCGACCCGAACAGTGCGCCGCTGATCGACCCGCAGTTTTTGAGCGCGCCGCGCGACCTGCAGCGGCTGCGCGACGGCGTTCGCCAAGCCCAGCGCATCCTGGCCCAACCCGCTTTGGCCGCGTATGGCAAAGAGTGGGCGGCGTCGGCCGATGCCCGCACCGACGAACAACTCGACCACTGGATTCGCCAAAACGCCGACACGGTCTACCACCCGGTGGGCACGTGCCGCATGGGCCAGGACAACATGGCCGTGGTGGACGCGCAGTTGCGCGTGCATGGCGTGCCGGGCTTGCGCGTGGTCGACGCGTCGGTCATGCCGCGCATCGTGAGCGGTAACACCAACGCCCCAACGATCATGATTGCCGAGAAGGCGGCGGATTGGATACGCGGCAGTCGGCCATGAAAAAAGCGCCCGAAGGCGCTTTGAGCGATGTCCCATGGCAGCTTCAGGGCTCCTCGCAGGGGCGATGTGGCAAAGCGAAGCGCCTCTGAGCCCCTGCGGGGAGCCCTGAAGCTGCCTGCCCGTTCAGCTCACTTCTTCTTGGCCACCACCCGCACCATCTCCAGGCACTGCTTGGCGTAACCCCATTCGTTGTCGTACCAGGCCACGATCTTGACAAAGCTTTTGTCCAGCGCAATACCGGCCGTTGCATCGAACACGCTGGCACAGGACTCGCCACGGAAGTCGGTGGAGACCACTTTCTCGTCGGTGTAACCCAGCACGCCTTTCAGAGCCCCTTCGCTTTGCGCCTTCATCTCGGCGCAGATGTCGGCGTAGCTGGCGTCGCTGTTCAACTCGACGGTCAAGTCAATGACCGACACGTCCGAAGTCGGCACACGGAAAGCCATGCCGGTGATCTTGCCCTTGATCTCGGGGATCACCACGCCCACGGCCTTGGCCGCGCCCGTGCTGCTGGGGATGATGTTTTCGAGGATGCCCCGGCCACCGCGCCAGTCTTTGCGCGACGACCCGTCCACCGTCATCTGACTGGCCGTGGCGGCGTGCACCGTGGTCATCAGGCCGCGCTTGATGCCCCATTTGTCGTTGAGCACCTTGACCACAGGTGCCAGGCAGTTGGTGGTGCAAGAAGCGTTGGAGATGATGGCTTCGCCCGCATATTGCTTGTGGTTCACGCCGTAGACGAACATCGGGATGCTGTCCTTGGAGGGGGCCGAAATCACGACTTTCTTGGCGCCCGCGGCCAAATGCATCTGGCTGGTGGGCTCGGTCAGGTAGTGGCCCGTGCATTCGAGCACGGTGTGCACGCCCATCTCGCCCCAGCGCAGGTTGTGCGCATCGCGCTCGTGCGAGAGCTTGATCTTTTTGCCATTGACGATGAGGGTGTCTTCGGTGAAGTCCACCGTGCCATCAAAGCGGCCGTGCACGCTGTCGTACTTGAGCATGTAGGCCAGGTAGTCGGCCGGCTTGGGGTCGTTGATGCCGACGATCTGGATGTCGTCGTAGCCGTGTTTCAGCGCAGCGCGCAGTGCCAAACGGCCGATGCGGCCGAATCCGTTGATGCCCAGCTTGATGGTCATGGTGAGAGCCTCGGGAGATAAGTTACTAAACCGTTACGTAACCGGATTGGAAACCAGATCCCTTGCATGGGCCTGATCCCGTGAACCGGATGTCAGCGCAGTGCGCACTGAAATCCAGTCCATGCCCGGTCAGTCTGGCCTTCTCAGGCCTTGAGCAGCGCAGCGTGGACCGTGTCGGCCACGTTTTCGGCGGTGAAACCAAAGTGCTTGAACAACACAGGGGCCGGGGCCGACTCGCCATAGGTGTCGATGCCGACCACCGCAGCGCAGCCGTATTTCCACCAGCCGTCGGTGGAGCCCATCTCGACCGCCACGCGGGGGATGCCGGCTGGCAGCACGCTTTGCTTGTAGGCGCTGTCCTGGCGGTCAAACACATTGGTGCTGGGCATGGAGACCACGCGCACGCCAATTTGGCGTTCGGCCAGCAGTTTTTGGGCGGCCAAGGCCAGTTGCACTTCGGAGCCGGTGGCAATGATCACGCCATGGGTCTTTTTCATGCCCAGGTGTTCGGGCTCGGACAGCACATAGGCGCCGCGGCTGATGTCGCCCAGATCGCTCTTGGGCGAATAGGCCAGGTTCTGGCGGCTGAGCAAGAGGGCCGAAGGACGGTGGGCGTTTTGCAGCGCCACAGCCCAGGCCACGGTGGTCTCGGCCGTGTCGGCGGGGCGCCACACGTCCAGACCGGGGATCAGGCGCAGGCTGGCGGCGTGCTCGATCGATTGGTGCGTGGGGCCGTCTTCGCCCAGACCGATGGAGTCGTGGGTGAACACGTGGATCACGCGCTGCTTCATGAGCGCGGCCATGCGGATGGCATTGCGGCTGTAGTCGCTGAAGGTCAGGAAGGTGCCACCGTAGGGGATGTAGCCGCCGTGCAGGGCCACGCCGTTCATGATGGCGGCCATGCCGAATTCGCGCACGCCGTAGTTGATGTGGCGACCGATCTGGCCTTCTGCGGTTTTGACCACGTCACCCGCCAGGTCCACGCGGAAAGCGGGGGTGCTCTTGGTGTTGGTCAGGTTGGAGCCGGTCAAATCGGCCGAGCCGCCCAGCATTTCAGGCAGGGCTGCGGTGAAGGCCTCCAGCGCCAGTTGGCTGGCCTTGCGGCTGGCCACGGTCTCGCCCTTGGTGTGGGCGGCGATCACGGCGTCGAACGCCACCTGGTTGAAGTTCTTGGGCAAGTCGCCCTTCATGCGGCGCACGAACTCTTTGGCCAGCGCGGGGTGGGCGGCTTTGTAGGCGGCAAAGGCGGTGTTCCACTCGGCTTCGCGGGCTTTGCCAGCGGCCTTGGCGTCCCAGTCGGCATAGACCGCTTTGGGGATCTTGAAGGGCTCGGCCGTCCAGCCCAGGGCCGCGCGGGTGAGCTTGATTTCTTCGGCGCCCAAAGGCTCGCCGTGCGCTTTGGAGGTGCCCGCACGGTTGGGCGAGCCCTTGCCGATGGCGGTCTTGCAGACGATCAAGGTGGGCTTGTCAGCGCTGTGCTTGGCGGTGGCAATGGCCTTGGACACGGCAGCGGCGTCGTGGCCGTCTACGGCGTCGATCACGTGCCAGCCGCAAGCGGCAAAGCGCTGGGGCGTGTTGTCGATGAACCAGGGGGCGACCTGGCCGTCAATGGAGATGCCGTTGTCGTCGTACAGGGCGATCAGTTTGTTGAGCTTCCAGGCGCCCGCCAGAGCCACGGCCTCGTGGCTGATGCCTTCCATCAGGCAGCCGTCACCCAGGAACACATAGGTGTGGTGGTTGACGATCTTGTGGCCAGCTTGGTTGAATTCGGCCGCCAGCATTTTCTCGGCCAGCGCCATGCCCACGGCGTTGGTGATGCCTTGGCCGAGCGGGCCGGTGGTGGTTTCCACGCCAGGGGTCACGCCGACTTCGGGGTGGCCCGCGGTTTTGCTGTGCAAGGTGCGGAAGTTTTTGAGCTCTTCGATCGGCAACTTGTAGCCGGTCAGGTGCAGCACCGAATAAATCAGCATCGAGCCGTGGCCATTGGACAGCACAAAGCGGTCGCGGTTGGCCCAGTGCGGGTTGCCCGGGTTGTGCTGCAGGTGATCACCCCACAGCGCAACGGCCATGTCGGCCATGCCCATGGGCGCGCCGGGGTGACCGGAGTTGGCTTGTTGAACCGCGTCCATTGCGAGGGCGCGGATGGCGTTGGCCATTTGTTGCTGGTTTGCCATGTGGGCAGCTCCGGGAAAGTATTCTGGAAAACCCGGATTTTAGCGGTTGTCCACCCGCCGGCCTTGATTGGGCGGCGGCTTGGACATTGGCAGCTTCAGCGGGTCGACTCTTGGTGCTGGCGGGCCAGCACATAGCGGCGCATGGCCACCGCCGGGGCGTCGGCGGCCACCGATAACTCGTACAGATCTTCGGGGCGGGTGTGGGCCAGCGCCTGCTCTTGCAGCGCCAAACCGTCCACGTCTTCCTGGAAAGCGACGAACAGCTGCTCGTGCATGAAACGGGTGGTGGCCGGGTCGTCCAGCGCGAAATCGCGTCCGTGCACGATGAAGTAATGGGTGGAGGTGGCGGTTTCGGGTGTGGGCATGTGCGCGGTGCGGATGCGGAACTGCGCACGCTCCGATTCGGGCAAATGGCAATCGTAAAAAAGCACCGAGACCTCGTGCAGGCCCAGGCTGCGAAACTCGGAGCGCACCACGCGCGCGGCCTGGCCCTGCCCGGTCAGCCCCGTGGGGACCGCCCACACCGGCGGCAGTGTGGTGGGCACCACGTGGCGCAGCAAGGCGAATTGACCGTCACCGATTTCGGTCTCAAAAGCCGCTTTGGCGTAATCGGGGGTGCCAAAACTTTTGGCGTGCAAAAAGCTCAGGTGCGTCAGGTCCAGCAGGTTTTCGTGCAGGCGCACATAGCTGGCCTGCAGGCTCAAATGGCCTTGGGAGCGCTCCCACAGCGGGTCTTGCATCCAGTCTTGCGCAGGCAGTTTGGCGAGATCGGCCTGTTCGGGCTCTCCCATCCAGATCCACACCACCGCGCCGCGTTCGTGAGTGCGGTAAGCGCGTATGCCGACATTTTTCGGGCAGCTCGCTTGCGAGGGCACTTCGATGCAGTCGCCTTCGGTGTTGAAGCGAAAGCCGTGGTACCCGCACACGAGGGTGTCTTGTTCCAGTGAGCCGGCCGACAAGGGCATGGAGCGGTGCGGACAGCGGTCCTCCAGGGCCACCACCTGCCCTTGTGTGCTGCGGTAGAACACCAGGCGATGACCGAGCAAGGTGCGTGCGAGCAGCTGGTGCTTGATTTCATCGCCAAAAGCGGCGACGTACCACTCGTTCATGACAAAAGGGGTGTCGCGGTCAGCCAGCCGTGAGGCGGCGTTTTGGGCGGCCACAATCACGTTTTTCTGGGGGCGGGTCATGCGTGTCTCCTGCGGTGGCGGCAGTCCTTGAAGAGGGCTCTTTTCTGGCCTGGCCGGTGTGGATTTTGACGTGGCCCCGCTCGGGGCGAGGCCGCGCGGGTGACAGGGGCGACACTTTGCGGGCCGTGCGCACTCAAACTGGCCCGAATGCGTGGCAACATTCGGGCATGAGCGACCTGATGGATTCCCCCTTGCACGCGACGGACCTGGCGCAGGCCATGGTGCTGGCCGCCGGACGCGGCGAGCGCATGCGACCGCTGACCGATCACACCCCCAAGCCCTTGTTGCCGGTGTGCGGACAGCCCCTGATGCAGTGGCCCATGCAAGCGCTGGCCCGCGGCGGCTTCACCCGGCTGGTGGTCAACACGGCGTGGTTGGGGTCGCAGATTTCTGACCACTTTAGCGCCCAGGTGTGCTGGCCAGGGTTGCCGCAGCTCGACATGCGCTACTCGCACGAGGGCGCTGATTTTGGCCATGCCTTGGAGACCGCCGGTGGCATTGTGCGCGCCCTGCCCAGCCTGGGCGAGGTGTTCTGGGTGGTGGCTGGGGATGTTTTCGCACCCGATTTTGTGTTCAGCGCGACAGCGCTGGCGCGTTTTGCCCAGAGCGACAAGCTGGCGCACTTGTGGTTGGTGCCCAACCCGGCGCACAACCCGGGTGGCGACTTTGGTCTGTCCGCAACGGGGCAGGTGCTCAATGTGCCCAAAGGCGCCCCCGCTTGCGAGCTCACCTTCAGCACCATCGCTTTGTACAAAAAAGCTTTTTTCGCCGACTGCGGTCTGCCGGCGGGCAACCCGCAGGGCGTGGCGCTGGCGCTGGCGCCGCTGTTGCGCGCCGCGATGGACCGGGGATGGGTCTCGGGTGAGCGCTACTTGGGGGAGTGGACCGACGTGGGCACGCCCGAGCGGCTGGCCCGGCTCAATGCCCCCCACCCGACCTGAATTTGCCCCAGCCCTTAAGCTCTTCATTTGTTGACCGAAACCCAGACCGAATCCACCATGAACACGTCCTCACTTTATGCCGACCGACGCGCCCGCCTGGCCGCCCAACTGGGTGCGGGTGGCATCGCCATCATCCCGACCGCGCCCGAGCGTCCCCGCAACCGCGACAGTGACTTTCTGTACCGGCACGACAGCTATTTTTATTACCTGACCGGCTTCACCGAGCCGCATGCCACCTTGGTGATCACGGCCGATGGCCAGACCACCTTGTTTTGCCAGCCCAAGGACATGGAGCGCGAAGTGTGGGACGGCATCCGCCTGGGCCCCGAGGCTGCGCCTGCCGCATTGGGGGTGAGCCGGGCCTATTCTTCGGCCGAGTTGGCCGCGCACATGCCCAAGTTGCTCGAAAACCGCAGCACGGTTTGGTACCCCTTTGCCATCCATGCGGGCTTGGAAGGCCGTGTGGACGGCTGGCTGCAGTCGGTGCGCGCGCGGGTGCGTTATGGCGCTTTGTGCCCCGACCAGCAGCGTGACCTGTGCAGCCTGCTCGATGAAATGCGCCTGGTCAAAGACGCGCACGAGCAAGACATCATGCGCCGCGCTTCGGCCATCAGCGCGCGCGCCCACATCCGCGCCATGCAGCGCAGCGCCGCCATGCTGCGCGCCGGGCAAGAGGTGCGCGAATACCACCTGGACGCCGAGTTGTTGCACGAGTTCCGCCAGCACGGCTCGCAGTACCCGGCCTATGGCTCCATCGTGGCGGGCGGTGCCAATGCCTGTGTGTTGCATTACCGCGCCGACACCGCTTTGATTCGCGATGGCGATCTGGTCTTGATCGATGCCGGTTGCGAACTCGATGGCTACGCCAGCGACATCACCCGCACCTTCCCGGCCAATGGCCAATTCACCGGAGCGCAGCGCGCTTTGTACGACCTGGTGCTGGCCTCACAAGACGCGGCCGTGGCCGCCACCAAAGCCGGTGCGCGTTTTGTCGACCCGCACGAGGCCACCGTGGCGGTGCTGGCGCAGGGCCTGCTGGACGTGGGCTTGCTCGACAAAAACAAGGTCGGCCATGCGCAAGACGTGATCGCCAACCGCAGCTATTTCCAGTTCTACATGCACCGCACCGGCCACTGGCTGGGCATGGACGTGCACGATTGCGGCAGCTACGTCGAGCCCTCACAGGTGGGCCAGGTCAGTGAGCGCAAGGACCCACTGAGCGGCGAGCTGATCAAGGACCGCCCCAGCCGCATCTTGCAGCCGGGCATGGTGCTGACCATCGAGCCGGGCCTGTACGTGCGCCCTGCTGCGGGCGTGCCCGAAAAGTTCCACAACATCGGCATTCGCATCGAAGACGACGCCATCGTCACGGCCACGGGGTGCGAGCTGATCACGCGTGGCGTGCCAGTCAAAGCCGATGAGATCGAAGCCCTGATGCGGGGCTGAAAGGCCCATGCAGCCAACATCGCCGCCCGGTTTTTCGGGCACGCTGCTCACCATCCAGATCGGCCAGGTGCGCCCATTAAGGGTGGGCGGCCGAAACATGGTGTCGGCCATTGGCAAAACCACTGTTTCTGGCCCCATCGATGTCGGTATTCTGGGCCTGGCCGGCGACGAGCAAGCCGACCTGTCGGTGCATGGTGGCCTGAGCAAAGCGGTGTACGCCTTGCCTTCGGAGCACCTGACTTGGTGGCAGGCTCAGCGGCAGACCCGAGGTGCGACGATGTTTGAAGAAGCCTTGGCGCCGGGTCATTTGGGTGAAAACCTGAGCCTGCACGGCGTTCTCGAACAGGACCTCTTTGTGGGCGATCGCCTCGACTTTGGCGGTGTGGTTTTGCGCGTGACCCAACCGCGCGAGCCCTGCGGCAAATTCAACGCTGTCATGGGCTACGCCCAGGCCGCCAAAGACATGGTGCAAAGCGGGCGCTGTGGCTTTTATTTGGCGGTGGACCAAGCGGGCCGTTTGCAAGCCGGTGCGGCTTTTCAAATCATTTCAGGGCCACGCTCGGTCAACGTGGTGCAGGCCTTGCAGCACAAAGCCTGGAAGCATCTGCGTTGATCAGACGCCATTTCGCCTTTCATTTGTGCGAAAAAGTCAAAAGCCAACTCACTTGCGAAGGGCATTACCCAGGCCTTGAGCGCTGAATGCGGGGTCTACAATGAAAATACCGCCCAATTGTCGCCCTCGATGTTGACAAATTTCTGGCCATTCCAATCGGTTGCCGAACCCCGGTAACCCTGACAGCACAGCCCTACAACGGAGCAAGATCCATGACCAACAAGGTCCAAGCTGAAGAAAAACGCGCCCAGTTGCGCAAAGCCGCACTGGAATACCACCAGTTTCCCACCCCCGGCAAAATCGCCATCGCCCCCACCAAGCAGCTGGTCAACCAGCACGACCTGGCGCTGGCTTATTCGCCCGGTGTGGCGGCGCCTTGCGAAGAAATCGTCAAGGACCCGGCCAATGCTTTCAAGTACACCAGCCGGGGCAACCTGGTGGGCGTGGTGACCAACGGCACGGCCGTGCTGGGTCTGGGCGATATCGGTCCATTGGCCAGCAAGCCGGTCATGGAAGGCAAGGGCGTGCTCTTCAAGAAGTTCTCGGGCATCGACGTGTTCGACATCGAGATCAACGAAAAAGACCCGGACAAGCTGGTCGAGATCATCGCCTCACTGGAGCCGACGTTTGGCGGCATCAACCTGGAAGACATCAAGGCACCGGATTGCTTCTACATCGAGCGCAAGTTGCGCGAACGCATGAAGATTCCGGTCTTTCACGATGACCAGCACGGTACCGCCATCGTGGTGGGTGCGGCCATCTTGAACGGCCTGAAGATCGTCGGCAAAGACCCCAAGAAGATCAAGCTGGTCACTTCCGGTGCGGGGGCCGCGGCCTTGGCTTGCCTGGGCTTGTTGGTCAAGTTGGGCATTCCCCGCGAAAACATCTGGGTCACCGACCTGGCGGGTGTGGTCTACGAAGGCCGCACCGAGTTGATGGACGAAGACAAGATCCAGTTCGTGCAAAAAACCGAGCACCGCACCTTGCGTGAAGTGATGGCCGGTGCCGACGTGTTCCTGGGCCTGTCGGCTGGGGGCGTGCTCAAACAGGACATGGTCAAGTCCATGGCCGCCAAGCCCCTGATCTTTGCCTTGGCCAACCCCAACCCCGAAATCGACCCCGATGACGTCAAAGCCGTGCGCGACGACGCCATCATGGCCACGGGCCGCACCGACTACCCCAACCAGGTCAACAACGTCCTGTGTTTCCCCTACATCTTCCGGGGCGCCTTGGACTGCGGCGCCACCACCATCACGCTGGAGATGGAAATCGCGGCGGTGCATGCGATTGCCGAGTTGGCGCAAGCCGAGCAAAGCGAAGTGGTGGCAGCCGCCTATGTGGGCGAGCCGCTGGCTTTCGGGCCCGAGTATTTGATCCCGAAGCCCTTTGATCCGCGCTTGATGATGAAAATCGCGCCGGCTGTGGCGCAGGCCGCAGCCGACAGCGGCGTGGCTTCGCGCCCGATTGTCGACATGGACGCTTACCGCGATCGCCTGCAAGGCTTTGTGTATGCCTCGGGCACCATGATGAAGCCCATCTTCACCGCCGCCAAACGCGCCTTGAAGAAACGCATCGCCTACAGCGAAGGCGAAGAAGAGCGCGTGCTGCGTGCCGCCCAGATTGTGGTGGACGAAGGCATTGCCCGCCCCACCCTGATCGGCCGCCCGGCCGTGATCGCCGAGCGCATCGAGAAATTCGGTCTGCGTTTGAAAGAAGAGCTGGACTACGACGTGGTGAACGTGGAGCAAGACGACCGTTACCGCGATTTCTGGCAAACCTACCACCGCATGACCGAGCGCAAGGGCGTCACCCAGCAGATCGCCAAGATCGAGATGCGCCGCCGTTTGTCGCTCATTGGCGCCATGCTGCTGCACAAAGGCGACGTGGACGGCATGATCTGCGGCACCTGGGGCACCAATCCCATGCACCTGAATTACATCGATCAGGTCATCGGCAAGCGTGCAGGCGTCAACACCTTTGCCTGCATGAACGGCTTGATGCTGCCCGGCCGGCAAGTCTTCATGGTGGACACCCATGTCAACTACGACCCCACGGCCGAGCAGTTGGCCGAATTCACGGTCATGGCCGCCGAAGAAATGCGCCGATTCGGTATCCAGCCCAAGGCAGCCCTGTTGTCGCACTCCAACTTTGGCTCCTCCAACCACCCCAGCGCGGTGAAAATGCGCGAGGTGCTGGAGTTGCTGCGCCAAAACGCGCCCTGGTTGGAAGTCGATGGCGAAATGCACGGCGACGTGGCCCTGGACGCCGCCGCACGTCAGGCCATCATGCCCAACAGCAGCCTGATCGGCGACGCAAATTTGTTGGTTTTGCCAAATATTGATGCCGCCAACATCGCTTACAACCTGCTCAAGACCGCAGCCGGTGGCAACATCGCTGTGGGCCCTGTGTTGTTGGGGGCGGCCAAGCCGGTCCACATCCTCACGCCCAGCACCACGGTGCGCCGGATTGTGAACATGACCGCTTTGACGGTGGCCGATGCCAACGCAGCGCGTTGAGGCATAAAACAGGAGTCTGTGCTCACTTAAAGTGTGAATGTCCGGATAGGTTTTGCCTGTTTATTGGGCATTCGCTTGCTTTTTCATGTCGTTTGCCTCACACTAGCGCCTTCGAGTGTTCGGGTTAACCCGGGGACTTCTGAAAGGTGTTTTCATGAAGGTGGCGCGACAATTCGCCTCCCTGCAGCGCTGGTTACCGGTGCTTTTGGGGTTGATGTTCTCATTTTGCACTTTTTTGGTGCAAGCCCGTCCCGCCGCCGATGCCCAAACTTCGCCCCTGATCCGGGTGACAGATTTGCCGCGAGAAGGCCAAGACACGTACCAGCTCATCCGCAAGGGAGGTCCTTTTCCTTACGAAAAGGACGGGACTGTTTTTGGCAATCGTGAGCGTCTTCTGCCCCGCGAGGCGCGGGGGTTTTACCGTGAATACACCGTCAGGACGCCCGGGGTGAAGCACCGGGGAGCGCGGCGCATCGTTTGCGGTGGCCAGGTTCTCCGTGATCCACAGACCTGTTACTACACACAAGACCATTACGCGAGTTTTCGCATGATTGTCGACAAGCCTTGATTTTTTGACTCTAAAGAAAGACCACGGAGATGGACACGCCGATTCGTCATGACCAAGACACGCCCTTGAAGGGTGTGCGGTCCAACATCGTGCAGTCGATCCGCGCTTACCGCGTGAGCGACTTGCAAGAAGCCGCCCAAGGCCTGGGCCACCACTTTTTGTACGCCAACTTGGCCCAAGCCCAAAGCAAACAAGACGTGCTGGACCTCATTGGTGCGCAGTTCACGCTGCCTTCGCACTTTGGCAAGAATTTTGATGCCCTGTACGACTGCATGACCGACCCTTTGCACAAGTCGGGCCCACAGCCGGGTTTCATTGTGGTGCTGGAGCAAATTCCGGCCCATGTCAAATTTGACAAGGAAGCCCGCGAGCAGTTGTTGGACATCTTCCGCGACACCGCCGATTACTGGGGAGACCGGAAGATACCCTTCCGATGCTTCTATTCTTTTCTGTAGCCCGTTCTGCGCAAAACAGCCAAGCAGGACGGGCGAATGAGGCACCAAGCGAGGACGCCGTGATGGCCGAATCGATCGAAGAAGGCGAAAAAATGCCCACCGACAAACTGGTGGACGTGTCGCCTTTGGCGCTGCGCATGAGCAGCCCATTCAACGCAGGTTACTGGCTCGCAGCCGCCTGACCTCGCCTTGAGCCGCTCGTGCGGCGCCCCAGAAAAAGCCCGCTCATGCGGGCTTTTTCGTGGGTCTTGACCGTGGTCCAGAGGGTGCCAACGCGACTTAGACGGCTTGGGCCAAAGCCACAAACTCGGCCACAGGCACTTCTTCGGCGCGGCGCTGCAAATCGAAGTGGCCGGCAAAGCCTTTTTCATCGAGCCATTTGCCCAAGGTGTTGCGCAAGATTTTGCGGCGTTGGCTGAAGGCCACCTGCACCAGCGTCTCCAGCGTCTTGACATGGAGCACGGGCGGTGTGGCCAGGGGCACCATGCGCACCACAGCGCTGTCCACGCGGGGGGGCGGGTCAAAGCTCTCAGGGGGCACAAACAGCACGTTGGCCATGTCGTAGCGCCACTGCAGCATCACCGACAGGCGGCTGTAGTCCGAGGTCGCAGGCTGGGCCACCATGCGGTCGATGACTTCCTTTTGCAGCATGAAGTGCTGGTCTTCGATCACGTCCACCTGCGCCAGCAAGTGGAACAGGATGGGGGTCGAGATGTTGTAGGGCAGGTTGCCCACCACACGGATTTTTTGCAGCGGTGCGGCTTCGGCCGTGGGGGCCAGCATTTGCGTGGCCAAAGCCCGGAAATCCACTTTCAGGACATCCGACTCGACCACCGACAAATGAGGGTGTTCGCGCAAGCGCACTGCCAGATCGCGGTCGAGCTCAATCACGCTCAGGTGGCCCAGGCGTTCGACCAAGGGCTGGGTCAAAGCGGCCAGACCGGGACCGATCTCGACCATGGCCTGGCCGGGTTCGGGATGGATGGCATCGACGATGGCATCGATGATGCCCCCGTCGGTCAGGAAATGCTGGCCAAACCGTTTGCGTGCAATGTGTTTCATTGCGGCGGCTCGCGCATCTCGACGAAGGCCCGTCCGCGAATGTCCTCGAGCCAGGTGACATAAGCTTCATCGAGTTTTTTCTCGCGCAAGGCGTTGCGTGCCATGGTGCGCTGCTCTTGATCGCTCATGGGCGCGTTGCGGCGGTCGGTGACTTCGATCAGGTGCACGCCAAAGCGGGAGACCAAAGGCTCGGCCACTTGGCCAGGACGCAGGCGGTTCATGACCTGTTCGAATTCGGGGACAAACATGCCGGGGTTGGCCCAGCCCAAATCGCCCCCTTGTTGGGCACTGCCGTCTTGTGACATTTGGCGGGCCACGGCGGCGAAATCGGCTTTGCCGGAAACCACCGCTTGGCGCACTTCGGTGAGTTTGGCCACCGCCTGGTCTTGGGGCATTTGTGCCGAAGGCCGCAGCAAGATGTGACGTGCACGGGTTTGCGTGACGAGCAAGGTGTTGGCTTGGCGGCGCTCGATCACCTTGAGGATGTGAAAGCCTGCCGCAGAACGCACAGGCGCAGCCACTTCGCCCACACTCAGCGTGCGCGTGGCGTCCAGGAACAGTTCGGGGTAACGGTCAGCGGGGCGCAAGCCCATTTCGCCGCCATTGGCACCCCGGTCGGCCGCCTGCGAAACTGCTTTGGCCAATTCGGCGAAGTTGTCGCCTGCCCGTGCGCGGCGTGCCACATCGGCGGCGCGTTCACCCAAAGCCTGGACGGCAGACTCGCTGCTGTTTTCAGGCACCGCAATCAAAATCATGCCCAGGTTCAACTGGGCAGGCACTTGCGCAGCCTGGGCTTTGAGTTGTTCGCGCAGGAATTGTTCGACCTCCAAGTCGCTCACACGCACGCGCCCTTCGACCTCACGCTCACGCAAGCGGCTCAAAGTCAACTGGGTGCGCAATTGCTCGCGAAAGCTGCTCAGCGTGATGCCATCTTGCGCCAGGCGTTTGTGCATTTCTTCTCGCGACAGCTGGTTGCTGGTCGCCACATTCAGCTCGGCTTGGTCGATGGCCTCGGTCTCGATCTTGATGCCCGCTTCTCGGGCCTGCTGCATCTGCACTTTTTCGTTGATCAACTGCTCCAGTGCCAAGCGAGTGAGCTCGCTCGCATCGGGCCTGTTGCCTGGGCGGGCGGCAGCTTCGCTGGCCAGACGCTGGCGCAACACCTGGACATCCCGGTTGGTGATGGGCTCGGAATTGACCACCGCCACGATGAAATCCGCGGACCGGTTGCTGGGGGTCGGCGCTGCTGTCTGCGCCCAAGGGTTGGTGGTGCCGAGCAGACCGATCAGGGCCCAGATGGACGCCACCAATGCGGAGCGGGTGGGAGAGAACAGTTTATTCATAGTGCTGGAACCGACTGGGTTGAACCGTGCTGTCGCGCAGGTATTGGTAGCGGGGAATGTTGTCACTGAGGCTCTTGAGGGGGCTCACACCCACGCGGGCGAAACCGATGAACTCAAGCTGGAAAAGAATTCTGCTCGTCGCGCTGGTGGCGCTGACCGTGGAAATGTTGGTCTGCAGCCGTTGAAAAGCCACTCGCCCCAACCAGCAACCCGCATCGTATTCCAGGCCCAGCAAGGTGTCGACCAGGGTGCGCTCTTTCAGACTGTAGTTCAGACGGCCCACGGTGTACCAGCGGTCCGGCCCCAGGCCTTGACCGGGTGTGCGGGACCAGGCGGTTTCGGCTTGCCGGTCGGTGTTGCCCACCAGGTCGCTCAAAGGCCACTGCCAGCCCACGTCCACAAATTCGGAGTTGGGTGTGACTTGGTTGTTGGCGCGGTAAGCCGCATTGATCACCCGGTAGGGGCTGTGGCTGTAGCGTGCTTGCAAGGTGGTCCGGGCGATGTCATGCGTCTGGTTGTTGGCTTGCAGGGTGGCATCGAAGGACCAGCGCTCGTCCCAACGGATGCCGGCACCGAACAAAATGTCGCTCAAACCGGTCTTGCTGGCCGTTTGCCCCGGCAGCAGCACCTGTTGGTCTGAAAACCGGATGCGTTGCGCCACACCCAGCCGAAGCATCTCTGCACCGTTGTTGGCATCAAAAAAGCGGCTGCTCACGCCCAGGGTCAGGGCGTTGTTGTCCACCAGCCGATCCTGGCCCACATAGGTGTTTTCGCTGTAAATCGTGGACAGGTTGAAGTCGGTGGCACCGCTGTCGTAGATCGGCAGCATGCTTTGGTCTTTGTAAGGGGTGTGGGCGTAAAAAGCTCGGGGCTCCAGGGTCTGCAGCACGTTGCGCCCGAACCAGCGGGTTTCGCGTTCAAACACCAGCCCGGAATCCAGGCTGAAGGTCGGCAAGACCCGGTTCACGGCCATCGCGCCATTGTCGAGTGCCCGGTCCATCTGGTAGCGCGTGGCGTGCAGTTGGACTTTGGGGGTCACGAACCCCCAAGGGCGAACCCAGGGTCGGCTGAGCTGGGCTTGGACGAAACTGCGCTCGCCGTTGCGCGGCAAAATCCCGGCGTTGACCAAACTCGCCACGCGAGAAAAGTCGGCTTCAAAACGGGTGGTGTCGCCCACCACCGACCAGTCCAGACCCTCGGCATTCCATTGGCCATAGCGCATGGTGATTTGAGGTGCTCGGTCATAGGGCGGTGCGGCTTCTTGCAGGTTCTGCCAGCGCTGCACTTGGGCGCTCATGCTGAAGTCGCCCCGGCCCCAGGACAGCACACCTGTGGACGGCAGAGCGCGTTGCGTCAGCACCAGGCCTGAGCGGGGAAAGTCACGCCAGTAGTTGTCGTCGCTGACGCGGTTCAGGGTCAGGCCAATACCCACGCGCCCGACACTTTCCAGTCCGGTGTCAATGCTGCCATTGTGTTGGCTGGACAAGCCCCAGCGGCTGTCGTTGCGCAATTTGTCCGAGGGCATCAGGTTCAAGCGCAGTTGTCCGCTGTAGTCGCGCTCCATGTAACGGAATTCGGAATCGACCGCGACGCCCCGTTGGCTCATGACATGGGTGGTGACCGTCGCGTCGCGGTTGGGGGCGATGTCGAAGTAATAGGGCTGCGCCACTTCGATGCCGTTGACCGTGTCGATGCTCAGCAGCGGTGGCAGCAGGCCGGACTTGCGTTCGTTGGTCAAAGGCAGGCTGATCGAGGGGGCGGCAAAAATGGGCACGTCCTGAAATCGGAACTGCACGCCTTCGGCTTGAATGCGCGACTCTTCTTCGTCAACTGTGAGTTTTGCAGCTTTGAGCAACCAGGCGGGCAGCCAATCTGGGCCTGGCGTGCGGCGGCATGTCGTGTAATTGGCCTGGCGAAGCAGGGTTCGCGCGTTGTCCACAAACACGACTTGGGCGGCCTGGCCATAGCCGCCACTGCTGTAGAGCTCAAAGTTTGGCTTGTCGAAGGTGCCTTGGAAGCTGTCGACCTTGAGTCTGAGGTGGGGGCCGGTGAAGACGCTGGTTTCGGTGCTCACGCGCACCTGGCCTTTGGCATCCACCACGTCTTGCGTCTGGTCGTAGTCCACCCGGTCTGCGCTCAAGGCCAGTCCGGGTCGCCGGACACTGGCTTGGCCTTCGACCACCAGGTCCATGTCGGGGCGGGCGGTGATCCTTTGGCCTTTGACAAACACCGCCCCTTCTGATTTCTGCCGATCCGTGACCGCTTCTTCCAGCACAGGGCTGCTGCGCAGTGGCAGGCCAGCCGGCTGCGCTTGCGCCCAGCTGCTCCCCAAGACCCACAACAGCGCCGCAGCCACCGAGCGGGGGACCATGGCTGGAGGTGTCAACGGCGAGGAAGGCGAGGCTAAATGGGTGGCCACAAATGGGGGACAGTGATGAAAAAGACTGGCTGTCATCACCCCTTGGGGCACTGGCAGGCTTTGTAGAATGGGATTATCCATGAGCCACCTCTCTTTATCTTCCATGTCCTCTCCTGCGCCTGTTTCAGCGGTCCATTGGACCGATCCCGTTCGCCAGGCGCTGTTCCAGCAATGGATGGCGGGGATCGCGGCCGCTCAAGGCCTGGTGCCTGCCAGTTTGCGCGTGGCTTCTGCCGATGCCAGTTTCCGACGCTACCTGCGGGTGGACACGGTCCAAGGCGGCAGCCGCATCGTCATGGACGCGCCGCCCGACAAGGAAAATTCCGAGCCTTTTGTGCGCATCGCCGCCTTGATGAAGGGGGCTGGTCTGAACGCCCCCGAGGTGCTGGACTGGGATCAGGCCCAGGGATTCATGCTACTGAGCGACCTGGGCGACGCCACCATGATGTCGGCCATCGACGCCGAGCGCCCGCAGGCCAACCACGGGCTGTACATGCAGGCGGTCGACACGCTGGTGCAGTGGCAGCTGGCCTCCCGGCCTGGCGTGCTGCCGCCCTACGATGCAGCTTTGCTCCAGCGTGAACTCAGCCTGTTCCCGGACTGGTATTTGGCCCAGCACAAGGGCGTATCACTGCAGGGCGCCCAGCGCGAAGTGTTCGACAAGGCCTTTGCCCTGATCGTGCAGCGCAACCTGGCCGCGCCCAGTGTGTATGTCCACCGCGATTTCATGCCGCGCAATTTGATGATGCCCTTGGGCGATGGTGCGCCCCTGGGCGTGCTGGACTTCCAGGACGCGGTCTATGGCCCGATCACTTACGACATCGCCAGCCTGATGCGCGACGCCTTTTTGACGTGGGACGAAGACTTTGTGCTCGACATCACCATCCGCTACTGGGAAAAAGCCCGCAAGGCGGGATTGATGGGCTTTGAAGACTGGCACAGCGACTTTGGCGCGTTTTACCGCGCCGTCGAATGGATGGGCCTGCAGCGCCACCTGAAAGTCGCCGGCATTTTTGCCCGCCTGACGCTGCGCGACGGCAAAGCCAAATACCTGGCCGATGCGCCGCGATTTATCCACTACATCCGCAAGGCATGTGACCGTTACCGCGAGCTGGGCCCGCTGCTGAAGTTGATCGACGAAATCGAAGGCACCACGCCCCAGGTCGGCTTCGCGTACGGGCGCATGTGAGCATGCCCCGTTTTTACTGCCCCGCCCCTTTGGCCACCGGCTTGGCCCTCAGCCTGCCCGCTGGCGCCGCGCGCCATGTGCAGGTGCTGCGCCTGCAGCCGGGCGATGGCATCACCTTGTTCAATGGCGAAGGCGGCGAGTTTGACGCCACCATCACCCGCATGGGCCGCAGCGACGTGGAGGTCGAGCTTGGCGCACACCACCCGTTGGAGCGTGAAGCGGCCCGCGCCGTGCATTTGCTGGTGGGCATCACTGCCAATGAGCGCATGGACTGGCTGGTTGAAAAAGCCACCGAGCTGGGCGTGGCCAGCATCACCCCCCTGGTGGCCGAGCGCAGCGTGCTCAAGCTCAAGGGCGAGCGCGCCGACAAAAAGCTGGCGCACTGGCAAGGTGTGGCCGTGGCGGCGGCCGAGCAATGCGGGCGCAACCGCGTGCCCACGGTGCATGCGGCCGTCACCCTCAAAGCGTGGTTGGCGGGGGCTGAACCCGGTCAGCGCTGGGTCTTGTCTTTGTCAGAAGGCACCCAGGCCCTGTCGACCATGACCGGCAGCGCGCCCGTCACGGTGCTCAGCGGCCCCGAAGGGGGCCTCAGCGCCAGCGAAGAAGCCAGCGCTTTGGCCGCTGGGTTCACCCCCATCACACTGGGTCCACGTGTGCTGCGCGCCGAAACGGCGCCCTTGGCCGTGCTGGCCATTTGCGCCTGAAGTCCTCAGGGCGAGGGAGGGGGTCTTCCGAAACCGTGTTCGCGGCAAGGGCGCCGAGGCGACATGGCTTCATAAGCGGCTGGCGATACACTGCCTGCCATGAACCCCAATTTGATCCTCCTGACCCTTTGCCAGGGCCTGTTCTTCACGAACAACGTCACCTTCATCGCCATCAACGGGCTGGTGGGTTTGTCCATGGCGCCGCTGGGCTGGATGGCGACTTTGCCCGTCATGGGCTATGTGGTGGGCGGCGCGCTGTCCACCGGGCTGGTGGCCAAAAGCCAGTCGCGCTGGGGGCGCAAGGTGTCGTTCCAGCTGGGCCTGGGGGTGGCTTTGTTTTCGGCGCTGCTGGCCGCGTATGCCGCCTGGAGCCACAATTTCTGGCTGCTCGTGGCGGCCACGGTGATCGCGGGCTACTACAGCGCCAACGGCCAGTTGTACCGTTTTGCGGCGGCCGAGTTGGCGGCCGACGGCTTCAAAGAGAAAGCGGTTTCTTTGGTTTTGGCCGGTGGCTTGATCGGGGCCATCGTGGGCCCCAACTTGGCATCGCGCACCCGCACCTTGTACGAGGTGCCGTTTTTGGGCGCTTACATCGCGCTGGGGCTGGTGGCGATTTTGGCCATGGTGTGCATGAGCTTCATCCGTTTTCCTGCGGTGCCCGCCAAAAAACCGGGCGACAGCGTGGGTCGGCCCTTGTCCGAGATCATGCGCCAGCCGGTGTTCATTGTGGCGGCGGCCGCTGCGGCGCTCAGCTACGGCGTGATGAACCTGCTGATGGCCGCCACGCCGCTGGCCATGCAGGTGTGCGGCTTCAGTTTTGACGATGCAGCCTTGGTGTTGGAGTGGCATGTGATCGGCATGTTCGCGCCGGGCTTTTTCACGGGGCACCTGATCAAGAAATTCGGCACGCTGCAGATCATGGCGGTGGGCGTGGTCATCAACTTTGTGTGCATCGCGATTGCCTTGTCGGGCGTCGAGCTGCACCAGTTCCTGATCTCGCTGTTTTTGCTGGGCTTGGGCTGGAACTTTCTGTTCACGGGCAGCACCACGCTGGCCATGCAGGCCTGGACCCCCGCCGAAAAAGACCGGGGTCAGGCGGCCATCAACTTCTTTGTGTTTGCCACCATGGCCGTGACCTCGTTCGCTTCAGGTGCACTGGTCACCACACAGGGCTGGATGTGGCTGAACATCGGTTCGCTGTTCCCGGTGGCCTTGACCGGCCTGGCACTGGCCTGGATGGTGCTCAAGCAGAAAAACGCGCCAGCAGCCAGCGCTTGAGCGCGGCGAACACCTGGGCGCGGTAGAGGTCGTTGAAGATCTCGTGGTACATGGCCTCAAAACATTGGGCCTGGGCCACGGCTTGAGGTGCGGCGCGTGCAAAGTCAGCGGTGGCCTGGGCGTTCACCAGCTTGTCTTGTCCTGCGTACAGGAGCAAGGTGGGCACTTCCCACTGGGCTGCATCGGCCAAGGTTTTCTCACCGTTCTCCAAAATCCAGGCGGCCAGGCCCGTTGAGATGCGCCGGTGGACCAGCGCATCGGTCTTGTAGGCTTTCACCACGTCGGGGTCGCGTGACACAAAGTCGGCTTTCAAGCCGTTGTCCACGCGCCAATGCGGCACCACGCGGGGCAAAGTGGCCAGCAGTATTTTTTGAAACAGGTTGGGAAACGCCCCCAAGGCCGGAGAAGACAAGACCGCGGCATCGACCGGGCGCAAACCCTCGGCCAGCGTGCGGGCCACCACCAGGCCGCCCAGGCTGTGGCCCAGCAAAATGAGCGGCAAGTTCGCCTGAGACGGGCGCTGCCGTGTGTCGTCGATCACCCGGCACAAATCGGCCTGCAGGCTGCCCGGGCGCAGCAGGTCACCGCGAGGGCCTTCTGACTGGCCGTGGCCTTGCTGGTCATAAGCGCGCACCGCAAAGCCCCACTGGTGCAAGTGCGCCGCCACCTCGCCGTAGCGCCCGGCGTGTTCGCCCAGGCCGTGCACCAAGATCACTGTGCCCAGCGGCTTGCTGACAGGCATCGCCCAGTCGTACAAGGCCAATGGGCCCGCCTCGCCATGCAAGCCTGAAATTTGGGGGCGGGGCAAGGAGGGACGTGCGATGACGTTCATCAAGGCATCCGCGCCATCACTTCGGCCACGGCGGCCGTGAGCTTTTTGGCATAAGGCACGTGCAAGAACTCGTTGGGCCCGTGTGCATTGCTCTTGGGGCCGAGCACGCCACAAACCATCATTTGCGCTTTCGGGAAACCGGCGCTGAGCATGTTCATGAGCGGGATGGTGCCGCCCTGGCCGATGTAGCCCACACCGGCACCAAAGTGCGCCTGGCTGGCGCTGTTCAAGGCTTGCTCGAACCAAGGCAGGGTGTCGGGGGCGTTCCAGCCGGTGGCACCCCCGCCGCTTTCAAAGGTGACTTGGGCTTGGTAAGGCGCGTTGTCTTCGAGCAGGGCTTTCATCTCGGCCACGGCTTGTGCCGCGTCCACCAGCGGCGGCAGGCGCAGGCTGAGTTTGAAGGCGGTGTAGGGCCGCAGCACATTGCCCGCGTCTTTCAGGGCTGGAAAGCCATCGGCCCCGGTCACGCTCAGCGTGGGCGTCCAGGTGCGGTTGAGCAGGGCTTGTGTCGGGTCGGTGGTGGTGGGCAGGGCAAAGCTGGTCGAGCCGCCGCAGTCGTAGTGCGCCCAGGGGAAACGCTTGTACACCTCGTCGCCCAAAATGGCGGCCGTGGCTTGGGCTTGCGCCAAACGTTCGGCGGGCACTTCGCAATGGAAGCTGGCGGGCAGCAGGCGGCCGGTGGCGCTGTCTTCCAAGCGGTCGAGCACCTGGCGCATGATGCGGAAACTCGAGGGCACCAGGCCCGAGGCGTCGCCCGAGTGGATGCCTTCGGTGAGGATCTGCACCTTGAGCGTGCCGCTGGCCATGCCCCGCAAACTGGTGGTGAGCCACAGTTGGTCGTAATTGCCCGCCCCACTGTCCAAGCAAATCACCAGGCCCACATCGCCCATGCGCGCGCGCAGGGCATCCACATAGGGCAGCAAGTCGTAAGAGCCCGATTCTTCGCAGGTCTCGATCAGCCCCACGATGCGCGGGTGGGCGGTGTTTTGCGCTTTGAGGGCTTGCACGGCGGCGATGCTGGCATAGACCGCATAGCCGTCGTCCGCGCCACCGCGGCCATACAACTTGCCCTCTTCATACACCGGGGTCCAAGGACCCAGGTCATTGCGCCAGCCATTGAACTCGGGCTGCTTGTCCAGGTGTCCATACATCAGCACCGTTTGGCCCGAGCCAACGCTTTGCGCGCGGGTGGCGGCCACTTCAAAAAACATGACCGGCGTGCGCCCGGGCAGGCGGATGATTTCGAGCGTGAGCCCCTCCACCTTTTGCGCTTCGACCCACTGCGCCGCGTTGCGCAACACGGTTTCGATGTGGCCGTGCGCCGCCCAGTCGCCATCGAAGGCCGGCGACTTGGCCGGGATCTCGATGTACTTTTTCAGCTCGGGCAGGATGGTGCTGTCCCAGGCTTGGGTGACTGCATTCAAGGCGCGGGCGCTGTCGAGGGTGCCAGCGGGCATTTCGCGGTGCAGGGGGGCGTTCATGGTGGGGGCTCCTCGGGGCGACACAAAAGAAAATACTGTAGCGCGTTTGGGTTGGGCTGGCCACGGCAGGCATTGACTGAGGTGACGCCAACGCGGCAGCCCCGGGACAGGACCCCGGCACAATGACCCGTCCATCACCGACCAGGAGCGCCCGATTGAACCTGACACCGCTTGCTCAGCCCGCAACGGGACCGGCACTGCGCACAGGCGGCCTCGTGTTGGCCGCAGGCGCTGGCAGCCGCATGGGCCACCGGCCCAAATGCCTGCTGCAGCTCGACGGCGTGAGTTTGCTGGAGCGGCAATTGCAGGCCTTGACGCTGGCGGGCGTGAGCCCCATTGGGGTGGTGCTGGGGCACCACGCAGAGCGCATTTTGCAAGACGGTGCGGTGGCCCGCTGGGCTGCCCAGCCGGTGCGCAACCCTCAGCCCGATGAGGGCCATGTCAGCTCATTGCGCATCGGCTTGAGGGCTTTGCCACCTGGTCTGGATGCGGTGGTGGTGGCGCTGGCCGATCAGCCGCTGATCAACGCGCCAGCGGTGCAGGCATTGCTAGAGGCTTTTGCGCAACGCCCGGCTGGCACGCAGATGCTGCAACCGAGTGTGAAAGGGTTGCCGGGCAACCCGGTGGTGTTTTCTGGCGCGGTGATGGCGCAGATGCTGGCCAGCGACGAACAAATGGGCGCGCGCCAATGGCAGCGGGCCCACCCCGAAGCCGTTTACCACTGGGAAACACCCCATGGTCATTACCGCCTGGATGTCGACAATGAGGCAGACCGCCAGGCGGTGGAACAGCTGACGGGGCAAAGCCTGCGCTGGCCCAACGATTTGAACCTCTAAACAAGCGACAAGCATGAACAGCATCGACATCGACGTGATCCGCACGGCCCTGGACTGGCAAAGCCGGGGCCATCGCGTGGTCATGGGCACGGTGGTGCGCACTTGGGGCTCGGCCCCGCGTCCACCCGGCTCGCTCATGATCATCCGGGGCGATGGCCAGGTGGCCGGTTCGGTCTCGGGCGGTTGCATCGAAGACGATTTGATTCGCCGCGTGGCCGCTGGCGAGCTGGCGCTGCGCCTGCCCGACACCACTACCTATGGCCAAACCGCCGAAGAGGTGCGCCGCTTTGGTCTGCCGTGTGGCGGCTCGGTGCAGGTGGTGCTGGAGCCTTTGTCGCCACAGTCGCAATTGCGCGAATTGCTGGTGCTCATTGCGCAACACCAGCGTGTGGAGCGCCGCTTGGACATGGCCACGGGCCTGGTGCGCATGAGCGCCGCCACCGAAGGCGATAAGCTGCAGTTTGACGGCCACAGCCTGACCACGGTGCACGGCCCGCGCCTGCGTTTGCTCGTCATCGGTGGCGGGCAGTTGTCACGCTGTCTGGCCAACATGGCCGTGATGCTGGACTACCAGGTCACGGTGTGCGAGCCGCGTGTGGAATACCACGAAGGCTGGGACACCCTGGCCGGCGTGACCCTGTCCACTCAGATGCCCGACGACCTGGTGCTGTCCATGCGCCTGGACCACAACAGCGCCGTGGTGGCGGTGACGCACGACCCCAAGCTCGACGACCTTGCCCTCATGGAGGCGCTGCGCACCCCTGCGTTTTATGTGGGGGCATTGGGCTCACGGCACAACAACGCGCAGCGCCGCCAGCGTTTGCTGGACTTTGATCTGAGCGAAGCCGAAGTGCGCCAACTGCATGGCCCAGTGGGCCTGAACATTGGCGCTTTGACGCCCCCCGAAATTGCTTTGAGCATCGTGGCCGAAATGACCGCCATGCGCCGGGGCACCGATTTGAGCCAAGCGCTCAGCAATTGGGAAGGCTCCAAGACGGTGTGCGGCTTGGTTTGACAGGCCTCAGGCGCTGACCACGTCCAAGATCAACTTCAACGAGACCAACAGCAAGCCAACCTGGACCCATTTGAAGAACCAGTCGTCGGCGATTTTGCGTGTCAGGTAAGCCCCGACCACGGTGCCCAACAGGGCAAACGGGATCAGCACCAAAGCCCCCATCATTTCTTCCGCGCCATAGGGCTGCAATTGGTGATAGGGTGCGAGTTTGGCCAGGTTGATGGCAGCGAAAAACAAAGTCGACGTGCCGGCAAACACCAACTTGGGCAGTTTTTGGGGAAGCAGATAAACTTGGAATGGGGGTCCCCCAGCGTGGGAGATGAAGCTGGCAAAACCCGAAACACCACCCCAAAAAATGCCTCGGCCCCAGCGCGCGGATTGCGCAATTTGAACGGTTTTGCGTTGTCGCCAGGCATTGAGCACAAACCCCACGCCCATCACACCGATCATCGCCTTGACGGCGGCATCCGACACCATGGTGGCTGTCAACCAACCGACCCAAATGCCCAGGATGCCAGCAGGCACAAGGATTTTCAGGTTGATGGCGCTGAATGCCTTGCGGTAAAGCCACAGGCCAACGGTGTCGGAGATGATGTAGATCGGCAGCAGCATGACCACCGCTTTGATCGGCGACATGTACAAGGACAGGATGGGGACCGACAACATGCCGACGGTGGGCAATCCGCCCTTGGACATGCCCACCAGGCTCGCCGCCAAACCGGCCCACATCAGGTAATGGAGGTCATTCATGACAGATCAAGGCGCAGTCATGGCGTGGCACAGCGACAGGCTTGGCTGACCTTGTTTCACAGGTAAGGCCGCGCCCAGCCCAGACCCCGCGACGTGCCGCCCGCCGAGGCATCGGCCGGGTTGTACTCGCAGCCGATCCAGCCGTCCCAGCCGCATTCGGCCGACACCTTGTCGATCACCTGGAAGATGTGCGTCCAGTTCACCTCGCCCGTGCCCGGCTCGTGGCGGTGCGGCACCTCGGCGATCTGGAAATGCCCGACCCGGCCCGTGGGCAGGTACTGCGCGATCTTGGCGCTCAGGTCGCCTTCGACGATCTGGCAATGGAACAAGTCCATCTGCACCTTCACATTGGACGCGCCCACGGCCTGCACGATGCGGTGCGCATGGTCTTGCCGGTTGAGGTGAAAGCCCGGCACGCTGCGGGTGTTGATCGGCTCGATCAGCACATCGCGCCCGGCTTTGGCGGCTTCGGCGGCAGCCCATTGCAAGTTGTTCACGAGCGTGGCATCCGCTGCTTCGGCATTGGCGCCTTCGGCCCGCAAACCCACCATGGCGTGGACGCGCGGGCAATTCAGAGCGTCGGCATAGACCAAAGCTTGGGCAAAGCCGGTACGGAACTCGGCTTCACGTCCCGGCACGCTGGCCGTGCCCCGGCTGCCGGTTTCCCAGGCTTGGCCAAAGCTGGCCGCATCGGTGCCGCCGGGCGGGGCGTTGAACAGCGCCTGTTGCAAACCGTTGGCCTTCAATCGGGCCGCCAACTCGGCCGCCGGATAAGGATAGGGAAACAAATACTCCACCGCCTTGAAACCGTCTTGGGCTGCGGCTTCAAAGCGGTCCAGAAACGGCAGGTCGGGGTACATCATGGACAGGTTGGCAGCAAAGCGGGGCATGGGGTTCTTTCGGTGTGCAAGGGGTTCAATCGCGGCGAGGGCGCCGCGCTTACAGGGTCACCAGCGGGCACCAAAGGTCTGGCGCAACTCGTCCAGATCGGTGGCGCGCAGCGCGGGGGTCTCGGGTTGCAGCAGCATGAGCTTGGCGGTTTCTTCGAGTTCTTCGAGCGTGGCCATGGCGGCGGCGGGCGTGTCGTGCCACACATTGGGCCCCAGGCGCGGCAGCATCACGGCGCGAATCGGCCTGCCTTGCGCGGCGTGGCTGCGGATCAATGCGGCCACTTCTTGGGCCGCATCGGGGCTGCCCGGGCGGTGGTAGCGCACCAGGGGCACATGGCCGACCTTCATCACAAAGTAGGGCGTGATTGGCGCCAGCAGTTCGGGGCCGTGGGCGTTCAGGCTGAGTGCCACGCAGTGCGTGCTGTGGGTGTGGATCACGCAGCGGGTGTCGGCATCGGTTTCGGCAGCGGCCGCGTAAATCTGGCGGTGCAAGGCGATGGTTTTGCTGCCTTTGTCGCCACTGACCTGCTGGCCCTGCAGGTCGAGCTTGGCCAGACGCGCAGGGTCGAGAAAGCCCAAGCACGCGTCGGTGGGCGTGATCAAAAAACCATCGTCCAGGCGCACGCTGATGTTGCCGGCTGTGGCGTGCACGTAGCCGCGCTCGAACAGGCTGCGGCCCACGCGGCAGATCTCTTCGCGGGCTTGGGATTCGGTGAAGTTCATGCCAGCACTGTAAAGGCTTTGGTGAAGAAATCTTCGGTGCCAAAGTTGCCCGACTTGAGTGCGATGTGCACGCCCGAAGGCGCATGGCACCACGGCACACCCGGGTCGATTTGCGGGCCGATTTGCAGCTGCGCGATGTCCAGCGCCTGCACGCAAGCGCCCGAGGTTTCACCGCCCGCCACCACCAACTGTTTCACGCCCAGACCGACCAGGCCCCGCGCCACAGCGGCCAGTGCGTGTTCGACCAAAGCGCCCGCTTCCGCCACGCCCAGTTGCGCCTGCACCGCCTTGACGGCTTCGGGCTCGGCGGTGGAATACACCAGCACCGGGCCGTCCTTCAAAAGTGGCGCGACCCAAGCCAGCACTTGCTGCACCACCGCTTCGCTTTGGCCGTGCATCAGGCTGGCGGGCGCGATGGCCCAAGCGGGTCGCCCCGTGGCCTTGAAGTGCGCCACCTGCGCGTTGGTGGCCAAAGAGCAGCTGCCCGAGACCACGGCTTGCAGGCCCTTGGCAGTGGGCAATTGGCTCGCTTGCAGCGAAGGCTTGAGGCCCCAGTTCGCGGGCAGGCCAATGGCCACGCCCGAGCCGGCGGTGACCAGCGGCATGTCTTTCAGAGCAGGACCCAGACGGTGCAGGTCTTCGTTGTTGGTGGCGTCCACCACCGCCACGCCCACCCCCTCGGCCCGCAACGCGGCGATGCGTTCGCGGATGGCCGCTTCACCTTGCGCCACGGTTTTGTAATCGATCAAGCCCACCTTGCGCTTTGTTTGCGCCTGCATCACGCGCACCAGGTTGGCATCTGTCATGGGCGTGAGCGGGTGGTTTTGCATGCCCGACTCATTGAGCAGCACGTTGCCCGCAAACAGATAGCCCTTGAACACCGTGCGCCCGTTGTCCGGGAAGGCGGGTGTGGCGATGGTGAAGTCGCATCCCAGCGCGTCCATCAGCGCCTCGCTCACGGGGCCAATATTGCCCTCGGGCGTGCTGTCAAAGGTCGAGCAGTATTTGAAATAAATTTGCTGTGCGCCTTGGCCTTGCAGCCACTGCAAGGCCTCGAGCGATTGCGCGATGGCCTCGTTGGCAGGAATCGTGCGCGACTTGAGCGCCACCACCACCGCGTCGACGTCTGCGGCCAGTGGCGAGGTGGGCACACCAATGGTCTGCACCACCCGCATGCCCGAGCGCACCAGGTTGTTGGCGAGGTCTGTGGCGCCGGTGAAATCGTCGGCAATGCAACCCAACTTCAAGCCGAGTTTCAGCGCGCTCATGCTTTGCCCTTGGGCAATTCAATGCCCGGGAAGATCTTGATCACCGCGCTGTCGTCTTCTTTCGCAAAGCCTGCGGTGCTGGCCTGCATGAACATTTGGTGCGCGGTGCTCGACAGCGGCAGTGGGAATTTGCTGGCCCGCGCCATGTCGAGCACGATGCCCAGATCCTTCACAAAAATGTCCACAGCCGACAGCGGCGTGTAGTCGGCCGCCAGCACATGGGCCATGCGGTTTTCAAACATCCAGCTGTTGCCTGCGCTGTTTGTGATCACCTCGTACAAAGCGGCAGCGTCCACACCTTCACGCAGGCCCAGGGCCATGGCTTCGGCCGCTGCGGCGATGTGCACGCCCGCCAGCAGTTGGTTGATGATCTTGACTTTGCTGCCCGCGCCCGCGCGCTCGCCCAGCTTGTAGACCTTGGCGGCCATGGCGTTCAAAAACGGTTCGGCCAGCGCGTAGGCTTCGGGCTTGCCGGCGGTCATCATGGTCATTTGTCCGGACGCCGCTTTGGCTGCACCCCCCGAAATCGGCGCGTCCACATAGCGCAGGCCCATGGCCTCCAGACGCGCTTCCAAGGCCACCGACCAGTTCGGGTCGACGGTGGAGCACATCACAAAGACGCTGCCCGGCTTCATGCTGGCGGCGCAACCGGGGGTGGTGCCATCGCCAAACAGCACGGCTTCGGTTTGCGCGGCGTTCACCACCACCGAGACCACCACATCGCACGCTGCCCCGAGCGAGGCCAAGGTGTCGTGCGCCGTGCCGCCTGCATGGGTGAAAGCCTCGGCCACTTCGCGGCGCACATCAAACACCTGCACGCTGTGCCCGGCGCGGCGCAGCGATGCGGCCATGCCCGAGCCCATGGCCCCCAAACCAATCAATCCCACTGTGCTCATGTTCGTGCTCTCAATCCAGATTGATCTTGGCGTAGGCCGCCACTTTTTTCCACTGCGCCATGTCGGCCTGCATGAAGCTGGCCATGCCTTGGGCGTTCACCCAGGTCGGCTCGGCACCGGCTTTCTGGATGGCGGCCTGGACTTCCGGCTGCTTGGCCACGCGCTCCAGGGCTTGTTCCAGTTTTTGCGCGACGGGTGCAGGCAAGCCCGCAGGCGCGGCCACGCCGAACCAGGCAAACACTTGGTAACCCTTGACGCCAGCTTCCTCCATGGTGGGCACGTTAGGCAAGGCGCTGCTGCGCTGGGGTGTGGTCACGGCCAAGGCCTTGAGCTTGCCGCCATTGATCAGGCCCAGAGCCGAGGGCAGGTTGTCGAACATCATGCTGACCTCGTCGGCCATCACCGCCGTCAGGCCCGCCGCAGCACCCCGGTAGGGGATGTGTGTGACGAAAATACCGGACATGCTTTTGTAGAGCTCTGCGCTCAGGTGCAAGGAGGTGCCTTGGCCGTTGGAGGCGTAGTTGAGTTGGCCGGGTTTGGCTTTGATGCGGGCGCTCAGGTCGGCCACGCTCTGGATGCCTGAAGCCGGGTTGACCACCAGCACGTTGGGCACACGACCGAGCAGGCCCACCGGCACGATTTGCTCAGGCTTGTAGGGCAGCTTGGTGTACAGCGCGGGGCTGATGGTCAAGGGCGGCGAGGCCATCAAGAGGGTGTAGCCGTCCGCTGCGGCGCGGGCCGCTTCGGCCGCACCCAGGTTGCCCCCGGCGCCGGGCTTGTTGTCGATCACGATGGGCTGCCCCAACTCTTGCGACAACTTGGGCGCCACCAAACGGGCCATGTTGTCGATCAGGCCGCCGGGTGGGAAAGGCACGACCAGTTTGATCGGGCGTGTCGGCCAGGCCTGCGCCGAAGCGGTGGGGGCCAAAAAGGGCGACAAGGCGACCACGGCAGCGGCTGCTGCGATCCAGTTTCTGCGGTGCATGGGGGCTCCTGAGTGAAATTAATCAGGTCATCATACAAATTTTGCAAGACCCCAGCAACAGGGAGAACACCGGGACGGCAGGTCTGAGCCCTCATCCCGAGAAAGTCTCTGGCGCCCTGCCCGCGCAGGCGCAAACCCATCGTGAGCCAGCCCATGGGTGACAGCGCATGCATGCACCGGCTTGTAAGCTGGAAACACCAGCACCCCCCACTCACACGGCGGGTGGGCCGGGCGATCGCCCCGGATGTTCAAAAAACCAGAAAGTTAGACGCGGCATGGACACGGCCAAACAAGTTTTCATCACCGGGGGCACCAGCGGCATTGGCGCGGCCATTGCCCGGGCATTTGCCGCCACGGGCGCCCATGTGACGGCCACCGGGGCCACGCCCGCCGAGGTCGAGGCGGCGCAAGCGTTGCCGGCCAACCATCGGATTGCCTTCCAGGTGCTGGATGTGCGGCTCAACGCGCAGGTGCAAAAGACGCTCGGCGAATTCACCGAGCTCGATGTGCTGGTCAATTGCGCGGGCATCGTTCAGCGCGGCGTCGAGCATGACCCAGAGGTGTTCGTCAAAACCGTGGACATCAACCTCAACGGCACGATGCGGGCCTGCGCTGCGGCGCGAGCAGGCCTCAAAGCCCGTCAGGGCTGCATCGTCAACACCGCCTCGATGCTGAGCTTTTTTGGCAGCGGCCCGACGCCGGGCTACAGCGCGAGCAAAGGCGGCGTGGCGCAGCTGACCAAGTCGCTGGCCATTGCCTATGCGGTCGACGGCATCCGGGTGAACGCGGTGGCGCCGGGCTGGATCGCCACGCCCTTGACGCAGGCGCTGCAAGACGACCCCACACGCAGCGCCCAGATTGTGGGTCGCACGCCCATGGGCCGCTGGGGCCAGCCCGAAGACGTGGCCGACCCGGTGCTGTTTTTGGCCAGCCCCGCAGCCCGCTTTGTCACGGGCGTGGTCTTGCCGGTGGATGGGGGCTACTTGGTTCAGTAAGGCCTGAACCAGGGCCGTTCATCCGGCCGTCCCACCCAGCTCAGGGTTGTGGGCCCCAAGGGGCGGACAGCATGAGCTTGTTGTTTTGCTCGCGCATCAGCGGGCGGATCTTGGCGGCAAAGGCCATGAACTCAGGGTCGGCAAACACCCCGGCCCAAAAAGCGCGACGGTCGGCGTCGTCGTCGAACTTCCAGACGTGGATCAGTTCGTTGATCGCCCCCACGTCACCGGTGAAATAGCCCACCAGTTTTTGCGGGTGCTTGGCCAGCGCAGGCCAGCCTTCGTTTTTGTACAGCGAAACGACTTCGGCCATTTTTCCGACGATCACAGAATAGGTGCGCAGCTCATACAGGGCCATGGAAACTCCAAAGGGTGAGGAAAGTGGTCTTCACTGTAGGGTTTCGGCGGGGCCGCGCCTGTCGGCAAGGTGACGCCCTGGCGCTGGCGGCCCTGTAAGATGAAAAAACGCCCGCCACGGGCATTTTGGATGGAATCGCCCATGAACGCCCCTCTTTCACATGCCGCCTTGTCGCCCGAACCAGGCCTCGTCCAAGCCGCCGATTTGGCCGCCTTGCCCCTCATTGAAAAATGGATCGCCTTTGCCACCGTCTCGCGCGACAGCAACTTGGCCTTGCTGGACTGGACCGAGGCTTATCTGAACGATTTGGGCATCGCCTGCAGCCGCACCTACGACGACAGCGGCCAAAAAGCCAACCTGTGGGCCACACTGCCCGCGCACGACGGCGAAACCAAAATCGGTGGCCTGGTGCTGTCGGGCCACACCGACGTGGTGCCGGTGGACGGCCAGCCTTGGGACACCGACCCGTTCAAGGTCACCGTGATCGGCGACAAGATGTACGGCCGGGGCGTGACCGACATGAAGAGCTTTGGCGCCATCTGTTTGATGATGGTGCCCGAGTTGCTCAAGCGCAAACTCAAGCGTCCGATCCATTTGGCCTTCAGCTACGACGAAGAAGTCGGCTGCATCGGCGTGCGCCGCATGATCGCCGACATGCAGGCCCAAGGTTTCAAGCCCGCAGGCTGCATCGTGGGCGAGCCTACCGGCATGCAGGTGGTGATCGCGCACAAAGGCAAGCACTCGTACAAAACCACGGTGCACGGTTTTGAGGCGCACTCCTCGCTCACCCCGTTGGGCGTGAACGCGGTCGAAATCGCGTGCGAGTTCGTCGCCAACCTGAAAAGCATGCACCGCGAGCTGGTGCAAAACGGCCCCTTCGATCCGATTTATGACGTGCCCCACACGACGGTCCACACCGGCGTGATCGCGGGCGGCACCGCGCTCAACATCATTCCGCGCCAGTGCGAGGTGACCTGGGAAATCCGCCACCACCACATGAACACGCCCGAAGACCTGTTTGCACGGGCCAAGGCTTTTGGCGAGGCTCTGTTGCCCGCCATGCAGGCGGTGGCCGCCGACACGGGCATCACGCACGAGCTCAAGTCGGTGCTGCCTGGCTTTGCCACGGCCGCCGACAGCGAGATCGCGCAGCTGTGTTTTGACTGCGCCGAGGTCGACCCGGCCAGCGGCGCGGGCAAGGTGTCGTTTGGCACGGAAGCTGCTCTGTTCCACCAGGCGGGTGTGCCCACCATCGTGTGCGGTCCCGGCCACATCGCGCAGGCCCACCAACCCAACGAGTGGGTCACGCTGGAACAACTGGCTTGGTGCGAGCGCTTCATGCGCCGCCTGGCCGACCGGGTCTGCGTGGCCTGATCCATTTCAACGGTTCAAAACCTTCATTAGGAAACTTTCATGATTCAACGGCGTGAACTCTTGGCATCCAGTTTGGGCACCGCATTGCTGTCGGCGGTCGGCATGGCCCAGGCCCAATCTTCCAAACCGGTGCGCATCGTGGTGCCTTTTGCACCGGGTGGTGTGCAAGACATCCTGGCCCGCTCGTTCTCGGTCGAAATGGGGGCGGCATTGGGCCAAACCGTGATCGTGGAAAACCGCGCGGGTGCAGGCGGCACCATTGGCAACGCTTTTGTCGCCCGGGCCGAAGCCGATGGCTCGGTCATGGTCATGGCCGCCGCCAGCCACAACATTGCAGGCTCGCTGTACACCAAGCTTTCTTACGACCCGCAAAAGGACTTTGCGCCGCTGGGACACATCGGCAGCGCCAGCTACGTGCTCATGGTGCACCCCGATGTGCCGGCCAAGACGGCCGCCGAATACATCCGCCACGCCAAGGCCAACCCCGGCAAAATGAACTACGCCACGGCCGGTGTGGGCAGCGCCACGCATTTGTCCATGGCTTACTTCAACGGCCTGGCCGGCATCGATGTGGTGCATGTGCCGCTCAAAGCCACGGGCGAGGCGATCAACGAAGTCATCTCCGGCCGTGCCCAAGCGGTGATTGCCGCCAGCATTGGGGCCTTGGCCTTTGCCAAGGACAGCCGCATCCGCTTGCTGGGCGTGACCTCGCCCAAGCGCAGCAAATACCTGCCCGATCTGCCCACCATCGCCGAAAGCGGTTTGCCGGGGTACCAGTTCGATTCGTGGTTTGGTTTGCTGGGTCCGGCTGCCGTGCCTGCAGAACAGGCCAACCGCATCCACGCGGCCGTGAGCAAGCTGCTCAAGGACCCGGTGATCCTGGAACGCCTGGACAAGCAAGGCATCGAACCCCGGGACTTGAGCAATGCCGATTTTGGCAAGCTGCTGGCCGCTGACTACGTGCGCATGGCGCAGGTGGTCAAGGCCTCAGGCGCCAAGATCGACTGAGCACAAAAGATGAATGGGCTGGGAGCAGCCCATTCAGTCAAAGCCCCGAACCAGCAGCACGGGGACGGGGCTGGTGCGCAAAATTTGCTCTGAGCCACTGCCCAACAGCAAGCGGCCAATGCCCCGGCGGCCATGACTGCCGACCACCAACAGATCAGCCCCCCAGTCGCCGGCTGCATCGGCCACCGAATTTCCCAGGCGCTGGCCTGCGCGCTCCAGCAGCAAGGTGTCGGCAGTCACCCCCAGCTTTTGCGCGGCCGCCAGAGCGTCTTGCAAGATCTTCTGGCCCGCCTCCCGTGCTTGCTTGATCAAATCACTGGAATACTCATAGGCGTCAAGGAAGGACGTCTCGTCAATACAGTGCAGCAGACGGACACTGGCCTGATCGTCTTGTGCCAAGCGCAAAGCAAAGTCCACGGCTTTGTTGGAAGTGGCGCTGCCGTCCACGGGAACAAGGATTTTTTGAATACGGGCATGAAGTTCTCCGAAGTGAGGTGATGGCGTGGGGATCCGCGCCGCACACGGATCCCCAGCTTGAACTTGGGAGCCCGTGTGATCCGATGCTAGAAAAATGGGCGGGATAAAACCATCGGCCTTTGGATAGAGACCTCTATACCGGCCTATACCTGCCCGTCACTTCCAAGCGCTGCCAATCTCCCACGCGATGTAGGCCAGCACCCAAAACAGGCGGTGGCGCTGCGGGATGGGTTGGAGGCGTCTTCAGGCCTTGATTGCGCCCTTGGCCAGCTGGCCCACCAACTCGGGCAGCAGGGTTTGCGGGTCGACCGCCTGGCAGGCGGCGGCCAGCGTGGCTTGCATGGCTTGGGCCGCCGCGTCGTGCGAGCCGGTTTCGCGCGCCATGTCGGCGTAGTAGCCCAGGTCCTTGAGGGCATTGCCCATCGAAAAGCGCAAGCCCGAGGTTTCGCCGTGCAACAAATAGGGCTTGAGGCGCTCGAGCGCTGCACCCCAGCCACCGCCTTTTTCCAGCACCTCGACAAACACCGCGTCGTTGATGCCCGAGCGGCGCGCGCAGGCCGCCGCCTCGGCCAGCAGCGTCACCGAGCCGAGCGAGACAAAGTTGTGCAGCAGCTTCATGCTGTGGCCGGCGCTCACGCCCCCCGCGTGCACGATGTTTTCGGCAAAGGTGGACAGCAGTGGGCGCACCTCTTCGAGCAGCGCCGCGTCACCACCGATCAGCAGGTTGAGGCGGCCTTGCATCGCTTCGTTGGGCGTGCGGGTCATGGCTGCGTCCATGAAGCGCACGCCATGCTGCGCCAGCTTGGCCGCCACTTGCTGGGTGGACGCCGGAATGCTGGTTGAGCAGTCGATCACTGTCATGCCCGCGCGCAAGCCCGCCAGCAAACCGCTGTCACCTGCGAGGATGGCCTCGACCTGGGCCGAGCCGTTGACGCACAGGATCACGATGTCGCTGGCCTGGGCCACCGCCTGCGCGGTGGGTGCGGTCGTGGCACCGGCGGCGATCAGCTCACCCAAGGGCTGGTTGCCCGGGTGTTCCATGGCCGTGAGCGCGAAGCCTTTTTTGACGATGTTGGTGGCGATGCCCAGACCCATCAGGCCCAGGCCGATCATGCCGATGCGGGGGTTGTTCATTGGCTTACCCGTGTTTGAGGGTGATGGTCTTGAGCGTGGTGAAGCTGTACAGCGCCTCGAACCCTTTTTCACGGCCGTGGCCGCTGGCCTTGACGCCACCAAACGGCAGCTCGATGCCGCCACCCGCGCCGTAGTTGTTGACGAACACTTGGCCGCTTTGTAAGCGACGCGCCATGCGCAGCTGGCGACCGCCATCCTGCGTCCACAGGGCTGCGGCCAAGCCGTATTCGGTGCCGTTGGCCAGCTCGATGGCGTGGTCTTCGTCGTCAAAGGGCGAGATGGTCAAGACCGGGCCGAATATTTCTTCTTGCGCCAAGCGGTGCGCGATGGGCACATCGCGGATCAGGGTGGGCACTTGGTAGAAGCCGCCTTGGGGCGCTTCGGGCACCAGCTGGCCTTGTGCGGCAATCGGCAAGCCATCTTGCTTGGCCAGCTCGACAAAGCTGCGCACGCGCTGCATCTGCGACGCGCGGATCAGCGGGCCGCAGTTCAGGTCCATGTGGGCCGGGCCGGTGCGGGTCGCGGCAAAGGACTGGGCCAGGCGTTCCACCACCGCCTCGTACACCGGGCGGTGCACCAAGGCGCGGCTGCCCGCCGAGCAGGTCTGGCCAGCGTTTTGCACGATGGCGTTGGTCACCACCGTGGTCATGGCGTCCATGTCGGCGTCGCCAAAAATGATCTGCGGCGACTTGCCGCCCAGCTCCAGCGTGACGGGCGCATGGTGTTCGGCCGCGGCTTGGATCACCAGCTGGCCCACGCGCGGTGAGCCGGTGAATGACACATGGTCCACGCCCGGGTGACGCACCAGCAGGTCGCCCGCTTCGTGACCATAGCCGGTGACGATGTTGAGCGCCCCGGCCGGAAAGCCGACCTCGGCGGCCATCTCGGCCACACGCAAGATCGACAGGCAGGCGTCTTCGGCGGGCTTGACCACGCAGGCGTTGCCCACTGCCAGCGACGCCGCCACGCTGCGGCCAAAAATTTGCAGTGGGTAGTTCCAGGGGATCACATGGCCCGTCACGCCAAACGGTTCGCGCAGTGTGAACACGGTGTGGCCGTTGTAGAACGGAATGGTCTCGCCCATCAACTTGTCGGCGGCGCCGGCATAAAACTCGAAGTAACGCGCCACTGCTGTGACGTCGCCGCGCGCCAGCGTGGTGGGCTTGCCGCAGTCGCGCGACTCGATGGCGGCCAGCTCGTCGATGTGCGCCAGCATGTGCTGCGACAGGCGCTGCAGCAAACGGCCGCGTTCGGTGGCGGTCAGCCGGCCCCAGTCGCCCTGGAAGGCCTCGCGGGCGGCGTGCACCGCGCGGTCAATGTCGGCCGCGTTGCCGCGGGCAATGGCGTTGAACTGTTCGCCGGTGGACGGATCGATGACCGGGATGTCCTGGCCCGAGGCCGGAGCGGTGTGCTGGTTGGCGATGTAGTGCAGTTTCATGGGACCTGTCTCCAATGTCATGCGGTCAGTTTACCGCCTGCCCGCAGGTGCCTTGCGGCGCTGACCGAATCCACCGCCTTGCACCAAGGGGCTGCTTGGCAAACCCTGGACGGAGGATCCGAAGCGTGCATTTGCAGCACCGAAAACGCCGCTCAGCCGCCTGCCCTTGAGTGCCACCCTAGGGAAAACGATAGGGTTGGTTGATTAGATCAATCGTGTTGAAAGTGCATAGAGTCAGCAGAGGTCACCCCAACCTTTTCCCATACAAAACCCAGGAGACACCATGAAACGCCGCCACTTGCTGGTCACAGCTGCAGCATCCTTGCCACTTTTGCACGCGCCGCAAGCGCTTGCCCAGTCCGACAAGCCCATCAAACTCCTCGTGGGGTTTCCGCCCGGTGGCTCGATCGACACCGTGGCCCGCACGATTGCCGAGAAAATGCGGGTCGATCTGAACCAGCCTGTGGTGATTGAAAACAAGACCGGTGCGGGTGGCCGCCTGGCCGCCGAATTGCTGAAAAACGCGCCGGCCGATGGCACCACCTTGATGATCACCCCCGTGGTGGTGCCGGTGCTGGCCCCCTTGGTGTTCAGCAAGTTGCCCTACAACCCCGCGACCGATTTCACGCCGGTCGGCCATGTGGTCAATTTCAACTTCGGGCTGGCGGTCAAGGGCGACTCGCCCATCAAGTCCGTGTCCGAGTTCGTGGCCTGGCTCAAGGCCAATCCACAAAAAGCCAGTTTTGGTTCGCCTGCAGCGGGCAGCTTGCCGCATTTCTTTGGCCTGATGCTGGCCCGGGAGGCCAAAGTGGACATGGTGCATATTTCCTACAACGGCGGTGCACCTTTGCAAACGGCCGTGTTGGGCGATCAGGTGCCTGCAGGCATTGACGTGGTGTTCGAGTTTTTGCAAAACCACCGCGCCGGCAAGGCCCGCATCATCGCCACCTCGGGCCGCGCACGCGCCAAAGTCTTGCCCGATGTGCCCACATTTGCCGAGCAGGGTTTCCCCAACATCGTTGGGCAGGGCTGGTTCGGTTTGTATGCGCCGCCCAAAACCGCCAGCGCAGAGGTCGAGCGGGTCAACAAGGCGCTGAACAAAGCCCTGGCATCGCCCGATGTGATCGAGAAGTTCCTGTCGCTGGGTCTTGAAACCGGCGGTGGCAGCGCGGCCGATTTGAGCCGCATCATGGAAGTCGACACCAACCGCTGGGGCCCGATCGTCAGGGCTTCCGGCTTCAAAGCCGACTGAGCGCGAGGCCCGCATGAACCCAGAAAATGGCACCCCGCACAGCGGGGAGGCTTACCTGTCTTCGGAATTTATTCGCGACGCTTGGTATGTGGCCGCGTGGGACCACGAAGTGGGCCACAGCGGCACGCTCGCCCGCACCTTGCTGGGCGAGCCGGTGGTGTTTTACCGCGACACGCAGGGCCAGGTGGTGGCCTTGGCCGACAAATGCCCACACCGGGCGGCACCGCTGTCGCATGGCCGGGTCGAGGGGGACCACATCCGCTGCCTGTATCACGGCATGCAGTTCAACCCGCAAGGTGCTTGCACCGACATCCCGGGCCAGTCGCAAATTCCCCCATCTGCCTGTGTCAAGGCCTACCGGGTGGTTGAGCGCGACCGCTTCATCTGGATCTGGATGGGCGACCCAGCCTTGGCCGACCCTGCCCGGATTCTGGATTTCTTCTGGCACGATCACCCCGAGTGGCGCATGAAGCCCGGTTACATCCATTACCAGGCGCACTACCAGCTGGTGGTGGACAACCTGCTGGATTTTTCGCACCTGTCTTTTGTGCACCCGACCACGTTGGGCACCGTCTCCAATGCCCAGGTCCGGGCCCAGATCGACCGCCTGACGGACGATGCAGCCGGGCCGGGCCTGCGCATCACGCGCTGGTACATCAACGACGAGATGTCCCCCAACCACCAGCGCGTGGCGACATTTGAGGGCCTGGTAGACCGCTGGCAAATCTACGAATGGCATGCACCGGCCTTTTTGCGCATGGATGCGGGTTCTGCCCCCACGGGCACCGGTGCGCCAGAGGGCACCCGCGTGCCTGAAGCCTTGCAGTTTCGCCACACCTCGGTGCAAACGCCCGAGACCGATGGCACCACGCATTACTTCTTTTGCCAGGCCCACCACTTCATGCTGGACAGGCCCGAGATCACCGAGGCGATTTTTCAGGACGTGGTCAAGGCCTTCGGCGAAGACCGCAGCATCATCGAAGCGCAGCAGCGCAACCTGAACCTGGACCCGCATTTCAAACCCGTGGCCACCGCCCACGACAGCGGCCTGAACCAAGCCCGTTTCATCATCAAACGCCGTTTGCAGCAAGAAGCTGCCATGGCGAGCCCAGCAACCCGCCAGAAAACCAGCCCATGACACCCAGACTTCACAACAAGGTGGCTGTCGTCACCGGCGCCGCCTCAGGCTTTGGCGCCAGCATCGCCGAGCGTTTTGCCCAAGAAGGTGCCCGCGTGGTGGTGGTCGACCTGAACCTTGAAAAAGGCCAGGAAGTGGCCAGCCGCATTGGCGGCGTCGCCTGCCGCTGTGATGTTTCCAGCAGTGCCGACATTGAACAGCTGCTCCAGTTCACCCTGGCGCAATTTGGCCGTCTGGACATCGTGGTCAACAACGCCGGCACCACCCACCCCAACAAGCCTGCCGGTGAGGTGACCGAGGCCGAGTTCGACAGGCTCTACCAAGTGAACGTGAAGAGTCTGTTCCACATGAACCGCCATGTGACCCCGCTCTTTCGCCAGCAATGTGGGGGTGTTTTTGTGAACGTGGCCTCCACCACGGGGGTGCGCCCTGGCCCCGGGCTGTGCTGGTACAGCGCCAGCAAGGGCGCGGTCATCACCGCCAGCAAGGGGCTGGCGCTGGAGCTGGCCAAGGACCAAATCCGGGTCTGCGTGATCAACCCCATGATTGGCGAAACGCCTCTCATGGAGCAGTTCATGGGCATGCCCGACACCCCCGAAAACCGGCAAAAATTCTTGGCACGCATTCCTTTGGGCCGTTTTACCCAGCCGCTGGATGTGGCCCATGCGGCGGTTTACCTGGCCAGCGATGAGGCCGCCTTCCTCACGGGGGTGTGTCTCGATGTGGACGGCGGACGCAACATCTGACTGACACAATACGCCCACCCCAGCTTATGTTGCACCGTCAGGCCTGCTGCGGCCTGTGCTGTTTTGCGACGGAGTATTTTGACATTTGACGCTCTGATTGGACACTGCCCATGACTTACCCCAACACCCAACTCTTCATCAACGGCCAATGGTGCGATGCCGAAGGCGGCCGGACCTTGTCCGTGTTCAACCCCTCGACCGGCACCGAGATCGGCCGCTTGGCCCATGCGGGCATTCCCGACCTGGAGCGTGCCGCGCAAGCCGCTCAAAAAGGCTTTGAGTTGTGGCGTGACACCCCAGCCAACGAACGCGGCGCCATTCTGCGCAAGGCCGCCGCTTTGATGCGCGAACGCGCCCCGCAAATCGCCGAACTCCTCACGCAAGAACAAGGCAAGCCCTTGGCGGAAGCCAAGGTGGAGGCCATGATGGCCGCCGACATCATCGAGTGGTTTGCCGAAGAGGGCCGCCGCGTGTATGGCCGCATCGTGCCGCCCCGCAACATCAACGTCCAGCAGCAAGTCCTCAAGCAGCCTGTGGGCCCTGTGGCGGCCTTCACGCCCTGGAACTTCCCCATCAACCAGGCCGTACGCAAGATGTCTGCCGCGCTGGCCAGCGGTTGCTCCATCATCGTCAAGGCGCCGGAGGAAACCCCTGCCGCGCCTGCCGAATTGATCCGCGCCTTTCACGATGCAGGCGTGCCTGCTGGCGTCATTGGGCTGGTCTATGGCACACCCGCCGAGATCTCGAACTACCTCATTGCCCACCCGCTGATCCGCAAAATCACCTTCACAGGCTCCACGCCTGTGGGCAAGCAACTGGCCGCTTTGGCAGGCCAGCACATGAAGCGTGTGACCATGGAGCTGGGCGGTCACGCCCCGGTCATCTTGGCCGAAGACGCCGACATTGGCTTGGCCCTGAAGACCGCCGGTGCGGCCAAGTTCCGCAATGCGGGTCAGGTGTGCATCGCCCCCACCCGCTTTTTGGTGCACCACAAAATTGCCGATGCCTTTGCCGAGCAATATGCCGCCCAAGCGCAGGCCCTGCAGGTGGGTGACGGCCTGGCCGCAGGCACACAAATGGGGCCTCTGGCCAACGAGCGTCGCCTGGCCGCCATGCAGTCCATCGTGCAAGACGCCCGCGCCAAAGGTGCCAAGGTCCTCACCGGCGGTGAGCGGATTGGCACGCAGGGCAACTTTTTTGCGCCCACGGTGCTCTCGCATGTGCCCCTCGATGCCGATGTGGTGGTCAACGAGCCCTTTGGCCCGATCGCCGCGATCCGCAGCTTCGAGAAGATCGAAGACGCGATTGCCGAAGCCAACCGCCTGCCCTTTGGCTTGGCCGGTTACGCGTTCACCAACTCCATGAAGACTCTGCACCAACTCAGCCAGCGCCTGGAACTGGGCATGCTGTGGGTCAACCAGCCTGCTGCGCCTTGGCCCGAGCTGCCTTTTGGCGGCGTCAAGGATTCGGGCTACGGCTCCGAAGGCGGCCCCGAGGCACTGGAGGCTTACCTCAACACCAAGACGGTGTCGATCTTCAACGTCTGAAGGCGACGGCGGTGATGCGGATCCTGCTCACGGGCTTTGAACCCTTTGGCGGACAAAGCATCAACCCTTCCTGGGAAGTGGCCCGCGCCCTACAGGGCGCGGTGATCGCCGGGGCGCAGGTCACGGCGGTGCAGCTGCCTTGTGTGTTTGCGCAGGCCCTGCCCGCTTTGCAGCACGCCTTGGCGCAGCACCGCCCAGACATTGCGCTGGCGCTGGGCCAAGCCGAGGGGCGCTGCGATTTTTCGGTCGAGCGAGTGGCCATCAATGTCCAGGATGCCCGCATCCCCGACAACGCAGGCGCGCAGCCCATCGATGTGCCCGTCATCGACGGTGGCCCGGCGGCGTATTTCAGCACCTTGCCCATCAAGTCGCTGGTGGTGGGCCTGAAGGCGGCGGGTTTTCCGGCCTCGGTCTCGCACACGGCGGGCACCTTTGTCTGCAACCAGGTGTTTTATGCCTTGCAGCACACGTTGGCAGGGCTGGGGGTGCTCAGCGGCTTCATGCACTTGCCGCTCTTGCCCGAGCAAGCGGCCCATTGGCCTGGCCCGACCTTGCCCAGCTGGCCGGTTTCTGTGCAGGCGGCTGGCGTGCAGCAGGCCTTGGCCTTGTTGGTGGCGCATCGGCAGCAGGGGCTGAGCGACTTGGCCATCAGCGGCGGCACCCTGAACTGAATCGCGATGCCTGTGTCCACGGCCAGGGCTCCCGAGCTGTCTGCTGTGGGCGCTCAGGCCCCGCACCACATCCAGACGAACCGGTAAGCCGATACCTTGGTTTTGGCGTGCCAGCGCACAGACTTGGACAGCCGTTCTCAGGATGATGGGGCTCTTGCAAAACAACAGGAGCACCCATGCACAAACAAACCATTTGCCGATGCGTGATTGCCAGCATCCTCAGCGTCACAGCCGCATCTTGGGCGCAGACGTCGGTCGGCTTGGGGCGGGTTGACTACAGGGAAAACTGCGCCAGCTGCCACGGCGCTTCCGGCAAGGGCGATGGCCCGGTGCATTCGTTTTTGGTCAAGCCCCCGTCTGACTTGACCCGGGTTGCGCAGCGCCATGGCGGCAAATTTCCGCAGGAGTTGATGTGGGAGGTGATCGACGGGCGTTGGTCCGGCGATGGCGGGCCGCATGGCTCGCGCGAGATGCCGGTGTGGGGCAACGAATTCAAAGCCCGCGCCATGACCCAGCCCAGCGACTCGCCCCGCACCGCCGAGTGGTCGGCGCGCAACCGCATCGTGTCTTTGCTCATGTACTTGGAGACGATTCAGCAGCCCTGAATGCCGAGGCCGCGAACCCGGGCGCCATGCGCTGACGGGCGCGGGCGGCCACACCGGTGTCGGCAAAAGCCCAGGCCAGCGACGCGCCCATGCCTTGCAAGGCGGTGCGCACTGCGGCTTGCTCCAGCGGGCAGCGGCGTTCGCGACCCAGCATCTGCAGCGCCCAGTCCGGCAGCATCTGAAACGCGGCCCGCACGATCAGGCTCACCAAGGGCCGGTCCAGGGGCATGCATGGGTAGTGTTCGATCAGGGCAATCGTCTCTCGCGTGCGCTCGTCCACCCGCAGCTCGGGGCGAAAGGCTTGCAGCTGCGTCAAGGCCTGGTGGCGTGTCAGTGGCAAATCGTGCGCCCCCAAGCGCTGGCCGATTTGCGCCATTTCGGCAAAGTACTGGTCTTGCCTGTCTGGGGGCAAAGGCTGTAGCGACAGGTCTTGGTAGGCCCGCAAGAAACTGGTGGTCTCGCCCAGATGCACCCAGCGGATCAGTTCCGGGTCGTTGGCCACATAGGGCGTGCCGTCGGGCAGCGTGCCCCGAATGTGCGCATGGATGCGGTTGACCCGCTCCAGGGTCTGCAACGCAGCCGCCGTGCCGCCATAGGTGGTGGTGGCCACAAACAAGGCGGTGCGACCCAGCCGCGCCTGCAGTTGGGTGCGGAAACTGGAATGGTCCCACACGGCCGCCAGCGCCCGGGGGTGCAGGGCCTGCAACATGAGCGATGACAAGCCCCCGGTCATCATGGCCACAAAGTGCGCGTGCACCTGCCAGGCGGCCGAGTCGGGCCCAAACAGACCGGGGTCGCCCGCAGGCTGCAAAAAGTCTCGCGCATCGCCCGTGGCCCCGGTCATGGCACGCACGCGCTGGCCCAGCTGGGTTTTCAGGTGGGCCGACAGCTGTTCGGACAGCGGGGTCAGGACTGGGCAGTCCCCAGCACTCAGGTGGGGCAAAAAACGCGATGGCTTGAACATGGTGGGCCCGATGGAAGACAAACCGCAGTTTGGGTCAGCGCTCTGTTGGGTGCACGGCGCAGGGCAATGGCCATGAAATGCCTTGGGATTTACCTGAATAACCGGGCATACTGTGGGCCTATTTGTGGGCCGAGGCCTGTGTCTCCCGCGCCATGACCGAACATCCACGACTTATTTGGAGACCCCTATGGCTTGGCTGGACTTTTTGAAAAACGGCAACGAACTGAGTGAACTGCTCATTGAGGGCCACAACCCCTATGGTGCGCAACTGCTCAAGCAAGCCGATGTGGACCAGATGCGCGACCACATCCAGCCCGATGAGCGGGTGCTGGGCTATGTACTCGGCCGCGTGGTGTTGTCCGGCCGTGGCCTGTGGCTGCTGACCGACCGCCAGTTGCTGGTCTCAGAAAACGACAGCGGCACCCTGGTGCACCACTTGACCTTGAAAGACATCACCCAGGCCGAGTGCGTCAAAGGCAAATATGGCTACACCCTGCGGGTGACGGCTGCCGGCCAACAGCACAGCGTGTACGGCGCGTCATCCCACTTGTCAGCGGTGTTTTACCGTGCCTTGGGCCAAAAAGCGCCCTGCAGCCCGGTCTACAAACCCACGGCGCTGGACGCTGACGACGTGGCCGAAGTGGTGCACCACTTTTCGGACGCTGCACTGCGCCTGCAACCTGTGGCCATGGTCAACGCCGATGCCCGCGCCCTGATCGCCCAGCTGGCACAAGACGCCGCCAACCAAGGCTGGCTGCAGGCTGGCGAAGCGCGCCAAGTGCGCGTGGCCGAAGCCGTTCACTGACCCCAGCGCTTTTCCCAAAACCCCATCGAGCCCGCCAATCTCAAGGCTTGGTGGGCTCGATCCGTTTCAGGTCAAAACCCCGTTTTTCCAGCTTGCCCAGCAAAGCGTGGTAGGTGGCGGCAGGCAATTGGGGCGTGCGCGACAAAATCCACAAGTAGTCACGCTGGGGCTCGCTCACCACCACCCACTGGTAGTCCGGGTCCAGCTCGATGATCCAGTAATCTCCCCACACCAGCGGAATGAACGACAGCCACTCGGGTGCAAAACGCACCTTGAGCTGGGCAGAGGTCGGCCCGCCGATTTGACGGGCTGCGCCCAAGGCCTCGCTCCACTCGCCCTTGTCGGTTTTGCAGCGGTTGAGCACTTGCACTTGGCCATTGGCTTGCAGGGTGTACGTGGCCTGCGTGCTACTGGCGCATTTTTTCTGGAACCAGTTGGGGTATTTGGCGATCTCGTGCCAGGTCCCCATGTAGCGCGGCACGTCCACCGCAGGGACTGTTTGCAGCGGCGCTACTTCGGCCTGCGCCGACCCCGTGGCAGCCGCCCAGGCCAACAGGCCTGAGACCATGCAGTGTTGGGCCGAGTTGAGCAGGCGATGCGACCGGTTCGTGGCAAGGGTCATGGTGGGGGTCTCACAAAAGCAAAAAGGGGCAGCGGCCTGCTGAGCATGACACAGGCGCAGCCCCAGTCTGTCTGTTACACCACGATCGGGGTCAGTGCACCGTCCATGCTCATGCAAATGCCGGTGATGTAGCTGGCTTTGGACGAGGCCAGAAACACCACGGCGTTGGCGATTTCCTCAGGCTCGGCCATGCGGCCCAATGGGATTTTGGCCACGGCTTGAGCCATGGCTTCTTCGGTGTCGATGCCTTTGATGCGGGCATCGGCCGCCATGCCTTCTTGCAGACGGTCCGTCAAAGTCAGTCCGGGGTTCACCGCATTCACGCGGATGCCTTGTGGGCCGTAAGCGGCCGCCATGCCTGCGCTCACCAGCATCAGGGCCGCGTTGGCCGCGCCGCCGGGCAGGTGGATCGGGCTGGCCACTTTGCCGCCGTTGCCCACCACGTTCACCACCGTGCCTTGGCCACGCTGGGCCATGCGTTGGATGGTGGGCGTGAGCATGTGGATGGTGGTGAAATATTTGGCCTGCATGGCATCGGCAAAGGCCTCGGGCGTGAGCTCGGGCGCGGGCGTGCGCTTGGCTGCGCCCGCCGAGTTCACCAAAACATCGACCGGGCCGAAGGCCGCCTCTGCCGAATTCAGCGCCGTCAGGGCATCGCCTGCATCGCGCAAATTGGCGGACACGGTGTGGATGCGATCGGCTGCAAAATGGGCCTGCAGCTTTTGCAGCGCATTTTTCAGATTGGCCGTGTCACGCGACACCAGCGTCACTTTGGCCCCTTCCTCCAAAAAGGCTTGGGCGCAGGCCAGGCCAATGCCTTTGCTGCCGCCGGTGATCAAAACGTGCTTGTCGCTTAAGTGCAGATTCATGGGATGCTCTTCTGATGAAATAACCAAGTTGAATTTCGTGATTTGAACACTCTTCATCCATTTTTGCCGCATGACTACAAAAACCTCTGCGCTGCGTGCGCGTTTGAACCAGCCCGGCCTCGTGGTCGCCCCTGGTGTGTTTGACATGGTGTCGCTGCGTCTGGCCGACAACTTTGGCTTTGATGCGCTGTACATGACCGGCTACGGCACCGTGGCCTCGCACATGGGCCTGCCCGATGCGGGTTTGGCCACCTACAGCGACATGGTCGGGCGCGTGACGGCCATGGCGGGCATGGCCCGCACGCCCTTGATTGCCGATGCCGACACCGGCTACGGCGGCTTGCTCAACATGCGCCACACCATCCGGGGCTACGAGGCGGCGGGCGCTTGCGCCATCCAGCTCGAAGACCAGGAGTTCCCCAAGAAGTGCGGCCACACGCCGGGTCGCCGCGTGATCCCCATGGCCGACATGGTGCGCAAAATCCAGGTGGCGGTGGATTCGCGCGACTCCAAAGATTTCCTCATCATCGCCCGCACCGATGCCCGCACCACGCTGGGCTTGGATGAAGCGCTGCGCCGGGCCGAGGCCTATGCCAAGGCCGGTGCCGACATCCTGTTTGTCGAGTCACCCGAGACCGAAGAAGAGATGCGCCGCATCGGCCAAAGCTTGGATCTGCCGCTGGTGGCCAACATGGTCGAGAAAGGCCGCACCCCGGTGCTGACGCGCCCCGAGCTGGAAGCGCTGGGTTACAAGATCGCCATCTTCCCCGTGACCGCCTTGCTGGCCGGGGTGCAGGCCATGGCGCAGGTTTACCAGCAGTTCAAGGACACCGGCTCATCGGCCAAGGGCGCCACGCCTTTGTACGACTTTGCCGACCTGACAAAGCTCATGGGTTTTGAAGACGTGTGGGCTTTTGAAAAGCGCTACGCCGAGACCGATTGATTCCCTCTAAAACCTTCCGGAGACCCACATGACCAAGACCACGACAACACCCCGCCGCCAATGGCTGAAAACTGTTCTGAATGCCGCCAAGGGCACAGGCCTCATCGCCGCTGCCTGCGGGGGACTGGCCTTGAGCGCGAGCACGGCGCAAGCGCAATCGGCCTACCCCGCCAAACCCATTCGTCTGGTGGTGCCCTTTGCCACCGGCGGCGTGACCGACACCAGCGGCCGCCTGATCGCCGAGCAGCTGTCCAAGCGCCTGGGCCAACAGGTGATCGTGGACAACAAGCCGGGCGCTTCGGGCAACATCGGCACGCAAATGGTGGCCGCGGCCGAGCCCGATGGCTACACCTTGCTGTTGGGCTTTGACGGCACGCTGGTGATCAACCCGCACGTCTTTACCAAGGTGGGCTTTGACACCGCCAAAGACTTTGCCCCGATCGGCAAGATCGGCGATGCCATCCTGATTTTGGTGTCGCACCCCGGCGTGCCCGCCAAGTCGCTGCAGCAAGTGATCGCCTTGTCCAAAACCCAATCGGGCGGCCTGTCGTATGGCACCTCCGGCACGGGCGGCACGCCGCACATCGCGGGTGAATTGCTCAAGCAGCGCACGGGCGCCAACCTGACGCACATTCCCTACAAAGGCGGTGGCCAGGCCATGATCGATGTGATGGGCGGCACCATCCCGCTGGTCTACACCGCTGTGGCGGGCGCGATCCAGCACGTCAAGTCGGGCAAATTGCATGCGGTGGCGGTGTCCAGTGCACAGCGCGCACCGTCCATGCCCGATGTGCCCACTTTCATCGAATCGGGCGTGACCGATTTCGACATCAACTCCTGGGTGGGCTTGCTGGCCCCGGCCAAAACGCCTCGGGCCATTGTGGACAAGCTCAACACCGAGCTGAACGCGGTGCTCAATGACCCTGCCGTGCGCGAGCGCTTGAACACCTTGGGCATCACCGCCAGCCCCGGCGGCCCGGAGAAGTTTGGCCGCGACATGGCGCGTGACCTGTCGCGCTACGCGGCGGTGGTCAAGTCGGCCAACATCAAGGCCGAGTGATTCAAGGCCGCAGCCCTTTGACCAGGGGCTGTGCCAGCCGCTCGCCTTCTTGCACCCAAAAGGCCGGGTCTGCGCTGCGGATGCGGGTGATGGCGTTGCCCATGTGCGTGGCGGCGGCTTGTCTGGCCGCAGCGGCATCACCGGCTTTGACGGCTTGCAAGATGGCCTGGTGCTCGGTTTGCACTTCGGCCGCAAAGTCCATGCGCCGGGCCTCGTTGGCGCGGGTCACTTGAGTGGCCCCATGCAAAAACTGGCCCAAGTACTCCAGCGTCTGGATCAGGAAAGGGTTGCACGTGGCGTCGGCAATGGCCCGGTGAAACTTGACGTCTTCGGCCACACCATCGCCGCCCGACTGGACAGCCGCATCAAGGGCCTGGACGGCTTGCTCGATCTTGCGAATATCGCGTGCGTTGCGCCGTTCGGCCGCCAACGCGGCCACCTCGGCTTCCAGTGCGCGGCGCACCTCCACCATTTGGATCACCGCCTCTTGCGAGGCGGCATGCCGGGCCTCGAAGTTGAGCGGTGCAAAGGGCAATTGGGGGTTCACAAACACCCCGCTGCCTTGGCGTGAGTCGACCAGGCCCAAGGACTTGAGCCGAGACACCGCTTCGCGCACCACGGTGCGGCTCACTTCAAACTGCTCGACCAAGCGTGCCTCGGTGGGTAGTTTGTCGCCGGGCAAAAGACGGCCTTGTTTGATTTCGTTGGCCAGTTGCTCGGCCACCTGGTCAGACAGGCGAGCGCCGCTGGACACGGGGGTGAAATGCTGGATCATGAAGTTGTCATACAAAAGACGATTCTGAAGCATAGCCTGAGATCGTTTTTCATGCTGTCAACCTGGTGCGGGGCCGCAAGCCAAGCCCAAATGGGGACAACGCGATGCAGCAGTAAAACACGATGATGAAATGACTTCCACCTTGTTTGAGGCGAGGGCCCTGCATCCGGTGCTGGGCAATGCCCATCGCCTGCCTTGGGACTCGCTCAGTTGGTGGGGTGTGTCCTTACCGCACCAACGAGCACAAAGGTGGATGTGGCCTGCGCCCTGCCTGCCTGGAAATAGGACTACCGCAACACATCAAACAAGTTGTTATAACTATCAGTCCAGGCCTTGATCTTAGGCAATGTCTCAATGGGCATGAAGTCTTGTGTATTTTTTAATGCGGCAATTAATTTTTTGTTATGGGTCACCACCACAAAATCCGTGGGATAAAGATCAGACTCTGAGGGTCTATTGGCAATTAAGATCGCTTCCATCCCTTCTTGGTCTGCAATCAATTTGACCATAGGGGCCAAATTGATCAAGCGATTGGTGACGTTATAAACAATTGCGCCGTCACTTTTGATTTGTTTTTTATAGACTTGCAAAGCCTCAACAGTCATCAGATGCATCGGAATGGAGTCAGAAGAGAACGCATCCACGCTGAGCATATGGAACTCATTGGATTGTTCTCTTTCCAGGCTCAAGCGCCCATCACCCACCACGTAATCGATTTTGGATTTGGAAGAGGGTAAATACCAAAAGTACTTTTTGGCAATATCAATGACCGCGGGCACCAACTCGTATATGCGAAAACTATCAGCTTGACGGCCATAAGAGGTCAAAATTCCGATACCCAAACCCAGAACGCCGACCCGAACAGAGGGCTCTTCTTGTTGGTAAAAATCAATTGTTCGAGCGATGCCAGTGCCTGGGCCAAAATAGCTGACAGGTTTAGAGCGCAGTGGCTCGTAGGTGTGTTCCCAACCATGGCTAATGACCCCGTGGTACAAGTCACGCACAGACTCAGGCGTCATGTTTTTATCAGATTCTGAAACACGTAAAGTGCCGTAAAAATCTCTGTGCTGCAAAAGCGTTTCTTCGCTTGTTTGTGACTCTTGCCATAAAAACCAACTCATCGCACAAGTTAAAGCGATGGCGCAACTGATCAACGTTGAATTGAGCTTGGACTGGATCGCACCAGAAGGCGCTTTCCACATCACAAAGCTCGCTAAAAGACCGCATGAAATAAGCGCCAAAGGCAGTTCTGCGAAAGAATTAAAAACCAATGGCGCCAGTAACCCAACCATGAGGCCGCCCGCAGCACCGCCGATTGACATGCACAGATAAAATTGAGTGATGTATTGAGTTGCTGGCCGAAGTGAAGCCAACTCACCATGACAAAACATGCAACCCACAAATAATAAAATACAAAATAATGGCAATGCAATATAAATGTTCATGGTAGAGGCAAAGCCTTCATACATGCCATAGGTTGTAATAATTAGTAAAGCAAACAACAAGGGTATAAAAACCAATCTTGAGTACCAACCACTTTTACCTCTTGAGCTGCCCACGTCAAATACCAAAATAAAAGTCACCAAGTACAGTACCAAAGGAACTATCCATAAAAAAGGAACAGACGCAATATTTTGTGTGATGTGATTGGTAAATGACAAGAGCAATACTGATCCGAGAGTGGCCAGTAAAATCCAAAGCATGTAATCCTGTTTGGCAGGCGCATCGCCAACAGGGCCTATTTGAGTTTCAGTTGATTTTTGTAATTGACTGACCACGCCTTGTCGAACAGAGTGCCAAGCAGATACAACAATCAGCAAAGCATAGACCGCATAAACACCACTCCATAACCATGCTTGGCTTTGCAAATCAATGTGCGGTTCAATCAGTGGAGGGTATGCAAGTAACGAGATGAGTGAAGCAAAGTTGGACAAGGCAAACAGCCTGTATACCTTGGCCTGTGGATAGCAACGCGCAAACCAAGCCTGCACCAGTGGCCCTGTTGTGGAAAGCAGCAAATACGGCAAACCGACTGTTACCGTTAAAAGTAACAAAATTCTTGTTCCAGGCTCTGTGTCAGCGGTTGGCTTCCATTCGTTACTTGCAATGATGGGCAAACAAATTAAAGAAAAAATAACCACTGTTGAGTGGAAAATAGCTTGAGTTCGGTTGGTCAGTTTGCGCACAACAAAATCAGCATACCAATAACCCAAAAGCAAAATCATCTGGAAGAAAACCATGCAAGTTGTCCATACGGCCGACGAGCCTCCAAACCAAGGAAGAATTTGTTTGGCAATAATGGGCTGCACCATGAATAATAGAAATGCACTTGTGAAGATGGTGGCCGAAAAGTAAAACATGGACTTGGCTTTTTAGAGATGAGGATGATCTTTTGAGGAAATAATTCGCGCATTTGAGTTGGATGCCAGCAGAATCCGTGGCGACCCTACGATTGCGAACCATGTAATCGATCGTTGACGAATTGGTGTCAGATACAGGCTGCCCATTTGATAAATCTAAGCGGAAAAAAAGACTCCAGCAAATGAGCTGGAGTCTTTTTTGGGCCTTAATTTTGATTGTTAATCATCAAAATAATTTAGAAATAAGCAAGTTCTTTCAAATCCATCAGCAGTCTTTGAATCATCGATTGCGAGCTGTAGCTTTCTTGAACCACATCTTTGTTCCGAAGACGCTTGTACAAGCTGTTGTCTTTTCTGAGGCCATTGAGAACTTCATCCATCACGGTTTGGTTGGACTGAAGATCAATGAACTCTTGAACCTCGCTGGCCAATTTATGGCCATTGATCGTTCCAGTTGGATTTTTGGCAAGATGGATTGAGTCTTTGTCATCGACCAATCTGCGAACTGTGACCAGCGTTAATATTTGACGGTTAAAGTCTATTTTGACACTCTTCGAGAACAGATTTTGTATGATTGGAATATCCATTAATATTGGAAAACCAGTATTCACATTGTCTTTCTCACGTTCAATCATGCCATTCAAAACATAAGTTTGACCGAACTTCACGCGGGCGCTGGCATTGACGGCATTCCTTGATTGAACCAATGCGATATTTACACCTTCTGATGGCTCAATGAAAGAACGGCTGGATCGGATGGAGAGCAACACATTGTCATCATCCACGAACGTCGGGGTGATGGACAAGCTTGTACCCACTGATTTGTCAGATAATGAAAAGCCAGTATTGACCGTGCCGCTTGCAATTGAAACAGTGCGACCGCTGAAAAACACAGAAGGTAAGCGGTCTACAGCTGAAAGACTTGGGCGCGCAATCACTTCATTTTTTGCAAACAGTGAATTGGCAATATTCAAAGAGTACATCAACGATGCTGCACTTGTGGTGATCGTGTCGTCATTGCCAATGACCCTGCGTTTATCGGCATCCAAAAATGTGTCTTTCACCATTTTCAGGCCGTCCAACAGGTTGATACCTTGCATGCGTGTCATGGATTCTTCGGTTCGAATCATGGTCACTTCAATCATGGCCATCGGAGGCTTTTCACCGGCACATGGCTTTGGCAAAGTCAGCGTTGTGGCGTTTTCTTCTGTCACTGGCAGCTGAAGCTGCGGTAAACCGTCTTTTTGCAAAGACAAGCCCGGATTTGGATCGCAACGCCACCACAGTTGATGCGCTCCAGCAACACTTTCTTTCGACTCTTCAGCGGCGCCCTCTTTGGCTTCTTCCTTGGATTTGCCACCGGTATCGGCTTGTGCGATTTGAATGCCGCTGTTGGCTGGAGCGCTCCAGCTGGTGTTCATCGTCAACAGTTTATCAACGCGATTGTTGACGTAGTCAACATCGCTGGTTGCACCCTTTTCATTGGCAAGCTGCGCATATTGCTTGGCGTAAGCCTTGGCTTTTTCAGGGCTTTGTGCCAACGCGGCTTGGATGGCTTTCAGTCTTAAAAATTCTGGGCTTTTTGTGCCCAGTGCTTCTAATTTAACAGTGGCCCAATAAGATGACTTCATGTCTCCCGCCAAGATTGAAGACTGGGCCATCCCCATCAATGCGCGTGTTGACTTGGAATTGCCGGCGTAAGCTTCAGAAAATACTTTTTGTGCCAAATCATATTTTTTAGCTGAAATATAAAGCTGTCCCAATTGAAGCTGTGCAGGTTCTAAATTTTCATCCAGTGAAAGTGCAGTGTTAAAACCAGTCACTGCCAAGTCAAAGCTGGCTTCATCACCTGCTTCATACATCATTTGGTAGGTCAAACCATTCAGGAAATGGAGTCCAGCATTTCTGATATCAAGTTTCAAGGCAACACTGAAAACGGAATGGGCTTTTTGCAGATCACCTTTTTGTAAATAGTCGGTTCCGCTCTGCATGAGCTGCTGGGCATTGGTGGGGTCAGATTTTTTGGCGAAACTGGGTTTGATGTAATCAGCGGGTTTGAGCGGTGAGGAATTGAATGAATTCTTTGGGTTATCCATGGTCGAGCAAGCGCTGATCGACATGACGATCAATGCCAATGGCAGCAATCTGTAGGGAACTTTCATGACAAAACCTTTTTGTTGATGTGGACTGTGAAAAAATCCAAAAGGTTTTTAACACCCCAAAGAGTGTGATTGCTCACGATTACTCACAAGAACTCACTTCCCATGAACCGTGCCCTCAAACAATGCGGCAATTAAATACTATAAAATAGTTAATAACCATCAGGCAAAATTTATTTATTTTATCTATTGATATTAATGAATTTTTAAAATGAATCATATGATGCTCATGTCACATTGTTTTTGTTGTGTACAAATTTTCATATTCATAAATTTTTTGGCTGCTCCACGTTCTGAGTCGTCACGGTCTTGGGATTGAATCCATAAATAGTGGTTATTATTTTTTTTAACTAAAAAAGGATGTGCCCAAGCTCCAGTTGCGGATGGGGAAGACCGAGCGAGACTGCTGGCTTGGCAACACTCGGTGTGTCAACGGCACGGATACACCCGATGGGGTCGATGGCCAAAATATGATGGGCGGCTCACCGAGTCACCACAGCGGTGGGCTGCAAGATTGAATGCACATTCAATAATTGAAATGGCTTGTCCAACGTGAAAAGTCTCCATGGAGAGGCATTTCAAAATTACGGATAGGTAAATTGATTCAACTATAGTAAATTACCACCTGTCGCACCGAACGGTGCTTTTCTCATGGCCGGAGACCACGCATGGGTGCCTACATCAACCCGATCTATCCCTACAAGTCGCCAGCCGACTTGATGTCCACACCGCCGCAGCGCAAACCGCTGATCGTCATTGGCGCAGGACCGGTGGGCCTGGCTGCCGCCATCGATGCCCGCTTGCAGGGTTTGGACGTGTTGGTGCTGGACGACGACAAAACCGTCTCGATCGGCTCGCGGGCGGTTTGTTACGCCAAGCGCTCACTCGAAATCCTGGACCGTTTGGGCATTGCCGAACAAGCCTGCGACATGGGCGTGAGCTGGAACATCGGCCGCACCTTTTTAGAAGAAGACGAGGTCTACCAGTTCAACCTGGTGCCCGACGCGGGGCACAAGCGCCCCGGCATGATCAACCTGCAGCAGTACCACATCGAGGAAATGCTGATTGCACGCGCGCTTGAATTGGGTGCCGACATCCGCTGGCAGCACAAGGTCACGGCGGTCCGCCCGCACGATGACCACGCCACACTGACCGTGGAGACGCCCGAAGGCAGCTTTGACATCGAAGCCGACTGGCTGGTGGTGGCCGATGGCGCACGCAGCCCGGTGCGCCGCCACCTGGGGCTGGACATCGAGGGCCGGGTGTTCCAGGACCGCTTTTTGATCGCCGACGTGATCATGAAAGCCGACTACCCCGCCGAGCGCTGGTTCTGGTTTGACCCGCCCTTTCACCCCAACCAGAGCGTGCTCTTGCACAAGCAAAGCAACAACGTCTGGCGCATTGATTTTCAGCTCGGCTGGGATGCCGACCCGGAAGAAGAAAAGAAGCCCGAAAAAGTCATCCCCCGCCTGCAAGCCATGCTGGGCGACGAGCGCCCGTTTGAGCTGGAGTGGGTGAGCATCTACACCTTCCAGTGCCGGCGCATGACCGACTTTCGCCATGGCCGCGTGCTGTTTGTGGGCGATGCGGCGCACCAGGTCTCGCCCTTTGGCGCACGCGGGGCCAACTCGGGCTTTCAGGACGCGGACGATCTGATGTGGAAGCTGGGCTTGGTCATCCAAGGCCAAGCCAGCGAGAAACTGCTCGACACCTACGCGCACGACCGCCAGTTTGCGGCCGACGAAAACATCATGAACTCGACCCGCTCCACCGATTTCATCACGCCCAAGAGCCGCACCAGCAAGACTTTTCGCAACCAGGTGCTGGCGCTGGCCAAGCATTACCCCTTTGCCCGCAAGCTCGTGAACTCGGGCCGCTTGTCCATGCCGTCCTTTCTGACGGAATCGGTGCTCAACACCCCCGATGCCGAGCCCTTTGAAGGCCAGATGGTGCCCGGTGCGCCGATGGACGACGCGCCGGTGCACGTGAGCGGACAAGACGCGTGGTTGCTCGACCAAGTGGGCCAAGGTTTTCAGGTTTTGCTCTTCGTTGGCGCAGTGCCCTCGCCCGAGGTCCTGGCGCAACTTGCGTTCTGTGGGGGGGCGCCTCTGCGCGCGGATGCGCCCATCCAAGTGACCCCCCTCATCGTCACCCCCAGTGCTTTGAACATCCCCGGCTTCAAAGTGATCGTCGACACCCAAGGCCTGGTGGCCAAGCGCTACGACGCCCGCCCAGGCACCACTTACTTGCTGCGCCCCGACCAGCACGTGGTGGCCCGCTGGCGCCAGCTGGACGCCAAGGCCGTGCAGACCGCACTGGCCCGCGCCATCGGAAGCCACATCGGCCCAGCCTGAACCGCAGCAAGGACTGAGATGAACACCGCCCTCAAAACAGACCCCAACTTCCACGAAACAGGCCGCCGCTTCTTCCGCGACTTCTCCCCCGGCGACGAGTTTTATGAACACCTGATCGAAGCCCACAACGGCTTGAGTGACGAGCAAAGCGAGGCCCTCAACGCCCGATTGATCCTGCTGCTGGCCAACCACATTGGAGAATTGAAGGTGTTGCGCGAGGCGCTGGACAAGGCGCGCGACAGCACTTGAGGAAGACGGCTAAAGACGGATTTGCCGTGCTTGCTGTCAGCCACACAACCTGTCGGTTGCTCAGTCCGTTTGCCCAGCGGACATCGATACCCGGTCAAGCCGGGTGTGACAGAAGGCGGTCATCGTGTCCGGTTTGACCGCATGAGCGCTTGCGCCAGCAAAGCCGCCAAGCCCACCACATTGCTCGGATGCGCCACGCTGTCCGTGCTCCAAAACTCGCCCACGCCGGCCTGATGGATGCGCGGCAGTGCATCGCCCGCCAGCAGGGCGTGCGTCACGGCCACGTCCACGCTGGCCGCACCTGCGGCCAATGCCAAGGCGGCGGCAGTGGCCAGGGTGTGGCCGCTGCTGGCCACGTCGTCCAGCAGCACCACCGCTTGGCCGCGCAGGTCGCACTTGGGCAGCGTCATGCTCACGGCGCGGTCGCCGTGGCGGACTTTTCGGCACACCGCGTGGGGCAGGCCGTGAGCGGCGGCGGCTTGGTTGATCCACTGCGCGGATTCGCTGTCGGGCCCGAGCAAGAACGCGCCTGGGCGGTGCTTTGCAATCCAGTTGCCCAGCAGCGGTGCCGCGCTCAGCGTGATGGTCTGGTGGGCGGGCACGGCCTCGGCCAGCGTGGCCACCCGGTGCAGGTGCGGGTCCACGGTGATGACGGCGTCAAACAAATTGGCCAGCCAAGAGCCCACAATGCGCTGGCTCACGGCTTGGCCGGGGGCAAATGCCATGTCTTGCCGCATGTAAGCCAGATAGGGCGCGACCAGGCTGAGGTGCTTGGCGCCCAGTTGGCGGGCGGTGGGCGCGGCCAGAAGCAGCGCGGTCAGTTTCTCGTTAGGCTGGTGCAAGCTGCGCATCAGCACCACACGCGGGGGCAAGTGCGCGGGCAGGGTCAGCTGGATTTCGCCATCGGGAAAGCGGTGCTGCACGATCTGCTGTGGCAGCAGGCCCGAGGCTTCGCCCAGACGCAAAGCGGCTGGCGCTTCGTCTTCAAAATACAGCAAGGCACCCGGCGCGGTCATCGGGGTGCTGCCTTCAAAACTCGACAAACACATGCGGCACATCGCTGGCCTGGCCCATCGTGTAGCCGCTGGCTTTGCGGCACAGCTGGGCCGCAAATTCCAGGTCGCTCGGGTACGCGGCATGCACGCGGTACAGCGCCTCGCCTTGCGCGACGCTGTCGCCCAGTTTGCGCAGCAGATCCACCCCGGCGCTTCGCACTTTGGGGGCACCGGCCATGCGGGCCACACGGGCGATCTGAAGGTTGTCGATGCCGGTCACCACGCCGCCACTGGGGGCGCACACCTCCAGCGTGAGTGCCCCCAGTGGCGGATGGTTGTGGTCAAAGGGGTGTGCCCCTTGGGCGGCGATGATGGCCTGCATGCGGCTGAGCGCTCGGCCGGAGTCGAGGATGTCGCGCGCGATGGCAAAACCGTCGCCGCCGCGCACATCGGGGTCGGCTTCAATCAGACGGCCAGCCAATCGCAGCGATTTTTGCCGCAGGTCATTGGGCGCACGCGGGTCGTTTTCGAGCACGCGCATCACGTCACGGGCTTCGAGCATCGGGCCCACACCCTGACCCACAGGTTGGCGGCCATCGGTGATGACCACTTCGAGCGACAGGTGCATGCGCGTGGCCACGTATTCAAACAGCCGGCGCAGGCGCTGCGCATCGGGCATGGAGCGCACCTTGGCGGTGGGGCCAATCGGGATGTCGAGCACCAGGTGGGTGGAGCCTGCCGCGATTTTTTTGGACAGGATGGAGGCCACCATTTGCGCGGGCGAGTCCAGCGACAGTGGGCGCTCGACCGCGATCAGAACGTCGTCGGCCGGCGACAAATCGGCGGTGCTGCCCCAGGCCAGACAGCCCCGGTAAGTGCGCACGATCTCGGAGAGTTTTTCAAAGGGCAGCTCCACATCGGCCAACACTTCCATGGTGTCGGCCGTGCCCGCCGGTGAGGTGATGGCGCGTGACGAAGTCTTGGGGCACAAGATGCCATAAGCCGCCAAGATGGGCATGACCAGCATCGAAGTCCGGTTGCCGGGGATGCCGCCAATGCAGTGTTTGTCGACCACCAGCGGTTCGCGCCAATCCAGTCGGCGCCCGGCCTTGACCATGGCTTCGGTCAAAAAGTAGACCTCCTCGCGGTCCATCTCGCCCCGGTTGGTGGCCACGACAAATGCGGTGAGTTCGATCTTGGAGTAATGGTGTTTGGCAATGTCCTCCACGATGGCGTGGAAGTCGTCCTGGTTCAGGCGTTCGCCGTCGATTTTGCGAAACAGGGCCTCCATCGATGCAGGCGGCTCGGCTTGGGAGACCGAGGCCGTGTGCCCATCGGGCACGCCCAAATGGCGAAACGCGTCTTCAGACAGACCGACTTCGGTGCAGGCCACGATGCTGTCGTCGTCGACCACATTGAGGGTGGCCAACACCTGCCGCCCGTTGGCGCGCACTTCGATCTTGGACAGCGCCTGAAAACCCTCGGCCCGGTAAACCGCACAGTTGCGGTTGAGATAAGCCACGTTTTCGCGGTAGGTGTCGATGGCCACGCGGCGCAGCGACAGGGGCGATGTCCGCTCAGTTGTGCCTGCAAGAGGGGCTGTAGGAAGTGGGCTGTCCATGCGTCTGAGGCTACACCCCAAACACCCTTGAGGCGTATCGGCCTGCGCGCAAGCCTTGCTGTCGCTCAAGGTTTGTGCAGAAAGTCAGAAGGTCACCCAGCTGGCCACTGTGCGCACTTGTTGTTCAGCGCCTGCGCAAGAAAAATTGGGCTATGGCCCCTGTGAGGGCAAAGCCCAGCATCATCCAACCCAAGTTCACCGCGCCTTCGTGCGGCACCAAGCCCACCAAGTAGCCGCCGAAGGCTCCGGTGAGTTGCTGCATCAGGCCTGCCACCGCAGCGGCCGAGCCTGCCAGCGCGGGCAATACACCCACGGTGCCCGCCAGCGCAGGCGGGTTCAGCAGGCCATGACCGAAACCCAAAAGTAACAAGGGCAGGGCCACGGCCAGCGCTGTCTGCACGCCCCCCAAGCCCAGCGCCAGCATCACCACCAACCCACCCAGCGTGAGCGCCTGGCCCCAAGCCATGACGCGCGATTCGCCCGCCTGCGCAATCAGCCGCGATGTCATGAAGTTGCCCAGGATGTAGGACACAGGTACGGCCATGATGAACCAGCCAATGCCGTCCGGGCCGATGCCGTAGCCCTTGAGCACGATGGGTGCGCCAGCCAAGAAAGCGTAAAACGTGGCGGTGGTGGCCGCCAGGATGGCGACGTAGAGCAAAAAGCGCGGCTCGCGCAGCAAGCGGGCGTAAGCGCTGAGCATGGCCCTCAGCCAGTGGCCATGAGCGGGCGGAGGTTTGGCCACACGCGGCAGTCCCAGCCACGCCGCCACCAAGAGCAGCAAGGCCAACACGGCCAACACCACAAAGTTGGTTTGCCAACCCAAGCGCACATGGATCTGCCCACCGATCAGCGTGGCCAGCGGCGGGCACATGCCCATCGCCATGCCAATGTAGGCCATGACGCGTGTGCGTTGTGGTCCGGCAAACAGGTCTTGCACCATAGAGCGGCTGACCACCATGCTGGCGGCGCAACCTGCACCTTGCAACACACGGGCGGCGATCAGTGTGGTGATGTCGGTGGCCAGCGCGGCCATCACCGAAGCCAATCCCGCCACCACCAAGCCCAGCATCAGGATGGGCTTGCGCCCGAGACGGTCGGACAGCGGGCCGTACACCAGCTGCAAGGCGCCGTAGGCGACCACATAGCCGCTGAAGGTCAGCTGCACATCGGCCTGGCTGGTGGTGAAGATGCTGCCCCACTCCTGCATGGAGGGCAGGCACAGGGTCATGGCCAAGAGACCGAATGAAATTTGCGCCAGCACGTTCGCGATCAGCCAGGGGCTGTGGGCGGCCGGGGCGGTGGCGCCTGGCGCAGTGACCATGTCAGCTGCGCTGCAATTTGTAGACCGCCGTGCCCGCCATCAGGTTGGGCCACAGGCGCACTTCTTGGCCCTGCTGCAGGCCAAAGGCGTCCATGACGCGCAACTGGTTTTTACGCGCCAAGTCGCCAAAGTCGGCATAGGTGCCCACGCGGATGTTGGGCGTGTCGTACCACTGGTAAGGCAGGCGCTTGGTCACCGGCATGCGGCCTTGCAGCACGCTCAGGCGGTTGAACCAATGCGCAAAGTTGGGGAAGGCCACGATGCCGATTTTCCCCACCCGCACCGTCTCGCGCAGCATGGTCTCGGCGTTGCGCAGGTGTTGCAGGGTGTCGATTTGCAGCACCACGTCAAACGATTGGTCGGCAAACAGGTTCAGGCCTTCGTCCAGGTTCAGCTGGATCACGTTCACGCCGCGTTGCACACAGGCGTGCACATTGGCGTCGTCCAGCTCCACGCCGTAGCCAGTACAACCCTTATGTTGCTGCAGATAGGCCAGCAGGGACCCGTCGCCACAGCCCAAATCCAGCACGCGGGCGCCTTGCGGCACCAGGCGGGCGATGGCTTGCATGATCAGGGGGTCGCTCATGCGGCACCTCCTTCGTTCAAAGACTTCGCCATGTTGTCAAAGTAAGAGCGCACCACGTTCATGTAGCGGGCGTCGTCGAGCAAAAAGGCGTCGTGCCCGTGCGGCGCGTCGATCTCGGCATAGCTCACGTCGCGGCGGTTGTCGAGCAATGCCTTGACCATCTCGCGGCTGCGGGCAGGCGAGAAGCGCCAGTCGGTGCTGAAGCTGACCAGCAAGAACTTGCAAGTGGCACGGGCCAGCGCTTTGGACAGATCGCCGCCAAAGGCGCGGGCCGGGTCAAAGTAATCGAGCGCCCGGGTGATCAACAAATAGGTGTTGGCGTCAAAGTACTCGCTGAACTTGTCGCCTTGGTAACGCAGGTAGCTCTCGATCTGGAACTCCACGTCTTGGGTGGAGTATTTGTAGCCGGTGGCGTTGTGCGTCACGGCTTCGCGCAGCTCGCGGCCAAATTTTTCGTTCATCACGTCGTCGCTCAGGTAGGTGATGTGCCCAATCATGCGGGCGATGCGCAGGCCGCGCTTGGGCACCACGCCTTGCGCGACAAAGTGCCCGTCATGGAAATCCGGATCGGTCACGATGGCGCGGCGGGCCACTTCGTTGAAAGCGATGTTTTCGGCGTTCAGGTTGGGGGCGCTGGCCACCACCACCGCGTGCTTCACGCGCTCGGGGTATTGCAGCGTCCAAGAAAGTGCCTGCATGCCGCCCAGACTCCCGCCCATCACAGCGGCCAGTTGATTGATACCCAGCGCGTCGAGCAAGCGGGCTTGGGCATTGACCCAGTCCTCCACGGTGACCACCGGGAAGTCGGCCCCGTATACGCGGCCCGTGTCGGGGTTCACATGCATGGGGCCCGTCGAGCCAAAGCACGAACCCAGGTTGTTCACGCCGATCACGAAAAAGCGGTCGGTGTCCAGCGACTTGCCAGGGCCGATCATGTTGTCCCACCAGCCCACATTTTTGGGCTGGTCGGCGTACACGCCCGCCACGTGGTGCGAGGCGTTGAGCGCGTGGCAGATCAGCACGGCATTGGATTTGTCGGCGTTGAGCGTGCCGTAGGTTTCGTAGCTCAGCGAATAGCCGCGGATGGACGCACCGCTTTGCAAAGGCAAAGGGGCTTCAAACAGCATGCTTTGGGATTCGGCGATCAACATCGAGGGTGTTCAGGTGTGCAAAAAACAAAACCCGGCTTCGCAGTCAGCTGGGCCGGGCTTCAGTGAGTTGAAACACACGCCATTTAGCTGAATTTCGAAACCATCACGGTTCCGGCGCCCGCAATCGGGTTCAAATCGGCGCTTGGGGCAAGTATAAGGGCGAAGCCGGGGCCCATTTCAGGAGCACGCATGTCAGATCTTTATGGCTCGGACGCCTACAGTCCCGTCGAAATCGCCCGCCGCATCGAGGCCGTGGGTGAGACCAAGGCCCGCATGGCCATGCTGCCACTGGCTTTGCTGGGCGTGCTCGCTGGCGCGTTCATTGGCCTTGGGGCCATGCTGTTTGTGCTGGTCAAATCCGACCCCACTTTGGGTTTTGCGGCCAGTTCGGTGCTGGGCGGCCTGGTCTTTGCCATGGGCTTGCTCATGGTCGTGGTGGCCGGGGCCGAGTTGTTCACCGGCAACAACCTGATCGTCATGGCCTGGGCCGATGGCCGGGTCAGCACGGCGCAGGTGCTGCGCAACTGGGCCATCGTGTGCCTGGCCAATTTTGTGGGCGCGGCCGGTCTGGCGCTGCTGGTGTTTGCCAGCGGCCACGCAAGCCTCAACGGCGGCGCGATAGGCCTCAAGGTGGTGCAGATCGCCGTGGCCAAGCAGGAGCTGCCCTTTGTCACGGCCTTGTTGCGTGGCGTGCTGTGCAACGTGCTGGTGTGCATGGCCGTGTGGATGGCCATGGCCGGGCGCAGCGTGACCGACAAGGCGGTGGCTGTGATGCTGCCGGTGATGGCCTTTGTGGCAGCTGGCTTTGAGCACAGCATTGCCAACATGTACCTGATGCCTTTGGCCATGTTGTTGCAACAGGCAGGGTTGGCGGGCTACCCCGCCATCACCTGGAGCGGCATGCTGGGCAATTTGCTGCCCGTGATTTTGGGGAATGTGTTGGGCGGCGCTGTGCTGGTAGCCGGGGTGTACCACGTCATTTACAAGCGCCAGCCGCCGACTTGAAAACCATGGCGCACAGGGGTGCGCTCACGTACCCGAGTGCTTGACCGCTGTATTTAAGCGCCCCAACCCGTCAAGGCAATCACACCCAGCACGGCGAAGATGCCCGCTGAAATGATGTGCACCAGGCGCAGCGGCACACGTTTGGTGATGGCGTCGCCCAGCCACACCACGGGGGCGTTGGCCAGCATCATGCCCAGCGTGGTGCCCGCGACCACCATGAACCAGGCGTTGTATTGCGCGGCCAGCATCACGGTGGCGATCTGCGTCTTATCGCCCATCTCGGCCAGAAAGAAAGCCACCACAGTGGTGACAAAAACGCCCATGCGCGGTGCGCTGTCGCCTTCTTCGTCGTCCAGTTGGTCGGGGATCAGCATCCACGCCGCCATGGCAATGAAGGATGCGCCCAGCACCCAGCGCAGCACATCGGGCCCCATGACGCTGGTGACCCAGCTGCCCACGGCCCCGGCCAGACCATGGTTGGCCAGCGTGGCCACCAAAATGCCCAGCACGATGGGCCAGGGTTTGCGAAAACGGGCGGCCAACACGAGTGACAAAAGCTGGGTTTTGTCACCCATTTCGGCCAGGGCCACGATGCCGGTAGAGACGAGGAATGCTTCCATGGGGGAATGCGGGCGTAGCCCTGAACACCGATTCAAATCAAGGAGCGCATCTTACGTGAGGGCCCCGTGCACCGGTTTGGGGGGATGAGGCAGAGCCCCTCACGGGTGAGTCAGTTTGGGTGCGTTTCTTGCTTTGCTTTGGTGCGCGAGGGTGGATCGCCCCCGAAATGCACCAAATCAATTCAAAAATCCTCAAAGGACGATCGTGGAAGCACTAAAACAGGGCGCAGATGCGCTTTTTATTTTGTTGGGCGGCATCATGGTGTTGGCCATGCACGCCGGTTTTGCTTTTTTGGAACTGGGCACAGTCCGCAAAAAGAACCAAGTCAATGCGCTGGTGAAAATCTTGGTGGATTTCTCAGTGTCGACCGTGGTTTATTTTGTGGTGGGCTACAGCGTGGCTTACGGCACCACCTTCTTTGTGGGCGCCGAGCAGTTGGCCGCCAAGAACGGCTATGACCTGGTCAAGTTCTTCTTTTTGCTGACCTTTGCCGCCGCCATTCCCGCCATCGTGTCGGGCGGCATTGCCGAGCGGGCCAAGTTCTGGCCGCAGTTGATCGCCACAGCGGTGATCGTGGGCTTTGTCTACCCTTTCTTTGAGGGCATTGCCTGGAACCAGCATTTTGGCGTGCAAGCCTGGATCAAGGCCGCCACGGGCGATGAGTTCCATGACTTTGCAGGCTCGGTGGTGGTGCATGCCATGGGCGGTTGGATCGCTTTGCCTGCTATTGTGTTGCTCGGTGCGCGTTACAACCGCTATCGCAAGGACGGTGTGGTGTCGGCGCATCCGCCGTCGAGCATCCCCTTCTTGGCCCTGGGTTCTTGGATTCTGATCGTGGGCTGGTTTGGCTTCAATGTCATGAGCGCCCAAACGCTGGACAAGATATCGGGCCTGGTGGCGGTCAACTCCCTGATGGCCATGGTGGGCGGCACCTTGGCGGCCTTGGTCTTGGGCAAGAACGACCCCGGCTTCGTGCACAACGGCCCCTTGGCCGGTTTGGTGGCGGTGTGCGCAGGCTCCGATTTGATGCACCCTTTTGGTGCCTTGGTCACCGGCGCGGTGGCGGGGGCCCTGTTTGTGGTGATGTTCACCCTGACCCAGAACAAGTGGAAGATCGACGATGTGTTGGGCGTGTGGCCCTTGCATGGCATCTGTGGCGCCTGGGGCGGGATTGCCGCTGGCATTTTTGGGGCGACCGGTCTGGGTGGTTTGGGGGGTGTCAACCTGACGGCGCAATGCATCGGCACTGCGCTGGGCGTGGCTTGGGCTTTGTTGGGTGGGGTGGTGGTCTATGCGGTCTTGAAGTTCACTTTGGGACTGAAACTCAGCCCGGAAGAAGAATACGACGGCGCTGATTTGAGCGTCCACAAAATCAGCGCCACACCGGACCGCGAGGTGAGTTGGTAAAACAACAGATGTGTACGGGAGACCACATTCGGCGGGCCTTCGGGGGATAACCCCTTGCAATTTTTTTTGTTTTATCACTCATAATTGCCGGACTTCACTGTCTGAAGCAGCGAAGTCATGTTTGCGGTGACCAGATCAGTTTCGCTTTCCTTCCGATGTTTTCAGGTTTGTTGAATGCGTTTTCGGAGCTCCATCGCTTTTATCTCTGTGTTTTGAGGAGTCCCTTTCATGGGCAACAAACTTTACGTCGGCAACCTGCCTTACTCGGTTCGCGACGGCGATCTGGAACAAGCCTTCGGTGAATTCGGTGCTGTGACCAGCGCCAAAGTCATGATGGAACGTGACACTGGCCGCTCCAAAGGCTTCGGCTTTGTGGAAATGGGCAGCGATGACGAAGCACAAGCGGCGATCAACGGCATGAACGGTCAGCCTTTGGGCGGCCGCAACGTGGTGGTGAATGAAGCCCGTCCCATGGAAGCCCGTCCTCCCCGCACTGGCGGTGGTGGTTTCGGTGGCGGTGGCGGCGGCGGTTACGGCGGTGGTCGCCGTGAAGGCGGTGGCGGTGGCGGTGGCTACGGCGGCGGTCGCGAAGGTGGCGGCGGTGGTTTTGGTGGCGGCCGTGAAGGCGGTGGCGGCGGCTACGGCGGCGGTCGTCGCGAAGGCGGCGGCGGCTACGGTGGTGGCGAAGGTGGCGGCGGTGGTTTCCGCAGCCCCTACGGCGCCGGCCCACGTGGTGGTGGCGGTCGCCGCGAAGGCGGTGGCGGCGGCTACGGCGGCGGTTACTGATTCACGCACCCGGCCTGTTCACGGACAGGCCCTTGAATCCTGACTAAGCCCTGCAATGCAGGGCTTTGTCGTTTCTGGGATTTGTTCAGGCCATGGTCCTGTGGCCAGTGGCATCCGTCAGGGTGTTTTTCGTGGCTTGGGGGCCAAGGTGCCGCGCACACGGCCTTGCAAGACGTGCTCGCCCGTGCTGCTGTTGAAGTCCATGGTGTTGCCCGTGAAGACATCGCGGTCACGCGTGATGAGGACCGGGTCGGCAGACACCACGCGGTCTTCGTCGGGCAAGGCGACCAGGCGTTCACCCCGCAGTTCAATTTGGGGGCGGGTTTCTTGGGGGTGTTTGATGGCGTAAGCGTTGCCGATCAAGGTGACTTGTGTGCCATCGTCGGTGGCAATGCCCTTCTCGGCTCGGGCGTTCATTTTGGCACCGCTGTCGCTTTCGGCGTAAATGCGAACCTGGGCAATGTGCAAGGCCTCGGTGGCCGGATAGTGTTGTGCTTTGTCGCCGACGACTTCACGGGTCATGCGCCCACTGTCATTGAAAGACTTGACCGAAAAATGGGTCAGGTGGTAGTCGGGGTCCTGGCGGACAGTTTTGTTGGCTTCGGGCGTGAGCAAAGACGGCACACTCCTGACCAACCACCAACTGCCTGAGGCCAGCAGGGCCATCACAATCAAAGGCAGGTAAATGCTCAACTTGTCGAGCAGTTGGCGCAATCTGTTCATGCCGAGGGGCCGGTGTGCGCGCGGATGCCGACCTGGGCCAGCAAGCTGGCGTAGTGACCGCCCGCCACCAGCAAGAGGTCACAAAAGGCACGAGCCGCGCCTTCGCCGCCACGCTCTGGGGTGGTGTGGTGCGCCACGGCCTTGGCTTGGGCGTGTGCGTTGGCGGGGGCGCAGGCAAAGGCCACGCGCTGCATCACCGGCAAATCGGGCCAGTCGTCGCCCATGGCGGCCGCTTGCGCCCAGCTCAGATTCAGTTCGCTCAAAAAAGCTTCGGCCGCCGGGCGCTTGTCTTCGGTGCCAAAGCGGGCATGGGTGATGCCCAGCGCCTTCAGGCGCAGCCGCAGTGGGGCCGAGTCGCGGCCGGTGATGACCACGGGCGTGATGCCGGCCTTTTGCAGCAGTTTCAGGCCCTGACCGTCCAGCGTGTTGAAGCGCTTGAGGGTCTCGCCCGCTTCTGAAAAATACAGCCCACCGTCGGTCAGCACGCCATCGATGTCGAAAAAGGCCACGCGGATGCCTTGCGCTTGCAGCAGCAATTCGGGCGGGAAATGCAGGGCAGGTGTGAGGGCTTTCAGGGTTGGCATCTCAGATCACCTTGGCACGCATCAGGTCGTTGGTGTTCAGGGCGCCGCACAGGCAGCCGGCTTCGTCGATGACGAGGATGCTGGTGATGCGCCACTGCTCCATCATTTCGGCCGCTTCAACCGCCAGTGCGTCAACCCGGATGGTGCGGGGGCTGGCGTGCATCACGTCGCCGGCCTTGAGCTGTCGCAAATCGGCGCCCTTTTCAATCAGGCGGCGCAAGTCGCCATCGGTGAACACCCCCAGCACGCGGCCTTCGGTGTCTGTCACGGCGGTCGCGCCCAGCCCTTTGCTGCTCATCTCGCGCATGAGGGCGGTGAATTCGGCATCGGGTCCGACTTGGGGCACATCGCTGCCTTGGCGCATCACATCGGCCACGTGGGTGAGCAGCCTTCGCCCCAGCGAACCCCCGGGGTGCGAGCGGGCAAAGTCTTCGGGTTTGAAGCCTCGGGCATCGAGCAGCGCCACGGCCAAGGCATCGCCCATGGCCAGCTGGGCGGTGGTGCTGGCAGTGGGGGCCAGGTTCAGGGGGCAGGCTTCTTTGTCGACAGAGCAGTCGAGCACCACGTCGGCATGACGGGCCAGCGAGGACTGCAGGCCACCGGTCAGCGCAATCAGGGGCACGCCTTGGCGTTTGAGGATCGGCAAGATGGCCACCAGCTCATCGCTCTCACCGCTGTTGGAGATGGCCAGGACCACATCGATGCCCTGGATCATGCCCAGGTCACCATGGCTGGCCTCGCCGGGGTGCACAAACATGGCCGGTGTGCCGGTCGATGCCAGGGTCGCGGCAATCTTGCGGCCGATGTGCCCGCTTTTGCCCATGCCCGTGACCACCACACGGCCTGGCACGCCCAGAACCATGTTCACGGCCTGGACAAAGCGCTCGTCCAAGCGGGCTTTGAGTTGGAGCAAGGCGGCGGCCTCGATGTCGAGGGTCTCGCGGGCGAGTTGCAAGGTGTGGTCGGAATGGGCGAGCATATGGGACATTTTATCGGGCGGCGTGTGGTGGCGCGAAACAGGTGTGCCCCAGCGCCCAGCGGGGGTGAAAGGATGGACCGTGTTGCCGTGGGTTTTCCACGTGCTTGTTACCATCGAAGCATGAGCGCTTTGGAGTTGACCCTGTTGTATCTGCTCGCGGCCGTGCTGGGCGTGGTGGGCTGCCGCATGCTCAAGCTGCCGCCGATGCTTGGGTATTTGGCGGTGGGTGTGGTGATCGGCCCCAACGCGCTGGCGCTGGCGCAAAATTCCGAGGGCGTGAAACACTTGGCCGAGTTCGGCGTGGTGTTTTTGATGTTCGTGATCGGGCTGGAGTTCAACCTGCCCAAGCTGCGCTCCATGCGCAAGCATGTGTTTGGCCTGGGCCTGCTGCAGGTCTTGTTGACGCTGGTGATCGTGACGGTGTTTTCCTTGTTTGTGGCCACCGTGGCCCCTACGCTTTGGAAGATGGAGTGGCAAACCGCGCTGGCCTTGTCGAGCGCCATGGCCATGAGCAGCACGGCCATCGTGGTGAAACTGGTGGCCGACCGGCTGGAGCTGGAGTCCGAGCATGGCAAGCGGGTGGTGGGCGTGCTCTTGTTTCAGGATTTGGCGGTGGTCCCGTTGATCGTGATGGTCCCTGCACTGAGCGCGCCGGCCGACGAGATGATCAGCGCCTTGGTGATCGCCGCGCTCAAAGCCACGGTCTTGATCACCTTGCTCATGACGGGCGGGCAACGCGTGATGCGCTGGTGGCTGACCTTGGTGGCGCGGCGCAAAAGCGAAGAGCTGTTTGTGCTCAACTTGCTGCTGGTCACGCTGGGCCTGGCCTGGATCACCGAACTGGCAGGCTTGAGTCTGGCACTGGGCGCTTTCATCGCGGGCATGTTGATCTCTGAGACCGAATACAAGCACCAAGTGGAGCTGGACATCCGGCCTTTTCACGACGTGTTGCTGGGTCTGTTCTTCATCACCATCGGCATGATGCTGGACTGGCACATCGTGGTCGAACGCTGGCCCTTGGTCCTGCTGCTGACGACCTTGCCTGTTTTGTTCAAATTGGTTTTGGTGACCGCATTGGCCAAATTCACAGGTGCCCCCAATGGGGTGGCGCTGCGCACCGGTTTGTACCTGGCGCAGGCGGGTGAATTCGGTTTTGTGTTGCTCACACTGGGGGCGCAAAGCCAGATCATTCCCCCCGCCTTGCTCAACCCGGTGCTGGCCAGCATGGTGCTGTCCATGATGGCCACGCCTTTCATCATCATGCACAGCGAACGCATCGTGCTCAAGGTGGTGGCCAGCGAGTGGTTGCAGCAGTCCTTGCAGATGACGAGCATCGCCCGCAAGTCGATCAACACCAGCAAGCACGTCATCATCTGCGGCTACGGGCGTTGCGGCCAGAACTTGGCGCGCATGCTCGAAAAGGAAAACATCCCCTACATGGCGCTGGACCTGGACCCAGACCGGGTGCGCCAGGCCGCTGCAGCCGGTGATTCGGTGGTGTTTGGCGATGCAGGACGCTTGCAATCGCTCATGGCCGCAGGCCTGGCCCGCGCGAGCGCCGTGGTGATCACCTACCTGGATGTGCCCGCCGCCATGAAGGTGCTGGACCACACCCACAGCCATGCGCCGCAAGTGCCGGTGATTGTGCGCACCAAGGACGACCTGGATCTGGAAAAGCTGCAGCTGGCGGGGGCTACCGAGGTGGTGCCCGAGGCGCTGGAGGGCTCGCTCATGCTGGCCAGCCATGCGCTGGCGCTGGTGGGTGTGCCCATGCGCCGCGTCATCCGCATCGTGCAAGACCAACGCGATGCCCGCTACAACTTGCTGCGCGGTTACTTCCATGGCGCAGACGACGACACGCTCGATGAAATCGACCACGAGCGCTTGACCACTGTGGGGCTGCCCATGGCCTCGCCTTGGTTGGGCAAGCAGATCCAGGACCTGTCTTTTCACGCCATGGGCGTGCGTGTGGTGAATCTGCGCCGCGCCAATGGCCAGCCCGAAATCGTCGGCGATGACACCGTGCTGCATCCGGGCGACACGCTGGTGCTGTCGGGCAAATCCCAAACGCTGGCCGTGGCCGAAGAAAAACTCTTGCGAGGTTGAGGCATGGACGATCTGAACGTCAACGATTATTTGAAAAGCCACATCCGCACCGTGCCCGATTGGCCTGCGCCGGACGTGCAGTTCCGTGACATCACGCCACTGCTGCAAGACCCGCGGGTTTTTCGGGTGCTGATCGATGCCTTTGTACACCGCTACATGCACCCGGCCTTGCGCCCAGACGTGGTGGCGGGGCTCGACGCACGCGGTTTCATTTTGGGCTCGGTCGTGGCCTACGAGCTGGGGCTGGGTTTTGTCCCCATCCGCAAAAAAGGCAAGCTGCCCTTCACCACGGTGGAAGAAACCTACGAGCTGGAATATGGCAGCGCCACGATCGAGTTGCACACCGATGCCGTCCAGCCTGGCCAGCGCGTGCTGCTGATTGACGACCTGATTGCCACGGGTGGCACCATGATGGCCGGTAAGAAACTGCTTGAAAAGCTTGGGGCCACCGTGATCGAAGGGGCCGCCATTGTGGACTTGCCTGAGCTGGGTGGCTCACAACGCTTGCGCAGTGCGGGTTTGAAACTGTTCACCTTGGTGGCCTACGACGGTCACTGAATGCCTCAGCAACCGAGTTGATCGGCCAGGGCGTTCAAATCCAGGGCATGCAGGTCATTGCCCGCCTGGGGCGAGACATCTTTGGGATGGCTTGCGCCAAACTCGAAAGCGCGCTCGATGTAGGCGGTGCGCAAGCCGCATGCACGCGCGCCTGCCAAGTCCTCATGGTGTGCGGCCACCAGCATGACTTGTTCGGGCATCAGGTTGAACACCTTCGCCACGCCCAGGTAGGTGGCCGGGTCGGGTTTGTAGGCGCGAAATACTTCTGCACTCAGCACACAGTCCCAAGGCAAGCTGGCCCGCTTGGCCATGTTCGTGAGCAATCCGATGTTGCCATTCGACAAGGTGGTGATGGTGAATCGGCGCTTTAAACGCGTGAGCCCCGACACACTGTCAGGCCAGGCATCCAAGCGGTGCCAGACGCGGTTGAGGTGTTGGCGTTCGGCTTCTTTCAAATGTGCCAGGCCAAATTCGGGCAGCAGGCGGTCCAAAATCATACGGTTCAAATCGTCGATCAAGGTCCAACCGAGCTCGCCGCTCATCACCCGCTGCATGGCGGGTTGGTAGCCCGCCCGCCAGGCCAGGGCCAAGGCGTCGCCGTCCACTTGGGGGTACAGGGCCTGCACCTCGCGCACGATGCTGCCATGCCAATCGACGATAGTGCCGAAAATATCAAATGCCAGAACCTGGACGCTGTCGGGGGCGAAGTCGGGGGTGTGCATGGCCACATTGTTCCACGCACCGGCCAAATGGCTGTCACCCAAAGAGCAGACACGCGGCACCGTTGGCATTATCGTGGGTGACAGTTCTAAGGAGACCCCCGATGAGTGACAGTGATGATCGCCAGCCTTATGCCAAACCCCAGCCTTGGGGCATGGCCCCCGACATGGTGGTGCACGATGTGCAAACCGAAGACGAGCGCTTGTGGGCGCCTGTGGCGCCAGGCATCTGGTCACGCCCGCTGCACCTGAACGTGACGGGTGGCTTTTATGTGCACCTGCTCAAGGTCAAGCGCTCGGGCCTGTTGCAGCGCCACCGCCATTCGGGCCAGGTGCATGCGCATGTGTTGCGCGGCAAATGGCTGTATCTGGAGCATGACTGGGTGGCCGAAGAAGGCAGCTACGTGTTCGAACCCCCGGGCGAGACCCACACCCTGGTGGTGCCGGACGATTGCCAGGACATGGTGACGATGTTCACCGTACATGGCGCCTTGATGTACGTGGACACGCAAGGCAATGCCACCGGTTACGACGACGTGTTCACCCGCATCGAGAAGTACCGCGCCCACTTTGAGGCCGTGGGGCTGGGGGCCGATCACGTGAAGACCTTCATGCGCTGAACGGCTTTACTGCCCATAAAAAAACCGCTCAGCAGAGCGGTTTTTTGTTGGCTGAGCTGCAGCTCAGTGGCGTGGCATCACAGTGGCTTCTTGATCCAGTTGGCGATTTCGCCAATGATGCCCCGGCGGAAAGCCAGCACGCAGACGACAAAGATCACGCCCTGGATGATGGTGACCCAGGCACCGAACTGGGCCAGGTAGTTTTGCATGCTCACGATCACCGCTGCGCCCACCACCGGGCCAAACAAGGTGCCCAGGCCGCCCAGCAGGGTCATCAAGACCACCTCACCCGACATGGACCAATGCACGTCTGTCAGCGAGGCCAACTGGAAGACCAGGGACTTGGTGGCACCGGCCGTGCCTGCCAATGCGCCCGAGATCACAAAAGCGATCAACTTGAACATGTCGGTGTCGTAACCCAGCGAGATGGCGCGGTCCTGGTTTTCGCGGATGGCTTTGAGGATCTGGCCAAAGGGCGAATAAATGATGCGCCAGATCAGGGCAAAACCGGCCAGGAAAATCGCCAGCACAAACATGTACATGGCCGAGTTTTCAGACAAATCGAACATGCCAAACAGCTTGCCGCGTGGCACCGACTGGATGCCGTCTTCGCCACCTGTGAAAGGCGTTTGCAGGTAGAAAAAGAACACCATCTGCGAAAACGCCAAGGTGATCATCGCGAAATAAATGCCTTGCCGGCGAATGGCCAGCATGCCGGTGACCAGCGCCAGTAACCCAGAGCAAGCGGTGGCAAACAACACCGCCAGCTCCGGGTTCCAGCCCCAAACTTTGGCGGCGTGTGCGGCGGCATAACCGGCGGTGCCCAAAAACATGGCATGGCCAAAAGACAGCAGGCCACCAAAACCGATCAGCAAGTTGAAGGCGCATGCAAACAAGGCAAAGCACATGACCTTCATCAGGAAGATGGGGTAGACCCAGATGGGCGCAATGACCAGCACCATCACCATGATGGCAAAGGCCACCCACTGGTGTGTGAACGACTGGGTCTTGAGAGAGGGGGTCGAGACAGTGGTCATGGTCTTACTTCTGGGTGCCGAACAGGCCTGCAGGCTTGATCAAAAGAACGATGGTCATGATGATGAAAATCACCGTGCTGGAAGCTTCTGGGTAAAACACCTTGACCAGGCCCTCGATCAGCCCCAGGCCAAAACCCGTGAGGATGGCGCCCATGATGGAGCCCATGCCGCCAATCACCACCACGGCAAACACCACGATGATGATGTCGGCGCCCATGGTCGGGTTGACTTGGTAAATGGGTGCGGCCATCACACCTGCAAAAGCGGCCAGACCCACGCCGAAGCCATAAGTCAGGGTGATCATGCGCGGCACGTTGATGCCGAAGGCTTGCACCAAGCTGGGGTTTTCGGTGGCGGCGCGCAGATAGGCGCCCAGTTTGGTCCGCTCGATCACGTACCAGGTGGTCAGGCACACCACCAGCGAGGCCACAATGACCCAGGCGCGGTACTTGGGCAAAAACATGAAACCGGTGTTGTAAGCACCTTTGAAGACTTCGGGGACCGGATAGGGCATGCCCGAAGAGCCGAATTCGTGGCGGAACAAACCCTGAATGATCAAGGCCAGACCGAAGGTGAGCAGCAGGCCATACAGGTGGTCGAGCTTGTACAGCTGTTTGAGCATGGTGCGCTCAATCAGCATGCCGGTGGCACCCACCACCACAGGCGTCACGACGAGCGCGACCCAGTAATTGATGCCCAGCTTGGTCAAGCCAAGGTAGGCCACAAAGGCGCCCAGCATGTACTGGGCGCCATGGGTGAAGTTGATGATGTTCAGCAAGCCGAAAATCACGGCCAGGCCCAGCGAAAGCAATGCGTAAAAAGAGCCGTTGATCAGCCCGATCAGCAATTGCCCGAACAGGGCTTGTGAAGGTATGCCAAAGATTTCCATGATGTATCGACTTGCTTGAACAATGGGATGAAATTACTTCTTGACCAGCGGGCACTCGCTCTCGGCCAATGGGCGGAATGCCTCGTTGGCAGGGATCGTGGCGACCAGCTTGTAGTAGTCGTAAGGGCCCTTGGACTCGGCAGGCTTTTTCACCTCAAACAGGTAGGCTGGGTGGATCTTGCGGCCGTCGGGACGGACCGAGCCCTTGCCGAAGATCGGATCGTCTGTGGGCAACTCTTTCATCTTGGCGGCGACCTTGGTGCCGTCATCGGTCTTGGCAGCGTCAACGGCCTTCAGGTAGTGAATCACGCTGGAATAGACACCGGCTTGCACCATCGAAGGCATCTTGCCGCCTTGGGCTGCTGCAAAACGCTTGGAGAAGGCACGTGTGTTGTCGTTCAGATCCCAGTAAAAGGTTTCTGTCAGCATCAGACCTTGCGCGATGTTCAGGCCCAGCGAGTGAACGTCGGGCAAGAACACCAGCAGACCGGCCAGGTTCTGGCCGCCCTTGGTGATGCCGAATTCAGCCGCTTGCTTGATGGAGTTGGTGGTGTCGCCACCGGCGTTGGCCAAGCCAATGATCTTGGCTTTGGAGGCTTGGGCTTGCAGCAAGAAAGAGGAGAAGTCCTGTGTCGGGAAGGGGGTGCGCACTTTGCCCACAACACGGCCGCCGTTCTTGGTCACCACGGCTTCGGTGTCACGCTCCAGGGCGTGACCGAAGGCGTAGTCAGCGGTCAGGAAGAACCAGGTGTTGCCGCCGCTTTTGACAATGGCTTTGCCCGTGCCGTTGGCCAGCATCCAGGTGTCATAAGCCCAGTGGATGGTGTTGGCGTTGCAGGCCTTGCCGCTCAGGTCGGCGGTGGCCGAGCCGGAGTTGACGTGCAGCTTGCCCTTGTCGCTGGCAATTTTGGCCACGGCCAAACCCACAGAAGATGTGGGCACGTCGGCGATCATGTCCACTTTGTCAGTGTCAAACCATTGGCGTGCCACATTGGAGCCCACGTCGGGCTTGTTCTGGTGGTCAGCGCCCACGATTTCCACTTTGAGCGTGCTCTTGGTGGCTTTGATGTAGTCCTCGACGGCCATTTTGGCGGCCGTCACCGAGCCAGGACCGGTGATGTCGGAATACAGACCCGACATGTCGTTGAGCACACCGATCTTGACGATGCCGTCAGAGATCTGGGCTTGTGCGCCACCAGCGAAGGCACAGGCGGCCATTGTGGCCAGGGAAAGAAGTTTGCGTTTCATCGTGTTGTCTCCAGTTAGAAAAAAAATCACACACCCAGGTACTCGTTCAACATGCCCATCTTGGAGGACAGCTCTTGCGAGCTGAAGGTTTCCACCATCTGACCATGTTCCATCACATAAAACCGGTCCGCCAAGGGCGCGGCAAACCGGAAGTTCTGCTCCACCATGATGATCGTGAAGCCCTTGGCCTTGAGGGATGTGATCATGCGGGCCAGGGCCTGCACGATCACAGGGGCCAAACCTTCAGAAATTTCGTCGAGCAGCAAAAACCGAGCGCCTGTGCGCAGGATGCGGCCCACGGCCAGCATTTGCTGCTCACCGCCCGACAGGCGCGTGCCGGGGCTGTTGCGGCGCTCCAGCAGGTTGGGGAACATGTCGTAGATTTCTTCGACCGACATGCCATTGGGGGCAATCACGGGCGGCAACAACAGGTTTTCTTCGCAAGTCAGGGCCGAGAAAATACCGCGCTCTTCAGGGCAATAACCCAAGCCCAATTTGGCGATCTGGTGCGGCGCCCAGTTGACGGTTTCCTGGCCATTGATGGTGATGGAGCCGGTGCGCCGGCCCACCAAGCCCAGGATGGATTTGACGGTGGTGGTGCGCCCGGCGCCGTTGCGACCGAGCAAGGTGACGACCTCGCCTTCGTTGACGGTCATGTCCACCCCGTGCAGGATGTGCGACTCGCCGTACCAGGACTGCAGGTTGCTGATGCGCAGGAATTCTTTGGACTCAGCCATGGGCCCCCTCCAGTTGGTTATCGGTCGTGCCCATGTAGGCTTCGAGCACTTGGGGGTTTTGCGACACCACGGCGTAAGGCCCTTCTGCAATCACCTGTCCACGTTGCAAGACACTGATGGTGTCGGCAATTTTTGACACCACATTCATGTTGTGTTCCACCATCAAGATGGTGCGGTTGGCACCGACTTTTTTGATCAGCTGCGTGACCCGGTCCACGTCTTCGTGGCCCATGCCCTGTGTGGGCTCGTCCAGCAACATCAGCTCGGGGTCCATGGCCAAGGTGGTGGCGATCTCCAGGGCGCGCTTGCGGCCATAAGGCAACTCCACTGCCGTCAGGTCGGCCATGTTGCCCAAATCGACCTGGTCGAGCAATGCCATGGCCTGGTCGTTGAGTTGGTTCAGGCTGCGTTCGGAACGCCAAAAGTGCATCGAAGTGCCGGTGGCGCGTTGCAGACCGATGCGCACGTTTTCCATGACCGTGAGGTTGGGGAAAGTGGCCGAGATCTGAAAGGACCGCACGATGCCGCGCCGCGCCACCTGAGATGGCTTCTCTGACGTGATGTCGTGGCCGTTGAACAGGATCTGCCCACGGGTGGGGATCAGGAATTTGGTCAGCAGGTTGAAGACGGTGGTCTTGCCTGCGCCGTTGGGGCCGATCAGCGCGTGGATGTGACCACGCTGCACATTCAGGCTCACGCCGTTGACGGCAACGAAGCCCTTGAACTCTTTGACAAGCTCGCGGGTTTCAAGAATGAAATTGCTGGACATCTGGACTGCTCTGGTTCATTGTTCGGCGGTTGTGGCTTGCTAAGCGGTCCGATTGTGCGGGGGGATCGTCAGTTTCATGTCATGGTTATCCCGGGGTCTTGTCACGCAAGTGTCTGTCACGCACGCGGCATGGGCGGCGAGTCGCCTGTCCCTTCAAGGTCCATGTCATGCCAGGGTTTGCATGTGCCGTGCATCGGCAGCACGCAGCTCGGTTTTCAGCACCTTGCCGTAGTGGTTCTTGGGTAGGCTTTGCACCAGGTGGTAGTGCTTGGGGCGCTTGAAGCGAGCGACCTGGGCCAGGCAGTGCGCGTCCAGCTCGGCCACGCTCAAGGCTTCGCGGCACACCACAAAGGCCACCACCACCTCGCCCCACTCGGGGTCGGGGCGGCCGATCACCGAGACCTCGGCCACTTGCGGGTGCGTGAGCAGCGCTTCTTCGACTTCGCGCGGATAAATGTTGGTGCCGCCGCTGATCACCATGTCCTTGGAGCGGTCGAGCAGGCTCAGGTAGCCATCGGCGTCCAGGCGGCCCACATCGCCGGTCTGCAGCCAACCGTTGCGAATCGCTTTGGCCGTGGCCTCCGGATCCTGCCAATAGCCGGCCATGACCAACTCACTGCGCACACAAATCTCGCCCACTTCACCCAGGGGCAGTTCGGAGCCTGCCTCATCGCAAATTCTGATTTCGACCATGGCCTGTGCATGGCCCACCGAGGCCAGGCGTTCGCGCCAGCGTGGGTGGCCGGTGTCCAGCACATCGCTCTTGGGCAGCACGCTGATGGTCATCGGACATTCGCCTTGTCCGTAGATCTGCGCAAAGTGCGGCCCGATCACCTGCAAAGCCTCTTCGATGTCGGCCAGGTACATGGGGCCACCGCCATAGACGATGGTGGCCAGGCCCTGTGGCCGTTGCGGCAAAGTGCGTGCCGCATCGACCAGCCGCCGCACCATGGTGGGCGCTGCAAAAAACGAGGCCTGCTGCCAGTGCGCGGCCAGCTTCAGGGCTTCGTGCGGGTCAAAGCCGTCAGAGCGGGGCACCACGTTCAATCCGGCGTTGAGCACATAAGGCAGGTGGTACATGCCGCCGCCGTGCGACAGCGGTGCGGGGTGCAGCATCGTGTCGCCGCGCTGCACAGTTTGCACTGAGCTGAAATACGCCAGCGTGCAGCCGCGCAATTGGCGCCCGCACAGCACCACACCTTTGGGCCTGCCGGTGGTGCCGCTGGTGTAAAACAACCAAACCGGGTCGTCGTCTTCGCGGGCCTGCAAAGACAGCTGCGGGCCATGGGCCTGCTGCATGAAACGGTGGTCAGCCTGCACCTGCGTGTTGACTTTGATCTCGTGCAAAGCCTGCTGCAGGCCGTTGGCGCGCTCGTCGTCGACCAGCGCCAGACGCGCTTGACTGTGCCCGGCAATCCAGGCCGCTTCGCGTTCGTGCAGTTTGGCATTCACCGGCACAGCCACACCACCACACCACCAGATGCCCCACATCAAGGGCAAGTAGGCGGGCGCGTTGTGCATGAACAGCATGACCCGGTCGCCCGGCTGAACACCTTGGCTGCGCAGCCAGTGGGCCGTGCGCGCGGCGCGGCGGGCGAACTCGGCGTAGTCGCACCAGACGTCGGTGCCATGCGCAATGGCCGCTTGCTGCGGGTAACGTTCGGCGCTGCGGGCCAGCCAAAGGGCGATGTTCATGTCGGTTCAAGCTTTCTGGCAAGCCGCCCCTGTGCTGGCCCTTGCCTGTCGGGTTGGGGAAAAAATGGTGGAGCAGGCCTCAAATCATGGCGGCCGTTTTGCGTGGCTTGCCGCCTGAAGGCGTGCCCGGACCATCGTGGTTCTTGGCAGTGGCTTGGCGCAGCACGGCCAGGTAGCCCGGGGCCAGCTCCATGCGTGGGCCAAAGCCTTGCGCCATCAGCATGGCGTGCGCTGCTGGCAACTTCCAGCAAGGGGTGAACACAAACAGGTGGTGCTCCAGGTGGTAGTTGACCCAGTACGGTGCCAGCACCATGCGCATGCCCCAGTGGGCCATCGTGGTGCGTGTGTTGCGCAGGCGGTCATCGTTGTCGCCCACCACCGCATGCTCGGCGATGTTGCGAACGCGGCTGATCACTTGGTACCAAGTGAGCAAGGGCAGCAGCCACAGCAGGAAGTAGGCCCACCACACCCCAGCGGCGGCCGTGACGGCGAAGATGGCCAGGTTGCTGAGGAAGAAGTATTTTTCTGCGTTGATCAGGTTCTTCAGCCGCTGCCAGCGGCTGGGGCTGTCGCCCATTTCCATGCGGAAAAATTCCATGCGCCGTTGGTATCCGGTGATGCCCAGAATGTCGCGCCGCATCTTGCGCCAGAAGCTTTGTGGGCTGATCGGAAATGGGGCCGACAAAATCAGGTCGGGGTCTTCGGCCTGCTGGGTGTGGCGGTGGTGGCTCAGGTGGTAGGGTCGGTACTGCGCAAGGCTGGCACCCACAGGCCAGCCGCACAAAAAAGCGCCCAGCGTGTCGTTCAGTCGGGCGTTTTTGAACAAAGCCCGATGCGCTGCATCGTGCATCAAAATCGCCAGACCCAGCTGACGTCCGCCGATGATGACCACCGCCACCACGAAGCTCAAAGGGTTGGGCCAAGCCACGAAAAACGCCATGGCCAAGGCGATCACGCCCCAAGCGTGCAGCACCAAATAAGCACCCATCCAGTCCGAGCGCTCGCGCAAATACGCGTCTTGCTCGGGGCTCAGGCTGGGCTGGGTGTCGGTGGTCATGGCAAGGGGTGTCGGCAAAACACCTATCTTGTGCCTTATGACTTGGCCAGAGAGTCACAGGCGTGACCTTTTCGGGGCTTTCCCTGAGCGATTGTGGGTTGTGTCTGTCATGCCCAGCTTGTCATACCCGCGCATGCGGGTATCCACAGCTGCCGAAGGCTCAGGGCCTGGCCTTGGCTCACTTGCCGATGCAAAAACTCGAAAAAATCACGCCCAGCAAATCGTCGGCGCTGAACTCGCCTGTGATCTCATTGAGCGCGTTTTGACCCAGGCGAAGCTCCTCGGCCAGCAGGTCCAGGTTTTGCGCTTGCGCGGCCAAATGTGCATCCGCCAACGCCAGGTGCTCCCTGACCCGGTGCAGCGCCTGTACATGGCGCTCGCGGGCCATGTACAGGCCTTCGCTGGCGTGCTGCCAACCGGCGTGCTGCAGCAATTGTTGGCGCAGCGCCTGCAGACCTTCGCCGGTTCGGGCCGAGAGGGATAAACCCGAGCGTTCACCAGAAACTGGGGCGGCATCGGACTTGTTCCACACATCAATCACCGCCACGCTGGCAGGCAATCGGCTTTGCAGGGCGGCGGCAATGTCTTGATCGGCCATGTCGTAATCGGCTTGGCCCAAGCGAGTCAGGTCGTGCAAAAAAAGCACCGCATCGGCGTTTTCAATCTGGCCCCAGGCGCGTGCAATGCCGATTTGCTCGACCTCGTCCACACCCTCGCCTTCGCGCAGTCCGGCGGTGTCGATCACATGCAGGGGCACGCCTTCGATTTGGATGGTTTGCTGGACCACATCGCGTGTGGTGCCCGCAATGGGGGTGACGATGGCCAGCTCCGCTCCGGCGAGCGCGTTGAGCAGCGAACTCTTGCCTGCATTGGGTTGGCCCGCAATCACCACTTTGATGCCTTCGCGCAGCAAAGCGCCTTGCCGGGCCTTGCCCAGCACCGTCATCAAGGCGGTCTGCAAGCGCGACAGTTGTCCTTGCGCATCGGCCTTTTGCAAAAAATCAATCTCTTCTTCTGGAAAGTCCAAGGTCGCTTCGACCAGCATGCGCAGGTGGATCAAGGCATCGCGCAGCACATGAATTTCTTTGGAAAAGTCCCCCGCCAATGACCGGCTCGCGCTGCGAGCGGCGGCCTCGGTGCTGGCATCGATCAAGTCCGCAATCGCTTCGGCCTGCGCCAGATCGATCTTGTCGTTCAAAAATGCGCGCTCGGAAAACTCACCCGGCTGCGCCACCCTCAATCCGGCCAAACGGGGCAAGCCGGTGACGGGGTCCGTTTCGGCAGCGGCTTGCAGGCAACGCGCCACCAGCAGCTGCAGGACCACCGGCCCGCCATGCGCTTGCAGCTCCAGCACGTCTTCGCCTGTGAACGAATGCGGGGCCACAAAGTGCAGTGCCAAGCCGTGGTCAATCGGGCTGCCATCGGCGTCGGCAAAGGGCAGGTAGGTGGCTTCGCGGGCATTGAGAGGACGCCCGCACAGCGCCTGGATCAGCGGTGACAGATGGCGACCCGACACCCGCACGATGCCCACCGCGCCGCGACCGGGTGCGGTGGCGATGGCGACGATGGGTTCTTGATGGCGGGCGAGCATGGCGGTGTCAGATGGAGGCTGGGTGAAGCAAAAAAAGGCCGCTTGCGCGGCCCTTTGAATGGATGGGGATTTACTTGAACTTGGGCAGATTGAACTGCGGTGGCACACCCATGCGGGTGTTGATCATCCACTGCTGGGCAATCGACAAGATGTTGTTCGTGATCCAGTACAGCACCAGGCCGGCTGGGAAGAAGAAGAACATCACCGAGAAGATCAGCGGCATGAACCACATCAGCTTGGCTTGCATCGGGTCCGGTGGCGCGGGGTTGAGCGCGGTCTGCAGCAAGGTGGTCAAGGTCATCACCAAAGGCAGAATGAAATACGGATCGGGTGCCGAGAGGTCATGGATCCAGAGAACCCAAGGCGCGTTGCGCATCTCGACGCTGGACAACAACACCCAGTACAGGGCAATGAACACCGGGATCTGAACCATGATCGGGAAGCAGCCACCCATGGGGTTGACCTTTTCTTCGCGGTAAATGCGCATCATCTCCTGCTGCATTTTTTGCGGATCGTTTTTGAGGCGCTCGCGCATTTCCATGATCTTGGGGTTGATGGCCTTCATCTTGGCCATGCTCGAATACGCCTTGGCATTGAGCCAATAGAAAGCGATCTTGAGCAGCAACACCAGCGCCACGATCGCCCAGCCCCAGTTCTGGATGAAGCCAAACAGCTTATCGAGCAACCAGTACAAAGGCTTGGACAGCATGGCCAACCAGCCGTAGTCCTTCACCAAGTCCAGACCAGGGGCCAAGGCTTCGAGCACTTTTTCTTCTTGAGGACCGCTGAACAGCTGGGTGCTCACGGTCTTGGACTGGCCGGGCGCCAGATCGGCCAGGGGCGTGATCATGCCCACGGCGTAGAGGTTGGTGTCGACCTTGCGCACGAAGTTTTCGCGTTGAATGCCATCGGCCAACAACCAGGCGGATGCAAAGTAGTGCTGCACCATGGCCACATAGCCATTGGGCGAAGTCTTGTCGATTTCGGCCTTGTTCTTTTCGATGTCGCTGAACTCGACCTTCTGGTACTTTTTGGCCTCGGTGTAAACGGCGGGGCCAGTGAAGGTGGAGTAGAAAGACGACTCGCCAGCGGGCTTGTTGCCGTCACGCACCAGTTGCAAATACAGCTGCGGTGACACGTTGGTGGTGCCGGTGTTGACCACTTCGTGCTTGACGCCGATGGCGTAGTTGCCGCGCTGCAGGGTGTAGGTCTTGACCAGTTTCACGCCGTTTTGCACATCGGACTCGAAGCGCAAGGTCAACTCGTTTTGGCCGTCTTTGAGGCTGCGCTCACCGCTGAACTTCATGGGCGACTTGTGCGTCGGAAAGTCACCGCCGATCAAACCTGTTTGCGCCATGTAAACGCGGCTGCTGCTTTGGTCGAGCAAGACAAAAGGCTTGCTGGTGTCCACAAAGTCGGCGTGCCGTGTGAACTCGGTGCGCACCAAAGAGCCGCCTTCGGTGTCAAAGCTGAGTTTGAGAACGTCGGTGGACACTTCGATCTTCTCGCGTGGTGTGACCGAGGCGGCGGGCGCAGAGCTGGGCACCTGGCCTGGCGTTGCGGTCACGGCAGCAGACGCCGCAGGCACGCCATTGGCGCTGGCTGCTGCGGCGGGTGCGGCAGCGGCGGTGGCCGCTTCTGGCTTGGGGAAGAACGTGGCCTTGTGGCCGTTGTGCAGCTGCCATTGGTCCCACAGCAGGACCATGGAAAAACCAAAAATCACCCAAAGGATGGTGCGGCGGATATCAGTCATGGGGTCTTCTTTGACGAAGTAGGGGATAACAAATCAGAGAACAAGCGCAAGGCTTGTGTGGGAACGGGGTCGTGGCCGCCCTTGCACCAAGGGCCGCAACGCACCAGACGGTGAACGGTCAGGTAACTGCCCTTGGCTGCACCGTGCAGCGCCAAGGCTTGCAAGGCATAGGCCGAGCAGGTGGGCTCAAATCGGCACGATGACCCCAGCCAAGGGCTCAGCAGCAAGCGGTAGCCGCGCACCACACCCATCAACACACGTTGAATGATCATGTGCGCACCTCGGGACGAACTGCGCGTTCAAACAATTGCTCCAGCTCCTGCCGAACCGCCAGCTTCAGGGGCTCGGAGGTGGCGCTGATGAATTGTTGGCGATCAAAAGTCGTGCGCAGACGCACCACATGGGCAGCCACAGGCAGGCGATCACCAAAGCGCTCGCTCACGTTGTAGATCTGGCGCTTGATGGCATTGCGCGTGACGGCGCGACGCGCCCAGCGTTTGGGCACCATGGCCCCCAGCCAAACGTCAAACAAGACAAAAAGGGCCTGCTCCTGTGAAGGTGCAGGCCCGACCTGTTCGGCTGGCGCCAAGGGGGTGTCCGAAGGGCGGGTCAATGTCAGGCGATGCAGCGCAAAATGCGCAGTGCGCGAGACCGTTCCACCCGCCAGGGCGGCCTGAAATTGTGGGCGTGTCTTCAAACGCTGCACGATGGCCAAACCCTGGAATCAACCGCCTGCAGTGGCGTCAGGCCACAGCCAGACGGTTGAAAAGTCATTAGACAGCCAGACGCTTGCGGCCTTTGGCGCGGCGTGCATTGATCACGGCGCGGCCACCACGGGTTTTCATGCGAACCAGAAAGCCGTGGGTACGGGCGCGACGTGTCTTGGATGGTTGGTAGGTGCGTTTCATAACTCTTCCTTTGTGCCCAATGCCATGGATCAGCGTTGGGCGAAACCCAAGATTATCGCAAACTTTCGGGCGGTCGGCAAATAAAGCCGTTTTCAGAACATCGGGTGAATACTGACGCCATCCACTGCAGATGTGGTTTATGATGCCTTGGCGAACCCGATTCGGCATGTGGATAAGCTCTTGATAAGCTTCATTTCACAGCCATTTTTTCTCTCAACTGTCCACAAAAAATAAATACAACATGTCCGAGGGACTCCCCCCAGAATTTCAGATGGATGCCGGCCAGGCCTTGTGGCAGGCTTGCGTGGACGAGCTGTCCCGTGAGCTGCCCGAGCAGCAGTTCAACACCTGGATCAAACCCCTGACCGCACAGATCTCGGAGGACCAGCAGCGCCTCACGCTGTTTGTCGCCAACCGCTTCAAACTCGACTGGATCCGGGCCCAATACGCCGGTCGTCTGGCCGCTCTTTTGGAAAGCCTTCAGGGTCATCCTGTTCAAATAGAGTTAGTGCTTACTCCTCGTGATGGTGGCTCCAGGCCTTCGCGTCAGTCCACGCCATCGTCGATGGAGAACGGCCCCGAGCCCATCGACCTGCCCGAAGAGCCCGCCACCAACACCTTCCGCAGCCGACTCAACACCGCCCTGACCTTTGACAACCTGGTCGAGGGCACGGCCAACCGCATGGCGCGAGCTGCGGCCATGCATGTGTCGGGCTCGCCCGGGCACCTGTACAACCCCTTGTTCATCTACGGCGGCGTCGGTCTGGGCAAGACCCACCTGATGCACGCCATCGGCAACAAGCTGCTGGCCGACCGCCCCGAGGCCAAGGTTTTGTACATCCACGCTGAACAGTTTGTGTCGGATGTGGTTAAAGCTTACCAACGCAAGACTTTTGACGAGTTCAAGCAGCATTACCACTCGCTCGATCTGCTGTTGATCGACGATGTGCAGTTCTTTGCGAACAAAGACCGCACGCAAGAAGAGTTTTTCAATGCCTTTGAGGCCTTGCTGGCCAAAAAATCGCACATCGTGATGACCAGCGACACCTACCCCAAGGGCTTGGCCGACATCCACGAGCGTCTTGTTTCGCGCTTTGATTCGGGCCTGACGGTGGCCATGGAGCCGCCCGAGCTCGAAATGCGGGTGGCTATTTTGATCAACAAAGCCATCAGCGAAGGCAGTGAAATGCCCGAAGAGGTGGCGTTTTTTGTGGCCAAAAACGTGCGCTCCAACGTCCGTGAACTGGAAGGGGCGCTGCGCAAGATCCTGGCCTATTCGCGCTTCAACCAGAAGGAAATCTCCATCCAGCTGGCCCGTGACGCCCTGCGGGATCTGCTGTCGATCCAAAACCGCCAGATCAGCGTGGAAAACATCCAGAAAACGGTGGCCGATTACTACAAGATCAAAGTCGCCGACATGTACAGCAAGAAGCGCCCGGCCAGCATTGCACGCCCGCGCCAGATTGCCATGTACCTGGCCAAGGAAATGACCCAAAAGAGCCTGCCCGAAATCGGTGAGCTGTTTGGCGGTCGCGACCACACCACCGTGCTGCACGCCGTGCGAAAAATCAACGCCGAGCGCCAGCAAATGACCGAATTGAACCAGCAGCTGCACGTGCTGGAGCAGACGCTCAAGGGCTGATGGCTGTTTTTTGCCCCCACCAACACCTCGGCCGATCCGCGGCAAAAGAATGCCCCATCGGGGGTTTTGGGCGAAAAAACAGCCGAAAAACGGCGAAAATGTACCCTGTTTGCATCCATTCGCCCATTCTGGGCTGACGCCTGAAAAAAACCACCAAAGGTAGACAAATGATCGTCCTGAAGGCCACCCAAGACAAATTGCTGTCGGTCCTGCAATCCGTGTCCGGCATTGTTGAGCGCCGCCACACCCTGCCTGTGCTGGCCAACGTGCTGATCCGCAAAACGGGCCATGCGGTGCAACTGACCACCAGCGATCTGGAAATCCAAATCCGCACCACGGCCGAGATGGACGGCGACCCAAGCGACTTCACCACCACGGTGGGCGCCCGCAAACTGATCGACATCCTGCGCACCATGCCGGCCGACCAAACAGTGAGCCTTGAATCGTCGCAAGCCAAATTGATCCTGAAGGGTGGCAAGTCCAAGTTCACCTTGCAGACCTTGCCTGCGGAAGACTTTCCGCTGGTGCAAGAAGCCGCCAGCTTTGGCCCCGTGTTCAGCGTGCCGCAAAAAACCCTCAAGCAATTGCTGGGGCAGGTCTCGTTTGCCATGGCCGTGCACGACATCCGTTACTACCTCAACGGCATCCTGTTTGTGGCCGAAGGCAAGCGCCTGAGCCTGGTCGCCACCGACGGCCACCGCCTGGCCTTCACGGCCGCCACACTCGACGTCGAAGTGCCCACCAAACAAGAAGTCATCCTGCCGCGCAAAACCGTGCTCGAGCTGCAGCGCTTGCTGTCGGATGCCGACGGCGCGATCGAGATGCAATTCGCCAACAACCAGGCCAAGTTCAGCTTTGACGGCATGGAGTTCGTGACCAAGCTGGTCGAGGGCAAGTTCCCCGACTACAACCGCGTCATCCCCAAGGGCCACAGCAACAACTTGACCCTGGGCCGCCAAGCCCTGCTGTCTTGCTTGCAGCGCACCGCCATCCTGACCAGCGACAAGTTCAAGGGTGTGCGCCTGAACCTCGACCCCGGCAGCCTGCGCGTGGCCTCGACCAACGCCGAGCAAGAAGAAGCCGTGGACGAACTCGACATCGACTACGGTGGCGACAGCATCGAGATCGGCTTCAACGTCACCTACATCATCGACGTGCTCAGCAACATGGGCCAGGACATGGTCCGCATTGATTTGGCCGACGCCAACAGCTCGGCCCTTATCACGATTCCCGAAAACGACAACTTCAAATACGTGGTGATGCCGATGCGCATTTAAGGCCCGCGCCCTACGGCCATAGACCTTATCGAAACCCGCGACCCTTCGCGGGTTTCGGCCATTCAAGCGACAGAGAAAATTGAACATGACCGACGAAATCAACCCCAGCGAAGACGCTTTCACCACCGCGCAACCCAAGATCGACGCCCACCAAGCGGGCGCATCCGAAGGCTACGGCGAAGGCTCCATCCAGATCCTAGAAGGCCTGGAGGCGGTGCGCAAACGCCCCGGCATGTACATCGGTGACACCTCTGACGGCACCGGCCTGCACCACCTGGTGTTCGAGGTGGTGGACAACTCGATCGACGAAGCGCTGGCCGGCCACTGCGACGACATCGTCGTCACCATCCACTCCGACAACTCGATCAGCGTGACCGACAACGGCCGCGGCATCCCCACGGGCGTGAAGATGGACGACAAGCACGAGCCCAAGCGCAGTGCGTCAGAGATCGCCTTGACCGAACTGCACGCGGGCGGCAAGTTCAACCAAAACAGCTACAAGGTCTCGGGCGGCTTGCACGGCGTGGGTGTGTCGTGCGTGAACGCTTTGAGCAAATGGCTGCGCCTGACGGTGCGCCGCGAAGGCAAAGTCCACCAGATCGACTTTGCCAAAGGCTTTGTGCAAAACCGCTTGCTCGAAACCGTTGACGGCGTCGAAGTCTCGCCCATGCGCGTGACCGGAGCCACCGACAAGCGCGGCACCGAAGTGCACTTTTTGCCCGACGTGGAAATCTTCACGCAGAACACCGATTTCCATTACGAAATCCTGGCCAAGCGTTTGCGTGAACTGTCCTTCCTCAACAACGGCGTGCGCATTCGCCTCAAAGACGAACGCAGCGGCAAAGAAGACGACTTCTCTGGCGCGGGTGGCGTCAAAGGCTTTGTGGACTTCATCAACGCCAACAAAAAAGTGCTGCACCCCAACGCTTTCCACGCCAACGGCGAGCGCCCGGCCGACAGCTACGGCGGCATCCCCGGCACCAGCATCGGTGTCGAAGTCGCCATGCAGTGGAACGACGGCTACAACGAAAACGTGCTGTGCTTCACCAACAACATCCCGCAGCGTGACGGTGGCACCCACCTCACCGGCCTGCGTGCTGCGATGACCCGTGTGATTGCCAAGTACATCGAGAAAAACGAAATCGCCAAGAAGCAAAAAGTCGAAGTCAGCGGCGACGACATGCGCGAAGGCCTGTGCTGCGTGCTGAGCGTCAAAGTGCCCGAACCCAAATTCAGCAGCCAGACCAAAGACAAGCTGGTGTCGAGCGAAGTGCGTGCCCCGGTGGAAGACATCGTGGCCAAGGCCCTGACCGACTTTTTGGAAGAGCGCCCCAACGACGCCAAGATCATCTGCGGCAAGATCGTAGAAGCCGCCCGCGCCCGCGAAGCCGCCCGCAAAGCTCGCGAAATGACACGCCGCAAAGGCGTGCTCGACGGCATGGGCCTGCCCGGCAAACTGGCCGACTGCCAAGAAAAAGACCCGGCCCTGTGCGAAATCTACATCGTCGAGGGTGACTCCGCCGGCGGCTCGGCCAAGCAAGGCCGCGACCGCAAATTCCAGGCCATCTTGCCCCTGCGCGGCAAGATCCTGAACGTGGAAAAAGCCCGCTACGAAAAGCTGCTCACCAGCAACGAGATCGTCACGCTCATCACCGCCCTGGGCACCGGCATCGGCAAGGCCAGCGCTGAAAGTGGCAAGAGCGGCACCGACGACTTCAACGTCGACAAACTGCGCTACCACCGCATCATCATCATGACCGACGCCGACGTGGACGGCGCGCACATCCGCACCCTGCTGCTCACCTTCTTCTACCGCCAAATGCCTGACCTGGTCGAGCGTGGCCACATCTACATCGCCCAGCCGCCGCTTTACAAAGTCAAGGCCGGTAAAGAAGAGCTGTACCTCAAAGACGGCCCGGCGCTCGATGGCTTCTTGCTGCGCATCGCGCTCAAAGACGCCAGCATCAGCACCGGCGGCGCTGCGCCGCAAGTGCTGACGGGTGAGACCCTAGAAGCGCTGGCCCGCAAGCACCAAGTAGCCGAGTCGGTCATTGCCCGCTTGTCCAACTTCATGGACGCCGAAGCCCTGCGCGCCATGGCCGACGGCGTGTCACTGAACCTGGATGGCATGGAACAAGCCGCTGCATGCGCCCCCGCGCTGCAAGCCAAGCTGCGCGAACTCAACACCACCGGCATCCCGGCCGAAGTAACCGCCGAGTTTGACGTGCGCACCGACAAACCCATTCTGCGCATCAGCCGCCGCCACCACGGCAACATCAAGAGCAGCATCATCACGCAAGACTTTGTGCACGGCGCGGACTATGGCGCGCTGGCCGAAGCGGCCGAGACTTTCCGTGGCTTGCTCAGCGAAGGTGCCAAAGCCCAGCGTGGCGAAGGCGAGCGCCAGAAAGAAGAAAAAGTGGGTGACTTCCGCCAAGCCATGCATTGGCTCATCAGCGAAGCCGAACGCACCACCAGCCGCCAGCGCTACAAAGGCTTGGGCGAGATGAACCCCGCCCAGCTGTGGGAAACCACCATGGACCCCACCGTGCGCCGCCTGCTGCGCGTGCAGATCGACGACGCCATCGAAGCCGACCGCGTGTTCACCATGCTCATGGGCGACGAGGTTGAGCCACGCCGTCACTTCATCGAGAGCAACGCGCTGCGGGCGGGGAACATCGATATCTAAGACTTATCACATCCGAATCCGGAAATTTGAAAAAAACTGATAGGAATCAAGTACTTGCAATCACACCGCTGAAGTAGACACCATCAAGGACCTCAGAGTCCGGTGCGCTTCGGCCATCTCATCTAGCCTGGGGAGGCTTTGAACCATGTATTTGATGTATGTGGATGAAAGTGGCGATATTGGCCTGACTGGCTCGCCAACGCGGTATTTCGTATTGACGGGCCTTGTTCTGCATGAACTTCGATGGCGCCAAACTCTTGATGAGCTGATTGCCTTTCGCAGAGAGCAAAAAACCGATTTCGGTCTCAAGCTCCGAGAAGAGATCCATGCAAGCCCCATGCTTTCCAAACCAGGTGGTTTGGTGCGTATCCCCAAGCATCAGCGGCTTGAAATATTGCGCCGCTATGCAGACAAGCTGGCAAGCATGCCGGATCTGAGCCTCATCTGTGTCGTGGTGGACAAAACCAATAAGCCTGCGACGTACGATGTTTTTGATGCCGCTTGGAAAGCATTGATTCAGCGGTTTGAAAACACGCTGGCGCATAGGAATTTTCCGGGGCCGAGAAATCCGGACGATATGGGCATGCTTTTCCCGGATCGATCTGATGAAAAGAAACTCAACGCTCTGCTCCGACGCATGCGTGCCTTCAATCCTGTTCCCAGTCAGCAAACATCAGGCTATCGCAACCTGCAAATCAGAACCATCATCGAAGACCCGAACTACCGGGACTCCAGCCACTCGTATTTCATTCAATCGGTGGATGTCACGGCCTTTTTGCTCTATCAACACTTGGCGCCATCGGCCTATATGAAAAAGAAATCCGGCTAGAATTATTTTGGTCGTCTGGCCCCGATTGTGTCTAAACACGCATCGCCCAGAGACCCATTGCATATCGTGCGGCTATAAAAAAGGGGCCCTTGCGGGCCCCGGTGGAATCCTAATGACCAGACGAGCCAGGGTTCAGATCCAGTTTGCATCATACCCTCTGGATACCATCTTGGCAATACAGAGTGCTTTAGCAGAGGAGAGCTCCCCGCCAGCAATTGTCATAGAGCTGGGGGCTTAGGTGAAGGCTTGTTCAATCAAGAGGGCTTGAGCCCACCACTGCATCAAGCCCAAACACAATGCTCATGGGCCTGCTGCCCTGGTGCGACTGGTAGCGAACCCGGCCGTGGTACGTGAATGGTGCGGCCTTGCCGACGGCCAGCTTGGTGTCGCGCACAAAGAGGTGGACGTCGATGCCTAAAGCGGCGTGGCGGATGATTTCGTTGCCGCGTTTGCTGGTCGGGTCGGTGGCGTTCTGGCTTTGCCAGTGAAAGTGCGTGTCATCGATCCAGTGGTCCATGTACTTGTGCTCATCAGCCCGGCCTTGTTTGTTGAGCGTGACCAGCAGGATGTGCGCCTTTTTCTGGGCCAGCACCACATGGCCGACATTCCAATTGCCGGGGTTGTAGGCCTCGCCAAACAGCGCCGGAATGTCTTCGCGCATGAAAGACTCACCGAGCGCCAGATCCAGTGGATCGATGATGTTGCGCAGGCGAGCGAGCGTGCGCATGTCGTCGGTGGCCGTCAGGTCTTCGTAGTCCGGGTTGTTGGCTTTCAGAATGTATTGGCCATCGCGGCCCTTGGTGACCACCCGCAGTAGGTATTGGTTGTCGCCGCTGTCGTCTTGCCGCTCGATGGCCACCACGTTGCCCGTGATCGAGCCTGCCCGACTGGGCGTGATCAACTCCAGCAGCAAATAGTCACCGCCCAACACCGGATTTTTGCCGCCGTTCATCGAGTTGCCCCCTCAGAGAGGGGCTGCTTGAGTGCTGCTAAACAATCATCGCTGATGCGGTAGGGGCGTTTTTGGGGTTGCCCTCGGTCTAGGCTTTGTCCGTGTTGTACAGCCTCAACTTTTGCCAGGATGAGACAGGGGGGACCGCAATGCGGATGTTCGCATCTAAATTGCCATATGAAATCTCAATGTACTCGTTGCCATCCTGTGCGAATCTTGATCCTGACAGCTTGTGTGGCGAGTGCAGTCGGTTGCTCTTGGCGGACTATTTTTATGTTGTAGCAGGAGGAGTCATCTGACTTTGAGATTTCGAAAATATCTTTCTCGCGAGCCCCCATATCGCGGAAGTAAGCAGTCATGTATGTGATGCGATATTCATTTCGTGTGCCGGCGGGGTCATGCAGTTTGTTGTTGTAGTAAACAAACCGAAATCGGCGGACTTTTCCGTTTTCATCCCTGCATTCGAGCCAAGCGTCAGGATTTTTTACAGAAGGATCAAGATGCGGAAGGAAGGCGCGCAGTTCATTCTCTTTTTTGGGAATCAATATGCCCCCTTGATGTCCACCTGTAGTGCCGACATCGTTGGCGCTTAGTGTCTTATTGAAAGTTTTTTTCATGGTCATAAAGGTGAAATTTCTAGTGCACGCTTAAGGTCATCAATATCCCTCGATGAGACGGGCACGCTTTCGTTGGCCAACTCGCTTTTCCAAAGAGATCTGTCAATCATGACCTCCTCAACTGTATCTTTGTAGAAGAGCCGGTAAACGGTGACAGGTCTAGTTTGTCCTCGGCGGTGTGCCCTTGCACTTGCTTGTGCCTCAAGGGCTGGATTCCAGACAGGCGTAAAGTGAATTACCACTGTTGCAGCAGTTATGTTTAGTCCTGCTCCGGCAGCTTTCGGATTCAATATAAGGCAACCTGGTCCGTTGTGTTCGGTAAAGCTATCGATGATAGGTTGCCTCTCCTCTTGTGGAGTCGTTCCATTTATTGCGCCCCAGAAAGCGGTCGGGAAGCCTTGGAATGCTTCTTTTAGTAAATCGCCAACCCTGTTGAACAAAGCGAAGACGATAACCTTCTCTCCGTTAAAGAAGGCTTCTCGGAGAAGCTCTAAAGTGCGCTCCATTTTTGGAGTTATCAGGGGATACGCATCGCCGCGTAACAGCTCTGCATCATCGCCGTCCGTATCTGCGGTTATCTTCTTGATGCGAAGCCAAGGGTGGGCGCAAATAAGCTGCAGCTGTAGTGTTGCCACAAGCGCTCCAGCTGTGGGGTAATTAGCTAAAATTTCATTCCGAACGGCAATATAGTGTTCGCCTAACTGATCACCAAGCTCAAGCGGTATATCTATATCAAGACGCTCGGGTAAATCCCCTGCTACATCAGCTACCCTTCGTTTGAGAATTACCGGATCTGTGATTGAAGAAAGCGCCTTAGCGGATTCCACATCATCAGGAAAGTCCGTTTCAAAGTCTTGGCGCGTCCCTAGAAGACCCGGAATAACAAAGTCAGTCAATGACCACAAGTCAAGAAGACTATTCTCCACAGGCGTTCCAGTCATAGCTATGGACCGCCGCCGCATGACGCTACAGAGCACGCTTCTCCGGTTTGAATCAGGATTTTTAATTGCCTGTGCTTCGTCGCAAACTACCCAGGACCATTCGAAAGCGGAAAAAATCGAAATGTCGTTGACCAATGTGTCATAGGTCGTGATGACGATGTTCGTAGTCGTGAGTCCACGGTAAATGCCAGCCCTGTTAGGTCCACGGTGCACTAAAACACTTAGGCCGTTTGCAAATCGAGAAAATTCGCGAACCCAGTTCGCAATGAGACTGGTGGGGCAAACAATCAATGCTGGTGCTGTTGGTTTTGGGGTATCCATAAGCAGTAGTGCGATGATTTGCAGAGTCTTTCCTAAGCCCATCTCATCGGCGAGTATTAGCCCGCCTGTATGCCGTACGGTCTTGAACATCCATTGGACGCCGCGTGCCTGATACGGGAATAGATTTGCTGTAAGTCCCGGGACTACTATCGTGTCTTCTAGCTCATCTGCTGCAGTAGCGCCGGACTTGAGAAATGATTCGTCAGGCACGACTCGTAAAAAGGCATCAGTGTTTCGTAAAAGCCTTATTGCCTCGCGGTATGGAACATCATTTGGGTTTAATCCATTCAGCGCCTTTATGAAGAGGGCTGCCGAATCACGTGGAAGAGGGCGAATCGTATTGCCATCTATAACCCATGAATGGTCGTTGCTCGGCGCTGTGAGTAGTATCTCCACTCCGCGTTGAATGCGACGCCCAGCTAGGCACGCCACTATGTAATCGCCATGTCGACTGATCGTAATGAAGGGTTCGATCACGCGTTCTGAAAGCATGAAATTAATGGGCACGCGAGTGCGCAATAAATCGAAACCCACTGGTAGGCTAGTGAAGTCAATCACGATGCCCCCCAATCATGGCTTTGAGTTCTTCAATGCTGAAGGGAACTGGTCGCCTCGTGTGGATCGCCCGATGACAGCTTGGACATAGAGGAATTAGGTCTGTGCAAGGATCGTAGAGTTTGGGTTCCACAAGTAGTGCTAACGGTTCAAGATGGTGGACTTCGATGATCCCACCAGCAGCTCCATAAAGCACTTTCGGTACCAAGCCGCATACTGCGCAAAATTCGCCATGGGTTCTAATGCATAAAAGTCTGTTGCGTGGGTTGCGCTCACGGCGCTGTACTACTGAAAGCGATATGGCTCCATCAAAGTTGGCCTGTTCGTCGATATCGGATTGATCAATCTCGTCATATCCAATCAATTCCGCCATTGCAGCCATGAGCGGCACGAGTATTTCGCGACAAGTTGTAATTACCGCTGAGTCATCGCTAGGGTGCTCGAGATCACGCACTGTCGCTACTATTCGAAATCCGCCGGTAGTCACCGACCAATCAGAAAGGTTTTGGCCCGGTATGTCTATTTCAATAGATCGAGGAATTGATGCTACCAATGCCCGTGCCAACAGAAGATCTTCTTTGGGAGCTTTACGGATTTGGGCGATCACTTCGCCGGAAAAGCTGCCAAAGCTGAGACAGACGCGGTGACCTTTAAGACCGTGCCGCCGGAGTACAGCAACGGGACCATGCTTTTCATCAAGGTCACCAAACCATATCTTTAACCCGGATAACAGGTTACTGAAATCTGCTGCGGCACCGATGGTTGCGCCAGTACCGTTTTCAAGCTCCTGAAGTATCAGGTCCTTCTTCTCCGCTAGCATTTCAGTCTTCTTCTGTAAATTCGCCCGGCTCGGGGTCTGGCACAAGTCGTAAAAGCTTGCGCAGGTTGTTAGAGACCTCACTGCGAATGTCCTCGAATATCGGCTCAAGCTCTGCGTTCGTGTTGTTCTGTTCAGCGACGGCGAATGCCCAAAGCAATAAATCCATTCCCTCGACCGCAAATCCATTTGCGGCTGCCCGTTTATAGATTTTTTGATAAAAGTCGTGATGCTTATTTAGCAGCACAGCGGGCGCATGTCCAAAATCGCTTGCGCTGCGGAATGCTGGTTGCCAAAGTTCGCCCGAAGTGATGCTCTCAACAGCATCTACATAAATGGTGTCTGGGCTTACGTTGCTTTGAACAGGTAACTTGAGCCGGATCTTCGCCCCCAAGTTATTGGTAACGACTGCAGTCTGCGTTTTTGTGTCGGCTGATTCGACTTTCGGCTTGCTGGCTGAATCTGTCTCAGCAATATTTTTGTTCGCGCTGGTGTGATCGATTCCACGTAAATTCGCATCCGCCCGTGTTTTCCTGCGATAGCGTTGTCCAGCCTCTCGATATATCGGCTGGAGCAATTCGCGTAGCCCATCCTCTAGGTCAGGATGGAAAAGTATGTGTGACTTCTTGACGTCGATTCTGAAGGCGTCATCGAGGGTATGGCCGAAATCAAACTCAATTCGCAGTAACGATGTGTGCGGCTCTGGTGCGCCGAACACTTCCATCCAAGTACCCTCTTGAATTAGTCGGCCTTCACGGTATATGTAGAAGCCCTGCCCGCGGTTGGATATGCGAGCATGTACTTTTTCTTCCTCCTTCGTCATGTCACTCCGGTGTGGGAGTATCCATGCCCTGATGCGGGCTTCCTCTTCCGTTCCATCGGGCAACTCTACTATTAACTTTTGCTGGTGATCTGGGAGGACTTGCTCGGAGCGAGTAGGATAAAAAGGGTTCCAATGTTGAACCTGAGTCTGGTTAATCCATATTTCGACATCTCGTTCTCGCACGTCAGTCTTGTCAAGAAACCTGTGGTACACGAGTGAAAGGTGACGGCTGAGGCTGTTCGCTAACCTCTCGATTGCGGCCCTCTCCTTATTACCGCCGGGCTCATAGTCCTTCGTCAGAATTCTGTCGCACTTTTCCCAAATGATAAGTGTGCCTTTGTCTCCGCACAGCTCCTCGAACATTTCTTGTTCGTCCACCGTTATGGGTTCTTGGAGCATCTGCCACTTACCCTGTTTCGCTACGTGATCTAAATCCCACCCAAATTTCGAGAGTGCTTGCGTTGGTGACTTACGGGATATAACGGCATATTTTTTACATACGGAGCTTGATGCTGTCTTGAGACCGAGTCCAAATTTTCCTAAGCTTTCTGGATTGTCGCGTTCCGGTGCGCCGTAACGGAGGGCCTTTTTCACTCCATCCGAGTCCATCCCATCGCCGTTGTCACCAAAATAGACCAGCTTGCGGCCATCTTCACGAAGTGTGATCTCGACCTGAATCTTGTCCGCTTTTGCAGCTATTGCGTTGTCAATAATGTCTGCTGCTGCGGTTTTTACGTTATATCCAGTATCGCGCAGACCAAAGATTAGACGCTGTGCATCTGGTTCATTTATGAGGTCGTCATGTATTGATGAATTTGTCATTTTTGCTGACCTCCAGTGGGATTTGCGTTAAAGCGATGTGATGTCCGATTTGCTTCTTGATCAGTAAAAGCAGAACCATGCAGATTATCTAGTGAGAAGTACGCACATTCCAATATTTTGGACTTTCGTTATTGCTGACCAATACGTTGAGTCATGCAAATTCGATGGGAGTTAGTCAATGCATTTCTCAACAAAGCGGCTGTGGCCCTAATGGTTGATCGATTTGTACTTCGCCGCACACATCCGCTAGTGGGCATGGCAAGAAAGATCATTCGTCGGTCGGGTGGCAATTGATAGCCGATTTCAGGCTTGCTGGTGTAGCTACGACAGCCGGTCATCATCCGGCACCGTGTTGCTTTGTCTACACCGTCTGTTACGCGTAGGAGTAATCCAGCTGGATACCCATCTTTTTGTTGAAATATTTGAGCGCCACTTCGTAGACTGTGTCTCCGTGTATCTCAAAAAGATGGTCAAGCGATTGATTTAGGATCACACATTCCTCTGCTGAAAAGAATGGCTCATCTTTACCTGCATGGACGATATTTTCCGGGCGGTCATCGGGGTTGAACAACAAGTCATCTGTGTAAAGCTTGTAAAACCAGCGCTCAAGTGCGAAGCGGGAATTACCTGGAATTGTGGGAACTCGTACTATGTTTTGCATGATGTCTCCTTGGGGTTTCAGACTTTGCATTGGCGGGACTTTTGTTCGGTGGTGCTCGGCACAACAAGGTGCGCACGCATTGCTTCGGCAACAGCTGTCATGACCGGCACAACAACCGAATTGCCAAATTGTTTGTAAGCCCGCATATCCGATACGGGAATTTTGAAACTGTCGGGAAATCCCATGAGGCGGGCACATTCGCGTGGTGTCAAGCGGCGTGGGTTTTTCTTGCTGCCTTGGCTAAGAAGGATTTCAGATCCATCCTTGTAGTAGCGAGCAGACAATGTGCGTGTAACGCTTTCACCAGTCACCATTCCGAAGCCGAATCCATTGCCAGCTTCCTGATGTTTCTTTTTGTAGTTTTGAAGGTACGCCCAGAGGTTATCGGTCAGGGTGTATTTGTCGAGGACCTTCTTGGCTTGGTGGTCATAAAAACGGTCTCCGTCCGTCTCGATAAAAGGCTCACCCGTTTTTTTGTGGAGGATTTCACTCAATGTTCGAGTGCCTTTTTCTGGTAACGCGACGTGCTCCCAATCGAATGGAGCGGGATCGCGGAAGCCGACAATGAGAATGCGTTCCCGATGTTGCGGAACATAGTGCGCGCCATCGATTACCTTGAAAAAGATCTGATAGCCTAATGCGTCCTGCAGTGTTCTGCGTATCACATCAAAGGTCCGGCCTTTGTCATGCGACTGAAGGTTTTTGACGTTCTCAAGCAGAAAAGCTTTTGGGCGTTTTTTAGCGATGATCCGTGCCACATCGAAAAAAAGCGTTCCTTGTGTCTCGTCTGAAAAGCCATGCGCCCGACCCAATGCGTTTTTCTTTGAAACACCGGCTATGGAAAAAGGTTGACATGGAAAGCCGCCCAACAAGACATCGTGATCCGGAATGTCTTCTTCGGCAATTTGTGTGATGTCACCGTTGATGGCGTGTCCACCCGGGAAGTTGGCGGCATAGGTTTTTTGTGCGTAGTCGTCCCACTCACTGGTAAAGACGCACTCGCCACCGATTGATTCGAAGGCAACTCTGATACCGCCAACGCCTGCGAATAAATCGATGAACGTGAAATCTCCGTTTCCGCTGGTTATTGGTCCGAAGTTTAGTAACCGTTGCAATTCCTCAACGGCTAGTTGAGGTGCCGCGACTTCTCCTGATTTCCAACGTCTGAGTGTCCGAGCGGTTGTACCAAGCCGTTTAGCCAAGTCCATTTCTGGGTGCGCTTTTTGGGCTGCCTCAAGGTACGTGTCAAATGTGCTGGTGTCTTCAGTCGTGAGTTTCATATCTTGTCCGGCGGGAATAATTTCGGACATTATGTCCGAAATTATTCCCTCTGTATAAATTTACAGTAAAATTCTTCTTGTCTTAACTGACGCAGCGAGTCACAAATGAGAACAAGCACCCACATCCATTCAGCAACCGGGCTTCATGTTTATGAGAGAGGCGGACTTACCACGGCAGCGAGTCAAAGCACCACACCTGTTACGCGTTTTGCCTATTGCGAAAACTGCGCCATCGAAGTTCCAGTCGATGCTGAAGGGTTGTGTACGTACTGTTTTCACCCTGTCCCCGAAGACGAGGACGAATAAGCTTCCGGTGCTCTGATTGCTACAACCACGACCAACAGACCTTATTGGCATAATATGCCAACCCTGTTTCAACAAGGAGCTCTCCCATGCCCACCCGAAATGTCGTGCTGACTGATCACCAAGCTGCGCTGGTCGAGCAGCTGGTCCAAAGTGGCCGCTATCAAAATGCCAGCGAAGTTCTGCGTGAGGGGCTGCGCATGGTGGAGCAGCGAGACGCCGAAGACGCTTATCGACTTGCGGTTTTGAGAAAAGCAGCCCAAGAGGGCATTGCGGATATCGACGCGGGGCGATTCAAGACTTTTGAATCCAAGCAAGGCTTGCGCGATCACATGCAGGGCATTGCAGCCAAAGTGCGCACTGTCCAATGAGTGCGGTATGGGCAGTTCGGTTGGCAGAAAAGGCCGAGCACGACTTGCTTGACGCGCTTGTTTGGACGACTGATCAGTTCGGTGCACTTCAGGCGGATGACTACCTTGAGACGCTGACGCTCGCATTTGAGGCGCTGACCGATGGCCCCAACATTGTGGGCAGCAAAGTGCGCGACGATATCGGGCTGGGTATTCGGACACTGCATGTCGCACGACTGGGCAGAAAAGGCCGCCATTTGGTGGTTTTCAGGTTTGCGGACGGACAAGTTATCGATGTCATCCGCTTGCTGCATGACAGCATGGATTTGGCCAAGCATTTGCCGGATTGAATGGCGACTGTTGATGTCGGGTGACGATCAATCCAGCCCATCCACCGCCATCACCCCCCGCAGTCCCACCCCAAAGCTCTGAAACCCTTGCCCGTCCCAGTGGGCGCTGCTGTCGATGTTGTCGTGTTGGTGGCCGTGCACCGTCATGCGCACGCCCATGCGGCGGGCCAGTGAGTCCAGCGCTTTAAAGCCGTGTTAGCGCAGCTTGGGGGCGCTCAGTGTTGAACCGTCCAAGGATTGATCACGGTCAGCCCCGCAGCCTCAAAGGGACTGGCGTCTCGCGTGGCCACCATGAAGCCATGTCGCTTCGCGGTAGCGGCGATGTAGCCATCCAAGATGGAGATGGCGCGGCCCTGGGCGCGGGCTGTCGAAAGGATGTCTGCATAGGCCTGCGATGCGCTGGCGTCAAAAGGCAGGATTCTTTGCTCTAGGCCAAGGCGCAGGGTTTCTTTTCTTTCGCCCACTGGCAGCTTCAGCGACTCAGAGATGACGCTGGTTTCGAACAGGATCATTCAAATACGATGGGTTTTGCCGGTGTCTTGTCGCGTTCAGTGACCAAGTCAAAGCCGCCAGCTTGTTGGCCAATTTCGGCCAGCAGAGATCCCAGTTGGATACGCCCTTCCGGGCGGGCAGCTTGCTCCAGAATGTCGCGCACTTCGGCTTCTGTGCTGCGCCCGGCCAATGCGGCACGCACGCGCAGTGCCCTGAGGGTTTCTTCGGGCAAGTTGCGGATGGTGATGGACGACATGGCAAGGACTCCTTGGGCAAGGTGTGAATGATATGAAAATCAAAATTTCATATCAATCAATCCACCACCATCACCCCCCGCAGCCCCACCCCAAAGCTCTGAAAGCCTTGCGCTTCCCAGTGGGCGCTGCTGTCAATGTTGTCGTGTTGGTGGCCGTGCACCGTCATGCGCACGCCCATGCGGCGGGCCAGTGTGTCCAGCGTTTTGAATCCGTGTTCGTGGTAGCCGGGCGCTTCGTGGGTGATGAGGATGTCGGCTTGCAGGGTGGCCAGTTGTTCCACCTCGTCGGGGTAGATGGTGGACCAGTGCTTGAGGTGCACGCCGCCTTGCCAGCGGTCTTGGCGCGGGGTGACTCGGGCGTGGTCTTCGCGGTTGCGAAACTTGGGCGCTTGGGCGTCTTTGGGGTACCAGACTGCGCCGCGAAACACACCGCCCAGCCCAGCGATGCGTGTGCCGCAGGGCAGCGTGACGGTACGGCCGTGCAGTTGCCGCTCGTTCACCTCTGGGTGCCAGACGTTGGCAAAGTTGCCCGCGTGGTCGGTGTCGTGGTTGCCGTGGATGAACCAGACGCGCTCCCAAATGGCTTCCAGCTCGATGTGCAGCGGCCGGGTTGGCTCCAGATCGCCCAGCAGGATGACGGCACGGGCGTGGGTTTGCAAGGCGGCATCGATGATGTGCTGCCATTGGCCGTGCGGGTCACCGCAGAAGAGGATGGGGCCGGGGTGCATGGGGGTGAGTGAATGAAGTTTCTTTCGCATTGTGCAGGTCTTTGCAGAGCTGTTGACAGGGCCTTCGGATAAGCTTGAACAGTTCCCCCGAATGCTTTCCGCTAAGCCACCCATGACCCCCATCGCCATCATCGACTTCGAAACCACTGGCATCTCGCCCAACATGGGCGACCGCGCCACCGAGGTGGCCATCGTCATGCTCGAAGGCGGGCAGGTTGTAGACCGTTACCAGAGCCTGATGAACGCCGGGGTGCGGGTCAACAGTTTCATCACCCAGCTCACGGGCATCACCAACGAGATGGTGCAGGCCGCGCCCCCAGCCGAGCAGGTGATGCGCGAGGCGGCCCGCTTTGTGGGCGGGCGGCCCATGGTGGCGCACAACGCGGCCTTTGACAAAAAGTTCTGGCAGGCGGAGCTGGCCCGTTGCGGGCAAGACGGCTCGCAAGCCTTTGCCTGCACTTTGCTGCTGTCGCGCCGCCTGTACCCGCAAGCGCCCAACCACAAGCTGGGCACGCTGGCGGCGCTGCACCATTTGCCGTCGTCAGGCCGCGCCCACCGGGCCCTGGCCGATGCCGAGATGGCCGCGCATTTGCTGGCGCAGATGCAGCACGACCTGAAAACCCGCTACGGCTGCACCCAGGCCGACCACGCTTTGCTGATGGGCCTGCAACGCACCAGCCGCCAAAGGGTGGGCAGCTACTTGGCAGCTTGTCACGCAGGTAACTGAATTCGCGCTGGTGGGCATGACGGTTAGGGTTTTCCCTTTCGGGCGTGTGGGTGGCGGGTGACATACTGATTTGAGCAGCATCAACACGATGACTGCCAAAAAATCACCCACCTTATTCAGGAGACCCACAAGATGTTGAAGACAAACAAACGTGCATTGCTCAAGGCCGTCGGTGCTGCAGCCATGGTGGCTGGCCTTTCTGTTGCCCCAGCTTGGGCGCAGGCACCCCTCGTGCTCAAAATGGCACACGTCTACAACCCTGGGAACATCTGGTTTGAGACCGCTGAGGCTTATGCCAAAGCGGTCGAGGCACGCTCGGGTGGCAAGGTGAAGATCCAGATCGCAGCCAGCGGCTCGACCGGCGATTGGCCTGCCTCGATCGAGGGCCTGAAGATCGGCACCAACGACATCGTGCTGCAGTCCATCGGAACGCTGGACCGCTACAACCCGCTGCCCGGTCTGGAGGCGTACCCTTATTTGATCCGTGACCTCGATCACTTCAAGAAGGTTTACTTTGGCCCGGTGGGCGCCGAGTTCATTGAAGAGGTGGCCAAGAAGAGCTCGTTCCGGATCATTGGCGCAGGCTATCGCGGCGCACGTTGGCTGACGTCCAACAAGCCGGTCAAGAATGTCAACGACATCAAGGGTCTGAAGCTGCGCGTGCCGCCCCTGAAGATGTACCGAATGACCTGGGACATGCTGGGCGCGAGCCCCGTTCCGATGGGCGCCGCCGAGCTGTTCACTTCGATGCAGCAGGGCGTGGTGGACGGCCAAGAGAACCCGCTGGAGTTCATTGACAACTTCAAGTTCAACGAAGTCCAGAAATACGCGATCGACACCCGGCACATCATCGGCGCGATGACCTGGATCTATTCGGACGCCCGCTTCAAGCGCTTGCCCGCCGATGTGCAGACCCTGCTCAAGGAAGAGGGCGACAAGGTGATGCTCGAAGCCAGCGACAAGATGGCGAAATTGGAAAGCGGTTTGCGTGACAAGCTCTCCAAGTCGGGCATGCAGTTCAGCGACATTGACCGTGAGGCGATCCGCAGCCGACTCGGTGGCATCGCGAAAGAGTTCCCGGACCTGGCCCCTTGGGCCGCCAAGTTCGCGGCTGTCAAGTGATTGTGGCAGCCGGTGAGGCCGCTGGGGAGCGGCCTCCAAACGCTGCGATCGCTTGGGCGATGCGCATCGAGCGCGCCCTCGATGTGATCCTGGGCCTGATGCTGCTGACGGTCGCCTTGGTCCTTTTCTACCAAGTGTTCGGGCGCTACGTGATTGGCCGTGCGCCCGCTTGGACCGAGGAGGTCGCGCGGATGTTGGTCGCATGGATGGCCATGCTGGGCACCGGCGCGTGTTTGCGCAACGGCGGTCATATATCGGTGGGGGCGCTGGTCAATGCGGTGCCACCGCGCATCAGTGTGGTGTTGCTCGCTGTCCGGGATGTGCTGGTGATGGCCACCGCCGGCGTGATGGCTTGGGCCGGCGTGCGCTTTGCGCTGCTCAACGCCGACCAAGACTCGGCCGCGCTGGAAATTCCGATGTCGATCCCTTATTCGGCGATGGCTGTGGGCGCGGTGCTGATGGCGCTCGTGCTCACGCTGGCGCGACTGGGCGGTCAGACGCCAGCCGTCGATTCGATCATGCCCGTGGAGTGATACCCAGATGACGATGCTTGGTGTGCTGTTGCTGTCCTTGACAGTACTTTTGCTTTTGGCTGTGCCGGTTGCGTTTGCTTTGGTCCTGTCGGCGACGATCGCGGTGATTTTTGTCGGTGGCATTGATCTGATGATCGTTCCCCAGCAAATTTACCAGGGGCTGGACAGCTTTTTGCTGCTGGCCATTCCCTTGTTTTTGTTGGCTGGTGAACTCATGTCGCAAGGCGGCATGACCGACCGTTTGCTGGGTTTTTGCAATGCCGTGTTTGGTCGTTTTCGTGGCGGCTTGGCCATGACCAATGTGGCTTCGGCCACCTTGATGTCGGGGATTTCGGGCTCGGCCATTGCCGATACTTCGGCCTTGGGCAAGGTGTTGATTCCAGCCATGATCAAGGCCGGCTATGGACGCGGATTTTCTGCCGCACTGACGGCGGCGGCCAACGTGGTGGGGCCGATCATTCCGCCATCGATCACGTTTTTGATGATCAGCGTGCTGACCAACTTGTCACCGCTCAAGCTCTTTGTGGCCGCTGTGATTCCGGGCGTGCTGTACGCCAGCGCGATCATGTTGGTGGCGGTGGTGATCAGCCGACGCCGCGGCTACCCGGCGGCAGAGGCGGTGAATTTGCCCGGGATCTGGCGCGAATTCAAGCTGGCCTTTTGGGCATTGGCGATGCCGGTCTTTTTGATCGTGGGCATTCGCACGGGCATCTTCAACGTGACCGAGTCGTCTGCAGTGGCGGTGGTGTATGCGCTGGTGGTGGGATTTTTCATTCACCGCCAACTGAATTTGCGCAAGCTTTGGCTGGCGCTGGTGAGCTCGGCTCGCGGGACAGCGTCGATCATGATCATTTTGGGCGGTGCGCAGGTGGTGTCCTGGTTCTTGGCTTACGAGCAAGCCCCCCAGCGCATTGCCGAGTGGATGCTGGGCTCGATTGGCAGCCCGATGTTGTTTTTGTTGCTGGTCAATGTGCTGCTGCTCCTGGTGGGCACCTTCATGGAAAACGGCCCCTCTTTGGTGTTGTTGTGTCCGGTGTTGTACCCCGTGGCGGCCAAGTTCGGCATTGACCCCTACCATTTCTCGATGATCGTCGGCATCAATTTGCTGATCGGCTTGATCACGCCGCCGGTGGCCATCAGCCTGTCCATAGGTGCGCTGATTGCAGGGGCGCGTTCGGACGAGGTCAACCGGGAAGTGCTGCCATTCCTGGCCGCAGCCATCGGTGTCGTGCTGTTGATTACCTTTGTGCCTGCGGTGTCCTTGTGGTTGCCCTCGGTGATCGGTGGGCGCTAGAACAAGTCTCGCTGGCGGTCTGTTTTCCAAGGCGTTTGAACATGACTCGACGATTTGATGGCCGTGTGGCCGTGGTGTGCGGTGCTGGCTCGGTGGGGCCCGGTTGGGGCAATGGCAAAGCGGCGGCGGTGCAATATGCCCGAGACGGGGCCACGATTGCGGCCATCGACATCGATTTGGCGGCGGCGCAGGCGACGGTGGACTGGATCGTTGGCGAAGGCGGCACAGCGGTGGCCTGGCGCTGCGACGTGACGCAGAGCGATGAGGTGAACGCGGTGATGGCCGAGATCGTGGCGCATTTTGGGCAGATTGATGTGCTGCACAACAACGTGGGCTTGCCGGCCATGGGCACCATGGAGACGCTCAGCGAGGGGGAGTGGGACTACGCGATGGATGTGAACCTCAAGAGTGTCTTCTTGACCTGCCAGGCGGTGTTGCCTGTCATGGTGCGGCAAGGCAAGGGGGCGATTGTCAACATTTCATCGCTGGCGGCGATCCGCTACACCGGTTACCCCTACCCCGCTTATTACGCCAGCAAGGCGGCGGTGAACCACTTGACCGCATCCATGGCGCTTGAATATGCCCGCAAAGGCATCCGGGTCAACGCCATCATGCCCGGCATGATGGACACGCCCCACATCTACAAAGCCATTGCAGGCCAGTACGCCTCGCACGAAGAGATGGTGGAAAAGCGCAACGCCATGTGCCCGACTGGCCGCATGGGCACCGGTTGGGACATCGCCAAGGCCGCTGCCTTTTTGGCCTCTGACGAAGCCCAATACATCACCGGCCAATGCCTGGCTGTGGATGGTGGGTTTTCGATTCGGGTGTGAGCAGCGCGCTCGGTCACCCCAAAGCCAGCGGCAGCGCCGTCTTGTAGCGCACCTGCTTGAGCGCAAAGCTGGAGCGGATTTTTTCCACCCCCGGGATCGGTGAGAGCTGCTCCAAGATGAAGCGCTCCAGCGCCGCCATGTCGCGCACGGCCACGCGCAGCAGGTAGTCGCTGTCGCCGGTCATCAAATAGCACTCCATCACTTCGTCGTGCCGGGCGATGTGGGCTTCAAAGTCGGCCAGTGTTTCCTTGCTTTGGGTTTTGAGGCTGATCGAGATGAACACCGTCAGACCCAGCCCCAGCGCCGCCGCACTGGCCAGTGCCACATAGCGTTGGATCACGCCGCCCGACTCCAGCGCCTTCACGCGGGCCAGACACGGCGAGGGCGAGAGGCCAATGCGTTTGGCCAGCGTCACATTGGACAGCGAGCCGTCGCGCTGCAGCTCGTCCAGTATCTTCAAATCCACGTTGTCCAAAATCATGTGCTGAATTCCTGCTAATTTCGGCATATTGTGCTTTAAATCGAGGTGTGGGAGGCGAAAATACGCAGCACATGCGCCGCCTGCCTCTGTAAAGTCAAGCGCATGAACGCACCTTACGAACCCCTGTTGCACGCCCTCGACATCGACCCCGAGGAAACCGCCGAGTGGCGCGATGCTTTGCTTGCTCTCATCGGCACCCAGGGACCGGTACGTGCCCGCCAGATTCTGGACGAGCTGGCCCGTGTGGCCCGCCAGCAGCGCACCGGCTGGCAGCCCGAGCTGAACACGCCCTACATGAACACCATCGCCGTCGATGACCAGCCGGTGTTCCCCGGCGACCTGGCCACCGAAGAGCGGCTGGTGGCCATCATGCGCTGGAACGCCTTGGCCATGGTGGTGCGGGCCAACCAGGCTTATGGCGAGTTGGGCGGGCACATCGCCAGTTATGCCAGCGTGGCCGACTTGTTCGAGACCGGCTTTCACCACTTCTTTCATGCCCGCACCGAGCAGCACAAGGGCGACTTGGTGTTCTTTCAGCCACACAGCGCACCCGGCGTGTACGCCCGCGCGTTTTTGGAAGGCCGCCTGAGTGAGGCGGACCTGATGCACTACCGCCAGGAGATCACCGCACCGGACAGCGGCGCACGCGGTTTGTCGAGCTACCCGCACCCTTGGCTGATGCCTGATTTTTGGCAGTTCCCCACCGGCTCGATGGGTTTGGGGCCGATCAGCTCGATCTACCATGCCCGCTTCATGCGCTACCTGACGCACCGCCAGTTGCAAGACTGCAGCGCTCGCAAGGTGTGGGGCGTGTTTGGCGACGGCGAGATGGACGAGCCCGAGAGCATGAGCGCGCTCACGCTGGCCGCGCGCGAAAAACTCGACAACCTGGTGTGGGTGGTCAACTGCAATTTGCAGCGGCTCGATGGCCCGGTGCGCGGCAACGGCCGCATCATCGACGAGCTGGAAAAGTTGTTTGCGGGTGCGGGTTGGAACGTGATCAAACTGGTCTGGGGCAGCGATTGGGACGGCTTGATGGCGCGCGACACCACGGGTGCTTTGATGCGCGCTTTTGCCAACACGGTCGACGGCCAGATGCAGACCTTTGCCGCCAAGGACGGGCGCTATAACCGCGACAACTTCTTTGGCCAAAACGAAGAACTGGCGCGGCTGGTGCAGGGCATGACCGACGAGCAGATCGACCGGCTCAAGCGCGGTGGGCACGACATCGTGAAAATCCACGCGGCATATGCCGCTGCCGCAGCGCACCGCGGCCAGCCCACGGTGATTTTGGCGCACACCAAAAAAGGCTTTGGCATGGGCAGCGCAGGCCAAGGCAAGATGACCACGCACAGCCAAAAGAAGTTCGACGAGCAAGACCTGATCGAGTACCGCAACCGCTTTGACCTGCCGCTGAGCGACGAGCAAGCCAAGGGCTTGGCTTTCTACAAACCCGCTGACGACAGCGCCGAAATGCGCTACCTGCGCGAGCACCGCGCCCACTTGGGCGGCAGTTTGCCCAAGCGCGAGACGGTGTGTGACCGTTTGCCTGTACCTGCTTTGAGCACCTACGGACAGTTTGCGCTGCAGGCCGATGGCAAGGAGATGAGCACCACCATGGCCTTTGTGCGCATGTTGGGCAACCTGCTCAAAGACAGCACGCTGGGCCCGCGCATCGTGCCCATCGTGGCCGACGAGGCACGCACCTTCGGCATGGCCAACCTGTTCAAACAGGTGGGCATCTACAGCAGCGTGGGCCAGCGCTATGCGCCCGAAGACATCGGCTCGGTGTTGAGCTACCGCGAAGCCACCGACGGCCAGATTCTGGAAGAAGGCATCAGCGAAGCGGGCGCGATCGCCAGCTGGACGGCGGCGGCCACCAGCTACAGCGTGCACGGCTTGGCCATGCTGCCCTTCTACATTTATTACTCGATGTTTGGCTTCCAGCGTGTGGGGGACGCCATCTGGGCCGCGGCCGACCAGCGCGCCCGGGGCTTTTTGCTCGGCGCCACCTCAGGCCGCACCACCTTGGGCGGCGAGGGCCTGCAGCACCAGGACGGCAGCAGCCACCTGGTGGCGGCCACCATCCCCAACTGCAAGGCCTATGACCCGGCCTTTGCGGGCGAGCTGGCGGTGATTTTGGACGCGGGCATGCGCGAGATGGTCGAGCAGCAGGCCGATGTGTTTTATTACGTCACCCTGATGAACGAGAACTACGCGCAGCCCGATTTGCCAGCGGGCGTGGAGGCCGATGTGCTGCGCGGGGGCTACCGATTTGGGGTGTACGGACCGAGCGATGCCGCACAGCGCGTGACCTTGCTCGGCTCGGGTGCGATCTTGACCGAAGTGGTCAAGGCCGCGCAGCAACTGGCGGCGCAAGGCGTGGGGGTCGAGGTGCTGAGCATCACCAGCTGGAGCGAGCTGGCCCGCGACGGCATGGCGCAAGCCGAGAACGCGGGCCACTTGGCGCAATTGCTGGCCAGCACCCATGGCCCGGTGATCGCCGCTACCGACTATGTGCGCGCCGTGCCCGAGAGCGTGCGCGCCTTCGTCCCCCAGGGCCGCCGCTACAACACCCTGGGCACCGATGGCTTTGGCCGCAGCGACACCCGGGCGGCTTTGCGCCGCTTCTTCGCGGTGGACGCGGACAGCATCGTGCAGGCGGCGCGCCAATCGCTGGAGCGTTGAGGGTGCCGGGGCTTCAGCCCTGCACCACGCTGAAATAAGCCTGTCGCGTTTCTGCGCTCGCGGCCTCCAGCGCTTGTTCATAGCGAGTTTGGTGCTGCGCCACCATGCGGGCCGAAGCGATGGCTTTGGAGCGGCAAAACCAGTGGCAGCTGTGCTGCATCAAAAACATCTCGCCCATCATGCGAAAGGCCCGTGCCTTGGGGGAGAGGCCTTGCAGGTTGTTCACGGCCCGCTCGATGCCTTGTGCGTGCACTTCGAGCATGCGGCGCATGTCAAAGGTGGTTTTGGGCGAGAGCTGGTCGACGTAGGGCAGAGACACTTTGAAAGCCCGGGTCAGGGGTGCAGGCAGTTTGGCAAATCCCTGCGCCAGGCTTTGGAATTCGCTGGCCAGTTGTTGTTCGGCAGCCTCTTGCAGCTGCAGGACTTGTTGCTGGCGCTCGGCATCGCCCTCGCCCAGCGCCCGCATATAGGCCCCGGTGAGCTGCTCCATGTGCTTTTCGATTTGGTAGGGCCGCAATTGCTCGGCCAGCAGGGCGGTGCGTTTGCGCTGACTTTGGGTGTTGAGCCAGTGGATGCCCGTGGCCAATAAAAACAGCAGACTGAGAAATTCCATAGAGCGCGGGGATTGGGGCCGAATCGGCGTTGCGCCAAGTGTAGTGAGTTGGACTCGCGCAATGGGCAAAGGCCTTGCGCCGTGCATGGCACCGGGGCAGGTCGAGGCGTTCAGCGTGTTCTCTCTCACCCGGCCAATTGGAGAGCGGACTCTAAAGTACGGGTTTCCCCTTGCCTTGGGTGCTCCATGCTGTTCAAATTGCTGCATTGCAACAAAAACCCTTCAAGGAACACACCATGAACTTCAACGCTGAACAATTCACCGCCACCCAACAAGCCAACATGAACGTGGCCGCTGGCCTGTCGCAAACCGCTTTCGCCGGTTTTGAGCGCCTGGTTGAGCTGAACATGGCTGCTGGCAAAGCCGCTGTGGGCGAGACTTTCTCCAACATGCAAGCCCTGATGGGTGCCAAGTCGCCGCAAGACCTGATGGCCGTGCAAGCCGCTTTGGTGCAGCCCGCCTTCGAAAAGTCGGTGTCTTATGGCCGTCACTTGGCTGACATCGCCAACAGCACTGGCGCCGAGTTCACCAAAGCAGTCGAAAGCAAAATGGCCGAATCCGAAAAAGCCGTCAAAAGCTTGGTCGAAAACAGCCTGAAGAACGCACCTGCCGGCTCTGACGCCGCTGTGGCCGTGTTCAAAACCGCTTACGAAGCCAGCCAGACTGCTGCTGAAACCCTGAAAAAAGTGGCCAAGCAAGCTGCTGACACCGCCGAGTCGAACATCAAAGCCGCAACCGCCCAAGCCGAAGCTTCGGTCAAGGCCGCCATGTCCAAGGCCAAAGCCAAGGCTTAATCCTTGACTTCATGAGCGGGCTGCACAAGCCGGCTTTCTACAATCAGGGTGCCTCTGGGCACCCTTTTTGTTTTGGATTTCACCCATGTCATCACCCTTTGCGCAAGCTTCAGCCCCCGTTTTGCAGATCGAGGGCGGCGTGGCCACCCTCACCTTGAACCGCCCAGCCCAGCGCAATCGATTGGAAAACGGCGACCTCAAGGCCTTGTTGGCCCATTTTGAAACCGTCAACCGTGATCCCGATGTGCGGGCGCTGGTGCTGACGGCCAACACGGCGGGCCAACCCAAGCCGGTGTTTTGCGCGGGTTATGACATCGGTGGCTTTGACGAACCCGGCCATGGCGCCACTTTCTTTGAAGAAATCCCCGATGCCCTGGCCGCGCTGCGTCCCGTGACGATTTGCGCGCTCAACGGCAGTGTGTATGGCGGTGCGACCGATGTGGTGCTGGCCTGTGATTTGCGCATTGGCCTGCAGGGTATCGAGTGGCGCATGCCTGCCACGGCACTGGGTTTGCATTACTACCCGAGCGGGCTGCAGCGGTATGTGAGCCGCTTCGGTTTGGCTGCAGCCAAGCGTGCGTTTTTGACGGCACGCCCTTTCACGGCCAGTCAGCTGGAGGCGATGGGCCTGTTTGAGGCGATGGTGACGGCCGAGGAATGGGACGCCACGGTGCTGGCGCTGGTCCAAGACATTCTGGCTTTGGCGCCACTGGCGGTGCAAGAGACCAAAAAGTCGCTGCGCGAGATTGAAACCGGGCAGGCCGATGTGGCCCGTTTGCGCGAGCGTGAGCACATGACCAGCCGCAGCGCAGACTTTGCCGAAGGTCGCGCCGCCTTTGCCGAACGGCGCAAGCCAGTTTTTTTGGGGCGGTGACGGGCTATCAAGTTTCGGTGGTTCGAGCCGATACTTCTCTGTCATGCACTCCAATTCAATCCATGCACCCGCCATGCAGGCGTTAAATCTGTTGGCCCTTCTGTTGGGGTGGCTGGTTTTGAGCGCCCCTGTTCAGGCCGGGCAATACCAGCTGTTGGCCGAGCAGCCCAACACGGTGGTGGTGGCTGCACGGGTGCAAAACGCCGAACAAGTGTGCAACCTCGAAATCTCGATCCAAGGCCAAGCGACCCTGGAGCGGGAGGTCCGTGCCCCTGACTTTGAGGCCCGCATCGAGATCACGCCAGAAGTTGTCGAGTCGGTCTTGGTCAGCTGGCGTGGCAAATTCAAGCGCGCCCATGGCGAGGCGGTCAATGCTTGCCCCACGCAGGGCCGCACCCAATTCAGGGTGGTGGAAGACAATGCGGCGCTCAAGGCGTCGTGGCGCACTGCTTTGTCGGCCATGGACCCGGCCAAGGCGCAATGCGTGCGCACGGCCTTGCAGCTGGACCGGGTGCGTTATGAGTGGTTTGACACGATGGCCCAGGAAAGCAGCCCCGAAGACTCGAAAATCCAGCGCGCGCTGAACCGGTGCGATGAATTCGTGGCGCAGAAAAAAGCCTGGGGTGAACAAAATCCGCAAAGTTTTGCCTGCACCTTGCCCGGTGGCTTGAAGACCCGTTGTGAGGGCTTTTTCAGTGCCATGGACAAGGGCAAGGCCGTGCCCATCTCTGCAGAGGTCGCGATCCGGCGCCTGCTCGACGGCCAGCCCTGGGGCACTGGTGTGCGGGAAACCGCTGGGGCCAAAGCGGCACGCCAAAAGCAGGAGCAAGTCCGTCAGGCGCGGCTGCTGGCTGATGAAGAAGCCAAAGTCAAAGCCCAAGAAGAGGCCCGTTTGCGCGAGGAGCAGTTGGCGCAAGAAGCCAAAGTTGCGCAAGCCCGCGAGCGCAAGGAAAAGGCCGAGGCCGACCGCGCCAGACGCCTGCAGGAACTCGATCGTCTGGAACAAGAGCGCCTCGAAAAGCGCAGCTGGTTGCTCAAGCAGCTCGAAAAACTCAAAAGCGATCCCCAAGCCGAAGCCAAGTCTGAGGCCAAGTCAGAGGGTAAGTCAGAGGGTAAGTCTGAAGCCAAGCCAGAGGCCAAGGCCGGAGAACCCAAGCCCCAATAAGCCCCAGCCCTGTGGGAGCGAGCCCCTGTTAGCGCCTGTTGGCCGCAGCACGGCCTGCAGACCAAGCCGTGCCCATGGATGCGGCCATCACCATCGCGATCGCCAGACCTTGCAGCAAGGTCAGGCGCTCTGACAACACCAGCCACCCGGCCAGCGTTCCCACGGCGGGCTCCAGGCTGAGCAGGATGCTGAAGGTGTTTTTGGGCAGGTGGTTCAGCGCGAACATCTCCAGCGCATAAGGGATGGCGCTGGACAGCAGTGCAACGGCCAGCCCGGCCAGCAGCCACTGCGGGTTGAGCAAAGCGCTGCCGGCATGCGCCACGCCGATCGGGGCCACCACCAAAGCGGCAGCAAGCATGCCCATGGGCGTGGCCATGCCGCCGTAACGCAGGGCCACGCGCTGGCCGAACACGATGTAAAGCGCCCAGCAAATGCCGGCGGTGAAGGCGAAAAACATGCCCATTGGGTCCAGCGCTGTGACGGCATCGCTCCCCGGCAGAGGCAGCAGCAAAGCCAGGCCCACCACCGCCAGCGTCACCCACAGCCAGTCGCTCGCTTTTTTGGAGGTCCAGACCGCCACCGCCAACGGCCCGGTGAATTCGATGGCGATCGCCACACCAAAAGGAATGGTCTTGATGGCGCTGTAAAACAGCAGGTTCATCACGCCCAGCGTGACGCCATACAGGCCCAGCGGCAGCGCATCGCCCCAGACCCACTTTCTGCGCCAGGGCCTGAACACGGCCATCAACATCAGCGTTGCAAACACCAGTCGGTAAGCCGTGGTGCCCTCGGCCCCCAAGGCAGGAAACAGACTTTTGGCAAACGAGGTGCCCACCGCCAGTGACACCAGACTGCCCATCAAGGCCAGCATGGCCCACAAACGCAGGTTCAAACGGAACCTCTTTCGGTCGCGTCCAGCACGATCGGCTGGCCATGCGGCGTGCGCTCGGCGGCAGCGGCCCAGGCGTGTTCCAGATCGTGGATTTGTTCGGGTGTGCCCAGTTGGCGCTCGATCACCAGCTGCTCCAGGGCATTGAGCCAGTGGGTGTAGTACAAGCTGCCGTCGTCGGCTTCCCCCCGCGTTTGGCCCGCGCGGATTTCTCGGGTCAACGCAGCGGCCCACTGCGGCCATGTGAACACGCCTTTTTCGTGCAGCTGCAAGGTCATGGCAAAGGCGTGGGCCTGCCAGGGTTCTTCAAAAACAGCACCGTTGTTGGCTGTGGGGGGCATGGGAAAGCCGTCGCCACAGGCTTGGGCCAGGTCGTTCAGGCTGGGGGTCATGCGGGTACAGTTTCCAGTGCAGCCTCTAAATAAGACTCCCAGGCGTCCACGCTCACCTGGTGCCCGGCTTCGGCTTGCGGGCCCCACAGCTCGGTGCCGTCAAAGACGACGGTGTACAGGTGCTCGGCCGCGCCGTTAAAGGGCGGCAGCATGTGGTCCACATGCCGATCGGGCAGCACATGGCTGCCGTGGTGCAACACCACGGTGCCCACATGGCCGCGCACGTAACGGGGCAGCCGGGTGTGGCCTTGGGGGTTCAGGTTCAGGGCCCGCACGCGTTGCCCCACAGCAAAGCGCGGCGCTTGCGTGCTGGGCCGGTCGGCCGGACTGCCTTTGGCCAAGGCCGCGTCCACTTCGACCGCTTTCAGCACACGCACGCCTGCTACCGGTGGCGTGATGGGGTGGCCCTGTGCCAGCTCCTCGGCGGTGATGAGGCCGCGCTCGATCAGCAGGTTTTGCAGCGCTTGGGTCCAGATGGCGTAGTAAGGGCCTCGCACATAGTCCAGCGGGGGCAAAGATTCGCGGGCCGAGCGAGCCAAGTCGATGTTCCACAGGCCGCTGGCGCCCATGGCCACGGTCACGCCCAAGGCGCGACGCTCCCATTCGCCATGAAACAAAGGCTCGTTGGCTTCAATGCGAACCGGGCCGTAGCCTTGCAGGCCGCCCATGTCGTGCACGCCGTTCATGCGGTCACCTCTGGGCGCTCTTGGGGGTTCAGGGGCAAGCCCGTGCCGATCATGGCGTCGCGGGTGACCAGTGTGGCCAGCTGTTCTTCGGTCCAGCCTTCGGTGCCCGCAGGGCGCTCGGGCAGCACCAAGTAGCGCACTTCGGCGGTGGAGTCCCAGACGCGGATGTTTTGGCCCGGCGGCAACGAGACGCCGAAATCGGCCAGCACAGCTCGCGGCTCGATCACGGCGCGAGAGCGGTAAGCCGCGCTCTTGTACCAAACCGGGGGCAGGCCCAACACGGGCCAGGGGTAGCAGCTGCACAGGGTGCAGACCACCATGTTGTGTGTGTCCGCCGTGTTGGGCACGGCCACCATGTGTTCACCCTGGCGGCCCGAGTAGTCCATCGAGGCGATGGCGGCGGTGGCGTCTTGCAGCAGCCAGTCCCGGAAAGCCGGGTCGGCCCAGGCGCGGGCCACCACTTTGGCGCCGTTGTGCGGCCCGACATGGACTTCGTAGGTCTCGATGATGCGGTCCACGGCGGCGGGGTCGAGGTAGCCTTTTTGCGTCAGCAAGGTTTCCAGGGCCCGCACCCGCAGTTCCATCTCGCCCAGGCTGCTGTGCTCATGGTGGTCGTGGTCATGTTGGCTGTCAGCTGGCATGGGCGCTCCTCGAGGGTGGGTGGGTGGCCTTGCGGCTCAGGGTTTGTACCGGTGCTGTGAGGCCGGTTTTTGACACTGACCGTTGGGGAAAAAAGGCTTTCAGTGGGCATGATAGCGCCGCATACAATGGCGGCTTCGTTCGCGGGCCACCCGATGGGCTCCGATAAATCCCGAATTAGCTTTTTTCTGGAGTTCCCATGTTCATTTCTTCCGCTTTTGCCCAAACTGCTCCTGCCGCTGCCGCCGGAGGCGACATGCAGTCCACCTTGATGAGCATGCTGCCATTGCTGCTGATGTTTGTGGTCCTGTATTTCGTCATGATCCGTCCCCAGATGAAGAAGCAAAAAGAGCACCGCGCCATGATCGATGCGCTGGCCAAGGGCGACGAAGTCGTGACGGCCGGTGGTTTGCTGGGCAAAGTCAGCAAGATCGGTGACGCCTACATTGGTGTGGAACTGGCCACCGGCGTGGAAGTGCAATTGCAGCGCAGCGCCGTGGTGCAAGTCTTGCCCAAAGGCACCCTGAAGTAATTCACACGCGCTTTTTTCATGGGGCCCGGCATGGGCCAGCCCCGTTTTTTTGTCCTGCACGCGAGTCACTATGAACCGTTACCCGGTCTGGAAATACGCGATCATCGTGATCGCCATGTTGCTGGGTGTGGTCTACACCCTGCCCAACTTTTACGGCGAAGCGCCTGCTGTGCAGGTGTCTTCGGCCAAGGCCACCATCAAGGTAGACACCTCGACCTTGCAAAAGGTCGAAGACGCGCTCAAGGCCGCTGCCATCACGCCCCAAACCGTGGCGTTGGAAGGGACTTCGATCCGGTCACGTTTCCAGAGCACTGACGAGCAGCTGAAGGCCAAGGACGCCATTCAAAAAGCGCTGATTGTCGACGCGGCTGACCCGCAGTTCGTGGTGGCCTTGAACCTGGTGTCCCGTTCTCCTGCTTGGTTGACGGCCCTGCACGCCTCGCCCATGTACCTGGGTCTGGACTTGCGCGGCGGCGTGCACTTCATGCTGCAGGTGGACATGCAAGCGGCATTGACCCAAAAAGTCGAATCCATCACGGGCGACATGCGCAGCTTGCTGCGCGAAAAAGACGTGCGCCATGGCGGCATCAGCCGCAATGGCCAAAGCATTGAAATCCGCTTGCGCGATGCGCAGCAACTGCAAGCGGCCAAGCGTGTCTTGTCTGAGCAGTTTGCCGATTTGCAAACTCAAGAAGCGGCCGATGGCAGCGAATTCCGCCTGACGGCCAGCATCAAGCCCGAAGCGGCCCGCCGGGTACAAGAGCAGGCTTTGAAGCAAAACATCACCACGCTGCACAACCGGATCAACGAGCTGGGCGTGGCCGAGCCGGTGATCCAGCAGCAGGGTCTGGACCGCATCGTGGTGCAGCTGCCCGGCGTGCAGGACACGGCCAAGGCCAAAGACATTCTGGGCCGCACGGCCACCCTGGAAGTGCGCATGGTCGACGAGAGCACCGAAGCGCGTGCAGCCGAGCAAGCCGGCGGCATTGTGCCCTTTGGTGCAGAGCGTTACTTGGAGCGCGACGGCCGCCCCCTGATCGTCAAGAAACAAGTGGTTTTGACAGGCGACAACCTGACCGATGCCCAGCCTGGCTTTGACGGCCAGACGCAGGAACCCGTGGTCAATCTGACGCTGGACGCCAAAGGCGCCCGCATCTTCAAGGACGTGACGCGCGACAACGTGGGCAAGCGCATGGCCATCATCTTGTTCGAAAAAGGCAAGGGCGAAGTGGTCACGGCCCCTGTGATCCGTGCCGAGATCGGTGGCGGTCGGGTGCAGATTTCGGGCCGCATGACCACGGCCGAAGCCAACGACACTGCCTTGCTGCTGCGCGCCGGCTCGCTGGCCGCGCCGATGGAGATCATCGAAGAGCGCACGATTGGCCCGAGCCTGGGGGCCGAAAACATCGCCAAGGGCTTCAACAGCGTGACCTGGGGTTTCCTGGTGATCGTGGCCTTCATGGTCATCTATTACGCCGTGTTCGGTTTGTTCTCGGGCATTGCGCTGGGTGTGAACCTGTTGTTCTTGGTGGCCATTTTGTCGATGCTGCAAGCGACCTTGACCTTGCCGGGTATGGCCGCGATGGCGCTGGCTTTGGGCATGGCGATCGACTCGAACGTGCTGATCAACGAGCGCGTGCGTGAAGAGTTGCGCAACGGGGTGAGTCCGCAGGCGGCCATCCACGCCGGTTACGACCGCGCCTGGGCCACGATTTTTGACTCCAACATCACCACCTTGATCGCGGGCGTGGCCTTGCTGGCTTTTGGCTCCGGCCCGGTGCGTGGTTTTGCGGTGGTGCACTGCATCGGTATTTTGACCAGCATGTTCTCGGCGGTGTTCTTCTCGCGTGGCTTGGTCAACCTTTGGTACGGTGGCAAGAAGAAACTCAAATCGGTATCGATCGGCACCGTCTGGCGGCCCGAGGCTGGCACTGCGGTGAAAGCCGACTAAGGGGAAAAGACCATGGAATTGTTCAAAATCAAAAAAGACATCCCGTTCATGAAGAACGCGTTGGTCTTCAACGTGATCTCGTTCGTGACGTTTGCCTTGGCGGTCTTTTTCTTGTTCAGCCGTGGCCTGCACCTGTCGGTGGAGTTCACGGGCGGCACCTTGATGGAGGTGAGCTACAGCCAGCCTGCCGACCTGCAAAAGGTGCGCGGCACGGTGGCCACATTGGGCTTTTCCGAAGTGCAGGTGCAAAACTTTGGCTCGGCGCGTGACGTGATGATCCGACTGCCCGCGCAAAAAGGCGTGAGCTCGGCCCAGCAAAGCGAAAAGGTGTTGACAGCGCTGAAGGCCAACGACCCCGATGTGACCCTGCGCCGCACCGAGTTTGTGGGCCCGCAAGTGGGTGACGAGCTGGCCGAAGACGGTCTCAAAGCCTTGGCCTTCGTGGTGGTCGGCATCATGATTTATTTGGCGATCCGCTTTGAGTGGAAGTTTGCCGTCTCGGCCATCATCGCCAACTTGCACGACGTGATCATCATCCTGGGCTTTTTTGCCTTCTTCCAGTGGGAATTTTCATTGGCGGTGTTGGCGGCTGTGTTGGCGGTGCTGGGCTACTCGGTCAACGAGTCGGTGGTGATTTTTGACCGGATCCGCGAGAACTTCCGCCGCTACCGCAAGATGAACACGGTGGAGATCATCGACAACGCGATCACCTCGACCATCAGCCGCACCATCATCACCCACGGATCGACCCAGATCATGGTGTTGTCGATGTTGTTGTTCGGTGGCGAAACCCTGCACTACTTTGCCATGGCGCTGACGATTGGCATTTGCTTTGGCATTTATTCCTCGGTGTTTGTGGCCGCCGCCATTGCCATGTGGCTGGGATTGCAGCGCGAAGACCTGATCAAGCCGATCAAAAAAGACAACGACCCGAACGACGAGAACTCTGGCGCGGTGGTCTGAACATGTCAGGCCGGGCTGGGTTTTTGTCTTACCTGGCCTGACCGGGTAACACGCTGCTCCGAGGGCATGGACCCCTGATGAAGTTCGGGGTGATGCAGCCCTCACCCCACTCCCACCCGCTGGAACAAGCCGCCCGGCAGGCGGCCAACGTGCCCCATGAGTTCCAGCTCCAACAGTTGTGCCTGCATTTGTGCGGTGCTCCAGCCGCAACGCGCTTGCAGGGCGTCCAGACTCACCGGGTCGTGGCCCATGGCCCGCAGCAAGTCGGGGTCTGGCTGGCCGCTGCTGGCTGTGTCACTGTGTTTGGCCGCAGCCTCCAGCGCCATCGAGCCACGCGCCAGCGGCCCGGGCAGAGGCAGCTCTTGCAGCACATCTTGTGCAGATTCCACCAGTTTGGCCCCCTGTTTGATCAACTGGTGGCAACCTTTGGATTGGGCCGAGTGGATTGAGCCGGGAATGGCCATCACGTCGCGGCCTTGCTCCAGCGCTTGTTGAGCGGTGATCAGCGAGCCCGATTGCAGGGCGGCTTCAACCACCAAAGTGGCCTGCGACAAGCCCGAAATCAGCCGGTTGCGCCTTGGGAAATGGGGTGCCAGCGGCGGCGTGCCCAGGGGGTATTCGCTCAGGATCAGGCCACGCAGGGCAATCTGGTGCGCCAGCTCGCGGTGCTGGCGCGGGTAGACCCGGTCCAGGCCCGTGCCCACGATGGCGATGGTGGCCAAGCTGTCGGCAGCGGCGCCGAGCAAAGCGCCTTGGTGGGCTGCGCCGTCCACGCCCAGCGCCAGTCCTGAGACGATGGTCAGGCCACTGGCGGCCAGGCTGCGCGCAAAATCGCGGGCGTTGGCTGCTCCTTGGGGTGTGGGGTTGCGGCTGCCCACCATGGCCAAGGCCTGCTGTGTTTTGAGTGGTTGCAACTTGTCGGTCTGGCCCAGGGCATACAGCATCAGGGGCGGGTCAGGAATGTCGAGCAAGGCGGCCGGGTAGTCGGCATCGCCCAGGGTGACGATGGCTCGGGTCAGGTCTGTCGTGCTTCCTGCGTGCAGCCATTGCCAGGTTTCGCTGGTCAGGCTGGCCCAGCCATCGGGCGCTTGTCCCAGAGCCTGGGCTTGCTGCGCCGAGACGATTTGCCGCAAGGCGGATTGGTTTTGCGCGAACAGGGCATGGGGCTGCCCGAACGCTGCGAGCAATCGCCTGGCTGTTTCGGGTCCAACACCCGGCGTGAGCACCAGCCGCAGCCACCCACCCAGTTCTTCTGAGGTTTTGACCATTTTTGTCTCCCTGTGCAGCCTTGTTGGCTGTCTGTGGAGGCATTGTGGTCCAAAGGGCAGGCCTTGCCTAGACTTGGCAACGCTGCCAAATCAGCCAGTCCCGGCCTCAGGCTGCAGGGGTTTGGCGTCGGTGGGCCAACCGGCCAAACACGAAGTGGTTGGCCAACACCACCGTCCAGCAGATGAAGCCGGTCCACAAGGTGTGGCTGGGGTAATGCGCTCCCCGCAAGGTTTGGGTCATGCCCAGCAAAGCGCCCATCAACAAAACCACCAGCAAAATCCGTTGGCCTGTTTTCCGCCGTGGTGCCGAATCGGAACCCAGCCAAGGCAGGGCCAGGCCCAGAAAGGCCAAGGCCGAAGACACATGCCCACCCGGAAAGCAGCGTCCCGAGCCACCGTCTGGCGAGCCCCACAGCCAGTGCGAGACATACACCGCTTGGCCCCCAAAGGACTGCAATTCCCAGGGGCAGCTGCTCAAGCTGAAACTTTTGAGGGTGCTGATGGTGATCAAACTCAGGGTGATGCCCACCACGATTTCTGTACGCTGCAGCCGCGTCAGTTGTCGAAAAACGGCTTGGGGCCACCAGACCATGATCACCAAGGCCAAATAAACCACGATGGCGAATTGTTTGGCCCGGGTGTGCAAAATGGTTTCCAGCCACCAGTTGTTGCGCAGCAAAAATCCTCTGCTGTCAGCGATCGCGTGCATGAAGCCCACGTCCAGGCCGGAGAAATCCCAAGCCAGCAAGCACATCAGCGTGACCCAGGTGATTTGCCCCAAGCGGCGGGATGGAGAGAGGTCTCCGATGCGGGCGTAGTGGTGGGGTGAGGTCATGGGCCGGGTCAGTCAAAGGGGTCTGAGGGATCGCGCACGCTCGTGGCCATCACGTTGCACCGAATGTAAGGGCGTTTGCGTCAAAAATCCTCAGCAACCGTTTTGAATACGGCATTTGAGCGGCGCCTGAGCGCAACTTCATGGGCCCTGTCTAGAATCAAGCCCTTGTGTATCTTGAGACAACGCTGTGATGAAGCTTCTTATTGCGCCCGCGGCGTGGCACCCCACGCGACTGTTGGCGGTCTTGGTTTTTTGGCTGGCAACGGTGGGCAACTTGCCGTTTTGGATGGCGATTTGGAAATTGCCAGAGACCCAAGGCCTGCGAGCGCTGAGCACGATGGGCAGTTTGTGGCTGATCTTGTTGGCTTTGCTGGGTTGGTTTTTGTGCCTGTGGGTTTGGCCCCGATGGCTCAAGCCGGCAGGCTTGGTGCTGTTGATCACCGTGACCTCCAGCAGCTACTTCATGCTGACGTATGGTGTGGTCATCGACACCAGCATGCTGGCCAATGTGGTGCAAACCGATGTGCGCGAGGTGCGCGACTTGTTGTCCTGGCCGATGCTGGCAGCGGTGTTGCTGGGGGTGGTTTTACCGGGACTGTGGCTTTGGCGGCAGCCCATTCGTGCGGTGCCCCTGCGGTCTTTGATCTGGCGGCAATTGGGCGTGGGCTTGCTGGCATTTTTGGTGGCCCTGGGCTTGTTCTGGATGTCGTTTCAGGACATCGCCTCGCTCACACGCAACCACAAGCAGTTGCGCTACATGATCAACCCGTTCAACAGCCTCTACGGCTTGACCCGCCTGGCTGTGGGGCAGGCAACCCAGGCCGCTCAGCCCCTGCAGGCCATTGGCGAGGACGCAAGTTTGCGCGCACCCCCCGCCAGCGAGGCTGCGGCCCCCCTGGTGGTGTTGATTTTGGGCGAGACGGCCAGGGCCGCCAATTTCGGCCTGGGGGGTTATGCCCGCGACACCACGCCGCAGTTGCGCAAAATTCAGGCGCAGGGCGATCTGGTCTATTTCTCCGACGTCAAGTCCTGCGGCACCAGCACCCAGACGTCGGTGCCGTGCATGTTTTCTCACATGGGCAAAGCGGCTTACGAAGACAACAAAGCGCGCTTTGAAAGCGTGCTCGATGTGCTCCAGCGTGCCGGTTTGGCGGTGCTGTGGCTGGACAACCAGTCGGGCTGCAAAGGCGTGTGCGATCGAGTCCCCAATGTGGCGACCACGGCGCTGAAGGTGAGCGACTATTGCCAGGGCGGCGAATGCCTGGACGAGGTGATGCTGCACGAGCTGCCCCAACATTTGGCGGCGCTGGACCCGGCCAAACGGGCCAAAGGCACGGTGGTGGTGATGCACCAGATGGGCAGCCACGGCCCGGCTTATTACAAGCGCTCACCGGCAGCGATGAAGTCTTTCCAGCCTGAGTGCAGCAGCCACGCGCTGCAAAACTGTCCGCCCGAGCAGATCGTCAATGCCTACGACAACTCGATCTTGTACACCGACCACTTCATTGCCAAAACGGTGAATTGGCTGCAGGCGCAGTCGCGCCCCACGGCGCTGATGTACCTGTCCGATCACGGCGAGTCCTTGGGTGAAAAAGGCCTGTACCTGCATGGCATGCCTTACAGCCTGGCCCCCAAAGAGCAAATCCATGTGCCCATGCTGGTGTGGTTGTCCAAGCCCCTGCAACGTGAGCGCAATTGGCGCATGGATTGCCTGCAATCGCAGAGCGCCAAGGCCTTGTCGCACGACCACCTGTTCCATTCGATGTTGGGCTTGAGCCAGGTCAGCACCCGTTGGGCCAAACCGGAGTTGGACTTGTTTGCGGCTTGCTCGGCGGGTCGCTGAAGGCCTGCCCCCCACACGATGCGCCCTGCCTTCGGCAGGCGCATCGGAAATTGGGGACAATACGCCCTTGATTTCCTTTCCGTGTTGATGCCATGGCCCTGCTCCCCATCCTTTGCTACCCCGATCCTCGCCTGCACAAAGTGGCCCAGCCCGTGCAGGCGGTAGACGCCCGCGTGCACGCCCTGATCGACGACATGCTGGAGACCATGTACGAGGCCGGCGGCATTGGCTTGGCCGCCTCGCAGATCGATGTGCACGAGCGCCTGGTGGTGATCGACACCTCTGAAGAGCGCAACCAGCCCATGGTGCTGGTCAACCCCGAGATCACCTGGATGAACGAGGAGCGCGTCAAAGGCGAAGAGGGTTGCTTGTCGGTGCCCGGCATTTACGACGGCGTCGAACGCGCCACGCAAGTCAAGGTCACGGCCATGGACCGCGATGGCCAAATCCGCACGATCGAGGCCGAAGGCATGCTGGCCATTTGCATCCAGCACGAGCTGGACCACCTGATGGGCAAGGTGTTTGTGGAATACCTCTCGCCGCTCAAGCAAGGCCGCATCAAGACCAAGATGGTCAAAGCCCAAAAAGCCGGGCGCTGATCCCCCTTATGCGTTTGATTTTTGCGGGCACACCCGAATTTGCCCAAGTGGCGCTGGCCGCCCTGCATGCGGCGGGCCACGAGATCGTGCTGGTGCTGACCCAACCCGACCGGCCTGCTGGGCGCGGTATGAAGCTGCAGCCCTCGCCCGTCAAGCAATGGGCCCAGGACCACAGCATCCCCGTTGCCCAGCCGCGCAGCCTGCGCCTCGATGGCAAATACCCCGAAGACGCCGCCGCCGCCCGCGAGACCCTGTTGGCTGCGAAAGCAGACGCGATGATCGTGGCCGCTTACGGCCTGATCCTGCCGCAGTGGGTGCTGGATTTGCCGCCCAGGGGTTGCCTGAACATCCATGCTTCTTTGTTGCCGCGCTGGCGTGGTGCGGCGCCCATCCACCGCGCCATCGAGGCGGGCGATTCGCAAACTGGCATCACCATCATGCAGATGGATGCGGGCCTGGACACGGGTGACATGCTGCTGACGCTGCCATGCACCATGGCGCCTGAAGACACCACCGCCGTCCTGCACGACCGACTGGCCGCGTTGGGTGGGCAAGCCATCGTGCAGGCACTGGCCAGCTTAGGCAGCCTGCCCCGCCAGCCCCAGCCCTTGGAGGGCGTGAATTACGCGCACAAGATCGACAAAGCCGAGGCCGCACTCGACTGGACTTTGAGCGCCGAGCTGCTGGCGCGGCGCATTCGGGCCTTTGACCCGTTTCCGGGCATGACCGTGCCGCTGGCCACCGCCTCCGGTGTGGAAACCCTCAAGCTCTGGCAGGCCGTGGCCGAAGAAGCCGAAAAGACCGCCGCGCCGGGCACCGTGCTCAGCGCCGATGCGTCTGGCGTGCGTGTGGCCTGCGGCGAGGGCCAGCTGTGCTTGACGCAGTTGCAGCGCCCCGGTGGCAAGCGCCTGAGCGCGGCCGATTTCTTGCGCGGCTGCCCCTTGCTGCCGGGTCAGAGATTGGTGGCCTGATGTTTTTCCGGCCCACGCTCTACCGCCGCGCCGAGTTCTGGCAAGGCCTGCGCGACCTGGCCCCGCAAGCGCCGGGTGTGGCGGCTTGGGGCCTGATGACCGGGGTGGCCATGGTCAAGTCGGGCATGAGCGTGTTCGAGGCCGTGGCCATGACCATGCTGGTGTTCGCGGGCAGCTCGCAGCTGGCGGCCATTCCGCTTTTGGTGGCCGGGGCCCCGGCCTGGGTGATTTTGGCGACCGGTTTTTGCGTGAACCTGCGCTTTGTGGTGTTCAGCCTGCACCTGCGGCAATACCTGATGCACCTGCCGCGCTGGCAGCGCATGTTCCACGGCTATTTCACCGCCGACATCACCTATGTGCTGTTCATCCGGCACTGTCCGCACCCGGCCACCACAGACGACGAGCGCACCGGGCAAGAGGCCTATCTGGCGGGCAACTACTTTTTGAACTGGGGCAGCTGGATCGTGGCCAGCCTGCTGGGCGTGGGCCTGGCCAACCTGATTCCGCCCGAATGGGGTTTGGGCTTTGCCGGCATCTTGTGCCTGCTGGGCATCCAGTGCTCGCTGGCCAGCTCGCGCATGCGCATGCTCTCGGCCGCCGTGGCGGGTGCGGCCGCCGTGGCCGCCTACCATTTGCCGCTCAAGCTCAACATCGTGGTGGCGATTGCCGTGGCGGTGGTCTTGTGCCTGACGGTCGAAAAAATCCGCCCTGAACCCAAGGTGGCCGCATGAACATGACCGATCTGTGGTCTTTGGCGGTGATCGTGGGCTTGGCGGTGGTGACGGTGGTGACGCGCAGTTTCTTTTTCATCTCCAGCAAGGCCTGGCAGCTGCCCCATTGGGCGCAGCGCGGTCTGCAATACGCGCCCATTGCCGCGCTGTCGGCGGTGGTCATTCCTGAAATCATCACCGTGCAGGGCGAGCTGGTCAGCACTTGGCAAGACGCACGCTTGTACGCCGCTGTCGCCGGCGTGGCCGCTTACTTTTGGCGGCGCGATGTGCTGGTCACCATCGTGGGCGGCATGGCGGTGTACTTGCCTTTGCACCTGGGCCTGGGCTGGTAAACAGGGCCACCCCTGTCTGGTGAGCGCGAGCCCTTGATCGCGAAGGGGTGCCCGGCCACTGCTTTTAAAATCGAGCCCAATTTCCCGATACAGGACAAGTCCCTCATGAACGTCATCCGTTTTTCTGATCTGTGTGCCAAGGGCCAAGTCGCTGGCCAACGCGTTTTCATCCGCGCCGACCTGAACGTGCCGCAGGCCGATGACGGCAGCATCACCGAAGACACCCGCATCCGCGCCAGCGTGCCCTGCATTCAAATGGCGCTGGACGCAGGCGCTGCCGTGATGGTGACCAGCCACTTGGGTCGCCCCACCGAGGGCGCGTTCAAGCCCGAAGACTCTTTGGCGCCGGTGGCCAAACGCTTGGGCGAGCTGCTCGGCCGTGATGTGCCCTTGCTCGCCAACTGGGTCGATGGTGTCACCCTGGCTACCGGCCAGGTCGTGCTGCTCGAAAACTGCCGCGTTAACCAAGGCGAGAAGAAAAACAACGAAGCGCTCGCCCGCAAGATGGCCCAGCTGTGCGATATCTATGTGAACGACGCCTTTGGCACCGCCCACCGCGCCGAAGGCACGACGTATGGCATCGCCCAGTTCGCGCCCATCGCTTGTGCGGGCCCCTTGCTGGCCGCCGAGATCGACGCCATTGGCAAGGCCCTGGCCAACCCGAAGCGCCCGCTGGCGGCCATCGTGGCCGGCTCCAAGGTCAGCACCAAGCTGACCATCCTCAAGAGCCTGTCGCAAAACGTCGACCAGCTGATCGTGGGTGGCGGCATTGCCAACACCTTCATGCTGGCAGCGGGCCTGAAGATCGGCAAAAGCCTGGCCGAAGCCGATTTGGTGGGCGAGGCCAAAGCCGTGATCGAGGCCATGAAGGCGCGTGGCGCCGAAGTGCCCATCCCGACCGACGTGGTGGTGGCCAAGACTTTTGCTGCCGACGCGGTGGCCACCGTGAAAAAAGCCACCGAGGTGGCCGATGACGACATGATCCTGGACATTGGCCCGGAGACGGCGGCCAAACTCGCCGCCCAGCTCAAGCAGGCGGGCACCATCGTGTGGAACGGCCCGGTGGGCGTTTTTGAGTTTGCGGCCTTTGAAAACGGCACCCAAGTGATCGCCCAGGCGATTGCCGAGTCCGACGCGTTCAGCATCGCGGGTGGCGGCGACACGCTGGCGGCGATTGCCAAATACGGCATCGAAAAGCAGGTGGGCTACATCTCGACCGGCGGTGGCGCGTTCTTGGAAATTCTGGAAGGCAAGACTTTGCCTGCGTTCGAGATTTTGATGAAGCGCGCCGCGGGCTGATTGGACGCTTTGTCTGGGCGCGAGACGCCGATTGCGATGGATCACCCCACAAAAAAACCCCGCATGGCGGGGTTTTTTGTTTGGGGAAAAGACCCGATCAGGCTGGCGTGGCCGGCGGCAGGTTGCCACGCACTGGGCTGGTCATGTTGCCCTTGAAGTCGGTCCAGCATTCGCGTGTGAAATCGTACATCTTGCAGTTTTTGGCGGTTTCGAAATACCACTTCCACGAGAAGGGCTGAACGATGATGCGCCCGGGCAGCATTTCTTCGAGCTTGGCCTGGGCTTTCTTCAGGCGGTACAAAGGCACGCTCATGTCCACGTGGTGGGCGGTGTGCTCCATGATGTGGTGCATCAGGGCGCCGATGTTGAAGGGGAAAGTCAGGTGTACGGTGGTCGAAACGAAGGGCGCCGCTTTGGTCCAGGCGGCCTTGTTGTCGTGCCAAGACACCTTCACATGGGTGTGGTGGACATAGACCACAAAGCCGATCATGGTGTTCCAGAAGAAAAAGGGCACCACAAAACCCAGCAAAAGCGACAACCAGACCGACTGGCCGGTGTACACGGCAGCCGCTGCGATGGTGGCGATCCAGAAAACGCCAAACAGGCTCACCAGCAGGCTGTCCTTGAAAAAGATAGGACGGCGGGTGGGCATGTGGGTTTTGTTGGGGAAGAACTCGCGCTTCCACCAGATCTCGATCATGTAATACAGGCCCGGCGCCCAGCCGCTGCGGTAAGCACGCTCGAGCAGCTTTTGCATGGGGCTGAGGGCCTCAAACTCGGCGGCCGTCAGAGGGGTCCAGACGAAGTCTACGCCCTTGAGGTTGGTGTAACCGTGGTGCACCACGTTGTGGCCGGTGTCCCACAGGCTGTAGGGTGTGAGCGAGGGCAAAAACGCGATGCGGCCCAGCACCTTGTTGAGTTCACGGTGGGGCGTCAGGCTCTGGTGGCAGGCGTCATGGCCGATGATGAACAGGCGGCCGATCACGAAACCTGCGGCCAACGCGCACAACACTTTGGCCCACATGGCGTCCAGGGCGATGGTGCCGGCAATCAGCGCCAAGAACAGGGCGTAGTCCGTGATCAGCAGCACAAAGGCGCGGAAGGTGCTGCGCTCGGACAGGGGAATCAGCCACTCGCGCAAGGTCTTGCGGTGCGGCAAAGGCTGGTCCGGTGTGATGGGGGCCGAGTTGGTGGGTGTGTGTAGTGCGGTCATGGCGCTTGAAATTGAATCGCTCAAAGCAGAGTTTAGTCGCCAGAGGGTTTCCATGGGCTGACAAGGATCAATTCAGGGTCATGGCAGGGGGAAGATGGTGTATGCCTTCGGCTTGGCGGGCCACACGCGGGGGGCGAGGGTCTTGCTTCTCGTGGGACCCGTTGGAAAGAACCCGTTATGTAACTGTTTTCGTGTGAGAATTGAAACCAAATTACATGGAGATGTCCGAATGCCCCGTCGCGCCACCAAGATTGTTGCCACCTTAGGCCCTGCTTCCAGTGACCCAGCTTTGCTCGAAGCCATGATCCGTGCGGGCGTCAATGTGGTGCGCCTGAACTTCAGCCACGGCAAGGCCCAGGACCACGTGGACCGCGCCCGTTTGGTGCGCGAAGCCTCGCAACGCGCTGGCCGCGAAGTCGCCATCATGGCCGATCTGCAGGGCCCCAAGATCCGCGTGGGCAAGTTTGCCGAGGGCAAAGTCATGCTCGAGCCCGGCGCACCGTTTGTGCTGGACGCCTCGCGCACCGAACCCGGCGATCTGCAAGGCGTGGGCCTGGATTACAAAGAGCTGCCCCGCGACGTGAAAGCCGGCGATGTGTTGCTGCTCAATGATGGCCTGATCGTGCTCACCGTCAACGCGGTCAAGGGCGAACAGGTGCACACCACCGTCAAGCTCGGCGGCGAGCTGTCCAACAACAAGGGCATCAACAAGCAAGGCGGCGGCCTCACCGCCCCGGCCTTGACCGCCAAGGACATGGACGACATCAAAACCGCCATGAGCCTCAAAGCCGACTATGTGGCGGTGAGCTTCCCCAAAAACGCGACCGATATGGAAATGGCCCGCCAGCTGTGCAATGTGGCCGGTGCCGAATACGGCCACAAACCCGGCCTGATCGCCAAGATCGAACGCGCCGAGGCCATTCCGCACCTCGAAGCCATCCTCAAAGCCAGCGACGGCATCATGGTCGCCCGGGGCGATTTGGCCGTGGAGGTGGGCAACGCCGCCGTGCCCGCCTTGCAAAAACGCATGATCAAGCTGGCCAAGGTGCATGACAAGGTGGTCATCACCGCCACCCAGATGATGGAGAGCATGATCACCAACCCGGTGCCCACCCGCGCCGAGGTGTCGGACGTGGCCAACGCCGTGCTGGACGGTACCGACGCCGTGATGCTGAGCGCCGAGACCGCCGCGGGCAAATACCCGCTGGAAACCGTGGAAGAAATGGCCAAAATTTGCGAGGCGGCCGAAAACGCCGAAGACGTGCAGCTCGATGCCGACTTCCGGGGGCAGTCGTTCAGCCGCATCGACCAGTCGATCGCCATGGGCGCTTTGTTCACGGCCCACCATTTGGGGGCCAAAGCCATCGTGGCCATGACCGAGTCGGGCTCCACCGCCTTGTGGATGAGCCGCCACCGTGTGCACATCCCGATTTACGCCCTGACCACCAAACTCAGTTCGCAGCGCAAGATGGCGCTGTTCCGCAATGTGCGGCCGCTCTTGATGGACACCAGCGCCGACCGCGACACGGCTTTGGCGGAAGCCGAGGCGCACCTGAAAAAACGGGGCATTGTGGGCGCGGGCGATGTGTACGCCATCACCTGTGGCGAGCCCATGGGCTCACCCGGCGGCACCAACATGCTCAAAATTTGCCGAGTGGCCTGAGCGCCGCAGGGGCGCTGCTCAGCCCCTTGTCAGACCCCGGACTGTAAAATTCGGGCAGTGACACGTCGGGTACATGCCCGATTTGCCGAATTTTTAACTTTCTGGGGACTCTCACCATGGCACTCGTTTCCATGCGCGAACTGCTGGACCACGCGGCCGTCAACGGCTACGGCATTCCAGCTTTCAACGTCAACAACCTGGAGCAGGTTCAGGCGGTCATGACCGCGGCCGACGAGGTCGGTGCCCCGGTCATCCTGCAAGCCAGCGCGGGAGCGCGCAAATACGCCGGTGAGGCTTTCATCAAGCACCTGATCCAAGCCGCCACCGAGCAGTGGCCGCACATCCCGTTGGTGATGCACCAGGACCACGGTCAAAGCCCGGCGGTTTGCCAGGGCGCGATCGGGCTGGGTTTTTCGTCCGTGATGATGGACGGCTCTTTGCTCGAAGACGGCAAAACGCCTGCCGACTTTGCCTACAACGTGGACGTGACCCGCCGCGTGGTGGACATGGCCCACTTGTTGGGCGTGTCGGTTGAAGGCGAACTCGGTTGCCTGGGCAACCTCGAAACCGGCGAAGCCGGTGAGGAAGACGGCATTGGCGCCGAAGGCAAGCTGGACCACAGCCAGATGCTGACCGACCCCGAAGAGGCCGCGCAGTTCGTGAAAGCCACCGGCCTGGACGCGCTGGCCATTGCCATTGGCACCAGCCACGGTGCTTACAAGTTCAGCCGCAAGCCCACAGGCGACATCTTGGCCATCAGCCGTGTCAAGGAAATCCACCAGCGCATCCCCAACACCCACTTGGTGATGCACGGCTCGTCCAGCGTGCCGCAAGAGCTGTTGGCCATGATCAACCAGTACGGCGGCAAGATGAAGGAAACCTACGGCGTGCCGGTCGAGGAAATCCAGGAGGCCATCAAGCACGGTGTGCGCAAGATCAACATCGACACCGACATCCGCCTGGCGATGACCGCTGCTTGCCGCAAGTTCCTGTTTGAAAACCCTGACAAGTTCGACGCCCGCGAATGGCTCAAGCCCGCCCGCGAAGCGGCCAAGCAAATCTGCAAGCAGCGCTACCTGGAGTTCGGCTGCGAAGGCCAGGCCCCCAAGATCAAGGGCGACAACCTGCAGGTGGTGGCCGCCCGCTATGCGCGGGGCGAATTGGCGCAAGTCGTGAACTGAGCCTGCGATAATTGACCCGAATGGCCCGTTGACTGTTCAACGGGCCTTTTTATTTGTTGCTTGACTGTTTTGCCATGACCTCTGCCCTCCACACCTCGGCCCTGACTTCCTTGCCCCTGCTGGCGCGAGGCAAGGTGCGTGACAACTACGCGGTGGGTGAGGACCGGATTTTGATGGTGGCGTCTGACCGCATCAGCGCCTTTGACGTGATCATGGGCGAGCCCATTCCGGGCAAAGGCGTGCTGCTCACGCAAATGGCGCTGTTCTGGTTTGACCAGCTCGGCCCCAAGGGTTTGAACATCTGCCCAATCCACCTGACGGGCGAGGCCCCCGAGAGCGTGGTGTCGGCCGATGAAGTGCCACAGGTGCAGGGCCGCTCCATGCTGGTCAAGCGCCTCCAGCCCATCCCGGTCGAGGCCGTGGTGCGCGGCTATCTGGCCGGCAGCGGCTGGAAGGAATACCAAGACAACCAGGCCGTGTGCGGTGTCCAGTTGCCCGCCGGCCTGAAAAACGCGAGCCTCTTGCCCGAGCCGATTTACACCCCGGCGGCCAAAGCCGCCGTGGGCGAGCACGACGAAAACATCACTTTCGAGCAAACCGTGGCCATGATCGGTGCCGACCTGGCCACCCGCATCCGCGACATCAGCATCCGGCTGTACAAAGCGGCGCGCGACATCGCTGCGGCCAAAGGCATCCTCATTGCCGACACCAAGTTCGAATTTGGCCTGGACGCCGATGGCACTTTGGTGCTGATGGACGAGGTGCTCACGCCCGATTCTTCGCGTTACTGGCCGGCTGCCAGCTATGCCGAGGGCGCTAACCCGCCCAGTTATGACAAGCAGTTTCTGCGCGACTGGCTTGAAACGGCCTTGGTCAACGGCAAGCCCTGGGACAAGACGCCACCTGCGCCTCGGCTGCCGCGCGAGGTCATCGAGAAAACCTCGGCCAAATACCAAGAAGCGATGCAGCGCCTGCTGGGTTGAGCGGCCGCTTTGGCCGCTGCAAGCCGCGAGGGGCCACTGCCCAGTGCTCGCAAATACCCTTGACGCACCCGCAAAGCGCGCCAAAATGCAGGCTTTCCTGTCGTTGAGTGGGTAGGGTGAGCCTGTGGGCCATTCAGGCGCCAGCACCCACCGGAGCACTGCATGAACCTTTTCCGATCGGCCACCCCTTTGATGGTGCAGTACGCCCATTACCACCGCGATCGCCGCAACATCGTCACCCATCTGTTGGGCATTCCCCTCATCTTCATGTCGATCGGCGTCTTGCTCCTGGCCCCGTCGTGGGAAGTCATGGGCCACGCGCTGACGCTGGCTTGGTGTGCTTGGGCCTTGACCAGCCTGTGGTACCTGACGCGGGGGGATCTGTTGTTGGGTTTGGCGACCTCCCTGGTCAATGGGGCCTTGATCGCGGCCGCCCACCAAGTGCCTGCTTGGTCAGCGGTTTGGGGCCTGACGGTGTGGCAGGCCGGCCTTGGCCTGTTCGTGCTCGGCTGGGCCATCCAGTTCATTGGGCATTACTTTGAAGGCCGCAAACCCGCTTTTGTGGACGATGTGGTGGGCTTGCTGGTGGGCCCCATGTTTGTGGTGGGTGAGGTGCTCATGGCGCTGGGCTTGCTGCAAAAAATGCGCCGGGACATCGAGCGACAGGCGGGACCGACCCACTGATTCGGCACCGCGCCAGCGCTGAGCCGGCACTGAGCCGGCCAGCGCCCATGCGCCTTTTCAGTTGAGCGCCATGCTCAACTTGCGGCGGTAGCTCGAAATCATGGCCAGCAACGGGTCTTCCTGCACAGCGGCTTTGCCCATCAACTCGATGCCACCGGCCGATTTGCCCGTGCCGTCTTGCGTTTTGGGTTTGGGCGGCGTCATCAGCTCGAGCAGGGCCACAAAGGTTTTGCGCGGGGCTTCGTCGTCCCATTTCTTGTCGCGCATGATGATCTCCAGCAACTCGTCCATGGCCGCTTCCCATTGGCCCACGGCGATCAAGAGGCGGCTTTTGGCAAAGCGGGTTTCGAAATCGCGCTTGTTCTGGCCAATCAATTCGTCAAACTGGGCCAATTCCCACTGACCACGCGGGTCCTGGGTCACAAACTCCAGCGCGTTGAGCCATTGGGTCTGCGCCTCAAAACGCAGCGGCACCGGGATGCGGGCCATGGCCGGGGCCAGCAAGGCGGCGGCTTCGGCCAGCTCGCCCTCACCGATCAACAGTTTGACCAAATCGAAGCGGGCGTCGTCGTTGCCGGGATCGGTGGCCAGGGCTTGCTCCAAAGCGGCGCGGGCACTTTGGGCGTCACCCGCTTGCAGGTGCTCTTGGGCTTCTTGGGCGGCAGCTTGGGCCTGCAGTTCCTCGGCGGCGGGCAGGTGTTTGTCCAGGAACTGCTTGACCTGGCCTTCGGGCAAAGCGCCCATGAAGCCATCGACCGGCTGACCGTTTTTGAGCAAAACGCAGGTCGGGATGCTCTTGATGCCAAAGGCCTGGGCCAGTTGCTGCTCTTCGTCTGAGTTGATCTTGACCAGTTTGAAGCGGCCTTCGTAAGCGGTTTCGACTTTTTCGAGCACCGGGCCCAACGATTTGCAAGGACCGCACCAAGGTGCCCAAAAATCCACCAACACGGGCGTGGTCATGGAGGCTTCAATCACCTCGGCTTCAAAATTTTGTATCGTGACGTCCATCATGGCGGGCAGTGTTCCGGGTTGTGTTTCGGCTCCGGCTGGGGCGAAACCTTAAAATTCGACATTGATCACGAAAAGCACCCAATGACTCAAGCGCTCATCGGCGTCGTCATGGGTTCCAGCTCCGACTGGGACACCATGCAGCACGCAGTCCAGATTCTCCAACAGTTTGGCATCCCCCACGACGCCCGCGTGGTTTCGGCCCACAGAATGCCGGACGATATGTTTGCCTATGCACAAAGCGCGGCCGAGCGGGGCTTGCAGGCCATCATCGCAGGCGCGGGCGGCGCGGCCCACCTGCCGGGCATGATCGCGGCCAAAACCGTGGTGCCGGTGCTGGGTGTGCCGGTGCAAACCCAGGCGCTGTCGGGTGTCGATTCGCTGCACAGCATTGTGCAAATGCCCAAGGGCGTGCCCGTGGCCACCTTTGCCATTGGCGCAGCGGGCGCGGCCAATGCCGCTTTGTTTGCGGTGGCCATGCTGGCCAACCAGGATGCGGCGCTGCGCCAAAAACTCGAAGCCTTCCGCGCCGAGCAAACGGCGGCTGCGCGCGCCATGAAACTCCCACCCGTGGGTGCTGCATGAGCCGCGCCATCTTGCCCGGGTCCATGGTCAATGGCCAGATGGCCACGCTGGGCGTGATGGGGGGTGGCCAGCTGGGCCGCATGTTCGTGCACGCGGCGCAGGCCATGGGCTATTTCACCGCCGTCCTCGACCCCGATGCGGCCAGCCCCGCCGGACGGGTGAGCCACCACCACATCCAGACCGATTACCTGGACGAGCAAGGGCTGGCGCAGTTGATGCAGCGCTGCGCGGCCATCACCACCGAATTTGAAAACGTGCCTGCCCCTGCACTGTTGACCCTGGGCGCCCACCGCCCGGTGGCCCCGGCGTCCGAGTCGGTTGCGATTGCGCAAGACCGCGCTGCCGAAAAGGCCCACTTTGTGCGCTGCGGGGTGCCGGTCGCGCCGCACGCCGTGATCGAGACCGCCGCGCAACTGGCGGCTGTGGGCGACGATTTGCTGCCGGGCATCTTGAAGACCTCGCGCATGGGCTACGACGGCAAGGGCCAGATCCGTGTCCAGACCCGCGAGGCACTGGCTGCGGACTGGGCCCAATTGAAAAACGTGCCCTGCGTGCTCGAAAAAATGCTGCCCCTGAAGGCCGAGTGTTCGGTCATCGTGGCGCGGGGGGCCGACGGCCAGCTGGTGAATTTTCCGGTGCAACTGAACCTGCACCGCGACGGCATTCTGGCCGTGACCAGCGTGTACGACGGCGCTGTGCCCGCCGACGTGGCCGCCCAAGCCGTGGCCGCCACCCGCGCAATTGCCGAGGGTTTGAATTACGTGGGCGTGCTGTGCGTGGAGTTTTTCCTCCTCGAAGGTGGCCAGCTGGTGGTCAACGAGATGGCGCCGCGTCCGCACAACAGCGGCCACTACACCCTGGATGCCTGCGATCAGTCCCAGTTTGAGCTGCAGGTGCGCACGCTGGCGGGCTTGCCGCTGACGCAGCCGCGCCAGCATTCGAGCGCCATCATGCTCAACCTGCTGGGCGATCTGTGGCCCGAAGTCAGCACCACCAGCAAAGGCCCGACCAGCCCCGCTTGGGCGCAGGTGCTGGCGCTGCCTGGCACGCACTTGCACCTGTACGGCAAGTTGTCGGCCCGCCCCGGCCGCAAGATGGGCCACCTGAACATCACGGCTGCCAGCCCTGAGGCCGTGCGTGCCACGGCCTTGCAGGCGGCCGTTTTGCTCGGTATCGAAGCGTTTTAAAGACCACCATGATCCTGAGTGCCTCGCACGCCGCCATCGCGCAGTCTGCGCAAGCTTTGCGTGACGGTCAGTTGCTTGGCCTGCCCACCGAGACCGTGTATGGCCTGGCGGCCAACGCCAACGACGATGCGGCGGTGGCGCAAATTTTTGCGGCCAAAGGCCGCCCTGCCGACCACCCGCTGATCGTGCATGTGGCCAGTCAGGACCAGGTGCCTTTGTTTGCGGTGCAGGTGCCCGAGTTTGCGCAGCGTTTGATGCAGGCTTTTTGGCCTGGCCCCCTCACCTTGATCCTGCCGCGCCGCAGCGGCGTGGCCACGGCTTCGGCGGGCGGACAAGACTCGATCGGGCTGCGCTGCCCCTCGCACCCGGTGGCGCAAGCTTTGTTGCAAGCTTGTTTGCCGTTGGGCGTGCTGGGCGTCTCGGCCCCCAGCGCCAACCGCTTTGGCCGCGTGAGTCCCACCACCGCGGCACATGTGCAGTCCGAGTTGGGCCCTGAATTGTTGATTTTGGACGGTGGTGAATGCGCTGTCGGCATCGAGTCCACCATCATCGACTGCACCCGGGGCGAGCCCGTTTTGCTGCGACCCGGACACATCACGCGGGCGCAAATTGAAGCGGCTTGCGGCCGCGCCGTGCTGGGTAAAGACGCGCCGCAAGCGGCACTGGGTCAGCCCGCGCCCCGCGCCTCGGGCACGCTGGCGTCGCATTACGCTCCGCGCGCCAAGGTGCGCCTCCTGTCGGCGCCAGACATCGCGGCCAAACTGCAGGCCCTGGGGCCGCACGCCAACAATCTGGGGGTCTGGTCGGCCGAGCGCCCTGCCAGCGACCCCGTCATGGGTGCAGGCGCGGGTGCAGGCGTGTTGTGGCGTGAGCAAGCCAGCACAGCCGAGCAAGCCGCGCACGATTTGTTCAGTGTCTTGCGCGACCTGGACGCCCGGGGCGTGACGCAAATCTGGGTGCAGCTGCCGCCCGACACGCCCGAGTGGGAAGGCGTGCGCGACCGACTTGAGCGGGCTGCGGCTTGACGCGGCTTCAGCGGTAACGCAACTTCATCACCAAAATCATCAGCGCCAGGCTGGTGGTGATGGCGTTGGCGATGATGATGGGCCAAGCCACCATCAAGATGCCATAGACCAGCCACAGGGCCACGCCCACGGTGAAGAGGCTGTACATGCCCAATGAGATGCCGCTCACGTCACGCGTGCGAAAAGTCTGCCAGGCTTGCGGGATGAAGCTGGTGGTGGTCAGGATGGCGGCCAAAGAGCCAACCCAGTCGATGAGGTTCATGGTGTGCTTTGGGGGAGGGGCTTTAGGCGCTCATGGATGGCGAAGCTGGCCTCGTACTGACAAAAAAGCCGTCATCGCGAGGAACGAAGTGCGCCATGTCTGGCACGGTCCGGTTGTTCTTTTTGGGCAGGTGGCGCGGTGTCGCGCACCGTCCATTCCAGCAGCTGGTCGAGCGCGGCCCGGGCCTGGTGGGCGTTGGGGTGGTGCAGCACGGCCACCAGGGTGTAGCGCTGGCCGCTTTGGCCCTGCACATAACCGGCCACCGAGGCCACATCGCGCAGCGATCCTGTCTTGAGCCAGGCATGGCCGATCACGGGCGACTGCGGGCTGCGGTCTTTGAGGCGGGCGGCGGTGCCGTCCACCCCGGCAATGGCCAGCGAGTCGACAAAGTGCCGGGCGTGCGGGCTGGCGTGGGCGGCCTGCAGCAAAGCGGTGAGGGCCTGCGCGGTGCTGCGCTCATGGCGTGACAGCCCCGAGCCGTTGTCCAGCACCGGCTCAGCGTGACCGGCAAAGCCTTGACGCCACCATTGCGACAGGCGCAAGCGCGAGGCCTCAAAGCGCCCGGGTGCGCCCATTTCGCTCGACAGCGTCAGGTACAGCTGCTGCGCCATCACGTTGTTCGAGAATTTGTTGATGTCTTGGATGATCTCGGACAAGGGCAAGGAGGGCGCTTCCAGCAGCAGCCGAGCCGATGCAGGGCGGGGGCCGTAGCGCACCTGTCCCGTGAGCTTCCCGCCCCCTTCTTGCCACAGGGCCTGCATGACGCGGGGCGCATAGGCTTCGGGCTCGGGGTAGGCCACCGGCCATTCGCGCTCACCGCAGCTGGCGGGGTAGCGTCCTGTAAAGCGCACTTGCTGGGGCTGGCTGAAGTCGGCTTGGAGCTGGCGACGCCAGTCGCTGCAAGGGGCCTGTGTCAGCGGCAATTGCGTGGGGGCGGAAAAACCCGCCAGCGGTGGCTCAAAGCGCACCTGCACCAGGCCGCTGGCGGCGTCGGGCGTGAACTTGTAGACCACCGCCTTGAAGTTGAGCAGCAGCCCGTCGGGGCCCGCGTTGTAGGGCCGCAGGGGTTCGTCATCAAAGGGCTCACTGCGTTCGCGCACGTCGAACACGCTGCGGTCGAGCACGATGTCCCCGCGCACCTCGCGCACACCCGCTGATCGCACTTGGTTCAGCAATTCCTGCAGGCGCTCGACCACCAGCTTGGGGTCGCCGCTGCCGCGCACGACCAAGTTGCCCTGCAGCACGCCATCGCGCACAGGCCCGTCGGTGTACACCCGGTTGCGCCAGACGTGATCCGGCCCCAGCAGGCTCAAGCCGGCGTAGGTGGTGAACAGTTTCATGACCGAGGCCGGGTTGACACTGGCTTGCGCATGGTGTGACAAATGCCGTGGCAAGGCTTTTCCAGACCCTGGGCCATTGGGCAGGGGGGCGATGAGCACGCTCAGGGCCGAGGGGGGAACTTGGGCCTTTTGCAGGGTTTGCAGGACCTGCCGGGGCAGCGCAGCGTGGGCGCGGCCACCAGGGGTTTGCTGGTCCCCCTCGGTGTGGGTGAGGCGGCTGTTTTGTGCACTGCTTTGGGCGCTGGCCGGCCAGACCAGCGCGCTGCTCAGGGCCAGCGCTGCACTGGCGGCGTGGGCGAGTGTGAACAAAAATGGGCGCCTGGCGCGGGAAGCGGACATCGCGCAAGTCTAACGGGCACAGGCGAAGATCCGGCGGCAAAGGACAAGCTTGCACTGTGGCCCCGTATGATTCGGGCCATGCGATTTTCTTCAAAAACCGTGGGTCTGGCTTCGGCGGTCATCACGGTGCTCATCTGGACCGGTTTCATTGTCATTGCGCGGGCTTCGGCGTCACGGGGCTTGCTGCCCCTGGACATCGCGCTGGCCCGCGTTCTCGGGGCCAGCAGCATCTTGTTGCCTTGGGCTTGGTGGCTGATGCGCTCCGCTCGCCAGGCCGGGCAGAAAGTGGGCTCTTTGGGCGGATTGTCGCCTTTGCCCTTGGCCCCAACCGTGCAGGCCGGCTTGTTGGGGGGCTTGCTTTACGCCGTACTGGCTTACACAGGCTTCTTTTTTGCGCCGGCCTCCCATGCTTCGGTGCTCTTGCCCGGCAGCTTGCCCTTGTGGACCACCTTGCTGGCCTGGCTGGTCTTGCGTGAGCAAGTGTCATCGGCCCGCACACTGGGGCTGGGTTTCATTGTGCTGGGCGATGTGCTGGTGGGCGGAGCCAGCTTGCTCATGGCTTTTGACGGCGGCGAAGTTTGGAAGGGCGATTTGCTGTTCATGACCGCCGCTTGCTGTTGGGCGGGTTACAGCATCACGGTGCGCCGGCATGGGCTGGACGCGGTGCGAGCCACCATGGCCATCACCGCGTTTGCGTTTGTCAGTTTTGTGCCCGTGTACCTCACTTTGATTGGCCTGGGGCTGTTGCCTACTCATTTGATGCAGGTGCCTTGGACCGAGGTCCTGTTCCAGGCCGTGTTCCAGGGCATGGGCTCGGTGGTCATCTCGGGCATCACCTTCACCCAGATGGTGCGCCACTACGGCCCGGTGCGGTCGACCATGATCACGGCCCTGGTGCCGGGCCTGTCTGCTTTGGGTGCGGTGTGGTTTCTGGGCGAGCCCATGCATTGGAATTTGCTGGCCGGGCTGGCGCTGGTCACAGGCGGCATTTTGTTTGGCGTGCGGCAGGTCAAAAAGCCCGAGGTCGCTCCCCTGTCGTCCCCACCTGGAGGTCGGCCATGAGCGGCAGCGCTGAGCGACGTTGGCTGGCCTTTGACACCAGCACCGATGTGCTGTCTTTGGCCGTGGCACGCGGCCAGCAGGTCTGGAGCCAAACCCTGCCCGGTGGCGCACAGGCTTCCAGCGGTTTGATCCCGGCGGTGCTGGCCTTGCTGGACGAGGCCGGCATGCCGCTGGCCTCGCTCGACGCCATCGTGTTCGGCCGGGGCCCGGGCTCATTCACCGGCTTGCGCACGGCCTGCGCTGTGGCGCAAGGCTTGGCCTTTGGGGTCGATCTGCCGGTGTTGCCTGTTGACACCCTGCTGGCCGTGGCCGAAGAGGCACGCTGGTCGCAAGTGCAAGCGGGGGCTCTCGCGCCCGATACCGCGCTCTCTGTGCTGGCGCTTTTGGATGCCCGCATGGACGAGGTCTACAGCGCCGTTTACCACTGGCAGCCCGTGCCGGGGGCAAGCCACGGGCTTTGGCAGGAAGCCGCACCCTTGCAGGTGGGTGCCCCTGAAAAATTGCAGATGCCCGAGGGCCGCATGGTGTTGCAGGCGGGCAATGCCTTTGCCGCTTACGGCGATCGTTTGTTGCAGGGGGTGTCCGGTGGTTTGCGCTGCGAGGCCCTGCCCACCGCTGCCGCTTTGCTGCGCCTGGCCCCGGCCTTGTGGGCGCAGGGTTTGGCGGTGCCGGCCGAACAAGCCATGCCGCTCTATATCCGCGACAAAGTGGCCAACACCACCGCCGAGCGCGACGCCATGAAGGCACAAGCCCTGCAGGCCCAGTCTGCTTTGGCCAAGGCCACGGCGCAGCCATGAGTGCGGTCATGAGCGCTGACAAGTTGTCCACACGCCCGCAGCCTTCGGAGGCCACACGCAACCGTGTCACGCTGGCCCCCATGACACAGGACAACTTGGACGCGGTCATGGCCATCGAGCAAACCGCCTACAGCCACCCTTGGACATCGGGCAATTTTCGGGACTCGCTCAACCCCTTGTTTGATGCCCAGTGCCTGTGGCTCGATGGCGAATTGCTCGGCTACTTTTTGGCCATGCGCGGCTTTGAAGAGATGCATTTGCTCAACATCACCGTGGCCCCTGCGCACCAGGGGCAAGGCTGGGGGCACATGATGCTGGACGCTTTGTCGCTCATGTCTCGCCATGCAGGGGCGCAATGGTTGTGGCTGGAGGTGCGGCAAAGCAATCTGCGAGCACAGAAAGTCTACGAGCGCTACGGCTTCAAGCAAGTCAGCATCCGCAAGGATTACTATCCTGCAGGCCGCCAGCAGCGTGAGCATGCGGTGGTGATGAGTTTGAAACTGTGAGCCCAACATGAGCGACCCCACCCGATTCGACCTGGACGACCGCCAACGCGCCATGCTGGCCGAGATGGGCGTGCGCGTGTGGTGGCCGCAGCGCACCGCCGAGGAACAGCCCGAGGTTCAGGCCCTTGCTGCAGCGCCGGAGGTGGCCCTTGCGGTAACTGCGCCCGCAGCGTTGCCCGTCTCGCGTCCTGCGGCCCCAGCCCCCACACCGGCCCTTGCCCGGGTGGGTCAGCCCCTGGCCGAGGGCGTGGACCAGATGGACTGGGCCGCCTTGCAAGCCACCGTGGCCAGTTGCCGGGCCTGTGATTTGTGCGCGAATCGCCAGCAGGCCGTGTTGGGTGTGGGGGATGTGCAAGCCGATTGGTTGGTCATTGGTGACCCGCCTGTCGAAGCCGACGGCCAGCATGGTGAGGCTTTTGTCGGTCCATCCAAGCAACTGCTCGACAACATGCTCAAAGCAGTAGGTTTGAGCCGTGAGGCGAAAGGCGAAAGGGGTGTTTACATCACCAGCAGCTTGAAGTGCCCACTGCCCGGCAGCCGCAACCCCAGCCCGCAAGAATTGGCCACGTGCGAGCCGTATTTGGCGCGGCAGGTGGCCCTCGTCAAGCCCAAAGTCATTGTGTTGATGGGCAGGTTTGCCATTCAGGCGGTGCTGCAGTCGACCGAGCCGCTGGGCAAATTGCGTGGCCAAGTCCACAGTTACCAAGGCGTGCCTGTGGTGGCGACTTATCACCCCGACATACTGCTGCGCAACTTGCCCGACAAGGCCAAAGCCTGGGCCGATCTGGTGATGGCGATGAGCGTGGTGCGCGGCTCGTAAGCTCAGCGCGCTGCCCGCAGGCGAGGGGCTTGTCGCCGCCTGGTCAGCGAAGGCCATGGGCCTGCGCTACCATGGCCTTCATGACCCTGAGCCGACAACAAATCACGCTGCTGATCACGCTGACTTTGGTCTGGGGTTTCAACTGGCCCATGCTCAAGTTGGGCGTGAACCACTTCCCGCCTTTGTCTTTTCGCAGTTTGAGCATGTGGATGGGGCTGCCCTTTCTGGCGCTCGTGCTGTATGTCAAAAAAGTCCCCTTCAGGATTCCGAGGGCCGACTGGAAAGAGCTCTTCATGCTCGCCACCACCAACATGCTGGTCTGGCACATGCTGATCATGCTGGCGGTGCAAAGCCTCTCGAGTGGCCGCTCTGCCATCCTGGGTTACACCATGCCGATTTTTTCCGCCATGATCGGTGTGTTTTGGTACGGGGCAGCGCTGCGCTGGCGGGGCTGGTTCGGGGTGGGGTGTGCGGCTTTGGGGGTGGTGCTGTTGCTCTGGCATGAATTGAGCGCCATCTCGGGCAAACCGCTGGGCGTGGTGCTGGGGCTGGTGGCGGCCGCTTTTTGGGGTTTGGGCACGCAGCAAATCCGCCACACCCGCATCCAGGCGCCGACATTGGCCTTGGTGTTCTGGATGACCTGCATGAGCAGCGTGCTCATGAGTGTTCTGGCCTTTGCATTTGAGCGTGACCATTGGGGGCCACCGCCTCAGATGGCCTGGGTCGCCATCGTGTACAACGCCTTTGGCGTGTTTGTGTTTGCCCAAGCGGCCTGGCTCTCGCTGGCGCGCAATTTGCCGCCGCTGGCCTCCACGCTGAGTGTGATGTTCATTCCAGTGCTGGGCGTGTTCAGCGGGGCCTACTTCCTCAACGAAGCCTTGCATTGGCAAGACTGGGCCGCCATCGTGCTGATCGTGCTGGCCATTGCTTCTGTGCTGTGGCCCGCCAGCACCCCCCCTGCACCGGCCCGACAAGCGGCCGACACCTGACTGACCATGCACCAGGACCTGACCCTTTTGAATTCGGCCGCTTTGCAGCAGGCTTATGCGCAAGGCCTCACCGACCCTGTGGCCGTGACCCGTGCGCACTTGGCACGCATCGCGCAGCGCAACCCGGCACTGCAGGCCTTTGTGCACGTGTGCGAAGAGCTGGCCTTGCAACAGGCCCAGGCCAGTGCCAAGCGATTGGCCGGCGGGCAGCCGCTGGGGCCGCTCGATGGGGTGGTGATGGCCCTCAAAGACAACATCGATGTGGTCGGTATGCCCTGCACGGCAGGCACAGCGGCCTACGCACAGCGCATGCCTGAACACGATGCGCCCGTTTACCAGCGACTGCGCGATGCCGGCATGGTGCTGCTGGGCAAACTCAACATGCACGAAGCCGCCTTGGGGGCCACCACCGACAACCCGGTGTATGGCCGCTGCATCAACCCCTTGCGCGAGGGGCACACGCCGGGCGGCTCCAGCGGTGGCTCGGCCGCTGCCGTGGCCGATCACCTGTGCACCATCGCCATGGGCACCGACACCATGGGCTCGGTCCGCATTCCGGCCGCTTACTGCGGCGTGATGGGCATGATCCCCACGCGCACGCGCATCCCCATGGACGGTATCGTGCCCCTGAGCCCCACGCTGGATGTGGCGGGCCCATTGGCGCGCAGTGGCCACGACCTCGCGCAAACGATGGCTTGCCTCTTGGGCATCCGCTTGGCACCCGTTGCGCAGGCCAGCGTGTGGCGCGGTTTGCGCGTGGGCATCCTGCCGCAAACCCACGAGGTGGACATGGCCCCGACTGTGCACCAAGCCTGGCAGGCCACGCAGCAGCGTCTGCAGACGCTGGGTGCGCAGGTGCAAACCGTGCACTTCCCCGATTGGTCGCCCGCCCGAAACCGCTTGCACGCCTTGCTCATGAGCGAGTGGGAGGGGGCGGATTACTGGCTGAACGCTTTGGGCCCTGAGCTGCCCGGTTTGAGTGCCGGCCTGCAAAAAATGCTGCATTACGGCGCCCGGTTGGGCCCTGAAAAACGGCAAGCCAGTCAGGCTGCCATCGACGGCTTGCGTGCGCAGGCCGGCGCAGTGTTCGCAGACATCGATGTCCTGCTCTTGCCCACCACGCCGCACACCGCTTTTGCCCACACCAACGCCGCACCCGCCAGCCAGGCCGATTGGGCGTGCCTGGCCAATATGCTGGGCGCGCCCGCTTTGTCCTTTCCTTGCCCGACCGAAGGTTTGCCGGTGTCGTGCCAGTTGCTGGCCGCGCCCGGTCAGGACGAGCGCTTGCTTTCGCTGGCCTGTGCGCTCGACACCTTCTGGGACTGAGGCCCGGCTTGCAGGCTGTCCCACAAAGGCCCTAAGGCCTTGGCTTGCGGCAGCGCCCCAACCAGCACGATGAGTTGCTCGGCCTGCGCAACCGCCCAGCCGCTGGCTTGCAGCAACTGGGCCGCTTTGGCCCTCACCTGTTCAGGGCTCAAGGGGTTTTCCGGATCGCCCAACACGTTGACCACTTCGCTGCTGTGTTGGCTGCCGTTGGCCATTTGCAGGTGCAGCCGTGCGCCAAAGCTTTGCGGGTATGCCCGGTCTTGCTCCTGCCCACAGGCCACAGTCACGCGTTCGCGCAGCGCGGCGCAAGCCGGGTCTGCCAGAGCCGCTGGCCCGGTGGCCTCCAGCCCGAAGCCGCCATGGCGCAGGCTCCACGCCACGCCATGCTGCAAGCTGAACTTGCCTTGCAAAGCCGTTTGAGGATGGGGCTGGTCTGCAAACGACAGGGCGACGCCATAGGTTTCCAAGCGCATGCTGGCGATCTGATCGGGGACTATCCCTTGGGCATGCAGCTGCAGCGCACACTCGATGGCGGGGTGCACATGCCTGCAGGCGGGCCAGGGCTTGAAGCTGACTTCGTGCACACGCCAGGCGTGCTCGACTGGGGTTTGTAAAAGGGCTTGCGCCCGCGCTGCGTCCAGATTGCCGCCAGTGGCCTTCAGCCAACCCAGTGGGCCTTCCAGGATGGACAAGGGGCCGGTCATGCCCGCTGCCGCCATGTCGGCGGCCACCAGGCCCGCTTGGGCGCTGTGGCCAGCCGCCATCTGCTTGGCCAGGCCTGGCTCCAGTCGGCATTGCCAGACGCCCGCAGACTGCATGCCGGCCAAGGCCAGGGCGTGTTGCGTCTGAGTGGCGTCGAGCTTGAGCAAGCGGGCGCAGGCCATGGCGCTGGCAAAGACACCAGTGGTGGCGGTGCTGTACCACTGGGCGTAGTGGGCCGGCCCGCTGAGCAGCCCGAGCACGATGGCGGTTTCGTAGCCGACCACCACCGCATCGAGCAAGGCTTCGGGGCTGGCATTTTCGCGCTGGGCCATGGCCAGCACGGCAGGGATGACGGTGTCGCCCGGGTGCACCACGGCTTCGCGGTGTACATCGTCCATTTCGTGGCTGCTGCCCAAGGTGCCATGCCAGCGGGCCGCTTCTGCGGCCTGCAAGCCCGGGTGACCGCACACCCAAATGGGGCCGGGCGCTTGCACCTTCGCCCATTGCCGCAACACCGCACCCAGCTCGGTGGTCTGTCCCAGGTGCGCGCAGCCCAGCCAGTCGATCAGGTGCAGGGCAGCACGCTCACGGTCAGACCGGTGCACAGGTCTGCGCAACGCGGCCACCAGCCATTCGCTCCAGGGCGTTGGGGTGGCGAGGCGCATCACTGTCCCTTGAAGCGGGGCGGTCTTTTTTCGTTGAAGGCCAACACACCTTCGCGCCGGTCTTCGGTGTCCACGAGCTGGTTGTAGGCCTCGATTTCAAACCGGTAAGCCGTGCGCAATTCCATCTGGCTGCCGTAGCGGATGGATTTCTTGACTTGCCGCACCGACAGTGGGGCATTGCGTGCCAGGGTTTTCGCCGTGCTCAGGGCTTGGCCCAAGAGCTGTTCGGGCTCGATGGCTTGGTTGAGCAAGCCCCATTCCAACGCCTGCTGGGCATTGAAGGCTTGGCCCGTCATGATGAGCTCCTTGGCGCGGCGATCACCGATGGCGCGGGGCAAGTTTTGCGTGCCGCCCATGCCGGGCATGATGCCCAGCGTGACCTCGGGCAAGGCAAAGCGTGCGCTGGTGCTGGCGTAAATGAAATCGCAACACAGGGCCAGCTCCAGACCGCCGCCATAGGCATGGCCATTGACCGCGGCGATCGCGGGCAGCGGTAAATCCACCAAGGCCCAAGAGACACGTTCAAAAATCTCATGCTGGTGTGTCCATTGCGCACGCGTCATGCCATTGCGCTCTTTCAGGTCACCGCCTGCGCAGAAAATTTTCGGACCCGCGCCGGTCAGCACCACACAGCGCACGCCTTGTGCATCGTCGGTCAGGCGCAGCCACAGGTCGAGCAACTCCTGACCCATGCGGGTGTTGATCGCGTTGCCGACATCGGGGCGGTTGAGGGTGACCTGCAAGACGCCATCGTCGTGCATCTGCAGCTGCAAGGTGTCCCAGATTTCAGGAAGAGCCATGGGTGCAAACGCCTTCAATAGGATTTGGGCATGCCCAAGACATGCTCGCCGACATACGACAGGATGAGGTTGGTCGAGATCGGGGCCACTTGGTACAGACGGGTTTCGCGGAACTTGCGCTCGATGTCGTATTCGGCTGCAAAACCAAAGCCGCCATGGGTTTGCAGGCAGACGTTGGCCGCTTCCCACGAGGCATCGGCGGCCAGCAGTTTGGACATGTTGGCCTGGGCCCCACAGGGCTGCTGGGCATCGAACAGGCGGGCCGCTTCGTAGCGCATCAGGCTGGCGGCTTCGACGTTGACAAAGGCCCGGGCGATCGGGAACTGGATGCCCTGGTTCTTGGCGATCGGTCGGTCAAACACCACGCGCTGGTTGGCGTAATCCTTGGCTTTGTCCACGAACCAGTAACCGTCGCCAATGCACTCGGCAGCGATCAAGATGCGCTCGGCGTTGAGGCCATCGAGGATGTATTTGAGCCCTTTGCCTTCTTCGCCAATGCGGTTTTCAACCGGGATCTCTAGGTTGTCGATGAAGATTTCATTGGTCTCGTGGTTGACCATGTTGCGGATGGGGCGCACCGTGATCGATTTGCCCACGGCCTCGCGCAAGTCCACCAGAAACACCGACAGGCCTTCGGATTTCTTCTTCACCTCGGCCAAAGGTGTGGTGCGCGCCAGCAGCAGCATGTAGTCTGAGTGCTGCAGCCGCGAGGTCCAGACCTTTTGGCCGTTCACGATGTAGCGGTCGCCTTTGCGCTCGGCAAAGGTCTTGAGCTGGGTGGTGTCCGATCCGGTGGTGGGCTCGGTCACCGCCATCGACTGCATGCGCAACTCGCCGCTGGCAATCTTGGGCAGCAGGGCTTCTTTTTGGGCCTGCGAGCCGTGGCGCACCACGCAACCCATCACATACATCTGGCCATGGCAGGCGCCGGAGTTGCCGCCAGCCCGGTTGATCTCTTCCATGATCACGCTGGCTTCCACCAGGCTCAGGTTGGAGCCACCGTATTCCTCGGGGATCAAGGCCGACAGCCAGCCAGCCGCCGTGAGGGCTTGAACGAATTTTTCGGGAAATGCGCGGGCCTCGTCGATCTCTTGCCAGTAGCGCGAGTCGAATTGGGAGACCACGCTGCGCACGCCGTCGCGCAGGGATTCGAAATTGTTTTCTGTGTGCATGGTGTTTTCAGTTGGGTGCGTATTGTTGGCCGCCGTCGACGTGCAAGACCGTGCCGCTGAGGTAGCCGCAGACGGGGGACGAGCAATGGACGGCCAGTCGGGCGATTTCGTCGGGTTCGGCCAAACGGCCAAAGGGCAATTTCTGGGTCATCTCCAGCCAGCGCGAGGCATCGCCCAGTTTGCTGGCCGCTTGCTGCTTGAGCACGCCTTCGATGCGGTCGCTGCGGGTGGGGGAGGGGTTGATGCCGAACACACGCACGCCCTTGCGCACGCTGCCCGCGCCAATGCCTTGGGTGAACGATATCAAAGCGCCATTGGCCGCAGAGCCGCAAATGTATTCGTAGCGCGGTGCAGCCCCGGCCATGCCGATGATGTTGCAAATCACGCCTTGTCCGCGTGACTCCATCGCTCCCAGGTACAAGCGTGTGAGGTTGATGTAGCTGAACAGCTTGAGTTCCCACGACGCACGCCACGCGTCTTCGGCGATGTCGTGGATGCTGCCGCCCGGAATGGCGCCGGCGTTGTTGACCAGGATGTCCGCAGACGGGAACAAGTTGAACAAAGCGCGGTCCGAGCCGGGTTGCGACAAATCGATTTCCGCGATCGCGGGGGCAGGCAAGCCCTCTTTGGCAAAAGCTGCCAGAGCGGCGTCCAGGTTGCTGCGCTGGCGCGACACCAGCACCGGCTTGGCGCCTTCACGGGCAAAGTTCAGCGCAATGGCCAGGCCAATGCCTTTGGAGCCACCCGTGACGATGACTTGTTTTTGATCGAGTTCGAGGTTCATGCAAAGGGCCTGCAAATGGTGCCAGCCCAAGGGCTGGTCCGGGTTTCAAAATCGTGACAAAACTTGAGCTTGCGCACCAGGCGAGCACCGTCAAACAGTGGGTGCGGGCACCTGTGCGGTGTACCAGTCGGCAATCTGCCCCCCGTTCATGAAGCACACCTGGGGCGACTTCATCAGCAAGTCCAGCATGCGCTCAAAACTGGCAAAGCGGTGGGGCACGCCAATCAGGTGCGGGTGCAGGCCAATGGCCAGCACCCGGGGGTGCGTAGCCGCTTCGCGTTCAAACAAGGCCAGCGTCCGCGCCAGGCGTTCGTACATTTCGTCGCTGGTGTGTTTTTCGATGGCGTAGACGATCGAGTCGTTGATTTCCAGGTTGTAGGGCAAGGCCAGCAAGGGGCCGTTGCGTGTTTGCATCCAGCCAGGCACATCGTCCACCACCCAGTCAAACACGTAGTCCACGCCCTGCTTTTTCAGCAACTCGGGGGTGTCGTGTGTTTCGCGCAGACCGGGGCTGAGCCAGCCTCTGGGGCGCTGGCCCGTGAAGCGCTCGATCATGTCCAGGCTGGTCGCGATCAGGGATTCTTCGGACTCACCCTGGTTGTGGTTCAGACTTTTTTGGTGCACCCCGTGGCCAATGAATTCCCAGCCCGCATCGTGCATGGCTTGCGCAGCTTGGGGGTAAGCGGTGATGACCCCGGCATTGAAGCTGGTGGAGGCGGGCAGACCGCGGTCCTGGATGGCCCGCAGAATGCGCGGCAGACCCGCGCGCATGCCGTAATCGGCCCAGCTGAAGTTGGGCACATCGGGCACCGTCTCTTTGCCGTGCGGCGGTGTGATGATGGTGCGCGGCATGCTCGACTCGAATTGCCAGTGTTCCACGTTCACCACCAAGTGCACCATGATGGCGCCTTCAGGCGCGGCCTTCAGCGTTGGCCCATCGTTGGAGAAGCGGTAGGGAATGCGGGGGTTGGCCATGTCAGTGTCGAATGAGGTTGAGGATGTCGAGTTTGAGCGAGGCAAAGGTTTCGCTGGCGGTGTCGGCCACGGTGCGTGGGCGCGCCAGTGGCACAGTGATCTTGGTCTGGATGCGGCCCGGCCGAGCCGACATCACGTAAACCGTGCTGGCCAAGAAAATCGCCTCGTCGATGTCGTGGGTGACAAAGATGATGGTGGGCTTGAGTTGTTGCCACACATTGAGCAGCAGCTCCTGCATGGTCAATCGGGTTTGCGCATCCAGGGCACCAAAAGGCTCGTCCATCAGCAAGACGCGCGAGCCCAGTGTCAGGATGCGGGCAATGCCCACACGTTGGCGCATACCGCCCGACAACTGCACGGGCAGATGGTTCTTGAAATCGCTCAAGCCCACGATCTTGATCATTTCATGGGCGCGGTCTTCGTACTCGCTGCGCGCCATGCCCTGCACCTTGGGTCCGAAGATCACGTTTTCCCAAACGGTCAGCCAAGGGAACAACGCGGCTTCCTGAAAGACCACGCCCCGATCCGGTCCGGGCGCACGCACGCCTTGGCCGTCGACCAAAAGCTGGCCCTGGCTGGGTTGCTCGAATCCAGCGATCAGGTTGAGCAAAGTGGATTTGCCGCAGCCCGAAGGCCCGAGCAGGGCCACCAGTTCACCCGGGGCCACTTGAAGGTTGATGTCTTCCAGCGCCTTGACGGGTGTGGCACCCGGGTAGGTCTTGTAGAGCTTGTCGATGGAAATGTGAGACATAGTTGTTTCAATGGCTTTGCAGCATGCGCCAGACCAAAACCTTGCTTTCGATGAAAACGATCAGGCGATCACTTAAAAACCCCATGATGCCGATCGACACCATGTCGGCCAGCACGATGTCCATGCGCCCCACGTAGTAGGCGTCCCACAGCACATAGCCCAGGCCCGACTTGACAGCCACCATTTCGGAGACGATCACGGCCGTCCAGGAGATGCCCAGGCCAATGCGCAAGCCGGTGAAGATGGAGGGCATGGCCGCTGGCAGCACCACCCGATACAGCAGTTGCTTGCGGCTGGCCCCCATCATGAGTGCGGCCCGCACCAGGTTGCGCTCGACATCGCGTGCGCCTTGCGTGGTGTTGACCACGATGGCATAAAAGCCACCCAGAAAAATCAGGAAGATGGCCCCCATGTCGCGGATGCCGAACAGGGCAATCGAAAACGGCAGCCAAGCGGTGATCGGGATCGGGCGCAGACTCTGGATGAGCGGGTCAAACAGCTGCTGAACCAGACGGCTCCAGCCAATCAGCAAGCCCAAAGGCACGCCAATCAGGGCCGCCAGAACAAAGCCCTGTGCCACCCGCATTGAGGAGTACTGGACGTTGGACACCCAGGATCCCAGGTAGGGGTTCAGGCCCATGCCGGGCGAGCCAAAAATCCAGCCGTGCCAGCCTTCCAAAACCAGCATGGGGGTGGGCAGGATGCCGGCCATGCCGGGACGGCTGCCTGCCACCTGCCAGACGATCAGAACCAATGCCGGCACCAACATGCCAAGCACTGTCCGACGAAGGGTATCGAGAGAAGCGTTTGCCATGAGGGTGCTGCCTGATTACTTCTTGAGTTCAACAACCATGGAGTCGTCGTACAGGGCGGCGGCTTCCTTGGTCACGTCTTTTTGCACAATGCCTTGTTTGAAGGCGGCTTCAGCCAAGCGCGAGACCTGGTCCTTGTTCAGCACGCCACCGAGCTTGATGATCTTGGCCGATTCTTTGGTCACGTTCAGTGGCAAGCCGGTGTACTTGGAATAAGCATCGGCAAACACGTCTTTGTTCTTGCTCAGGGTTTCTTCGGCCTTGAGGTAAGCCCACAGGAAGCGGCGCACCAGCTCCTTCTTTTGGGTCATGGCTTCGCCAGAGGCGGCCAACATGCCCAGCTCGGCACCCACCGCACGCGATTGGCTGTACTCGAGCTTTTGCGAGAAGTACGCATCGCCTTCGGCCACGGCTTGGGACTCAAAGGGCTCCCACAGCACCATGGCATCGATGTCGCCGCGCTTCATGGCCTGCACAAAGGCGGTGCCACCACCTTGCACGTTCACGGGGGTGAACGAGTTGTAGGGAATGTTCTTCTCGATCAAGGTCATGGCCCACTGGAACCAGACGGCTGAGCCAGGGGCAATGGCAATTTTCTTGCCGTTGATGTCTGCCCAGTCGTCGATTTTCACGCCCTTGCGCACCACCAGGTATTTGGGCGAGCTGCCCACACCGGTCAGGCCGATCAGGTTTTTGCTGCCTTGACCGGCCACGATGGCCAGGTCACCCGCGCCCACGGCCGAGACGTCCACCGAGTTGGACAGCAAGGCGGTGCGGGCATCGGCGTAGCGCACGAACTCGGCACGCTTGACTTCGATGTTCATCTTCTTGAGCTCTTCTTCGACCAAGAGCATGGGCGAAAGGTGGCCCACTTTGACGTAGCCCACTGTCAGTGTGGCTTTGTCTTTGAGGGGGGCGGGCGCTGGGCCCAAGGCCAAAGCCATGCCGGTTGAGACCGACAGTGCAAAGCCGATGAGGGAAGTCAAAAGTTTCATCTGAATACTCCTGGGTTGGGGGTTATTGGCCGGTGAACAAGGGGGACCGCTTTTGTGCGAAAGCCAGCCGGCCTTCCGCATAATCGTTGCTTTTGAAGCAGGCGTCGATGGCGGTTTCCACTGACGTCATGTCTTCTTCATCTTCTGCCAGTGCTACCAAAGTTTTCTTGGCGGCCTGAATGGTCAAGGGCGCGTTGGCTGCGATCTCATGGGCCAAGGCGGTGCAGTGCGCAAAAACATCATCTACCACTGCAAGGACCATGCCCATGGCCTGCGCGCTGGCCGCGTCATAGACCCGTGCGGTGTAAAAAGCCTCTGCCGTGGCCTGGGGGCCCAGGTTGTTCAGAATGCTTTTCATGTTCTCGCAGTCATAGCCCAAGCCCATGCGGGCCGCAGGCATGCGAAAACGCGAATGCGGTGCGGCGTAACGCAGGTCGCAGCTCAAGGCCAGGCCCAGCCCGCCGCCATAGCAAATGCCACTGATGGCCGCGATCACCGGCACGCGGCATCGAAAAATCGCTTGCTGGGTGCGCTTGACCATGTCGTTGTAATGCACCACCGAAGCCTCGGAGTTGCGCTGGGTTTCGAACTCGCTGATGTTGGCCCCCGACACAAAGGACTTCTCGCCCGCGCCGCGCAGCACACACACACGCACCTCTGTAAGGCGGTCCATCTCTTCAAAAGCGGCCAGCAAGGCCGTCCACATGGACAGGCTCATCGCGTTGTGCCGGGTGATGTCGTCGATCGTGACCTGTGCCACATGGCCTTGCACGTTCAGATCGATGCGGCCTTCGCTCATACAACACCCCGGGCATGGAAGCCCTCAATGTCAGTGGCCGAAAAACCCAGATCACCCAGCACCTCGTCGGTGTGCTCACCCCAGCCTGGGGCCGGGGCCACCACCTTGGACGGCGTGCGGCTGAGCACCACCGGTTGTGTGATGAAGTGCATGTCCTTGCCAAATTGTGTGGGCAGTGTGGTGGTCACTTGCAGGTGCTTGACCTGCTCGTCTTCAAACACCTGCGGCACGGTATAGACCGGCCCGGCCGGCACGCCCGCTTGGTTGAGCATCGAGACCCATTGGTGAACGGTTTTCTTCGGAAACTCTTCGGCGATCAAGCGGTTCAGGCGCTCCCTGTTCTTGACGCGCAACGGCTCGGTCACAAATTCCGGGTCTTGGTACCAGTCGGGTTTTTGCAGCACTTCGCAAAAGCGCTTCCAGTTGCCCTCGCCCGATGCGCCCAAATTGAAGCAGCCATCGCTGGCCTCGAACAAGCCCATGGGCGAGCTGGTCGGGTGGTTGTTGCCCACCTGCACGGGCACGTCGTTGTCGTTCAGGTAGCGGGCCATCTGGAAATCCATCATGGCAATTTGCGAGTGCAGCAAGGAGCTTTGCACCCACTGGCCCTGGCCCGAGGTTTCGCGCTCGATCAAGGCCACCAAAATGCCGATGGCGCAGTACAGCCCGGCGCTCAGGTCGGCCACCGCCAGGCCCGCCCGGATGGGGCCGTGTTCGGGCTCACCCGTCACGCTCATCAGCCCGCCCATGCCCTGGATGATCTGGTCAAAGCCTGGCCGCCAAGCATAGGGACCGTCCTGCCCAAAGCCGGAAATGCTGGCCAAGATGATGCGCGGGTTGATGGCCTTGAGCGACGCGTAATCCAGCCCCAGGCGGTCCTTCACATCGGGCCGCCAGTTTTCCACCACCACATCCGCCTCGGCAATCATCCGTTTGAGGATGTCCATCGCCCCCTCTTTCTTGAGGTTCAGCGTCATCGAGCGTTTGTTGCGGTTGATGTTCTGAAAATCGCCCCCCTTGCGGTTGGCGGCAAACATCGCTTCGTTGGGATCGACCCCTTCAGGCGGCTCGACGCGCACCACATCCGCACCAAAATCGGTCAGGATGCGCACGCAGTTGGGGCCCGCACGGACGCGGGACAGGTCGATGACCTTGAAGCGTGAAAGTGCAGAGGAAGCTTGAATTTTGGCCATAAATGTTGTGTTGGATGACTTTAAAAACAAAGTCACCATCCATAAATATATTTATAGTCTATATCTGTATGCAAAGCAATATGCCAAAATATCAGTGTTAGCCCTAAGAAACGCCCCATGAAAGTCAGCGACCAAATCCGTTTGCACTTGGAAGAAGCCATGTCCAAGGGTGATTTGTTGCCTGGGGACCCGATCGACGAAGGGGCTTTGTCCGAGCGTTTCGGTGTTTCCAAAACACCGATTCGCGAGGCCCTCATCCAGTTGCAGGCCCAGGGCTGGGTCAGCAACATGCCCCGGGGCGGGAGCACCGTCACCAAGATGAACCTGCAGCAACTGCTCAGCCTGTGGGAGTTGCTGGCCGAGCTGGAGGCCGTGGCCGTGCGCCTGGCCTGCGAGCGCATGGCCGAAGAAGACCTGCACAAGCTGCTCGCATTGCACGAAGAAAGCCGCCTGGTGGCCGCTGCCGAGGACTTGCAGGGCTGGCAAAAGCTCAATCTGGCGTTTCATGAGCTCATTTACCAAGGCACACGCAACCCGTTTTTGCGGCAAGAAGTCTTGCGCATCCGTTTTCGCACAGGCGTTTACCGCCGCCACGCCTTTGGTGCCCTGGGCCGTTTGCAGACCTCTTTTGAGCAGCACGAACAGATTGTTCAGGCCCTGCGCGTGCGCGATGCCGATGCGGCTGTTTTCTCGATGCGCGACCACATGCGCCCCGGGCGTGATGCCAAAAGCCTGAACGACTTCATCCTCAATTTGCCCACGGACCTGCTGGCTTCGCAGTGAAGCGCCGCGTGTGGGGCGCCGCTTAAAATCATCCCCCATGACCTTCCTCGACATGCTGCGCGCCGCCGAGCGCCAAAACGGCTCCATGCTTTGCGTGGGCCTGGACCCCGAGCCCACCAAGTTCCCGGACCGCTACAAGGGCGACGCCAACAAGATCTACGACTTTTGCGCCGCCATCGTCGACGCCACGGCCGACCTGGTCAGCGGCTTCAAGCCCCAAATCGCCTATTTCGCCGCGCACCGTGCCGAAGGCCAGCTCGAACGCCTGATGGAACACATGCGCCGTGTGGCCCCGCATGTGCCCATCATCCTGGACGCCAAGCGCGGCGACATTGGCTCGACTGCCGAGCAGTACGCCAAAGAAGCCTTCGAGCGCTACGGCGCCGACGCCGTGACCCTCTCGCCTTTCATGGGCTGGGACTCGGTGGCCCCTTATTTGAAGTACGAAGGCAAAGGCGCCTTCTTGCTGTGCCGCACCTCCAACCCCGGCGGTGATGACCTGCAAAACCAGCGTTTGGCCTCGGTCGAGGGTCAGCCTTTGTTGTACGAACACGTTGCCAAACTGGCCCAAGGCCCCTGGAACCTGAACGGCCAACTCGGCCTGGTGGTGGGTGCGACCTACCCGGCAGAGATCGAGCGCGTGCGCGAACTCGCTCCCACCTTGCCCCTCTTGATCCCCGGCGTGGGCGCACAAGGCGGCGACGCGGTCACCACCGTCAAGGCCGGCTGGCGCGCCCATGCCGACGGCTCCAGCGCCGGCCCGATCATCGTCAATTCGTCGCGTGCGGTGCTTTACGCCTCGAGCGGCGAAGACTTTGCAGCGGCTGCACGCCGTGTGGCCATGCAGACAAGGGACACCCTCGAAGCAGCCAAGCTGTGACGCGCGTTCAGTCAAAGGGTGAGGCCCCAAGCGGGTTGATTGGCGTTTGCGGTCTTTGAAAGCCTGTCACAACCGTTCGGCCTTTTTTGCCGATCTCGTTTAGGATGAACCAAGCAGTTCTCCAACAAAACAGCACCTCGCCAGTGCCGGAGACTGTTGTTGAGTCAGCTTTCCACGCGTTTTTTCCGTTCAGATCTTCCATTCAAAGGTTTTCGATGGCATCCAAACTGACCAAATATGTCTGCGCAGTGGTGTGCGCTTTGGCGGGCACATGGGCCCAAGCGCAAAGCGTTGGCGCATACCCCAACCGTCCGATCAAACTCATCGTCACAGTGCCGCCAGGAGGCGCTGCAGACTTCATCGCCAGATTGCTGGCAGCCAAGTTGTCCACCTCGATGGGGCAACCCGTTGTTGTGGAAAACAAGGCGGGCGCCAGCGGCTCATTGGCCAGCGATTTCGTCGCCAAGTCAGCGCCCGACGGCTACACCTTGCTGCAAAACTCGATCACAACGCATGGCATTGGTCCCCACTTGATGGCCAAGTTGCCCTACGACCCCATCACATCGTTCGCGCCCATCACCATGCTGGCAAGCTTGCCGTTGATCATGACCATCAACGCTGAATTGAAAGCACAAACGCTGCCTGAGTTTGTGGCGCTGGCCAAGCAAAGGCCTGGTAAGTTGGCCTTCGCCTCGTCGGGCAACGGTGGTGCACCGCACATGGCGGGCGAGTTGTTCACCGCGGCAACATCGATCGACATGATCCATGCGCCTTACCGCGGTAGCGGCCCCGCTGTGGCAGACCTGGTGGGCGGACAAGTCCAAGTCATGTTTGATGGCGCACCGTCACTGCTGCCACACATCACGAGCGGAAAGATCCGGGCTGTGGCCGCTGCCAGTCCTCGACGAAACCCCCTGTTGCCCAACACGCCCACCTTTGCTGAGTTGGGCTTTCCTTCGGTCAATGTCGCACTTTGGTACGGCTTGATGGCGCCAGCTGGCACACCGCCTGACATCATTGCCCGCTTGAACCGCGAAGTGAACCAGGCGCTCAAGTCGAGCGACGTTCTCGAGCGCTTTGCGTCCCAAGGAACAGAGGCCCTAGGCGGAACGCCAGAGCAAGCGGCCAGCTACGTGCGGCAAGAACTTGACCGCTGGGGCCCGGTGGTGAAAAAAGCAGGCATCGTGGCCAACTGAGCATGGATCTCAGCATGCTGTCTCTGGTGTTGCGGCCTCTTTCATGAAGCTGCTGGATGGCGCATCTCCAACGCATGCGCTTGCTCAATGGGCGGTTGAGTCGAAGTGGACTGATGTCGATGCGGCGACTCGATCGTCGGCTGCTTCATCATGGATGAATTGGTTTGCCTGTGCCCTCGGTGGCGCAGGTGACCCCGCCTTGGACAGACTGCTCTTGGCGCTAGCGCCTTTCGGCCGCGGTGATGCACCACTGATCGGCCGCGCTGAAAAGTTTGACCCTGCAACCATTGCATTGCTTCACGCTTTTGCTTCGAACATCCTTGACTACGACGACACGCATTGGCCGACGGGAATTCATCCTGCGGGCACAGTGGCGTCGGCCCTGGTGGCCTGGGCCAGTCAGACGGTCGTGAGCGGCGAGGATTTCTTGCATGCGTTTTTGTTGGGTATGGAGGTGGAGTGCCGAATCGGTCTGGCCGTTTCGCCCGGTCACTACGAGCGGGGTTGGCACATCACGGCCACTTGCGGCGTCTTGGGTGCTGCGGTTGCTGTAGGACGCCTGATGCGCCTGAGTCCCCAGGAAATGGCTTGGGCAATGGGCCATGCCGCCACACAGTCGGGTGGCTTGGTGGCCAGTCTGGGCACCATGGCCAAGAGCTTGAACATTGCCCATGCGGCGCGCAACGGCTTGGTGGCGGCACAGCTTGCAAGGCATGGCATCACGGCCAACGACCGGGTGTTGGAGGCACGGTTCGGGTTCTCCGAAGTCATGGGGTCACGACCTCTGGATGCGGGTCTTTGCGAAGGCTTGGGACAACATTGGGTAGCGACACAAAATACGTTCAAGCCCTACCCGTGCGGCTTTTTGCTGCACCCCACATTGGACGCCTGCTTGGGCATGGCCGATGACCCGATCCATGCCGGGGATGAAATTGAACACATCACGGTCACGGTTCATCCCTTGTCGCAAATACGTGCAGACCGCCTTCATCCGGCTGATGGACTTGAATCCAAGCTCAGCCTTCAGCATGCGGTGGCCATGGCCATCACGCGGGGCCAAGCCGGTGTGCGAGCATTTACCGATGCTGCTGTGAATGATGTGCTCGTTCGCAACTGCCGTCAAAAGGTCAAGATCGTGGCAGACGAACGCCTGAGCACTGAAGAAGCTCGGGTGGTGATTCACCTGCAAAGCGGGCGTTTGATCACCCGCGAGATCCTTGGGGCGCAAGCACCCATGACCTCTGAGGCACTGGCACGCAAGTTTCGCGAGCTCGCCGCTTGGGGGGCGCCGCATTGCCATGCCGACGAACTGTTGGAGGCGCTGGGCCGATTCCCTCAAATGGCCAATGTTGCGGAGCTGATCGCCATGACCGTGCCGCAATCCCGATGACCTCCCTTTTTAATCACTTGAACCAAGCCCATCAATGAACCTCCATCTTCAAAACAAGCACATCCTCATCACGGGCGGCAGCAAGGGCATCGGGTTGGCATGCGCCAGCGCATTTTTGCAAGAGGGCGCGCATGTGACCTTGGTGGCGCGCAATTCGGAAACGTTGACAGCGGCGCAACAAGAGCTGGGGCTGACAGCACCCGCAGGCTGCAAAATTCATGTGGTGGCAGCAGATCTGACACAGGCTGAGGCTGCCCTGGCGGCCCTTGCCGAGGCAGAAGGCTTGGGTGGTCCGATCGATGTGCTGGTCAATTCGGCCGGCGCTGCCAAAAAGACGGCAGCCGCAGACCTCAAACCGCAGGACTGGCAAAACGCCATGCAATCGAAGTTCTTCAGTTACATCAACATGATGGACCCCGTCATCAAAAAGATGGCTGTGCGTGGTCAGGGTGCCATCGTGAATGTCGTTGGCAACGGCGGCAAGGTGGCCAGCCCTTTGCACCTGCCGGGCGGTGCCGCCAATGCCGCCTTGATGTTGGCGACCGCTGGCCTGGCGAACGCGTATGCCGGGCAAGGCGTTCGGGTCAATGCCGTCAATCCCGGTAGCACCTTGACGCAGCGTTTGGAGAATTCCATCGCTGCAGACGCCAAGAGCCGGCTTATTTCTACCGAAACTGCTCTTTTGCAACTGACCGAAAAGCTGCCGATGGGGCGTATTGCTCGGCCAGAGGAGGTTGCGTCTGCGGTCGTCTTTTTGGCGTCCAGCCAAGCGAGTTACATCAACGGAGCCAATTTGTCGATGGATGGCGCGTTGGTGCCTTTGATCTGAGCGCGCTTGTTTGGGCAACGCCATTTTTTGCCTTTGGCTTGACCGGCTGGGTATTGAAGCCAGCGCGCTAGCCTTCAACGGGTTCAGCCAAGCGCCAACAGGGGGCCTGGACGGCTTGGCACAGATGGGGGTCAACCGTGAGATCGGCCAGCAAGACTCTATGTCGCCTGCTGCGCCTTGTAAACCAGCTTGCGCGCCATGCTCCAGCGGTGGACTTCACTGGGGCCGTCATAAATTCGGAAGGCGCGCATGTCCATGAAGATGCGCATCACGGGCGTCTCGGCGGTCACCCCTTGACCGCCCAGAATTTGCACGCAGCGGTCCACCACGCGCCATTCGGCCTCTGAGCAGGCCACTTTGGCCCGGCTTGATTCGAAACCGCCTTTTTGCCCTTGGTCGAGCAGCCAGGCGGTGTGCCAGATGTGCAGGCGTGCGGTGTGCAGGTCGATGTCGTTGTCGGCCAGCATGAAGCCCACGCCTTCGTGCTCGGCCAGGGGTTTGCCAAAAGCCTGGCGTCGGCTGGCGTAGTCGAGTGCGATGTCGTGCGCGCGGCGGGCTTGGCCCAGCCAACGCATGCAGTGCGTCAGGCGAGCCGGAGCTAACCGGATTTGCGCGTAGCGAAAGCCTTGCCCCACTTCGCCCAGCACGTCGGTGGCGGGCACGCGCAAGTTGTCAAAGCACAGCACGCCATGACCGCCCGTGAAGCAGTTGTCCATGGCGTCCATGCTGCGCTCGAGCGTGATGCCCGCTTTGTCCATGTCGGTCAAAAACATGGTGGCCGTGCCGTCTTCCATGCGCGCCATGACGATGGCGTAATCGGCCCCTTCGGCCCCGGTGATGAACCACTTGCCGCCACTGATCAGGTAGTCGTCGCCATCCCGCACGGCGGTGGTGGTGAGCATCGAGGGGTCGGCCCCTGCGCCGGGTGCGGGCTCGGTCATGGCAAAGCAGGAGCGGGTGAGCCCGGCCACCTGCGGGCGCAGCCAGCGCTCTTTCTGTGCGGGGGTGGCCACTTCTTCCATCAGGTGGATGTTGCCCTCGTCGGGCGCATGGATGTTGAGCGCGGTCGGCCCCAGGTTGGAGTAGCCGGCTTCTTCAAACACCACCGCTTTGGCAATGTGGCTCAAACCCAGCCCACCCATCTCGACGGAGGCATGCGGCGTGAGCAAGCCCGCAGCGCGTGCACGGGCCACCAGTTCTTCGCGCAGTGATTTGGACGGGCCATGCGGGCCGTGGCGCGGGTCGCCCTCCAGCGGGATCACCTGTTCGGCAATGAACTGCCGCGTGCGCTCGCGCAGGGCTGCAATGTCCGGTGGGATGTCGAAGTTCATGGTCGCGTTTTCTCAAATCGTTGAACAGGGGCTCTGGTGTGGATTGGAAAGGCTGAACAGGCCTTGTCCTGTCCGGCCTGTGACTGGGTGTCGCCCGTGTGTCTGTTCTTGCGCCTCGCAGCAGCTGTCATCTGCGTGGCACGCCCCCGATCAGGCCGGTGCTAGTCTGCACGGCACAGGCCCAAGACTGGGAACATGCCCCTGCCAAAAAAAGGAGAAAAACCATGAAGCTTTACACCGCCCACCGCGCGCCCAGCCCCCGCCGGGTGCTGATGTTTTTGGTCGAGAAAAACATCACCGGCATCGAGATGGTGAACATGGACCTCAAAGGCGGCGAGCACCGTCAGCCGGCGTATTTGGCCAAGAGCCCGCTGGCCAAAGTGCCTGCGCTGGAACTGGACGATGGCCGCGTGATCACCGAGACGCGGGCGATTTGCACTTTGCTGGAGGGCCGCTACCCCGCGCCCAACCTGATGGGTGTGGATGGCGACGAGCGCGGCTTCATCGAGATGGCCGACCGGCAGGTGGAGTTGTATTTGTTGGGCGGCATTGCCAACGCGATCCGTCACGGCCACCCGGGGCTGGCTGCCTTGGAAAAACCGCAGTTTCCCGAGTTCGGCCGCTCACAGGCCGAGAAGGTGCGCGATGTGGCGCGGGGTTTTGACCAGCGCCTGCAAGCGCAGCCTTGGATCGCGGGCGAGCGCTTCACCATCGCCGACATCACCGCGTTTTGCGCGCTGGAGTTTGCGCGGGGCCTGATGAAGTTTGTGCCCGGCGACGAGGGCATGCACGCTTTGCAAGCCTGGCGCGACCGCATGAACGAGCGGCCCAGCGCCAAGGTTTGACCGTTCACTGGATGGCCACGCTTGGCTCGCCATGACAGACCGCCTGTCATTGCGAGGAGCTTGCGAGGTGGCCATCCAAACGGCAACTTCAGCTGAACACGCCGCCGTAGTCCTTGCGCAGTTCGTTCTTTTGCACCTTGCCAGTGCCGCCCACGGGCAGGGATTCGAGGAACACCACATCGTCGGGCACCCACCACTTGGCCACCTGGGTGGCCAGGAAGTCGAGGATCTCTTGCTTTTCTAGGGCTTGGCCCGGCTTGCGCACGATGAACAGCAGCGGGCGCTCGTCCCACTTGGGGTGCTTGACGCCAATCACGGCGGCCATGGCCACGGCGGGGTGACCGATGGCGGCGTTTTCCAGGTCGATGGAGCTGATCCATTCGCCACCGGTCTTGATCACGTCCTTGGTACGGTCGCGGATTTGCATGGTGCCGTGCGCGTCGATGGTGGCGATGTCGCCCGTGGGGAACCAGCCGTCCACCAGTGCAGTTTTCTCGGCCTTGAAGTAGCGCTCCACGATCCACTGGCCGCGCACCATCAGCTCGCCTTGTGAGGTGCCGTCGCGCGGCAAGGTGGCGCCGTTTTCATCGACCACTTTGATCTCAATGCCCGAGACGGTTTTGCCTTGCTTGGCCACGATGGCGTGCTGCTCGGCGGCGGGCTTGAGGCGGTCGGCGCGGCTCAAGTTGCTCATGGTGGCCACAGCGGTGGTCTCGGTCATGCCCCAGCCGTGGCGCACTTCCACGCCATAGGTGTCCATGAACTTGGCGATCAGCGCCATGGGCATGGCCGAGCCACCCACGCAGGTGCGTTTCATGTGGGCAAAGCGCAAGTTGTTGTGTTCGACGTGCTGGATCAGGCCCATCCAGATGGTGGGCACGCCCGCGCTGATGGTGACCTGCTCGGCCTCCATCAGCTCAAACAGGCTCGGGCCGTCGAGTTTGGGGCCGGGCAAGACCAGCTTGGTGCCCGCCACCAGCGCAGCGTAGGGGATGCACCAGGCGTTGATGTGGAACATGGGCACCACCGGCAAAACAGTTTCTTGCGTGGAAAAACCCAGCACATCGGGCAAGCAGGCGGTGGTGGCGTCCAGCACGATGGCGCGGTGGGTGTACAGCACACCCTTGGGGTTGCCGGTGGTGCCCGAGGTGTAGCAAAGCGCTGCGCCTGTTTGGTCGTCCAATTCAGGCCAGTGGAAGGTGTCGCTGTGGCCGGTGATCAGGCCCTCGTAGTTCATCACGTTGGCCACGCCCTCGATGGTGGGGGTGTTGGCCGCATCAGCCAGGCAAACCCAGGCGCGGACTTTGGGGCAATGTGCGGCGATGCCTTTGACCAAGGGGGCAAAGGTGGCGTCAAACAAGATCACCTCGTCTTCAGCGTGGTTGATCACATAGATCAGCTGCTGCGGGTGCAGGCGCGGGTTGCAGGTGTGCATGACCATGCCGCTGCCCGAGACGGCGTAATACGCTTCCAGGTGGCGGTGGTTGTTCCAGGCGATTGAGCCGACCGCGCTGCCGTGCTTGAGGCCCATCTGGGCCAAGGCGTTGGCCAGTTGGCGGGCGCGTTGGGCGGCCTGCGCATAGGTGGTGCGGTGCAGTGGGCCATGCGTTTCGCGCGAGACGATTTCCTGGTCACCGAATTGGGCCGCGCCGTGTTCGAGGATGCCCGAAATGAGCAGGGGGCGGTTCATCATGAGGCCGGAAGTGGACATGTGAGAAGTCTCCAGTGTTTTGAGTTATTTACAGCAGCGCCGCGTACACCAGGTCGCGGAACAAGGGACGGTAGTAGTCTTTTTGGTTGGGTGCCTGGACCATCAGCATGGCCACCATGTCGAGCGCCGGGTCCACAAAAAACGTGGTCCCCGCGATCCCGCCCCAGTAATACAGCCCCACCGAACCGGGCACGGGCGCCTGTCCCAGATGGGTGCGCACCGCAAACCCGAGACCAAAGCCGTGGCCCGGGGGCAGCAGGGTGCCATCGGCTGGGATACTGCCCAGGTGGTCGGCGGTCATGTAGTCCACGGTATGGGGTCCCAGCAGGCGCACGCCGTTCAGCTCGCCGCGGTTGCGCAGGCACTGCAAAAAGCGGGTGTAGTCCAGGGTGGTGGACATGAGGCCGCTGCCACCGCCTTCCATGGCAGGCACTTGTCGGGGTTCGAGCACCTTCATCGGCACGCCGCCATCGGGGTCGTGCGCAAAGGGCTCGGCGATGCGGTGCTGCTGCGCGGGGGGCACGGAAAATCCGGTGTCCACCATGCCCAATGGGCCAAAAATCTCGGTTTGCAAAAACGCGCCCAGGCTCTGACCAATGACCACCTCGACCAAGCGCCCCAGCACATCGGTGGCGCGGCTGTAGGCCCACACACTGCCGGGCTGAAACTGCAAGGGCATGGCCGCCAGCGTTTGCGAGAACTCGGCGTTGGTCCGTTCGCGTGAAGCGATGTTGGCTTGGGCGTACTGGCGCTGCACCGCAGAGTCGCCCAGAAATTCATAGGTCAAGCCGGCCGTGTGGCGCAGCAAGTCTTGCACGGTGGCCGGGTTGCGCACCGGCTCCAGACCATGGGCGGTGGCCACTTGCTGGTGGGCATATTCCGGCAACCAGCGGCCGACCGGATCGGAGAGCAGCAACTGTCCGCGCTCGATCAGCATCATCACCGCCACCGACACGACCGGCTTGGTCATGGAATAGATGCGGAAGATGCTGTCGGTCTGCATGGCTTTTCCCGTGGCCGGGTCTTGCTGGCCCACGGCCTCGAGCAGGGCGATTTGCCCGCGCCGGGCCACCATGGCCACCGCGCCGGGCAGCCGGCCGCTGTCCACTTCGCGGCGCATCACGTCCATCAGGCGTTGCGTGCGCTCGGGGCACAGGCCCACGTCAGCAGGATGGGCGTGGGGCAAAGCGGGGTGAGAGGTCATCGGGTGCTCCTGAAGAAGGATGTTTTGTACACCAGCAAGGCGCAGCGGGGTATCACCTGCGGCGCAGACGCTCGCCTGGCTTGTCGCCCATGCGTCAAAGAGATGAACCTTCGCATTGCGCGAGCGTTGCTAGACTGGATTCATGCGCATTTCAGAACTTTCAGCCAAGACCCAGGTGTCGGTGCACCGCTTGCGGCGATACGAAGCGGCAGGCTTGATCGCGAGCCAGCGATTGCCCAACGGTTACCGCGATTACGACGAGAAAACCTTGAGGCTTGTGGTCTTCATCGCCATGTCGCGGGAGATGGGCTTCTCGCTGCCCTTCATCGCCGAGTACGTGCCCAAATTCCAATCGGGCCAATTGAGGCCCCAGGACATGATCGAGGCGATCCGCCAGCGTGTGGCCGACATCGACCAAGTCATCGCCGAACACCAAGCACTGCGCAGGAAGCTGATCGACCACATCGGCTGGTTTGAAAACAAGCAAAGGAAAGCGAAATGAGCCCCCTCGACACGTTGAAAAAGATCAATGCCATGGCCGAATTCAACCGCTGGTGCGGCATCGAAGTGACGGTGGCTGAACCCGGGTTTGTGGAAATCCAAATGCCTTGGCGGCCAGAAGTCGGCCAGTATTCGGGCTTCTTGCATGCGGGCCTGATTGGCGCCTTGATCGATACCGCATGTGGTTTCGCCGCCGGCACCGTGGCCGGGCCGAATTTGCTGGCCGCGAACTTTTCGGTCAACTGCTTGCGGCCAGCGGTAGGGCAAAAATTCATTGCCCGTGCACGGGTGGTCAAGCCGGGGAAGGCGCAGGTTTTTACCAGCTGTGATTTGTTTGCGGTGGACGCAGAGGGTGAGAAGCTGGTCGCGAACGGCCAGACCTTGCTCACGGTGGTTCAGGCGGCGTGAGTCTGCAAAACCCCGCCGAGGTCTGCTTGTCGGGTCAATGAGAGCGCTGCCAAAGCGCCATACCCCGCTGCGCCTTGCTGGTGTCGCTGGGCGTGAGCGTCAACTCACCTTGCGGGGTTTGACGCAGCACCTCGGCCAGTGCGAGCAAGGCGGCTTCGGGGCCACTCAGCAATTCAAGTTCCAGCTCCAGCAGCGGCTCGCTCAAGTCGGTGCCGGGCACATGGATGCGGCCTTGGTCTAACGCCACTTCGATTTGTGCGTCTGCGTGCATGAGCACCCAGCGCTGGCGTTCAAAATCGGTGCAAAAAAGCGCCTTCAAACGCGGCCGCATCGCCATCAGTTCGGTGGCCAGGGCGGCGTCATCCACCAGCGTGTCGAACTGCAAAGCGCCAGCGGTGCTTGGGCCCTCCCACTCTTGCCTGCGCGACAGGCCCTTGTCGCTTCGCCCCGCCGTCTTGACCGTGAGCAGCCACTGATCGCCGGCCAGCCGCTCGCGCACGGCCATGCGGCGCTCTTGCAGGGCCAACTCGGGCGTGTCGAAATAGGTGTTCAGCAGACGTTGCTTGCTGTTCGCGCCGGCCAGCAGAGGATGCGTCAGCAGGCGCGGCAGCGCTGTTGTGCACAGGCTGAGTTTGAGTTCGGTTTCCATGCCGTGTGAGGGATAAAGCCCTCAAATGCCAGTTGCCGCAAATCGTTCGCGCAAATAAGCCATGATCGCTCCCGAGTCTTTGAGCCAGCGGGTTTGGCCGTTGGCCTCGGTGATCTGCAGGCACGGCACTTGGGTGGCGCCACTGCCTTGCATCAACGCATCGCGGTGGGCAGGGTTGTGCTGTGCATCGCGTTTTTCGATGGGCAAGGACAGGCGGCGCATTTCTTGCCGAACCTTGATGCAAAACGGGCAGGTGCTGAATTGGTACAGCGCCAGGCTTTGGCATTGCTGATCGACAGCGGCTTGTTCGGCGGAGCCTCGTTGCACGCCGGTCGGTTGGGTCAAGCGCTCTTTGAGCAGCATGACGGGGCCCAGTACAACGCGCAGGGTTCTGAAAAAAGCACGGATCACGGTTTTCATAAGGGTTTCAGAATTTCAAAAGTGTGTGGATGAAAGATGAGGCGCGTGCCTCTGACTCACAGCAAACGCGCCAAATAGCGGCCCGTGAAACTGGCCTTGTTTTGGGCCAGTTGCTCGGGGGTGCCTTCGCCCAGCACCGTGCCGCCGCCCGCGCCGCCTTCGGGGCCCATGTCGATGAGCCAGTCGGCGGTTTTGATGACGTCGAGGTTGTGCTCGATGATGACGATGGTGTTGCCCGCGTCGCGCAGCTGGTGCAAGACTTTGAGCAGCAGGTCGATGTCGGCAAAGTGCAGCCCGGTGGTGGGTTCGTCCAGGATGTAGAGCGTGCGGCCCGTGTCGCGTTTGGACAATTCGAGCGCGAGCTTGACGCGTTGCGCCTCGCCCCCCGACAAGGTGGTGGCGCTTTGCCCCAAGCGGATGTAGGTCAGGCCCACATCGAGCAGGGTTTGCAGCTTGCGCGCAATGTTGGGCACGGCGCTGAAGAACTGGTGCGCGGCTTCCACCGTCATGTTCAGGATTTGCGCGATGTTCTGGCCCTTGTATTGCACCTCGAGCGTTTCGCGGTTGTAGCGCATGCCGTGGCACACGTCGCAAGGCACGTAGACGTCGGGCAAAAAGTGCATCTCCACCTTCACCATGCCGTCGCCCTGGCAGGCTTCGCAGCGGCCGCCGGTCACGTTGAAGGAAAAGCGCCCCGGGCCGTAGCCACGCTCGCGTGCGGCAGGCACCTCGGCCATCAGCTCGCGGATGTGGGTGAACAGGCCGGTGTAAGTGGCGGGGTTGCTGCGCGGCGTGCGGCCAATGGGCGACTGGTCGACGTTGATGACTTTGTCGAAGTGCTCCAGCCCTTTGATCTCTTCGTGGGCAGCAGCTTCATCGTGCGCACGGTGAATCTGGTGGGCTGCTGCGGTGTAGAGCGTGTCGTTCACCAAGGTGGATTTGCCCGAGCCGGACACGCCGGTCACGCAGGTCAGGAGGCCCACTGGGAATTTCACATTCACGCTTTTCAGGTTGTTGCCCGACGCGCCCACGATCTCGATGAAATCCTTGCCCGCTTTGTGGCGTTTGGGGATGTCGATTTTTTTGCGGCCCGACATGTACTGGCCGGTGACCGAGTCGGGGGCGGCCAGGATGTCGGCGCAAGTGCCTTGCGCCATCACGCGCCCCCCGTGCACGCCCGCACCCGGCCCCATGTCGATGACGTGGTCGGCCACGCGGATCATGTCTTCGTCGTGCTCGACCACCAGCACGCTGTTGCCGATGTCGCGCAGGTGTTGCAGCGTGCCGATCAGGCGGTCGTTGTCGCGCTGGTGCAAGCCGATGCTGGGCTCGTCCAGCACGTACATCACACCCGTCAGGCCCGAGCCGATCTGGCTGGCCAGGCGGATGCGTTGCGACTCGCCGCCCGAGAGGGTGTCGGCGCTGCGGTCCAGGCTCAAATAATTCAAACCCACATCGTTCAAAAACTTCAGGCGCAGCGCGATTTCGCGCACCACTTTGTCGGCGATTTCGGCCTTGGCGCCGTGCATCTTCAAGCTTTGAAAATACTGCTGCGACTCGCCCAGGGTGATGTGGCTGATCTCGTAAATGGCGCGGGCTTGCGCACCCTCGCCAATGCGCACATGGCGGGCTTCGCGCCGCAGACGCGTGCCTTGGCAATCGGTGCAGGCCTGCATGTTGCGGTAGCGTGCCAGGTCTTCGCGCACCACGGCCGAGTCGGTCTCGCGGTAACGGCGCGTCATGTTGGGGATGATCCCTTCAAACGGGTGCTTTTTGCTGACCTTTTTGCCCTGCGAGGCACCGGACTCCATCACGTAGCTGAACTTGATTTCTTCGAGTCCTGAGCCGTGCAGCAAAACTTGCTGGTGAATGGGCGCGAGTTTTTCAAACGGCGCTTCGATGTCGAACTGGTAATGCTTGGCCAGGCTTTCGAGCATGCTGAAGTAAAAGCCGTTGCGCCGGTCCCAGCCCTTGATGGCGCCGCTGGCCAAGCTGAGCGACGGAAAGGCCACCACCCGCTCCGGGTCAAAAAACGCCATCGTGCCGATGCCGTCGCAAGTGGGGCAGGCCCCCATGGGCGAGTTGAAGGAGAACAACCTCGGCTCCAACTCGCTGATGGAATAGGTGCAGACCGGGCAAGAAAACTTGGCGTTGAACAAGTGTTCTTTCCCCGTGTCCATTTCCAGCGCCACAGCGCGGTGCTCGGCCAGGTGCAGGGCGGCCTCAAAGCTTTCGGCCAGGCGCTGGCGCAAGGCGTCGCGCGCTTTGGGGTCTTCTTCTGATCGGACTTTGATGCGGTCCACCACCACGTCGATGTTGTGTTTCTCGGTCTTCTTGAGCGTGGGCAGGTCTTCCACCTCGACGGTCTGGCCGTTGATGCGAAAGCGCACATAGCCCAGCGCCTGCATCTGCTCGAAAACTTTTTCGAACTCGCCTTTTTTCTCGCGCGCAATCGGCGCGAGGATCATGAGCTTGGTGTCTTCGGGCAGGGCCAGCACGGTGTCCACCATCTGGCTCACGGTCTGCGCTTGCAGTGCCAAGTTGTGGTCGGGGCAATAGGGCGTGCCGGCACGGGCGTACAACAAACGCAGGTAGTCGTGGATTTCGGTCACGGTGCCCACGGTGGAGCGCGGGTTGTGGCTGGTGGCTTTTTGTTCGATGGAAATGGCGGGCGACAGACCCTCGATCAGGTCCACATCGGGTTTGTCCATCAGTTGCAAAAACTGCCGGGCATAGGCCGACAGGCTCTCCACATAGCGGCGCTGGCCTTCGGCATACAGCGTGTCAAAGGCCAGGCTCGACTTGCCCGAGCCCGACAGCCCGGTGATCACCACCAGCTGGTTGCGCGGGATGTCCAGGTCGATATTTTTCAGGTTGTGGGTGCGCGCCCCCCGCACGCTGATGTGGGTTTGCCGCAAGGCCGTTGCCAGGTACCGCGCTTCTTGGGGTTCGTCGGGCAAGAGAGAGGGATCAGCAAGTTTCACAGTGAGGGCCAGATCAGCAAAACCTTTGATTATCCCCTTTGAGATCCTGCGGGGCGCTGGGGTCCATCAATCAGGGACAATCCGGCTTTTGCATCCTCCCGTTTGGGGCTTTTTGAGATCTTTTGTGGCCGATTCCTTGCCTTATCCCGTTTCAGACGTTTTGAGCATGACGCCCATCGAGCGCCGCGCCAGCGCTTCATTGGCCAGCATTTTTGCGCTGCGCATGCTGGGTTTGTTTCTGGTTTTGCCGGTCTTTGCCCTGGAGGCGCGCCGCTACCCCGGCGGCGAAGACCCGGTGTGGTTGGGTCTGGCCATGGGCATTTATGGCCTGACGCAGGGTCTTTTGCAGCTGCCCTTTGGCATGGCCTCCGACCGGTTTGGGCGCAAGCGCGTCATCGTGCTGGGCTTGGTGATCTTCGCCTTGGGCAGCTTTTGGGCGGCTGCGGCCACCGACCTGACCGGTTTGCTGGTCGGGCGCAGCTTGCAGGGGGCGGGGGCGGTGTCGGCGGCTGTCACGGCCTTGCTGGCCGACTTGACACGCGATGAGGTGCGCACCAAAGCCATGGCTTTGGTGGGCGGCAGCATCGGTTTGATGTTTGCCTTGTCCTTGGTGGTGTCGCCCTTGCTCACGGCCTGGATTGGCTTGCCGGGCCTGTTTTGGCTCACCGGTGTGTTGGCACTGTTGGGCGTGGGCGTGGTGATTTGGGGGGCACCCCCTGCGCCCGCGCCGGTGCTTGGACAAGGCCGGGGGCGACTGCGCGATGTGCTGGCCCATGCCGACTTGATGCGCCTGAATGTGGGCGTGTTTGTTTTGCATGCGGTGCAATTGGCCATGTGGGTGGCGTTGCCCGCCTTGCTGGTGCAGGCGGGCCTGCAAACTGCGCAGCATTGGCAGGTGTATTTGCCCGCTGTGTTGGTGTCGTTTTTGTTTTTGGGTGTGGTGTTCGCCATGGAGCGACGCGGGCACCTGAAAAAGGTGTTCCTGGTCTCGATCGGCCTGATCGTGCTGGTGCAGGCTGGTTTGCTGCTCCAGTCGGTGGGGACCACCAGCCTGGGGGCTTTGGCGGCCTTGCTGCTGGTGTTTTTTTGTGGTTTCAATGCGCTGGAAGCCACCCAGCCCAGTTTGGCTTCGCGCATCGCCCCCCGGGCCATGCGTGGCACGGCCATGGGGGTCTACAACACGTTGCAGTCGCTGGGCTTTTTTGTCGGGGGATTGACGGGCGGCTGGTTGGTCAAGTCCTGGGGCAGCCCGGTCCTGTTTTTGTGCTGCGGTGTGGCCATGCTGGCCTGGTTGCTGGTGGCCTGGCCCATGCAAACCCCGGGACGAAGCGCACAGCTCGGGCAAGCGGCCTGAGGGCGGGGCAAGTCCGCTGAGTGGGCGGGGAATGGCCTCATAATTCAGACATCATCGAGGAGTTTTCATGGCATCCGTCAACAAAGTCATCATCGTCGGCAATTTGGGCCGCGACCCTGAAACCCGTTACTTGCCCTCGGGCGATGCGGTCAGCAACATCAATGTGGCCACCACCGACCGTTACAAGGACAAGGCGACGGGCGAGATGAAGGAAGCCACCGAGTGGCACCGCATCAGCTTTTTCGGCAAACTGGCCGAAATTGCGGGCCAGTACCTGAAAAAGGGCTCGCAGGTCTATGTGGAAGGCAGTCTGCGCACCCGCAAGTACACGGACAAGGATGGCATCGAGAAATTCGCCACCGAGATTCGGGGTGAGACCATGCAGATGCTCGGCGGTCGCCAAGGCATGGGTGGCCCAGCCGATGACGCTGGCGGTGGTGCTTACGCCCCTCGCCAGTCGGCCCCTGCCGCTCGGCCGGCCGCCGCACCCGCCCAGCGGCCAGCCGCTGCGCCCAAGCCAGCGGCCAGCAATTTTGACGACATGGACGACGACATCCCATTTTGATGCTCGGCTGCCCCGCTGCATCCCAAACCCGTGGCCTGGACCACGGGTTTTTTTATAGGAAAAAAATCACCCCATGACACAACGAGCGTCGCTGGCATCCGTGCAGCATTTGGGTTTTGCCTGGTTTGCCATGGTCATGGGCCTGTGCGGCCTGTCACTGGCTTGGTTTCGGGCTGTGCCCCATTGGGGGCCTGTGGCCTTGCAGGTGTCGCTGGGGGTGGGCGTGTTGGCGGCTGGGGTTTTTGGGGTCCTGACGGCGGCCAAGCTTTGGCGCTGGTATCGGTTTCCTGCGGCTGTTCTGGAAGATGCCCGCCATCCCCTGCGCCATGTGTTTGTGGCCACCTTGCCATCCTCCGTGGTCTTGCTGCCGACCATCTGGGTGGCGCACCGGGGATACAGCGTGTGGGCAGAGGTGGTGTGGATGCTGGGCGCTGTCGGTTTGTTGCTGGGCACAGTCGGTGTCATTTGGCGTTGGTTGCAGCCGGGCATGACCGCAGAGGATTTCTGGCGCGGCATGACCCCTGCGCTGTTCATCCCGGTGGTGGGCAATGTGCTGCCCGCCTTGGCCGGGGTCACGCTGGGCCACTCGGTTTGGGCGGCTGCGCAGTATGGGGTTGCGATCTTTTTGTGGCCCATCGCCTTGGGGCTTGTCTTGGTGCGCATCGGCATGGTGGGTCTGTGGCCCTCGCGCATGATGCCCACCACCTTCGTGACCATGGCACCGCCTTCAATTTTGGCTTTGTCAGGACACCAGTTGGGTGCGCCTGACACGGTGGTGCACATGCTGTGGGGCGTTTCCTTGTTTTTCACGCTGGTGTCCTTGACGGTGCTCAAGCGCTGCCTGCAGCAGCCTTTTGGCATGCCTTTTTGGGGCATGTCATTTCCCTTGGCAGCTTCGGCAGCCTTGTCCTTGCACCTCGCGCCCACCCAGGGTTGGGTCCATGTGTTGGCCATGGCCTGGCTGGTCTGTGCATCTGGGGTGATTGGGGCCTTGCTGCTGGCCACGGTCCACGGGCTTTGGCTGGGCCGTTTGCTGGTGGCCGAAGCCCCTGGGCCGTCCCCTGCGGTGCCCTGAGCGACCGCGTCAAAAATGGGGCGCTGCGCTGGGGCAGCCTGACAATTCTGTGGATCAGGGTGTTCTGTTTTAATAATCTCGGCAAAATGCCATCATGAACGAAATCACATCCCGGTTTTTGCCCCATGAAGACGCCCTGCGGCGTGAATTGCACAACGAAGTGCACGCCCGGCCCTCAGCCCGGGTGCGCTTGCCTGCCTTGATCGTTTATGTGGCGGTGCTCAATGCAGGGGTGACCCGGGAGCAGGAATGGGCACATTTGCGCCTTTTGCCCGGTCACGCCGACTTGACCCTCGAGAGCTTGCAGGGCAATTTCCTGCGCTTGCGATGCGACCATTTCACGGTGAAATGGGAACGGCACACCGAATTCACGCGTTACTCCATCGTGCAATCCTTGCCCGACAACGCCGGCTGGGGTGCCGAGCAGCCCGAGCTGGCAACCCATGTGGAGGTCGGCACCGAGTGGCTGCGTGGCTTGCCCGGGCAAACCATGGCGGCCATTCATTTGGGCATGTTGCACGCCGACATGAATCAGCCGGACCTGATCGCCACCGCACAAGCCTGGCTTGGACCGGGGGCGGTGCTGGCCTCCCGCATGGGCAACACCACCGAAGGTATGCCGCACTCGTGCATCCTGACCCATTTCCGCATCGGTGAAGATGGTTTTGAGCGCATGCTGGTGTTGGCCCCCGATGGCACCACCGAAGCGCGTGCCGGGCGCATTTCGCAGCGCCTGCTCGAGATGGAGACCTATCGGCTGATGGCCTTGCGCGGCTTGCCCGTGGCCAAGAATTTGTCCGCCATGTTGTCAGCCGCCGAATCGCAGCTGGCCGACATCACCGGTTTGCTCGAAAGCAAGGGCGAAACCGACCAGGCCTTGCTCGACTTGCTGGTGTCCCTGGCCGCCCGCATCGAGCGTGCGACGGCCGAGCATGGATTCCGTTTTTCGGCCACACGGGCTTATGACACGCTGGTCAGTCAGCGTTTGGCCGAGTTGCGCGAGCGGCCGATCTCGGGCACCCAGACCCTGGGCGAATTCATGCAGCGCCGTTTGTCGCCAGCCATGGCCACGGTGCAGGCCACCGAAAAGCGCTTGGCCTCTTTGGCCGAGCGGGTCTCGCGCTCCAGCGCCTTGCTGCGCACGCGCGTGGACATTGCCACCGAGGCACAAAACCAGGTGCTGCTCGAAAAACTCACCAAAGGGCAAGCCTTGCAGCTGCGCTTGCAAAGCACGGTGGAAGGCCTGTCGATCGCGGCCATCTCTTATTACGTGGTCAGCCTGTTGTTGTACGGGGCCAAAGCCATCCATGCGGCGGGTGTGCCTGTTCAGCCGGAAGTGGCGGTCGGGGTGTTGGTGCCGTTTGTGCTGTGGGGCGTTTGGCGCACGACCCGGAAAATTCATGAAAAGCTGAAAAACGCGGGCCATTGAGGGCCCAAGAACAGGCCGAAGGTCCTCAGTCTGTCAGTGTGGGGGCCCAAGAGATCACACCACCGCCCAAGCACACTTCACCGTCATAGACCACGGCGCTTTGCCCGGGCGTGACGGCCCACTGGTTTTCGCTGAAGGCCAGCTCGAACCCGGCGGCTCCCTGTCCTGGCATCAGGGGCTGCAAGTCGCAAGCCGCATCCGCTTGGCGGTAACGGGTCTTGGCCGCATAGCGCCCTGTTTCGGGGGCAAGGCCCGCGCACCAGCTCACATCGGTGGCTTGCAAGCGTGGCGATTGGAGCCAGGGGTGGCCGTGCCCTTGCACCACCCACAAGGTGTTTTTGTCGATGTCTTTGCGCGCCACAAACCAAGGGGTGTGTTCACCCCCGCCCCGCTGAGCCCCTTTGGCCTTGATGCCGCCAATGCCCAGCCCTTGGCGTTGCCCCAAGGTGTAAAAACTCAAGCCCACATGCTGGCCAATGGTGCGCCCCGACGGGTCTTTGATGGGGCCGGGTTCTTTGGAAATGTAACGGTTCAAAAATTCGCGGAATGGCCGCTCACCAATGAAGCAAATGCCGGTCGAGTCTTTCTTCTTGGCGTTGGGCAAGCCGATCTCTTCGGCGATGCGGCGCACTTCGGTCTTGTGCAGCTCGCCCACGGGGAACAGTGTTTTGGACAACTGGGCCTGGTTCAGGCGGTGCAGAAAATAACTTTGGTCCTTGCTGGTGTCCAGACCCTTGAGCAGCTCGTGCCGCCCACTCGCGCTGTTCTGCCGCACCCGTGCGTAGTGGCCGGTGGCAATTTTTTCTGCGCCCAGCCGCATGGCATGGTCCAGAAAGGATTTGAACTTGATCTCGGCATTGCACAGGATGTCCGGGTTGGGCGTGCGCCCGGCTTGGTATTCGCGCAGAAACTCCGAAAAAACACGGTCTTTGTAATCGGACGCAAAATTGACGTGTTCGATCTCGATGCCCAAGACGTCCGCGACCGCTGCTGCATCGACGAAGTCAACATTCGAAGAGCAGTATTCACTGTCATCGTCGTCTTCCCAATTTTTCATGAAGATGCCAATGACGTCATGGCCCTGTTGCTTGAGCAAATGGGCGGTGACTGCGGAGTCGACGCCGCCGGACAAGCCGACGACCACACGGTGAAGTTGGGGCATGGCGCAATTATCCCGCGACGACCTCATCGGTCTGTGCAGGGGTGCAAATTTATAATGCCCAATGGGCTCAACTCATGACTAAGCACTGCAACTGGTGCCAACAAGGCAGAACATTCTTGCGCGATGTGGCGCAAGGGATGTTCATCATCACCCACAGTGGTTTGGCCATGGTGGGCTTGACGGCCGTGAGCCTGGTTCTGGCTTTGTGGCTGAACCCGCAATGGTTGCACTCGGCCGAAGGCTCGGTGTTCAACTGGTTGCGAGAGCGCCAGGTCTTGCTGTCTTGGTTGCCTGAAAACACCGCAGAGCGCGCCACGGCCGTGAGTTTGCAGGACTTGCCGCCCTCCCAGGCCGCGGTGGCCCAATGGTTGGGGCGCAAATACAAAGTCGCGCCGGAGCCTTTGGCCGCTTTGGTGGCCGAGGCGCATGTCTTGTCCAAAAAAACCAAGCTGGCCCCGCATTTCATTTTGGCGGTCATGGCCATCGAGTCCAACTTTCATCCTTATGTCCAGAGTCCGGCCGGGGCGCAAGGGTTGATGCAGGTGGTGACGGACATCCACGTCAAGCGCTACGAGGCCTATGGTGGGCGTTTGGCCGCTTTTGACCCCATTGCCAACATGCGTGTGGGCGTGGCGGTTTTGTCGGATGCGGTCAAGCTGCGCGGCGGCTCTCTGGAAGATGGCCTCAAGTTCTACCTGGGTGGCTACGCCTTGTCAGAAGATGGGGGCTATGTGGCCAAAGTGTTTGCCGAACAAGCCCAGCTGGACCAAGTGGCTGCGGGACAAAAGCCGTCCTTGTCTGACCGTGTTGAGCCGTTGTCAGCTTCTGGTGGCCAAACCAACTAAAAGCGACATCAAGCGCGCGCAAAAAACACCAGGCTCATCACCAAGCCAGTGCCCACCACCAGCCAACGCACCCAGCGCACGGGCAAGCGCTTGGCCAGCCGAGCGCCGGCCCAACCGCCGGCCGTGGCCAGTGCCATCATCCACAGCGCCTGCGGCCAGACGATGGCCCCGGCCGCCGCAAAGGCCGCGACCGACAACAGGGACAGCACAAAGGAGTTGAGGTTTTTCAGTGCATTGACCGTGTTCAGCCGGCCCTCGCCCGTCAGGGTGTACAAGGCCATCAGCAAAATGCCCAAGCCGCCGTTGAAGTAACCGCCATAAATGGCCACACCCATCAGGCCCGGCAGGCGCCAGGCGGGATGGCCCTGACCAGCGTTGCGTCGGGCGAGCAAGGGGCCGGCCGCAAACAGCGCCGTGGCCAGCAGCAGCAACCAAGGCACCAAGCCTGAGAACACCCGTGCCGGGGTGACCAACAGCAGGCCCGCGCCGATCAAGCCGCCTAAAGCGGCCACCGCCACTTCGCGTTGGAGCATCGCGCGGGGCAGGTTTTGCAGCTCCGAGCGAAAACCCAGCACGCTGCCCAAGTAACCCGGGCTGACGGCCATGGCGCTGGTGGCATTGGCCGCCAAGGGGGGCACCCCGGCAAACACCAAGGCGGGAAAGGTGAGAAAACTACCGCCGCCGGCGATCGCATTGAGAACGCCCGCAGCGAAAGCGGCCGCCCCAGTGAGCAGCCACAGGGCTTCGGCGGGCCAAACGGGGCTCATGTCGACAAGGGTGGCAAATCGGCCACGGCCGGGTCCGTGTGGATCACGTCCAGCGGGAAGCGTTGTCCGGCCAGGTGGTCTTCGATGCAGCGCAAGACCAGGGGGCTGCGGTGGCGCTCGGCGCTGGCACGCACTTCCTCGGGTGTCATCCACAGTGTGCGCACGATGCCCTCGTCCAGGCTCAGATGGGGTTGGCGCTCGCCGATGTCGCCGCAAAAAGCCATGCGCACATAGGTGATGTCTTCGCCGGTCGCTGGTCGTTGAAAGCGTGAGAGGTAAATGCCCACCAGGGCGGTGGGCGTGAAGGGTTGGGCCGTTTCTTCCAGCGCTTCGCGGGCGCAGGCTTGCGCGGGTGACTCGCCCGGGTCCAGGTGGCCTGCCGGGTTGTTCAGGCGCAAACCTTCTTGGGTATGTTCTTCGATCAACAGGTAGCGGCCATCACGCTCAATGATGGCGGCCACGGTGACATTGGGTTTCCAGCGTGTGTCCATGTCCGGGATTATCGGTGTGCCCAAGGGCCCAAGTGCTCGCCTGGGGCACCAAAAGGGTGCTTGGCAGGGTCAAGTCAGATTCAAATATCAGTTTTGGCTGATATTATCGGGCCCGAACGGCTTGGGCAGCTTCGAGAAGGGCTTGCATTGGGCTTGGATGAATTGACTTCGGTTAAGCTTTCATATTGGCCGTACTTTTTTTGTGGATTGAGTGAGGAGACATTCATGCAAACAGGCGACAACGCCCCCAAGCCGCAGCGCATTGGCGTGCCCCGTGAGATTTTCCCAGGTGAAAAACGGGTGGCCTCAGTCCCCGATGCCGTCAGCAAACTGGTCAAGCTCGGTTTTGCTGTGGTGGTGGAGCAGGGCGCGGGCGAGCTCGCCGACCTGTCGGACGCCGCCTATGTCGAAGCCGGTGCCACGATTGCACCGAATGCAGCGGCGTTGTGGACTGGCAGCGACATCGTCTTCAAAGTGCGGGCCCCAACGCCTGACGAAGTGGCTTTGATGCACGAAGGCCAGACTTTGATCGGCTTTTTGTGGCCGGCCCAAAACCCCGATTTGATGCAGCAGCTGGCGGCCAAAAAGGTCACGGCGCTCTCCATTGACGCTTTGCCCCGCACATTGAGCCGCGCCCAGAAGATGGACGCGCTGACCTCCATGGCCGGTGTGAGTGGTTACCGTGCGGTGGTCGAATCGGCCAACGCGTTTGGACGCTTTTTCAACGGCCAGATCACGGCCGCGGGCAAAGTGCCCCCCGCCAAAGTCTTCATTGCCGGTGCCGGTGTGGCGGGGTTGGCCGCGATTGGCGCGGCCGCCAGCCTGGGCGCCATCGTGCGCGCCAACGACACCCGCGCCGAAGTGGCCGATCAGGTCGTGTCGCTCGGCGGTGAGTTCGTCAAAGTGGACTACGAAGAAGAAGGCTCGGGCGGTGGCGGTTACGCCAAGGTCATGAGCGAAGGCTTCCAGGCCGCGCAGCGCGAGATGTACGCCAAGCAAGCCAAAGAGTGCGACATCATCATCACCACCGCGCTGATTCCCGGCAAACCCGCGCCCAAGCTGATCACGGCCGAGATGGTGCAAAGCATGAAGCCCGGCAGCGTGATCGTGGACATGGCCGCCGAGCAAGGCGGCAATTGCGAACTGACCGAGCCGGGCAAAGCGGTGGTCAAGCATGGTGTGACCATCGTCGGTTACACCGATTTGGCTTCGCGCATGGCGCGCCAGTCCTCCACGCTGTATGGCACCAACCTGTTCCGCCTGACGGAAGAGCTGTGCAAGACCAAGGACGGCGTGATCAACGTCAACATGGAAGACGACGCGATCCGGGGCCTCACCGTCATCAAGGACGGTGAAATCACTTGGCCTGCCCCGCCTTTGGTGGTGGCCCCCAAGCCCGCCCCCAAGCCCGCTGCCGCGCCGGCCGCCAAAAAAGGCCACGGCCATGGCGAGCCCTCGGGCCCCATGCCGGTCGGCCAGTTGCTCATCGTGTCGGCGGTCGCCGCTGTGCTCTTGGTGCTGGTGGGGGCGTACGCGCCAGCCGCGTTCCTGTCGCACTTCACGGTGTTTGTGTTGGCCTGCTTTGTGGGCTACATGGTGGTCTGGAACGTCAAGCCGGCCCTGCACACCCCGCTCATGAGCGTGACCAACGCGATCAGCTCCATCATCGCCATTGGTGCGCTGGTGCAAATTTCGCCCTTGGCTGCGGCCGGCCGACCCAACACCCTGATCGGCATCTTGGCCGCTTTGGCGCTGGTGCTGACCGCCATCAACATGTTTGGCGGCTTCGCCGTCACCCAGCGCATGCTGGCGATGTTCAGAAAATAATGACTTCGGGGACAGATCTTCAGCTCTGTCCCCGACTGATTAAGTCTTTGGGGAAAGATCTTTAGCGCTGTTCCCAACCGATTAAGAAAAGAGACACTTATGAACTCAAGTCTGGCCACGGTCGCCTACATCGGCGCAACCATTCTCTTCATCCTCAGCCTGGGCGGTTTGTCCAACCAAGAAACCGCACGGCGCGGCAACCTCTACGGCATGATCGGCATGAGCCTGGCCGTGCTGGCCACCATCTTTGGTCCGCAAGTCACGGCCGAGGGCATCCCCATGATCGTGGGCTCCGTGCTGGTGGGTGCCATCATTGGTTTGTACGCTGCGCGCAAAGTGCAGATGACGCAAATGCCCGAGCTGGTGGCGCTCATGCACAGCATGGTCGGCATGGCGGCGGCGCTGGTGGGTTATGCCACTTATGTGGACCCCGAAGCCTCCAAAAATCTGGAAGGTGCAGCGCACGCCATCCACGCGGGTGAAATCTACATTGGCATCTTCATTGGTGCGGTGACCTTCTCCGGCTCGGTGGCGGCGTTTGGCAAGTTGTCCGGCCGCATCGGCGGCAGCCCCTTGTTGCTTCCTGGCCGCCACTGGCTCAACCTGGTGGGTTTGATCGCGGTGGTTTATTTTGGCCGTGAATTCATGAATGCGCACACGGTGCAAGAAGGCATGCTGCCCTTGGTCATCATGACCGCCATCGCATTGCTGTTCGGCATCCACATGGTCATGGCCATTGGCGGCGCCGACATGCCGGTGGTGGTGTCCATGCTCAACAGCTATTCGGGCTGGGCCGCAGCGGCCACCGGCTTCATGCTGAGCAACGACTTGCTGATCGTGATCGGTGCCTTGGTGGGCTCCAGCGGCGCGATTTTGTCCTACATCATGTGCAACGCCATGAACCGCAGCTTCATCAGCGTGATCGCCGGTGGCTTTGGCACCACGGCCGCCGCGCCCAAGCCAAGTGGCGAAGCGGCCGAGCCGCAAGGTGAAGTCAGCCCCATCTTGGCCGCCGAGACCGCCGAGCTGCTGCGCGAAGCCAAAAACGTGATCGTGGTGCCTGGCTACGGCATGGCCGTGGCCCAAGCCCAGCACACGGTGTTTGAGATCACCAAGACACTGCGCGACAAAGGCGTGAACGTGCGCTTTGGCATCCACCCCGTGGCAGGCCGCATGCCCGGCCACATGAACGTGTTGCTGGCCGAGGCCAAAGTGCCCTACGACATCGTGTTCGAGATGGACGAGCTCAACGACGATTTCCCGGACACGGACGTGGCCATCGTGATTGGCGCCAACGACATCGTGAACCCGGCCGCGCAAGACGACCCGACCAGCCCGATCGCCGGCATGCCGGTGCTCGAAGTCTGGAAGGCCCGCACCAGCATCGTCATGAAGCGCTCCATGGCCAGCGGTTATGCCGGCGTGGACAACCCCCTGTTCTACAAAGACAACAACCGCATGCTGTTTGGCGATGCCAAGAAGATGCTGGACGAGGTGTTGATGGCTTTGAAGGCTTAAAAGCCCATCCCACTTTTGGAAAAAGGGCGAACCATGTTCGCCCTTTTTTTTGGCGTAAACCCCGAGGTTTTTAGCGTCAGTCAGATGTCAGATTTACGGTAGACTGAACCGCAGGAGTACCCCACATGAACGCGAATCCCATTTGGCTCAAGAGTTACCCTGAAGGCGTCCCGGCGGACATCAATCCCGCCGCGTACAGCTCGTTGGTGGGGTTGCTGGAAGACAGTTTTTCCAAGTATTCAGAACGCGCTGCCTACAGTTTCATGGGCAAGGAATTCAGCTTTTCCCAAACTGATCAGGACAGTTTGGCCATGGCCGCTTACCTGCAATCCTTGGGTTTGAGCAAGGGCGATCGCGTGGCCATCATGATGCCCAATGTGCCCCAGTATCCGGTGGCGGTGGCGGCTGTGTTGCGTGCGGGTTTGGTGGTGGTCAACGTCAACCCGCTGTACACCGCCCGCGAATTGGAGCACCAGCTCAAGGATTCGGGTGCCAAGGCGATTGTGATCATCGAGAACTTTGCGGCCACGCTGGAAAAGTGCATCGCGCAAACCCCGGTGCAGCATGTGGTGCTGGCCGCCATGGGGGACCGCTTGGGTCTGCTCAAGGGCAATTTGGTCAATTACGTGGTGCGCCACGTCAAAAAGATGGTGCCCGTCTTCCATTTGCCCAAGGCCGTGCGTTACAACGAGGCCCTCGCCAAAGGGCGTCAACAGGCTTTTCGCAAGCCCGAGCTGTCGGCCGACGACATCGCCGTGTTGCAGTACACCGGTGGCACCACCGGCGTGTCCAAGGGCGCGGTGCTCCTGCACCGCAATGTGATTGCCAACGTGTTGCAGTCCGAGGCCTGGAACTCGCCCGTCATGCAGCGCATTCCGGCCGGACAACAACCCACTGCGGTTTGCGCATTGCCGCTGTACCACATCTTCGCCTTCACGGTGAACATGATGCTGAGCCTGCGCATGGGCGGCAAGACCATTCTGATCCCCAATCCGCGTGACCTGCCCGCCGTGCTCAAAGAGTTATCCAAGCACACCTTCCACAGCTTTCCGGCGGTCAACACCTTGTTCAACGGCTTGGCCAATCACCCGGATTTCGGCACCGTCAACTGGTCCAACCTGAAAGTGTCTTTGGGTGGCGGCACCGCCGTGACGCCGAATGTGGCCAAACTCTGGCTGGAGAAAACAGGCTGCCCGATCTGCGAAGGTTATGGCTTGTCCGAAACCAGCCCGTCGGCCAGTTGCAACCCGACCACCAGCACCGAGTTCACCGGCACGATTGGTGTGCCCATTCCTGGCACCTGGATGAAGCTGCTTGACGACGAAGGCAACGAAGTCACCACCCCCGGCACACCTGGCGAGATCGCCATCAAAGGCCCTCAGGTGATGGCCGGATACTGGCAGCGCCCCGACGAAACCGCCAAGGCCATGACCGCCGACGGCTACTTCAAGTCGGGCGATGTGGGCACCATGGACGAGCGCGGTTACTTCAAAATTGTGGACCGCAAAAAAGACATGATCCTGGTCAGCGGCTTCAACGTCTACCCCAATGAGGTCGAAGAAGTCGCCTCGGCTTGTCCGGGCGTGCTCGAATGTGCCGCCATTGGCGTGCCCGACGAAAAAACCGGCGAGACCGTCAAACTGGTGGTCGTGCGCAAAGACCCGGCGCTGACCGAGGCGCAGATCATGGCTTACTGCCGCGAGAATATGACTGCGTACAAGCAGCCTCGCGTGATCGAGTTCCGTGACGAATTGCCCAAGACGCCGGTGGGTAAAATTTTGCGTCGCGAATTGCGCAACAAGGCCTGATGACTCAGCGGTGGGCCTGATGCCCGGACACTGGCCTGCGGCCACCTGTTTCAAGGTGGCCGTTTTCTTTTTTGAAGCACACCACAGGGGTGATCCATGGCCGTGATCGGCATCATGAGTGCCATGCAAGAGGAATTGGCCGCCGTGTTGGCTGCCATGCCGCACGAGCACCGCATCACAGTGGCCGGGCGTGACTTTTGGGTGGGTCATTGGCAAGGCCACTCGGTGGTGGTGGTGCTCTCGCGCATTGGCAAAGTGGCGGCGGCCACCACCGCCACGGTGCTGCTGGAGCGCTTTGCGGTGGACACGCTTGTCTTCACGGGTGTGGCCGGGGGTCTTGGCGCAGGCGTGCGGGTGGGGGATGTGGTGGTGGCCAATGGGTTTGTGCAACACGACATGGACGCTTCGCCGCTGTTTCCGCGCCATGAGGTGCCCATGTACGGCCGCGCCCGTTTTGAGGCCGATGCCGAATTGGCGCTGCAACTTGCAAAAGCCAGCGCACAGGTGCTGGCCGATGCCGCGCTGCACCTGGGCGCAGGCACCTTGGCCGATTTTCAATTGCACGCGCCCCGGATGCACCAGGGCCTCGTCATCAGTGGCGACCGTTTTGTCTCGGCTTCGGCCGAAAGCCAAGTGCTGCGCCAGGCCTTGCCCGAAGCTTTGGCGGTGGAGATGGAGGGCGCGGCGGTGGCGCAGGTCTGCCACGATTTCGGCGTGCCTTTTGCGGCGGTGCGCACCATCTCGGACCGGGCGGATGACACGGCCCACACCGACTTTCAGCGCTTCATTCGTGAGGTGGCCAGCCGCTACAGTCTGGCGATTGTCTCCCGGTGGCTGAGCCGCCGCCAGCCCGCTTGAGCTGGCCTTATTTGAGCCAGCCGCGCCGGCGGAAGTACCACATGGGCACCACGGCGCTCGCAGCCATCAGGGCCAGGGCGTAGGGGTAGCCCCATTTTTGCGATAACTCGGGCATGTACTGGAAATTCATGCCGTACAAGCTGGCGATCAAGGTGGGCGGCAGCAAGGCGACGCTGGCCACCGAGAAAATTTTGATGATCTTGTTCTGGTTGATGTTGATGAAACCGACAGTGGCATCCATCAAGAAGTTGATCTTGTCAAACAAAAAGGCCGTGTGCGAATCGAGCGAGTCGATGTCGCGCAAAATTTGGCGCGCTTCTTCGAACTGCTCGGCGTTGAGCATCTTGGAGCGCATCATGAAGCTCACCGCGCGGCGGGTGTCCATCACGTTGCGGCGGATGCGGCCGTTCAGGTCTTCCTGGCGGGCAATGGCGCCCAGCACTTCACCGGCCATGGCGTCGGTCACATCGCCCGACAGCACTTTTTTGCCGGCGGTTTCGAGCTTGTCGTAAATGCCTTCAAGCGTGTCGGCCGAGTACTCCGCGTCCGCGTCAAACAGTTTGAGCAGCACTTCCTTGGCGTCTTCGATCAGGCCCGGTGCGCGGCGCGCACGCATGCGCAGCAAGCGAAACACCGGCACGTCTTCGTCGTGGATGGAAAACAGCACGCCCTGGCTTTTCAGGTCGGCGTTGTGCTGGTTCAGGATAAAAGCGCAGCGCACGGTGCGCGGCTCGTCCTCGTCGGCGATCAAAAAGTCAGAGCGGATGTGCAGCTCGCCGTTGTCTTCCTCGTAAAAGCGGGCGGATTCCTCGATGTCCTCGTCCATCGCGTCTTCTGGGATGGACAGGCCAAAGTACTGTTTGATCCAGCGTTTTTCTTCGAGCGTGGGCGACTCCAGGTCCACCCAGATGGGCTGGAAACGGGAGAGTTCTTCGAGCGATTCGATCTCTTCCTGAAAGAGTCGACCGTTGACGAGGGTGAAGATGTTGAGCATGGCGAATCCAAAAAATGGCCAGGTGCCAAAAGTTCAAAGGGGCGGCGAAGGGGGTTTTCTGCAGCTTTCGAACGATGGGCCAATGCTCAAGGCGTCCGAAAGCTACCGACTCGGGGTAGTTTCCACGGCAATGTGTCTCCAGAATGAATCGGCGGATTATCGCACCGGATGGGCCGCTGCGGGGGACAGAAAAGTCAGGATCTCGTCGGCGCGGGCTTGGACGTCTGCTTGTCCCAAAGCCATCAGCGCCGCGATGAAACCCGGCTCGAACAGCAAATAGCTGGCCAGGGCCGCGCCGCTGCCGCGCAGTGCGCCCAAGCCCTCCAGCACCCGAAGGATGGGCCGGGGCAGGGTGTGGGCGTGCTCTTGCGCCAAGGCATCGAGCGAGGCACTGGGCTGCAGGGTCAGCACCTGCACTGGGCGCAGGGGCAGGCCCGCGCGGACCGCCTCGGGCAAGCTGTCCAGGGCCTGGTTGATGCGGCTGATCTGCTCGACATCGGCCTCCAGCGTGTCATGGAACACGCTGGCCATGGCATGGCCAGCGATCGTGCCCAGCGAGGGTCGTCCCGCAGCGCGGGCCGGTGCCGCCAGGCTGGCCCGCTGGGGTTGGCTCACGCCCATCGCCAAAATCCGGTCGGCCCCAAGGTGCACCGCCGAGGACAAGGGCGAGATCTGCCGCATCGAGCCATCTCCGAAAAACTCCATGCCGCCGTCCACCCACAGGGGCGTAGACGGGAAAATGAAGGGGATGGCGCTGGACGCCATCAGGTGCTCGATGGTGATGGGTTGCTGCTCGGCGCGACGCCCCGGGCGGCTCCAGGGGATCGGCTGGCCGTCGCGTGTTTGGCAAAACGTCCAATGAACACCGCTGGAATAGCTCGACGCGGTCACGGCCAGGGCCTGCAGCGCACCGCTTTGCAAGGCAGTGTCGATCTTCTCAAGGGCAATCGCCTGATGCAAAGTGTTGACCAAGGCGAGGCTGTCCATGGCTGCGGCATGGGCCCGGGCTGAGCGCAGCAAACCCACCGCTGTGGCCCATCGGCTGAACTTGTCCAGTGGGGTCTGGGGCAGGCGGTAGACCGCTTCTGTGCGGATGTGGGTCCAGAAATGCGCCAGCTCGTCCAGCCCGTCCAGGCCCTCCATGGCCTTGCTGGCCAAAAACGTGGCGTTCAAGGCCCCGGCCGAGGTGCCTGCCAGCACCTGGAAAGGAAAAGCCTGTGATGGCCCTGGGCTGCGGCGCAGCAGCTGGCCTATGGCCTGCAACGCCCCCGCCTGGTAAGCGGTGCGGGCACCGCCCCCCATCAGAACCAGCCCCAGCACGGGGTGCGGATGCGCAGAATGCGGAGGTTCTGGGGGTGACGTTGGCGGGGTGGGCGTCAAGGGGTCAATCGGCATGTGATCTGGGACAGAGGCGCTGGACGGGTGTGGGTGTTAGATTCAGTCAATTCAACGGCATTGTTCCATGACCCCACATTTGACCCCGCGCCGTGAGCGCTGGCTGCTTTTCACGCTGGCCGGCATCCAGTTCACCCACATCCTCGATTTCATGATCATGATGCCGCTGGGGCCGCAGTTCACGGCCTTGTTCGGCATCAGCAACGCCCAGTTTGGGCTGTTGGTCTCGGCCTACACCTTGTCGGCAGGCTTTTCGGGGTTGATGGCGGCCACTTACATCGACCGTTTCAGTCGCAAACAGTTGCTCTTGGGCATGTACAGCCTGTTCGGACTGGCCACGCTCGCTTGCGCCTTGGCCCCCGACTATGTGTGGTTGATGCTGGCGCGGGTGGCCGCAGGCTTGTTTGGCGGTGTTCTGTCGGCCCTGTCACAGACCATCGTGGCCGATGTGATCCCCTTCGAGCGCCGGGGTCGCGCCATGAGTGTGGTGATGACCTCGTTTTCGGTGTCCACCGTGGCGGGTGTGCCGCTGGGTTTGTTTTTGGCGGCGCATTTCAACTGGCATGCCCCATTTGTGGGCATTGCGGCCTTGGTCGGACTGCTGGCGCTGGCGGCCTGGCAAACCTTGCCCCAGCTGGATGCGCACTTGCACCATCCCGAGAGAGTCAGCGTTTGGCGTGGCATCGGCCAGGTTCTGGCCGAGCCCAACCACCTCAAGGCGTTTGCCGTGTCTGGCCTGATGATGTTCGCAGCGTTCACCGTCATTCCTTACATCACCATTTACCTGCAGTCCAACGCGGGCATGCAGGCCGCTGAGGTGCCCTGGATCTACCTGAGCGGCGGCTTGGCCACCTTGCTCAGTGCACGCTACTTTGGCCGCCTGACGGACCGGGTGGGCAAGGTCCGGATGTTCCAACGCCTGGCGTTGGCGGTGACCGTGCCCTTGATGGCCACCACGCTCTCGCAAGGCCTGCCCCTGTGGGGTTTGCTGGCCATCTCGACGCTGCTCTTCACCGTCATGAGCGGGCGCATGATTCCTGGCATGGCGATGATTTCCTCGGCGGTTGAGCCCCGTTTGCGCGGCACCTTCATGACCCTCAACTCGGCCGTGCAGTCGGCCTCCATGGGCTTGGCAGCCCTGGTGGCGGGGCTCATCATCGGGCGCGACGCGCAGGGGCAACTGACCTTGTATTGGGTGGCGGGCTTGTTGGGGGTGGTGGCCAGTTTGCTCAGCGTCTGGCTGGCCGGGCATTTGCGCTTGCATGGTGCGCCTGCCGGGTCGGCATGAGCTTTGGGGCCCAGGAAACGGCCCACGCTGTCAGGTTTCAAGCCGAACCATAGCACCGAAATGGGGCTTTGGGGGCAAAAGCGGCGGACGTTACAGGTTTCGTTGCGCGCGCCTTGCTTTTCCATTTCGGGGGGCGCATAGTGGGGCTGAACCACCCCTCAAGGTGGTTTCCGAGCCCTGCTTCGGCGGGGCTTTTTATACCCTGAATCATGGAGGCGACGACTATGAATTTAACCATCAGCGGGCACCATCTGGAAGTGACTCCGGCATTGCGTCAGTACGTCACGGGGAAGCTTGACCGGATCACCCGGCACTTTGACCAAGTGGTCGATGTCAAAGTGCTTCTGACCGTCGAGAAGCAAAAAGAAAAGGAAAAGCGCCAACGCGCCGAGTGCAATATCCACGTCAAGGGCAATGACCTGTTTGCCGAAAGCGCGCACCAAGACTTGTATGCCGCAGTGGACGATCTGGTGGACAAACTGGACCGCCAAGTGGTCAAGCACAAAGACCGCATCACCGACCACCACCACAGCGCCCCCAAGCGCATGATGTGATCGGTTCCATGTTTTTTCAGAACAGGGCCACAAGCTTGTGGCCCTTTTTCATGCAGGCCACACGCCGATTCGGGGGCAGAAACACGGCCCCCCATGCCCGGTTTGCAGGCGCAAAGATGGCGCAGTCCGCGCAAGGTGCATAATCCGGCCTCGACCATGAATCGCCTCTCATCCATATTGCCTGTTGCCCAAGTTCTTGTCGGGGTCGAAGCCACCAGCAAGAAACGGGCATTCGAAGAAGCCGGAATTCTCTTTGAGAACCTGCACGGGCTGTCCCGTGCCCTGGTGACCGACAGCCTGTTCGCCCGTGAGCGGCTGGGGTCGACGGGTCTGGGGCATGGCGTGGCCATCCCGCATGGCCGCATCAAGGGTCTCAAGGCGCCCATGGCGGCTGTGTTCCAGCTGGCCCAGCCCATAGGCTTTGATGCCCCCGATGAGCAGCCGGTCAACCTGCTGATTTTCTTGCTCGTCCCGGAAGCTGCGACCCAAAAGCACTTGGAGATCCTGTCCGAGATCGCCGAGTTGCTCAGCGACACCACCCTGCGCGAAAACATCAAAAACAGCACGGTTCAACACAACCTGCACCAATTGATTGCCCAGTGGCAGTCGGCCCAAACCGCCTGAGCCGAGACCAGGCGGTGATGTTGCGATGAAACCTTCTGTCATCAGCGCCGACGTTCTGTTCGAAGACCACCGCAGCAAACTCAAATGGCAGTGGGTGGCGGGCTTGGGCGCTTCGGAGCGCCGCTTCGATGAAGTCGCCGTCCGCGAAGCCCGTTCAGGCGCCGACCTGGTCGGCTACCTGAACTACATCCACCCCTACCGTGTTCAGATTCTGGGCCCCCGCGAGGTGGCCTACCTGACCAATTCCACCCCCGAGGATTGCGCCCGCCGAATCGCCCGCATCGTCACGCTGGAGCCACCAGTCCTGGTCTTGGCCGATGGCCAGGCGGCCCCCGAAGCCCTTTTGTCGATGTGCGAGCGGGCCCAAATTCCGATGTTTTCGACCGAGCAGTCCTCGGCCTTTGTCATCGATGTGCTGCGGGCCTATCTGTCCAAGCATTTTGCCGACCGGACCACCACGCATGGTGTGTTCATGGACATTTTGGGCATGGGCGTATTGATCACGGGTGAATCCGGCTTGGGCAAAAGCGAGTTGGGTTTGGAGTTGATCTCGCGTGGCAACGGCCTGGTGGCCGATGACGCCGTGGACCTGTACCGCATCAACCAGACCACCATCGAGGCGCGTTGCCCCGATTTGCTGCAAAACCTGCTGGAGGTGCGCGGGATTGGCCTATTGGACATCCGAGCCATCTTTGGCGAGACGGCGGTGCGCCGCAAGATGCGCCTCAAACTCATTGTGCACTTGGTGCGCCGCGAGACGCTGGAGCGCGATTACGAGCGCCTGCCTTCGGAGCCTCTGGTGCAAGACGTGCTGGGCATCCCGGTGCGCAAAGTGGTCATTCAGGTGGTGGCCGGGCGCAACATCGCGGTGTTGGTCGAGGCTGCCGTGCGCAACACCATCTTGCAGATGCGCGGTATCGACACTTACCAAGAGTTCATCGAGCGCCAGCGCCGGGCGATGGACTGAAGGCGCCCGGCCCGCTCAACCCTGGCGGTGAGGGCAAGGCTTTCGGGTGCAATGGGCGTACAGGCTCAATGCGTGGTCGGCGATCACAAAACCTTTGGCTTCGGCCACCGCTTGTTGCCTGGACTCGATTTCCGGGTCGTAAAACTCTTCCACCCGACCGCAGTCCAGACACACCATGTGGTCGTGGTGCTGGCCTTCGTTGAGCTCGTAAACGGCTTTGCCGCTTTCAAAGTGGTTGCGACTGAGAATGCCCGCTTGCTCGAACTGCATCAGCACCCGGTAAACCGTGGCCAGACCGATGTCGGTGTTTTCGCTCAACAAAAGGCGAAACACGTCTTCGGCCGTCATGTGCCGTTGCTGTCCGCTCTGAAAAACCTCCAGAATTTTCAGGCGCGGCAGCGTGGCCTTCAGACCATTGTTTTTCAGTTCGTCGATTTGGGTCATGTGAAGGGATGTCTGGATAGGAAAAGAGGTTGCGCGCCGAGCTGCCGCTACAATGAACCGATCATATCGGCCAGCCCTCAACCATGACAGCATCCCTGACTTTTTCCTTGACAGGCTCCCGCCTGGCCATGCTTTTCATGTGCGCCAGTTTGGCGGGTTGTGCCAACTTGTCCAGCTTCACCAGCGACACCTTCAAGCCCTACGTGCCCGAGGTCGTGCAAGGCAATTTCGTCTCCAAAGAGCAGCGCCAGGCGATCAGCGTGGGCATGCCCCGCGCACAGGTCCGCGACATTTTGGGAACGCCCTTGGTCACCAGCCTGTTCCATGCCGATCGCTGGGATTACGCCTTCAGCATCCGCCGCCAGGGTGTGCCGCCGCAGAGCTTCCAGCTCACCGTCTATTTCAAGAACGATGGGGTGTCTTCCGTGGAGGGCGGCGAATTGCCCAGCGAGTCCGAGTTTGTGGAGCGCCTCGTCACCCAGCGCAAAGCCGCCAGCGTGCCCAATTTGCAGGCCAGCGAGGAAGATCTGAAAAAGTTCCCTGCACCCCAAGCAACAGGCGATGCGCAGCGCACTGCGCCACTGCCTGCAACTTACCCTCCCTTGGAGCCGGCACCCCGCTAAAGGGGGCCTTGTTTGGGCCGGGTGCCCCACGGCCTGCGTGACCCTCATTGCTGAAACGACATGACTCAATTGAACGACTTGCCCATCACCGTTGCCGGGGCCTCTGGCCGCATGGGGCACATGCTCATCGAAGCCATCCTCGCCTCGGGCGATTGCCGCCTGGCGGGGGCGCTGGACATCCAAGCCAGTCCCGCGCTGGGCCAGGATGCCGCCGCATCCATGGGGCAGTCCACAGGTGTGTTGGTCACATCTGACCTGCACGCCGGGCTGAAAAACGCATCCTGCCTCATTGATTTCACGCGCCCAGAGGGCACCTTGGCCCACCTGAAGGTGTGCCGAGAACTCGGTGTCAAGGCCGTGATCGGCACCACGGGCTTCACCGATGCGCAAAAAGCCGAAATTGCTGAAATTGCAAAAGACATCGCCATCGTGATGGCCCCCAACATGAGCGTGGGGGTGAACGTCACGCTCAAGCTCTTGCAGATGGCCGCGCAAGCCATGTCCACGGGCTACGACATCGAGATCATCGAAGCGCACCACCGCCACAAGGTGGATGCGCCCTCGGGGACGGCCCTCAAAATGGGTGAAGTGATGGCCGAGGCCATGGGGCGTGACCTGAAAGCGTGCGCGGTGTACGAACGCTATGGCCACACGGGCGAGCGCGATCCCTCCTCCATCGGCTTTGCCACCATCCGTGGCGGCGACATCGTGGGCGACCACACCGTGCTGTTTGCCGGCATTGGCGAGCGCATCGAAGTGACGCACAAGTCCTCCAGCCGGTCCACCTATGCACAGGGGAGCCTGCGTGCCGTGCGCTATCTGGCCACGCAGCAGCGCGGCCTGTTTGACATGTTTGACGTGTTGAGCTTGCGCTGACAGCCGTCCTTTTTTCGCCATGACCCTCAACGACTTTTTGTTGCACAGCGACCTGGTCAGCCGGGCGCTGGCGCTGATTTTGTTGGCGCTGTCGGTGGGCAGTTGGGTGGTGATGGTCTGGAAATGGCGCTTGCTCTGGCGCGTGGGTCTGGATGTGCGCCGCAGCGTGGCCGCTTTCTGGCAGTCTCCGGGTCTTGACCAGGCCCAGCAGCGCGTGGCCCAATTTGACCGCGATGCCTGCATCACCCCCATGCTCGAAGCCACCTTGCTCCCGGTGGGGGGCACCCTGGCCTCAGCCGGTGACCGCCGTCAACAACTGACCCGAGCCTTGCGCGACGCGATGCAGGGCGTGGTACGCCGCTTGCAGTGGGGGCAGGTTTGGTTGGCCACAGCGGGCTCCATTTCGCCTTTTGTCGGTCTTTTGGGCACTGTCTGGGGCATCTTCAATGCCCTGACGGGCATGGCCGAGGCCGGGCAGCTGACCATCGACAAGGTCGCCGGCCCCGTGGGCGAGGCCCTGATCATGACCGCTGCCGGCTTGGCCGTGGCCATTCCGGCAGTGCTGGGCTATAACCTGCTGGGCCGAAAACTGGACCAGATCGAGGCCGAACTCGAAGGCTTTGCCCACGATTTGCGTGGCTTGCTGGTCGACCCGCAGGACTGAGCCATGGCCTTCGGTCGTCTTGAAACCCACAAGCCGCATGCACCCATGAGCGAGATCAACGTCACCCCCATGGTGGACGTGATGCTGGTGTTGCTGGTGATCTTCATTTTGACGGCACCCTTGATGACCAGTGCCATTCGCTTGGACTTGCCACAGGCTGAGGGCGGCGAGGCCGGGGCATCGCCTCAGGCGCTGTCTTTGGTGGTGGACGCCCAAGGCACGGTGTACCTGAACGACAAGCCCATCACCGCAGAAGCCCTGCGCCTGCGTTTGGCCGAAGCGGCCAAGCGCAACCCCAATGCCGAGCTGGAACTGCGTGCCGACGAGTCCGTCCCTTATGGCCGCATCGTCGAAACCATGGGTCTGGCCCAAAAAGCCGGGCTGTCGCGCATTGGGTTCGTTGCCCAGACGCCGTCCACCCCCAAGCGCTGACCGGTAAAGCCCGCGAACCAAGAGGCACGATGCCCGCCCTGCGGGTCACCAGCGCTGGTCATTTCACCCAGAACAACACGCGCGCCAGCCTACAATTGCAGACTATGCAAGACAAGTACAACCACCTCGAAGTCGAACCCGCAGCGCAGTCCCGCTGGACGGCCCGCGACGCCTACCGCGTCACCGAAGACGCAAGTAAAAAGAAGTTTTACGCCTGCTCCATGCTGCCCTACCCCAGCGGCAAGCTGCACATGGGCCATGTGCGCAACTACACCATCAATGACATGCTCACGCGCAGCTTGCGCATGAAGGGCTACAACGTCTTGATGCCCATGGGCTGGGACGCTTTTGGCCTGCCCGCCGAAAACGCTGCGCTGAAAAACGGCGTGCCCCCGGCCAAGTGGACCTACGAGAACATCGCTTACATGAAAAAGCAGATGCAGGCGATGGGCTTGGCCATCGACTGGTCGCGCGAAGTCGCCACCTGCGACCCGACGTACTACAAGTGGAACCAGTGGTTGTTTTTGAAGATGCTCGAAAAAGGCATCGCCTACCGCAAGACCCAGGTCGTCAACTGGGACCCGGTGGACCAGACGGTGCTGGCCAACGAACAGGTGATTGACGGCAAAGGCTGGCGCACAGGCGCTCCGGTCGAAAAACGCGAGATTCCGGGCTACTACCTGAACATCACCTCGTATGCCCAAGAGCTGCTTGACCACGTGCAGATCGGCAACGACCAGGCCACCCTCAATGGCTGGCCTGACAAAGTGCGGCTGATGCAGGAAAACTGGATTGGCAAATCCGAAGGCGTGCGCTTTGCGTTCCCGCACAGCATTGCGGGCGCTGATGGCGCTTTGATCGGCGACGGCAAGATGTACGTCTTCACCACCCGCGCCGACACCATCATGGGCGTCACGTTTTGTGCGGTGGCCGCCGAGCACCCGCTGGCGCTGCATGCGGCCTCGTCCAACCCCGCCTTGGCGGCGTTTTTGGAAGAGTGCAAGAGCGGCGGCACGACCGAGGCTGAGCTGGCCACGCAAGAGAAAAAGGGCATGGCCACGGGCCTGTTCGTCACGCATCCTCTGACCGGCGCGCAGGTGGAGGTGTGGGTGGGCAATTACGTGCTGATGAGCTACGGCGACGGCGCGGTGATGGGTGTGCCTGCACACGACGAGCGCGACTTTGCGTTTGCTTTGAAGTACGCCTTGCCGATCCAGCAAGTCGTCGCTCAGCGTGGTGCGGCCTTGTCGTCGCCTGCGTCGGGCGCCTCAGACGCAAGCTCAACATCGTTGCCCAACGCAGGCAACGCCAAGGCCTCTTTTGACGCAACGACCTGGGCAGAGTGGTATGCGACCAAAGACGGCGTGTGCATCAATTCCGGTGAACTCGACGGCTTGACGCAAAAAGCCGCTGTTTACAAAGTCGCCGAGCTGCTCGCTGCCAAAGGTCTGGGCGAGAAAAAAACCACCTGGCGTTTGCGCGACTGGGGCGTGAGCCGCCAGCGTTACTGGGGCACACCGATCCCGATCATCCATTGCGACGAACATGGCGCGGTGCCCGTGCCCGAAAAAGACCTGCCGGTGGTCTTGCCGCAAGACTGCATCCCCGATGGATCGGGCAACCCGCTGCACAAGCACCAAGGTTTTCATGCCGGCGTCACTTGCCCGGTGTGCGGAAAACCCGCCCGCCGTGAGACCGACACCATGGACACCTTTGTGGATTCGTCCTGGTACTTCATGCGCTATTGCGACCCGACCAACACCGACAAGATGGTGGCCGAGGGCGCAGATTACTGGATGCCGATGGACCAGTACATCGGCGGCATCGAGCACGCGATTTTGCACCTGCTGTACGCGCGTTTTTGGACCAAGGTCATGCGCGATTTGGGCCTGGTCAAGGTCGATGAGCCCTTCACCAAGCTGCTCACGCAAGGCATGGTGCTGAACCACATTTATTCGCGCCGCACTGCCAAAGGCGGCAAGGACTACTTCTGGCCGCACGATATCGAGCATGTGCTCGACGACACCGGCAAAGTGGTGGGTGCCAAGCTCAAGAACGAAGCCGACAGCGGCGACGGCCGTTTGCCCGTGGGCACGCCAATAGACTACGAAGGCGTGGGCACCATGTCCAAGTCCAAGAACAATGGCGTGGACCCGCAGGACCTGATCGAAAAATACGGCGCCGACACCGCGCGCTTGTACACCATGTTCACCGCGCCGCCCGAGGTCACGCTGGAATGGAACGACTCGGCCGTGGAAGGCAGCTACCGCTTCTTGCGCCGGGTCTGGAACTTTGCGTTCAAGCACCACGAACTGCTGCGATCGGCCACCAGCCAAGACCTGAGCCAAGCCGCTTTGGGCGACGCCGCCAAAGCCCTGCGCCGCGAGATGCACTTGGTACTCAAGCAAGTGGGCTACGACTACGAGCGCATGCAGTACAACACCGTGGTCTCGGGCTGCATGAAGCTGCTCAATGCACTGGAAGATTTCAAGCCCGACGGCAGTGGACCTTTCCACGCGGGTGACACCGCCGCCCTGTGCGAAGGCGTGTCGCTCTTGATGCGCATGCTCTACCCCGCCTGCCCACACATCACCGACGAGATTTGGCAGCAACTGGGTTATGCCAAGGCTGCTGGCGAATTGCTCGACGCGCCTTGGCCCGCGGTGGACGAGTCGGCGCTCGAGCGTGACCAGATCGAGCTGATGCTGCAGATCAATGGCAAGCTGCGGGGGGCCATCCTGGTGCCTGCTGCCGCCGACAAAGCGCACATCGAAGCCGCTGCCCTGGCCAGCGAAGCCTTTGTCAAGCAGGCCGCCGGTGCTGCGCCCAAGAAGGTCATCGTGGTGCCGGGTCGCTTGGTCAACATTGTTGTGTAAACCCAGCATGAAACCCTCACGCCGATTCTTGTTGACCGCTGCGGGCTTAGCTGCCTTGCCCGCCTGGCTCTCGGGATGCGGGTTTCAGCTGCGCCAAACCAACGATTTCGCGTTCCAGACCTTGTATGCGAATTTTTCCACCACCTCGCCTTTGGGCGTGGAGTTGCGGCGCAACTTGCTCGGATCGGGGCGCATAGCGCTCTTGACCGAGCCCAAGGAAATGCCCAAGGCGGATGCCATTTTGGACATCCTCAGTGAAACCCGTCAGCAAGTGCCTGTCGGGGTGAGCGCAACCGGGCAGGTGCGCGAACTGCAATTGCGCTTGCAAGTGCAGTTTCGCTTGCGCACACCGCAAGGCCTTGATCTGATCGAGCCCGTCACTTTGGCCCAGCAGCGTGATTTGAGCTTCACCGAGACGGCGGCATTGTCCAAAGAAATCGAGATGGGCATCTTGTACCGCGACATGCAGACCGATGTCGTGCAGCAAATCATGCGCCGTTTGTCGGCGGTCAAGCCGGGCAGTTTGCCCAGGCCGGCGGGTACGGCAGTGCCCGCTGCAGCGCCTGCGTCCGGCCCGGCCTCCCGGCCTTGATGCCCCGGGATTGAGCGCGTCCATGCAGTTGGCCCTTCCACAGTTGTCTGCGCACCTGCAAAAAGGCTTGCGCAGCCTGTACGTATTGCACGGCGACGAGGCCTTGCTGATCCAGGAAGCCGTCGACGCCATCCGCGCCACGGCGCGCGCTCAAGGCTACACCGAGCGCAGCGTGCACACCGTCTCGGGTGCACACTTTGATTGGAGCGAAGTGCTGGCCGCAGGCGGCTCGCTCAGCCTGTTTGCGGACAAACAAATCGTGGAAGTGCGCGTGCCTTCAGGCAAGCCGGGCAAGGAGGGCAGCACCGCCATTCAGCAACTGGCCGCGTCTGCCCAAGGCAACGACAGCACCCTGACGCTGTTTTTGCTGCCTCGCCTGGATGCCGCCACCCGCAAAGGGGCCTGGTTTGGCGCCTTGGAAAACTCGGGCGTGTCGATCCAGGTCGACCCGGTGGACCGCAACGCACTGCCCCATTGGATCGCGCAGCGCTTGCAGCAGCAAGGCCAGCGCGTGGTGGCAGGCGAAGAGGGCCAGCGCACCTTGCAGTTTTTTGCCGACCGCGTGGAAGGCAACTTGTTGGCCGCTCACCAAGAGATCCAAAAACTCGGTTTGCTTCATCCACCCGGTGAACTCAATCAAGAACAAGTCGAGTCGGCCGTGGTCAATGTGGCCCGCTACGACGTCTTCAAGCTGTCGGAGTCGGTGTTGTCGGGCCAGGTGGCCCGCGTGCAGCGCATGCTCGACGGTCTGCAGGCCGAGGGCGAAGCTGCGGTGCTGGTGCACTACACGCTGGCCGAAGACATCCGCGCTCTCAAACGCGTCAAAGACGCCATCGCCGCAGGCAAGCCCATGCCCTTGGCCTTGCGCGAACAGCGCGTGTGGGGGCCGCGGGAGCGCTTGTTTGAACGTGTGCTGCCCCGCATGACCGAAGCCCGTCTGAATGGTTTGCTGCAAGCGGCGCATCAGGTGGACGGCATCGTCAAAGGCCTCAAAGTCCCCGACTGGCCGACCGACCCCTGGCAAGCCCTGCAACGGCTGGCGCTGCGCTTTTCGCGTTTTTGCGGGGTCCGCTGAGCGGCTGGGCGCATCTGCGAAAATGGTCGAATGACTGAATTGAACACCGCCGAACACGTCCAGGCCTTGGGCCAGCAGGCCAAACAAGCTTCGGCTTTGATGGCCAAGGCCTCGGCTGCCACCAAAAACAAGGCTTTGCGCCATTTGGCCGCCTTGTTGCGCGCCAACACCGATGCTTTGCAGCTGGACAACGCCAAAGATTTGGAGCGAGCCCGCGCCGCTGGCCTGGCCGAGCCCCTGGTCGACCGCCTCAAACTCAGTCCCCAGGTGCTGGAAACCTGCGCCCAGGGCTGCGAGCAGTTGGCCGCCATGCCCGATGTGATCGGCGAAATCATCGGCTTGAAGCAGGTACCCAGCGGCATTCGCGTGGGTCAGATGCGCGTGCCGATTGGCGTGTTCGGCATGATTTTCGAGAGCCGACCCAATGTGACCATCGAAGCGGCCAGCCTGTCCATCAAAAGCGGCAACGCCTGCATCTTGCGCGGTGGTTCAGAGGCGATTGAATCGAACAAGGCCTTGGCCAAATTGGTGCAGCAGGCCTTGACCGAGAGCGGCCTGCCACTTGATGCGGTGCAATTGGTGCAAACCACCGACCGCGCCGCCGTGGGCCAGCTCATCACCATGCCGCAGTTTGTGGACGTGGTCATCCCGCGGGGCGGCAAAGGCCTGATCGAGCGCATCAGCGCCGAAGCCAAAGTGCCCGTGATCAAGCACCTGGATGGCAACTGCCACACCTATGTGGACGACCCGTGCGACATCGACATGGCCACCCGGGTGGCCGACAACGCCAAAACCCAAAAATACAGCCCCTGCAACGCCAGCGAAAGTCTCTTGGTGGCGCGTGGTGTGGCGGCCGAATTCCTGCCCAAAATCGGGGCGATCTATGCCGCCAAGGGCGTGGAAATGCGATGCTGCCCCAAGGCCAAGGCCATCTTGAGCCAGGTCACCGGGGCCAACCTGAAAGACGCCACCGAGCAAGATTGGTTCGAGGAATACTTGGCGCCCATCATCAGCATCAAGGTGGTCGAAGGGGTGGATGAGGCGATTGCCCACATCAACCACTACAGCAGCCACCACACCGACGCCATCCTGACCCGCGACCACATGCACGCCCAGCGCTTCTTGCGCGAGGTGGACTCGGCCAGCGTCATGGTCAACGCCAGCACCCGCTTTGCCGATGGTTTTGAGTACGGCCTGGGTGCCGAAATCGGCATCAGCACCGACAAGTTCCATGCCCGGGGCCCAGTGGGCATCGAAGGCCTGACCTCGCTCAAGTACGTGGTGCTGGGCGAGGGCGAGGTGCGTGGCTGATTGCCGCGCCTTCCGTGCACAGGCACACACGCTGCGGGCGCTGTGTCCGGTAGGCGCTTGCAATGGCGCTCGCCGACCCCATATGATTTTTCTGTTTTGACCCGCTTTTTGCCCGATAAAGGATGCCCATGGTTCCCCACCTCATCACTGCCCTGACCGGCCCCATCAATGAGTTGGAGCAGCGCATCCTCGACTCCATGCCCGCCATTGAGCGTTGGTTCCGTCTGGAATGGATGGAGCACACGCCCCCGTTCTACACCTCGGTCGACATCCGCAATGCGGGCTTCAAGTTGGCCCCGGTCGACACCAACCTTTACCCCGGCGGCTGGAACAACCTGACGCCCGAGATGCTGCCTTTGGCGGTGCAGGCCGCGCAGGCGGCCATCGAGAAGATCTGCCCCGAGGCCAAAAACCTGCTGATCATTCCCGAAAACCACACGCGCAACACCTTTTACCTGACCAATGTGGCGCAGCTGCAGCGCATCTTCCACATGGCCGGCCTGAATGTGCGCCTGGGCTCCATCAACCCCGAGATCAAGGAACCCACCGTCATCGAACTGCCCAACGGCGAGAGCGTGACGCTCGAACCTGTGGTGCGCACCCAGCACCGCCTGGGCCTGAAAGACTTCGACCCCTGCACCATCTTGCTCAACAACGACCTGTCGGCGGGTGCACCGGGCATTCTGGAAGAGCTGCACGAGCAATTTTTGTTGCCGCCCCTGCATGCGGGCTGGAGCGTGCGCCGCAAAACCAAGCATTTCCAGAGTTACGAAGAGGTGGCCAAGCGATTTGGCAAGCTGCTGGGCATCGACCCCTGGCTCATCAACCCGATGTTCAGCCAGTGCGGCGATGTCAACTTTGCCGAGGGCACGGGCATGGAGTGCCTGCGCAGCAATGTCGATGCGCTGCTGACCAAGATCAAGCGCAAATACAAGGAATACGGCATCAACGAAAAGCCGTTTGTGGTGGTCAAGGCCGACAACGGCACCTATGGCATGGGCATCATGACGGTGCGCGATGTGTCCGATCTGGATGCGCTCAACCGCAAGACCCGCAACAAGATGAACGTCATCAAGGACGGCCAAACCGTCAACGACGTGATCATCCAAGAAGGGGTGCTGACCAACGAGCGCATCAACGACGCCGTGGCCGAACCCGTGGTCTACATGATGGACCGCTACGTGGTGGGCGGCTTTTACCGCGTGCACGCCGAGCGCGGCGTGGACGAAAACCTCAATGCCCCGGGTGCCAGCTTTGTGCCTTTGGCCTTTGCCGACACCCCGCACCTGCCCCAGCCCGGTGTCAAACCCGGTGCCAGCGTGCCCAACCGCTTCTATATGTACGGTGTGATTGGCCGTTTGGCCATGCTGGCCGCCAGCTATGAACTGGAAGCCACCGACCCCGAGGCCGAGGTATACGATTGAAGTTGCTGCACTGCAACAAAATCACCGCTTGAACGGTGACACAGGGCCCTGATCGGGCGCAAAATAGCCCATCTTTGTCATTTGGCCTGACCCCACCCAGGCCCTCTCTTGTGTCTTCCACCCGTTCTTCACTCGTCGCATTGACCTTGGGCGCCATTGGCGTGGTTTACGGCGACATTGGCACGAGCGTGCTGTACGCGATGAAAGAGGTGTTTGGCTCCGGCCATGTGCCTTTCACCCACGAAAACGTCTACGGCATCCTCTCCATCTTTTTCTGGACCTTGACCACCATCGTGTCGGTCAAGTATGTGGTGTTGGTGCTGCGGGCCGACAACCACGGCGAGGGGGGGCTGGTGGCCATGCTGGCACTCGCTTCCCAATCGGTGAAAGACCGCCCGCGAACCCGTAAAGTTTTACTGATCGTCGGTATTTTTGGCACCTGCTTGTTTTATGGCGATGGGGTGATCACCCCGGCCATTTCAGTGCTGTCGGCGGTGGAGGGCCTGGAGGTCATCTCGCCCGCTTTCAAAAAATGGGTGATCCCGCTCACGTTGGTGATTTTGTTCTTGCTGTTTTGGGTGCAAAAACGCGGCACGGCAGGCATTGGCAAGTTCTTTGGCCCCATCACCCTGGTCTGGTTTGCCACCATCGCGGTGCTGGGGATCTCGCACATCGTGCACCACCCCGAAATTTTGCTGGCCATCAGCCCGCACTACGCGCTGGGCTTCATGTGGAACGAGCCGGGCACCACCTTCATCATTCTGGGTGCGGTGGTTTTGTGCGTCACGGGCGGCGAGGCGCTGTATGCCGACATGGGCCACTTCGGCAAAAAGCCCATCCGCCTGGCATGGTTCAGCGTGGTCATGCCTTGCCTGACCTTGAACTACTTCGGTCAAGGCGCCCTGTTGTTGTCCAACCCTGAAGCCGTCAAAAATCCCTTTTACCTGATGGCGCCCGATTGGGCCTTGCTGCCGCTGGTGGGCCTGGCGACCATGGCCACGGTGATCGCTTCGCAAGCGCTGATTTCCGGCGCATTCAGCGTGACCAAACAGGTCATTCAGCTGGGTTATCTGCCGCGCTTGCAGGTGCAGCACACCAGCGAAACCGACACCGGTCAAATCTACATGCCCTTTGTGAACTGGGGTTTGTTTGTGGCCATCGTTTTGGCGGTCGTCATGTTCAAGTCGTCCAGCAACCTGGCCGCTGCCTACGGCATTGCCGTGTGCACCGACATGCTGATCACCACGGTGCTCACCTTCTTCGTGATCCGTTACGCCTGGAAGCTGCCGCTGGCGCTGTGCATCGGTGCGACAGGTTTCTTCTTTGTGGTCGACTTGGCGTTTTGGGCGTCCAACATGTTCAAGCTGTTCGACGGCGGCTGGTTCCCGCTGCTCATTGGCGCAGCGGTGTTCATCCTGATGCTGACCTGGCACGATGGCAGACGCTTGCTCAACGAGTCATTGCGCTCGGACGCCTTGCGTTTGCCTGATTTTTTGGATGCGGTCTTCATTTCGCCGCCCACCCGCGTAGATGGCACGGCCGTGTTTTTGACGGCCGAGACCGGTACAGTGCCCAACGCTTTGCTGCACAACCTCAAGCACAACAAGGTTTTGCACGAGCGGAACCTGTTCGTCACGGTGCGCAGCCACGAGGTGCCGCGGGTGGACATCGGTGAGCGTTTGGATGTGACCTCGCTGGGGCACGACTGCTGGCAAGTCATCGTGAACTATGGCTTCAAGGACAACCCGGACCTGCCCTCGGCCTTGGCCACCATCGAAGGCGAGGGTTACAAATTGGACCCGATGACGACCAGCTACTTCTTGTCTCGCGACATCGTGATTCCCACGATTGGCGGCGGCATGGCGACCTGGCGAGAAAAACTCTTTGCCCAGATGCACCACAACGCCAGTGCCGCGGCCGAGTTTCTGAACTTGCCCACCAACGCGGTGGTCGAGTTGGGCTCCAAAATCGAAATTTAATCGGGGTCAGATCCCAATTGATTCAGATCAAACCACGGACCCCATCGCCTCGCCCATGGCGATGGGTCGGGCGGGTGTCCAGTCGGTGTTGAACTGCATCACGCTTTGGGGGAACAACATCACCACCGTAGAGCCGAGCAAAAAGCGGCCCATCTCTTCACCTTGCGCCAGGCTGATGCTGCCCATCTCGTAAGTCCATTCGCGCACCGTGCCTGGGCGTGGGGGGTTGACCACCCCGTGCCACACCGTGGCCATGCTGCCCACAATGGTGGCACCCACCAGCACCATCACAAAGGGGCCGTGCTCGCCCTCGAAAACGCACACCACGCGTTCATTGCGGGCAAACAGGCCGGGCACACCCCGGGCTGTGGTCGGGTTGACCGAGAACAAGTCGCCCGGCACGTAAACCATGCGGGACAAGCGCCCTGCGCAAGGCATGTGGATGCGGTGGTAGTCGCGCGGGCTGAGGTAGAGCGTGGCAAATTGGCCATCTTGAAACTGCGCCGCCAGCGCCGCGTCGCCGCCCACCAAAGCGCGTGTGCTGTAGCTGTGGCCCTTGGCTTGGAACACCTGATCGCCTGCAATCTGGCCGCACTGGCTGATGGCGCCGTCCACGGGGCTGACATATGCGGCATGGGCCAAAGGGCGTGCGCTGGCGTGGAGCGGGCGGGTGAAAAACTCGTTGAAGCTCTTGTAACTGGCCGTGTCCGGGTTGGCCGCTTCGCTCATGTTCACGTTGTAGCGCTGGACGAACCAGTCGATGATGCCGGTGGTCGCGCCGCCCCACTGGCTGCCCGCCACCCAGCCCGCAAAGGCGGTCAGGGCTTGCTTGGGGATCAGGTACTGCGGCAAAACCGCCAAGCGGTCAGAGAAGGAACTGGACATGAGGGGGCCGCCAAGGCGGTTCAAGACAATTGCCAGATTTTATCGGGCCGCCTGCTCGGGTTTCCCCCTTGTGGGTGGCGGCCCCTGCGGCCGAAGGGTGGCGACCCAACAGGCACAATCCAACCATGAACTCCCCACTGCTTTCAGTCGAACATCTGGTCAAACGCTACGGCGACACCACGGTGGTCAATGACCTGTCTTTCCACATCGAGCCCGGCGAATGCCTGGGCGTGATCGGCCCCAACGGCGCGGGCAAAACCACCACGCTGCGCATGTGCCTGGGCCTGTCACAACCCGATGGCGGTGAAATCCGTTATTTCGACGGATTGCAAATGCCGCGCGACGCACTGGCCATCAAGTCCCGCTTGGGCGTGGTCGCGCAAATGGACACGCTGGACCCGGACTTCACCGCCGAAGAAAACCTCTTGGTGTTTGGCCGCTACTTTGGCTTGCCCGACGCCGTGATCCGCGAGCGCATCCCCCAGCTGCTGGATTTTGGTGCGCTCAGTCACAAAGCCAAATCCAAGCCTGGCGAGTTGTCAGGTGGCATGAAACGGCGCTTGAGTTTGTCGCGCGCGCTCATCAACCAACCGCAATTGCTGATGCTCGACGAGCCCACCACGGGTCTGGACCCGCAAGCGCGCCACCTCATGTGGGAGCGCCTGCAGGTCTTGCTGCAAGAAGGCAAGTCCATCTTGCTCACCACCCATTTCATGGACGAGGCCGAGCGCCTGTGCTCGCGCTTGTTGGTGTTGGACCAAGGCCGCAAGATCGCCGAAGGCAAACCCCGCGATTTGATCGCCGAGCACCTGGAGCCCGAGGTGGTGGAAGTGTTTGGCCAAGGCGCAGTCGCGCTGGCGCAAGAGGCCAGCTTGAAGGCGCTGTCAGGCAGGGTCGAGGTCAGCGGCGAGACGGTGTTTTTCTACACCCAGGACAGCCGCGCCCTGATGGCGGCCTTGCAAGCCTGGCCCGCGCTGCGCACGCTGCACCGACCTTCTAACCTGGAAGACCTGTTCTTGAAGTTGACCGGACGACAGATCCGCGAGGAGGGTTAAGCCATGAGCCAAATTCAAAACAACATCTGGGCCGCACCCCGACTGTCCATGCGCTGGTGGCCCGTGTTCCAGCGCAACTGGCTGGTCTGGAAAAAACTCGCCATCCCCAGCCTGGTGGGCAACATCGCCGAGCCGCTCATGTGGCTGGTGGCCTTTGGTTACGGCCTCGGCTCGCTGGTCGGGCAGATCGAGCTGGGCGGCGAAAAGGTGCCCTACATCCTTTTCTTGGCCAGCGGCAGCATCTGCATGAGCGCCATGAACGCCGCCACCTTTGAAGCCTTGTATTCCGCGTTCTCGCGCATGCACGTGCAAAAAACCTGGGATGGCATCATGAACGCCCCGGTGCGCCTGGACGATGTGGTGCTGGCCGAAATGCTCTGGGCGGCCTTCAAGGCCTTGTTCACCGTGACCGCCATTTTGGTCGTGATGATGGCCTTGGGCATCAGCCACAGCTGGAAGCTGCTGGTGGCCTGGCCCGTGCTGCTGGGTGTGGGCATCACCTTCAGCTGCATGGCGCTGATCTTCAATGCGCTGGCCAAGGGCTACGACTTCTTCACCTATTACTTCACCCTGTTCCTCACGCCCATGATGTTCCTCTCGGGCATCTTCTTTCCGCGTGAGCAACTGCCAGGTTTTGTGCGCGTGGTCGCGGACTGGCTGCCGCTGTCGGTGGCGGTGGACTTGGTGCGCCCCTTGTTTCTGGACCGCTGGCCAGACCAGCCGCTGCGCCATGTGCTGGTGCTGGCGGTGTTTGCGGGGGTGTCGTTCTGGATCGCCTTGGCTTTGACGAGGAAGCGGTTCAGGAGTTGAAACCACGAGCCTGACGCATCCTTCACTGTGGGGCATGTGTCAGCCATTTGCCCCCTCCACCCGCTAAGATCTTCCATTTTTCCCATTTCACACTTTCAAGGATTGAGCATGAGCATCCAGACCGTAGGCATCATTGGCGCAGGCACCATGGGCAATGGCATCGCACAGGCGTGTGCGGTGTCGGGCATCCAGGTCGTGATGGTCGACATCTCGGACGCAGCCGTGGCCAAAGGCGTGGCCACCGTCACCAGCAGCCTGGACCGTCTGGTCAAAAAAGAAAAAATCAGCGAAGCCGACAAAGACGCCGCTTTGGCACGCATCAAAGGTTCGAGCAGCTACGACGACCTCAAGGGCGCCCAACTGGTGATCGAAGCCGCCACCGAGAACCACGAACTCAAAGTCAAGATCTTGAAGCAGCTCGACGGCATGCTGGCCCCGGGCGTGATCATCGCGTCCAACACCTCGTCGATCTCGATCACGCAGTTGGCCGCCGCCACGCAGCGCGCCGACCGCTTCATCGGCATGCACTTTTTCAACCCCGTGCCCATGATGGCGCTGGTCGAAATCATCCGCGGCCTGCAGACCAGCGACGCCACGCACGATGCGGTGCACGACATGGCGCTGGCTTTGGGCAAGACCCCCATCACCGTGAAGAACGCGCCCGGCTTTGTGGTCAACCGCATCCTGGTGCCCATGATCAACGAGGCCTTCTTTGTGCTGGGCGAAGGCTTGGCCGAAGCCGAAGCCATTGACGCCGGCATGAAGCTCGGCTGCAACCAGCCCATCGGCCCTCTGGCGCTGGCCGACATGATTGGTCTGGATGTGTGCCTGGCCGTGATGGAGGTTTACCTCAAGGAGTTCGGCGACAGCAAATACCGCCCCAGCCCGCTGCTTAAAGAAATGGTGGCCGCAGGCCGTTTGGGCCGCAAGACCGGTCAGGGTGTTTACAAGTACTGAGGTCCTATTCCCTGTGGGAGCGAGCCCCTGCTCGCGAATGTGTGCATCGGACACTTCACGCATTCGGCTGCAGGGGCAGCCTCCTACAGAAATACAACAGAGCGAGTGCCATGAACACCACCCCCCACCCCGAAGGCCAGATCGATTGCAGCGTGCACGGTGCGGTCCTTCAAATCAGCATCAACCGCCCTGCCAAGCGCAACGGCTTCACACCCAAAATGTTCCGTGAGTTGGGCGAGGCCTACACCCGGCTGGACGACGACCCGGCGCTGCGCGTGGGTGTGCTGTGCGCGGCGGGCGACCATTTCACCGCCGGGCTCGATTTGCCGACCATCGCGCCACTGATGCAACGCGGCGAAAAAGCCGTGCCACTGGGCTTGGTGGACCCGCTGAACCTGGGCATGGAAGGCTATCGCCGCCGCACCAAACCCATGGTGGTGGCGGTGCAGGGCATCACCTACACGCTGGGCATCGAGCTGATGCTGGCCGCTGACATCGTGGTGGCGGCGGACGACTGCCGGTTTTCGCAGCTGGAGGTGCAGCGCGGCATCATGGCCACGGGCGGCGCCACGCTGCGCATGGCCGAGCGTGCCGGCATGGGCAATGCGCTCTTGCACCTGCTCACGGCCGATGTGTTCGACAGCGCCGAAGCCCTGCGCCTGAACTTCGTGCAAAAGGTGGTGCCTGCGGCGGGTTTGCTGGCCGAGGCCATGCGCATGGCCGGGCAGATCGCCGCGCAAGCGCCGCTGGCGGTGGTCGCCACGCGCCAGAATGTGCTCAAGGGCGTGGAGCACGGCCCGCTGGTGGCCATGCACGACTTTCTGTCGGTGCAGAAAACGCTGTCTCACAGCGACGATGCCGCCGAGGGCGTGCGCTCGTTTGTAGAAAAGCGCGCGGCGCGTTTCACAGGACACTGAAACGGCGCAAGCGCTCGGTCACAATCGGCGCATGACCGAACCGAACGCTGTGCATCCTTACGCTGATCTCACCCCCGACCGCGTGATGGACGCCTTGACCGATCTGGGCCTGTGGCCCGACGGCCGTTTGCTGGCGCTCAGCTCCTATGAAAACCGTGTGTACCGAGCCTACCTGGACGAGCCAGTGCAAGGCGCATCGGCCGTGGTGCTCAAGTTTTACCGCCCGGGGCGCTGGAGTCGGGCACAGATTCAAGAAGAACACGACTTCGCAGCCGAACTCTTGGCGGGCGAAGTGCCCGTGGTCGCGCCCCTGGTGCTGAACGGCCAGACGCTGCACCAAGGCGTGGGCTTTGATTTTTCGGTCAGCCCCTTGCGTGGCGGCCGTGCGCCTGAGCTGGATGATTTGGATGTGCTCGAATGGATCGGCCGCTTTTTGGCCCGCATCCACACGGTGGGGGCGGCCAAACCCTTTGTGCATCGCCCCGCCCTCGATGTGCAGACCTTTGCGCTGGAGCCCGCCGAGTGGCTCACAACACACCAGATGATCCCTTTGGAAGTCGAGCGCGAATGGCGCGAGGCCTTTGACGAGGCGCTGGCATGTGTGCAGGAAAAAATGGCGCAAGGAGCGTCAAACCGCCGCCTGATTCGACTGCACGGCGACTGCCACCCGGGCAATATTTTGTGGACGCCCACCGAGCTGCCTGGCGGCGGTCCGCACTTTGTGGACCTGGACGACGCCCGCATGGGCCCTGCCGTGCAAGACCTGTGGATGCTGCTGTCGGGTGACCGGGCTCAGCGCACCCAGCAACTGTCGGCCTTGCTCGATGGTTATGAGCAGGTGCGCGACTTCGACCGGGCTGAGTTGGACCTGATCGAGCCACTGCGCACCTTGCGACTGATCCATTACAGCGCTTGGTTGGCACGGCGCTGGCAAGACCCGATTTTCCCGGTCAACTTCCCGTGGTTTGGCACGCCCGACTACTGGCGTGGCCAGGTGCTCATGCTGCAAGAGCAGGTCGAGCAGATGCAGGAGGCGCCGCTCAGCGTCTGAGCCACGGTTGGGTGGTCGGGCCCTCGCAAGCATTCGCGAGCGGGGGCTCGCGCCCACGCAGTCCGTCGCAGCGCTTTGTGGTAGGCCGCCCCTGCAGCCGAATGTCTTCCTACCAGCCGTAGAGCGCTCAGCTCAACAGCGCATTCACCCGCTTCACATACGCTGCAGGGTCAGCAGGCAAACCGCCTTCGGCCAGCAAGGCCTGGTCAAACAGGATGTGGGCCAGGTCGTGGAAGTGGACCGAGCCGTCGAGCTTTTTGACCAGCGCGTGCTCGGGGTTGACTTCGAGCACGGGCTTGACTTCAGGGGCGCTTTGCCCTGCTTGTTTGAGCATGCGGGCCAGTTGCATGCTCATGCCGTCGTCGGTCACCACCAAGCAGGCGGGGCTGTCCACCAAGCGGCTGGTCACGCGCACGTCTTCGGCTTTGTCTTTCAGCGCTTCTTTCAGTTTGGCCAGCACAGGCTTGAAGGTTTCGGCCGCGTCTTCAGCGGCTTTCTTTTCTTCGTCGTCTTGCAGCTTGCCCAGGTCAAACGCGCCCTTGGCCACGCTTTGCAGCGGGGTGCCGTCAAACTCGTGCACAAAGTTCAGCGCCCATTCGTCCACGCGGTCGGTCATGAGCAGCACTTCGATGCCTTTTTTCTTGAAGACCTCGAGCTGCGGGCTGTTTTTGGCGGCGGCCAAGGTGTCGGCGGTGATGTAGTAGATCGCGTCCTGTCCCTCTTCCATGCGGGCTTTGTAGTCGGCAAAGCTCACGCTCACGGTGTCATGGGTCGATGAAGCGAAACGCAGCAGTTTGGACAAACGCGCTTGGTTGCCAAAGTCTTCGCCCAGGCCTTCTTTGAGCACCGCGCCGAACTCGGCGTAGAACTTGGAATACTGTCCGAACTTGGCTTTGTCTTCTTCCGACAGGACGTCTGTCACGCCGTCTTGGGCTTCTGGCGCTTTGTCGTGTTTGGCCAGGTCTTCCAACATGGACAGCACACGCTTGGTGCAGCCTTCGCGGATGGCTTTGACATCGCGGCTTTCTTGCAGCAGCTCGCGGCTCACGTTCAGGGGCAGGTCGGCGGAGTCCACCACGCCCTTGACGAAGCGCAGGTAGCTGGGCATCAGCGCTTCGGCTTCGTCCATGATGAACACGCGCTTCACATACAACTTGATGCCGGCTTTTTTGTCTCGGTTCCACAGGTCTTGTGGCGCTTTGCCGGGGATGTAGAGCAGCTGGGTGTATTCGGTGCTGCCTTCCACGCGGTTGTGCGTCCAGGTCAGCGGGGCTTCAAAGTCGCGGCTGATCTGCTTGTAAAAATCAGCGTATTGCTCATCGGTGATGTCTTTCTTGGGGCGGGTCCACAGGGCGCTGGCTTTGTTGATGGTTTCCCACTCGCCGGTCTTGACCATGGCGCCGGGCTGGCGGCCACCTTCTTCGTTGTTCGGGTCGATCAGCTCGCCGTCTTGCCACTCTTCTTTTTCCATCAGGATGGGCAAGCTGATGTGGTCAGAGTACTTGCCGACGATTTCCTTGAGCTTCCAGGTGTTGGCGTAATCCAGCGCCTCTTCGCGCAGGTGCAGGATCACGCTGGTGCCGCGCTCGGCGCGGGTGATGGTTTCCACCTCAAAGTCGCCCGTGCCGCCGCTGATCCAGCGCACGCCTTCGGCAGCGGCCGCACCTGCACGGCGGGTTTCAACGGTGATTTTGTCGGCGACGATGAAGCCCGAGTAAAAGCCCACGCCGAACTGGCCGATCAGCTGCGCGTCCGACTTTTGGTCGCCGCTGAGCTTGCTCATGAAGTCCTTGGTGCCGCTCTTGGCGATCGTGCCCAAGTGGTCAATGGCTTCTTGCGCCGTCATGCCGATGCCGTTGTCGGTGATGGTCAGGGTCTTGGCCGTTTTGTCGAAAGACAAACGCACCTGCAAATCGGGGGCGTCTTCGTACAGGGCGGTGTTGTTGAGTGCTTCAAAGCGCAGCTTGTCGCAGGCATCCGAGGCGTTGGAGATCAGCTCGCGCAGAAAAATCTCTTGGTTGGAATACAGCGAATGCGTGACCAGGTGCAGCAGTTGCGCGACTTCGGCCTGAAAGGCATGGGTTTGTTTGCTCATAGCGGTTCAACAGTAAAAAAGTCAGAAAACAATGACGCCCCACAGCTTGGGGCGTCTGGCAGGGTTTCAAGAGGGGTCAGAACGACTCGTTGGGGCCCAAATACCGCCAAGTGCCTGCAGGCATTTGCCCCAGCTGCACGCCGCCCATGCGGATGCGTTTGAGACCCACCACTTTGAGGCCCACTTGCTCGCACATGCGGCGGATCTGGCGCTTTTTGCCCTCGGTCAGCACAAAGCGCAGCTGCTCTGGGTTTTGCCACTCCACCTTGGCGGGCTTGAGGGGTTTGCCATCCAGGCTCAAGCCATGGCGCAGGCGATCGAGCAGCGCCTTGGGAAAGACGGCTTGCACATTGGCGCTCACGCGGTCGAAGTCGCCAATGGCCGTGAGCTGGTTGGCCTTGCCGCCATAGGTGGCCGATGCGGCGGTGGCCGCGGCGGTGTTTTCGTGGCCGGTGTAGGCCACGCGCACCAGGTACTCTTTTTCCATCTCCGAGTCTTCACCGATCAGCTGACGCGCCACGCGGCCGTCTTGTGTCAGCACCAGCAGGCCTGTGGAGTCGATGTCCAGGCGCCCTGCCGGGGCCAAGCCACGCAGGTGGGGCGGGGTGAAGCGCAGCTTGGACGGGTCACCGCCCCAGTGGCTGCGCGGGTTGATCAGGGTGATGGCGGGTTCGTGCCCGTCTTCGGCCTGGCCGCTCACATAGCCCATGGGTTTGTGCAAAAGAATAGTCACTTGCCGGTCTTGCTGTTGCTCGGCGGCCTTGTCGATGGTGATGCGGTCGGCCAAGCTGACCTGCTGGCCCATGCTGGCGGGTTGGCCGTTGACCATCACCCAGCCTTGTTCGATCCAGGCGTCGGCTTCGCGGCGCGAACACATGCGCAGCTCGGCCATGCGCTTGTTCAGGCGCGAAGTCCCGCTGGGTGCGGCGGCGTCGCCTTTGCCTTCGGGGCGGGGGGCGCGTTTGAAAGCGGGGGGCTGGGTCATGTGAGGTATCAAAAGGGGGCTGAAAGGGGCCAAATCGGCCGAAGGCCAATTGTCCCTCTTTTGCACATCAAAACTGGGCCGTGCGCAGCCCCTGCAAATCCAGAATGCGCAGCCCGCCGTATTCGATGCGGATGAGCTGGCGCGTTTCCAACACGCGCAGCGCTTCGTTCACGCGCTGGCGCGACAGGCCCACCAAATAGGCCAGCTCTTGTTGGGTGATGCGCAGCACCTCGCCCACGCCGGAAAACAGCACCGGGTTGAACAAGGTGGCCAAGTGCCGGGCCAGGCGCAGCTCGGGGTTGGTCATGCGGTCCAGTTCGCGTGCCGCGATGAACTGGCCCAGCCGCTCGTTGAGTTGCTGCATGATGAAGCGGTTGAAACCCAGCGAGTGGTCGATCAGCCAGTGGAAAGTCTCCAGCTGCAAGCCCGCCACCACGCTGGGGCGCAGGGGCTGGATGTTGTAGCGGTAAACCTCGCGCTTGAGCGCCGTGCCCTCACCAAACCAGCCTCCGGGCGGCACGCCGGTGAAGGTCATGGTCTGGCCGCTTTCGTTGTCGCTGCTCATTTTGAGCAGGCCCGAGATCACACCAAACCAAAAGGTCACGGGGCGGCCCACGCGGCACACGTAGTCGCCCACCTGCGGATCGCTCACCACCAGCTGGGGCACGATCTCCAAGCGTTCTTGTGGACTCAGCAGGTGCAGCCACGGGATCATCTGAAGCTCTGCTTCGGTGGGCGCGCGGCGGCGCTGGTAAACGCTGTTTTCTTTGGTCATGTCAAAAGTGATGCTTGTCAGGAACCGGTCAGAAGGGCTAGGGGTCTTCCCTGAATTGTCGTCCAAACGACAACTTGGCGTCAAATGGATGCCTACCATCCGTTCCAGTTCAGTCGCATTGCATTCAATGCACCGTTTTTGGAGACAGGTCAGGTCATGCAAACAACGTTTCCCCGTTTGATGCTCAAGCACGCTGCTGAGCGCCCCACAGCGCCCGCACTGCGCGAGAAGGAATATGGCATTTGGCAAACCACCAACTGGTCGGATCTGGCCCGCTTGGTCCAGTCGGTGGCCTGCGGTTTGCATCAGGCCGGCTTGCAGCGCGGCGAGCATCTGATCGTGGTGGGCTCCAACCGCCCCCGTCTCTACGCCACCATGCTGGCTGCGCAATCGCTGGGCGCGATCCCTGTGCCGCTCTACCAAGACGCAGCCGCTGCCGAATGCGTGTTCCCCATCACCAACGCCGAAGTGCGCTTTGCCGTGGTGGAAGACCAAGAGCAGGTCGACAAGATGCTCGAAGTGCGCGAGCAATGCCCCCAGTTGACGCACATTTATTACGACGATCCCCGTGGCTTGCGCAAGTACACCGAAGACGGCCTGGGCTCGCTCGAAGAGCTCATCGCCGCCGGTGGCGTGTTCGCCAAGCAGCACCCGCAGTTCTTCAGCGAAGAGGTGGACAAAGCGGCTTACACCGATGTGGCCGCCATGTTCTTCACCTCGGGCACCACAGGCAACCCCAAGGGTGTGGTGCACACCCACAGCTCCCTGATCGACCGCGCCGATGCCGGCGCCGAGTTTGACAAGCTGACCAGCGCCGAGGACGTGCTGGCCTACATGCCGCCCGCCTGGATCGGTCAGAACATCTTCAGCTACGCGCAGTGGCTGGTGTGCGGTTACGTCGTCAACTGCCCAGAGTCATCGGCCACCGTGACGATCGACCTCAAAGAAATTGGCCCGACGTACTACTTCGCGCCGCCCCGCGTGTTCGAGGGCATGCTCACCAGCGTGATGATCCGCATGGAAGACGCGGGCAGCTTCAAGCGCAAGCTCTTCCACTATTTCATGGGCGTGGCCAAAAAAGTCGGCCCCGCCTTGATGGACGGCCAGTCGGTCGGCTTCATGGACCGTCTGGTCTATGGCTTGGGCAACCTCATGGTGTACGGCCCCTTGCGCAACAACATGGGTTTTAGCCGCGTGCGCGTGGCCTACACCGCGGGCGAGGCGATTGGCCCCGACCTGTTCACCTTCTTCCGCTCGATTGGCGTGAACATCAAGCAGCTGTATGGTTCCACCGAAACCGCTGTGTTTGTGTGCCTGCAGCCCGACAACGAAGCCCGTGCCGACACCGTGGGCGTGCCGTGCAAGGGCGTGGAAATCAAGGTCGCCGACAACGGTGAGATCATGGTCAAGTCGCCCGGCTTGCTCAAGGGCTATTACAAGAACCAGAAGGCCACCGACGAGGTGTTGACGGCCGACGGTTGGTACCACACCAGCGATGCGGGCTTCATCGACAGCCATGGCCACCTGAAGATCATTGACCGCGTCAAAGACGTGGGTCGCATTCAGGGCGGCGCCAACGATGGCGCGATGTTTGCGCCCAAGTACGTCGAGAACAAACTCAAGTTCTTCCCGCACATCAAAGAGGTGGTGGCCTATGGCGACCAGCGCGAAAAAGTGTGCGTCATGCTCAACATCGACTTTGACGCCGTGGGCAACTGGGCCGAGCGCCGCAACCTGCCTTATGCCGGTTACACCGACCTGGCCCAAAAGTCCGAGGTCTACCAACTCATCCAGGAATGCGTGGAAAAGGTCAACGCCGATTTGGCCGAAGACGCCATGCTGGCCGGCAGCCAAGTCTCGCGCTTTTTGATCCTGCACAAAGAGCTGGATGCCGACGACGGCGAGTTGACCCGCACCAACAAGGTCCGCCGCGGTTTCATCGCCGACAAATACAAACCGCTGGTCGATGGCCTGTACGAAGGTCGGACCGAGCAGTTCATTGAGACGGTGGTCAAGTTCGAAGACGGCCGCACCGGCAGCGTCAGCGCCACGCTCAAGATTTCCGACGCCAAAACATTCACATCCGTGAAGGCAGCAGCATGACCAAGAAAATCGGCGACGTCATTCTGGACGTCAACAACATCAGTTTGCGTTTCGGCGGCGTGAAGGCGCTGACCGACATTTCGTTCAACGTGCGCGAACACGAAGTGCGTGCCATCATCGGCCCCAACGGCGCTGGCAAAAGCTCGATGCTCAACTGCATCAACGGCGTGTACCAGCCGCAAGAGGGCAGCATCACTTTCCGTGGCCAAAAGTTTGACCACATGAACAGCCGCCAAGTGGCCGAGATGGGCATCGCCCGCACCTTCCAAAACCTGGCGTTGTTCAAGGGCATGAGCGTGATCGACAACATCATGACCGGCCGCAATCTGCGCATCAAAAGCAACCTGTTCATGCAGGCCTTGCGCATTGGCCCCGCACAACGCGAAGAAGAAGAGCACCGCGAATTTGTCGAGCACATCATCGACTTTCTGGAGATCCAGGCCTTTCGCAAAACGCCTGTGGGCCAGCTGCCCTATGGTTTGCAAAAGCGGGTGGACTTGGGCCGTGCCTTGGCCATGGAGCCCCAAGTGCTTTTGCTCGACGAGCCGATGGCCGGCATGAATATGGAAGAAAAGCAGGACATGTGCCGCTTTATTCTGGATGTGAACGACGAGTTCGGCTCCACCATCGTGTTGATCGAGCACGACATGGGCGTGGTGATGGACATTTCCGACCGCGTGGTGGTGTTGGACTACGGCAAAAAAATCGGCGACGGGACTCCCGAAGAAGTGCGCAACAACGAAGAAGTGATCAGTGCCTATCTGGGCACCAGCCACTGAGGAGAACAAGACATGGCATTTTTCCTGGAAGCTCTTTTTGGCGGCCTCATGGCCGGCATGCTCTATGCCCTGGTGGCGCTGGGCTTTGTGCTGATTTTCAAAGCCTCGGGCGTGTTCAACTTCGCGCAAGGTGCGATGGTCTTGTTCGCGGCTTTGGCCATGGCGCGTTTTTCCGAATGGATTCCCGGCTGGCTGGGCATCGAAGACAAGCTCTTGGGCAACCTGATCGCTTTTGTGCTGGCTGCCGCCATCATGTTTGTGCTGGCCTGGTTGATCGAGCGCTTGGTGTTGCGCCACCTGGTCAACCAAGAAGGCGTGACCTTGCTGATGGCCACCTTGGACATCACCTATTTCCTGGACGGCCTGGGCCAGACGATCTTTGGCAGTGCCATTTACCAAATCGATGTCGGCATGCCCAAAGAACCGGTCTTTCTTTTCCAGTCCGTTTTTGATGGCGGAGTGTTGATCAGTCTGGAAGACGTCTATGCCGCGTGCATTGCCGCTTTGCTGGTGGTGGTGTTGTCCCTTTTCTTCCAAAAAACCAGCACCGGTCGTGCTCTGCGTGCGGTGGCCGACGACCACCAAGCGGCACAGTCGATTGGCATCCCGCTCAACCGCATCTGGGTGATCGTCTGGTTTGTGGCCGGCATCACCGCCTTGGTGGCTGGCATCATCTGGGGCTCTAAGTTGGGCGTGCAGTTCTCGCTCACCACCGTGGCTTTGCGGGCCTTGCCGGTGATCATTTTGGGGGGCCTGACCTCGGTGCCCGGCGCCATCATCGGCGGCCTGATCATCGGTGTGGGTGAAAAGCTGTCCGAGGTGTACCTTGGCCCCTATGTGGGCGGCGGCATCGAAATATGGTTTGCTTATGTGCTGGCGCTGGTGTTCTTGCTGTTCCGTCCGCAAGGCCTGTTCGGCGAAAAAATCATCGACCGCGTGTAAGGAGAGAAAAACATGTTCTACAGAGAAAACGGTCAGTACAAGACCTCTTACCGCAGCGACCAGCAGATCTTTGCGATTGCGCAAGACCGCTGGGCCATTCTGGCGCTCATCGCCTTCGCTTTCATCGGTGTGCCCTTCATGGCCGATGAGTACATGTTCCGCGCCATCCTGATTCCCTTCCTCATCCTGTCGCTGGCGGCTTTGGGGGTGAACATCCTGGTGGGTTACTGCGGTCAGATTTCGCTGGGTTCGGGCGCGTTCATGGCGGTGGGGGCCTACATGGCCTACAACACCTACGTGCGTATTGAGGGCATGCCGCTGATCGTTGCACTGTTGGCCGGGGGCTTTTTCGCCACCTTGGTGGGGATGTTCTTTGGCATTCCCAGCCTGCGCGTGAAGGGCCTGTATTTGGCCGTGGCGACATTGGCAGCCCAGTTTTTTTGCGATTGGGCTTTCAGCCGCATCAGTTGGTTCACGAACAACAGTTCGTCAGGTTCTGTTGCCGTTTCGAATTTGCAGGTCATGGGTTGGGTGGTGGACACCCCTGTTGAAAAATACCTGTTTTGTCTGGCTTTCTTGGTGGTGTTTGGTTTGTTGGCCAAAAACTTGGTGCGTTCCGCCATTGGTCGCGAGTGGATGGCGATCCGCGACATGGACGTGGCCGCTGCGGTGATCGGCATTCGGCCCGTTTACGCCAAGCTCAGCGCCTTCGCTGTGAGCTCATTCATTGTGGGTGTGGCCGGTGGCCTGTGGGGCTTTGTGCACCTGGGTTCATGGGAGCCTGCGGCCTTCTCGATTGACCGCTCCTTCCAGCTCTTGTTCATGGTCATCATCGGCGGCATGGGCTCCATCATGGGCAGCTTCTTTGGCGCGGCCTTCATCGTGATCTTGCCGATTTTCCTGAACCAATTTTTGCCCGCTGTGGGTGCTTTGGTGGGCGTGGAAATTTCCACTGCGGCTGTATCCCATGCCGAGTACATGATTTTTGGTGCGCTGATCGTCTGGTTTTTGATTGCCGAACCCCACGGTCTGGCCAAGCTCTGGAGCATTACCAAACAGAAGTTGCGGTTGTGGCCCTTCCCGCACTGAGTGGTGCGGGTGTGTCAAAGTTGGCTGACATCAGCCGGGCTGGCACACCAACACCGCTCTCATGATGGGCCCATTGATTTTTTTAACACGATTGAAGGAGACAGTTCCATGAAACTCAAAAAGTTAGCTCTGCTGGCCACTTTGGCCTGTGCAGGTTTGTCCGCTGTGGTCACCAGCACAGCCGTGATGGCGCAAGCCAAAGTACAGTTTTTCCCGAGTCTGACGGGCCGTACCGGACCGGTAGCCCCTAACGCCACGCCATTTGCCAATGGCTACGCCGACTACATGAAACTGGTCAACCTGCGCGGCGGCATCAACGGCGTGCAAACCTTGGTGGAAGAGTGTGAAACCGCATACGCCACGGACCGTGGTGTGGAGTGCTACGAACGCCTCAAGGGCAAGCACGGTGGCGCGACCGTATTCCAGCCCCTGTCGACCGGCATCACCTTTGCTCTGACCGAAAAAATCCCAGGCGACAAGATCCCCATGATCACCTCGGGCTACGGTCGCAGTGACTCGGCAGATGGCGGCGTTTTCAAGTGGAACTTCCCCTTGATTGGCCACTACTGGGTCGCGGGTGACGTGCTCTTGCAGCACATCGCCAAGCAAGCCGGTGGCTGGGACCAACTCAAAGGCAAAAAAATCGCCGTGGGTTACCACGACAGTCCGTTTGGCAAGGAGTTGTTGCCCATCGTTCAAGAACGTGCAGCGATGCATGGCTTCACCCTGCAGTTGTTGCCTATCCCCGCGCCCGGCGTTGAGCAAAAAGCCATCTGGCTCCAAATTCGCCAGCAACGCCCTGACTACGTGATGTTGCAAACATGGGGCGTGATGACCGCTACTTCGATCAAAGAAGCCATTGCGACCGGTTATCCACGTGAAAAAATGTTTGGCACCTGGTGGTCTGGCGCTGAACCAGACATCAAGGACATCGGTGCGGCTGCCAAAGGCTACAACGCCGTGATGATGCAGCACGGTGCTGAGCCCCAAGCTGAAGTGGTCAAGGAAATTTTGGCCAAAGTCCATAACAAGGGACAAGGCACAGGCCCCAAGACTGAGGTCGGTGAAGTGCTGTACATGCGTGGTGTGGTCGGTGCCATGTTGGCCGTTGAAGGTGTGCGCCAAGCGCAAGAGAAGTACGGTAAGGGCAAAGTCATGACCGGCGAACAAGCTCGCTGGGGTTATGAGAACCTCAACTTGACGCAAGCCAAGTTGGATGCCTTGGGCTTCAAGGGCGTGATGCGTCCTGTCTCCACTTCTTGCGCTGACCACATGGGTTCTGCTTGGGCCCGCGTCCACACATGGGATGGCAGCAAATTTGTCTGGGCTTCCGACTGGTTGCAGGCTGATGAGCAAATCATCAAGCCGCTCGTGAAATCGTCGGCCGACAAGTACGCTGGCGAGAAAAAGCTGACACGCCGCACCCCTGCGGATTGCCAGTCCTGATCGGTGAACAGCCCGCTGCGCAAGCGGCGGGCTGCAGCTGCTCGGTGGTTCGCGCCACCGGCAGCTGCCAAATGAAACCCTTGCGTGCAGCGGTTCCATTTGGCTTGAACCCCCAGAATTTGAAAAGGCACAGTCCATGAGCGACAAAAACATTGTTCTGAACGTCAATGGCATCGAGGTCATTTACAACCACGTCATCCTGGTGCTCAAGGGCGTGTCCCTGCAGGTGCCCGAGCAAGGCATCGTGTCTTTGTTGGGCGGCAACGGCGCGGGCAAGACCACGACGCTGCGCGCCATCTCCAACTTGCTGCAAGGCGAGCGCGGCGCGGTGACCAAGGGCTCCATCGAGCTGCGCGGCGAGCGCATCGAAAACCTCACGCCTGCCGACTTGGTCAACCGGGGTGTGGTGCAGGTCATGGAAGGTCGCCACTGCTTTGCCCACCTGACCATCGAAGAAAACCTGATGACCGGCAGCTACACCCGCACCGACAAGGGCGAGATCGCGGCCAACCTGGACAAGGTCTACACCTACTTCCCGCGCCTGAAAACCCGCCGTACCTCGCAAGCGGCCTACACCTCGGGCGGTGAGCAGCAGATGTGTGCCATTGGCCGTGCCTTGATGACCAGTCCCAGCGTCATGTTGTTGGACGAGCCCTCCATGGGCCTGGCCCCCCAAATTGTGGAAGAGGTGTTCAACATCGTCAAAGACCTCAACGAGAAAGAAAAAGTCACTTTCTTGATCGCTGAGCAAAACACCAACATGGCGCTGAAGTATTCCGATTACGGTTACATCATGGAGTCGGGTCGCATCGTGATGGATGGCGCTGCAGCCGATCTGCGCACCAACGAGGATGTGAAGGAGTTTTATCTGGGCATGGGCGGCGGTGAGCGCAAGAGCTTCAAAGACGTCAAGAGCTACAAGCGCCGCAAGCGTTGGTTGGCTTGAGATTGACAGATTCGTTTTCCCCGCAGTACCCAGGAAAGTCACACATGTCGCAGCACTTTGACACGTTGGAAACACGTTCACCCCAAGAGCGCGAGGCCGCGCTGATGTCGGCTCTACCCGGGCAGATCGCCAATGCCAAGGCCCACACAAGCGCTTTTGCGCAGTTGCTTCAGGATGTGGACGCCGAAAGCGTGAACACCCGTGCGGCTCTGGCTCGCCTGCCTGTTTTGCGTAAACAGCAGTTGTTGGAGCGCCAACAGGCGCTGCGCGCCCAAGACCCATTGGGCGGTTTTTCGACGATTGGTTGGAAAGGCATGGTCCGAACAACTGGCGTGCGTCGCATTTACCAGTCGCCTGGTCCGATTTACGAGCCAGAGGGCCACGCAGCGGATTACTGGCGTGCTGCACGCGCCATGTCGGCCGCAGGTTTTGTCGCGGGTGATCTGGTGCACAACTGCTTCAGTTATCACTTGACGCCCGGCGCCTGGATCATGGAAAGCGGTGCCCATGCGCTGGGCTGTGCCGTTTTTCCGGGCGGCGTGGGCAACACGGAGCAGCAACTCGCTGCCGTGGCCGATCTGCGTCCGGTCGCTTACTCGGGCACGCCCAGTTTCCTTAAAATTTTGATTGAAAAGGCCCAGGAAACCGGGCAAAAGCTGTCTTTCACCAAAGCCTTGGTGTCTGGCGAGGCCTGTCCCCCTTCTCTTCGTGAGTGGTTTTTACAAAGGGGCGTAGCCGTTTTTCAGTGCTACGCCACCGCCGATGTGGGTCTGATCGCTTACGAAACCGCTTCGCGCGAAGGCCTGGTGTTGGACGAAGGCGTGATCGTCGAGATCGTGCGTCCCGGCACCGGTGACCCGGTGCCCGAGGGCGAAGTGGGTGAAGTGGTCGTGACGGTTCTCAACCCCGACTACCCGCTGATCCGTTTTGGCACAGGTGACTTGTCGGCCATCCTGCCCGGCATGTGCCCCACCGGCCGCACCGGCCAGCGCATCAAAGGCTGGATGGGCCGCGCCGACCAGACCACCAAGATCCGGGGCATGTTTGTGCACCCCGGCCAGGTGGCCGAAATCGTCAAACGCTTCCCCGAAGTGAGCAAAGCCCGTTTGGTGGTGACCGGTGAGATGGCCAATGACCAAATGGCTTTGCACGTGGAGACCGCCCACTTGAGCGATGAGGCCCTGAAGGCCCGGGTGTCCGAGGCGGTGCGCGATGTGACCAAGCTGCGTGGCGACGTGCACCTGGTCAAGTCAGGCAGCCTGGCCAACGATGGCAAGGTGATCGAAGACGCCCGCAGCTACCAATAAACCTTTGGTTTTCAGGACACGTTTGCCCTGCGGGCGTGGCGCTGGGCTGGGTGTTGCAATTCCTTCATAAAATCAAGGGCATACAAGGGTTAGCCGCTAAGTAGTTTCCGCCATTTCGTGACACTCTTGAAGTTTTAAACTGTTCAATCAATTTCAGGAGTTTCAGATGAAGCAATGGATCGCTCTGGCCGCTTTGGCCGCTGTTTCGGTGGGTGCCCAAGCCCAAAATTTCCCCGGCACCAAGCCGGTTTCCATCGTGGTGCCTTTTGCTGCCGGTGGCCCGACAGACCGCGTCGCACGCGACTTGGCCGAAGCCATGCGCAAGCAGATTCCCGGCAGCAACTTCGTGGTTGAAAACGCCGCAGGCGCGGGCGGCACGATCGGCGCCAACAAAGTCGCTAAAGCCAACCCTGATGGCCACACGCTCTTGTTGTTCCACATCGGCATGGCTGCCACCCCTGCTCTGTACCGCAAGTTGTCTTACAAGCCGCTGGAAGACTTTGAATATCTGGGCATGGTCAACGATGTGCCCATGACCTTGGTCGGCAAGCCCCAGTTGCCTGCCAACACCTACCGCGACTTTGAAAACTACATCCGCGCCAACGCCGGCAAACTCAACATCGCCCACGCAGGTCTGGGTTCAGCATCGCACCTCTGTGGCCTCTTGTGGCAATCGAATCTGCAGACCAAAGACGCGATGACCACCATCCCGTTCGGCGGCACAGGTCCAGCCATGACGGCCCTGATTGGCGGCCAGGTCGATGTCATGTGTGACCAGACCACCAACACCACCGGCCAGATCGAAGGCGGACGCGTCAAGGCTTTCGCGGTCACAACCGCAAAACCGCTGAGCACGCACCCTGTGCTCAAGCACTACCCCAGCTTGCAAGAAATGGGTTTGAAGGGTTTCAACCTGACCATCTGGCACGGTTTGTATGCCCCCAAAGGCACGCCTGCAGCGGTCACCAAATCTTTGAACGAGGCCCTGAAAAAAGCCCTGAAGGACCCTGAGTTCATCAAGAAGAACGAAGGCTTGGGCGCTTTGGTGGTGAACGACAAACGTGTTGAACCTGAAGAGCACAAGAAGTTTGTGGCTGCCGAGATGGTCAAGATCAAAGCAGCCGTGGACGCTGGCGGCAAGTACGCCGACTGATGCTGTTCAGACCCTGAAAAAAGCCGCTTCTTGAAGCGGCTTTTTCTTTGGGCGCGTCACCAAGACGCTGTCATGCCCGACGTGATCGGTTTCCCAGATGAGTGAGCGGTGCAGCCCATGCCCAGGGCATGCCAGTCACGGGCCGGCAAAGCGCTCGGTGCCGAGGATGCCCAGCTTCTTCAGGCCCAGACGCTGTGCACTGGCCAGCACGGCGGCGGTGGCCGCGTACTGCGCTTGGGCATGCGAACGGATGTGCAGTTCAGGCTGGGGTTGTCGCGCCGCAGCCTCGGCCAGTTGGGCCTCCAGGGCGGGCCGGTCGGCCAGCAGTTGACCGTTCCAGCGCAGTCGGCTGTCGGCCTCGATGTCGAGCCGAATCACCACAGGCTCCAGCGGTGGCGCAGCGCTGCTGGCCACGGGCATGTCGAGGTTGACCGCGTGCAATTGCGCCGGGATGGTGATGATCAGCATGATGATCAGCACCAGCATCACGTCGATCAGCGGCGTGGTGTTGATGTCCATCATCACTTCCGATTCGTCGGTGCTGCCGGTGCCCAGGTTCATGGCCATGTGGGGGTCCTTGTTGGGGTGATGCGCATCAGGGAGCCGGGTCGGTGATGAAGCCCACTTGGGTGATGCCTGCTCGTTGGACCGCGTACATGACGCGGCCCACCGACTCGAAGGCGCTTTGTGCATCGCCCCGAATTTGCACATCGGGTTGCGGCTTCATGGCGGCAAATTTTTCCAACCGAGTTTGGAGGTCCCGGGTGGACGGGATCGGGGTGTCGTACAGGTAAATTTGCCCGGCCCGGTTGACCGAGATGACCACGGTCTCGGGCTTGGCCTCGCGCACCACGTTGGGCTCTTTGGGCAGCTCCACCTTGATCGAGGTGGTGACCACCGGGATGGTGATCAAGAAAATGATCAGCAGCACCAGCATCACATCCACCAGCGGCGTGGTGTTGATGGTGCCGATGACCTCGTCATCGTCGGTCGTGCCCAAAATGTTGCCCAGAGAAGGGCCGAGGTTCATGCCCATCACTTTTTGGCCGAGGCCAGCAGCACGGCGTGCAGGTCAGCGCCAAAGGCATTGACCGCTTCCATCGCCACCTTGTTGCGCCGCACCAGCCAGTTGTAGCCCAGCACCGCAGGCACCGCCACGGCCAGGCCAATGGCGGTCATGATGAGCGCTTCGCCCACCGGGCCAGCCACTTTGTCGATGCTGGCTTGGCCCGACATGCCGATCTTGACCAGCGCATGGTAGATGCCCCACACCGTGCCAAACAAACCGACAAAAGGTGCGGTCGAGCCCACAGTGGCCAGCACCGCCAGGCCATCTTGCTGGCGGCTTTGCACCGTGCCCATGGCCCGCTGGATGCTCATCGTCACCCAGGTGTTGAAGTCCACATTGCCCAGCAAACCCTCGTGTTTGGAGGCGCCCTCCAGGCCTTTTTCGGCAATGAAGCGAAACGGGCTGTCGGCCTCCAGCGCATCGGCCGCTTGGCGCACCGAGCCTGCAGACCAGAAGTTGGCCTGCGCTGTTTGGGCAAAGCGGTGCAGTTTGGATTGGGCGGTGAATTTGGTGAAGATCACATACCAACTGCCCATGCTCATGAGCACCAAAACCAGCAGCGTGCCCTTGGCTACTGCATCACCTTGCGCCCACAGTGCGCCCAGGCCATAAGGGTTGTCTTGCGGGGCCGTCGCCGGGGCAGGCACCAGACTGGCAGCAGCGGTGGCCGAGGCCGAGGTCGGTGTGGCCGCATCGGGTGCGGCCTGGCTCAGGCCTGTGAACAAAAGGCCGGTACACACCACAGCGGCCAGCAGGCTGTGCTTCAAAGTGTTGAACATGTTGGCGTTTCCTTAAAAATCCGTTGAATCAGGGGGGTCATTCGAGCCGCCACACATATTGGATGGTGGTCCAGGCTTGTTCGGGTTTGCCGTCGACGGTGGCCGGTTTGAACTGGCACTTGGCCAAACCAGCGCGTGCGGCTTCGTCCAGGCGTTTGTAGCCAGAGCTTTTGGCCACCTCGGACTGTATGACTTTGCCATCCACGCCCACCAAAAACCGCAAACCCACCGTGCCTTCTTCTTCCATGCGCCGAGAGGCCGCGGGGTAATCGGGCTTGTCGCATTGGGCGATGTTGACGCCTGCGGTGGTGCGGACCGGGGCGATGGCAGGCGCAGCTGGCGCTGGCGCGGCAGGCAGCGTGGGCGCGGCTTTGGGTGCAGGCGGTGGCAGCGTGGTGCTCACGGCCGCGATGGCCTGGGGCGGGGGCGCCGCAGCCGGTGTCACGGCAGGCGGCACATAGGCCGGTGGCAAAGGAGGTGGTGGCGAAGGAGGTGGGGGTGTCGGCTTGGGCGGGGGGGGCGGGGCGGGTGGCTGGGGCGGCAATTCAGGCCGCTTTTCTTCCAGCAGCAGCGCCTGCACCACCACCGGCATTTTGTCGATCACGGTGCGCGTGAGCCCCGCCTGGATGGCCCAGAACAACACAGCATGCAAAGCCACGACCACCCCCAGTCCCAGCAGCTTGCGCTTGGGCGGTGCTTGAAGGTAGGTGCTCTCAGACATGGGGGTGGGGCAGGTCAGTGAACGGGCGCAGAGGGGGTCTGTGGGCCCGTATTTTGCGTGAGAACCAAACGAAAACTTTGGCCCTTTTGATCTTTCTCATACCGGTGACCTTCGATCAGCCGGCCGCAATGCCCTGCAGCGGGGGTGCCCAGCCAAGTGGCCGATATGCGCAGCCCGTCGCGTGACTCTTCCAGGGTGAATTCGCCATCGTCCACATCGGCCACCACGGGCCAACGCTGCAGCCCTTGCACCAGTTCGCCGCGCAGGCTGCCCGTGTGTTCCGGGTGGGGCCCCAAGTGCAAGGTCCACGGCGCCGACATGCCTGCCATGTGAACTTGCCACACGCCGTGCAGCATGTCTGCCCGCACCTCGGGCCCCGAGGGGCAGGCCTTGCGTGCGGACGGCGTGGCGCAAGCGCTGAGCAAGAGCGCTGTCAGCAGGCCCAGTGCGGTTCGCCTGACGGTGGAAAAGGCCAAAAGGTGTTCGGTCATGGCTGTGCTTTCGCGGCCGCATCGGCGGCGCGTTGCGCAAATTCGGCCCGCAGCGCCTTGAGTTTTTCGCGCGGGTCTTCCTTGGTGGTGTTTTCGTCCAGCCGCATTTCGGCAATGAAGCGGCTGGGCAGGGCGGCCACGGTTTCGCGGCCTTTTTTGCGGCGGCGGGTCCAGCTCACGGCCAGACTGCGCTTGGCGCGGGTGATGCCCACATACATCAGGCGGCGCTCTTCCTGCAGGCGCAGCAAGATGCCCTCGGGGGTGGCGCCGGGGGTGCTGTCGTCGTCGCCGAGCTTGAAGGGCAGCAGCCCTTCGTTCACGCCCACCAGCATCACATGCGGCCACTCCAGACCCTTGGAGGCATGCAGGGTCGACAGCGTGACCACGTTTTGGTCTTTCTCGCGTTCGCTCAGGGTGGAAATCAGCGAGATGGTTTGCGCCACCTCCAGCAGGTTTTTGGTGTCAGAAGCCTCGGCCCCTGTTTGAGCCCCTGTCACGTCGTCGATCTCACCGCCACAGCGCCCGGCCATCCAGTCGCAAAACTCGAGCACGTTGGTCCAGCGGGCCGCAGCCACTTTTTCGTTGTCTTCGCCGTCGTACAGGTGCGACTCGTAGCCAATCTCCTGCAACCACGCCAGCAAGAAAGCCAGGGCGTCCGTTTTGCCCAATGTGTGGCGGGCCCGGTGCTCCAAATCGTTGATGTAGCGGCCAAACTCGTGCAAGCCAGCAATGGCGCGGGCATTCACCGCGCTGGGCAAGCTGCCCGCAAACAAGGCTTCGAAAAGACTGAGCTTGTATTGCGTGGCAAAGGTGCCCAACTGGCCCAGCGTCTGGTGGCCTATGCCCCGCTTGGGGCTGGTGATGGCCCGCAAAAAAGCCGGGTCGTCGTCGTTGTTGATCCACAGGCGAAACCAAGCGCACAGGTCTTTGATCTCGGCTTTGTCGAAAAAGCTCTGCCCGCCCGAGACCTTGTAGGGGATGTTGGCGCGGCGCAGCGACTGCTCAAATGGGCGGGCCATGTGGTTGGCCCGGTACAGGATGGCAAAGTCCTTGAATTCGCGGTGGGGGGAGCCGAGCGAGTGGCCGCTGCGGATCGACTGGATGCGCGCCACCGCCCGGTCGGCTTCGTGCTCTTCGTTCACCGCGTCCACCACCCGCACCGGCTCGCCCTCGCCCAGTTCTGAAAACAGGGTTTTGGGAAACAGCTTGGGGTTGGGCAAGATCACGTGGTTGGCCGCCCGCAAGATGGCGCTGGTGGAGCGGTAGTTTTGCTCCAGCTTGATGACCTTGAGCTGCGGGAAATCCACCGGCAGGCGCTTGAGGTTGTCCAGGGTCGCCCCGCGCCAGCCGTAGATCGACTGGTCGTCATCGCCCACCGCCGTGAAGCGGGCCCGCTCGCCCACCAGGTGTTTGAGCACCTCGTATTGGGTGGCGTTGGTGTCCTGGTATTCGTCCACCAGCACATGGCCCATCTTGGCCTGCCAGCGCTCGCGCACCTCGGGGTACTCGGCCAGCATCTTCAGCGGCATGCCGATCAGGTCGTCAAAGTCCACGCTTTGGTACGCGCTCAGCCGCTCTTGGTACAGCGCCATGATGCGGGCGATCACGCGGGCATGGTCGTCGGGCGCTTGCGCTGCCGCTTGCTCGGCGTTCAGCCCCATGTTTTTCCACAGGCTGATGGTCCATTGCCATTGGCGGGCGGTGGCCGCATCGGTGGTGCCGCCGCAGTCTTTGAGGATGCTGGTCACATCGTCCGCGTCCATGATGCTGAATTGGGGCTTGAGGCCCAGCACATGGCCGTCTTCGCGCATGATGCGCACGCCCAAGGCGTGAAAAGTGCAAATCAGCACGTCCTTGGCAGCGCGGTCAATCAGCTGCTTGGCGCGCTCGCGCATTTCGGCGGCCGCCTTGTTGGTGAAGGTGATGGCCGCGATGCGCCGGGGCTCCAGCCCGGCCTCGATCAGGCGACCGATCTTGTGCGTGATCACCCGCGTTTTGCCCGAACCCGCCCCGGCCAGCACCAAGCAGGGGCCTGAAACATAGTTCACGGCGTCGAGTTGGGCGTTGTTGAGTCCGGCTGACATGGGGGGAGGGGGTTGGGGGCCAAGAAGGCAAAGCAAAGCGGGCCATGATAGCCGTTTGCCAGGGCGACGCACGCGGGCCTGCGAGGCGTCCAGACGCCTGTACCCATGCGTGCTCAAACCCGTGCCAGCCCTGCCCAACAAAGGGACCAACCAGCGAGGCAATGACTTAAATAGGCTATTCCAACCCCAAAAGATAAGTCAGAAAATGGCCGCACTCCGAAGCAATTTAGATATTGCTATCGATTCATAATCCGAAAATCGTCAATCATGCAGCTGCCGATCCCGATTCAAGCTCCGCCAAACGACCTCCGCCATGGCCAAAAGCCTACAGTTTGTGGGTATGGGGTGGCAAAAATCCTAGTGTATGTAGAATTTAATACGCACTTATGCATCCACAATGGCCTGAATCTGCTTGAAATGGCGCCCCGCTTTAAAAGAGCCCATCCATGACCATTTCTGTCGCCATCATTGAAGACGACCAATCTGTTCGCACCCATTTGGAATCCATCATCCGGTCATCCAATCTGTGTGTTTTGACAGGATCGGCAGGCCACCGTGCTGAAGCCATGGCGCTGATCGATCAAGACATCACCGATGTCTACCTGGTCGACCTCGGGCTGCCCGACGTCGACGGGGTGGACGTCATTGCCTACATCCAGGAACACTGTGCCCATGCACAAAGCATGGTGCTCAGCACCTTTGGTGACGCCAAACATGTGGGCCGCAGCATCCGAGCAGGCGCCAAGGGGTATTTGCTCAAAGACGAATCCAGCCAGGCCTTGATCGAAAAAATCGTGGCCCTGCACAACGGCGCATCCCCCATCAGCGCGCCCATTGCCAAAATCCTCATCCAGCAACTTTCAGAATCGCCCAAAGAGCCCGCCAGCCATCAGGCCCGCGCACAAGCCATTGCCCGGTTCCAACTCGGCGCACGCGAAGTCGATGTGCTGACCCAATTGGCACTCGGTTTGAGCATCATCCTCATCGCCGATCGCCTCAACATCTCCCCGCACACCGTGAACCAGCACTTGCGCAATATCTACAGAAAACTCAATGTGCGTTCGCGCTCCTTGGCTGTTTTTGTCGCCAAAGAAAATGGCCTCGTTTAAAAAACAACTGCTCCAGTGGTCCAGCCTCATTTTGTTTGGCTCGATCCTGGTTTTGGCTTTGGCCGTGTTTCACACTTTGAGTGGCTACAACTTACAGCCCATTTCGCAAGCCCATGTGAGCATCGATTCGCAGGCCCAGTCGGTCACATTGCCGCATTTCCAATCGATTGAAGACCGCAGCGAGTTGTCGCATTCGACGGCCCGTTTCACATTCAAGCTCAACGAAACTTTGAGTCCCGAAGAAAAAGCCAGCGATTCCGCACGCAGCCTGATTTTTTTTCAGGCCATCAACGGGGGCGATTTCTACATCAACGGCGTCTGGTTGTTGAACTTTCCCACTTCCGACGAAAAAGCCCGCTGGGCCTGGTACAAACCGACCTTGTTGCAGTTGCCCAATGCGCTGCTCCATTGGGATGGCCGCGACAACGAATTGACCGTGGTCAATTCCACGCGTGAACCCTTTTGGTTGATTCCTCGCGCCTACTTGGGGTATTCGCACGACGTGCGGGTGGTGTACGAAATCCTCTTTTACATCACCCACGTGCTGGCCAGCGCCACCCACTTCTTTGCTTTGTTGGTGGGTTTTTTCATGATCGGAGCTTGGTCATCCAAAAGCAGCGGCAACAGTTACGGCATCGTGGGCATCATCACCATTTCATGGTCATCGCTGTACGCGCTGGCCATGTGGGAATACGTGCCATTGGAGTGGCACAAAACATGGCGCTTGTCGGGCTACCTATTGGAAGGCATATTGCTTGCGGTTTTGCCGCTGCACATTTTGAAGCACTGCCATCGGCCTTTGACACCATCACAAGGCCAGTGCTTGGCCTTGTACGCCGCAAGCGCGGCCATTCTTTATGCACTTTTTGAAGGCCAAATAGAAAACAGCCTGAACATCTTTTGGTCACTCCCACTGTTGGTGGTGTATTTGTACGCCGTGGTTCAACTGGGTTTTTACGCGCTGCGCGAGAAAAAAGGGTCCAGCACTGCCTTGTTTGTGCAATCTCTCCTCACCATTTTTATTGGTTTTCACGATTACCTGATCCTCACGGGTTTGATCCACACGTTCGACTTCAACCCATCCTCTTGGATGGCTTATTTCTTTGTCTCCGAGCACGTGTATTTCATCCATTTGGGCTTGCCCTTCATGCTGATCGTCATGGCCCAAATCTGGCTCGAAGAGAGGATGGAGTACATGAAAAAAATAGCCTCCAACAACCAAGAACTCGAGCGGGCCCTGATTGAAAAAGAAAGGCAATTGAAGATCAGTTTTTACAACGAATCCAAACTGCAAAGGCAAAGCGCGGCCAACCTCGAGCGTGAACGCATCTACCAAGACGTGCACGACGGCATCGGCTCTCGCCTGATTGCCACTTTGTTCAGTGCCCGGCAAGGCGTGTTGACACCCGTGGACATGGAAGCCCAAATCAAAAGCTGCCTGGATGATTTGCGCCTGATCATCAACACCGACGTGGACAGCACGGGCGACATCCAATCGGCCATCTTTGATTACTGCATCGACCTGGAATCCAAAATCAGCAGCCTGGATTTGGATTTCCAATACGACATCGACGACACCCACGCCATCCACCTGTTCCCCAGGCACCACATGAACCTGCTGCGCATTCTGCAGGAGCTCTTGGCCAACGCCATCAAACACGCCCGGGCCACCGAAATCCTGGTGGAGTTCCAACAGTCGGACCTCATGATTGAGTTGATGGTCACCGACAACGGCATTGGCCTCCCACCCCACATCAATGTGCAGGCCCCTGGGCCATCCACCACCCAGGGCGGTCGCGGACTGCAAGGCATTGCCTTGCGCACCCTGCAAAGCGGCGCCATTTACACCGCCAAACCCGTGTCCCAAGGCACCTGCATCCACATCCAGATGCCGCTCATCAGCGCGCCTTGATCCCTTGATGTTTTGCGGCGCAGGCCGCAGTGCCCGCCGCCCGCCACCTGCTGCCCGCCGCCCTCGCGGGCCATCGCCACCACCACGCCTTTGCCATCGGCCCGCGCAGGCCCATGGCCGCTGTGACGCACACCCCTCAAAACAGTCAGCCTCAATGGCTTGTTTGCGCTATTTCAGCCTTGAAAACCATTCATTTTGGTGATTCCAAAGGCCCTTGAAATCCAAATAATGAAGATGCTTTTGCCAGTCTGCACGAGCAAAAAAAGACAAAACCCACGAACCTCAAAAGGAACCACATGAAACACAAACTTTTGGCCTTGGCCACTGCCGCCGCTGCTTTGTCCCCCATGGTCGCCAGCGCTTCGGACGGCACCATCACATTCACGGGTGCCGTGTCAGCAGTCACTTGCACCATTGGAACACCCACCTTCACGGTAACCTTGCCCACCGTGAGCACCAGCACACTGGCCCAAGCCAACGATACAGCTGGCACCACCCGCTTTGTGATCGCCATCACCGGATGCAATGTTGGGCTGACCGATGCCAACGCATATTTTGAAGCGGGCCCCAATGTGGATTCCAGCACTGGCCGCTTGAAGAGCACTGGTACGGCCGCCAACGTAGACCTCCAATTGCTCACCGCTTCTGGTGCAGCGATCAACCTGAGCAAACCTTACAGCGAACCTCAATACACGCTGCAGGCCGACAACATTGTTTCTGGCGGCGCCGTATTGGAATACGCGGTGCGCTACTTCGCCACAGGCGTCAGCACGGCGGGAACAGTCTCTTCCACGCTGACTTATTCAGTCGTCTACAACTGATCAAGCCCGGCGCCCCGTTAGACCCATGGGGCGCCGCGATGCGCCCTGCACCGAAACCTCTCACCCCAGCGAGACACTCCATGAACACAAAAATTTGGGCCTTGACCCTGGCCACTGCACTTGCGCCGCTGGCAGCCAGCGCGTCGGATGGCACCATCACCTTCGGTGGCAACTTGAAAACCGAGACATGCACCATCACAGCACCAGCGAACTTCACGGTGATCTTGCCTACTGTGCCTGTGTCCAGTTTGGCCACGCTTTATGACCAAGCTGGCGAAACACAATTCTCCATTGCCGTCTCCAATTGCAATGCCAGTATCACAGGGGCCAATGTTTCTTTCGAAGACGGCCCCAATGTGCTCTCGTTTGATGACACCTTGAAAAACACGGCCAGCAGCGGAGCCGCCAGCAATGTCGAATTGGTCATCAAAACCGCCGATGGTGGCGCCACCGACCTGGTCTCCCTCGGCGGCATTCAGTACCCGCAATTCACCAACAACATCTTTTCCAATGCGGGCCGTTTGGATTTCAGAGTTGCCTATATAGCTACTGGTTTGGTCACGCCCGGCACCGTCCAGTCCAGCGTCACGTATTCCATGGTCTACAACTGATCGGATGCACCACCCGCGCAGTGCGTCCCGTTCATTGAAATCAAATTGTGAGTCTATGAAAAGCAATCTATTCCGAATCTTGATGGCCCTGGCCTTGCAGGGGTGGGTGATCGGCAGTGTCCAGGCTTCCGTGGTCAGCAGTGGCACACGTTTCGTCTATGTGTCCACCGCCAAAGAGGTCTCCATCCACTTGACGAACGCGGGTGAGCAACCCGCCTTGGTCCAAGCCTGGCTCGACAAAGGGGACAGCAAAGCCTCGCCAGAGAGCATCAACGTCCCCTTTTTGCTGTCGCCGTCACTGGCCCGGATCGACCCTGGCAAAGGACAAACCTTGCGCTTGATCCATACCGGCGAAGCCATGCCCCAAGACCGCGAAAGCATTTATTGGCTCAACATTTACCAAGTCCCACCCAAAGCCAAAGTGGCCCCCGACGCCAACACGCTGCAGTTTGCGGTGCGCACCCGCTTGAAAGTGTTTTACCGACCCGCCGCCCTCAAAGACGAAGTCTCAAAAATGGGGGCCAAGCTGCAATGGCAAAGCGCCGATGGTGCTGGCTTGAAGTACACGGTGTTCAACCCCACGCCCTATTACATCTCCATTGGCGATGTCAGTTTGCAAAGCCAGGGTGTGCGCGTGAGCAAACCCATGTTCACCATGATCGCCCCCAACGCCTCCGAATCCGTGACGTTTGAGCTGGCCGAGAAGGCCGACAAAAGCACCCCAATCACCGACGTGCGCTACAAAGTGATTGACGACTTGGGTGCCACCAGCGACGCGGTCTTTCACCTGGGGGCGCACAAAAAATGAAGCCCCTCGCATGCACCGGGTGGGCTTTGGTGGCCGCCAGTTTGACCGGTATCGGCCATGCCAATGGACTCCAGCGGCAGGCCACCACAACCAAACAGACGCCAGCGCAAGAGCTGGCCCTGGTGGAATTTGACAGCAGCATGCTCTTTGGCGGTGTGCGTGGCAAAGACATCCAAAAATTTGCCAAAGGCAACCCCGTCATGGCCGGGCGTTACCGGCTGGATGTGTACCTCAACAGCACCTGGCTGGGCAAACATGACGTGCAGGTCCAAGAGGCCGAATCCGAAGCCACGGCCGTGGCGTGTCTGAGCGGCACCTTGATGGCGCAAATCCCGATCGACTACGAAGGCGTGGCCAAAGAAACTGGCCAGAGCGCACCGCCAGCCGCTCGTCCCAACAGCGCCGATCCCTCAAATGCGTGCCTGAATTTGCCACAGCAGGTGCCCGATGCGACCGCGCAGGTGGTCTTCAGCGACTTGCGTCTGGAGCTGACCGTCCCCCAAAAATTCCTGCTGCGCAAACCCCGTGGGCATGTCTCCCCCAGCGAATGGAGCGACGGCGTCACAGCGGGCACCCTCAACTACAACTTCAACCAGTACAACACCCGCACGTCCAACGGCTCGGCCACGACCACCAGCAGCACTTTTTTGGGTTTGCAAGCAGGTTTGAATATCGGCGCATTTCGCTTGCGGCACACCGGCACCTTGACCGGCAACCAAGGCAAGTTGAACCAGTACCGATCCCTCAACACCCATGTGCGCACCGATGTCACCCCCTTGAAGGGCTCACTCACGCTGGGTTCGACCTACACAGAAGGCACGTTTTTCGGCAGCGCATCCATGCGCGGCCTGACCTTGGCCAGCGACGAGCGCATGCTGCCCAGTTCCATGCGGGGCTATGCGCCCACCATTCGCGGCACTGCGAACTCCAACGCCAAGGTGACGGTGTCACAAAACGGCATGGTGATCTATGAAACCTCGGTTGCCCCCGGGCCTTTTGAAATCAATGACCTCTACGCCACCGGCTACGGCGGCGACCTGACCGTGACCGTGACCGAGAACAGTGGCATCCAATTCAGTTACGTGGTGCCTTATGCGTCCACGCCGCAGCTCTTGCGTGCAGGCAGTGTGCGCTACCACCTGTCCACGGGCGAGCTGGACGAAGGCAACCTCACGACCAATGTGCACATGACCGTCGGGACCTTGCAATATGGCCTGAACGATTGGTTGACACTCAACGGCGGCTTTGTGGCCTCTGACGCCTACCGGGCCCACAGCTTGGGGGTCACCTTGGGCACGCCTTTGGGCTCTTTCTCGGCGGCCAGCTTGCAATCGGACCTGACCACGCCCACCGGGCTGCGCTACAAAGGCGACAGCCACAAATTCGGCTGGACAGCCGTGGTGCCCGCCACAAAAACCAACGTGGCCCTGGCCACCTATTTGCAAAGTTCCGAGGACTACTACGGTCTGCGCGAGGCCATTGGCCAGCTCAGCCCAGGTCGGTTTTTTGGCACCTTGGCCGGGCCCGTGAAAAAACGGCTGGACCTTTCGCTGAGCCAAAACCTGGGCCGTGCGGGCTCGTTGTTCGCCAATTACGCCAAATCCACCGCTTGGAAAGGCGTGCCCCCTTCCACGCAATACCAAGTCGGCTGGCACAGGCATTGGGGCGCTGTCCAGCTGGGCTTGTCCGCCATCCGCACCTACACCAACGCCAGGCAAGATGACCGCCTGACGGTCACCGTGTCCATGCCATTGGGCTCGGGCAGAGCTGCGCCCTCCGCACACGTTTCTGTGAACACGGGCAACGTGGTTCCGACGTCCACACAAGCGTCGGTGTACGGCACCTTGGGTGCACAGCAAGAATACGGCTACGGCCTGTCGGCCTCCGATGGAGCCCAAGGCACCACCTCCGGGCTCAACGGCAGTTACACCGGCGACAAAGCCACGCTGCGCGCCTCGCTGGGTCAAGGCCGCCATTACACGCAGTACTCGTTCAGCGCATCGGGCGGGTTGGTGGTGCACCGGGGCGGCGTGACCGCGTCGCAAACCCTTGGTGACACCGTGGCCATCGTCGAAGCCCCTGGGGCCGAAGGCGCCTCGTTGCGCTACCTCCACCGCGTCAACATCAATGACCGCCACTTTGCGGTGATCCCTTACCTCGAGCCCTATGCGCTGAACGCGATTGAGATCGACAGCAACAACCTCGGCTTTGACACCAGCTTCAAAAACTCCACCGAAAAAGTCGTGCCACGGGCAGGCACCGTCAGCTACGTCAAATTTGAGACCGAAAAAAGCTACTTCCTCGTGATGCAACTCGACGCCGACAAAGGCAGCCGACTGCCCTTTGGCGCCTCGGTGACCGACGCGTCAGGGCAGGTGGTTGGGGCCATCGGGCAGGGCGGCAAGCTGCAAGCCCACGTGGCCCTGGCCAGTGGTGTGTTGTATGTGGACATCGACGGCCCCCAAGGCGAGCTGTGCGAGATCGCCTACCAGGTTCCCGCCACCGGCAACCGGGCCGCCATCCAGCACATCCAGGGCCAATGCCGCACGGTGCAGCGCCCGGGCAAACCGGGTGCTCAGCCTGTCATCGGTACCGCGCCCAGCACAACCCCCGCAGACGGGGTGCAGCTGAGTGCCAACTGAACCGACACGGCAGTGCGCCACACCCCTCAACGACCCCAGGTCCTCATCCTGATCCATTCACCCACTGACCGCCCCGCACCATGACTGCTTTCATTTCTCAACTTCTCAACGTGCGCCGCTGGCTGAAGACGCTGGTGCTGCTGGCCGGGGTCTGGGCCTTGTCGGCTGGTACGGCGCATGCAGCCACCTTTGTTTGCGTCAATATGAACACCACCTTCACGCCCCACGCCAATTTGCGCACCGATGGCGCAGGGGGTGGAAAGTTTTTGGTGAGCCAAAACCCGTCTGCGGGCATCACCATTTACACAGGCACCCTGACCGCTACGGCAAATTGCGCCTCTGATGATTCAGGCTATAGACTGGGCATTGTTGAATTGTTTATGGGCAACACGCCCCGGACTTTTGCAGGCGGCTTGATCATCACGCCCATTAGTACCCCGACCTCCACCATATCGGATTGGAATGCGTGCAACAAAGACCACAGCGTCAATGGAAGTTTGTCCTCAACGCCAGGGCCCAATTACTCCACCCGCTGGGACGCAAACGGCTTTGTTCTGGGCGTCAGCGCACAGGCATCCTATGGTTGTGTCGTCACCATTTCGTTGAACGTGGTGGTCAGCACATCGGGCGCAGCCATCAACACCTCCACCACGAACTTTCCGATGACGGCTACTGCATATAACGGTGGCAATTACGCCGACCCCACGCCCGTTACCCTGGGGGCTATAACTACTGCTTGCGTAGTGACCCCCTCAACGTCCACCGTCACCTTGCCAACCGTCTCGCAGCTGCAGTTGAGAAATTCCGGTGACACGGCCGGGGTGCAGCCGTTTTCCATCACACTGACCGGCTGCTCGGCCCTAGCCACAGGCACCTACATAGCCAACGCCAATTGGTCATTCACGCCTGGCGCGACCGCCACCACCATTGCCAACAGCGCCACGTCGCCTGCGGGCAATGTGGAAATCCAGATTCGCGATGCGAACAACAACCCGATTGCCAACAACGCGACGTCCACCATCGCCACGGGCATCACGTCGGGCACCTACAGCGCGAACTTTTCGGCACGCTACTACGCCACCGGCCAGGCCACGGCGGGCAATGTGCGCGGGGTGGTCACGTTCAACATGACCTACCAGTGAGGGTGAGGCGGCAGACTAACGCTTTGGGTTGAGGCCAAGCGCACGTGGACATGAGCCATCTTTTTCCGGCCCAGCGTATGCACCTCACCAAAGGGTGCTGATGATGGGCTTTGTTGCCAGCTTTTTTTTGGGGCTTCCAAGGCCACTGCGAATGACTTCAATGAGGCAGTTCAAAGCCATCAAATGGCAAAAACAAGCTATTTTTTTCTTTTTGGAGGTATTGATAATTACTGCGTGGAATCGAGAAATCAAACCCAGAAGGAAATTGAAATGAATCCCAAATCTCACGATGGCCATGCGTATGTGGGGACAGCTTTTGCGGCCAAAAAACTGAACATGTCCGTGGGGACGGTGCAAAAGCTGGTTGATGCGGGTGTTCTCACGGGGTATTTGACCCCGGGCGGCCACCGTCGAATTTCTTATGGTGAGCTGATCAACTTCAAGAAACGCAACAACATGGCTTTGGACTTGGCGCATGAACCTGCTCAGCCGCCACAGTCAGAGGTGGGTTTCTATATCTGGCACGGCGACAACCAAGACCCCATCGCGTTCGATCGTTTGGGGGGTGACGATTGCTTTCAAACCGTTTCAAACCCGATGGAATTGTTGAATGCCCATGCCAAGATCAAGCACATATTCATCAATGCAGAGATCGAGTGGATGAACTGGTCCCAGTTGGAGCGCTCGGTGGACGACAAGACCCATTTCGTCATATACAACAGTGCGGTGCTGAGCAGCACTGCTCGAGAGCACCTTGAAAAAGTGGCGTTGTTGTTGAACACCCAGCTCACCCCCGAATTCTTGACCGGTTATCGGCTGGGATTTCTGAGGCTCGATACCAGGCTGGCCTGAACCCTCGCTGCAGCGCAGCAGCTGGGCGTTGAAGCATGACCTGTGGAATGACCTGTCAAAGCACGCCGACATGACGGAGTAATCCCATCAATCCAGTATCATCCTTGCGAATTTTTTTTAACAATTTCGCGAGGTTTGGTATGAAGTTAGCAAAAGGTTGCGCAGCAGCCATGCTCGCCTTCAGTCTGCTGGGTTGCGGTGGTAATCAAAACACCCCCATCGCTTCCATGGTTCATTTTGTTGGAAATATCTTTGGACCTGGCAACTTGGATGGTTCGGTCTCGGAAGCCGCCTTTTATGGCCCACGCGGGATGGCAGCCGACAGCGCTGGCAACACGTACGTCGCGGATGCTTACAACCACGCCATCCGAAAAATCAGCGCGCAGGGCGTGGTGACCACTTTGGCGGGAGGGTCGGGTGTTTCTGGCACGGCCAACGGCACTGGTACTGCGGCGCAATTCAACTCGCCTCACGGCATTGCCGTCGATTCGACAGGGGTGGTGTTTGTCGCTGATTCAGACAACCACACCATCCGAAAAATTACTTCTGCGGGCGTGGTCACCACTTTTGCGGGTGTTGCCGGGACCGCGGGAAGTACCGACGGGATCGGGGCCGCTGCCCGATTTTCAAGGCCGGTTGCGCTCGCATTTGACAGCCTGGGCAATTTGTTTGTCGCAGAGCAAGCCAACCACGTGATTCGGAAAATCTTACCGGACGGGACGGTGTCGACGTATGCCGGGACAGCACAGGCTTTTGGGCTGCCTCCCAATCCAGGCCCCAGGGCAACGGCCGTGTTCAGCAACCCCTATGGCTTGGCCATTGACAGTCAAAACAACATCTACGTGGCCGATTACGGCAACCACGTGATTCAAAAAATCTCTTCCACCATCGATGACGTGTCTATCTTTGCTGGCGCTGCCAATGCAGCTGGCACAGTCAACGGTGTCGGTGGGGTTGCACGATTTAACAGTCCCAATTCGATGGCGGTCGATGCCAGTGACAATCTGTATGTGGCTGACGATGAAGGTCGCATCGTCCGAAAAATCACCCAGACAGCAACTGTGAGCACCTTGGCGGGCACCCCCAACGTGACCGGATCAGCAGATGGCACGGGTTCGACGGCCAGTTTTGGGACTTTGTGGGGCTTGGTCGTTTCGAACAATGTGCTTGTTGCAGCTGACGCTGGCAATAACAACATTCGAAAACTGACGCTGGCTGGCGTAGCAAGCACTGTTTCAGGTGCAGCCACTGTCAGCGGCAGCACCGACGCCGTCGGAACTGCAGCGCGTTTTTACACGCCATACGGTGCTGCTTATGACGCCAATGGCAATGCCTACGTGACAGACAATTCGAATCACACGGTGCGTAAAGTCACGGCTGCGGGTGAAGTCACGACAATTGCCGGAGCGGCAGGCGTGTCAGGTAGCGCTGATGGTACGGGCGGTGTGGGAGGCACTGCGCGTTTCAATAGCCCTACCGGTATAGCGGTCGATGCCGCTGGCAATATTTATGTGTCCGACTATAGCAATCACACGATCCGAAAGATCAGCGCCGATTACTCACAGGTGACCACCGTCGCGGGTGCAGCAGGCGTAGGGGGCGATACCAATGGCCCCGCGGCCAATGCGCGTTTTTCCAATCCGGATGGTTTGGCGGTAGACACTGCTGGCAACCTGTATGTGGCCGACACCGGCAATTCCATCATCCGTAAGATCACGGCCTCAACGGGGGCGGTGAGTACCCTCGCGGGATCATCTGGCATAAATGGCGCCCAAGACGGAACCGGAACAGCAGCTAGATTTGATTTGCCGACGGGCGTGGCCGTGGACGCCTCGGGCAATGTGTATGTGACGGACCTCATCAACCACACCATTCGCAAGGTGACCTCCGCCGGTGTGGTCACCACGTTTGCAGGCACGGCGGGTAGCTCGGGTAGCACCAATGGAACAGGCGCCGCTGCGCGTTTTAAAGAGCCCTATGGCATTGCCATCGACAGCGCGGGCAACTTGTATGTGACCGACTATGCCAACAGTTTGGTTCGAAAAGTCACCCCAGCGGGTGTGGTGTCGACATTGGCCGGAACGGCCGGCTCTACGGGGGTGCGCTTGGGCAGCTTACCCGGTGTATTGACGGGCATGTACGGTTTGGCCATCTATGGCACCCAAATGCTTTTGCTTGTGAACAACGGCGCCGTTTTGGTGAGTAATTTTTAAAGTCACCTGAATCTGGACACTTGTAGCCCGCACCTCATGGTGCTGGGCTGCGGCGCACGGGATGTCGCTGTGGTGAAAAGGTGCGGCGCAATCGCCACGATAATCCGGGCATGCTCGAAGTTCTGCGCGTCACTTTCCCCTTCTTTGCCCTGGTCTTGTGTGGTTATGGCGCTGCCCGGTTGAAGCTTTTGCCCTTGGAGGCCATTCCTGGCCTTAATGGCTTTGTGCTGTTTTTTGCCCTGCCCTGCATGTTGTTCCGCTTTGGGGCCAGCACGCCGATTGCCCAGTTGCTCGATGCCGGGGTGTTCTTCACTTACTTGCTCTGCGCCTTGGTCATGGTGGCCTTCAGTGTGGCCATCAGTTTGAACGCGCGGATTCGCTGGAACGATGCGTCTTTGGGTGCGCTGGTGGCGGCTTTCCCCAATACGGGGTTCATGGGCGTGCCCTTGTTGGTGGCGCTGCTGGGGCCAGGGGCCGCAGGCCCTGCGATCGTCACCATTGTGGTGGACTTGGTGATCACGTCGTCTTTGTGCGTGGCTTTGTCACGCATGGATGCGGCCGGGCAACACGGCGCGGCGGTGGCCGCCCGCAAGGCGCTGGCGGGGGTGTTGCGCAACCCCATGCCCTGGGCCATCAGTCTGGGTGCGGTGTTTTCATTCTGGAATCTGGAACTGATGGGCCCGGTGAACAAAACCGTGAGTTTGCTGGCCGATGCGGCCTCGCCTGTGGCGCTGTTCACCATCGGTGCGGTGTTGGCCCGCTCGCAACTGCTGGCGCACGAGCGCCCTGATGGGCCTTTGCGCAGTGCCGATTACCTGCCGATTGCGCTGATCAAGCTGGTGTTGCACCCGGTGCTGGTCTTGTTGGTGGGCTTGACGGCCATTCAGTGGGGGGTACCGATCGAGCCCTTTGCCCTGCAGGTGATGGTGCTGGTGGCCGCGCTGCCCAGCGCCAGCAATGTGTCTTTGCTGGCTGAGCGCTTGGGGGCAGACAACGGGCGCATCGCCCGCATCATTTTGGTCACCACGGCGGTGGCTTTCTTGACCTTTTCTGGGGCGGTGGCTTTTTTCAAAGCCTGACACGGATTCGCAGTTCTTTGGGAGGCCGCCTCTGCGGCCGAAGGGTTGAAGTGGCCGGGCGCAAATTCGCGAGCGGAGGCTCGCTCCCACGGTAGATCGGGTCTGCTTGGCTGTTGTGGGAGGCTGCCCCTGCGGCCGAATGCTTGCGGCACCTCTATACAGATTCGCGAGCAGGGACTCGCTCCTACCGGGGGAAGACTTGCCGTGTCAGATCGCCTGAGGGTCCACGTCCACCAGCCAGCGGATCACGCCTTTGTGCTCGGGCTGGCTGCGCACCTGGTGCAGCACGCCGTGCAGGTGCCACAGCATCTTTTGCAGCGCCATGCGGTTGGGGCTTTCCAGCAGCATTTGGGCGCGTTCCACATCGGCCACGCGCTGCATGCTCATGGGCACGGCCGGGTAGACGCTGACCTGCTGCACCAAATCGGCGTTGACCGGGTCGGCGCTCAGTTGCGCTTCCAGCGTTTCGCGCGCCGCGTTCAGCAGGGCTTGCGCGGCTTCCTGGGTACGGGCATCGGCGCGCAGCAGTGCCTGGTGGCTGATGGGGGGCAGGTCGGCCGCGGTGCGCTCGGCCAGTTCGCTGGCGGCAAAGGCCGGGTAGTCGTGTTGTTTGAGGGCTTCAAACAACGCGTGCGTGGGGTGAAAGGTTTGCACCCACATTTCGCTGGTGGCGCTTTGCGCGGCGTCGCGCCCGGCACGGCCTGCCGCTTGCATGAGCAGCGCAAACAGCCGTTCGGGGGCCCGAAAGTCGCTGGAAAACAGCGCGGTGTCGGGGTTGACGGCAGCCACCAAGGTGATGCGCCGGAAGTCGTGCCCCTTGGCAATCATTTGCGTGCCCACCAGCACATCCACTTCGCCCGAATGCACTTGGGCCAACTGGCTCTCCAAAGCGCCTTTGAGACGGGTGCTGTCGGCGTCGATGCGGGCGATCCGCACCGGCGTCCCGTCGGGGCGCAAGACGTGCGCCAACAACTCGCCCAGGTGTTCTTCCAGTTGTTCGGTGCCCCGGCCAATCGGGGCGATGTCGGCGTTGCCGCATTCGGGGCAGGCGCGGGGCACGCGTTCGGCGAGGCCACAGTGGTGGCAGCGCAAGGTGCGGTCGATCTTGTGGAACACCCGGAACGCGCTGCAATGCTTGCACTCGCTTTTCCAGCCGCAGTCGGCGCAGTGCAGCACGGGCGCATAGCCTCGCCGGTTGAGCAGCAGCATGCATTGCTCGCCGCGCTCCACCCGCTCTTGGATGGCGGCCACCAGCGGGGCCGACAGCACGGTGCGGCGCGGCTGTTTGTTCATGTCCACGCGCCGCACTTTGGGCAGCAGGGCCGTGCCAATGCGCGAGGGCATCAGCAGGCGCTGGTAACGGCCGCCTGGATCTTCGTCGGTGGCCGGGCGGCTGTGGTGCCAGCTCTCCAGCGAAGGCGTGGCCGAGGCCAACAACACGGGGGCGTTGTGCAGGCGGCCCCGGTACACCGCCAAATCGCGGGCGGAGTAGCGTGCGCCTTCTTGTTGCTTGTAACTGGGGTCGTGTTCTTCGTCGACCACAATGAGTTGGAGCTGCGGCATGGACGCAAAAATCGCCATGCGCGTGCCCAGCACGATGCGGGCGTGGCCCGCGTGCGCGGCCAGCCAGCCTTTGAGGCGCTGGGCGGGCGTCATGCCGCTGTGCATGGAGACCACCGCTTCGGTGCCAAAGCGGGCCTGCACCCTTTCTTCGAGCTGCGGCGTGAGGTTAATCTCGGGCACCATGAGCAGGGCTTGGGCCTGCGGGTCGCTCGCCAGCATGCGCTCGACCGCTTGCAAATAGACCTCGGTCTTGCCGCTGCCGGTGCTGCCAAACAGCAAAAAAGGCCCGGTGCCGGCCGCCATCTGGTCCAGCACGGCGCTTTGTTCGGGGGAAAGGGCCGGGCCGGGGGCGGTTTGCACTGCGCGCTCGGTGTTCTGTTTTTTCAGGCGGCGCGCCAGTTGCTCAGCGCTCAGGTCGCGCAGCTGGGGCGGCAGGGCCGACAGGGCGACTTCGCCCAGCGAACGCTGGTAATACTGTGCCGAAAACTGCACCAGTTGCCGCCAGGCGTCACCCAGCGGGGCCAGGCCATCGAGCACGCCCAGCACATCGCGAACGGCCGATGCGGGCATGTCGGTGGGCGCCGCATCGCGCACGGCCCACACCACACCCAACACGTCCCGCTTGCCCAAGGGCACGCGCACCAGTTGCCCAGGCCGCACCCCCAAGGGGCTGCGGTAGCTCAGCAGACCCCCCACCTGGCTGTGGGCAGGTGTTTGGACGGCGATGTCGATCCACTGGTGAGTGCTCACATGGTTTCCGGTGATTCGCGGTGGATTTGGCGATATTGGAGGTTAGCTGATTTCTTGAAATAAGACGTAAGTCGTTGATTTTCCAGCACTTTGGGCGCCATCCAAAAAAACTGTGGATAACTTTGTTGAAAACCTGCGCTGGATGCGCTGGAAGCCTTGAAAATCAAGCCTTCCAACAAATTGCCCATCCAATGTGCAGGATAAAAAATACCAATTAAATCAATGACTTGTGTGTTTGGTGTACTGCGCGCAGAGCATGAATGTGGGCATTAGGGTTTTCCTGAGAGGCTTTTTACTTTTGTGCATAAGTCAAGCATTTAAAGCCGAATATTTTGCAAATAAAGGCTTTAAATGGTCTTTTTTCTATGCTATGCGCTTGCGACGCGCACAGTGCCATGCTCACTTTTGGCGCATCGCCCGCGAATGGCTGTGCACCGCCTCGACCAGCGCCGTCACATGCTCGGGCGGGGTGTATTGGCTGATGCCGTGGCCCAGGTTGAAGATGTGCGTGGGCCCGGTGGTGGTTGTGTCCGTGTGCGGCGTGCCAAAGCTGTCGAGCACCCGGTGCACCTCGGTGGCGATCTGCGCGGGTGGTGCAAACAAGATGTTCGGGTCGATGTTGCCCTGCAGCGCTTTGCCGGGGCCGCCCACTTGTCCGCCCACCAAGGTGCGGGCGCGACCCAGGTTCATGGTCCAGTCCAGGCCCAACACGTCGCACTTCAAAGGGGCCATCTCGGGCAACCACAGGCCGCCGCCTTTGGTGAAGACGATGCTGGGGATGCGCTGGCCGTTGTGCTCGGTTTTGAGCTGGGCCAGCACGCGGGCGGTGTAGGCCAGGCTGAATTCCTGGAAAGCCCCGTCGGCCAGCACGCCGCCCCAGCTGTCGAAGACCATGACCGCTTGCGCGCCCGCTTCGATTTGGGTGTTCAGGTACAGGGCCACGGCGTCGGCGTTGATGGCCAAGATGCGGTGCATCAGGTCGGGGCGGCTGTACATCAGGGTTTTCACATGCCGGTAGTCGTCCGAGCCAGCGCCTTCGACCATGTAGCACGCCAGCGTCCAGGGGCTGCCGGAAAAACCGATGAGGGGCACGCGGCCGTTCAGGGCTTTGCGGATGCTGGTGACGGCGTCGAACACGTAGCGCAGCTTGTTCATGTCGGGCACAGCCAGCTGGGCCACGGCGGCTTCGTCGCGCACGTTCTTGGCAAAGCGGGGGCCTTCGCCCTGGGCAAACGACAGGCCCAGGCCCATGGCATCGGGCACGGTCAAGATGTCGCTGAACAGGATGGACGCGTCGAGCGGGTAGCGCTCGAGTGGCTGCAGGGTGACCTCGGTGGCGAAGTCGACGTTGGTGGCCAGGCCCATGAAGCTGCCGGCTTGGGCGCGGGTGGCGCAGTACTCGGGCAGGTAACGCCCGGCTTGGCGCATGAGCCAGACGGGGGTGTGGTCGGTGGCTTGGCGCAGGCAGGCGCGCAGGAAGGTGTCGTTTTGGAGGGGGGCAAATGAGCTCATCCCCTTATTGTGGCAGGCCCAGGCCAGGTTTTTGGGTGTCACTTTCAGGGCTATTCGCGAGCAGGGGCAAGCGCCCACGAGAGAGTCAGTTTGACTTGTTTGAAGGGAGGTCTGTTTTTTGTGGGAGGCCGCCCCTGCGGCCGAATGCTGGCAAGGCCAGAGTAAGCGCTCTTGATCGGGGACTGGCTCCCCCGTTGAACAATGTTTGGGCGGCTCAACGAGCCGGGAGTCCCTGCAAGGCGGTTTGGACTTCGGCCACGCTGGGCAGCTCGGACAAAAGCATGGGCGCACGGCCAGGTGCATACAGGGCGTAGACCGGCACGCCGCTGCGGCCCAGTGCCGTCAAGGCCTGCGTGATGGCCGGGTCGCGCCGCGTCCAGTCGGCCCGCATCAGCACCACCTGCCGCGCCGCAAAGTCGGCCAGCACGCGCGCGTCGGCCAGTGTGGTTTTCTTGTTGTATTGGCAGGTCACGCACCAGGCGGCGGTGAAGTCGACAAACACCGGGCGTCCTGCGGCCATCTGCGCTTGCAAAGCGGCTTCTGACCAAGGCTGCCAGGTCGGGCTGGCCCCGGTGCCTGGTGCTGATGGGCTGGCGCTGGTCAGCGGCTGTGCAGGGGCTTCGCGCAACGCCAAGGGCAACCAACTGCTGCCCATCCACAGCAAGGTGGCCAGGGCCAGAGCGCTCAAAACCCAGCGCGTGCGGCCGCTCAGGCCCAGCGCCCACACCAGCCAAGCCACCGTGAGCAGCAAAGCCAGCAGGCCGCTCGCCCCGTCGATGCCGGTTTGTTGGCCCAGCACCCACAGCAACCAAATGACGGTGGCAAACATCGGAAAGGCCATGGCTTGGCGGAAAGTCTCCATCCAGGCCCCGGGCCGTGGCAGGGCGCGGGCGATGCCCGGCCACCAGCTGGCCGCCCAATACGGCAAAGCCATGCCCACGCCCATGGCGGCAAACACCAACAAAGCCTGCCACACAGGCAGCGCGATCGCCAAGCCCAATGAGGCCCCCATGAACGGCGCAGTGCAGGGCGAGGCCACCGCCACCGCCAGCACGCCAGACAAACCAGCGTTCACCGTCGGGTGGCGGCTTTGCAAGGTGGCCAGGCTGCCGGGCAGCATCTGACCGAATTCAAAAACGCCCGCCAGGTTCAGGCCCAGCAGGGTGAACAAGAGCGCCAGGCCCGCCACCACGGGGGGCGATTGCAATTGAAACCCCCAGCCCAATTGCTCGCCGGCAGCCCGCAGGCCCAGCATCAGGCCGCCCAGCAGCATGAACGACAAGACCACGCCCACGGTGTAAGCCATGCCCGCGGCGCGGTGTTGGGTCTGAGTGGTGTCGGCTTGGGTAAATCCCAGCACCTTGATGGCCAAGACCGGGAACACGCAGGGCATGAGGTTGAGCAACAAGCCGCCCACCAGTGCCCCCAAGATGGCCAGGGCCAAGCCCAGAGCGGTGGTGCTGGTGGTGGTTGGCTGTTGTGCTGCGTTGGCTTTGGCGTTATCGGCCAGCGCCTTGGCCAGGGCCGGCGAAATTTCAGCCGGTGCGGCTTGTGTCGGCGCCGGCCAAGCGCCTTGCACAGGCGTTTCGATGTCAAAAGCAGGGGCTTTGGGCGCAGACTCTGGTCCGGCCGCGATCACCCAGCGCATGGATGGCGGGCTGTCGCCGCGCTCCTCAGACACCGGGATTTGGGCACTCCAGACGGCACCTTGCCAGTTTTGCGTCCAGTCCTTGCCTTGCACGGCCGCGTTGTGCACCACGTTGGGGGTGACCGGGAAAGCGCTCAAAGTCTGGCCACGCCAGCCTACAGGCAGGCCGTGCACGCGCAGGCTGATCTGCCGGGCGTCTGCGGTCAAAGTGGCTTGGCCGCCCGTGATCCAGGTGTCGCCTTGTTGCCGCTGAGGCAGGGCTTGGGGACTGAGTGGTTGGGTGGCTTCAAACAGGGCGGCTTGCGGCTTTTGTGGCGCGGCAGAGGCCAGATTGAGGGTGAATCGACCTTCTTGGGGAATGCATTCTTGGCGGCACACCAGCCATTCGGCCTGCAAGCCAAGCGCCAGTGGCGCACCGTCCGGGAAACGGAAGTCGGCCCCCACGGTCACAGGCACGGTCAGCAGCAAGCGGCCCTCGTAGCCGTAGTTGGCCAAGGTGCCGATGGGGATTTTTTTGGGCAAAGGCCAAGCGATGTCACTGGCCTGCAAACCGGCAGGCAGCTGCCACTGCAGCCGCGTGGGCAAGCCCGAGTCGCCAGGGTTTTGCCAGTAGGTGTGCCAATGCGGCTGGTGCTCGATCTGCAGGCCCAACCAAAAAGTTTGTCCGGCGCGAATGCCCTGTGGGGCGTGTACCAGCAATTCGGCCCGCACTTGGTCGGTCTTGACCACGTGGCTGGCACTGCCGAGCAAGGCGGCTGTGCCCGACATGCTGGCGCTTGCCCCTTTGGCCGAAAACAGCGGGTTGGTTTGTGCCTGAGCCGGCAGGGCGAACCACAAGAGCGCACCCAGCCCCACCAGTGCCAACAGACCCCACACGGAGCTTTGAGCAGTGGCCCAGCCACGCAAGAACACGGAAACTTTCACGCCAATCCTTCTTTCTGGCCCCCAACGCCTCGGGCGGGGACCTGCATCACAGTGCGAAAGGCACTGTACACGCCCGCGCTCCATTAAGATGCCGAACATGCTAAACCCTTCGCGTTATTGGGCCGACTGGACCACCCTTGATTTTCAGGCCTTGGCGTCAGACCAGGCCACCGATCGGGCCATCGCCATCCTGCCCGTGGCGGCCACCGAGCAGCATGGCCCGCACCTGCCGCTGTCGGTGGACACCGATTTGGTCAACGGCGTGGTGGCAGCTTGCTTGCCGCATTTGCCTGCCGACTTGCCGGCTTTGTTTTTGCCCACCCAAACGGTGGGCCTGAGTCCCGAGCACGCCCGTTTTGCAGGCACCCTGACCTTGAAGGCCGAAACCGTGTTCCGCTTGTGGACCGACATCGGCGAGTCGGTCGCGGCCAGCGGTGTGAACAAACTGGTGCTGCTCAATGCCCACGGTGGGCAGGTCAGCGTGATGGACATCGTGGCGCGGGATTTGCGGGCACGGCTGGGCATGTTGGTGTACAGCGTGAGCTGGTTCAATTTGCCGCTGCGCGACGCGCAAGGGGGGGATGTGAATGCGCTGTTCCCCGCCGAAGAGCACCGTTTTGGCGTGCACGCGGGCGATACCGAAACATCGATGATGCGGGCGCTGCGGCCAGAGACCGTGCGCATGGACTTGGCGCAAAACTTCCGATCCACCTCGCAGGACCGCGCTGAGCGTTTTGAAATCCTGGGCAACGGCAAAAGCGCCAAGCTCGGCTGGCAGATGCAGGACTACAACCGCCACGGTGCCGCAGGCAACGCCCTGGCCGCGACCGCTGAAAAGGGCCAGGCTTTGCTGGATGCTTCGGGCCGGGCGTTGGCGCAGTTGTTGGGTGAAATCGATCGTTTGCCGCCCGGCACCTTGAGCGACCGGGTGGGCTGAGCTTGCCCGATCTTCAGAAGCTGGGCAGCACCAGTTCGCAGTGCTCGCGGCTCACGCTTTTGGGGTATTCGCGGGTGGTGTCGATGCAGCCGCCTTCGGCATAAACGCCTTTGGGGTCGCGCATTCGCAGCATGCGTTCCAACACCCGGGCGCGGGCTGAAGGGTCGGCTTCGGTTTGCGCCACCCTGGCCTCCACCACCGACTCGTCCATCTGCAGCACCCCCTGGGCATCGGTGTAGGCGCCGTCTTTCCAGTGGAAGATTTCAATCGCTTTGGACTCGAGGGTGAAGGGCGTGTCGCGCTTCCAGAAGTTGCTGAACAAGCCGCCGCCCATGTAGAGGACCCAAGAGCCTTCGTAGCCGGTGACGTCGGAAGAGCGTTCGTCGGGGTTGCGAAACCATAAGCGGTCGCCTGGCACATAAAAGCGGGCCGGCAAGGGCGATTCCATGCTGCCGTATTCGATGAGGTAGACCTCATGGAATTGACCGGAGCGCACGGCGTGGATTTCATTGAGGCTTTGCAACTGGGCCAGCAGTTCGGGATTTTCGGTTTGGAGCTCTTGCGCGATGCCCAGCAAGATCACGTACTCGGTCGCCCGGTAACAAGAAAAGTCGTACAACTTGCCCGTGGCATCAGGCTGGGTGGCCGCAGTCAGTGCATCGACCAAGCAGCGACCGGGTTGCAAGATGAAGCCGGGTTCTTCGCCACCATCTCGCCAAAAAGCCTGGGGTCGTTCGGCCGCTTCGGTTTTGAAAGCCAAGGCGGTTTTTCGGGCATCCAAGGCCATGTTGCGCCTCACCCGGATGTGCGAGGTGAGCGAGTTGAGGCTGGCAAATTGAAAGCGGTGGGGAGAACCCAGCAAAGCCACCCAGATTTCACGCTCCACAGCCCAAACTTCGTCCGTCTGAGGGGTGTGCCCCAGTGTTTCGTGCAAGGCCAAGGTGTCGTGGCCTGGCATGCATTGCGCTCTGAAGTCGGGCCGCAGCGTGCAGACCAGGGCGATTTGTCCGCTTGGCAAGGGCAGGGTCAGGGTTTGAACCGCTGAGGCCAAAGCCCAGGCGTCCAACAAAGTCGTCAACTCGCTGGCCAGGCGGTCTGCGTCCGCGGCTTGCAGGGTGGTGAGCTGGAAGCCGCCCTCCAATGACTTGAGGGCCAACCACGCGGTTGAACTGTTCATGGTTCAATTTTGCCCTCAAAGCAAAGGGGTATTGCCTAGGGAATGTACCTGTGTGGCAGGAATGTGCCGCGGGATCCGCCCGGATGGCTGCTGCGCAGCGTTTTTTGGGCTTCAGGCAAAGGTGACCCAGTCTTTGTGCGCGTCGCTGTCCAGGTGCGGTAAGGTGTTGTAGGTCAGCAGCATGTGGCGCTTGGGCGTGAACACGAACTCGGTGAGTGCCGTGTTGCGGATGCGCAGGTTCAGCTCGATGGTGGTCTCGGGCGGGGTGCCCAGCACGCGTCCGACGGCGGTCGAGATGGGGCCGCCGCTCGAGACAATCATCACATCGCCAGCGTGGTTTTGCCGCACATGGTCGAGCGCGGCTTCGATGCCCCCCACAAAGTCGGCGTAACTGGGCATGTCGCGCGGCTGGGTGCGCCCGGCCATCCAGGCCTGCAGGGCGTCGCGCAACAGGCGAAAGTGGTGGCGGTACAACTCGGGCGTATCGGGTTTGGCCAGCGGCTCGGGGTGGATGGCCTCGATCAGGGCATGGCTGTCGTATTCGTTCAGGCCCGGCCACACCGCCGGGGTGTGCGGCAAACCCGCGCCTTCGGCAATGCCCTCCCAGGTTTGGCGGTGGCGCTTCAAGCTGCCCATGAGCACCGCTTCGAGGGGTTTGTCTTGCAGCTTGGGCCGCAAATACTCGCCCAGGCGCACCGCCTGTTGGCGGCCCAGCGGGCTGAGTTGATCGTAGTCATCGGCCCCGAAAGAGGCTTGTCCGTGGCGGACCAAGTAGAGGGTTCCCATGGGCTGCGATTGTGCGCAGCGCGGTCACTTTCCCCTGTCGCTGGGGTGATCAGAGGGTGACTGAACCTTCAATGCAGCCGACCACGTCGCCGCCCACCCAGACTTGGCCTTGTCCGTCTTGGGAGAGGAACACCTGCCCGGCGCGGCCGAGGACGGTGCCTTGGCGGGCGCTGTAGTGCACAGGCATGTGTCCCTCGGCCATCAGCCATTGCGCGAGCGACGCGTTCAGGCTGCCGGTGACGGGGTCTTCGGCGATGCCCACCGGGGCGGCAAACGCGCGCACTTCCAGGTCGGTCGGGTCGTTCGCGATGCGGTTTGCGACGGCAAAAGCGCGGGCCTCGCGGTTGGCGCGGCGGATCAGGCCGCCTGCTGGCACCTCACGTTTGGCCGCCACGCCGACCTTGGTGTTCAGGCGTTTGAGCGCGGCGTGGTCCGGTGCCAGCGCGAGCAGGGTGTCCACAGACTCGACCAGCAGGCCCAGCCAGTGCGGGCCGTTGTTCAGGTCTTGGGCGGCCAGCACTTCGTCGGCATGCAGGCCCAGCGCCGTTAACACCTCGGCCAGCAGCGCTGGCGCAGGGGGCTGGCGCTGCAAAGGGGGCGCGGCAAAGGCCCAGCGGCCCTCGACGGATTTCAAGCGGACCAAGCCCACGCCACATTCCTGCACCAACTCGCCGCTTTGCCGGGCCTGGCCACCGGCTGCCAGCCAGGCATGGGCGGTGCCAAGGGTCGGGTGCCCGGCAAACGGCAGCTCGGCGCCGGGCGTGAAGATGCGCACCCGGTAGTCGGCACCGCCCGCGGCCCCTTCGGGGCTGGTCGGCAGCACAAAGGTGGTTTCGCTCAGCTGCGTCCAGGCGGCAAAGGCCTGCATTTGCGTGTCGCTCAGGCCCTCTCCGTCCAGCACCACGGCCAGCGGGTTGCCCAGAAAGGCGGTGTCGGTGAAGACGTCGACCTGTTGGAAGGCGCGGGGTTTCATGGCGTGGCTCCGGTCAGGCGCTGATCGTGTTTCAAAGTGATTCGCGGATCGCCGCCGCCAGCGCGGCCATGCCGGTGTTGATCTGATCAACAGTGGCGGTGACAAACGACAGGCGCAGGGTGCTTTCGTTGGCGTCCCCGGCATAAAAGGCCGAGCCCGGCACGAAGGCCACGCCTTTTTCAACGGCTTTGGCCAGCAAGGGAATGGCTTGGAGCCCCTTGGGCAGCTGCACCCACAAGAACATGCCGCCCACCGGACGGTTCCAGGTGAGGCCCAGCCCCGCCATTTCGCGGTCGAGCGCGGCCAGCATGGCTTCGCATTGCTGTTTGTACAGGGCGCGGATGGTGGGCACATGGCGCTCGATGAAGCCGTCCTTGAGCACTTCGGCCACCACGCGTTGGTTGAAGCTGGGGGTGTGCAGATCCGCCGCTTGTTTGGCCTGCAAGAGTTTGGGGTAGAGCGCTTGGGGTGCCACCAGGTAGCCCAGGCGCAGGCCGGGGGCCAGGATTTTGGAGAAAGAACCCAGGTACACACTGCCCTCAGGGTGGCGTGCGCTCAGCGAGGGCGCAGGAGGTGCATCAAACCACAGGTCGCCGTAGGGGTTGTCTTCGATGATCGGCAGGCCGGTCTCGATGGCCACTTGGGCCACGGCGGCGCGACGCGCTTCGGTCATGGTGCGACCCGTGGGGTTTTGGAAGTTGGGCAGCAAATACACAAAGCGGGCTTTGTCCTTGCCCGAGCCGACTTTGGCACGCAGGTCTGCCGCGTCCACGCCATGGTCGTCGCTGTCCACACCCACGGCCACCGGCTCCATCGGTGTGAAAGCTTGCAAGGCGCCCAAGTAGGTGGGTGTCTCGACCAAGATGCGGCTGCCCGCGTCGATCAGGATCTTGGCCACCAGGTCCAAGCCTTGTTGGCTGCCGGTGGTGATCAACACCTGGTCGGGGCTGATGTGCATGCCTTGTTTGAGCAGGTCTTGCGCGACCCACTCGCGCAAGGGGGTGTAGCCCTCGCTGGCGGCGTATTGCAAGGCGGCTTTGCCGTCGTCTTTCAGCACGCGCTCGCTGGCTTCGCGCATGGCGTCGATCGGGAAGGTCAGGGGCGAGGGCAGGCCACCGGCAAAGCTGATGATGCGGGGCTTTTCGGTGACTTTGAGGATCTCGCGGATCACCGAAGGGTTCATTTTTTCGGCGCGTTGGGCCATTTGCCAGTTCATGCGGTGCTCCTCAAAGGTGTGTTCAATTCGACGTGGGGGCATTGGCCATGCGCCGCCCCATGAAAACCGTGGCCACCACCAGCAGGGCAAAACTCAGAGTCATGGCATCCAGCGATTCTCCCAGCAAAGGCACGGACGCCAACATGGTGATGAACGGTTGCAGCAATTGCAGCTGGCTCACCCGCAGCGGACCGCCCAGCGACAGGCCACGAAACCAGGCAAAAAACCCCGCCCACATGGAGAACACGCCCACATACACCAAGGCCAGCCACGATGTCGTTGCCATGGCGTGTTCAGGCCAGGTGAGCCAGGCCCCCGGCAGCGTGAAGGGCAAGGCCATGACACACACCCAGCTGATGACTTTTTCTGCGCCCAGGCTGGCCGTGACTTTGGCGCCAGCCACATAGCCCAGTGAGCCGGCCACCACCGCACCCACGAGCAGCGTGTCGGCCCAGGTCAGGCCAAAGCCGTGGCCCAACTGCGCTGCCCGCAGCAGGCTGTAGACCGCCACCAGGGCGCTGCCCAACGCGGCAAACACCCAAAACCCTAGGCGCGCGCGTTGGTGCATGAGCCAGGCGGCTGCCGCTGCAGTGGCCAGCGGCATGAGCGAGGTGATGACAGCCGCATGGCTGGCCGTGACGTGGCGCAGCGCCCAGCCCAGCAGCAAGGGGTAACCGATCACATTGCCCGCCAGTGACAAAAACAAAGGCCCGCGCTGGGCTGCAGTGGGCCATGGGGCCCGCACGGCCAGTAGGTAAATGCCCGACAGCACACCCGCCAGCGCGGCCCGCGCCCAAGTGACAAACCAGGGCGACATTTGCGGCGCGTCCACCGTTCCGGTGGCCAAGCGCGTCATGGGCAAGGTGAGCCCGAAAATGACCACCCCCAAAAAACCCAGCCAAAGGCCCAGGTTCTCGCGGTGTTGAGCGGCGTCGTTCATGGATGTGTGTTCTTGGGGCGGGGCGGTTGCCGAGCGGGCCATGCGCGCTGCTGCTGGCGTCAGCCTGCGCTTTGGCGCAAGCCGTTCAGAATCCACAAAGCCGTGGCCACCAGCGCCACCGCCATGCAACGGTTGAACACCAGCAAGCGGCGGCCGTGTGCCAGCCAGTGCCGCAGCATCGAGCCGGCCACCGCATAGGTCAGGTTACTGAAGAAACCATAGGCCACCATGATGGGCAGCAGCACCAGTGTGCGGGCGGTGGCGTCTTCGCGCCCGGCCACCCAGCCTGCCACGATGGCCAGGGCCAGCATCCAGGCCTTGATGTTGAGGAACTGCAGGCCCACACCCTGCACAAAGCCCACCTGCAACTTGGCGCTGTCGGCTTGCTGCAAACTGCCGCTTTGCCACAAACGCGAGGCCAGCCACAGCAAATAGCCCGTGCCCAGCGTCACGATGCCCCAGCGCAAAGGTGGAAAAGCCACGACCAAACCACCCAAGCCTGTGGCGCACAGCAGGAACAAAATGCCCCAACCGACCGGTACCGCGCACACAAAGCGCATGGCGCGGCGCATCCCGTGGTTGGCGGCCATGGCCGTCGACAAGGTGGTGTTGGGCCCTGGGGTGAAGCTGCTCACGGTGGCAAGCACCAGCAGGGCGCTGAGTTCTGAAGGGGTCATGGCTTTGAATGTAGGGCCAAAAGGCCACTGCTCAGGTCGCCATTTGGACTCGTCCGCGTGCCATCAGCGGGCCGACAGCACTTCCCAGCGCTCCATGGCCACCAACAACAGGTCGTCCATCTCGGCATCGCGCTTGAACAGTTGCTGTGCCAGGCCTGGGTCACGTTGGTAGATGCTGCCATCGGCCAACTGCGCTCGGGCTGCGGCCTGTTCTTTTTCCAGCGCTTCGATCTTGGCAGGCAACTCGGCCAGTTCGCGCTGTTCTTTGTAGCTGAGTTTGCTGCGAGCGGCCGCTGCGGGTGCGGCAGCCGCCGTGATGGGGGCGGCCGCGGCCGGTGGCGTCGAGCCACTGCGCTGCGCAGCTTGCGCCCGAATGGCCTGAGCGCGTTGCGATTGCACCAACCAGTCCTGCACCGAGCCTTCGTATTCGCGCCACAGGCCCGGTTGGTCCGGGGCGCTTTCGCAGGCGATGATGCCGGTGACCACGTTGTCCATGAAGGCGCGGTCGTGGCTGACCAGGAACACGGTGCCTTCGTAGGTCTGCAGCAGCTCCTCCAGCAATTCCAGGGTTTCGATGTCCAGGTCGTTGGTGGGTTCGTCCAGCACCAGCACGTTGGCCGGGCGCGCAAACAAACGCGCCAGCAGCAAGCGGTTGCGCTCGCCACCAGACAAGGAGCGCACGGGCGAGGTGCCGCGTGCGGGCGAGAACAGAAAGTCGCCCAGGTAGCTCTTGACGTGCTGGCGCTTGTTGCCGATCTCGATCCATTCGCTGCCGGGGCTGATGAAGTCCTCCAGCGTGGCGTCCAGGTCCAGTGCGTCGCGCATCTGGTCAAAATAGGCCACTTCCAGCTTGGTGCCGCGGCGCACTTCGCCGCTGTCGGCTTCCAGTTCGCCCAAAATCAGTTTGAGCAAGGTGGTCTTGCCAGCACCGTTGGGGCCGAGCAGGCCAATCTTGTCACCTCGGAGCAAGGTGCCGGTGAACTTCTGGATGATGGTTCGCACCGAGCCGTCGGGCTGGGCGAAGCTCTTGCTCACATCCGTCAATTCGGCCACCAGCTTGCCACTGGGCACGCCCGAGGCGACTTCCATTTTCACGTTGCCCACCTTTTCACGGCGGGCGGCGCGTTCGCTGCGCAGGTTTTGCAGGCGCGTGATGCGGCTTTGGCTGCGGGTGCGACGCGCTTCCACACCTTTGCGAATCCAAATTTCTTCTTGGGCCAGCAGCTTGTCGGCTTTGGCCTGAATCACGGCCTCTTGCGCGAGTTGCTCTTCTTTTTGAAGCTGGTAGGCGGCATAGTTGCCCGGATAAGGGCGCAACTTGCCTCGGTCCAGCTCGACAATGCGCGTGGCGATGCGGTCCAGAAAGGCCCGATCGTGCGTGATGGCGATCACGCTGCCCTTGAAGTCAATCAGCAGGTCTTCCAGCCAGGTGATGGCGTTCAGGTCCAGGTGGTTGGTGGGCTCGTCCAGCAAGAGCACATCAGGGCGGGTCACCAAGGCCTGGGCCAGGGCCACCCGTTTGCGCATGCCGCCAGACAGCGACTGCACAATGGCATTGGGGTCCAGCTTCAGGCGTTGCAGGGTTTCATCCAGGCGTTGCTCCCAGCCCCAGCCGTCGCGCGACTCGATCAGCCCTTGCAGCGTGTCCAGATCCCCCCGGCTGTGTGTGTAGTCGTCGATCCACTGCACCACTTCGGACAGACCCTCTCGAACCGACTCAAAAATGGTGTGTTCAGGCACCAGCACGGGCTCTTGCGCCACGTAAGCAATGCGAACGCCTTGCTGCACATGCAAGTTCCCGTCGTCCGGACGCTCCATGCCCGCCAAAATTTTGAGCAAGGACGACTTGCCCGTGCCGTTGCGACCAATCAAGCCGATGCGCTCGGACGTTTCCAAAGAAAAGTCAGCGTGATCAAGGAGGGCGACGTGACCAAAAGCCAGAGACGCGTTCAGGAGTGTGAGTAATGCCATGGGCCCATTATCCGGGGGTGGCTCAAAAAATTAGCCGAAAAATTCAAAAAGATGGCGAAGGCCTAAAAAACTGTGTCACAATAGAGGGCTTCGCTGCACACAAATGGGCTTTCGCAAGAAACGCAAATCAGGCAGTGAAGGAGTTTTTGAAAAGACCCCTGGGGTCAAAAAATTTTTCAAAAACTTGACGCAGCCTTCAAAACTGTGTCATAATTCGAGGCTTCGCTGATCGCGGCGAAGCAAGACGGGGTGATGCAAATTGCCTTGGGTTCTTTAAAAATATACAGCCGATAAGCGTGGGCGTTTGATGGTGATTGCCAAGTTCTTCGGAACTTAGCTTTAACTAGCTAACAAACGCTCATGAAGTAAAAAAGATGTGGAAATCAGAGATGGTGACCACGTCGATTCCAATTTATGAGTTGCTCGAGAGAGCGAAAAAAATCAAGATCGAACTATAGAGTTTGATCCTGGCTCAGATTGAACGCTGGCGGAATGCTTTACACATGCAAGTCGAACGGTAGAGGGGGCAACCCCTCGAGAGTGGCGAACGGGTGAGTAATATATCGGAACGTGCCCAGTCGTGGGGGATAACGTAGCGAAAGTTACGCTAATACCGCATACGATCTATGGATGAAAGCGGGGGATCGCAAGACCTCGCGCGATTGGAGCGGCCGATATCAGATTAGGTAGTTGGTGGGGTAAAGGCTCACCAAGCCAACGATCTGTAGCTGGTCTGAGAGGACGACCAGCCACACTGGAACTGAGACACGGTCCAGACTCCTACGGGAGGCAGCAGTGGGGAATTTTGGACAATGGACGCAAGTCTGATCCAGCCATTCCGCGTGCAGGATGAAGGCCCTCGGGTTGTAAACTGCTTTTGTACGGAACGAAAAGGTTTCTCTTAATACGAGGAGCTCATGACGGTACCGTAAGAATAAGCACCGGCTAACTACGTGCCAGCAGCCGCGGTAATACGTAGGGTGCAAGCGTTAATCGGAATTACTGGGCGTAAAGCGTGCGCAGGCGGTTATGTAAGACAGAGGTGAAATCCCCGGGCTCAACCTGGGAACTGCCTTTGTGACTGCATAGCTAGAGTACGGTAGAGGGGGATGGAATTCCGCGTGTAGCAGTGAAATGCGTAGATATGCGGAGGAACACCGATGGCGAAGGCAATCCCCTGGACCTGTACTGACGCTCATGCACGAAAGCGTGGGGAGCAAACAGGATTAGATACCCTGGTAGTCCACGCCCTAAACGATGTCAACTGGTTGTTGGGTCTTCACTGACTCAGTAACGAAGCTAACGCGTGAAGTTGACCGCCTGGGGAGTACGGCCGCAAGGTTGAAACTCAAAGGAATTGACGGGGACCCGCACAAGCGGTGGATGATGTGGTTTAATTCGATGCAACGCGAAAAACCTTACCCACCTTTGACATGTACGGAAGCCTTTAGAGATAGAGGCGTGCTCGAAAGAGAGCCGTAACACAGGTGCTGCATGGCTGTCGTCAGCTCGTGTCGTGAGATGTTGGGTTAAGTCCCGCAACGAGCGCAACCCTTGTCATTAGTTGCTACATTCAGTTGGGCACTCTAATGAGACTGCCGGTGACAAACCGGAGGAAGGTGGGGATGACGTCAAGTCCTCATGGCCCTTATAGGTGGGGCTACACACGTCATACAATGGCTGGTACAAAGGGTTGCCAACCCGCGAGGGGGAGCTAATCCCATAAAACCAGTCGTAGTCCGGATCGCAGTCTGCAACTCGACTGCGTGAAGTCGGAATCGCTAGTAATCGTGGATCAGAATGTCACGGTGAATACGTTCCCGGGTCTTGTACACACCGCCCGTCACACCATGGGAGCGGGTCTCGCCAGAAGTAGTTAGCCTAACCGCAAGGAGGGCGATTACCACGGCGGGGTTCGTGACTGGGGTGAAGTCGTAACAAGGTAGCCGTATCGGAAGGTGCGGCTGGATCACCTCCTTTCTGGAAACTGCAATCTAAATTGAACGCTCACACTTATCGGTTGTTGGAAGGCAAGTCGCTGACGGCTTGGGCATAAAGCCTGGTTGTTGAGCAACGACTTGGGTCTGTAGCTCAGTTGGTTAGAGCACTGTGTTGATAACGCAGGGGTCGTTGGTTCGAGACCAACCAGACCCACCAATCCTTCTGAAGAGTGAGCGCTGTTTGGGCGCTCCGGACAAGATAACGGGGGATTAGCTCAGCTGGGAGAGCACCTGCTTTGCAAGCAGGGGGTCGTCGGTTCGATCCCGTCATCCTCCACCATCACTTATCGAAATGTTGAGCGGGCTTTGCAAGGGCCTGGATAAATCTTCATTCAAAACAAAAGCTGCTTGGCAAGAGATTGCGAGGCTGTTTTTGTGTTGATTGATATTGATCGATTAACAAGTGTCGCAAGACACACGGCTGTTCTTTAAAAATTCATAGAGTCGAATCAGAGTTGCCAGGGGAAACCGCACATTCGTAAAGGTTTAGTGCGGACCGTGCCCCTGGTGACAATTTTTTGATTGCGTCAAAACGAATATTCAAACGACGTTTGAAATTCAAGTAAAGACGAATTGTTCTTTTGATATTGGATGGAAACATCCGGTGTTGAGGAATTATTCATTTACGGCATAACGCGTCAGGTGAAAGACCTGACAGACATTCCTTGAAAACAACGATGAGTTCTCGCAAGAGAGTTCAAAGTTATAGGGTCAAGTGAATAAGAGCATGTGGTGGATGCCTTGGCAATGATAGGCGACGAAAGACGTGAAAGCCTGCGATAAGCTTCGGGGAGCTGGCAAATAAGCTTTGATCCGGAGATTTCTGAATGGGGAAACCCACCCTTAGGGGTATCGCATGATGAATACATAGTCATGCGAGGCGAACCGGGTGAACTGAAACATCTCAGTAGCTCGAGGAAAAGACATCAACCGAGATTCCGAAAGTAGTGGCGAGCGAAATCGGAAGAGCCTGTTAGTGATAGCACAACTGTTAGCAAAGCGGCATGGAAAGGCCGGCCATAGTGGGTGATAGCCCCGTATGCGAAAACAGATGTGTGGTACTGAGCTAACGACAAGTAGGGCGGGACACGAGAAATCCTGTCTGAATATGGGGGGACCATCCTCCAAGGCTAAATACTCATCATTGACCGATAGTGAACAAGTACCGTGAGGGAAAGGCGAAAAGAACCCCGGGAGGGGAGTGAAATAGATCCTGAAACCGCATGCTTACAAAAAGTAGGAGCCTCGAAAGGGGTGACTGCGTACCTTTTGTATAATGGGTCAGCGACTTACATTCAGTGGCAAGGTTAACCGAATAGGGAAGCCGTAGAGAAATCGAGTCCGAATAGGGCGATCAGTCGCTGGGTGTAGACCCGAAACCAAGTGATCTATCCATGGGCAGGATGAAGGTGCCGTAACAGGTACTGGAGGTCCGAACCGACTAATGTTGCAAAATTAGCGGATGACCTGTGGATAGGGGTGAAAGGCTAAACAAACTTGGAAATAGCTGGTTCTCTCCGAAAACTATTTAGGTAGTGCCTCAAGTATTACCATCGGGGGTAGAGCACTGTTTTGGCTAGGGGGTCATGGCGACTTACCAAACCAAGGCAAACTCCGAATACCGATGAGTACAGCTTGGGAGACAGAGCACCGGGTGCTAACGTCCGGACTCAAGAGGGAAACAACCCAGACCGCCAGCTAAGGTCCCTAAAATTGGCTAAGTGGGAAACGAAGTGGGAAGGCTAAAACAGTCAGGATGTTGGCTTAGAAGCAGCCATCATTTAAAGAAAGCGTAATAGCTCACTGATCGAGTCGTCCTGCGCGGAAGATGTAACGGGGCTAAGCCAGTTACCGAAGCTGCGGATTTGCAATTTATTGCAAGTGGTAGGAGAGCGTTCTGTAGGCCTGTGAAGGTGGTGGTGTAAACCCTGCTGGAGGTATCAGAAGTGCGAATGCTGACATGAGTAGCGTTAAAGGGGGTGAAAAGCCCCCTCGCCGTAAGCGCAAGGTTTTCTACGCAACGTTCATCGGCGTAGAGTGAGTCGGCCCCTAAGGCGAGGCAGAGATGCGTAGCTGATGGGAAACAGGTCAATATTCCTGTACCGATGACAAGTGCGATGTGGGGACGGAGAAGGTTAGCTCAGCCAACTGTTGGATATGTTGGTTCAAGCCTGTAGTCGTGCTCGGTAGGCAAATCCGCCGGGCTTAGATGAGGGGTGATAACGAGGGTGCTTGCACCTGAAGTGAGTGATACCCTGCTTCCAGGAAAAGCCACTAAGCTTCAGCTTGTCATTGACCGTACCGCAAACCGACACTGGTGCGCGAGATGAGTATTCTAAGGCGCTTGAGAGAACTCAGGAGAAGGAACTCGGCAAATTGATACCGTAACTTCGGGAGAAGGTATGCCCCTATTAGGTGAACTTGAACAAAGGGAGCCGAACGGGGTTGCAAAAAATCGGTGGCTGCGACTGTTTAATAAAAACACAGCACTCTGCAAACACGAAAGTGGACGTATAGGGTGTGACGCCTGCCCGGTGCTGGAAGATTAAATGATGGGGTGCAAGCTCTTGATTGAAGTCCCAGTAAACGGCGGCCGTAACTATAACGGTCCTAAGGTAGCGAAATTCCTTGTCGGGTAAGTTCCGACCTGCACGAATGGCGTAACGATGGCCACACTGTCTCCTCCTGAGACTCAGCGAAGTTGAAATGTTTGTGATGATGCAATCTCCCCGCGGAAAGACGGAAAGACCCCATGAACCTTTACTGTAGCTTTGTATTGGACTTTGAACAGATCTGTGTAGGATAGGTGGGAGGCTTTGAAGCGAGGTCGCTAGATCTTGTGGAGCCAACGTTGAAATACCACCCTGGTGTGTTTGAGGTTCTAACCTAGGTCCATTATCTGGATCGGGGACAGTGCATGGTAGGCAGTTTGACTGGGGCGGTCTCCTCCCAAAGCGTAACGGAGGAGTTCGAAGGTACGCTAGTTACGGTCGGACATCGTGATGATAGTGCAATGGCATAAGCGTGCTTAACTGCGAGACTGACAAGTCGAGCAGATACGAAAGTAGGACATAGTGATCCGGTGGTTCTGTATGGAAGGGCCATCGCTCAACGGATAAAAGGTACTCTGGGGATAACAGGCTGATACCGCCCAAGAGTTCATATCGACGGCGGTGTTTGGCACCTCGATGTCGGCTCATCTCATCCTGGGGCTGTAGCCGGTCCCAAGGGTATGGCTGTTCGCCATTTAAAGAGGTACGTGAGCTGGGTTTAAAACGTCGTGAGACAGTTTGGTCCCTATCTTCCGTGGGCGCTGCAGATTTGAGGAAGCCTGCTCCTAGTACGAGAGGACCGGAGTGGACACACCTCTGGTGTATCGGTTGTCACGCCAGTGGCATTGCCGAGTAGCTAAGTGTGGAAGAGATAACCGCTGAAAGCATCTAAGCGGGAAACTCGTTTCAAGATGAGATCTGCCGGGGCCTTGAGCCCCCTGAAGAGTCGTTCAAGACCAGGACGTTGATAGGTCAGGTGTGGAAGCGCAGTAATGCGTTAAGCTAACTGATACTAATTGCTCGTGCGGCTTGACCCTATAACTTTGATCACACATTGAAAGATGTGCATTGGTCAAGGAAGTTATGCCAAGTTGACGCATTCAAAAATGGCTGAAAGGCCGAAATCTGATTCGAAACTCTATGAATTCGTTGTCTTGATGCAAGTCAAGATGACACCAAGTTATGCCTGATGACCATAGCAAGTTGGTCCCACTCCTTCCCATCTCGAACAGGACAGTGAAACGACTTAGCGCCGATGATAGTGCGGGTTCCCGTGTGAAAGTAGGACATCGTCAGGCTTCTAACAGCCCAAAACGCCTCACCGACCGGTGGGGCGTTTTGCTTTGTGCGAAGCATTTCTGCATCCGCACCATTCCCTCTCTTTCTTTCGTTTTCTACGGGTTACTCCCTGATTGACCGACTTTTCATTCGCCTCAATACTTGAGGTTTGAAATATATAGGCCTTAATCAATGGCCTGTGCGGTCTATAGCAAAGAGAACGAACATGAAAATTGTGTGCATTGGCGGTGGTCCTTCGGGTTTGTACTTTGCGTTGCTGATGAAAAAGCTCGGCCACCACCACGACATCACCGTGGTGGAGCGCAACAAGCCTTACGACACATTTGGTTGGGGTGTTGTTTTTTCTGACCAGACGCTGGAGAACATGCGCGGGTGGGACCCAGAAACCGCTGCAGAAGTGGAGCAAGCTTTTAACCACTGGGATGACATAGAACTGCACATCAAAGACCGTGTGATCCGATCAGGTGGTCATGGATTTGTGGGGATTGGGCGAAAAAAATTGCTGAATATTTTGCAAGAGCGCTGCGAGCAAGTGGGCGTCAAGCTCTTGTTCGAACAAGATGTGAATTCGGATCTGGATTTTCCCGACGCGGACCTTATCCTGGCCAGCGATGGTGTGAATTCGCGTGTTCGAAGCAGGCTTCCTGAAGTTTTCAAACCAGACATCGTCACTCGGCCCAATCGCTTCATCTGGCTGGGCACCAACCGCCAATACGATGCCTTCACCTTTTTGTTTGAAAAGACCGAGCACGGTTGGTTTCAGGCGCACGTCTATAAATTCGACAACCAGACTTCGACCTTCATCGTCGAGTGCCCCGAGCACGTCTGGCTGGCGCACGGTCTGGACAAAGCCGATCAAGACGCGTCGATTGCTTTTTGTGAAAAGCTTTTCGCAAAGAACCTTCAGGGCGAAAAGTTGATGACCAACGCCCGCCACCTGCGTGGCTCGGCTTGGCTCAACTTTCAGCGGGTCAAGTGCGCCAACTGGTCGCACTTCAACGGCAACAGCCATGTGGTGCTGATGGGCGACGCGGTGCACACCGCTCACTTTGCGATTGGCTCGGGCACCAAGCTTGCGCTCGAAGACGCGATCGAGTTGGTGCGTCAATTCAAAGGGCTGGGCGATACCGCTGACCGCATCCCGGAAGTCCTGAAGCACTACCAAGCTGTGCGAGAGATCGACGTGATCCGCCTGCAAAACGCCGCCTGGAATGCCATGGAGTGGTTCGAAGTGTGCGGTGAACGTTACTGCGACCAGCTCGAACCCGAGCAGTTCATGTATTCCATGCTGACGCGCAGCCAGCGCATCAGCCACGAGAATTTGAGACTGCGCGACAAGGCCTGGTTGGAGGGCTACGAGGCTTGGTTCGCTGGGCGCACGGCCACACCCGGGGTACGTCCACCCATGTTCACGCCCTACACCCAGCGCTCGGTCACCCTCAAAAACCGAGTCGTCGTCTCGCCTATGGCGCAGTACATGGCGCTGGACGGCCGCGTGGGCGATGACCATCTCGTGCACTTGGGCGCACGCGCCATGGGCGGCGCCGGGCTGGTGATGGTCGAGATGACCGCGCCCAGCGCAGACGGCCGCATCACCCACGGCTGTCCGGGCCTGTGGAGCGATGAGCAGACCGAAGATTTCAAACACATCACCGACTGGGTGCATGCCAAGTCTGACGCGAAGATCGGCCTGCAGATCGGCCACGCCGGGCCCAAAGGCTCGACCTGCCGCCCTTGGCAAGGTCCTGGCATGGACCAACCTGTTCCCGCTGACGACGAAGAGAGTAACTGGCCATTGCTGGCGGCCTCGGCTCAGCCCTATTTGCCCCACGGCGATGTGCCCCGCGCCATGTCCCGGGCCGACATGGACCGGGTCACGGCCGACTTCGTGGCCAGCACCCAGCGTGCTGCGCAAGCCGGCTTCGATTGGCTGGAGTTGCACTGCGCCCACGGCTATCTGCTGTCGAGCTTCATCAGCCCGCTCACCAACCAACGCACAGACGAATACGGCGGATCGCTCGCCAACCGCCTGCGTTACCCGCTCGAAGTGTTTGCCGCGGTGCGCGCCGCTTGGCCCAAAGAACTGCCCATGTCGGTGCGCATCTCGGCGCACGATTGGGTAGAAGGCGGCATCACACCGACTGACGCGGTCGAGATCGCCCGCGCCTTCAAGGCTGCAGGTGCTGACATGATCGACTGCTCATCGGGTCAGGTCAGTGCTCAGCAAAAGCCCACTTACGGCCGCATGTACCAAACCCCCTTTGCCGACCGCATTCGCCAAGAAGCGGGCATCGCCACCATCGCGGTGGGCGCCATCAGTGAAGCCGACCACGTCAACAGCATCTTGGCGGCAGGCCGCGCCGACCTGTGCGCTGTGGCTCGGCCGCACCTGGCCAACCCGGCCTGGACGCTGACCGAAGCCGCACGCATTGGCTTCAAAGACATCGCTTGGCCGCGTGCATACGTTTCGGGCAAGCCCCAGCTCGAAGCAGGCTTTGCCCGCGAGCGTGCCCAGCAGGCTGCGACAAAGGGGGATTGAGATGTTGAATGCTCATGGGGGGACTTCAACTTCCTTGCAATTTGAATTTTTGGGAGCGACGCCCTCGTCGCGAATGGGCGTCCATCGCGGCGAGGGCGCCGCTCCCACAAAAACCAATCAAGGCGAGGTGACTCCCACAAAAGTCCATCGCGGCGAGTTTGCCGCTCCTACAAAGGTGACCGCATGCTGAACAACCGCCACGCCCTCATCACTGGCGCGGGCGCAGGCATTGGCGCGGCCATCGCACTGCAGCTCGCGCAAGCGGGTTGCCGCTTGACCCTGAGTGGCCGTTCGCAAGACAAGCTGCAGGCGCAAGCCGAGGCGCTGCGTGCACAAGTGCCCGATGTGGCGGTGCTGATCGCGCCCATGGACGTGGCCGATGAACACGCCGTACAAGCGGCGGTGCAGCAGGCCCAGGCCCGCTTTGGTTCGGTGAACATCTTGGTCAACAACGCGGGCCAGGCGCACAGCGCGCCCTTTGCCAAGACCGATGCCGCGCTGTGGCAGCAGATGTTGAACGTCAACCTCACAGGCACCTACCATTGCATCCAGGCAGTGCTGCCGGGCATGCTCGAAGCGGCAGCCAGCGGAACGCCCGGACGCATCGTCAACATCGCCAGCACGGCAGGCCTCAAGGGCTATGCCTATGTCAGCGCCTATGTGGCCGCCAAGCACGGCGTGGTCGGCCTGACCAAAGCGCTCGCGCTCGAGTTGGCGCGCAAGGGCGTGACCGTGAACGCGATTTGCCCCGGCTACACCGAGACCGACATCGTGCGCCACGCCGTGCAAAACATCGTGGGTAAAACCGGCAAGAGCGAAGCCGAAGCGCGCCAAGCCCTGGCCGCAGGCAACCCCCAACAGCGCCTGGTACAACCGCAGGAAGTGGCGCAAAGCGTGCTGTGGCTGTGTGCGGCAGGCAGCGATGCGATCAACGGCCAATCGATTGCCATCGACGGTGGGGAGCTGGTGGCATGAGCGCACGACAAGACACCGATATGGAAGTGCGGGCCCATGCCGATCACCATGCCTCGCTGCGCCTGTGGTTGCGCTTGTTGTCGGCCACCACCCGCATCGAAGACACCATCCGCCAGCGCCTGCGCGAGCAGTTTGACATCACGCTGCCGCGTTTTGACCTGATGGCCCAGTTGGAGCGTGAGCCGCACGGCCTGTCGATGAGCGAGCTGTCGCGCCGCATGATGGTCACGGGCGGCAACGTCACCAGCATCGTGGACCAGCTGGAAAAAGAACAACTGGTGCAGCGGCAAATGCAGGCCAGCGACCGCCGCTCTTTCACCGTCAGCTTGACCGAGGCAGGGCGTACCGCATTTGCCGCCATGGCCCAGGCCCACGAAGGCTGGGTGGTCGAGCTGCTGTCGCCATTGGCAGAGCGAGAACAAACACAGTTGCACCAACTGCTGGGCACCTTGAAGTCCGGCACCCGAACACAATAAAAGGAGAAGACATGAGCCCACGCTACCTGCCCGGCCAGCCCCACCAGCTGCCCCGTCACAACCAGCCCATGGCGGGCTACCAGCCCGAGCATTTCTTGCTGGCCGTCAAAGACGGTGTGGCCACGGTGAGCCTGAACCGCCCCGAGCGAAAGAATCCGCTGTCGTTTGACTCTTACGCCGAGCTGCGTGACTTCTTTCGCGCATTGCCCTACGCAACCGACATCCACGCCGTGGTCATCACGGGCGAGGGCGGCAACTTTTGCTCCGGTGGCGATGTGCACGAAATCATCGGGCCACTGACAAAACTCGACATGCCGGGCCTGCTGGCCTTCACCCGCATGACGGGCGACTTGGTCAAGGCCATGCGTGCTTGCCCGCAACCCATCATCGCGGCGATCGACGGTGTGTGCGCGGGCGCAGGCGCGATACTGGCCATGGCCTCAGACCTGCGCTACGGAACCGAGCGCAGCAAGACTTATTTCCTGTTCAACAAAGTCGGCTTGGCCGGTTGCGACATGGGCGCTTGCGCATTGCTGCCGCGCATCATCGGCCAAGGCCGTGCGAGCGAGCTGCTCTTCACCGGACGCGGCTTGGGCGCACTGGAGGCCGAGCGCTGGGGTTTTTACAACCGCGTGTGCGAGGCAGACACCGTGTTGGGCGATGCACAAGCCATCGCCGCCCAGCTGGTGGCAGGCCCCACCTTTGCCAACGGCATCACCAAAAAAATGCTGCAGCAAGAATGGAACATGGGCGTGGACGAAGCCATTGAGGCCGAAGCCCAGGCCCAAGCCATCTGCATGGCCACCAACGACTTCCACCGGGCGTACCACGCCTTTGTGGCCAAGCAAACGCCCGTTTTTGAAGGGGACTGAGCCATGTCAGACCACCCAGCCACTCACCCGCCCGAACTCGACTGGCCCTTCTTTGATGACAGCCACCGCGACTTCAAAGTGCGGCTGGACGCTTGGTGCAACGCACACCTGGCCCACGCGCACCATGACGAAAGCCGCGACGCGGTGGACGCCGAATGCATCCGTCTGGTGCGCCTGCTGGGCAGCGGCGGTTGGCTAAAACACGCAGTCTCTGGCACGGCCTATGGCGCCGCATCGGATGTGATCGACACCCGCCAGCTCTGCCTGCTGCGCGAGACGCTGGCCTTTCACAACGGCTTGTCTGACTTCGCGTTTGCCATGCAGGGCTTGGGCACAGGCGCCATCAGCCTCATGGGCACAGCCGATCAGAAGCAGCGCTACCTGCCCCGCGTGGCCTCGGGCCAAGCCTTGTCGGCGTTTGCGCTCAGCGAGCCCGATGCCGGCTCGGACGTGGCTGCCATGCAGTGCAGCGCCACCGCCACGGCAGACGGCTATGTGCTCAACGGACGCAAGACCTGGATCAGCAACGGCGGCATTGCCGACTTTTATGTGGTGTTCGCCCGCACAGGCGAAGCGCCGGGCGCACGCGGCATCACGGCTTTCATTGTCGATGCCGACACCCCGGGCTTGACGATTGAAGAGCGCATCGACGTGGTCGCGCCGCACCCGCTGGCCACGCTCAAGTTTGACAACTGCAAGGTCGATGCAAAGCAACGCATTGGCGAAGCGGGCCAGGGCTTCAAGGTCGCCATGGCCACGCTCGATGTGTTCCGCACCTCGGTGGCCGCAGCCGCTTTGGGCTTTGGGCGGCGCGCCTTGCACGAGTCCATCGCTTGGGCGCGTTCGCGCAAGATGTTTGGCCAGAGCTTGGGCGATTTTCAGATCACCCAGACCAAGATCGCGCAGATGGCCACCATGCTGGACGCGGCCACGCTCTTGACGTATCGCGCCGCTTGGCTGCGCGACCAAGGCGCACGCATCACCCGCGAAGCGGCCATGGCCAAGATGACCGCCACCGAAAACGCGCAGCAGATCATCGACATGGCGGTGCAGATGCACGGCGGCATGGGCGTTAAGAAGGGCGTGATGGTGGAGTCGCTGTACCGGGAGATCCGGGCTTTGCGGATTTACGAAGGGGCGACGGAAGTGCAGCAGCTGATCATTGGCAAGGATGTGTTGAAGGGGTGACAGCGTGGTGCGGCAAGCGCTGCACAGCAAAAACAAAAAAGGAGACAAAGCACATGAAGGACTGGAACGAACTGCTGCCCAGCAGCCACAACGACACCTTTGCGCGTGACCGGCTGCCGCCCAAAGACCAGCTGCCCGTGTTCATGGCGGATCGGCCCGAGTTGGACTACCCGGACCAGATCAACTGCGCTGTGGAGTTGGTGGACCGGCATGTGCAAGAGGGCCGGGGCGACCGCATCGCGCTGCATGGCGTGAGCGACTTCAACAAGGGGGGCGGCGACTTCAGCTGGACGTATGCACAGTTGCAAGACAAGAGCAACCGCATCGCCCAGGTGCTGACACAAGACATGGGCCTCGTGCCCGGCAACCGCATCTTGCTGCGCGGCGGCAACAGCCCCATGATGGCTGCTTGCTTGTTGGGCGCGCTCAAGGCGGGCCTGGTGGCGGTGCCCACCATGCCGCTGCTGCGTGCGGGCGAGTTGGCCCAGATCATCGACAAAGCGCAGGTCAGCGCCGCGCTGTGCGACAGCTTGCTGGGCGATGAACTGCAGCACTGCATGACGGCTGGCCACGCCAGCCACATGGCCCATTTGAAGCAGGTGGTGCATTTCCGCAGTGACGCTCCCGATGGCTTGGAGCAGCGCATGGCGCGGCAAACTGGCGCGTACACCGCCCACCCCACCAGCCGCGACGACGTGTGCCTGATTGCATTCACCAGCGGCACCACGGGCCAACCCAAGGGCACTATGCACTTCCACCGCGATGTGCTGGCCATGTGCGATTTGTTCCCGCGCCACATCTTGCAGATGAACGAGACCGATGTGGTGTGCGGCACGCCGCCGATTGCCTTCACCTTCGGCTTGGGTGGTTTGCTGGCGTTCCCGCTGCGCTTTGGCGCCAGCACCGTGCTGCTCGAAAAGCACACGCCCGAGACCTTGATGCAGACCATTGCCAAGTACCGCGCCACGCAGTGCTACACCGCGCCCACGATGTACCGCCAGATGGCGACGCTGGCCAAAGGCATTGACCTGTCGAGCCTCAAGCACCCCGTCTCGGCAGGCGAGGCCTTGCCCGACGCCACCCGCCAGCTGTGGAGGCAGGCCACGGGCATTGAGATGACCGATGGCATTGGCGGCACCGAAGTGATCCACATCTACATCTCGAGCGCCGGCGCTCAGGTGCGGGCGGGCAACATTGGCCAGGTGGTGCCCGGCTATGTGGCGCAGATCGTGGGCGATGACATGCAAGCCGTGCCGCCCGGCACCGTGGGGCGGCTCGCGGTGCGCGGCCCCACAGGCTGCAAATACCTGGCCGACCCGCGCCAGCAAGACTATGTGAAAGACGGTTGGAACCTGCCCGGCGACACCTTCGTCATGGACGCCGACGGCTACTTCAGCTACCAGGCGCGCAACGACGACATGATCATTTCGGCGGGCTACAACATCGCAGGCCCCGAGGTGGAAGGCGCTTTGCTGCAACACCCGGCCGTGTCTGAGTGCGGCGTGGTCGGCATGCCCGACGAAGACCGTGGGCACATCGTGCAGGCCTGTGTGGTGCTCAAGCCCGGCCACACGGGTGATGCGGCGATGGAAAAAGCCTTGCAAGAGCACGTCAAGCAAACCATCGCCCCATTCAAGTACCCGCGCAAGGTGGTCTTTTTGGACGCCTTGCCCCGCACCGAAACCGGCAAACTGCAGCGCTTCAAGCTGCGTCAACTGCGCTGACAGTCATGGCGAGCGCAGCGCGGCCATCCATCAACGGCTTTGCATGCTTCGCGTCGTGCACATCCACCCATTACTGAGGAATAGTTCATGTTCAACGTCTTGCAACCCGAAGGCTGGGCACCCGCCAAAGGCTATGCCAACGGCATCGAAGCGCGTGGCCGCATGGTGTTCGTCGCAGGCATGATCGGCTGGAACGGCCAAGCCCAATTCGAGACCGACGACTTTGTGGCCCAGTGCCGCCAGGCCCTGCAAAACATCGTTGACACGCTCGCTTGCGCAGGCGCAGGCCCGCAGCACATGGCCCGCATGACCTGGTACGTCAAGGACAAAAAGGAATACCTCGCACGCGGCAAGGAGCTGGGCAAGGTCTACCAAGAAGTCATTGGCAAGAACTATCCCGCCATGACGCTGGTGCAGGTGGCCGATCTGGTGGAAGACCGCGCCCAAGTGGAGATCGAAGTCACGGCGGTGGTGCCGGAGTGAAGGCAGCGGGCGGGCATGCTCATGCCCGCACCGAAATCATCCGCTCCAAGACCCTTTTGAGTTGAGCCACTTCGCTCACGCCGATGTCGGCCATCACCTGTGCTTCATGGGCCTGGGCTTGGCCCAGCAGGGGTTTGACTTTGCGACGGCCTGCGGGTGTGAGGCTGACCAGGGATTGGCGTTTGTCGTGCGGCGCGTCCACGCGCTGAACCCAGCCGGCCTCGGCCATGCGTCCAACCAGTTTGGTCACCGTGGGTTGCTTGGCCAGCACGATGTCGGCCAACTCACCCACACTCAGGGCGTCTTTGCCCGACAGGCTGGCCATGACGCGCCATTCCATCAGGCTCAGGCCGCTGGCTTCGACCACGGCGTGGAACTCGCTCGAAATCAAATGGCTGGCGCGTGCCAGCAAGTAGGCCAAGTAGTCGTCGACAAAGCCTGCCGAGTTGCTCATGCGAGAGGCGCGGTGGTGCTGAACTGACCGCCCTGGTAAACGAGTGGGGCCGAGCCATCGCTGAAACCGCAGCGCTCCACCTCGCCCACAAAAATCACATGGTCGCCTTCTTCGTGTCGGCTGCGGTTGTGGCATTCAAACCAGGCCAGCGCGCCAGCCAAAATGGGCAAACCCGACTCGCCCAGCGTGTAAGCGGTATCGGCAAAGCGGTCGCCTTTGCCGAAAGCAAAACGGTTGCATACATCGAGCTGATCGGCGGCCAGCACATTCACCACGTAATGCGTGCCCGCATGGAACAGCGGTGCGCTGCTGGCGCCTTGCCCCAGGCTCCACAGCACCAGCGGGGGCGTGAGCGACACCGAGTTGAATGAACTGGCGGTGATGCCCACAAAGCTGCTGCTGGCCGAATCCCCTTTGTGTGCGCCCGGCGCGAACGTGGTGATGACGGTCACGCCCGTGGCAAAGCGCGACAGGGCTTGCTTGAAATGCGGCGTTTCAAAGTCTGGGCTCAGCGCTTTGATGTGAGATGGGGGGGCTTGGTGCATGGGTGGATGATAGTTGAATTGCATGAATTTTCATATAAACTGACCATTCATGTCTGCAGGAGAACCGTTCAAAGCTGCAGGCCAAGGAGACAAGCATGCTGGTGGAACGAATCGAAAACAGGTGGCTCGCGGCCTTTACCCGCACCTTCACGCTGTGCAAGGTGCAGCCTGGCGAAGTGGTCGCTATTTTGGCGGAAACCCAATCACGCCGGGTCAACGTGGACTTGGCCCGCCTCGCACTGGAGGCCATGGGTGCCCGCGTGTTCGAGGTGACTTTGACCACGCCCGCACTGACAGCGCCTGCGCCCGTGCGCTCTACAGGCGCCAGCGACGCCATTGGCCAGCTCGGCCCGGTGGTGGCTGCATTGGCCCGCGCCGACATGGTGGTGGACTGCACTGTCGAAGGTCTGCTGCACGCGCCCGAGCTGCCGGCCATCATGAAGGGCGTGGACGGCCACATGCCGCGCCTCTTGATGGTGTCCAACGAGCACCCTGAAATTTTAGAGCGCACCGTGCCCGATCCGGCACTCGAAGGCGTGGTGCGTGCCGCCATGAAGAAACTGCGCGGCGCACAACAAATGCACGTCACGTCTGCCGCAGGCACCGACCTGCGTGTGAACCTGAAACATGGCGACAAACAAGCGGTGGTGGGCGGTGTGTGGGGCTTTTGCCCCAAGCCGGGCATGGTGTCGCACTGGCCTGCCGGGCTGGCGCTGGCTTTCCCCGCTGCGGGCAGCGTCAACGGCACGCTGGTCATGGCCCCGGGTGATGTGAACCTGACCTTCAAAAGCTATTTGCGCGACACGATCCGCCTGACGATTGAGAACGACAGCGTGGTCGCCATCGAGGGGCAGGGCGTGGATGTGGACATGATGCGCGGCTACTGGAAAGCCTGGGAAGACTTTGAGGGCCACCGCGCTGCTTATGCCGTGTCGCATGTGGGCTTTGGCCTGAACCCGGCGGCGCGCTGGGACGCCATGGCGTTTTACGACAAGCGCGACTGCAACGGCACCGAGCTGCGAGCTTTTGCGGGCAACTTTTTGTATTCGACCGGAGCCAATGAAGTCGCGGGCCGCCACACCCTTGGCCACTTTGACCTGCCAATGCGCGGCTGCACCATCCGGCTCGACGACACGGTTGTGGTCGATGCGGGCCAAGTCGTGAGCGCGGCGCTGGCATGAACGCACCAGCCTTTACGGATGTGGGCTTGCCCACGCAACCCGCTGTGGTGTTTTTGCACGGCGTGGGCGGTGGCCGACACGGCTGGACAGCACAACAAGCGCATGTGGCCGCTCTGGGCTGGCGCAGCTTGGCCTGGGACATGCCCGGTTATGGCGACAGCCCCATGGTCACCCCCTATGACTTTGCGCACTTGGCGCTAACCCTCTGGCAGATGCTGGACGCGGCGCACATCGACCAAGCTGTGTTGGTGGGCCACAGCATGGGGGCCATGGTCGCCCTGCAAGCCTGGACGCAAAAACCTGAGCGCATCCGTGGCCTGCTGCTGGCCGCCAGCAGCCCGGCTTTTGGCAACAGCGACGGTGACTTTCAAAAGCAATTTTTGGCGCAGCGCCTGGCCCCGCTGGAATCGGGCAAAACCATGGGCGACATTGCCGACAAGTTGATCCCCACCATGGCGGCACCCGGTGGCGATGCAACCCAGTTGAACCCTGCGCACCAAAGCATGTCGGCCGTGCCGGCCGCCACCTACCGCGCCGCGCTGCATGCGCTGGTGCAGTTTGAGCAACGCGCTGCTCTGCCCACCATCAGCGTGCCCGTGCTGTGCCTGGCCGCAGAGCATGACCGCACCGCACCGCCTATCGTGATGGAGCGCATGGCGCAAAAGATCCCCGGTGCGCGCTACGCCTGCCTGGCCGGGGCAGGGCATTTGCTGCATTACGAACAGCCCAAGGCGTTCAACGCCGAACTTGAAAAATTCCTGAAGGACGTGAAACCATGACCGATGTGCAAAACAAAACGATCCCCCACACCATGCCCATCTGTGGTGACGATTACCCCCTGACCGAAAAACAGCAAAAGCTGATTGCCCTGGCCCGGCAACTGGGCCGCGAAAAGTTTGCCCCGCGTGCCGCGCATCTCGACCGCGACGCGCAGTTCCCGTTTGCCAACTACGACGACATGCGCGCCTGCGGCCTGCTGGCGCTGTGCGTGCCCGAAGCCCATGGCGGCCAGGGCGCTGATTACGCCACCTATGCCATGGTCTCGGCCGAGATCGGTCGCTACTGCGGCGCCACCGCGCTCACCTTCAACATGCACGTCTGCACCATGCTCTGGAGCGGTTTGTTGTCTGAAGACCTGGAGATGACGCCCGAGCAGCGTGCCTCACACCGCCAGCACCAGGCCACACACTTTGCGCGGGTGGTGAAAGACGGCGCGATTTACGCGCAGCCTTTCTCGGAAGGTGGCGCTGCGGCCTCAGGGGCGCAACCTTTTGGCACCCTGGCGGTCAAGGTCGATGGCGGCTGGAAGGTCAACGGCAAAAAAATCTTTGCTTCTCTGTCAGATGCGGCCGATTACTTTGGCGTGCTGTGCACCGAGAAGAAAGAGGGCGCTGACCTCTCACGCCGGGACACCCTGTACCTGGCCATACCCCGCACAGCACCGGGCCTGACGATCGAAGGCGACTGGGACCCGCTGGGCATGCGCGCCACCGTGTCGCGCAATTTGATTTTCAAAGACGTGTTCGTGCCGGACGACGCGGCCCTCATGCCGCAAGGCCTTTACTTCCAGGCCGCCAGCCGCTGGCCGCATATGTTCATGACGCTCTCGCCCACCTACATGGGCATCGCGCAAGCGGCCTACGACTTCACCGTGGCGTATTTGCGTGGCGAGATTCCGGGCACGGGCCCCGTCAAGCGCCGCCAGTTCGCCACCAAACAGATCGCCGTGGCCGAGATGTTCATCAAGCTCGAGCAAACCCGCAACCTGTTCTTGCGTGCGATTGAAGACGCGAAGGTCGATCCGTCCAAGTCCACCCGCCTGCGCGCCTACGCCGCGCAGTACACCATCATGGAAAACGCGCAAGACATCGCCCGCTTGGCCATCCGCACCTGCGGCGGTCAGTCCATGCTCAAAAGTCTGCCGCTCGAGCGCCTTTACCGCGATGCGCGTTGCGGTTCGCTCATGTTGCCTTGGACAGCCGAGCTGTGCATGGACCGCATTGGCCGCGAAGCCCTGTACGAACCCGGCGAAAAAGACGAGTGATGCAGGCCTCCGAGACCAGCCCCCTCGCGGCCCGCTTTGCGCAGCTGGCGCAGGACTGCGGCACGCAGCCCGCCATGACCTTCCGGGGCGATGAGCGCAAAGCCACCCAGACGGGTGACAGCACCTTCGCCTACGACTTCGCCAAGTTCTGGCGGCGCGTGGCACGCGTCACCGCGCACCTGCAGTCCACCTGGGGCGTGCAGCCGGGTGACCGCGTGGCTTGGCTGGGTTTCAACCATGAACTGCAGTTGGTCACGCTGGTGGCCTGCGCCCGTTTGGGTGCGGTCTTTTTGCCGCTCAACTTTCGCCTGGCCGTGCCCGAGTTGCAGCAGGTCATGCAAGACGCCCATCCGCGCCTGCTGGTGCACGACAGCCACCACGCCGACACCGCACGGGCCTTGCATGTCGAGCGCCTGCAGCATACCCACCACGAGACGTTGATCGCCACCGCCTCGCCTCGCGCCTTGCCTCTGCCCGCTGTGCATGGCGAGTTGCCGCTGCTGCTGGTCTACACCTCGGGCACCACGGGCGTGCCCAAGGGCGCTGTGCACACGCAAGCCGCGCTGCTGGCCAATGCCCGGGCCAGTGCATGGGCGCACGACTTTGCACCCGGCGACAAAGTGCTGTCTACGCTGCCTCTGTTCCATGTGGGGGGCCTGTGCATCCAGACCCTGCCGGCACTGCTGGCGGGTGTGGAGGTGGTGCTGCACACACGCTTTGACCCCAGCGCCTGGTTGGACGAAATGTCCACCAGCCAACCCTCCTTGTCGCTGCTGGTGCCCGCCACCATGCGCGCTGTGTTCGAACACCCGCGTTGGGCCGATACCTCGCTCGCTGGCCTGCGCGGCATCATGACCGGCTCGTCCACCGTGCCTGTGGCCTACCTCGACACCCTGCACGCACGCGGTGTGCCGGTGGGGCAGGTTTATGGCACCACCGAAACCGGCCCTGTGTCCATCGTGCTGCGCCTGCCCGAGGCCATGGCCCGTGTGGGCGCATCCGGCTGGCCGCACCCACAAGCGCAGGTCAAATTGATCGACGCCCAAGACCGAGAAGTCGGCCCCGGCGAAACCGGCGAGGTCTGCCTGCGCGCCGACAACCTGATGAGCGGCTACTGGAGCGCGCAAGGGCAAAGCGGCCTGGGCCTGCAAGACGGCTGGTTCCATTCGGGCGACTTGGGCCAGCGCGACGCAGATGGCTGCATCACCATCGTGGGCCGCAGCAAAGACATGGTGATTTCGGGCGGCGAAAACATCTACCCGGCCGAAATCGAAAACCAACTCGTCACCTTGCCCGGTGTGGCCGAGTGCGCCGTGGTCGGTGTGGCCGATGCCCGCTGGGGTGAAGTGCCGGTGGCGGTGCTGGTGCGCACTGCCGATGCATCTGGCCAAGCTTTGAGCGCCGAAACCGTGTTGGCCCACCTGCAGCCGCGCATCGCCCGCTTCAAACTCCCTCGCCGCGTGGTGTTCGTGGGCGGCCTGCCCAAGAGCGCTTTGGGCAAGGTGCTCAAGCCGCAACTGCAGTCCCAATTGACAGGGACAAACCCTTAAAACGGGCGACTTTCTTCGCCTGGGCGACAGCCTTGCCATACCTGCATGGCATTATTAACCGATGCATCAAAACAAGGAGATACGCATGGTTCAACTGTCACGCCATTTCACTCGCCGCCCGGTTCTGGGCATGGCGGCTGCAGTTCTGTTGTCGACCACGTCTTTGGCCTGGGCCCAAACCGCTTGGCCCAACAAGCCGGTCAAGATCGTGGTGCCCTTTGCACCGGGCGGTACCACCGACATCCTCGCCCGTGCCATCGCCCCCGATTTGGCCAAGGCCTTTGGCCAGCAGTTCGTGATCGAAAACAAGGGCGGCGCAGGCGGCAACCTGGGGGCCGAGCAAGTGGCCAAGTCGGCCGGCGACGGCTACACCCTGCTCATGGGTACCGTGGGAACGCACGGCATCAACCGCGCGCTTTACGCCAAACTGCCTTATGACCCTTTCAAGGACTTTGTGCCGATCACCTTGGTTGCGGGCGTGCCCAATGTGATGGTGGTCAACGCCGAAAAAGCGGCCGCCAACAAGATCAACAACGTCAAGGACTTCATCCAATACGCCAAAGCCAACCCCGGCAAGCTGAACATGGCCTCCAGCGGCAATGGCACCTCCATCCATTTGGCGGGGGAGTTGTTCAAGTCCCAAACCGGCACCTTCATGGCGCACATCCCTTACCGTGGTTCCGGCCCGGCTTTGCTCGATTTGGCAGGCGGCAGCATGGACGTGATGTTCGACAACCTGCCCTCGGCCATGCAACTCATCAAGGCCGGCAAGCTCAAAGCCCTGGCGGTGACCAGCAGCCAGCGCTCTGCGGCCTTGCCTGATTTGCCCACCGTGGAAGAAGCGGGCGGCCTCAAAGGCTTTGAAGCCAGCAGTTGGTTCGGCTTGTTGGCCCCGGCAGGCACGCCCGCCGATGTGGTCAGCCGCATCCAGCAAGAAGTGGCCAAATCACTCGCCACCCCCGCCATGAAAGAGCGTTTGGCCACGCTGGGTGCGATCCCCAGCGGCAACACGCCCGCGCAATTTGCGGCGCTGATCGAGGCCGAGCACAAGAAGTGGGCCGAAGTCGTCAAGGCCTCGGGTGCCAAGGTCGATTGATGGCCTGGTTTGAAGGCTTCGAGCGGCAAACGCTCACGGTGGCAGGCTTGCCGGTTTGCTTTCGGCGCTCGGCCGATTGGGCCGCGCAAGAGCACCTGCCCGTGCTGGTCTTGCTGCATGGCTTTCCGCAAACCCACGTCATGTGGCAGCGCGTCGCGCAGCACTTGCGCGGCCGCTACCGCTTGGTCATGCCTGACTTGCGCGGTTATGGCGACTCTTCACACGCCGTAGGCGACGCCGAACACCGGCACTACAGCAAACGCGCCATGGCGCAAGAAGTGGTGGGCTTGCTCGACGCGCTGGGGGTGGCTGATTTCTTTTTGTGCGGTCACGACCGGGGCGGTCGTGTGGCGCACCGGCTGGCGCTGGACCATGCTGCGCGGGTCAAAAAACTCTGTGTGATCGACATCGCGCCGACGCTGGACATGTACAGCGGTCTGTGGGGCAAAACCCCTCAGGCCTCCGGCCCGGTGGCGGACCCCTACTTTGCGTTTGCGCAGGCTTATTACCATTGGTTCCACCTGACGCAGCCCGCGCCCTTGCCGGAATTCATGATCGGCGGCAACCCGAAAGCCTATTTGCACGCCAAGCTGGGCGGCTGGGGCAGTCAGGGCATGGGCTACATCGAAGCCGAAGCCTTGGCCGAATACGAGCGCGCCTTATGCAATCCGGCGCTCAACGACAAGGGCTGGTCCGCCGCCATCCACAGCGCGGCCGAAGATTACCGGGCCAGCGCGGGCATTGACCTGCAGCACGACCGCGAAGGTCGCGAATACGGCCACAAGATCGCTTGCGACACTCTGGTGCTTTGGGGCGAGCGCGGCGTGGTCAACCGCATGTTCAAGCCGGTCGAGCTGTGGCAGGCGCAATGCGCGGGCCGCGTCAGTGGCCTGTGCCTACCGGCAGGGCATTTCATTCCCGAGGAACTGCCCGAGGCGACCCGCGACGCCTTGCGGGGCTTTTTCGTTTAAACCGGCCCGGCTTGTGCGCCTCCAGTGGGCGTCAAGCCCCGCAGCACTTCTTGTATTTTTTACCGCTGCCGCAGCTGCAGGCGTCGTTGCGACCCGGTGTGGCTTCCTTGATGACCTGCGCCACGCGGGGGCCGATGTTGCGCCAGATCTCACGCAAGTCGTACACCGCCCACAGCGCTTCGCCATAGGCATTCAGGCGGTTCTCGCTCACGCTGGGCGGGCCGTCTTCGGACAGGGCCGACAGGGTGGGCACATCGGTGTCGTCTTCGGTCAAGGCAACGACCGCTTCAAGCGACAGGTCGTACCACTTGGCCGCGTCTTTGTCCTTGGGCGTGGCCCACTCATCGGGCCAGTTTTCCACCGCGAACATGAAGCCCAGCGCCCACACTTGGGCAAACGATGGGATCTCGCTGTCCTCGATTTCTTCGCGCTCTTCGGGCGGCAATGACGCGATCGCGCCGCGCACGTCCATCACCTCGGGGGCGTAAGCCTTGTCGTCGTCCAGCGCCTGCACGGGGGTGTCCAGCGCGAGCTGGATCTCGTCAAAACGGCGCTGCCACAAGGCCATGAACTGCTGGCGCTGGGCCTCGTCGGCAAAGCTGCCGCCATCCATCTCGTCCGGGTCAATGCCCAGCAGCATGGGCAGCCACTCGCTGTCGGGAATGGCGCGGCGGCAGCACACCAGCGCCGCCATGAAGCCCTCGCAAAACTCCCACTGCGGCGTCTCTTCAAAGCGCTCACGCAGGTCGTCCAGGATGTTGTCCAGGGTGTCAAAGTCTTCGGCTTCCAAGCCAGCGGTCGTGTTCATGGGGGTTCCTGTTGCAATGCGGGGATTGTAAGGAGGAGCGCTGGACTGCAATGCCTCAGCCCACTCAGTGCTTGTCTGCCAAGTGGGAGCGAGCCCCTGCTCGCGAAGGGTCGCCTTGACCGCAACGCGCATTCGGCCGCAGGGGCGGCCTCCCACAAGCTGGCCCGAGATGGTTCAGGCCGTGGTCGGGTTCAGCGCCACGCCGCAGCGCTCCAGGCGTTTTTTCATGCAGAGCACTTGCGCGTCTTTGCTGTGCAGGGCGGCGGTGTGCTGCACGGCCAGGTCAATGAATTTCTGGTCGTCTGCGTCTTTGCAGGCGTAGGGGGCTTTGGGGGCGTCGGGCTGCAGTTGGGCCCAGCGGTCAAAGTGGCCCAGCACGGCACTGGCGGGCAGTTGGCGGTGCGTCAGGCGTTTGGCGATTTGCGGGTAGGCCAGCACCCGGGCCAGCTCTTCGCGCATGGCGGCGGTGGCCAGCCAATCTATGCTGCCGCTCTCCACGCGGGTGCGCAGTGCTTCGGCCTGGGGTTCGTCAAACACCCACAGGTCGAGCAAGATGTTGGTGTCCAGCACATGGCGCTCCAGGGTGCTCACAGGCGCACTCACACTCATGGGGCAGGCGTTCCAGTATCCCCTGCTTTGTCTGCAGAGGCGTCTGTTGGTGTGCGCTTCAAGCTGCCTTTGATCATGTCAAAGCGGAACAAGCGGCATTCGATGGGGCCGTTCCACATGGGCACGCGGCGCGATTCTTTCAGGCGCATTTTGCTGGGCAGCTTCAGGTCGGGCGTGAGCATCCAGGCGCTCCAGCCGCTGTAGTTTTTCTTCCAGTGGCTGGCCAGTTGGGCAAAGAAGTCGACGCTGTCGTCGCCGTCTTGGGTCTGGGCGGTTTCGCGGTGGTGGCTTGGGGCGGCGGCGCGGGAACTGGCACGAGCATCCGAAAGGGCACCCGGCTGGAAGTTGTCACGCCCGCGCCCGGCCACACCGGCAGCGGCAATGCGCTCGCCATAAGGCGGGTTGAGCAGCATGACGCCGGGGGTCTCGCTGGGGGGCATGCGTTGCAGGGCGTCGCCACCCCGGAACTCGATCACGCCCGACACGCCTGCGCGTTCGGCGTTGCGCTCGGCAAAGTCGACCATGCGAAAGGCCACATCGCTGCCAAAGATCGGCGCGGTGGGTTCGTGTTCGTGGTCGCGGGCTTCTTCGATCAGGCCTTGCCAAACGTGGTTCTGGAAGGGCAGCAGTTTTTCGAAGCCAAAGCGGCGCTGCAAACCGGGCGCGATGCCACAGGCGATTTGCGCTGCTTCGATCGGGATGGTGCCGCTGCCGCAGCACGGGTCGTAAAGGGGGACGGTGGCGTCCCAACCGCTGGCCGCGATCATGGCGGCGGCCAGGGTTTCCTTCAGGGGCGCATCGCCCTTGTCGGTGCGCCAACCGCGCTTGAACAGGGGCTCGCCCGAGGTGTCGATGTACAGCGTGAGGGTTTCGGGTGTGAGGTGGGCGTAGATGCGCACATCGGGCCGTGCTGTGTCCACGCTGGGGCGCTCACCGCGTTTGGCGCGAAAACGGTCGGCCACAGCGTCTTTGATTTTGAGGGCCGCAAAGTTCAGGCTGGTCAGCGGGCTGTGCTGCGCGGTGATGTCGATCTTGAAGGTTTGCTTGGGGGTGAACCAGATTTCCCAGGCCACTTCGCTGGCGGCGTGGTACAGGTCGTTCTCGTTGCGGTAGTCGGTCACCGACAGCTGCACCAGCACACGCTGGGTGAGGCGGCTGTGCAGGTTGATGCGCATGGCATCGCGCCAGGAAGCGCGTGCCATCACGCCGCCGCGGCCGGTCATCAGGTCGTGGCCCGTGAGGCCCGTGATGGCGTGCACTTCGTCGGCCAGGAAGCCCTCGACGCCCGCGGCGCAGGGCATGAACAGGTTCAATGAATTCACTCAGATGCTCTCAAAGGGTTTTGCGCAGGTTCGCAGGGGCGATCTTCAGGGCTTCGCGGTATTTGGCCACGGTGCGGCGTGCGCAGTCGATGCCTTGCTCTTTCAGCATTTCAGACAGCTGGTTGTCCGACAGCGGTTTGGCGGGTTTTTCGGCCGCCACAAACTGTTTGATGAGCGCGCGCACGGCGGTGCTGGATGCAGCGCTGCCGCTGTCGGTGCCCAGGCCTGAGCCAAAGAAATACTTCAGCTCAAAGGTGCCTTGTGGCGTGGACATGTATTTGGCCGTGGTCACGCGGCTGATGGTGGACTCGTGCATGCCCAGCTCGTCGGCGATCTCGCGCAGCACCAAGGGGCGCATGGCCAGCTCGCCGTGCGTCAAGAAGTTTTTTTGCCGCTCCACGATGGCGGTGGACACGCGCAAGATGGTGTCAAAGCGCTGCTGGATGTTCTTGATGAACCAGCGCGCCTCTTGCAGGCGCTGCTGCAGGCCGGCATGGTTGTCGCCCTTGCCGCCGCGCAGGGCGTTGGCATAGATGTCGTGCACGCGCAGTTTGGGCATCACGTCCGGGTTGAGCTGGATGCGGAATTTGGGCGTGGCCGTCTTGCTGGTGTTCACCACCAGCACATCGGGAATGATGATGTTTTGCTCGGCCTGCACAAAGGGGCGGCCGGGCTTGGGTTCGAGTCGGGCGATGAAAGGGATGGCGACTTTGACCACGGCTTCGCTCAGACCGCAGGCCACGGCCAAACGCTTGTAGTCGCGCTTGGCCAACATCTCGAGAGGCTGGGCGCAAATGGCCAGTGCGGCCTGGGCGACTTCGTCATCGGGCGAGTCTTGCAGCCAAGCCTTGATCTGGATGCGCAGGCACTCGGCCAAGTCGCGTGCGCCGACACCCACGGGTTCGAGCGATTGCAGCAAACCCAGCGCTACGGTGAAGCGGTGCACCAGTTCGTCGAGCTGCTCGTAGTCATCGCTGCCCGCAAGACCTGCGGCCAGCTCGGGCAGGGTGTCGGTCAGGTAGCCGTCGTCGTTGAGCGATTCGATCAAAAAGCGCAAGGCGGCGCGGTCCACTTCGGACAAGCGCAGCGACAAGGCCTGGCGGTGCAAAAAGTCGGTCAGGGACCCGCTGCCGCGCGCCAGATCGATGGCGTCGGCGGTTTCTTCGCCGTTGTTTTGGCGCGGTGTGGCGTCGCCGCCCCATTCGCTGTCGTCGGGGCGCATGTCCACGCTGCCATCGCCGTCCCAGCTTTCGGCCACATCGGTCACGGCTTCGTCGCGGGTTTCGCTGGCGTTGTCTTCGCTGCTGCTGGACGTGCTGGCGCTTTCGCTTACCCGGTCGCCCAGGCTGACGTGGGTGTCGGCCTGCTCCAGGCCAAAGGCCTCGGCAGGGGATTCTTCTTCGGCACGTTCCAAAAAGGGGTTGTCGTCCAGCATCTGGTCGACTTCTTGGGACAGCTCCAGGGTAGACAGCTGGAGCAGGCGAATCGATTGTTGCAGCTGGGGCGTGAGCGCCAGGTGCTGGGACATGCGAAGCGACAGGCCTGGCTTCATGGCTGCGCTTTCAAGTCGAGAACAGAGTGGGTGTTCATCACATCCTGAAGTGTTCGCCCAAGTACACCCGGCGCACATCGGCGTTGGTCACGATCTCGTCGGGCGTACCTTCAGCCAGCACGCGGCCTTCGCTGATGATGTAGGCGTGGTCGCAAATGCCCAGCGTCTCGCGCACGTTGTGGTCGGTGATGAGCACGCCAATGCCGCGCTGCTTGAGGAAGGCGATGATGCGCTGGATCTCGATCACGGCGATGGGGTCGATGCCTGCAAATGGCTCGTCCAAAAGGATGAAGCGCGGGTCGGTGGCCAAGGCGCGAGCAATCTCGACCCGGCGGCGTTCACCCCCCGACAGCGCCACCGCAGGCGAGTCGCGCAGGTGGTCGACCCGCAAATCGCCCAGCAATTCGGTCAGGCGTTTTTCGATGTCGGCTGACGACAAACCTTGGCCCTGGTCGTTGGTTTGCAGCTCCAAAATGGCACGCACGTTCTCGGCCACCGTGAGCTTGCGGAAGATGGACGCTTCTTGCGGCAGGTAGGACAAGCCCATGCGCGAGCGCTTGTGGATGGGCATGCGGGTGACGTCTTGGCCGTCGATCAGGATTTGCCCGCCATCGGCCCGCACCAAGCCCACGATCATGTAAAACGAGGTGGTTTTGCCAGCGCCGTTGGGGCCGAGCAGGCCAACGACCTCGCCCTTGTCCACTTGCACCGACACGTCATGCACCACTTTGCGGCTGCCATAGGCTTTTTGCAGGTGGTGGGCTTCTAGGCGGCTGGTGACCACAGGCTCGCTCATGGTTTCTTGCCCTCACCGGTGCCGGGGCTGACCCGCAGGGCCGGTATGTTGGCTGTGGGTGCAACTGGCGTGGTGGCGGGGTTGGTTTTTCGGGGGGTGAGCACGGCCCGCACGCGTTGGTCGCGGGGGTCTGTGGCTTTGGCACCCGGGGCGGGGCGGTCCACGGTCATCACCTCGGTGGTGTTGTTGAACACGATTTTCTGGCCGTTGATCTGATCGGCCAGCACCGTGCCACGCAAAATCCGCACTTCGGCCCGCTGGATCAAGGTCACGACGTCGGCTTGGCTGTCGTAGATGGCCATTTCGCCCTCACCTTCGGTGAATTCGTCCACGCCTTCACGCTTTTGCCGAAAGAACACCCGCTCATTGGGGGCAGCCCAGACGTGGGCGATTTGTTGGCCTTCTTTGTCTTGCTGCACTTCCATGCGTGCACCGCGCAGCACCATGGTGCCTTTGAGGGCCACCACCTGACCCGTGAAGATGGTGAGCAATTTGTTCTCGTCATGGCGCATGGCATCGGCCTCAATGCGCATGGGTTTGTCCCTGTCGGCTTTCTCGGCCCAGGCAGGCATGCTGAACAAGCTCAACCCTGAGGCGAGGAGGCCAATGACGCGAAGGGTTTTCATTGAGGGCATGAATCTTGCTGAGAACAGATTTTGATTGTAGGCGCAAGCCAGGCTGTATCGGCATCGGCGGGCGGCTTGTGGCGTAAAAAAACCCGCACAGACCTGGGTCTGGCGGGTTGGCTCCAAAGCCGACCCCTGTTGGGGTGGAGGTCTCAGCTTTGTTTTTTGGCGGCGGCTGTGTTGCCGGAGCCGCTGCGCGACTGGGCGATCAGGGATTCAGCGACTTTCAAAGCCCGGTCCATGCTGCCAGCCAGCGTGCCATCGATGTAGTAACGCCCAGCCACGCCCAGTGAGGGCACCCCTTCCACCTTGAAGTCGTTTTGCAGTTGCACCGCCCGCTTTTGCTTGGCGGCCACACCAAAGGATTTGTAGACCTCGTTGAATTTCGCTTTGTCCACGCCCTGCTTTTCGGCCCAGGCCAAAACGCTGGCATCGGTGTTGAGCATCAACTTCTCGACATGGATGGCGGCAAACACCTTGGGGTGCAGCGTTTCCATCAGGTTCATGGCTTCGATCGTGAAAAACAGACGTTGCTGGGGGGCAAAGTCGTCGCGGAAAGACACGGGAATCCTGCGCACCAGCACGTCTTTCGGTGCGTTTTTGGCCCATTGGGCAAAGCTGGGCTCAAAAGCATTGCAATGCGGGCAGCTGTACCAGAAAAATTCGATGACTTCGATTTTGCCTGCACCGGCCTCAGTGGCCACGGGGCGCTCCAGTGTCAAAAAGTCTTTGCCGGACTTGAACAGGGCCGCTTGGGCCCAGGCCAAAGGGGTGCTCAGCCAAGCGCTGGCAGTGAGCAAAGCGGAAGAGAAGAGGCGGCGTTTCATGGTCGTGCTCCAAATGAGGGGGGTTCGGGTTCAGCGTTGAACTCGAACCAAGGTGTTGTCAATGCCGCTGCCTTCAAGGCGGCTGCGGATGCGTTCTGCGGCGGCTTTGTCTGCAAAGGGCCCCAAGCGTACGCGATACACGGTGCGTCCGGCTTGATCCCGCTCAGAAACCTTGGCATCCAGCCCCATTAAGGCCAGTTTGGCTTTTTGGGCGTCGGCATCGTTGCTGGTCCGGTAGGCGCCCACCTGGATCACATAGTCAAAGGGGTCGGCGGCGTTGGCTGGCGCAGCGGGGGTGCTCAGCCCTGATTTGGTCTTGGCCAAATCGCCCAACGGATCGGCGGTGACGGCCGGAAGTAGTTCGGCTTTGGGCGCTTCGGGGGCGGTTTTGCCCACCAGACCTGGGGCGGTTTTGTCGGTGCCTGCGTCGGGTGCGGGTGCTGCGGGTGCGGCCGGGGCCTCAGCCGGTGGTTTGGGTTGGAACACGCTGTTCGGGTTCCAGTCCTTGTTTTTTTCGGTTTCTTGCGCGTCCTGGTCGTTGGTGCGGGGCTGGTTCTTGTTGGAGAACGGCGTGGGCACCTTGGTCACATAAATGGCCACGGCCAAGGCCACGCCCAGACCCAGCACCAAGCCAATGATGAAACCCAAAAAAGTACCGCCGCGTTGGCTGTGGAGTTGCATGAGCCGTCCCTTTACATTTTTTGTGGGGCTGACACGCCCAACACATGAAGGCCGTTGCGCAGCACCTGTGCGGTGGCCGCGACCAGCGCCAAACGCGCCTTTTTGACCGCTTCGTCGTCCACCAAAATGCGCTCGGCGTCGTAGTAGCTGTGGTAGAGCGACGCCAGGTCGCGCAGGTAAAACGTCACGTCGTGCGGCGCAAAGTCGGTGGCGGCAGACGTCAGCATCTCAGGGTATTTGGCCAGGGCCAGCATCAGCGCGTGGGCTTGCGGGCTTTGCAGCGGCGACAGATCGGCTTGGGCCAGCGAAGTCACATCACCCCCATACTTGTCTTTCCATGCGGCCAGCACCGAGCAAATGCGGGCATGGGCGTATTGCACGTAATACACCGGGTTGTCGTTGTTTTGCGCCAGGGCCAGGTCGATGTCGAAGATGTATTCGGTGTCGGGCTTGCGCGACAGCAAGAAGAAACGCACCGCGTCCTTGCTGGTCCATTCGATCAGGTCGCGCAGCGTGACGTAGCTTCCTGCCCGCTTGGAGATCTTGACCTCCTCGCCGCCACGCATCACGCGCACCATGGTGTGCAACACGTAGTCGGGGTAGCCCTCGGGGATGCCGACATTGGCCGCTTGCAAACCTGCGCGCACGCGGGCGATGGTGCCGTGGTGGTCGGTGCCCTGGATGTTCACCACGCGCGTGAAGCCACGCTCCCACTTGCTGATGTGGTACGCCACGTCGGGCACAAAGTAAGTGTAGGTGCCGTCGCCCTTGCGCATGACGCGGTCTTTGTCGTCGCCGTAATCGGTGGATTGGAGCCACAGCGCGCCGTCTTGCTCATAGGTCTTGCCCGCGTCTTTGAGCTTTTGCACCGCCGCATCGACCTTGCCGCTGGTGTACAGGCTCGACTCCAGGTAGTAGTTGTCAAAGCGCACGTCAAAGGCCTTGAGGTCCAGGTCCTGTTCGTGGCGAAGGTAGGCCACGGCAAATTGGCGCATGCCGTCCAGGTCATTCACATCGCCACTGGCAGTGAACTCGCGGTCATCCGACTTGACCGTCTTTTGGGCCAGAAAGTCGTTGGCGATGTCCTGGATGTAGTCGCCGTTGTACGCGGCCTCGGGCCATTCGGCATCGCCCGGCTTGAAGCCTTTGGCACGCAGCTGGGTGGAGTTGGCCAGGGTGCCAATCTGCACGCCCGCATCGTTGTAATAAAACTCGCGGTAGACCTGCTGGCCTTGCGTGGCCAGCAGGTTGCAGATGGCGTCGCCCAAAGCCGCTTGGCGGCCATGGCCCACGTGCAGCGGGCCCGTTGGGTTGGCCGACACGAACTCGACCAGCACTTTGCCGGGTTGGGCCGCTTGCTCGCCAAAGCATTGCGCCGCTTGCAGCACCTCGTGCACCACGGCCTGCTTGGCGGCGTTTTTGAGACGGATGTTGATGAAGCCTGGGCCGGCCAGCTCGATGGCATCGACCCAGCGCTCGAAAGCGGGGGTGGACAACAAGGCTGCGCGCAAGGCTTCGCCCAGCTGGCGGGGGTTTTGCTTGAGGGCTTTGGCCAGTTGCATCGCGGCGGTGCAAGCCAGGTCGCCGTGGGCGGCCACTTTGGGGGATTCAAAGGCCGCGCGCGCACCGGCGCCGGGTTGGAGTTTTTCAAGCTCAGCGGCCAGAGCCGAGAGCAAATGTTGTTTGGCAGAAAGCATAGGGCGCGATTTTACGGCTTGGGCCTGAATGAGCGCAGTGCCAGGGCCCGTTCGTCGCGTTTCGTGCTCAGCGATGGGTCGTTTGCCAGTAACCGGGCTGGGCGTAATGGTGTTTGAGGTGGTCGATCCACAGACGCACGCGCAGCGGCAGGTGTTTGCGCTGAGGAAAAACGACAAAAATCCCGTTGGGCGGCGCGGCAAATTCTTCCAGCACGGCCACCAATTGGCCCGAGCGGATCTCGCTTTCGACTTCCCAGGTGCTGCGCCAGGCGATGCCGTAACCGGCCAGGCACCAGTCGTGCAGCACCTGCCCGTCCGAGCAGTCAAGTGGTCCGCCCGGGCGCAAGTGCACCACGTCCTGGCCACCATCTGCCGGGTTGCGAAAGGCCCAGCCTCGGGTTTGTGAGGCGTCGCTCGACAGTGTCAGGCAGTCGTGCTGCAGCAGGTCCGAGGGTTGGGTGGGCGCGCCGCGCCGCGCCAGATAGGCCGGGGTGGCCACACACAGGCGCCGGTTGTCGGCCATGCGCACACTCACCAGCGACGAGTCGGGCAGGTCGCCCACGCGCACCGCGCAGTCAAAGCCCTCGGCGGCCAGGTCCACCACCCGGTCGCTCAAATTGAGGGAAATCGAGACATCGGGGTGCAGTTCGCGAAAGCGCGGCACCAATGGGGCCACATGACGTCGCCCGAAACCGGCAGGGGCGGTGATGCGCAAATGCCCACTGGCCTTGACGCCGCCGGCCGAAACACTGGCCTCGGCGTTGGCCACATCCGACAGCAGGCGCTGACAGTCTTCCAAGAAAGCACTGCCTTCGTGGGTGAGGGTGATGCGCCGTGTGGTGCGCACCAGCAGTTTCACGCCCAAGTTTTCTTCCAGCGCATCGAGCCTGCGGCCGATGATGGCCGGGGCCACCCCTTCGGCGCGGGCGGCTGCGGTCAGGCTGCCTTTGGTGGCCACCGCGACGAAGGTTTCAAAGGCTTTGAGCTTGTCCATGCCCTCCAATTATGAGGGTCAAAGTTTGCAATGAAGAGGAAACTCTTGTGAATTAGCGCGAGTTGCTTGGAATCACCCAGCCTTTGGGCAGTCCCGCCTCGGGCGTCATGCCGTACAGCGGCTCGCCGGGCAGCCCAGCCTGCAGGGGCTCGCGGGCGGCCATGAGCCAGGGCAGGTCGATCCCGGTGGACACCCCCATGGCTTCGAACATGAAAACCAGGTCTTCGGTCACCACATTGCCCGATGCCCCCGGCGCGTAAGGGCAGCCCCCCAACCCCCCGAGGGAGCTGTCAAAGGTGCGCACCCCCGCCTCGTAAGCGGCCAGCGCATTGGCCAGGCCCAGGCCTCGGGTGTTGTGCAGGTGGGCCGAGCCCGTGAGGGGGCCGACTTCCTGAAACAGGCGCTGGAACAGGCGGCGCACTTGCGCCGGGTTGCCCATGCCGGTGGTGTCCGACAGGCCGATTTCGTCCACGCCCGCTTCGGCCAGCAGCCTGGCCAAACGCAGCACATCGTCTTCAGGCACTGCCCCTTGCAGGGTGCAGCCAAAGGCGGTGGACATGCCCACCTCCACCGGCACACCGGGCGCGGTGTCGTTGCGCAGTTGCACAACCGCCTTGACTTCCTCGACCATGGCTTCGGGCGATTTGCGCACATTGGCCACGGAATGCGCGGGACTGGCCGACACGGGCAGGGTGAGTTTTTGCGCGCCGGCCTGCAGCGCCGCCTGTGCGCCCCGCAGGTTGGGCACCAAGGCCATGATGCACACGCCGGTGTGGCGCAGCGCGTGCTGCACCACCTGCGCGGCATCGGCCATTTGCGGCAGCAGTTGGGCCGGTACGAAAGAGGCGACTTCGATCTCGCGCAAGCCCGCGGCCGCCAGCGCGTCGATCCAGCGCAGCTTGTCTGCGGTCGGCATGGTGGCCTTGACCGATTGCAGGCCATCGCGCGGGCCCACTTCGCTGATCAGGACGTCCGGGACAAAAATGCGTGTCATGACCCGATTAGACAACAGCAGATTTGTGCAGAAAAGTCATGGGTTTATGGCTTTTGAACGTGTTTATCTGCATCCAAACTTAGAATAAAGTCTTTGCACATCGGTTTGTTGCCGGGTGGCGACCCTGCCGCCAGCGATATCCCCACCGTTTTTCAACATCCTTTCGAGGCTTCCATGACTGCACGCACCGCGATCCACAACCTGCAAGTGGCCAATCCCCTGCTGAGTTTCATCAACGACCAAATGTTGCCCGCCACTGGCGTGGACAAAGACAAGTTCTGGAAAGGCTTCAACGACATCGTGACCGATTTGGCGCCCAAGAACATCGCCTTGCTGGCCGAGCGTGACCGCATCCAGACCGCCATGGACGCGTGGCACAGCGCCAACCCCGGCCCGGTGGCCGAAGGCAAGGCCATGAAGGCCTACCGCAAATACCTCGCGCAAATTGGCTACCTGGTGCCCGAGCCGAAAAACGCCCAAGCCACCACCGCCAACGTGGACGCCGAGCTGGCCAAGCTGGCAGGCCCCCAGTTGGTGGTGCCGATCCTGAACGCCCGCTACGCCCTGAACGCCGCCAACGCGCGCTGGGGTTCTTTGTACGACGCGCTGTACGGCACCGACGCCATCTCTGAGGCCGATGGCTGCGAAAAAGGCACGGGTTACAACCCCAAGCGTGGTGCCAAAGTCATTGACTACTGCCGCCATGTGCTCGACCGCACGGCCCCGCTCAAGACCGGCTCGCACGTGGGCAGCAAGTGCTATGCCGTCAAAGCCGGCAAGCTGGTCGTGACCCTGGCCAATGGCAAGAGCACGACCTTGGCAGACGCCAAGCAATTCGTGGGCTACACCGGCCCCGCATCAGCCCCTGCATCAGTGCTGTTCGTGCACAACGGCATCCACCTTGATTTGCAAATCAACAAGACCACCGCCATCGGCCAAACCGACCCGGCGGGTGTGTCCGACCTGATCGCCGAAAGCGCGTTGTCCACCATCTTGGATTTGGAAGACTCGGTGGCCGCTGTGGACGCCGACGACAAAGTGTTGGCCTATGCCAACTGGCTGGGCATCTTGCAAGGCACCCTGAGCGAAGAAGTGCAAAAGGGCGGCAAGACGTTCACCCGCACCATGAACGGTGACCGCGAGTACACCAAGCCCTCAGGAAAGGGCACTGTCAAGTTGCACGGCCGCTCGCTCATGTTTGTGCGCAACGTCGGCCATTTGATGACCAACCCCGCCATCCTCTACAAAGCGGCCGACGGCAGCACGAAAGAGATCCCAGAAGGCATCCTGGACGCCATGATCACCGTGACCTGCGCCTTGGTGGACTTGCAGAAAAAATCGTCCCACCCCCTGCGCAACAGCCGCACAGGCAGCGTCTACATCGTTAAGCCCAAGATGCACGGCCCCGCCGAAGTCGCGTTCGCCGACGAGCTGTTTGGTCGCGTGGAAAAAGTCATCGGCATGAAGCCCTCCACCGTGAAGCTGGGCATCATGGACGAAGAGCGCCGCACCAGCGCCAACCTCAAGGCGTGCATTGCCGCCGCCAAGAGCCGCGTGGCCTTCATCAACACCGGCTTTCTGGACCGCACCGGTGACGAAATGCACACCTGCATGCTGGCCGGCCCTGTCATGCGCAAGGGCGACATCAAAAACAGCGTGTGGTTGGGCGCTTACGAGAAGAACAATGTCAACGTGGGCCTGGCCTGCGGCCTGCGCGGCCGTGCCCAAATCGGCAAAGGCATGTGGGCCATGCCTGATTTGATGGCCGACATGCTCAAGGCCAAAATTGGCCACCCCATGGCCGGTGCCAACACCGCTTGGGTGCCCAGCCCCACCGCCGCCACGCTGCACGCCATGCACTACCACCAGGTGGACGTGCCCGCGCTGCAAAAGCAGATGGAAAAGGCGGTGGCCAAGCAAGACGCCAAGGTGCTGCGTGAAGTCGCCCTCAACGCTTTGCTGCAGTTTCCGGTGGTCGCCAAAGACGCGGCCAACTGGTCGGCCGAAGACAAGCAAAAGGAACTCGATAACAACGCCCAAGGTATTTTGGGTTACGTGGTGCGCTGGGTGGACCAGGGCGTGGGTTGCTCCAAAGTTCCCGACATCCACGGTGTGGGCCTGATGGAAGACCGTGCCACGCTGCGCATCTCCAGCCAGCACATGGCCAACTGGCTGCACCACGGCGTGGTGACCGACAAGCAAGTCAAGCAAACCATGGAGCGCATGGCCGCTGTGGTCGATGGCCAAAACGCCGGTGACTCGTCTTACCAAAAGATGGCCGGTAACTTCACCAAGTCGGCCGCTTACAAAGCGGCTTGCGATCTGGTCTTCAAAGGCAAAGCCCAGCCCAGCGGCTACACCGAGCCTTTGCTGCACGCCTGGCGTTTGAAGGTCAAGGCGGCCTGAAAGTGCTGGCCTCGGGCACGGTCTGAGACTTGAAAAACGGCTCCTTTTGGAGCCGTTTTGCTGTGCGTCATGCGCTGCGGTGCCAGGCATGCCCGAAAATAGGGGTTTTCAGGAGGGCGCGATGCGCTGGATTGACCGGATTCCATTGCTGTGGCTGGTGGGCATTGCTGTTTACCTGGCGGGGGCCCCTTTTGTGCCCGAGCCGCATCTGGTGGAAAAGTGGCGCATGTTGTTCGACGGCAGCTTGAGTAAACCCATCGACCTCTTTGATTTCTTGTTGCACACCGTGCCCATGTTGGTGCTGGCCATTCGCCTTTGGCGTGACGCGCAGCGCCGCCGCCAAGGCAAGGACTGAGCCCTGTCGTCATGACGCAGCCTGCCTTTGATCCTTGCCGCTGCCCCTTGTGCGGGCAACCCAATGCCTGCGCCATGGCCACGCCGACCACCGAGGCTGCAGCGTCCGGCCCCTGCTGGTGCACGCTGGTGCAGTTCAGCGCCGATTTGCTGAAGCAAGTGCCCGAAGCGGCACGCAACAAGGCCTGCATTTGCGCGGCTTGCGTGGCGGCGTCCGAACAGCCAGACACAGGCACAAGCCAAGGCCAAAACCAAGGCGAACACGCATGAGCCTGGCCCATGGCCCGCACAGCTTGCAGGCGCTGCAAGCGCGTTATGGCGAGCGCCACCGCTGGCTGCTGCTGCTGTCGGTGATGCTGGGCTCCATGGCGGCGGTGATGTCGTCCACCATCTTGAACGTGGCCATTCCGGACATGAGCCAACATTTCACCTTGGGCCAAAGTCGGGTGCAGTGGGTGACCTCGGGTTTCATGGTGGCGATGACGGTGTCCATGTTGACCACGCCCTGGCTGCTCTCGCGCTACGGGTATCGCCGGGTGTACGAGGTCTGCATGTGGCTGCTGCTGGGCGGCGGGGTGGTGGGCGGTTTGGCCAACGACTTTGCACTGGTCATGGCCGCCCGCGTGGCCGAGGGCTTGGCTGCCGGTGTGGTGCAACCCATCCCGGCGATCATCATCTTGCGGGCTTTCGCCTCGCACGAGCAGGGCCGTGCCAGTGGCCTGTTTGGCATGGGCGTGGTGCTGGCTCCGGCCATTGGCCCCAGCATTGGCGGTGTGCTGGTGGATGTGTTCGGCTGGCGTTCGATCTTTTTCATGGTGGTGCCACTGGCCATGGTGGCGCTGGTGTCGTTCACCTACGGCATTGCGTTGTTTGGCTCGACCTATTTGCTGCCGGTTTACATGCAGATGGGGCTGGGTCTGTCGCCGTCCTACATTGGCGCGGCCTTGTTGCCGGCGGGCATTTTGCTGGCCGTGACCATCGCGGCAGTGGGGCGTTGGTCGCACCGCATGCCGCCCGCCCAATGGGTGAGCTGGGGCCTGGCTTTGCTGGCGCTGTCGTTTGCGCTCATGCCCTTGGTTCACCCCGCAGCGGGCTTGGCGCTCCTCTGGATTTTGGTGATTTTGGGGCGCATTGGCCTGGGCTTCATCTTGCCTTCGCTCAACCTGGGCGCTTTGCGGGGCTTGCCCAAAGACCTGATCCCGCAGGCGTCGAGCGTGATCGGTTTTGTGCGCATGCTGGGCGGTGCGGCGGGCGTGAGCATTTGCGCCATCGTGCTGGAGTGGCGTTTGGCGGTGTATGCCCATGCATCGGGCACACCAGACCGCGCCGATTTGCGGGCCTTCAACGAAACCTTTGTTTTTCTGGCCGCTATGACCGCGCTGGCCTTGCTGGCGGCCTGGAAAATGGCCGAGCCCACAGCCGCAACCGCCAAGGACTGAACCATGTGCCAACTGCTCGGCATGAATTGCAACACCCCCACCGACGTGACCTTCAGTTTCAGCGGTTTCGCGCAACGCGGCGGCCTGACGGACCACCACGGCGATGGCTGGGGCATCGCTTTTTTTGAGGGGCAGGGCGTGCGCCACTTTGTGGACCACCAAAGCGCCAGCCGCTCGCCCATTGCCGATCTGATCCGCCGCTACCCCATCCAAAGCCAAAACGTCATTGCCCACATCCGCAAAGCCACGCAAGGCGAAGTGAGGCTGGAAAACTGTCACCCCTTTGTGCGTGAGCTGTGGGGCCGTTACTGGGTGTTTGCGCACAACGGCAACCTGGTGGATTTTGCGCCGCGCCTGCACGGCAGTTTCAAGCCGGTGGGGCAAACCGACAGCGAGCGCGCGTTTTGCTGGCTGATGCAAGAGCTGGCCAAGTCGCACGCCAGTGTGCCCAGCGTGCAAGAGTTGTCGTTGACACTGCGCGAGTTGGTGCCCCAGATTGCCCGTTTTGGCACCTTCAACTTTTTGCTCTCCAACGGGCAGGCCTTGTGGGCACACGCCAGCACGAACTTGCACTACGTGCTGCGCAAGCACCCCTTCACGCAAGCCACGTTGAGCGATGAGGACCTGAGTGTGAACTTTGCCGACCACACCCGCGAGACCGATCGGGTGGCGGTGGTGGTGACGGCGCCCTTGACCACCGATGAGGCTTGGGTGGCGTTTGAGCCCGGGCGCTTGTACACCTTTGAGGGCGGTGGGTTGAACCCCTGACCCTGCGCCTTAAAGCGCCGCCTCCACCGCGTCCATGAACAGCGCTGCCACGTCGCAGCCCATCTGGTCGGTGATTTCTTGAAAGCAGGTCGGGCTGGTCACGTTGATTTCGGTCAGGCTCTCGCCAATGATGTCCAGGCCCACCAGCATCAGGCCGCGTGCGAACAAGATGGGCCCCAGCGCTTCGGCGATCTCGCGGTCGCGCGCCGAAATCGGTTGCGCTACACCCTTGCCACCTGCGGCCAGGTTGCCGCGCACTTCGCCGCCTTGCGGGATGCGCGCCAGGCAAAAGGGCACCGGCTTGCCGCCGATCAAGAGCACGCGTTTGTCGCCTTGCGCGATGCCAGGCAAAAACTTCTGCACCATCACGGTCTGAGCGCCGTCCTGGTTGAGCGTTTCAATGATCGCACCCAGGTTCAGGCCATCGGCCCCCACTTTGAAAATGCCCATGCCACCCATGCCGTCCAGGGGCTTCAAGATGATGGTGCCGTGCTCGGCATGGAAGGCACGGATGTCGGCTTCGCTGCGCGTGACCAAGGTGGGCGCAATGAATTGCGGGAACTCCAAGATGGCCAGTTTTTCAGGGTGATTGCGCAAGGCCGCCGGGCTGTTGAAGACTTTCGCGCCTTCGCGTTCGGCCTGGCTCAGCAGATGGGTGGCGTAAAAGTATTCGCTGTCAAAAGGCGGGTCCGTGCGCATGATGACCGCGCTGAAATCTTTCAGCTGGGCGCGGCGCGAAGCGGTTTGGTGGAACCAGGCGTCTGCCTGACCGGTGAGCGTGATGTCGCTCACCTGGGCCGACACGGCTTCGCCCTGCTGCCAGCGCACATCGGTCATCTCGCAGGCTGCGACCTGGTGGCCGCGTTTTTGCGCTTCACGCATCATCGAAAAAGTGGTGTCCTTGTAGATCTTGAAGGACTCGAGGGGATCGGCAATGAAAAGAATGTGCATGGCTCAACTGTGTCACAAAAAAGGGGAAAGCCGTGACGCCACAGCGTCTTATTGAAACGCCACTTCGGCAAAGCTGCGCAGTTTGCGGCTGTGCAGCTGTTCGGGGCCTGCATCGCGCAGCAAGCCCACGGCGCGGATACCGATTTGCAGGTGCTGGTTGACCCGTTCGCGGTAAAACTGGTTGGCCATGCCAGGCAGCTTGATCTCGCCGTGCAGCGGCTTGTCGCTCACGCACAGCAAAGTGCCATAGGGCACCCGAAACCGGAAGCCATTGGCGGCAATGGTGGCGCTTTCCATGTCCAGGGCCACGGCGCGGCTTTGGCTAAATCGCCGCTGCGGTTTGTTGTCGGGCAGCAGCTCCCAATTGCGGTTGTCCGTGCTGGCCACCGTGCCGGTGCGCATCAGGCGTTTGAGGTCTGCGCCATGACAGCCGGTGACATCCGACACGGCGCGCTCGAGCGCCAGCTGCACTTCGGCCAGCGCCGGGATCGGCACCCACAGCGGCAGCTCTTCGTCCAGCACATGGTCTTCGCGCACATAGGCGTGGGCCAGCACGTAGTCGCCCAGCAGCTGCGTGGTGCGCAGGCCCGCGCAGTGGCCCAGCATCAGCCAGGCGTGTGGGCGCAGCACGGCGATGTGGTCGGTGATGGTTTTGGCATTGGCCGGGCCCACACCGATGTTGACCATGGTGATGCCGCTGTGGCCCTTGCGCACCAGGTGATAACCGGGCATTTGCGGCAGGCGTGGCGGTGTTTGGCCCAGCGCGTCCACGTCCTCTGGCGAGAGGCCCACGCGGCGCGTGACCATGTTGCCGGGCTCGACAAAGGCGAGGTACTCGCTGTCCGGGTTTTGCATCTCGGCGCGGCCCAGGGCGATGAACTCGTCGATGTAAAACTGGTAGTTGGTGAACAGCACGTAGTTCTGAAACCAGCGCGGCGATGTGCCGGTGTAGTGGCGCAGGCGTTGCAGCGAATAGTCGATGCGCGGCGCTGTGAACAGCGACAGCGGCCGCGCCTCGGAGGCCGCTGGCTCGTGCGTGCCGTTGGCGATGCCGTCGTCCATGGCGGCCAAGTCCGGCAGGTCAAACACCTCGCGCATCAGGGCCTGGCGTTCGGGGCTCAAGCTGCCTTCCATGTGCTCGTCTTCCGCCAACGAAAAATGGATGGGAATGGGCTGGTTGCTGGTGCCCACCTGAAGGCTCACACCGTGGTTGTTGAGCAGCAGCGCCAATTGCTGGCGGATGTAGAAGGCGAACAGGTCCGGCCGGGTCAGCGTTGTTTCAAAGCGGCCAGGCTCGGCCACAAAGCCGTAACTCAGGCGGCTGTCCAGCCCCGCAGTTTTGCGGCTGGCGCTGCTGACTTGCACCCGAACAAAAGGGTAAAAAGCCCGTACCCGGGTGTCTGCCATGTCCTCGCCCGCCACAAATTCACGCATGGCCTGGCGCAGGTGGTTCACGCTGTGTTGGTAGATGCGCTGGATTTGCGCCAAAGCGCTCTCGGCATCATGGTGCTCGGAAGGGGCGATGAAGGGCGGCAGGTGCTGCATGAGGTGTCCTCAAAGGGTCTGTCGAGTTTAGTGGCTCTGTCTGAGCATTTTGGGGCAGGGGCATGACAGGCGCGTGGCAGGGCCCCAAGGCCCAGACTCTCGCGTGTTGCCTTGGTGACCCCAAGAAGGGGGTGGCTCGGGCATGCTGGTGCGCTTTGAGTTCTGCTGGCCACGGGTCAGCCACTTTTTGGAGTCTGTTCATGAGCAAAAGCCGCAAAGTCATCATCACCTGCGCCCCAACCGGGGCCATCCACACGCCCAGCATGTCGCCGCATTTGCCGGTGACGGCCGACGAGATCGCCGACGCGGCGATTGCCGCCGCCCAGGCGGGTGCGGCCATCTTGCACCTGCACGCCCGCCACCCCGAAGACGGTCGCCCCACCCAAGACCCGGCGTATTTCGTGCCTTTTTTGAAAAAAATCAAGGCCAGCACCAACGCCGTCATCAACTTGACCACGGGGGGCAGTCCGCACATGACGGTCGAAGAGCGCATGCAGCCGGCCTTGACCTTCAAGCCCGAGGTGGCCTCGCTCAACATGGGCTCGATGAATTTCGGCTTGTTTCCCATGCTCGACCGCTTCAAGACGTTTGAGCACGCGTGGGAGCGTGAGCACCTCGAGAAAAGCCGGGATCTGGTCTTCAAGAACACCTACAAGGACATCGAAACCATTTTGCGCTTGGGCACCGAAAACGGCACCCGCTTTGAATTCGAGTGCTATGACATCAGCCACCTGTACAACCTGGCCCACTTCCGTGACCGGGGGCTGGTCAAGGGACCTTTGTTTGTGCAGTCTGTGTTTGGTATTTTGGGCGGCATCGGCCCGCACCCCGAAGACCTGATGCACATGCGGCGCACGGCCGACCGCCTGTTTGGCAACGATTACCAGTGGTCGATTTTGGGTGCAGGCAAAGGCCAGATCGCCCTGGCCAGCATCGGTGCGGCCATGGGCTCGAACGTGCGCGTGGGCCTCGAAGACTCGCTGTGGATCGGCCCCGGGAAATTGGCCGAGTCCAGTGCTCAGCAAGTGCAGCGCATCCGCACCGTGCTCGAAGCCCTGAATCTGGAGATCGCCACGCCGGATGAAGCGCGCAGCATGCTGGCGCTCAAGGGCGGGGATCGGGTGAACTTTTGAAGATCAGTGGTCGTTGAGCCCCGGCGCGTCACTTGACCGAGGCCGGGCAAACCCGTCAGAAAATGCCGTCAAAGCGTTTTCTTTTTCCAAGCGGCATTTTCAAGAAGACGGGCCAATTCGACAGCACTTTTGACATTTAACTTGTCGTAAATAGCGGCCCTGCGCAACTCGATGGTCCGGACACTGTTGCCCAACAGTTCTGCAATTTCTTTGTTGGACAGGCCTTCAAACAGGTGTTCCATGACGAACAGTTCACGCTCTGTCAGTTGGCTGATGCGCTGGTGCACTGACTGGATGTTGGCTTTTCGGGTGTACCTTGCGCGGGAAATTTCAAAATACTGGTGCAGGCGCAACAACAGGTCTTCCGCAGAAAATGGTTTTGTAATGAAGTCGACTGCGCCTTGTTTGAGGACCTTGGTCACCAAGGCAATATCACCATGCGCTGTGATGAAAATCACCGGCATGTTGAGGTTGTCATCGATCGAAATCAGTTTGTCAAAAACTTCCAGCCCGTTCATGTCGGGCATGCGCACGTCAAGCAAGATACACCCCGGGCCGTTCAGAAGTTCGGGATGGGATTCAACCTCCGCGAAAAATTCCGGTCCGCCTGAAAAAAGGCGGGATTGGATCCGCTCTGTTTTCAGCAAGAAGTCCATGCTTTTGAGCATGCCGGCATCGTCATCGATGGCGATCACGTAGGGCGGAGGCAGTCCGGTCAGAGGCAGGTTCATGGCATGAATGATCAGTAATTGTTGGCTGGAAGCTCCAGCACAAACCTGGCACCGCCTGTGGCGTTGTTTTGCCATCTCACCGTACCACCTTGACGTTCGGCAATCGACAGACACAAATTCAAACCAATCCCAAGGCCATCTTTTTTGGTGGTGAAAAATGGTTTGAAAAGTGATTTCTGGACCTCCTCCGAGATCCCGTGGCCAGCATCAATCACTTCAAAAGTGATCCGTTGGGTGTCTTCATTGACTCCCGCCTTGATTTGCAAAAACCGGGCCGCTCTGGGCAAATCCTTCATGGCATCAAGCCCGTTTTTGGTCAAATTCAAAATGACTTGTTGCAAAAGTGCTTTTGAGCAATTGATCTTCAGGTTATCTTTGACTTCAACACCGAGGCGACTGCCTTGGCTTTGGGCTTGAAGCTCCAAAATCGGCATGAGGTCATTGAGCATTACCGCCACATCGATTTGCTCTGACGCCATCTCTTCGCGGCGAATGAAGTTGCGAATGCTTTTGATGACTTCAGCACCACGCTCGGCTTCGTGACGAATTTGAGCCAATCCCTCCAGCAATGCAGGCTCAGGGTGGGACTGCTGTTTTGCAATTTTTTCGGCCGCATAGGCGTAATTGCAAATGGCCCCGAGGGGTTGATTCAACTCGTGCGCGATGGCGGTTGACATTTCGCCAAGGGTTGCAATCCGGGCGTCCGACTGCATTTTCTTTTCGATCTCGGCCAACCTTAACTTGGTCAGTCTTCTGACCCGCAGACCGCGCACCCATAAGGACACTGTCAGGGTCGACAAGCCGCCAAGGCACGCGAGCAGCCATTGCAAAACTGCGGCGCTGTCGGCCATTGGGGCCGAGACGCTGCCCGACAGCGTCAAGCGCAAGCCGTTGCGCTCGAAAAGCCATTGTGCGAGCGGCCAGCGCGTTGTAGGAGCTGGCTGGGGCAAGGCCTGGGTGATCTCTTGGATCACCAATTCCAGCCCCGAGGCAGTTTCCCGTTCCAATTCTTGGAGGCTGGCCTTTAACAACTCGGCGGCCGACACCTTGGCGACCAAGCCTTGCTGGTGCCCCCACTGGGTCACAACAATCAGGTCAAAAAAGTAAGCATCTTGGCCACGCATCGGCTCTGTGTAAATGCTGGAGTAGCTGGGGCGTCTTGACTTGACCGCCGCTTCAAACAAAGCCGCGTACCCTGGCGACAACCAGCGATGTTCAGCCCGGTGCGTTGAAGCGGTGGTGAGCAACAACTCGCCCTCAATGTCTCGCAGCTGCAAAGCCGCCACAAACGGCAGGTCCTCTCGCAGCTCTTGAAAAATCGCCGCCATTTTGCTGGGGCTGTTCAAGTCCAGGTAGTTGTCCGTGATAAGGCGTGATTCGAGCTCGCCCAGCGACTGGTCCAACGCCCTTGAAAGTGCAGGCAACGCGTTTTGCACCGCCCGTTGTTCGGTTTGGTGAAGGTACCAGCTTCCAGACCAATAAGCGATCAAGGCCCCCATGGCTGTCAGGCTCAAAAAGAGCATGCCCAGCAAAATCTTCTCAATGGAGCGTGGCCAAGTCGGCATGGCGCGAATGGCACTCATGGCGGCGTCCCTCCTGCTTGCAGCAGCCGGGCCAAATCACGGTCCCATTGAACCAGCAGGCGTTGGCTTTGCGCCTCGGACTCGCGCATGTGAACCTCATTGGCTTGCAGCAAACGGCCTGTGAAGCCTGCACGCACACAGCTTTGCTGCTCGATTTGGGCCAGTTCCAGATAAGTCCGATAGCGCTCGGACTGCAGTTGGTAGTACTGCTCCAGTCCAGATCGGTAAGTTTTGACCAGGCTCTGTAGATTCTGAGCTTGTTTGCAGCTTGGAGACTTCAAAAAGCCAAAAGTCAAGTTAGAGGACAAACCAGAGCAGTGCTGTACCTCCTGTCGCTTGGCAGCAAGTTCAAACGCTGTGGCTGTGCGGGACAAAGTGTCTTGACGCGAAGCGACAACAGCGGCCGCTTGTTCGAAAGCCAGAATATTTCGCGACAACAGGGCATTGTCTGGCGGGGACTTCGGTGGGGTAGAGCGCAGGCAGCTCTTGTTCAGGCGCTCGAAACCCTTCCGCAATTCTGACAAAACAGCGGATTCGTATCGGATCAATTCGCCCAGAGATTGAGACAGCAGATCCCGAAAAAGCGCAGGATCTGATGAATCAGCACTAAAGACTCCAAAAGAATCAATTTTTTCTTTTTTGGGGTCTTCAAGTACGTTGTTCTGGCCTTGTGCTGCCCATGCAAGCCCTGCGAGAGCAATCGCAGTGATCAGGTTCCGAACAAGTGAAGAAAACATTTATAGGACATTCTATGGCAAGCACTTTGATAATTAACTGATAATTCTGACTATTAAGAGGGGTGAACTTGCAATCTTGTGTAAGAAATGATAAATTTGCGGTAACTACCTAAGTAAAGACCGGATACCGTATGCGTTCAGACTCTAGCCGTGATGCACGCCATCAGAGAAAGGCCAAGCTGGCTCTTGCAGATTTGCTGCAAAAAGTCACGCTTGTTCCTGCTCGGTCTTTTTGGACCCTTGTGTTGGCCAGCCTGTTGTTGGCCGACAAGACGCTGGCTGCACAGACAGTCATATCGCAAGACACTCAAGACGGCCAAGAGGGGCGGGGCCAAGCAAACACCGACGCCAGTGACTCTGCCGTAGCCCACGACGCACGTGATGATGTCGGTGGACCCGAATCTGAGACCGTCATCTCCTTTGCCTCGCCGCTGACAGAGCAAAATCAGACCGCTGCTGCATCGCAAGAGCAGTCGGCCATCCTCACCGATGCCGCATTGAGCATGCTGGTTGAGAAATGGTTGCGCCTAGGCGGCGCGCATGCTCAATTCAGTGAAGAGGTTGCAACAGCCTCGGGCCAAAGCGCTGGATCCAATGCCAGCGCACCAATCAGTTCGGCGGCAGAGGCCCGCAAATCCTTCAGGGACCTTTTCAACGACGAACTCGAGCAGGCTGGATTGCCCGCCATCGACGATTCTGAGGATGCAGTTGTCAAATCGGCCGGCAGCTCATTCATAGACGGATTTAACCCGGCATTTTTGCTGGGCTTTCTTGGTCTGGGTGGCGGCGGTGGCGGCGGTGCAGCAGCTGCTGCTGGGGGTAACTCTTTGGTGGCGTTGGCCTCAGGTGTCGTCGTCAAAGGCTACCTCAAAGGCGCGCTGGTTTGGCGCGATGGCGATGGCAATGGGCAATTCAACGGCACCTGGAACGACGACGGCGATGGTGAGGTGGAAGAAGGTGAAGTCGTCAATGCTGGGCTTGACAAGTTCAAGTTCACGGACGCGAACGGCAACTTTTCTGGTCTTGAAGGCTCTGGGGCCATCCGCGTTTTGGGCGGTAAAGACATCTATGGCACGGGGTTGAACTTCCAAGGTATTTTGCTTGCACCAGATGGAGCCACTGTGGTCACGCCTTTGACCACACTGATTCAAAGTGTCAAGGATATCGGTGGCCTGTCCACAGACGCTGCCGTTGCTAAGGTTGCAGATCTCTTGGGATTGACCGCCCAGGGCGTCACTTCAGACGACTTGCTCAGAACAGATTCAATTGACAGTGCGCTCAATGGTGCAAATGCTGCCGCTAAAACCAAGGCACTGACAGTCTACGCGGCGGCTGCACAAGTGGCGAACTTGATCGTAGCGGGCACGGCCGCTGCAAAGATGGCATCAGGATCCTCTTTGGAGCTCTCATCGAATGCGGTGGTTAACGCATTGGCGGGGCAATTGTCCGCAGCGCCTGCAGGCACGACTGTTGATTTGGGTAGCGACACCTTTGTCAATGCTGTCTTGACTGACGTTAACGTCGGCGGAACGAGCATTCCGGCAGGTCAGCTCGATGCCTTGTCTGCCTCCATCTCCAATGTGAACGACGAGGTCAGTAAATTGGCCTTCAGTGCCAACACCTATTCGTTGACCGCACTGACGTCTTTGGTACAAACCGAATACGCGGCGCAGTACAACCTCAGCAATGCCATCAATGCTGGCACGCTCGATGCGTCTAACTTTTCGGGTTCTAGCCTGGTCAGCATGTTCGACAGTATCTCGGACGTGGTGGGTGCAGTTGCGGCGCCTACAGCGGGTGCTCGCTCGGCCCCTGATCGCCCCACCTTGATCGATGGCTCAAACAACGCGCTCACCCGTTTAGGTTCCGCTACGCTGAACTCGAGCGGGAATTTGACGATCAATCAGAAGGTCCCCACTGATGCAGTGGCAGGTGACGTCTTGAAAGTGTTGGTCGATGGCAACGTGTGGCTGTCGCATATTTTTACGGACGAAGAACTCACGGCTGCCAGAGCCAGTGCCAACACGACCTTCAGTTTGACATTTAGTGCACCAAGTTTGGTCACTTTGTTGCGTCAACTCGACTCACAAACTGATACCAATCAACCTCTTGTAGTCGATGAAAAGCGTCTTATCAGCTCGCGTGTTGACACGGCAGCAGGCTTGGCTGGCGGTGAGTCTAAAGGGTTAATGGTCGCGTTTGATAACACCGTCAAAACACCCACGATTGCACTTGCAACGGGCGAGGACACGGGAACATCCTCTAGCGATGGTGTGACCAAACTCGGCAGTAGTTTCACTATCACCGACGCCGAGCCTGGTGCGGCGATGTCAATCACTGTCAACGGCGTAGCTGTAACAGTCGTGGCTTCAACCTCAACCTTCAGCGTCAGTGCCTCGCAGCTGGGAATCACGACCGAGGGCACCTACGACATCACTATTTCTCAAACCGATGCCGCTGGCAACGTCTCTGGCGTTAGCACCATGTCACCGGTCGTCTTGTTGGATCAGCAAGCGCCAACGCTGAGCCTGACCGCTTTGAGCGACAACAATTTTTCAGCTACTGAGCTCGATGAATTTGAACAACCTCTTACGCTCAGCGATGCGGCTGCAGTTGTTAGCGTGCGTTTGCTCGATGCTTCTGGCGTCAGTGTTTCAAGCGGTTTGTCCTATAGCGCTGCCAGCGGTGGGGTGACAGCCAAGGTGTCTGGCAACTTGTCCTCTTTGGCTGATGGCACTTACACACTAGAAGTCAAAGCGACAGACTTGGCTGGCAACGACAGCACCACAGAGACGCAGCCCATCACCATCGACAAATCTGCGCCCGTTATCAACCTGCCTTCTGCTGCGGCCATAGCTGACGCTGGCGGCTATGTCAACAGCGCTTTGGCTGCAACAGGTTTTACCATCTCTGGCACTGCTGTCGGTGCTGAGGACGGGCAATCAGTCTCGGTAACCATTGAAGGCCTGGCGAATACGTCGACAGCTGGTGGCACTCTTGTGCTGACTGGAACCGTCACAAACGGAGCCTTTTCTGTTGCTGTAGGCAGCGCCGATTTGACGGCGCTGAGCGATGATGGCGATTACAAAATCAACGCTACGGTGGCCGACCGTGCTGGCAACACTTTTGAGACCAGCGTGTCCACCAAAGCGTTCACGCTCGACCGCTCTGCACCGACCACGCCAACAAGTGCACCAGATTTAACAAGCGATACCGGCGCTTTTGCGCTTAAATACGCAACTACAGACAATATCACCCAGTCCTCATCGCTCTCCTTTACTGGGACGAGTGCGGAAAATGGCTCGACTGTTCAGTTGTTCGTCAACGGTGTCAAGTCGTCTTACTCAACCACGGCTGACAGCAGTGGGAACTACAGCTTCACAGGTGTCAGCCTATCGCAGGGCACGCACAGTCTGAGCGTTAAAGCTGTTGACGCAGCAGGCAACAGCAGCGTCGCAAGTAGCGCTTTGTCCATCACCCTCGACAACCAAGTCCCCACGGTATCTAGCCTGTCGGTTCCAGGCAACGCCGTATACCAACGCGGCGAGACCTTGACCTTTGTGCTCAATGGCACCGAGGCCATGTATGTGGGTGGTACTTACAACACTTCTCTTGGCCAAGACCAACCTGGCAACCCCTACATCCAAATCAATTTGGACAGTGCGGATCCGCAATACGCTTACCTCAAGCGAGATGAGTACGGCGAACCGGTAGGGCAGGGCACCAACGCATTGACTTTTGAGTACGAAGTGGTCTCGGGTGATTTGGATACTACCGGCATCACTGTTAACCCAAGCGTTGAGTTTACAGATGGCAGCGGCAGTGATGCCAAGATTCAAGACGCTGCAGGCAACGAACTGAGCTTGACGTTGAACAACATCGGCGCCTTGTCTGGTATCAAGATCAACGGCGTGGCCATCGGTTCTGCGGTTGACGGCTATTTGATCAACGTGGTCATCTTTGCCGATAGCAACAACAACAACGCCATCAACGCAGGCGAGGCTGTGGGTGGCTCTATCGGCGCGGGTGTGTTCTCGATTCCTGGTGGTAAAGGCCACTTGATCATGCGCGGTGGTGAAGATATTTCTACAGGTGCTGCTTTCTCCGTTCAATACGAAGCGCCTGAGAATTACACCGTCATCAACCCGGTGACCACCTTGTTTGCGCAGTACCAGTCCTTGGCTGGTGGTGCGATCAACAGCAAAGGTGTGTTTATCTACAACACCCTCACCGAAGTAGCGGTGAGCAAAGTAGTGAGCGCTGGTTTGTTTGGCAGCTACTCGCCAACCACTGATGTTGGTATGACTGCGGGTAAATACAGCTCATTTTTGTCGTCGTATGACGCGTTTCGCGTAGCCGCTAAATCAGCAGACACCTCGGAACAACCGTCAAAGCAGATGAACGCCAAGCTGTCAGCCATTGCATACCAAAAAAATGCCGCCATGATCGCCACCTTGGCAGATGTGGGTGGCACAACCTTGGCCGCCATAGACGGTTTATCCACTGCATCGGGGATTCAAACCACTGATACCAGTGTCAAAATTATTTCAGCCCTGGCGTCCTTGCTCAACGATGCCACACCACCTTTACTGGGCAACTTGCTCACCAGTTCCAGCACCATCAACACCCTGTTGACTAACGCCATCAAGGCCGTACCTGCGCTTTCGTCTATTGCCGTTGTTTCTGGAACCGGCGACTTGACGACCGACTACGCCACCAAAGTCAGCGATATTGCCAGCATCATTGCCAAAGCAAACCAGCTTATTTCAGCAGTTGATGCAACGGCCATCGACGGCAATACGGCCGACAGCAAAGATGCTATCAATGTGTTGAGAAAAATTGTGGCTGTTCAGCAAGTTGTGCAGGGTGAGTCCACCGAAATGCTGGAGCGCTACATCGTGGGCGATACCAGCGGAAATGACTACCTCACGCCTGCTCAGATGTTGGGTGACACGACACAGGGCATTGATTACAAGGTGGCCAACGTCATTGTTGGCCCCATCGTGCCATCGTCTTTCAGTGTCAGTGTCACGACCACTGACAGCTTGACTGCTGCTGCCGCCGCCAACGTATTCGAAGGTGATGCATTGGGACAAGGCGGTGTGATTGCCTTCAAGATTACCCGTGGCGGTGGTTTGGACGGTACTGTGGTGCTGAACTACAGCTTAGAAGGCTCTGCCGCCTTGACTGGTGACCGCTTTGTAGGCGGAGACATCCCTAAAGGTAGCGTGACTTTTGGTCCTGATGTGACCGAACAAATCATTACCATCGAACTCGTCAACAACACTGCCCGCAATACTTCTGAGTTGTTGACTTTGACGGTCAAAGATGCGTATGGAAATTCGCAATTCACGGACCTCAATGGCAACTTGATTGCCAATGGTTCTGCGCGTGTCACCTTACTTGATGATGATCCCAACACGCCTGTCTTGAGCGTGCCCACCACCATTGCAGCAGGCGATGGTCAGGCCATGGCGGTGGCCGGGGTGGCGGTGGACTACTTTGACACCACCAGCAAGCTGGTGGCGACACTCACATCCGTTCACGGCACCTTGCACCTGCAGCAAGCTGCTGGTGGCTTATCCTTGGTGGGTTCAACCGGGACCTATACCCTCACCGGCAATTTGGCAGAGATCAACAGCGCCCTCGCCCGCTTGATGTTCACCGGCGCGGCTGGTGAGTTGACGGGCGGCGTGCGTGTGAGTGTGCAGCCCTATTTGGGCTCGGGTGAAACTGCATCTATTCGTACTGGCGTTTTAGGCCAGGCTGAGTTTGCGGTGGATATCCACAACTCTGCCACCATTGACTCCATCGCTTCAGATCAGCGCGTCACTGCTGGCACCACCTCGTCTCTCGCGCCGATCAGCGTGGCCGATATCGACAGCGACAACGTGTCTGTCACCTTGATGTCCACTGCGGGCGATGTGATCACGGGCACCAGCACAGGCATATTTGTCAACCGCTCAGTCGCGGGGCAAGTGACACTTGAAGGCGCTAAAAGTGCTGTAAATGCAGCCTTGGCTAACTTGTCGTTCAAAGCCAATGCTGGTATTACCACGGCGCAAATCAGCGTTAGCGTGTCAGACCTCGATGCCTTGACAACGGACCCGGCGAGCAGTTTCAGCGTTGCGGTCGATGAGGCAGCCCCCACCGTGGTGGCACCCAGCAGCGCCATGTTCAAAGGATTGATGGCCACCTTGTTGCCGCAAATTAGTTTGGCCGATGCGGACAGCAGCAGCCTGAGAGTGACCTTGACGGCTTCGCAGGGTACCCTCACACCCGGCACCATCAGCGCTGGCGTCACGCAGGGCGCCAAGACCGCCACCAGCATCACTTTTGTCGGCAGTCCTGAGGAATTGCAAACCACCTTGGCCAATGTCAGGTACACCTCACCTGTAAACGGCAGCCCCACTATCACCGTGTCTGTCACTGATCCTAGCAATTTGACAGCCAGTACCACCATCCAGGTGGCAGTCGTTAGTAACCAAGCCCCCAATGCCGGTGGCAACCTGACTGCCACCGCCATCGCCGAAGACGCCAAGGCTGCGAACCTCACCTTGGCTCCCGCATTGACCGACGCAGACAGTGCTGCGCCTAGCAAGCTGCGCATCTTGTCTGTCGAGGGCGGCACCTTGACTCAATCTGATGGCTCGGCTATCGCGTTGGGCGCTGCGGGCACAGCACTCACGCTCACCAGTGGTGCCTTGAACTTGAAGTTCACCCCAGATGCCGATCGCACCACGCCCGCGTCTTTGCGCTATGTGTTGGTGGACAGTGTCCAGTCTGATCTGAACTCTGCTGCTTCTGTGGTGACCGTGCCCATCACATCCGGCAACGATGCGCCTGTGGCCATCATCCCAACAACTGCATTGACCTTCACCGAAAACGGCCCAGCCATGCAAGTGGCCCCGGCTGTGAGCTTGAGCGACATTGACAGTACGCTGCTCAGCGGTGCTGTGGTTCGAATCACCAACGCACAAGCCGGTGATGCGTTGAGCTTCACCGCTATTGCAAGCAACCCTGTCACTGGCAGCTACGTCAATGGCGTGTTGACCCTGACAGGTGCAGCCACACTCGCTCAGTACCAAGCTGCCGTGCAAGCGGTGACTTTCCAAAACACGCGCGATGACATCACAACTGTGACGCGTAACCTTGAAATCGTCTTTACCGATCTGAACCAATCAAGCTCTGGCACGGTGTTGTCATCCGCTTTAGTGTCACGCAGCATCAACGTTGTCGCCGTCAATGACGCGCCTGTGTTATCTGCCCTGAGCGTCTCGCCTGTATCCTTCACTGAATCAGCTTCATCCACCAAAACGGCGGCATCAGCCTTCATTGCGTCGGGCTTGGTATTGACGGATCCTGATGGCAACGCCAGTGCCAACATCAGCTCTGCTCAGATTAGATTGGTTTCGGGTTATGCACCTGGTGAAGACTTGCTGGCTTTTACGGCAGGCTCTGGCATCACCGGTAGTTTTGATGCCACAAGTGGCACCTTGAACTTGACGGGTACCACCACATTGGCCAACTACCAAGCTGTGCTGCGCACTGTGGCCTACCAAAACATGGCGGCCAACCCCAGCACCGCAGTGCGTTCCGTGCAGATCAGCGTCAAAGACGAATCTGGCCTCAGCAGTGCTGCTGCAGCCGTGCAAGTCAATATCACAGGCACAGACGACAAAGCTATCATCGATTTGTCAGGTGCCGATACCGCAGGCCTGAACAACACCGCCATGTTCTCGGGTGGGGTGGGCTCTGTGGCTGCTGTGTTGGCGCCTTCTGCCACCATCACTGACGTAGACAGCACGCAGTTCAAGTCCATCACGGTGGCATTGAATTCGCTTGCCAATGGAACGGGAGCCTTGGCGCTCTCCACTGCTGGCCAAACAGCCCTAGACGCCGCAGGTTTGATAGCCACCCTCAGTGACCTGACGCTGACTGTCAGCAAGGCCGATGGCACCACAGCCTCTATCACTTCGTTTGAATCGGTCTTACGGGGCGTGGTGTTTACCCATTCGGTCGTTGTGGCTGACGATGAAATTTCAGCAGGCCGCACTGTCACCATCACTGCAACCGATGGTGGCAACCAAACTGTGGGCACCACCACGGTTGCCCTCAGTTTGAGCAAAGGCCCCTTTGCCTCTGTCTTGAGTGCTGGCACAGCTGCTGTAACAAGCCTAACGCCGGCTTCCAACACGACCTTGGTGTTGGCCCTTGACCCTAGCTCAAGCAACATATTGGCTGACTTGTCCTCGTCATTGGTGGCAACAGCAACTGGACGAGTATCTGTCACTGGCTTGTTTGCCGCTGTCAACATTGACGCCTCAGGCTTGAGCTCCTCAGCCCTGGCCTCTTCTGCCTCTGGCGCCACCAACTTGGTGGGTACCACGGCGACCAACGTCATCATTGGCTCGCAATACGCTGACATCATCTCTGGCGGCGGCGGTGCCGACAAGTTGTATGGCGGCGCAGGTGATGACACCTTCCGCATGTCTGTGGCCGACTTGAACGCCGCCCAGGCTGTGGGAGGTGACTCCGGAGCGGATACGATTGAGTTGATGGGCTCAGGCGGTACCTTGCTGGCTGCCGACTTGGCCAAATTGCAAAGCATTGAAACTCTCAAAGTCATTGGCTCTAGCGATTTCACGCTCGCTTTAACGACCACCTCTGTAACTGCCATTGACGCAAGCCAGCGCACCGCAGGTGCCTTCAGTCTAAATGCCTCTGCCAGCAGCGCAGCCATTACCGCCAGTGGTGGTGCAGCCAATGACAGCCTCACAGGCGGCGCAGGCAACGACACCTTGGCCGGTGGCGCAGGCCATGACACCCTCACCGGTGGTGAAGGCGTGGACAGCCTCACAGGCGGTGCGGGCAATGACGTATTTGTTTTCAATGCTGACTCCACCGGCTCAACCGTTGGCTCGTTTGACACCATCACCGACTTGTCGGTGGGCGACTTTATTCGACTGCCATCCAATGTTCAGTTGGTCAGCTCGGAGGCTGCTCGTAGCGAAAGCACCGTTGATGCTTGGGTCGTTGCGGGTGATGGCTCTACGACGGCGAACATGCTGTACTTTGAGACCACAGCAAACGATGCCAACCCACTTGGCATCATCTTGGCCAATACTGCAACTAACACGGTGCGCCTCACTGGCTGGCGTAGCGTCGCAGGTGATGCAGGCCTGATCACCGTGGCTGTGAACGACCCCTCAAGCGTGGTCTTGCCCGCATCGAGTGCCGCTTTGCCTTTGAGCGCATTGGGTGGCTCTGCCGCGGCATCAATACAGATCAAAGACGATTTGTATGCCACCGACATCCAAACCGTTGAGCTCGTCGCACGCGGCGGCAGCCTGTCTTTAGGTGTTGGCGCAGGCTTGAATTGGTCCGGCACCCCTGTCGAGAGTGGCAATCAAACCACCTACACCCTGGTGGGCGCCACGGCTGTGGTCAACACGGCGTTGACCACCCTGGGTTACACGGCCACATCCAAATTGGCTGCTGGTGTTGCAGCCATCGAAGTGCGCGTGCACGACGATGTCAACGGCACCATCTTCAGCACTGCGCAGTCGCTCTTCCTCAATGCACCTGTACCCACCGGCACGCCAGATTTGGTGGCAGCAAGTGACTTGGGCTCCAGCACCACAGACGACCGCACCAGCTCGACCACTCCCACCTTTGCCGTCTCTTTGACGGACACAGGTGCGACGGTGAGCAGCACCGTTCGCCTCTATGCCAACGGGTCTTTGGTTGCAGAGCGCTTGGTTACCGCAGCAGAGGTTTCCTCTGGCGTTGCCAATGTCACGCCCACAACAAATCTGGCCTCTGGCGATGCAACTGTCAGCAGCATCACCAGCACCATACAAGTGGGCAGCTTTGTCTCTGCACCTTCAGCAGCACTGTCTGTGACGGTGGACACTGTGGTACCCACAGCTTCTTCTGTCACGGCTGCTGGCACGGACTTGACCTCTGGCACTGGGTTGCTCAGCCCAGGCAAGACAGTGGCCTTCACGCTCAGCACGACTGAAGCCATCACCGTCACTGGCACCCCCACCTTGACACTGAGCAACGGTGCGACTGCAGCCTATGCCAGCGGAAGTGGCACCAATACCTTGGTGTTCAACTACACCGTAGCCAGTGGCCACAGCAGTGCCGCTGATCTGACGGTCACCGGTTTTGCTGGTACCTTAAGGGATACGGCAGGCAACGCTTTGACCAGCGCAGCCTTCAACCCCGAAGGCACCTTGGCGATCGACACCGCGGCGCCTACGGTTTCATCCATTGCAGTTTCTGGAACTGGCATCACAGCTGGTGCTGGCTTGCTCAACGCGGGTAATGCGGTGGCTTTCACGGTCAACACGAGCGAAGCCATCACTGTGACGGGCACCCCCACCTTGACGCTGAGCAACGGCGCGACTGCAACCTATGCCAGCGGCAGTGGCAGCACTGCCTTGGTGTTCAACTACACCGTGGGAAGTGGCGACAGCAGCGCGGCTGACCTGATGGTCAGCAGTTTTGCTGGCACCCTCAAAGATGCTGCGGGTAATGCATTGACGGCGCTCAGCGCAGCGGTCAACCCCACCGGCACTTTGGCGATCGACACCGCGGCGCCTACGGTTTCATCCATTGCAGTTTCTGGAACTGGCATCACAGCTGGTGCTGGCTTGCTCAACGCGGGTAAGGCGGTGGCTTTCACTGTCAACACGACCGAAGCCATCACCGTGACGGGCACCCCCACCTTGACGCTGAGCAACGGCGCGACTGCAACCTATGCCAGCGGCAGTGGCAGCACTGCCTTGGTGTTCAACTACACCGTGGGAAGTGGCGACAGCAGCGCGGCTGACCTGATGGTCAGCAGTTTTGCTGGCACCCTCAAAGATGCTGCGGGTAACGCGTTGACGGCGCTCAGCGCAGCGGTTAACCCCACGGGCACTTTGGTGATCGATAGCGCGGCGCCCACGGTTTCATCCATTGCAGTTTCTGGAACTGGAATTTCCGCTGGAGCTGGCTTGCTCGGAGAGGGCAAGACAGTGGCCTTCACGGTCAACACGAGCGAAGCCGTCACCGTGACGGGCACCCCCACCTTGACGCTGAGCAACGGCGCGACTGCAACCTATGCCAGCGGCAGTGGCAGCACTGCCTTGGTGTTCAACTACACCGTGGGAAGTGGCGACAGCAGCGCGGCTGACCTGATGGTCAGCAGTTTTGCTGGCACCCTCAAAGATGCTGCGGGTAACGCGTTGACGGCGCTGAGCGCAGCGGTCAACCCCACGGGCACTTTGGTGATCGATACCGCGGCGCCCACGGTTTCATCCATTGCAGTTTCTGGAACTGGCATCACAGGTGGCGCTGGATTTTTGAACGCGGGCAAGACAGTGGCCTTCACGGTCAACACGACCGAAGCGATCACTGTGACCGGCACCCCCACCTTGACGCTGAGTAACGGCGCGACCGCAACCTATGCCAGCGGCAGTGGCAGCACTGCCTTGGTGTTCAATTACACCGTGGCCAGTGGCGACAGCAATGTGGCTGACCTGATGGTCAGCAGTTTTGCTGGCACCTTCAAAGATGCTGCGGGTAATGCGTTGACGGCACTCAGCGCAGCTGTCAATCCTGCGGGTACCTTGGTGATCGATACGCTAGCTCCGAAAGTGTTAAGCACCACCAGCGAGTACCCCGAAGCGGCCACCTACGGCCTGGCCCGTGTGTTGAACTTCACGCTGCAGTTTGATGCCGTGCTCACGGTGGGTGCCGACGCCAGTTTGCAGGTGCAGCTCAATAACCCATCTGGTTCCTCCCGCACCGTCAGCGCTGCGTTGGTGCCTGGCAGCGTTGTGGTCAACAGTGGCGCAAGCTCCACTCAAGCCAGCTTCAGCTACACCGTCACATCCGCTGACACGGCCACATCGGGCATCACTTTGCTGGGCTTTGCTGGCAGCATGGCCGACTTGGCAGGCAACAATGTGGCAGCCATGAACACCGCGCTGGCCAGCGTCAAGCTGGATCCGGCCGTGACCAACGCCCCCCCCACTTCTGCCAATGACACCGCGGCCGTGACCGAGGATGTGGCAAAGGCTTTGACCGCATCTGACTTTGGTGTCTTTGCAGACCAAGACCCGGCAGACAGCTTCGCCGGCGTGCAAATCACCAGCCTGCCCGCGCAGGGCGTGCTCAGGCTCAATGGCGTGGCCGTTGTGGCACCTCAAGCCATTGGCATCGACCAGATCATTGCTGGCAATCTGATCTACACACCTGTCGCTAACGCCGACACCGACCAGACCTTCTCCTTCAAGGTTCAGGACTCGCAAGGCCAGTTCAGTCTTTCTGAATACACCCTCACGCTGGACCTCATTCCCGTGAACGACGCGCCAGTGCTCGCCGTCACGGGCACGGGCCTGACGCGCACGTTGACCTTCAGCGATGTGGACGGCCCCCTGCCGAGTTTGCTGCACGACACCACCTGGGGTGGTTGGACCCAGGTCAATGCCACGCAATGGACACAAGCCGGCAACTTTGGCACGGTGACCTTGACGCACCAGGGTGGCAACACCGCCACGCTCAGTTACCAGGTGGATGCCAGTGCTGTAGAGACCGCATCCTTGACCAACATCCAAACCGATTTGGACAAATTCGTCATGGTGGTGCGCGACACCGGGGGCTTGGTGGCCACTGGGCTTGCCGCCTTTGCGGTCAGTGGTGCACAAGACGCACCAACCTGGTCGTCCAGTGTTAGCCCTGAACTGGCTGTGAACGTCTACAAAATGGCCAACGGCAACGCCGTCGTTCGCGTCAACGGCATGTTCGAAGACCTTGACGGCGGCCTCAACTTCACGGGTCTCTACACCGATGCAGGGGGCGTATCACGCACCCTGCCTTTGGTCGCATCTGGCGGAAGCCTCCTGGGTCAAGTCTCTGGCTGGACCACGGCCATCAGCGGTTTGACCATCTCAGCGCAAGAGACATCCCCCAACAACGTCAGCAACCAAGGCCCTTTCAGCATCAGCCACCCGACGAACTACACCCAAGCGTATGCCGCAACGCTCAAATCGGGCGAGCTCTTCACCACTTATTTGGGCACTGATTCAAGGCATGATTTCTTCTATGCCGAAGAGAAGTCTCTTTTTGTGGGCGGGTCTGGCGAGGATCTGACCATGATCGTTGATGCCAGTGTGCGCGACTTTGGTACCGATGAAACGGGCCGATACGGCTTCATTGGCGTGTACATGTTGGGTTGGAACAACAGCAACTTGCCCACTGGCGTGTCCCTCAGCGCATTGAGCGGCATCACCAACCTCACACCCAACAGCCAAGGCCTTTTGGCTGTCAGCTTTGTAGACGGTGGCGCTGTTTTGACCGACGCCGAAACCATCGTTCTTGAAAACGCCTCGGGTCAAACCACCGCAGCCTACCAACTCAACACCGCGGCCAATGGTCTGCAGTTGCAACTGACCGAAGGTGCCGACTACATCTCGAGCAGCGGCTCGGCCGACCACATCATTGCAGCGGGCGGCAACGACATCGTCTGGGCCCGTGGCAATGGGGCCACCACCAAAGTCGTCGGCAGCAGCATGCCGCAAGTGCTGGGTGGAGAGGGCGACGACATCCTCTTGGCTGGCCAATCCCCCGGTAACACCACAGGCAAAACCTCTGCTGAGGTTTTGGCCAACGAAGCCCGCCTGGAAGGCGGGGCCGGTGACGACGTCTTGGTGGCCCTGTCGGGCACCGTGCACGCATCGGGTGGCAACGGGCGCGATGTGTTTGCGATTCATAACGACCGGCAAGACGTGCGCCTCATCATCAGCGACTTCAATGCCAGCACCGATTTGATTGACCTTTCGCCATTCACAAAATTGGTGACCCAGTCTGGCATCAACAACAGCACATCACCCGAGGCCGCGGCCCAAGTGATGTCACACCTGTTGGGCATTGTGCAGGGGCAAACCCATGCCTCAGCGGTTGAGATCGATTTGTCGACATGGCTAGACACCACCTCTGCGGCCAAGAGCGCCTCCGTGCGCATCGAGTTCGAAAGCGGTGCCAACTCGGCACTCACGGGGCACAACTTTGTGATCACGCAACCCAACTGGGTTGAAACCACATGGGGACCCGACTGGCGCACCGACCTCGACCCCTTGATCTACCCAGTGAACTGAGGGGGAATACGAAAATGCACAAAAACGCCGAAAAACATCTGCGCCATAATTTATTGATGATTATTTCGATCACTACTTGTCAATACTGCCAAAATGGCTAAAATTACGGAAAATACCTAGGTACATACCGATGACCACGCCCCGCATTAGCCCACAAGCAGAGACATTTGCCATGACACAAGCACTCGTTTACGACCCCAGCGTTCAACAGGTTGACGCGCTGCTGCAAGGGCTCGACGCGGGCATACACGCCATTCCGATCACGCCCCAAGATGAGCCCCTGGCCATCATGGCGCAACTCATGAATGACCCCTCTTTGGCCCAGCTGCACGTGCTGGGCCATGGAGCTCCTGGCGAGGTCATTTTGGGCGGTCAACGCCTGGACGCGCAGACATTTTCTCAACGCAGCGGCCTGCTTGGCGCCGCTGCCACAAACCCCCTTCAAATCGCTTTTTGGTCCTGCAAGACCGGTCACGGAGATATTGGTATGAACTTCATCAACACAGTTGCAAACGTTACCGGTGCACACGTCTTCGCTTCCAGCGGTTTGGTGGGTCATGAAGACAAGGGCGGCAGCTGGGTGCTGGACGTGCAAGCTGCACCCAAGGCGCCTTTCAGTGCTGAGGCGAGGGAGGGGTTCAAGCAGGTTTTGGCGGCGCCAACTCTTTCTGCAGTACCTTTTAGTTCCTCCATACAGTTTGTTGAGGGTGACAACCTTGCAGCGTTAGATTCAGATGGCAACCCCGTGGTGGACCCCGCGCTTCCGGGGGATCCCATGCTGCTTTTCAGGTCGGTATCCATAGGCTATGGCACAGGCGATTCAACAAATCAACGAATCACTGCACTGACTTTTCGGGTTACCGGGGTCATGGATGCGAACCAGGAAGTCATCTGGTTTGATGGGGTACAGATTGTTCTGGCGCCAACTGCTACCTCCAATAGCTTATCCGTCCTTGATTCGGGAGCAACCTTCGACTGGAACTGGGCCATAACTGAGAGTGGCGGCGTTTTCACGGTCAGTATCACCAGCGACGCTGGGATGATCAGCACCGCTCTAAAGAATGCTCTTCTCTATTCGTCCTATCAAAATTTGAACGTTGATAACCCTACTCCGGGTCCCCGTTCGCTCAGGCTCTTGTCTATCACGGACAGTGGTAACAACTTATCGAGCGCGTCCGATAACGAGACTCAATCTCTCAACATCACTGCGAATGTGATGGTTACGGCGGTCAATGACATACCAGTTGTGTCTGGGAACTTTGCAGCTCAAATGGGAGAGGACAGCCTCGTTGGTGTCAGTGGCTTGCTTACGGCCACTGATTTGGATACTGGGGAGTCAGCTTTCCAGCCTCAAGCCAATACTGCCAGCTCGTATGGCAACTTTAGCGTTGACTCGAATGGCGTTTGGAATTACGCCCTGACCAGTTCAAGCAGTGCGTTGCAAAGTTTGGCGCAGGGTGCTTCCGCTTCGGACGTCTTTTCTGTTCTGACCGTCGATGGAACAACGACCACGGTAACCATTACGATCATCGGCAGTAATGATGGACCTACGATCACCAACAGCAGTGCTGCGCAGTCGGGCACGGTGATTGAGGCTGGAAATCTTGACAATGGCAATGTCTTTTCAGGCACGGCCAGCATTACTGGAGCCCTGAGTGCTTCTGATGTGGATACGGGTGCGACCCAAGTATGGAGCATTGAGGGCGCGGCCCCGACGACATATGGTTCGATCCAGATCAATGCATCGACCGGGGTGTGGACCTACACGCTCGATAACGAGGATGCCGAGGTCAAGGCGTTGGCAGAAGGCGCTTCTGTCACGCAGAGTTACACGGCGCGCGTGACCGACAACAACGGGGCATACGTTGAGCAAGCGATCACGGTCACCATTGTTGGCACCAACGACGTCCCAACATTGACCACGACTGCCGGGGCCAATGCAGGTACGGTGATTGAGGCTGGAAATCTTGATGATGGTAGTGCTGTCTCAGGCACAGCCAGCATTTCTGGTGCCTTGAGTGCTTCTGATGTGGATGCGGGTGCGACCCGGCTATGGAGCATCGAGGGCACGCCTTCGACGACATATGGTTCGATCCAGATTGATTCATCGACCGGGGTTTGGACCTACACGCTCGATAACGATGATGCCGATGTCAAGGCGTTGGCAGAAGGCGCTTCTGTCACGCAGAGTTACACCGCGCGTGTGACCGACAACAACGGGGCATACGTTSWGMRAGCGWTCACGRTCACRGTGRCGGGCGCCAACGATGCGCCTGTGGCGACGTACACGACGGCGCGGCCGGTCAACGAGGGCGCGACGATCAGCGGCACGCTGACCTCGACCGACGCGGATGACAACAGCACGGCCACCTATGCGGTGGTGGGCAACACGCCTGCGGGCCTGGCGCTCGATGGGTCTACGGGTGCGTGGACGTTTGACGCGAATAACAGCGCGTACAACAGTTTGGGTGTGGGCGAGACCGCTTCGGTGACGGTCAACTACTCGGTGACTGATGACCAGRGCGCAGGCGCGACCAACAGCTTCACGATCACGGTGCAGGGCACCAACGACGCGCCTGTGGCGACGTACACGACGGCGCAAAGTGCGACAGAAGATTTGGCGACGATCTCGGGCCAGTTGACCCGCACGGACGCGGACACGAATGATGGCGCGACGTACGCGCTGGTGGGCAACGCAATTGCGGGCCTGTCGATCGGCACGAACGGCATCTGGTCGTTTGATCCTGGCCACGCTGATTACCAGGACTTGGCTGCTGGCGCGACGCAGCAAATTCCCGTGACTTACTTGGTCAGCGACGGCAATGGCGGCAGCGACACTGAGAGCTTCACGATCACGGTGACGGGCGCCAACGATGCGCCTGTGGCGACGTACACGACGGCGCGGCCGGTCAACGAGGGCGCGACGATCAGCGGCACGCTGACCTCGACCGACGCGGATGACAACAGCACGGCCACCTATGCGGTGGTGGGCAACACGCCTGCGGGCCTGGCGCTCGATGGGTCTACGGGTGCGTGGACGTTTGACGCGAGCAACAGCGCTTACGACAGCCTGGGTGTGGGC